>CAWGJZ010000002.1:0-2258080 GCA_963823145.1 uncultured Acidobacteriota bacterium
GCGGCATCCCTCGCGCCGCCGTTTGCGAAGGGTGCGGTGGTGGCCGAATTTAGGGGTCGGAGCTTCCAGTTCATCCTCAGCGAAGCGAATGGGCTCCGACATAAACGATCGGCGCGCAGCGCCCACCTCTCGCGCCGCTTCACCCGCGCGACCCTTCCGCTCCACTTCCCTCGTTCTTCCTTCTGGCCGATGCCGTTCAGCCCCCGCCCGTGACAATCATCGTGCCCGTGTAACGCCACCCCTTCAGGGTGGCATCTTGACCGTTCGCATTCGAACGTCCGCACCCTTCCGAAACGGCCGGAAGAGTGCGCCACCCACCATGATTTCCCAACACCGATTCGGCTTTAAGTATCGCATCACGCGAAGTTGAAGAAAATCAGGCCACAATCACGCCACTTCGGTAAATACATACTCATGCTGCCCATCACGAATCGTGAGCGTTCTCTTACCCGCTCTCTCTCCCACCACAAACTCAAACCCGTCGTTCGTCGGATCGATCGTAATAAACGAAATAGTCCCGTCGTCATTCCTCCGCGATGCCACAGAGCTTTTCCATTCCCCAAAATCAAACACCGTCGCGCCGTTCTTGCTCACCACATCAATCTCACCCAACTCCTTGGACATATACTTCTTTGCCAGCCTGGCCACCTGATCTGGCGACGCTGGCACGACCAGCCGTTCGCGTTCCTTGGCCAGTTCCGCCTTGTGCCTCGCTGCTTGCGCCGCGACGTCTCCTTCCGCTTCCGGTTTCCCGTCGAAGACCACCTCCAGCAATCGCCGCGAAAACGGCCCCAGCAGCATTTCTCCGTTATCCGAATTGGTCAAAATCACCGCGCCAATCCCTGATTCCGGCAGCAAGTAGCAGTTGCTTTTGAATCCCGCCATGCTGCCGCCATGACTTACTACCGGAATCCCGTATTTCCGGATCACAACAGGCCCATCCCATAAGTCGCATCTTCGCCGAGCGAAACCTGGGGCGCGCGGCGCATCAGCAAATTCTCCGGCGACACGAGCCGCGTGCCATCGGGCAGTTTCCCCTGCGCCAGTTCAAGCTGCACGTAACGGATTAAATCCGCCGCCGAGGTCCACACTCCGCCCGCCGGACGCGCCGGAAAAATCGAATAGTTGAACGCCATGCTGGCCACGCCGGTCTTGCCGTCTACATCGTCCCCATGCGGGGTCGCATGATTCCCTGCCAGGGCGCGCGCGTAGTCGAATGTTGTTGACTTCATTCCCAACGGACCGAAAATCCGTTGCTGCATGGCCTCGTCGTAGGCCGCCCCCAAATCCCGATCCGGGTACACCAGGTGCGCGCCAATGTATCCCGCGGCCGCTGCCATCAGATTGCTGTATTGAAAGACTTCTCCGAACTTGCTGGTCGGCTGCATCGTCCCGAGCAACTTGAGTTCGGATTCCGGTGTTGCGTTCTTAAACTCGAAGAGCCATTCCAGATCCTGCCGCGGCAGCCCCGTGCACGCACAAATCAGATTCTTGACCAGAACCTTTTTCGTCGTCGCCGCATCGCCGAGCTTGAAGCTGGGATAGACCTCGATCACCGGCTGATCCCATATGAGCTTTTTCTCATCCACCAGCTCCGAGAGCAGCAGCGTGGTCATCCCCTTCGTATTCGACGCCGCCATAAACAGCGTGTTTTCGTCCACACGCTCCGGCTTGCCGAGTTCGCGCACGCCAAACCCGCCCGCGTAAACGACCTTGCCGCCGTCAACAAGCGCTATCCCGACGCCCGGCACCCCCAGTTCCTTCATGGACGATTCGACGAACGCCTTGAGCTGACCGATGTGCGCGGCATCCAGCGGCTGCGCTTTGCGCCCGGCAAAGGACTCGCGCTGATAGCTCTTGGGACGCAGGCTTTGGATGATCGTCCCAAGCGGTGCGCTCCGCTTCTCGACCGTTGGTTCGCTTCCGTCCAGAATGACCACCGTCCACGTGCTCCCAGCCCGCAATGCAATTGCCGTGACAACTGCCCGCTCGTTCGGCGAAGTCTCGTAATCAAAGACCTGCCGCTCGTCCCACCCTTCGCGCGCCGGCCGCGGTGTCACCAGCTTCACCGGCCGCTTGGCATCAGGTTTGTAAGCCGCCCACGCCGCCGTCACCGCGGCTTTTGCGTCCGCCGCCTGAGAGTCCGCAATCGCGACGTGCGTATCACCCTCCGGCGGCTCCAGCACCACCAGGTCTTTCCCCATCGAGTCGACCACCCCGTGGGAACCGTGAACTTCGCCCCCCCCGGCGTGACGCGCTCCGTGTCTGCCGATACCACTTCCACCTTCGAAAGCGCTTCCTGCCCCCGCGCATCTCCGGCGCCCATCCATCCCAACGCCGCCAGAACCCACAGCATGACCACCAGGAATCTGCGATTCCCGTTTCCTCTTGCGCGCATTTTCATGGAATCTACCTCACAGCGAGGCCTGCCTTGAGCGACCCACTATACACCCCGCCCAACGCGAAGCAAATCTGGGGCGCCCATGGGCAGCGACTATTTTCGACAATCACAAATCCCAATCCAAAAGTCGCGCCCCACATCCTGATCCAGGCCATCGTTCCGCGTGTGGCCGGGAGGTTCGCGATCTGCGATCGGGCGTGAAGCTTCCATGGTAGATTCCAGGGATGAGTGAGATCGACGCGGTCGGCGAAGAGTATGTGCCGAGATCGGCGCCGAAAGATCAGGGAACTGGTGGCAGACCATGGCTGTTTGCGCTGCTGATCGCACCGACCGCGGTGACGGCTAACGGCATCATCCAGGGCGGCGTGATCGCCTACATGTTGAGCCAGCGGGGAATAGGATCAGGGGAGCAGTCGCGCCTGATCTTTTTGCTAGCGCTGCCGACGATGATTTATTCATCTGGAGTCCGCTGACAGATTTCCTGGTGAAGCGGCGGACGTGGCTGCTGATCGGCGGCGTGAGCTCCGGCGTGTTGATGGCGGCTTCACTGTCCGAAAACAATTTACGTTCGACCTCTGCGCTCGTTCTGATGTTTCTCGCGGCGTGCTGCTCCCAACTGGCGGTGTCGAGCTGCGGCGGGATGATGGGCGAACTCCGCTCCGAACGTACGCGGCGCACTGCTGGGAGTTTTTACCAAGGCGGATCGTTAGCGTTTGGGGCGCTGGCAGCACTGGTGCTGATCCCACTGAGCGATACAGGACGGGGCGGTCTGCTAGCGCTGGCAGCCGGCGCAATGATTGCGTTGCCAGCTCTGGCAGCTTTCGCCGCGCCGCAGCAGGAGGTGTTAGGCGGCCAGACCTTCGCGGAGACGCGGCGGCGGATCGGGCGGGAGTTCGTGGCGACATTTTGGCGCTGGAACGCTGTCCCCTACACGCTCTGCATAGTGTTTCCAATGAATAGCGGAGCGGCACTGGGCTTGATCACGGGTGTGGCGAAGTCCTATGGAGTAAATGGGGCGCATGTGGCCTGGATGAACGGCTTCGGGGGCGCTGTGCTGATGGACGCCGGATCGCTAGCAGCGGCCTTGATTCCCGCTAGGAGCCGGGCGCCAGTGGTTTACCTGTTGGTAGGTCTGCTAAATGCTGCAACCCTCGCCATGATGTGGCTAGGACCATTGCGGCCGGCGACGTACTACCTGGGAGTGACTCTCTATTTGTTCACAACCGGGGCCGGGTATGCATACTTTACGGCCGTGGTGCTGGAGTTCCTTGGACAGTCGGGCAAGAGCGGCAGCGGACGGTACTCGATTATCAATTCGCTCGGGAACGTCCCGGTGCTCTATATGATCAGGCTAGACGGATGGGGCGGTGACAAGTGGGGACCAAGGGGCTTGCCGGGAATTGACGCGGTGGTCAGCGCGGTGGGCGCGTTGACTCTGCTGGCATACTTCCTGACGCGCAAGCAGAGTAGACATGGTGGCACTGTCGTAGCGGAAGCATAAGCCGCGTTCTTCCAGGGTCAGCAACAGAATCCAAACCTGGGACACTACTGATCCCTGAAGTGGCTTTTCGCGCCGGACTTTGTATGATGCTACCCATGATTTTTGCACGCTATCACGCGTCAGAAGCTTGCGCACCCAAATGACGCCTGCCTCTAGCTCAACTCGCAAGCGCAAAATCCAGCGCCGCATTGATCCAACCGATCACACGCCATTCTTTGCCTACCAGCGCGCCGCATCTCGGCAAAGCCAGGTTCTGCATTGCGAGGGCGTCGCTCTCATTCGCCTTGCGGACGTAGTCGGCACTCCCACATACGTCTACAGTCGCGCGAGCATCGAAGCCGCGTATCGCCGCCTTGACCGCGCCTTCGGCTCACTGCCGCATCGGCTCTGCTACGCAGTGAAAGCGAACTCCAATCTTTCGGTTTTGCGCGTCCTCGCGAATCTCGGCAGCGGTTTTGACATCGTCTCAGGCGGCGAACTCGACCGTCTGCGGCGTATCGGCGTTCGGGGAGCGCGCATCGTCTTTTCCGGCGTCGGCAAAACGCGCGACGAAATCCGCGCCGCCCTCCGCTATCGCGCCAGCCGCACCGAGAAGGGCGGAATCCTTCTTTTCAACATCGAGTCCGGCGCCGAGCTTGAGTTGCTTCTAAGTGAATCCGCGCGCCATTCGTCCGGAGTCGGCAGCCGCCCGCCGGCAGCGATTCGCGTAAACCCCGACGTCATGGCTGGCGGTCATCCCCACATCGCCACCGGCGCTCACCACCACAAATTCGGCATCGATTGGCTGGAAGCGCGCCGCCTTTATCTCGCGCACAAAAGCTCTCGCTGGCTCGCGTGGCGCGGCATCAGCGCGCATCTCGGTTCCCAAATCTTTAGCATGTCTCCTTATCGCCGCGCTCTGACGCGCCTTGCCTCTTATGTCCGCGATCTCGCGGGCCAGGGCATTCGCCTCAGCTACCTCGATATCGGCGGCGGACTCGGCATCCGCTACACGGATGAGTCGCCCCTGGCGCCGGAGAAATACGCAAAAGCGCTTTCAAAGATCGTCCGGCCGCTCGGCTGCACCTTGCTCGTCGAACCGGGACGTACCCTTGTCGGACCTTCGGGCGTTCTCCTGGCCCGCGTGCTCTATGTGAAGCAGAATCGCGGCAAGACTTTCGTGGTGGTGGACGCAGCGATGAACGACTTGATTCGCCCAGCCCTTTACGGCGCCACTCATCCCATCACACCGGCGATTCGCAGTTCCTCGGCCGCCAGGGAAATTCGGGTGGACGTTGTGGGCCCCGTCTGCGAGTCCGGAGACTTTTTTCTCCGCGATTGGCCGCTCGCCCCTGTTCGGCCCGGCGATCTTCTCGTCATCTGGGCGGCGGGAGCCTATAGCTTCGCGCAATCATCGAATTACAATGCACGCCGCCGCGCCGCCGAGGTTCTCGTCGAGGGCCGCCGTTTCCGCGTCGCCCGAAAACGCGAGACCTACGACGACCTGGTCCGCGGCGAAACCGCGTGAACCCGCGATGCGAATATGCGTCAAACTCGAAAGATCGGCAAATCAGCAAGGAATTTAAGCGATGCCTCTCTTTCCTGCCTTTCTGAAACTCACTGGACGTCGCTGCCTGGTCATCGGAGCCGGGCAAGTCGCCGAGGAAAAAATCGAAAGCCTGATTCAAGCAGAGGCGAAAGTTCGCGTGGTAGCGCCCGCCGCCACGGAACGCGTTCGCACTTGGGCCCGCGCCGGAAAAATCCGTTGGGACGCGCGCAAATTCCGCCCTTCCGATTTGAAGGACATTTTCCTCGCCGTGGCCGCCACTTCCTCGCCCGCGCTTCACGCCCGCATTTTTCGCGCAGCGCGTCGCCGCCGAGTTTTGTGCAACGTGGTCGACGACCCCGCGCATTGCGATTTCTACTACGGCTCGGTGGTCCGCCGCGGCGCGCTGCAAATCGCCATCTCCACCGGCGGCCACAGCCCCGCTCTCGCGCAGCGCTTGCGAAAACAGATCGAGCGGCAGTTCGGCGACGAGTACGAACGCTGGATCGAAGAGCTCGGCGCCGCGCGGCGAAAATTGTTCAAAAAACCGATTTCGGCGGCGCGGCGGCGCGCGCTGCTGCACCGCTTGGCGAGCCAGGATTCTTTTGAAGAATTCCTACGCCGACAGAAGCGCAAGGGAAAATAGCGAATTTGAATATTAAAGTTTTGTAAACGCCGCAGGGGAACACGCCATGAATCAATCGGTTACGAGGATTCAGAAGACAAATCATTCCAATCGATAATTCGACGAACGGGCGCGGGGAATCGTCTGCTAGAGTGCGTGCATTCGCCGATGCGGCTGGGTCGCGGTTCCCCCCCACCCAAACCTTCCGAGGCCCAGCCGGTCGCCGAAGCAGCGTTGAAGTAGGGCCTTCCAGTCGTTTTCCGACCCTCAAATGTTTCGAACTCGTTCGAATATTGTTTCAATCTCGAAGCTTTTCGTGCGGGAAAAAGCGCGTGATTTGTATTTGCGTGCGTTCAGGTAGACTTTCGTAGAGAGCGATGGTACTGCCAGCTGAATCCGAAGACTCCAAAAAAATAACGACGCGATGCTGCATCGCGGGGGGCGGACCTGCCGGCATGATGCTCGGCTTTCTTCTGGCGCGCGCGGGAATCGAAGTGGTAGTCCTCGAAAAACATCCCGACTTTTTGCGCGATTTTCGCGGCGACACTGTACACCCTTCGACGCTCGAGGTTCTATACGAACTGGGATTACTCGAAGGATTTCTTAAGCGCAAGCATCAGGAAATCCGCCAACTATCGGGATATATCGGGCCTTACGAGGTCCCGATAGCCGATCTCTCGCATCTGCGGACGCATTGCAAATTCGTTGCGCTGATGCCGCAGTGGGATTTTTTGAATTTTGTGGCTGAAGCGGCGCAGCGCTATCCCGGCTTTCATCTCCGAATGGAATCCGAGGCTTTCGATCTGATTGAAGATGATGGGAAAATCCGAGGCCTTCTCGCAAAGACGAAACGCGGCGGGATCGAAATTCGCGCCGATCTCACGGTCGCTGCTGACGGGCGCCACTCGATCCTTCGCGAAAAGGCCGGGCTTGAGGTGATGCAGCTCGGCGCTCCCATCGATGTGCTGTGGATGCGCATTTCGCGCAAGCCCGGCGATCCGGGCCAGGCTCTCGGCCGCGTCGACGCCGGGAAATTTCTTGTGATGCTGGATCGCGATGAATATTGGCAATGCGCGTTCCTCATTCCCAAGGGAGGGTTCGATGCGTTGCGCCAGAAAGGTCTCGCAAGTTTTCGCGACGGGATCGCCGGTCTCGCACCATTTCTCGCCGATCGAGTGAACGAACTAAAGGATTGGGACGACATCAAACTATTGGCTGTCGCCGTGGACCGCTTGCGGCAATGGTATCGTCCGGGATTGCTGTGCATCGGAGATGCGGCTCACGCGATGTCTCCCATCGGCGGTGTGGGGATCAACCTGGCCATACAAGACGCGGTGGCCGCCGCCAATATTCTTGCCGAGCCGCTCCGCAGCAATTCCGCGACGGAACGCCATCTCGAAAAGTTTCAGCGGCGCCGCATGTTTCCAACACGCGCGACGCAAGGCCTCCAAATCTTGATTCAGAATCGAGTGATCACGCCCACGTTGAAAAGCACGACTAAAATTCAGTCGCTGCCGCTTCCACTCAAATTATTTCGCCAAATGCCGGTCCTGCGGCGCATACCGGCACGCATCATCGGGATAGGATTTCGGTCCGAGCACGTAGCCTCGTCTTCGGCGACGTAGCTTGCGCTTCGGTTGTCCTGCCTCAGCCTGGAAATGGAGAAAGCTTTCATGACTCGTAGTGCGTCGATTAACGCCATTTCTAGAGACGATCCTGCGTTTTCTGCCAGGGCTCTGTGGAGTGGTTGCCATGGTTTTGTCCAATCTGTCTTCCGTTTCATTTCCAAATGGGTATGGGCAGACTTCCCGAGTGAGAGGCATCAAGATTCGCTCGACGAAGCGAATCGTCGGCGCGGGAACGCTAGCTAACCGAACGGTTACAGTTCAGAGACAATTATTTCCATTTTGGGGACAAGTCCCTACCTTCTCAAAGCCCAAGGCGACCGTAACTCTAGCTGTGTCATTAGTTTGCCCGATCCACGGTTCGGATCGAGAATTGCAGTTTAAGCCAACACCATAGCGGTCGTTGTTTCTGGCTGGAGGCGTTTTTCCAAAATGTGGACGACCTCGTCTTCGGTCCGGACTGAAGTTCGAGACTCGAATACCAAGTATGCCGGGTTCGACGAGCGTGAGATCGAACAAGCCGTCTGCGCTCGTTTCGAGGAACAAGTCCGCAAATACCCCGAACGGCCCGCACTAAGAACCCATCGCACTGCCCTGACTTACAGAGAGCTAAACCAGGCCGCGAACCGGATTGCGCGCGAGATTGTGCAGCGATGCGGCACGGGATCACAACACATCGCCATTCTCGCTTCGGATGACGCTGACACGATCGCCGCGATAATCGGCATTCTGAAAGCCGGCAAGGTTTTCGTGCTGCTCGATCCGGCGCATCCACAGACGCGGAATTTGCAATTGTTGAATCATGTGGAAGCCACGCTCGTCATCACGGACGTGGAGAATTCTGAAATTGCGGGCCGTTTGTCCGAAAGGGAAGCGCTCGTCATTGAGACGATTCCCGCTACCGTCTCTGATGAGAATATTGGGCTTGCCATTCCCGCGGACGCGCCCGCGTGTATCGTTTACACTTCGGGTTCGACCGGTGAACCGAAGGGTGTCCTCCAGAGCCAACGCAATCTCCTCGTATGGGGCCTCGTATACGGACACGGAGTGGGGCTTTCGGCGTCGGACAGGGTCTGCATGGTCTCCGCTCGCACGAGTTCACAGTCCCTCGTAATTACGCTCAGCGCTTTGCTGAATGGCGCTTCGGCGTGCCCGTTTCAGTTTCGGAAGGAAGGCCCCAAGGGACTTGCCGCTTGGCTTCATGACGAACGAATTACGATCTACCATTCCAGCCCTTCGATTTTCCGCGCATTAGTCCAGAGCTTGTCACACAAGGAGCAATTCCCCGACCTCCGAATACTTCGGCTCGGAGGTGAGACGGTTACGCTTCACGATTTTGAGCTATTCGAAAGGTACTTCAGTGAGACGTGCACGTTCGTGGCTTCGTTTGGAGCGACGGAAGTTGGACCTTTCCGGGAATTTTTCGCGAGCCATGGCACGGCGATCGACGAAAAGATGATTCCTGCCGGCTATCCGACGTGGGGCAAGGACGTTCTGCTCTTGGATGACGACGGTCGAGAAGTCGAGACCGGCAGAGTCGGTGAAATCGCAATCCGGAGTCATTACCTAGCCGTCTGCTATTGGGGTCGGCCAGATCTGACGCGCACCGCTTTCATTCCTGATCCTGCGGGCACTGGAGCCCGAATTTATCGAACCGGCGACCTCGGACGGCTTACGGATGACGGCTGCCTCTATTGCCTTGGTCGCAAGGACCGGCAAGTTAAGATTCGCGGTAATCGAGTGGAACTGGCGGAAGTGGAAGATGCGCTCCGCAAGGTCGATGACGTGAGGGATGCCGTTGTAATCGCGCGGCAAAATAGCCGCGGTGAACCAGCCCTGGTTGGCTATGTTGTGTCGGCAACCATCCCGGGGCCATCGACGCTTGCGTTGCGGGGCGCTCTCGGCAAACTTCTTCCCGAACACATGGTACCTCCCGTTTTTGTGGCACTGGATTCAATTCCAGTGAATTCTCACGGCAAGGTCGACTATCAGGCTCTGCCCCCACCGGCAGCCCATCGCGTCTACGTCCCTCCCCGGAATGCAGAGGAAGAATTCCTTTGCAGATTATGGCAGGAGATCCTCGGCATCGAGCGCGTGGGCATTAACGACGACTTCGTGGAGGTCGGCGGAGATTCCCTCTCGGCTGCGTGCCTAATGACCGAAATCGAATTGCGCCTCGGGCGACGAGTCCCGATCTCAACGTTACTGAATACCCGGACGGTGGAGGAGCTGGCAAGGGTCATCGCACTGCATTCGGATACTCAAAGTTTTTCGCCTCTGGAGCGATTGCAACCCGGCGACGAGTCGAAGACGCCGTTCTTTTTTCTGCACGGTCAGTTTAGCGGCTGGGGCCTTTATTGTCGGACGCTCGCTCCCCTTCTGGGGCACGATCAACCCTTCTACGTGCTGCACCCACTGCCGCCCGGCGATGATCTGCCGCTGAGTGTGGAATCGATGGCCGAGCGATATCTGCATTTTCTCCGCGAGGCCCAGCCTCACGGTCCGTATCTGTTGGGAGGCCATTGCAATGGTGGGTTGATAGCCCTCGAAATGGCACAGCAGCTCCGAGCCCAGGGTGAAGAAGTGCGATTGGCTGTTCTCGTTGAGACGGCAGCACTTGAGCCAGGATTGAGGCCGCTACGCAGGATCCTGCATCTGGCTGCTCGTGGCCTGAATTTGAGCCAGCGTCGTGAGTTAGAGTGCTCTTACGGGCTCTACCGCCAATTCATGGTCTTTGAAGAGCTATCCCGTTGGCAGAAAATTCGATTGTTATTTCGAAATTTCGGGCGGGTTCGACGAGTCGCGCAGTCATCGATTCGACGCCTGTGGCACCGATCAGACGACGGATCATCGGAACAGGCCGCGGAAAATGATCTCGGAGGGGGATGGACAGGGGAAAGGGTTCGGTTGCACTACTTGTACTTGATAAAGGGCTATCTTCCGAGACTCTATCCAGGACGCGTCGCCGTTTTTCACGCCAGCGATGAAAAACGCCGAACACACGATCCGGCTCTGGGTTGGCGCGACCTCGCTTTGGCCGTTGATGCCTATGCGATTCCGGGAGATCACCACGGTTGTGTTTCCGTGGTCGAAAACATTCGGGTCTTTGCCGAGCGCCTGAGGTTATGCCTGGAAGAACATTGCAATGTGTCCCCCAAACCACTCATCGCGAAGGGCGAAGCCCGTGTTGAGTTGCCGGGACCAACCCGATATCGCCTCCCACGCCCCATGGCCTCGGTGGATCCCAATCTGAATACGGACCCATAAACGGCGGGAATCCTAGTGCTGGTGGACCGCCCGCCGAGTCGCGTTGTGCTATAAATCTTGTATACGATGAACATTCGCAAAGGCTCGCTTCACCTGTTTCGTTTTTCCGGGATTGACGTGTTTTTGCACTGGTCGTGGTTTTTGGTGGCGGCGTACGAAATTCAGGACCGCGCCACAAGCTATTCGTCTCTTTCCTGGAACGCTCTGGAATATCTCGCGCTATTTCTGATCGTGATGCTTCACGAGTTTGGGCACGCGCTGGCGTGCCGGCAGGTTGGCGGGACATCAAATCAAATCGTGCTGTGGCCCCTTGGCGGCGTGGCATACGTCGATCCTCCGCAGCGGCCGGGCGCCACGCTTTGGAGTCTGGCGGCCGGACCGCTGGTGAATGTGGCGCTGCTGCCGATTTTGTATGCGCTCGATCGCGCGTGCAAGTCGGCGGGCTGGGCGGAAACGACGACGCCGAATGGGTACCACTTTTTGCACTCCGTTTTGCTGATCAATCTTGGCTTGCTGATTTTCAATATGCTGCCGATTTATCCGCTGGACGGCGGCCAGATTCTTCGGTCGCTGCTGTGGTTCGGCATCGGGCGCGCGCGAAGCCTGCTGGCAGCGACGATCATCGGCTTCATCGGCGTCGCTGGACTAATCGGACTAGCTGTGTGGGCGCAATCCATCTGGTTCGGAGTTCTCGCGGCTTTTATTCTTTTGAATTGCTGGAGCGGGCTGCAACACGCGCTGGCATTATCGCGAGTGGCAAAGTTGCCGCGCCGCGAGGGTTTTGCTTGCCCGTCGTGTAAAGCGGCGCCGCTCATGGGTCCCTATTGGCTTTGCAGTCTGTGCAACAACGGATTCGATACGTTCCAAACGCAAGCCGTCTGTCCTAATTGCTCGGCTCACTATGCGACAACGAAATGCTTGGACTGCGGCGCACTGCATCGAATAGAAGAGTGGAGCGTTCCTGAACCCGTCCCCTCGCCGCTGTAATTATCCTCGATTCCGTGCAAGCTTCCCCGAGCCGCAAAGCATCGCTTGACAGGGCGTATCTATCAAATGTACATTTAAAGAGATGTAGCGTACATTAGGAGCCCTCAAATGGCACGAACTTCCATCGCTGTTAAGAAGGTCTCAGCCACCGACCTTCGAGGCAAGCTCAAAACATACCTGAAAGAAGCGAGAGCAAACCGGGTGGTCTTGGTGGAGAACCGCCGCCAGCCCTCAAAGTACCTGGTGGACAAAGACTTTTTGGATTCCTTGGTGAAGGAGCGTGAGTCAATTCTCGCCACTCTGGAGATTCTCGCGGATCGCGATCTCGCCGACCGATTGCTGGCGCTGTCAAAGACCATCGACGATGACGTTGCAGCAGGCCGACTACTCACAACAGCAGATGTTTTTGGCAAATGAGCAAAGGGGGAAAACAGCCTTCGCCTTCTGCGCCAACGCCAGACGAGACGCGCTCCAAAGCTCCCTTTGAACTCAGATACACGCCAGATGCCGCATCGGATATCAAATCCCTCGATGGCAGCGTGCGGAAGCAACTCCGAAAAGTCTTGGAGAAGAAGCTGGCCGTAGACCCTGAAGGATACGGGCTGCCACTGCGCAGCTCGCTGGTCGGCTATTGGAAACACCAGTTCGGCAACCACCGCGTGGTTTACCGAATCTATCCCGAGCATCACGTGGTCGTCGTGTGCGCTGTCGGCGTTCGCAAGCAGGGTGACGCGGAGGATATCTACAGGCAGCTTGAATCCGTCGCGCAAACGGGCCGTATCGCTGAACAACTCGCGTTCGTGCTTAAGAATCTTTTGCTTCCCAAAAAGTAAACTGCCGGTTTTTTGGCAAGATGCTGACCGTTACGGATCGGACGCTTAGTGCGGAGGGCCGGTGACGGACCTTGGCGCTGAACTATCTGGTGCGCCCACCGGCCACGATCGCGGGCCGTAATGCGGCAATGGCCGATCCAATTCGTAGGCGCCCAGATCGGGAGCCTTGCCGGTGAAATCGTCATTGATTGTCGGCAGTAGAATGCCCGCATCGACGGCTGCCGATCCCGGCTTCAACCTGAAATCGAAATCCTCGGGATTGTAGAAGTGCTGCGGATCGGATTTGTCCGGAATTTTCGCATTCACGAAAATATCGTAGTCGACCAGCACGCTGTGCTGGTCCTGCTTGGTGGCCTCGCTGTATTCCTTGAGCGATTTGAAATTGCGCGTGACGAGCTTGCCCTGATAGTCAGCCGTGACTTCGAAGGCGGGAGAAGTCCACTCAAAAGCATTGGCCACATTTGGATTTGGACGAAAACCGTTGTAATCCGAAGTGGAATAATTCGTGTAGGTGCGGAGATTGAGGATGGGATCAGCCCAGCCGTCGCCAAGAATCAAATTATTCAAGAAGTGAATGTTGGACGCCGGGCCCATGAGGCGGCCCTGGCCGAAAAACGTGTTTTGGTAAATCAACACTCCCGCCGGCGTATCGATCAGCTTCAACGGGCCGCCGGTGGTCGCGTCGTACACGAGATTTTGATAGAAGTAGAGCGGGCCGCCGAACGTAGGCTGCGCGCTGAGCGCGCCACCGGCCGAATTGAAGCAGCGATTTCTAAAAACGCGAATGTTGTGGGCGCCTCCATCCGCTTCCATGCAGTTATCCGCCATATTGTAAAAATCGTTGCCATAGAAATCGATGTCGATTGGCACTCGATCCGGTAACTCATTGGGCGTGCCGTCGGGATCGCCGTAGGTGGCAATGTCAATGCCGTCGTGCCAGTTGGCGACGTAGTTGTAGGCGACCACGTGTCCCTGACCGTAAATTTTCACGGCGTATTCCGAAGTGATTAGCGCGGGATAGCCTGGAAATTTCGCCCAGACCGCGGGCGTCCACCAGCTTTGCAGTTTCTCAGGATTGTGGCGCCCGATGAAGACGTTGTCCGCGATATAGAAATTCTTCGAGCCGGACCAATCGTCTTCCACGCCGCGGCCGATATTTTCGAGTCGCGAATGCTTCAGCGTGAAGCCGCTGGAGCCGCCAATATTCTTGTAGCCGAGCAGAAAGGCGACATTGGTGTTGCGCACAGTGATGCCTTCGAAATAATTGTAATTTGCGGCCATCAAGTTGAAGAGATTCTGGCAACCATCGCCATCGAAGATCACTTCGCCGTCGCCCGCGCTTTTGATGACGATGGGTTTGTCAGGCGTGCCGCTCTGGGTGAGGTAATACGTTCCGTCGAAGGGCGTGCCGTAGGCGGCGATGGTGCGATCGAAGCCACTGTAGACAAAACGATTGTCTTTGTAGAGGCCGGCGTGGACCAAGATGATGTCTCCGGGGCGCACGCGCGGCGGCATCACATTCGAGTGATCGGATTCGTCGGACCCCATGTAGTACGCGGCGAGCAGGCCGGTGAAGGCAGGCTGCTGCTTGGCGCCTTTGTAGCCGAACGGGTAAACGTGATAAATGTGCCCGCCTTCGGCGGGCTGAGGTTCCTTGCGCGTGCGCACCACCACGGTTTTTTCGGCTTTGCCTTTCACGCCGTCGGGATCGGAAAGAACGAAGCGGCATTCGTATTCCGTATCGGGCTCGAGATTCAGCAGGCTGCCGGCAAACATGTTGGGAGCCACATAGTTGAAGTAATGGACACCGCCATCGCGTGGCGCTCCGCCCGAAACTTGCTCACGCTGCAGGCGCAGAAGAGGCAGACCTTTTCGCCACTGCTGCTCGCCCTTCTTGCGGTAGGTCACGTCCACGCGAGCGTTGCGATTGTCGTCTCCGGAGATGCGCCACTCGAAACCGAGCGAAACCAGGGTGGGCGGCTCGATCACGAAATCACCCGCAACGGTACGCGTTTGGGACCGGGAAGGCGTCGGGACGAGGATAGCCGCCGCGAACAGAAGAGAAAGGATGAACGGCGGGTGGATACGATGGCGCATGCCTTGGCTCTCCCGAAGCGTCTCTTAGCACAAGGAAGGATGAGCGTCAAACATTGGCGCGCCATTCTTTTTGAGATTGAATTCCCAGAACAAGCAGTCAAAAGCAAAAGCAGAGACAACAGCAGATCCCTCACACCGGCCTGAAAGCCGGCCGGGTTCCCTTCCTGCGTCAGGGCAGGCGGGATGACAGCTTAACGGCAAAGGCCGACCAGCAAGAGGTAAAAGCAAGATGCCACCCTGAAGGGATGGCGCTACATAAGGCTAGGAGGGCGGGTTAACTGATACTATTGTCGGCTGCTATTTCCTCGACGAGCGCGCCTGATCGAGTGGGCGCGGCCGGAATTTCTGGATTATTCAGAAATACGGAGGGTACCTTTGAACAGATATTCGCACCGGCATTCGAAAGTGGATTGGAAATCCCTGTTTCGGGCGATCGTCTGCATTCTAGTCTTCCTGGCGGCCAGCTATTCTTTCCTTTTGGCCGCGAACAAAGTACCTCCGCTCCCGCCGACTCCGAAAAGACCCGTGGTCGAGACCTACCACGGCGTGAAGGTCCAAGACGACTACCAATGGCTCGAGAATTGGAACGATCCTGCGGTACGAGCCTGGAGCGACGCCCAGAATGCCCACGCGCGCGGCATACTCGACGCGCTTCCGGGCCGTGAGCTGATTCGCCATCGCCTGGCAGCCTTGAAGACGGATACTTCGGTCGACTACTTCGCGCCGCAGCATCTTCACGGACCGGTATTTTTCTTGAAATCCCAGCCTCCCAAGCAACAGCCGTTCCTGGTCACGCTCGACTCAAAACTTTCTCTGGAGTCCGAGCGCGTGATCGTCGATCCCAATGTGATCGATCCGAAGGGGCACACCGTCCTCGATTTCTACGCGCCCTCTCTTGACTCGCGCTACGTGGCCGTCTCCTTATCCGAAGGAGGAACGGAAAATGGCACCGTGCATGTTTACGACGTGCGTTCCGGAAAACCTCTCGAGGACGTGATTCCCCGAGTGAATGGCGGCACGGCCGGCGGCAGCGTGGCTTGGAATGCCGACGACTCCGGCTTCTATTACACGCGCTATCCCAGCCCCGGCGAGCGACCTGCCGCCGATCTCGATTTCTTCCAGCAGATCTATTTTCACAAGATCGGGACGGGGGCCAGCGGAGACACCTATGCTCTGGGCAAGGATTTTCCGCGCATAGCCGAGACACAACTGCTGACCTCGAGCGACGGACACTACATTCTGGCCGCAGTCGAGAATGGAGACGGCGGGCAGTATGAACATTTTCTGCTGTCACCCGACGGCAAATGGACGCAGCTGACGCAGTTTTCCGACGGAATCACGCGCGCCATGTTCGGCGAGGATCAAGCGCTCTATCTGGTCTCCGAAAAAAGCTCGCCTCGCGGCACCGTTCTCCGCATGCCTCTTGCTCATCCATCCTTGGCGGACGCTTCCACGATCGTGCCCGCGGCTGACGACGTTGTGGAAGACATTTTGCCCACGGCGCATCGGCTTTACATTTTGGGTATTTGGGGCGGCCCTTCCGATATCCGGTATTGCGATTTGGATGGCCGGCACGTGTCCCGAATTCCCGTTCCGGCGATCTCGGATGTGGATGGGCTGGTCGCGCTGGAAGGTGACGATGTGATCTATCGGACCGAGTCGTATCTCACACCCAGCGTATGGTTTCGTTTCGATTCGGCTCGCGGCAAGGCAGAGCGTACCGATCTATTCATGAAGCCGGCTGCCGACTTCAGCGACGCCGAAGTGGTGCGCGAGTTCGCCGTGTCTAAAGACGGCACCAAGGTGCCCATCAATATCATCCGACTGAGAGGCACAAAGCTCGACGGCAAGAACCCGACCTTCCTTACAGGCTATGGAGGCTATGCAATCAACATGACGCCGAGCTATAACGTGGACATCCGCGTCTGGCTGGACCAAGGCGGCGTTTTCGCCGAGGCCAATCTTCGCGGGGGCGGCGAATACGGCGCCGATTGGCACCGCGAGGGCATGCTCGGCAAAAAGCAAAAGGTCTTCGACGATTTTGCCGCTTGCGCCGAGTATCTGATTCACGCCGGTTACACAAATCCCTCGCGGCTGGCCATCGAAGGCGCCAGCAATGGCGGCTTGCTGATGGGCGCGGAACTTACCCAACATCCCCGATTGTTTCGCGCTGTCGCTTCGAGGGTGGGCATTTACGACATGCTGCGTAACGAACTCAGCCCCAATGCAGTTTTCAACACTACGGAATATGGTTCTGTGAAGGATCCTGCTCAGTTTCGCGCGCTGTATGCGTATTCGCCATATCAGCACGTGGTAGACGGGACTCCTTACCCCGCGGTGCTTTTCTTGACCAACTCGAACGATCCGCGCGTGAACCCCATGCACTCGCGGAAGATGACGGCGCGGCTGCAGGCGGCCACCAGTTCAGGCCTGCCGGTTCTTCTGCGCACCACCGTGAACTCCGGCCACGTCGACGTTGCGCTTAACGAGCGGATCGAACGTACCGCCGACATATACGCGTTCTTTTTGCACGAACTCGGCGTGACCGTAAAACCCTGAGTCAAGGCGAAGGAACTGCAAATCCTTACTACTTCTACGGGCAAGCGCTCTTGGGCGTGGGCGCGGATTTTCTTGATACTATTATCGGCTGCTATTTTTTCGACGAGCGCGGCTGATCGAGAAATCTGGCGGCAGGGCGATCGTTTGCCATAGTCGCGGGATTTTCTGAGCAACTGGGAGCCACGTGTATAAGGCGATTGACGAGCGAATTCGCAAGGCGCTGCGACATCATATTCGCGAGCGCTACAAGACAGACGTTGAAGTGACGACCGAGCGGCCGCCCAGGCTTGTAATGGGCGAAGTTGCTTCGCCGGTATGTTTCGAGCTGGCCAAGCGTCTGAAAAAACCGCCGCGGGCGCTGGCACAGGAGATTGCCAATTCGCTGAAGCCGATTGAAGGCGTAGCGCGCGTGGAGGTGGCTGGCGGCGGCTACCTGAATCTATTTTTGGAGCGCGCCGCGTTTTTTCGCGCAGCGTGCGCAGAGGCGGAACAGCAAACCGCTGGCGCAGGTGCGCCGGCATCGAAGGGCGTCCAGACGAAGACGGTCGTCGAACACACCAGCATCAACCCAAACAAGGCGGCTCACATCGGACACTTGCGCAACGCCGTTCTGGGCGACACATTCTCGCGGATCCTTCGCTATGCCGGGCGCCGCGTAGAGGTGCAAAACTACATCGACAACACGGGCGTGCAGGTGGCGGACGCGGTCCTCGGATTTCTGCACCTAGAACCGAAGACGCTGGATGAAGTGCGCGCACTCGCCGCGGCTCCGAAATTCGATTATTTTTGCTGGGACCTTTACACGCGCGTCACGCTGTGGCTGGCGGAAGATAAATCGCGGCTGGAGATTCGCTCGCAAACGCTCAAGGACATCGAAGAGGGCCACGGCGACGCGGCCAAGATGGCGGAGGTGGTCTCAACGGCAATCGTCCACTGCCATTTGAAGACGTTGGATCGCCTGGGGATTGACTATGACTTGCTGGCGCGCGAAAGCGACGTGCTGCACCTGAAATTCTGGGACGCCGCCTTCGAGCTGTTGAAACGGAGCGGCGCGATCGAGCTGGCCACTGCGGGGAAAAACGCGGGCTGCTGGGTGATGCAGCTTCCCTCGGATAAAGACGTTTCCGAAAATGGCGCAGTTCCCGAAGGAGACGTCGCGGCCGCGGAGGAGCCCACCGAACTGGCCGAAGCGAAAATCATCGTGCGCTCGAACGGCACGGTGACCTATGTGGGCAAAGACATCGCCTACCATCTATGGAAATTCGGCTTGCTGAACCGGGATTTTCACTATCGACGCTTCCACACGCACCCCGACGGGCACGAGGTGTGGACGACTGATTCGAAATCTGACGACGCGGGCGCGCCGGGATTTGGTCACGCGCACGAAGTGTACAACGTGATCGATTCGCGGCAGGCGTATCCGCAGAAAGTTGTGGTGGCCGGATTGCGCGCGCTGGGGCACGCAGCAGAGGCCGATCACCTGAAACATTTTTCGTACAATGTGGTGGCGTTGACGCCGCGCTGCGCGCTGGAAATGGGCTACGAGATACCTCCTGAGGATGCGAAGAAGCCTTACATCGAAGTGAGCGGGCGCAAGGGCCAGGGCGTGAAGGCCGACGACTTGATCGATCAATTGATTGCGCGAGCCGGCGAAGAAACCGCGGCGCGCCATCCGGAAATGTCGGGCACAGCCGAGTTTCACGACATGGTGAATAAGATTGCCGTCAGCGCGCTGCGTTATTTTCTTCTACGCTTCGCGCGTTCCACGGTGATCGCTTTCGATTTCAAGGACGCGCTGAACTTCGAGGGCGAGACCGGACCTTACGCGCAATACGCGGTGGTGCGCGTGAACGGAATTTTGCGCAAGAGCGCGGAGCTTCATCCTGAATTTGAAAGCGTGGATGCCGCGAATCTTCTGCGGCTGGAATCCGGTGAGATTGACGCGACGAAATTTCTGGCGATGCCATCGGGGGATGATTTATGGGAGTTGATCGTGCTGGCCGGGTCGCTGGATGCGCGAGTGGACGCGGCAATCGGCGGCCAGGAGCCGGCGTTTCTTACGCGCTATGCATTCGAGTTGGCGCAGGCGTTCAACATTTTCTACCATAAGCACCACATTCTTTCGGAGGAAGATGCGGAAAAACGCGCGTTTCTATTGCGCGTTACGTCGCTGGTACGCGAGCAGCTTGTGGTGACGCTCGGGCTGCTGGGCATCGCTGCACCCGAGAAGATGTGAGGACTAAGAAACGCTGACGGCTTCTGCCGGCTCGGTTTGCGCGCGCGGCTGCACGATTTTGTCGTAAAGCCACATCAGCGCCGCCGTCAGCACCCCAATCGCAACAATCACCCACCACATCTGCGCGGGCCGGTGCAGCACGTCGCCGAATTCGTGCAGCAGGTAGCCGCCCAGCCGTCCCGCGACTGCGTAGCCAATTGCAATCGGCAAGAACGCATAGCCCATGTAAAGCCCTTGCTGTTCTGCCGGCGCCAGGCGGGAACAGTATTCGTAGTAGCGCGAGGCCTGCGTGAGTTCGCCGAGAGCGAGAAGCACAAGTAGCGCCCCCAGCATGAACATGGTCGGATGTACCGCGAGCAAAATCCACGCGAGCCCGGCTAGCAGGAAGCCAATCGCGATCGTTTGCACGGCAGGGATTTTCCGCGTTAGATAGGTGACCAGAATCTGGAAGCAGATCACCGTGGCCGCTTCGATCGAGAGTATCCGGTCAACAGCCGCATTCGGATTTACAAACCTGCGCATGAAAATGGGCACGGAAATAAAAATTTGCCAATAGACGATGTAGAAGCCGGAGGAGATCAGCAGAAATGTAACGTAGCGCAGATTGCCGAGAACGATATAGATGTTTTTGAGCGCGCTACTGACGCTTGCCACCCGCACCTCATCGAACCGCCCGGGTTCTCGAAAAAAAAGCAGCGTGACCCAAAACATCAAAAACACGCTTAGCGCGGCCACCCTGAAAACATTCGCGATTCCCCATCCCAGTTTTTGCCGAACCGCCCACGCCATCAGCGGACCCACTGCGCCGCCGATGTTTACGAGCGTGTAGTAGATCGAATAGCCCAGAGACCGAACGCTTTCCGTGGAGGCTCGCGCCGTCGTCCCCACCACGCACGGCTTCACCAATCCCGGACCGAGCGACGGAATGAGCAGAACCATTGATACGAGCCACGTATCGCCGACGCTTCTTCGAAGCGGCGCCATCCATGACGACTCGAGAGATCCGAGCAAAAAATAGCCGACCGTCAGAAGCAGATAAGCGGCCATCAGCGTGCGCCGAAAACCGAATCGGTCGGCCAGCGTCCCGGCCAGAATCGAAAGCGCGTAAACCACGAAGCCCGCGATTCCAAGGAGCGTTGTGGCAAGCTCGCTCGAAAAGTGGAGCTGCTCGGTGAGGTAGATGGCGAGAACCGCGGTGGTGCCGTAGTACGCGATGCGCTCAAAAATCTCGGTGGTGTTCGCGATCCAGAAGGGAGGCTCGAAGCCGGAACGGATTTCACGCCAGCGCTGGGTCAGGCCCACAGAGCTTTCCCTTCCGTCCGCACGGGAACACGGCGAATGCCGCTATCTGGTGCGATTGTAGACGAGTTGCGACTGTTTCGGAGGTTATATTGTTTCGAGCTAGAAGGATTCGACGCGGCAAACTAGACTATTAATACTTATCAAACTAGAAGCAGATTTCCGCGGAAAAACGCAGCCGGAGAGACGTGGGCGTTGCATAGAAAAATGACCGCGGCGTTTAGAAATTTTTCAGGCGGGCGCGGCATCGGTCCGCATGCTGCGGTGAATGGCCAGCGCCAGAGCGCCCAATCCCCAAACTACGATGAGCAGACCGATGATAGGACCGGCATAGGGCACCATGCGCAGCACGCGCAGAACCGCCAGGCCGATTGCCAGCCTGCCGATGGCCGGACCGACTCCCGATCCGATTCCCAACATTTTCTCTCCTAGCCACGAGGCCACGAAAATCTGCGCTGCATACACCGCGATCGTGTAGGCGAGAAGCGTAGCAATTCCGACGCCCAGTCCGACGATGGTTATGCACGCGATGAACGCAACGATGGGGGTTGCAAAAAGCAACAGAATGCCGAACCCGATGCAAACCCCCGATCTATTGGCGGTATTGACTGCTCTCGCGAAAAATCCGGGAGCCAGAAACAACAGCAGGAGCCCGAACAGAAAGCTCGCGCCCCAGAAAAGAACCTGATGCCAATAGTAGGCGATTTGGCTGTAGTCCGGGCCGGGCTTGCGCAGGGTGACATCGATGGGGCTCGCGAGCTTGGCGCCCTCGGCGACTTGCGGCTGCCGGCGTCCTCGATATTTGGTATGGCCGAGTATCTGAGCCGTCGATCCGATGCTGAGGCGGTCTCCACGAATGTTCGCATCGCCACCAATCGTGCCGTTCAGATCGAGATCGCCGACGTATGCCAGAAGATCACCTGCAACGCGCCCGTCCAGTTCGGAGGCGCCGGAACCCAGAGTCAGGGTGCCACCCACCGTAGCTTTTTCGGCCAGCTCGGTTCGCTCCGTCCAAGACATCACATTCTTCGCTACTGCCGAATTCAGCGTAAGGTACTGACACCAGGCGCGGACATTACCGTCCACCGGCCCGTTTACCTGGATTTCTTGTCCGAATCCCAGGATATCGCCCTTGACGTGGCCGTTGACGGTGACGCTGGGTGAAAAAACGATTAAATCGCCGTCCACATCACCGTCGATGCGAACCCGTTCGCCCGCGACGATTAGATCCGTTTTCACTTCCTGGCCAGCCGGCAGCGTATAGCTTGGGTCGCCGTGGCGGACTTCGGCGGCGATGGCGGATGGGGGCAGAGCGAGCGCGAGGATCAGCGCGCCCATCACGAATGCAATGGGGGTGAAGTGCCTCCACTGTTTTCTGAGCGCCCAGATTCCAATCGCCCCCAACGTGGCGACGGGCAGAAATTCCAAGAGGGTTCGCATTGAATCCCATCCTTTCCAAAAGGCGCCGCTAAAGAAAAGCATTGTCAGCAGGTTTCCCTGCGTAAAGCCGGCCTGAGAAGCCTCGGCATACCACGGTTGGATGAAGCCGCTCCATAGCGTATAAAGGCCGCCCATTGCAAGGGCAAAGGCGGCGATCCATCCCCAGTGCGTCTCGCTGCGGCGGGGCGCGGCGGTCAGATATGCGGGAACCGGTTCTTCTTCGGCGGCCAGCGCGGTCCGCAGCCAGAGGCTTTCACTCTCGAGGGCGTGCAGCAAACCGCGGCACGCAGGGCACGCGCCAAGATGCGCCGAGACCTCACCGGCGCGCCCGGGGTCGAGCTGGTCTTCGAGATAGAGCAGCGCGGTGACTTCATCGAAGTGGTTGGCGATTTCGTTCATGATTTTCCCCCAGCAGAAGCTTTCAGAGCGCCGAACGCACCGCTCTGGGTGAGCGCGTCGCGCAGCTGATGGCGCGCGCGCAACAGCAGCACACCCACGAAGGCACGGCGCACGCCGAGCGTGTCCGCAATTTCGTCGTAACTCATGTCCGCGTAATAGCGCAGGGCCAGCGCCATTCGCGCGCGATCGGGCAGCTTGGCCAGCCCCGTGCGCACCTCTTTGCTGGTGTGCTCAGCCTGCAGGCGTTCAATTTGGCTTGGATCGGGATGCTCGAGCGGAAGGGTATCCAGATCGCCGGTTTCGAGGTCCTGGCGAATGCGGCGACGGCGCAGCGTGTCCCAACAATGATTGCTGGCAACTTTATAGAGCCACGCAGTAAAGGGCCGCGAGGAGTCGTAGGTGCCGAGTTTCTGGCGCACTTTCATAAATATTTCCGTGGTCGCGTCTTCCGCATCCTCGCGGGCCGGAAGCACCCGTCTGCAAAACCTAAAAATTGCCGCAGCGTACTGGCGATACAGCTCACCCCAGGCGTCGGAGTCGCCCGCCCGGACCTGGGACAGCAACCGCGCCAAATCCGCTTCGCTCATCGTCCCGGTCGTTTTACGCTCGTCCATTGATCTAATACGCAGGCTGGCGCGAAATGTTTCACAACTATCACAAATCAGCGGAGTTGTCTGCGAGCAAATGGGTTGTGGTCTTCCAGGGGGCGGTCACCACTCGCGATGTTGGAAGAGTCCAGGCGAATTCCGAAAGGACAAAATTCCTGCTTGGGTATATTATCCCGGACGCAAGGCTTGGCGTCAGGCAGCTCTAAGGTCAACTTAATAAAGGCAAGATCGGGTGAAACATGAGATCAAGTCGCATGAATAGGTGCATGTGGTTGACGGCCGGGCTGATGGCCGCCGGCCTGTTTCTTCCGGCGGTTTCGAACGCACAAGGCGGCATAGGGCCCACGAGTATCCCGACGGACAACCCGGTCACGCGATCGGACTCAAGTCGCGCGGGCAAGGAAATAGACGAAGCTAACTTGCGCCAGCAGTTGGGCGATCCGAAAGAAGAAGCGGCGTATCAGGCGTTTTACAAGGCCAGCGAGGATGCGAAGAAGATCAAGCTTGGCAATGCGTTTCTTGCGAAATATCCCGGGGACCGCTATAGCGAAGCGGTATACGAAGAGCTTGCTCAGGCCTATTACAATAGGAAGGATCTGGCGAACTTCTACACCTATTCGGACAAAGGACTCTCGCTTTTCCCTGACGACGTGCATCTGCTTGCCTTGACCGGCTGGGTGATTCCACGGGCTTTTACGCCGGACGAGCCGGATGGCGACAAGAAGCTCGACAAGGCCGAAACGTACGAGAAGCATGCACTCAATGTGATGGGTACGATGGCGAAACCTGACGTTTTTACCGATGAGCAATTCGCCCAGTTCAAGACAGGCGAGTCAGCCGTGGCCCATAGCGGGCTCGGACTCATTTACTTTCGCCGCGAGAAGTATGACGAATCCGCCAAGGAACTCCAGATTGCCATCCCGGGCGAAGCAAATCCGGATCAGACCGATCTCTTCATCCTGGGCGCCGACCTCGAGAATTTAAGCCACTTCAGAGAAGCGGCGGACGCGTTCAACCGCTGCGCGCAGATCGCGGGCATGATGCAGGATAGGTGCAAGGAGTACGCGGGCGTGGCTACGAAAAACGCCGGCGATGCGAAGTAGAAAATCATCCCATCGTCATGCAAATCGGTTCTGTGGCTAGCGGGGTTTGCGGCCGCTATTGTCGCCGGATCGCTTATCGGCAATGCCTGCTTTGCTTCCAGGCCAAACACCGCCGCTCCACCTGCGGAACTGACGGCGGAGCAGGATCACCAGCGCATCCTGAACTTGTTGCAAATTTCCTCGCTTCGGGCCGGAGCTGATTCGGACCCTGCCTCGCCCCACGCCGCGAATTACGACGAATCGAAAGCGAATCCGTATCCGACGCTGCCGAACCCGCTGGTTCTGAATGACGGCGAGAAGGTTACGACGGCCAAGGTCTGGTGGACGAAGCGACGGCCTGAGATCGTGGAGGACTTCGACCGCGAAATTTACGGGCGCGTGCCAAAGCAGACGCCGAAAGTGAATTGGGAAGTGGCCAGTACGACGCGTGAAGTCGTCGGCGGCGTGCCCGCGATTACTAAGAAGCTTGTGGGGCACGTCGACAATTCATCGTATCCCGCAATTTCGGTGGACATCCAAGCGAGCCTGACGACTCCAGAGAAGGCGAACGGGCGCGTGCCGGTGATGGTGGAATTCGGATTCGACCCTGCGGTGATGCGGCGTTTACTCGCACGATTGGAGGCTCAGGGGCAGAAGATTCCGCCGCCCCCTGCTGGTCCGACGTGGCAAGAACAGGTTTTGGCCAAAGGCTGGGGATATGCGGTAATTATCCCCACGAGTTTTCAAGCGGATAATGGAGCCGGACTCACGCAGGGAGTCATCGGCCTGTGCAACAAGGGGCAGCCGCGCAAGCTGGACGACTGGGGAACACTGCGAGCGTGGGCCTGGGGCGCGAGCCGGCTGCTCGATTATTTGGAGACGGACAAAGCAGTTGATGCAAAGCGAGTTGGAATCGAGGGGCTCTCGCGCTACGGCAAAGCTGCGCTGGTCACCATGGCCTACGACCAGCGTTTTGCGATCGCGCTGATCGGATCGTCCGGAGCCGGAGGCGCGAAACTCCTGCGGCGCAACTTCGGTGAAACGGTTGAAAATCTTGCTGCCACCAGTGAATACCACTGGATGGCAGGGAATTTTCTGAAGTATGCAGGTCCGCTCACTCCGAAGGACCTGCCCGTGGATGCCCACGAACTGATCGCGCTTGCGGCGCCGCGTCCCGTATTCATCAGTTGCGGCTCGCCACAAGTGGAGGGTGGCTGGGTTGACGACAGAGGCCAGTTCATGGCCGAGGTCGCCGCGGGGCCCGTTTACAACCTTCTGGGCAAGAAAGGACTCGGCGCTACGGACATGCCGCCGATCGAAACATCCTTGGTTGCGGGCGACTTGGCCTTCCGTCAACACGAGGGCGGCCACACCGACGCCCCGAATTGGCCCGCCTTCCTCCAATTCGCCTCGCACTACATGGGCGGCAACTAAACGGCTGTGAGCTACGTTTTTGATTTCGGAAGCCGTCCGGCCGATGGCCGTGATATAGACTCTCTCATTCACCGAAGTGCAAAAGCCCGGGTCGGGTGGCTCAGTTACTCAAAAGCACCTTGAGCCTGCGCTTGCTGCCAAAAGGAGATGCGCGTGATGAAGAAAGTCCTTGCTGGCGTGGTTGCGCTTTTGTTTGTGGCATTGCTTGGCTCCCATGTGGCGGCGGGGGGAAACGATACGCAAAGGGAAGCTCAAGACCGCGCGCAGATCGAGAAGTTGATGTGGCAGTACGTCCGCGCACTGGACACGGAGAATGCAGACGCTTACGCCGCCACGTATACGCCGGATGGACAATTCGGCAGCGGCGCCACCGCGATCAAGGGACACGAAGCGCTCAAGAAAATGATTGCTGATCTTCGCCAACGCGCCGCTGACGCAGAAGCCAAGAGTGGAGAAAAAAGGCCACCCATGTACCACGTGCTCGCCAACAGCTACCTGAAGTTTGTCGATAAGGATCACGCACACATGGAGGCCTACTGGATGACGGTCTTCGCTCAGGCGGGACCCAGCGTGCCTGTTCGCGTCGCTGCAGCGGGGTGGGAAGTCGACGAACTTGTGCGCATGAATGGGCAGTGGCTTATCAAGACGCGCGACGTCGCACCAAAGGACTAAGCGACGCCGAGCCGGTAGATCTGTTCAGCTGAAATATGAGCGTAAACTAAATGCGGAAGCTCGATATTCTTCTGCTTGTGGCTATGTTTTTTCTTCCTGCTACGGTTGCGCTGTTTTTCGCCTGGTCCGTATGGGTCGCCAACAAAAGACCGACAATTGCTAGCTGGTGTCTCGCAACGTTTAGGTGGGGGCTAATCGCGGCCGTGATGGCCACGATCGCGTTTTTACCAGGTTGTGTTCAGGACCTCAGAACCCTAGAACCAGCGCACGAGGTTTGGCTCATTGCAAATTGGGCCGGCATAGTGCTTTGGATGATCGGCCTCGCAGGGGCGTTG
Source organism: uncultured Acidobacteriota bacterium (assembly GCA_963823145.1). Taxonomy (GTDB): domain Bacteria; phylum Acidobacteriota; class Terriglobia; order Acidiferrales; family UBA7541; genus Palsa-295. The sequence continues at coordinate 26,926 of CAWGJZ010000002.1, forward strand.
ACTGGCAAGGGATGGGGGAGGATTACACTAGTTTTCTGGGGTGTCTTGATGTTCGTGGGGGTTTTTGGAATCAGTTCGGTTATGATTCCTTGAGGGGCTAGAGAGGGAAGTCCATGCCGATCTACGAGTACGTTTGCGACGAATGCGGCGAGCGCTACGAGCGCCTGGTGATGAACGGGAAGACGTCGGTTTCATGTCCGAAATGCTCGAGCGGCAAGCATACGCTGCAATTATCGGTTTTCGCCGCACACGGTAATGGCAGCAAGTCCTCAGCAGGGCCCAGTTCGAGCGGTGGCGGTTGCTGCGGCGGGTCCTGCGGCTGCAACTAGCCCGACTGCGGCATCCGAGCGCGTATTTGGTGCGCGGCTTCTTCGCGGCGGACGACTCACCCCTAACCTGCTCGATGGCACCTACGAATTCGTGGGTTCAAGCATGGCGTAGCCCTGGAATTTTCTGAAGGCCGCGCGCTGCTCCTTCGAGAGGAAGATTCCGCGGATGAGGTAAATGATCTTTACGAATAGAGGCAACTGGATGGGGCGATGGAGCCGTTTGCTTTCGTCCCACAGATAGTGAACTTCCCGGCAACGCCAGCCGTGTTGTTCGAAGAAACCGAACCAGTCTTCGGGCGCGAATTTGAAGGGAGCATTTTGCATGAGCCGGCTCATACGACGATGCCGGTATTTGGCCGCCTGAGGGGAAATGTACTCGACGATCCAGTAACGGGCGCGATCGAGCGCTCTGAGATCGTCGGCCAGAGAAGCGGCTTCCTCAGAACTCAAATAGGGAACGACTCCTTCCGTTAGAACCAGGATTTTCCTTGCTCGCGCATTGACGCTCGCGAGCAGATTCCGGCGTTCAGACAAATTGGCTAGATCGAGTTTCACGCGCTCGAGTTGGCAGCGCGGTTTTTCTTTCGCCAGGCGATCTTCCTTGAATTCGACGATGTGAGGATAATCCGCTTCGATCCAGACGAGAGATTCGGGCAGATCGAGGCGATAGGGACGCGTATCGAGTCCTGCGCCCAGATTTAGAATCGTGTCCACGCCCTGAGCAATGGCCCAACGAATATAGTCGTCGATAATGCAAGTGCGAATCGCGACGATCCAAGCGGTGATGAAGCTGACCGGCATCGCGTTGGCGATTTTCTTGCCGCGATCCCCCGCGAGAACGCGAGCGAGCGGGTCTCGGAAAAGAGCATCGGGACGCTCGGTTTCGAGCGCACGGCAATGCGCGATCCAGAATGCCGTGTCCGAGACGTTTTCGATCAGGGAGTCAGCCATATGCCTTCTAGAGGCTGGAGACTAGAAGCTAGAAGCCAGAGACACGGGCAAGGCGAAGGCCCGCTCAAGGGGAAACGGCTGGGGCCTGGATGTTGGTGTATTCATAGCGAGTAGAACGGTGGTGCTTCTCTCCGCCTCCGATATCGATGTCATCTTCCTGGCGCAATAGCAGGCCCTTCGATTTGGAAACCCAGGCCTGGCCGTCCTCCTTGGTGTCCGCATCTTCATTATGGGTCTTGTAGACCGCGGCCGATTGGCCGTTCACGGATTCATCGCGGAGATATTTGCAGGAGACATTTTTCGCGGTCTTCCAGTTCTCATCTTCCTGGGCCTGCATTGCCGCCGCGGACATAGGACTTTTTTCCCACTTTCCCTTCATCGTGATGTAGATTGCGCCGCCGGTGGTGATCATTTCGACGCTGCTGGCGTCTGAGCCTGGACGTGCGGGATTGGTCTCGGTTTCATAGGCGTGGCTTGGAACGGTGGTCAATTTGTCGACTGCGTCGCGGAGTATTTTGCAATCGCTCTGCGCGCGCGCGGGGGGCGAGATGAGGAATGCAGCGGAACACAGCCAGGCTGCTACGAGGACCGCGTTCCATAAATTTGCGGATCCGACGATTCTTCTCTTGCGCCGTCGCATGTTTTCTTCCTCCGCTTTTTAGAGAGCGGGCGGATGATAGCACAGGGAATTGTTTTGCACAGCGTCCACAGGCATCCACAGGTTTCCACAGGCATTTTGTGAAATAACTCTTGCTAGCGTTTCTTGGCGCTCTTACCATGTCCACAGATTGATCGGGAAGAAAAACTTCACGAGTCAATTCAAAGATGGCGGCAAGGGTAAAACCGAGCCAGTCAATTTCGAATTGAATGAGAAGTGCAAACTTCGCGGTTCAATTCAAAAGAGGCGGCGAGGGTAACACCGAGCAACCTCCACTGAATTGAATCGAGAAGGACGCTCCGGGATTCGATGCAAAGGAACGGCGAGGGTAACACCGAGCCAGATTCCGATGAGTTGGATCGAGGAGAAGCTTCGCAGCTGAGTTCACGGCGGCACGGGTGAAACCGAGTGGCCGGCGGACGCAAGCGGAAGCGAAAAGCTTTGCGGTGCACTCAGAGATGCGGCGAGGGTAAAACCAAGCCGCGATCGCGAGCGAACTAGCAAGTTAGGGCTTCACGACTCGATTTACAAGAGGCGGTCCGGGTAAAACTGAACCGCCTCCGACTAAGTTGAGTCGGGAAGCGGAAACTTCGCGACTCAATCGAACGAGGGCGACACGGGTCAAACCGGGTCGCCCTCATTTTTTTTGGTGACTCATTTTGCCGGGAGGTAAGTAAGCGCGCGGTCCGTCGAGGAACCCTCGGGTCTGCACGAAGTGCGAAAAAAAGAAGAAGTGGCTGCTGGGAATACTCACGACACTCGGAAAAACCCCTTGCTCTCCTCGACGCCGAGTGGTAAGGACAAGGCAGGCTACGTAACGGGGGTCAGTATGCGGCTCTTGGGTGATGGGCGACACGTAGGGGTCTTTCTCTTCCGCAGAGTGCTTCCTTTCCTTGCACTGTGCTGCTTTGCCTTCTTCGCGGCCATTCCGGCTGGCGCCGACGGGTTGCCGCCGCCGTTGCCACCGGGATGGAACGTCAGTGGCGCGCTGCTGCTAGTGGGAAACCCCGTGTGCGCAGGACTGCCTTGCACAGAGACGATCGCTTTCTCCTTCGATGTCGGTTATCAGCTGAGGCCGGACTTGGGCAACTCGTATCTGCTGTACCTTACGAATCTGCAGGAAACCGGGTCTGGAGCCCTAGGCTCCTTTACTCTGAGCTTTCCGGGGCAAGAAGATTTCGTCAGCAATGCCGACAACCATTTCGTCCCACTGGGAGACGCGGACTTTGAGATTGATATACACATGGCGGAGAATATGGTGCCTGCTCCGGTGGCTCCGTCACTGCTTGATTTCGCCGACTTATATAGTTGCGAAACCGCGACCTGCATAACCGACTTTGCGCCCGCAGGCTTTCAAGGATCCACACCACCTATATTCGGACTCCACAACCCGAGCGGCCCTGTAGTTTCTTCGGTCGCCATGATACCGGAGCCGTCCACGTCAGACTTGCTACTTTTTGGCTTGTTTGCGCTTGGACTGCTGGGAGCAGCGAAAGCTTCGGGGATTTCAGGTGAAGATTCGGCGTTAGGTTCTCGCTAAACCTCCGAACAGCTCGTCGAGAGCGCTTGGGCGGTGCGGAACGGCAAGGCTGAGTTGGCGACGACTTTCGAGCAGCCGTTCAAACCTGTCTCTTTTCCCGCGCGGCAAGTTTTGGCCGTGGTGGTGGGGAACGCACTCGAATTCTACGATTTTCTAACCTACGCGTTTTTTGCCGCCCAGATCGGGCGCACTTTCTTTCCTTCCGCAAGCGCTGAAAATAGCCTACTGGCATCGCTGGCGACGTTTGGCGCGGGATTTATTACGCGGCCCATTGGCGCGGTGGTGATCGGCTCGATTGGCGACCGAGTGGGGCGGAAGCCGGCGATGCTACTTTCGTTTTCGATGATGGGAATTGCCATCATTGGGCTGGCGCTGACGCCGTCGTATCGGATGCTGGGCATGACCGCGCCCATTCTGGTTATCTGCTTTCGCCTGCTACAGGGTTTCGCGTTGGGCGGCGAGGTGGGGCCGACGACGGCCTTCATGATCGAGGCGGCTCCGCCGGAGCGGCGCGGATTTTATGGTTCGCTGCAATATGCCACACAGGATGTCGCGGTGCTAAGCGCGGGCGGCGTGGGCACCATCCTCGCCAGCCTGTTGAGCGCGCAACAATTGGACGATTGGGGCTGGCGCATCGCGTTCTTGATTGGCGCGTGCATCGTGCCGTTCGGACTGTATATCCGCCGGGGCTTGGATGAAACGTTGAAGGCGCCCGCAGCCGACGAAGCCGATGCTGCGCCCGAGGGAATTCGTCGGTATCTGCGCGTGGCGATTCTGGGGATGTTCATGCTGCTGGCGGGGACCGTATCCACGTACGTGATGAATTACATGACGACGTACGCTTCGGCCACGCTGCACATGAAGGCGAATGCGGCATTTGGCGCGACGTTGGTGATCGGCATGTTCCTGGTTTGCTTCGACATGACGAGCGGCTGGCTTTCCGACAAGGTGGGCCGCAAGCCGGTGATGCTTACCTTTTGGGTGGTACTGCTGTTTAGCGTGCTGCCGAGCTTCGCGCTGATTTCGCGGCTGCGGACCCCATGGGCGCTCCTGGGGGCCAGCGCGTTTATGTCCATGCTGCTGGGGCTCGCCTCACCGCCGATACTGATCACGATCACCGAATCCATACCGCGGCACATCCGTTCGGGGATGGTGGCGACGATTTATGCGCTCTCGATTTCCGTTTTCGGGGGGTCGACGCAGTTCATCATCACCTGGTTGATCCACGTGACGGGAAATCCGCTGGCGCCAGCGTGGTACATGACCGGAGCCATCGTGATCGGGCTTGTGGCCATCACGCTCACGGAGGAATCCGCGCCAGTGAAGAAGAAGGCTAAACTTGTTGCGTGAGCGGGTGGAGCGGGCCGAGCCACTCATCCTGAAATCCAAATAACACTACCCATCCTGCGGAGACTGTGCCACGGTGCAGGAGTGGCGAAAATCAAGCTACTGACACCGGCGGTCCTGCCAACTAGCCGATCAGCTTGACCTGCCGTTTCTGTGGGGCAAAAGCCGGCGACGATTGCGCGACGACATCCCGTGGACTATCAGCGATTCATGCGGTGCGCATCAAGGCGGCGGCCCGAATCGACAAATCAAGAAGAGCCAAGCGAGCCGCGAACCGAGTGAAACGGTAGTTGCGGATGGGTCCTCCCGTCACCGAAACTACCTGAAACAACTGGTTGAAGACCACCGGCCCGGCTTGAAAAGCACCACCACTCCCTAGCGTGCGCGGGCGGGCACCGAAGAGCGTCGCAGGTTTATCCCCATGATAATAGGTGGCTTATTTTGCGTCTAGGCAGCGGCTCGTTTTGGCAGGCCCGGTGCATTGTACGGCCTGGAAGGTGACTCAACCTGGGTAGCAAGAAACGGCTGTAGGACAGGTTGGAGCGGGTTTACGAGGAGGCCAAAATGAAATACGTAAGAATTTTGGCGGTACTGAGCATCGGCCTATTCTCAGCGGGCTTGGCGCATGCACAGAGATTTTCGGTGGGCGTCGGAATAGGCGGCCCGGTGTACGCGGGCCCCGTGTACGGTCCTCCGGTGTGCACGTACGGCTACTATGGATACTACCCATATGCGTGCGCGCCCTATGGCTATTACGGGCCTGAATGGTTCTCTGGCGGCATCTTCATCGGCGCGGGGCCATGGTTCCGCGGCGGCTTTTACGGCGGGCGGGGCTTTTACGGCCGTGACTTCCGCGGGGGACGCGACTTTGATGGTCACTGGCGCGGGTTCGACGGGCGCGGAGACTTCCGTGGCCGGGGCGACTTCCGTGGCGGACACGGTGGCGACTTTCACGATGGCTTCCGTGGCGGCGAAAACTTTCATGGCGGCAATGGCGGTAACTTCCACGGTGGCGGAAGCTTCCGTGGCGGTGGACACGGTGGTGGCGGCGGATTCCATGGCGGCCATGGCGGAGGCCACGGCGGACATAGGTAAATTCCTCAAGAGCAGTACACCTCAAACGGCCGGCAGCACGCTCTGCCGGCCGTTTTCTTTTTGGGTTTGGACTCGGCGCGAAACCGACGACGGAGGACATGCGTTCGTCATGGCTGCGTAATTGGCGTGGTAGAATGTCGATGAGGCGCAGATGAAATTCGGCGTGGTGCAATTTCCGGGATCGAATTGCGACGACGACGCGCATTACGCCATCGGGTCGGTGATCGGGCAACCTGTCGAGTTCATCTGGCACCAATCCGAAAACGTTTCCGGCTTTGACGCGATCATTCTTCCAGGCGGTTTTGCATTCGGCGATTACCTGCGCACTGGCGCGATTGCGCGATTTTCTCCAGTGATGAAGGCGGTGGGGCGATTCGCACGCGAGGGCGGATTGGTGCTGGGGATTTGCAACGGATTTCAGATTTTGCTCGAAGCGGGGCTGCTGCCTGGCGCGATGCTGCGCAACAAAAGGCTGCGTTTTTTGTGTCGGCAGGTACACGTGCGGGTGGAAAACATGGACACGCCGTTCACCTGCGCGGCGCGGCCAGGGCAAGTGCTGGAAATTCCGATCGCGCACATGGAAGGAAATTATTTTTGCGATGCGGAAACGCTCGCGGAGCTCGAACGCAACCGGCAGATTATTTTCCGCTACGTGCACGCGGACGGCAGCGACGCCGGTCCTGACGATTTCGATGCGAATCCGAATGGCTCGCTGGCCGCAATTGCAGGCATCTCGAATCGCGAGCGCAACGTGGCGGGCTTGATGCCGCATCCTGAACGGGCAGTGGAGGCGGCGCTGGGTTCGACGGATGGGCTGGTGATTCTGCGGTCGATGGTGGAGAGTCTTTCGCGGCGCGCTGCCGAACGCATCCCCGCCTAAGTGGCTAATCCAGTGGACAATCGCTCGATTGGTGGTCATGAGCTTGTAACAATACTTCGCTAGAATTAGTTCTGCTGGTGCTGTTTCCCGCGGAATCAGCCGCGCCCTTTTTCTTCAGGCAAAACGGGAGAATGATGCGACGAGCGTTTATCTCGGCTGTGTGTATTTTATTTGCGTGCCTGACGACAGGCGCCGCCAGGCGCGCGGCGAACGCAGTGGAAATATATTTCATCGACGTGGAGGGCGGGCAATCAACTTTGGTTGTGGATTCGCAAGGCGAATCGCTGCTGATCGATACCGGCTGGGATGACTTCAACGGGCGGGACGCGAATCGCATCGTGAACGCCGCAAAAGCCGCGGGAATCGATCACATCGATTGGCTGGTGATCACGCATTACCACACGGACCACGCAGGAGGCGTGACGCAGCTTGCGAGCCGGATGAAGATCATGAACTTTGCCGACCACGGCCCGAACATGGAAAACATGCGCGAAACGCGGGCGAATTATGTGGCGTACGAAAAAGTGGCGGAACAAGCGAAGCACGTGGTGCTGAAGCCGGGCGATACGATTCCGTTCAAGGGGATGGATGTCCGAGTACTTACTTCGGCGGGAGACGATATTCGCGCGCCGTTGCCCGGGGCGGGGCAGCCGAATCCGCTGTGCGCCTCCGGGCATGAAGCTCCGGCGGACGGGAGCGAAAATGCGCGTTCGGTGGGGCTGCTGATTACGTTCGGCAAATTCCGATTTATCGATTTGGGCGATTTGACCACCCAGGGAGAATTGGGCCTGGCGTGTCCAAGCAATTTGATTGGAACGGTGGACCTTTATTTGGTGACGCACCATGGCACCGCGCATCCGGGAAGCGGGGATTCGTCGAACGCACGCGAGATTGTGGATGCACTGCGTCCGCGCGTGGCAGTGATGGACAACGGCGCGATCAAAGGCGGGCACCCGGTGGCGTGGCAGACGGTACACGATTCTCCCGGGCTGGAAGATTTGTGGCAATTGCACTATGCGGTGATGGCGGGGAAGGATCACAACTCGCCCGAGCAGTTCATCGCCAATCTGGCGGGTCCGGAAGACGAGGGGTATGCCATTGAAGTATCGGCGGAGCGGGACGCAACTTTCACGGTGGTAAATTCGCGGAACAATTTCCAGAAAACGTACAAGAAGTAGCGGGGCGCCGGATTATTGATCGAGCAGAGACAACTGCTCGGCGAAATCATCGTGGAGACCGCGCGGAAGAATTTCCAGGCTTACGATGCGGCGGACCAGGGGAATATTTTCGCGAGTGAGAACGTAGGCGCGGTTGACGTCCGCGATACTGAGATGGCGTTCGTCTTCATGGACGCGCTCGACGGGATCTCCCATGCTGACGAGACCTTCCTCTAAAACCGAGAAGTAAACGCCAGAGCGGCGGCTGGCGACGAATCTTTTGATGATATCTTCGCGTCCAAAGCGGATTCCGAGTTTGTAGCAAGGCAGGCGCGGCTGGGTGACTTTGATCCTGGCCTCCTGGCCGACTCGAAACTCGTCTCCGATGAAGGCGTGCTCTTCGCTGAGTCCTTCGGTAGTCAGATTTTCGCCAAACATGCCCCACGGCAAATCCATTTCCGGAAGCTGGGCGCGCCAAAAATCGTAGTGCTCGGAAGGGTAGGCGTAGACGGCTTTGTTGCGCCCGCCGTGGACTTGCAGGTCGGCCTGGCGATCGCCATCGAGATTCAAGCGGCGAAGCATGATCGGGCCGGGCACTGGCGCTTTGAAAATTCCCGTGACTACGTCGCGATCACCCTGGCGAACGGTGCGAGGCCCGCCGACGTTCAGCGAGATAATTTTCATGGCGCGCAATCCAGGACAGCGGCGCCATTGATGCGGTCGCTCTTGAGATCGTTGAGCGCGCGATTTGCGTCGCGCAGCGGGAAAACGGTGACCTGAGTGTGCACGGGAATTTCAGAGGCGACGCGGAGAAAATCCTCGCCATCCTGGCGGGTGTTATTGGCGACGCTGCGGATCATGCGCTCCTGATATAGCAAATCGTAGTCGAAAGAGGGAATCGGGCTCATATGAATGCCGCCGAGAACCAGGACGCCGCCTTTTTTCAGGGCTTTGAGCGCGGGAGGAACCAATTCTCCCGCGGGCGCGAAAACGATGGCGGCGTCGAGTTTGGCGGGCGGATCGGCCGCGGCTTCGCCGGCCCACACGGCGCCAAGTTCGAGCGCAAGCTTTTGGTGCTTTGCGCCGCGGGTGCAGGCATAGACTTCGGCTCCCCAGTGGCGCGCTACCTGAATCGCGATGTGCGCGGCCGCGCCAAAACCGTAGAACGCGAGACGCTGGCCGCGCTGGATGCCCGAAAGCCGCAGCGAACGAAATCCGATAATCCCGGCGCAGAGAAGAGGCGCGGCTTGATCGTCGCGAAAAGATTCGGGAATCGGATAGATGAACTGCTCGGGCGCGACGGCGTATTCGGCGTATCCGCCATCGACGGTGTAGCCGGTGAAAGTCGGATGGTCGCAAAGATTTTCTTTGCCGGCGCGGCAATATTCGCAAGTTTGATCGGTGCTGTGCAGCCAGGCGATTCCGACGCGTGATCCGATTGCGATGCGCTGGGCGCCCTCGCCGAGCTTTTCCACTATGCCGACGATTTGATGTCCGGGGATGACCGGGGATTTACGGGGCGGGAGTTCGCCTTCGACCACGTGGAGATCGGTGCGGCACACTCCGCACATTTTGACGCGCACGAGGACTTCGCCTGCGGCGGGGCGCGGATCGGGGACATCGGCGAAGTCGAGCGGGTTGGTCTCGACTGGGGCGGGCGCGCGCAAGATGGCGGCTTTCACTTTTTGCTGACTCCAGCTCTCAGTTTACATCGAAGAGAGGTTCGTTGATCTCCCGGGCTCGACTAGCCGTCGACCCGGGAGCCCTTCTTTGCGTGTCCCGGCGCTTCGCGCAAAACCAAAAGCGCGGGACACTTCGCTCAGAATGACGGCGCTACTGCGTAGTTGCTGACCAACACCGTAGCCGCGGGGACCGATGCGGATGGCACACGTCACGCCAAGCATGTCTGCCGGGCACAGCATGCTGTGCCTCTACGAAGAATAAATCCACGGCAACAAAAAAAACGCGAATTGGACACGGTGCTTTTGGGAAGATCGTGGGGGCGGTGGGACGAGAGGTTGCCCCACCGCCGGCCGAAGAAGGAGGCGATGCAACTACCAGAGGGGGAATCGGCTAGGCGTGATTCCGAGCTTTCGCCCTTCGCTGTGAATCAAGGCTGGAACGGGGGAAGGGGCATTCGGAGGTTTGACGTAGTAAACCTCGGTGTGAATTGTGCGACCCTCGTCGCTCAACACGAAACGGAGCTTGATGATCGCGCCGCCCGCATTCTGAGGAGGGAAATCCAGCTCCATCGCGCCCGTGCAATCCGGGAACACGGTGTAGGAACCTGTCTCGCCCGTATTGAATTGCGTAGCGGGATCGGGCATGCCCGGTACAGGCGAGGAGTTCCCCGACATATCAGGGTATTGCATGACGAAATCCACCTGCGTGACTCCGCCGTGGCCGTCGAAGTGTGTCATGGCCACGCCTTCACGCGTGACTATTGGCTTGCTGGGGACGAAAATCTGGCCGGAAATCGTGAAAGCGTAATCGCCACGAAGCGTGGCGTCGGTGCAGCCGTCATTGTCACCGGTCTGCGCATGGGTCACAGCGGGAAGCACGGCGGCGAGAGCGATTGCCGCAAGAGTTACTTTGCAAATCCAGGTATTCATGGTGATCTCCTCCGAGACGGTCCATCGGGCTGCATCCGTCTGCGATGGACGAAGGTTAGTGGAGTGCGCGAGCCGAGTCCTGAAGCGCGCCTGATGAATTTCTGAAACTTTTCTGCCGTGAAAACTGGCCGGGCGCGTAAACTCGGAAAACCCAACTCCGGGAGCAGAGGAACATGCTTCAAGGCACCCTGCGATTCGGGCCATTCGAACTGGATCCCGAGAATTTTGAGCTGCGCCGTGCGGGCCGCCGCGTCAAGCTGGACAAGACGCCACTCGAGCTTCTCCTTTTCTTGGCGGAGCGATCAGGGAAGCTGGTCACTCACAAAGAGGCGGTGGAGCACGTCTGGGGCAAGGACGTTTTCATCGAGGCGGAACCGGCGCTGTACACCGCCATTCGAAAAATCCGGAAGGCGCTCGGAGAAAACTCCACGCGTGTGCGGTTTGTTGAGACGGTAGCGCGCAAGGGCTATCGCTTCCGGCTGCCGAAAGCGGACGGTGCAGAAGTTGCGGCGGAAAAACCTCGAAGGCGCCCTTTCCTGGCGATACTTCCCCTTGAAAACCTAAGCGGCGACCCGAGCCAGGAATACTTCAGCGACGGGCTGACGGAAGAATTGACCACGGCGCTAGGCAAGCTCTCGCCCGAAGAGCTTGGCGTGATCGCGCGCACGTCTGTGATGCGGTACAAGGGAACCAAGAAGAGCATTTCGGAGATCGGCCGCGAGTTGGGCGCGGACTACCTGATCGAAGGCAGCGTGCGGCGCGGGCGTGGGCGCGTGCGCGTTGCGGTGCAGCTGATTCGCGCGGACAACGAAACGCACGTGGCGGCAGAAAGCATCGAGCGCCCGCTCGGAGACATTCTGCGCGTCCAAGCGGAAGTGGCTGAAGCGGTGGCACAGACAATCCGCTTGAAACTCGTGCGACCGCTCCCCACTTCGCCGGGGCTGGATGCCGAAGTATACGACTCGTATCTGCGTGCGCGTTATTTGTGGGATCAGCGCACGGCGCCCGCTGTTCGGGGAGCGATTCGCCATTTCGAGAAGGCGCTGGAGGGTGATCCGGACTACGCGCCGGCCTGGGCGGGTCTAAGTACTTGCTATGCGATATTACCGATCACCAGTGATTCGCGGCCGCGCGATTCCTTTCCCAAAGCCAAGGAAGCGGCGGAGCGGGCTCTGAAAATTGATAGCGCGCTTCCGGAAGCACACGTCGCGCGCGGCATCGCCCATTTCTGGTTCGACTGGGATTGGGCTGCGGCCGAGCGGGAGTTCCGCCGCGCCTGCGAGCTAAATCCCAGCGACTCAAGCGCGCGCCTGTTTCTGGCTCACATATATTCGAATCTCACGCGACACACGGAAGCGATTGCAGAAATCCGCGCGGCAAGGAGGCTCGACCCGCTTTCGCTGATACTGAATACGCACGAGGGCCAGTTTCAATATAACGCGCGGCGGTATTCGGAAGCTCTCGCTCCCCTTGAACGCGTGCTGGAACTTGCTCCGCGTTTTTGGATCGCGCATATCGTGCTGGGGAAAGTCTTGGGCGTGGGAGGACAGCACCGGAAGGCACTCGTTGAATTTACCAAGGCGTACGAGTATTCCGAGGGGAACACGGAAGGCGCGGGACTTCGCGGTTACACGCTCGGCGTGATGGGGAAGCGCGCCGAGGCGCGTCGCGAGCTGCGCAAGTTGGACAAGCAAGCGCGAGGGCAATACGTTCCGCCACTTCATCGGGCGCTGGTCTTGGTGGGTCTTGGCGAGCGCACGGAAGCCTTAGAGGCACTCGACAATGCGCTCGAGGAACGAGATGTGCGTTTGACTTTCCTGGCCGTTGAACCGCGCTGGGATTCATTGCGCGATGCTCCGCGGTTCAAAGCAATTTACAAGCGCGTAGGGTTGCCCGCCGCGACGAACTAGGCGCCGAAGGCTAGGGTGAGCAGGGTTTTCTGTTCCATTTCGTGGGCTTTTGGCGAGCCAGTGGAGGGGCTGGCGCTGGCCGAGCGATTCACCGATAGGACGGCGCGGCCGCGGGCCAGAGGCTCGAGCTGCGGAATGATGAAGTCGTGCGCGCCCATGTTGCCGGGTTCTTCCTGGACCCAGACGAATTCGCGGGCACCGGCGTGGCGGTCCATTTCGGCGGCGAGTTCGGCTTCGGGGAAGGGATAAAGCTGCTCGACGAAGACGATGGCCGGCGAATTCTGCTGACGGCGCTTTCGTTCGGCTTGGAGTTCGTGGCCAATCTTTCCAGTGCAGAGCAGGACGCGCGAGGCTGAGCCGTCACCGCTGTCGGGAATCACGGTTTGGAAACGCCCCGAAGAAAAATCAGCGAGCGGTGAAGATGCCGCGGGATTGCGCAGCATGCTCTTCGGAGTAAAAACGACCAGGGGCTTGCGCCACGCGCGCAGCGCCTGGCGGCGAAGCAGATGAAAATATTGCGCGGCGTTGGAGGGCTGGCAGATTTGCATGTTGTCGCGCGCGGCAAGCTGCAGAAATCGCTCGATGCGCGCGCTGGAGTGCTCGGGGCCCTGGCCTTCGTATCCGTGCGGAAGAAGCATCACGACTCCGGACAAAAGACCCCACTTATCTTCGCTCGCGGCGATGAACTGATCGATGATGATCTGCGCTCCATTGGCGAAGTCCCCAAACTGCGCTTCCCAAAGCACTAACGCCTCGGGAAAATCGCGGCTGAAGCCGTATTCGAAACCGAGGATGGCGGCTTCGGAGAGCGGCGAATTATAGATTTCGAACCAGCCTTGATCGGGCGCCATGTGTTCGAGCGGGACGTATTCTTCTTCGGTTTGGGTGTCGATAAGAGCGGCATGGCGCTGGTTGAAGGTGCCGCGGCGGCTATCCTGCCCGGAGAGGCGCACCGGCACTCCTTGCAAAAGCAGCGAGCCGAAGGCCAGCGCTTCGGCCATTCCGAAATCGATGGCGCGCTGGCCGTGGGCCATTTCGACGCGCTGCTCGAGCAGCTTTTTCACTTTTGGATGGACGTGAAAACCGGCGGGGTAATTGACGAGCGAATCGCCAATGGCCGCGATGGTCTCCTCGGGGGCGGCGGTATCCACTTCGAAGGAGGCTTCGTAACGGCCGCCGACGAATCCAGCCCAATAGCGCGGCAAGCGCCGCATCGGCGGACGCTTTTCGATTTCCTTGGCTTCCTTTTGCGCGGCGTCGAGTTCTTCGCGGATGCGTTTGACAGCCGGTTCGGGATCGGCGCCGATTTTGTCCGCATAGATTTTCCAGAGCGGCGGATGCGCCTCGATTTTGCGGTAGCGCAGCGGCTGGGTGATCGTGGGATCGTCCACTTCGCTATGACCGTGGCGGCGATAGCCGATCAAGTCCACGACGACTGGCGTGCCGAAGGCGTAGCGATAGTCGAGCGCGATTTTTCCCACGCGGACGACGGCATCGGGATCTTCCGCATTCACGTGGAAAATCGGCACGGGCAGGCGCTTGGCGAGATCGGAGGAGAAGCGCGAAGAACCAATGTCGCGCGGAACGGTGGTGAAACCGATCAGATTATTCACGATGATGCTCACGGAACCGCCCACGGTGAATCCGGGAACTCCGGACATGTTCAGCGTCTCGGCGCAAATACCTTGCCCCGCGAATGCGGCATCGCCGTGCATGGTGATGGCGACGACCTGTTGCCGACCGTTCTCACCGCGGCGCGTTTGTTTGGCGCGCGTGCGGCCGATGACCACTGGATCGGCGGCTTCGAGGTGGCTGGGATTGGAAACCAGATGAATGCCGATGGACCGACCGTTAGCCGCGTGAAAATCGCCGGTGGCACCGATGTGATACTTCACGTCGCCGCTGCCCAAAGTGCTTCGTGGGTCGACATCCTCGAAGCGAGCGAAAATTTCCGCGGCTGCGCGCCCAACAATGTGGGTCATCACGTTGAGCCGGCCGCGATGGCTCATGGCCAGCATGGCGCGCTCGGCGCCTTGGTCAGCGGCTGCGTTCAGGATCGAATCGAGCAAGGGAAGCAGCGCGACTTCTCCTTCGAGCGAGTAGCGCTTGGTGCCGAGATAGCGCGTCTGAAGAACTTGTTCGAAGATTTCAGCGCGTGTGAGCAAATCGAGAATGCGGGCGCGATCGGGTTCCGCTGCTTCCGATTCCATGCGCTGCTGGACCCACAGGCGGCGTTCGCGATCGGGGATATGCATGAACTGAGCGCCAATCGTGCCGCAATAAACGCGCCGGGCCACGTCTGCTTCAGGGCCGGAGACGTCCAATTCGGGCATGGGGACGGGAACGAGATCGCCCAGGGGATCGAGATTCGCCTGAAGGTATCCCCAGCGGCGGAAGGAATCCCAAATCTGCTCCTGCTGGTCCGCCGATATTCGCGATTCCGCGACAGCTTGTTCCCGAGTCATTCAGTTAATGTCCTTTGGCCTTATTTATTCGACTCTCATGATAAAGTGCCCCATTCCAAATCAGCGACGGGAAGTGACGCTCAAGTTTCTGGCCAGCAACCGAGAAGCCGCCGCACCAAAACTAGTTGGCCGAGGTGATAGGAATTGTGGTCCGCGAGCAGCAAGACCTCGCGGAGGAGGGTCTGACCCGACCCGCCTGGAATGGGCGCAAGAAGATCGGTTTTCGGATCGGCGACCAGCTTGGCCATCGCTTTCAGATCGCGTTCGAGGGATTGAACGCTGTCGTCCCATGCGGCGGGTTTGGGCGGGCCTGGTGTTTTCGGCCAATAGCCTTCGGGCCAGCCCGGCGACTTGTGTTTCTTGGCATCGCGCGAAAATTCCAGGATGTCCCAAGTGGCAAGGCGCATGTGCTCGAGGAGTTCCCACGGCGAGTGCTCGGAGCCCGTCGGCCGCATGCCCTGCTGTTTTTCGGGAATGCCGGCGACCACTTTCTTCCAATCCACGTGAGCCTCGTGCCAGTTGAGGGCGCGGCCCAGATATTCGCGGATCATCTTCTCGTCCATAAGCAACCACCTTTGCGTACCCAGAATAGATTTTAGGCTGGCCTTCCAACGCGGGTCAAATGGGCGTACTGCCTCAGCTTGCTAGTGGCACGGCGTCATTTCACCCTTTTCAGCCAGCCGGCCAGCCATGCGGCGGTGACGTACATCGCAAAGCATTCCAATGCGAAAGGCAGAAATCCGAGGAACCCGGGCGCGGGCATCTCAAACATTTTTTGGCGCTGAAACATCGGGAAGACGTAATGCCATTTGGCGCCCGCCCAGTTGTTCCAAAATTCCCACAACCAGCCGCAGATCCAGCCGGAAAAAAGAAAACCATAGAGACGCCGCGCGAAACCCTCCGAAAGATCGCCGAGGAACGACGGTAGAGACAGCCGCCGGTTCAGAGGATCGAGCAAGAACACAAATCCGAGCCACACCAGCACCAAGAGATAGGCGGCAATTCTTTGCGGAATCACCAGCGGCAGAATCAGGCAGGCCGCACCAGAAAACATTAGCGCGTTTTCAACTTTGGGCGAGATCGTCCAAGGCTGAATGGGAACCGGCGGCAACAGCGCCTGGACGAGATCGGAGGTCTCGAAAATGGCGGGGACGATGGTGGCAAACGACCAGCCGTAACCGAGCAGCGCGGCAGCCCATTCATGCGGCACGCCGACGTACGTCCAATTGCGAAGCCGCAAATTATAGGCCTCGAAAATAAGCCAGAGGGGAATCGAGAGCAGCGCCATGCGGAGAAAGATGATGGGCGCGTCGTGCAGGCGCGAGCGGCCGGTGAGTGCGAGGACCGCGGCGTCGGCGATCAGGAGGTAGGCGCTCCAGGCAATGGGCGTGAAAAAAGCGGGCACCGGCTCAACGCCGTGGAACAGCATCCACTCTGCGCCCGCGAGCGCGACGATCCCGAGCCACCCGTATGCGGGGAAGGGAAAGCGGTGACGTTGCCGAAAGAAGCCGATTACAAGGGCAGCAACAGTGACGACGGTGAAGGCGATGCCGATTCCGGTTCGAAGCTGGAGCGACAGCATCGCGAGTCGGCGACCTCAAACGGCCAGCAGCTATGGTAGCGCAGTCGGCCGCAGTTTTCGCGGGATGGCGCTGGCTTTCTTGCTATGCTCTGCGGGCGTTTTGGGGCAGGCGTGTACGTGGCAGGGGGCAGATGTTCGTTCGATTCGCCTGACTAGCGACATCGAAGAGAGATCGACTGCGTCTGCCGGCATCCGTCGCAAAAAACGCGACGGATGAAAAGGAAAAACCGGGAGACTCATCTCGGAATGACGGCAACAGATATGCAAGAAACGGAAAAACTGGAACGGGGGCTGGGCCTCATCGAAGCGACGTCACTCAACATGACGTTCATGGTGGGGATTGGACCGTTCGTGGTGATTCCGTTTGTGATTCAGGCAATGGGAGGGCCGGGAAGTCTGCTGGCATGGACGGCAGGGGCGGTGTTGGCACTTTTTGACGGCTGCATCTGGGCGGAACTTGGCGCGGCGATGCCGGAGGCCGGGGGGAGCTACGTTTACTTGCGGGAGGCGTATGGGGCGGCACGGTGGGGGCGGCTGCTTTCGTTTTTGTACATTTGGCAGACGTTATTTCAGGGGCCGCTGAGTATCGCTTCCGGGGCGCTGGGGTTTGCGACCTACTCGCGCTACCTATCGGAAAAATCGTTGCGGCTCTCGACGATTTTAGGATTCCTTGGGACGCATGGCGACAATGTGGTTGCCGCGGCAATCGTGCTGCTGGTGGTATTCCTGTTGTACCGGCGGATCACGGAGATTGGGCGAATCTCGGTGGTTTTCAGCGTGATTGTGGTGGGAACGATTCTTTGGATCGTGTGGGGAGGAGCGAGGCATTTTGACGCGCATCGCGTGTTCGATTCGTCCGGCGAGGAATGGAACCTATCGTGGCTACTTTTCGCTGCGCTCGGCCATGGAATGGTGCAGACGGTTTACAGTTATCTCGGTTACTACAACGTATGCAACTTGGGCGGCGAGATGAGAGACCCGCAGCGAAACATTCCCCGCGCAATTTTTATTTCGATTCTGGGGATCACAGTGCTTTACCTGGCGATGCAAACGAGCATTCTGAGCGTGATCCCGTGGAGAGAGGCTGGCGGATCGACATTCATCGCCAGCACCTTTATCGAGCGCGTGTACGGGAGCCAGTGGGCGGCGCTTGCAACAGGACTGATCATGCTGACGGCGCTGGGGTCTGTGTTTGCGGCCATGCTGGGCTATTCGCGAGTGCCGTACGCGGCGGCGCTGGATGGAAACTTCCTTTCGATTTTCGCGCGCGTGCATCCGAAGAAACATTTCCCGCACGTTTCGCTGATGGCACTGGGAGCAGCGGCGATTATTTTTTGCCTGTCACTCAAATTAAGGGACTCGATTCGCGCCATCCTGGCGATGCGGTGCGTCATCCAATTCATCGCTCAAGGAGTGGGACTTGTTTTGCTACACCGGCGCTGGGGAAGCGAGCGATTGCCTTTTCGTATGTGGCTGTATCCCCTACCTGTGTTCGCAGCGATCGCCGGCTGGGCGGGAATCTTTATTGCGACCGGCCGAAGGCCGATGCTGGCATCACTGGCGGCGGCAACGGCGGGAATTCTTGTATATTTAGGACGCGCAAAATGGCAGCGAGAGTGGCCTTTCCAGGAGATCGCCAGATGAACGGATGCAAAAACCGGTGGATTGCGATAACAGCGGTCGCGATCTCGGCGGCTGCGGCGTGGCTAGCGGGCGCCATGCCCGCCCGCGCACAATCGCTGCCGGAAGTTGTGCAGGCGATTGAGAAAGCGCGCGTCCCCACACGCATTCTTTACATTACCGCGCATCCGGACGATGAAACGGCCGGCCTGCTGGCATATCTTTCGCGGGGACTGTATGCCGATGTGGCGATTTTGACGATCACGCGCGGACAGGGCGGCCAGAATGCCATCGGGCCAGAACAAGATGGTCCGCTGGGCGTGATCCGCACGACCGAACTGCTTGCGGCGGACCAGCACTATGGAGTTCACCAATTTTTTACGCGCGCGGTGGATACAGGCTTTTCGAAAAGTCCTGAGCGAACCATGAAGATTTGGGGCGACAAAATTCCTCTGGAAGACATGGTGCGCGTGATTCGAATGTACCGGCCGGAAGTGGTGATCAACGGATGGGGCGGCGTGCATTTTGGCCATGGACAGCATCAGGCGAGCGGACTGCTGACGCCGGAGGCCATTGCCGACGCCGCCGATCCAACTAAATTTCCCGAGCAGCTCGGGGGAGCAGTGCGAGCGTGGAAGGTGAAGCTTGAGTTGCGTCCCGCGAGTTTTGGATTTGGGCCGGCGCCGCCGAAACCGACTCCGGGCGCGGTGCAACTGCCAATAAACGATGTTTCGCCGCTGTGGGGCAAAAGCTACGTGGAAATGGGGATGGAAGGGCACGCGCAGCATCGTTCGCAGGGCACGCCGTCGTTTTCAAACAATCCGTTCTTCCGCCGGTCGCCCGCGCTCATTCAAGAACACGGCCAGGAAGGAGGCGGCGGATTCGATGTGAAGCTTTTGGCCGAGCCGTTGACCTCGATTGGGGAACAGTTTCCCGAACTCAAGAATTCTATGAGTCCGGCGCTGGAGGCAGCGGACAACGCACTTGAATCGGCGGCGAAACTGGCGTTGGGAGCGGACCGGGCCGCGGCTGCGAAATCACTGGCGGAAGCGGGAAAAGAAATTGCGACGTTGCGCGAGCAAATCTCGACTGCTACCAGCCGACAGCATTTCCCAGCCATGTGGGAACTCGATCAACTGCGCGACAAAATCAACACAGCGTTGGCCGATGATATTGCGCTGCCGGTGGATATTCAGGCGAGCCGCCACGAACTTGTGGCTGGCGAAGGCTTTTCGGTGAACGTCAATTTTCTCGATAAGCCAGCTGTGCCGGTGAAATGGTCAGTGGACAAATCGAGTCTGCTTTTGCCCGAGGGTTGGACGGCGACGCTTGACGAAGCGCAGCACGGCGGAAACTCTTACCGCTTCAATGTTTCCATTCCCGGTGATGCAAAGCCGCCAACCTCGCCCGCGGATGCGGTGCTGCCATTTCCGCCGCCGCTGGTGAAGCTCGCGGTGCGAGTGAGCGTGGAAGGATACGAATTCGCCATCGAGAATCCGGTGGAATCGAGCGAAGCCAAGACGACGGAAATCGACACATATCCGCTTGAACTGGTGCCCGCAGTGACGCTGACAGTGGAGCCGTCGCAAGTGATGATTCCGCTAAAGCGGGCAACGGCACCGTTCGCACTGCTCGCGCGAGTGCGCTATCACGGCACCGCGAAGGCGACGGTCGAGGTGGGCATCGACGCGCCGCAGGGATGGAGTGTCACGCCGATTTCGCCGCTCGATTTTACCAACGCGGGCGATCAGCTTATCCGCTACGTGGTGACGCCGCCCGCGAAGGTCACGCCCGGAGCCTATGCGCTGCATCCCTATGGGCGAATCGGAGAGGAGACTTTCCGCACTTCGCTCGAAGCACTTCCCACGATGCCTACGCGCGATTGGAGCCAGCCGGACGACGCGACAGTTCACGTCCTTAATCTCACAGTGCCCACTGAATTGCGGATTGGGTACATCGCGGTGGACAACGACGTGATACCGGAGACGTTGCGCCAGGTGGGAATCGAGGTGGACATGCTCGATGAAGTGGCGCTTGCATTCGGCGATTTGAGCCGATACGACGCTATCGTGGTGGGCATCCGGGCATACGAGTTGCGTCCCGATGTGGAGCGATCGAATCCGCGCCTGCTCGACTACGTGAAGAATGGGGGTACGCTGCTGGTGCTCTACGAGCGCGACTTCGCCTGGAACCGAATTTTTCCGGCGCCGTATCCAGCGAAAATGGCGGCCGCGGCCGCGAGGGTGACCGATCCGGATTCACCTGTACGATTTCTGGCTCCCGATAACCCGCTGCTGAATACGCCGAATAAAATCACGCTTGACGACTTCAAAGGCTGGGAGCAGGAGCGCGGCCTCTATTTCTGGGGAACATGGGATCCGCATTATCAGCCGATACTGGGATTGACCGACCAGGGTGAAAAGGAAGCAACTGGCGGTCTGGTGTACACGCGCTACGGGAAGGGCGTTTACATTTACACGGGATTGTCATTTTTCCGCGAGTTGCCGGACGGCGTGCCGGGAGCGTACCGGCTTTTCGTCAACTTGCTGAGCCAGACGCGGCATCCGGCATCGGGGCGGTAGGTTTGGACTTGAGTGCGATGACTGCGGCAAGTTTCAGGTGCGTTTGCCGCGGTGCGGACTTTGCCACGCGGCGGAGACCTCTCTGAAATCGCGAGCCAACCCGCCGCCGAGACGAATTTGTCCATTGCGAACGAATTGCTCGTGATTTTCCTCGACTTCGTCAGGCAAATACCGGTAATTGACAGTAAGCCCAAACGAAGCCTCCAAACCGTAGGGTCGCAAGTTGCCAAAGGCGTTAATTCGTTCCAGACGAGCGCCATTCGCAAGGTGAAATGAGGCGACGGGGTCATACAGTCTTCCACCGTCACGGGCTTCCGTGAGATAGGCAAGAGCGAGTCGCTCGAGCGGGGCAGCCAGAACCTTACGATTCTCGAGAGGCTTTTGCAGCAGATCGTGGAAGGCCTCGACAGGATCGCGCTCGCGGGTCGCGGAAGTGAGATCCTGGGCAAAATCGGCCAAGAGGCGCGACAGACGCTCGCGCGTAAAACCGTCGGCATTCCGATCGTCCTTCAGAGCGCGCGCAAAGCGCGGCAGCGGCGAGAGCGTGGCGTAGTTCTTAACGTCGGGCAACTCGGCGGCAAGCTCCACTACAACTTGTTTAATCAGGAAATTGCCGAAGGGGATGGCTCGGAGGCCAGCCAGGCAATTGTTGATGGAATAAAAGATAGCGGTGTTCGCTTTTTCGGCGGCGAGCACCGGCGCTTTTATGTCGAGCAGCGGTTCCAGTTCTCCGGTCAGCTGGTTCGATAGCGCGATTTCGATAAAGATGATGGGCTCCTGATCGAGCGCGGGATGAAAGAACGCAAAGCAGCGGCGGTCCGCAGCGAGACGCCGGCGCAGGTCCGGCCAACCATTGATTTCGTGGACGGCTTCATAGTGAATAAGTTTTTCCAGCACATGCGCGGGGGTTTGCCAACTGATGCGCTCGAGGCGCAGGAAACCGCGGTTAAACCAGGATTTGAAAACGTGCCTCAAGTCGGCATCGAGTGCGGCGAAATTCGCGCCTTTGGAGCCGGCCAGCTCAAGCAGATGCCCCCTCATGGTAACGAGCGTTTCGGTGCCATGCGAGGCCGTGTTGATCCGGCGAACGAGCTCCTGGCGCGGGGGTTCGACAGCCGAGAAGAGAGGCGCGAGCGTCTCCGCGCTCGGGTTTTTTTCGTATTCGGCGGCCGCGCGGGTGATCGCGGCGGGATCG
Source organism: uncultured Acidobacteriota bacterium (assembly GCA_963823145.1). Taxonomy (GTDB): domain Bacteria; phylum Acidobacteriota; class Terriglobia; order Acidiferrales; family UBA7541; genus Palsa-295. Next base: position 48,849 of record CAWGJZ010000002.1, read on the forward strand.
GGGCCAAAATCCCGGCACAGCATCTCGAAAAACTTGAGGCGGTCCGCCGCGCTCATTTCCATGTAGGCTTTGATGATTCTTTCGGCGAGGACTGTCTGCGACGCTTCGCCTCGCTCAGAAAGAAGATGGCGGCACAAAAACAGCATATCCGAGCCGCGCCGCTCTCGGAGTATCTGCAGCAGGTTGCTGAGGAATCCAGGCATGAGCCCTCATTATAGCGAGGTGCCTGATTTGCGCCATATGACTCTGCCGTAAGAATTTCCGCGTAACCCGCTATAAGTAACGTCCCCGACTGCGTTCCAATTGGCACAAATCGGGCAAGGGGCCTATGCGCTGATGCGACACATCGCCCGGCTTCCTCTTGCGGATAGGTTTTCACTTCGTGCTATGCTGCGACCGAATTCGCAGGGTGAAACAGAGGAGAAGCAAATGTTCAAGAAGACGGGGAGATTCGGCGGGCACCGGTGGGTTGCGTGGTGCGCCGCTGCAGCCTTGATTTTTACGCTTTCATTCGATGCGCAGGCCGGGCAAAAAAAGAAGAAGGCCAAGGACGCGGACAAAGATGCGTCCGCGCAGCCGGCGCTTCCGGCTCTGCCTATGCCGGAATCGGACAAAATCAACAATGATATTGGAGAGATGCTTGCGGCCTTCCAGCTGGGGAAGGTCGATATGATGCACAAATATTATTCGGATAACGTCACATTTGTAAGCGGAGAATACGCGCCGCCCGTGATCGGCTGGCAAAATTATGTGCCCATATATGAGCGCCAGTGGGCGGCTTTTCAAGGAATCCAACTGAACCGGAGAAACACGCTGGTTTTCATCCATGGAGATGTGGCATGGGCATCCTATCAGTGGGAGTTTGACGCCTTGCTGAAGGACCAACCGTATTCCATGCGCGGCCAGACAACTTTGATATTCAACAAGGTGAATGACAACTGGCTGATCGTACACAATCACACATCGCAGGTTTACGTTCCGCCCGCCTACGCGCAAGCGCCGACCCCGGCGCCCACATCGCAAGCGAGCACAATGCCGACCGCATCGCCGAAGCCGTAGCTTCTGACTGAGAACGCTCAGTTCGCCGGATGCAGCGCGCTTCCGGAACTGCGAAAAAATCAGGGGCAAGTGAATGCAGGAGTTGGGGTGCGTGAAGGCGTACTTCGAGGATACAGATAGTATCTTTACACCGCGAGCCATTCTGGCGCAAGTGCTTTGTCATGTGGACAAAATCGTCCACGGTAAATATCCAAAACGCCGGTATTTCGTAGCGATAGCGCGTTCCCCGCAATGCAGTTGAGGCCGTTGATTCGGGAGGGTTAGCGCATGGGGTGAAGCGCGTCGAGATCCAGGTTGAGTTCAAGGACGTTGACGCGACGCTCACCGAGGAAACCAAACTGCCGCCCCTTGGTGTGCTTGGCGACGAGTGCCCGCACTTGCTCTTCGCTGGTGCCACGCTCCTTCGCTACGCGCGGGACCTGAAATGCCGCTGCTGCGGGAGAAATGTCCGGGTCGAGCCCTGAACCCGAGGTCGTGACCAGGTCAGCTGGAATCGGCTTTCCTGGATTTGTCGGCTGCAACGCTTTCACACTGGCGGCAACACGCTCGGAGAGAACCTTGCTGGTCGGACCGAGGTTCGACCCACCGGAAGCTGTTGGATCGTAGCCTGCGGCACCGGCAGACGAGGGTCGCGAGTAAAAATATCCAGGCGCCGTAAACGGCTGGCCGATCAGTTGCGAACCGACGAGCTTGCCGCCTACTTTGATGAGTTCTCCATTCGCTTGCCGAGGAAACAGAACCTGCGCCAGCGCTGTGACGGTGAGCGGGTAAACGATGCCGAGGAGCAGCGTGGTTGCCAGCGTGAACCAGATTGAGATGAGTAGATTCTTTTTCATACGTGCCTCACAATTTTTGCATCGCGGCCAGATTCATTTCACCGAATCCGTCGTTGCGTGCGCGTGTGTAGAGGTCCGCCAGCGGTTCGCGGCGATGATCGACCAAATAGCCTCCAACAGACCAAAGGGCCACGCCCCCTGCAGGAAACCGTAAACGGACGCCAGCAGGCAGGATGCCGCAAAGGCCAAGACAAAGAGCGAGTGGCGTTTCTCCAGCATGTAGCAGATCACCATGGCCGAAACGGCGCCCAGGCCGAACAAGTTCAGAGCCGTCACGCGGTGTCCTTTGCATTCGCTGCCCTCGCTACGCTCACGCCCAGCCGATGTGGGTGATGAGCAGATCGATCACCTTGATTCCAATGAAGGGTGCGATGATTCCACCCACACCGTAAATGAGAAGATTCCAGCGCAGCAGAGCCGACGCGCCGAGCGGGCGGTAGCGCACTCCGCGGAGCGCCAATGGTACGAGAGCAATGATGATCAGCGCGTTGAAAATTACGGCGGATAAGATGGCCGACTGCGGCGTTTTAAGCCCCATGATGTTGAGCACATTGAGCTGCGGAAAAGCTCCGGCAAACATCGCCGGAATAATTGCGAAGTATTTGGCTACGTCGTTGGCTACGGAAAATGTGGTGAGGGCGCCGCGGGTGATCAGCAGTTGCTTGCCGATCTCGACTACTTCGATCAGCTTGGTTGGGTTGGAATCGAGGTCGACCATGTTGCCGGCTTCCTTCGCAGCCTGCGTGCCTGCGTTCATCGCGAGACCGACATCGGCTTGAGCGAGGGCCGGGGCATCGTTGGTTCCGTCACCCGTCATCGCGACAAGCTTGCCCTTGGCTTGTTCGGCACGGATCAGAGCGAGCTTGTCTTCCGGCTTCGCTTGAGCGAGAAAATCATCGAGGCCGGCTTCGCGGGCAATGGCCGCGGCGGTAAGGGGGTTGTCGCCAGTGATCATCACCGTGCGAATGCCCATGGCGCGCAATTGGTCGAAACGCTCGCGCATGCCGCCCTTGACGATGTCCTTCAAATGAATGGTCCCGAGGATGCGACAATTCTCGGCCACGAGAAGGGGAGTTCCGCCGGCATTCGAAATTCTTTTGACTGTTTCTTCCACTTCCGGCGGCACGCGATTGCCCGCCTTCAGGCAATGTTGCGCGATGGCGTCGAACGCGCCCTTGCGAATTTGCTGCCCGTCGAGATCCACGCCGGACATTCGCGTGACGGCCGTAAAGGGGATGAAATTCGCCGCGTAGGTGGAAAGCTCGCGGCCTCGCAAGCCATACTTTTCTTTCGCCAGCACCACAATCGAGCGGCCCTCGGGAGTTTCATCGGACAGCGAGGAAAGCTGCGCGGCGTCGGCGAGATCGGATTCCTTCACGCCGGGCGCGGGGACGAATTCAGTTGCGCGGCGATTGCCGAGCGTGATCGTCCCGGTTTTGTCGAGAAGCAGAGTGTCAACGTCACCCGCAGCTTCCACGGCGCGGCCCGACATCGCGAGTACATTGCGCTGTACGACGCGGTCCATGCCCGCAATACCAATAGCCGACAGCAAGCCGCCGATCGTGGTGGGAATAAGGCAAACGAGCAGAGAGATGAGGACAAAAACGGATTGCGGCGCGCCGGAATAAATCGCCATTGGCTGCAGCGTGACGACGGCGAGCAGAAAAATAATTGTCAGGCCGGAGAGCAAGATATTCAGCGCGATTTCGTTCGGCGTTTTCTGGCGTTCGGCGCCTTCAACGAGCTTGATCATGCGATCGAGGAACGTTTCGCCGGGATTGGATGTGATCTCAACGATGATTTCGTCCGAGAGCACGCGAGTGCCACCGGTAACCGCCGACCGATCTCCGCCGCACTCGCGAATCACCGGCGCAGACTCGCCCGTGATCGCTGATTCGTCCACGGAAGCGACGCCTTGCACAACCTCGCCATCGCCGGGGACGAACTCGCCGGCGATTACCCTTACTCGGTCGCCGGCACGCAGCTTTGATCCCGCGATCTCCTCGATAGAACCATCCTTCCCGATGCGCCGTGCCACCGTTTCGGCACGCGCCTTGCGAAGAGTGTCAGCCTGCGCTTTGCCACGCCCCTCCGCCATGGCTTCGGCAAAGTTCGCGAAGAGCACGGTGAACCACAGCCAGAGTGTAATTTGCAGCTCGAAGCCAAACCCGCTGAGGTGCTGCAAGCGATCGCGTACTAAGTCCCAAGTGGTGATCGCCGCGCCAATCTCCACCACGAACATCACGGGATTTTTCATGAGTGTGCGCGGATTGAGCTTGAGAATTGAATCGCGGACCGCGCCGCCAACGATGCCGCCGGTCCACATGGACTTTTTTCTGCGTTCCCTGGAAACGGCGTTGCCGGGATCCGGAAGGTTCGCGGGAGAGGTGGAGCTGAAATCTTCGATGGATTGTATGGTCATGGCTGCCTCAGAAAACCTTTCCGGCGTGCATCAGCAGGTGTTCGAGAATCGGGCCGAGGCTGAGAGCCGGGAAAAAAGTAAGTGCGCTGACAATCAAAATCACGGAGATCAGCAGGAACGTGAAAAGCGGCGTGGTTACGGGGAATGTGCCAGCAGATTCGGGCACGATCTTCTTACGCGCCAAGTTGCCGGCCATGGCCAGAACCGGAATCACCATGAAAAAGCGCCCGAAAAGCATGTCGAAAGCGCCGCTGACGTTGTACCAAGGTGTGTTCCCATTCAGACCGGCAAAGGCCGAGCCATTATTGCCAGCCTGGGACGTGTAGGCGTAGAGAATCTGCGACAACCCGTGCGGGCCGGGGTTGCTGATGGACGAGGTGCCGAACGGAGACACAATCGCAACGCCAGTAAGGCCGAGAACAAGAAAACAGAAGACGAGCACCGTCACCATAGCCATCTTCACGTCGAAGGCTTCGATCTTTTTGCCGAGATACTCCGGCGTTCGGCCCACCATCAAGCCGGCGATGAAAACCGAGAGAACAATGAAAACGATGATTCCGTACATCCCCGCGCCCACTCCGCCGAAAATGACCTCGCCGATCATGATGTTTACCAACGGCACCATGCCGCCGAGCGGAGTGAACGAGTCATGCATACCATTCACTGCGCCGCAACTCGCGTCGGTGGTCGTCGTGGCGAAGAGCGCTGTAGAGGCAATCCCGAAGCGAACTTCCTTCCCTTCCATATTGCCGCCGGGCTGCGTGGCGCTGGTGTGCTGGTCGATTCCGTGCAGCAGCGGATTACCATGAGACTCTGCCGCATATGCGACGGTGACACCGGCGAGGCACAGCAAGGCCATCGCAGTCCACACGGCCCAGCCGTGCCGTTGCGAGCCCGTCATCCGGCCGAGGGTGTACGTGAGCCCCGACCCGAGAGAGAGCATCATCACAATCTGCATGAAGTCTGTCAGCGGATTCGGATTCTCGAATGGATCGGCGCTATTGGCATTAAGGAAGCCTCCGCCATTCGTTCCGAAAATCTTGATCGCTTCCTGAGAAGCGATCGGTCCCTGAGCAATCACCTGGTCGGTAACAGTTTGCGTCGTTGTCTTGCCGTTGGCTCCGGTTGTTTGCACGGTTTGGGGATTCAAAAGCTTCGCGGTGTCATAGGGCCTCAAGTTCTGAATCATGCCCTGGGATACAAACACCAGCGCGATTACCAGGCAGGCCGGGAGCAGCACCCACAGCATGCAGCGCGTCACATCCACCCAAAAGTTCCCAATGGTTTTGGACTCTTTGCGCGCAATGCCCCGAATGACCGCGATAGCAAGAGCGATGCCGACCGCGGCGGAAGCGAAATTGTGGTAGGCGAGCCCCGCCATTTGAGTAAAATAACTCATCGTGGATTCGCCGCCGTAGTTCTGCCAGTTTGTATTGGTGGTGAAAGATGCGGCGGTGTTAAAGGCCAGAGCAGACGGCACCGAAGCCAGGTGTTGGGGATTCCATGGCAGCCAGTGCTGGCAGCGCTCGATCACGTAAAGCAGTACCATCGAAACAGCGCTGAAGAGCAGCATGGCAACGGCATATTCCTTCCAATCCATTTCATGCTTTTCGTCGACTCCGGTCGTCCGATAGAGCAGACGCTCGAGGGGACGAAGAACGGGGTCGAGGAATGTTTTCTCGCGGAAAAAAACACGCGCCATAAATATGCCAAGGGGCCTCGTCACGGCCAACAGCACCGCGAAAAACAGCCCGATTTGCAGCCAACCGTTGGCAGTCATGGTCAAAACCTCTCGGGCCAGAGCAGCGCAGCCAGGAGATATCCACACATCAAAACGGAAATTCCCAGGAGGATCAGGTTGCCTGTCATTCGCTCGCTCCTGAGTTCAGCCGATCGCAGGCCCATACATAGGCCAGCGCTATGAGAAAAAAGGCAGCCGTGCACGCCACGAACACGATATCGAGCATCATGACGATCCTTTCGCGGGCCCGCGCTTAATCGTTGCGTTTAATGGCGCGACCATCGCAACGCCATTCGCTTTCTTGCCGGCTAGAATTGCTTTCGGCAGAATGGGCGGTTCCCGCAGAGTGAATATCTTCGCGGTAGGGCGTTCTGCCGCCATGCGGATCAGGTGGTTCGGTTTTTTCCGCGACCTTATCGCCTCTCGCGTGAATTGAACGAAAGCGATCAGGAAAAATAGGACCGCAAAACCAACCACGGCCGCGCCCAAAAGCGCCATTTTCATTCTCCCGACCCGCATTTCTCGATGCGAAATGCGCGATCGAGTTGCAGGGTAGACCCTGCAGCGTCAGGAAGGCATAAGCCGGCCGTAAGGATTCCGTAAGCTGAATCAGGGTGTAGGATGAAAACAGGGAGAACGGTAAATCCTGCCTGTTCAACACAGTGCGATGCCTGGTGCTGGTGCAATGGGCATGGCTTTACACCACATATGATCGAGCGGCGCGGCTCATTACGGAAAGAAGTCCCTGCCGCTCGACGTGTAAGTTCCGATGCTGCGTTCAGCTGATTTCTTCGGACCACACCACACTCCTCGTATTAGAATGTCGGAACCCAGTCGCCACCCATGAAGAACTATGAAAAGCTAATCTGGCAAACGTTGCTCGCGCTGCTGGGGATATTGCTATGCGCGGCGATATTCACGCGCGGCTGGGCCAATTATCGGGACACCCTGCGAGCCCTTCGAGCGAAATCGCAGCACGCCCAGTTGGTGGATACGCGGCCGCTGGATACCGCGCAGCAGCTGGCGGCGCTTGCTGTCACGCGCACGGAGCACGATTACGCTCAGGACGCGGAGCGGCTCGCCGACCGTTCGGTGGATTTGGCGTTCGCCATTGCGATCCATGATGCGGGCCGGAACCCGGCGCCGCTCACACCGCAAACGCGTCAGCTAAGCGAACGGATCAGGTCGGGAGGAGCTGCCGTCACTGCAGATCAGGCCCGAGTGGCGCAGTTCACGCAACTGCTCGCGAAAACATCCGACGAGAATGCAAAGGCGGATTTGCAAGGGCTGCTAGTCACGGCGCAGGCACAACTCGCGCTCGATCAGGACAATTTGGATGCCGCCAACCAGGACCTCGTGCTCGCAGGGGGAAACAAGCAGGCTAAGGTTCAGCAACTGCTGGACCAGCACAAGGTTCAGGACGCGCAGAGTGCAGCGACGGCAGCCGCCGCGGACGCCGCCGCTGCGGCAAGCGGAGTTGCTTCGATCGAGCGCACGCAATCGAGAAGCATTGTTGCGGAATTTCGTGCCTGGAATTCTCTGCATGCTAAGGAACTACAGCTGATCCAAGCTCAAAAAGACGCAGAGACGCTGGCCACTCAGCTTCTGGCGTCCCGTGACAACCTGCAAAAGGAATTGGAACAGGAGAAATCCGCAAAGAGAACCTCGCATACAAGCGCCGCAGCCTCGCCCGCCGTGAACGGCCAGGAATCTTCGCCAGTCTCATTGCTTCGCGAGCTTACGGAAGACCAGAAGAATCTGGCGGATCTCGACCGGCGCGTTGATACGGAGCGGCAGCTCGCAGCCGCTTATGGTGATTGGATTACCTTCGTGAGCGTGCGCCAGAAGTCCTTCTTACACGGGATATTCGTTTCGCTTTTCTTTGCGGTGCTGATCGCGCTGTGCGTCTTGCTTGCAAACTATGGAGTGCAGCGCTTCTTCGCGGAAGTTACAGTCGAGCGGCGCCAGCTTCGCACCGCGCAGACGCTGGTACTCTTTTTGGTGCAAGGCGTCGGAATTTTGCTGATCTTGCTGGTCATTTTCGGTGTGCCGAGTAACCTTGCTACAGTTCTGGCTCTTGCCGGCGCGGGCGTGACCGTGGCGATGAAGGATTTCATCGTTGGATTTTTCGGATGGTTCGTGCTGATGGGCAAGAATGGAATTCGGGCCGGAGATTGGGTCGAAATAAACGGAGTAGGCGGGGAAGTACTAACCGTTGGGCTGCTTCACACGGTGATACTCGAGACAGGCAATTGGACCGACGCGGGCCATCCGACCGGGCGCAAAGTCTCGTTCGTGAACAGTTTCGCCATCGAAGGTCACTACTTTAACTTTTCAACAGCCGGCCAATGGCTTTGGGACGAAATCGAAGTGCAAATTCCACAGGATGCCGACCCGTACGCCACCGCCGAAGCAATCCAGAAGATCGCCGCTGACGAAACCTCAGCAAATGCCCAGCTGGCGGAAACGGAATGGCGCCGCGTGGCGCATGCCAACCGATCTTTTTCTGCCGCGCCCTCGATGAGTATTCGCCCCACGGGAGGAGGCGTGAACGTGGTGGTGCGTTACATCACCCGCGCAGGAGATCGCCACGAAGTTCGCTCCCGGATATACCGCTCTCTCGTAGATCTTCTGCACAAGAAGAAAATTCCAGAGGTGAACACGTCGGTCCTCGCCTCGCCGCCTGCTCGGTAAACGCATTCAGCCCCGCGCCGCAGTCACGCCATCAGATTGTGTTCGCACACATTAGAGAATCGCGAGAATATGGAAACTGGCGAAGCCCAGGCCGAGTCCGATCGCCGAGCCTGCGATCACGTCGCTCAGAAAGTGCATTCCGAGAATGATGCGTGAAGCCGCAATCAAAAACGCCGCGGCCAGCAGCGAAATTTCAAGATATGGATAGAAGAATCCCACCGAAACCGCCACTGCGAATGCGGTGATAGCGTGTCCAGAGGGAAACGAGTACTTATCGGGAGGCAAAATCGACGCCCAGCAGTGCGGCTCGATTTCGCAAGGTCTTTTTCGCCGGCTGATACCCTTGAGGGCGCGGAACAGGGCAATCCCTGCCGCGGCGCTTAAACCGCCCGCCTCGAGTGCGGCGAAGCGCCGCTCTCCACCGCATAACAGTAGAATCAGGCCGAATGCGTACCAGAGCCATCCGTCGCCTCCCCGTGTGGCAACAATCATTGTTATGCGAAACCATCGCGGCGCTCGCCACCGATGGACACGCCGCATGAGCCTGTAATCGCTTAACTCGATCTCGTGCCAGACTGCCCGGGCTACCGTCATAGGGAATCCTCCAGCGCAGGTTGCGAAATGCCGGCCTAGCGGGCACGTGTTGATGATCGCACTGGTTGATCCAGAACCTGTGGCGCCCAGCGTCGGCCGAAAGCATCTTCCTCGCGATAGTTCCAAAAGGTGATCACCGGAACAAGCACAGCCAGTGGCACAAGCAGCGCCGTCCATGATTTTTCACGCATCATTTCGAATGCGATAAGAAAAACGTCGCGAGTGAGCTTCGGGAACGATCCCGATTCGCCGGCGACTCGCCCAGACCCGCTTCTCAATGCAGCGAAAAATTCCTGTTTATTTCGCGCTCCCGGAACCTCTGTAAAAGCCGTACCCACTGATGCCAACGCATGCGCGTCGCTTCCGCCGACGCCGATCTTGCCCCACTGCCTCGCAAGGCTCGCAGCATGCGCATTCGAGCTCTCGAGCATGTGGCTGTTGTGCGATTCAATCGCCGGAAAATATTCCCGAAACCATTCGAAGTCCTCGCGTTCGCGCGGGCCGGTGAGACTCGAAAACACATGGTTGATGCTAAAGAGAATATTCCGTTCGGTCAGGTACATCAGCAGCGCAACCAGATCGTTGCGCCGTCGCTGGAGCTGCGCGTGCTGCCGTTCTTCGAAGTCGTACACCCCAACGTGGACTTCCGTCCCGCTGGGCATCCGGCAGGTCAGCTCCTCGCTCAGAAAAAAGTCGGGGTACTGTCGCAGTTCTTCCGCGCCTTCGATCGAGTCGTGGTCGGTAAGCGTAAAAAGATCCATGCCCCGGCGCTTCAGGAGCGAATACACCTCTGCAGGGTTGCTGTAGCTCTCCCGGCAAAACCTGCGCGCAAACGGAGTGGTACAAGAGCCGGAAAAGTATGAGTGGACATGCATGTCGCACTTCATGATTTCCACAGTAAATTCACAGCATTACCCACAGATTAAATTCGCGCTAACATCTTGAAAACATAGGTATTTAACTGATTCGACACAGTTTCCGAGATTTTAACATTCCCGTAGCAATCCACTGAGCTTCGATTGCCAGAATCCCTCCCGAATGGAGCGACGCTAGGTGGCCCGGATCGAGTTCGGGTTCTTTGACGCCGGTGGCGGCCATCGTGCCGCGGCCATGGCGCTTGAGCTAGCCATTCAGCATGAGCAACTTCCGTGGGAGGTGCGCCTCGTCAATCTCCAGGAACTCCTTGATCCGCTGGACATCCTCAAGAAATATGGCGGCATTCGGATACAGGACTTCTACAACTGGATGTTGCGCTCCGGCTGGACATTAGGCAGCGCTCAACTATTGAAGGTGTTGCAGTTCGTGGTTCGCGCGAACCATCGAGCAACCGTACGTTTGTTCGAAGCGTATTGGAACGAAACTAATCCGGACATGGTGGCTTCCTTCGTCCCGCATTTCAACCGGGCGCTCGGCCAGAGTTTTTCCAACGTGTTCCCGGGTCGTCCCTTCGTCACCATTCTCACGGACATCGCCGACTACCCGCCGCATTTCTGGATCGAACGCCAGCCGCAATATTTCATTTGCGGTTCGGAACGGGCCGCTTCTCAAGCGCGTTCGATGGGGCATCCGGACAATCGAATCTTTCACGCTTCCGGCATGATTCTGCATCCGCGCTTTTACGACTCGCCGGTGGAAGACCGCGCCTCGGAGCGCAAACGCCTCGGACTCCGCGCCGATCTGCCAACAGGCATCGTTCTCTTCGGCGGCCACGGCTCGAAGGTGATGCTCGAAATTGCCAAGGGCATCGAACAATCGCATCTCGACCTCCAATTGATTTTCGTCTGCGGGAAAAACGACAGGCTCGCCGGAGCTCTGCGTGCCCAAAAATCTCATCACCCGCGCTTCGTCGAGGGCTTCACCACGCAGGTGAACAAATTTATGCAGCTTGCCGATTTCTTCATCGGCAAACCCGGACCCGGCAGCGTGAGCGAGGCTTTGGCAATGCGCCTTCCTGTAATCGTCGAATGCAACGCCTGGACTCTGCCGCAGGAACGTTACAATGCCGATTGGATTCTCAAAAAAGAAGTCGGCATGGTACTGCCCGACTTTCGCAACATCGGCCACGCGGTGGGGGAAATGATCGAGCCTGCGACGTTGGCTCGCTATCGGGCGAATACAGTCGCGCTCGAAAATCGCGCTGTTTTCGAGATTCCGGGCATGCTCCAGAAGATTCTCGAAGAAACGCGCGGCGGCAAATCCACTGACAATACCGCCGTGCCGGCGAACGTTCCGGTCACTTTGATTCGAGAACAGTGAACCAGCCTGCGACCAAATCGCTGCAACCTCGTCTCATGTGTATCGGGAGTTAAGTCAGTTCCACCGAGCACGACTGCCGGTTGAATCTGTGGCAATATCGAAGCGAACAGATCAGACAAACGGGAGTTCGAGTCCATGGCTAAGGCGACTTTTGCGGCAGGCTGTTTCTGGGGTGTCGAGGACACATTCCGCCAGGTGAAGGGCGTAGACTCTGCAACCGTCGGCTACACCGGAGGCACTACGAAGGATCCCACCTACAAGGACGTATGCACAGGGAGAACCGGCCACGCCGAGGCTGTCGAGGTCGAGTTCGATCCCCAGCAGGTCTCCTATCGGGAGTTGCTAGCCGTGTTCTTCCAAAATCACAATCCCACTACGCTCAACTACCAGGGCCCCGATTTCGGCACGCAATACCGCTCAGCGATTTTCTTCCACGATGGCGGCCAGGAGGCCGAGGCCCGCGAGGCCACGGCGGCCTTGGAAGCACGCCACGTTTTCAAGAGCCCGATTGTCACCCAGATCGTTCCAGCATCCACTTTCTATCGGGCCGAGGAGTACCACCAGCGGTACTTCGAGAAGCAGGGAATCCGAGCGTGCCATACCCCTTGAAGAAGCTGCTTTTCGATTAATTAGTCTCTTTCCAAGCCATGGTGACTAAAGGATTTATAACCTTGATTGACCCCTAATGAATGCCTGATGTATCATCCGTAGGTTTTGGACGAAACGATCGAGGCTCGCGCAGCATCTCATGTTAGTGTATCTATAAGGTGCGGGGCGAGTTGGGCGCAAACTGTAAGATACTTGGGATTGGCGCGCGGAAGTATCTCACCATCCGTTCATACGTATCTAATCCAGGAGGGGTCGGGGTGTCTACTCCGTCCTCTTTGCATTCAGGGATTCCTATCGGCGCGCCGATTGGCTCTATTAAAGGGGAATGAAGCGTGACGTTGGCTCTTGAAGAAAAATACGACCAGGTTCGACAGCTCATCGCCATGGGCAAGGAGCGGGGTTACCTGCTCTACGATGAGGTGAACGATATCCTGCCTGCCGAGGTGCATTCCTCGGAGGAAATTGACGATCTGCTCTCGACCTTCGAGCGCTATGGGATCGATGTGTATGAAGATCTTTCCAGCGCCAAGGCTGCGCTCGCCGCTGCCGACGCAAGCGACTCCGCCGAAATCGTCGTAGTGAAGGACGACGCCGCTTCGGAAGACGGTGACCTCGATCTCACTCCCGGCACGCTTGAGAAAACCAACGATCCCGTCCGCATGTATCTGCGCGAGATGGGCACGGTGCCCCTGCTTACCCGCGAAGGTGAAGTTGCAATCGCCAAGCGCATCGAGCGGGGCCAATTGCTCGTGCTGAAGACCATCACGCGCGCTCCCCTGATCCTCAAGGAGCTTCTCCAGGTCGGTGAGGATTTGCGCAACGGCGCTCGCTCGATCAAGGAAATCGTTCAGTTCGACGATGAGGAACTTACCGAGGAAAAGATCGAGGCCAAAACCAAGGAGACGCTGAAGCAGATAGATAAAATTGCCAAGCTCTACCTACAGGCGATGAAGCTTGCCGCTAGGCTTGAGCGCGTTCCTCGGTCCAAGAAGCGCCCATACCTTCACGCACGCTACTCCGTATCGCGAACCCGTGTCGAAATGTCGAATCTCGTTCGCGAGATCGATTTTCATCCGTTCGAAAAAAAGCGCCTGATCGACAAAATTCACCAGACCGTCGAGCGCGTCCACTTCCTCGAGCGCGAGATTGCCAAGCTCGAACGCCGCGTCGACGCCTCGAAAGCCGACGTCCAGGCCGAGGCACGCAAGGATCTCAGGGCCCGCCGCCAGGAGCTGGGCGAAATTGAAATCGCCAGTGAGGTCAGCCCTTCGGAGCTCAAGCGCGCCCTTCAGGTGATTCTTCGGGGCGAAGCAGAAGCAGAGCAAGCGAAGAAAGAGCTAATCGAAGCCAACCTCCGCCTGGTCGTTTCAATCGCCAAGAAATATACCAACCGCGGCTTGCAGTTCCTTGACCTGATCCAGGAAGGCAACATCGGCCTCATGAAGGCCGTCGACAAATTCGAATGGCGCCGCGGCTATAAGTTCTCCACATACGCGACATGGTGGATTCGCCAGGCCATCACGCGCGCTATCGCTGACCAGGCCCGCACCATTCGAATTCCCGTGCACATGATCGAGACGATCAACAAACTCGTGCGCACGCAGCGCCAACTTGTCCAGGAACTCGGGCGCGAACCCACTTCGGAAGAAATTGCCAAGCGGATGGACATTCCCGTCGCGAAAGTGCGCAAGATTTTGAAGATCGCGCAGGAACCGATCTCGCTCGAAACTCCCATCGGCGAAGAGGAAGATTCGCATCTCGGCGATTTCATCGAAGACAAAGCCGTGGTCTCGCCCTCCGACGCTGTGATCAACCTCAGCCTCAAGGAACAAACCTCCTCGGTACTGAAAACGCTCACGCCGCGTGAGGAAAAGGTCATCAAGATGCGCTTTGGCCTGGACGACGGCAGCGAGCACACCCTCGAAGAAGTTGGCCAGTCCTTCGCCGTCACCCGTGAGCGCATCCGCCAGATCGAAGCCAAGGCTCTGCGCAAGCTGCGCCATCCGTCGCGCTCGCGCAAGCTCCGCGCCTTCCTCGAAAGTTCCGCCAACGACTACTAGACGTCTTCCGGACGCGGAGGCGGGCCGAACCTGTCTCCGCTTTAGGAACTAAATCTCGAGAATTTTCTGCAGTCGATTCAGCGCATGGAACCAATACGATTTCATCCTCACGCATCCCTGAGAATTCGCAAGCTTCTCGTGGCCCACGACAACCTGAGTTTTCTCGGCGCCCTCCCGTAGAAACCCACGCTCAATCCTTGGTTCATTGGCGTAGCCGACGGAGAGCCGCCCCTTTTTCGCAAACTTATTGCAATTCCGACCCGACGGTCGTAGCTTAAATCCAGGTAAGACGGTGCAGACCCAGGTAACTTCAGCCGTGAGCGTCCGGCTCCGTTGGCAACGATCGCGGGAAGACGCCGCCTCATTTCGCTGGCTGAAGACCGGGTCGGTCCTTGTGCCAGGAGGTTGCTATGGACACGTTTCACCTTCTCTTAATTGCGTGGGGAGCCGTCACCGCGCTGCTAATCTGCACGATGATCTATCGCGGCACTCTCAATATTCACGAAGAGGATCACATCGCCCTTGGCGCCGGCGAGCAGACTCTTGCCGATGAACAGCGCGCCATCGTATCGCGGATTGAAAAACTTAGCCTCGCGAGCGTCGTGCTGGGCGTTCTCTCAGGTGTGCTGCTCGCAATCGTTGCGGGGATGTGGCTCTGGCAAAATTTCCAGAGCTTTTGATACGCTGTCACTCGAAGTTCAGCGAATCTGCCGTTCGCTCTCGGCTATCGGCACGTCGTTGATACTCGCAATGCGGCGGCGCATCAGACCCTCGTCGTCAAACTCCCAAAGCTCATTTCCGTATGACCGAAACCAGTGCCCGCTCGGGTTGTGCCATTCGTACTGAAACGTCACGGCGATGCGGTTCTCCGTCCAGCACCACAGCTCCTTCCGCAGCCGATAATCCAGTTCCTTGGCCCATTTCCGCCGCAGAAAGGCTCTGATGGCGTCGCGACCGCGGAAAAACTCATCCCGATTCCGCCAGTCCGAATCTTCGCTATACGCAAGGGCCACGCGTTCCGGATCGCGCGAATTCCACGCGTCCTGAGCCATCTGCACTTTGGCTTTGGCGGAATCCAGTGTAAACGGGGGCCTGATTGGTGCGGCCATCGGCGGATTTCCTCCCAATCTTCAGAGTTCCAGATCAAGAACAAGAATCTCGCGGTTTACGTTGCAAGACGGCTTACGAACTGCCGCGCGGCTTTTCCTCGGGCGGGTCAAAGCGGTAACCAATCCATGGCTCGGTGTGAATGTAGCGTGGATGCCGCGGGTCCGGCTCGATCTTCTTCCTCAGTTGATTGATGAACACTCGAAGATATTCCGTTTCCTCTCCGTAATCGGGGCCCCACACGGCTTGCAAAATACGCCGGTGAGCCTGGGCCTTTCCGCGATTGGTCACCAGGTGGTGCAGCAGTTCAAATTCTTTGGGCGTCAGACGCACGGGCTGGCCTTTCACTAAAACCGAGCGCTTTTCGAAATCCACTTTCAGGTCGTTGGAAATGAATGGGGGCAACGACTCCACCGGAGCGGCGCGCCGCAATGCCGCGCGGATCCGCGCCATCAGTTCCTCCGAACCAAAGGGCTTCACCACGTAGTCGTCTGCCCCCGCGTCGAGCGCTTGCACTTTGTCGCGCTCGCTGTTGCGCACCGTGAGCATAATGATGGGAATATCGCTCGATCCGCGGATTTCGCGGCATACTTCGAATCCAGAGCGGCTGGTCATATTCACATCCAGCAGGATCAAATCCGGCCGCTGTCCGCGGATTTGCTCGAGCGCTTCATCGCCGCTGCGCGCCTCGGCAACGGTATAGCCCTGTGAACTTAAAGTGGCGCGCAGCACCCGCCGGATTTGGGGCTCGTCATCCACGATCAAGATGCTTGCGGAATTCATTGGGTTGAATGCACCTTCGACAGGCTTTGCAGCGGCAGCGGCACTTGACGGCCGTAATCCGCCGGTAGGGTAAATGAAAATACCGAGCCTCGCCCGCGCTGGCTCGTAAGGCTGAGCGACCCGCCGTGCGCTTCCACGATGGCCTTCGCAATGGGCAAACCCATCCCGGTCCCCTCGACACTGTAACGCTGATCCTTGCCGCGATAAAACTTTTCGAAAATCAAATTCTGCTCCGGATCGTCGATACCACTGCCTCGATCAGCCACGCTGGTGACAATGAAATTCCCCGCCGCCTCGGCTGTAATCGTGATGGGTTGGTCGGGCGGGGAATATTGATTGGCGTTCTCAATCAGATGGACCAGAACCTCCCGGGCGCGGGCGACGTCTACTCGCGCGCGAGGAAGCCCTGCCGCAAGTTCCACTCGAACTTCCCGATTTCCGAGCGATGCTCTGCACTGCTCCAGGGCCGCCGTTATTACGTGGTCGATCGGTTGCGGCTCGATTTTCAACTCGACCTCGCCCGCGTCGAGCCGCGCCATTTCGGCCGCCTCACCAACCAACCGATTCAACCGATCGCTTTCCTCGTTGATGATGGTCAGCAGTTCGAGTCGTTGAGCATCGCTCAAGGACGGATTGGACAGCATATTCGTGACGGAAACTTTGATCGAGGTAAGCGGCGTTCGCAGCGCATGCGTCACTGCATCGAGCAATGCTGTCCGTAATTTTTCGGCCTCCCGCGCGGCCTCGGTCTGGCCTACCTGCTCAACGGCGCGCGCGTGTTCCATGGCAATGGCGATCAACGTCCCTATCGCCTCCAACGTTTGCCGCGGAAGTATCGTGCCGGAAATTCCGATACTGCCGATCGGATGCACTCCCAGACGCACCGGCACGAAGCAGACGCTGTTGGCGGTGTCAGTCAGCGCCTCGTCTCGCGCTAGGATGGCCTTGAGGCTGTCAGTTTCCAGAGGAGGTATCACCGGGCCGGAGCGATACACCTTCTGCTTATCCGCGACAAAAAGCGCCGCTGCTCCCACCTCAAAAGTATCCACGATTTGCGCGGGGATGCGATTGACCAGCTCCATCGCGTTGCGGGACTCGAGCAAGCCTTGGCTGAACGAATACAACCTCTCCACATCGTGCTGGCGCGCGGAGGCGTCCGCAGCCTGCCGCCGTGCGCGCGATGAGAGATGGCTTCCGATAATCGCAACTACAAGAAATGCCGCCAGCGCAACCCAATTCTGCGGATCCGAGATGGTGAAGGTTCCCGCGGGAGGCAGAAAGTAATAGTTAAATCCTAGCATTGCGCCGATCGACATGGGGAGCGAAACAACCATGCCCCAGGCCACCGAAACGGCTAGAATTGCAAGCAGAAGCGTGAGCGCCACCGTGGTGGCATTTACCGGAAGAACTCTGTGGTACGCATAAATCGTTCCGGCCAGAATGCCGAAAGCACACCCGAATTGCAGGATGCGTTTTAGGATCAACGCTCGCATCGGGTCATTCTATCGTAGCTCGCAAAGGCGCCCTAAAGAGAATAACTCGTGCCAAAGACACCTGAAGAGTGGCTGGCCGTCTCCGCGCCACCCGAGAAAACCAAGGGCGTCCTCAAATTATTCTTGGGTTACGCACCCGGCGTCGGCAAAACCTACAGCATGTTGAGCGAGGCCATCCGCCGGCACGCGCGCGGTGAAGACATCGTGATTGGATTCGTCGAAACTCACGGCCGCAAGGGAATTGCCGAGCTTGTGCCGGAGCTCGAAGCCGTCGCGCGCCGCAAGCTCGAATACAAGGGCACGGTCTTCGAGGAAATGGACGTGGATGCCATTCTAGCCAGGCGCCCGCAGGTCGTCTTGGTGGACGAGTTGGCCCACACCAATATCCCCGGCAGCAAGCACCGCAAACGATACGAAGATGTCCTCGAGCTGCTTGAAGCCAAAATCGATGTGCTTTCCACCGTGAATATCCAGCACATCGAAAGCATCGCGCCTACCGTCCACACCATCACCGGGATCATTGTCCGCGAAACGGTTCCCGACTGGGTGCTCCAGCTCGCCGAAGAAACAGTGATGGTCGACCTTACGCCGGAAGCCCTCGCAAACCGCATGCGTCGCGGCGACATTTATCGCCAGGAAAAAGTGGAGCAGTCTCTGCGGAATTTTTTCCGCCGCGGAAATCTGATCGCCTTGCGCGAACTCGCTCTGCGCCAGGTCGCCGAGCAAGTCGATCGCAGCCTCTCCTCCTACATGGACGAAAAGGACATCAAAGAAAACTGGGCGGTTCGTGAACGCATCGCCGTGTGCATCAGCGCCAATCCGCGCGCGCAATACCTCCTCGCTCGCGCCGCGCGGATGGCCCGCCGCATGGACGCGGAATTGTACGCGGTTCACGTCGATGATGGCGAACGTCTCAACGCACGCGACGAAAAAACTCTGGCTGCAAATCTGCAATTTGCCGAAAGTTTGGGCGCGACGTCTGTCCGATTGAAAGGCGCAAATGTTCCCGATGCCGCCGCGAAGTTCGTCCGCGAAAAACACGTCACTCAGATGATTTTCGGCAGGACAGCCACCGAGGGATGGCGCAAGCTCCGTTATCTAAATGCCATCAACCGCTTTTTGCGCGACGCCCCCGCTGTGGATGTCCACATCGTCACGCAAGAGCCCGATTGACGCACCCGCTCGCCGTTGGAAAATCTTCAGATCCTTCTTATCGCCCCAGTTCCTTCCGCACGATCCTCGTACCCGCCACCATGGCCCGCAGCTTGGCGAACGCGATGTCGCGCGGCAAATGGAACAGCCCGCAATCCGGCAAAATGTAGAGCTTCTCGGCGGGCACCACTTTCATGGTTTTACGGATGCGTTCAGCCACGATATCGGGCGTCTCCACCGCGTGATCCTTCACGTCAATCACTCCGGCGCCCAATTCGAACGGTGGAGAAAATTCGCGGAACAGCTCCAAGTCCTCGCCGCCGCGCCGCGCGAATTCAAGGCTCAGTTGCTGAACTTTTGCGCCCAGAATGGCTGGAAAGAGATACCGGTAGCTGCCCTCCCACGACGGTTTTCCGTAGCGGTTCCCGTAACAAATATGGACGGCAATTTTCGCGTTCACGCCTTCCACCAGCGCATTCAGCACTTTCACACCCCAATTAATATCCTCGGGGAAGCCCGAATAGTATGGTTCGTCGATCTGAATGTACTTGGCGCCGGCCTTCACCAGTTCCTTCAGCTCCATGTTCATCACGCGGGCGATATCCGTTGCCAGACCCTCCTCGGTGGGGTAGTGCTTGTTGCGAATCCGCTTCGTAAGCGAGTGCGGTCCCGTGATGCAGATTTTGGCTTCCCGGTCGGTGTTGGCAAGCAAGAATCTAAAGTCGTCGACGAGCCCCACAGCGGCCATAGGAATCTTGCCAATCACTTCACTATCGTAAAAATCGTAGTAAAACTTCTTGGACGACCGGTCCACCTGCACACCAGGAAGCCGCTCGACGAAATAATCGATCATGTTGTCGCGGCGAAGTTCACCGTCGGTGACAATATCCAGTCCTGCGATTTCCTGGTCCTTGATGGCGGCTTTCACCGCCGTGTCGTGAATCTCGTCAAGTTCCACGCGACTGATCCGCCGCGCGAAGTATTCGGTCTTCAGCCGTTCCAGCCATCCCGGCATCGAGTAGCTGCCGACCATCGTGGTGGGAAGAATGGGAAGAGTCATGGGCCTTACTCCCGTCTTGTCGTATACAGGATCGAAGTCTTCGATCCTGGCCGGTACGTGTATGGCGCGAAGTGCAGGTCGTAGCCGCCGCGCTCGGCCACTTCGCGCAAAAGGGCGCCGTTGACCCAGCTTACAATCGAGCCTTCCAGTTTTCCCGGGCCGTAGAACCCCATGCTGTAATCATTCAGATCGGTAACAAAAATATCCTGCACCTGAAGATACCCGCGCGGATGCAACAGTGGCAGCGTATTGCGAAAACTTTCAAGCGCCCCAGAGCTCAAATGAAAGCGCAAATCGTCCGGCGCGCCCTTCAGGATCTCTTCCATTTGCGGGATGCTCAGTCCGGCCGGGAAGGAGGCGTCCGGCAGATCCAACATGTTTTCCAGCCGCTCCTCTGTCCGCATGGCGTTCCAAATCTCCATCCAGAAGCGCATTCCCTTGGCGCGGTCAGGCAGAGCTTCGGCGCCCACTTCCAGCAACCGTTTCACCGCCCTCGGGATATCCGCTTCCGCCACATCACAGTCGCGGCCAATGCGAGCGGCATCCGCCGCGGAAATGTAGGCGCGAACTTGCACCCAATAAATCCGGCCATTCCGCCATACCACTTCCTCATCTGGAAGATTGTCGTACGTGTTGGTCAAATGGACGTACAAAATCTTATGGCGCAGAAACGAAAGAGTCCGCAGCGGATCGAGCGCGTCCAGGGCGATAAAGCTGCACAGATCCACGTGGCTTTGCACGGCCGGCCTGGAACGCTCCAGCGTGGCAAGCGAGTAATCTCCCAAAAGAAAGCGTATGCGCGGATAATAGTTCGTGCCCTTCTCTCTATCGAGGTCGCGAAAGCGATCGAGGAACATCCCGGCTCTGGTTCCCATTCCCACGCCAATTTCCAGCAGAAAAATCTCCGCGGGCAATTGGTTCTTGCTGTCGAGATCCTGAAGCCGCGCCCACAGATCGGAGACGGAATCGCTGATTGCCTCCGGCCGATTCCCGTCTGACTTGCCGCCGGGAAGCGCTTTTTCGTAGCTTTTGCCCGTCGCGTTCTCCCAATCTTTCAATCGCTGCCAGTAAAGGCGGTTGAACTCCCAGGCGATGCTGCTCCGGAACGATTGGAATTCTTCCAAATAAATTCGGTCCGGCCCTTCCGTGGATCCCGGATTTGAAAACTCCAGCGTCCGTTTCAGAGGGTCGTGCAGCGATCCCGGACTCACTTGGCGACAATCGACGCGAAGCTCGATGGACGCCGGGCCTTCGGGCTGCTCCCCGGCGGTTTGCAGTGCCAGCACCGGCTCGCGGAAATTTTGTTTGTACTGCAACCAATCCAGATGAACCCGCATCCGCGCGAAACGCTCCGGCTGCAAACATCCTTCATCAACCAACGATAGAAGAGTGCTTACCACCTCATTTGTGGTAGCGATGATCGAATCGCGCCGCGTGTGATTGAGATGAAGGATCAAGGTAACGTTGGCGTAGCTCTAGGGCTTTAGAGTTTATGCGACAACGTTGGGTTTTGGAAGGGCGGGGTTTAGGTTTCTAACTCCGCCTTTGTGGCGCAGGCACTCTTGCCTGCGCGGGTAAGTCGAGGCAATCGTTAAGCGCACAGCCAAGACCGGCCGTGCCGCCTGCAAAATGAGTCACTACAGTTAGGTGGGCGCTCTTGCACTTAACCGCTGAAGCCACGAACTTGTGGCCCTCACACGAGCTCTTTAATTCCAGACGCGTTGCACGGTGTCCGCCACCAATTTCATTTTCGCCCACTGCTCGTCTTCAGTCAGCAGGTTGCCTTCCGCCGTCGACGCAAATCCGCACTGCGGACTCAGCGTCAGGTTCTCCAGCGGGAAATATTTGGCCGCCTCTTTGATTCGTTTGATGATGTCCTCGCTCTTTTCAAGCTGAGGCAGCTTGGTGCTGACGATACCAAGAACCACAATCTTGTTCTTGGGGACAAACCGCAGCGGCTCAAACGTCCCGGAGCGCTCGTCATCGTACTCCAGGTGGAAACGATCCACTTCCAGAGTTCCGAAAAGCTTCTCGGCCACCGCATCGTAGCCGCCCGCGGCGTACCAATGGCTGCGGTTGTTGCCGCGGCACAAATGGATTGCCAGAGTTGCTCCGGACTTGCGCGCCGCCTCCAAGCAGGCATTATCCGCTTTGATCGCTTCATCTAGCGCGTGTTCGGGGTCCATATTCATCTCTTTGCAAATCCATTCGCGCCACTTCGGATCCATGTAGTAGCTGTAGCGCGGCGCATCGATCTGGATATATTTCACGCCCTCAGACGCCAGCGTGCCGATATCCTTCTTCATGATTTCGACGATCTCCCAGAGCAGCGCCGAATGGTCCTTGTACACCTTGTCGGTCACGCCGCGTTTGAATGCGATCGCTGGAAACTGTGTCGGGCTGGGCAGCGTCATCTTGATATCGCCGGGACTGTTCTTTTTCAGAAAGGGAAGCTCACCGCCCGTCAGCGGCCGCACCTGCCGCAGTTTCTGGTTGACGATGCCCATCACCGCGCTCACCTTGGGCTTGCCCTGCGACGCATCCCAGTCGCGCGCGACCGCGCCACCTAGGTCGAACCCTTCCACCGCGTCGGTAAGACCGCTCA
Source organism: uncultured Acidobacteriota bacterium (assembly GCA_963823145.1). Lineage (GTDB taxonomy): Bacteria > Acidobacteriota > Terriglobia > Acidiferrales > UBA7541 > Palsa-295. The sequence continues at coordinate 71,320 of CAWGJZ010000002.1, forward strand.
TGAAATTGTGCCGGCGCAGCTCGCCATCCGTGAAGATCTCAAACCCCAGTTCTTTCTGTTTTGCGAGCAGGCGCAGGATTTGTTGATCTTCCAGGGCGCGCAGATGGGCCGGGTCGGTTCCATTGGCCCGCGCTTTGAGCAATTCGGTGGGCCGCAGAAAACTCCCGCCATGATCGGCTCTGTACGATACCGGCATGATTCGCTTCTCCTTCGTATTCAGATTTCGCTCCCTCGGATACACCAGCCGGTGCTTGCCCTGCGATCGTTGAACCTCAAAGGAATCTCTGTAGGTGGCTAGGAAGCCTGGGTTCTGGTAGTTCCGGTAGCGCAACTCCATTCTAAACCGGAAAATGGTGAAGAACCCAAAAATGGGTCTGCTGTTCCTCAATCGGCTACCCCCTGGCCCACGGTCCGGCGGCACTGAGTTGTCAGTTGCGAAGCATAGGTCTATCAGGCGCGTTTTGCCGCACATAGGCCCTATGCTATAAAGAATGGTGCTGCCTGACTTCTGAGGAAATCGTGCCTTTTATTAACTTCCCCGCTCGGGAAATTAACTGCAAGCTTGTGTACTACGGCCCCGGCCTTGGCGGCAAAACCGCCAACCTGCAGTGGGTCTATGACCACACGGGCACGTCTCAAAAAGGCAAAATGGTGTCCCTTGCCACGGAGACCGATCGCACCCTTTTCTTCGATTTTCTTCCGCTCGATCTGGGCACGGTTCGCGGCTTCAAAACCCGCTTCCATCTCTATACCGTCCCTGGGCAGGTCTTTTACGAGGCCAGCCGCCGCCTAATCTTGAAGGGCGCGGACGGGGTCGTTTTCGTCGCCGATTCCCAGGAAGAGCGGATGGATGCCAACCTCGAGACGCTTGACAACCTCCGCGAACATCTGAAGGATCACAACCTCGATTTCGCCACCATTCCCTACGTTCTCCAGCTCAACAAGCGAGACCTGCCCAATGTGCTGCCCGTCGATGAACTCCAGAAGCAACTGAACGTGAAGGGAGAGCCGGTGCGGGAAGCAGTGGCCATCACCGGCGAGGGCGTCTTCGACACCCTCAAGGAAGTAGCCAAGCTCGTCCTCGCCGAACTCAAGAAGAACTCCTAAGAAAAGAATCCTTAGCCTGACGCCGGAGTTACCGCGCGCCGAAGTGATACACAAATCCCGCCGAAAAGCGTGTGCTCCCTCGATTTGCAACGCTCGGATTTTGCACGTAGTTTGCGTTGCCAAAATCCGCCTGGATCATCCGGATTCCCCAATGCTGCCAAAGATTCAGATCGAGTCCGCCGCCGACTTCGTAGGTATACGCGTTGGACGTGATCGTCGCGCCATGAAAGCCGCCGAACGCCTTCGTCGCGCTGCTATAGTGGCCGCCACCAATCAGGAAATGCCCGAAGGGCGTTACCTTGCGATGCCCAAGCGGGTAGAAGCGAGGACCGGCCAGAAATGTGTAAATGTGAAGCGTGTCAGGTGGGAACCCCGCGCTCTTCACCGTATACCAGGAGTCAGTTACTTCCCCTTCCGCGCCAAGCCACTTCTTCCAGTTGTATTCCCCGGACGCATACCAACCAACCAATCCGAAGGTTCCTCCGCCGGGCGCGTAATACGAGCGGTGCGTGAATCCCGCCGAAACTTCGTATTTCGACAGGTAAACCCGCCTCACCTTCTTCTTGGGCGTCTGCGGCGCGCTTGACGTTGGAGCTGGCTCCGTCTGGTCCGATGTGGATTGGTCCTGCGCCGTCGCCGTGGTCGCCGCGAAAACCGCCAACAGCGCGCAAATTCCCGCCAGCTTCATCATCTGCATCGAAACCTTCTCCTAAAATGCGTAAGCGAACCGTGGATGCTTGGAAGGCATGATACCCCGATGTGGTTGGTTTCCCGCGCGAACTTATCTCAAACGAATTCCACGGTTTCTTGGCGATGGCGAACTTGAATCCGTCGACTTTCTGTTTAAGCCGGCGCTGCGGCCGCCAGGGCAGGGCCAACTGCAGGCTAAATCAAATTGCAAGGCTCGCCAATCCGCGAAGGTTCCGCATGCGACCGAAGGCTTCAGAGTGGAACAAAGCAACCAAGCGCCCCAAAAGCTCGAATTCGCGCGCCCGCATCTCGTCGTCTAGCAGATTACCGGTATAGGAATTCTCAATACGAGCGGGAGACGAGTCGTTCGACTCGCCCGTTGGGCAAATTGATTAAGCGTGCTAGGCGATAGCGATGATCCTCTTGCGCGTGAAACCGAGCAGAGCGAGCGCCCCGGCGCCAAGCAATAGCAAGCTGCTTGGTTCTGGGGTGGCAGCCGTATAGGTGAAGAGATCGTTCCCATTGCCGGCGTCTGTGATGCCCAGAGTTCCCGTCATGCCAGTGGTCAGAGAACCTTGGCCGTCAAAAGGTCCATATGTCCCTGGCACGAATGTAGGCATATTCTCACCGCCCATGTAAACCTGCGGGCCAAATTCGTTCAAAATCATCGGTGAGCCCATAAGGAACGCGTCGAATCCGCCTCCATCGCCCGTGTTGTAGAAGTCGAAAACGTAATTTCCCAGCGATGTGCCGTTTTCGGAAAGCGGCACGTTCATGATCGTGAACCCCATATTCATCTGGAAGTCAGTAGACCCAATGGTCGGTGAGCCCGGCAAGGTCCATGTAAAAATTTCGTCCGCCTTTGCGGAAGAGGCCGAAAAGAGTGCGAAAACGGCGACGGTAAGGCAAATTATAACCGAGCGTCGTACCACGGAGCACCTCCCAACACAAGTATCTCTCGTGTATCATTATGGCACGTTCACAACCAAAGTGAAGCCGAGGACTGCGGCTCTCGTGCACTCTTGCTGTGGTCGGAAGACGATCTTTGTTTTCAGCGCATTAGCAACTACGCTCAGTTCCGACCCCTTTATTCAGCCTAGCATTTGGGGAACTGGCGGCCTTCCGCTCTGTGACAAGTCTTTGTCCATTTTGGGCAGCCGCTCGGACTTAGCAGACCAATTGCTCCCGTAGAGACGTCGACTCACCGAGCGGGGCGGGGAGTGTCAGGACCTCGCCCGCATGACTTTCGCAGCTAAGTGGGACCGACTCGTGGTGAGGAGCCTGGCGGCGTCCGTCGCTATTACTGTGCACAAATCAGGTAACTTAGAGAGATCGGCGGCCGCGTGAATGCGGCGAATAGGCACCTGGGCTACCAGACGTCCGAGTAACTCGAATTCCCGGCAGCTCTTTTCAGTATCCGGCAGATGATTCATGTAGGTATTGCCGAGTACCGCGATGAAGGCTTCAGTGCCGGTAAGCGGCTGCACGGCGGGGGCGATCAACTCCAGCTCGCGCCTTTCCAAAACGTAAATCGCACCAAGCGGCAAAGAATGCATTTCGAATTGCCTGGCCGGGTCAAGAGGCATGAAACACTTCTCCAATGTCGGGCAGATGCGCGGCAGTGTGCCTGTCTTCCCCACGATTGCTTGAACCGACTCACTCCACAGATTCACCCGCGGATACCCCGGCGGAATCACAAATTGCGACCGTTCTTCATATAGTGCAACCACGTCATCCGAAATTACACGGTAACCACGTTTCGCAAAGGCCGCTGCGGTTGTGGACTTTCCTGCGCCCGCAGGCCCGGCGAGCGCAATAGCATGGTCGCCAATCGCGACTGCACTAGCGTGCAAAGGGACCGCGCCGCGCAAACGCAGCACGACTCCCAAAACTGGGCCAAGAAGGTACGGGGCAACGTCCTCCAAGATCAAAGGATCGGGCCAGTCGACTAGGACTTCGTTTCCTCGAAGTTCGATTGCAAAATGCGCTCCGTTACAATAGCGCAAGGCCAGATACTCGCTGTCAACCGGAAGCGCGGCTTGCAAGACGGGATTGCCGGCCTCGTCCTTTATTTGGCTCACGTAAAAATATTCAGACGGCAAATGGAAGTCAGATAACGGGAATTCCTCGGGTTTCAGGCGTATTCGAACATCGGGTCCGCGCCCCGGATTTGGCAAGAAGGGCAGTCCTGGGATGGCACAGTTGCTTGAAAGCAGGAGGCCGTAAAGGCTGTGAAGGACCATCGACGTGCGGGCCTAACTGTTAGCTGACCGGCTGGAACAGCCTTTGGATGCTATCTTGAAGACGGCCCACCAAAAAGCTTGACTACCCGCCCGTAGACCCATTGCCTTTTCCCGGATTGTCGCCCACTCCCGCCCCGGTACGCTGTGTGATCGTCTCTATGCTGCCAAAAACCTGGAGGGAAGGTTTTAGATAGGGCTTCTTAAGAGGAACCTTCGGCTGACTTAACTTCGCTGTCGCATCCACTGCCTAACCCCTGCTGACATTCTACCTCATACTGGATGATTTCCCATTGTTGCGCAACCAAAAATTCAGACTGAGAGGTCTCAGGTTTATCCAAGCTAGCCCAGAGTTTCGTTCCCCGAGCGCTGGCGGAATCCGATCCCGGCAAACGTAGCGCCCTAGTTCAGCAATTGGCTCGAACCGGTCCACCCAAGCCGATTCCGATTTCTGCAAGAGTCCAACGACAGGGTCGCGGCGGAGTGGCGATTTGCGCCGGAGCCGCACGGCGCCCGGCAGGATGCCAACGGCCGACCGTCGCAGCAACTGCTTATCAGAGCACCATGGTAGTCGGGGTAGCGCAAGCAGGAAGCCGGCCAGCCGGAGATCGAAAAACGGATGGCGGATCTCCACAGGTACTCTCGTCGTGCCCGGGTCGAAGCTTTCAAATAGGTCTTGCCAGCCAACGTGGGTCATCGTCACGATGGCCTCCGGACGGAGGGCCACTATCTCTCGTTCTCGGCGGAGCGCGGTCCGACGGTCCGGGAGTGTGTAGACTCTCCAGCGATCCCCTAAGCTACACTCTTTCTGAAGTTCTTCACTCAACCAAGCAGGATACGAATGAAACGGGTTCGTTGAATTCATCAGCATCCGCCAGCGCGTACGAAGATAAAGCCTCGAGAGCCTGCCTTCGGAGAAGAAGTAGCGTACGGCGTCATTCGCCGCGCGCGTGAACTGTTTCCTTCGCACGAGTTGCGCAAAATGGGCTGTAATGCGGCTCGAGAGCGCGGGATCGCTGCCATCGCCCGACAGGGCTACTCGGCTTTTCTTGGTGACTTGGCGTAGCAGATACGATGTGTGGTCCGGCCAAGCGTAATGAGCAGGTTGGGGGGTGCGAAACTCCGGATCGGCCGTGTCGGCGAAAATTCGGCAGTCACCTGCCTGCTTGAATTCAATGGGGATATTCAGAGCATCTGCTACGAGGCTGGCGTAATGGCGCTCCTCATCAGGAGTTAACTCGTCGAGAACCACGGTCTCGGCAAACAACCCATTATCGTAACCGCTTGCAGCTAGGACTCGCCGAGCTGTCGCCGCCACCGTTGTCGAATCCAAACCGCCGCTCATCAGAATTCCGGCACTCTTCGTGCGTAGCCGGTCCGCCACAGCTTGCCGCAACAGCGTATGGAACTGTTCGATGTACTCGGACTCGCGCCGGAATCGAACGGGCTCCGTCACAGAAAGAGTCCAATAGCGGCGGATTGATATAGCTCCGCGTTCGCAGCGCAGTGAATGGGCTGCCGGTAGACGGCGGATGTCAGAATACGATGTGGTCGCGGCATCCTGATTAATGTCAAAGAGCAGAAAATCCGCAATGGCCAGATCGTTCAACCGATCCGATACCGCGGGATGTTGGCGGACACAATCGAGCGTGTTGCTGAATACAAGCAGAGAACCGATGTTTGCGTAGTAGAACGGCTTAACGCCCATTTGATCGCGCGCACAAAAGAGCTTTTGCTTCGGCCCGTCCCAAATCGAGAAGGCGAAATCTCCGAGAAGGCGCTCCAGGCATGCTTCGTCCCACGCGCGATAGGAGCGCAGTATGAGTTCTGCATCAGTAGCGTCAGAAGGCGCCTTCTGGCCTGCGGCGGTCAGCTTCGCCACGAGGTCCGATCGACCATCCACGCGCGCGTCCGTCGCAATCCAAATGTTGTCACCTAAATGGAATGGCTGGCATTCGTCGGTCAACTCGTCGCTTGTCTTGAGCAGTGTGTGCCCCAAACCGATATGTCCGCTGATCCACAGCCGTTGCGCGTCCGGACCACGAAATTTCTGAAAATCGACCAATCGTTGCATCAGCTCAGCGTCGACCGGAGCGCCATCCAGATGAAGAATTCCGACGATGCCGCTCATCGAGTTTGGGTCTCCACAGATTCGATTGGGCGATCAAATGGCGTGAAGGGTGGATGTCCCCCGCTCATCTCGGGATATGTATAGCCGCCGACTTCGACCCACGCGTGCGCCTCGAAATTCGCAGCTTCTTTTCGCCCGCCGATATGCATCTCGGCAGCCACGCCGCGCCTGCGAAGCATCCACCAGAGCGCCCCAGATCGATCGAGGCAAGTGAATTGAAAAGGGAGGCGACGCGCCACGGATTGCTCGACGCGAGCCATCGCGCGATAGCGGTCCAGCAGGGATTCACTGATTTCAACGGAGATCGGCGCGGCGGGCGTCAGCCGGCTGAGCAGCCTTTGCCAGCGCCGGAATCCAAGGCTTCGCAATCCCAGCCAGGTGAGTGTCAGCACGCTGGCGGCTTCCAAAGCGAAGCCTCGCAGGTTCGGTCTCAAACGCCAAAATGCGCGCCAGCTATTCACGGTTGATTACCGCTGCGCCGTTTCTAAACTTGGGTCCGGGCCTTCCACTAGGATGAGCCCTTCATTTCGCATCGTCTCTAGCAAACTGAGAAGGTCGCTTTCGCACTGATCGGCATCCACCTCATACTCGTCTAATAGCCGGCCTCTTAATTCGCGAACGCTCATGGGCTGCTGGATTAAATTCCAAATGCGCGTGCCCACTGGATCGAGGCCATAATACACGGTGTTCTTCAGATTCAGGATCGCCGATTCGTCACCCAGCGCGCAAGAAAGCTGCTCGGGCGCAACCGAAACGATCGAGTCGATGGAGAGGCGTGCGTTCATAGGGGCCGTCACAATTCCGGGCTGGGGTGAGCGCCGATTGCAGTGGCATTACGACCTGCGGAAGCGGGCGTATTGCCGTGTTTCCAGGGGTTCCCGTGAAGCAATCACATTCTATCGGCCTTGGCCCGTAAGCGCAACGGAGATGCTATTCTGCCGGCGATTCGGAGCGAGCCAGCCGGGGGGCAAGTGAAATTCACATGAAATGGGCGCGCCAAGTCCTCATAGCAGTGTCTGAAAATTCGTGGTTGCGAAGAAAGATGCCGCGTGTCCATGTTGTGCGCCGCGCCGCCGCGCGTTTTTTGCCCGGAGAAAATATGGGCGATGCCCTCGCGGCCGCGAGCCGTTTTTCGCGCGCCGGGATTTCATCACTCGTCACGCATCTCGGCGAAAATGTGAATGACCGGGCGGAAGCTCAGTCGGAAACTCAACGATATCTCCATCTCCTCGATCGCATCCAGCAGGCCGGCTTGCCCTCGGAAATTTCCGTTAAGCTAACGCAACTCGGGTTGGATATTGACGCCGAATTCTGTTTCGCCAATCTTGCGGCCCTCGCCGAACACGCTCCGCGCAAAACCATTTGGATTGACATGGAGCAGAGTCGCTACGTGGAAGCCACGCTGGAGTTGCACGCGCGAGCGCGACGGACCCACGCAAACATCGGCGTCTGCGTGCAGGCCTATCTCCGCCGCACCGAAAATGATGTTGAATCGCTGGTCGGTATCGGATCTTCCGTCCGCTTGGTGAAAGGCGCGTACAGCGAGCCGCCCGAAATCGCCTTCGCGAAAAAGAAAGATGTGGACGAAAATTACTTTAGGCTCGCGCAAACTCTTCTGACGTCCCGCGCTCGCGAGGCCGGCGTGCGCGCCGTGATGGCCACGCACGACCCGAAGTTAATTGCTCGAATCGCGGAATGGGCATCGGCACAAAGCATCGACAAATCTCAATTGGAATTCGCGATGCTCTACGGAATTCAGCGGCCGGAGCAGTTTCGTTTGGCGAGAGAGGGCTATCGAAGCGACGTGCTGATCTCTTACGGGTCTTTTTGGTTTCCGTGGTTCATGCGGCGCCTCGCCGAGCGTCCCGCCAACATCTTTTTCCTCGCCCGCAACCTTTTTTCTGGATGAGTTTCCGCCGCTTTTCGAGGTCCATTTACCTGTTAATTTTCACCGAATTTGCTTCTAGTTTGCAGCACGAAGTCCTTTCAACTGGAAACAATAACGTGTCGCTTTCGGCCACGGATAGGCCTCCACGGCGTCGCTTTTTGCGCGGACTTCACCGGCCCTTTTTGCTACACTCTTCGACTGTGAATGGCGGTCATGGCTCTGAGTGATCGCAGCGATTTTCGGCCTCGCGTCGTCGGATTTGGGATTTTCCTGCTGTGGGGGCCCGCGAGGTTTGCGTTTTTCGACGTGGTGTCCGCATCCGTTCATAGTAGACGCCCATTGCGCCGCGAGATCACTCGCTGACTCTCGCTGGACGGTAGCTGCAGCGCGCACTTCTCGATTCTTCTCCTATTCGCCGGTGCTCTGGCACTCGCAGCCCATTCACTTTTTTGCGGCATTCTAAGGGAGGCCTCATATGCAGGCACTTTATTTTTCGGGTAGCAGATTTTTGGTGGTCGTAGCTCTTATCTTGGGCGCGATGACGATTGGCTTTCCGTTGCAGGCGCAGTCGGTCGGTGGCGTGCAACTGTCGGCTGGATCCGCTTCAAACCCGGGGCAGTTGCCAGATATTTTGAAAGGAGTTTATTTTGAGCAGCGGCTCGGCAAACAGATTCCGCTCGATTCTACTTTTACGGACGAAAATGGAAATCCGGTTGTGCTGCGTTCTTATTTTGAAAAGAAACCGGTGGTCCTCATCATGGCGTATTACCGGTGTCCGATGCTTTGCAGCCAGGTCTTGCGTGGGGCGGCTTCGGCATTCAAGAAGTTGAATTTCCAGATCGGCGACCAGTTCAATGTTTTAACCGTGAGCATCGATCCGCAAGAAACGCCGGCGCTCGCCACCGCGACGAAGCGCACGTATATAAAACAATACGGCGATCCTTCGGCTGCGGCAGGTTGGCACTTTCTCACCGGGAAAAAGCCACAGATCGACGCCCTCGCGGATGCTGTCGGCTTTCACTACAAATATATTCCGCAGCTCCACCAGTACGCGCACGCTGCGGGAATCATGGTCCTGACGCCAGCCGGGAAGGTGGCGCAATACTTTTATGGCATCGAGTATCCGGCGCAAGATTTGCGGCTGGCGCTGGTGCAGGGGTCGCACGAACAAATCGGCTCAGTAGTGGATCAGATTCTTCTCTACTGCTGCACGTACGATCCGGGGACGGGCAGATACCACGCGTTGGTATCGCGGCTGCTGGAAATTTCGGGCGGCGCAACCATCCTGCTGATCGGTGGCGCGCTCTTTTTGCTGTTTCGGTGGGACGCAAAGCGCAAAAGCCAGCGCACGCAAGCAGCCTAGAGAATGTCCAAGCCGCTCAATGCGGCTGATGTGGACGAGATGGAGAATGGTGCGCTACGTTCGTCCTCCGACTAGAGACACTGAGACGAAGGCTCGCGCAGGTAGACCGGCGCGAGCGGAAGGGAAACAATCTGCCGATTCGTCGGCGAAACCGAGAAAGACCCCACCCTCGCAGAACCAGCGACGATGGGGCACCCTCAAAATCAAAATCAGGTGCCGCACCTGGGTCACCCCGGCTCGAACCAATGAAGCGGTCCTGTCGCTTCGACTCTCACTCGAACCGGTTTCGGCAAGGCCCGGTAGAAGCTGCGCGCTTTTTCGTTTTCGTGTTCCAGGCGACGTTCGCTCAGCTCTCCGGTCGATTCGTCCAACATGGCAATCTGCTGATAGCGCGTGTGGAAATCACAACCTATAATCTTCATCGCTCGGCTCCTTTTTCCGAGCCTTGGTCGCTAGCGCAACCAAGGCTACTCGGAGTAAGGAGCCGACAACGTCATCTAATCATCAAATTCAAGATCACGTGCCGCACCTGGGTCCTGGGTCCCTGGGCCAGCGCCCACCCGAAAAGTCAGAGGCTAACCCTGGGGCACCCGGCCAACGTTACTTAGGCACCCTATGTCCAATTTCCTTTGTGACAAGCGGATCCACCTTCAGCCTTGGCTTGTAAATTGCGGCCTCCCCGGCGTTGACCCGGATTTTGCGACATTCTGGGGAGAACGCGTTAGCCGATACAAATACATCGTAAAATCCAGGCGGCAACAGTGACATGAACTGTCCATTGTTGTCGGTTTCGAAGCTCAGGTCGTGCCTTAACCCCAAGTTGCTTTTGAGTCCAACACCAGAACCACTGGAATCCCACCGCACCAAAATGTGGGCTCCGCTGATCGCCGCGCCTTCCGAGTCCGTTACCGTCCCTTTAAGGGTGCCAGTCGGAGATGCGCCTAAGGTGACCGTAGAAGTAATCACGGAAAGCAGCATACAAACCAACTTAGCAGAAGTAGACACGCCACACCTCCGTCAGTGATCCCGAGGTTCAATAAAAACGACACTTTGTTAGACGACGGTCGCCTGCGGACCACTTGGTAGGCGAGGACGGCTTATTCAAAGCAAACACCAATAACCTGCTTCGACTGCGCTTGGTTGAGCGCTGTCCCAGCGTCTGGTTGAAATCCTGTTGTCCCGCTCAGCTGATGACCCAATTCGTGCAGTAACAGGAATGCTCGAAACTGAGGTTGAGTCCAGACGACCCCAAACGCTCCGGCCTGCCCGACTGGTGGAGAGTAGGTCATATAGGGACCGGTCGAGTTGACGAAAACACTCGTTGGCGAAATGGTGGCCGCCCCTGTGTTCGGCTGGCCCCCGAACGGTACAAACCTGTACTTTGTAGCTTTCATCGTGCCGGGTCCTTGGCCTCCATAAAACGACCCACACTTCTTCTTATTCAAATCCTTTAGCGCTGCATTGAATCCCTGCGTGAAAGGTCCCCAGAAATTCTGCGATGTCCCAGGGACTAGGTTAGAAGGCATGCTAGCAGATTGGTCACTAAGGCCGGGCAGTCCGAGCTCGGCAATACTTGAAGCCGAAAGCTCCTCGCCATTGGGACCCTCAACTACCGTAGGCCCGGCGGTCTGCACAATCTGGTAGGGCAGTCCATTGTTTCCGGTGACGGTGCTTGTGCAGCTATAAAGGCAGCCAGCGCCGCTGTCGAGTGCCGCTGTTGCAACGCTGGCAGGCACTCCGGCGCCGTCCATGGTGTAGGAGGTGCCGAATCCGAAATCACCCTCCCAGCCGCCGTCGAAGCCCCCACAGGGGTTATCCCATGAGAGGTTGCAGCCGTAATCCGTTCCGGTTGGGTCGACGAAGTTGAGGGGGCTGTTGTTGACGTAGGTGTAGAGGTTCCAGGTTTGGGGGTTGGTGGCGTCGGCGACGAAGTTGCCGATGGGGTCTGGAGACATGAAGCGGCCCAGGGAGGAGGAGTTGTAGCGAGCCTGGGCGTTGTCCAGGCCGGATTCGGCGTCGCGCTCGTAGCCGGTGAACTTGTGTGTCGTCGTGCTCGTCCCGCCGCAGGAGACCTGCTCCCCAAACGGGTAGTAATCATCGCACTCCACAACGCTGGCAGTGGGATAGCCGGTCAGCAGGCGCGTGGAGCCGAGATGATCGGCGTGCACGAAGTACGTCCCGCCCCAGTATTCGGCGACCATCTGGCCGTTCAGGTACACGAATCCCGTGTTCCAACAGGTGTTGCCGCAGCCGCCTCCATAGGTGGCCACCACATGGCCCGAAAGATCGTATATATAGTCGGTTTCCACTCCAGCTACCACTCTACTCGCGCGCCGCCCGTCGACGTCATACCCATAGGTGGCCGTGGAGCCGCCATCGACCGCGGTGATGCGATTCTCAGCGTCGTAGGTGTAACTGTGGCTGGCGTCGTGAGTCATGTTGCCTGCGGCGTCGTACTGGAAACCGCTGTTGGTGACGTGATTGTAGCTGTTGAAGCTCAATTGCGAGCTACCGCGGGTGCCGCCGGTCACATTCTGCGCTGTGCGATTGCCCCACTGATCGTAGGACCAGGAGAGCCCGCTGCACGTGCTGCCGGGAGCAGATATGGTGTAGAGGCGATTCACGCGACGATTGTAACTGAAGAGAGAGTCAAAACTGAGGGCTCGCGCGGGTAAAACTGCGCGAAAGGTGGGCGCTTCGCGCCGGGCCGTCATTCCCGCAACGCTGAAGCGCTGCTTCCCCCGCGTAAATGCGGGGGGCTTCCACCGGACACACCTAAGGCGCAGGCGGCGCGAGCGGAAGAGAATCGATCGGTCGATTCATCAGGATATACGGAGAAAAGCCCCACGCTCACAAACCCCGAGCATGGGCACCCGGCTTCTTTCGGCGAGCCATTTTGCGAGCTTCCACCAGAGATTAGAAGCCACCTGAGTCGAGTCGTCAAATCAAACGTGTCCATCAGCGGGTAGAACTTCGGTCTGACGGACCCGATCGAGGTGAAGGCTCGCGCGGGTGAGGCAGCGCGAGCGGAAGAGAAGCGATCCGTCGATTCATCGCAGGTGCGGAGAAAGGCCCCACCCTCGCAGAACCCGCGACGATGGGGCACCCTCAAATTCAAAATCGGGTGCCGCACCCGGGCCACCCGAAACGTGAGGGGCCAAACCTGGGCACCCGGCTTTTGGCTGACCCTAGTGCCTTACGAGGTAGCGAACAAGGCCGTACACTAAGCCCAAAACAAGAGCTATAGCATAGCCGTTAAGGACCCAACGCCAGGCTTTCCTCCCGGGGCTCAGCGGCGGCGCGACGGGTTCTCGGCCCTCCCGGTGCAGCTTCTCGACCAGCGCCTCGCGTGCCGCCTTCTCATTCCCGTAATCCCGCCACCACCAGCGAATGAACAAAATTCCCAGCAGGCCAAGCACGCCCCACAGCGTTAGGCGAAGCGCAAGGCTCCAGGTGTTGACGGCCTTCATGCCAAGAAACGAGAGCGCCACCGCGACAGTGAAAACCCATCTCCATCGGCGACCGCTCCACGAGAGCTTGCCTCCCGGTGTCGCGCTTCGGAGGATATACCCCCCTGCGCCATACATGACCGCGACGAGGGCCAGCAGAATGAGCAGGCCCTCCCAATCAACCGATGCTGCTGTGGGGATCAGCGACATACAAACGCGGCGGCATACCCGAAGGAGATCGCGTCGTATCCCAGTTTGCCGAGAGTCACGATTCCGCCGATGCCCTCGGTGGCGACGCCCTCGGATATCTGAGCTGCGGACGTTGTGCCCAAGCCGCCTATCTCCGTGACTGGTGCCGCTCCCGTCATGGCATTGATACTCCCTGCTGTCGCGCCCATTCCTGTATCGTATGCACTCGTTGCAAACTCCGTGTTGCTACCGCCGTATGCATACGAAACGACCGTGGATACCGTGTTGCCGAGCAGGCCGTTCACAACGCTGGCCCAAAAGCCGCTCTTCCCGTTCGTCCCGATGGCATTCGCAATGCTCGCCTTGTTAGCTTTTTCCGCCGCGCAGACGAGGCGCGGTTGCTTGGTTTGCGGCACTCCGGTTCCGGTGCCCCCTCCACCGCCGCCGCTGGGAGTGCCGACGATTTGAGTCGGATTGTTATATCCGAAAAAGCCTAGTAAATCGCCGTAACACGCCGAACCCATCGCGCACCATGGGTCCGGTGGAGGCGGCGCGCTGGTATCTGGAAGAGAGCCTGAGGTGTAGGACCATATCGGGTTGTTGCAAATTCCGGGATACATCACGCAGGGATCCCCTTGTGTGGGATTTTGGTTGGGCACTCCGCCGCCGCAAAAAGTCTCCTGACACATCGGATCGCAGGAGCTTGGGCCAACGCTCCAGCCATCGCCGGCGCAGGGGTTGGGGGGTGGGGTGACCGAATCCATTCCGGTTGGATCGGTGAAGGCGAGGGGGTTGTTGTTGACGTAGGTGTAGAGGTTCCAGGTTTGGGGGTTGGTGGCGTCGGCGACGAAGATGCCGATGGGATCCGGGGACATGAAGCGGCCCAGGGAGGAGGAGTTGTAGCGGGCCTGGGCGTTGTCCAGGTTGGATTCGGAGTCGCGCTCGTAGCCGGTGAACTTGTGCGTTGTCGTGCTCGTCCCGCCGCAGGAGACCTGCTCCCCAAACGGGTAGTAATCATCGCACTCCACAACGCTCGGTGTCGGATAGCTGGTGAGCAGGCGCGTGGAGCCGAGATGGTCGGCGTGCACGAAGTACGTCCCGCCCCAGTATTGGGCGACCATCTGACCGTTCAGGTACACGAATCCCGTGTTCCAACAGGTGTTGCCGCAGCCGCCTCCATAGGTGGCCACCACGTGGCCCGAAAGATCGTAGATGTAATCGGTCTCCACTCCAGCTACCACTCTACTCGCGCGCCGCCCATCCACGTCATACCCATAGGTGGCCGTGGAGCCGCCATCGACCGCGGTGATGCGATTCTCAGCGTCGTAGGTGTAACTGTGGCTGGCGTCGTGAGTCATGTTGCCTGCGGCGTCGTACTGGAAGCCGCTGTTGGTGACGTGATTGTAGCTGTTGAAGCGCGGGCCGGGGAGTGCGAATGGAAACTCCAGGAGCGAATTTTCCAACGCACGATACTACAAGAAAGAGCACTGTTGCGTTAGTTTACTCGTGCTAAAAACTGCGAGCAAATTCCTTAAAGGGGAAGCGGGTGTGCTCTGAGTAGGAGCCAGACCTCGGAGCCGCGCTAATTTGGTGCTTGACGGCTGAAAAGCGGGGGACTAGGATTTGCGCGGTTTGGGTGGGCGTCGCTCCCATGGTCGCGGCCGTAGCGAACGACGTCGTTGCATGGTTACTCCGAAGAATGAAATATTTCGTGCTCGTGAGACGCATGGGCGTGCGCTCAAAGCGGAAAATCGCCTGATCGCCCACAGCCCAGAGGTTGGCTGGCGCTCTCTCTACGCTGCGATTATCGAAGAAGGTCCTTTCGAAGCGGTAGAAACACCCGTTGCCCATCCTTTTCTGATTTATCACCTATACCATCCAACCGAGGTGATGCGTAAGATTCCAGGAACGCACGTGGAGAGGGCGCTTATCGGGCCGCGCCGGATGTGCGTGACGCCGGGAGGGACCGCCGCTCGATGGGAGCACCATGGTCATCCTGAGATTCTTCAGGTGTACCTGCGCCAGTCCACTTACACAGCAGCTGTAAACGAGATGTACGGCTGCGATGCATCGGCAGCGGAGATTGTGCCGCGCTTCGCTATTTTGGATCCGCTTCTCGAGCAACTCGCGCTGACGATTGCAGCAGGATTACGCGACAACAACGTGAGAGACGGCCTTTATATCGACACACTCGCGCAGATGATTGCGGTGCACCTTGCGCGTTATCACTCCTCGCGGTCGGGGCCGATCAACAGGCCGATTGCAAGTGCGGCGCCCAAGTGGAAAATTCGACGCCTGATGGATTTTATCGAGGAGAATTTGGACCGCGATCTCAGCCTCGAGGCGCTCGCAGCCGAGGTGCACATCAGCCCTCTGTATCTGCCGCGGGCTTTCAAGGCGGCTGTCGGGCAATCGACGCATCAATACGTGCTGCAACGCCGGGTGGAGCGAGCTAGAAAGCTTCTGGGTAACAGCGACATGCCCATAGCGGAGATAGCCCTATGTGCCGGCTTCTCATCCCAGAGCCATCTTTCCGATTGGTTTCTTCGGTTTGTGGGCGTCTCTCCAGCGACGTATAGGCGACACGGGCTCTCCTGAGACTGAAACGAGCCTCAAAACAGCAATTTCACTCCAAACTGGATGACGCGTTCGCTGCCGCCGGTGGAAGCATTCCCGAGCGTAGTTAGAATTTGGCCAAACGTCGGACTGCGCTCGAAACCGCCGTTTGCCCCGGAAAAAGCCGGAGTGCACGCGGGGCCAGTGGTTGCGCACGCAACAAAGAGCCCTCCATTGGGAGCTCCGAAATTCGTATGGTTGATAATATCGAAGAATTCCGCGCGGAACTCCACGCGGAACTGCTCCGAAATCTTCCGGACCGGCGTGTCCTTCAGCAAGGCGAAATCGAAGTTCACGAAACCCGGCCCCAGTGCGGTGTTTCGCGGCAGGTTACCAAGCTCACCGACCGGCGGCATCGCCAGGTTCGCCGGGAACGCCCACCACTGAGCTGGACTGCCGACGGTGGTGGGGCGCGGGGATCCGGACACGAGGTCGGGACGGTCGGTCCCTTCGCCGGAAATGTCGTATCCGGTGCTGACGTTGATCGGATATCCGCTGTTGGCAGAAAGAATGCCGCTGAGCTGCCAACCTTCTACGAACGGATTGCCATGGAACGGCAAGGCCACCACACCACTGCCACGGAAACTATTCGTCTGATTGAAATCGCAGGGACCGACGTCTAGGGCTGGATTGTAGGGGTTCGTAAAGAGCTGCGCGGCCAAATTGAACGCTTCGAGGCCCGAACTCACTGAACCGTTGTCGATGCACTTCGAATAGGTGTAGGAGAGTTGCGTTTGCACGTCGCGCGTAAAAGGACGGTTGACGCTCACTTGCAGGGAATTGTAGTGGGAATGAGCGACAGGCTCCCGCTCACTGAGTTGGCCCAAGGTCGGATTGGCCTGCTGCAACGGGTCAACGGAAAGACCGGTGGCGTCGAGGCAGCCAAAAACGATTTGGCCATCCGGAGGGGGAAGTGTCTTGCAAAGACCCCCGCCCTGTTGGACTGGCCACTGCGTGCCGTTGTTGATATACGGTACGGCCTTACCATTCACAGTCGTCCCCGGTGGGTTGACGTCGTTAGCTTTCGTGAGATGAACTCCCTGTGAGCCAACGTACCCGATAGTGAGAACGGTATTGCGAAATAGCTCGCGTTGCACGTTCAAGTTGTACTGGAGCGAATAGGGCGTGTACTTCCAAGCATAGACTTGCCCCTCCGGTTGAATAGGGGCAATTGGAAAGCTAAGGCCGCCGCTGCCGAACGCGGTCGGGTATGGCGGATTGATTTGAATGGCGAGCTGGAACGGTGGGTCGAGCCAATAGCCCGGCACGTATTCGCGTGGCATGACCACATCATCGAAAATCCCGAAGCCTGCGCGGATCGAGGTTTTGTGATCTCCGAAGGGATCGTAGGCGATGCCGACGCGAGGTTCCCAGTTCTTGTAGTTGAAGTTTGATGCGAAGGCATGAGTGACCGACTGAAAGCAGCCACCGCCGACGCATCCCGGTGACGAACCCACAGGAGGATTCGGGAAGGCCTGCATTCCGTAGACCGTCTGAATCGGATCCGTTTCCCAATCCCACCGGACCCCATAATTGACGGTCAGCTTCGAAGTTACTTTCCATGTGTCGTTGAAATAGGGCGAGAGGAAGAGTTCACGAAAATCTTTGTTGGAAATGACGTTGCCTGCGGCCGCGGAGAACAGCGAGCTCGCCTGGCCCTGGAGAAAGGCCGGGATGTTTGCAAAGGTCCAGGAGCCGCCCCATTCGAAGGGTGCCAGCGTATTGGAATATTCCCTCTTTAGAGCAGCTCCGATGGCGAAGCTGTGGGAGCCATGAGTCCACAGGATGTCGTCCGCAAAAACAAACTTGTCTTGGGGAAGACTGAAAGGAAGCAGCGCGTTGGCACCGATTGGGCTGAGGGGGAAGGCGCCGCCGAATCCTCCACAACAGTTGCCGTCTTCTCGTCCGTTGAAGTACTTGGTCGCGGCTTGGCTGGCGGTCGTACTTCCTACGTCTTTCGGCCGGTCGAATTCAAAGTGAGCCGAATTGATAAAGTTATTCGAGAAAATGTGGCGTTCCCCGATCGTGGCGAAATGGTTGGCGGTTGTATCTCCTTCGGGCCAGAGCGGAATGGGCGAGCCGCTGAACGGCAACGTCTGGCTGGCGGTATCACGAATGTATCGAAGATAGAATGAGTCCTTGTCCGAGAGAGTGTAGTCAAACCGGGCAACTACATAGTCTTCGTGAGCTATATCACTTGCGACTTCTGAGACAACGCCAAACCCGGCACCGGGACTGACGTCTGTCGGTGCAACGGGGAACAGCGCCAAGGTCGACTGCACGTTCGGAGCAACGCATGTATTCATAGGCAGACTTGGTGAATAGGCGGGACAGCCCGGGTTAGCCGGAACGAAGGTCACGCTGCCTCCCACCACTGTGGGCACGTATCCCTGGTGCACGGCAAGATCGGGAACATTGGCGGCTTCGCTGTGACCTAGGGACTGACGGAGCCCCTCATAATTCACAAAAAAGAAAGCCTTATCCTTGACGACTGGGCCGCCGAGGCTTCCACCAAACTGATTTCGACGGAATTCGGGGATTGTGGGGGGATCGAAGAAATTGCGAGCATCAAGCGCGCTATTGCGCAAAAACTCGTAGGCGGTCCCGTGAAAACCGTTTGTGCCTGATTTGGTGGTCGCATTCACTACGGCGCCGCTGCCGCCGTATTGCGCGCTGTAGGTGTTCGTCAATGCCTGGAACTCGGCAATCGAATCGATGCCGAGCGAATTTCCGGTGGCACCCGATCCGGTGCCGTGATCCCAGAAGGTGGAAATATCGGAACCATCCAGCAGGAACGCCTGTCCCTGAGGCCTTTGGCCGGCAATCGTATAGTTACTCTGCGTTCCGTAAAAAGAAGAACCTGACTGTGTTGATTGTATTCCGGGCTCAAGGAGCAATAGCGATGAGAAATTCCGGCCGTTAAGGGGAAGTTGGGTCATCTGAGTCGGTTCAACGAGGTTGGCAATCGCTGTGTCAGAAGTTTGTACTTGTGTCGCCGTACCTTCCACAGTAACGGTCTCCTGCGCCGTGCCGACTGGCAGCGAGAAATCCACGGTTTGGATGTTCCCCACGGTAAGGAGGACCCCCGTATGAGTAACTTTTTGGAAGCCTCTCGCAACGGCTTGAACGTCATACGTACCCACTTGCAGCGTGAGAACGCTGTAGCGACCTTGAGCATCCGCGGTTGTAGTTCGTACGAGACCTGTGCCGGTATTAGTCACCTGGACTTGGGCGTTGGGCAAGACGGCGCCGGAAGCGTCGGTTACCGTGCCCTGGATCGTTGCGGTATTCGCAACTTGAGCGCCGAGTCTAGCCACGGTCAGAATTCCGATGAGGAAGACAAGTAACGCTACAAACTTTAAATTGAGCGCCGAGGCCGAAGGGACTGAAACGGAAGAGGTAGGTTGCTCCATATCGCCACTCCAATTCCCCCAAAAACATTGCGACGGGGGACACACCTTCCTAAGTGGCCGGATGGTAGAAAATCACCGGTCGCGTGCCTTTCAGAAATCTGACCCACCTGAACAGGATGGTGACACGGAGAGCTGGAGCGAAAAGCACCGATGTGACGTCTCGGGGCGGCAGCGCTTCGATTGAGGTGAGGCTGATTAGTCGGGAGGTAAGTGCGGGGTGGGTTCGTCTTTTTCGACTTTGCCGTCGCGGACGCGGATGACGCGGTGGGCGTGCACGGCGATATCGGCCTCGTGGGTGACGAGGATAATGGTGTTGCCAGCCTGGTGCAGGCGTGCGAACAGGGCCATGATTTCAGCGCCGGTGGCGGAATCGAGATTCCCGGTAGGCTCATCGGCGAGCAAGATGGAAGGATTATTGACCAGCGCGCGAGCGACGGCCACACGCTGGCGCTGTCCGCCGGAAAGCTCGTTGGGCTTATGCATCATGCGTTCGCTGAGGTCCACTTGTGCGAGCGCTTTTTTCGCGCGGTCGAGGCGCTCCTCGGAAGGAGTGCCGTTATAAATCATGGGCAGCTCCACATTGTGGAGTGCAGTGGCGCGGGCCAGCAGATTGAACGTCTGAAAGACGAAGCCAATTTCCTGGTTGCGGATGGAGGCGAGTTCATCATCGTCGAGCTGGCTTACCAGGCGGCCTGCAAGCCAGTAATTGCCGCGCGTAGGTGTATCGAGGCAGCCTATCAGGTTCATTAAGGTGGATTTGCCGGACCCGGAGGGACCCATGATGGCCACGTACTCGCCTTTGTGGATGGTGATGGACACCCCGCGCAAGGCGTGCAAGTGCTCCGTGCCCATTTCATAGGTTTTCCAGAGGTCTTCGGTCTGGATAACGATGGCGGACTCGACCAAATCCTGGCGGAAGCTCTGCGAACCGACTTCTTCGACGGCCATGGGCATAGGACTCCTGGAAGCGACCATTCTAGCTGGACGAAGTGTCGTCGGTCGAGGAAACGGAATTGTCGATCTTAACGGGTGAGCCGGGCTTGAGCGTCCGAATGGCTTTGTAGCTGCCAGTAACGATCAAGTCGCCTTCATGCAAACCGCTGGTGATCTCAATATCGGTGACGCCCGTGATTCCCGTCTGCACAGGCACGAATTCGGCCTTCCCGTTGCGCAAAACGAACACTCCTTGAATATCGGACTTTACGCTGGAGGCGCCTTCGCTGTTCGAAGCGGCCAGCGTGACGCCGCTGCGGTTGGGATTTTTCGCCTCGTCCAATTCTTTTTGGGACCTCTCGGCGAGCGCTTGAATCGGCACGGTGAGGACGTTTTGCTTTTGCGCTGTCTGAATCTTAGCGGTGAGCGAGAGGCCGGGACGAAGTGATTTCGGAGGATTATCGAGAGTGATTACAACTTTGAAATCGCGCGCCTCCTGGGTATTCGCGGTGGTCTCGGTCATCGAGGCTTCGCCTGAGGTGCGGAGGATGGCCAGCTCGCCCACTTCGGTGACGTGGCCCTTGAAAGTTTTCCCCGGGATTGCATCGATGGAGACATCAGCGGATTGACCGTTCTTGACGCTGATGATGTCGGTTTCGTCCACCTTGACCTCAGCGGTGACCACGCTCATATCGGAGATAGTCATGATGGAACTGCCGACAGTACCTTGAATGCCTGGAACGACGTTTTCACCGACCCTGACGGCAATGTAACTGACGATGCCGTCGATCGGAGCCCGATAGGTTGTCTTGCGCAGGATGTCCTGGGTACGGCGGAGGACTGCCTGATTTTGGTCGAGCGTGGCGCGCGCCTGTTCGCGTGAGGCGCGAGCTTGGTCCACCTGCGCCTGGCTCGAGGTAAGAGCGGCAAGAGCGCTGTCGTAGGCTGCCTTGTCGGAGTCATACTCTTGCTTGGCGATGAGTTGGCCATGGTAAAGTTCCTGGCCGCGCTGCCAATCCAACTTGGCCTTGTCGAGGTCGGCCTGACGCTGAGCGAGAGTGGCGACGGAGGAGTCGTAGCTCGCCGCGGTAGCTTTTAAAGCGGCCTCGGAGGCGCTGATGCTGTCCAGCTGGGCTTGTACGTCGGCGCCGGGCTGAATGTTTTCGAGGTGTAGGAGAACATCGCCCTTTTTGACGTAGTCGCCTTCCTTGACCACGATGTCCGTAATCTTGCCGATGCCCTCGCCGAGGACATTGGTATAGTTTTTGGGTCGAATCTCACCGGAAGCGGTGACGAGGGATACGAGATCCTCCCGTGCCGCGCGCCCCGTCTGGACCGCAGTGACCCCTTGATTAGACTTATAAATGCTGTACCAGGCGACACCGCCGATCAGCACCACAACGCAAGCTGCGATGGTCGCTTTCTGCCAGGTCTTCATTACCTAACCTCTGGGCAAGGTTTTTCGACACACATACTCGCCACTTGATAGATACGCCCGGGCGAGACATAATGTTTCGCGGCCAGCAGACGAGGCGCAAAAAGCGGCAAACTTAGCCCAAAATTCTCCCGATTTCTTGATCGTCTAAGCTATCTCACGTTCCAGCGGAACTGATTACAGGCCATCCTCAAGACCACAGGGCGCATCAACGGGATATCAGTATATTAATTCGGCTTGTCCTCGGGCGAAAGTGAATAGTTTGAGCTTGATTCTGGCGCGGGCGGGCTCGATTCTGGCGCGGGCGGGCGCGGGCAAACTTTAATTGACCTGTACATTAGTACAGGATAAGATTTCGCATCGGAAAAGGGGCAATTATGGGCCACTCTGCGAAGACGCTCCTCGGATTTTTTCTGGTCGCTTGCGTCAGCGCCGTACCAATTCACCTCGCCAAAGCAGCACAGGATAATCAGGATCAGCAGCAGGACCAACAACAAACCAGCCAGAACCAGGGCAAATCCTCCAAAGCGAAGCAGAAAAGCCTGAAGGACCTCTATAAAGAACTGAATTCCCAATATAAGAAATGGCTTAACGAGGATGTGGTTTACATCATTACGCCTGAGGAGCGGCGTTCCTTTTTGCAGCTTCAGACCAACGAGGAACGAGAGCAGTTTATTGAGGCCTTCTGGCAGCGCCGGAATCCCGACCCAGATTCGCCGGAGAACACCTTCAAAGAGGAACATTACCGGCGCATTGCGTACGCGAATGAGCACTTTGCTTCGGGAATACCAGGATGGAAAACGGACCGGGGCAAGATCTACATCATGTGGGGACCGCCTGATGAAATCGACGCGCACCCGACCGGAGGAAACTGGGATCGGCCCATGGATCAGGGCGGCGGTTCGACGACGACGTATCCGTATGAAGATTGGCGCTACCGGTATTTGGAAGGCATGGGCGAAAACGTAGAATTGGAGTTCGTGGATCCAACATCCACGGGCGAGTATCACCTTACGATGGA
Organism: uncultured Acidobacteriota bacterium; assembly: GCA_963823145.1. Taxonomy (GTDB): domain Bacteria; phylum Acidobacteriota; class Terriglobia; order Acidiferrales; family UBA7541; genus Palsa-295. The sequence goes on from CAWGJZ010000002.1 coordinate 93,795, forward strand.
TCCCAGCGAAAAGGACGCTCTATTGCACGTACCCGGTGCCGGCCTCACCCTGGCGGAATCCATGGGGATGGCGAACAAGGCTTCCCGCTTCAGCAACACTGACGGCACCAACATGGCGGAGGGGCAGTTCGGGGGAGCCGGGCTAAGCGAGAACGACGAGGAATTCACTCGCCTGGAAAATTACGCGAATATCATGAAGCCGCCGCCGGTGAAATTTAAGGATCTGGAGGCCGTGGTTACGAATCGGTTGGTGCGCGATCAGGTGAAGTTCGATTACCGGTATGACTTCGTCCGCATCACGTCTGATACGGTGCTTGTGCCGATCACGGTTCAGATTCCGGTTCGGCAATTGAGCTTTCAAGAAAAAGAGGGAGTGGACTCGGCCACCATGGATCTGTTCGCGCGGGTAACCAGCCTGAGTGGGCGGGTGGTACAGACATTCGAGGATACGCTACGGGCCGACTTCCCGTCCGGGCAGCTGCAGAAGTCGCTCAGCACATCGAGAATCTACCAGAAGGCCGTGCCGCTCAGCCCAGGTCTCTACCGGCTGGACATCGTGATAAAGGACGTGAACAGCGGCAACGTGGGAGTGGTGAACACGAGACTGCCGGTTCCACGCTTCCAAGACGACCAGCTATCCGCCAGTTCGCTGATTTTGGCGGATGACATCCAACGGGTATCGAGCAAGGACATCGGGCTTGGCCAGTTTGTGCTGGGCGACGTGAAGGTCCGGCCGCGGATGGACGGGGCCTTTACACAGAGCGACAGCATGGGCGTGTACCTACAGGTTTACAACCTGAAGGTGGATGACAAGACCCATAAGCCGGATACGTCCGTCGAGTTCCGGGTGATGCAAGGAAAGGGAACGGCGCCGGTTCTCAAGTTCGACGTGCCGGCGGATAAACTTCCCCAGCACGGCGAGGAAATGACGCTGGAGAACTTGATTACTTTGGGGTCGCTGGCTCCCGGGAAATATCATCTTGAGGTAGCGGTAACCGACAACCTTGCCAAGCAAACGATCACGCCGGCGGCGGATTTCACGGTAAAAGCCGCGCCCCCGGCAGTCACCGCACAGGGGAGGTGAACCATTTGACTCTCCGAGCGATCTGCATTCTCAGCCTCGGATGGTTAGTGTGTGCATGGGCCTCGCCTCTGGCAGCCGCACCCAAGACCGGCGCGATTTCCGGAGTAGTGGTGGATGGCACCGGCACACCGCAAATGGGCGCCGCGGTTTTGATCTCCTCGGAACGAATAGCAGCGAGTAGGCCGCTGCGTCTTCTCACTAACGATCTGGGACACTTTTCCAGCGCGTCCCTTCCGACGGGAATGTATACGATCCACGTAACGCTGGCGGGATTTCTGCCGGCGGTGGAACAGCACGTTCGAATAAGCCAAGACCAGGCCACTCTTCTGGAAATCGTGGTCGATTCGGTATTTTCGTCTTTTGAAAAACTACGACGCCAGCCGGATCAGACTGTTTCCTCCGACGACTGGACGTGGGTGCTGCGAAGCTCGGCGGCCACGCGTCCCGTGCTTCGTTGGCAGGACGACGGCACGGCAACGCTGGCTGCCTCGACGGTGCCAGGGGACGCACTGAATGACGAACCACTACGCGGGCGGGTTGAACTGACCTCGGGTGCGGATCGCCCCGGTTCCGTTGCAAATCTGGCGAACGCTCCGGCAACGGCGGTTGTCTACGACCTCGGAGTGGGGGAGCAGGGCCACCTCGTGGTGGCGGGACAGTTCAGCTATGACGGCGCCGATAACTCCAGCGGCTTTGCCGGCGAATGGCTGCCGGATGGCCAGGCGGGCGCCGGACCGCTCACGACATTTCTGGTCCGCGAATCGCGCATTGGCCCAAACGGTTCCGTGTTTCGTGGACTGCGATTGACTCAGGACGATCAGTTGGCGATTGGGGATCGCGTCAGCATCCGATATGGCGCCAAGTTTATAATCGCGGGGTTCAACGGAACGACTGCAGCTGTGCGTCCCCATGGCGAAGTAGCCGTTCAAATCGCCAAGGCATGGCGGGCATCGATTATTTTGGCCACCGATCCTTGGGCGGACCCGGCTTCAGGCGACGGAGCCATGGAATCCACTCTTAACACGCTCGATGCGTTTCCCAACCTGATGCTACACGATGGCCGGCCCGTGCTGGAGAACGGCGACCATCAGGAAATTGCGGTGGAACACTCACTGAGTAAGAGGGCAGACATCACAGCATCATTTTTTCACGACCGTTCCACGCATACAGCGGTGATTGGACGCGGCGCTGTTGCCAATCCCGACTTTTTGCAAGCGTATTTATCCGAATCGTTTGCTTACGACGGCGGCTCGACGGGTTCGATGGGAGGGCGCGTGGTATATCGCGAGAGTCTACCCAATAACCTAAAGACCACGTTCGTGTATTCCTACGCGGGGGCTTTGGCACCCAATGAAGGTCCCGATACTTTGGCTTTGCGCGACGAATTGGCAACGCGCTACCGCCAGAGCCTGGCCGCAGGGATATCGGGAAAATCGCGCCATCTTGGAACTCAGTTTTCCGCCAGTTATAAGTGGCTGGATGGTCGAGCAGTTTCTCAGCAGGATCCGTACGGTGAGTCGCTCTACCACATGGATCCGTACTTGAGCCTCGAGGTCCGGCAGCCGCTGCCCGGCGTCTTCCCCGGACACATGCAAGTGGAAGCGAACGTCGGGAACCTGCTCGAACAGGGGTATGTTCCGGTGGCCACACGCGACGGATATGTGGTTTTGATTCCGTCATACCGGTATTTCCGCGGTGGCCTAAGCGTTCAGTTCTAGCCAGGGCATCTACCAAAATAGGAAGGCTCATTCCATAAAACGGATTGATCAACTCCTAATCCTTCCAGTTTTCGCTAAGATCAAGTTTCGAAGCCAGTTGCCGAAGCAACCACCTATGATTGGCTGGAATCCGACGTGCTAGCGTACAATGCAAGGGGTCTGGGTGGAGTAGGATGAACGAGCACCTCAGGACACGGCTTGGAGCGGTTGCGCTAGCGGTGCTAACGCTGGCGGCCGTAGTGTTTGCGGTCCTGAACTACCAGCAACGTTCACGATTTATCCAACCCGATGACGGCGTCACCTGGATGGATTCCGCCCAGGGTGTGGTGGCCTGGCATGTGGTGCCTGACTCGCCTGCCGATCGGGCTGGAATCCAACAGGGCGACTATGTGGAAAGCGTTCGCGGAGTGAGAATCCACCGCGCTACGGACGTCACGCGGCTGCTCTGGCGAGCTGGTCCGTGGACGGAAGTCAAGTATGGAATTCACCGCGACGGCCAGAGCTTCGAGGTGCCACTGGTTACCGCTCCGCAGGAAAATCCCTCGTCTCTTGAAGACTACCTGCGGATCACGGCGCTGCTTTATCTTTTCATCGGATTGTTTATTTTTGTGCGGCGATGGAACGCGCCTCGGGCGGTTCACTTCTATGTTCTCTGCCTGGTTTCTTTTGTGTTTTATAGTTTCCACTACACTGGGAAACTGAACTCCTTCGACTGGACGATTTATTGGGGCAACGTGGTTGCGCTTCTGCTGCAGCCGGCCTTGCTGGTTCATTTCGCGCTGGTGTTCCCGGAACGGCGGGCGGCCGTGTGGCCGAAGGTCGGGGCGGTATACAGCATCCCAGCGGCTTTGCTTGGCCTGCACGTGTTCGTAGCCACCGGCACCTTGGATTTTTTGCCTTCAATCAGCAATCGCGATTTCCTGGATACGATTGAGCTGCTTTATCTGGGAGCCTACTTCCTGCTGGCGGCCGTCATTTTCCTGGCGAGCTATTTCCGGGCGCCCAGCGGCATCTTGCGTCAGCAATTGAAGTGGGTGACGGGCGGAACGTTCGCGGGAATTTTGCCGGTCTGTTTGTTCTACATCCTTCCGCGGCTGCTGAGCGCGGTGCCACTGCCGTGGATGAAGCTCTCCGTTTTTTCGCTGGTTCTGATTCCACTTTGTTTCGGATACGCGATTATCCGCTACAGGTTGATGGACGTCGATATCATCTTCAAGCGCGGACTTGCTTATACATTTGCGACGGTGGGGCTGGTGGCAGCCTACTTCGCGGTAATTGCTTTGATCGGCGAACTATTTCATACCGCGTGGCCAACCGGGCCTGCGGGCGCCGTGATCGCAATCGTAGCGGCCGCTTTTCTTTTTCAACCGTTACGGGATTGGGTGCAGGCGCGACTCGATCATTTCTTTTACCGCGACCGGCTGGACTATCGTCGCACGCTGATTGAGTTCGGCCGAACGCTGGCCAATGAAGTTCGCCTCGATCCGTTGCTGGATTCGGTTCTCGACAGGATTTCGCAAACTTTGTTGGTCGACCGTCTGGCCGTTTTCCTTGAGGACCCTGCGAATCCGGGCCAATTTTTAATTTCGCGGTCAATGGGTGTGGAGACTGCGAGCGCGCTGGACCTGACCTTTCTCGATCCGGCGCGGCCGGGGTTCGAGCGCGCCTGCCTCTTTTTCGAATCGGCTCGCGCGGCGCGGGAGAGCGACTCGATCCGGCGGACGCTGGATCAACTGGAGCTAAATTATTTTATCCCTTGCCGGTTCCACGATCGCACGGCTGCATTTCTGGGACTGGGAAAAACGGTCGACGGCGACTACCTTTCCAGCGAAGACCTGGAATTGCTTTCGACAATCGCCGGCTACGTGGCGATCGCGATAGAGAATGCTCGGCTCTACCATTCGCTCGAACAGAAGGCAGTACAAATCGAGCGGCTGAAGGACTTCAGCGAAAATATCGTGGAATCGCTGCGGATCGGGGTATTCACGATTGATCTCGAGGATCGGATCGAGTCGTGGAACCCGCAGCTTGAAGAGCTTCTGGCAATTCCGCGGAGCGAGGCACTGCATCGAAAGATGCAAGAAGCGGTGCCGCGCGACCTCGCCGCGGAGATCGCGGCCAGCTCGCCGAGCGAGCATGTTTCCGGCATCTACCGGTTTCACCTGGACACGCGCGTCGGCCGCCATCTGGTGGTGAACGCCTCGATTGCGCCGCTGCTGGGTAAGGATGGTTCACGGCTCGGACGCCTGGTTCTGCTGGACGACATCACCCAGCGCGTGCGGTTGGAAGATCAGATGGTCCAAACGGAGAAGCTCACTTCGCTGGGCTTGCTGGCGGCTGGCGTGGCGCACGAGGTGAATACGCCCCTCGCGGTGATCTCCAATTACGCGCAAATGCTGGCGAAGCAGATGCCGGCGGACGATCCGCGGCAGAAAACGGTGGATCGGATTGTGAAGCAGACGTTTCGCGCCAGCGAGATCGTTAACAATCTTTTGAACTTCTCGCGCACCGGCGGGGCGGAATCGGTGGAGCTGAATTTGAATGCGGTGATCGACGAGACGCTCACGCTCGTGCAGCATCCGTTCAAGACGGCTCACGTAAGCGTGGTAAAGAATTACTCGGAAAAATTGCCACTGGTTCTCGGGTCGGTCACACGGTTGCAACAAGTGTTCCTGAATCTTCTAATGAACGCTCGCGATGCCATGCCGACCGGGGGCATGATTGAAGTTCGAACCGGCGCTCACAACGGTTCGGTGGAGATAGAAGTGTCCGACACGGGCGCAGGCATTCCTCCGGAGAACTTGCATCGCATTTTCGATCCGTTTTTCACCACCAAAGCCAGCGGCCGCGGCACGGGGCTAGGCCTCTCGGTGAGCTATGGAATCATCAAAGAACATGCGGGAAAAGTAGACGTTCGCTCGACCCCTGGAAAGGGAACTTCCTTCCGTTTAGAATTTCCCGTAGCAAGGAAATCGGTGCATGCGTAAAGGCTCCATCCTAGTAGTCGATGACGAGATTGAAATCCGCGAGGGTCTCGAGGCTCTGCTGACTTCCGAAAGCTTCGACGTGACGCTGGCAGAGACCGGTGCGGCGGGCTTGCAAAAGCTCGACGATCGGCCGTTCGATCTGATGCTGCTGGACGTGAGTCTGCCTGACCGCAACGGCCTCGACATGCTTCGTGAAATCCGACTGCGCGACCCCCACCTCTCAATCATTTTGATTACGGCCTATGGCTCGATCGACATGGCGCGGGCGGCTTTCAAGGGCGGCGCGCAAGACTACATTACGAAGCCGTGGTCCAACGATGAATTGATCGCGCAGATTTCTCTTGCGATCGAGGGGCGCCGGCTGCGCGAAGAGAACTTGCACCTGAAGCGCGCGCTGAAGCAGCGCTACAACTTTCCGAACATCGTGGGAAAGAGCGAGAAGATGCTGGCGGTGCTCGATCTAGTGACGCAGGTGGCGCCGTCGCGCTCGACGGTGCTGATCTCGGGCGAGAGCGGCACGGGCAAGGAAGTGATTGCGAAGGCCATCCATGCCGCTTCGACTCGCGCGGAAAGGGCCTTCATTCCGATCAATACGGGCTCCATTCCAGTCGATCTGCTGGAATCGCAGCTTTTTGGCCACGTAAAAGGAGCGTTTACCAGCGCGATCGCCGCGAAGAAGGGCCTGTTCGAAGTGGCCGACCAAGGCACGATTTTTTTCGACGAGATATCGACGATCAGTCCCGAAACCCAAGCTAAGCTGCTGCGCGTGATCCAGGAGCGGGAGTTCATGCGCTTGGGCGGCACGGAGACGATCAAAGTTGACGTGCGCATCCTGGCAGCGTCGAATGAAGACCTGCGCAAGTTGGTCCGCGAAGGCCGGTTCCGCGAGGATTTATTTCACCGTCTGAACGTGATCTCGATTCAGTTGCCGCCGCTTCGCAGCCGCAAGGAAGATATCCCGCTTCTCGTGGACCGATTTTTGGAACAGTTTTGCCGCGAGAACGGGAAGCCGCTGCGTGCATTCAGCAACAGGGCAATGAAGCTTTTGATGGACTACGAATGGCCCGGAAATGTGCGCGAGCTTGAAAATGCCGTGGAGCGCGCCGTAGTACTTTCCACAGGCGATTCGGTGGATGCCGACCTACTGCCGGAAAATATCCACACCCGCGAAATTGTAAAGGGCGTGCGGTTCGAGCTCACCGAATTCATGCCGTCGCCGCAAGATGGCAGCGGCCTTCGAAATGCGGCGCCGCCTCCTTCTCTTTTTGAAATCCTGGAGGAAGTGGAGCGCCGCGTGATTGTCGATATGCTCGAAAGAACAAATTGGAATCAAACGGAAGCCGCCGAGCGCTTTCAGGTCCCTCTCTCGACACTCAACCAGAAAATCAAGCGCCTGGGCATCGAGATTCGCCGCCGCCCAGGCGTACCCCGCGTGCCCGACGGCTACGGTGAAGATGGACCGGCGCTATCCCCTGGGAATTGTTAGACCCCGCGCGATTTGGACGTGCTTATCCGCCGCTTCGCAGAAGTGACGTCGATCCAGGCGAGGATGTCCGCCCTAGAGACAGGCGTTTCATGGCGTAAAGCTCGCGGTCCGCAGATTCGAGCAATTCTTCCCGCGTACTTCCATCTTGCGGATAGGCCGCCGCACCGACACTGATCGAAAGCGGAGGAATCCCGGCATCCTGCGAAACGCGTTCACGTATGCGCAATGCCACCTGCTGAGCTTCCTTAGAACCACCTTCCGAAATTACGAGCGCAAATTCATCGCCTCCGTATCGGGCGGCAGTATCGGTATCGCGGCAGTAGACCCGCAGAATATCGGCGATGCGGCGCAGCGCGCCACTGCCGGTCAGATGGCCGTGCTGGTCGTTGATCTTCTTCAAGCCATCCAGATCCATCAGCAAAACCGAGAACGATCTTCCCGTGCGATTCGATCGCTTGATTTCCGAATCGAGCATATCGATGAGCTTGCCGTAATTCGCTAAGCCAGTTAAGGCGTCGGTGACGGCGAGGTTGCGGATTCGCTCCTCTGCCTGGCGGCGCTCCTCGGACATCACCGCAAGCGTCAGCGTCATCACGGCAATGATGCCCATGAAGGCTTGCAGCAGCAGAAGCGATTCATTTCGTGTGCCGATGGCAAACGGGCCAAGGCCCAGAAATGTGCCTCGGATGGCGATCCCCGAAAGCACTGCCACGATGGTTGCCGCCTCTCGTGGCCCAAACCGAACCGCCGTCCATATCAGAAATGGGATGCACCAATACTCGAGCGGTACATTCTTCAGGCCTGGGAAAACAAACGGCCCGAAAACGAACTGTCCCGCCACCATCGCCGATATTACCAAAAGCGCGAATTCACTCAGCCGGTTCCAGCTCCAGCGGACTTTGGCATTGGCGCCCCATAGGATTAGCAGCGGCGCCACGATTGCGGCGCCTACAGCGTCTCCAAGCCACCAGGTGGCCCAAATTACCTTGAAGTCCGCCCATCTTGCGAAATCTCCCAGCGAGAGAGAGGTGACGCCGATCGTAGCGCTCACCGTGGTGCTGACTGCGCCCGCGAGAATGGCGAACTTCACCGTATCTTGCACGGACTCGAAACATTTCCGCCCATTCGCAAATCTGGATACGAGATAAGCTCCTAAAACGGGCTCCAAAGTATTGCCCGCCGCAATTCCGAGCGAAGTGATTGCGGAACCTGCTGTGGTCAGGTTCACAAGAAACGCGCCAAGGAAAATCCCAGGCCACACGCGATAACCAAAGATAAGCAGAGCGGCAAGGGCGATGCCAGTGGGCGGCCACACGGCGGTCGAACTGGGATGAACGAAGGCCATCGTCAGCCCGAATTTTCCAGCGGCAAAATACACCGCCGCCAAAACTACAATTTCGATCGCCTTTTTGTTTCGAACTAGGAAGCCCCGAAGGTCTCCTGAGGAAATTGCTTTCATCACAACTATGATGCCGATGCAGGAGCCGTTTCACGCCGTTTGAATGAAAAGCGAACCGCGAAAGCGTTATACGCGAAAGACTGTAGGGATCAGTGCGATGATGTGAAACTACTTAGTACACCAGAGGGCGGCCAGCTATGGTCTCTAAGATTCGATAGGGTGCTTGCTCGGGAGAGACCAGCGCCTGGGGCGAAATGAGGAAGGTTTGCTCGATTGCATATTGTCCCGACATCGCCGCATGCGCGACACCGTCAGTAAACACCAGCCACGTTGAAGAGGGTGGAAACTCTAGCCGCACCTTAGGGCAATCCTTCTGAAAGCCGGCGTTCTCTTTGAGGTAATCGTGGAAACCCAGCATGAACATGTCGTAAGGGGTGCGGCCCATTCCGCGAAAACCGAGCTTGCCGCCCCAGTCTTGCACCGTTCGGCTCAGCCAGGAGTCTTCCGCGATCCGGTGCAGGCCGGCGTCGTCGGCATAGCGGCGGGCGAGAACTTCGAATTGTTCCGTGGTGTTCCACACGCGCGGCTTCACCGGATTCACATTCGTGAATACGCGGAGAATGCGGCCGCCGCGCGTCGGCCGGCTTGGAAAAGCATCCACGTGAAGCAGATCGTTGCGCTTGTGCAGTGCTAGTTCGCGGCTTTCTTCCTCAAACGGACGAAAGCTCGAGAAATCGACTGTCCAGTCCCGGGCGTATGGCGCGAGGAATTTCGTGAGAAACGCGACTACTTCCGCTGAATAGTTGCGCAAAATCGCTTGCAGCCGCTGGACGGTTGCGGCCCCGCCGGAGACGCCTCGCAGGACATCCTCGTCGGGCCGGTAAGACACATTTTTGTGCATCCGCAGCTCGGCCCACTCCTGGGCGAGCAAAAATTCCCGATCCTCAGCCGAAAAGTTGAACGGAGGCTCATCGAAAAAGAGAATTTCGCCACGCTCGAGCATCTCGCAATACGCTCGCGTCCGCGCCTGGCGCGCTTCAGGATGCGCCCACCCCGAAGGGTGCTTGAAATCGTCCACTGGAATCCAAGGAACAGTCGACATGATCTCGTAATCGTATCTCGCGGAGAGCAGCCCCACGAGATGACCCTAATTATTCGAGCCGTCTGGCCGGCCATATCCGCGGGGCAGCAGCGCCGAATCCAGGTTCACGGCGCGAGACAAATCCACACCTTCAAGCTTGACCTCTCGCAGAATTGCGGTCTTCAGATTGGCGCCTTCGAAGTCCACTCCCTGGAGGTCAGCCTCGCGAAAATTGGTGGCCCCGAAGTCGGCTTTCCGCAAAATCGCGCCTTGCAAGTTCGCGCGGAAAAACTCCACTCCTCCGCACTGCGCCTCGCTTAGGTCGGCGCCACTGAGGTTGGCCTCTGTGCAATCAGCCTTGCGCAGGTCGGCTTGCTGGAGATTGGTCTTACTGAGTTCCGCCGATGCCAGCCGTGCCTCCCTCAAGTTGGCACCTTTCAGGTTCGCCCCCTGAAAATTCACGTAGTTGAGTTTCGCCTTTGCAAGGTCGGCTCGCGAAAGATCGGCGCCGCTCAGATCGGCGCGAACGCCCTTCTCGTCGCCGCGAATAAAGAGCGCGTGCGCCTCCAAAATTTGAGAAAGCCGCTTACCACCATGGCGAATACTATCGAGCGATCGCAGATTTCCTCCCTTCAATGCGCCGAAGAGTCCCAGGGTTCACTCGCGAATTAAACTAAGCGTCGTCCTAGTTTACAAGAGACGCAGCCGCGTGCCTATCGATTGGAATGAATCCGCCGCGTGCTGGTTGTGGTAACTTGGGTTGCATGAGGGTCGCCGCAAACTTTCACTGACTAAGGCATCGCGCCGGCTCTCAGGGAAGGCTCGCCCGTGTCCGGGTGGTGCATTCGCAGAAGCACACTCCTTCGCGCATCGCTTGCGCTGCTGCTGGCGGGCAGCCTCGTACAAATTCTATTTCGAGCCTTAGGGCAAGATCAGCCCGGAACGCCCACGGAGGAAACGGTCGCGAATCTGGCCGCTGGGCGCGTGATAATTGCGGTCGTCAAAGATGCCATTCTGATCGCCACGGTAGAAAATCCCATTGAAGTGGACACGCGGCCTCCCACGCCAGTGGCGCTTTCAAGCGAGCGCACCGGAATCCTTCTCGGTGCGGACAATTGGTTTTCTCCCTCCTCCAAACAAGAAATCGCTCAGTTGGATACGGAGCTGCCCCACCTCCGCAGCCATCTGGTACCGCTCGCTCCGCACCTTCAAGCGGAGCAAGGCGGCGGCGAAGCAACGGACGTGGAAGCAATCGGCCAGGGCTTGCTCGAACGGCTCAATGAACTGGCGCAGAATCTTCACGGCAAAGTAAATCTTTCGCCGAATGAACCGCTCACGGAATTGATTCTGGTGGGCTACTTGCCGGGCTATGGGCCAGACATATGGACGCTCACGTATCAAATCGAGCAGCAGGAACAAGACTCGGATTATTGGACCACGCGCGTCCTCCGACCGTCGTATCTGCAATTTTGGCCTCCGGAAAAAGGACAGCCACGAACTCTGCTGGAATTTTCGTACCCGAGCGACCACGCGCCAACGCCGGTGCTTGAACTTCTTCGCGAGAAAGATCCGCGCATAGAACAAATCGTGAGCTCGGATCCCAAGATGGCGGAAGTAGCCGGCCGCTTTCTGCAAGGCGAAAGCAACAAAGTGGTTGCCGCTGACGCCACGCAATTTCTTCGCGCGATATTGTCGGTGATCGCTCCGGCGAATGCTCGCGAGACCATGTGTAGCATTTTCGCGGAAACAGGTTTGCAATGGATACTCGCGCCGCCATCCGAGCCTACGGCGCCAGGCAATCGTCCTGAGCGCCCGCCCGGCGCACCATCGCTAATGGGCGCCCCCAAATAATAGATTTAGAGATTTTGAATCTGCCTCGATCGAAATGGCGATTACTGGCTTTGCGACAACTGTTTCTGCAGGCGGGCGTTTTTCTCGGCGACTGATTTCGCCAAATCTTCCTTATGCGCCACGAGCTTTTTCGCGATTTCGGAATCCGACAGCGCCAGCACCTCGGCGGCGAAGATAGCTGCGTTTGCAGCCCCGGCCTTGTCGATTGCCATGGTCGCCACCGGAATTCCGGCCGGCATTTGCACCGTTGCCAGCAGCGCATCGAGGCCGTTTAGCGTGCTGGTCGCCATGGGGACGCCGATCACAGGCAGCGTGGTATTAGCTGCCATTACACCCGCGAGATGCGCCGCGGCTCCGGCGGCCGCAATGACCACCTTCAGACCGCGATTCGCGGCTGTGGTTGCGTACTCATGCGCGCGCGCTGGAGTGCGATGTGCGGAAAGCACCTCCATCTCATAGGCGATGCCAAATTTTTCGAGCATCTTTCCGGCTTCGCTCATCATGGGAAAATCGGAGTCCGATCCCATCACGATTCCAACAAGGGCTTTAGGTTTTCCGCCACTGGTCACGAACTCTCTCCTTCTGGGTTTGCGCGCCGTTCGACGCCCTCGAAGGCCTTGTTAGCTCTTGCGCGCCTCGCCGCGCGGCATGCGCGCGCGCAGAGTGCGTCAAACGATTCAGCAGTATGGACACAGTACGAGGATACGAAAAATATCTCTACGCGGGCAGGCAATTCTCCGCAAGTCCTTGTTGGTGTAAAGAAAAATGATCTATGGTGAACGGTTTGGATAGGCATGCAGCTCACGCCACCCGGGTCCCGGCGCCGTGGGCCTTCACGTGTCCAATGTCAGTTCGATAGTGGGCGCCTTCGATTTGGATTTTGTGGACTGCCTCGTAGGCTGGGATCCGGGCGCTGGCGAGGTCGCGCCCCGCCGAACTCACGACGAGAACTCTGCCGCCGTTGGTTCGAAAAGTTTCTCGATCCCACCGCGTTCCCGCATGGAAAATCACCGCGCCCGGCACTTTCGCCGCGTCCGCAAGCCCCTCGATTGCTACGCCCGTCTGCGGATCGCCGGGATAACCCTTCGACGCGATCACCACGCATACGCTCGCGCCCTCAGACCATTTCGCCTGAAACCCTGCAAGATCCCCGAGCGCCGCCTGCATGCAAGCCTGCGCGAAATCGAAATTTGCGCGGAGCAAAACCGCTTCCGTTTCCGGATCGCCGAGGCGGCAATTGTATTCCAGGACTTTCGGTCCTTGTGCCGTCAGCATCAATCCAAAATAGAGGAAGCCGCGGTACGGCATTCCCTCGGCTTTTAATCCTTCCAACGTCGGCCGCACGATCGTTTCGATGACGGTCTTCTCCATGGCCGGTGGAAGAATGGCGTCGGTCGAGTAGACACCCATTCCACCTGTATTCGGCCCTTCGTCATTGTCAAAGGCTCGCTTATGATCGCGCGCCGGAGCCATGCGGAGGAAATGTTCCCCGTCCGTCAAAATAATGTAGGAAAGTTCCTCGCCAACGATACCCTCTTCCAAAAGGACTCTCGTTCCGGCGTCGCCGAACTCACGCTTTTCCATCAGGCGCTCGACGAAATCAGCGGCTTCTGCAATGGAAGTGGTCACCAGGACGCCCTTTCCCGCGCACAAGCCGTCCGCCTTGATTACCAGCGGCATCTCGACGGAGTCGAGCGCTACATGTGCTTCCAATGGAGAGTCGAAAACGCCGTACACTTCTGCTGTCGGGATCTGATGCCGCTCCATAAACTCCTTCGCGAAGATTTTGCTGCCTTCCAGGCGCGCGGCACTTTGTCGCGGCCCAAGCACCAGCAAACTCCGCTTGGCGAACTCATCGACAACGCCGCGGACCAGTGGCAGTTCCGGTCCGACGATGGTTAGATCGGCATCGATCTTCGCCGCAAGATCTGCGGCCGCGACCGGATCCTTCAGATCGAGTGCAAGACACTCAGTCTCGCACGCGATTCCATCGTTGCCCGGCGCGCACCAGATCTTTTGCACTGAAGCGCTCTGCGCGAGCTTCCAAATAATAGCGTGCTCGCGTCCACCGCTTCCGATTACCAATATTTTCATTGTATTTGCCGTCGAGAATTTAGAACCATACGGCGCGGCGTCCGCTGGTGTCAACCATCGATTCGCGCCCGTAAATGCGCCGCGCTGATCCAACGCGCAGCTTGCTCTAGTCCCGCAAAGATGATTTCATCGGACGTAATGCACTGGGACTTCGCTCTCATCCTCCTGTTTCTCGGTACAGCGGTACCATGGCTAGGCAGGCGCCGCGTGCGCCAACTCATGCAAATGCCCCAAACGACGAAGCAGGATCGGTTATTGCTCTACGCCTCGACCATAGCCTTTCAATGGCTCGCCGCGGGCGTCATTCTGTGGCGGACCGGTGCTCACGGCATCTCGCTCGCGTCTCTCGGGTTCGAAATTGCGAACGCCGGCACGGTTGCGCTTGCATCAGCATTGCTGGCAGCACTCGTTCTCGTGAACCAGCTTGTTAGCCTTCATCGAATCTCTCGCGGGGCGGGCGAAACGCAAGGAATTCTGCCGGACCTTGCGACAAAAGTGTTTCCTCAGGATTTTGGTGAGCGCTTGGTGTTCTTTGCTGTGGTCATCACGGTATCCGTGTGCGAGGAAGTAATCTATCGAGGCTTCGCGCAGTATGTCTTTCGTAATTCACTGTGGAGAAGCGTGTTAGCTGGTATTCTGACATCGGCGGCCCTATTTGCCTTGGCACACACATATCAGGGACGGAAAGGCATGGCTGCTACATTTATAGTAGGAACCATTTTTTCGGGAGCGCGTAGCTGGACAGGTAGTTTGGTTCCACCAATTGTTGCTCATTTCATAGCTGATTTTACGGCGGGTATGCTGGCTCCTTCGCGATTTCGGTCTGCCGAGAGCGTTATTGAAGACGAATCCGCAGACTGATATGCCGTTTCTAGACACTGGCCGGAAGCGCAAGAGATTGAGATGAAAGAGCTTTCGTCGACCGATATCGCTTCTTTTCTGGCCCCTTACTACTCCGCTGAGAATCAGAGTCTAATCGAGCACATCAGAGCCTATATCCCATTACTTTTGGAGTGGAGTAAAAAGATTTCGCTCACAACGATCACAGAGCCCGAAGAAATCGTCAAATTTCATTTCGGAGAGAGCCTGTTCGCAGCGTCGGCGCTGAAAATACGGGATGGTCGGCTCGCCGACGTTGGCTCTGGTGCGGGCTTCCCGGGCTTGCCCGTCGCGATCGCGACCCCAAGTTTGCACGTGACCCTTATTGAGGCGAATGCGAAGAAAGCGGCGTTCTTGTGTGAAGTAGTGCGGCGGCTCGATCTTTCGAACATTACCGTTCTCCGCAGCCGCATGGAGGATGTCAGGGGCGTAGAGGCCTTCGATTTTGTTTGCGCTAGGGCTATCGGCGAACGCGCGAACCTTATACGGTGGGCCCGGGAGAAGTTGACGCCGAAAGGGAGACTCGTGCTATTCTTGGGCGATGAGGACGTCCAAACAGTCCGCAAGACGAAGCAGTGGCATTGGGAATCGCCCATAAAGATACCCAATTCTTCGCGACGCTTCGTTCTTTCCGGAGCCCCGGTTCCGTAGCTGGCAATCAGATTTCGAAGAGTGTTCCACGTGGAACACTACTTGAGATGCTGCGGGTCCCCAGCTTCTACGCGAAATGATGTTCCACGTGAAACGTCTTGCATTCCCTCCCAATTGTAGTTAGATTCCTGCTTCCACCGGGGAGAGCCGTTGGCGCGAGTAATCTCCATTGCCAATCAAAAAGGCGGCGTCGGCAAAACTACCACCGCAGTAAACCTCGCCGCCTCCCTAGCAGTATCCGAGAAGCGCACGCTCCTCATCGACTGTGATCCTCAGGGAAATACAACCAGCGCTCTCGGATTCCCGAAAGACCCGGCTCGCCGAACCTTGTATCAGACGCTCATTTTGGGAGAACCAATCGAGCGCGTCGCGATTGACGCCAAGATTCAACGCCTCGAACTAATCCCGGCCGACAAAAACCTCGTTGGCGCAACCGTCGAGCTGGTTTCCATGGAGGATCGCGAGTACAAGTTGAAGACCGCACTCCAGGGAATTCGAGGGAAATACGACTACATCCTAATCGATTGCCCTCCATCTCTCGATCTACTAACACTGAATGCCCTAGCAGCAAGCGATTCCGTTCTGGTTCCAATCCAGTGCGAGTACTTGGCACTCGAGGGGGTCTCGGAGCTCCTCGACACGCTTATGCGTCTTCGCAGGACGATCAACCCAGCTCTATCCGTCGAGGGTATCCTTCTGACGATGTACGATGATCGAACGACACTCTCCAAGCAAGTGGCGGCCGATCTTAGAAGCTTTTTCGGCTCGCAGGTGTTTGAGAGCGTAATTCCCAGAAATGTCCGCCTAGCAGAGGCTCCCAGTCATGGAATGCCGGTGATATTCTACGACATCAATAGTAAAGGTGCGGAGAGCTACATACAGCTAGCCAAGGAGGTTATGGTCAATGACCAGAAACGCGCTGGGCAGGGGACTGAGCGCACTGATTCGGGAGCCGGAACAAGCGCCTCAGCAGCAGCCGCAGGCAGCAGCCCCGGCAGCGGCAGCGGCGGTGATGTCGGCTCCGGTGCAGACTGAAGGCTTCCTGCAGATCGACATTGATTTAATCGATCCGAGTCCCTATCAGCCGCGCACGCGTTTCCGCGACGAGGCCCTTGAAGAGCTGGCGCGCTCCATCAGAGCGACCGGTATCGTACAGCCCATCGTTGTTCGCAAACTGGGCAACCGCTATCAACTGATTGCTGGCGAGCGCCGCTGGCGGGCAGCCCAGCGAGCCCCCCTCCAACGTGTTCCAGCAGTTCTCCGCGAGGTCCGCGATGAAATGGCGCTGGAGATGACTCTCGTCGAGAACCTCCAGCGCGAGGATCTAAATCCAATCGAACAGGCGCACGCGTTTCAGCGCCTTACCGACGAATTCAGTTTCACGCAAGAACAGGTAGCCGAACGAACGGGAAAAGACCGCGCCACCATCGCAAATTCGCTGCGCCTTCTGAGGTTGGAAGAACCTATCCAGGACCTGCTCGAAGAGGGCCGGCTCTCTGCCGGACACGGGCGAGCGCTTCTGGCCATCGCCGAGCCAAAAGAGAGGCTCGAGCTTGCGCGCCGGATTGCGCGAGGCGGCATGACTGTGCGCCAAGTCGAACGCCTTGCCACGCGCGGCACAAGGCCCAAAGCAGCAGCTCCGCCGACCCTCGACCCCAATACAAGATTTGCACTCGACGAGTTGCAGCGTAAGTTCGGAGCAAAGGTGCACATTCGACCAGTGACGCCGGGACGGCTGGGCCAGTTATCGTTTGAATACTATGACACGACCGATCTCGCACGGCTCTACAACCAACTCATGCGAGAATAAAAGTTCCTCAGCAGACAGAAGGAGCATCGCATGGCGTGGCGATGGTTCGACCGCAAACACCAGGAATCCACTGAATGGACCGGTTTCCTCGAACCGGGCGTCAAGTTAGAGGGCAGGCTCGAATCCACGGGCACCTTTCGAATTGATTCGGCCATGAAGGGCACTCTCGTCTCCGCGGGGACGCTGATCCTGGGCGAACATGCAGCAGTCGAGGGCGAGATCAGCGGAAACCGCGTGATTATTGCGGGCCATTTCGACGGCACAATTCAGGCGACCGGTCGCGTCGACATTCAAGCCAAGGCCGTGGTAGCCGGCGATATTCATACCCCCTGCCTCGTAATTGAGCCTGGCGCTTTCTTTGAGGGCCAGTGCCACATGCTAACGGCCGCCGAGCCCGAAGCCGCGAAGCCCATTGCAATTCCCATTCGCTCGGTGGCGTCTGTCGCAAGTTAACTCGGGCTGGCGCATCAGCGCTACAGTATCTCGGTCACTCCGTCTGTGTGGTCGCAGCCTTGACCTTCATCGGCTGCTCGCAACGCGCGAGACGAAAGACGACTCGGTCTAATTCAAAATACGCACGTTGCTACCTTGCTATCGCTACGTCACGGCTGGACCCAGCGGAGACCTTTGCCGCCCGATTGCCTGCTTGCGGGTGCTGGAGTAAACTCCAAGGCCCATGCCCGACACTTCGTCCATCGTAGGCCGCAACATCTCTCACTACAGCGTAGTGGAAAAGCTAGGTGGCGGTGGAATGGGCGTGGTCTATAAGGCCAGAGACACGCGCCTTGGCCGAAGCGTTGCGCTGAAATTCCTCCCCGACGACATTGCTCACGACGCCCAATCCATCGAACGATTTCGCCGCGAAGCACGCGCCGCATCAGCGCTCAATCATCCGAACATTTGCACGCTCTACGACATTGGTGAGTTCGAAGGCCGGCCGTTCATCGCCATGGAACTTCTCGAGGGTCAGACTCTCAAGCACCGCATCAGCGCGAAGCCCATCGAAGTATCGGAGCTTTTGGAAATCGGCATTCAGATCGCCGCCGGACTCGATGGCGCGCACTCGAAGGGAATCGTCCACCGCGACATCAAGCCCGCGAACATCTTTCTCGTCGAACGCGGCCAGGTAAAAATCCTGGATTTCGGTCTCGCGAAGCTGGCTCTCGCGGTGAAGCATGCCGTCGAATCGGTAGGCGCCACATTCTCGCAGGCGCGAACGCATGTGCTGAACGATGAGCAACTCACGAGCCCGGGAAGCTCGATGGGCACGGTCGCGTACATGTCGCCCGAACAGGCGCGCGGCGAAGAGCTGGATGCCCGCTCGGATTTGTTTTCACTCGGCGTGGTGCTGTACGAGATGGCTACTGGGCAGGTTCCTTTCTCCGGCGCCACCTCGGCCGTGATTTTTGATGGGATTTTGCATTCCGCGCCTCCGTCTGCGAAAGAGATAAATCCGCGACTGCCCCTCGCCCTCGAAAACATTCTTGCCAAAACCCTCGAGAAGGATCCGGACTTGCGGTGCCAGACCGCCGCCGAGCTTCGCGCCGACCTCAAGCGGCTCAGCCGTGATATTGAATCGAGCCGTCGCCCCGTGGCGGAGAAGACTGTCCCCGGTTCCGGGGCCCACGCGACGGCGGTCAAGCAAAAATCAGTTGCGGTTCTTTACTTCGAAAACCAGAGTGGCTCGAAAGAGGACGAATACTTTCGGGACGGCATTACTGAAGACATCGTCACCGAGCTTTCGAAAATTGCGCAGCTGGAAATCTTCCCTCGCTCGGAGATGCTCGCATTTCGCGACAAACCAGTCACCGCGCAACAAGTGGGCCAGCAGCTCGGTGCCGCCTACGTCCTCGAAGGCTCCATCCGACGCGCCGGCAACCGTGTGCGTATTACCGCACAGCTTGTGGAAGCCTCCACACGGCATTCCGTGTGGGCCGAACGCTACGACCGGCAACTGGAAGACGTCTTTGCCATCCAGGAAGAAATCGCCCGGAGCATCGCCCAGGCCCTGCGCATCACTCTTACGCCGCAGGAAGAAAAAACCATGGCGCGCAAGCCCACGGAAAATCCGCTGGCATATGATTTTTACTTGCGCGGAAGAAGCTACACGCGGCGTGAGAATGTGGACTACGGCCTGCAGATGTTCGAGCAGGCCATCCAACTGGATCCCAATTTCGCACTGGCGCATAGCGGGATCGCGAACCTCTGCGCGCTCATCTATGAGATCCGCGAGCAAAATCCGAAGTGGATCGAACGGGGACTCGCTGCCTGCGCCCGGGCTACCGCCCTGGCGCCAGACCTGCCGGAGCTGCTGGTCGCGCACGCTCATCTCTGTTACGTGCAGAAAAAATACGAGGATGCAGTTCTGCTGGCGTGGCGTGCCATCGAACGAAAGGCTGACTGTGAAGGCTCGTGGAACATTCTCGGCCGCGCGTATTTCGCTTCAGGGCGCCACGAAGAGGCCGTTGCGTTGGTCGAGCGTGCTCTTGAGGCCAGCGGCGACGATTACAACACGTACGTCCCCTACATCAATGCGATGGAACGGCTAGGCCGGAAAAAAGAAGCCGAAAGTCTCCGGGGGCGCGTGTGCAAGGTTTTGCGTCAGCAGCTAGAGCTGGTTCCGGAAGACGTCCGCGCACGCATCCTACTGGCGTCAACCCTGGCCTACTTCGAACAAGACGCCGACGAAAGCGTCCGCCACCTGCAGACGGCTGTCGCCCTCCGTCCCGGAGATGCCAACATTCTCTACAATGCCGCGTGCGCATACGGCATCCTCGGAAAGAAAGCGGAGGCGCTCGAAACCATTAAGAGAGCCTTTTCTGTCGGATACGGCAATCCCAATTGGGCGGCCAACGACTCCGATCTCGATTGCCTGCACGACAACCCGGAATTCCGGAAGCTGGTTGGACTGCCGGAACATCCGCAAGGCTCCTAGCAGCGACTTTTCCCCTCAATCTGACGAACCGAAACGCTGAAACCTTCTCAGAATCGTTGATTTGCCTGCTCGGTGTCCCTATAATTAAGGTTTCCCAGTTGGATTTGGAGGCAGCATGTACGCCGTGATTCGCAGTGGAGGAAAGCAGTATCGCGTCGAGCCGGGCGAGACCATCGAGGTCGAGCGGCTCGAGGGCAAAATCGGTGGAAAAGTCACTTTTGACGAAGTTCTCGCCGTTCGAACGGACGAGAAGAAGATTTTGGGCGGCGCAGATGCGGCCAAGGTGAAAGTCGCCGGAAAAATCGTGAAGCACGTTCGCGGTCCTAAGCTGAAAGTCCTGAAATTTAAGACTGGCGGCCAGTACAAAATTCAACGCGGGCACAGGCAAGGTTACACGGCCGTTGAAGTAGGAAACTTCCAGTTACCCTAACGCAATTTTTCTAGAGGATCTCATGGCACATAAGAAGGGCGGCGGTTCATCTACAAACGGACGCGACTCCCAAGGGCAGCGTCTCGGAGTCAAGCGCTTTGGTGGCCAGGCCGTCACCAGCGGCAGCATATTAATCCGCCAGCGTGGCACGCATTACAAAGCCGGAAAAAATGTCGGCCGCGCGAAAGACGATTCGCTCTTCGCGCGCATGGATGGCGTGGTGCTCTTTGAAGATAAGGGCGGCAAGGGGCGCTTCATCAGCGTTTTGTCCGCGGCTGAACACGCGTCACGCTACGAGAAGGCCTCCACCGCGCCGGCCGCCGACTGAGCCTTCCTCCGGCTACAGCCGCGCATCTGCCTCACCCATGACCGAACGAAACACCAGCGAGGGGGCCCTAACTTTCCAAGTCTTCACGGGACAAGACTTCGCACTTGCAAACAATGCCGTCCTGATTGCGGGCCAGCAAGACGCGATACTCATTGACACCTGCCTCGTTCTTAGCGATGCGGCGCGTCTCGTCGCAATGATCCGGGCCGCAGCGAAAAATCTGAAGGCTGTCTACATCACCCACGCTCATCCCGACCATTACTTCGGAAACGGGGTTGTCCAAGAGGCTTTCCCCTCTACCACGATCTACGCGCGTCAGGGCGTCATCGATTCTATGCAGGAATATCGCGCGAAGATTGTCCATTGGCGCGAAATGTTCAGCGACGAAATGCCTCGATCGCTGCCCATGCCCCAACCGCTGACTGGGAGTAACACTCTTCTCGAAGGAAAAGAGGTTCGTTTCGTGGATCTTCCTGTTTGCGAGACGGTCCACGCCACTGCATTCTACGTGCCTTCGGAGCGAGCCGTGATGGTCGGTGACTTGGTTTTTTCCGGCATGCACCATTACGTTGCGGACACCAATTATCCGGATAGCTGGATCGAAGCGCTCCATACGGTGCGACGTCTCGGACCAATCGAGCGCGTATTCCCAGGACACGGGCCGACTGGAGGGGCCGAACTCCTGGATGCGAGCGAGGCCTGGCTCAAAGATTACCGGGAAGTCGCCAAGCCCGGTGTTCGGTTCGTCGACGTCGCAAAGGAAATGATGCGGCGCTACCCGAAGCACGGCCTGCCGCTTCTGCTGTGGTTAACCAGAGGTCCCGGCTTCGGACTAGCCGGCGCCAAAGAAATAGGCGTTCCTCCAGAGCTGCTCGGTGGCTCGTGATCGGTTTTCTCCGAACGGCCGCGCGGTGAGGGCTTTGCACGCTTCTCGTTCGCGGCCCGCGTTCCCTTCGTGTAGACTTTTGGAAAGAGTATCCCGTGTTTGTTGACGAAGCCAAAATCCTGGTAACAGGCGGCGATGGCGGGAATGGCTGCCTCGCTTTTCGAAGGGAAAAGTACGTTCCGCGTGGCGGCCCATCGGGCGGTGACGGCGGCAACGGCGGCGATGTGTACGTGGAAGCAAATCCGAACGACAATACTCTGCTGCGTTACCGCTACAACCGCGAATTCCACGCCGAACGCGGCCGCCATGGCGAAGGCTCCGATTGCCACGGCCGGTCGGGTACCGATACGATCCTAAAAGTTCCGGTTGGCACGGTGATCTTTGACGATGATTCGGGCGAACAGCTTTGCGACCTCGCGGAACCCGGACAGCGATTTCTGGTGGCCCACGGGGGTCGCGGTGGACGCGGCAACGGCAATCCGGCGTTCGTCCGCCCGTGGCATCAAGCTCCGCGCGAACACGAAGATGGCAGGCCCGGCCAAGAACGCCGTTTGCGACTGGAATTAAAGCTGCTGGCGGACGTCGGCCTCGTTGGATTTCCAAATGCGGGGAAGTCTACGCTGATCTCACGCATCTCAGCTGCAAAGCCGAAGATCGCGGCCTATCCATTCACTACGCTCGAACCGCACTTGGGCGTCGTTTCCGCGGATCCGGACGCTGCTCCGGGAAACGGCCGCACCTTCGTAGTGGCGGATTTGCCTGGCTTGATCGAGGGTGCGCACGAAGGAGTCGGCCTCGGAATCCGTTTTCTGAAACACGTGGAGCGCACGCGCTTGATCGCGCATCTGGTGGATACCAGCGATGCAAACGATCGCGACCCGCTGCGCGATTTCGAAATCATCATGGGCGAACTCCGCAAGTTCAATCCCGCGCTCGCCGAGGAACCGATGATTGTAGTGGCCACGAAACTTGACGCCACTACCGATCGCAGCCGTCTTGAAGAATTGTGCGATTTTTGCGCCAAGCGCGGGCTCGAGTTTCACGCCATCTCGTCCGCCAGCGGCGAAGGCATCGTCGAACTCGTCCGCGCCATAGCCAATGTCCTCGACCGCATCCCCAAACCGCCTCAACCTTTGTCGGAAGCGCGCGAATACCCCGCCCATGAAGCCCAAATCGAAAATCACACAGCGCCGCACGGAGAGAAGCGTTGACGTCGCATGTTGCGGCGAAAGCGGCTGGCACAGGACATCGCCGTTCCGTGGCGCTTTTCGGCGGAACATTCGATCCCATTCATGCCGGGCACATCGCCGTGGCGCAAGCGGCACAACGGCGTTTTCACCTAGACGCCATCTACTTCATTCCCTCTTCGCGCCCGCCGCACAAGTCGCGCCTCGAATTGCTTCCGTTCGTTCATCGTTATGCGATGGTGGCTCTCGCGTGTATCGAGCATCCTCACTTCGTGCCCTCTCTCGCCGAGGCGCCCCCGGCCGGCGCCCCGCACGTCTTTTATACAATTGACACTGTGCGTCGATTCCACCGCGAACATCCCGACGATCATCTTTACTTCATAGTTGGCGCGGATCAGTTCCTTGAACTTCCCACCTGGAAGAATTACGAGTCTCTGCTCGACTCCTCCGATTTCATCATTGCCAGCCGTCCTGGCTTCCGTCTGGACGCGCTGCGCCTGGTGATTCCGCCCGAAAAACTGGCCAGGACGGCCGCGGACGATGGTCACAAGATCGCGCTGCGCAAATCCACGGTGCATATGCTCGCTACCGTGGCCAGCCACGTGTCCTCGACTGAAATACGCGAGCGCCTTCGACGTAAGCAGACGATTCACGGGCTTGTGCCCGCCCGCGTGGAGGAATACATTTTGAAGCAGGCCTTGTACCGGTGAACCTCGATATCCTCCCTGCCGAAATTCGCTCGGCCGTTGAAGCGGCTCAGGAGAAACAAGCCGTAGACGTTACGGTCCTGAGGCTCCCCAGCGCGTTCGCGGAATATTTTCTTCTCGCCTCGGGCCAGAGCGCGCCTCAAATCCTGGCGATCGCTCGGGCCATCGAAGAGCGACTGGATCGCGACCGTGTTCGTTTGATTCATCGTGAGGGCAAATCCGGCGCGGAGTGGCTGTTGCTGGATTACGGCTTTTTCGTGGTGCACATCTTCAGTCAGCCCGCGCGGCAGTACTACGATCTCGAGCGATTGTGGCGCAACGCAGAGCGCTTCGACTTCCCGCCGACCGAAAGGCCCGGCGGACAACAGGGCGAATCCGAAAGCGGCGCTATTCAGCCATGAGCCCGACCGATATCGCCTGGATCGCGGCTGATCCTTCATCTCTTCGCGTTCTTGAGATTGCCGAAAAGCTCGCCGAAACGACCACGACGCTGCTCGTCACAGGTGAAAGCGGGACAGGCAAAGACCAGCTTGCACGCTGGATTCATCAGCGCGGGCCGCGCCGCGATTCGCCATTTCTGAAAATCGATTGCACGAGCCTTCCGTCCGAACTCGTTGAGTCGGAACTTTTCGGTCACGAACGCGGCGCTTTCACCGGCGCGGTCGCGCGCAAGTTGGGACGCCTGGAGATGGCGCAAGGCGGCACGATCGTCCTCGATGAAGTCGCCGCACTCACTCCGGGAATTCAGGCCAAGCTGCTACGGGTGCTTGAAGAGAAAACCTTCGAACGCCTCGGCGGCACAGAACCTTTGCGTATGGATGCGCGCCTTATGGCTCTAACGAACACGGACCTCGCTAAGGCCGTCTCCTCCGAGCGATTTCGCGAAGACCTGTTTTTCCGGCTCAACGTGCTCGCGATTCCCGTGCCGCCGTTGCGCGAACGTCCCGCGGATATTCCTCTCCTTGTCTCACATTTTCTCGCGCGACTCGGGCCCGTTCACGGGCGCGAGTCGGCGGCGTGCGATCCCGCCGCGGCTGCACTGCTTGGTTCATACGCGTGGCCGGGAAATGTGCGCGAGCTGAAGAACGCAATCGAACACGCGCTGGTATTTGGAAAAGCAGCGCTGATCACTTCCGAGGATTTCCCCGCAACGATCAGCGACGCGCGCCAGGCCCACCAAGCGGTTCGGTCGCTGAAATCACTGGAAGATCTTGAGCGCGAGGCGATAAAGGCTACGCTTGAGGCAACCCAATACAAGATCGGCGAAGCCGCCGATATCCTGGGCATTAGCCGCAAGACCCTGCTCGAAAAACGCAAGAAATACACACTGCTTTGAGAGAGGTTAGAAGCGCGAGTCATGCGCAATGAGAAGCGCCCGCCCTTCTCGCATTACTACGAAGGGCGGGCGACCCTGCGGAGACAATGAAAACGATTACGAAATCGGCAGGCAGACCGATTTCACCTCCGTATACATCTCGAGAACTTCATGTCCCATCTCGCGGCCCCAGCCGGATTGTTTGTATCCGCCGAAGGGCAGCGTCGCGTCGAACACGTTGTAGCAATTGATCCAAACCGTTCCCGCGCGAAGCATTGACGCCACGCGGTGCGCTTTGGCAATATCACGCGTCCAGACGCCCGCCGCGAGACCATATTCGGTATCGTTCGCCTTGGCGACCAGGTCGTCGATATCCTTGAACGGCGTCGCGGTCACCACCGGCCCGAAGATTTCCTCGCGCACCACCTTCATCTTTTCGTTGGTGTTCACCAGAACCGTCGGTTCGACGAAATATCCCTTCTCTCCGTGCCGCTTCCCGCCCACGGTAGCCTTAGCTCCCTCCGAGTATCCGGAATCGAGGTAGCCGCAGACGCGGTTCATCTGCTCTTCGGAAACGAGCGGACCCATGTCGGTAGAAGGATCGAGGCCCGGGCCCACGCGAATCTTCGAGGCGATCTGCGATACGCCGTCGACCACCTTGTCGAACTGCTTCTCCTCCACATACAACCGCGAGCCCGCGCAGCAGCACTGGCCGTGGTTGAAGAAAATGGCTGATGCCGCCCCGGGAATCGTCGCATCGATATCGGCGTCGTCGAAAACCAGATTCGGAGACTTGCCGCCAAGTTCGAGCGAAACTTTTTTCAGGTTGCCCGTAGCGGCCTGAACGATCAGCTTGCCCACCTCGGTGGAACCGGTGAACGCCACCTTGTCCACTTTCGGATGCGCAGAGAGCGCCGCGCCCGCCGTCTCGCCGTAGCCAGGAACAATATTCACTACGCCGGCGGGGAATCCCGCTTCCTGTATCAACTCGCCGAGCAGCAGAGCGGTCAGCGGAGTCTGTTCGGCAGGCTTCAAAACCACGCAACAACCCGTTGCAAGTGCTGGTGCGAGTTTCCACGCCGCCATCAGCAGCGGGAAATTCCAAGGAATGATCTGCCCGACTACTCCAACCGGCTCGCGCAGCGTGTACGCAAAAAACTTTCCAGCCCCCTGACCCGAAAGCGGAATCGTATTGCCCTCGATTTTCGTCGCCCAGCCGGCCATGTAGCGGAACATGTCCACCGTCGCAGGAACGTCCGCGACGCGCGCAATGGTAAGCGGCTTCCCGTTGTCGAGCGACTCGAGCTGCGCGAATTCCTCGGCATGCTTCTCAACCAGGTCCGCCAGCTTCCAGATCATGCGCCCGCGCTCGGAATTGCTCAGCTTGCGCCACGGACCCTTGTCAAACGCCGCGCGTGCGGCGTCCACGGCGCGGTTGATGTCTTCCCGGTCGCCTTCAGCGACTTTCGCCAGCACGTCGCCGGTCGCGGGGTTGTATGTGGGAAACGTCTTCCCGGAAGCGGCGTCAACCCACTTTCCGTTGATCAACATCTGCCGCGTTTTCGCGACGTAACGACTTACATTCTGATCGAGCGGCACTGCTTGCGTTGCTGTAGCCATCTTTTCCTCCTTCGATTTCAAACTTGAGATGCAAACTCAGGATTTCGGCTGGGACGAGGCGGGTCCAAACTGCGTTGTCGTTGCCAATTCATAAGGCTCGGTATCGGGGCTAGCCCACGCATCGTGGGATGCAATTCTGGGGAGCCGAGTGGTTCGGAAAACAGGATTCTCAGTTCCAGCCCGCGCGCCAGATCAAATCGCTGGACGCGCCGTATCATAGGCCAGCGAGCGTTCGTTTGACAATAGCCCCTCGCCAACCGCCAAATTGCTTATCGCTTGAAAAGCCCGACGTACATCGTGCCGCTGAGGACATGCCCGTCCATCGCTTTCTCGATCTCGTCGCGGCTCGCTCCGTTGGGCGGGTCGAGTTTCTTGTCGAGCGCGTACAGCTCGAAAACATAATGGTGCGGTGCTCCGGGAGGCGCGCACGGACCTTGATACGCGGCTCGGCCCATCATGTTATTACCCTGCGCGGTGCCGTCTGCCATGGGTGTATCCGGAGGAACGCCTTCCGCTAGCGACGTGGCATTCCCCGGAATATTGAAGATCACCCAGTGCGGAATATCGTCATAGGCTTTGGCAATATGCGCGTCCCCGTCATGCAAGATCAGGACAAAGCTCGCAGTTCCCGCTGGCACATTTGACCAATGCAGCGGCGGCGAAACGCCCAGAGAAACATGCAGACGCCCGCCGGGCGGCGGTGTCGTCGCCGCGCACGAGTATTTCACTGGAATCGTGCCGCCATCGGCAAATGCGGCAGTCGTAAGCGTCAGCGGTGACGTCACATTGGGACGCGCGGGCGCATTCCCTTGTTGCGCGGCCGCTGGAACCGCAGCGGACATCAGCAGAGCAATCAGAATCGCGAACAGCCTCGTTGGGCTTGTCAGTTTGGGATCACTCGGAATTCGCTTGGAAACGGCTTTGAACATGCGGAGCTCCAGTTCGTCTATTTTCCGGAAGCGTTTGCTTCGCGCGGCACGGATTTCCCCCACAGCTCAAAGGACGAAACCGCAATCCATCCTCCGGCCGGAGGCGGCGGCATCTTTTCCAATGGCGTGCCCTCCACGCGGACGCCGCTGCCCGGAAGAATATCGAAGTAGCCCACTTCGTCCACTTTGCTCAGGTCTGGATTTTCTATCCACGTCCCGCCGAGAGTAGGGTCCAACGTCTCGATGAGAGTAACACCTCTCTGCGGATCGAGCTTCAGCCACCGGACCTCGCGAAACGAGATTTCGTATTGGTGCCAGTCGGCCATGGAACCCTCCGCCTGATCGCCGATCAGCAGCGTGCCGTCCGCCAATCGAATCAAGGGCCGCACGCGATGGAAGCCCGAAACGATGGTTGTGAATTTAATGTTCGCCCTTCCCCTCAGATCGAAATAATTGTTCTTGTCGCGCAACGTCAGGCCGCAAGGCCGGTCGCACAATCCGTCAAATGTACGAGGAGCGTATGGTCCCTTGCCGACCGCCACAAGAATGTCCTTGCCGTCTCCATAAAGATGAAGTTCCGCATTTGGAGTTGTCACCGTCTCCTGGCTCAGCGGCAGCCGAGTCTCGTTTTCCAATGTCATGCGAAACAGCAGCTCGGGTGGAGGAGGTACTGCGGCTCGCGCCGGCGCTGGCGCGGGAGCACCCGCCTGTTGCGCATACGTCCACCCAGCCCCCAGTGCCAACGCGATTACCGCAATCGCTGCAACGCCTATAGTCTTTCGCATCTTTTTTATAAGGCTCACTACCGGGGCCAATCCATCCATCTGCTTTTTGACAATACGGCCGCGATAAGCCGGGGACTTAGACTTAAACGTAGCGCCGGGTTCTTCAGCCCGGCAGCCTTTGCTTCTTTAGCGTCTGCAACTTCAGCGTGGCAGCCGTAACTGGCGCCATAGAGCCGGCCCAAAATCCAGCCCGCGCGCCATATCAATCCGCTGGACGCGCCGTATCATAGGGTACTCAACGGCCCTTTGACAATGGCCAGTGCCATATCTGGACGGGCGGCGATGCGCTCAGTCCTCGAGAACTGCGCTTCCGAAAATCGGCCGGCCACCCAGGGAAGTGTAGAAACCGTAGAACGCCACGCCGGCCATCACTAGAATCCCGGCCAGACTAATGCCCGAGTACCACGCAGACCATTGAGTCGTCAGGGGGTAGCTCTGCAGGGCAATGTTAACAGCGAAACTAGCCACCAGAGCTAACAAGCCGAGGCGGATCAGCAAAAACACACTCAGACTGTTAAGGATCAGCCCGCCCACAAATGCAATGGCGACAGATGGGCCACCCGCGAACAAGGCCGATGAGTTCAGGAACACAGTGAAGAAAAGAACGAAGGCAACCGCTGCCGCCCACTCCTTGCGCAGCAAAGCCCGGAAAAGGAACAGGACAAACAGAAACGCAAAGGAGACAAAGAGCGAAACGTTCAAGTTGTTCGATATGCCAGCAACTATTGTGCGCGCACCCAGAAACTGCCCCTGTGGGCCCGTCCCTGGTTGCGATGGAGGATGGCCGAGCCAGGAGGGAACAAACCACTCCAGTCTGGAAAGAAGGATCACAGACGCCCCCCAAAGACAGCCCGCAAGCACATCGCGTCCCACTAGCGGATCCCGAAAACCTCCCGCCAGCAAGCGGCTCCAGGAGACCAGCGTGACGGGCCAGCGGCGGCGCACGTATGGTTCCAAGGCAATATAGACAACCCAGAAGAAACAGGACAAGAAAAGTCCCGAAGCCAAAAACACCAGGAAGAGCTTAAGTTCGTCGAAGTTGGGGACGTGATGCGCGCCGAAAAACCAAGCCACCGCCCAAGCCGCAAAAACAAAAGCGGCCAGACGAGAAGCCCCACGGCGATCTCCCCGGCCAAGGCGCAGGTTCCGTCGGGCGAGCATTGCACCGCCCGCCAGCATCGAGAGCAACAAAACGGCGGCAATCACCACACTCACCCGTTCGCCGACGGTCGGCTGATACGGCTGAAGGCGTTCGGGACGGGTCCACGGGCCAATCAATTCGAAGTAAACGGGCTTACCTCGGTATGCCGCCGCCTCGATCCGCATAGGGATATCGGGGCGCTCGTCCAGCGATCCTGTCCACGCAGCGCGCGCGTCGCTATAAACTGGGGGCGTCCAGGTCGGCTGCGCTGGCGGCCACTTGGACGGATCGAGCCCCGCGGCGGAAAACAGCGGCGCCCAGTCAGGTAACGACGCGGCACCAGTTGGCTGCTCAACCTGCGGAGGGATTGCGACGAACTGAGTCAGGCGACCGAGCGGATTGAGCTTGACCAGTGTCATCCCAGACACGTCCAACGGCGGGTCGTCCGTCCATATGGCTCCCAACCCAGGTGCATCCGAGAACATGTTCCAACTCGCGAGCGGCCGCGGGCTGCCGCGATACCAGAACCCAAACGCCCCGGTTTCGAGGCTGTCCCAGCGCGTCTTGGATTTGTCGTGTTCGTTGATATAGCGTAGAAAGTCGTTCCCTTCGTAGAACCCGATCGCCGTATCCACCGGAGCTTCGGAATAGCCCACACTCCGCAAAATATCCCGCGCGCGCGCGGCAAGCTCCTCCGGCGGCTTTTCGAGCGGCACGCGCCGGTAAAGCATGACTCGTGCACTCAACAAAATCGCCCCGATGACTGACAAAATGATCCCTGCCAGCAAAATCCAAGCCACCAACGGACGCAGGCCTTCGGTTTCTCCCGAGGCGGCGACCATCTCGGGCGAAGGCGTCTCGCCTGCCGCAAGCGCGGCGGCCAGCGGATCGCCTCCAGGTAGTGCGGCCGCAATTTGCAGCGCCGTTGCCGGCCGTTTTGCAGGATCTTTTTCCAGGCACCGCAGGATCACGCGTTCGATGAGCGGATCCATCTCCTTCACGTACTGCGAGGGGGCCGTTGGGGCGCTCTTGTCGCGCAAGCGCGCCATTTCTTCGATAGAAGGCGCGTCGAAAGGGCGCTTGCCGGTGAATATTTCGTAGAGCACGAGACCGAGCGAGTAAAGATCGCTTTTCGGCGACACTTCGCCGCCTGCGAATTGTTCCGGCGACATGTAGGCGGGCGTACCGGCGCGCGCGTCCTCGCCTTCGGTTTCAGCGGCCAGGCTAGCGAGACCAAAATCCGTGATGCGCACGCGCCCACGCCCATCCAGCATGATGTTCGCGGGTTTCAGGTCCCTATGAATGATGCCGTGCTCGTGCGCCGCCGCTAGACCTGCGCATATCTGTCGCGCGATTTCCACGCCTTTGTCTGGCGACAACCTGCCGATGCGGCGCATCAGCGAAGCGAGATCTTCGCCGTCCACAAACTCCATCGTCAGGAACGTGTGTTCGCTTGTCTTGCCGCCGCTGCCGACACCACTGATCTCCCCAACATCGAAAACGCGGCAGACGTTCGGATGAGAAACTTGCCGCGCCAGACGCACTTCACGCCTGAACCGTTCTAAAGCGTGTTCTGTCTGCGCAAGCGACCGGGGCAGAAATTTCAGCGCCACCGTTTGGCCGAGCTTTAAGTCCTCGGCGCGATACACTTCACCCATACCGCCTTTGCCAAGCGGTGAAACAATGCGGTAGCGATCGGCGAGGATGGTTCCGGGGACGTAGCGTGCTTCATAGCCGGAGGAGGAGGAGGAAATTCTGTCACTGGGAGGCGAAACGGGCTTGCGCGGAGAGGTACCCGGCGCGGCTTCAGCCTCCCGCGTGGGCACGGCGTCACTATCCATCGCGCTGCCGCAGAAGGGGCAAAAGCGCGCTGCGCCAGGGGCCTCTTTCCCGCAGGCAGGGCAGCTCATCGCTGGCGCGGCAGTATAGCACTCCCCGCCCCAAGTTCCGGCCGGGGGAGCGTTACTCTCTATCGCTTCAGAAAAACTGCTTCGGTCCGATTTGGACGTAGGTTTAAACGTAGCGCCGGGTCCTTCAGCCCGGCAGCTGTTGCTTTGGCTTGCCGTCCAGCCTCTAGCTTCCAGCCTCTAGCCTCTAGACTAACTGCTCGCCGCCGTATGACGAGCCGCAGATGCCCTTCGGCGGGATGAACCGTCGCGCCGTTGATGTGGCAGATCCCGAAGTGGAGTTTCTCGGCGATCCGCAACGCCTCGTTCACATCGCGTGTGAAGACGGCGCTATCGACTTTCGGATGCGCCGCCAGCGCGCCGCGCCCACCGTTTCTCCGTAACCGGTAACGAGTATGCCGCTTTCGGTATGCTTGCCTTAGTGCTGAAAATTTAACTTAATGGACTTTGTACGGTGGGACTATAATGCCGACCCTCGGGCCAAAAAGTTCAGCGCAAAGGAGCGTCATCCATGAAACTATTAAGGCTCGTTCTCCCGATGGGTGTAATTGGAATCTTCGTGCTTTCGGCCGCGGCCATGGCACAAGACACGGACACGCAAAAACTGATTGAAATAGAAAAGGCGTTTTCTGCAAACGCAACTCCGGGTCCGAAAGCGGCGGCAGTTGTGAAACTATACGACTACGATGGAAACATGAGCTTCATGGGCGCTACGGGACTCAGGGCAACAGTGTCTAAGTCCCAATCCGTTGAACTCAACAGCAAGCCGAATCCCTCTGACCCCAACGCGAAGGGCACACAGACCCTCTCCGACATTCACGTTGACCTGTACGGCGACACAGCGCTCGTTAACTACAAAATGACAGAAACCGACACGGGTCACAAAGACGCAGCGTTGAACACCACCGATCACGACGCCTGTCTGGACACGTTTGTGAAGCGCAGCGGACGCTGGTACATAATCGGCAGCGCGTGTGCTTCTACGGAACCTATGCCCGAGGCGGAATGGGAGGCTATTCAGAAATCCGTTGCCATTCAACCTAAGGACTTACAGCAAGCAATACACTAAATGGCGAAGAACCGCCCAAACGGCGCGGCAGGTCAAGGCGTCCAAAAGCTGCAAAGAGTTGCGCGCTCCGGACCGGCAATTTCAATTGGCGTGGCAGCCTTGGCGCTAGCGATAAGACCGTAGACCAAGCCTCGATGGTCAGATGGGATAGTGCGAAGGCGAGCGCCGAATCGTCACCCAGCGCAACTCGGTGAATTCATCCAGCCCTGCGCGTCCACCAAACTTACCGTATCCGCTATCCCTCATCCCGCCGAAGGGCATCTGCGGCTCGTCATGAACCGTCGCGCCGTTGATGTGGCAGATGCCGAAGTGGAGTTTCTCGGCGATCCGCAGCGCCTCGTTCACATCGCGCGTGAAGACGGCGCTCGAAAGACCGTAATCCGTGTCATTGGCTATGCGCAGAGCATCCTCTGCATCATTGGCGACCACCACTGGCTTGGCCGGGCCAAACGATTCCTCGTGGTACATCCGCATTGCGGGCGTAACGCCGTAAACCACGGTCGGCGGATAACACGGCCCCTGCGCTTTTCCGCCGCAGAGAATCTTCGCGCCTTTTGCGACCGCATCATCAACCAAAGCCTGCACGCGCTCCAGTGCGCCCGTCGTGATCATGCAGCCAATCTGCGACTCCGGAGCCATCGGATCACCCATCTTCAGCGCCTGCCCTTCGCCGCGAGCTTTTTCGCAAATTCATCCGCAATCGACTTATCCACCACAATGCGCTCAGTGGACATGCAGATCTGGCCCTGATTCATGAACGCACCGAAATTTGCCGCCGATACCGCGGCATCGATGTCCGCGTCAGACAGCACGATCATCGGCGCCTTGCCGCCCAGCTCCAACACCACGCGCTTCAGATGCCGCCCCGCGCTTTCAGCGATCAGACGCCCGATTTTCGTCGAGCCGGTGAAGCTGACGCGGCGTGTCTTCGGATTTGAGATCAGTTCATCCACCACTTCCGCTGCGTCCGCGGGCGCATTCGTAATCACGTTCAGTACGCCTTTGGGGAAGCCAGCTTCCTCGAAAACCGACGCGATCGCGAGATGCGTCCCGGGAGATTCTTCCGACGCCTTGAGCACTACGGTGTTCCCGTAAGCGATTGGAGCCGCCACCGCCCGCATGCCCAGAATCATCGGCGCGTTCCACGGCGCGATTCCCACAACCACGCCCACCGGTTGGCGGATCGCCATCGCCGTCGTGTCCGGCAGGTCCGTGGGAATCACTTCGCCCACCATGGCGTAGGGTTGCCCCGCCGCTTCCTTCAGGATTCCCACCGTGTAGATGCAATTGAACATGCCCCAGCCGAAAGTCTGTCCCGTTTCGAGCGCCATGATCTTCGCGATATCCTGCATCTTGCGCTCGAGAATCTCGGCAGCCTTCAGCAGCAGGTTGCGGCGCACACCGGGAGCGGTGGCGCTCCATGCTGGAAATGCGGCCGCCGCCGCCTCGATGGCGCGGTGCGCGTCTTCGCGCTTTCCCGCAGGCACTTGTGACGCTGTCCCGCCCGTATATGGATTTCGCTTCTGATAGGTCTTGCCGTCGGCCGCACCGGTCCACTCACCGTTGATGAAAAGTCTTTCTTCACGAGTTGCGACAGCTTGCATGGAAACCTCCCGCCTTCGGAAAAGTATCGAAAATCATTGAAGAAAAATCGGAGCCGTACTCTTGATATCGCGGGGAAACTTTACCCTGTTGGGCCTAGCCCGACTTTTCCTCCCTTAAATTCGGAAGTTTACACCACAGCGCGACGGGCGCCAGGCGGAAGTTTTTGCCGCGCAGTTCCGCGTCTATCTCTTGCGCGCGCCGTAGCGGGCCCGGTGCCGCTTGCCCCACATGGACATCGAAACCAAAATTGGCCGCAGGCTCTGTCCGTGCCTTGTGAGAGAATATTCCACGCGTGGCGGCACCTGTGCGAACACCTTGCGGTGGACCAGACCATCGCGTTCCAGTTCTCGCAGATGCTTGGTGAGCATTTTCTTGGTCGTGCCGGGTATCAATCTTTGCAATGCGCTGAATCGGTGGGTCCCCCGTTCCAGATAAAACAGAATCAAGGGTTTCCATTTGCCGCCGATCACTTCAGCGGTGAGCTTTACCGGGCAATCGAAAGCATCCACGAGATCCTCCGATGATACCAGGTTGCCAAAAGGTTCCTTATGAATGAACGTGGCACTTTAGCCTAAAATCGAGCGCTCGGCTAGTGCGATATTTGAAAACCGGAGGTGAGGATGGCCAGCAAGAAACCCGTGGTGCTGTACGGCGCGAGCGGATTCTCGGGACGTCTGACGGCGGAATACCTGCGCGAATACAACGTTCCCTTTATCGCCGCCGGCAGGAATAAAGCCAAAATTCAGGAGGTGATGAGCCGCGTGCCGGGAATCGAGACCGCTGACTACGAAGTAGTGGAGACGGGCGGCTCGGTCGAGGAACTCACGAAATTATTCGCGGGAGCGAAAGTTGTATGCAACAACGTTGGCCCGTTCATCTATTTCGGACCGCCCGTGGTGGAGGCGTGCCTCAAGGCCGGATGTCATTATCTGGATATCGCCGGCGAGCAGGCCTGGCATCGCCAGCTCGCCGAAAACTGGAGCGATAAATTCGCCGCGAAGGGTTTAGTGATCGCCGCGGCAATGGCCTTCATGTCCGCGCCCAGCGATGCGGCCGCGCACGTGTGCCTGGAATCCGGAGGAATCGATAGCCTCGAAATCCTCACCATGTTCGACGGCGTGCCCACCTTCGGTTCCACGCAAACGATTTTCGCGGTGATCCAGACCGACGGATATTACCTCGACCAGAATCGCTACAAGCCTTGGCAGCGCGCAGTTGCATACGAAACCGTAGTTCCGGGATACATCCGCACGCAACTCGCCCTCAGTTGGGGCGGTTTCCCTCATCCGGTTTGGTACAAGGACCATCCTCAAGCCGCCAACGTGAAATCCTTCGGCGGTCTGCTGAACCGCCAAATCATGGAAAACGTGCTGGCCACCGAAAAGCACTTCGAACTCGAAATCCGCCCGTTGCCAAAGGCGGAGCAGGAAAAGAAGCTGGCCGAAATGGCCAACGCCGTCCAAGGCGGGACCCCGCCTCGCGAAAATAGCCACGAGCAGCGTACTATCGACGTGGTAGTTGGACGCGGGAGCCTTGAATCGGCGCAGGTGGTGCTGTTTGGGACCTGTTGTT
The DNA here is from genome assembly GCA_963823145.1 of uncultured Acidobacteriota bacterium. GTDB lineage: Bacteria > Acidobacteriota > Terriglobia > Acidiferrales > UBA7541 > Palsa-295. The sequence goes on from CAWGJZ010000002.1 coordinate 129,251, forward strand.
ACAAACAAACGGGTTTGCTGCAAGCCTACGGGGCCCACAGCCTAATTCATTGCCCGCCTCGGAAGGTCGGATACGCGTCGCCGGCCGCCGCCTTCGGCCACCGCGAAATCCTCAAAACTCTGGAGGATCACGGCCTTTCCAGGGCCAAAACGTACAGCTAAGTGCTTCTAGTTAGACTTCTAGTTAGGGCAATAATATACTTGGCTAACCAAAGATGCTAGGCTAGACCTTCCGTGACAGGGCAGCATAACTACCCGAGGAAAGGAATATTTGCGTATTCCACTCTTGAAGGCCGCGCCGTCACGGTGACCACGAGACGTGCATCCGATTTCGACGGAATTCCGCCACCGACAGCCTCTAGCATTGTGTCGGTTTCGACCGTCACTCTGCTAATCAATTTGTCATCCTCAAGCAGGCAGTAGAATGGCTTCTCATGTTCCGTTGGCGCTGCATAGTTCCCTTTTCGGTCCTTAATTTCGTCATTGTTCCGTGGAATCCGCAGAGCATCGAATAGAGTCTTCAGACGCCCGTCAATGTCGCCGGAATCGATGATTTTCCCCGGTGGGTCTTGTCTCAGGAACAAAACGTCTATCTCGCAAAGCAAAAATAAATCTTCGGTCACGAGGGGGACAAAATTGTAGTCGCCTCGCGCGAAACTCGCGGCGAGGCGCTGAACGCGCCCGGCGAACGGACGCATTGTCACGAGCCTCAATCCCTGTTGATGCACTTCGATCTTCTCAGACGGTATCGGGTGTTCGGCACCCTCTCGCAGGAAACCCGTAGCTTCCCAGAGAAGTTTCAGTTGAGGATGGAAGGTTTTGCGAATTTGGTGCTTGTTCCACGTCTGACTGTTGTCGTTTGCGGAAGGGTGCAATTCTCCTTCATAGGTAAGTCGGAACTTCACAGCGTCCTCATCTGGTTCATGGTCACGCGGCGAAAATAGGACAACCTTCGACATCCGCACCGTTCCCGCCGTAGCCGTGATAGACTCGGACTACGAGCGGGAACAGAAAACATGCCTCGAATAACGCATCGTCCCGAACCTTCCGCCAAGAATGAGCGGGGCGAATATGCGACGTTCAATGATGCGCTGAAAAAAGTGCTGTCTGTGCCTCGTTCTGAAATGCAGGCTAAGCTCGACGCGGAGAAGAAGCACCCTCGAAAGGCTTCTTCCCGCGTTTCCGCCGCCAAGCGTTAATTGATCGACGTTTCTCCCACCTTACCAGTGACCTCCGCGAAGGTCAGCCGCTTCCCCGCGATCTGCGATAAAGCTAGAGTGAAACGATCCCCATCATTCAGGGATTTGTCCCGATTGTTGTAGCGAAACGCCTGTTCATCCAGATACCGAAACAGGTGGAACGGCTCGACGCTAACATAGGTTCCATTCAGACCGCGCTTGAGCAGGCTCCAGAAGTTTTCCATTCCGTTAGTGTGCACGCGACCGTCAACATATTTTTCGGCATGGTCGATGACCTTGTGCACATATTCGGATTCCAGTCCCCGATACGCCTGCCATTCGTCGCTGTAGAGCGCAGACCCGGCGCTAACGTGTTTCCGAATTTCGCCATGAAGATTTTCGCGGGTGCGCCCGTCAATTGTGGCTGTGCGAACCTTACCGCCACGCTCCAGCATGCCGAACGCGATAGCCTTGTTTGTATAGCCTGTCCCGGTGATCCGGCGCTTGCGGACATCCATGTGCATGTTGCGAGCCTTGCCGCCCACGAAAGTTTCATCGACCTCGACCTCAGTGCCGTCGCCGCCGATCTTGACAAGCGAACCATGCTGCAATGCAAGGCGCAAACGATGGAGCACGAACCACGCGGACTTCTGTGTAATGCCGAGCGCCCGGTGAACCTCGTAGGAACTTACTCCATTCTTGCAGTTGACTAGCATCCAAAGAGCGCAGAGCCATTTGTCGAGCGGCAGTGGGCTATCCTCAAAAATCGTGCCGACTTTGACTGAGAATTGTCGCGCACAATTCTTGCACTTCCAGCGGCGCTGAGAGGCTAGGTAGTAGTGCTGCTTGCGGCCACACTTCGGGCAGACCGGACCGCGCGGCCAGCGCAGACCCGCCACGGTATCAACGCAGACTTGCTCCTCTGAGAAGTACCTAATGGCCTGTTGGAGTGTCTTTGGCTTGTCCATGCACCAAAAATAGCACGGAAAGCATGGTTAGTCAAGTATATTATTGCCCTAGTTAGAAGCTTCAGACGCTGCAGTCTAGTTGCAAATATGTCCAGGTTTCTGTAGGGTATTGCGTGCACTTTTCGCCATAACGCTCGCATAGCGTTGAGCCTAAGTTGGAGTTGGAGCCCTAATAAAATAGGAGGTGACGCAATGGTTTCTGTCCCTAGGAGGGAAGCGATGGGTCAGCAGAATTTGGATGATTTGCTTAAAGCCGCCGGCAATCCGGTGCAAATGTTACGGAATTCGCAGATCGGCGCTTACGTCTATCCGGTGGTTCCTTCGGAGTATTCGAATTGGCGTGACGAGCAAAAAGCCTGGCGCGACACGGCGGTTCTCTTCGATCAGTCCCACCACATGGCGAATTTGTACGTGGAAGGTCCTGATGCGCTGAAGTTGCTGTCCTATCTGGCAACAAACAGCTTTGCGAACTTTCCGGTGAATCGCGCGAAGCAGTTCGCGCCGTGCACCTACGATGGCTACGTGATCGGCGACGGCATTCTGTTTCATCTGGCACAGAACAGCCTGGTTTACGTGGGGCGCGCGCCGGCGGCGAACTGGCTCGAATTCCATGCCACAACAGGAAATTACAACGTGAAGATCACGCGAGACGACCGGTCGCCGTCAAACCCCGGCGGGAGGCCGGTGATCCGCACGTGCTACCGGTACCAGATTCAGGGGCCGAACGCGAAGCAGATCATCGAGAAGCTGAACGGCGGGCCATTCCCGGAAATTAAATTCTTCAACATGGGCGAGATCAAGATCAAGGGACGGACGGTGCGGGCGCTGCGTCACGGCATGGCGGGCGCTCCGGGACTTGAGATTTGGGGACCGTACGAGCAGCGGGACGAAATTCGCGGATTGATCGTGGAAGCGGGGCGAGAGTTCGGCATAAAGGAAGTCGGCTCGCGGGCGTACGCATCGAACACGTGCGAATCGGGCTGGATTCCTTCGCCACTTCCGGGGGTATACACGGGCGAAAAGATGAAGCCCTATCGCCAGTGGCTTCCGGCAAACAGTTACGAAGCGACGGGCTCGCTGGCCGGCAGCTTCGTTTCGAATAACATCGAGGATTACTACAACACGCCGTACGAGCTGGGCTACGGGATCTTCGTCAAGTTCGACCACGACTTCATCGGCCGCGAGGCTCTGGAGAAAATAGATCAGAAGACGCAGCGGAAGAAGGTAACGCTTGCGTGGAATTCAGACGATGTGGTGAAGATCTACCGGTCGCTTTTCGAACACGGCGATCCATACAAATTTATCGACCTGCCAATTTCGAACTACGCGTCGTCTTCGTACGACAAAGTGGTGGGGAAGGGCGGGAAGACGGTCGGCCTTTCGATGTTCGCCGGCTACAGCTACAACGAGCGGTCCGTACTTTCACTCGGCGTGGTGGACCACGACGTCGAAATCGGCACGGAGCTGACGCTGGTGTGGGGCGAAGAGGGCGGCGGAACGAAGAAGCCGACGGTCGAGCGCCACAAACAGATGGAAGTTCGTACGGTGGTCAGTCCAGTGCCTTATTCGAAGGTCGCGCGAGAGTCATACGCGGAAGGCTGGCGGACGCATCAGAAGTAAACCAAGAACGAAAAACGATCGGAAACGAAGAAGGGCGGGTGCTTGAGCATCCGCCCTTTTTTTAACTTCAACGGTGTAGAACCTGAGTAGCACCCAGTCGGCGAAAATTCGAAGTACTTCGGAGTTCCGACCACCCTCCCAGAACTTCCTACAACACCGTCTATCGGGCATTCCGCGCTTGTCCATCCGATTGCGGGACCAATTCGGGCCGCATGAACTGAATTGCCCGGCGGCTTTCAGCTTTCAGGGACTCGGCGACCTGCCGCGCATAGCCGATGAAGTGGTGACCGGAGAGCGCAAGCTCGAACCCAAGTCTTCTCTTTTGCGGGTGCAATCCCCAGCGCAACATGAGCCGTCCCACATAACGCCAATATGCTTGACGATAGCTCGAGAGCACGCCTTGCTTCCAAACAGATTTAAGCAGCACTCTCGATAAATACCCGAAAGAAAGCGCCGGGGCTCTCTGTTCGGGTTGCAGTTGCCAGCGTTCCAGAGAATTGAGCACGCGTCCGTAGAAGCGGCGCGGGTCGTAAAGTGTAAGCAGCATCCGCTTCGTGCCGTCGAGCAGCTCGGGCAGGGGCAGCACTGTCCGGAAGTTCGGAGGGTCGAAGTTACTCGGTTCGGGGTTATTTTGAAGGAGTCGGCCCTCTCTTCCCATGCGTTCATACAGCGGAGTGGTAGGCGGTGCCTGCAGGACACCCGTCATCGCCCAAGGGATGGCGGCACGCTCTACGAACTCAATCTGCCGGTCAAAAATATCCGGTGGATCGCTATCAAAGCCGACGATGAAGCCACCCATGACCCAAAGTCCATGCTGCTGAATCAAGCGGATGCTGTCCAATGGGTCCCGACGGAGATTCTGAAATTTTTTCGTTTCCTTTAGCGACTCCGCGGAGGGCGATTCGATCCCGATAAACACGCGACAGAAATTCGCTTTGACCATCGCATCCAGGAGCGTCGGCCGCGAAGCAAGATCAATGGAAGCTTCGGTGAAGAACGCGAACGGATATCGGTTGCGGCGCTGCCACCGTTCCAACTCCTGGGCGAGCTCGAAAGCCGCCTTGTGATTTCCAATGAAATTATCGTCGACAACGAATACCTCTTTCCGCCAGCCGAGCTGCAGAAGCGCGTCGAGTTCTTTGATCAATTGCGCCGGCGATTTCGTCCTCGGGCGACGTCCGTAGATCGTTATAATGTCGCAAAACTCACAGGTAAACGGGCAGCCTCTCGAAAATTGCACCGACATGAGGGTGTATTTGTTCAGTGCCAAGAGGTCGAAACGCGGCACTGGGGTGCGACCGACATCGGGCTTTTCCGTAATACGGTACAACCCGCAGGCTGAGCCTCGCTCGAGATCTGCGGCGATCTCCGGGAAGATTTCATCCGGCTCGCCGACGACTACATGGTCAGCCAGCGGCAGTAGCGCCTCCGGTTCGCTGCTGGCATAAGGACCGCCAATCATGGTTCGCCGATTCAGCTTGGAAGCACGCTCGAGCGTTTGGCGCACGCCTTCGCGCTGAACCGCCATCGCACTGACCATCACAAGATCGGCCCAAAGGATGTCCTCATCGCTCAACTCTTCAAATGCAAGGTCGACGAGACGGATTTTCCATCGTTTGGGACAAAGCGCGGCTACGGTAATGAGCCCGAGCGGAGGCACAAGGGAGCGCTCTGGGACGATTTCCATCACCTCCGAAAGGCCCCAAAACGAGGCAGGAAAGCGCGGCCAGACCATTAGAACTTTGATCGCAGGTCCGAGTGGCGGGAAAGACCTGACGTCTTGGAGATCTCGGTCCATAAAAGCTCTCAGCCGAACCGTCCTGGAATTGTGGATCCGAGGATTTGTGGAAGCGAAGTATAACATGGGCCACAAAAATGCAATCGGGTGTACTCGTCCACATGATTAGTGACACTCGGCTTTCTGTTTGTGAGACTTCCAGCGCTCGAGGAATTCGAGCGGAGTGAGGTAGTGGAGCGCCTGGTGGGGGCGGACGGTGTTGCGTGACGTTCCAGCGATCAGGGATCACTTGATAGAACTCCTCGTGGTGCGTGCGATGGGAGCGTTCGACCTGCCCGTTAAGCTTGGGCGAGCGCGGTGGGAGGACGAAGAGCGGCAGGTTTCGTTGCTGGCAAGCGATTTCGAATTCGGCAGCGAATTCGCTGCCGCCATCCACCTGCAGGGCGGCGATGGGGAAAGGCATGCGATCGACCAGCGTGTCCAGGAAGCGAGCCGCGGCCAGCGAAGTGGCGCGTTCGTGCACTTCCAGCACATCCCAACGAGAGACCATGTCGCGGGCCGAGAAGTGTTTCAGTACCACGCCGCGCGCCGGTCGCACCTCTTTGGTGTCGACCTGCACCAGATCACCCGGCCTTCGAATAGGCCAAAAATGGGGTTTTCGCCGGGCCCAGGGACGGCTGCGCATTTTGCGGCGCCGCCGGATCGCTCCTTTCGCCCCAGCTTCCACCAACACGCTGCGGCGCTTCAGGTCGTTCAGGATCCGGCCCACCATGGACGTGGAAAGCCGAACGTGTTTGCGGCCCAGCAGCACGACCAGTTTGTCCTTCCCCCAGCGGGGATACTCGCGTCGCAGAGCGAGAACGGCTTCGCTCTGCGAGGGTGTCCAGGTCGGCTGGCGATGCCGATGCGGGCGATGCGAACGATCCTCCAGCGTGGAGAGGTTATGAGGATCGTAGCGCCGCCACCAGCGATAGAACGTCTGCCGGCTGATCCCAAAGTGGCGGCAGGTAAAAGCCGCATTGCGGCCATGACGCAGATAATGACTCATCCAGGCCAACCGGAGCTGACCAACCCGGCTCAGCTCGCACCCAAAACGCGAAAGCTCGCGCGCTCGGGCACCTTCCCTCTTCGTATTTGCATGGCGACACTCTACCGAGTGTCACTAATCATTCTGAACGAGAACATCGGGGAAGGTAGGCGTGATAAGTATCATTCGGAGCTCGTCGTCTTCGTACGACAAAGTGGCGGGGAAGGGCGGGAAGACGGTGGGCCTTTCGATGTTCGCCGGCTACAGCTACAACGAGCGGTCCGTGCTTTCACTCGGCGTGGTGGACCACGACGTCGAAATCGGCACGGAGTTGACGCTGGTGTGGGGCGAAGAAGGCGGCGGAACGAAGAAGCCGACGGTCGAGCGGCACAAACAGATGGAGATTCGTGCGGTTGTGAGCCCCGTGCCTTATTCGAAGGTCGTGCGCGAGACGTACGCGGAAGGCTGGCGGAAGCAGCAGAAGTAAGCCAAGCTGAAGTGGATTTGAAACGGAGAAAGGCGGGTGCCCACGCACCCGCCCTTTTTTTGACTTCAGTGCCGTAGAACCTAAGTAGCACCCGGTCGGCGAAAATCGCAGAACTACTTCCGAGTTGCCGACGATCCGGGAGTTATCGGGCAGTGGTCCAATCGAGATGTTGGGTGCAGTCACTTCCACCGATCGCGCATCAGGCGAGATCGAAAGTGAGCTGTTGAACGAGCTACCTCACTTATTCCCAGGCGGCACGCGGCGCTTCAATTCTTCGAACCAGTTCAGCACGACGTTGATTTGCGTCGGTGCGTTGCCCGTCTGCTCGCTGGGCTTGAGCATCAGGAACCGCTGCCCGTCAGGCGATACGTCGTAGTTGGCGCGTGCATACGGATCCGGTACATAGTCTCCCTCGAAGAGTTGCCGAGGCTTGCCCGCGACGAAACCGGGCTGCGTGCTTATGTCCACCGCCATCATCTTGTCACCGCTGCGGTAGAAGAGTTCCTTCCCCTTTGGATTCCACATCGGCTCGCTGCCGCCCTCCGTTGAGATTTGCCACTTGCCGCCTGGACCTGGGTAGGGCTGCACGTAAATTTCCTTGCGGCCTGATTCGTTCGAGACATAGGCCAGCCAGTGCCCGTCGGGGGAAAATTCCGGTGCGTCGTCGTAGCCTGGTTGAAGAAACGGCTGCGCCTTGCGGTCGGTCATTCGCAGCACAGAGACTTGAAAGCGCGAGTCGGGGAGAAGTTCCACAACGGCAAGCGCCTGCCCATCCGAGGACCAAGACATCGGAACCTCTCCTTTCTCGCTATCCATCAGCGGCTCCAAACCGCCGCTTCCGTCGGCCATCTGCCAGAAGAGATTGCTCGGGCCCGGCCGGTTTGACTGGAACACGATTCGCCGGCCATCCGGCGTCCAGACTGGGAATTCGTTAACGCTTCCTTCAAATGTCAATCGGGCCAGTGTGTCTCGATCAAGATCGTATAGCCCCACCTGGGTCGCGCCATTTTCCCTGAGGTCAACGGCGATCCGGCGCCCATCGGGCGAGAGCCGCGGTTGATCGTAGTCGCGAGCGGGGGCGGCCAGAGCTTGCTCTGCTCCGTTGCGAGCGACCCATACCAGCTTGCTTTGCGACAGTTGAGTGCCGCCGGGAACGTAGACCAGCGATCCCGTGGTGGAAACCCCATACTGGGCGAACCCGCGGGTGGATTGCAGGACACTCTCCACCACGGGCACTGCTGTTCCTGTTACCTTCAGACGTTGGAGATCGAACGGCACGGCCATCAGACTACCCCCTTGCCCGTAAACAAGGTGGCCGGAGAGAGTATAGCGGGGCGTGGCCGCTGCTTGTCCCTGAATCAGGATCCGCCGTTTGCCCGTTCCAATCACGTCAACTCCGATAGCGCCCTGTGGATAGAGAACAAAAAGCACTCCTTTGCTGTCCGGCAATAACTCCGGCCAGAGGTGGTCGACCTCCCCGTCGTTCTCAAGGTGAGTCAATGGCTGCTCAGCTCCTCCCGCCTCCGATACCTGCAGAAGACCCCCTAGCGTGGGCGTGAAGGCGATTATGCCGCGATTACCCCAACTGGCTCCGTAGGGTACCTGAGCGTCGGCAAGGATTTGTGCCACTCCGCCGCTGACTGGGATCTTCTTCAGCTTCCCGTCGGCGAAAAATCCCAGCCACTGCCCATCGGGAGAAAAGAAGAGATCGCTCGCTCCCTCTGTACCAGTAATGGGTTTGCTGTCCAGGCTATCCATCGCCCGCAGATAAATCTGTTGGATGCCGCCCTGCGTGGCGACGTACGCGAGATCAGCGCCATCGGGGGAAAGGGCCACACCGGGGCCATTTTCCAGACCGGCCAACTGTTGGCCCGGCGGCAGCGTTATCACGTATCGGAACACGGGCGGAGGCGACGGCGCGGGCTTGAGATTCCAAGTGACCAGGCTCGCGACCGCCGCACCAAACAGCAAAGTGCACAAGCTGACGATTATCGTCCGCCGCCAGAAGGGCGCGGAGACCGTTGCGGCACCAACGGACGATGACTCCGGCGCACCGGAGAGAACTTCGTCGAGCGAAATGCGCGCGTCGCCAATGTCGCGCAACCGCTGCTTCGGATCCTTCTGCAAGCAGCGTTGCAGCAGCACGCGAACCCGAATCGGCGTTGCTGCAGGAAGCTGCGACCAGTCCGGATCCTTCGTGATTACCGCGGCGAGCGTGTCCGTCACCGTCTCGCCTGTGAACGTTTGCTTCGCCGTCAGCATTTCGTACAGCACACAGCCGAACGCCCAAATATCCGCGCGGCGGTCTACCTGCTTCCCCTTCGCCTGCTCCGGCGACATGTATGCAGCAGTGCCCAGCAGAACTCCCGCCTGGGTCGCCATCCGGCTGATGGTCGGTGAAGTGGAAATGTCGATCGACGACGCATTGCTTTCCAGCGCTTTCGCCAGACCAAAATCGAGCACCTTTACCGCGTCGTCGGTCGTCACCTTCACGTTCGCGGGTTTCAGATCGCGATGAACGATGCCGCGCTCATGCGCATATTCCAGCGCTTCGCATATCTGTTTCGCAATCTGCAGCGCCTCATCAATCGGAATCGCCCCAGCTTTGATGCGATCCGCCAGCGTCGGCCCTTCCACCAGTTCCATCACCAGCGCATGCGTCGCGCCGGAATCTTCCAGGCCGTAAATCGATGCAATGTTGGTGTGATTCAGCGAAGCGAGGACTTTCGCCTCGCGTTGAAATCGCGCCATGCGTTCGGCATCGCACGCAAACGCCTCCGGCACGACTTTCAGCGCCACGTCGCGCCCGAGCTTCGAATCTCGCGCGCGATATACCTCGCCCATCCCGCCCGCACCAATAGCAGCGAGAATCTGGTAAGACCCGACGCAATTTCCAGAGGTCAGCGCCATTTGGGGCCGGATTATAGCCCCTCTGAACATTAACGTATCCGATTACTTAAGCCAGATACGCTGTAAGTCGCCAATTCCTGACACTTTGGCGATTGTGCCCGAGTCACGGGCGAACCGGAAGTTTGCGACGGCGTGCAAACCGCCTGTAGTGGATTTATGAGAGAGGTTCTAGGCGCGCTGGGCGTTGATCCAGTCGACGGTTTTATTGAAGCCGCCGAAGACGAAGAAATGTACGCCCGCGACGCCGAGGGGCAGCGCGGAACCGTTGGCTGGCCCGAGCGCCTCGGCCACCCCGCGAACTAGCGGCTCGGGGCCTTTGTCGATCAGCAGTTTCGCGAATTGCGGCTTTTCAGTGAGCACTTTCATGGAGGCGCCCACTCCGCAGACCAACGCGTAGCGTGTGAGCGAAATCAGGCTCGCCGGGCCGGCAAATCCCAGGCGGATCGGATTGTCGATCCCCTGCGCGCGAACCTTGCGAAGCCACTCGACCACGGGTTCTGATGCAAAGGCGAATTGGGTGACGATGGTAAGGTTCAGCCCATTTTCCCGCGCGAACTTTGTTTTCGCCGCAAGAGCTTCCCAGAGCAGCGGGTCGGAAATCTTCGGATTGCCCTCCGGAAATCCGCCGACGGAGATACGCGTGATTCCGGCCTTCTGCAAGATGCCGCTCTGCATCACTGCGAGGCTTGAATCGAATGGCCCGGCGGGCTGGTCGCGGTCGCCGGCGATGATGAGGACGCGGTCGACTCCCACTCCAACCAGTTGCCTGACAAACTCCTCAAGTTGGGCTGCACTTTCCACATGGTGCGCGCCGATATGAGGCGTCGGGAAGAGCCCTGCGCTCCGCAGTTTGCCGGCGGGGCCCACGGTGTCCAGCGGATTCTTGCCGGGAATCCAGGTCATGAATACTTGCGTGCCGGGTTCGAGGCGGGTGGGAGCGGCGTCGATGATTTTCGATTCGCCGGGATTCACTTCGATGGAAAAGCCGCGGAGCATGTCCGCGACGCTGGGAGCGGCTGCAATCTCTGTCATAGGGATTACATTATATGATGCGGGTGCGCGGCGAGCCAAGCGGTGCACAAACTCCGGTGGTGTCCTAATTTGAAAAATTCGGGGCTTGGCCGCAATCGCCTGAGTTAAAGTCGCGGTATGGCAACATATCTGCTTCTCTGCAACCCCGCCGATAATTCCTGGCCGGAGATGGCCGAGACAGTTGACAAAGTGAAGCGCCGGCAGGAACTTGAAGAGACCTGGCGGGTCAGGAGTTCTCGGAAATACATTGCGGGCGACCGGCTCTATATTCTAAAGGTCGGGCGCGGACAAAAGGGCATCATGGGCAGCGGGATATTCACGCGAAGGCGCGGCAGGAAAATCATTGCGCTGCGATATGACGCGCTACTGAACCCCGACAACGAAGAGGTGCTACCGCGAAGCATTCTGACAAAATACGTTAGGGGCGTCCTTTGGTCCCCACGGGCTTCAGGTACGAGCGTTCCCGCCAAGGCGGCAAGTAAAGTCGAGTCGCTTTGGCGAAGGCATCTTGGACGAGTCGGGGCAAACTTCGCCCTATTCAGCGACGCCGCTACGCTGCCAGAAGAAATCGGCGACGATCCGCTGGGGCAAGCCGCCGATAAGCGTCTGCCGGCGGGATCGGTTCGGAGAATCACCGTGAACGCCTATGAGCGAAACCCGGACGCGCGGGAGAAATGTGTTGAGCATTACAAGGCCCGTTGCAGCGCCTGCGGACTAGACTTCGGTGAAAGATTCGGGAAGGATTTTGCGGGACTGATTCACGTTCACCACGTCACGCCCCTTTCAAAAGTCGGCATCGGATACAAGGTAAATCCAATCAAAGACCTATTGCCTGTCTGTCCAAATTGTCATGCGATGCTGCACTGGGGCGGTCAGACCCGTACCGTCGCCTGGTTACGAACGCTTGTACAAGAATCGTGTTAAGCCTGCTATGGGCAAATTAGGACGCTGCCCAAACTCCGGCAGATCCCTCACACCGGCCTGAAGGGCGGCCGGGTTCCCTTCCTGCGTCAGGGCAGGCGGGGATGACACGTACAAAACCAAGAGTGGTTCGGCACGGACGCTGTTGGATTGCATTGTAGTCTCGTTGTGTCGAGCCAGGGGAAAGAAGTATGATGCGCGACGTGGAATCGGTGGAGAAATAAATGAGTAGGGTTTTGAATTGCAGCCTCGTGGCCGTCGCCGTACTGATGATGGCGAGCTCCGCGTCCGCTCATCACTCGCACGCGATGTTCGATACCGACAAGAAAGTGACGCTGGTCGGCACTGTGAAGGAATTCGAATGGAACAATCCGCACTGCTGGATTCAAGTGCTCGTGCCCGATCCGAAGGACCCGAAAGCCCCGGCAGTCGAATGGGGTGTTGAGATGGGGGCGCCCATGCAGCTGATTCGTCACGGCTGGAAGCCTGGTAGTTTGAAGCCCGGGGACAAGATCACAGTGGTTATCAATCCATTGCGAGATGGAAGGCCCGGAGGCCAGATCGTTTCCGCAATCGGGCCAGACGGCAAGCCGATCGGCGCGGTTCCGGAGACTCCGGCACCCTAAAAAACGATGCAACAAATTTTCTGAGTCGGGACGCGAGGATCTGTGATGATTCGCCGAACAATAGTGATTGCGGCCCTGCTATTGGCCGGCTGCGCCAATTTCCCTCATGCGCAATCATCCTCGAAAGCGCGTGTTGAAGCCTTCGCCAAGCTGCCGGATTGGTCTGGACTGTGGGAATTTGATATCTGGACTGACGAACTGGACGGGCAGCAAATGGGCCCGGAAGGAATGAGCAGAGCGAAAGTTTATGCCGCCGAGATGCAGGCGACATTTACTCCTGCATGGCAGGCCAAGCTCGACCAGCTGAAGAAGACGGCGGATGCGGCTAAGGCCACCGACGCTAGCGAACCACCCGCATTCGAGGAATTCGGACGATTCGGAGGGTGCGGCTGGACGCCCGGGTTTCCGGCCACAATGCTACCCGGGACATATGAGTGGCGAGTGACTCCTGAAGAAGCCACGCTCATCAGCCTTCTTGGTTCGGTGCGGCACATCTACACGGACGGGCGGCCCCATCCGCCGAAGGATGAGTTGTGGCCAATGAGCCAGGGCGATTCCATCGGACGCTGGGAGGGCGACACGTTGGTGGTCGACACCGTCTCGATAAGGTCGCCGGTATACTTTCCAGGAATCGCGAGAGGCATAGGGGTCCCGTTCATTCCGATGAGCAATGACCTGCATAGCGTCGAGCGGATTCGCATGGTGAATCACGATCAGATGGAGATTCAGTTCACCGTGGACGATCCGATCGCGCTGGCCAAGCCCGTTCACGTGACGTTCGATTGGCATCGCGTCAAAGATATCAACCGCATGGAACAAAACGCGGATGATTGCGACGACCCGACGACCGACCGGAATCCGATTGTGAATGGCCGATATAGGACTTTAGTAAAACCAACTCCTACGGCGCCAACGGAGCGAACCGGCCGCTAGCCGCTGCGCCCGGTGGAGATTAGCGGAGATCGGCCTGACGGCAAGAAAGTCGACGTCTGTTCGAAAAGCTAGCGGGGCTTCACTTCGTAGCGCGCCATCATTCCTGCGAGCATGTGGTCGCTGACGTGGCAGTGATAGAGCCAGATGCCGGGCGCATCGGGGACCATATCGGCCGTGACCATTTGCGCAGAGCCCAAGTTAAGGACGTCGGTGCGTTGACCCGCAACGACGACGGTATTGCCGTGCCAGTGCGGCGTGTGAAAGTTATTGAAGTCCCCGAGACTCGCCACGTACCATCGGACGTGTTCACCTTGCTTCATGGTCATTAGCGGCATGTTTCCGTAGAGGTAGCCGTTGATGGACCATTTGATGTTTGTGTCTCCAAAGCCCGTTCCGACAACGGTGCCTGCCATTCCGTCTGGAGTGAGCGGGATAAATTCCTTTCGATTTACGCCCTTTGGGTCAGTCGTATAGGCGCGGATGTTGTCCTCCAGATACCAGCTTTCGTTTTCATTGATCGCGATGAAAATGTTGACGAACTCGCGGTCCACATCCTTTGGGCGGCCGTCGGGGAGGGCAATCCCGCGCCGCGTGACGATAATTCCGCCGAACAGCCCGGAAGCGACGTCACGGAGTTCGTCCGCATGAGAGTGATAGAGCCAGAAAATGGAGCTGGGATCATTCGGGCCGGGCCCTGACCGCTCGGCGGCATCCCATATATAAATGTGGGTCGCGCCGGGAGGCACTCCACCATCGCTTTTGTCGGCGCCACTAGTGGAGTCGTTGTAGTCCGCGCCTTCGGAGTCTTTTTGATAGACGACTCCGTGCGGATGCATGCTGTAGGGATGCGAGGCATTGTTCTTGAAGACGACTTTGATGGTATCGCCGACTTCGGCGTGCAAAATGGGGCCGAGGATGCCGAGATACTGTTCGTCAGGCGGCCGAACTTTCAAAGTGGAGAATGAGGCGTCCGTGTATTCGCGATAGACGGCCTTTTTGTAGACGCTGCCAATTCGATGAGGTCCGGACTCGGTGTAAAGTTTCGAAATTTCGTCGAACGGCATTCCCATGGCTTCATCGCGGCCCAACGGCGCATAATTCCAATTCACTTCGTCCGCGGCAATATAGTAGGTGCGCGTCTTTCCCTGCGGCTTATCTGCGCTGCTTTGCCCGCGGACGGCGGGTGCGATCCACAGCAGCGAAATCAGCAAGAAAAACGCAAAACGGGCCGGGAACGAAATTCGCTGAGACATTCATTCCTCCGGGATCGATTCGCAGACCTGCAGAGTTCCACAGGCCAGCGCTCTTCGGGTGCGCGACGCAGTTGATGCTAAGAATAAGCCAACGTGTACGATTTGGACCCGCTAAGACTGGCGAGATCTTACATCAGGTACACCAAAGCGTTAAGGAATCTGTTCCCCATTTGCCTCGGTGAGTGTCGGACTTCGCGATGATAGTATACGGCGACAGGTAATTCCAAGGGCGCGCTCGGAATTTCTCCGTGAGAATCCGCTTGATCATGCTCGGGAAGACACGGCGCGCAGAATCGCGAGCGCTTCTCGACGATTACGTCCGCCGCATCGGCCATTACGCCGAAGTAGAAGTGGGTGAGCTGCGCGATTCTTCCGCCGCCGCTCTCCGCAAGCTGAAGATCGAGCCGGGCGCAGCCGTTGTTCTGCTCGATGCTGCAGGAAAGCAATTTACTTCGCAGCAATTCGCGCGCTGGCTTGGCCAACAGCGCGATAGCGGGACGCGCGAGATTGCGTTTCTATGCGGCGATGCCGACGGTTTTCCGCCCGAACTTCGGACCATTGCCAAGCACAAGGTTTCGCTCTCGACGCTAACCATGCCACATGAGTTTGCGCGCGTGGTGCTGGCGGAGCAGATCTACAGGGCCTTCGCTATCCTCGCGGGACATCCTTATCCCAAGTAAGAACGGAGCTTATCCGGGCTGATACAATGTTGTATGTAAACCGAGTCCCCTCAATCATGTACGTGTGGAATCAAGAGCCAATGATGTGCAGTTATTGCCTAGACCTAGTACGCCTCAGGGCATATGGGCCGCTGCGTTTTAAGGAGTTAGCGCGGAGGGTTTGGAATGCCTCTTGCGTCTTCTCAGCCCTAGCTGAGTACGCGAGGAGGTGCCTATGTTTAACGAACTTGTTGTTTCCGGCGCGAAGGGAGAGATGGCCCGAACCCACAAGCCATGGTCCATAGGCCTCTCAGTGATTATTCAGGCGTCGATCTTGGGCGCGATGTTGTTGATACCGCTGATCTACACCCAAGTGTTGCCCAAGACAATGCTGACCACGTTTCTGGTTGCGCCTCCGCCACCACCGCCTCCGCCGCAGCAGGCGGTTGTGAAACAGGTCAAGCCAGTCAAAGTTCTTGCCGTTAACAAAATGGCAGCGCCGACAGTAATTCCGAAAAAGATCGAAATCGCGAAGGACGAAGCGCCACCGGCCGTGAACCCGAACGACATGCCGGGAGTCGCGGGCGGAACCGGAGATGTGCTCGGCGGAGTTGGCACGGGCGCCGCGCCGCCACCGCCTCCGCCCGCTGCGCCAAAGCGCATCCACGTGGGTGGCAACGTACAAGCCGCGTCGCTGGTCAATAAGGTTGAGCCGCAGTATCCAGCCATAGCAAAGACGGCTCACGTTTCGGGCACGGTGGTCCTGCACGCGATTATCGCTAAGGATGGATCGGTCGAGAAACTGCAGTTCGTCTCCGGACCAGCACTGCTGATGGCGTCGGCGATGAGCGCGGTAAAGGAATGGCGTTACCGACCGACAATGTTGAACGGGCAACCAGTGGAGGTCGATACGACCGTGCAAGTTGTCTTCTCGCTCGGATAAGCGAAGACAAGCGTGAAGAAGCGGCGGAAACAAGAGTGGAGCGATGGGCCTGCGAGCTGTGGGATCGAGTTTGCAGGCCCACCCGCTAATTTTTACTGGCAGAAGTTTCCCAACCGGTTTTGGCTCCATAGGGTAGCGCGACGGAAATTCCTTCGATCTGCCGGATCTTCCCGCCTTCCAGCTTGAAAAATTCCCCCATGAGAACACTCGACGGCCGCTGCGTTACCGGCGGCATGGGAACTTTGCCCACACCGGGCACGTCCGCGAACTTTACGTTTCCGGGATGATTGAACATGAACATCCCAACGACGATTCCGATTTTCTGGTCGACGACAACGATGCGCCGCGGATCAATGGAGTGGATGTAGGACCAGATGTGCGTGTTCATGTTCTCGCGAATTCCCATGGCATCGGGCTTGAAGGAATCCTTATCGAACCAGCCCTTGGCCGTGGGGTTGTTGGTGTCCTGGTCGCCGTCGAGAATGCGGTTGCATTTGGGATCGAACGGCACCGAATCGCCCGCGGAATGAAGGATGCCGTCAAAATAAGAATTCGCAATTTTCACCATTTCTTGACGCGAAACGCGCTGTGATGGTTCAAGAGGCTGGGACCAAACGGCATTCGGATGGCCGAATTTCTCGAGAGCTGTCGCATCCTGGGCATTCCGGTGGACCAACATCTCTATCTCGCTGATCTTGTGTTGCACCACCTTCAGCCGGAGCAGGAGAATCGCGGGCGTTCCGTTTTCGCGAATCGAGGCCTCGATCCCTGCCGTGCCGTCCTGCGGATCGGCGAAATACAGCCTGTAAGTTCCGAGCCCACTCATTGTGCCCCACAGGGCGTCTCCAAGTTTCAGCGGAATCGTGTTCTCGGTGAATTTGACGCTGCTCGCAACGGGAATCTGGCCGGGATCGTGCGCGACAAGAGCTTTCAGGTATTGATCGACGATCGCTGTTAGGCAGCCGTAGTCGCAGGCGTCCGCGGCAAGAGACGGAGTTTCCGCGGCATCAGCCGACGCGCCGACGTGCGCCACAATCGCCCCGATCACACCAATTGTCATGAGCGGCAATACAATCCAGAGCGCACGCGCCATCCATCGATTGCGCATATTCCTCCTCTCCCCCAACGTGTTGGTTTCAGTTACGGCGCGGATTGTACTAATTCAGGGCTGGCGAGTACAGACAAGCGACTCACTACCACCCTTACCGGTAGTGGTGTCATTTGAACCGAAGTTGCGAAGGTTCTAACCGAGGTCAAGACCGAAGGTGGCAGGGTCGATCTGAAGTCGCGAACAGAGGCTTCTCAGAACGCTCCAGAGGACATAATCCTTATCGTTCAAATCGGGCGCATTCGCGCGGAGAACTTGCCCTTTAATGGCACGCTCAAAATAGTAGACTTCGTGCTCTTTGCCGTCTGGTCCTTTGAGCGTGCCATCTGCCTTGCAGTATTTGCAGCCGAACTCCTTCTCAAACCTCTGCTTCACCTCTCCGAAGAGAGGTACCTTGGCGAAAGGATAGGCCACTATGGGTCTTTCTTAGGCTGCGATTCTGGTGTCTGCCGCAGAGGCTCGCACCATGTACGGTGGGGGAATGTAGTAGGGCTTGCGGTCCACTAGCTTTTCTGCTTCCTCAAACTGCTGCCAGTACTCTGCCGGAGCAGGACCAATCGCCGAAAGTGGCGGAACATCGTGTGTCAGATCAACCACGATCTGGCCGACGAACGCCTTTTCAAGCGCGGCCTTAGCTTCTGGCAGGGTCTTGCCCTGTGCCGCAATATCGTACTCTAAGCACTGGGCCGCCCAGCCGTGGTGCTCGTGACGCAAGAGCACGCTTATCGAAAATGTTACTGGTTGTCCCATTTTTACCTCACTTGTTAGATGCGCAGACGTGTCAAAACGGCTACATGTAGGCTGCGGGGAAAACAATCTTAGCGCAATAGTACGTCCGTTGTCCATACCGCATCCGTTAACCCCGCTGCCATCGCAGGAGTGACGCGCAGGGTTGAATGCACGCGACAGAAGTTATACCAAGCGAAGTACAAAGACAAGGTCGCTTTTAGGTTCTCTAGTTTCTTGGAGAACGCATTCGTCAAGCGCGTGAATCGGCGAAGCTGCATCCGCACCGTCAAGTTCTGGCGCTCGACGTGAGAAGTTGAGATGTATTGAGGCTTCGGATTGCCCATAACTGGGACAGGCCGCGCGTCCACTATCTCCGAAGGACTGTACCGTTCACGTGCGGTTTCGTCGCCCGTATAGGTCTTTACGAGCATTGCATAGTCAATCGCGCTCCCGAACGTCGCATCCACCGCGTTCACGTAGGGCCGGAAACCATCAGTTGTTAGCTGCACGCGTGTGGCGATACGTGTTTGCAAATCTTCCATGAGGTAGTAGGCATTTTCGATATTCCGCTTACCGATTCGAAACGAAGGAATCAGCTTGGTTTCCGAATCCATTGCGATAAACACATATTGCTCGCCCATCGTCAGTTCATCGTGGCGATAGGGATTGAGGTTCTTTTGGCGCACGTACACAAAGCCGTGCATCTCATCCACTTGAATCAAGCGGGAGTGAATGCCTCGCATCTTCTCATCTAGAAGCCTCTGGCAACGTTCTCCGGTCCTCAGGAGCACACGTAGGACAGTCTTATGCTCTACGCCCACCAAGCGAGCAGTAGATCGTACAGAGCAACCTTCGACTAGGGAATTGATGATCTGGATTTGCTTCTCAATCGGTAGGACGTTCATTTCGGCTTGCCTTTTCCGCGAGGCAGGCCGACAATTGCGATCTACGGTCGGCATTGCGGCTTACCCCGCTTTGCTGATTTGCCCGGCCAGTAGTTGATAGCTACTGACCGGGTTTTGTTTTGATGGTCTAAGAATACAGCAAGCGCTTGCTGTTGTCAAGTACAAACTTAAGTCACTTCCTTATTGATTGGTGGTGGCGGACGTGCTATATACACCATGAACCGCAGGCGCATCGCGTCTGTCCTTTCTGCCGTCAAGCGAAAGTTTAGGTTCAACAAACACCGGGGGTGCCTCCCCGGTGTTTGTGTTTCTAGCCGACTTGCTCCAACACTCCCTCGGCCACTCGTCTCGCTCGCGCCAGACCGGGGACCGTCAGGCGATATCGCGTTCCTCGTCTAACGCCCGTTCGCGTTAGCAATCCCTGATCTTCAGCGCGGATGGCTATCCTGTCGGCCCGATCAACCGTGTAGCCGGATTGCTTCAGACCATATAGCAGCTCATCAGAGGAAACCAACTCCATGCCCCGCAGTTCCTTGTGCCCTAACAAAAGCAGCAAAACTCCATCTAGCTCTGTGTCGTCACCAGAGGGTTTAGCCGTTAGCGAGAGCATCCTGCCGTTACTCTCCTGGTGGAAGATAGGCGCGAGCGGGGATTCGGAAGGCGACTCACCCCCCGGTGTCCCCGAAGCGGCTGCGGACACCGGGGCTAGTTGCGTAGTCTGCGGGATTCTCTCAGAGAAGGAACCGTAGTGCTTTTCTACAAAATCCCTCGGTCCTTCCGCTTCCATCTCGTAGGGGCCGATTTTGACGCGTAGTCTGCAAGTGTCCATGTGTGCCTCCATGGTGACTTGGATTATGGAGACAAGCACAGGCTTATGCAAGAACTATTTTGAGGATTCTTTGGGGGGTCTGCCGCCCCGGAAGTGCTTCCGCTTGGCGGCTATCTTTCGGTAGTAATCAGAACCGCGCGTGGCGGTAGCTTGTCCGCCCATGCGGCCTAGGGCGATAGCAGCGGGATTTTTCTCAGGAGACAGTTCCACGGTAGGTTTCTTCTTTGCCACACTGCGATACTACAGGAGGCGCTTGCTGTGTTCAAATTCAAATGACACCACTACCCCCTTACCGGCTTGCTTGACCTTTACCAAGGGTCCGGCGACTATTGTGGGCGGCTTTCGACGAGATGCGATTCGATGCCGGAAGGTAAAGGACTCCTGATTGTTTACACCGGGCCGGGCAAGGGTAAAACGACCTGCGCTCTGGGGACTTCCTTCCGCGCGGTTGGGCAGGGACTGCGGGTGTTGATGGTGCAGTTCATCAAGGGTTCATGGCATTACGGAGAGCTGGACGCCGCCAAAATGCTTGGCGACGACAAGTTCGAGATTCGTCCGATGGGACGCGGGTTCGTGAAAGTGGGCGGCGCGGAAACCGATCCTGAAGATTTGCGACTGTGCGAAGAGGCCTGGAACTACGGGCGCGAGCAGATTTACGGCGAGAAATACGATCTGGTGGTGCTGGATGAGATCAACTACGTGATCAGCTATAAAATGCTGGACCCTGAGCGGGTCGTCGAATCGCTCACGCAGCGTCCTGACCGCGTCCACGTGATCTGCACGGGGCGAAACGCGCATCCGAGGCTGATCGAGGCGGCCGATCTGGTGACGGAAATGAGGGAAGTGAAGCATCCTTACACCAAGGGCATCCTGGCGCAACGCGGGATCGATTATTAGGGTGCGAGCGGCGAGGCGGCACGTCTAACCATGACCTGGTTCAAGCGCGAAAAGAGCGCGATTGAGAATCCGACGCCGGTGGACGAGCGGCGCGTCCGCACGGAGGGTCTTTGGATCAAGTGCAGCGGCTGCCGCGCCATCATCTGGAAAAAAGATTTGGAAGCAAACTGGGAAGTTTGCCCGAAGTGCGACCACCATTTTCGCCTATCGGCGCGGCGTCGCCTGGAATTGTTGCTCGACGACGCGCAATGGACCGAGCATGACGCTGAACTCGCATCCAGTGATCCACTGCATTTCACCGACACGAAACCGTACGCGCAGCGTCTAGCCGAGGCACAAGAAAAGCTGGGAATGATGGACGCAATTCTGACCGTGCAAGGAACGCTCTGCGGCAGGCCGGTGGTTTGCTGCTCGATGGAATTTGGGTTCATTGGCGGATCGATGGGCGCTGTGGTGGGCGAGAAGGTGGCGCGCGCCATCGAACGCTCAATGGCAGAAAGACAGCCGCTGATCATTGTGTCCTGTTCGGCGGGCGCGCGAATGATGGAGGGCGCGGTGAGCCTGATGCAGCTTGCGAAAGTGTCGTCCGCACTGGCTCGGCTGGACGACTCGCGCGTGCCTTTCATTTCTGTCCTTACCGACCCGACCACCGGCGGCGTTAGCGCCAGCTACGCGATGCTGGGCGACCTCAATATCGCCGAGCCGGGGGCGATGATTGGCTTCGCCGGGCCGCGAGTGATCGAGCAGACCATCCGCCAAAAATTGCCCGAAGGTTTTCAGACCGCGGAATTTCTGCTGGAGCACGGTTTTCTCGATGCCATTGTGCCCCGCAAGGAATTAAAGTCTTACATCGCGCAGGCGTTCCGCTTTTTCCTCGATTCCCCATGACGTATGACGAATCCGTCCGCGCGCTGCTGGCTCTGGGGCGCGAGCTAGGATCGCCACAGCAGGCCCGCGTGCAGAAGTTCGGCTTGGCGAATATAGCGGCCCTTTCCGAGGCGCTGGGCAATCCGCATCTTCGCGTCCCCTGTGTTCACATTGCCGGAACGAACGGCAAAGGTTCCACGGCCGCGATGCTCGATTCGATCCTTCGTGCAGCCGGCATTCGTAGCGGCCTGTACACGTCTCCACACCTTGAACGAATCAACGAGCGCATTCGGATTGATGGCGCGGATATTTCCGATGAGGCATTTGCCGCGGCCTGGACGCGCGTTCATGCCGCGATCGAAGGCCTCTTGGCCAGCGGCAAGCTCTCCTCCCATCCGACCTATTTCGAGTGCATCACGGCTCTGGCATTCGTGGCATTTGCCGAAGGCGGTGTGGAATTCGCTGTTTATGAAGTCGGCTTGGGCGGCCGGCTGGATTCGACCAACATTGTTCGGCCGGAAGTTGCGATCATCACTTCGATTGATTTCGATCACGAGAGTTTTCTAGGCCATTCCATAAGAGAGATTGCAGGGGAAAAAGCCGGCATCATCAAGGCTGGCGCGTTGGTCGTTAGCTCGGTGGAAAGGGCGGAGGCGCGTGCCGTGATTGCGCGACGCTCCGAAGAAATGCGGGCGCGGTTAGTGGAGATTGACGAGGCGTGGCGCATCGACTCCGTCGATGACTCCGGCGGCCTTTACCGCGCAACAGCTATGGAGACAGAATCGCAGGAGTGTTTCTCAATCGCTCCGCCGCTGGCCGGACGGTTTCAGATACGCAATGCGCTTGCAGCGGCGACGGCCGCGCGTTTGCTTGCGGCGCGCGGCTTTTCTATTACGCAGGAAGCCATCGAGCGCGGCATTCGAACAGCTCGATGGCCCGGGCGTCTTGAGCGTTTGAGCGAACGGCCTGCAATCTATCTGGACGGCACGCACAATCCTGCGGGAGCTAAGGAACTTCTAAAATTTTGGGAGGAGAATTTCGCGGGACGACGCATCGTGCTGGTTTACGGCGCCATGCGCGACAAAGCTGTGGACGAGATCGCCGGCTTACTGTTCCCGGCCGCGGATTTCGTGGTGCTTACCGAACCCATGCAGCCTCGGGCGATTTCGGCGCCCGTGCTGGGTGAAATGGCGGCCCATCTTGCGAGGAAGGCGACCGTGATTGCCGATCCCGCCAAGGCGCTCGAGCACGCGATTGAGACGGCGTCTCCCAGCGACGCGATTTTCGCGACGGGCTCGCTTTACCTTGTCGGCGATCTGCGAGCCTATTGGGCCAGGCGTCGCTAACATTGCTGGGTTAGGACCGCGATGGTACGATTTTGCATCCCATGGATCACAAAAACCACGCGCCTCGTATTGGCGTTCCCTACCGAACACGAGAAGAAGAAGTTGCTGGCGGGACCAATAAGATCGAGAAATACTTGGCGGCGGTGCGGAGAGCGGGTGGGCAGCCTGCGCCGATTTCGCTGGCCGCATCGCGTGACGCCTTGGCCGGCTTGGCATCTTCTCTCGATGGCATCGTCTTAACCGGG
Organism: uncultured Acidobacteriota bacterium; assembly: GCA_963823145.1. Classification (GTDB taxonomy): domain Bacteria; phylum Acidobacteriota; class Terriglobia; order Acidiferrales; family UBA7541; genus Palsa-295. Next base: position 152,471 of record CAWGJZ010000002.1, read on the forward strand.
AGTCCCGCGGACGTCGAGCCTTCTCGATACGGCGCACCTAGGCACGTCAAATGCGCTAAGACGGACGATGACCGGGAAAGAATCGATTTCGCGCTCCTGGAAAACTGCTTCGCGGCCCGGAAACCGGTGCTGGCGATCTGTTACGGAATCCAAAGCCTGAACGTTTTTCTGTCCGGCACGTTGATTCAAGATGTGCCGAGCGAGATTGGAACAAAGGTTGTGCACTCGAATGACAAAGAGGGCGCTCCTGATGTGCATCATGTCGTCGCCATCGAGACTGAATCGCGGATCGGTAGGATGGCGGGCGCACGGGAAATTGTCGTCAACAGCTCCCATCACCAGGCCATCCTGATCCCCGGACGCAACTTGCGGATCGCAGCGCGGGCGCCGGATGGGGTGATCGAGGCCGTCGAGTGGACGGGCGATGAAACCTGGGTGGTGGGAGTGCAGTGGCACCCGGAGCGTTCGATGGGATCGGATTCGCTGACGCAGTCGTTGTTTGGCAGCTTGGTGACAGAAGCGGCAATGCGAAAAGCACCCCGCGGCACTGTAGCAAGTACGAAAAAGCAATTGCGAACGCGATAAGGCCGGTCAAGTGGAGCAGGAGACCTAAAAGCATGGTACGCGCATCGAATCGTTTAAGGCCGATCGGGGCAGAATGGTCGATACAAAGAAACTAGCGGGTTTTTGCGCACCGAGCGAAGCAATTGATTTCAAGGGAGGGTTGTTCCGTGCGGATAAGGAAAGCAGCGGTTACGGCGGCGGTCATGCTGGCGGTGGCGTGGACCTCAGCTTCGCCAAGGGCGTCCGCTCAGGATGACCAGTTCTTGATGCCCGAGCAGAGCGCCGCGAAAGCCAAACAGATTCTGGCGGAAGCCATACAAGCGCTTGGCGGGGATACGTACCTGAACGTCCGGGACGTGACTTGCACCGGCAGGCTCGGCCAGTTCGATCACTCGGGTGAACTTACCGGCTTCGGGCACTTCATCGACTACCAACAACCGCCGCTCAAGGAGCGCCAGGAGAATTTGCCTAAGCGCAATATCATCTCCGTCTACAACGGCGATCAGGGATGGGAGCTTGATCGCGGCGGCGTTTCCAACGCTCCTCGAGCCGACATGGAGGACTTTAAGGAAGGCATCAAGAGAGACATCGACAACATCCTGCGCCACAGAATTCACGAGGCGGGCATGACTCTGCGGTATGGCGGCTCGGACACCGTGGACCTGAGACAGGCGAAGTGGGTGGAACTGGTCGATAGCGACAATCAAACGATTCGCATTGCGTTCGCGGACAACACTCACTTACCTATTCGGGAAGTGGCGGAAACGCGCAACCCAAAAACGCAGATGAAGAGCGAAGAGGTCGACTACTTTGCGAACTACCATCCGCAGGGAGGCATTCAGACCGCCCTTCAACTAACGCGCGAGCGGAACGGTATAACGTTGTTTCAAGCGTTTTTCGATAAATGCGACTACAACACCAACCTTTCCGATGAACTATTCACAAAGGAATCCCTCGATCAGCGCTGGGCTCAAGTAGGAAAGAAAGAAAGAGAAAAGGAAGCAAAACAGAAGAAAAAGGACGAGAAGCAGGACGAAAAACCGGGCAGAAGTTCGTCCTCGTCTTCTTCCTCAGAATAGATACTGCACCTACCGAGGCCGATCTCGAGCACGGAGTTCGTCAATTCATTTTCAGTGCGATTCGCCGATTGTACGCGGCGAAGGTATAATCGGCGGATGCGGATACGGAAGAAATTGGCGCAGATACGCAGCACCACGGTGCTGTGTGTGCGCAAGGATACCAAGGTTGTGCTCGCTGCGGATGGACAGGTCACGCTGGGCGAGGGCGTGATCAAGCATAGCGCCAAAAAGACGCGGCGACTCTATAGCGACAAAATCCTGGCGGGATTCGCGGGAAGCACGGCGGATGCTTTGTCGCTTTTTGCGCGCTTCGAAAACAAGCTGCAGGAATACCATGGGAACCTGGCGCGAGCCGCGGTTGAATTGGCGAAGGAATGGCGCACGGACCGTTCCTTGCGCCATCTGGACGCTCTCTTAATCGTAGCGGACGCCAAGGGCACGTTTCTGCTTTCCGGCAACGGCGATGTCATCGAACCGGATGACGGCATCTGCGCGATTGGGTCCGGCGGTCCCTATGCGCTCGCCGCAGCCCGCGCGCTGGCAAAGCATACCAAGATGACCGCGAAAGACATCGCGCAGGAAGCGATGCGCATCGCAAGTGATATCTGCATCTTCACGAACGCCAATTTCAGCATCGAAGAGTTATGAGCGGCGGCAAGCCGGAGAAAGACATGGTGATCTACTTGACCGGAGAACAGCAGCCCGCGGAAACCGAAGCGCTTCCTTCTTTCGACGAACTAACGCCGCGAGAAATCGTCGTCGAACTTGACAAATATATCGTAGGACAGAATGCGGCGAAGAAGGCGGTCGCCATTGCGCTGCGCAACCGTGTGCGCCGCCAAAAACTGCAGCCGGAATTAGCCGAAGAAATCCTCCCCAAGAATATCCTGATGATCGGGCCGACTGGAGTGGGCAAGACCGAAATCGCCCGGCGTCTGGCGCGCCTGGCCGGTTGTCCCTTCGTGAAGGTGGAAGCCTCAAAATATACCGAAGTGGGCTACGTCGGACGGGACGTTGAGTCCATGGTGCGCGATCTGGTGGAAACCTCAATCGATATGGTCCGCGAAGAGAAGCTTGATGAGGTGGCCGAACGTGCAGAGCAATCCGCGGAAGAGCGCCTGCTCGACCTCTTGCTGCCGTCGTCGCCCATGCCCTCGGATGCAGGCCCGGCCGCGGAAGCACAGCGCCGCGAGCAGGCCCAACGCACGCGCGACAAAATGCGCGCGCAGCTCCGCGAAGGAAAGCTCGATCAACGGCTGGTGGAGGTTGAGGTCCGCGAGCGTTCGATGCCTTCCTTTGAAATCATCACCAACCAGGGCGTCGAAGAAATGGATATCAATGTAAAGGACATGCTCTCCGGCATGTTCGGCCAGCAAAAAAAGAAGCGCAAGATGACCGTGTCAGAGGCTTTCGATTACCTGATTCAAGAGGAAGAAAATCGGCTGATCGACATGGACCAGGTGACGCGAATCGCGGTCGACCGCGTCGAACAGATGGGCATACTTTTCATCGATGAAGTGGACAAAATTGCGGGGCGCGAGTCCGGCCACGGGCCAGACGTCTCTCGTGAGGGCGTGCAGCGCGACATTCTTCCCATCGTCGAAGGAACCACAGTGAACACGCGGTACGGAATGGTGCGCACGGATCACATCCTCTTCATTGCGGCCGGGGCGTTTCATACCGCGAAGCCCTCGGACTTAATCCCAGAGTTGCAAGGACGCTTTCCGATTCGCGTGGAGCTGGGCTCCCTTTCCGAGGCTGATTTTGTCCGCATACTGACCGAGCCGAAGAACGCTCTGATCAAGCAATACATCGCCTTGCTGGATACTGAGGGACTTAAACTCTCGTTCACGGAAGACGCAGTGGCCTCGATCGCTCGGTTTGCGGCGCGCGTCAACGAGCAGACGGAAAATATCGGCGCGCGGCGTCTGCACACCATCCTCGAAAAAGTGCTCGAAGAAATTTCTTTCGAGGCGCCGGAAATGAAGAAGAAGACCATCAAGCTGGACGCTCCATATATTCAAAAGCAGCTCGCGGATATCGTCAAGGATCAGGACCTGAGCCGCTACATTCTGTAAAACGCCTAATGAAAAATAGAAAATGGGCGCGCGCCGCGAAGGCTTCTTGCAGCGCGGCGTCAGACCCATTCCCGATTTTCTGCACTCTCTTCTGGGTCTTTCTGTTTTCTTTCCTCATCGCTGGTTGCGCTTCACCGAGCGAGCCGTACGAGCGAAGACCTCCCACTCCGCAGGCGGTGAACGATCTCGCGGCCACCAGGTCGGGCAATGATGTCGTGCTCTCATTCACCCTGCCGAATGAAGCGATGGACCACCGGCCCCTCAGCACTCCGTTGACCATCGAAATCTACCGCGATTTTGAGCCGCCTCCCGCTGCCGGTCGCGCGCCTTTGCATGCCCCAGCGAATCCCACGCTGCGAATTACGATTCCGGGATCCATGACGGACCGCTATTCCGATCAGGGTCGCCTGCGCTACACAGACGCGTTGAGCGCCGAGGATTTTGCGCGGCACGTAGGGACCGCGGCCGTTTACACCGTTCGCACACTCGTTTCGCCGAAAAAATCGTCGGCAAATTCGAATGCGGCGGCTGTCAGCGTCGAGCCCGCACCTGAGGCGATCAACGACCTGAAAGCCGATGTTACCCCTGCGGCCGTCGTGCTTGCTTGGACGTCTCCTAAACCGCTCATGGACGCCACGCCGACAATTGTCGGGTATCGCGTCTATCGAGCCGAGGCCGCCGCAACCGCAACACCGGAGAACCCGCTTCTGAAGTCATCACTCGCTCGAATCGGAGAAATACCTCCGGACTCGCAATCCTTTCGCGACAGCCAATTCAATTTCGGCGCCACCTACGTTTACTCGGTGCGCAGCTTCGCGCAATATCCCCCCGAAACGCTCGAGTCCACAGACTCGAATCTAGCGATCATCACGCCGCGCGACACCTTTCCGCCTGCGGCTCCGCAGGGACTGGTCGCGGTTCTGGTGCCGGCGCAGGGCAATGCTACCGCGCATATCGAACTATCATGGGCCATCAGTCCTGAAACCGACCTCGCGGGATACAACGTCTATAGAACCGAGCAGGCCGGCGTCCCGCCAACGCGGCTCAACACGGAACTATTGCTTACGCCAGCTTTTCGCGATATGAATGTGCAGCCCGGCCACGTCTATTTCTACACCGTAACTGCCGTGGACAGCTCTGGAAACGAGAGCGCTTCCCCCGCGGCTGTCTCTGGCGACGTGCCCGCCGAAAGACGCTAGACGCCATGAGAGACACAGCTTTGACCGAAAATATAGGCTCCGAGCCGGACGCTCGCGGGCCGATACTCCGGACCGGAATTTACACCGGCGCTTTGCTCATCATCGTGATGTGGGTGGCATTGGTCATGGCGAATCGGATGGCGAGCCTGGAACCGTACGCTCTCGAGCGGAATGCCGCCGCGTACGGCCTGTTCCTGCTTTTTATGCTGGTTCCGATAGCACGCTTCTGGAACCGGCCGTTCCGCATGTTTGCATCGGCCGCCATCGCCTGGGTTCTGTTTGCTGCCACATATGAGGCGGCAGGAATGGTTTTTCACAACCTTTTTGACTCGCTGCAGCACAGTCCCCTGTCGGTGCTCATGGAAGGAATATTTGTTTACGGTCTTTTCGCCGCAGGATCATGGGTGACGGAAATGGCCATTCATGCGCGCCGTCATGCGATTGCACCGGCCCGCAAGCCCGTTCGCGATGCAGTGCGCCACATTCGATGAAACTCTGCCGATTCCAACCGCTCGAATCCGCGAAGAAGCAGCCGCGCTGGTCCGCCCGCGAAGCCTATCTCGAATCGCGCGCCGGGATTCTGGAGGGCGACATAATTCGTGAGATTTCTGGCGAACTATGGGGCCCGCGAGAGCCAACAGGACGCCAGTGGAAGCGCGCCGAGGTGAGATTTCTGCCGCCCTCGCACCCCTCCAAAATCGTCTGCGTCGGTAGGAATTATCACGAGCACATAGCCGAGATGGGCAGCGTTGCGCCAAAGGAACCATTGATTTTTTTGAAGCCGCCATCCGCAATTATCGCTCCAGAAGAGTCCATCGTGCTTCCGCGCATCTCGAAGCGCGTGGATCATGAGGGCGAGATTGCCATCGTGATTGGGCGGCGTTGCTCGCACCTAGGCGATGGCGACGATCCCCGCCCCTATATCGCCGGTTACACTTGCTTGAACGATGTGACCGCGCGCGACCTCCAAAAGTTGGACGTGCAATTCACTCGCGGCAAGGGCTTCGATACCTTTTGCCCCTTTGGTCCCGTGCTGGAAACGGACCGACCTCCCTCCGAAGCGAAAATAGAGGCCCTCGTAAACGGAGTCACCAAGCAATCAGCCAGCCTTGGCGAAATGATCTTCTCGATGGACGTCGTAACTCGGTTTGTCACCCAGGTAATGACGCTCGAGCCGGGCGACGTTATTTCCACTGGCACTCCCGCGGGCGTAGGGCCACTGGCGGCCGGCGACGTGGTGGAAGTTCGAGTAGGCGGCATCGGGACGCTCCGCAACACCGTAACCGCTCCGCAAAATTCGTAGCGTGCCCCGCCTGGCTTAAGAGGTATGGGGCGGCATGCCGTAACTCTCAGGAAACCAACCGCAGTTTGCTTTCCGAAGCTGAAATCGTTTGCGTATAGATTTGTAGGCGGCAGTGAAACGACTTCGCCGCCAATTCAATTTGGGGCTTTGCCCGGCGGCCTTGAGAGTAATCCCTCTCCTTGAGAGAACTTCTAAGCGACTGGAATAATTTGCTTCCGGCGGCCGGTCTCGCCGTCCTCGCAGGAACACTGGTGGTGTTTTGGCTGCGGCGCAAACCTGCGACTCCCAATGATCTCGAATACCAGCGTCGCGCTTACCTCAACCGGATCGGGCGAATCGTCGAAGGCCAGGTACTGGAGATTGTCGACCACAACGGCGCGGCGAATTCCGGACACCCGAGTGCCGGCAAGGAAAACGCTGGTAGCCATCAGACCAGGTTTCTAACCAAACGGCAGGACCTCGCGCATGCGGCCAGCCCCCAAAAACTGCTTTATTACACCTATGCGATTTCCGGCGTAACGTACGAAACGGCGCAGGATATCACCGGGCTCGAGGAGCGACTGCATCTATCTCGCATCACATCCGGCCAGACCGCTAGTGTGAAATACGATCCCTCGAATCCCAGCAATTCCATTCTACTCGCCGATGACTGGTCGGGTTTGCATTAAAACTCTTGTGCAAAGAATTTTGACGCGCGCCTTCCCGTGTGGCAACTTTCACACTTCCCTACCGAAACGGCGAGTCTCTTGACTCTCGCGGCGTGTCCGGCAAGAATCCCCCCGCTTCCGAAGGGAGGGTCCGATGAGGGGAAAATTCTGGTTCCTAGCACTCACTTTCTTCCTGCTTGCCACGGCTGTACGCGCGCAAGCCGGACAATCACGCGACGAACGGGCAATCCGCCGAATTGAGGCGCGCTGGCAGACAGCCTGGAATCATCACGATATCGCCGCGATGGCTTCGTTGTTTGCTCCCGAAGCCGGTGTTGTCAATCTTGCCGGCGAGTGGTTTAAGGGACGCGAGGAGTTCGCAAGGAGCCTCGAGTCTCTTCACTCAGGCAAGGTCAAGGAAAGCATCTGGCAAACGCAAGACATCGACGTTAAATTCCTCACCCCCGAAATCGCGATCGTTCACGTACGCTTTAGCTCCCATGGGGATCGCAATCCCGATGGCACCCCGATGCCTCCTCGTCGCGGCATTTTCACGCGCGTCGAAGTGAAACGCGGTGGTCATTGGATGATCGTTGCATCGCAGGCTACGAACATCGTGCCTCCGGCGACCGCGACGATTCGGTCCTTGACGAAGCAATATCCCGGGTAGTGACCTCGCTGCAGAGTCCAATCGTTGTGGCCATCGCGCTTAGACGCCCGCAATTCCAATGTGCTCCTACTGATTTCGGTTCCGAATGCCGCGTGAGATAATAGCGTCGGCGCATTCGGTCATTTCGGCGGGAATACAACGCAGCGGTCTTTCCCGGAACGACTTCAGGAGCCCTTTGAAATGTGGATTGTTAGACTCGCATTACGCCGCCCCTATACCTTCGTGGTGGCGGCTATTTTGTTGCTGATCGTCGGTATGGCCGCAATCCTGCGAACTTCCACCGATATTTTCCCGAATATCGATATACCTGTGGTCAGCGTTCTCTTTAACTACTCAGGACTCTCACCCGAAGAAGTGTCAGACCGTATCGTCTACAACTTCGAGCGTTCTCTAACGACTACGGTGAACGATATCGAGCACATCGAATCTCAATCGTTGCCGGGTCGCGCGATTGTAAAGGTGTTCTTTCAACCGGCCGTTCAGATATCGATTGCGGTCGCGCAGGTAACGGCCATCGCTCAGTCTTCCGTCCACTCCATGCCGCCAGGAACAAACCCGCCATTCATCATTCAATACAACGCTTCCACGGTCCCCATTCTGCAATTGGCTCTTTCCGGCCAGGGACTCACCGAACAGCAACTGGGTGATCTCGCGCAGAACTTTGTCCGCGTGGGTCTTATCACTGTGCCGGGTGTTTCGGTTCCCTACCCGTACGGCGGCAAGCAGCGCCAGATTCAAGTGGATTTGAATACGCAAGCGATGCAAGCCAAAGGGCTTTCGCCGCTCGATGTGGTGAACGCCGTCGATGCACAGAATCTGATTCTGCCGGCGGGTACCGCGAAAATCGGCTCCTACGAATATCAAGTCGATATGAATGGCGCTCCCCAAACCATCCAGGAGCTCAACGATCTCCCGATCAAACAGGTCGGAAACTCGACCATTTACATTCACGATGTAGCGAATGTGCGAGATGGCTATCCCCCCCAGACGAATATCGTGCGCGTCGATGGAGAACGGTCCGCACTCCTTTCTATTTTGAAATCCGGCGATGTTTCGACGCTCGATATTATTGCCAACGTGAAGAAGATGCTGCCTAAGATTGAAGCCGGCCTGCCGCCGCAATTGAGGATCGAGCCGCTCTCTGACCAATCGATCTTTGTAAAGGCATCGATCGATGGAGTCCTGCGCGAAGGCGCGATTGCCGCCTGCCTTACCGGTTTGATGATCCTTATTTTTCTAGGGAGTTGGCGCAGCACGCTGATCATCGCTGTCTCGATCCCACTTTCAGTTCTCACTTCCATTATCGTGCTGAGCGCTCTCGGTCAAACTATCAACATCATGACGCTCGGCGGTTTAGCCCTGGCCGTGGGCATCCTCGTGGATGACGCAACTGTGGCCATTGAAAACATCAACCGGAATCTAGATCAAGGCAAAGAGATCGTGCAATCCATTCTCGACGGGTCCCAGCAGATCGCGATGCCGGCGTTGGTTTCCACTCTCTCTATTTGCATCGTGTTCGTCCCGATGTTTTTTCTTGGTGGTGTCGCGAAGTACCTCTTCGTCCCGCTCGCGGAAGCGGTGGTCTTTGCCATGCTGGCGTCATATTTGCTCTCGCGGACGCTGGTTCCCACCATGGCGCGCTATATGCTCCTCGAGCGGACCGAGGAACAGCGCCGCGAGGATACCCAAAAATCCCGCAATCCGTTCGTACGCATGCAGGCAAGGTTCGAAGAAGGATTTGACCGCTTCCGCGAAAGCTATCATCGGATCCTCCAGGGTGCGATTCAGCGCCGCAAACTTTTCGCCATTTGTTTCTTGAGCGCGTGCCTTCTATCATTTGCGCTGCTGCCGTTAGTGGGTGAGGACTTTTTCCCGAGCGTTGATAGCGGCGAGTTTACCCTTCACATGCGCGCTCCCACCGGCACTCGGATTGAGGAGACGGCGGCGCTTTGCGATCGCGCCGAGAATGATATTCGGTCGCAGCTTTCTCCGTCCGAGTTGAAGACCATCATCGACGACATCGGGCTTCCCTACAGCAGCCTGAATCTTTCTTACAGCAATTCGGCGCCAATTGGCGCGGGCGACGCGGATATCCTGGTCGAGTTGGCCCCTCAGCATCGGCCAACGAACGATTACGTCCGCGCCCTGCGTGTGAAGCTCATTCATGATTTTCCCGGAGTGGAGTTTTACGCCTTGCCCACCGATATCGTCACCAAAATCCTGAATTTTGGCCTGCCCGCTCCCATCGACATCCAAATCTTGGGCAGAGACATTCTCGGCAACCGGCAATTCGCGGATCACCTGCTAAACGAGTTGAAGTTCGTTCCGGGTACGGTGGATCTCCGCATCCAGCAAAAGTTTGACGAGCCCAAGTTGCACATAGAAATGAACCGAACCAAGGCCGAAGAAATCGGATTCAATGCCCTGACCGTCGCCCAGAACGTTTTGATTTCACTCAGCGGAAGCTTCCAAACGCAGCCGACATTTTGGCTCGATCCGCAAACCGGCGTGAGCTACAACATTACGACCCAGACGCCCGAATACCGCACGGATTCGCTCCAGAAACTCGAGAATATTCCCCTCACCGCTCCCGGGACCAATCAATCGGATATTCTCAGCAGCCTCGCTTCCTTCAGCCGCAGCTCCGAAATGGCCGTGGTTTCGCACTATAACGTCGAGCCGGTAATTGACATTTATGGTGGTGTGGACGGCCGGGATTTGGGCGGTGTAGCGCGAGACATTCAGCCCATCGTGGATCGCAGCAGAAAAGATCTGCCGCGCGGTTCCGAGATCAATGTCCTCGGCCAGATTCAAACCATGAACTCGTCGTTTGTCGGCCTGCTTTTGGGACTCGGATTTTCCATCGTCCTCGTCTATTTGCTGATCGTCGTGAATTTTCAATCTTGGCTTGATCCCTTCATCATTTTGATGGCCCTTCCCGCTGCGTTGGCCGGGATCGTGTGGTTTTTGTTTATTACACATACCACCGTCAGCGTTCCCGCTCTCACCGGTGCGATCATGTGTATGGGCGTCGGCACCGCCAACAGCATTCTTGTTGTCAGCTTCGCCAGAGAACGTCTGGAGGCTGGCAAGTTGCCGGGCGAGGCGGCTCTCGAAGCCGGTTTCACACGCTTCCGCCCTGTTCTGATGACGGCTCTTGCCATGATCATGGGCATGCTTCCCATGGCCCTTGGACTCGGCGAGGGTGGCGAGCAGAACGCTCCCCTGGGCCGCGCGGTCATCGGCGGCCTTATCTTCGCCACCGTCGCGACCCTGTTTTTTGTCCCCGTGGTTTTCAGCATCGTCCACGGCCGACGCGAAAAAGGTCAGCCTGCATCCACAGCATCGTGAAACGGACGCTGCACGCAAACCGTCTATATTGTGATAAATACTGGAGAAGAAAGAGCGGATGATTGAGCGGAATGAAGGCGAACGGCTGTCGCCGCCGGAGCGCTCCCCTGTGCCGCGCCCGGCCAAGCACGGTGTACTGATTACGTGTATCGTCCTGCTCATCATTGCCATCGCTGTGGCCGCCGGCGTTGTACCCCGATGGCGGGCCCGGGCGGCGCTACGGACCGAGACCTACGATCTCGCAATCCCGTCGGTTTCCATAATTCATCCCAAGCTCGGCGCGCCCCGCACCGAAATCGTTCTGCCCGGAAATATCCAGGCCTTCACCGACTCGCCCATCTATGCCCGCACCAACGGTTACCTCAAGAGTTGGTATGCGGATATTGGCGCCCGCGTGAAGAAGGGTCAATTGCTGGCGGATATCGAAACTCCTGAAGTGGATCAGCAGCTCGATCAAGCTCGCGCTGATTTGAACACGGCCCAAGCCAATTACCGCCTGTCCCAAATCACCGCGTCGCGATACCGGGATCTTCTGAAGACCGATGCGGTGTCCAAGCAGGACGTTGACAATGCCAACGGCGATTTCGAGGCAAAAAAGGCCATGGTGGCCTCGGCTCTCTCCAATGTGAAGCGCCTCGAGCAATTGCAATCCTTCGAAAAAATCTACGCGCCCTTTGACGGCGTCATTACCGCCCGAAATACAGACGTGGGTCACCTCATCAACTCGGGAGCGGGTGGGCCCGCGACGGAGCTCTTCCACATCGCCGCGCTTGGCAAATTACGCGTGTACGTCAACGTGCCGCAGCAAGATTCCATCTCCGCCAAGCCCGGGCTTAAGGCCGATCTCACTTTTCAGGAATTTCCGGGACGCAAGTTCCAGGGCACTCTGGTTCGAACCGCTGACTCCATCGACCCCGCGTCGCGAACGCTCCTCGTGGAAGTGGACGTCGATAACCCGAGCCGCGAGCTTCTTCCGGGCGCTTACGCGGAAGTCCACCTGCAAGTGCCCTCTGGCAGTCCCGCTTTTATTCTGCCTGTCAGCACTTTGATCTTTCGCTCTCGCGGCCTGCAAGTGGCCACGGTGGACGCCAATAACCGCGCCGCGCTCAAAGCCATCACCCTCGGCCGGGATCTCGGAAACGAGGTCGAAGTCGTATCCGGCATTTCCGCCGCCGATTCCGTCATCGAAACTCCGCCCGACTCTCTGGTCAGCGGAGAAACCGTCCGCGTTGTCGCCGCCGCAACTACTCCACAACGCGAGCCAGTCGGAAATTCTGACCAATAAATGGGCCGCCTTCACGTAAAGTTAAACTCAGGGAGCATCGAAATTTAAGGGGGGGAAGAACCATGAAGCGTTTCTATCAAATCATGTTGATCGCTTTGGGCCTCGTAACGCTATTGTTCATTGTGGCGCGAAATGAACGCGCAATCGGCGCGCAGTTCACTCGGCCGCCAGCACACGCGGTAGACCCGAACGCCAAACTCGGCACTCCGGGCGTGTTTACCGATTTCAAGGGCGAAGCACCCGGTAACATCCATCACATTACGGCGGCGGATCTGCCGGGCCCCTACGCCACGAAATCCGCGGCCATTTTCTCGCGACCCGTCCCCAAGCCCGCGGACGCCTGGCCGCAAGCGCCGGCCGGTTTCAAGGTAACCCTCTACGCCGAAAACTTAGCCGATCCCCCGCGAACCATCATCACCGCTCCCAATGGCGATTTTTTTGTCGCGTCCACAAATAAGGGCAAAATCCTCGTCTTTCATGGCATGACCGCCGATGGCAAGCCCGAGAAAACCGAGGAGTTCGCCACCGGTCTGAAGCTGCCTTTCGGCATCGCGTTCTATCCGCCCGGACCGAATCCCAAGTACGTCTACATCGGTGACACGGACGCTATCCTCCGCTACCCCTATGAAAATGGCGATATGAAGGCTCGCGGCCCTCAAGAAGTTGTGGTTCCCAACCTTCCCGCTGGCCCGAATCACTTCGCCCGCGGCGTAGCCTTCTCCCTCGACGGAAAGCACATGTTCATTTCGGTCGGCTCGCATAGCAATGTCGCCGATATCGATACCGATAAAAGTGAATTCCATCGCGCCGATATTCTCGAGACCAATCCCGATGGTTCGGACTTGCAGGTTTATGCCTCCGGAATTCGCAATGGCTCGGGAATCGCCGTCGATCCTCACACCGGCGAGTTGTGGACTTCCGTAAATGAGCGCGACGAAATCGGCGACAATCTCCCTCCCGATTACATCACTCACGTCCAGGAGGGCGGCTTTTACGGCTGGCCTTGGTATTACACCGGCGGCAATCCCGATCCTCGCTTCCCCGGTAAGCACCCGGAACTAAAAGACAAGGTCATCGTTCCCGACGTCCTTCTCGAGCCCCATGATGCTTCGCTGAACATTACCTTCTACGAAGCTAAGCAATTTCCGAAACAGTATCGGGGACAGCTGTTCGGCGCTGAACACGGTTCGTGGAACCGCTCCGTCCGCACCGGCTATGAAGTCGTGTTCGTGCCCATGAAGAACGGCAAGGCCACCGGCGCGTACGAGGATTTTCTCACCGGGTTTCTTACCCCGTCGGGAGATTGCTGGGGCCGTCCCGTTGGAGTCGCGGTCGCCCCGGATGGTTCCCTTATGGTGACAGATGACGGCTCGAACTCGATTTGGCGGGTCACTTACGGGAAAAAGTAGAATCGTGGTTTTCGGCGAAAGGTTTGCTAACTTTCACCGGCTGTGCATCCGCTTGGCGGCGGCTTCAAGCCTCGCGGCGATTTTGCTCGGCGGATGCACTGTCGGACCCAATTACGTTCGGCCCCCGGCGGACGTTCCCCCTCGGTACAAGGAGACGGGCAACTGGATGCCCGCTCAGCCGAACGACGAAGTTTCCAAGGGTCAATGGTGGAGAATCTACGGCGACCCGCAGCTCAACGCTCTGGAAGAGCAAGTAACCGTCTCCAATGAGACCCTGAAGGCTGCCGAGGCGCAATTCCTCGAGGCTCGCGCCGCCGTCCGCGTCGCTCGATCCCCCTTTTTCCCCGTGGTCTCCGGCGGAGCTTCCCTTTCGCGAACTCGCACCTCGCAAAATAGACCGTCAGTCACTTCTGCCAAAACCCTTAGCGACTTTCAATTGCCCCTCGATGTCTCTTACGAGCCGGACGTCTGGGGCCGCGTCCGCCGCAGCGTTGAAGCAGCGCGGTCCGAAGCGCAGGCCACCGCCGCCGATCTGGCCAGCACAGACCTGAGCCTCCATGCTGAGCTCGCCCTCGATTATTTCCAGCTCCGAGGTTTGGATTCAGAGCAGCAACTCCTGAACTCCACAGTCACGGCTTACGAACGCGCCCTCGAACTGACTCGCAGCCGTTATCAGGGTGGCATCGCCTCCGATGTCGATGTGGCACAAGCCCAAACTCAGCTCGAAACCACTCGCGCGGAGGCCGAGGACGTCGGCGTCCAGCGCGCCGCTTTCGAGCACGCCGTCGCGGTTCTTATCGGCAAGACCAGCTACGAATTCACTCAGCAGCCTCTGCCCCTCTCCTACGGCCCTCCCCCAATTCCCGTCGGTTTGCCCTCCGAATTACTCCAGCGCCGTCCCGACGTAGCCGCCGCCGAAAGGCGCGTTCAGGAGGCGAACGCGCAGATCGGCGTCGCTCGCGCCGCTTATTTTCCATCCTTCTCCATCAACGGAACAGGCGGTTTTGAGAGCGCTCGAATCGGCAATCTTCTCGACGGGCCCAGCGGATTCTGGTCCCTTGCGGGATCGGCCGCCGAGCTGATTTTCGATGGCGGCCAGCGCCGCGGCGTCACCGAGGAAGCGCGCGCCTCTTACGACCAATTCGTCGATAACTACCGGCAGACAACTTTGACCGCATTTCAAGAGGTCGAGGACAATCTGGCCGCCTTGCGCATCCTCGAAGACGAAACGAAGACGCAGGACGCCGCAGTCGCCGCCGCGCAGCATTCTCTCGATCTCTCCAATAGCCGTTACAAAGGCGGCGTCGCCAACTACCTCGAAGTAACCACCGCTCAGAGCGCCGCACTCGGCGACGAGCGCGCGGCCGTCGACGTTCGCACGCGGCAATTGATCGCCAGCGTTCTCCTAATTAAGGCTCTTGGCGGCGGTTGGAGCGCGTCCCAAATCCCCGCAATCTAGTTTTCAATCTGCGCAAACCGTCCAAGGTGCGGAGAATTGCATTGTGTGGCGGCCATCGCCGGTACGGCCTTCGAAGCGCTTGGCCCGGTGTTCGTGAAACGCGGTTGAGTGTTCTTTGGCCCTTACCGGCGCGGCCAAGGACTAAGCGCCGCCGCTGGACCCTACATTGGCTCGTCACGACGGTTTCCTTTTGATTCCAAGTTTCCTCAATGGCCCTAGCGCCGCTCACACACCAAAGAACTAGACAGCATCCTAACGTTTTCGATACTATGCAGCCGTGATTTTGCCCAGTCCGAGTTTCGAAATCACTTTGGCGGAAAATGCGCCCGCCGTGCGGTCCGTTTCTACCGACCGCATCTCGGAAGCCGAGTGCCGCGAATTTCGTCATGTCGCCACCGCTCCCATTTTCGGCTCGCTCGAAGTCAACTTCTTAAGCGATCAGGCCTTGAATGGCAGCCTTCAACTCACCGCTTCAACCCGTTTCCCTAACTTTTCCCGAATTGGTGCACGGAAATGGTCCACGCCGTTCGTCATGAGTGGTTTGGCCCTTTTCTCGCACACAAATCCAATGAAACGCTTGACAAAGCCCGCCATGGGCGATACACATGCATCAATTCTAGGTGTCTGATATCGGCCTGAATGGGTGGGTTTCGCTACTCATTTTTACATGCTTCACTCTGAGGGGGATGGCTTATGAGGGGACGTTCGGTTCTGCTGGTTTTCCTTGCAATCGCGCTCGTCTTCGGGTGCGCCGATTCTGTCTTCGCACAGGGCGCGGCCACGGCTCAGTTGAACGGTACCGTAACGGATCCTAGCGGCGGTGCTGTCTCTGCCGCCACCATTGATCTCCGCAATGTCGCTACCAACACCACCTCCACGGCAACCACGAATGCCTCCGGCTTTTACGCCTTCGCCAGCCTGACGCCAGGAACCTACGAGTTGAAGACGTCTTTCAGCGGCTTCTCGAATTACACCCAAACCGGCATCGTCCTGACCGTCGGCGAGACCGCCACGGTCAATGTCGCCCTCCAACTCGCTTCGCAAGGCGAACGCGTTGTCGTCACCACCGAAGCGCAGACCATTGAGCCGACCAAGACCGAAATCAGCCAGGTGGTCGGGACCCAACAAATCCAATCCCTGCCAATCAACGGCCGGCTGTTCACGGACTTCGCGCTCTTGACTCCCGGTGTGGCCACCAGCCGCACCAGCCTCGGCACCACATTTACGGAGTACGAAGCCACCCAAATCTCTTTTGGCGGAATGCGCTCTTTCAGCAATGAAATCACAGTGGATGGCGCGGATTTCGTGAATAGCGCCAGCGGTGTGCAGCGGGCCACTCCACCTCAGGAATCCGTCCAGGAATTTCGTGTAGTCAATAACAGCTTCGGCGCCGAATCCGGCCGGGCGCTCGGGGGAATCGTCAACATCGTCACCAAGAGCGGCACGAATGAGCTTCACGGTTCCCTGTACGAATATTTCCAGAACGCCGCCCTCAATTCCCGCAGCCTTCTGCAGAAACCGGAACCGGGGTTACAGTCGGAGCTGCTACCCAAGGCGTACAGGCACAATCAATTCGGCGCGACGCTCGGTGGTCCCATCACCAAAGACAAGACCTTCTTCTTCATCAACTACGAAGGCAAGCGGCATGCCGAGTCTCCGCTCTTTCCACCCGACCTCGTCAATAACGTGCTCCTCATCGATCAGGCAAAGGCCCTGATGGGACTCGCTCCCGAGGGCTGCAGCAAAGGTCTCAATGCGTGTCTCCCCAATTTCGCTGGTAATCCAGCCAATATCACCCAGGCCCAGGCGCTTGGATTTCTGCAGCCTTTCTTGAAGACCAGCAACAACGACAATGGATTTGCCAGGCTCGATCATCAATTCAACTCCAACAATCGGCTGGCGATTCGCTACGACGTAGAAGATTCGCGCAACTCCGGCGAACTAGTCGGCCAGACGCTCGACGGTGGCGGCATCGGCGTCCCGAGCGGCGGACGCGATCTTTTCGTTCGCGATCAATCCGTCTTCGCAACGTTGGATTCAGTACTCGCGCCTAACCTGGTGAATACCGTAATCGCCCAATATGCGCGCCGGCATTACAACTTCCCGGGCGAGACCGGACAACCCGACTTCAGCATCCTGAACGACCTCGAGGTCGGCCACAACTTCGGAACGAATGACCGGCTTTATGAATCGAGGGTCGAATTAGGTGATTCCGTGTCTTGGGTGAAGGGCACCCACGTAGTCAAATTCGGCTTCGATGGCAACTACCTGTGGAGCTTGGAAAATTTCCCCGGTTTCGATCCCGTTCGGATGCTGGTGCCCGGCGTTACGTGCATGGCAAACCTCGCTGAGTTTTTCAACACAACTGTTGGCGCCAATTATCCGACTGCGGGAACGGGCCTCAATACTGCGGCTGGCGAATGCGCGGTTCCCCAGGATAATGGCGTGGTGTTTACTTATGCCGGTGTGCCACTCCCCCCGGACCCGAACGCGTGCTCAACCGCTCCTTGCACCCCGACTGTCACCACCGCTAATCCGCTCAATGGAGCCGGCTTTCCCAATTCAACCTGGGCCAATGCTTATCCGCCCCAATTCTTCAATCGGTACAGCCGGCAGATCGACCACGGCTATTGGGGTCCCTATATACAAGATCAATGGCGGATAACTCCCAAGCTAACCCTGAATTATGGCTTGCGGTGGGACTATGAATCGGGCTTGGCGAGCTATGTAAACAAAGATTTCAACGAATGGCAGCCACGCCTCGGGGTTGCCTATTCGCCGGATAGCAAGACCGTGATTCGCGCTGGGTTTGGGATATTTTTCGACCGCCAAAACCTGACCTTCTTCTTCGTCCCGAGTACTCAGAAGGACGTGGCCGGCTATCAATGCGGTAACCATCCGCCTGCTTCCATCACCGCCATTTGTAGCGCTGCCGGAATTCAGCCTCAAGAGTTTCCCAATCTTCAGCGGAATTTGGCACAAGCTAAGCAGGGCTACCAGATATTCGGATTCCCCGCCAGCCAGGGTGCGGCTGCTTTCGCATCGGGCATTATCGCGACCGGTGCCTATAATGCCCCAGGCTCACCGACCGCCAGTGTCTCGATGGCAGGCACGTGTTTCACTACGGGTGCTTGTGGCGTTGGCGAGGGAGGAATGGACCACAATTCCAGAACGCCCTATGCCGAGCAAGCCAGCTTGGAAGTGGACCGCCAATTTGGCGGCGGTTTCGCGGTCAACCTCGATTATCTTTTCGTGGGGGCTCACAAACTGGTCCGCGGAAACAACATCAACGTGCCGTGTCCACTGGGTACTACGGATACCGCACAGGCGGCCAACCCAACCGACCCACTTCCTGAATGGGTCCCAGGGAAGCTCAACGCCAATGGAAGCTTCTCCTCGTGCAGCTCAGGCACTCCGACGCTCGGGACCGGCGCTCTCGCTGGCATAGGACCTTGGTTTCAGGGTGTGTTTGGCAGCGGCCTGCAAACGCTTAGCGGGGGACTTGAAGATTACAACAACAACGTGGCCAATGCGGTTTACCACGGCGGAACCTTGACGGTGATCGAGCGCGTCAAGAACTTCAACTTGACTGCCAACTACACCTATTCCCACACAATCGACAACGGAAACTTCACCACGTTCATCAACCTGCCTCCGAACCAGTTCGATTACGCGTCGGAGCGGGCCAATTCCAACCAGGACGCGCGCCATCGCTTGGTAACAAACTTCACGGCCACCGGGCCCGAGGACACTTTCGTCCGGCATTTCACGCTCAGCAGCATTGTTACGCTGCAGTCGGGGCGGCCCTTCACGATTTTCTACGGCGCGAATACTCTGAACGATGTCGCGGGTGGCGCAACGGACCGCGTCGGCGGTGCGCCCCTAACGGGCTCGTGCGCTACTACGGCCACCTGCGCAACCATGATCGGGAGGAATACGTATATCGGCGATCCCCTTTACGCATGGGATTTTCACCTTGGGCGATACTTCCAGCTCACGGAGGGTTTGAAGCTGGACCTGAGCGTCGACGCCTTCAATTTGCTCAATCGGTCGAACGTGGATGAAATCACCCCAGTTTATGGATCGCCGGTCTTTTGCGGGGGCGCGATTCCGCGGCACTACAGGGACGCGGTCAGCCGAACTATTCAATCCGGAGCCGCGGCTTGTCCCTTCGGTGGAATCCCCGTGCCCGGCGGGTCTCTTGCTCCGACGCCAATCGCCACTGCTTTCCCGACCGCACCCGGAGCCGTGGCGTTTATTCCGACCGACGCTAATTCCAACTTCGGCTTGCCGAGGACCATGCTCAACCCGCGAGAGTTCCAGTTCGCGGCTAAGTTTTCTTTCTAGCTGCAAACGATTTGCACGGAAAATGCTTCTAGTTTGCAGCGTCGTTTCCTTCTAGCTAGAAACATTAAAGTGCCAAAAAGTGCCACGAAGGCCGGGCGAAAGCCCGGCCTTCCTGCTTTTCCAACCATTGTTACTCGGCCGCGCCGTATAGTAACCTCGGCGGTTCGAATTGCTGCCTTTTGGCAAACTGATCCTGCCTCACGGTGCAGAACGGACAATTCTTTTGGCTACATCCTTCGAGGAATTCGCTCCCGTAGTGCTGACGACGGCGGGCGAGGCGTCCACAGACGCAAACATAGAGCGCCTAAATAAAGTATGGGAGAATATTTGTCGATGAACCAGGGAAGATAATCGGAAAGCGGTTCTCGCAGGGCGGCCCCCTGCAAATTTAGCCGAAATAATGATCGACAAAAATTATTCGACCGGAGAGGTGGTCCGCGCGCAGGGCGTGCGGCAGGTGCGCATGCGCACTTCCGGGGCTTCGCTGGAGCGTCGCGCCGATGGCGCGCTGCTGATCAAACCGGATGAGGAGCTGAAGCCCTATCCAAAGGTGCTGACGGACCGGCTGGCGCACTGGGCGTCGGCGACGCCGAATCGAATTTGCATTGCGAAGCGCGACGCGCGGGGCGAGTGGCGCGAGCTGACCTACCGGCAAGTTTTCGAGTCCGTGCTGAGCATCGGACAGGCGCTGCTGGATAGACAACTTTCGATCGAACGGCCGGTAGCGATTCTTTCCGAGAACGACTTGGAACATTTTCTGCTGACCATGGCCGGACAGCACGTCGGCATTCCTACCGCGCCGATCTCGCCGCCGTACTCCCTGGTTTCCAAGGATTTTGGGAAGCTGCGGCACACGCTGAATATTCTTACGCCCGGTATGGTGTTTGTGGCGGATGGCGCGCGGTACGGGCGGGCGATCGAAACGGTTTTAGACGGTGACGTGGAAGTCGTCACTACCACGAATGTTCCGACGGGCCGAAGGGCGACGCTGTTTACAGAGCTTGCGGCCACGAAGCCAACGCGCGAGATGGAGGTGGCGCACCTGGGGATTGATGCCGATAAGGCGGCGAAATTCCTTTTCACGTCCGGCTCGACCGCGATGCCGAAAGCAGTGATCAACACGCACCGGATGATTTGCAGCAACCAGCAAATGATCTCGCAGATTTTTGGGTTTCTAGAGGATGAGCCGCCGGTGATTGTCGATTGGCTGCCGTGGAATCACACTTTTGGAGGAAACCACGACGTCGGAATCGCAGTGTACAACGGCGGGACTTTCTATATTGACGATGGCAAGCCGGGACCTGGCTCAATCGAGAAGACCGTTCGAAATCTGCGCGAGATTTCCACTACCGTTTATTTCAACGTGCCAAAGGGCTACGAGGATTTGCTGCCCTTCTTGCGCGCGGATCGCGAGCTTCGCGAGAATTTCTTTCGCCGCCTGGGGCTGATGTTTTATGCCGGCGCCGGACTTTCGCAACCAGTGTGGGACGCTTACAGAGAACTGGCGCTCGAGACGTGCGGCGAGCGCGTGATCATGGCCACGGGCTTGGGCTCGACGGAAACGTCTCCCATGGCGATGCAAACCACGTGGGAGACGGACCAGGCGGGGACCATCGGCATCCCCGTGCCGGGAGTGGAAGTAAAACTCGTTCCGCATGGGAGCAAGCTGGAAGTGCGGGTGCGAGGACCGAACGTCACGCCCGGCTACTGGCGCGAACCTGAATTGACCCGCCGAGTGTTCGATGAAGAGGGGTTTTACTCGTTTGGAGATGCGGTGCGATTCGTGCATCCGAGCGACGTGAATAGGGGGTTGCTGTTCGACGGACGTTTGGCCGAGGACTTCAAATTGGGAAATGGAACCTGGGTGAGCGTCGGCCCGTTGCGAGCGAAAATTATCGGCCACTTTGCGCCATTGGTGCGAGACGTGGTGATTGCGGGCCTGGACCGCGATTACATAGCCGCGCTGATCTTTCCCGATCTGGACGCGTGCCGCTCGCTGTGCGCGGAGATGCCGGCCGATGCCGCGGCGGCGGATATTCTGCGCCACGATGTGGTGCGCGGTAAATTTCGATTTCTGCTGAAATCGCTTGCGAGCGAATCGACAGGCAGCTCCAACCGAGTGGCTCGCGCCATCCTGGCGGAAGAGCCTCCGTCGCTCGACGCCGGTGAGATTACGGACAAGGGATCTTTCAACCAGCGAGCGGTGCTGGATCGCCGAAAGAATATCGTCGAAAAACTTTATTCGCCGGGGCCGTCCCCTGAAGTTCTTACGATCGAGCCGTGATAGCCCCAATTGCATAACTCAAGCTAAAAAGTCCAGGAGACGCATCGATGGATCAGAAAATCCAGGGGATCCTCTCCGAATACGAAGCGCGTGCGGCCATGGAATCCCCGCACATCATGCAAATGCCCGAGGAGGAATGGT
The DNA here is from genome assembly GCA_963823145.1 of uncultured Acidobacteriota bacterium. GTDB lineage: Bacteria > Acidobacteriota > Terriglobia > Acidiferrales > UBA7541 > Palsa-295. The sequence continues at coordinate 174,287 of CAWGJZ010000002.1, forward strand.
TGCGCCGGCGCGACGAGTTCATGCTTTCAGTTGGACACGATACGGGGCGGCTTCTGAATATACTGGCGAAGGGCGCGAGAGCGCGAAGCATCCTCGAACTTGGCAGTTCGTACGGCTATTCAACTCTTTGGCTGGCGGAGGCAGCCCGCAAGAGCGGCGGCACGGTGTACAGCCTGGAAATCATTCCGTCGAAACAAGAATACGCGCGCGCGATGATTGCCAAGGCAGGCCTCGATGGGCAGGTGGAGTTTTTCCTCGGAGACGCGCTGAAAACGATCGCCTCGCTTGATGGTCCATTCGACTTCGTCCTTCTCGATCTATGGAAGGATCTTTACGTTTCTTGCTTTGATCTGTTTTATCCGAAACTCAAGCCGGGCGCGATCGTGGTGGCCGATAATATGCTCCGCCCGGAAGAATACCTGCCGGAAGCACTGAAGTATCGAAAGCACGCGCGGTCTCATTCCAAAATCGAGTCTGTGCTCTTGCCAGTAGGCAGTGGCATTGAGTTGAGTCGCTATGGCGGCGACCTCGCAAGTTCCTGATCGCGGGTTTCCAGCATGTGCGATCATGTGCAATAGCGTCGGGCCGATTGTCCTCTTTAGACTGCGGAAACCTCCCTTCGAGCTTTCGAACGGGGGAGGCGCGGCTCGCTGGGCGGTAAGGGCGGCGATGTCGCGATAAAGATTTGCAACAGAAATAGCAGTGCGTTGGCCGGGATGTGCAAGTTGAAATCCACAAGGCTATGGAACAAAAGACCGGCTACCGCCGCGATTCCCGCGGCATGAAGCGCCAGGGATAGATGAGCCTGCTGGGCCTGGAAAGCCTTTCGCGATTCGCGATAGAACTCCCACAGGAAAAAAACTCCGCATAATCCGCCTAGAAGGCCTGCTTCAGCCAACTCCTCCATGTAATCGTTGTGGACGTGGTCGACTAGCCGCCCATCATAAACGGTTTCATAGCGCGGGTAGACATCCACCAAAGTTCCGAGGCCGCATCCCTTCAATGGATAGTCACGGAAAATGCGAGCGGCGCCTCGAGCCATCGACGTGCGGCGGCCGAGCGGAACGTCGTGCACGTTGAGAAGCGAAAATCTCTGGATTGCCAACCCCGCTCCTACCCAGGCGACGAACGCCAGCGCGATAAGCGCTACCGCACCCGCAGCGATTATCCGCGGCGCCTTCCAGCGTGCGGCGCTTCGGTTCCTTACTAGTAATCCAACGATGGCAAGCTCGAAAACGAACCCGAGAATGCCGGAACGTGAACCGGAAAGTACGAGGGCGCCGATCGGAACAATCGATAGCAGCACTACGAGGGGAATCACATCGCGGCGCACGCACCGAAATGCCATGACCGCCAATCCGACCGGCAGTGTCAATTCCACGAAGCCTGCAAAGTGGTTGCGGTTTACGTAGGGCCCAAAAAAGGCGGTTTGGATATTGAAAGCGTCCGTCCAATAAATGTCGCCGGAAGAGGTGAAGTGCTGCGTGATTCCTTGCAGCGAAACCGCGAAGCACAGCAGCATAAGGAACCAGGCCAGTAGCGAGAAATCCCGGCGAGTTCGAAAGGCCTGCGCCGTCAAAAAAAAGATCAGAAAGTACGCCGCGAACCTAAGAATTTCAACCCGCGTCAGGAAAGGATTCGCGGTGCCACGAAACAGAAGTTGCATTAGCCCGATCGAGATCAGCGCCAGCAAAGGCCAATTGAGCGGGCTCCATTGAATCCGCGCCTCGGGCTTCCGAATCGCAAGGATGGCCCAGAGAACAAATAGCGCCGCGGCGCCCGCTTCCAGCAGCGATTGGGACCATACGTCGACGGCACCAAACGCCAGCACAGCGCCGGCAAAGAGAATGAGCAATCCGACACGCAGCACCTTCATTGCGGTGGCCGCTCCGCTTCGACGGGGGCTTCTACAAGCGAGACTCCTGCAATCCACACGGTTCCGCTCAATTGATTATCGAAAAGCCGGCTCGGAGCTCGAAAGAGCCGAACCAGCAGGAAATGAGTTTGGGCGCCCGTGGTCACATCGGCATCCAGAGGCATCCACGCATGCGTTCCGGTAAGGTTATCTGTCAGCACGCCAACCGCGTTGGGATGATTTGGATCGAGAATCGAAAATCGCATGCCGCTCTCGGTGGTGATGTCTTCCGTACGCATGTAGGCGTGGAAATGGTAGGCAGTTTTCGGCTGAACCGGAACGAATTCCAAAGGCGCTCCCAGGTTGACGTTGCTTCCTCCGCTGAAATCGAGGCGCAACGCGCGCAATCCTTCCGGCCCCGGCTCGGAATCGAAGTCGATTGCCACACCTTGCACTGGACCCCATCGCCAGCCCAGCCCTCCATTTGCGAAATCCTGTTTGAAATCTCCGTTCCAAATGAGGGAACCCCCGGGCGGCTCCTCGTGCGGCAGGCCGGCAGCAGCCAATGCCTCACGCCAAACGCGATGGGCGTCATCCGCACGGTCCTCGCGAATCAGTTCGTCGAGAAACGGAAACGTGCTCGGGAGTTTCACCGGTTCACGGAGCGCGACGAGGTGCTGCCACTCCGTCAGAGCCGGCTTCATCTGATGGGTGGACGCAAAAAAATCAACCGCCTGCAAGTAAGCGTCGGTGGTGGCTGGCAGCATCTGATTCAGCCCATCGACATCCTCAAGCGCGCGCCAGGTGCGCGAAATCGCCAATGGAAGGAGCTTCGGATCGGAGCCGACGGCCTGCTGAAGTTCTTTGTAGGCCTCGGGATAATTCCCATTGCGCATAAGAAAATTCCCGTAAGAGAAAGCGACTTCCGCAGAAAGAGGAGAGGCCGCCTTGGCATGAGCGTAGGCGTCCTGTGCCCGCGCATTGTCGCCGGCCACTTCGTACGCTGTTGCCAGGTCCAGCCAATAATGCGGAGAACGCGGATCGACCGTGACCGCTTTCCGGTAGGCCGCGATGGCCTTGGGGATATTCAAATTCGCAAAATCCGATTGACGCAGTTGTCCGATGCGGTCCCACCCGGCTCCATCGCCCGGCGTCAACGCTATGCCGCGCATCATCAATGCCAGGTTTCCGGATTCAAGCCGGTGCCGCGCCAGCCACAAGACACTTGCTTGCCAAATTAAGATTGCCGCAACGGCGACAGACGTCAGCAGCAGAGCGCGCTTGCGCCGCCGATCGAGAGTGATCTCCATCGAATCGTAATCTGCTATGAGGGCCGGGCCCTCTGCAAGCTTTATCTGGCGCGACGCCAAAGAGCGTGAACGCCAGAGGCGTGCACATCCCGGCTCAACTTTCCGCCCCGAGATTCCTGTTACAATGAACGCTGCGGAGATGGCCTGCAACGCAGGTGACGTTGCGAAAGCCTTTTGAACCAACACTGGATCCCAGGGAGCCCGCGTCGTCCTGCCCTTGTGCACGCCCCCGCCGGTTTACACCGGCAGGGAAAGCCTGAAAGCAGGCGCTGGGCACCCACCTATTTGTGGGGTTCAGGGCCTAGCAGCGCACGGCGAAGTGGACCCCTCCGTACTAGAAACTAGAGGTTCGACTCGGGAATCTGGAAGAAAAATCCTTCATTGAGAATCCTATTTATCGGAGACATTGTCGGCTCGCCCGGGCGCAAGATCGTGCATGACCGCCTTGGAGATATTCTGGCGCAGCGGCAGATCGATCTGTGCATCGCCAACGGTGAAAATTCCGCTTCCGGATTCGGCATAACGCCCCGTATCGTACAGGACCTGCTCTCCTCTGGCATCGAGGTGATCACTGGCGGCAATCACATCTGGGACCGCCGCGAGATTATGGAGTTTTTCCCTCATGAGCCGCGCCTCTTGCGGCCCGCCAATTTTCCAAATGGCTTGCCCGGAAAGGGTCTGTTCGTCGGCTGCTCGAAGAATGGGATTGGATACGCCGTCCTCAATCTGCAAGGCCGCACCTTCATGGCCCCCTTGGACGATCCTTTTCGCAAAGCCGGCGAGGAGCTCGCCAAAATTCCCGCGGAGGTGAAGGTCGTCGTGGTCGATATGCACGCCGAAACCACCTCCGAAAAACAGGCTATGGGCTGGTATCTCGATGGAAAAGTTTCCGCCGTTCTCGGTACTCATACGCACGTGCCGACCGCAGATTCTCGCGTCCTCCCCGGCGGCACTGCTTATATTACCGACGTCGGCATGACAGGCCCGCACGATTCCGTGATCGGCATGGAGAAAGAAGGCGTGCTGAAGCGCTTTCTCGATGCGCTACCTGCACGTTTCGTTGTCGCCGAAGGTGACGTGCAGATGAACACCGTGCTCATCGATGTGGACGAATCCGCTGGACGCGCCCGCTCGATCAACCGCCTCAATTTTCGTCTGGATTAGTCGCGGTTTCCCCGCCGGTTCGTTGGCCCGAGGGTGCGCTCAAGCTACTGCGCTTCGCCACAGAGAGTTCGCGGAGTCCGTGCCGTCCCTGGGCTGGCTAGAGCGGCTAATGAAATGAATGGATGGCACCCCTTGTTGAAACTCGCCCTGTGGAAATTCCAGCCGGCGCGCTTTGTTGCTCGGGCTTAAGAAGCCCGTTTCACGCGACGGTGGCGCAATCGGCGCGTATTATTCGTTGCAAAACCGCGCTGTGGAAAAGCTGTGAATCTTCTGTTGAGCATGCCCTGAATATTCGTGAAATTTTCTCTTGCTCCTAACGTCGCATTTAGGCAGAATCCCGCTCGCGTATTTGATGCGGTTGCAAGTGAACGTATGGAATCGTGATCCATCGTGGGGCCTGGCGCGTTCCGCTAAGTCGAACCTGTTAACTTGATCAACTAAACCCCTTTCCGGTTGAAGAAGGGGATTTCCACAGCATTTCCACATCAGTGGAAAATGCTTGAGGACCTATTTTCTCAATGACCCTCTGGGACAAGGTTCTGCAGCACACCGAACGCCGCGTGAATCCCCACAGTTTCGCTACCTGGTTTCGCCCCACTCGCCAGGAGCGCGTGGAAGATACTCGCCTGATCGTTCGGGTCCCTACCCGCCTTTTCCGCAAACGCCTGAGCGATACATACGGCGAGATTCTGCAAGCGGTTTTGACGGAAATTGGCCGCCCCGGAATGGTCCTTGAATTCGTATGCGCGGATGCTGAGCCTGCTCTGGTGAACCAGGCCGTTTCGCCACAGGCCAATCTCGATTTCGATTCATCGAATAATCAGCTCAACCCCCGCTACACGTTCGACAAGTTCATCGTGGGCTCGTCTAATCAATTTGCGCACGCCGCAGCCGTGGCTGTGGCCGAGCAGCCTTCTAAATCCTACAACCCGCTGTTCCTCTATGGCGGTGTGGGACTCGGCAAGACACATCTGATGCAAGCAATCGGCCATGCGCTCAAACGTCGCAATCCGGCGCTGCGGCTGACGTATGTGAGCGCGGAGAAGTTTACGAACGAGGTGATCGCCTCGATTCGCTTCGAGCGCATGGCCGCGTTTCGCGACCGCTTTCGCAATATGGACGTCCTCATGGTGGACGACATTCAATTCATCGCTCGCGCCGAGCGCACGCAGGAGGAGTTTTTCCATACCTTCAACGCTCTGCACGACCAGCAAAAGCAGATCGTGATCTCCTCCGATTGCCCCCCCAAGGAGATTTCGTCCATCGAGGAGCGGCTCCGTTCGCGCTTCGAATGGGGCTTGATTGCCGATATCCAGATGCCCGACCTTGAAACGAAAATCGCCATCCTGCAGAAAAAGGCGGATAGCGAACACGTCCACCTGCCCGATGACGTCGCGGAATTTATCGCGCGTTCGATCAAATCGAATATTCGCGAGTTGGAAGGCGCGCTGATTCGGCTCCTGGCCTATGCTTCTCTTACCGGCGTCGAGATCAATCATTCAACCGCCCAGCAAGTCCTAAAGAACATTATCGAGACTCAGGAAAAGAAAGTCACTATCGAGCAGATTCAAAAGTGCGTGGGCGAACATTTCGGAATGCGCGTGCAGGATCTCAAGGTCCGCAGCAACTCGAAAATGATTGCCTTCCCACGCCAAGTTGCCATGTTCATCGTGAAGCAACTCACCACTGCTTCGCTTCCCGAGATCGGCAAGCAGTTCGGCGGCAAGCACCACACCACAGTGCTGCACTCGATCAACAAAATTGAGTTGCTCCGCCAGACAGACAAAGATTTGAACAAGACGATCAACAGGCTACTCGATTCATTCGGATAGACTTGATAGATAAACGAGGCGGAGTGGCAGTCTTTGGCTGTGAATCGGATGTGCATCGAGTGTGGAAGATTTTCAAGGGCTGCGGCATCACGGTGATTGGGCTGCTTTGCTGCACCGATGCGCGCCACTTTCCACAAGGATTCGGAATGGGCAAAGTCAGCGCGCTTCACTACTTACAATGTTTTCCGCAGAATCCACAATTGCGGAGACGGCGACGGTTCTTATAACTTTATTAAAATATAGAAAGGCAGTACAGTAGCCGCAACCCAATGAGCCCAGAAACCAGCGCGAGGACCGCACCCGAGATGGAATTCACCGTAAAGAAGTACGACCTACTCGAGGAGCTTGAGCTAACTCAAGGTGTCGTCGAGCGCAAGACCACGATCCCTATCCTCTCGAACCTTCTTTGTGAGACAAAAAACAACCGGCTGACCGTCACCGCGACTGACCTCGAACTTAGCATTCGCACGTCGTGTGAAGCTAAGATCAAAAAAGAAGGCGCCGGCACCATTCCCGCAAAAAAACTTCTTGATCTCGTCCGTTTGCTGCCCGACGGAGAAATTCGGTTCAAGCTGCTTGAAAACCATTGGGTCCAGATCACCTGCGATCGCAAAACTTACAAGCTCGTGGGTATGTCGAAGGACAATTTCCCCGCGCTGCCCGATTTCCCGCACGCACTGGTAAAAATTCCCGCCAAGCTGCTGGCGAGCGTGATCGCCAAAACCACGTTCGCTATTTCGATGGAGGAGTCGCGCTACACACTCAACGGTGCGCTACTGGTCCTAAAGCCAAGCTCGATCACCATGGTTGCCACCGACGGCCATCGGTTGGCCATGGTCGAGACGGATCACAAATTTGAGGGGTTCTCGAACGAGACGCGCGTGCTCGTCCCCAAGAAGGCAATGAGCGAAGTACAACGGCTCGCTGCACAGGCGGGCGATGAGGCTTCGGTCGAATTTGCCCAGGACGAAAGCCATCTTTTCTTTCAGTTTGATGGCCGCCTGCTTACTTGCCGCAAGCTTACGGGCCAGTTCCCGAATTACGAAGCGGTCCTGCCACGCGACGTGAATAAGACTGTCGTAATCGAGCGCGGCGAATTACAGGATTCGTTGCGCCGCGTTTCGCAACTCGCCGATCAGCGCTCGCACGCCGTAAAATTCATGCTTGCCAAGGAAGGCCTGGAAATCTCCGCGTCCAGCCCGGAATACGGCGAAGCCAAGGAAGCCATCGAAAAAGAATTCAACGGCGAGCCGATCGCTATCGGCTTCAACGCCCAATACCTCCTCGATTTTCTCGGTGCCGCGGCCGAGGGCCCCATCAGTTTCGAGCTGAAAGACGAGCAGTCCGCTGGGCAACTCCGCCCCCTCGGCGACGAATCCACCCGCTACCGCTACGTCGTAATGCCCATGCGCATTTAGGACGGAACAGCCTTTCTTCGACGGCAGCTCTCCCGCAAAACCAGTCTCATCGCAGTTTCCGGCGGAACGAAATCTAGCAGCCGTGCGATCTGACCTGCCGCCCATTCCTCGTTTTCCTTCAACTCCTTTGACTCCTTGACAGCTTGCGTTATGACTCGGCTCAGCCGGTCTTTCGCCTTCAGGCCCGGCCAGGAAAGCTTTGCATGCTTTGGTTTGTCGCTCACTGGCGAATTCGGCGTGCTCTTTTTCATCGTGCAGATAACCTCTCATTCGGTAGATGCCAGCGTGTGTTCTAGTCTAGAACATTTTCCGGTAACACAAAAGGTAATCTCTCCCTCGTGGTCAAGAGGCCTTCACGGAAAAATATAGTTGGCGGGCGTGTGGCTGAAGGGCGCCAGGGTTACAAGCCAGCACTAACGCAGGATGCCCTTTCGGGTAAGCTTGCTCGGCTTGGCGTTCAACTCGACCGAGCCGCGATCGCCAAAATCGAAAATGATCACCGTCATGTACTTGACTACGAACTTAAGGCTATCGCGCAGGCCTTGGGCGTTGAGGTCAATTGGCTGCTCGGAGATGAAAAGAAGTGAAGGACCCGACATTCCAGCTGAGGTCCGCGACGCGACGGGCCAAATCGGATGTGGCCAACAAGCTGGTGAGCATGTTCCTCCACGAGTTGAGTCGCAAAATCAGCGAGACATGGCCAATTAAAGTTGATGGACGGGAATACGAGGAGCTTGTTCGAACGGCGTTCAATAACCGGTGTCCGTATTGCTCCCGCAACCTGGTAGAAGCAGCACCGGTGATTGAGCATCTCGATGGCATGAATCGCTACCGGGCAGGCCTCCACGTTCCAGGCAACGTGTTAGTAGCGTGCAGAATGTGCAACAGCGAAAAGCGCCGGGACGACTCGCTAAAGGTTCTTTCTCTCGCGAATACAGGTTGGGAGTCATTTCTATGCCACGATGGCACTCGTTGTTCTCCTTCGTGCCTTACTTGTCTGTATTGGAAAAGAGTGTGGGAAGAAGATACGGAACGACAGCAAAGGTTGACTGATAGCTTGGAGAGAATTCGCGGATTCCGGCACGCGTTTTCGCAGTTCGAACAGATTCTCCCTTTTCTCGCTGAGAAGCTTCCTGCGCTGCTGATGAAACTTTACTCCGATTGTCAAGATTTTGCAGACGCCGAAATCAAGTCTCTCTTGGTGAGATTCGAACAGATCTCAGCTGCCCGCCGCTGACGGCATTGATGCGCGCAGGAGGCCGAGAGGCGCAGTCCGAGGATACGGGATAAATTTTAGAATCGGGGGGTCGGATCGCGCAAGTACTTGTTGGTGTAAAGAAAAATCGTCCACGGTGTGGTGTGGTGATTGCACGATTTTGGCGTGGTTTGTATCGGCCCTTCCGCCCCGCTTCGCCATCGCAATGCGACCCCAAGCATCAAACGCCTTAATGACCCGTTCGGAGCGCGCGCCCGTAGTAATCATCGGTCAGATTCGCCAACGAATCGGCTTCGGAACGCCTTTCCCTACAAGCTCTAACTGCATGAAAATAAATGTGCTATATCCGATATGCGGCACAGAATAACCTTGTGCGTTACGGTCCAATCCGGTAAAATTCAGGTGCTTTTAGATTCCTTCTGAAGAAACTGATTCACACCCAATTCGCGCCCGATTTCCGCTCCCCGCGCCAGAGGCAGCGGCTCAATCGCGAGGCGTAAATTGGTTTGATAAATCCCCTGATTGGGGAAATGGAGTTTCGCCGTGTCCGCCCGAAAAATTCGGAACCGGACGGGATGAAACTCTAAAAACACCCTTCGAGTCCCGGCTCGAGCGAGAAATTCTCGTTGCGGGGACCAATGGGCAGGCAAGTCTCGGGCTACTCCGCGCGACCGCCTTCCCACGCTTCACCCAGCACCACCGCAGCACGCAACTTCTGAGGAGACGCGTACTTCATGGCTGAAAAAGAAATCCCGGCCGGCGGGCACAAGTACGACGCGACTTCGATCAAAGTCCTCGGCGGACTCGAAGCCGTTCGCAAGCGCCCTGCGATGTACATTGGCTCAACCGGCGAGCTAGGTCTGCACCATCTCGTCTGGGAAGTTGTCGATAATTCGGTCGACGAGGCCATGGCCGGCTCCTGCGACGAAATCAATGTGCTCGTCCATGAAGACGATAGCGTCACCGTGATCGATAACGGCCGCGGCATTCCCGTCGACATGCACGCCACCGAAAAAAAGCCCGCCGCCGAAGTGGTGATGACGGTGCTCCACGCGGGCGGAAAATTCGATAGCGAAACTTACAAGGTTTCCGGCGGCCTTCACGGCGTCGGCGTCTCCGTCGTCAACGCGCTCTCGGACTGGCTCGATCTCGAAATCTGGCGAGACGGCGAAGTCTGGGAACAGTCCTACGAAAAAGGCATTCCCACGTCGAAGTTGAAAGCTTCCGGAAAAACCAAAAAAACGGGCACGAAAATCACTTTTCACGCCGATCCGTCGATCTTCACTACCACCGCCTATAGCTTTGACACGTTGTCGCAGCGCCTCCGCGAGCTCGCCTTTCTAAATAAGGGCCTCAAAATCACTCTCGAGGACGAGCGTTCCGCGAACAGCAAAAAGACCGAGTTCCGCTTCACCGGCGGCATCTCCGAATTCGTCAAGCACCTGAATCGCGGCAAGGGCACTCTCCACGATTCGCCCATCTACATGGAAGGCAAGCGCGGGCAAGTCGATATCGAGATTGCCGTGCAGTACAACGATAGCTACGCCGAAAATATTTTTGCCTTCGCCAACACGATCAACACCGTCGATGGGGGCACGCACCTTGCCGGCTTCCGCTCCGCGCTCACTCGCACCATCAACTACTACGCCAACTCCTTCGGCCTGCTCAAGGAGCAGAAGGACGAAGTCTCCATCAATGGCGACGACGTGCGCGAGGGCCTCGTGGCCGTCGTTTCCGTGAAACTTCCTCAGCCGCAGTTCGAGGGCCAGACCAAGGGCAAACTCAACAGCGACATCAAGGGCCTCGTCGAGTCGCTCGTCAACGAAAAGCTCGGCGAATATTTTGACAAGCATTCCTCGATCGCGCGAAAAATTATCGGCAAGTGTATTGATGCCGCTCGCGCCCGTGAAGCGGCCCGCAAAGCCCGCGAACTTACGCGCCGCAAGTCCGCGCTCGATTCCAGCGGCCTGCCCGGAAAGCTCGCCGATTGCCAGGAACGCGATCCCGCGCGCTGCGAACTTTTTCTGGTCGAGGGCGAATCCGCCGGCGGCTCGGCCAAGGGCGGTCGCGACCGCCGCTATCAGGCCATCCTTCCGCTCAAGGGCAAAATTCTCAACGTCGAAAAGGCCCGCTACGACAAAATGCTCGGTCATGAGGAAATTCGCGCCATTATCACCGCGCTTGGCACTGGTATCGGCAAGGACGATTTCGACGCTTCGAAACTCCGCTACCACAAAATCATTCTGATGACCGATGCGGATGTCGACGGCAGCCACATCCGCACTCTTCTGCTCACATTTTTCTTCCGCCACATGCGCGAGCTGATCGAAAAGGGGAACATTTACATCGCTCAGCCGCCGCTCTATCGCGTGAAGCGCGGCAAAATGGATCGCTACATTCGCGATGAGCGCGAATTCTCTCGCGAGCTGATGAAGCGCGCTACCGAAGAGCACGTCGTCAAATCCAAGAGCGGCAAGTCCCTTGAGGGCGGCGACCTCACGCAGTTTCTTCTGAATATCCAGGAGTACGATCAGGTTTCCGCGAAGCTCACTCGCCGCCTGCGCGACGCAAAACTCGTCGAGCTGCTCGCGGAAAGCGACCTTGAAAAGAAAACGGATTTTGCGGACAAGAAGAAGCTGCAGGAATTTGCCAAAACCATCGAAAAGGCCAAGCTCGATCTCGAAGCCAAGCTCGAGTTCGATGAAGAGCACAGTCTTCACGAGCTGCTTCTGAAAAATGGCGGGGAACGCCGCGTCAATTGGGCGCTCGCCGCTTCGCCGGATTACAAACGCCTGCGCACCCTGCGCCAGGCGATCGAGGAAAACGATAAGCCGCCCTTCACCATCACCCACAATGGCGACAAAGCCACCAAGGAGAGCGCGCAGCAGCTCCTCAGCTACGTCCTCGAAGACGCCAAAAAAGAATTCACCATCACGCGCTTCAAGGGCCTCGGCGAAATGAATCCCGAGCAGCTCTGGGCCACCACCATGAACGCGGAAACGCGCACGCTCCTGAAGGTGCGCCTGGAAGATGCTGTCGCCGCCGAGGATATTTTCTCCACGTTGATGGGCGAAAACGTGGAGCAACGCCGCAAATTCATCGAGGACAACGCCCTCGACGTCGTCAACCTCGATATTTAGCGCGGAGACGAAAATGTCCAACCAGCTCTCGCACTTCGCGATTCATGCCGATGATCTCGACCGCGCGCGCAAGTTCTATGGCGGCGTCTTCGGCTGGTCGTTCCAGGGCCTCGATGCCATGGGTGTTCCGATGTCCGATTTTTGCCAGATCGTGCCGGACGCGTCGAAGAATCCCTCTCTCCACATCGGCGCCATCCAGTCGCGCAAGTTCAACGTCGCGCCGCAACCCGTGATCGGCTACGAATGCTCGTTCACAGTCCAAGACGTTGACGCTCTCGCCCGCGCTGTCGAAGCGAATGGTGGAAAAATCGTCATGAAGAAAGCCGCGATTCCCGGCGTGGGCTGGATCGTCAAATTCCTCGATACCGAGGGGAACCTTGCTTGCGCCGTGCAACCCGACGCGGCAGCGCGCTAGCGCTTTCCCGGGTATAGACCCTCGATTGAGCTAACACCCAACGGCTTCTACGAGCTACTCGTGCGATAATCACCCGATTTTTACGGAGAGACGAATGTCCACCAAAATCATCGCCGTTCGTGGCCGCGAAATCCTCGATTCGCGCGGCAATCCCACAGTCGAGGCCGATATTCGCCTCGAAGGCGGCATCGTCGGCCGTGCTGCGGTCCCTTCCGGCGCGTCCACCGGCGAACACGAAGCCATCGAGCTGCGCGACGGCGACAAATCTCGCTATCTTGGCAAAGGCGTGCAGAAAGCAGTCGCGCACGTGAACGCCGAGATCGCCGAGGCCGTCTCCGGCCTCGACGCTTCCGATCAGCGCGCGCTCGACCGCCGCATGATCGAAGCCGACGGCACGGCCAACAAATCGAATTTCGGCGCGAACGCCATTCTCGCCGTCTCGATGGCCGCCGCCCGCGCCGCAGCCTCCGCCGCAGGCCAGCCGCTTTACAAATATCTCGCGAAATATTCGACCAATACGTCGGCCAACATCCTTCCCGTCCCCATGATGAATATTCTCAATGGCGGCGCGCACGCCGATAATTCCGTGGACGTGCAGGAATTCATGGTGATGCCGCTTGGCGCGCCGAATTTCCGCGAAGCTCTGCGCTGGGGCGTCGAAGTCTTCCACAACTTGAAAGCTGTGCTGAAAAAGAACGGCTACTCCACAGCCGTCGGCGACGAAGGAGGCTTCGCGCCCGATCTTAAGTCCAACGACGAAGCTCTTGAGCGCGTCCTCGAAGCCATCACCGCCGCCGGTTACAAGCCCGGCGGGCAAATCGCCATCGCGCTCGATCCCGCCGCCAGCGAGTTCTATGATCGCGCCAGCAAAAAATACATCTTCAAGAAATCGGACAAATCCGCCCGCACGTCTGAGCAGATGGTCGAATTCTGGAACAATTGGGTCCGCCAGTATCCCATCGTGTCCCTCGAAGACGGCATGTCCGAGGAGGATTGGGACGGCTGGAAACTACTCACGCGCGAAGTCGGCCAAAAAATCCAGTTGGTCGGCGACGATATCTTCGTCACCAACCCTGAAATCTTCGCGCGCGGCATCTCCGAAAAAATTGGCAATTCGATCCTCATCAAGCTGAACCAGATTGGCAGCGTCACCGAAACAGTCGAAGCCGTCGAAATGGCCCGCAAAGCTAACTACACCGCCGTCATCTCGCACCGCTCCGGCGAAACTGAAGACGCCTTCATCGCCGATTTCGCCGTCGCGATGGGTGCCGGCCAGATCAAGACCGGCTCCGCCTCCCGCACAGACCGCATCGCCAAATACAATCAACTCCTGCGCATCGAGGAAGAGCTCGGCTCCGCCGCGCGCTTTCCCGGCCGCGCCGCCCTCGCCCGCCACTAGCAAAGGATGCGCGACGATCGCTCATCCCTGCTCGCGCGCGTTTTGCACTGTCACTTGAAGAGTGATATCTCAAACCCGATTGGCGTTTCCTCGATCTGGCATTTCTGAAATCCGCTTTCGGATATGAATTGTTCAAATTCCTCCCGCGCGTACGCGCGCTTCAGCAGCATCAAGCGGAAAGTCAGGTTTAACTGGCGACGCATTCCGTAGATATTTTTGGCCGATAGCGTCTCTAAGCTTTCTTCACATTCGCTTGCAGAAGCTTATGCACCGCGTCTACATCCGCGCCATTCTGAAAGAAGCGTTTGGGAACGATGCTTGCAATCTTCGGATTCCCATAGAAGAGGAAGGTATGCTTGCCTTCCTTCCACTTCACCATTGCGGACCACTTGACTTCGGCTCGCGAATGCGTGGCTTCAATCAAATAACCGGTATCGTCGAAAATATATCGCACAATTCCCTGCAAATTTGGGGTTTGCTTAAGCGTCTTGTTGCTCCTGGATAGAATCACGATCCAGAGATATACAAGCCAGAAGATGCCGACGCAAATGAGAACCCACTCACCTCGCCACCCTTCTGGATTAGACCGCGCGAGGGATGCGGCCAAAACAAGGGTCAAAACACCCAGGACCGTAAACATGATTAGTGCTCTGCGAGAGAGAAGACAAATGCCTCGGCAAACATCAGTAAACGTGAATTTTCCTTCCGCGCCGATTGCCATATTGCCTCCCCAAGGATGCGCGATAACACCTGAATCTGTTGAACCGGCGCGGCAATCCTATCGCAGCCGCGCTCCCTTGCCCAACTACTTACCTCTTGATTTAGGTCTATAATCCAGTGGCAAAGATTGTCTAAAGGCAAAGGAGGATTTCATGAAGCGCTACGCGGTACTCATGGGATTGATCGGTCTATTTGCTTCTTCACTTTTCGCACAGGGCCAAGCGGCGCCGAGCAATGTGGAAGCGATTCAACAGTCGTACAACGTGGTGAAAAACAACATCCTCAAGGCCGCGGACAAAATGTCCGACGCGGACTACTCATTCAAGCCAACTCCGGAAGAGCGCACCTTCGGCGGATGGGTTGCTCACGTCGCCGACGCCCAGACGGGCGGTTGCTCGCGCGCTCTGGGCACGCCGAAAACTCCCAGCGCTAGCTCCAAGACCAACAAGGCTGATCTCGTCGCGGCCCTCAAGGAGTCCTTTGACACCTGCGACGCCGCCTACGCCGCGCTCACCGAAGCCAACGCCAATGAACCCGTGCAAAGCTTCCGCGGACCGCTGCCTCGTCTCGCGGCCCTCGCAGGCAACGTGGTGCACGATAATGAATGCTACGGCTCCATGGCCGTCTATTTGCGCCTCAAGGGCATCGTCCCGCCCTCCAGCGAACACATGCGACCGCGCTAATCAGGTTCGCGTGTCCGAATCGACGAGACGAGCCGTCGGACTCGCTAGGCGGGCTCGCTTACCTTGTGCCCAAAACTTGCGAACGACTGCAACACCAGGACAAGCACTGGCACAATGAAATTGTAATAGAGCATGGCTCCTGCATTTCCAGGGGCGAAGGGCTGTCCAGCGCGGATCTGGTGCACATGAACGCATCCTGCGCCGAAAATAAAAATGCTCCAACCGATCGCGGTCGCCACACGGAAACCGCCGCGAATCCACGCGCAGCAAATTCCCAGGATTCCAAACGCGAGGTTAGCCACAGCCACTTCGTACTGAAACGGATTGTGGGCAGGCCATCCAATGGACACCGCGGTGGAAGCAGCGCGAAATGTGTGCCCGAGAAAACCGATCAGCCCGCCTAGCCCGATGGGAAATACGAAGAGGTATAGCAGCAGAATGTCCGCGACTTGTAGCCGCGTGCGAGGCCCTTTTGTGGCCGCAATGTGAACACAGCCTAGAATCAGGGCCAACGCCGTCAGAACAAGGAAGATCATCTCTGGGCGGTCTCCATTCTGCTTCGATCGGCTTGCAAAGATAGTACGCGTGCGGGTTCCGTTTCCTTACCAACTCTAGGCAGCAGTCTCTCGTCGCCCTCCTCGGTAGGATCAGGATTCTTTACACCAACAACCCCTTGCAACCGTAATCCCGCGTGCTAACGTAATTTGGATGATTGAACTCTCAAAACTCGAATGGCGTCGCAAAGCAATGTCGGTGGCCGCGACGAACCCAGAATCGGCGCCTGGTGGCTTCGCCCTTGGCTCCCACCGGCACCCACGTGGCGCCAGACCCGCCGGGCTGCCATCTCAGCGTCCCTACAGCGTTGCCATCCTCAGGGCCTTAGGCACTGGCCAGCAGCCACGCGTTATCGAGTGCCCGCAACTAGCGTCTAATCGACACACCGGACGAGTAGAACACGATGTAACTCATTCAAAACAAAGGATCCATGTACCGTCTACTCGTCACAGATCGAAAGGGGCGTTCTGACCGCCCATGCCCAAAAGACCCAGGCCCATCGTCCTCACCATCCTCGACGGCTGGGGCTACCGCGCCGAAACCAAGGGCAACGCCATCGCCCTCGCCCGCAAGCCGAATTACGACCGCCTCCTGAAGGAATTCCCCAACACCCTGATCCACACCTCCGGCCCCTACGTCGGCCTGCCCGAGGGTCAAATGGGCAATAGCGAGGTCGGCCACCTCAACATCGGCGCCGGCCGCATCGTCCAAATGGATATCACCCGCATCGATCAGCTCATCGCCAGCGGCGAATTTTTCCGCCAGCCCTTACTTCTCGAGGCGATGGAGCGCGGCCGCTCGCATCAATTGCACCTGATGGGGCTTCTCAGCGACGGCGGAGTTCACTCCCACATCGAACACCTTTTTTCGCTCCTGCGCATGGCCCGCGAGAACAAAGTGCAAAAGGTCTTCGTCCACTGCTTTATGGACGGGCGCGACACCCCGCCCGAAAGCGGCATTGGTTTCCTCCGCCAGCTCGAACAGAAAATTCGCGAATACGGCGTCGGGCAAATCGCGAGCATCAGCGGCCGCTACTATGCGATGGATCGCGATAATCGCTGGGAGCGCATCGAAAAAGCCTACCGCGCCATAGTCCACGGCGACGCGGAAGCAAAGTTCGCCGATCCCGTCACCGCAATCCGCGCGAGTTACGAAAAAGGAGTGACCGACGAATTTGTTGTTCCCGCCGTGATCACCACGCAAGGCGCGCCCGGAAAACCCGCCATTCCCCGCGGTCTCATTCGCGACGACGACGCCGTGATTTTCTTCAATTTTCGCGCCGACCGCGCCCGCCAGATCACCCGCGCGCTCATCGAGCCTGGGTTCTCCGGGTTTGCCGATCCTGCCCGCCCGAAAAATCTCGCGTTCGTAGGCATGACTCAGTACGAAAAAACCTGGCCCTGGCTGCATTACCTACTCAGTCCTGAAAAGCTCGAGCACATCCTCGCCAACGTCTTCGCTGACCTGCAATTCAAAAACTTGCGCGTCGCGGAAACCGAAAAATACGCGCACGTCACCTATTTCTTCAACGGTGGCGTCGAGAAACCCTTTGCAGGAGAAGAGCGCGTCCTCGTGCCGTCGCCGAGAGTCCCCACCTACGATCTGAAGCCGGAGATGTCCGCCGCCGGTGTCGCCGATGCTGTCATCCACGCCATCGAGAAAGGCGACTTCGACGCCATCATCATGAATTTCGCCAATGCGGACATGGTCGGCCATTCCGGTAAGCTCGAAGCGACCGTGAAAGCCTGCGAAGTCGTGGACGATTGTCTGGGCCGCATCTTTCAGGTCCTGCGCCCGCGCGGTGGCGCGTGGATCATCACCGCCGATCACGGCAATGCCGAAACAATGATCGATCCGGTTACTGGTGGCCCGCACACTTATCACACCACCAATCCCGTGCCATTCATCCTCGCCAGCAACGACGGCCATGCACGCCTTCGCACAGACGGTTCGCTTCGCGACATCGCGCCAACGCTACTGAGCATTTTAGGCGTCGCCGAGCCGCGTGAAATGACGGGCCGCGATTTGAGGGAAATTGGAGGAACTTCCTAGCGATGCAAGATCAGATTTACCAGCTTCGGTTACGCGGTCGCGCCTCGGAACGAATCTGCGTGTTTCTTTGCCCGCTTGGTGATAGATATCCACTTCGGAGGGCATCGTGAGCGTAGCGAAGATTGAAATGCCGGCTGTCGTGCACGGCGAATTGAATGTTTATGAATCCGCAGAAGCACGGTTCGAAATCGCCGCTGAGAAGCTGGGATTGGAGCAGGGCATCTATCGCTACATGAAATATCCGGAGCGCGAAATCACCGTTTACATTCCGGTGGCGCTCGATAACGGTCAGATCGAAGTTTTCACCGGCTACCGTGTGTTGCATTCTTCTGTTAGGGGACCTGGGAAAGGCGGGATTCGGTTTTCTCCGGACGTTTCGCTGGACGAAGTGCGCGCTCTTGCAGCATGGATGACTTGGAAGTGCGCCGTGGTGGATATTCCCTTCGGCGGCGCGAAGGGCGGAGTGATCTGCGATCCGGCCAAACTCTCGAAGTCCGAACTCGAGCGGGTCACCCGCCGCTACACAGCTTCGTTGTCAGACTGGTTTGGCCCGGAGCGCGACGTCCCTGCTCCGGACATCGGCACCAACGAACAAATCATGGCCTGGGTGATGGATACATATTCGATGCACGTCCGGCAAGCGACCACAGCGGTCGTTACGGGTAAACCGCTCGATCTAGGTGGATCACAAGGGCGCCGAGAAGCCACAGGTCGCGGCTTGATGATGTGCTGCAATAAGGCAGTCGCAAAACTGGCCATGAAGCGCGAGGGCTGCCGCGTAATTATCCAGGGCTTTGGCAATGTCGGCTCGCAGGCCTCACTGTTGATGCACGAGGCCGGATACAAAATCATCGGCGCAGCGGATGTGAATGGCGGCCTCTACAATGAAAAGGGCATCGACGCTCCGACGCTCTACGACTGGGTTTATTCGCAGAGAAAGCCCCTGCCGGAATTTCCCGGCGGCGAAAAACTGACCGCGCAAGAAGTCCTGTTTCGCCCGTGCGACATTCTCGTTCCCGCCGCGACTGAAAATCAGATTACTTCGCAAAATGCTCATCGCGTGGATTGCCGCATTCTTTGCGAAGGCGCAAACGGCCCCACAACTTCGCACGCCGATGCGATCATCGAGAAAAAAGGGATCTTCATCATTCCGGATATTCTTGGAAACGCGGGAGGGGTCACCGTCAGCTATTTCGAATGGGTGCAGGACCGCCAGGGCTTTTTCTGGCGGGAGCGCGAAGTGAATGAACGCTTGCAGGACGTAATGGAGCACAGCTTTGACGGAGTGGTTAAGTACGCAGAAACCCACAATGTGAACAACCGGATCGCGGCGTACATCCTGGCCATTGATCGCGTTTCGCGAGCCTTGAAATTGAGGGGCTTTTACGCGTAAACTGCCGC
Organism: uncultured Acidobacteriota bacterium; assembly: GCA_963823145.1. Taxonomy (GTDB): domain Bacteria; phylum Acidobacteriota; class Terriglobia; order Acidiferrales; family UBA7541; genus Palsa-295. The sequence continues at coordinate 193,447 of CAWGJZ010000002.1, forward strand.
GCCTAGGCGGGGTGCGGAGGCAAAGTTGCAGCCTGAATCGATCTGTTACGGGGCCCTGAAAACCGAAGCGGAACACCGCCGCGATATCTGCGTCGTTGGACGCTGGATTCGCGATCGCGGCTACGTCGCATCCACTGACGGAAACATTTCCGTGCGTCTTGGCCCAGACCGCATTCTCATTTCTCCCACGGCAATCAGCAAGGGAATGATGAAGCCGGACGATCTGGTGGTCATCGATTGCGATGGGTGCAGGGTGAGCGGGCTACGGAAACCGTCGTCGGAATTTGCGATGCACCTTTTGATTTACCGCCTCCGGCCGGACGTAAACGCGGTTTGCCACGCGCATCCCACGACGGCCACTGGCTTTGCAGCGGCGGGAATGCCGCTTGACAAGCCCATCCTCTGCGAATTGGTTATCGGATTGGGAGCCATTCCCCTGGCGCGCTATGGCACTCCCGGCACACCTGAACTCTCGGCGGCCATGGAACCATTCATTCACGGCCACGACGCCATTCTGATGGCCAATCACGGCGTCGTCACCTACGGTCCCGATCTGCTGACCGCGTTTCTCCGCATGGAAACCACGGAACACTTCGCGCAGGTCGCACTGGTCACGCAACTCCTTGGCAAGCAGGTGCTGCTTTCCGGAGGAGACGTGGAAAAGTTGGCCGCTGCCCGTACCCGATACGCCGTCGGCGCAAAAGCGAGCCATGCTTCCGCTGCCGGAGTCGCCTGTCCCACCGAAAGCGTCACATTGACGCGCCGCGAACTGGAAGCCCTCATTGACGAAGGTGTGCGCAGGGACCGCGCCCGCCGCTAGCTTCAGCGAACTCAAGCTGCTCCGCGGCAATTCACGATTGCTGCTTGCGTTGACACTCCTGTGGGCGTAACCGATAATCGCTGAAATGATTGGGTCGCTTCGCGGCAAACTCGTCGACAAACGTCCGAATCAAGCTTTGATCGACGTGGGCGGGGTGGGCTATCAGGTGCAGATTCCGCTTTCCACCTTCGCCAGCCTGGCCGCGCTCCACGATGAAATCACGTTGCTGATTCACACGCACGTGCGCGAAGACCAGCTTTCGCTCTACGGCTTTTTGACGGCGCGCGAAAAGCAATGCTTCGAGCTGTTAATTTCCGCCTCGGGGGTGGGACCTGCTCTGGCGCTGAAAATTCTTTCGGGAATGGGCGTGGAGGATTTGGTTCCCGCGATCCGCAAAGGAGATTTGGCGCAGTTGGTGCTGATTCCGGGCGTGGGCAAGAAAACCGCGGAACGCATTGTGGTGGAGCTGCGCGACAAGCTCGCCGTCGTGGAAGTTCGCGAAACCGGAAAGCCGTCGGCGCGCCCACAACTGGAATCGGATGTGGCGTCCGCGCTCGCGAATCTCGGCTACGATGCTCGCTCGATTGACCGCGCGATTGAGAAGGCGGATGCTGCCCGGGGCGCCGATTTCGAAACTCTCTTGCGCGCGGCGCTGCAGATTCTGGGCAACTCCGCGATGCGAAAGAGCGCGCGTTCGGAATAGCCTGCACGAGTAGGTACAGCCTTGGCAAAAATGACTGAGCCGCACAATCGAATCGTATCCGGCAAGGCGTTCGATGAAGACGCACACATCGAGGCCAGCGTCCGCCCGGCGAATTTCGCCGACTACATCGGCCAGGACCGTGTGAAAGAGAACCTGCAAATTGCCGTACAAGCGGCGCGGGCGCGAGGCGAGGCCCTCGACCACGTCCTACTCTACGGGCCGCCGGGGCTCGGCAAAACCACGCTAGCGCAAATTCTGGCGAATGAGATGGGCTCGTCGATCAAGATCACTTCGGGACCGCTGCTGGAAAAAAAAGGCGACCTCACGGCGGTGCTCACTTCGCTCGATCCGAGTGATTTTCTTTTTCTAGACGAGATTCATCGTCTGCAACCGGCGCTCGAGGAAATTCTGTATCCGGCGATGGAGGATTTTCGCGTAGACCTGATTATCGGCCAGGGGCCGGGCGCGCGCGTGCATCCGTATCAGTTGAATCGCTTCACGCTAATCGGCGCCACCACTCGCGCGGGGCTGATCATGGCGCCGCTGCGTTCGCGCTTCGGCATTTTGCACCGGCTGGAGTTTTATACACCTGAAGATTTGCACCGAATCGTGGTTCGGTCGGCGAAGATTCTTGGCATCACGATCGACGAAGGTGGCGCGAGCGAAATCGCCCGGCGGAGCCGCGGGACACCCCGAGTGGCCAACCGGCTGTTGCGGCGCGTCCGCGATTACGCCGAAGTTCGCGCGAAAGGACACATCACACTAGATGTGGCTCGCGACGCACTGGCGATGCTTCGCGTGGATGAGCACGGCCTGGATGAAATCGACCGCAACCTGCTCTTGACGATTATCCAAAAATATTCCGGCGGCCCCGTGGGATTGAGCACGATTGCGGCGTCGCTAAGCGAGGAAGAAGACGCCATCGAAGAAATGTACGAGCCTTACCTGATGCAGCTTGGCCTGCTCGACCGCACGCAGCGCGGTCGCGTGGCCACGGCCCTTGCTTATAAGCACTTCGGCATGGATGAACCGCGCCGCCAGCCCGGACTCTTCAGTTGACCTGGCCTGTGCAGCGGGCGCTTCTTTCTCCTCCTACGGTTCACGGGTAGATGTGGCACAATTTCCGATATGGGAAACAAAGACGCTCACAGACGCGAAGTTAAGAAAAAGAAGAAGGAAAAGCCCAAGCCTCCGGTTATTAGCACCTACACTCCACCGACAGCCGTACGGCCAGCGAAGAGCTAATCAGGCGAAGAGCCCGCCACTGCGAGTTCTGCAGAATCCTCGGTGAATCGGTGACCCGACGGTCAACTGGCGCGCGTTGGGGTGCAAAGCTAGAATGTCCGCTCGCCGATGGAGACGATTTATCTATCGCTGGGATCGAACATGGGGGATCGCGCGCAAAATATCGCGCGCGCGATCGCGGCGCTTGGTGAGCACGGCGTACGGGTAACGTGGCAATCGTCGCTCTATGAAACGGAGCCGGTGGACGTTCGCGGCGATGGCTGGTTCCTGAATTGCGTGATCGAAGGTGAAACCGAGTTGGCGCCAGAGGAGCTGATGCAGGTTCTGCTTTCGATTGAGCGCTCGCTGGGACGGCAGCGGCGGACGGTTCCAGATGGCCCGAAAGATTCGCGGACGATTGATATGGACATACTGCTATTCGGTTCGAGGGTGATCAGCACGCCCGTGCTTAAGATTCCACATCCGAGAATGGCGGAGCGGAGATTTGTGTTGGTGCCGTTTGCCGAGATGGCGCCCGATGCTCGGCATCCGGTTTTGAATCGGACCATTGCCGAGCTGCTAGCCGAGACGGCGGATCGAAGCGAAGTTCGGAGGTCGGACGGCGAGAAGTAGCCAAGCATGTTTGCCGGGCACGATGTATCGTGCCCCTACGACTGCAAAACGCCAATCGAGGAAGCCGCGATGCTCGCTAGAAGGAAAGCTGATCGCGAGTCAGTTTAAAACCGTTGAGATTGCCGACCACGGAGGCGGCGACCTGGCTTGGCTCGAAAAATTCGCGCGCGAGTTGTTGCACTTCTTCGGCGGTGACGCTTTCCAGCATGGCGATCAACTCTTTGGGCGTGAAGTGCCGGTTGAAATAGAGATGGTAGCGCGCGAGGCTGCTCATGCGTGCGCCGCTGCCTTCGAGCGCCAGTAAAGTTGCGCCCTTGAGATGGTCCTTAGCGCGGCGAAGCTCTTCCTCATCGAGAGGCTCCTCTTTCATGCGCCGAAATTCATCGAGGACAGAACGCACCACCTGCGCGGCGGTGTCGAGAGACGTGCCCGCGTAGACCGCGAGCGCTCCCGTATCGCGATAGGAATTCATCTCGCTGAAAATTGAATAGGCCAGGCCCTGCCGCTCGCGAATATTCTGAAATAGACGAGAGGACATTCCGCCGCCAAGAATATTGTTGAGGACCGACACGGCGAAGCGACGGCGATCGGTGAGCGGCAGTGCGGCCACGCCCAGGCAGATGTGAACCTGCTCGAGCTCGCGTTTGGAGCGCAGAGTAATGTGCGGCGCCGACTCGGCCTTGGGATCGGGGACGCCGTCTTTCGCAGGCATCAGCTTCGCGAAGCGCTCGGAGACCAGATCGACGAGATGCTCGTGGGTGAGATTGCCGGCAGCCGTAATGACCAGGCAATTTGGCGCATAGGATTCCCGGAACCATTTTTGCAATGTCGGGCGCGTGAACGAGGAAACGGTTTCGGGCGTTCCCAGAATCGGCTTTCCGAGGGCGTGACTATTCCAGAAATTTTGCGTGAAAAGCTCGTGGACCAAATCCTCGGGATTGTCCTGGGTCATGCGGATTTCTTCGAGGATCACGGATTGCTCGCGGGCGATGTCTTCGTCAGCAAATTTCGGATCGAGGACGATATCGGCAAGGATGTCGAAAGCCTTGGGCAGATGCTCGCCGAGCACGCGGGTGTTGAAGCAGACCATTTCTTTGGCCGTAAAAGCGTCCAGCATTCCTCCGAGGCGGTCGACTTCGCGGGCGATGTCCTCGGCGGTGCGCCGCCCGGTGCCTTTGAATACCATGTGCTCGATGAAGTGGCAGATGCCGTTGAGATCGGCCGGCTCGCGCCGCGATCCAGCGCGCAACCACACACCGACTGAGACCGAATGGACGTGCTCCATCGGCTCGGTGATGACGACAAGGCCGTTTGGCAGAATTTCCTTCTGCACCGTGTGAGATGTACTGGGCATTGGTCGATCTCCATTGTTGCATGCTGGTGCGGTGCCTGTCATGCACGGTTCATGTGGGGCTCGGAGTGCGGCGAGCAATTCCTCAGTGCTATGATCGATCTAAATGGCTGCGCAGGAATCGAATACCGGTCGAAATCTGTTAGGAAGATCCAAGGAAGAATTGCGCGCGCTGCTGGAATCACTGGGCGAGCCGGGCTATCGCGGAGCGCAGATTTATCGCGCGCTGTATGCGGAAAGGCGATTCGATTTCGGCGCGATGAGCAATTTGCCGGCCGCGCTGCGCGAGCGCCTGGCGCGAGAAGCCTCCATCGAACTCCCGCGCGTCGTGCGGCACCATCGCTCGCTCGACGGCACGGGGCGTTACGTCCTCGCGATTGGCGACGGCGACGGCAAAGCGGCGAATATTGAGACCGTGTTCATGCCAGAGGAGAATCGTCAGACGATTTGCATCTCAACGCAGGCGGGCTGCGCGGTTGATTGCAGGTTCTGCCTGACAGCGACGCTGGGGCTGGTGCGTAATCTGAGCGCGGGCGAGATTGTCGGGCAGGTGCTCGTCGCGCTTGAAGACAATCGCGCCGCGCTGAAACCTCAAACCAACATTGTGCTCATGGGCCAGGGCGAGCCCCTGTTGAATTACGAGTCCGTGATGGCTGCGCTGCGGATTCTTCTCGATCCGGATGCAGTGGCGATTTCTCCCAGACATGCGGCGCTTTCAACGAGCGGAATCATCCCCGGCATCGAGCGGCTAGCACAAGAAAAAGTGCGCCCAAACCTGGCCATTTCGCTGAATGCTTCATCGAACGAACAGCGCGATAAGATCATGCCCATTAATCGGAAGTATCCCCTCGAAAAACTACTCGATGCCTGCCGCAAATACCCTTTGCGACCGCGGGAATGGCTGCTCTTCGAGTACGTTTTGCTTAGTGGATTCAATGATTCGCCGGAAGACGCGCGGCGCGTGGCAAAGCTGCTCGCGAATTTGCGCGCAAAGGTAAATTTGATCCCCTGGAATCCGGGCGAACTGCCGTTTCAAAGACCTGATCCCGCACGCGTGGACGAATTTCGAAGGATTTTGCTGGATAAAGGCGTGCTGGCCTTCGTCCGAGATTCGCGTGGGCAGGACGTGATGGCTGCGTGCGGGCAGCTTGCGCTGTTGGAAGTCCAAGCCAGTTCGGCGCACGTCCCGATTTCCGCATCGTAAGCTAAGGCGCAAGGTGTTCACGAAAACCCAGCAGGCTTTGCAGTGTGGTATCCTCGCGACCAGAGCCACGCGCGTCCAGCCCGGCGTGATAGCGGCAGTTATTCAGGAGGTGCGCCATGGCAGCGCCCAAGATTCTGATTTTGACCGGTGATGCGGCGGAATCGCTCGAAGTAATGTATCCCTATCAGCGATTGCAGGAAGAAGGTTACGAAGTCCGCATCGCCGCACCCGCCAAAAAGAAGCTGCATTTCGTGGTGCATGACTTTGAGCCGGGATATGACACGTACACCGAAAAGCCCGGTTATAGTTGGGAAGCCGATCTCGCTTTCAAGGACGTGAATCCAGCCGAGTATGCCGCGGTGGTGATTCCCGGCGGCCGAGCCCCTGAATACATTCGCAACAATCCAGATTGCCAGCGGATCATCCAGCACTTCTTTCAGCAGAGCAAGCCTGTGGCGCAGATATGCCACGCCGCTTTGGCGCTAGCGGCTGCGGGAGTGCTAAAAGGCAAGCGCACGGCGGCTTATCCGGCGCTCGAGCCGGATGTGCGAGCGGCGGGAGCGGAGTTCGTCAATTCGGAAGCCGTGGTCGATGGCAACATGATTTCCGCGCGGGCTTGGCCCGATCACCCTGCCTGGATGCGTGAGTTTATCAAGCTGCTGCGGCAAAAAGCGCCGGTGCAAGAGCAGCGCGCCACCGCGCGATGAGCGCGAAAGTGAAGGAGAGGAAGCCGATGAAGCTTGCAGTCAAGGTGAAGCTTGCGTTCAAAATGCTCGCCGCATTCGGAGCGTTTTGCTTGTTCACGGCGCTTGTAGCGGTGCGCGCAGACGCGCCCAAGACGGAGACGGTCACTTTCCCCAATGGCACTGGAACCGTGAGCGGATTTCTCGCCACGCCCGAGAAACCCGGGCGCTATCCAGCGCTGGTCGTGATCCACGAGTGGTGGGGACTGACCGACTGGGTGAAGCAGCAAACCCAAAAACTAGCCGATCAGGGATACGTCGCACTGGCGGTGGACCTCTACCGCGGTAAAGTAACCTCCGATCCGGAGGAGGCTCACGAGCTGATGCGCGGACTGCCCCAGGACCGTGCCGTCAGCGACCTGCAAGCGGCCTTCGCGTATTTGTACGCGCGCAACGACGTGGACCACGATCACATCGGCACTATCGGATGGTGCATGGGCGGAGGCTTTGCCTTGCAGCTGGCGATTCATCAGCCGCGCCTCGCCGCTTGCGTGGTGAATTACGGCGCCCTCCCCACCGATCCCAATGACCTTCAGCAGATTTACGCGCCGATACTCGGAAATTTCGGCGCTGACGACCGCGGGATCACTCCTGCCGACGTCCAGGATTTCGAAAAAAGCATGAAGGGCATGAAGCGCCAGGTTGACATTAAAATTTACGACGGCGCCGGACACGCATTTGAGAATCCCACGAACACCAACGGATATCGGCCCCAAGCCGCGGCGGACGCTTGGGCGCGCACCTTGGCCTTCCTGAACAAAACGATGAAGTAACTTCCGAGAAAGAAGATTCGCGGGGACGGGACAGCAGCACACGATCAACGATTGAGACGCCGCAGCAATTCCTGCAACCGGGCGCGGTCTCCCGTGCCCATGTTCGTGAACTCCACACCGACGCCTTTCCCAGAGGCAGCGTAGCGCACCACGCCATGGATCCGCATCTCTCCCTCTGGCAGCGCGAACAGCATCTCAATGTTGGTGCCGGTCGCAATAGCCAAGGATGTCGCTATGAACACGCCGCCAATGCTGAGATCGGATACGCGCGAGACGTGACGCTGTTTTTTGGCTAGTTGCCACGCCACCCAAATGCCGCTCGACACGGCGACGCGTGCGGCCTTGCGATTTTCTCTCGTTCCAGTGACCATCACTCCAATCAGCCTCGCCCCGTTGCCCTATAGAATGCACCGAGCGGGAGGAATCATCCAGTCCGATGTGTCCTTTGTGTTCAAAGCGCGCAAGCGGCATCTGGGCCGATTGTGTCAGGCCCTTCCGGGGATATTACCGTTTGTGGAAGTTCTCCAGCCTCGCCACTTTTCGCCTCTTCCGGGTTCTCTCCATCGTTGCCAACGCGCCAGCTGCCCGTTGCCCGCGATGCGCTCCGGGGGTAGAGCGTCACCCGAACGGTAACGTTTCCACCCCACATGAATTCGCCAAGTCAATGGCTTCCAACGCCGTCGCTTTTAAGTAACTGACACGGAGCGCCTTAGCGCCATTCGGTGCTGGCCCAGCACATGCACTAATGGACGCTGATGAATGGCCGGAGCCGAAGAAATAAGGCTGTTCGCCTGAGCGTGGACAAAATGCCATTGAAGCCGAGAACAAGCCGTAGGCCCCGCACCAGAGACTGCGGTTTTACGTTAATCGAGTTGGTCATCGTGGTGTCCGTAATCGTGATCATTTCGGTCATGGCAATGCTCCAATTGCCCACGGTCCTAAAGAATACTCGCTCTGACACGGCCCTGCGCCAAATCGTCGACCAGATGCGCCAAGCGCGGGAATATGCCATTGCCAACCGCCGCTACGTCCAGATTTCGTTCGCCACCGTAGCTGGGCTGGCTCAGATAACCATCACCCAGAAAAACAGCCTGACGGCGGGAGCTGGTCCGGACAAGGTGCTGAGCGTCGTTCCCATCCAGGCTCCGATGCAGTTCACCCTCTTCGCAGCAAAAGGCGACACACCAGACGCTTATGGGAACGCAGCTGCGATCGAGTTCGCCGGTGTGAACAACGGACCTCCGGCAGGAATGTACTTTCAGAGCGACGGCGAATTCGTTGCCGCCGTCACGTATTTGCCGATCAATGGCACGGTGTTCCTGGGAGCTGCTGGGGACCCCTCCACCGCCCGCGCGATGACGGTGCTGGGAACGACGGGCAGAGTTCGCGGTTGGAACGGCAGCGGAGCGATATGGAATCAATTCTGAAGGAGACCGTGGCGATGCCACACCAAAAGAACCGGCAGGCGAGTTCGCGTTCGGGCTTTACCCTTCTGGAGACGATGATCGCTCTAGTGGTCCTGGCCGTGGGTATCCTTGGCCTGGCTGCGACGTTGGGCGACGCCCTGGCTTATATGCAGGGATCGCAGGACGATTTCATTGCCCAACAGAAGGCTGAGCAAGCGGTTGAAGCCATTTTCACGGCCAAATACACGAACTCGATTCAGTGGGGCCAAGTTTCCAACTTCAGCGTAGGCAACCCGCAAGGTCTGTTCTTGCCCGGTGCTCTGCCCCTTACGGTGACCGGGCCCGACGGGCTCGTCGGCTCTGTGAACGACGTGGCCGCTGCTCCAGACTACGTTCTCGACCCCGGGCCGGACGGAAAGCTAGGGACAGCGGACGACATACAAAGACCGCTGGGGGGTTTTACCAGGACCATTACCATCACCAACGATCCGGTCGACGCGAATCTGCGCAATGTGGTCGTTACCGTCAATTACAGGTCCGGGCGGTTTAATCGCAGCTATTCCGTGACCACGCTTATTTCGGCATTTGACTAGCGCTACGAGGAGCCACTGAATGAAGCGGGAAAACGGCTTTTCAATCATCGAGTTGATGGTATCCATCGCGATCCTTACCGTCCTCATCGGCGCGGCGGTGGCCGCTTTGGTACAAGCACAGCACGCGACCTATTCGATTGCCCAAGAAGCCAATACGCAGGAGAACCTGCGTGCCGGCATGCACTTCATGGTTAGAGACCTGATGGAGGCCGGAGAAGGGATTCCCAGTGGGGGCGTTTCAATTCCCAATAATGCGGGAGTCTCAGCGATCAATCGCCCCGGCACCGCAGGCGTGTTCCCAAACAATCCGATCGTTCTCTCGGCGTTAACGCCCGGTTACCTGCAGGGCCAGGCCGCGAAAACCGCGAACGCTTTGACGGGCGCCATTCTTACCGGCGGCAATACGGACATCGTTAACATTCTCTATGCGGATAATGGATTGACTTCCAGCGCGCTCGGGCCAGGCGGCACTGCTCCTCCTTCGTTGAACGCCTTTCCAGTGACGCAAGCTCTACCGGCGAGTCCCGTATGCAACGGAACTATCGCCGCGTCGGGCCTCACTGTAACCCTCGCTGCGGGGTGCTTCACGCTTCCCGGAGTCCCCACTCCCATTCAGCCCGGTGACTTGATCCTTTTCAGTAATGCCAATGGAACTGCCCTCGAACTTGTTACCAACGTGAACGGGCAAACCCTCACTTTTGCTGCAGGCGATCCGGCGGGCCTGAATGGAGGGGCCAAGCCAAACGGGACCGTCGCGGCCATTAATGCTAAAAACGTACCCACGGTAATTACGCGCGTCTGGATGGTCACCTATTACATCGATTCGACAACGAATCCTTTGAAGCCTCAACTGGTCCGCCAGATAAATTATCCGGGCTACCCCGTGGCGACTCCCACTTATCCGCCCCAGCAGGTTGCCGATTGCATCGAAGACCTGAATATGACGTACGACATTATTAATTCCACGGCTCCCGTAGGAACATACGCAAACGGAGCCGGAGACGCTCCGGCGCCCGCGGCCGGGGACACTCCTTTTCAGATTCGCGCCGCCAATGTGCTCCTTGCCGGAAGGTCCGAGTACCCGCTGCCTTCTGGGGGGACCTTGCAGTACTTCCGGAACAATTTGAGCACGCAGGTGAGCGTTCGAAGCCTCGCATTCGTAAATCAGTTCAATACATCGCCGATTCCCTAGTAACGGGCGGCCAACGGCCTCTTTTTAGGCTTTCAAAGGAGACACGCTGTGAGACGCAAACGAGAAAACGGAATCGCACTGCTTACCGTGATGCTGATTCTGATTTTGGTATCCGCCATGGTCGTTGGCATGTCGTGGATGGTCATGACGGACCAGCGCCTGAACGGAAACAATCAGAGTCGCGAGACCGCTTTCTATGGCGCGGAAGCCGGCATGGAAAAGCTGACAGCCGACGTTGGGAACATCTTCGCTGTGAAAGGCGCCATTACCGGAGCGGATCTAACCACTCCTCCGGTTACCGTTCCTCCAACGATCCAGGGCATTCAGTATATGGATTCCACAGGTGCCTCAACCTACCAGGTTACGTGCAACGGGTGCCCGGGCGCCCCGGTTTCGACAAGCGCAACCATTCTCCCGCCCAGTCCCTATGCCGGGATGCAGGGCTTGATTACGCCGTTTACGCTAACGGTTGCCTCGCAAACAGCCACCGGCAGTGAGGTGAAGTTGCAGCGGCAAATTCAGCTTGTATCCATCCCCGTGTTTCAATTCGGAATCTTTTCAGATACGGACCTCTCTTTCTTTAATGGGCCTCCTTTCGATTTTGGCGGCCGGGTCCATACCAATGGCAATCTATGGCTGGCAGCCAATGCCGGTCCGCTCTATCTGGGCGACAAAGTGACGGCTTCAGGGGAGGTGGTTCGCTCCAACCTTGAAAACGGGTTCCCAGGAGGCGGCGGAACCATTGCCAACGGCGGCACCTATGGCGGCACGGTTGATATTTCCACCACGCCTCTGCCGATACCGCCGAATCCGGTCCGTCCTCCATATGTTGCCGCCCAATGGACCGCGCTGGGTGCAACCCAGGGCAGCGTGACGGGCGCCAGCGTCTACGGCGCAGTCAGTGCCGCAACTAATCCCAACTGGCCCACATACGCGCCCGTAGTAAATGGGATGGTTACCGCCCATGCGCCACAGCTAAACCTAACCTCCACGGCGCTTGCCGGAGTCAAGACTCCCATTACACTGATCGAAAGGCCGGTTCCGGGAGAAGCGCTTGCGAACCCGGCTCAGTTCAGCCAACGGTATTTTTCCGGGGCCGGTGGCCAGGTCAGCTTGCGGATTCTGCTGGACGACTACGGCCCAGGCGGCCTACCCGGAGTGGCGGGCGCTTGCCATCTTTCCGATATGATGTCCCTCGGAGGCGAGGGGGTTACGACAGCCACCGATCCAATTGATTTGGCAACACTCGCATATGATACGGGCTCAGGGTTCAACTACACGGCTGGCAGGCCGACAAATGCGACCTGGTACACGGGCGCAGGCGTATTCCCACTGCCGCTCTCAAACAGCGTGGGTGCATACACCGCCTACGTAACTCCAACATTGAAGGATGGTTATTGGCAGGCAATAAACACTCCCATTATCACCGGTTGCATCAAAATCGAGTATCAAAACGCGGCAGGCGTAACTACGGATGTAACCCAGGAAATCCTCAAACTGGGCCTCACCGGTAGAAATATCTATCCGCAGACAGTCGGTGCTGTGAACCAGCTGCTCTATCTGCCGGCTACCGGCACAGTTTACCCGACTCCGGACACCGCCACCTGCGGCGCCGCGGGGGCTGTCGGCGAACCAAGCCCGAATGCAATCATCCGCATCGCTCGCGTGCGCGATAATCCCTCCACAGCTTATGGTGCTCCCGCCGCACCCTGCAACGCGACGACGAGCGGTTACGACTATTGGCCGATGGTACTTTACGATACGCGCGAAGCCATCTCTCGCGACAACGCCCTGCCGGACAATACGGGAGATTCTGGAGCAAATCATCCGGAAATCACTGCGCAGGGCGTGATGAATTACATTCAGCTCGATGTGAGCAATCTTCAGAAATGGTTCCTCGGGACCATCGGCGCAAGTGGAACTCTCGCCAGCAACGTCGGCGGATATGAGGTCTACTTTTCTGATCGGCGCGGCAACGTCCAGGATCCGCAAACCGCGCCTCTTGCCAAGACGGGCTCGTTCGGATTCAACGACATCATCAACGGCACCTTCGACCCCGCAAACGGTTGTCCGGACAATGTTATCGATGCCGGGGAAGATTTTGCGGGCGATGGTGTGCTTCGCGTTTACGGTGAATTGCCCCTCCTTAATGGCGTCACCAACGGGACCACGACCATCCCTAGTAATCAGGCGCTTCAGGGCCTTTTAGCGGGAGTGATGCCCTTGGTCTTCAAAAAGAATCCGAACTGCGCTGCTGTGGCCGCGGCTGAAGCTCCCGCACCAATCTACATCTATGCTCACAATGATGAAGCCAGGGAAAATCCGCCGGTATTTTTCCGCCACGCTCTGAAGATCGTGAACGCCAAGACGATCAATCTGGGCGCTGCATGCTTTGGGGCCGCTCCACCCAATCCGCCGTGCGGCCTCGCAATCGCGTCGGAGAACCCCGTCTACATCGAGGGCGAATACAACGACGGCGGGGTGAACAACGGGACGTGGGGCGGCAATAGCGTGGCTTCGTCAGTTTCCGCCGACTCCGTCACAATGCTTTCAAGCAACTGGAACGACGTAAATTCGTTTATTTCTCCTTATGCTCCTGGTAGCCGCCCGGCGGTGACAACGTCATATCGGGTTGCGGTCATTTCCGGTAAGGGCATTCCGTTCGCGCAGCCTGCCGGTACCGCTCAGGACTACGGCACCGACGGCGGCGTGCACAATTTCCTGCGCTTCGTCGAGGGCTGGGGCGGAACCCTGTGGTACAGGGGGTCGCTGGTAAGCTTCTTCTACAGCACTCAAGGCATTGGGCCCTACAAATGCTGCACCACGGTGTACGGCCCTCCAACCCGCGCGTACACCTTCGATCAGAACTTCACACAGGGACCACAATGGCTGCCGCCGCGCTCCCCGCGGTTGCGGTCCATCAACACCGTCGGCTTCACGCAGATGACTCTGCCGACCCAGTAGACGGTCTGCACTTCGGATGATGCAAAAGTGGCTCTCGGATTTTTCGGGAGCCACTTTTGCTTTTCACTCCTGCAGTTAACCTTCTTGCGCCGTAAGCCTCTGGATCCCAACTCATACCCATCTCAGTCTGCGAAGAAACCGCTCGGCTCGCTATGCGCGCGGGGTGGGATTCAAGAGAAACTCGATACGACGTTATAATGTCGTCACGTCCGCGGCGCATGACTCCCCAGGAGGAACCAATGAACCAAATGGGCCAAAAATTAGTCGCCATGATCGCATTGGGAACTTTTGCGCTGGTTATCGGGCTCGGCGAGTTGCGGCAAGCGCAAGCGCAGGAGGCCAAAGAACCCTATCCAAGCATGGCTCCGCTCGATCAATACTTAATGGAGCGCAACGCCGAGATTGCCATGGCGCGGAGCGCGGCCCCGGAGGCCATCTCGCGCGATGCCGAGGTCCTCGTCCTGGGAAGGCATGGCTACGAAACCGCGGTCAAAGGTAAGAATGGTTTCGTGTGTGCCGTGGAGCGAGGGTGGATGGGCCCATTCGATGGCGAATTTGCCGTTAATTTTTGGAACCCTAAAATTCGAGGTCCGCTCTGCTTCAATCCGCCGGCTGTCCGCTCCATTCTGCCGATGACGTATAAAAGAACGGAGATGGTGTTGGCCGGTCAATCCAAAGCGCAGATCATCGCGGGCATCAAGACGTTCATGAAGCAAAAGCTGCCGCCCCTGGAGCCTGGAGCCATGAGCTACATGATGTCGAAAGAACAGCACCTTAACGATGGTGCCCACCCCAACTGGATCGCTCACGTGATGATTTACACTCCGCTCATGCACGGTGCCGTTTGGGGCGCGGATCTGCCCCGCTCTCCCGTCATGCTGAATCCGCAGTTCCATGGCGATCCGGAACCAATCGACGTATTCATGATTCCCGTGGGCAGATGGTCGGATGGAACGCCAGACCCAGTCAAGTATTAGCAATGCGAACCAATGTGAGCGCGATCTCTTCGTGGAGCTTGTGGTTGTGCCGAGACATCGCCGCGAGTATGTACTCGGCGCCCTGGATTCACTGATCGGATATATTGCGGGCTATGGACCGTCCAAACGTCAAACAATGGGTTGTGTTGTGGTCCGGCGCGGCCTGGACCGTGGGCTCGCTGCTAATCGCGGGCGATTATGTCGTTCGCGCTTTGATTGCCGGCGTTGTTGTCACTGCGCTTCTCTTTTGGCAGTTGGGTGGCAAGCGCGGTGCGCGTTCGCAGCCACCACAGGCTGCTCCACCAGGTCCTCCGCTGATCGCGGACCCTAGTCCTGAAGCACCGCAGCCAGCGCTAGCCGAAGTTGCCGCCCCTACCGAATCGACCTCCGCAACACCTATAGCGCCGGAAGTAGGGCCGTCTGGCGTGGGCGGATGGCTAGTTCTCCCATTGATCGGGATACTCCTCGCGCCGGTTCTGACCGTATACGTTATGTCACTGTACGGTGAGATTTGGACTGACCGTTGGTTCGTCACCCTCACGATCGCGGGCGGCATTTTTTCCGGGTGGTCGCTCTTTGTTGCGCTGGCGCTCCTTAATAGATGGCCGAGGGCACCGAAGCTCGCACAAGCTCAGGATGGGCACTATGAAGTAGAGGCACCGGGCTCGGCGGCATCCACGCCCAGCGCCGGAAGCGTAACGCTTACGGCGGCGAGCCACGCCGATTCCATCGCGAAACGCCAGCGCCACGCTGGCGCAAAATAATAAATGCTGCCTGAAACCGGCACGCCCGGCGCCACGCACGCGCCCGAGCCGCTCGCGCAGATTTGGCCCACTGCGGCATTGCCATTCGCAATGCCGTTTACCGCCCACGTTACCGTCGTGTCCGGCGTGTTAGCGACTGTTGCCGTGAACATCGCGTGCTGGGTCGCAGCCAGCGTTGCAGTCGGTGGAGAAACGCTCACCGTGATCCCGCCGCCTGTAACAGTCACCGTCGCTGCGGCGCTTTCCGGGCCGCCGCTTGGCTGCGGATTTACCACCGCATGAACCGTCATCGGATTCTGCGACAGTAAACCTGCCGGAGCCGTGTAGAGCGCGGACATCGTGCCGCTTGCGGCTATTGTGCCGAGAGTTGAATCGCCTCCGGCGATTCCGTTCACGTCCCATGTAATGCTCTGGCCAGCTCCGAGGCAAAATGCCGCCGAAAAGTTCTGCGTGTGACTCAACGCAACGTTCGCCGAAGAAGGCAAAATCGAATTGGAGGCGCTGCACGTGATCGTCACGCTCGCGCCGCCGGATTTGGAAGTGTCTTCCGCGCTCGTGGCCGCCACGGTCACCGTGGCCGGAGAGGGAGGCGCGGAGGGCGCTGTATATGTGCTGTGGCCGCGCCTGTGCCCGCGTTCGTGATCGTGCCAATCGTCGAATTGCCGCCCGCGATTCCGTTCACGCTCCAAGTGACACCGGTGTTGGTCGCTCCCGAAACGCTTGCGGTGAATACTTGCGCGCCACCCGACGGTACACTCGCGGTTGCGGGCGAGACGGAAATCGCAATTGCGACGCCGCCTCCCACGCTTATTCCGGATTCACCCGGCGGAGTTCCCGCGTAACCGCACCCGCAAACCGCAATCGCAACACAGCACAGCGCGGAGCGAAGCCCGCGCACTCTCCGCTCGACCGGATTCCGTCGGGCTGCATCGCGACGGACTACAACTCGCCGCGGGCACGCTGGCCTTTTTTGTTCACTGATAATTTTCATGCGCCTTGCTAATCGCAAGGTATGTGCCAGAGCGGAGCACTAATCGGGAAAAAGCCTGTGGACAAGCCCCTGGCAGCCTGTGGGGTGTCGTAACTCTAAGAATTAGAATGGATTAGACGAATCGAATGGAGCCAAGATTAGCCGAGAAGGTTTATCGAGAGGCGTGCTTCAGGCTGTCCTCTGGCGCTGAATTAGTTCTAACTTGAAACATCTTAGTTTCATTTTGGGAGTGGCGGACGAAGCCGGAAAACTGAAATTTCAGGGGTTGGCATGCGCAGCCTGAGTTCTGGAAGTTTCGCGCAGTTCGCGTTCAGTTCTTGCGTTCTAGGGTGTTTTTCAGGGCTGCATCGAGGTCA
This sequence comes from uncultured Acidobacteriota bacterium, assembly GCA_963823145.1. GTDB lineage: Bacteria > Acidobacteriota > Terriglobia > Acidiferrales > UBA7541 > Palsa-295. The sequence continues at coordinate 210,141 of CAWGJZ010000002.1, forward strand.
GCGAAGCGGAATTTATAGCCGATTGCGAGCAGGCGCTCGGGGATGGCGCGCTGGCTGGCCAGTAGAAGAGGGTCTGCCATCTTGCCTAGCGCGATGCGGAGCGCGAATGCGGGAGCGGAAAAAATGGCGGGGCGGTGCAGCGCGGCTGCCGCGATGCGAGTGAACTCCGAATTACGCACTGGATTTGGAGAGACGACGTTCACCGGACCTGAAAATTCGCCGCTCGCGATTGCCGAACTCATGATTTCCACCACATCTTCAAGCGCGATCCAAGACATCCACTGCTTGCCGCTGCCGAGCCGTCCGCCGATGCCGTACTTGAACGGCGTGAGCATACGCGGCAGCGCGCCGCCTTCCGCGGAAAGAACCACGCCGAATCGCAAACGGACTGTACGGATGCCAGCTAGCTGGGCACGGCTTGCCTCCGCTTCCCAGTCGCGCGCCAGGAGCGCGAGGAAATCGGTTCCCCCTTCGCTCGATTCCGTCAGCAACTCATCGCCGCGATTCCCGTAATATCCCGTTGCAGAGGCGCAGAGGAAAACGCGCGGTTTTTGTTTGAGGCCCGAAAGCGTGTCCACCAGCACGCGCGTGGAGTCGATTCGGCTGCTGCGCAGAACCGCTTTGCGTTCCGGCGTCCACCGCCCTCCGGCGATGTTCGCCCCACTCAGATGGACCACGGCGTCGGCGCCTTCCATCGCGGGAGCATCAACAGTAGCCGCCATCGGATCCCAGAGAATGTCTCCACGCGATGACGCGCCGCTACCGGGTCGCACTAATCGCGCAAGGATATGCCCATCCGCTTGAAGTCTGCGCGTCAGCGCCTTTCCCACTAGGCCCGACGCGCCGGAAATGAGGACTTTCATAGTCCCTCTTTGTGCCCGCCAGTTTTCCGAGAAAGCCGGCGGAATTCAGAGAATATTCACGGCTCGCGATGCGAGCAGGACGACAATCGTCAGAGAAATCAAGGCCTGCAGCATCGTGACGAGTTTCGCCCAGCGCGATAGAACGGCCGTATCGGTTGGCGAGAATGCCGTGCTCGTATTAAACGCGAGAAATAAGTAGTCGACGAAATGAGGCGACCACGACGAATCGCGGCCTTCAGCCGTCAACATCTGGGGAAAGAGAAAATCGCTATCCAAGCGATCGGTGGCGCGCTCGCGCTTCAACGGCCCCCCAGCGTCCAGCTTCCAATACCAAAGAGCAAAGACAAGAATGTTCGTGAACCAGAGAGTGCTCGCGGCGCGCAAGAGTGTGGTGGCTGTGTTGCGATGATGCGCCATGCCGTAGATCAGGAAAATCAAGGAGGCAATCAGGGCAAGGGTAATTGCACCATTGGCGACGAATGTGAGAATCCTAGCCACGTCGTGATTGCCACGGCGATAGGACACCGTTAGCGGAATAGTCAGAACGAACATAACCGCGAGCAACAACCAACTGGGACCCACCGAAAGCGGTTCCGGCAATGCCAAATATAAGCAGCCCGCAGCCAACATCGCTACGAGTGAGGGCCAGCGGGGCTCCCTTTCGAATCGATCCGCCATTTCGAGGTCTCCTCGGAATGCGCCGCTCGTGCGCGTGTGCAGTCTAATACACCGATACCGCGCCTCAAAATGTACTCGCAGCGACGGATTATTGGGCGAATCTCGTCCGAGCGGGTAGCCTTAAGAATGCCGTCTCCAACATTTGCATTACTTCCGAGTCGCCCGTTATCCAGGAGTTTCTGCGATCGGTTCACATAGGCCGACTTGAACGAAGCCGCTGGCGCGGCGGGCGCTTCGCGTGCTATGCTCCGCACGTCATGCCCCATCGTAACGCGTCGAATTGCGGTTCTCGCACATGCTCATTCTCTAAGCACAGAAAAACCAATAGCTTACAGATGGGTGAAAAGATTGAATTCCCATAGCCGTTAGCCCGCATCCGCCGCAAACACCAGCGTCTTCCTTCAAGTCGTTGTATCGAAAGCGCGCAATCACGCCAACCTCGCGCACGCCCCTTGCTTCATCGCGCTTCCGATACAACACTAGGACTTATCGTTACTGATCGCGACTCAGAGAGTACATTGGCGATCATGCACTCACCGAGATCCGCCGATTCAGATTGCCGAGACGAAACAGCGCGATAGGTTCAGGGCCTGTGGCTCGCGGACATCTCGGAGGCCCGCGCCAGCGCTTGCGTGTCGATATACTCCTTGATGTGCGTCACTTTGCCATCTCGCACCGTAATGTCGAAGACCCACTCGTCCTTGTACGGCTTATTCGTAGCATAGATTTTTCCCGTAGCGACGCCGATGACCAGAACCCGGTCTCCCTGCGGCACGAATTCGGGGGGTTTTGGGTATTTCATTTCCACCTCTTTAGACGCCTTCTTAAGCACAGCCGCCAATTCCGCGTGCCCGCGGTACGTGCCGGCCAGCGGCCAGCCCTCGCCTGGAATGATCCACTCAATATCTTCGGCAGCCAACGCCAGCAGATCTTGCTCGTTGTAGCTGCCCATTGCGGCAAAAAAATCCTTAACAATCTGGACATTTTCTTGTGTACTCATCGAAATCTCTCCTTTTCCCTTACATCAAGTGTGTCCGTCTAATCTGACGTTTCGGAACCATCCTTCTCGGGCCAATCACACGGTCGTAGATCGATTACTGCTCCTTCTTCAACAAATCCTGGAAGATGAGCTGGCCCCAAGTGCGGCCGCGTGCGTGCACCAGCGCGCCACCCTCGTTGAGCCTTCCCAGCGTGACGGCCGCGAACCCGAGTTGTTTGGCCAAATCCACCACGGGAGAGATAGCGTCCTCGTCGTCGCTCGACAGAAAGACGACCCGGTGGCCGCCCTCGACGATTGGATCGGTAGCCAGTGTGGCCGCAACTAGGTGATTGAAACCTTTCACGAGCTTAGCGCCGGTGAACGACTTCGCGACGAAGGCAGAGGACAGGAGGCCGTCCAGCTCCTCAGGGAGAACTCCAAACGCGTTCATCGCGTCGATGACGGTCTTGTCTTTCCAGCTCGGCAGGGCTTTCGCAACCTCGCGATGCTCCCCGAACGGAACCGCCAAGATAATTGTGTCGGCCTCAAGCGCATCCCGCAGCGACTTGGCGACGACCGTGGGTCCAATCGCCCGAGCCTGCGGCGCCAACGCCTCAGGCGGCCGGCGACTCGCGACAGTCACGTTGATGTTTTTACGGGCGAACGCGTGGGCCAGGGCCTGGCCTATCTTGCCGAATCCGACAATCGCATAGCTCATAGTGCTTCTCCGATCCATGTTGATATTGATCCAACCGCCGACTTCAGATGGCCGAGAAGCCGCCGTCGACATTTAACGCCACCCCGTTGACGAAGCTCGAATCGTCGGAAGCAAGAAACAGCGCGACCGTCGCGATTTCCTCAGGTTGACCCATCTTTCCCCGCGGGATTAGGGACTCGAACATCTCCTTCGCCTCCTTGGTGAGAACTTCTTCCTGCATCGGTGTGGCGATCGGCCCCGGGCCCAGCACGTTCACCCGGATATTCCTGCCCTTCAGTTCGTTGAGCCACGTGCGCGCAAATGAGCGCAACGCCGCCTTGCTCGCCGCATACACGCTGAAACCAGGAAAACCCTTCACCGAAGCAACTGATCCGGTCATGATGATCGATCCGCCATCGTTGAACAGCGGCAACGCCTTCTGAACCGTAAACAGCGTTCCGCGGGTATTCAGGCCGAAGGTCGCATCGAAATGCTGCTCGGTAATTTCGCCCAGGGGGACGGCCTCACCTCTGCCAGCGCTTGCGAACAGGACGTCGATCTTGCCCTTTTCTCGCTTGACCGTGTCGAATAGGCGGTCGAGGTCGTCGAGATTCGCCGCGTCACCGCGCACGCCGGTCACGTTCCGGCCAATCAACTTGACGGCCTTATCGAGCTGCTCCTGCTTCCTACCCGTGATGAAAACGTAGGCGCCCTCTTCAACGAAGAGCTTGGCGCTCGCCAGCGCCATGCCGCTCGATCCACCCGTGATGACTGCAACTTTTCCTTCAAGCTTTCCCATAATTACCCCCTTCGGTAGATGTGTTAGCATTGCGTACAGGGTGGTAGATGTCTCTGACAGTGGACGAGAACTGCTCAAGAGTCCTAATATTTTGGCTATTCGTCCAAAATAGGAGGATGAGTTGGACCCGGTAACAGACATCTTCAGGACGATGCACGTAACCGCTTTCGGTCTGCACAGGCTCGAAGCCACAGCCCCGTGGGGCGTAGAACAGGAAAACCAGACCGAAAAAAAAGTCACGCCTTCCGACAAAAAGATGTCACCCACAGATTTGGCGCACTTCGCCATGCTTTCACGCGGCAACTGCTGGCTGAGTGTGGAAGGGATTGCGGAGCCGATTCCCCTCACCGGTGGTGATTGCTTTTTACTGGCTAAGGGGACTTCGATTGTTTTGCGCGACAGCCCGCGAACACATCCGAGGTGGAGCTTCCGCGAGATCGGGGCTAAGGCCAACGGCAATGTCGCTCTTTGTGGCGGCGGTGGCGCACCGACGACAATCGTCTGTGGATCCTTGAGCTTCGATCGCGCCGGCTTGAAGCCGATCACTCAGTTATTGCCGAGCTTCATTTTGATGAAGGCCGATCAGGCACGGACGCTTGCTCTTCACACCACAGTGCAGGCGCTCGCGTCAGAGATGGAAGAACAGGCGCCGGGATCTGAAGTCGTCGCGAGTCGGCTGGCCGAGGTTCTGTTTATCCAGGTACTCCGGGCGCATATCGCGTCGGGACCGGAACGTAACAAAGGATGGCTTCGTGCGATTTTCGATCCTCAAATAGGCGCTGCTCTGAGTGCCATTCACGACAGAGTGAATACGCCCTGGACGGTCGAATCCCTGGCCGAAGCGGCGGGCATGTCTCGCTCCGCATTCGCAGCACGTTTCAAGGAGCTACTCGGACAAACACCGCTGGAATATGTAACCGAGTGGCGGATGCAGAAGGCGATACAGCTACTTGAACGGCGTGACAAAAAGCTCCCAGAAGTCGCTCGATTGGTCGGTTACGAGTCCGACGCCGCATTCAGTAAGGCGTTCAAGCGAGTTGTCGGGGCTAATCCTGGTGAATACCTCAGACGTGGTTTGAAGGCCCCAAAATCGACCGAAGCAGACCACGATCAGTCCCGATAAACGCGCTAATTGCCATCAATTCCCGAATTGTCGGCCACACGCAAGTAACGCCGCAAACGGTGCCCTGTCCCGCATCATCGGCGCTTTCCAAGATGGCGACGTCCGTGAACTCGAACCGGGCCGGTCCGCTCTCTGGATCCATCTTTGCAGAAACTCCACAGGGTGCGGCTCTTGCACTTGGCCTCGCATTCGCTAAAGATAGATGCGATGAGATCATGGAACAAAAGCGAAACGGATCCTGATCGCCACAGATCGGCGCGCTATCGTTCTAGGGCAGTGCGATTCTGGTGTTTCCGTGCAGCAATGTTGCTGGCGATTTCGATTCCCGCGGTGTCCGCAAGCTTGGCGCAGGTAAAGGATTCAAATTCCCTGACAGGGTTCTTGCCGTCGCGCGTGACGGAGGAACGTCAGATCGAGTCCAAGTTTCGGAATATCCCTGATCCTGCGCACGCTGAGAGCGACCTGCGTCATCTGACGAGTGAGCCTCATCCGGCAGGAACCCCAGCGAGCTATCGCGTGGCGAAGTGGCTTCGCGACCAGTTTCGCAGCTTCGGCTTCGACGCAGAAATCGTCAGCTACAGTGCGTGGCTGCCGCAACCTCGCGAAATAAGCCTCGAGTTAACCAAACCCGAAGCAAAGCGCCTGGGCTCGCCCGAGCAGCCGTATGGGGATGACAAAGCCACCCAAGATAAGCGAGCTGTCCCCGGATTTAGCGATTATTCGCCATCGGGAGACGTTACCGCCCCAGTGGTGTACGTGAACTACGGCACGCAGGATGATTACCGGCAGCTTGCCAATCTCGGCGTGGACGTGGCTGGGAAAGTGGTGATCGCACGCTACGGCCTAGGATACCGTGGCATAAAAGCCAAGCTAGCCGAGGAGCACAAAGCCGCCGCGTTGATCCTTTACTCCGATCCGCAAGAGGACGGATTTGCCGTCGGCGATCCATACCCGCGCGGCCCGTGGCGCCCCATGAGCGGCATCCAGAGGGGTTCGATCATTTATACGCAGATCTATCCAGGCGATCCTCTGACGCCCGACATCGCCGCTACGCCAGACGCGCAGCGCATCGCACCGTCGGACGCCGCTAACCTACCGCACATACCGACTATGCCGATCAACGCTCAAGATGCCGCCGTGATCCTCTCGAAGCTCGGCGGCCGGGAAGTCCCCCGGAGCTGGCAAGGCAGCCTGCCATTCACTTACCACCTGGGCCCGGGCGAAGCGGAAGTGCACATGAAGCTCGTGATGGACTACGAGCAGCGGCCCGTTTATGACGTGATCGCCAAACTGCACGGAACGTCCGACGACCAGTGGGTGATACTCGGCAATCATCACGACGCCTGGGTTTTCGGCGCCGCCGATCCGGGCAGCGGCACAGCAACGATGCTGGAAACGGCACGCTCGCTCGGCGAACTCGTCAAGTCCGGGTGGAAGCCTCGACGCACAATTGTGATGTGCGAATGGGATGGCGAGGAGCCTGGTCTGATTGGTTCCACAGACTGGGTGGAAGCGAATCGCGCTGAGTTGCAAGCGAAAGCGGTGGCATACATCAACACAGATGTGGGTGTTACCGGGCCCAATTTCACCGCGGGGGCCACACCCTCGCTCGACCAAGTGATCCGCGACGCCACCAGAGACATACAGGATCCGGCCACGGGACATTCTGTTTACGACGCCTGGTATAGCCGTTCCTCCAACCAGCGCGGGGACGCGACTGCGCGAGCAATTCCCATGGCCGAGGCTCCCGGCGTCGCCCGCGTGGCACGGCTCGGCTCGGGATCTGATTTCTCGTCTTTTTTTGATTACGCGGGAATTCCGTCGATGGACGTGTCTTTCGCGGGCGATTACGGCGTCTACCACTCGCTGTACGACGACTTTTACTGGATGAAACACTTTGGCGATCCGACGTTCGCCTATCATGCCGCGCTCGCCCGCGTCCTCGGGACGCTCGCGCTGCGGCTGGACGAAGCGGACATTCTGCCGTACGACTATGCGTTTTACGCGTCCGAGATTGAGCATCGGGCCACCGACCGAATCACCCACGCTACCAGCGAAAGCGACCAAGATATTATGGAGCCCATTTTGGACGCGGCCGCGAAGCTAACCACTTCGGCTACGAACGCCTCGCACGCCCTCGCAGTTATCTCGGATGCAACAATCGAACCCACAAAGTCAGATGAGATTAACCGGGCCCTCGCCGCCGTCGAGCAGGGTCTGCTCGATCCGGACGGTCTCGCCGGACGTCCGTGGTTCAAGCATACGATCTATGCTCCCGGCAGCTACACGGGTTACGCCGCCGAGGTGCTTCCGGGCATCACGGAGGCTCTTGCGCGCGGCGATTCGGTTATGTTGAAGCGCGAGTCCGAGGGGCTCGCGGCAGCGCTGCTTCGCGCCTCGGCGCATCTGGACGAGGTCACGCGTCTCGCGCAATCCGCTGCGCCCGGACGGGATAAGGGGCAGTGACAAGCCGAGTCGCAGGTCAAATTTTTCGCTGCTTCCACAGACCGCGCCTGAATAAGAGGATACTCGCGACGGCGATGGCTCCTTCGGCAATCACAATCGACCAGTAAACGCCGTTCGAGTGGAGGCCGCGGTGGATCGCGAGCCAATACGCCAAAGGAATTTCGAACAGCCAAAAACCAAAAAAGTTCACGATCGTGGGCGTTACGGTGTCCCCCGCTCCATTGAACGCCTGGAGCATCACCATGCCATACGCATAACCGATGTTGCCGCAGCTCACGATGCGAAGGCATGAGGCGGCCAGCGGCACTACCGCGGGATCGTCCGTAAAAAGACGGACCACAGGTTCGGCGAAAATTATGAAAGCGATTCCGACCGCTCCAAGAAAAAGCATGTTGTAGAAGCCGGTGCGCCAAACCGAGGTCTCGGCGCGCTCGGGCTGTTTTGCCCCGAGGTTCTGGCCGACGAGCGTCGCGGCCGCATTACTCAACCCCCACGACGGCAGGATGATGAATATTACGATTCGGATTGCGATGGTGTACCCGGCGACGGCGGCCGCGCCGAAGTAGCTCACGATGCGCACGAGCCCAATCCAGCTGGTTTGGGCTATGGCGAATTGCAATATTCCCGTGACAGAGAGCCGGAGGAGCCGAAAAAGAACTTCCCAATTTGCGCGAATGTGGCGACGGAGCAACCGGATACGCTCTGTGCCGCGTAGCAGCCGGTAGAATTGGTAAATCACGCCGATCCCTCGTCCTGTGAACGTGGCGAGCGCGGCACCCGTGACGCCGAGGCGGGGAAACGGTCCCCAACCGAAAATCAAGCAGGGATCCAAAATCAGGTTGATGATGTTGGACACCCATAGTAGGCGCATCGCAATCGCAGCATCTCCGGCGCCGCGAAAGATCGCATTGTTGAGAAAGAGAAGTAGCACTACGCCGCTGCCGCCGAGGGCGATTCTTGCGTAGCTGCTGCCCACCGCTACGATCTCGGGCGTCGCGCCCATCAGGCGAAGGAGATCCGGTGCCAGAAAAAGGCAAGGGACTCCGATCACAACCGCGCATACAAGGCCGAGGAAAATCGACTGAACGCCAGCGACCGCGGCCCCCTCCGGATCTTTCTCACCCGTGCGCCGAGCGACCATGGCGGTGGTAGTGAGACCCAGCCCCATGCTGATAGCAAACACCAGCAGTAGCATGGATTCCGTGAGGCCAACCGTAGCCACGGCATTGGCCCCGAGGCGACCGACCCAGAAAACGTCGACCACGGCGAAGAGCGACTCGAGAACCATTTCAAGCACCATGGGAATGGCCAGGAGCAGGATCGCCCGGTTCAGGCTCCCAGTGGTGAAGTCCTGGTGCGATCCGCGGACCGCTTCGCGAATGGACTCCCAAAGACTGGGTTGCGGCACTTCCGCGACAGTGACGTTCATCGCTATCTGAGACTTTCTGCGCCGCGTTGCATTCGGACGTTTTGAATGCAACCAAACGCTGCTGAGTACCAAAAAAGGCTTAGAAGGAAACTGCGAGCGACCGTGCCGATTTAGGCGAGGCTTACAGGGAGGATTTTCATATTTCTGAAACCGCCAATCCGTTCTGAATGCGTGCCACTTTCAGAACAAGCGGACACCCAATGAATGAAGGGATTGTACTTTAGGAAGCTCGTTTGGGCAAACGAAACCTCGCAGCGGCCCAGCGGCTTTTTGTTCGGGCTAGTACACGTTAGAATGGCTGGTATGCGGGTCCGCGTTCTTTTCTTCGGGCAGCTCAAGGACATCACTGGCCTCGACCGCGACGAGGCCGAGCTTTCCGAAGGCGCTCGCGTAGAGGATCTTTTCGAGCGCTACGGTCGCCGATTTCCACGCCTCGCGGCCTTCCGAGCATCCATCGCCGCTTCCGTGAACCAGGAATATGCCGGTTGGGGTGCGCCGCTGGCGACGGGCGACGAAGTCGCGTTTCTTCCGCCCGTGAGCGGAGGCCAGCGGCTCGCCGTCGAGCAAGACATTTTTCAGCTCGTGCGAGACCGGATTCGGCCGGAGGAAATCATTCAGGGACTCAAGGCTCCAGAGGATGGAGCTCTGGTAGTCTTCGACGGCTTCGTGCGCAACAATTTCAAGGGCCGCCACACGCTTTATCTCGACTACGAAGCCTACGAGCCGATGGCTCTGGCGAAAATGCGGGAAATCGCGGCCGAGATGCGCGCCAAGTTTCCCATTCATCGGCTGGCCATTATTCATCGCCTGGGACGGCTTCAGATCGGCGAAACCAGCGTATGGATCGCCGTAAGTTCCCCGCATCGAGCCGCAGCCTTCGACGCCTGCCGTTACGCCATCGACACGCTGAAGCGTACCGTTCCCATCTGGAAAAAAGAATACTTTGCCGGAGGCGCTGTGTGGGCCGAAGGCGAGGTCCCCTCTCAGGAAGCCATTTCCGGACCGGATGAATCTAGTTCCTAGATGATCCGACACATGGCAACTGCTGGAATTCTGCTGGCGGGCACATTTATAACAGGAGCGAACTTGGCGGGGCCGCTAGCCGCCCGTCTGCAAAGGCGCTCGACCGAGCTTCGGGTGCAGACGGACCTGGTCGCGATCCTAGCCAGCGTTACGGATCAAAATGGGCAACCGGTCCCTGATCTCACCCAGGATTCATTCCAGGTTTCCGAGGAAGGCGTGCCGCAGAAAATCGCGCGATTCGAAGCTCAGACCGATCGCCCGCTCGATCTGGCTCTGATGATCGATTCGAGCATGAGCGCGTTCAAGGACCTGCGCTTCGAATCGGACGCGTCGGGACGGTTCATCCAGCAAGTGGTACGGCCCGGCGACGAGCTAGCCGTCTTCGAATTCGATGAGTCGGTGACAAAGCTCTCCAATTTCTCGGACAACGTGCCGCGGCTGCAAGCCGCCGTGCGGAAAATCGTGCCGGGATCGGGCACGTCGATTTATGACGCTGTCGAGCTGGCTTCGGATTCGCTAGCGCGCCTGCCCCAAGGGCGCCGGCGCGCCATTGTGCTGGTCACGGACGGCGGTGAGACGACCAGCGTCGCTAAATTCGATGATACGCGTCGGGCAGCGATCAAATCGGGAGCGCTGCTCTACACGATTATCGTCCGCGCCGTGAACAACGAAAATGGCCGCAACACAGCCGGCGAACACGCCTTGATTACGATTACGGATAGCACGGGAGGGGCGCTCTTTATCCTTGAGGACGCGAATCAGATCAGCCAGATGTTCGATCGGATCAATCGCGAACTGCGCACGCAATATCTGCTCGGCTACTATCCAAGCCCGACGCCGCCGCCCGGCAGCGACCGCCACGTGCATGTGCAGGTGAAGGGCGATTACTTGGTCCGCTATCGCAAGGAGTACTTCACCCCCGTGGCAGAATGATGTACGCGCATGCGAGGCGCACATGAATCAATTTCTTGAAGTTGCTATCGAAGCGGCTCGCGAAGCGGGGGCGATGCTGCGGGCGGAATTCGATCGTCCCAAGAAAATTTCTTACAAGGGGGAAGTTGATATCGTTACCGAATCGGATCGCCGCTCGGAAGCGGCGATTGTCGCGCGCCTGCGCCGGCACTTTCCGGAACACGCGATTATCGCGGAGGAAGGCAGCAACAGTGATGCGGCCGGATCGAGATATTGTTGGCACGTTGATCCTCTCGATGGCACCACGAACTTTGCGCACGGGTACCCATGCTTCGCCGTCTCGATTGGCCTGACGGAGGACGGCGAGCCCATCGCGGGCGCGGTATTCAACCCCGTCGCAAACGAGCTTTTTAGCGCGGCGCGTGGCGAGGGGGCGTATCTGAACGGAAAGCCCATCCGTGTGTCGTCCGTCGAAAAGCTGGCGCACAGCCTGGTCGCCACGGGCTTTCCGACTCATCAGCGCAAGCGAAGCGCAAACATGGAGTACTACTGGGAATTTACATTGCGCTCCCATGGAGTGCGGCGTGATGGTTCGGCGGCGCTGGACCTCTGCTCGGTGGCGTGCGGGCGCTTTGACGCATTCTGGGAATTCCGGCTAAATTCGTGGGACACCGCGGCGGGAATGCTGCTGGTTCGAGAGGCGGGCGGAACCGTGAGCGATCTCGCCGGCCAGCCGTATCGTCCGGGCGGTTTCGACATGCTGGCGTCGAATGGCCGCATCCATGGGGAGATGCGAGAGATTGCCGCCGGAATCGCGGAGCGTACGGCGCAAGGCGCCTGAGTGGTAGCGGCGCGATGAATGTCAACGAACTCGATTTTGATTTGCCCGCCAAGCAAATTGCGCAACGCCCGCTTGGGGAGCGCGATGCTTCACGGCTGCTCCTTCTCGACCGAGTCTCAGGCCGGTGGGAAGACAAGCAATTTCGCGATTTGCCGAAACTGCTTCGTGGCGACGAACTCGTCATCGTCAACAATGTGAAGGTGGTCCCCGCGCGGCTCTTCGGGCGGCGAACCGGCATTCATTCGGAAACGCCTGGGCGCAATAATTCCGCCCGCAATGAATTCCTGCAAGCGCCCATCGAGGTGCTGCTGGTCCGGCAAATCGGCGCGGACATGTGGGAAGCATTGGTGCGGCCTGGAAGAAAAGTTCCAGCAGGCGAGCGAATTGTATTCGGCGATGGCGAGCTTGAAGCTTTGGTCGAAGGGCGCGGCCAATACGGGTTGCGCGTGCTACGCTTCACATCGAGGACCGGCTTTCACGAGACGCTCGACCGACTTGGGCACATCCCACTGCCGCCATACATCAAGCGGGCGGACGAGCCGCTCGATCGGGAGCGCTACCAAACCGTCTATGCAAAGCAGGGTTGCGCCATCGCGGCACCAACCGCAGGCTTGCACTTTACGCCGGAGATCATCGCCGAACTGCGCGGAAAGGGCATCGAGATCGCGGAGATTACGCTCGACGTGGGACTCGGTACCTTCGAGCCTGTGCGCACCGAAAACATTGAGGACCATGCAATACACGTCGAAACCTATGAAATTCCGGTAGAAACAGCGTCCGCGCTCAGCAGAGCAAAACGCGGAAAGCGCCCGGTGCTCGCGGTTGGAACCACGGTCGTGCGCGCGCTGGAAGATGCCGCCGGGAAAAGTACGGGAAGCCAAGAGCTGGTAGCGGCTGGGAAGGCCGAGGCGGCGATACTTCTTTATCCAGGGAGGCCGTTTCGCGTGGTGAATCAATTGCTTACCAATTTTCACTTGCCGCGATCGAGTTTGCTGGCGCTGGTGGCGGCGTTCGCCGGCCGCGAAAATATCCTTCGAGCATATCGACACGCCGTCGAGTGCGCGTATCGGTTTTACAGCTATGGCGATTCCATGCTGATCCGCTAAGAACATGGAAGCTTTGGGTTCTCGCTGAGAGTGGTGTGATAGCTCTCTTGCAAGGGGCATGCGTTCGTCTATGATGGTTCGGTTTGCTGAAAGGCGGTCGATGCGTTATCTGATCTTAAGCGATATCCATTCCAACTTGACGGCCCTTGACGCCGCCCTTGATGCCGCGAAAGGCCGCTGGGAGGAGGCTGTGTGCCTGGGCGACGTGGTTGGATATGGTCCCGATCCTAACGAGGTGATTGACAGGCTTCGTGCGCTGGGCGTGTTTGCCATACGCGGCAATCACGACAAAGCCGTCGCGGGCTTAGTAGATGCCGAAGAATTCAACCCCGTCGCGCGGGCCGCCGCTCAATGGACGCGCGAAAAGCTCTCTCCCGAGAACCTGGAATATCTGGAAAAGCTTCCGACAGGTCCGGTATCACGGGACGGGTTTTCTATGATTCACGGGGCCTTTCACGATGAGGACGAATACGTCTTCTCCCCTGCTTTGGCAGTCGATGGCCTGCTGAGCACTCCTACCGAGATTTCATTTTTCGGACACACGCACATCCAGGGTGGATTCGCTCTTCGAGGCGAGGACATACAGGTCCTGCATCTCACACCTGCGGGAACCAATTCCCTTTCTACTTTCCAGCCAGAGTCGGGTACGAAGTACCTGCTTAATCCAGGCTCGATCGGCCAGCCGCGAGATGGCGATCCGCGCGCGGGTTTTGCGATTGCCGATATCGAGAGCCGGTCGGTAGAGTTCTGGCGCGTCGGGTATGACATTGAAACTGTGCAGCAGCGAATGAGGGTGGCCAGGCTGCCCGAACCATTGGTACTGCGACTATCGTTTGGCCGCTAAGAAAATAGGAAAATGGCAGAGCCCGGAGAGAACCACGCTCGCGAGGAGAGAAGCGCATTTCCGGCGGCGTTCGCCGTAGGAGTTGTAATCATGCTGATTTTGGCTGCGGGACTAGTGCTGCTCAGTCGCGCAACACGACCGCACCAGCCCGGCGCTGGCGAAAAGCCTCCGTTCGGCCCCACCGAACAAAATTACGCACCACAAATACATTTTCAATCTGGCGAAATGTCGCAGTCTTCAAACCTGCTGAACCAGGAGTTCACTTATGTTGCGGGAACGGTTACCAATGGGGGGACCCGCACGGTGCGAGCTCTGAATGTGACTTTTGAGTTTCACGATCCATTCAAGCAAGTCGTTCTGCGGGATCCTCAGATTTTGATCGATCCAGCGGGCCAACCACTTGGGCCGGGGCAAAGCCGCGCTTTTCAAGTCACGCTGGGGGCCCACCTTCCCTCCGAATGGAATCGGGAGTATCCTCTGATCCGCATTACCGGGATGATTCTCGAGTAGCAGCGCAACTGTTTTCTAAACGAGTGGCGATTTGTCTATGAACGATTGGGCTGAATTGAGCCATGCCTTGGACTGTATTGCTGCTTCTGGGACCGCTGAGATTCGAGAAGACGGCGAATGGCTGGCGGAACTGACCGCGCCGCATTGCGAATTACGCCTCGAAGGCAAGAATCCTCTGGTACACCTGTGGTCGGATAAACGAAATTTGACGCGGCGTGTGCTGCGGGTTCGCGAACGATCTCAAGATCGGATCGTATTCGAAGTACAGCGATTTGGCCGCACGACTCCCAGCCGGCTTGAGGTTATGCGTGCGCAGTCGCCTCGTCCCGCCAAGCGGGTGACCCGGGAGCAATTCTGCGCGGGATTCACGCGTACACTGGCCGAGCGTTTCCCTGACGCGACGATTGAGCCGCTTACGACATCGCCCGATCTCGAGAATTCTTTTTCGGGAGTTTACGCGCGCGGATGCATGCATGAGGGATCGCGCGCCTGGGCGGTGATGGCGGTCGCCCCGGGCGAAAGCACCGCCGCGATCGAGGGCATTCTGGCATTTGGAATTTTGTGGCTCGATTGGTTGCGAGGCCAGGCACAGGTGCGAGCGATCGAGGGCTTGCGGCTATTCCTTCCGGAGGGCGCAGGCAACTGCGTGCGGGACCGTTGCATGGCGCTTTCATCGAGTGCAGGCGTTGAGGTGTTTGAGTTCCGAGCGGTGGATGGCCGGACGCTAAAGATGGATTGCGCCGATACCGGAAACCTGAAAAGTTTGCTTGTGCCGCGCGGCGAGGCTGAATCAGCGCGCGGCGCGGCCCGTGATGCCATTCGACGGATTCATGCGCTTGCGCTGCACATGCCTCCGGCCGGTAACGAGATCGGTCTGCGCCTTGTGCCCGGAACAACTGAGGTGTCGCTGGGTTTTCGAGGGCTCAAATTCGGGAGTTGGTCATCGAAGGACGGGATTTCATTTGGCCTGGGAGATTCACGCGAGAAACTGACGTCCGCCAGCGAACCGGCGCTCGACGAACTGATGCGAACTCTCGATTTCCGTCGCAGCCCGTTCGCCAACGACACTCGGCACGGTTTGTATCGCGCGGCGCCCGAGCGTTGGCTGGAGACTTTAGTGTTGGACGACCCCATGAGGCTGAACGCTCAGCTCGATCCGCGTTATCTTTATTCTCAAGTGCCCGCTGTGACCGCGGGAGACCGAGGCGTGCTCGATCTACTGGGAGTCACCCGGCGGGGACGTCTCGTGGTAATCGAATTGAAAGCCTCCGAGGACATCCAATTGCCCATCCAGGCGGCAGACTACTGGCTGCGTGTGTGCCGGCATCAACGCGAAGGCGATTTCCATCGTTACGGTTATTTCGCCGGGATCGAGTTGGATCCAAAGCCGCCGCTCATTTGGATCGCCGCTCCAGCATTGAGATTCCATTCCGCGACGGACATCCTGTTGAGATACGCGTCGCCCGAAATTCGAATCACGCGCATTGGACTGAATGAGAATTGGCGCCGAGGGCTGAAGGTGATCTTCCGCCAGTAGGTACAAAAAAGGGAAGCGGTCCGGCTTAACGCCGGCTCCGCCTCCCGGGGTGTGTTCTAGGAGTTAATTAATTAGACGCGATCGCGCCGTTAAGGTTGCCCGCCATTTCAGTAGAAGAGATATTTGCGCCACTTTTCGTCCCGATGCCCGATCAGGCGCATCAACTGCCGGGAGGTATGCAGCGTGAAAGGACGCGGTCGCCTCTGGAGCTTCAATCCCGCTTCTTCAGGCGTACGGTCACCCTTGCGATTGTTGCAGGAATAGCACGACGCAACCAAGTTCTCCCAGGACGATCGTCCGCCGCGAGATCGGGGCATCACATGGTCGAGAGTCAACTCGGACGCAGGAAAAGGCGTGCCGCAAAACTGGCAAGTGTTCCGGTCCCGTAGCAAAATATTCTTTCGCGAAAGGGCCCGGCTCTGTTGTGGGATGTGCCGGTAGCTGAGCAGGCGGATCACCGATGGCACTTGTATTGCCTTGGAAGTTGAATGGACTTCGGTATGGCTCGTTTCCTCCGCCTGTGCCACTCCCTTGAGCATTAGGATTAGCGCCCGGCGAACGGCCGTCACGTTGATCGGCTCAAATGTGGCGTTCAAGACCAGCACCGGAGCTTGCATGATCGAAGGTCTGCCCGGCCGAGCGGACTGCGGCTTCGACGAGACAGAATCAGCCGGCGGGCTGCCCAGCCCTATAATGGGCCGGGGCCGTAGACCGAACTTGTGGCGGCTGTCCATCGCATTACCGTCACTCAAACGCTTCACACTATTCCCTGAACCTATAGATGCTCAATCGGCCCGTCTGGTTTGCCATTTCGTCTCTTCCGCCCCAAAACCGATGCGGGCGGAGCGAGGCCTGAGCGGACGCGACCCACCGTCAACCCCAGAATGGTTGCAGCCCCTGCTTTCTTCAGCACTCGGGCGCCGGCATCCAAAGTCGCGCCAGTGGTCAATACATCATCTACCAGCAGGACGCGCAAGTTGTCAACCTTGGCCGCTGGCCTGATAGCGTACGCGCCACGCACCGATTTCCAGTGTTCCGTCCGGGAAAGCACTAATTGCGGCGGACGCGGTTTTGTGCGGACCAGGATTCGCGAATTGCATTCGATGCCCAGGCGCTCGGCCAGCGGACGCGCGATCAATTCTGCTTGGTTGTAGCCGCGCTCGCGGCGCCGGTCCGCATGCAACGGGACGGGCACAACAATATCGGCACGCCACTCTCCAGGCGGGCGCAAGACAACCTCAGCCAAGCGTTCCGCGAACCAATCGCCCAATACCGTCAGTTCTTGATATTTGAGAAGGAGAACGGCTTCGCTAAGCGCTTGGTCGTAAATCGCGAAGCTGCGCGCGCGATCAAAGCTATAGAAACCGACGCGGCACAGCCGGCAAAGTGGCTGCTCAACGCGCCCCGCACCCGCCGCAGTGAATGGGCGCCCGCAACCAGCGCACACCGGATCGTCGATTTTCTCAAACCCTTCCAGGCATCTTTCGCAGATCGGGATGCGACTTGCGTTCGTCAGCACTTCGCCACAAATGCGGCATGGGCTGGCAAACACCACCGATGCCAATGCGCCGAAGGCGTCCTTAGGGATCACGAGAATGCATTCGCAGCCGCGAAAACCGCGAAATACGGCGGGACGTTACTCCAAATCCTAAGTAGCGGGAAAGAGACGATCGTCTCTAGGCGAGATGCTCAAAATTGTCGGTCTTCCAGACGAGCAAGTGCCGCAAAAGATCCTTAGAGCTGCCCGTTCTCTTTCTTTTCTTGGCAGACAATGCAGTACCGAGTCCAAGGCACGGCTTCCAATCGTTTCTGCTGTAGTTCCTGATGGCAGGAAACGCAGTCGCCGAACGAATTCTCCCGAATTCGCGCCAGCGCGTCATCCACCAGCTGCAGCAGCGATCGCTCGTTGTGTGTTTGGCCGAACAAAAACTCCTTGGTATAGGAATTGGCGGCCTTGTCGGCGAGATCCACAGTCGGATCCTCGTCGGCCTCACGTCCTTCTTGCTGCGTGCGCGCAATCGTCCGCAGCAATTCCTCGCGGCGCACCGCGAGTTTCTTTTTGTAATAATCCACTCGCTTCTTGTCCATGGTCTACGCTCTACTGTCTTCCAGATGGCTCACCCAAATCGGGCGATTCTAAACGTCCGCACCGGCCCTTGTCAAACAAGCATAGTCGCAAATCCTTAAATCCTTCATGCCTGTGGCGGTTCATGCAGCTTCCAGTAGATGCTTCGCGCGTCCAAAAGGATTCCACGCTGCGTTTCTCTTACGCGGGTTGATCTTCTGCGACCGGTCGCTTAGGAAAGATGTAGTGAATCCCTATCGCAGCCAACACCAGGACCGCGACCACCAAAATGCTTCCCTCCGGCCCCACCGTTCCGCCGGTCAGCCACGCCGGCCCGTGAAACGATGCATTCATCAGATGTCCCTTCAGCACCACGCCGCTATCCGGCACACCGTAAAAAAACGACTCGCCCCAGTCCCACGCTCCATGCATGCCGATCGCGAACCATAAATTTCCGGTCCGCCAAAGTGTAAACGCCGCCAGCAGGCCAAACGCTCCGGCCATCACCGCTCCGAATTTAGCCTCGCCTTTATTTCCCAAATGCAAAGCGCCGAACACCACGGCCAGCAGAACCGCCGCCGGCCAAAATCCCATTCCCGACGCAAGCGTCGCCTGCACATATCCGCGAAAAGCGAATTCCTCGAAGAACGCAACCAGGGTGAAGGCGGCCAAGTAGACCAGGCCGTAGCGCATCGCGTCTCCTCCAGTCAGCGCCCGCCCTCCGAATGAAAACGCGCGGCTGGCGGCCATCAGTCCCATCAGGGCGCTCAGCATCGCGAATCCATATGGCGCACCCTGCCAGAATCGTTTTCCGAACGCCTCACTTCGCGGCAACCCATAGTCTGCCCACGACCGATTTTCGATTCGCTCCATCGCCCATACGGTGAGCACCAACGCCAGGGCCAACATCCCCTCGCCGAAAAATAAGCCCGCCGGCCCCCCACTCAGTGCGACGGTGCGCACGTGCGGCACGCGCACTATGGAGGCGGTGATCACCGTCAAGATCGCCAGAAATATCGCAACGGCGATTGCCAGACGCCAGCCCGCGCGGATGCCGTCCGAGCCGAGAAATATCCGGTGTACGTCGCTCTGTGGCGGCGGGCCGTCGCCTGGAGACAACGGACTCGAACCCATTTCCGGCGGAACGGAGCTCATGGCCGATCTCCCATCGGTTCCGATGCTGGTTGTGAAGCGCGCCACCAAAATACGCCGCATCACGTTGCGCACCAAGTGCTTCTCGCAGTGCACTGTCCGCGCCACGCGCTGCCCCGAGCGGCCGGCCGGTTGCGGCAGCTATCCCCCCGCTGCTAAAATCTTCTTTCTGCGCGCCTGGACGAACTGCTTCGCACCGTCCTTCCAAGCAGGATGAATGCCTGACTGCTTTCAATAACGACAACAAGGGAGAACTTGATTGGCCAAATATGATCTCGTGATCATCGGGAGCGGTCCCGGCGGATACGTCGCCGCCATTCGCGCGAGCCAGTGGGGGCTCAAGACCGCGGTGGTGGAAAAGGACCCATTTCTCGGTGGTACCTGCCTGCACGTTGGGTGTATTCCCACCAAGGTATTCTTGCATCACGCCGATATCTACGATTATTTTCAGCGCGCCGAGGAATTCGGGTTTGAAGTAAAGGACGTCAAAGTCAATTGGCCCTCTATGCTGGCTCGCAAGGACAAAATCGTCAAAAAACACGCGGGCGGAATCGGCATGCTGTTCAAGAAACACAAGGTCGATTCGATCACCGGTTGGGGACGCATCGCCGGTCCCGGCCGAGTTTCCGTCGAGAAAGACGGCCAAACCACCGAGCTTGAAACTACCTACACGATGGTCGCCACCGGCTCGGAGGCCCGCTCTCTTCCCGGCGTGGAAATTGACGGCAAGACCATCCTCACCAACCGCGAAATTCTGCAACTGCAAGCCATTCCGAAGTCGTTCGTGATCGTCGGCTGCGGCGCCGTGGGAGTGGAATTTGCTTCGATCTTTCGCACCTTCGGCGCGGAAGTAACGCTCCTCGAAGCTCTGCCCCGCCTCGTTCCCCTCGAAGATGAAGAAATTTCGCCCGAACTTGAAAAGGCATTTAAGAAAAAGGGCATCCGCATCGAAACCGAAGCCAAAGTCGATTCCGTAAAAAAGGATGCCAAGGGCGCCACTGTTACCTTCAAGGACAAAACCGGAAAGTCGCAGTCCGTCTCCGCTGAAAAAGTTCTCATCGCCGTGGGACGCCGCCCGCTCACCGAAAATATCGGCCTCGAAAAAACAAAGGTCAAGCTCGAGGGCGGATACATCCATGCCAACGCGTACCTCGAAACTGACGAGCCTCGTCTATATGCCATTGGCGATATTGTCGCCGGACTTCCCCAACTCGCCCATGCCGCTTCGATGGAAGGAATCATCGCCGTCGGACGCATGGCCGGGAAAGACGTGCAGCCGTTTGACCGCAAGCGTTGCCCTAACGCGACGTATTGCGAGCCGCAGATTGGCTCGGTTGGTCTTACGGAAAAGCAAGCTCGCGATGCTGGCTACGATGTCAAGACGGGCAAGTTTCCGTTCCTCGCGAATAGCAAAGCCACTATCCTCGGCCAGCATGAAGGTTTCATCAAGGTTGTCGCGGAGGCCAAATACGGCGAAATTCTCGGAGTCCATGCGATTGGGCCTCTCGCCACGGAAATCATCGCCGAGCCGGTTACCGCGCTTGGCCTCGAAGCCACACTCGACGATATGGCTGCCCAGATCCACGCCCACCCCACAGTATGGGAAGCCCTGGGCGACGCCTTCAACTCGGTGCGTGGCCTCTCAATCAACTATTAGCGGAGCGCCTCGAGTGACAACCCGTCATCCTGAGCGGAACGTCCCGCGCCTTTGGTCTCCCGGAGATCGATCTCCGGGCGGGACGTGCAGTCGAAGGACCTCTCTTAGATCTCTCCCGAGGCAACTATGACGCAGAACCGCAAGATTTGCTGGCTCGTCGACGTGGGTTTGATCCCCTACGCGCCCGCCTGCGAATTGCAGCGGCAACTGGTCGAAGCCCGGAAAGCCCGCGCGATCCCAGACGTCCTGCTCCTCTGCCAGCATCCTCACGTCATCACCCTCGGCCGCAACGCGAAGCCGCAGCATTTGCTCGCTAGCCGTCAGTTGCTCGCTGAAATGAACGCCGAACTCCATTACACCGATCGTGGCGGCGATATCACCTACCATGGCCCGGGACAAATCGTCGGCTATCCGATTCTCGATCTAGCCGAACATCGCCGTGATGTTCGTTGCTACGTCGAACAACTTGAAGAAGTCATGACCCGCACGACCGCCGACTGCGGCATCGCCGCCCACCGCGTCGAAGGCCAGCACGGCGCATGGATCGATGCGCCGACAGGCGAGGAGAAGGTAGGTGCAATCGGCGTGCACTTAAGTCGCTGGGTCACTTCGCACGGCTTCGCGTACAATGTCTCGACTGATCTGCGCTACTTCGACTTGATCGTTCCCTGCGGCATTACTGATAAGCATGTCACGTCGCTCGAACGCGCCCTCGGCCGCCCCATGGCCATCGACGAAGTCCGCGATCGCATCGTCGCCCACTTCGCCGCAACGTTCGGCGTCGCGATAAAGCGGATCAGCAGCGAGGAACTAACAAAGGCCCTGTGCGGCGCGCCGGCCGTGGCGTCGGTGTAAGGTTTAAACGTAGCGCCGGGTACTTCAGCCCGGCATTCTTGCTTTTCGGTAGAAGCGTGGGGCTTCAGCCCCTCGAAAAGCATCATCCAAGAACCCGGGCTTTAGCCCCGGGATTCGTCTCGCCGATGGGAACGTTTGGAGGGAGAATTGACCCAGACTGCGACAATGCCATTAACGACTAAGCTCACTCCCGACCAACATCTCGATCTCTACTACTTCATGCTCCTAAATCGCCGGCTCGAAGACCGTCTCGTAAAGCTCTTCCGCCAAAACAAAATCGTCGGCGGCGTCTATTCGAGCCTCGGCCAGGAGGCGATTTCGATTGGCACGTCCTACGCGCTCGAGCCCCGCGATTGGCTGGCGCCCATGATTCGTAACATTGGCTCGCTGCTTGTGAAGGGATTCAAGCCCCGCGACATTTTCACCCAGCACATGGCGAAGTACACTTCGCCTACCTTGGGCAAGGACGGCACCAGCCATTTTGGCGATTTGAAGACGCGTCACGTCGTTTCTCCGATCTCCATGCTGGGCGATCTCATCCCGGTGATGACCGGCGTCGCTATGGCTGGCCGTTATCTCGGTCAGAATATTGTCGCATTGACCTGGATTGGCGATGGCGGCAGCTCCACCGGCGCATTTCACGAAGGCCTGAACCTGGCCGCCCAGCAGCGCGCGCCGTTCGTCCTGATAATCGAAAACAATCAGTGGGCCTATTCGACGCCCGTTGCGCGGCAGGTGCCGCTCAAAAATCTTGCCGACCGCGCCGCGGCCTACGGCATCGCGGCCACAAGCGTGGATGGCAACGACGTGATCACCGTCTACGACGCCACGAAAAGCGCGGTGGATCAGTGCCGCGCCGGCCGTGGCCCGCGTGTAATCGAAGTGAAGACCATGCGCATGAAGGGTCACGCGCAGCACGACGCCGCCGAATACGTGCCCAAAGCCATGATGGATTACTGGAAAACGCAAGACCCGATTGCCCGCTTCGAGCGCTATCTGACGGAAAACCATCTTTTGGATTTGGCGAAGAAATCGCAAATCGATACCCGCATTGAGCGCGAATTGGACGAGGATCAAAAGTTCGCGGAAGAATCTCCCATGCCGCCGCCCGAACTGGCAGAGCAGGGAGCATACTGCGAAGGCTGCCACACGATCGAAGCAAACTGGCAGCGTCCCAAGAAAGAAGTGACGTCGCCTGCGTCGAGCGTGGAAGCAGTCTGGAAAGTCGCGGACTTCGGCGCGTTCAAGAGTCCGGCCGCGCCTCAAGCGGCTACCCAGCATGAAAACCGTGATGGTAACGGTGCTGGGTCCTCCGCGGACTTGCCATCCGCTGAAACCCAAATCGAAAAACAAGTTCCGCTTCGGGTCCCGTTTGGCCGCGGCCCCAAAGACCGCTCGGTCGAACTCGAACACCGCGACAAAGTCGCCGAACGCCCGCCGCGACACCACAAGCCGCACAAACGGAGGAGGCGCTGATGCCCGAAATCACCATGCTCGAAGCGATCCGCGCCGCGCTCTTCGAAGAAATGGAGCGCGACCCCGCCGTTGTGGCTCTGGGAGAGGACATTGGAGTCTATGGCGGCGCGTTTAAGGCCACCGAAGGTCTGCTCGCAAAATTTGGCCCTGAGCGCGTGATTGATACGCCGATCAGCGAAACCGCAATTGTCGGCGCGGCCTGCGGCATGAGTTATCTGGGACTGCGTCCCGTAGTCGAGATGCAGTTCATCGACTTCATCGCTTGCTGCTTCAATCAGGTCACGAACTTTGTCGCCAAGTCGCATTACCGGTGGGGCGCGCCCGTTCCGATGGTCGTGCGCGGACCTTCCGGAGGCGGTGTTCACGGCGGGCCGTTTCATTCCGCGAATCCGGAAATGTATTTCGTGCACACTCCGGGATTGAAGGTCGTTTACCCTTCCACCGCTTACGATGCCAAGGGCCTGCTCAAGTCCGCTATTCGAGATAACAATCCGGTCTTGTTCTTCGAGCACAAATTTCTCTATCGAAGGCTCAAGGAAGAATTGCCGTCCGAGGACTACACCGTGCCTCTAGGCAAGGCTGTGGTCCGCCGCGAGGGAAAGGATCTCACCATTCTCAGTTATGCGGCCATGATGCTGCCTACGCTGGATGCGGCCCAGCAGCTATTGAGCGAGGGAATTGAAGCGGAAGTGATCGACTTGCGGACGCTTTTGCCTCTGGATCGCGACGCCATTCTCGCTTCCGTGAAAAAGACAAATAAACTGTTGATTGTTCACGAAGACACGCGCACCGGAGGCATCGCCGGAGAAATCGCCGCCATCGTATGTGAGAGTGCTTTCACGGACTTGGACGGGCCAATCACGCGCGTGACCGCCCTTGATACGCCGGTGCCCTACTCTCCGCCACTCGAGGAGCGTTTTCTGCCCAACGCCGAAAAAGTTGCCGCCGCGGCCCGAGAATTGGCAAAATACTAGCGGTCGTCTAGAAGCGGCCGAAGGTCTCCGCCGTCTACGATCAATGTATCCAACTATTGACGCACCGAGTCTAATCGGGAAGAAAGCAGGTATGGCGCCTTGGGAAAAACGAAGGGGTTGAATAAAGCCGAGTTCGAAGTCGGGTCCGAGGTTCGCATCGCGGACCGCGCTTTCTTGGAGAGCTTTCTTGAGGCTGGCCAGTATCACAACGAACTGGAGCCCGAGCAGGTTGATTACGCGGGGCAGGTTGCCAAGGTCAAGAACATCGAGTTCTTCCACGGCGGCGATGAGATTTACACCCTCGAAGGAATACCGGGCGTCTGGCACGAGGAATGTCTGAGTCCCGCCTGAGTAGAAGTCCACACACCTTCCTACTTGCACTTCTGCCCTCGTGCATTAAGATGGAACTGAGTAGATTGGTCCACATTTGGCGTTAGCTGGGTCGTTCCGCCAGCGTTATCAGGACCCGAGACGGCCCGAAACGTTAGGGCAACGATGAATTCTGCTCGACAGTGCTGCCGAGTAGGAACCACCGTAACCTAATGAAAACAAAAGATCGGGATGCCCGCTACCCGTCACAGTTTTCGGAAGCCGAAGTTTCTAGACTTTCGGTCGATTTTTTGACCGAGAGTTCGAAGGTTTAGTGGAGGATTAGTCATGGCTGTCGATGTCATCATGCCTCAGATGGGTGAGAGCATCTTCGAAGGCACCATCACCAAATGGCTGAAAAAGCCCGGTGACAAAATAGAGCGCGACGAACCGCTCTTCGAAATCTCAACCGACAAAGTCGATGCCGAAATTCCGTCCCCGTCCGCCGGCGTGCTAAAGGAAATCAAAGTTAACGAGGGCCAAACCGTCCCAATTCAGACGGTTGTGGCCCTGATTGACGCGGGAGGCGCGCCAAGCCAGCCTGCTGCGGCGGCTCCTCCGTCCGCTAAGCCGACGTCGGCGGCCAACGCTCCCGCAAGGCCTGAACCAGCGCCGGCCGCAAAGCCAACAGCTTCGAAACCCGCGCCTATTCCGGCTGGTTCCGCTCCCGCCGCTGCTGCGAAAGCGTCGGCCCCGGCTGCGGTTCCAAGCTCTGCGCAACCTTCGCGGCATAATGGCGGCGACAAGATCCGTAGCTCACCCCTTGTCCGGCGAATCGCTCGTGAAAATCAAATCGATCTCGCCCAGGTATCGGGAACGGGTGCAGGCGGTCGCGTGAGCAAGCGCGACATCCTGGCGGCTGCTGAGGGCGGTGCGACCACATCTGCTGCGCCAGCCGCCGCGCCTTCGGGCGCACCGTCGCGCCCTGCGCTTGAGGTCGGCGTACCGCGCGAACGCATTTACTTCGGCCACTACGAAGTGCAGCCCATGTCCAACATGCGGCAGAAGATCGCCGAGCACATGGTGCTTTCGAAGCGCGTTTCGCCGCACGTCTACTCGGTGGAAGAAGCGGACGTCACCGGTATCGCCAAGCTGCGCGCGAACGCGAAAGACAAATTCGAAAAGGAATCGGGAACCAAGCTGACCTTCATGCCGTTTTTCATCCGCGCGGCGGTGGAAGCGCTGCGTGCTTTTCCGACCGTGAACTCGTCGGTGGACGGCACGAACGTCGTCCTGCACAAGGAGTGCAATATCGGCATCGCGGTGGCGCTCGATTGGGGGTTGATCGTTCCCGTGATCAAGAATGCCGAAGAGAAAAACTTTTTCGGTCTCGCGCGCGCTGTCACCGATCTGGCCGAGCGAGCCCGCTCAAAAAAACTGAAGCCCGAGGAAGTAACCGAGAGCACTTTTTCGATCACGAATCCCGGCGTCTTCGGCGGTTTGTTCGGCCTTCCAGTGATCAATCAGCCGAACGTCGCAATTCTCGGACTGGGCACGATTGAAAAACGTCCCGTAGTGATCGACGACGCGATCGCCATCCGCTCGATGGTTTATCTGACGCTTTCCTACGATCATCGCGCGGTCGACGGCGCTATCGCCCATCAGTTCATGGGCCACGTGAAGCACACCCTGCAGGATTGGACGGAAAGTATTTTTTAGGCGAGCGAGAGCGAAGGGTTGTGGTCTACAACCTTTCCATCTCAACCGCTGACTCCGAATCTCCCTTGTTGCATCCAACCTCTGCTATGTCCCGCTCGCAAACGCGCGATCTTTGGGGTGTTCCGCCCTGGAAAATTGACTTCACGCCGCTGAAGCTTTCACTTCCTTCCTCGGCGGATTTCGCAGTGGTGGGCGCGGGCTTTGCCGGCCTTGCCGCCGCGGCTTGGTTGCGCATTCTGGCTCCCAAGAAATCGGTGGTTGTCCTCGAAGCGGGACGCATCGGAAACGGCGCTAGCGGACGCACGGGAGGTTTGGTCCTCAGCGAGTCCGCCGCAGGCGATTTGCCTGGACTTGGCGACGTTCTCGCCGGACTAAAAACTATTCTCCGCAGACTCCGCGTCGAGTCCGATCTTCTACTTCCCGGGGCGTGGGAAATTGCTCACAGCGATCACGCCGAACGATCGGACAACGCGCGGCCTTTTAAAGGTCGTTCTCCAATTCAGTGGCATGACTTCGATTCTCGGAAGGTCCGCGTAACAGGAACAGTGCCTGGCGGCACGCTCGATCCGGGAAAACATGTCAGCGGACTCGCGCGGGCCGCGGTGACTTTAGGTGCAGTGATCGCAGAAAACTGCGGGGTGCGCAAAATCGAATGGACCGATCCGCCGACGCTGCATCTTTCCGGCGGCCGCTTGCGCGCGAAGAAAATTCTGGTGGCAACGAACGCACTTTCGCTCGAGACTTCCGGCCTAAGCAAATCCGCCATACAACCGAAACTTACTCTTGCGGCGCGGACTGCTCCGATGAGCGAGAAAGATCTGAAAAAGATGGGACTCGGAGCGCGCAAACCTTTTTATACGATCGATTTTCCATATTTGTGGGGGCGCGTGTGCGCTGACCGGTCGATCGTATGGGGAGCGGGGTTGGTGGACGCGCCGAATTCAGGGGAACTTGAGGATGTAGATGTTTCTAAGGGGGGAGCAGCGGAAATGTTTGCGTCATTTGAAAAACGGGTTCACGCGCTGCATCCCGCGCTTGCCAAAGCGCGTTTCACGCACAAATGGGGAGGTCCGATAGCCTTCCGGGAAAATTTCCGTCCCGTGTTTGCGCATTATCCGAAGAGCAAACATGGAATTGTGCTCGGCGTTTTTGCTGGGCACGGCGTGGCGCTATCGGTTTACCTCGGAGCGTGGGCCGCCGAGGCGTTGCTGGGGCGAAGAACATTGCCGAGCTGGGGCCGGATCGACTCGAAATAGAAAAAAATGCGAAAAGTGGGCAGAGCATAGTTGCAAGTTTTGTCTTGAAACAAGAATGCGATGGTACAAAAGCGAACTAATCGAGGCCAGCGGTCGCTCTTTCCTGCGAAGAAAACCGAGGTGCCGTCAATCCCCGCAGGGGAGGCGCTGAGCTTCTTGCGGGAAACGCGCGGTGTAACCACGTGGACCGCCCGCGATATGGCCGATTCGCTGAAGATCGGCGTGGCGGATGCGAAGCGCGTGATTCCGATTCTCGAACTGCAAGGCTACGTCAAGCCAGCAGGGTCGAACGAATGGATGACCACCTTGTCCGGCGAAGACGTTTCGGGATCGAAGCCTCCGCGGTTTACTCGCGAACGTGTTGCGCAAGCCCTGGACGATCTTCGCATCCGGATCGCGGAAATCAATCGCGATTCCAAAGCGCCTTACAAGATCACCGAGGCGGTCGCGTTTGGCGACTTCCTGAGCGATAGACCGCGCGTTCAGTCCGCGGAAGCGGGGATTAGGTTGGAACCGCGAGGAACTGGCGCAGATGACGCAAGAGACGGAGTGCAGCAGCGGGATTTTCTCCGGCAACTACGCGCCAAGGGCGGCGTGATTCAAGTGGGTCCATACGAACCATGGATGCGTTAGCGGACACATAGAAGTTTGTTGTGATGAAGATCGCAACGCGTTTCAAGCAAGGTCCCGCGCTCCGCATACTTGCCGCGAGAGAAGCAGCGCACCCTTCGCCACAGCACTCAGGGCAGGGAGGGAGGAAGGAAGGAAGGAAGGAAGGGGTTCGCGCCCGTCTGATCTCCCAGGCTCGACTAGCCGTCAACCTGGGAGCCCTGTTTGTGTGGCAGGGCTGAAGCCCTGCCCTTCCACCGCCGGCTCGAAAAAAATCAGCGACCCGCCGCTACAACTGCAAAGGCTCACGGCAAGAAGGCGTTCATCGTAGCTACCGGTTGTCGGCAACTTTTTAGTCGGTGCGAGGAGCGCGACCGGGCAAGCCCGGTCGGCAAACAGCGGGAGCAAGCTCCCGCACTCCACATACATTCGCAGGCATAGCTCCACGAGTGGCGCGGCGGATGGTCATCGCGAAATCGAAGAGAGATTCCTCGACTGGGTCCCACCCCGCGCAAGAACCGCGCGAAGGAAAAAAGGGCGGGACTCGGAATGACAGCGCGACAGGGGCTGCAAAATGGCGAGCAGGTAGCCAAGCATGCTGTGCCCCTACGAGTGCATAGGCGGAAGCCCACGACGACAAGCTATTCGCGGGTGCGATCAGCGCCAGTTGTTGCGGTCGCGAAGGGCGATGATGTGGGCGACGTGGTGGCGACCGTGCCGTGCGTAGAGCTGCACGTTTTCGTCAAGAGTCATGGTGCCGCGTTCGGGATGGCAAAACGTGCGCTGCCACTGGGAGGGCGTTAGCGAGTCTAAGAGTAATATCCATCGCTTGTTTAGATTTTCGAGCAGCAGCAGAGATGGCTCGATGGGCGTTTTTGCATCGGCCAGCTCGGCCCAGCGGGCTTCGTCGTATGGCTTGATGGTGGGTTCATCCTCGGTGAGTGCCAGCTTGAAGCGTACATACGAGTTCATGTGACTGTCGGGGATGTGATGGACGACTTGGCGAACTGTCCAGCCGCCGGGACGATAGGGAGTATCGAGCTGACCATCGTTTAATCCCGCGATGCCGGCCTTCAGTTTCTCGGGTGTTTCGGCGATTGCAGCGATTAGCGCACGGCGCTGAGCGTCAGTGATATTTTCAACGGGCTGAAACTTACCGATCGGATATCGCAGATCTGTTTCCATGATTGCTCCTGCAGTTTGAACAGCAACACCCAGAGGTCAGCATGCTGCCGGCCGAGCCAAACGGCAACCGCAAAAAGCAAACTGCTGGGTCCAAAAAAAACTTAGCGACCCGCCGCTACAACGGCAATGGAGCGGTGATCAGAAAATCAGCTTCAGGGCGAATTGTATTTGGCGTGAGGTGGTGGATGTGGCCGTGATCAGACCTGCATTCCCCGCGATGAAGGAACCGGCGGCAGCCCCAGCCCCGCCCGCTCCTGAGAAAACGGCGCCGTTTGGCTGTCCGAGGTTCGTATGGTTGATGATGTTAAAGAATTCCGCCCGGAACTCGGTATTCAACTTTTCCGTAATCCTCGTCTGCTTGATTATGGAGAAGTCGAGGTCCAAGAGGCCCGGACCGATTAAGGAATCCCTTCGAACGTTGCCGAGCGTAGCGAACGGTTGAACAGAGTAGCAGGCTGGGTTGAACCACTGGACGGTTCTCTGCTGAGCATTAATCGTATCCGTTATCTGAGATGGATGGCACCCCGGCGCGCCGGAGTAATTCGGGCGATCGGCTGTTATGCCGCCGGTGTTCGCCACTTGCGGAAGCAGCCCGTTCGTGATGTTGACGGGATAGCCCGTGGAGGCAGTCAAAATTTCGCTGAGCTGCCAGCCGGAAACCAAGCGGTTGCCCGTGAAAGGCAGGTTGTAGACCCCATTGACCCGCAATGCGTGCGTGACATTGAAGAGGCACGGACCACGGTCAAAGCCCTGATTGTGGGCGTCCAGAATTTCGGCGGAGCCTTGCTCGAGACCCGAACTGGCGGAACCATTGTCAATGCATCGCGAGTAAGTGTATGACACCTGGCCCTGCAAGTTCCGGCTGATCTGGCGCGCCAGGCTCGCCACCAAGCCATTGTAGGTGGAATGGCTGGTGGGAGCGGCGTTGTCCAAGCCGTTGAAAGCAGGGTTTGGCACGGGGCCCTTAAAGAAGCACGAGGGGCTCGTGCAGGCGGGCGAGACAGGATTCCCTGAGGCGTCGACCAGCGTCGGGGTGTTCTCATTTCGCGGGGCATACAGGTGAACGCCTTGCGCGCCGACATAGCCGAGGGAGGCGACCATACCGCGCCCAACATCACGCTGAACGGTCAGGTTGTACTGCATTTCGTAGGGGGCGGAATCGGATCTATAGTCGAGTCCATAAACCGTGCCGAACGGTGGAGTCAGGCATGCCGAACCCGGCGGTCCACACGATGCCGGATGCGGGAAGAGTGTAACCGCGGGAGGTCCGGCGAGGACCACGGTCTGGGAAGGAGGATTTTGAGAGTACGCGTTGAGGTACGTGCGCGCGGCAATTGGCTCGTGGAACATTCCGAAGCCGGCTCGGATTGATGTCTTATGATCCGAGAAAGGGTCCCAGGCGAGACCGACTCGGGGATCGAAATTGAGCGTGTCCGGATTCGACGCAAGAACGTGATGCACTTGCGTGAAGGCGGGCGAAGACAAAGGATTCAGAATTGCGTTGCACGGTTCAGTTACGCAGACCGGGTTGGTCTCAAAGTCATACCGCAGACCGATATTGAGTGTCAGGTTCGACCTAATTTTCCAATCGTCCTGGATGTAAGGGAAGACCTGGATCTCGCGAGAGTAACGCGTCCTGGTGAAACCGGGATGCGGGTTGACTTCGCCCTGGAATTGGACGGGGCTGGCTGCCAGAAAGCCTGGAAGGCTGCCGAAAACGAATATCCCGCCCTCGCGGCCCACGGCGATGTTGTTTTGAACTCTGGATACGGACACGCCAACCTTGAGACTGTGGGCGCCGTGGCTCCAAAAGAAATCGTCCCCCCCGGTGAATTTGTTCTGAATGAGGTGCCACCGCGCCGTTGGGCCCGGGCCGACGTTGGAGGTGCCGCCGGCAACGATGAGGTTGCCATCCTCGCGATCCCCTGGAGTGTAATTCGGCGCTCCTAGGTAGAACTGCAAAGGATCGGTGGCTGGATTCGACAAGAAATTCTGATCCGAGCGTTCATTGGTTCGCGAGAAGCTGAAGCGAATCTCGTTGATTGAGGTGGCCGAGACAATGTGTTTTTCCTCGACAGTGAAAAATTGGTCGCCCCCATGAAAAGCTGCCGGCCAGTTGGCCAAGTTAGAGAAGGGAGCGGGCAGGAGAAGGTAGGCCGTGTCGGAAATGTATCGCCCGAACAAGGAGTCTTTCGAGCCGAGCGTATAATCCATGCGCCCTAAGATGTAATTCTCGCTGGTAGGTTGATTGGCGATGATTGGGAAGAGTGCATTCCCGCTGGGATAGCCTGTGAACGGACCAGCAGCCACGATCTGTTCAGTCGCTCCCGCGAGCGGCGCCGGGTAGACGTTGAGATAGGGCGTGATGTTCGGATTGACAGGCACAGAAATCCGCTGGCCGCTAGCGCAGGTGGCGGGCGTCTTCCCTGCAACTGTGTTGCACGGAACCATCCCTGTGCGAGACAAAGCATCCGGAACAAACTGATTCCCGGTAATGCCCAGGGCTGATCGAAGACCCTCGTAATTGACGAAGAAGAAGGCCTTGTCCTTCTTGATGGGGCCGCCCACGTCGCCACCAAACTGGTTCCTGCGAAAGGCCGGGATTTTCGTTCCATCAAAGAAATTGCGCGCGTCGAGTGCACTGTTGCGCAAATATTCGTAAGCGGAACCGTGAAAATCGTTAGTGCCAGACTTGCTTACGGCATTCATCGCCGCGCCGGTGCCCCCGAATTGCGCGCTGTACGTATTGGTCAGCAACTGAAACTCCTGGATGGCGTCGACGCCTAGGGAATTGCCTGTGATTGACGCACCCGCTCCCTTCTCCCAGTAGCCCTGGAGGTCTTGATTGTCGAGCAGGAAGACTTGCCCGACGGGCCTCGATCCAGCAACTGAGTAGGTGTCCGAGGGTCCGTAGAATCCCGAAGATATTCCGCCGGCGCCTCCAGTTACGAAGGCCTGTTTTACGGTGAGAACACCCGGCGCGAGCGAAAGAAGCTGCTCAAAATTCCGGCCGTTCAGAGGC
Organism: uncultured Acidobacteriota bacterium; assembly: GCA_963823145.1. Taxonomy (GTDB): domain Bacteria; phylum Acidobacteriota; class Terriglobia; order Acidiferrales; family UBA7541; genus Palsa-295. The sequence goes on from CAWGJZ010000002.1 coordinate 242,227, forward strand.
AACTGGCTCATCTGCTGCGACGTTACCAGGGATGAGACGGCGGCAGTCTGCGTTTCAACCCTGGAAACTTCACCTTCCACGCTGACGGTCTGCGACACTTGCCCGACGGGCAGCGAGAAATCGACGACGAGGCTAGCGCCAACCGTGAGCGTGATGCTTTTGTGCACGACGGTCTCGAAGCCCGAGAGAGAAGCCTGTACGTCGTAGTTGCCGATCGGCAGATCGGGAATTCTGTAGCGGCCTGCCGCGTCCGTTACGGTGGACTGGGTGATGTTGGTTCCCACATTTCTGGCCTGTACGGCTGCGCTGACCAGTGCCGCGCCTGAACTGTCCGTTGCCGTACCCGAGATCGTCGCGGTCTCGACCTGCGCCGCGAGGCGATTCACGCCCACTACGAGAAAAAGGAATACGCCTAGGACGCACACAGAGAAATACTTGAAATACTTCGCAAAATTCACCATGAATATCCCTCCCACCCGTAATCCCACCACTGGACCCTAATTCACTGCGCAGCAAATACTACAAAACTTATCGATGTGTCAAGCGATGTGAGACCCCGCCCCATGGCAGGCGCTACGCCCAGTTCGCAAACGGAGGAGGATTGGTAGCGCTAACGGGAATCGAACCCGTATTTCAGCCTTGAAAGGGCCGCGTGCTAACCGTTGCACCATAGCGCCGGAGTGCGGAAAGGCTTGGAAGAGATTCGATTATCCGAGAAAGCCTCAGGAATAACAAGCCGCGGAACGTGGCGATGTCGCAGCCAGAAATCGCACACTTCCGCACCAGAGTAGCGAACTCCTGGCCTCGTTGCGAAGCGGACAGATGTAAACCACTGGCCGGATGCACCCCTGGCCGAAAGGACAGTCGGCGTTACTGATACAGAGCATTTGGTCGGTATTACAGAACTATTACAGATGGTTTGTTGCGATCTTGATAGCCTAATCCCGTGAGGCTCGAAGGGAATCAGTTCAGATAAACACAAGGGACCAATGACAGTTGCCGACCTAGGGAAAAGCGCCGCCGCTGATGACGAAATCAATTGGATTACTGCTACTTTCATGACGCTGTTTCATGTCGGGGCAGTAGCGGCGCTATTCTTCTTTACGTGGCCGGCTTTTCTTGTCGCGTTGTTTCTTCACTGGGTCACCGGCAGTTTGGGGATCGGCATGGGCTACCACCGGCTGCTGACGCATCGGGGTTACAAAACTCCCAAGTGGGTTGAGTATTTCCTGACAACTTGCGCCGTTTTGGCCCTGGAAGGCGGGCCGATTTTCTGGGTAGCGACGCATCGCATCCACCACCAACACTCCGACAAGGAAGGCGATCCGCACTCGCCAGTGGATGGCAAGTGGTGGGCCCATATGGGTTGGATACTGATGGGCAAATCGATGCATCACGATACTACGACGCTGGCCCGTTACGTCCCCGACCTGGCGAAGGATAAATTTCACGTTTGGATCACGAAATACCACTATGTGCCCATCATCGTGCTGGCAGTGGTCTTGCTGGCAATCGGCGGGCTTCCGTTCTTGCTATGGGGCATCTTTCTGCGCACGGTAGTGGGGCTGCATTCGACGTGGCTGGTGAATTCGGCGACGCACTCGTGGGGCACGCGCCGTTTCAAGACGCGCGATCTATCTACCAATAGCTGGTGGGTGGCGCTGCTCTCATGGGGAGAAGGCTGGCACAATAATCACCATGCACATCCGACGTCCGCGCGCCACGGCCTCGCGTGGTACGAAGTGGACCTCAACTGGTACGGCATCTGGACACTCAGCAAGCTTGGCCTGGCGCGAGACATATACCGCACCAAATTGCCGGCGAAACAGCGCACGGACGGCATTTCCGCAACTGAGATCGCTCCGGTGGAAGCTCAGAGCGATTTGGTTTCGGTGTAAGAATTCGCTGTAGCCTCCTAAGACTGTCTATTTGAGCGGATTCGGATCCGGCCGCGCCGCAAAATTTCTTCGCGAGAATCTGATCACCTGCCGCTGTACAATCTCCTAAAGGGATATGCGAGTCTCCGGGCGACGAAAAAAGATTGCCTTCTTCTTAATTCTGGGCATTTGTCTGGTAGTGCTGGCGATCGTGCTAAACGTTAGCTGGATAGTGCTCAACTGGCGAGAAGGAGTTTTGTTCTTTTTTGGAGTGATCGTATTCATCGCAATCATCCTCGGCCTAATCCTCAATACGATTTTCCTGGTGCGCGAGATTCGCAGGAACGAGCATCACGATAGTTTCATCAATGCCGTTACGCACGAACTGAAGACGCCCATTACATCGATCCGGCTCTACCTGGAGACCTTGCAACGGCGGGACGTGGATCAAGCCCAGCGCCAGCAGTTTTACCAATCGATGCTGGAGGACACCGACCGTCTACGCGGAACAGTAGACCAGGTGCTAAAGGCGGGCTCGGTTGGGTACAAGCGCGCCTTGAGAAATTCCGCGGAAGTTGATTTCAGCCTCTTGGTCCAAGATTGCATTGACTTGGCCAGGACGCGGCATCATCTGGAAAACGGAGCATTGAAATGGCAGGAGTCGAACGACGGCGCCATCCAAATATACGGTGATCCCGAGGATCTTCGCACCGCAGTTTCGAATATCCTCGACAACGCCATCAAATATTCTGGCAAAGATGTCGATGTTTCGGTTCGGCTCGATGTGCCCGACGATAAACGCGTAGTGCTGAGTGTCCGCGACACTGGCATGGGAATTCCGGCAGGCGAACTGAAACGAATTTTCAAGAGATTTTACCGCGTGCCACGCCGTCCCATTTCACAGGTAAAGGGCACGGGCTTGGGGCTGTTTATTGTCCGTGCGATCGCGCGCGCACACGGCGGCAAGGTATTTGCAGAGAGCGCGGGCGAAACACGCGGCACGACGATTACACTCGAATTACCTCGGAGCCAGGCATGAGCCGCGTGCTTGTCGTCGAAGACGAAACCCATTTGGCGGAAGGCCTGCGGTTTAACATCGAAGCGGAAGGACATTCGGTAGAGGTCGCAGGCGATGGCGAGTCGGCGATAGGACGTTTGCTAAAGACGAAGGATAGATTCGACGCCGTCGTGCTGGATGTGATGCTTCCTGGAATGGACGGATTTGCCGTTGCGACCAAATTGCGCAAGGCGCGGAACTACGTCCCGGTACTCATGCTGACGGCACGAGGGCGCCCCGAGGATGTCCTCGCGGGATTCGCGGCGGGAGCGGACGATTACCTTCCGAAGCCGTTTGAGCTGCCCATATTCCTGGCGCGACTTCAGGGCCTTCTGCGGCGGACTGCGTGGCTTTCGGGCGCAGCCGAGAAGGTTGCGGCCGAGAAACGTGACGCGAATGCGGAGCTAAGCGCTTCCGAAGACGAGTTCACGTTTGACGGCCGCACGATCGACTTCGGAACGCTCGAGTTGCGCACGAATGGCACGACGATTCAACTGACACTGATGGAGGCGAAGCTGCTGAGGCATTTGGTGCGCAATAGCGGACGAACTGTTTCTCGGAAGTCGATCCTTGAAGACGTCTGGGGCTTGCGCGAAGACACAGATACCCGGGCCATCGACAACTTCATAGTCCGCTTGCGGCGTTATCTAGAAAAGGATCCATCGAAACCGCGCCACCTCCTAACGGTGCGCGGCGTGGGCTACCGTTTCGTGACTTAGGCGGCTTTGTCGCTCTATTTGGCGGCCGTGTTTACCATCGGCTGGGGGGAATACGCGCGCGCATCGCCGACCCACGGAACCTTGTCTGGACCAGTCCATGCATTGATGAAGACGGACTTGAAGAGCCAGTTGCCATTTCGCTTCACGCAGAAGTTGTCCCAGTTTCCAATGCCGAACACGAAGTTTGTGCGGTAATCCACGTTCTACTGAAGGATTGAGAAGAAAGCCTTGACGCGCGCCCCTTCGCCTTCGCGCGTGATGAGGAAATGATTGGCCAAGTGCTGGCGTCCGATCCACCAGCTTGGGCGGTCGTACCACAGCTCTTCGAACGCCCGGCGCAGCTTGTCGTGCCCCTGCAGTTTGCCTTGCCAGAGATGGTCGAGATAGCCATCTTCCGCGAAACAAGCAACGACGGCGTCGATATCGCCCATGTCAATCCCCCAGGCGTATTTCGCGAACAACTCCTGAATGTCGAGCCGGTCTTCGACCGATAATTTTGACTGAGAATCTGACATGGCCGCATCTCATTCTTTCTATTGTGTACATCACGTCGCGACCGTGGTGATTGCTAGACGTCGCGGACGTTGGCAATAGTATGCGCGTGAAGACGGCAATGCAACACGATCAAGCGATGTCCCCGAAGGCCGGCGGCATTCCCTCGGTCCCGACCTCCTGACCGCTATGCTAAGATAATCGGCGGTCAGTAGGCCCGTAGCTCAGTTGGCTAGAGCGCCACCTTGACACGGTGGAGGTCTGCGGTTCGAGCCCGCACGGGCCTACCACTCTGATGTTCATATCCTCGGCAGGCCCGAAGATTCCTCAGAAACAGATTGTTGTTTCGCACTCGCTCGGCTGGTTCGCAGAGCTCGTTGTTGTTGCACGCTTCGCAGATTTCCTACTTGCCTGATTTCCACGGAACTTATGGCGGGCCGTAAATTAGTGGTTGCGTCATTCGAATAAGGTGCTGTATTATTATGCAGTTGGTTGCATATTCACGCATAGCAGAAACGATGGGCGTACAGAAACGATTTCGTCAAGGGCAGATACTGAAGCTCCTTACGGGCCAGGCTGTGGCCAGCCAGGATGAGTTGCGCCGCCAGCTCGGGCACCTGGGTGTGCGTGTGACGCAGGCGACGCTCTCGCGGGACCTCCGGGAGCTTAGGCTGGTGAAGACGTCGGCGGGTTACCGGCCGCTGGCATCGGCTGCAGCCGACGAAGCGCCCCAGCTTGCCCCTCTGTCGCGCGCCCTTAAAGATTTTCTGCTCGATATTCGCTCCGCGCAAAATATGCTTGTCCTGAAAACGCCTCCCGGTGGCGCGCAGCCGCTTGCCGCCGCGGTGGACTCAGAACACTGGAAAGGCGTGGCCGGCACGCTTGCAGGAGATGATACTGTGCTTGTCATCTGTTCGTCGCGCAGCGCGTGCGGAGCGATTCAGAAACGCGTGGAGGAGCTCCTCCGATGAGCGATCATTGCCGCGTCGCCGTCGTCGGAGTAACGGGCTACGCGGGATTCGAGCTAGCCCGGCTTCTCCTGCGGCACCCACAAATCGAAAAGCCAACTTTCTTTCTGCGCGAAGGCAACGCAAACGTGCGCTGTCTGACAGAGTTATTTCCGCAACTTCGCGGCTGGGGAGATGCGCCTTGCCGACCGCTTTCGGCGGAGGCCGTGGCAGCGAGCGGCGCGGAAGTCGTCTTTCTCTCGACGCCACACGAGGCTTCGATTGAATTGGTCCCCGCACTGCTCGCTGCGAACCCAGCGTTGCGCGTCGTGGACTTGAGCGGAGCATTTCGTTTTCGTGACCCGGGAACGTTCACGGCGTGGTACAAACTTCCCGCACCGGATACGGAGACGTTGGCTCATGCGGTATACGGTCTCCCCGAGCTTTACGCGGACGCCCTGCCAAATGCCCGCATCGTCGGAAACCCGGGATGCTATCCCACTTCTGTGATACTGGGGCTGCGTCCGCTCGTCGAAGCGGGCTGGATCAATCCGGCACGCGGAATCGTTTGCGATTGCAAGTCGGGCGTCACCGGTGCGGGCAAGGAACCGAAGCGCGATACCCAGTTTGTCGAGGTCAATGAGAATTTCCGCGCTTACAGCATTTTCGCCCATCGCCATACACCCGAAGTTTCCGAGCATCTCGGCTTGGCCTCTGAAAATTTTGTCTTTACCACGCATCTACTGCCGGTCGATCGGGGAATTCTCTCGACGCTTTACGTTTGGCTCGATGGCTCGCGCAAGGCTGACAAAATTGAAGCGCTTTATCGCAAGTTTTACACGGGGCGGCCGATGGTCAGAGTAATGCCGGCGGGAACGCTGCCTGAATTGCGGCATGTGACACACACAAATTTCTGCGACATCGGCTTCGCGCTCGACGACTCGGGCGGGCGGTTGGTCGTTGTCTCCTGCCTAGACAATCTGGGAAAAGGAGCAGCGGGGCAAGCGGTACAAAATCTGAATGGGATGCGCGGATACCCGGAAACGGCGGGATTGCTATGAGACTGGTCGTAAAGATTGCAGGTGCACTGCTTGAACGCGATGAGGACGTGCAGGCGCTGGCACGGCAGATCACCGAGCTTGCGCGGGCGGGTCACGAGCTTCTCATCGTTCACGGCGGTGGCAAGATTTTTACGGCAACCTTAGCGCGCATGGGAATAACAAGCCGCTTCGTCAGCGGCCTGCGCGTCACCGACCGCGAGACGCGCGATGCGGCCGTGATGGTATTTGCCGGCCTCTTGAATAAGAGGCTGGCCGGAGCGATCTCCCTCGCTGGCCAGCCAGCCGTCGGCATTAGTGCCACTGACGCCGCCTGTTTCCTTGCAGAACCGATGCAGCTCGAGGATTCCGAGGGTGCTCTCGGCTTCGTCGGCTATCTGACCGAGGTCAACGTCGACTTCCTGCGTTCCCTATGGCGTGAAGGGATCGTGCCGGTGGCATCCTGCATGGGCCTCGGCGCCGACGGCGAGCTTTACAACATTAACGCTGATCATATGGCCGCGGCGGCGGCGGAATTCATACGCGCCGACCGGTTGATCTTCCTTACGGATGTGGCGGGCGTGCTCGATGGCGAAAAGGTTCTGCGCGCGGTGCGCGGGGCGGAGATAGAGGACTTGATTCGCCGAAACAAGGTTTCCGGCGGCATGATCCTGAAACTGGAAGCCGCGAAGCGCGCATTAGCTGGCGGGGTAGCGGAAGTACGCATCGTAGGTGGGATGCAGCCGCGAGCGCTGGTTGCCGCTGCCGGCGCTATGCGGGGACCAGGCACGCGAGTTCTTCCGGTGCTGCGCCCGAGTGCGAGAGCGGCGCACGGAGCGGCGCAATAACATGGCCAAGAAAAACGCTGGAGCAGCAAAGAAAATCTCGGCAGCAAAAGTCGTTGCCGAAGAGTCTCGCTACATGATGAAGACCTACCGGCGACCGCCGGTGGTTTTCGTGCGAGGACGCGGCTGCCGCTTGTACGATTCGGAGGGCCGCGGATATCTCGATTTCCTTGGCGGCATCGCCGTCAATGCACTGGGCCACGCGCATCTTCGCATGGTTCGAGTCATTAGGCGCGAGGCGGGCCGCGCAACACACGTTTCGAATTTATTCCATAACCCGTACCAAGCGTTGCTCGCGCGCAAACTATCAGAGTGGTCGGGTCTCGACCGCGCATTTTTCTCGAATAGCGGCAGCGAAGCAATCGAAGGCGCGCTGAAACTCGCGCGCGCATACGCACACGCACGCGCGGCAAGCACCGGCCAACCGAAGATCCGCATCCTGGCGCTTGAGAATTCGTTCCACGGGCGCACGATGGGGGCGGTATCGGTGACTCACACCGCGAAGTATAGAGAGCCATTTGCGCCGCTTATTCCCGGAGTGGAATTCGTCCGGTTCAACGATATTGCCGATCTGGAGGGAAAGTTTGATGGCACGGTATGCGCCATTGTCATCGAACCCATCCAAGGCGAAGGCGGCGTCTTTTTGGTCAGCGAGGAATTTTGGGAGCGGGCACGTGCGCTCGCAACACGGCACGATGCCGCGCTAATCGCCGACGAAATTCAATGCGGCTTGGGCCGCACCGGCCGCAAGTTTGGTTACCAGAAATTCCCGTCGCTCCCGGATATCGTCACGGTTGCGAAGCCGCTTGCCGGCGGCCTTCCGCTCGGCGCATTTGTCGCCAGCGAGAAATTCGCCTCCACTTTTATTCCCGGCATGCATGGATCGACGTTTGGTGGCGGCCCGCTCGTGTGCGCGGCGGCGCTCGAATTTCTAACGATCGTCGAGGACGAAAACCTGCTGGCGAATGTTCGAGCGCGGGGCGCGGACCTGCGCGCCGGCCTGGACAAGCTCGCGCGGCGTTTTGATTTCATCCACGAAGTACGAGGCGAAGGATTAATGGTAGGTATTGATCTCGCTGTCGAAGGCCCGCCGTTCGTTCAGGAAGCCCTCCGGCAAAAGCTGCTGATCAATTGTACCCACGAGCACATTCTTCGGCTGCTGCCGCCATTCATCGTTCGACGGCGGGAGGTCGCCGAATTCCTGACGAAATTTGCAATTGTGCTTGAGCGAGGTGCCAGATCCGCGAAAACATCGCCTTCGCGGGCGCCCAAGGCGGAAATACACACCCAGCCGATGGCCCTGGCTGCGACGAGGTAAAACATGGAAGCTGCGATCACAACCCTTTCTCTCAAGAGAGACCTCTTGACGGGCACCGAATGGACTCCCGCCCAGTTGCGGGATTGCTTCCGCCTGGCCTCGGATATGAAAGCTCACCCAGACCAGTACCGCACGGCCCTTGCCGGCAGCGTGTTTGTCCTGATTTTCGAAAAGCCGTCACTGCGCACGCGCGTCACATTCGAAGTTGGAGTTGCCAATCTCGGCGGCTCGTCGATCTTTCTGGATCATACGGCGACGCGCGTTGGTGAACGCGAGCCGATCCGGGACATAGCAAGAAATCTCGAGCGATGGGTGCAAGGCGTAGTCGCGCGCGTTTTCGACCAGGAGTCACTCGAGGAGTTGGCCAAGAACGCGAACGTTCCCGTGATTAACGCGCTCTCGGATCGTTTTCATCCCTGTCAGGCGCTGGCAGATTTCTTTACGCTTGAAGAGCGCTTCGGCGGATTACGCGGCCTGAAATTTGCTTATGTCGGCGACGGCAACAACATGTGCCACTCGCTTCTCGTGGCTGGCGCGCGCTGCGGAGCGCACATTCGCGTCGCCACGCCCGCTGGTTACGAGCCGGACGCGGTCATCGTTGCCGAAGCAAAGCGAGTAGCTCGTGAAACGCGCGGCAAAATTGAAGTCCTCCGCTCGCCGGAAGAGGCTGTGGCGGGTGTTCAGGCTGTTTATACCGATGTCTGGGCCAGCATGGGGCAGGAAGACGAAACCGCGGAACGCGAGGCTGCTTTCGCCGCATATCAGGTGAACGAAGATCTTTTCGCGCAAGCCGCCCCGGATGCTGTCTTCCTACATTGTTTGCCGGCCCACCGCGGCTTGGAAGTTACTCCCGGCGTCATCGACTCGCCGCGTTCCATCATTTACGACCAGGCGGAAAACCGCCTGCACGTGCAGAAGGCGATTCTGCACACGCTATTGCTGACCTAAGGAGAATCCGTTGCCCAAGAGGGTAGTTTTGGCTTATTCCGGGGGCCTCGACACATCCATCATTATTCCTTGGCTCAAGGAGAATTACGACGGTTGCGAAGTAATCGCCATGATCGGCGATCTGGGCCAGCGCGAAAATCTGGAAGCTGCGCATAAGAAGGCCCTCGCCACGGGAGCCAGCGAAGCATACATCGAAGACCTGCGCGAAGAATTCGTCACCGGGTACATTTGGCCCACGTTGCGCGCCGGAGCCGTCTACGAGCACAAGTATTTGCTGGGAACTTCATTCGCCCGTCCGTTGCTTGCCAAGAGGCAGGTCGAGATCGCAAAAAGAGTCGGCGCCGACGCCCTTGCCCATGGTTGCACCGGCAAGGGCAACGATCAGGTTCGCTTTGAGCTGGCAGCCAAAGCGCTAGCGCCCGAGCTCGCCATTATTGCCCCGTGGCGTGAATGGAAGATCAACTCTCGCGAAGAGGCAATCGCGTATGCTCGCGAGCACAATATTCCCGTCGAGCAGACCACCAACAATATTTACAGCCGCGACCGAAATGTCTGGCACTTGAGCCACGAGGGTGGTGTCCTTGAGGATCCCGCGAACGCGCCCGAGGAATCCATGTGGCAGTGGATCGTTTCGCCGGCGAAAGCTCCTGACCAGCCTATGATGGTCGAGATCGGCTTCGAGGCCGGCACGCCCGTCTCCGTGAATGGCAAGACACTCGCACCGCTGGCCCTCCTCGATCAACTCAACGAAATCGCCGCAGCCAACGGCGTTGGCCGCATGGACATTGTCGAGAACCGTCTCGTGGGTATGAAGTCCCGCGGCGCGTATGAGACGCCCGGCGGAACTCTTCTTGTTGCCGCGCATCGCGAGCTCGAATCGCTGTGTCTTGACCGCGAGACGATGCACTACCAGCAGCTTCTTTCTTTACGTTACGCGGAGATGGTCTATTACGGAATGTGGTTCACACCGCTGCGGGAATCCCTCGACGCGTTCTTTACGCAATCACAGCAGCGTGTCACAGGTTCCGTCGGGCTGTCGCTCCTTAAGGGCAACGTCAGTCCTACTTCTCGCCGTTCCCCGTATTCCTTGTACCGCGCAGGGCTAGCCAGCTTCAGCATGACCGGCTACAACCCGAAGGACGCCGAAGGCTTCATTAATCTCTTCGCTCTGCCCATCACGGTTCCGCTCGAGGCCGCGGTGCGATGACCGTTTCCGAAGGGCAGAAAATGTGGGGTGGCCGCTTCGACCGCGGCCCGGACGCCTCTTTTTACGAATTCGAGCGCTCGTGGAAGTTCGACCGCAGGCTTCTCCCGCACGAACTGGTTCTCGACCGCGCTTGGGCGCGTGCTATTGCGGCCGCTGGAATCCTCACGCACGAAGAGAGCCAGCGTGTTGTAGGGGCCCTGGATGAAATCGAGAGGCGTGCACAGTCGGATTCGCCGTGGCTCGATACCGCAAAGGCTGAAGACGTTCACCATTTTGCCGAAACCGCACTGATCGAGAAACTTGGCCCGCTAGGTGCAAAGCTCCATACTGGCCGCAGCCGCAACGAAATGGTGGCTACTGAGTTACGGATGTACGTGATGGCCGCGACACGCGAAATCCGGACGGCACTCACTTCAGTCTTGCGTGCAGTGGCCGCGCAGGCCAAAAGCAATCTTGTCATTCCGATGCCGGGCGCCACGCACATGCAGCACGCCCAGCCGCTCCTGCTTTCTCACTGGCTGCTAGCACACGGAGAGGCACTCCACCGTGATTCCGAAAGGCTCAGGGCTGCCGCGCTCACCGCCGATTGGTGCCCCATGGGCTCGGGCGCATTGGCGGGCTGTGCATTCCCGCTGGATCGCAAGGCGCTCGCGGGCGATCTGGGCTTTTCGCGTATCACGGCCAACAGTCTCGATGCCGTCAGCGACCGTGACTTTGCGCTCGAGTTTCTTTTCGCGTTGGCAATCTTGGCGATGCATCTGTCGCGCCTTTCAGAGGACATGGTTCTATTCGCTTCGCCTGAGTTCGGATTCATTGAGCTGCCCGACGAATACTCCACTGGCAGCAGCTTGATGCCGCAAAAGAAGAATCCGGATTCGTGGGAACTGATTCGAGGAAAAACAGGCCGCATCTACGGTTCGCTTTTCGCGCTTCTCACGACCTGCAAGGGCCTGCCTTCGAGTTATCAGCGCGATTTGCAAGAGGACAAGGAGCCGCTTTTCGCGGCCCACGATCAAATGGTCCCCGTCTTGCGAATTGCGGCGGGTGCCCTGGCGGGGACGCGCTTCCGCGAGGCGCGGCTCCGCCAGGCAGCGCAAGACCCCGCGCTCGTGGCCACGGAAGTAGCGGACTATCTAGTAGCGCAGGGGATTCCATTTCGCGAAGCTCACGAAATCGTCGGCAAGGTGCTCCGCGCGGCGGATCAGGACGGGAAGTCGATCCGCGAAATGCCGCTTGACCGGCTGAGGCAATTCTCGCCGCTATTCGGTGCGGAGCTGAGCACGGTCCTGACCCTCGAATCTGCGTTGGCAAGGCGCGGCGTTGCCGGCGGCACGGCTCCCGGAGCCGTCCGTGCGGCGCTCGTGGACTTCACGTCCCGGCTTGCGAAGCTCGAAGAAAATCCGTGAGAGCGCGCGTCACATGAACGCGCCCCTCTCTGCCTCTGATATCCCTTCGGGATTCACTTTTTCTGCCACTCATTGCGGCCTCAAACGGTCCCGGCTCGACCTGGGCATTCTCGTCAGCGACACACCTGCCAGCGCCGCTGCCGTCTTCACGACGAATCAGGTTGTCGCCGCACCGGTCGTTTTGTCGCGCGAGCACGTGCGCAAATCGCGCGGCCGCATGCGCGGCGTGATTGTCAACTCAGGCAACGCGAACTGCTGCACAAGGCAAGATGGCTATCCCGCCTCCGTTGCCACGGCCTCAAAGCTGGCCGACGAGCTGGGCGGCATCGATCCTTCGCAGATTCTTGTCTGCTCCACGGGCGTTATCGGCGCGCCGTTGCGCGTCGAAAAAATTCTCGCCGCCGTCCCGCACTTGGCTCTAACGCGTAGCGCCGAGGCAGGGGCTTTCGAAGAATTCGCGCGTTCGATCATGACCACGGACACGCGGCCGAAGTGGGCTGTCGCCCGCTGCCGCATCGGAGGCAAGGAGGTGCGGTTCCTGGGCTGCGCAAAAGGTTCCGGCATGATCCAACCCAATATGGCGACGATGCTCGCTTTCGTCGCCACGGACGCCGCAATATCTCCAACGCTGCTTTCTCGTGGTCTCCGGGACGTGGTCGGCTCGACATTTAATTCAATCACTGTCGATGGCGATACCTCCACAAACGATACGCTGGCGGTTCTCGCGAACGGTGGATCCGGCGCGCCGCGAATTTCCAACACCCGTGGCGCGGACTACGAAAGCTTCATTGCCGCCCTCGAAAGCGTTTGCACGTCACTCGCACTTTCTATTGTGGACGATGGCGAAGGCGCTCAGCGCGTCATTGAGATCGAAGTCAAAGGCGCGCCTTCTGACCGCGCAGCCGATCAGATCGCGCGTACCATCGCTAATTCGCCGCTGGTGAAGACTGCTTTCGCCGGAGCCGATCCAAACTGGGGCCGCATTCTCGCCGCCGCTGGCCGCTCCGGCGTGCATTTCAATCCCGAGCGAGCGGACATTTGGATCGCCGGCGCAGCCGTCTGCCGCCATGGCCGCGAGCATTCGTTTGACGAGCGCATCGTGCACCGGAAAATGCTAGCAAAGCATGTGCCAGTTCGCGTGCACCTACGTTCCGGATCCGGCACCGCCCGTATCTGGACTTGCGACTTTACCGTCGAATACGTTCACATCAATTCCAGTTACCGCACATAAAAGGCTCCGTGAAGTCAGAACCCGTCATCGGTCGAAGCCTTTTACCTCGAGGTAAATTCGGAAGCACACTACACATTAGCGACTGAGGCTCCAATAGACGCGCGGCTTGTTGCGCCCAGCCCTTGGCGTAGGTCCGGTGGTTGACTGGGGAGAGCACTTGCAGCAAGATGCTCCTGAGTTGCTGGGATGCTCGCTTCAGCCCTGAGCCGCGCGTCGATTTGCAAACTGGCCGCGGGCCGAGATCCTGCCTCTTCAGCCTCGCAGTGCGTGCTCGCTCGCGTGAAGGTGGGCACAGGGAGATCGGCCGTGAAGAAACTGTATGTGGGCAATCTGTCGTTCAAAGCAACGGAAGAAGAGGTAGGGGCATTGTTTGCCGAAGTCGGAGTGCAGCCGGATTCCTTAACCCTGCTTCGAGATCGATTTACAGGACAGCCGCGAGGTTTTGGTTTCGCCGAAATCCGTGATGACGCCGAAGCCGAAAAAGCCATCGCCGCACTGAACGGAAAAGACTTTCTTGGCCGCGCTCTAGTTGTTAATGAAGCTCGCCCGCAACGGGAAAGCGGCGGCGGGGGCGGTGGACGTGGAGCCTATGGTGGTCACGGAGGAGGGGGTGGTGGCCGAGGCGGCGGTGGTCGAGGCGGTCACGGCGGTGGCGGAGGTGGCCGCGGCGGCTATGGTCGTGACCGGTAGATAGCCACATTCAGATTGGCAGTGCATCATGCAACTACCGCCCGGCGCTGATCCTCCTTGACGATCGGCGCCGGCTCAGTGACTTCCACGTTCCCGCCCGAGTAGCTGAATTTCTCAACGGTGCCGCCGCGGAGTCCCTGCGCGATCAGCGCCGCGATGTCTAGACCGTCCTCGGCCTGCATCAACTGCTCCGGACTTGCAGAGAGCGCCGGGGTCCGCGGCATGAAAACCGGGCAGCAGTCGTGGAAAGGCTCCGACGAAATATCGTATGTCCCAATCTTTCGGGCCGTCCCGAGGATCTCTGTCTTATCCGTACCGATTAGTGGACGAAGCACCAGCATTCGCGTCGCTGCCTCCACCGCTACCAGGTTCCTCAGGGTTTGCGATGCCACTTGGCCCAGGCTGTCACCCGTAATCAAAGCAAGCGCTCGCTCGCGCCGTGCGAGCACCTCGCTGATCCGCAACATCATCCGACGGTACAGAAGTATGCGTGCACCTTCGGGCGCGTAGCGCACAATCTCCCGCTGGATCGCCTCAAAAGGAATGCGATAGAGCTTTGCCCCAAATTGATATGGCACGAGCGTCCGCACCAGCCCTCTTGCCACATGGACCGACGATTCCCCTGGCTCCGCGCCGGTTCCGTGAAAATGCACGAAACTCAGATGGGCACCGCGCTTCATCATGTGATATGCCGCAACAGCGGAGTCATATCCGCCCGATAACAGGCACGTCAGCCGCCCGGCGGTATTTGCCGGTAAACCTCCGACACCCAGGATTTTCTGCGCGTACACCAGCAGCGGGCCCGGCGTAATTTCGATGTGGCAAGTAAGTTCCGGATTCTTTAGCTGAACTCGTACGTCCCGGCCGTTTGCCCGCAGCTTGTCCAGCAAATAGCGGCCGACGATGGCCTCGATCTCCATCGTTGTCTGCGGAAAAGATTTGTCGCTGCGCTTGGCTCGCACCGCGAACGTCGCGAAGGAGACCGGTTGAACTTCCTCCCAAGCAGCGTGGCAAAGCGCGTCGATATTGCGCTCGACGGGACGCGCCACCGCATAATATGCGATGCCTAGAACCCGTTCGATACGCCGTTTTGCTTCATCCAGCGGCGCGCCGGGACCTAGCCGCACAAGAAATCTGTCCCCAGGCTGTTCGATTCTCTGGACGAAAAGGCCTTGCAGCGATTGGCGCAGCGCTCGGAAGAGCTTGCCCAAGAAAAATCGACGGTTGCCGCCCTTGAGCCAGAGTTCGTGGTAGTGCACTACAATGACGGGATCATTCATTTCGGTTTCTCGCAGCCAGCCTACTGGCGCATCCAGTGCGACAAAGTATAGCAAGCGTAATGGGCGCAATGCAGGGCTTTAGCCATTTTGGAGCCCGTTACAAGCCTTCTCCTGCGCTGTACGGCGCTAGTGGCCCGCTGGAACATAGTACGCGGAGCGGTGCATGATTCGTGCTCCTGGCTGATCGGGAATCTCGACGCGCAATGAATGCCAACCCGGGAGAGCTCGACCTTCTCCTGGGCCGGCGCTGGGATAAAACCCAATTGTATATTCAGCGCGAATCCGCGCTGCAATTTTTCGGAAAGTATCCGCCATGGTATCGGCCTCGTGCAAAAAATAGAGTTGTCCGCCGACGCGCCGGACCAACTCAGCGAGATAAAGCGTATATGCCGGAATGCCCAGCGCTCGCACATCAGGCGTCACAAGTGTCTCATTTTCGTGCGCAGCGAGCCACTCGGGCGTCATCACCCTCGGGCGGTTTTCAGTCGACACGGCGAATATCTGGATGTCCTGCGCTGCGAGAAGCCTCCCCACGTCGTCGAACGTCAGCTTTTCGGCACTGCGGTCTGGCCTCAGGGCGGCGTTCGCTTGATTGAGGTTTAAGCCTAGGCCGCTATCCTGACCGTCGGTAAGCAGCAGGATGGCCTTGCGGCCCGTGCGTCCCCGAAATAGCCGCGCGGCTAGATAGACGGCTTCGTAGACGTTTGATCCTCCCGTGTCGCCCAAGAGCGCTCGTACGTCTATTCGCGTCACGGCCCGCCGTATCACTTCACGAACGTCTGAAAACGACGCTTGAAGGTATGTGTGCTCCGAGAAATCGACCACCGCCGATTCATCGAGCGGTGCCAGCGCGTCCACGAACGCATCGGCCGCCTGTTTCATCTCCTGCGAATCCCGAAGAACGCTGGGGCTGGCATCAATTACAAGCGCGACACTAGCAGGCTGGGCAGACGCATCGAAGTAGGATATGGGCCGCTCCACGCCGTCGGTGAATATATGAAACTCCTCGCGACGGAGCCCCGGCAAAGCGCCGCCATCGGCTGTCGATACGATGCAGGTCACCAGGACCATCTGGGTGCGGACTAGCATCGCGTGGGCATCTGTGCTGCCAGGCGCCGCCAGCTCGGCAGCGCGGTCGGCGGCAGTGAACGCGCGAATCTCACCGCTGACGGGATCGCGGTGCCACCGCAGGCCCCGGTCGAGTTCAACGGGCAGTTTGGTTGCCTTTTTGCGCTGGGCCTGCAGAAAAAGAGAATCAGAGTAGAGGAAAATCGCGGACGTGGCGAGCGTCATTAGAATCGCTACCAGAACAGAAAAGCGGCGCTCACCGCCCATCCTGCTTCGATCGAGCCGCAGGCAGTCCAACCGTGGCATCCGAAGATTTTAGTCGAGATCGAAATCGCGAATCGGTTTTTCGATGGGGGCGTCTTTGGCCTTCTTCAGGCCTTCCGCGAACTTGCGGGCAAGCACGTCTTCCTTCGTCTTCTCAGCTTCCACGGATGCTCGAAATTTCGCTTCGACAGCCTCCGACTGCCTCCGCAGAAGCTGGGCGGCGTCATCCAGATCGATCGAAGGTCGTCTGACGGGTGCAACGTGCGCCAGTACCACTCCGAGTGCTCGGTCCACCGTCATCTTCGCGCCGCAGCACGGGCAATCAATTTCGAACACTTCGTGTGGGTGATTCCCCATGTCGATATTTTACGCCAACTTTCGCAAGAGGAGGCGTTCTGAACTCTCTACAGACCGGAACTCTCGCTCCCAAAAAGAAAGAGGCTGGCTTTGGAAGAAGTCGGCCCCACGAACCGAAGCCAGCGAGAAAGGATTTATGCAGGCGCCGGCTTTTCACCCTTGGCGAGGCCAGGGATAGGCCGTGGGTCAGGACGCCGCGCCAACTGGGGCTCCTTCGCCGGAAGGGGAGGCGCAGCCGGGGGGGGCGGAGGCACCTTTTCTGGGAGCGGCTTGCCTTCCATAAGGAGCTTCAGCTCCACCGCGTCAAGCACCTCGCGGTCGAGCAAAGCCCGTGCGATGCGTTCGAGGGTGTCGCCGTGAGTCTCCAAAATGTTCCGCGCCCGTGTGTACCCGCTGTTAACGATGACGCGGACTTCTACGTCGATCTTGATCGCGGTGTCTTCGGAATAATCGCGATGTTGCGCGATTTCTCGGCCCAAGAAAATTGCCTCTTCCTTCTTGCCAAATGTCAGTGGGCCCAGCGAACTCATTCCCCACTCGCACACCATTTGGCGCGCGATTTCGGTGGCGCGCTCGATATCGTTTCCCGCGCCGGTGGTGATGTGATTCAGAAAAATTTCCTCGGCGGCGCGTCCGCCCATTAGCACGGCCAACTGCGATTCTAGGAATTCCTTGGTATATGTATGCTTGTCGTCGATTGGCAATTGCATTGTGACGCCGAGTGCCATGCCGCGCGGGATGATCGTCACTTTATGCAGCGGGTCGGCGCCCGGCGTCATCGCTGCCACCAGCGCATGCCCGGCTTCGTGATAAGCCGTATTTTTCTTTTCCTCATCGGACAAGATCATGGATCGGCGCTCGGCACCCATCAGAACTTTGTCCTTCGACATCTCGAAGTCCACCATCGCCACGAACTTGCGGTTCTGTCGCGCCGCCCATAATGCCGCTTCGTTCACGAGGTTTGCCATGTCCGCGCCGGAGAATCCCGGCGTGCCGCGCGCAATAACGGAAAGATCGACGTCGTCGGAGAGTGGCACTTTTCGCGTGTGCACCCGCAGAATCTCTTCTCTTCCCTTCACGTCAGGCCGGGGCACCACCACACGCCTATCGAAGCGACCGGGCCGCAGTAGCGCCGGATCCAGCACGTCCGGGCGGTTCGTGGCCGCAATCAGGATCACGCCTTCGTTCGATTCGAAACCGTCCATTTCGACCAACAGCGCGTTCAAGGTTTGCTCGCGCTCATCATGCCCGCCGCCGAGGCCGGCGCCCCGGTGGCGCCCCACCGCGTCGATTTCATCGATGAAAATGATGCAGGGCGCGTTCTTCTTACCCTGTTCGAAAAGGTCGCGGACGCGGCTCGCGCCCACGCCAACAAACATTTCCACAAAATCCGATCCAGAGATGGAGAAAAATGGCACATTCGCTTCGCCGGCAATTGCGCGTGCGAGCAACGTCTTGCCGGTTCCCGGAGGTCCTACGAGCAGCACGCCTTTGGGAATTCGCCCGCCGAGTTTTTGGAACTTCTGCGGATCCTTCAAGAAGTCGATGATTTCGTAGAGCTCTTCCTTGGCCTCATCGATTCCGGCAACATCCTTGAACGTCGCCTTCTTTTGCTGCGCCGTTAGCAGACGGGCGCGAGACTTTCCAAAGCTGAGCGCCTTGTTTCCCCCGGCTTGCATCTGCCGAATCATGAATATCCAAATGGCAATGATTACTAGAAAAGGCGAAAGGGTGATGAGGATACTGAGCCAGTTGGCCTCTTTTACTTCCTTGTAGTTGAAAGGGACTCCCTTGTCCTGGAGGGTTTTCGTCACATCGGGAATGGCCGCATTCGCAACTGTCACGCCGCGGAATTTGCTGTTATCGCGATACTCGCCTTGAAGCTCTGCGCTATTCGGCGAGAGATAGACAGTTACGTCCTTGACGTTGCCACTGTCCACCTTATTGATGAAACTTGTATAGTTGGGCTCATCCTCATGGGTTGTCGGGCCGCCTTTGGAAGCCATTTGCCAAAGAACCGCCGCCAGCGCGATCATCATTACCCAAAATAATACAGTGCGTACGGTTGAGTTCACGTATTACCTCGCCTAGGGCCTTCGAACATCCATTTATCCCTGTCCCGCGAAAACCATTCCGCCGTTCATTCCTTCGGTTAGATGCCGTAACGAAGCTCTTAGACTGTGCTTGCGGCTTCTTCGATTAGCAGTGCGAACTGAGTTTCCTTTCCAGTACTGAACTCCTGCGCGACCGGCATCCCCTGCGTCCAGATCACATCCCCGGCACTCTCAAGTACCGGCCAGAGTGGGCGTTCCCCATTCGGAACCTTGCGAACTCGAAACATCTCCTTTAGTTTGGCTCTGTGCCGTCGGCCCAAGGGACGATAGGTATCCCCGGACCGCCAGTTCCGTAGGATCAGGGGCGAGCGAAGAAGATCGGCATCCAGAGCCACCGCGTCCCTTTTAGTGTCGCGCTCTGCGATTGACCAGTCAATCATTTTCAAGCTAAAGCGTCGCTTCAGTACCGGGACCAAAATGCTAGTCGTCCCCTCGATGGGAAGATTGATCGGATACTCGTAGCCGGCCAACGCGGCTGGCGGATTCGCGCGCCCCTCGCCTCTTGCTTTGTCTGTCGCCCGGGAAAAGACCAGCTCATCGAAATTTCGCTCGACGGCAACGCCTCCCGGAAGCTCCACTCGGCTTCCACTCGGGGATTCACCGGCCAGGTGAATCACCTGCTCCACATGGCGCAGGCCAAGTCCGACGCGGGTTCCGCGGACGTCCTCATAAAGCCGCCGGACCAGTCGCTCCGTCAGTGCGCGCTGCCAGAGCACCTTTTGACCGCCCGTCTCCTCGCTCCTTTGCAAGAGAGCTTGGATTGGAGCTAGCAGATCCCCGATTCCGATTGATAACTTCCCGTCATCCCGGTGAACGAATGTCCCCAGGCGATCCTCCACTAACACGTTCCAAAAAACCTGCTCTTCGCGAGCAAGCCCCGCCAAGGCGGCAAGCCGGTTCGTGACGTGATTCGCAAAATCGCGTTCGAGCATGGGCAGCAGGCGCTCTCGCACACGCGCCCGCACGCGCCGCACGTCGAGGTTGGTCAAGTCCTCGCGCCAGGGTTGGTCGATTTCCCGCAAATATCGGCGCACGGCCTCGCGCCGCTCGCCAAGCAGCGGCCGCACGATCAGGCCCGTCTCGGGATGAATGCCGGAAAGTCCGGTCGGACCGGTCCCGCGAAGCAAGTGCGCGAGCACTGTCTCCGCCTGATCGTCCTCCGTATGCGCCACGGCGATTCGGGTGGCTTTCCCCTTCGCAACCAGCCGCTCAAAAAAGGCGTATCGCATCCGCCGTCCCGCGTCTTCCAGGTTCCACTTGTTTTTCGAAGCTGTCGCTAAGACGTCGCCGCGCTCCATCAGGCATTCGAGTCCTAGGTGGCGCGCTAGCTCAACCACAAACTCAGCGTCCGCATCCGACTCCGCACCTCGCAGACGGTGATCGAAGTGGACCACCACGAGTGCAATACCTAGCCGGCTACGCAGCCTCTCCAGCAGCCGCAAAAGTCCCACTGAATCCGCTCCACCGGAAACAGCCACTCCGGCCCGATCCCCGGGATTCAGCATTTTCCTGCGGCGAATGTTTGCGAGCACACGCTGCTCTAGCGGAATAAACATGATGCAAGCCTTGGCCGAAACGGGATGACGAATTCCATGGTAGCAGCCGGAGGGGGAAGCGGTCGAGCGTGCAAGGGCGCGAATTGTGACGCCTTTGCCGCGGCGCCGTCGAAAACGATCTGCGAGGTTTAGTCCAGATACTTCACGAATACGACTTCGTTCTGGGCCTCGTTGTAAAGAAGCTCATCGGCATTCGCCTTGACCAGAACCAATCCGAACCCGCCCGGCCGCAGTCCCTTTAGTTCGCGAATCCGCCCGTGGCGCGTTGGTTCGTCCGTATGCGCAACCGCCGCATGGCTCAATCCGGCAAATTTGAATCCCCGCCCCGGGTCGGCGATGCGATACAGCAGCATACGCTTCCCGCGCAGGTACGAAACGCGCACCCGGCGCTTCGCGTTCAGCTTGCCGCCCCATTCGATCGCGTTCATCAGCAGTTCATGGAACGCCTGTCCAGCCGACCCTCGCACTTCATCGCGAAGCCCGATATTGGTCTGGGTGATGAAAGCCTCGAGCAAGCCCGCAGCCTCCAGCGAGCAGGGAACGAGCACTTCGACCCACTCCGGGCGCGCCGACAGCACTTCGATCGGAGGCACGCTCCTTTTTTTCCCCAGGTATTCGCGTACGAGCTTGATCAGCGTTTCACGGTCGGCCGGTTTTGAAACGCATTGATAGGCATGCTCGTGGATCGTGCCAGACCGCCCGTCCTCCGGCGTGAGGACCAGCACCCTCGGCAGCGATTTTTTCCCGCGCAATGCCTTCAGCACGTCCAGCCCGCTCATTTGCGGCATCCAAACATCCAGGAGCGCAAGATCGAAATGCATCTTTCGAAGCTTGTTGAGAGCAGCCCGGCCGTTAGCGGCGGTCGATACCGCGAACTTTTCGGCGCGCAAGATCTTGGTTAACGACTTTCGTGTCTCCGAATCGTCGTCAGCCACGAGGATGCGTTTCATTACTCTCCTTACAAGGCCGCACGGTGGCCGAATGGCATCATTCCGCACTTGTCTATTTGCGGTCCGTCGTGCCAGTGAATCAAAGTTGTGGAAGTCTCGCTGAGAGTGTAACGCGCCTTCCGGTCTACGCCCCGATGGTCTTTTCTTCGCGACGCGCAGGTGTAACGCCGAGCGGCTCGCGAGCTCGGCGCGTCTCGGCCCAGTAGGTTTCAGGCGACCCGCAATGACGCTCCCAGCTTCGTTTCCAGAGCGGCCACGATTCGCGACGAAAATTCCGCCACATGCGCTTCCGTTAGTGTCGTATCTCCGCTCTGGAACACCACTCGAATCATCAACGAGTATTTTCCGGTTGGAACTTGCCCGCCGCGGAAAAGATCGGCCGCTTCGATGTTGCGAAGTTCCACTATCCCAAGCGCCCGAATGGCATCGGCAACTTGCGCGAATGTGACGCCATCGGCCAGTACCAACGAAAAATCCCTTTCGACAGACGGGAACCGTGCAATTGGTGCGAATTTCAACGTCGTGCTCGCCCCTTCGATTCTTGCCAGCAGCGGTTCCAGATGCAACTCAGCCACGAAAATCTCCTGGCGTAGCTTGAGCTGATCGGCGATCCTGCGCGCAAGCTGTCCGGCCACGCCAAGGGCGAGATTTTTGTCTGCTTGCTCGGCCCAAATTTGCGCCGCGCGCCCGCCCGCAAGCCACTTGGGACCCCCAAAACGCCACGCGAATGCCCCGGCCATCTCGCCGATCCCGTCGAGGTCGCCCTTCAAATCCGCAAATCCAAATTCGCGCGCGTCCTCATAAATCGACTTTTCTCGCGCGAGTCCGGTTGCCCCCAGCGTCAGCACCGCGGTCTCTGACGGCTTGCCATCGCGTAGCCCATACGCCTTGCCAATTTCAAATAGCCGCAAATTTCGCTGGCCGTGATTCAAATTCCATTCCAGCGCGTCAATCATGCTCACAACCCCGTTCGATCGCATCACCGAAGCATCCTCCGCCAGCGGATTGCCGATCACGGCCGGCGCCATGCCTTCGGCGCGAAAAATCTCGTCGCGCCGGGCATCCACCAACGGAATCGCCACAATTTCCCGATAGCCGAGCGCAATCACGCGCTCGCGCAAACGGTCCAGTTCCTCTGCGTGAGGTAAGCGGTGAGCGGGCTGTTTTGCCGGCGGCAGCCGTGGCGGGAACTTGTCGTAGCCGTAGTGCCGCGCCGCTTCCTCGATCAAATCGATCCCGCGCTTCACATCCCGTCTCCACGACGGCCTCTCGCACCGCCACATGGCGTCGCGCGATTCCCTGTCCGTCGAATTGCCGTTCCCCCTCGACGGCTCAAATCCGAGCGCTCTCAAAATTTCCTCGATGTCGCGATCCGGAATATCCGCGCCCATCACACGCAGCAGTTCTTGCCTCGATAATTCGATCGCAATCGGCGCTTCCCGGCGCGGGTACGCATCCACCACGCCGGCCAGAATCTCGCCCCCGCCCAATTGCTGGATCAGCTCCGCCGCGCGACGCGAAGCCATCTCCGCCATTTCCGGATCGGCCCCGCGCTCGAATCGATAGGACGCCTCGGTCCGCAACCCCAGCGCCTTCGACGTCTGCCGCACCGAGATCGGATCGAACCACGCGGACTCCAGCAAAATATTTCTGCTGCTGAAACCGATTTCGCTGTCCGCGCCGCCCATCACGCCGCCAATCGCCATCGCGCGAGCTGCATCCGCAATCACGCACATATCTTTCGTCAGCAGGCGTTCCGCGCCATCGAGCGTACGAATTTTTTCGCCCGGCCGTGCGCGCCGCACCATGATTCGCTTCTCGGCCAGCTTGTCTAGATCGAACGCATGCATCGGCTGGCCCAGCTCGAACATCACGTAGTTGGTCACGTCCACTACATTGTTGATCGACTTCTGTCCGATGGCTTCGAGTCGCTGCCGCAGCCAGCCGGGCGAAGGCTGCACTTTCACGCCGCGCAGCACCCGGGCCGTATACCGCCCGCAAAGTTCCGGCGTTTCGATGTCCACACGTGTCGCGTCGGCGGCTCTTTCGCTGGATTCCTTGAGCTTCGGCTGCAGCGCTTTCACTGGCACGCGGTAAATCGCCGCCACTTCGCGCGCAACGCCGTAGTGCCCGAGGCAATCCGGACGGTTCGCCGTAATCTCCGCATCCAGCACCGGCCCCGCCGCCGTCTCTTCAACCGAATCGATGGCCACGCCGGCAAGGGACAGCCGCGACCGTAGCTCAGCCGCCGGCGCCGTCACCTCCACAAATTCCTTCATCCAGTTGTAAACAATCCTCATCGCAGTTCCAAGTGTCCGTAATACATGCTCGTTTCGTAGTCGAAGCGCACGCGCCCGCCTTGCTGGTGCGCGTCGAAAAGCCGCTTCAACTCCACGAGCATCGGCGCGTGATTAGGATGACCCGCAGGCGGCGAATACGAGGAGCTCAGCAGCCGTCCGCGCAACCCGTCGAAATCAAAGAGCTGCTGATTCGGCATCGAGCTCTCCAGGAACTTGCCCTCGCCGAAGAACTCCGCCATTCGCTGGCGGTTCGGATACGTGGCGGCCACCGCGGCGTAATCGGTTCCGTAGGTGCGGAGCAGCAGTTCGTACCCGCGCTCGAACGGTCTCGCGTCGCTGATCCGCCTATTTCCGATCAGAACAACCCAGCCTTTCGGCCTCAACATGCGTTCGAACTCCCGGCGCGCCGCGCTCGGCTCGAACCAATGAAACGCCTGGGCCGCAACCACGAAATCCACGCTGGAGCCGGCCAGCGTCGTCGCCTCCGCCGATCCTGCGACGCTGCAGAAATGCGGGTACTTTTCCAACAATCGCTCGCCTGCTTCGCGCATCGCGGCGTTCGGCTCCACCCCGTAGACGAGATTTCCGTTCTCCAGAAACATCTGCGCCAGCAAGCCCGTTCCCGAGCCGACATCCGCGACGACGGATTCAGGCTGTAGTCGGCATTCCTCCCGCAGCACGTCCAAAACCGCAACCGGGTAGCCCGGGCGGTAGCGAATGTAATCCTCGACGCGATTCGAGAATCGCTCTTTAGAATCAGGCGCCAGCACGTTATCCATCGCTTAGGGGAACTGCTTCAGGAAGCGCACATCGTTCTGAAACAGCAGCGGCAGCTCCGTGATGCCGTACTTCATCATCGCCAGCCGGTCGACACCCATCCCGAACGCAAAGCCCGAAAGCTTCTCCGCGTCGTATTTCACAAATCCGTAGACCGCCGGATCCACCATCCCCGCGCCAAAAAGCTCGATCCATCCCGAAAATTTGCACACTCGGCAGCCGCTCCCGCCGCAAACGTGACACGTCGCATCCACTTCCGCAGATGGCTCGGTGAACGGAAAATAGCTGGGCCGCAGCCGCGTCTTCGCCTTCGGCCCCAGAAATTCCCGCACGAAATATTCCACCGTGCCTTTGAAATCGCAGAAGGTGATGTCTGTATCCACGGCCAGCCCTTCGATCTGATGGAACATGTAGCCGTGCGTGGGGTCCGGATTATCGCGGCGATACACTTTTCCCGGAACGATGATGCGCACCGGCGGCGGCTGCTTCTCCATGGTGCGAATTTGCATCGGTGAAGTGTGCGTGCGCAGCAGATATTCGCCGCGCGTCCCTTCGATGTAGAACGTATCCATGTTGTCGCGCGCGGGATGGTGCTCGGGGATGTTGAGCGCTTCGAAATTGTAGTAGGGAGTCTCGATCTCCGGCCCTTCCACCACGCTGAATCCGATCGAGAGAAAAATGCGCTCGAGCTCCTCATACGTCTGCCGAATGATGTGCCGTGTGCCAATCGCGCGCTCCACGCCCGGCAGCGAAAGATCGATCCGGTCTCGCGCCGTCGCCGCTTCGTCCGCGGCAACCTCGATCTCGCGCCGCTTCTCCTCGAGCGCCGCGTCCACGTGCCTCTTGAACTTGTTCAGCTCTTGACCAACGATCGGCTTCAGCTCTTTCGGCGCAGACTTCAACCAGTTCTCGCCTATGAGCGAGAGAACTCCTGACTTGCGCCCCGTCCACTTGACGAGAAAACTTTTCCAGCTCTCCGCATCCGCAGACTGGCGCGCCTCCACATCGAAGGACGAGCACAATTCGGCGAAGCGAATTGCCACCATCTCAGGAGTTGTGTCGCCAAGCTGCGCGAGCGTTTGTGTTGTCGGATCAATCGTCATCGAAAAGTGACGCTCGGTCGTAGGGCGCGGCATGCCGCGCCTGAGTAAATGTAGCTCAGGTGTTCCGACGCCGTGTGTCGGAAGACCTGAGGGTTTAAATTCCGCCCCGCCGCGACGAAGTATCGCAGGCTCCGCGCCCTACCAATGCAGCGCGACTCTACGACCGATTAGGCCGTCGGTTGAGCAGGCGGTGCGGGCGCAGCCTTCATGTGCTGCTTCGCCGACGCCACCAGCGCCGAAAATCCCTCGGCGTCGCGCACGGCCATGTCCGCCAGAATCTTCCGATCGAGATCGATCCCGCCTGCCTTCAGGCCATGAATCAATTGGCTGTAGGTAGTTCCGTTCGCTCGCGCCGCCGCGCCGATACGTTGAATCCACAGCGTACGGTAATCACGCTTGCGCGTCCGCCGGTCGCGGTAGGTGTACCGCAGCGAGCGGTTCACCGCCTCCTTTGCCGACCGGAACAGCTTTCCCTTGGTGAGGAAAAATCCCTTCGCGTGCTTTAGAAGTTTCTTCCGCCGCGCACGGCGTTTCGTACCTCGTTTTACTCGAGCCATTGTCCTCTTCTCCTGGCGCGCGCCTCGCGGCCGCTCTCGATGATTTCGGATTCGATGAAACAAAACGGGGAGACAAACGGAGCTTCGCCGCCCGCAAAATTCCACACGGGCTCGAAGACGGGTTTGTCTCGTGAACTACAAATGCCCCCGCGATAATTCAGGGCAACCGGCCGGCAGGCACCCGTAACGCACTGCCTGGCTCGTAAAAAATAAACTCTGTGTTACTCGATTCCGTACGGAAGCGCCAGGCGCACGTTGTGCACGTCCGCCGGATTCACCTCAACTTTATTGAGCAACTTGCGCTGCCGCCGCGGCTTCTTCGTGCCCAGCAGGTGGCGCTTTCCCGAATGCCACCGCATCACCTTTCCGGTCGACGTAATCTTGAAGCGCTTGGCCGCGCCCCGGTGCGTCTTCAATTTCATTTTCTTATTCTTCTTCACAATTCCCTCTTCGGTTTTCTCAGGCTTGGCCGCCCGCGCTAGATTGCGCGGAACGAGACGGCTGCGGCGCGGGTGCGCCTTTTTTGGGCGCCAGCAGCGCCAGCAGGATATTCGCTTCCATCCGCGGCCCGAATTCCACCAGGGCGTGATCGTTGATATCTTTAAGCAACCGTTCCATCTTGGCTCGGCCCACACTTTGGTGAGCCATTTCGCGTCCGCGATGAAAGATCATCGCTTTCACTTTGTGCCCCTCGCCGAGGAACCGGATGATCTGGTTCTTGCGCACCTGATAATCGTGCTCCGCGGTCGCGGGCCGAAACTTCACTTCTTTGATGTGCGAACTTTTTTGGTGCTTCTTGGCTTCGTGCGCTTTCTTGCTCTGCTCGTAAAGAAATTTTCCGTAATCCACGAGCTTGCAGACAGGCGGCACGGCGCTGGGAGAAATTTCCACCAGATCGAGACCCGCCTCGCGCGCCGCTTTCATCGCGTCGAACAGGGTCATCACACCCAGTTGGTTCCCTGCATCATCCACTACGCGTACTTCGCGAGCGCGAATGCGCTCATTGACCCGAAGGCCGGGACTTCCACTACGCTCAGCGATAAACCCACCTCCCGGACGGACCCGATTAACCTGCCGCCCGATTTACCTGCCGTCTCTGAACACCCCGACAGAGCGACAGGGCAAAAAGTATAGCATGCCTCCGCGCGTCGTTCTCAATAAGGTTCATCACCGATTTTGAGCCGGTTTCTCCATCAATCTTTCCCGGGCTTCACGGTTGGCCGCTAAGTCAACGCAAGTCCACGCCATGGCGAGGGCGCCATCCTCGAGCGCTTTGTCCGCGTCCGGGGTAATGCAGTGCGCGGTGAATTCCGGTTGGTGATTGACAGCCGGCAACGAGTTGATGCCGATCATGGGGTGGATGGACGGCATCGCCAGCGAGACGTTGCCCATATCTGTGGAACCGGTGGGGCGAGTTTCCCACTCGCCGAGATCGGGAAACGGACGCCCCAGCGCTTCGGAATTCTTGCGATAAAATCCCGCCATGGATGCATCGTGCAGCATCTCGGCGTAAGGTTTGTCGCCGCCAGTGATCTCGATTTTCGCGCCCGTCGCCAGGCCTCCTGCCTCGAAACAGCGGTAAACCTTGGGACGCAATTCAGCAAGCTGTTCCAGGGTTTCCGAGCGAACGATGAACTTGGCTGAAGTGTGCGCGGGAACCACATTCGGAGCAGAGCCGCCATTGGTCACAATGCCGTGGATTCGATCCGTCGAGCGAATGTGCTGGCGCAGCAGGCCCAGCGCGGTTTGCGCGATGGTCAATGCATCTGCTGCGTTCACACCCAATTCCGGAAAAGCGGATGCATGCGATTCCTTGCCGGTGCAATGCACCTCAAACATTGAGGCGGCAATGATCTTTGCGTGGAGCATGTCGAAGGGTGCCGGGTGCACCATCATTGCGGCGTGAAGGCCCTCGAACGCGCCGCGCTCAAGCAACAGAATTTTTCCGCCGGCGTTGCCCACTTCTTCGGCCGGTGTGCCGATGACGCTGATCGTGAGGCCAACCTCGTCGGCCACCTTGGCTGCGGCCAGCGCTGCACCAACCGCCGACGCCGCGATAATGTTGTGGCCGCATGCGTGACCTATGCCCGGCAGACAATCGTATTCGGCGCAAATCCCAATGTGCAAAGGACCCGATCCTGCGCGAGCGCGAAACGCTGTGGGAAGATCGCAAATGCCTTTCTCTACTGCGAAGCCAGCGTCGGCCAGCGACTCACAGAGCCAAGAAGAGGCGTACTCCTCTTCGAAGCCCAGCTCGGGATGGGCGTGGATGCGACGGCTGAGGGCGATCAGCTCGTTGCGGGCGGATTCGAAACGCTCTCGCGCTGCGGATTTTGCATCCATAGCTAGGTTCCAGGCGCCGATGCGGCGCAAACGTCCAACGCGCTGTGCGTTTCGTTGGCCCATTTCGGAAACGCGCGCGTCTCCACAAACTCCGTCACTTCCGAATCACCGCCATCAACCGATTCGTGAAACTGATAAAGAATGGGATGCTCGGCAACGGGATCGTCGTCACGGGGCCGGACGAATTGTATGTTGTTGAAGGCTTTGAGTTGAGCCGCAATGGCCGGGCACTGATCGGCGGTGAGATTCCAGGTTTGAACTTTCAGGTCAGGCTTCAACTCCGCGTAGGCTTTCGAAGGCTCCTTGGCGTATAAGGACGCTAGCTGCTGATAAAGTGAGGAGCCTTGCGCCTCGCGCAGCGTTGCGTGAATCGCGCGAGCGTTTTGCGTATCCTCGAGCGCGATCGAAAATTCGGGTAAATCGTTCGTGCCGTCGCGATGGGCGCGAACCGCGATGAAATCGCCTTCGCCGTGCTGGATGGGAAAGAGTTCGTCAAACGCCGCCGCGAAAGCTTTGCCCATCCAGTCGGAATCAGGGTGCTCCCGAGGAGCGGCCGGAGAACTCAGAGCGAAGCCGAGGCATAGAACTGCGAAAGAGAAAAGCAGATCCCTCGCTGCGCTCGAAATGACATTCATATGGATCTATCGCTCATGCAAATTATCCTGCGCTACTGAACGGCGCGCGAGTCCACCTCCTGCCGCAAATCGGCGATGAACTGATCGAGCGGGCGCGGACCCAAGTCGCCCTTGGCACGATGCCTTACCGACACGGTGCCGACTTCCGCTTCTTTTCCGCCGATGATCAGCATGTAGGGAACTTTCTGAAGCTGCGCGTCTCGGATTTTGGCTTGCAGTTTTTCGTTGCGATCGTCGAGATGAACGCGGAAGCCCGCGTCCTTGATCTGCTGCGTAACTTTTTTTGCGTATTCCTCGAATTTTCCGCTGACGGGCAGCACCGCCACTTGCACCGGTGCGAGCCAGACTGGAAATGCGCCCGCATAATGCTCGATCAGCACACCGAAAAATCGCTCGATCGAACCGAACAGCGCGCGATGAACCATCAAAGGTTGATGGCGTGCGCCGTCTTCGCCGACATACTCGAGCTCGAAGCGGCGCGGGAGGTTGAAATCGAATTGTACGGTGGTGAGCTGCCAAGGGCGCCCAATCGCGTCGACGAGCTTCACATCGATTTTCGGGCCGTAGAATGCGGCCTCGCCCGGAATATATTTGTAAGGGACGTTCATGCGCTTCAAAGTGTTTGCAAGCGCATCTTCGGCGCGTTTCCAATCTTCGGGAGTGCCGACGTAGGTCTCGGGATGCGACGCGTCGCCGCCGGAAAGATCCACTTCGTAACTGTCGAAACCAAAAACGCGCAACACCTCCCAGGCGAACTCTACGCAATCCTGAATTTCCTTTTCGATCTGTTCGGGCATACAGAAGATGTGCGCGTCGTCCTGGGTAAATCCGCGAACGCGCAGCAAGCCGTGAAGGACGCCGGAGCGCTCGTAGCGATAAACGGTGCCAAGCTCGGCGAGCCGGACGGGGAGCTCGCGATAACTCCTCAGGTGCGATTTGAAAATCAGAATGTGGCCCGGGCAGTTCATGGGCTTGAGCTGGTAATCGGCCTTTTCCACTTCGATGGGGCCGAACATATTCTCGCGATAGAAATTCGCGTGGCCGCTGGTCTTCCAGAGATCGAGGCGCATGATGTGCGGCGTGTAGACCAGATCGTAGCCGCGCCGGGTAAGCTCCGCGCGCAGCCAGTCTTCCATCTGCGTGCGGATGATGGCACCCTTGGGATGCCAGAAAATCAGGCCGGGGCCAGCTTCGTCCTGAATGCTGAAGAGATCGAGTTCCTGGCCGAGTTTGCGATGGTCGCGGCGCTTGGCTTCCTCGAGCTTGTGCAAATATTCGTCGAGTTCTTTCTGTTCGACGAAACATGCGCCGTAAATCCGCTGCATCTGCGGATTTTTTTCGTCACCTTTCCAGTAGGCGCCGGCGACGCTCATCAACTTGAAAGCTTTTATGCGGCCGGTGGAAGGGATGTGGGGGCCGCGGCAGAAGTCGATGAATTTTCCGGTGGTGTAAAAAGAGACCATCGGCTCGACGGCTTTTTCTTCCACCAGTTCGCACTTAAATTCCTGATTCGATTTGCGATAGAGATCGAGCGCCTCGGGCTTGGGAATCAGCTTGCGCTCGTTGGGGACGTCTTTCGCGGCGAGCTCGTGCATCTTGGCCTCGATTTTTGCGAGGTCATCGGGAGTGAACGGCTGTTCGCGCACAAATTCGTAGAAGAAGCCGGTTTCAATCGGCGGGCCGACGCCGAGCTTCACGTCCGGGTAGAGTTCGAGGACGGCGGCGGCGAGCAGATGGGCGGCCGAGTGGCGGAATACCTGGACCGCGTCCGGATCCTTGGCGGTGAGGATCGAGAGTTTGGTGCTATGTTCCAGCGGCCGCGAGAGATCGATCAAGTCGCCGTTGACACGCGCGACGAGGGCTTCCTTCGCGA
The DNA here is from genome assembly GCA_963823145.1 of uncultured Acidobacteriota bacterium. Taxonomy (GTDB): domain Bacteria; phylum Acidobacteriota; class Terriglobia; order Acidiferrales; family UBA7541; genus Palsa-295. The sequence continues at coordinate 273,178 of CAWGJZ010000002.1, forward strand.
GGCGAGGCGAGATTTGGCCGGCGATTTGCGCGGCAGTGGTGCCTTGCGGCACTTCGCGCGTCGCTCCATCCGGCAGCGTGATTTGAATGTTGTCCATATCTAATTTTGGGCTAGAACCAAGTTTGAAAGGAGCCAAAGACTGTGAAATAGCCCCCCCAGCTTTGTGACGGGTAGATGCGACACCGGACCTTTATTTTCATGCACTTACGTGTGTTCCTATTCGACACGCGTGACGGGTAGAACTTGCGGGAACTCGCTTGGGTTTGGCAGGTTCTCCGAAAATTCCGGCTCTTCCCCGCAGGCGGATGATGGTGCGGCCGCGAGTAGCGCCGGTCCGTGCGTACCCCTTGTTTCCCGCACTCTTCCATTTTTCCTTTCACCTTGCACGAAAATCCTGGCGCGAGCGAGGCTCCGCGACCAGCGGATAACCGTAGCATGATTTGTCAAGCGATTTCACCCGCTTGTTGGTGTAAAGAAATAATCGATACGCAGAGTAAAGGGGAACGCGACGAGAACGGATTATTCTACGGGTTTTGCTGAGAAAGCGGCAGGTTATAGGTGAATTCGCAACGCAATTGGACGTTCGGACTACTGAAGGATTCCGGAAGGTGTTCGAACGGGGCGGCTGAACGAATCGCTGCAATTGCAGCCTTGTCTAATGCCTTCTTACCGGAACTTACTTCGACCGTCACTGCCTGATCCACCAGCGTGCCGTCTTTCTCAACCCCGAAGCGAAGGACGACTTTCCCTTTGTCTCCAAACTTTGCCGACTCTGGCATCTTCTCGAACCATTCGCGCTTGACTGCTTGCAACCAATGAGTCGAAAAGTCTGTGAAGTCCACACCTTCGTGCGGAGTCAATATCTGCAAGCCGGACCCGAAAGTTGGAGCTGGCGGCGGTTCGTGTGTCTGAGCCTGCGCCAGGCTGCAAGTGGCAAACCGGAGAGTATCAACAGAAGAACCGTGCGGACACTTGGGTGATTCATTGACGTGACTGCTTGTTGCTCCGAAAGCAGCGTACAACAGGACACTCTGCAGAAGCAACCCGAATGGGCGCTGCACAGCTTCTCTAGGCGAAGTGCCGATGAGTTCTTCGGGGCGGTCGTTGTGAGTGCGACGGCCCTGCAATCAGGTTGGGGCCCCGTCTATGGTGACGATGGTGCCGGAGGTGTAGCCGGAGCGCGGAGAGGCGAGGAAGGCGACGGCGCTGGCGATTTCCTCGGGGGTGGCGGCGCGGCCGAAGGACATGGTGGTTAGGAATTCCTGCCAGCGTGACTCATCACCGAATTGGGTTTTGGCGCGGCCTCGCATCATCGTCTGTAGACGATCAGTTGCCACCGGTCCGGGATTGATGCCCATGACGCGCATGCCGTCTTTTACAGCTCCTTTGGCGAGAGACTTCGTGAAGGCCATGAGCGCGGCATTTCCGGTGCTTCCGGCAATGTAGCTGGGATCGAGACGTTCGCCTGCGGCGCCGATGATGTTGATGATGACGCCCTTCCGTTTTTGCAGACTCGGATACAACGCGCGACACATACTGATGTATCCGAAAACTTTCAGATCCCATGCTGCGCGCCAAGCGGCGTTGTCAACGGCGAGGAGGTTACCCGGCGGAATGGCGCCAGCGTTGTTGACGAGGATATCCAAGTCGGGAAATTCCGCAGCCACGCGTTCGATTTGGTTCTGCTTTGAGAGATCGGCGGGGAGGACGCGCACCGAAAGCGAGAATCGAAGACTTATCGAGTCGGCCACTTTGTTCAGGGACGCCAGATCGCGGGAGACCAGAGCGAGATTGCAGCCTTCTTCTGCCAAAGCACTGGCTATTGCGCGGCCAATGCCTTTGGAAGCGCCGGTGACGAGCGCTAGCTTGCCCGAGAGTTGCAGATCCATGCGCGATTTCCTCCCGGGAGGATTGTCCCCCGATCCGGCCAGCCGAGAATCGAAGAGGTTATACCTCGGGCGGCATCATTTCAATTTCCGCGCACTGCGAGGGGCAAGGTGCCACCCTGAAGGGGTGGTGCTACCGGTTGAGGCTGAAGAGAGGGGCTGGCGTCGTCCGAGAGCGCCCGGAGGACGAGACCAGCGTTGCAACGTTAGGTGAAGGATTTCTTCGCGGTGCATGAGATACTTTCGGAGAGGTGAAGGGAGAGAACCAAAAATGGCCAAAAACAACAGGCTCACCAAGGCGGCAGTGAAAATTGGGGCGGCGATGGGCAAGGCGGACCGCACGGCGCATAAAGTGGCGAGGGCCGGAGTGCTGGCCAAGAGCGAACTTGAGGATATTTCAAAGCAGATTGACGCGCTGAAGCGGCAGTTGTTGAAAACCACGAGGCGGCTGAAAAAAGCGCTGAGCTAAACTTCCTCCGACCAGTTCCGCGTTTTGTGACCGGCCCCTCACGGGATGATGACGGCCGGGAGGCCGCGGAAGCGGGTGTTGGCGGTGACGAGCTGGGCTTGGCAGACGCGCGCCGTAGCATAGATGATGGCGTCGGCACCGGAGAGGCGGTGTTCGAGGCTGATGTTGGCGGCTGCGAGCGCGATGGATTCGTCCAATGGAACTACCTTGCGCAACAGCACCTGCGATGCGAAGCGGTCAGCGACGGACTTACCGCGATGTTTGGCGAGGTGTTTATATACTTCGAAGATTACGACCGAAGGCACGAGGATCGTCGCGTCGCCCTCTAAGTAGTTTCCGAAGAAGGCCGCCTTCGAATCTTCGGTGAGATATTCAAGCCAACCTGAGGAATCCACGAGGTACAGCTCAGAACCGCTCCGAGTGGTCACGATACTCTTCTTTCCAGCGCATGCCCTTGGCGATGCCTTTGAGTTCCTTGACGGAGCGATGAGGCACCAGCCGCAGCGAGCCATCGAGTGCGTACATCAGGAGTTCCTGTCCCGGCTCGAGCTTAAGCTCTTCGCGAATCAGCTTGGGGATGACGACCTGGAATTTAGGCGAGACCTTGACCGTGGCCTTTTCCATTTTAGGGAGTCCTCTCTGCGAATCTTATCGATCAGCGTAGCGTATGTCAACTTGGCTATCGATAGGGCACATGTAATACGCTTTTGGTTTTTTGCGACGATTGGGTTGAATTCAGGCGCGTTAGCTGGGAGAAAATTTTTCGGAAACCGACTTGGAGAATTTTTGCCCAGTCGGCAGCTCGCAAAATTTCCGGAATGGTGGAACGCCGAATCCTTTTTCGGTCGGCGAGTCGACATCAAAATGAAACAGTACAAGAAAAATGCCGTTCAAGAATTCCACTTTGCGGCAGTGCTTAGAGCGGGCATTTGACCGTGAAACGGATCGGCGCCCATGGAGGCGACGAAAGGCGTTCGTTTTTGTGCCCCAGATTCATCAAATAATCGAGAAGGGGCGTAGACTTCGTTGTGGACTCCTGCGGAGCAGCCTAGTAGGGAAGCGAAGCGGAGACCTGAAAGGAGACAGGTGAAATGGGAAGGTTTTGGGGAGGAGTCATAGTTGGGTTGATTATCATTCCAGTGGCCGGGGCCGTGTACCTTTTCTCCGGGTTCGCGCCGACGGCCGTTTCGGATCACCCGTTTCCCTTCGAGCGTTTGATTGCGCGGGCGGCCCTGGCGGCGCGAATTCACCGCGAGGCACCCAAACGGGACCTGGCGACTTTCACGACCGCCGATTTGATGGCCGGAGCGCAAACGTACCGGAGAGGTTGCGGTTGTCACGGTATGCTTGAGAAGGATACACACCCAGAGCCGGAGATGTACCCGTCGCCGCCGCACCTATTGATGCCTGACGGGTACGTGACGGACGATCCGGTGGGCGAGACCTACTGGAAGATCAAGAACGGCATTCGAATGACGGCAATGCCGAGCTTCAAGACCGTGCTGAGCGACGATCAGATGTGGCAAACAGCGGCGCTCGTGGCGCAGGCCGACAAGCTTCCGCCCGAAGTGCTCGATATTCTGAAGCAGCCGCTTTTCCCACCGCCCGCGGCTCCGCCGCCCGGCGGCCAAGGAAAGTCGAATTCCAATCCAAACCCTGTGCCCCGGGGTGCCACGCATGGTGTTGCTCCGGGATCACGAATCACACCGAAAAACGTGCGGCCGATGACCGGGGTTCACACGCCGAAAACACCCCAATAGGCGCGCGAACAGATGGGAATTGGCGGTTGAATCAGAAATCAACGTGGAAGCGAAGGCCGGGAACGGTGACGGGTCCGCGTTCCTGGTTGTAGCCGGGATTATTGATGTGCTGAAGATCGAAGGACGCGAAAAAGCCTCGCCAAAGATGCGCGGTGTAGAATCCCTCGACGATTTTCTCGGGGCCATAAGTGAGGCCGCCATCTCCCAGCAGGAAGCCGAGCCCGCCGAGCGCGAGATACTGCTGGTGGGCGGCGACGATGCCGTTGGCGACGAAAACCGCGCCGGCGCGGTCATTGTGACGATGCCAGAGGGCGCCGGTGGCAAACCCGCCGAGCTGAAGGGTGCGGTCGTCTTCGGTGTAAGCGAAGGACTCATTGTGACCGTCGCTCCAGCCGAGGCGGCCGAAAATGCCTATTTGCGAAGTGATCGCCTGCTCGAAATTTAGCCCGAAGCCGTATTTGCGGTGTCCCTGGCGGCGCGTTGAGCTGATGTCGGGCCGAGAAGTTCGCGGGCCAGCAAGGTAATCGTCAATTGCTTCGCGATAATTGCCCATGTTGGCATGATTGAGATAACTGAGCAGGCGCACGGTGCCAGCGCGATGAGCGATCACTTTGCCGCGCGCCTCGAATTCGAGATTTTCCGACCGCGCGCGGGCGATATCCGCATCGAGATGGATGCCATTGGCCACTTTCGGCATGAGGGCTTCGGCGAATCGCACCGACCACCAATGATCGTCGTATTCGATGAGGACTCCATCCGTATAGCCTCGGGTATTGGCGGCGTAATCGTAGGCCCCATTGTTATCGACGGTCCAATTGAGGAACTGCAGATGGCTATCGGAACCCCACGTGTTCACGTCGAAGAAATCAGCCAGATCGAATTTTCCGACGCGGAATTCGATTCGTCGCGCCGGCAGCGACGTGGCGAGGTGCAGCTCATCGCGATCGGATTCGATGCGCTCGTCGGTAAGGGGAATGATCTGACGTAGCATCAATCGCGCGACGTAAGGGTCCTGGCTGAGCGTGGTGTTGCGCACTACATCGAGATTTGTGACGCCGGCAAGTCCGAGGGCGTTGCTGAGGCCGTGGCCTCCCGCGCTTTCGATATCGAGGAAGACTTCGGTAGTGGGCGTGAGCTCGTAACCGAGATAGAGGGTATACACCTTAGAGGTGGCGTTTTCGGCTTCGGAGCGCAGGCTGTTCGGCCCGCTGTATTTGGCGGGGAATGAGTCGTGCCACTGCAAGACGATGTTCGCCTGGCCGGAAATCCAGTAACGCGAAGTGTTTGAGTGAGGGAAGAGCGTCACTGGATCGGGCGCGGGCTCCTGGGGCGAGGTGTCAGGAGCGGAATTGGGCGTTTGTTGGGCCTGCGATTCTGCGTCGGCTTGTTCGATTTGTGTGCTCTGTGGCGACGCCTGGGCAGACGCCAAACGAACTACGGCGAGACACAAAACGAGAAGGGAGAAAGACCGCGGCACGAATTTGGCAAAAGAACGCATAACCCATTTCGCAAAGAACATTTGTGACGGCCGCTAATTTGGCAAATTGGAAGTGGACCACAGGCCGCCGGTGCGCCGCGTTAAGGCAGCGTTACAGGACTTTTCTCAGACCGCCAGCGCGATCCTTTGGCGATAAACCAGGCGGCATGAAGGATGTTTCATGGCGGCCTGGACACTGTAGATTTTAACTTCGAACCTTGATACCATACCCCCCTAGGGTAGTCAAGAAAAGTGTCCCACTTATCGCGCGAAAAATTGGATTTAGTGACCCGGACCAAAAAGGTGATCGGGCAACTGGAAAGCGTGCTGCGAGCCTTGAATGATGACGAACAGTGCGCCGACGTGCTCCAACGCCTTGCCGCCGCGCGCGGGGCGATCAACAGCCTGATGGGCGAACTCCTGGAAGATCACATCCGCAACCACATGCCGCGAAATTCGAAATCTTCCGCGGAAGCCGCAAATGACGTAATCGAAATTGTACGCACATACCTGAAATAGATAACCGAGACCAGGGCGCAATCTTAGTTTGCCGCTGCCTGGCCGGCAGCCAGCGATTTTACTCTGCGCTTGATGCTAGGGGAGAATCGCGAGATCGTAAAGGCTTGCGCGGCGATGGCCAAAAATGCCGGGAAACAAACGATCACGTAGCGCGGTTCGATAGATACTTGGTCGGTCAAAAACGCGCTACGGATCAATACAAACGCGATCAACATGGCAATAGCCGAGCGCGCGCGGCAATGCCATGCGCCAGCTATTGCAAAGCCGAAATACGCGAGATTCAGGAGCCCAAACGTGGCGGTAACGCCGAAATCCCATGGATTTTCGCGCCACTTCTCTGTGGGCGGCCACAGCGCGCCTGAATAGCGGAGAGAAAGCACACGCGGCGCGAACCACATGGCCGCGACGCGGTCAATGGGGATGACGACGTAAGTGCGAAGAGGATAGCGCGCGGTCCTCTCACGAGCGAGAAGTTCGAATTCGCGATCGAGGAGGGGAGACATTTTGAGGTCGGCGTTGTAGATGGTCAACAAGCGGGCTACACGATTGCGTTCGGCCACGGAATCGAAGGCGGAAGCGGGCAGACTCTCGATTGGAATGGGGGCGTTGCCCAGCTTCCAAGGCACGAGGTAGTTTTCTTCGGGCCGCACCATCCAAGTTCGCGACCAGGTGAAGAAACCATACGGAATGAAGTCGCCCTGCGTCTGGGCGTTGCGGGGCGCGAGAAACTGTATGCGTCCCAGCACGCGCGCGTTTCGCGCGGCCCACGGTAGCAAAGGCAGGACCAGACCGACGGCCATCCAGGAGATTGTGAGAATCAACTTCGGCCAGTCTTCGCGGCGGCGCAGACGAACCGTGAACACGAGACCGGCGGCTGCCAGGATAAGCGGCGTCTCCGGGCGAACGAGAGTACCGACGCCGACCAAGGCGCCCCCGAATGCAACCCATCCCGTGAACGAGAGAATGCTTTGCGTCGATGCCAAGTTGGAGCGGGCGAGGAAAGGATGGTCGAGGAGCGAGATAAAAATCAGCAGACTGAAGGTCGTGAAAAAAATAGCGAGCGCTTCAGTGAGCAAAATCGAGTCGTAATTTACCGTGAACGGACACAGCGCTGCAATCCACACAGCCGCAGTTGCGGCTTTTCTTCGCAGGGCGTCGGGCGCGAGGCGGGCGGCGATTGCCGCGATCCCGAGACAAGTGACCAAACTGACGATTGCCTGAGCGATGAGAACCGCTCGGTGGCTAGGTCCGAAGAGAAAGTAAACGGCGGCCAGGAATGCCGGATATCCGGGGACGCGCATGTCGGTGGGCGCCAATTGGCCTCCGACGAAGAGGCCGTAGACACCGTGGTAGAGCCAGTTGCGAGCGAGCGCGTCGTAGAATTTCGTGTCACCCGCGGAGAATGGAAAGCGAATCACAAAAAAGAGGCGCAGCGCGAGCCCCGCGAAAAGAGCAGCGGCGAGATTCGTCCGAGCAATCGGTAGGCGAAATACACCGGAGGCGAAACGCTCCGGAATTACGCGACCTTCGTCTCCATCGGCCAGCGCGGGATTCGCGTTCGTTACCAAGTCAGACACATCAGGGCTCCAAGTTTAGGCTGGCATGCGGCGGGGGCGATTGCAAACGGTTGTTGATGTGGACTGAACGACGAACGCAGCAACTTTACTGCGGGAAGGTAAAAACGGGCTTCACCACTTTGCCGCTGGCTTGGTCCGCGATGGCTCGATTGATTTGATCGATGGGATATTTGGCGATCAACTTGTCAAAAGGGAAACGGCCGCTCATGTGCAGGTCGATCAGGTAGGGGATGAAAGTGTCCGGGACGCTATCCCCTTGGACGATTCCGCGAACGCTGTGGCCGCCGATCATCACTGCGGACAGATTCAAACCTGGACTTCCCGTCGGCGCAGTGACGAAGCCGAAGGTGCCTTTTGTGGCGAGCGATGCGATTGCTTGCTCGAAGGCGACAGCGCGGCCCGTGGTGTCCAGCGCATAGTTCACGCCGCCGGGAACGGCGCGCCAAATTTCCTCAGCGATCTTCAGTTTTCCAGTTGCCTGCACAACGCGGGTGGCGCCGAGCTGCTTGGCCGTTTCGAGGCGCTGCGCGAGAACGTCGATCGCGATGATTTCCGCACAGCCGCGTATGACTGCGCCCATCACGGCGCTGAGTCCCACGGGACCTACGCCGAAGATGGCAACGGAACTGCCGGGCGGAGGTTGAAGAGAATTAATTACAGCGCCGGCGCCGGTCTGAATGCCGCAGCCCAGCACACCTAGAATTTCTAGCGGAGCATCTTTTCGTACCGGAATCGTGTTGCGCGAGGTTGTGACCGCGTAGTTGGCAAAGGACGACTGACCGAAGAAATGTCCGTGAATTGCTTCGCGTCCATCGTGGAAAGAGCCGGGCGCGCCCTCTCGCGCGTCCCGGAAGTTCAGGGCCATGTTCTGCGCGCAGTATGCGGGATGTCCAGTGCTACACGGGCGGCAAATACCGCATGAATCGAAAGTGAGCACAACGTGATCCCCAGGTTTGACCTTGGTGACGCGTTCGCCAATGCGTTCGACGATGCCGGCACCTTCGTGGCCGAGCACGACCGGCTTCGGCACGGCCATCTCTCCCTGGAGGGCTTTCACGTCCGTGTGACATAGGCCCACGCCGACGATGCGGACGAGAATATCCGCGGGGCCGGGCTCGCTGAGGTCGAGTTCTTTAAAAGAGAGCTGCTTTCTGCCTTCATAGGCAACGGATGCCTTCACCTTCATCATTTACCTTGTGACCGGGCGTGTGAAATTCCTCGCCTGTTCCACACTGAGCACCAACTATTTTTGCATGGTTCTGCCGACACCAAAACCCGGACCTTAATTCCGCCTAGGAGGAGTGACAGTGGTTAGGCAGGGGCGAGGGCGGCGACCACTCGCTTCGGGGTTAGCGGGAACTCGCGCATGTGGACGCTGGTGGCGTCGAAGAAGGCGCCGGCGATGGCGCCCGCGGCGGCGGCCATTACTTCTTCACCTGCGCCCGTTGATTTCTGGTCGGTGCGCTGTACGACGACAGGGGTTACCTCAGGGCATTCCTCAAAACGTAAGATGGGATAGCTGTTCCAATCGAGGCTGGTGACATTAGTTTTATTGAATGTCACTTCCTCATGGAGCATTCGACTTGTGGCTTGCACCAATTGGCCGCTGATCTGATTTTCGATAAACGCCGGATTTACGGCGAGGCCGGCGTCGATCGCGCCGTACATATGCTTGACAATGACTTCGCCAGTTTCCTTGTTCACTTCGATTTCGGCGACAGCGGCGCCGTACGACGTGAGATGTGTGCCCAGGCCAATTCCTCGACCTCTGAGCAATTTGGCATCTGCCGGACTCGCTGAAACCTTCGAGGCCGGAGGACGCGACTCCCATTTTGCAGCTCTCGCAACAGCGTCGAGCACACCCATCCATCGTTCGTTGGCGATATTTCGCTTGCGAAACTCGTACGCGTCAATTCCTAGCTGATGGGCGAGATCGTCAATTGTTTGCTCGGATGCAAAGGAGAAAGATAAATCAAGCGGCGAGCGGAGCCACGCGCCGCGCAGATATCCGAGCGCCGGAACTTCATGATTGATCAGTCGCACGTTGGGAATCGCGTACATTCCGCCGCAATCGTTGGGATTTACGTCCTGGGCGGCCCCGAACCTCCATGGGGCGGCGGGGGTTCCGAGCGCGAGTTGTGAGGAGGTTTCGACAGCGCTCCAATTGTGATGCCAGCCGTCATACTGATAGGCGATGATCTTGCCGCCCGCATCGGCTGCGGCGCGGATCTCGCCAACATGGGCAGGGCCGTAGAGGTCCCAGCCATGCTCGTCCCAGCGCATGAACTGGAGGCGCACGGGTCTGCCCGCCAGCTGCGAGAGGATTGCCGCGGCTTGCGCGGCGTCGTCATAACAACTGTGGCCGTAGGTTCCCGAACCTTCGTAATACTGAACGCGAACTTTTGTAGCGGGCAATCCGAGCACGCCGGCCAACGAATTGCGCGTGGCGTAGACATCCTGCGTCGAGCAGATCACTAGCGCCGAATCCGGGGTCACGTCCGCGAGAGCGCCATTAGGTCCGAAGGGAGCGTGCGCTTGGTACGGGGCGTGATACGTCCCGGAGGCGACGTGCGCCGCTCCGGCGAAAGCGGATTCCACATTCCCTTTTTCCAGAACCGCACGATCGGTGGTTTTTTCGGCGCGCATTGCGTCATACAGGCCGTCGCTGCCAGGCAGAGTGGCGGGCATGTCCCATGTAATCCTCAGTTGTTGGGCCGCACGAACGGCGTCCCATTCGCGATCGGCCACAACACCAACGAAATCGCCTTTACGCACAACGCGCGCGCCGGGGATGTGGACGATGGAAGCTTCGTCGAGGCTCGAAACTTTTGCGCCCGCGCCATACGCCCCCTGGCCGCGCGGACGAACGATACGTCCGTGCAGCATTCCCGGCAAACGAACGTGCTGGAGATAAACATATTTGCCGCTAACCTTATCCGGGATGTCGTTTCGCGCAGGGCTGGCGCCAACCAATTTGTATTCAGCCACAGGTTTCAATGGCGCGGTGCCAGTGAAGACCAGATTGAAACGCTTATCGCCTATCAACTCACCATAGGTGACTGACTTTTGTGGGCTGCCGCCGTTTGGCGCTGCGACTGAGACGACGCCCTTCGATACCGTGAGTTGATTGATCGGGACGTCCAATTTTTTGGACGCAAGCTGGAGCAAAGCTTGCCGGGCTTCGGCCGCGGCCGTGCGAATCGCCGGGCTGCCGCGAGCGATGGAGGAGCTCGAGTACGTGCCGCCTTGATTGGGAGTGAGATTGGTGTCCAGACGGACGGTGCTGACCTGATTCATGCCGAGGTCGAGTTCTTCGGCGGCGACTTGCAGCAGGGATGTTGTGGAGCCTTGGCCGAGTTCGACATATCCGATGAAGATCGTAGCCGTGTTGTCGGCGTGGACGGCGAGCCAAGTGTCGATTTGCTTGGGATTGGGCGGACCTGCAACCGAGCCGCGTGCGGCAGAGTCTGTGACGCCTTGCGCTGCCAGCTCGTCGCCAATGAAGCCGGCGCTGCTGAATCCGATGATGAGTGCTCCGCCTGCCTTCAGGAATTCGCGACGGTCGAACTTGGGTCGCGGAGTTGCGGGCGATTTCATCGGGCCACCTCCGCACCCGCCTCTGCAATCAACGCTCCATGCATCGCTTTGGAGGCGCGTTGGATTGCCTTGATAACACGGGGATAACTTCCGCAGCGGCATAGATGGCCGTTCATGGCGGTGCGAATTTCCGGTTCAGTGGGTTGCGGCGTTTTTGAAAGGAGCTCAGCGGCCTGGATAATCATGCCATTGAAGCAATAGCCGCACTGTACCGCCTGTTCGTCGATGATGGCTTGTTGCACGGGGTGCAGAGCAGGCGTTTTTGCGAGTTTTTTATGCTTCGCGTACCATTCCGGCAAGCCTTCGAGCGTGGTGACGGATTTGCCGCGAACAGCCGACACGGGCGTGACGCAGGAGCGCGTTTCGGCGCCATTCACGAGCACCGAGCAAGAGCCGCATTGCGAAAGGCCGCAGCCAAATCGAGGCCCTTGTAGTTGCAGATCGCCAGAGAGGATGTACAGCAGAGGAGTGTCCGGCTCGACAGCGACGCTATGTATCCGTCCATTCACTCGTATCTGGATTTCGTCCGCCATCAAGACCCTCCGACTGCGACGAGATTATCACGGAAATGCCGATGGCTGACTGGCGGCTAGCCTGTGGAAGTGTAGCGGCCGCAGGGACATTGCAGTTCAGCGAGCAATAGCCGACAATGGCGCGATCCGGCTTCGTGCATCGGGGGCACAAACGTGAAAATCGATATTTACGATCAGAGTTACAACGTCAGCACGGATCAAAACGAGGAATATCTGCGCGAACTGGCGGCGTACGTGGACGCCAAGATGCGAGAGGTTGCTGAGACAACGCGCATCGTGGACTCGTTGAAGGTGGCGGTGCTGGCGGCGCTAAACATCGCCGATGAACTCTTTTCATCGCGGGCGCGGCATCAAGAAATTGACGGGCCTCTACGCGAGCGCGTGCAGAAATGCGTCGCGCTGGTTGAGGAGGCACTTGAACACTCCAATTAGGCCCTCAGCGATCGCGCGATCCAGCTTCCTTCGAGAGCGGCTGATTGCCATTGTTTACATTGGCGTAACGGTTGCGACGCAACCGATTTGAGTTGTAGAACATCTGCTATGATCGTGATCTAAGCCTGCTTTCGATCAAGCGGCGATGCAGAAACCAAAACAAGTCCGGTATCTGATTCTTCCGATAGCGCTGCTGGCGCTGCTCTTGGTCGCGATGACTACGGGGAGCGTTTGGCATCATCACAGTGGCTCCTCGGAGTCTACTTGCCCCATTTGCCATCTTAGCCATCAGCCAATCGACCGTCCTCTCGCAACCGATCAGGCCCCGGCTTTTGCCCTGATAGCCCCTACGCCGGAGCCTAGAGCTTTTGGTTTGGCGCCGAATCCTACGGTCAGGCGCGTTCCGGCACGGGCCCCTCCTATCTTGTAGGATCCCCGCTCTAAATCCGTGCCGACTGCGGCACGCCAATTCACGTCCCATTTCGGCTATTGAGGGCTGAAGACTATGCGTACAGAACGCGTGCGATTTGCAATTGTGGCGTTGGTGGCGTGTCTAGGCGCGGCCACCGCCGCGATTCCGGCCTCCGCGCAAGCTCCTGTAGGCGTTCAAGGTCCGGTGAAAATCACGCTCGACGACGCGATTCAAATGGTGCTGAGGCACAACCATAATTTGCTGGCCGCGCGCACCATGATCCAACAAAACCAGGATGCCGAAATTACCGCGAATCTGCGCCCCAATCCCGTGCTGCTGGGAGACGCGCTCTTCGTGCCATTTTTTCAGCCCAGCGATTTCAATTCCACTTTCATCGACAATTCCACGGAGTTCGATCTGGGCGTCAGCTACTTGTTCGAGCGCGGCAAGAAACGGCAGCACCGCCTGCAAGCCGCGAAAGACCAGACGGCGGTCACTCGGTCGCTGGTGGCGGATAACGAGCGCACGGTGACGTTTCAGGTGGCGACGCAGTTCATTGGCGCGCAACTCGCCGAATCAGCGCTGGACTTGGCGCAGGAAGATTTGAAGAGCTTCCAGAATAGCGTGGATATCAGCCAGGAGCGATACAGGGCCGGCGATATCAGCGAAGACGACTTACTGAAAATTAAGCTGCAGCTGTTGCAGTTCCAGACAGATGCATCCCAGGCGCAGCTAGCAAAGGTGCAAGCGCTTTCGGACCTGCGGCAACTGCTAGGGTACGAATCGGTGCCGGCCGATTACGATGTGGCCGGTTCGCTCGATTATCAACCGCTCAAGGTGCACCTTGAGGATTTGAAAGCCAAAGCGCTGGCGACACGTCCCGATCTGCGGGCCGCACAGCAAAATGTAACGGCGGCGACCAGCCAATATCAACTGCAGAAAGCGGAGGGCAAACACGACGTGACTGCCCAGGTGAACTACACGCACGTCAGCGCCGCCAACACAGCGTCGGTGTTCGGCCAGATACAGCTTCCAATTTTTGACCGCAACCAGGGAGAGATTGCGCGCACGCAAGTGGCCATCACCCAAGCCCAAGAGCAGGAAAAGGCGGCCAACGAGCAAGTATTGACGGACGTCGAGGATGCCTATGAAGGCCTGCGTACCAACGACAAAATCGTCCAGATTTACCGCTCCGGTTATCTGGACGAGGCGAAGCAGGACCGCGATATCAGCGAGTATTCATACAGGCGCGGCGCGGCGAGCCTGCTGGATTTCCTGGATGCGGAGCGGAGTTACCGCGCGACGCAACTCGCATACCGGCAATCGCTGGCAGCCTATCTGCTGGCACTCGAGCAACTTCGCGAAGCCGTGGGAACGAGGAGCCTGCCATGAACCATTCAAGGGATTCGGAGCGCAAAAAGTGGTTGGGACTTGCGGCCGTGCTGGTTTGCGCATGGCTGCTGACGGGGTGCAATTCAAACCGCGGAGAGAGCGCCAGCCAGATGACGTCGTTCTCATCGAAGGAGTCCAAGGCCGCGACGCCGGAGCTTCTCACCATTCCGCCGGATCAGATGTCTCACGTTCAGGTGGTCACCATTGAACCGGTGAAGCTGACGCGCACGATGAGGCTAACAGGTGCTGTAGCCTACAACGCGTTCAAAACAACACCGGTGATCACGCAGGTAGGCGGCCCGGTAAGCAGGATTCTGGTTGTTCCAGGTCAGCATGTGCGCGCGGGCCAGCCGATGCTGGAAGTGACAAGTCCGGACTACTCGCAACTGCTCGATACATACATCAAGGCGCGAGAAGCGTTTCGCGTGGCGGACAAGAACTACGCGCGCGCGCAAGATCTCTACCAGCACCAGGCGATTGCCGAGCGCGACCTGCTGCAAGCCGAATCGGACCGCAATCAGGCGCAGGCCGATCTGAATGCGTCCGAGCAGAGCATGAAAATTCTCGGAATCAAGAGCCCGGAAGACGTTGCTAAGGCTGCTTCGTCAGCCGAAATTCCCGTGATCGCACCCATCAGCGGAGAGGTGGTTGAACGGATGGTGTCACCGGGACAGGTGATGCAGGCCGTACAGACGCAGGCGTTCACGATTTCGGATATGAGCACGGTGTGGGTGCTGGCCAACGTATATCAGGCCGACCTCGCGTACATCAGGAAGGGCGACGATGTGACAGTCCAAACAGACGCCTACCCCCAAAGCTTCCACGGAAGAATTTCGTACGTGTCGCCGGCGCTCGATCCTAACACGCGAACGTTGCAGGCCCGCATTGTGGTCGATAACCCCGGCGAAAAGCTGAAAAAGGACATGTATTGCACCGTCACGGTTACCGCCGGCTCGATTCGAAACGCGATCGCCGCGCCTGATGCCGCCGTGCTGCGGGATGACGAGAACCAGCCCTTCGTTTATGTGGCGATTGGGGCAAACCAGTTCTCCCGGCGGGCTGTGGAAATCGGGCAGAGCGAGAACGGAAAAACGCAAATTCTAAAGGGGCTCTCCGCGGGAGAAAAAATAGTGGGGGACGGCGGCCTGTTCGTGCAATTCGCGAATTCGATTCAGCATTAAGAGTCTTCGGGAGTTAACTAGGGCACACGAATGATCCATCGCATCGTGCGATTCGCGTTACGGCAGCGGTTTTTGATTCTGATGCTGGTGGTGTTTCTGGCCATTGGGGGGGCTGTTTCGTTCTCCCATATGCCGGTGGACGCTTACCCCGATGTTTCTCCGCCCATGGTGGAAATCATTACGCAATGGCCGGGGCACGCGGCGGAAGAGGTGGAGCGGCTCATCACACTGCCGACCGAAGTAGAAATGAACGGCGTGCCGAAGCTGGACGTGATGCGGTCAATTTCCCTCTATAGCTTGTCGGACGTAATCCTCACGTTTGATGAAGACACGGATGATTATTTTGCACGGCAACTGGTCTTTCAGCGATTGAGCGACGTCACCTACCCCTCCGGTGTGACGCCTACGCTTGCGCCGCTATCCAGCCCCTCCGGTCTCGTATACCGCTACGTGCTCGAGAGTCCAGACCGCTCTGCTCAGGAACTGAAGACCTACGAAGATTGGGTAGTCGAGCGCGAGTACAAGCAAGTTCGTGGAGTGGCGGACGACTCTGGGTTCGGTGGCACGGTGATGCAGTATCAAGTGTTACTCGATCCCGCGCGGCTCTATGGATATCACATCACCGTGCCGCAGGTGGTCCAGCAGCTTTCGGTGAACAATGCCAATGCCGGCGGCGGATTCTATTCGCAAGGTGGCCAATTCTATTACGTGCGCGGGATCGGCTTGCTGCGTGATGAAGCGGATATTGGCGATGTGATCGTGGGGTCGCAGAACGGCGTGCCCGTCCGCGTCCGCGACGTAGGCGAGGTGACGATCGGTCACGCTCCGCGCCTTGGCGAATTCGGCTTCAACAAGAATGACGATGCGGTCGAGGGCGTCATCCTGATGCTGCGGGGAGACCAGACGCAGAACGTGCTCAAAGGCGTCGAGGCCAAGACCGAGGAACTGAACGAAAGCATCCTGCCGCCCGATGTGAAAGTGCATCCGTTTTACGACCGCAGCGATTTGGTGAGGCTGACAACGGATACGGTCGAGAACAATTTGCTGCGGGGGATGGTGCTTGTTCTAGTGGTACTGGTTTTCTTTCTGGTGAGCTTCCGGGCCGCCGTGATTGTGGCGCTCACCATTCCGCTGGCGCTGCTCTTCTCGTTTATTTTCATGCACGCCAGGGGAGCAGCGGCCAATCTGCTTTCGATCGGAGCAATTGATTTCGGAATCATCATCGACGGCACGCTGGTGATGGTCGAGAACATTTTTCGTGAGCTTGGCCTGCGCGAGGGCCAGCAATACGACTTGCACGAGGTGATCCTGGCCGCGGCGAAAGATGTGGATCGCCCGATCTTTTACTCTGTTGCCGTAATCATCGCCGGATATATTCCGATCTATGCACTCACTGGGCCGTCGGGGAAGCTCTTCCGCCCGATGGCCGATACGATGGCGGTCGCACTTGTGGGCGCACTGCTGCTTACACTCACCCTGGTTCCCGTTTTGTGCTCCTACTGGTTCCGTGGGGGAGTGCGAGAACGCGTGAACAAACCGTTTGAATGGGTTAGGAAAAAATATGCCGGGCAGCTTGCCTGGTGCCTGGACCGACCGAAAACGACGGTGTTTGTCGCGGCTGTCATCTTTGGCGCAACTCTGCTGCTCGTTCCATTCATCGGTGGCGAGTTCATGCCGCACCTGGATGAGGGCGCGCTGTGGATTCGCGCGACGATGCCTTACACAATCTCCTACGAAGAAGCGGCGAAATTCAGTCCGCAGGTCCGCAATATTCTGATGAAGTATCCAATGGTCACCGACGTAGGCTCCGAACTGGGACGCCCGGACGACGGCACGGACCCAACAGGTTTTTTCAATGACGAATTCTACGTGGGCTTGAAACCCTACGGAGATTCCTCCTGGAAGTCGAGTTCGATTCACGATAAAGCCGAGCTGACCGAGGAAATTCAGAAACAACTAAAGGCCTTTCCGGGTGTGATTTTCAATTACACGCAGCCGGCCGAAGATGCGGTGGATGAGGCCTTGACGGGACTTAAGAGCGCGTTAGCGGTGAAGGTGTACGGGCCCAATTTGAATGTGCTGCAGGAGAAAGCACTGGAGATCAAGCGCCGCCTGTCGCAAGTCCCCGGTTTCACGGAGCTGACGGTGGTACGCGAGCTCGGGCAGCCCAGCCTTCTGATTGATACGGACCGCGACAAGATCGCGCGTTACGGCGTTAACGTCGCGGACGTGGAAGCTGTAATACAAGCGGCCGTTGGAGGCCAAGCGGCCACGCAAGTAATCCAAGGCGAGAAGCTGTTCGATTTGGTGGTGCGCATGAAGCCGCAATTCCGCGAGAGCGCGCAGCAGATTGGGGCTTTGCTGGTCGGCACGTCTTCAGGCCAGCAGATTCCGCTAAGCGAGTTGGCGAACATCCACGAAGCGAGCGGGGCTTCGTTCATTTACCGCGAGAACAATTCGCGTTACATCGGTGTGCAGTACAGCGTGGAAGGGCGCGACCTTCAGGGGGCGGTTGCGGATGGACAGCGGGCTATCGCCGACGTCCAAAAATCGCTGCCGCCTGGATATCGGCTCACCTGGGGTGGTGAGTACAGCGAGTTGCTTGAAGCAAAACACCAAATGGAAATCATCGGTCCGCTCGCGCTGCTTTTGATTTTCATGGTCCTATTCGCACTTTACGGCAACTTCAAATTCCCGATAACCATTGCGCTGGGCGTGGTGATGACCGAACCGGTGGGGGCGCTCATCGCGCTGAAACTTACCGGAACTCCGTTCAGCGTATCTTCTCTTCTCGGATTGCTGGCGCTCATGGGAGTTTCGGTTGAGACCGCCGTAATTCTGGTTTCTTACATTAATAAACTGCGTTTGGAGAACCTGGATATTCGCACCGCCACACTTCAGGCCTCACTCTTGCGGTTGCGGCCCATTATGATGACGGCCCTTGTGGCCTGCTTGGGTTTGCTACCCGCCGCGCTCTCGAGGGGCATAGGTTCCGACACACAGAAGCCATTCGCAATCGTAATCGTGGCAGGGCTGATTTCACGGCTGTTCTTGGGATTCTTCGTCAACCCCGTGCTTTACGAGATGGTGGCGCGAGATGGCGACGTCCTTCAAGTATAAGGTTCGGCGAATATACGGGTGGTGCGCGCCAGGGAAACAGCAACGGCTTAGAAACGAAGGCGATGATTTTAATCTGAATTGGACATGGCAAAACGAATAACAATACGACTGCTGGCGGTGACGCTGATCCTGGTGGTGGCTATGCTGGGTGTGCACGCAGCCTCTCACTGGCATACCCACGCGCCCGACGACCAGCAATGTCAGGCGTGCCACATCGGTCACGCCGCGATTCCGCAACCGGCGGCACAAGGGGCGGGGTCGGCGACCGTCACAGTCGCAAGATTTGCCGCTGCCGAAAGATCCTCGCCTCATTTTCACGCGGTCCGCACGCCTAGCGTTCCCCGCGCTCCCCCGGCATAAATCCCCTCCACAAAAAGGTTTTTTCTAACGACCGTGCCCTCTATCGGGCCGGGCGTCGGCATTTCCACATCCATTCTTCGCCGCAGCGCAGGGATGCGCAGCGGCCGCATTCCTATGAGGAGAAGACACATGAAGCCTTTGTACATTTGGTTTGGAATCGTGGTTGTGGTGTTCGGAATTCTTGGTCTCGAATCGACCGCTCTGGCCCAAAACGCCGGAAACTCCACAAGCATTTCAGGAACGGTTACGGATCCATCCGGCGCGGTTATACCCGGGACGACTGTCGCTATTCACAACCCAGTCAGCGGGTTTGAGCGTACGACCACGACCGACGCGCACGGAGACTTCAGCATCGAAAACGTCCCATTCAACCCGTATCACATGACCGTTACAGCTACCGGCTTTGCCAACTACGCGCAAGATGTGGAAGTAAGGTCGACCGTGCCCCTGAACTTGAAGATCAATCTTCAACTCGCCGGGGCGACCAGCACGGTAACAGTTGAGTCGGGAGGCGACCTGATCGAGAATGACTCGACGGCGCACACGGATGTTTCTCGGGAGCTCTTCGATACGCTGCCGTTAGAAAGTCAGTCGTCATCCCTGAGTTCATTGGTGACGCTCGCCACGCCCGGAGTCGCCGCTGATTCAAACGGCCTGTTTCACGGGCTGGGCGACCACGCGGAAAACTCATTTTCGCTGGACGGACAGCCGATCACCGATCAACAGAGCAAGGTGTTCTCCAACCAAGTTCCACTGGATTCCGTCCAGTCGCTAGAAGTGATTGAGGGGGCGCCCCCTGCCGAATACGGTGACAAAACAAGTTTAATAATCAACGTCACGACGCGATCCGGTCAAGGCATGACGACACCACACGGCGCCGTGACGGCCGATTACGGCACGTTTGGAACAGCCAACGGTGGATTCAACTTCGGCTTCGGCGGTTCAAACTGGGGAAACTTCCTTTCTGTCAGCGGGCTAAACAGCGGCCGATTTCTCGATCCACCCGAATTTCAGGTCTTCCACGACAAGGGGAACGAAGAGAACATATTCGACCGGGTCGACTATCAAATCTCAACCGCTGACTCCGTTCACTTGAACTTCGGGTTCACTCGGTCCTGGTTTCAGAATCCGAATTCGTTCGACCAACAGTTTCATGACGTCAATGGCGTCCAACTCTTAAATCCCGTGACCGGCAATCCATTGGGTCCGACCGACCAGCGCTCGCAAATCAAGACATATAATGTCGCGCCGACCTGGACGCGCTTGATCAATTCATCCAGTGTGCTGACCGTCGGTGCATATGTACGGAGGGACCAATATAACTATTACCCGAGCGCTGACCCTTTCAATGATTTGGCCCCAGATTTACAGAGCGAGACAGTCGGTCAGAACAGAACCCTCACTAATGCCGGTCTTCGCGCCAGTGTCTCGTATGTAAAAGGGATCCATAACCTCAAGGCGGGAATAGTTTATGAACACACCTTCCTAAACGAGAATGACCAAATTGGGATCGTCGATCCCACACTCATTCCGGGAATCGCTCCCTCTTGCTTGAGTCCGGTGACTAATCAACCGATCGTCGGCACGCCATGCGGCGTGTTAGCACCCTTTGATTTAACGGGGGGTGGAGGGCTCTATGCCAGAGGCAATTTATTCGCTTTCAACGGACATGGCGATGTGAAGGAGACGGCCCTGTATGTTCAGGACACGATCACGACGGGCAACTGGAACTTTAATCTCGGCATACGCGGTGATCTGTACAACGGACTTTCAACAGGCCGGCAGGCGGAACCGCGACTTGGGGTCGCATACAACATCAAGCCGAGCAGCACGGTTCTGCGGGTTTCCTACGCGCGAACACTGGAGACCCCTTTCAACGAAAACCTGGTGATCGCCAGCACAGGCTGCAACGTTCCTTTTCTTGCGACACTTGTGCCGCCGCTCGGTGTGCCGTGTGTGTCAGGTCCGATTCAACCTGGCTTCCGCAACGAATTCCACGCAGGGCTGCAGCAAGCATTTGGGCGGTACTTGGTGGTGAGCGGGGACTACATCTGGAAGTACACTCACAATGGCTACGACTTCGGCGATGTGGGCGCGACACCCATCTATTTTCCGATCGAATGGCACAATTCTAAGATCACTGGATATGCAATCCGGGCTACTGTGCCAAACTTCCATGGATTCTCGGCACAGGTGGTAATGTCCAGCGTGGCGGCGCGATTCTTCCTACCGCAGGTTGCTGGACTGCCCATTGTTCCACCGGCAACAGGCGTCTTCCGGATTGACCACGATGAGGTTTTCAACCAAACGACCCATATGGAGTATCAGCCGTGGAAACGCGGGCCGTGGATTGGCTTCAATTGGCGTTATGACAGCGGATTGGTAGCCGGTGCAACGCCGTGTTTTGACCCACTGACTGCGACATGCGCGGGGGCGTCAACTATGCTGGGTGGCCAACCCGCCATAAACCTTATCAATACGATCACCGGTGCGCCTCTCACCGCTGATCAGGAGTTTCAGGCCGAATTCACATGCAACGGCGTGCATGCCACTCCAACCCAGGCGCTTCCAAGTCCTTGCTTGGCCTCGCAGTTTGGATCCACTCTGATAAAGGTTCCGGCACCCGGAAAAGAAAACGACGACAAGAACCCGCAGCGCATTCAGCCCAGAAGCTTGTTTGACGTAGCCATAGGGGACGATAACCTCTTTAACGGTGATCGGTATAAGTGGAGCGCCCGACTCACGGTTGTGAATTTGGCCAATCAATACGCTTTATACAACTTCCTTTCAACGTTTAGCGGGACGCATTACGTGACGCCACGCACGGTGACGGGAGAGATCGGCTTCCACTTCTAATTCTGAAGTAATCGTAAAGTTGCCTGCAGTTGTAACGAGGAAGGCCATCTGAATCGGTTGCCTTCCCGTTCCGGTGCAATTCAGCCTAACTGTCTCGGTACCTGCGTTGGTCTCAGTGTTCTCGTTCAGAATGATTAGTGACACTCGGTAGAGTGTCGCCATGCAAATACGAAGAGGGAAGGTGCCCAGAGCGCGCGAGCTTTCGCGTTTTGGGTGCGAGCTGAGCCGGGTTGGTCAGCTCCGGTTGGCCTGGATGAGTCATTATCTGCGTCATGGCCGCAATGCGGCTTTTACCTGCCGCCACTTTGGGATCAGCCGGCAGACGTTCTATCGCTGGTGGCGGCGCTACGATCCTCATAACCTCTCCACGCTGGAGGATCGTTCGCATCGCCCGCATCGGCATCGCCAGCCGACCTGGACACCCTCGCAGAGCGAAGCCGTTCTCGCTCTGCGACGCGAGTATCCCCGCTGGGGGAAGGACAAACTGGTCGTGCTGCTGGGCCGCAAACACGTTCGGCTTTCCACGTCCATGGTGGGCCGGATCCTGAACGACCTGAAGCGCCGCAGCGTGTTGGTGGAAGCTGGGGCGAAAGGAGCGATCCGGCGGCGCCGCAAAATGCGCAGCCGTCCCTGGGCCCGGCGAAAACCCCATTTTTGGCCTATTCGAAGGCCGGGTGATCTGGTGCAGGTCGACACCAAAGAGGTGCGACCGGCGCGCGGCGTGGTACTGAAACACTTCTCGGCCCGCGACATGGTCTCTCGTTGGGATGTGCTGGAAGTGCACGAACGCGCCACTTCGCTGGCCGCGGCTCGCTTCCTGGACACGCTGGTCGATCGCATGCCTTTCCCCATCGCCGCCCTGCAGGTGGATGGCGGCAGCGAATTCGCTGCCGAATTCGAAATCGCTTGCCAGCAACGAAACCTGCCGCTCTTCGTCCTCCCACCGCGCTCGCCCAAGCTTAACGGGCAGGTCGAACGCTCCCATCGCACGCACCACGAGGAGTTCTATCAAGTGATCCCTGATCGCTGGAACGTCACGCAACTCAGTCCCCAGCTCCGTCGCTGGGAACACATCTACAACACCGTCCGCCCCCACCAGGCGCTCCACTACCTCACTCCGCTCGAATTCCTCGAGCGCTGGAAGTCTCACAAACAGAAAGCCGAGTGTCACTAATCATGTGGACGAGTACACTCAGTTGACATTCATTATCAACTGTAATAGCCTCTGGACCTTATTGATACCGATTATCAACTGATGGGAAGTGTCCGTGTCAGTAAAGGGCCGTCGGCGGATGCGTCGCGTACTAGCTTGGGCAGCAGCTTCGCTCTGTCTGGCCAGTGCGACGCTAGTGATTTCTTCCAGCGCGGCCGCCCAGGAGACTCCCTATTTCGTGGCGTATTCGCACCACCTGGAGGAGCCCGGCAATCTGGAGATCGAGTTTTCCACGAACTACGCGACCCAGAAGGGCGGGAACGACTTCGTCGCGCCTTGGGTTGAATTCGAATACGGAGTAAAGGCGTGGTGGACATCCGAATTCTATCTGGATTCGC
This sequence comes from uncultured Acidobacteriota bacterium, assembly GCA_963823145.1. Classification (GTDB taxonomy): domain Bacteria; phylum Acidobacteriota; class Terriglobia; order Acidiferrales; family UBA7541; genus Palsa-295. The sequence continues at coordinate 296,300 of CAWGJZ010000002.1, forward strand.
AGTCCACGTTCGGTGATAGCGCGCTCTTCACTGGTTTTCGTTGGGAAAACCGCTTCCGTCCGCTGATGCGCGAGCACTGGATTAACCCGGTCCTCTACGTCGAATATGAGAATACGAGCGGCGCTGACAAAACCATGATCGAAGTGGTGGGCTTCGACACTCAGTTCGATCATGCCGTCCGCAACTCAGAAGCGCGAAACGAACACGAGCACGAACTTGAGACCAAGCTGATTCTTTCCAGCGATTACAAAAGCTGGAATTTCTCGGAGAATTTCATAGGGGAAAAAAATCTCGGGCACGAGCCCTGGGAATTTGGTTACGCCGTGGGAGCGAGCCGGCCGCTTCGATCGGCCGCAACGGCACGGCAATGCAACTTTTGCCGCGAGAACTTCCTTGCCGGGGCGGAATTCTACGGGGGGCTGGGCACGGCGGCCTCGTTTCGGCTGGCCGGCACTTCTCACTATGCCGCACCGATCATTGCGTGGCAAATGCCGGACGGCGTGACGCTCCGTATCTCTCCTGGCTTCGGGTTGAATGGCAACAGCCACCGGTTCTTGCTGCGCTGGGGCATTTCGTACGAGCTGGCGGCCTTTGGCCGCAAGATGAGGAGCGTGTTTCAATGAGCCGCGCGTTGATTTCGGCCGCACTCGCGCTCATTTCGCTGGCAGCAGCGGCAGCCTCCGCTCGCAACCGAGGCGTTGATCGACGTGGCGTTCTGGTCGCAATTGCGCAGGCCCCCGCAAAGGCTCGGACGTGGAAGAATCCTTACGACAATCAACCGGGCGCTATCGACGCGGGTGCCAAACTCTACCGGCAGCACTGCGCAGAGTGTCATGGCGACGATGCGAGGGGTATGGGTCATGCTGCGGATTTGCACTCAACCGGTGTGCAGAATGCCACGCCGGGCGAGCTTGCGTGGTTCCTGAGCAATGGCAACCTTGCTTCCGGGATGCCCTCGTGGTCCGGGCTACCCGAACAACGCCGTTGGCAGATTGTCTCGTACCTTAAAACGCTGAAATAGCCATCAAGTCTCAAGGCAAGCCATCGAGACGATGGAGCATCTACGCGACAGCTACGGGGGAGCGCTCGCGGGAGCGACGCGCGTGGTAATGCATAGCGACATTCAGGTACACGTTTCCGCTGACAGTTTCAAAGCAGAGTATGGTGGCTTCCGAGTCTTGACCTGCTTTGGCGCACTGCTCTTCGGTGAGCACCGAAGGAGGATACACCTTGAACTGGAAGCCGCGATCATTTAACTGGGTGACGGCGTTGCCGATCACCATGTTCGCCAGTTCGCAAACGGCTTCCGAAACGATCGGTTCCGCAGCATCAACTTCAGCTCCTGCAAGGCAACTGGCGACTTTGGCGGCGGCTTGCGGGTCCATGTCCAGAACGATTCGGCCTTCGATCTGGCCTTTGAAAGTAACCACTGCGGCGACACCTTTCCTGCGGTAGCCGTCCTCTTCCATCGCAAGGTCAGCGATGGTAGCCGGAGCTTTCATCATTTCGGCGAGAACCGTGTCGAGCGAGCCAATGAAGGGTTGGATCAGATCCATTTTCATCGGGAACTCTCCCCAGCCGCGCCGACGGGAGCGGTAACGCTATCGTCATTGAGCACGTAACGGATGATTTCGTAGAGCGCGTCGGGCTTCACGGGCTTTTGTACGAAGTGGCGTGCGCCCTTTTGAAGCGCGGCCAAAATATTATCCTGATACCCGACGGAAGAGACCATTACGACGCGCGCTTCCGGATGTTCCTGAACGATCCGCTCGACGGCCTCAATACCTTCCATTTGCGGCATGGTGATATCCATCAGGACGATGTCTGGCTTTGTGCGGGCGTATTCAGTGATCGCGGTGCAGCCATCGCCGGCCTCACCGGCGAGACTGCCGCCGAAAGACTCGATCATTTTGGCCAAACTCTTCCTGGCGAAAACCGAGTCGTCCACAATGAGGTAACGAACGGGATGGCTGTCTTTTCGGGTCAATGCTTCAAATTGTTTCATAGTGATCTCCTTCGGGAAGCTCCTGCGCCGGACGGTTGATCCGAGGATGAGACCACCGCGTCCGGCTCCGTAGATGGCGTTTGGGGCATGCACTTCGACTGCAAGGCGCTGGCAAGACCTGGAAGCGAAATAATTCGACTCACGAAGCCACGCTCAATGGCCGCGCGAGGCATGCTATCGACAATGCAGGTATCCGGGCTTTGGGCGATCGTATAGCCACCGGCGGAATGAATGGCGCCAAGTCCGGCGGCGCCGTCTTCGCCCATTCCGGTCATCAGCACTGCCAAAGCCTTGTCGCCAAACTCCATGGCGACGGAATGGAAGAGGACGTCAACGGAGGGGCGATGACCGTTGACGCGCGGCTGATCCACAAGAATCGCCACGTCCCCATGATCCATGCGTCGCACTTTCATGTGACGGTTGCCCGGGCAGATCAGGGCGCGTCCGGCAAGGAGTAAATCACCTGATTGCGCTTCCTTTACTTCGAGGGCCGAGGATTCATTCAAGCGTCGAGCAAACATTTCGGTAAAGCCTTCGGGCATATGCTGCACCACAAGAAGGCAGCCGGGAAAGTCTTCGGGGAGCTGCGAAAAAAGATATTGCAACGCATTGGGGCCGCCGGTGGAGATGCCGATCGCCACCACGCGCGACGGCCAGCGCGGCTCCATGGAAAGTGCACGATGCCCTTTCCGACGTGCCGTGGGAAGGGTGATGATCATTTTCGGCGCGCCGGATGACGCGGCGACTTTGATTTTGAGCGCCAGCTCGGAGGCGATTTGAGCCAACCGGCCTGAAGCAGCGTCCTGCGGCTTGGTAACGAAGTCGAACGCACCAAGCGACAGCGCTTTGATCGTAAGAGAAGCGCCTTCCTCCGTGTGCGCACTGACAACAATCACCGGGACGCGATGCTTACGCGTAATCTGGCGGAGCATCTCGATGCCGTCCATGCGCGGCATTTCAAGATCCAGGGTAACGACGTGAGGATGCAACTCTTCGATCTTGCGCAGGCCGATCAAGCCGTCCATGGCCGTCCCGACCACTTCTATTTTTGAATCGTTCAGAAGTGTTTGGGGAATCAGCTTGCGCATGAGCGCTGAATCGTCCACCACAAGTACGCGGATTTTTTCGCTCATGCCGTGGCTCCCAGGGCCGGAATGCGGGAAAGGTGCGAGACCACGGCGGGAACGTTGAGAATCAGCACAACGGTTCCGTCTCCGAGAATCGAAGCCCCGCTCACCAGTGGAGAAGTGACTAGATCATCCTCCAACGCCTTGATGACGAGCTCTTCCTCGCCCATCAGGCTATCGACAGCAAGGCCGAACCTGCGCCCACCGGTGCCAATCACGATTACAAAAAGTCGTTTGGATCTCTCGTTGTTGCTAGGCGAGGCGAGGCGGTCCAGGCGCACGAGCGTCAAAACCTGCTGACGCAGTTGGAAGACTTCGTGGCCGTCCACGCGGTGGATATCTTCGTCGGTGATCCTGGTGATTTCAGCGACAGACGCCAGCGGAACGGCGTAAAGCCGGCCATGAACCCGGAATAGAAGCGCTTGGATGCTGGCGAGCGTGAGCGGCACCATCAGGCGAAACGTGGTGCCTTCACCGAATTTGCTATGGAGCTCGATGGAGCCTTTCAGTGTTTCGAGGGCTGATTTGACCACGTCGAGCCCTACGCCCCGGCCGGAAATTTCGGTTACTTCATCGGCAGTGCTCAGTCCAGGCAAGAAAATAAGTTGAAGCGCTTCGGATTCGTTCAGTTGCGAGGCGGCTTCGGCTGAAATGATCCCGCGTTCGGTTGCCCGCTGGACGATTTTTTCGCGGTCAAGCCCGCCGCCGTCATCGGAGATCTCGATGATAACCTGATCGCCGTCATGATAGGCATTCAATCGAATCATTCCGCGTGACGATTTCCCTGCCGCCTGGCGCAGCGAGGCCATCTCGATGCCGTGGTCCGCCGCGTTGCGAACGAGGTGCGCCAGAGGATCGGCTAGAGCGTCGAGGATGCCCTTATCCAAGTCGGTGTTTTCTCCCGTAATCTCAAGATCTATATCCTTTCCTCGCAGCCGGGCCACGTCGCGGACAATCCGGGGGAAACGGCGGAAGAGCTGCTCGACCGGGACCATGCGAATTTTCATTACCGATTTTTGCAGTTCACCGAGGACGCGAGACTGAAACCCAAGCGCGTCTGCCAGCTTTCCGCGCAAAGGATCTTTTTCGTGACGGCGTTCGAATTCGTTGATGGCCCGCTGCAACATGGACTTCCCGATGATCAACTCGCCGACGAGATTCATTACCGTGTCGATGCGTCCCGCCTCTACGCGGAGCGTGCCTTCCGCCGCGCGCGCAAGATTCGCGGATGTCTTGGCTTCGCGGCCCTCTTCGTCGCCGTCCACGCCGTCTTCGGCGGGCGCGGATTTCACGCCAGCGGAAATCGCGGCCGCTTCCGACTCGATCAATATTTCGAGAAGATCCCGGGGAGACGATTGTGGTAACGGCACCGCATCGATCGATATTTTTTCCACGATGGATGGGATGTGGCAGCGCCGCCGAATCCAATCGGACGGTTTCGCGCTCGACAAAGCGGCCTGGATCAAGCGGAGCTGTTCAACGGGCACGCTCATGTCCGGTCGGAAAGCAAGAATTCTGCCGGCGCCCTCAAGCGCTTTTCTGACGAGTTCCAAGGCTGCCGCTGGGAGAAGGGCTTCCGCATCGAGCTGGAGTGCGATATTGAAGACGGCCTCACCGCGCCCGAAGGCTTCCGCGATCATGAGCCGCTCATATTCTGTCCATTCGAACTTCGCCTCGAATGAGGTATCTTGCGTTTCCGGTTCAGGCTTGTTCAGCAGTTTCCGGATGTGTTCGCGGAGGGCTCCTCCGGCGGGGGGCTGGAGCTTGCTGCGGTAGGCCGCAAGCATTTCGTGAAATGTGTCCGCGGCCGTGAGGATGACTTCGGCCGTCAGGCTGGCATTTTGCTGTGCCAGTTCCGGCGTCAGGACATCTTCCAAATCGTGGGCAAGCTCGCTCAGCTGGCGGTAGCCGCAAGCAGCGGAATCGCCCTTGAGCGTGTGCACCGCACGACGAACGTGACGAAGCTGTTCGACGTCGCCTGGCCGCTCCTCGAGGGCGAGACCCGCATCGTTCATGCCTTGAAGGATTTCGGCCGCGCTCTCAAAAAAGAGATCGCGGAGCTCCGAGGCCTGTTCGTCGGAAGGGAAAGTCACTGGGCTGCCTCGATCTTTTGATATACGGTGGCGTTGTTCTGATGGATCATGTGAAATTTCGTGGTTAGGCCGAAGAGGCTCTCGGCATGACCGACGAAGAGATAGCCTTCCTGATTAAGACAGCGATGGAATTTGTCGATCAGCCGCTTCTGCTCAGCCTCATCGAAATAGATCATTACGTTGCGGCAGAAGATCATGTCGTTGTGCTGCGGCAGGTATTCAGTCTTCAGATTGTGGAAATCAAACTGGACCAGATTCCTCAGAGCCGGCTTGATTGAGTACTTATCACCAACCTTGTCGAAATAGCGCAGACGGCAGGTGTAGTCCACCGCTTCCATCTGAGGTTCCGCGTAGATACCCTGCTGCGCGGTAAGCAGCGCCGAGTAGTTGATATCCGAAGCCACGATTTCGATCTTCCAGGGAGGCGGGATCAGGGGTTTGGGAGTCGGCATATCAAACGGCAACGGATTGCGAAGGTAGTAGTAGGCAAGCGCATCGCAGATGAGAATGGCCAAGCTGTAAGGTTCCTGACCTGTGGAGCAGCCTGCGCTCCAGACGCGAATCGACCAATCGCGCCGTTCCTGTTTCCTGTGCAAGATCTGTTCGAGAATCACCTTCTGGAACAATTCCAGTTGGGGCCGGATGCGGAAGAAACTGGTTTCATTTACGGTGAGATTTTGAAGTAGCGCCGTGAGCTCCGGCTTGCCTTCCCTGCTGGTGAGCAGCCGGTAATAACTGTAAAACGAGTCTAAGTTGCACGCCTTTAGGCGGCGTTGCAAACGGTCGCGGAGGAAGTGTGTGCGGCGCTCGTCGAAATACATGCCACACTCTTGATATACGAGAGTCTGCAAAAGTTTTAACTCGGCGTCGGTCAATTGAACGGAGCTGGTAAGTGCGGTGGACATTCGTCCCTCTGGGGTAGCCCCCTAGGCTGCTTAGAATCCTCGCCGGCCACCGCCGGCTGGAACAGCCGTGGTGGATTCTCTTATTTCCTCGAGATTCTCGAGCTCGCCAGGTTGCAAGATCCGGCTCAAGTCCAGGAGAATGACGAGGCGACCGTTCAGCTTTCCAACTCCTGTGATGTAGCTGACTTCGCCTTCCTTGAAAACATTGTGAGGTTCTTCGATGTCGGACGGAGGGATTCGCAGGACCTCAGATGCGGAATTCACGATCAGGCCGATGGCGCGAGTTTCGAGTTCGACCACGACGATACGGTTCTTCTTACTTGGCTCGAATGCTTTCTCGCCGAACCGTTTTCGCAAGTCCACGATGGGGATGATTCGCCCGCGAAGATTAATGACACCCTCGATATAGTTAGGAGCGTTCGGCACGGACGTGATTTCGGGTACGCGAACGATCTCGCGGACGATTGAAATCGGCAAGCCAAACGTTTCGCGACCGATCCGAAAGCCGACTACCTGAAGCTCTTTGTCCATGGCGATTGTGTGCCTTATCAGGACCGAACCATTTCAGCGTATTCCGCCGGCGTATGCCGCTCAACAGGCGCGGTTTGACGGCGTGCCACTGGGCGCTTGTGGTCCGCGCGGGTTTCTTCGATCGCAAAGCGATCCATAGAATCCAGCAGAGCCCGCGAAAGTTTGGACATCTGTTCGGCGGTGGCGGCCAGTTCAGTGGAACTGGACGAGGACTGCTGAACCAGCTCTCGCATACGTTCCATCGAGCGCACGACGGCTTGCGCGCCTGAGGCCTGCTCTTCAACCGAGGAATTGATTTCCTGCGTGATTTCGGTCAGGCGATTGGTGGCCTTGGCAATTTGAGCCGAACCGCTAGACTGTTCCGTGGTGGCGGCGCCGATTTCTTGCGAGAATTTGTAAACCTCGGAGACGACATCGGAGATCTTATCGAGCGCGGCGCTAAGGTCCTTATTAAGGACCAAGCCCTCCTGAACCATGGCGGTGCTCTTTTCCATGTTCTCGACGGCTTCGCGGGCTTCCTTCTGAATTCCCTCGATGAGTTCGGATATCTCCTTTGTCGATTGAGTTGATTTTTCCGCGAGCTTGCGAACTTCCTCCGCGACCACCGCAAAACCGAGGCCATGTTCGCCGGCGCGCGCGGCTTCGATCGCCGCATTAAGGGCCAGGAGGTTTGTTTGTTCGGCGAGGTCGTCGATCACCTCGATAATCTTGCCGATATCGTCGGCGCGGCGCCCGAGCACGTCGATGATTTCAGAAGAAGATTGAATGGCCTGACTAGTGCGATTGAGCCCCTCGGTGGCTTTGTCCATCGTAACCATGCCGCTGCGGGCTTCCTCGCGTGAGCGGTGCGAGATGTCAACCAGTAGCTTGGCGGTATCGGCGACGCGCTGAATCGATGTGACCATTTGGTCGATCGAGGCGGAGGTCTCGGCAACGCTCGAAGCTTGAACCTGGGTATTTTTGACGACGTTCTGCACGTTGACGCTCATCTCGTGCATGGTGCTGGTTACTTCGTCGATCGCGGAGGCGGCTTGGACGCTGACTTTGGCTGACTCGTCAGAGGCGCTGGCCATTTGCCCGGCGCCGCTGGCCACCTGGGAGGCGCTGTCGCGTACCTGACGGACCATCTGACGCAGACCTTGAGTCATCTGCGCGAAGGCTTTGGCCATGGTGTCCTGCTGCGAACGGGGTTGCACGGCCACGGATAACTCGCCCTCGGCAATTGCAGCCGAAACGGAGGCCATCTCTTTAAGATGAAGAACCATTTGGTTAAAATTCTCGGCGAGCGCGCCTAGCTCGTCACCGCGATGGACATCGATGGTCTGGTCCAAGTCGCCGGTATTGCTGATTCGCTGCGCCACTTCGATCAGGTGGTACAATGGATCCTTGATTGATTTCGCGGTGTAGAAGGCGATTAACCCGCCCAGCACGACAGCGATCAAGGTGCCGACAGTGGTTATGACGGCGCTTAAGAGCGTGGCGGACGCGGAAGATGCATTCGATCGGTCCTGGGCCTTTCGCACGCCGTCATTGGCCTGATCCAGAACCGCCGTGGACTTATTAATCCATACAGTCGGGTCGTGCTGCAGGTAGAAGATCTGAAGGTCCGAAACGGTCGCGTCTCCGGAATCTACTTGATGTCGTTTCGCGATCATTTGCTTCGCGAAGTTGTCCGCCCAATCGCGTTCGTTGCTTTGGACTTGCACTAGAGAGGAGCGAAGTCCAGCATCATTCGCCTTGTCCTCGCCATCGTTCAAGAGACCTTGAAGCTCGCTTATGCCCTTATTGGTTTTGTCTTCATCGCGGAGATCGCCACTTAGAAGATAGTTGCCGAGAGACAGGCGATTTTCAATGATCTTATAGCGCACGTTTTCGATTGACTGCACGTCCGCCAATGTGGTTTTGACGGCATCGCGCGCACTGTATTGGCGCATAACCGTCAAGATGTTGATCACGAGCAGAAACGCCATGATCGCCAAAACCGCCCCGAACCCCCAATAGAGCCTCTTACCGATCGTCATTTTTCCCAGCCTCCGCTCCACCGCCCGCTAAATGCGTTTGTGAGAGACTACTCCTGGCCGCTAAACGTAAACTCCACCACTTCGGTGGTGTCTTTAGGAGCCGGTTCGAAACGCCATCTCTTGATGGCATCGAGCGCGGCGTTTACGAGCAATGGGCTGCCGCCAACAACTCGGGTGTTCGTCACATGTCCGTCGGCAGCGATGGTGGCCTCAATCTTTACCTTGCCGGTGACGTTCATCTGCTTGGCTAATTGCGGATACTCGGGCACTACTTTGCTGCGAACCTTTCTTTTGACAGCATCCGTCGAAGCATCATCTTGCGCGAGCACCTTGGGAGGCAGAACTGCCGAGCCTGCCAATAAGAGTGCCAATCCTAATGTTGCGAATGTCAGCGTGCGTTTCATGACTTGCTCCTCCCCAGAGAGAAAGACCCCGCACTGGAAAATGCACGGGCGATGCCATAGACGGTAGTGTTGGGAACTCGTGCGAAGAATTCGCTGTCTCCCGGTAACTCAATGATATGGAGCAGCTTAACTGGTTGGCATGGCTATGAGTCGAAAGTTGCCGACCGCTCAAGCGTCTCAACTGCTCGGCCAACGGCGTCCAGCCCTCTCACATTGCGACAGAGTTTGCGTTACCCCTACAGCACGGCGACGGTGCGGACTTCTTGACTCAAAATGAGATTGGGCCGTAATGTTCTTCTGCGTAGCCGAAGCGCGCAAGCCCCGACCTCCATGCGTGCGCTAAAGCATATTCCAGAGGTACCTTTCCGTCTCGATGGCTCTTTCGAGAGCCTGCTGGCCCAGTTTTCCGCCACCACGCTGGAGCTCAACCCCTCGCTCGGCGCGTCCGAATTTGCGCGCCGACTAACCGCTCGTACGGCCGAAATGACTGGAGCGCGCGCGGTAATATTGGTGCTCGGCCGGATGTCCGACTGGGAAGTCGCCGGCTTCAGCGGGCGTGGTCATCACTGGGATCTTGCAATTCAAAGGCGACTGGCGATCGCTTTGGCTCGGAACGCGAGCGGGCCGGGAGCAGCATTGCGCTCGGGACCCGCGGCAAGTCTTCTGGGCCGCGAGCTGGCCGAAACGCTGGGCTGGAGCAGTCTCGTATTAGTTCGGTTGAGCGAAAGCGAAGGAGCGCCGCTAGGAATCCTCTGCCTGGTGGATGCCGGCAGAGAGCTATCCAATGTTGAAAAACAGCTCCTTGAGGCGCTAGCCGGGCACGCGTCGGTGGCCCTCGAAAATGTGCGGCTTTTTTCGCGAATTGAGCGCTCGCGAAAGCAATGGGTTGAGGATGTCGACGCGATTTCTGATTTCATCGTGGTGCATGACCGAACTGGGTGCGTGCTGCGCTTAAACCGCGCGCTTGCGGATGTGTTGGGTGTACCGCCAACACGAGCGGTAGGAACGGATATTGGCAAGCTACGTCTCTTGGCTACGCCCGAGCAACCTGGGCGATGTCCTTTTTGCCGCAATGCCGAGTTAGCGCAAGAAGATTTTATCCATGCCGCTGCCGGCCGAACATTTCTGGTTTCCACTTCGAGAATTCATTCCGGTGACGAGGACGAACTCCGCACGGTCCACGTTTTAAAAGACATCACCGACCGCCGCGACGCGGAACGCCGTTATCGCCGTGAACGTGACTTCAATCGGAACATTCTCAACAACACCCAGAGCATGATTATGGTCCTCGATACAGCCGGCCTGGTGAGTTATGCCAACCGGCGCTGTTTTGAATCGGGCTACCGTGAGGCCGATCTTCTGGGTCATCCGTTTGTGAACATGGTGCCATCGGGACGGCGTCGGGCTCTGTCGGAGACACTTGACCGAACTCTTCAAGGAGTTGCGATCGACAATCTGGAGATACCACTTCTTCGCGGGAATGGCGCCGCCGGCCACTTCTCGATAAGCCTGAGTCCCATGCGGGACGAGCAGGGCCACATCAATAGCATTGTCGTTGTGATGACCGACATTACCGACACCGCCAGCCTTCAGGCTAAGCTGATGCACACCGAAAAAATGGCGGCGCTGGGCCAACTTGTCTCGGGAGTTGCGCACGAGGTGAACAATCCGCTGGCTGCGATCGTGGGGTTCACCGACCTGTTGCTGGAGAACCCCAAAGTCCCTAGCGAGGCTAAGGACGAACTGTTGGTGATTTTACAGGAGGCTCAGCGGACACGAGTGATCGTGCAGAACTTGCTCAGCTTTGCGCGGCAAATGCCGGCACAGCGAGAACCGGTGCGCCTGAACTCTGTGGTACAGCAAACATTGAAACTCCGTTCGTATGACTTTTCGAACCATGGAGTGGAGATAGCCGAAAACTACGATACTGACCTGCCTCTCATCGTTGGAGATCCGCACCAGCTTCAGCAGGTTTTTCTCAATATTCTGAATAACGCGTATGACGCGATCCAAGAGGTCCGGCGTCCGGGGCGCATATCAATCACGACAGCATTTCGAGACGAACTGATCGAGATTTCTTTTCGCGACAATGGTCCCGGCATCCTGCATCCCGAACGTATTTTTGATCCTTTTTTCACAACCAAGGAAGTCGGCAAGGGCACAGGTCTAGGGTTGAGCATCTGCTACGGAATAATCCGCGCCCATCAAGGGGAGATTCTCGCCAGGAACAACTCTGACGGCAAAGGCTGCACGTTTTTGGTGCGATTGCCCGTTGCGGCGCGCAATTCGGACCCACAGACGACCGGGAGCGCGCCATGATGTTTCCGCCGGCAATTCCATCATCGGATGCCCGTCGGATACTGGTGATCGAGGACGAGCCCTCGGTGGCCTCATTTCTGCGTACGGCTCTGGAGCGCCGGGGATATGACGTCGTGTCATCTCCATCAGCAGTCGAAGGGTTGCAACTGCTGGCGTCGAGGGATTTTTCGGGGGTGATTTCGGATTTCCGAACTCCGGGAGGAATCAGCGGAGCGGACCTGCGCGATTGGCTGGTGCGTCATCGCCCTCAACTCGCGGCGCGAGTGATATTTATTACCGGCGACACCGCGAGTGCGGAAACCATCGCGCTTTTGGCGCAGGCGCGTACTCCGTGCGTCGAAAAGCCTTTTCGTGTGCAGGAGCTTTTGGCGGTAGTTGAGAAGACAATAGGGAAACCATGAAAGACGAATCGCGGCTTAGCTTTCTGATTGTGGATGATGAGCAGAGTATTCGTCGCCTCTGTATGACCGTCGGGCAGGGCTTGAATTTTGTCTGCGCCGAAGCCGAAACGGCTGAGGCGGCGCTGGTTTTACTGGAAACGGCCGCGCCCGATATTGTCGTTACAGATCTGAAACTGCCAAACCTTTCCGGCACAGACTTGCTGCGAAAGATCAAGGATCTCCTGCCGCGCAGCGAAGTAGCCATCATGACGGGACACGGCTCGATTGAAACCGCCGTCGAGGCTATGCGGCAAGGGGCCTATGACTACATTGAAAAGCCGTTTCGGGTCGAGCGCCTTCGCCAGCTTTTCCAGCGCATGGCCGAGAAGGTTCGTTTAGTTACGGAAAATCAGTTTTTGCGAGAACGCGTAACAGCCGAAACCCAACTCGATGGAATCGTCGGCTCATCCGCGAAGATCCAGGACGTGCTTCGAATGGTCTCGCGCCTGAAAGATATCCGCACGCCCGTCCTTATTGCCGGAGAAAGCGGAACGGGCAAGGAGCTTGTGGCCCGCGCCATCCACTTTCGAGGTCCTTTGGCGCCGATGCCGTTCATTGCAGTGGACTGCGGCGCGTTAGTGCCGACCCTGATGGAAAGCGAGCTCTTTGGTCACGAAAAGGGTGCGTTCACCGGAGCGCTGAAGTCCAAAGCGGGACTCTTCGAATCGGCCAATGGCGGCACGATCTTCCTGGATGAAATCGGTGAACTGCCCCTGGAAATGCAAGCGAAGCTGTTGCGCGTGTTGCAGGAAAAGGAAGTGAGGCCCGTCGGGAGCAATGAAAAGAAGGCTGTGGACGTGCGCGTGATCGCCGCTACGAATCGCGATCTGGAGGCAGCCTATCGGGCCGGCACTTTTCGGAAGGACTTGTACTTCCGGCTGAATGTCGTGACGGTTCATCTTCCGAGCTTGCGTGAGCGGCGCTCCGATATTCCTCAGCTCGTGCACTCGTTTTTAGACCGTTACGCACCCGGAGAGAATATTCAGGTGACGCCGCTGGCGATGAAAAGCTTTCTGCAATATGAATGGCCCGGGAACGTTCGTGAACTCGAGAATTGCATCGCTCGCGCCGTCGCCCTTGGCAATCATCGCACTATTGATGTCGAAGACTTGCCTCCCGCGATTCGCGGGGCGCAAGATGCCGGGGCGCCGAGCGAAGAGGGGCTCGAGCTTTCCACTACCGCTCTTGCTGATCTCGAGCGGATTACGATCCTTCGAGTTTTCGAACAAGCAGGAGGAGATAAGAATGTCGCGGGGAAAATGCTAGGGATTAGTCGCGCTACGCTCTATCGGAAATTAAAGCGTTACAACATCCCCCTCCGGTCGGGACCAAAGGAACTGGCCGGCTCCGCAGAATCCGCACGATAGCCGGCTGTCCACCCACCTGCGATTCTTCTGAAAATCCTTGACTACGCTCATGAGACGATTCGTGTCAGTGTGAGACAATTCCAATGATCGCATGTTCGCGTGTTTACCGAAGTGCTTCTAAGACAATAGCTTACAACCCGCAGAGAGTCGGATTCTTTGGCCGCGCTCGTGCAGTTGACTTGAAACGGAGCTGGCTATTCCTTCATTCGCGCCTACTGATCGCAGCACCCAGGGGCAGTGAACAGGGCGGGACGAAAGGAAGCAACACTTGTCGAGTAAGGTCGAAGCGGCAACCACGATGGAGGGGCAAACGTGCGTGGAGAAGCTCGCCCACCTTTTCCCTCACGCATCCCCTGTGAGAATTGGTGTGCGCGTATCCACTGTTACCGCGGAGCCGCGTCGATTGGAAGAACAAACGGTGGTCGAGTTCGGCACCGCACAAGAGGTTCTGTTCAGTTCCACGTTACCTCTCGAATTTGAAGATCGCGTGCGGCTTGTGAATTCTGATGGCTCGTTTGACGCCCAAGCCACCGTAGTAGCCGTTCGCTACCACGGAGGCCGGAAAGCTGTGGCGGCGCGTTTCGTGGGTGAAGTGGGAAATTGGATCATCAAGCCATGACTCTGACAACTTCTACCAGCACCATGAATATGGCCGGCGGTTCTCTCCAGATCGCGAGCGGCCCTGCGGATTTGGCGTCTCAGTGGAAAGAAGCACGGCTCGTTTATCCGCTGTACGCCGCCTTCGCAGCACAGTTCGATCTCTTGCCGTTGCCGTATCCACCCGGTGAATTGCCGCCAGCCAGGCCCACCCGCAGCGTCTTCGACGCCGATCTGAAATGGCTGGATGCGGTGGACCAGAAAGTGTTGGCCTACCAGATGCGGCAGATCCCATCCGAGATTCTCAATGCGAGTGAGGAAAGCCTTCGCGCGCTGATTCATCGTCAACTGCGAAAGGTGAACAAGTCTGAAACCGACCGCGACAAGATCGATTTGTTGCTTGTGCAGTACTTTGTTCTTTGCGCGTCCGCCGACCTTGTCCACAAGGAAGTTACGCTTACGGATGTTGCGCGGCTTCTACAGCCGGTTCTCGGCGATGCCGATGTGACACCTCTTGAGTGGTGCGAACCTCTGGAGCAGATCCTCGAAAAGATACGGAGCTGCACCAGCCTGCGCGACATGCTGGAGGGAGGCCTGCTCGAACAGGGACGAATGTTGAAGGAGTCGGCGGGACATCTGTTTTACGATCCAGCCGCGCTCGTCGCCTTTTGCCGCTTCAACTTTCTGGTGCGGCGCGGGTTCATTCGAGTGCTGCATGCCGATTTGGGCGCCATGCGGCAAGCGATCGCTTCTCTTGAAGACAAAGGCGTGAAAACGGTGGATTGTCGAAGCGCGGGTTTCTCAGCCGCGGAGACGACGGCTCAACTCCGGCACTTCTGTGAAAATTGGCGGCAACCCTTCCAGAAGGATTACACCCAGAGCTCCGTGCGCCGAGCGTTCGAACAGCTTCTGGCACTGCGCGCTGACCTCGAAGACGCACTTGGTGGTAAACGCTCGAGAGCCAACACAGATTTATCGGTGGCTTCCGCAGACACGATGGAAACTCCGAACGTCGTCAGTTCGGATCGAGGAAAGACGAGTCCTGCATCGTCTGAGGGGACACCGAAAGAAATTGCACAAGCGACAAAGCCCAAAATGCGGCCAGAAGCATCCCAATCAACAACAGGTGTTCCGGAGCCGCCGCATGATGCTGTAGGAGTCTCTCCACAGGCGCCTCCTGTTCCGGACATCGTCGCCGACCCGGGGAAATGCCTCGAAGCAATTTGGGAACAACTGATCGCCGCACCGCCGTCGCGCGGCCGGTCCATGTCCACCGTTGTCTTGCACGATACAAAGGTGCTCCTTTCGTCCTGGGAAGTGACGGCATTTGTTAACGAAGGCGGCCAAGAAGCTGAGGACCTGCGTCGAGCCGTCGTCGCGAGAGCGTTGCTCGCTCTGGCTTCGGATCGAAGGAAAAGATCGGGCGACGAGGGCGCCCTGGCTTCGGCGCTTGTTCTCGCGCAAGCCGAAGTTTCCTACTTCCAAAGCCGCGTCGAGCAGGCGAAGCGAGCGAAAAACACCGAGGCTGCTGTGAACCTCGGAATTAGCGCTAAGCGGCTGCTCTCGTTCATGGAAGAAGCCGAAAAACTCCAGTCGTAAGTGACGGAAGGGATCGACACCCCGTTGACTCAGCCGAGCGTCCTGATTATCTCGGACGATACCGATTTCGCTCGCACTGTTGCGGCACGCTGGCAGTCGGAGCGGCACGTTCCTGAGGTCACCCTCGCCACGAGCGACTTGTGCCATTCCACTGGCCTTTTCGCTTGTGACCTAGTCATTGTTGGCGCAGTTCAGGCTGAAAAGCTGCGTTCGATCATCTCCGCAACCGGCACTTCGCGCTGTACGGCTCTCGTATACGTGTCGGATGGCGGCGACGATGGCTCGAATTTGCAGGCGCGACATCCTCATTTACTTATTGTGCCTAAGCATGACGGATGGGCGGAGACGCTGATTCTCGTTTCGGTTGAAGCGCTGCGGCGCGTCGAAGCAACCAACCGCGCACAACGTGCGGAACGTCATTCTCAAGCTTGCCAGCGGCACGCGATCCTCGGCCGTTACATGCTTGAGATGCGGCCCAGCGTAAATAATGCCCTCACATCCGTTCTAGGCAACGCCGATCTCTTGCTCCTCGAGCCAGGCCAGAACTCGGGAGACAGCCGCGAGCAAATTCGTGCGATTCAAGCCATGGCATTGCGGCTCAACGAAATCATGCAGCGATTCTCATCACTGGCTAGCGAGATGCGGAGCGGTGAGAAAGAATCTCAGGCTGAGACTGAAACAGCCTCTAACGGGATCGTGGCTGTGCCGTGAGTTGGCGGCATGGGTTCCTAAGCGGCTGCAATCAAGACGTTTACCAAGACCAAATCTGCGGCGATTCCGAGTCGAAGCGTGGCCGTGGACTTGCAATCCTTCTCTCGGGGCAAACTAACTCTGGAGGTGCGCGGTGATTAAGAAAGTTCTAGTGGTCGATGATTCACAGGCGGAAATCCGATTGTTGCAATCTGTCCTACAGCAGGCGGGATTTCACTCCGTGGGAATTTCGGATCCTACGCGGATCGAGGAAACCATCGAGGAAGAACGTCCTAACCTGATCCTGCTCGACGTGGTGATGCCGCGGCGCAACGGTTTTCAGGCCTGCCGCGACTTGAAGAACCAAGAACCGTATTCGAAAATCCCCGTGATTCTCGTCACGTCGAAGACCGCGCCAAGCGACCGCTACTGGGGCGAGCAGCAAGGTGCCAACGGCTTCGTGGCAAAGCCTTTCACCCCGGACGAATTGATAAGCACTGTGAAGAGGTTCGCTTGATGCCGGATCAGCGGGAAAACGTGGGGATGGTGCCCGTCCTTGAACCGGGCGCCTTTCTGGAGGGCGAATCGGCTCAGGAGGAGCGGCGCCCTGAGCGGCAATACTGCGTTTTTCGGGCCGGTCGCGAGCGATTTTGTTTCTCGGTGCTCGAGGTCGAGGAGGTTGTGGACTGGCCAATCGTTACGCGCATTCCCCTCGCCCCGGCGTTCCTGATGGGCATCTTCAATCTCCGCGGAACGATCGTGCCGTTGATGGATATCGCCTTCACGGAAGGTCGTCGGCCTGGGTTGCTGCCTAAACATGTGGTTGTTGCCGCGCTCAGCGGTGATGGCCTTCGTGAAGACCTTCGTCTTGGCATAGCGGCGGACGAAGTGATCGGAACGTATTCAGCAACTGAGGATTCGCTGCTCGATCAGGCCCCGGCCGAAGTGCCGCACTGCCGCGGGATGTTGCGGCACGAGGAT
This sequence comes from uncultured Acidobacteriota bacterium, assembly GCA_963823145.1. GTDB lineage: Bacteria > Acidobacteriota > Terriglobia > Acidiferrales > UBA7541 > Palsa-295. The sequence continues at coordinate 313,379 of CAWGJZ010000002.1, forward strand.
CGCCTGGCATTGATCGTCGACCTGCGACGCTTGACGGAGGTTTTTCCGGTTCCGGTAATTTGAAAAGACTCGGCAATGTTTGGCGGGTCCCCTTTAGTACACGATTTTGTAAGCAGTTCGGCTGAAATCAGGCTTCGGCATTCTGTTCACGGCGATGGCCGCGCAAGTCTTGGGAGGCAGTCATGAAAGCTCGTTTGAGTTCGACGCTTTGGTTTCTCGTGCTCTGGGCCGGAGTCGCCCTTTTTGGCGTGCTCGCCCTCGCCTATCACGCTGGGAAAGAATCTGGGGGAATAGCTCTGCTTGACGCGTCTTCGCTTTCCGGGGCCGCCAGCGGAGCTTTGCTCGGCGCGCTCGCCCTGGCGCTGATTGCGGCGCTGTCCTTCGCTTTTGTGCTAAGCAAGCGCGTGATCAAGCCGGTTGGCGAACTCGCCAAATTCTCCGAACGGCTCGCGTCGGGTGACAACAGGGCGCGCGTCGAGCTCAGCAGCAACGACGAATTTGGATTCATCGTCGAAAATTTCAACCGCACTGCCGCCAAAGTCGCGCACGCGGCTACCAACCAGCAAGCCCAGGACTCCCTCCAGCGCAGCATTACGGACTTGCTCAATACCATTAACCTGGTTGCTCGCGGCGACCTCACCATCCGCGGCAAGGTGACCAACGACGCCCTCGGCAACGTCGTCGATTCTGTCAACTTCATGCTCGACAACTTCACCAAAGTTCTCGAACGCGTCCGCAAGGCCGCTATCGACGTCAGCGCCAGCGCCAACCAGATTCTCGATGCCACGGACGACATGACCGCTGGAGCCACTCAACAGGATCAGGAAATCACCAACACCTCGTCCGCCGTCGAAGAGCTTACCGTTTCGATGAAGCAAGTTTCCAACAACGCGGAAGCCAGCGCCGAAGCAGCGCGCCGCGCCCTCGACGCCGCGGAACAGGGTAACCGCGCTGTAAGTGACACGCTCGAAGGCATGCAGCGCATCCGTGCCTCCGTTCAAGCCACCGCCAAGAAGATTAAATCTCTCGGCGACCGTTCACTCGAAATCTCGGAAATCATCAACGTCATTAACGACATCACCGAGCAAACCAACTTGCTCGCGCTGAACGCTGCTATCGAAGCCGCCCGCGCGGGTGAAGCTGGCCGTGGTTTCGCCGTGGTCGCTGACGAAGTCCGCAAACTGGCGGAACACTCCCGCAGCGCCACAAAGGACATCGCGGCACTCATCAAAGCCATTCAGGCGGAAACGAACGAGGCCGTGGTCGTCATGGAAGAGGGCACTCGGGAGGTTGAAGTCGGAGCCGGTCTCGCTGATCAAGCCGGTAAGGCGCTCGAGGCAATTTCCAGCGTCGTGCGGCAATCTGCCGAACTCGTTCAGGAAATTTCGCTCGCTTCGAAGCAGCAAGTGCGCGGCACGGAAGGCGTGGCAAACGCGATGCAGATCATTTCTGGCATCACGCGCCAGACGACCCAAGGCGCGCGTCAGACCGCTTCGACCGTCGGAAACATGGTCAAACTTTCCGAGCAACTGAATGAAGCGCTGGCGCAATTCCGTTCCCAGTCCGCTCGAGCCGTTGAATCTTCGCCGGCTGCGGAAGAGGGCCGCCCCGCCATGCCAGTGGGGGCCCATCGCTGACGGCACATTCTGACTACCGGTGCCATTGCAGCCGGAGCTGAACGCCGAACATGAAATCTCACCCAGTTACGACCGCGAGGCTCACCGAGCCCGAGCTCGACCAGATTCGCACGCTGATCGAGCATCGCTCGGCAATTTTGCTCGACTCCTCCCGCGAGCGATTCTTTTCGACTCGCCTGCGCGAGTATCTCGAGGAAAAGGGCTTAGCCAGCGGGACCGATCTGCTGACGCACGTGCGTGGCTCGAGCATCGAATACGAAGCATTGCTCGAGCGGTTGCTTACCCAAGAGACCTCGTTTTTCCGTTACCCAGCCGTTTTTGAAGCGCTCGAGAAACGCATCCTCCCCGAAGTACAGGAAAGAAAGTTTTGGGAAAATCCCAGGACGCTGCGCATTTGGAGCGCAGGCTGTTCCACCGGCGAGGAACCCTATTCCGTGGCGATCACGGTCGCCGAGGCGCTCAAATTCGCCGAAGCCTGGGAAATCGAAATTCTCGCCACGGATATCAGCCGCCGCGCCTTGCGGCACGCTGAACGCGGCGTCTATTCCAAGCGCTGCCTCCAGAATGTCTCGCTCGGCCAGATCGAAGCCCATTTCACCAATACCAAAAGCGGATTTCAGGTGAAGCCGCGCATTCGACGGATGATTTCCTTCGCGCAGATGAATCTTGTCGAGTCGGTGTATGTCGGGAAAATCGACTGCATCTTTTGCATGAACGTGCTGATGTACTTTTCCGAAGAGCGCCGCCTCGGAATTCTTCGCCGCTTCTATGACGCGCTGGAGCCTGGAGGGTATTTCCTGCTGGGCCATTCGGAAACCCTCACCAACGTACCAATTAAATTCGAGCCGGTCGTCCTCGGCGATTGCCGGATTTATCGCAAGCCTGGCCCCGTGGAAGCGCGCCGCGCCACCGTTTTGGCGGAGGGGGCCCAGTGAACTCGCCTGGCCAGGAATCAACCGAGCTGTTCCTGCAGGAGGCCTCTGAAAACCTCCAGTATCTGAGGGAGTATTCCGGGCTTTTGCAGGAACCTCAAACGAAGGTCGAGGACCTCGAGCGTCTGTACATCGCGTCGCACACGCTTGCCGGGACCTCCGCAAGCTACGGCTTCCCGCAATTCTCGGAAGTTGCGGCCAAAATGGCGCACATATTCCATTACGCCATGAATGCCGCGCTCACTCCGGATATGCACGGCCCGCTCACCGAATTTATTTCGGACGCGATCTCCGTGCTCGAATTCGACCTTTTGCAGATCAGTTCCAGCGGTTCAGAGACCTCGAGCGACATCGCCGCATTCAAGCAACGCTATGCTTTCGCGTTCCCGGCCGCGCCGTCTGCTGAAGCATCCGCGGATGAGCGCGTCGAATCCGTGGGCGAGGGCGAGCCTATCCCGACGATTTTCCCCGGCGCTTCTCTCGCGGATGCGTTGCCTCAAGATGGTGAAGTGCCTGATGAGGTCCTTGAATTTTTCATTCCCGAAGCCGAAGAGCATCTGCAATCCGTAACCGAATGCCTGCTGGCCCTCGAAGGTCATCCCAATGCGGACGACATTAATCGCCTCTTCCGCTCGATGCACACGGTAAAAGGTTCGGCCGCGCAGGTCGGTCTCCATCGGCTATCGGCGGTGGCTCATCGCGTGGAAGATTTAATCGGACGGCTGCGCGATGGCGCGCTCCAACCGAGCGCCGAAATCGTCGATTTGTTTCTCCAGTCTGTCGACGTCCTGAAGAAATTTCTGCACCGCGAGTGGCAAAGCGATGCCGAAATGGCGGCCGCAGTTGATCCACTCCTCACACGCATCGCCGAGCTGGCGCCAGAGGAGATGCAGGAGGAATCGGGCCACGATTCGCCGGCGCTCGAAGGAACGTCATCCTTCGAAATCACGGAGGCGCCTGCGGCGCCGCTTTCGCCGGCGCCTCGCCCTGTTGCGGCGCAGGCCCTTCCGCAGGCAAAGTCTGTGCGCATTTCGCTCGAATGGCTGGACCGAATGATGAACGCGGTCGGCGAATTGGTCATCAATCGAACCCGCATGCTCGGCCGTTTGTCCGAGCTTTCAAAACTCGTCGAAGTTCTGCAGTTCTCGAAGGCTCGCCTAACTGGCAAAGTTTCCGACTTCCAGGAAAAGCACGAATTCAGCCGCGTTCGCCCTACGCTCGTGCCAGGCAGTCAAGCACCGCAAATGGATACGTTCGGTGGGCATCGCGCGCTCCCGGGAGTCACGTCCAACGATCTCCTCGATTTCAGCGAACTCGAAATGGATCGTTACGACGACTTCAACATTTTGTCGCGCTCCCTCACCGAAATTTCCGCGGACGTCACTGAAGTGCTCACTCAGCTCGAAGGTTTCATGGGCCGCGTCGATTCCGATATCGATGAATTCACCAAGCTCGCCCACCACCTGCAGGACGAGATTACCGCTGCGCGCATGGTCCCGATCGGTAATCTCTACACCCGCCTTTCGCGAACCGTTCGTGACGCCGCTAAAGCCTCTGGCAAGCCTGTGGACCTCTCTCTCCAAGGTGCTGATACCGAGCTGGACAACAATATCGTTCAGCACATCTCCGATCCTCTGATTCATCTTGTTCGCAATGCCATCGCTCACGGAATCGAGGATGGCGACGTGCGGAGCCGCGCCGGCAAACCGGAGAAAGGCCGCATCACCGTGCGCGCCTACCATCACGGCAATCACATCTTCATCGAGGTGGAAGATGATGGCCGCGGCATCGACTACGAAGCGATTCGCCGCAGCCTGGTCGAATCTGCCACCATATCGTCCGTCGCCGCCGCCGAGCTTTCCGAGCGGGAATTGCGCGAATTCCTGTTCCGTCCCGGCTTTTCAACGGCCACCTCCACATCAGAGCTGGCCGGCCGCGGCGTGGGCCTCGACGTTGTGCGCGCCAACGTGCACGCGCTAAATGGTGAAATTGAAGTTCGCTCGGAGGTCGGTCGCGGCGCTTGCTTCACCGTCAAGGTCCCTCTGACGCTGATTATCTCCCAGGCTCTGTTTGTCCGCTGCGGCACTTCGGTCTTCGCGTTTCCGCTTGCTGTCGTCGAGGAAATTCGGCGGCTTCGTCCCGCCGAAATCGAAGATGTCGGCGGGAAGCTGCTTACGCGCGTGCGCGACGTGGTCACCGAAGTTGTGCGCCTCGATCTGCAGCTTGCATTGCCACCGCTCGAGCCGCTGAACGGCTACTTTCACATGGTGATTGTAAAAGTGGCCGGCAGGCAAGTAGGCGTCGTGGTGGAGGAAGTTCTCGGTAAGGACGAAATCGTCATTAAAAATCTCGGTGACTACCTGCGCCGCGTCAAGCTCTTCCCGGGCACGACCATTGCTCCCGACGGCAGCTTGATCCTTCTTATTGATTTGAATCGTCTGACCACGGCGGACACGGCAGAGCGCCACGCCCTGCCCGCATCCTCTCCGGCGGCCCGCGTCTTCGCGCCCGGCGCGGAAGCGGTTGCTTCCGGAAGCATTCCATCCGAAGCGGTCGATGCGATTGAAAACGACCGTGTCGTGGTCGTCGCCGACGATTCCATCAGCGTGCGCAAATTTGTTGGACGCATGCTCGAAAAAGCCGGCTATCGCGTGAAGCTTGCCTCGGATGGACTCGAAGCGTCTGAAATCGTTGCGCAGGTCGGCTGCCATCTCCTCATAACCGACCTCGAAATGCCCCGCATGAATGGCTACGAACTGATGGCCCACTTGCGGCAGGATCCCGTTACTCGGCGCATTCCCGTTCTCGTTGTAACTTCGCGTGCCGGCGCGAAGCATCGCGACCGCGCATTGAAGGAAGGCGCTCTAGGCTTTCTTACCAAGCCCGTGCAAGAGGACCAGCTGGTTGCCGCCGTCGAAAAATTGATTGGCTCGGAGGCGCCGCAGGGGCGGCCGTTGGTTGGCGCCCCGTTGAGGCAGGATTGAGATGAACGCGGCTATCGGTAAAAAAATTCGCGTCCTCGTGGTGGATGACTCTCCTTTCATGTGCAAAGTTCTGAAGGAAATCATCAACTCCGATCCGCAGCTCGAAGTCGTCGGACAAGGCCGGGACGGCCGCGATGGCGTCGCGCTCGCAGAATCGCTGCGTCCCGATGTGATCACCATGGACATCAATATGCCGCACATTGACGGCCTGCAAGCCACCGAGCTCATCATGTCCCAGCACCCGCGGCCCATCGTCATCGTCAGTTCCGAGTCCCGCGAAGGGGCCGCGAGTACCCTGAAGGCTCTCGAATTGGGCGCCATTGACTTCGTGCCCAAGCCCTCGAACGGCATTGATTTGGATATGAAGACGGTCCGCGAGGAATTGACCCGCAAACTAAAATTGGCCGCCAAAGTCCGCGTGGTCCGCACCGCAACGCGCTCTAAGGTCACCATTGGGCAGGTGTCCGCACCTAATGTCGCGGAGTCCGTCAGCGGCCCACCTGCCGTCTCCGCTCTATTGGGCGGAAAATTCCCGATGATTGTTATTGCCGCTTCCACCGGTGGTCCAGCGGCGGTCACGCGTGTGGTCGGCACTTTGCCGAAGGAGTTTCCCGCCGCAGTTTTTCTTGTACTTCATATGCCTGCGACTTTTACGTCACAGTTCACTCTTCAACTCGCCGAAATCTCTGCCCTCCCGGTGAAGGAAGCGGAACACAACGAGGCGCCCCAACCAGGGACCATTTACTTGTGCCCCGGCTCTCACCACTTGCGGCTGTCCATCGGCGGGAAAATTTCGCTGGATCCCGGCCCGAGAATCGATGGGTACCGCCCCTGCGCAGACGTCGCTCTCGAATCTGTCGCCGCTTATGCGCGCGCGTTCGCCGTGGCCGTTGTTCTCACTGGGATGGGTAGCGATGCCGCCAAGGGCGTGAAAGCTGTGAAGGGTGCCGGCGGTTACGTGGTTGCCCAGGACGAAGCCACTTCGGTCATTTTCGGTATGCCCGCCGAGGCCATACAGACGGGCGCCGTGGACGAAGTCCTCCCGCTCGATAGCATCGGCTCGGCGCTTGACAAGCGCATCGCAAAACTCTGCCGCTTGATTCCAGCGGGCGCGCGATGACGTCAACCCTCGAAGCGGGCAGAAAGGCGCACCCATCGCGGCGGTCTGAAACTGTGATTTTGTTTTTTGTCGCCAGGCAAATGTTCGCCATCGCAGCGGACTCTGTGCAGGAAATTCGCAGCACCGACAGCCTTTCCGGCGCCGCAAATGAAATGGAGCAATCGGTCGTGCCTAAGGTCCGCCACACCATTGAGCGCAACCGCCGCACCTACTTTGTGGTGAATGCGGGAACGCATTTCAATCTGCCGGCCACGCGACCTGCGCTCGTGCTGATTCTGCGCGAATTGCGCGTCGCTGTGTTGGTCGATCGCATCGAGCGCATGGCGGAGATTCCCACCATGTATGCGCTGCCTCAGGCCTTCAGCGGCCCTGAGCGCCGCTGGTATCGGGGCTTGGCTTACGTTGACGATGTCGTGATTCCTGTAATTCAGCCCGCGGGATTTCTCACACCTGAGGAGTTTCGGCAACTCGATCGCATCGAAAATGCCGCCGCGGAGCGTCAAGTGCAGGAGGCGACGCAGGCATGAGCGAGTCTCGCGACGCCGCATCCGGCGCATTCGTATTGCTCCAAGTGGGTGACAGCCGCGTGGCTTTGCCCGCCGGCGTTATTTCCGAACTGGCACCACCCGTGAGGCTGCACGCTTTTCCGCATTCGTCTCGTTTCATCACCGGCGTGATTGTTCGCCGGGGCCGAATCGTTCCTGTATATGACGTGAATGCTTTGTTCGTCCGAAAGAACTCGTCGGCTCAGCGATTCTATCTAATCGCAAACCGCCGCCTCGGCAAGACATCGGAGCTGGGCGCGATCCCCGTAGATGGCGAATGTGAGCTGATCTCCGCGGAAATGCAGCCGCCCGCTGCGGAGCGCCCAGCGTATGTTGCCGGAACGATAGCGATCGGCGAGCAGTTGCTGGACGTGCTGGATCTCGAAGCCTTCATCGCCTCGAATTCCTCAGCAGAAGATAATTTGCTTCCCGCACAGGTGCAATCGTGACCGCGTCGTCGACGCTCCCGCGCATCCTTCTGATCGATAGCAACGTGTACTTCGCAAAAAGGCTGGGCGACGCCTTGAAACAGCAAGGTTTTGAAATCATACCGTGTACGCAATCCGCTTACGCCCTCACCATGCTCGAGTGGAACACACCCGCCGCGATCATTTGCGCCACGAACCTCCGCGAAATGGGCGCCTTTGAGATGGCTCCGATTCTTCGAGCCGATCCCAAGACCGCTGGCATTCCCCTGATTGCGGTCGGCGGCGGAGGCGATCAAAATCTGTTTGAGGCTCTTCGCGCCGGATGCGATGACTATATGGATCGTCGCCGGCCGCCCGGTGAACTCGCCGCGCACATCCGGAGTTTTCTCGTCAGCCGTCAGGACGGTTTTCAGCCCACGCAGATGCTCTCCACCGCGGAGACGGCACTTAGCGGCAGCCTCTCCCACCTCGATTTGCCCGGCGTGATTCAGATGCTCGGGCAATCCCATCAAACCGGCGCGTTGCACATCAACGCGGCTGACGCTGATGGAATTGTCTTCTTCGAAGGCGGCGAAATTTTCCACGCGGAGTGTGGCGCGTACTTCGGAGACGAAGCCGTCACCCAACTCGTGAAAACCTGCCATGAGACATCGGTAGGAGTATACAAATTTGTGTACGGCGCAACCGCCGCGCAGCGGACCGTGCTGCGGTCGGCCACCGATTTGCTCCTCGACGCCATGCGCATCTTCGACGAAGAGCAAAATGCGGCCCAGGAACACGCCGAGAAGGAATCGTCATGAGCGAAACCGAGACACTCACGGCCGCCCGCGTTCCTACCGTCTACTTCATAGACGATAGCGCGACCATGCGCGAAGTAATCAAGATTGCCTTCCGCAAGGAGAATATTCACGTCATCACCTGCGCCGATGCCGCCGCCGCGCTGGCTCAGTTTGGCGAGGCCGCACCGGACGCCGTAATCACCGACGTGATCATGCCAGATAAGGACGGCTACGAAGTCTGCGATTTCATTAAGCAACACGACCGCTTCGGCCGAACGCCCGTAATTCTGATGTCCGGCGTTGTGAACAAGACCGTCGCTGAAAAGGCGATGGCCGTCAAAGCCGACGAGTTGATCCGCAAGCCCTTCCAGCCCCAGGATCTGATCGTACGCGTGAAGAACCTGCTGAACCCAAAGCCGGCGGGTGCGTCGTTTCCGCACGCTCTGGCCGGCGAGAGCGCGCTGCGCCCGCCCGCGCAGGTGTTGACCAGTTTATTTTCTGCGCAGCCGGCGGCTCGGGAATCGGTCGCCGCGCCCGCTCCGGTGCGCCTCAGCCAGCCGGCTGCCACGGTGACGCCGCGTCCGGGCGCTTCCGTTTCCAGCACCGGACCTGAAATCCAAAAATTGCGAAGCGAAATTCTGCGACTCGAACTCCTCGTTAAGAAGTTGCAAGCAGAGCTGGAGGCCCAGCGTCAGTATTCCATCGCCCTCGAGGCTCATTTCAAGTCCCTCCAGGAGCGCGCCTAGTTCTCTGGAGCGCGACCCTCTCACAAAAGTGTCGAGTAGAAAAAGCTAAGTACGTGCTTTTGCAATGAGATGGACTACGTTCTACTCGACACCATTGTCGAGCAGACGGGACGGTGAGTGGAGGCTGACAGTGAATGCGGCACCTGGGCAGTGCAACCCGAGGGGGCGCAGACAACTCCCTGCTCTCGTGAGAGCCATCGACTGGCGTCTGAGCTACGGTCGTTTGGACCATGCGTCCATAATTCTAGATAGGAGCGCAAGCGTCAAGGACCTGCGCCTGTGGACTATTCTGGAGGCTCGAAGCTGGATGCTAGAGGCTTGAAAGGGGACCAAGGTCCCACAACCGCACAAACAGACTGCTGCGACACACATTTTCAAATTTTAGTCGAGGGCGTGGGAGTGAAGGAAGTCGCGGGCTACGTCGCTGATGTCGCGGGACTGGCCTACTACCTCGTAATTCATTTTTCGCATTTCGTCGTCGGATATCTTTCCGGCTAGTTCGGCGATGGCAGTGCGGGCTTCGGGGTACCTGGCAAATAAATCCTGGCGCGCGATGGGGACGGCTTCATAGGGCGGGAAATAATGTTTGTCGTCCTGGAGGACAACCAAATCGCGCGCGGACAACAATCCGTCCGTAGAATTACCCGCGACGAGATCGACTTGCCTGGAGAGTAACGCGCGGTAAAGCAGACCCAGATCCATGATTTGAGGCTGGGCAGCAAACCGCAATCCGTATGTGCGCGCTAGGCCCGCATATCCGTCAGGCCGTTCCATGAACTCGTATCCAAATCCAGCGCGCCATTGCGGAGTGTATTGAGCCGCTTGCGACAGGGTGGCGAGATGCAAGCGGCGCGCGTCGTCACCACGAATTACGATTGCAAAAGTATTGTTGAAGCCGAGCGATGGCATCACCTCAAATCCAAATCGCCGTTTGTACTCGGCTTTCACTTTATCGAATACAGCAGAGGGACTGCTTTCGATGGGATCGTGCAGGATGGCGGTGAGCGCGGTGCCCGTGTATTCGACGTAAGTATCAATGCGTCCTGCGAGCAAGGCCTGCTGGCAGATGAAGCTACCCGCAAGATAAAAACGCCGCTCGACGTGCAAATGCGTGCGCGCTTCGAGATGCTGAGCAAGAATTTCGCCGAGCAGGGCTTGTTCGGGGAAGTTCTTCGATCCGACCACGATGGTATCTTTCGGCCGCATCGTGCAGCCTGAAAGCAGGGCGATTATGGCTGCAATGAGAGGAACGGCGGCGCGCCGACAGAATCCGAGAGAGCATATTTTCACTTGAATCTCACCGTGCGGGCCGCAACCGATGTTCCAAAAGGCTCAGCAAGAAATCCGCTAGGAGGGCAAGCAAAGCTGCTGGAATCGCTCCGGCAAGAATCAACTGATTATTCACCATCGCGAGGCCTCGGAAAATAAACTCGCCAAGTCCTCCGGCTCCCACAGCCGCCGCTATGGTGGCAATGCCGATGGTAAGCACAGTGGCCACGCGAATGCCCGCGAGCATGGTGGAAATGGAGAGCGGCAGTTCCACGTGAAACAGAATTTGCCGCTCGGTCATTCCCATGCCTCGCGCCGCTTCTCGAACGGCTGGTTCAACACCTGCGATTCCGGTAGCGGTGTTGCGAATGATCGGAAGGAGGGCGTAGAGCGTGAGCGCGGCGATCGTCAGCCGGTCGGCTCGCGCGCCGAGCCACGGAACTGTAAGGAAGAACCCCAGCAGCGCCAGGCTGGGAATCGTTTCGGCAACGTTAGCGCTTCCCAGGATGGGTTTGGAAAGCGAGGGGCGGCGGGCCACCAAAATACCCAGCGGCACGCCGATGGCGATTGACAGGAGCATGGTTGCGGCGACCAACCAGACGTGTTCGAGGGTCGCTTGCAGGATTTCGCTCCCGTGCTGGGAGAAAAAGTCCATCAGGCTCATGGTTCCCTCTCAAATTCTGATAGAACGCGCAGTTGGGTGGCGTAAGCGGCGGCCACGGGCTCGTTCGATCGCATAAACTCGTGTGGCGAATATGTTCCCTTGAGCTCTCCGGCTTCGACCAGTCCGATGCGCGTGCCCAGCAGGAGGGCCTCATTCGTGTCGTGTGTGACGATCACGATCGTTTTGCCGAGGCGGCGTTGCAGCGCTTGAAATTCGCCGCGAATCTCGGCGCGGGTCAATGGATCGAGGGCACCAAATGGTTCGTCCATCAGCAGAATCGGAGGATCGGCGGCCAACGCGCGCGCGACGCCTACTCTCTGGCGCTGGCCTCCTGAGAGTTCGTGCGGATAGCGCGGAAGGAAAAGATTGGGGTCAAGCCCGGTCAAAGCCAGCAATTCGCGCGCACGGGAGCGAGCGCGTTCGCGCGGCCACTGCTCCAAGCGCGGAACCACGGAGATATTTTGCTCGACCGTGTAATGAGGAAACAATCCCGTCTCCTGGATCACGTAACCGATGTGCCGCCGGAGGTCGAAGGGGTTCCACTCGGTGGTCCGCCGGCCTTCCACGCGTACTTCGCCCTCCGTGGGATCGAGCAAGCGGTTGATGAGCTTCAGCGCGGTGGTCTTTCCTGCGCCGCTGCGGCCGAGGAGCACGAGAGTTTCGCCCCGGCGCACCGTCAGATTGATGCGGCTCAATAACGATTGTCCATTTTCAAGTCGGTAGGCGGCATCGCGAAATTCGATGATCGCTTCTGGCTGAATATTGGCTTCGGAATGAGCGCTCATACCGGCGATTTCTTTTCCAGGAATTTGCGAATATCTTTCAAGACGTTTGCGAGCATGGCCTCAGTGAGCTTTCCCGTAAACGTATTTTGTTGGCTCGGATGATAGGAGATGAATAGCTGCGGCAGATTCGGTCCGAGGTCGTAGCTCGCACGGTGCCGGAAAGTGAAGGCGCTGGGCCGTGCGATCGCGCCCTGCTGCTTCAAAAGGATAAGATACGCGCGCATAGCGATTCCGCCCAAAGCGAGCACGGCGCGCGGCCGGATCAGTTCGAGTTCCCTCTCGAAATACGGCTTGCAATTCGCGAGTTCCGATGGAAGTGGCTTGTTCGCCGGAGGCGCGCACCGGAGCGTGGCCGAAATGTAAGCATTGTGGAGCGCCAGCCCGTCGTCGCGGCTGATTGAAGTCGGTTGGTTCGCGAAGCCCGCGCGGTGGAGGGCTTTGTAGAGGAAATCTCCGGAGCGATCTCCCGTGAACATCCTGCCCGTGCGGTTGGCGCCATGCGCGGCGGGAGCCAGTCCCAAGATTAGAAAAGCAGCGTGCGAGTCGCCGAAGCCTGGCACCGGCTTGCGCCAGTAGTCCTGGTTGCTAAAGGCGGGACGCTTCACGCGAGCAACGGCTTCCCGGTATTTCACAAGCCTGGGGCACAGGCGGCAGCGGACGATTTCCCCGTTTAATTGAGCAAGTGTCGCGATCATGAAAGCACATCGAAAGCTATCATGGATCGCATAAATGCCCGAGCGTGACGTGGCCGCCGGTAAATTGACAGGGCCCGGATGCGCGGATAGCATGATTAGAGCAGCCTCGCATGCAAACGGGTACGAGAGCGTAACTAGCGCTACGCGAATTGTTCTGCGCCAAAGCCCATGGAAATCAGTTCACGCGAAAAGACGATTCTGGATCGAATTGTCGAGGCTCGTCGAGGGTCCATCGCGCACCGGAAGCGCTCGCTTCCGGAGGCGGCATTGAAGTTCGCGGTGGAAAAAGCCCAGCCGCCGCGCGATTTTTCTGGAGCGCTTTCGCGCGACGCGTACAACGTGATCGCGGAAATGAAGAAAGCATCGCCGTCGCGCGGTGTGCTGCGCGAGCACTACGCGCCCGCCACTCTAGCGATGAACCTGGAATTAGCCCGAGCGGCAGCGCTATCCGTGCTGACGGAGGAGGAATTTTTCCGAGGCTCGCTTGGAGATTTGAAGGATGCCAAAAAGGCCACGCAAATTCCCATCCTGAGGAAAGATTTCATCATCGATCCGTGGCAGGTGTTGGAAGCGCGGGCGGCGGGGGCCGATGCGTTTCTCCTCATCGTGTCGATTCTGGACGACGCGACGCTGCGCGAATTGCTCGAACTCGGACGTTCATTGAAAATGGAGCCGCTGGTGGAAGTGCATTCGCGCGAAGAAATAACGCGCGCCGTGGCAGCGGAAGCGCGAATTATCGGCGTCAACAACCGCGATTTGAGAGACTTCTCGGTCCGGATCGAGACTTCGCTCGAGCTGGTCGAAGCGATTCCAGAGGATTGCATAGCGGTGAGCGAGTCCGGCTTGCGGACACACGAGGATTTGGTCCGCCTGCGGCGCGCAGGGTTTGATGCGTTTCTGGTAGGAGAGTACCTGATGAAAGATGCCGATCCGGCTGTGCCGCTGCGGGCGCTTCTGGAATCCGGCAGCGAAGGCGACGGGCGGGCAAGCGGGTAGCGATGGTGAAGGTGAAGATTTGCGGGATTACGAATTGGACGGATGCGAAGCGGGCTATCGATGGGGGCGCGGAGCTGCTGGGTTTCAACTTCTATGCGAGAAGCCCACGTTATATCACGCCGGCGAAAGCGCGGGGGATTGTGCGGCGATTTCCGAAAGGCGTTTCCTCCGTGGGAGTTTTTGTAAACGAGACGGAAGAGAAAATGTTGGAAATCGCTAGGGAAGTGGGCCTCGACCGTCTTCAACTGCATGGCGAGGAGGATCCGGCTTTGGTGTTGCGACTTGCGCGCACGTTGCCGGTGATCAAAGCGGTGCGAGCCGGGAAATCGTTTCGCCCTGCGCAACTTTCGCGATACAAGCGGGCCAGCGCGATCCTGCTGGACGGTTTCGACAGAAGCCGCCGCGGTGGAACGGGAAGGACGTTTGATTGGCAGTTCGCGCGGCGCGCGAAATCGTACGGGCGGATTTTCTTGGCAGGCGGGCTAACGCCGGAAAATGTGCGCGAGGCGATTCGCATAGCCCAGCCATACGCAGTCGATGTGTGCAGTGGCATTGAAAAGGCGCCCGGGAAGAAAGATCCGGCTCGCATGAGAGATCTGATACGCGCGGTGAAAGCGACGAACCAGCGGAAGGCGGCAAGATGAGTTACGTGGCGAAGGTTATCCGCGAACGCGGCCGGTATGGGCCGTATGGGGGGCGCTACGTCCCGGAAACGCTGATGGCGCCGCTGGAAGAACTCGAGCGCGTCTTTAACGAGGCGCGCTCCGACTGGGCTTTTCAGAGCGAATTGGACGCGACGCTGCACAACTTCGCGGGGCGCCCCACGCCGCTGCAACTGGCCTCGCGGTTAACCGAGCATCTGGGAGGCGCGCGCATCTATTTGAAGCGCGAAGACCTGCTCCACACCGGCGCGCACAAGATCAACAACTGCATTGGCCAGGGCTTGCTCGCTGTGCGGATGGGCAAGAAACGCGTGATCGCGGAGACCGGCGCGGGACAGCATGGAGTGGCGACAGCAACGGTGGCCGCCCGGCTGGGTCTTTCCTGCACGGTTTATATGGGCACGGAGGACATGGAGCGGCAGCGATTGAACGTGATTCGCATGCGTCTGCTCGGCGCCGAAGTAATTGGCGTGGACGCGGGAAGCCGCACGCTGAAAGATGCGATCAATGAGGCGATGCGCGATTGGGTGACGAATGTGCGCACGTCGCATTACCTGTTGGGTTCGGTGCTTGGCGCGCATCCGTACCCAGAGATGGTCCGCCATTTCCAAAAGATTATCGGAGAAGAAGCGCGCGATCAAATTCTGCGTGCCGAAAATCGGCTGCCGGATTACCTATTTGCGTGCGTGGGCGGTGGCTCGAATTCCATAGGACTGTTTCACGCGTTCCTGGGCGATGCCAGCGTGAAGATGGTGGGCGTGGAAGCGGGTGGGCGCGGGAAATCGCTGGGGGATCACGCTGCGCGTCTGGCTGCAGCTGATGGATTTGGTGGCGCACGGCCCGGCGTTCTGCAAGGTACGTACACATACGTTCTGCAGACGGAGGACGGGCAGATCGCCACCACCCACTCGATTTCAGCAGGGCTCGATTACGCAGCGGTTGGACCCGAGCACGCATGGCTTGCGGATCAAGGCCGCGCCGAGTACACGGCCGTGACAGACGAAGATGCAATCGAGGCGGCGCGAACGCTGGCGTGCGTCGAGGGCATTATCCCCGCGCTCGAATCGGCGCATGCAGTCGCCGAGATGATCCGCCGCGCTCCAAAAATGAAGAAAGACGAAATTGTGATCTTGAACGTTTCGGGACGCGGCGACAAAGACATGGAAACTCTCTCGCGCTATGTCTGAGCCGGCCATTCCTACGTCTTCCGTCGCAGCCCGTACCGAACAGTCCGCACGAAGAATTCCGCGACGCTTCGGAACGCTGGCCGAGGCAGGCGAGATGGGCCTGGTCGCATATATCACGGCGGGCGATCCTTCGCTTGCGGCCAGCGAAAAAATCGTCTTGGCAGCGGCCGAAGCCGGCGCGGACGTGATCGAACTGGGCGTGCCGTTCAGCGACCCGGTGGCCGACGGCCCGACGATTCAGCGCGCAAGCGAGCGGGCGCTGCGCAGCGGGGCGACTCTCGCGGGCGTGATCGATCTAGTCAGGCGGCTGCGATTGCAGACGGACGTGCCGCTGATGCTCTTCAGCTACTTCAACCCAATCCTGCAAATGGGTGTGAACAAATTTGGCGATGCCGCGGCAAAAGTGGGCGCCGACGGCGTTTTGGTAACGGATCTGACGCCGGAAGAGGCCGGCGAATATCGCGCGGCGCTGCAAGGGCGCGGACTGGACACGATTTTCCTAGCGGCGCCGACTTCGACGGATGAACGTCTCGCAAAAATTAGCGAATACTCGAGCGGTTTCCTGTACCTGATTTCCCGCACGGGCGTGACCGGAGCACGCGAATCGTTTCCAGAAGATCTTCCGTCGCTGGCAAGGCGCGCGCGGCGGTTTACGAAGCTGCCGCTGGCCGTCGGCTTCGGGATTTCTCAACCCGCGCATGTAACCGTGCTGGGAGGCATCGCCGATGCCGCCGTGGTGGGATCGGCGCTCGTGGCTGAAATCGAGAAGGCAGAGAGCGCGGATGCAGCCGCAGCGGGCGTCGCCACGCTGGTGCGCGGCCTGAAAACCGCAGCGCGCAAGGGGATCAGCAGACGGAGCGTGTGAACAAGAAACTGACATTGGCCAGGCCTGAGCTAGAGGAGACGTCCGACGAGGCTGCGGGTTTGTAGTAAAGTGGTTGTTCTTTTGGGCCGATTCGAGGGTTCTCGTGGCGCATGGATAAGCGCGTGGCAAATGCGGACGCTGTGATCGGTCGCGTCAAGGACGGCGCGACGATCTTGATGGGCGCATTCGGACTTTGCGGCGTGCCGGAAAATCTGATCAGCGCGCTGCTGCGCCAAGGGACAAAAAACCTGACGGTCGTCTCGAACAATCCTGGGACGGATGGCTTCGGTGTCGGCCTCCTGATCGAGAACAGGCAAGTGAAGAAGATGATCGCCAGCTATGTGGGCAGCAACAAATTTTTCGAAAAGCTCGTGCTGAGCGGAGAAATTGAGATGGAACTGAATCCGCAAGGCACATTGGCCGAACGCATGCGCGCCGCAGGAGCGGGCATTCCAGCGTTTTTCACTCCGACGGGCTACGGCACGATGGTTGCGGAGGGCAAGGAAGTCCGTGAATTCAACGGGCGGCCGCATATTTTGGAGCCTTCGCTGCGCGGCGATTTCGCATTCATCAAGGCGTGGAAGGGCGACCGGTGGGGGAATCTTGTTTATCGGAAGACGGCGCGTAATTTTCACGCGGTGATGGCCACGGCGGCGGATTACGTGATCGCCGAGGTGGAAGAAATGGTTGATCTGGGCGGGCTCGATCCGGACGGCGTTCATACGCCGGGAATTTTCGTGGACGCAATTTTTCAGGGCACGAATTACGTGAAGCCAATGGAACCGGGCCCCAGGCGGAAGCGGGACAAGGCATAGCGCCCGAAATGGATAAACGTGAACTGATTGCCCGTCGCGTGGCGCAAGAATTGCGCGACGGATATTACGTTAATCTGGGTATCGGAATCCCGACGCTTGTGCCAAATTACCTGCCGCGTGGAATTGACGTGATCATGCAATCGGAAAACGGCATGCTCGGCATCGGGCCGTATCCTTACGAAGGCGAGGAAGATCCAGACCTGGTGAACGCCGGCAAGGAACCGGTAACCGAAATTCCCGGTTGCTGCTATTTCTCAAGCGCGGATTCGTTCGCTATGATCCGTGGCGGGCATATGGACGTATGCGTTCTCGGGGCGCTGCAGGTGGATGAAAAAGGGAATCTCGCCAACTGGGCCGTTCCCGGAAAGATGCTGAAGGGAATGGGCGGCGCGATGGATTTGGTGGCGGGCACCAAGCGCGTGATCGTCGCGATGGAGCACGCGGCGAAGGACGGCGCGCCGAAAATCATGAAGAAGTGCACACTGCCGCTGACAGGCGTTGAAGTAGTGGACCTGATCGTCACGGACCTGGCGGTGATTGAGGTAACGCCGAAGGGTCTCCTTTTGCGAGAAGTCGCGCCCGGCATCACGCCCGAGGCAGTGCAGAGAATTACCGAACCGGCGCTTCTGCGCGCGCCCGACTTGAAGACCATCTCGACTTGATCATGATGGAACCACACTCCATTGTCGTTGTGAGCCTGCACACTCCCAAGGAGAGACTTTGGGGCGAGCTGCTCGACGTGTCGAATGCCGGAGTCACGCTGCGCGGCATTGATTTGGCGTCCTTCGACGATTTTGTGAGCCAGGTCCTGCATCCGGAAGGCGACCGCATCGGGCTGCCCACGCTGTTTTTCCCAATGCTGCGGATCGAGCGAATTGCGCTCGATGAGCCTCGTGGCTCCGTCCCTTCTCTCGCGGAGATGTTCGAAAAAAAGGTCGGCCGCTCGCTGGCCGAGTATCTCGCTCAGTTCGCTTGATCGAAATCCACGAATTAGCTTTGAGCTCAGCGCCGGGAAATTCATGGGTAGACAGATCCTGACCGTCCCAAACCAACTCACATTTCTGCGGCTCGCGTTTCTTCCCTTTTTCATCATTGCGATCAAATACGATCGCTACGCCGTGGCCCTCGGAGTCCTCGTTCTTGCCGGCTTTACCGACGGCCTCGACGGCCTGCTGGCGCGGGGGCTGAACCAGAGAACACCGCTGGGCGCGTATCTCGATCCCATCGCGGACAAACTGCTCCTTTCTTCCTCTTATCTGGTTTTGGCGCTGAAGGGAAGAATCGCTTGGTGGCTGGCGATCATGGTTCTTGGGCGCGACATTCTGCTACTGGCGGCGTGTGCGGTCATTCTCATCACTGTAGGCTACCGGCCGTTTCCGCCCAGCATTTGGGGGAAGGCGACCACATTTTTTGAGATTTTTCTTATTGTGCTGGTTCTGGTGCTAGCGGTGTGGGCGAACGAAGGTCTATGGATCGTGCGAGAATTCAGCGGCTATATCGTCGGGGCGTTAGTGATTTTCTCCGGATTGCACTACAGCATCGTGGTTTCGCGAGAGCTGCACACGGGGCAATAGGCCGAGCCGGCCTGGGCAGGAGCGCTGGCCGGCGCGTTGGCCAGAATCATTAGCCCGATGCTGGCCGCAACGATCAAGGCTGCACCCCAGCCTAGCGCGTAAGCCCGCTTCTGTTCCTCGGGAGATGTTGGTGCCCGATCCGCCATGATTTTCCCCAGCAAAAAGCCGCTGATCAGACCGCCCGCGTGAGCGAAATTATCGATTCCCGGGAATAATAGTCCCCAAACGGCGATATAAATGAGCCATCTGATCACCTGATTTCGAAGCATCCGCATTCCCGCCGTCTTGCGGCTCATTGTCACCGCCAGAAGCACGCCTATAAGTCCAAGCAGCGCACCAGATCCCCCAACGCTCACGTGACCTGTGGTGCTGCTCACGACATATCCTCCAATTCCGGTGACAATGTAAATGAAGAAGTAGCGCGCGGACCCGTAAAGCTCTTCAATTTGGGGGCCAATATCCATCAACACCCACATATTGAAAAAAATGTGCAGAACACTACCGTGAAGAAAAATGGCCATAACGAACCGCCACGGCTGCGCGAGGTTGTACGGTAGGGGTAGCGAGGCGCCGAATCGTTCGAGCACGCCGCCACTGATAGCGCCAAAGTTGAAAAGGCCGGAGAGGCCGCCCCCGCCCCGCGATACGAAGCCGGTTGAGCGAAGCGTGGCCAGCAAACTTATAACAAAGAACAGGCAGCTCAATCCCAGGATTCCGTATGTAGCAGGAGATTGAGCCGGCATCAAGCCGCCAAGCGAGCGGCTGGCCGCGGCGAGAGAGAATCTCAGATTCGCACCGCACTGGTGGCAGTGCGTTGCTCCCACGCCGACGAGGGCCCGGCAAGCTGGACAGATTTGCGGGCGAGCCTGTCTACCGCGTCCAAAAATTCCGCTCATCCTTTTGAAGTCCGATCAAGCCACCGGTGAACGGGAAAAAACAATATCAATGGCTTTCCTTGCGAGAATCCGGGCGCATTCCTATAATACCGAAATTGCGTACAAACAAGGAATCAGATCGCTGCGTGAACCTAGTTTCTGCCCCGGCGGACTTCGGCGGTGACCAGACGATAATTTTTGTTGGCTGCCGAAGTATCTTTTCCTGGCGAGCAGCACTTGTGGGGCTTTCGGTGATGATGGTGGCCGGTTGCGCGCATCGGACCTCTACAACGCACGCCCCGGCTCAACCGCCTTCTTCCGTCAGCCAGCCTGCAATTTCGGGAGAATACGTTGAGGAGGGAGTGGCTTCGTGGTACGGAGTCCCGTTCGATGGCCATCGCACTTCGGATGGCGAAATTTATCACATGCATGAGTTCACGGCTGCGCACCGAACTCTGCCATTTGGCTCGATCGTGCGGGTTACAAACTTAGATAACGGAAAGCAAACGGAAGTTCGCATTAACGACCGCGGTCCCTTTGTCGCGGATCGGGTGATCGATCTGTCTCTTTCAGCCGCGCAGGCGATTGGCATGATCGGACCTGGCACCGCTAAAGTTCGCTTGGAGATTGTTGAAGGGCCGTCAAACCCGCAGCGCGGCTTTTTTGGCGTTCAAGTGGGCGCGTTTGAGACGCAAAGCAGCGCTGAGCGGCTGCGCAGGCAACTCGAGGCGCGGTACACTCCGGTGATCGTCGTTACCTATGATTCGCCAAAGGGCAAGTTCTATCGTGTTCGAGTGGGGAGTTTCCGCACCCAGGATGCCGCGCGCCAATTCGCCGGGCAACTGCGCTCTTCGGATCGCTTCACGACTTTCGTGGTGCGTTTGGACGATTGACGAGTTATGAGAATCGCGCCTCGTCTTCAACGATATGCGTCGCTTTCCGCCATTCGCAATATCATTGTGAACGCAATCCTTGGGCTGACTTTGTTCTGCGGCATTCTCGTTAGCCGGACTTTTGCGTCGCAAATCCAGCCGAGCGTTTCCAATACATGGATGGTTACCATCGTGCTCCCGCCGGAACTCATGGCCGGCCATCCAGCGACCCTCGGTGTTCTGGGTGTCGACGGAAAATTAGCGCCTGGAGTAAAGGTGGATCTGGGCGATGGCCTGAGCGTCACAACCGATCGCACCGGCCGCGCTCTTTTTACCGTGCCGTCCTCCGGTGATTATCTGCTGGCGAAGGCTTCCGGTGCTTCCGCGGCGGCGCTGATCGATCCGGCAACGGGTGCCAGCGAACCCAAAACTGTTTCTCTGCCGTCCGTGGTTTCCGTCCGCGATCGCTTTTGGATTTGCGGGGCTGGATTTAATAGCGAGGCCGATGCAAATAGCGTGCGCATCAACGGCAAAGCTGCAGTTGTGCTTGCGGCATCCCCGGTTTGTGTGGTTGTGCTTGCGGAGCCGAACCCCGCAACGGGACCGGCCTCTATTTTAGTGCAGGCGCCGGGTGTCCGTTGGGACGCCGCGACCACGCTCGTGTCTCTCCAATTCGTAGCGCCGAGTCCGGCACTGCAACCTGGACAGAAAGGAAAGCTCGCCGTTCGTGTGGATGGTTCCACTCAACCGTTAAGGCTTGCCGTGGAAGATTGCAATCCGGGGGTCCTGCGATTCGAGGGAGGAGATGCGCGGCGGCTGACCACCTCCGGAGGCGCCGCGAATGTCGCGGAAATAAAGGTGCAGGCGATTACCTCGGGCGATTACTCCTTACGCGCGCGCCTGATATCGGCTCCGGACGTTCCCACCGCGCGGAGATTTCTCGTGGCAGCAGAGTCCTTGGCCCCGGAGGACTCGCGCGGCCGCATTTCCGATTTGGTATCTCGTTTGGCACACCACCCCAGTTCTAATGAAAATGTCCAAACTGCGCTCGACCGCATCGCCACACAAACGATGGCTGGGGATTTGCGCACGCTACTGGATGCGGCTCGAGACGCTCTTTAGAAGGCCTGCCGTTTCGATACAACTGGCCGCCGCCTCAGTCCTGTTCGGTCGGAACGGGTTCAAGCGCCTTCGGCAACGCTTCGGTCAAAGCCCCTTGAGACATTTGCTCGAGTGAGTTCCGCAGGCGATTCAATTTGCTGTCGGCCTCCTCGTAGTTCTGCTGAACGTAACGAAGATGCGTGCCCAGCTTTTCATGGATGCCGGCAAATGTGTCCATCTGTTGTTTTAGGCCGGCCAGCGAAGCAAGCAAATGCCGCGCGTTTTCTTCCAGCTTCTGTCCCTGCAGGCTCATCGCAACAGCACCCAAGAAGGCGCAGAAAGCGTTTGGCGACACTGGGAACACGCGTTTGCCGCGGCAGTATTCTTCCAGTCGCCCATATTTCGAATCCTCGGCCATTACGAGCTCGTAATACACACCCTCGGACGGTACGAACATCAGCGCGTAATCGAGTGTGTGCTCTTGCGGGAGAATGTACTTTTCGGCAATGGAATCCGCGTGTTTGCGAACGGCAACTGAAAAATCGCGGCGCGCTTCGTCCCCTGTTTCCACCAAACGCCGGTACGCCTCGATCGGGAATTTTGAATCAATACACAACATGCGTTCGCCGCTGCGAACGATGGCATCCACTATTGAACCCGTCGATGCGAAACGATGCTGCATCGCATATGCGTTCTGCGGCAGTGCGTCCGCCAGCAGCGTCTCCAGCATGGTTTCGCCCAATGCCCCGCGAGTTTTGACTCCGCTCAGAATTCCTTGGAGCATGGATGTGGTCTTCGAAAGGTCCTGGCTGGTCTGGTGCATCTCGCCGATTTGCCGGCTCATCCGCTCGATCGCTTCCGTGGATGATTCGAGACGCGCCGAAACATCTCGCTGTGCGTCGGCTGCGAGTCGGCCTGTGGACGCGACTCCCGTTTGCACTTCTTGGCGGACTTGCCCCAGTTGCTGAGTGATTGTTTGAACGAGGAGGCTCATCTGCGCCGACATATTTTGACCCTGCGTCGCGATCGAGTTTTGCATCTCTTGGCGAATCGAGGATAGTTGCACTTCCGACCGCCGGCTCGCGGACCAAAGCAAAGCGGCAATCACGACGGCAACCAGTAAACCGGCCAAAAGCCAAACGATAAAGGTCATGCGCAATGCCTCAAAAAACTATGTATTAGCGGATTGATCAAACCACTCTAGCGCGAACTTGGCCTGAGGAGAAGCGGGCTTGATTCCTATTTTGCGGTCTCCGAATTCGTCTCGAAGGATGGATTGCAGGCTGAAAGGACAACGAGTTTCGCTATACTGTGCGTCCGAGGCGCGGTACCCAAGAGGTAAGGGAGAGGTCTGCAAAACCTTTACGCGTGGGTTCGATTCCCACCCGCGCCTCCACTAAAATCATCACGAAGCCGGCGTCCGTCGATGATCTGTGGTGCACTCGCAAACTGAACCCGGTATTTCAGAAGGCCAAATCAAGAACGCCCATCCACATTGCCTCGGACGAGTTTTTCTGGCCGACCCGTCGGCGATGCGAAAAAGTTCCGCAATAGACCGGAGAGTTTGTCTCCTGCCTGATTCAAAACGGGATCGATTACCAATCCGATAGGGCACGCCGTTCCGATTTGGTTTATTCGCCACTCCTGACGCGATAAGTCCCTCATTCTCAGGCGCGTTCAGTGGATAGCCGCGTGCATCGCGCCCAGAGTGGCCCGCTCGGCAGTCCGTTTTGTGATGCTGCGACGCAAGATCATCGCAGCCCTATTCTCGTTTTTTTGCCTTTCGTCCTTCTCGCTCGCCCGACAGCACCTCGATGACCTGTCCGCTGCGGCACCGTCTTCGACCAGTGCGCTCGTACAGGATTTCAGCCATGCAGTTGTACCACTCACCGCGCTCAAGCTCCGGGGCCCCTTGCTCGAAGCCGAATTCGGCACCGGGTTTTGCCTGGACGCCGATTGCCAGTTCATCGGGACCAACTATCACGTGGCTGCAGTGCAGCGGCATCTCCACGTAAAAGGGGCAAGCATCGTGGAGCGATACCTCGCGACGGGGCCAAAAGACGACGGCGCATCCCTCAACCACTTTGCGTTCGCAGGTGCCCCGCCCCTCCGCTTCACCCTGAGCCGCGACCTTGCCATCCTCCAGCTCTCTAAGCCGCTCCCACACCACCACGGCCTACAGTTCAGCAGCGCAGACCTTCGCATCGGGGAGGAGGTCGACATCTACGCCTACCCAAAGGGAATTATCGACCCAATCCGAAGTCTCCAAGCGTTCCACGCGAAGTTCAGGGGCATCTCGACGACGGAGCTTATGGTCTTTGACTATGTGCCGAACCGTGGCGAGCTCATCCGCCCGGGTGCCAGTGGTGGAGTAGTCGTCGACGGCGAGAATGGGCGCGTCGTGGGCATCCTCAACGGAATAGACCCTAACGGACAGCCGGTCGCAATGGCGGTGCCCGTCGAATCGTTGGAAGAATTTGTGGAGAGAATCAACCCATTTCTAGCGGAGGCCCTTTTTCCTATCCACGAAGATGCCTCAGCGGAGCGACCCGACTTCTACCCGAGATACGAACCGGAACGGGTTGGCACTCTCCAGCGCCGCCCTAGCGAATTAGGCGACGTGAGCCTCCTTCGCCACCGCGCGCAGGCCCTCGCCGAGGGGATGCGCAACTTCATCGCTGTGCAGACATACACATGGGGATCCGGGAGTGACCACGTTGCGGCCGCGGACTCCTACGAAATTCAGGTCAGGGACGGCTCCCAAATGTACCGGGAGTATCCAGATGGCAAGAAGTGGTTGTCGATGCCGGCAATTCCGGGAGGGCCGATCGCTGGAGTTACGCCGACTGACTCCTGGTCCACACTTCCGTCGTATGTCGGGACGAAGGTCGGCGTGAACATCCGGGAGGCTCCGGAGTCGGACCTCGACGGTCGTCGTATCAGAGTCTTTCAATACACCGGAAGCGCCGAGGATGAGCCCTGCCGGACCAGGACCGTCCTCGACTTCGGGCTTTTCTCGCTTCACAAGGATTTCGCTTCGTCTCCCCACGGCGAGGTGTGGACCG
Source organism: uncultured Acidobacteriota bacterium (assembly GCA_963823145.1). Lineage (GTDB taxonomy): Bacteria > Acidobacteriota > Terriglobia > Acidiferrales > UBA7541 > Palsa-295. Next base: position 337,975 of record CAWGJZ010000002.1, read on the forward strand.
ACGAGCACGAAAACATTGTGCGAATGTCGTTGCACTGCGACAAAAGCGGCTGGGGGTGGGGACCGGGCGAGACTATCGTGACGTACGGTTGGCTCACGAAACCGGGCGAGGGCCCCCGGCTGGTTCCCGTAACCATTCTGTATAAATCCTCGAAGAAAAAGCCGTACTGGTGCCGCGGACAGTTTGTGAACTACCGGGAATTCATCAGCCGACCGCGCCTTCTGCCAGGAGCAACCCCTGTCAAAGAATCGAGGCCCTGACCGGGAACGCAAACTTAGGCAATTGCTCGCCCCTTAGGAAAGCTCACGCCGGACTCTGCGTGAACCCGCCTAATTCAGGCTGCTTCACGCGTGTCTCGATCAGTCCGCAGCCGTTTTTGCCTGCGGAGTGCTCTGTGCGGCATGAGCAGCCATCATCTGGCGCATCGCTTCACCGCTTCCCGGCGCACGCTTTTCGCGCCAAGCCTCAAGGCGAGTGACATGCTTTTCGAGATTTCCGTATTGATGCGGATTCTTGCTTCGCTCGCGCATCACAGGAACAAGCGCCTTTATGCGCCCCCAAACAGCCCACTGCTCGCCCGTGTTCTCAAAAAAGAACTCTTCGTCGATTAAACCGCGATTCACCATGCTCGCAGCCATCTCCCAATAACTGATGACCATTCGCACAGACGCATTGCCAGCACTGCCAGGAGGCGCTTGCTTGGTCATATCTTCCAGTGAGTTTGGATGATAATTCGCAAAATACCATTCGCGCGCCTCGCGCATGCGAGGTTCCCGCCTCAATTCGTACAGCCGAAGCAGAAGATTTGCCTGATCATGGGTCACATCTGCCATCTAGGCCTCCTTGGATAGTTACTGCTCGATTGCCTGGGGCACTTCGCCGTTGAGTTGCACCTGGTGCGTGTGACGCAGCGGGATGCGTGATTCCTCGAAGGCCAATTTGATGCGCCTACGAAGTTCTCGTGCCACGTCGTCTTTTCGGTTGAGTGCCGTTCGGACTTGAAGTCGCAATACCGTTCCATCCAGCGACAGCGATTCTACGCCCAGCACCCGCGGACCGTCCACTACGGCCGCGGACCAGTCCGCACTTTCGCGGAAATCGCTCGCCATTTTTTCCAGTGTTGCCAGGGCGCGCCCCACCATTTCGTCCGAGGGAATAGTTACGTCCACGAACACCTGTGACCAATCGCGGCTCAGGTTCGCTACCTGTCCCACAAGCGAGTTTGGTATGGTCACGATCGCCCCGCTGGCGTTACGCAATACAGTCCGGCGCAAAGTTAGATATTCCACGCGCCCAGTTTCACCGTTCACTTGGATGATATCGCCGACAACGTATTGATCCTCGAAGACGACGAAGAAGCCATTAATCATGTCCTTTACTAGACTCTGCGCGCCGAAACCGAACGCCAGGCTGCCGACCGCAGCAGCGGCTGCGAATGGCGTCACGTCGAACCCCAATTCCGGAAGAATCATCAGCGCCGCGACGGCCGCGATTACAATGGCGCCGATGCTGTGCAGCACGCCTGCCATCGTTCGCGTCTGCTGCTCGCGGATTAGTGCCACACGGCTGGGCCCTTTTGAGAGCTTCACCAGGCGAGAAGTCAGAGCCTTCAGCACTCGAGCCAAAACGATCGCGATCACCACGATGGCCAGAATGCGCGCGCCGCGTGCGCCGGCCAGCTCCAGCCAGTGGGTGCTAAAAGATTCAGTCATGGGATGCGGAGCGGAATTATACCACTCGCGTCATTGTAGCTTGGCGATGATGGCGGCAACTAGCCAGGGCGCCTTGCCAGCCCGCGGAGGTGTCGGGTCGCTTGGGGAGCTTCCTGAATTTGGTTGATGCGTCAAAAGCAGGTAAAATCGCGATGCTCTTTCATGTGCGCCCGTAGCTCAGTTGGATAGAGCGTGTGCCTCCGGAGCACAAGGTCGGGGGTTCAAATCCCTCCGGGCGCGCCACTCCAAATCCTTATTTATTTGTCAGTCCTTCCGCTATTTTCCCGGAGGCCCTGCAAGGACCCCGGGGCGCGGACGAAGTCAAGGATTGGGGTTTTTGGCCGGTTCCCTTGGATGTGCTTTGTCGTCTGAAGTCGCAACGAGAGGTTTTCGAACCATATTGATGCTGGCCTTGGTAGAGTATGCGTGCTCATACATCAAGCCCGCGACGCGAGCTCCTTCTCCGTTTTCTAGTGCTTGAACGATCGCGTGATGCTGACGATGTGCAGCATTCAGATACTCGTACATCCTTGGTAGGTTGACGTTGTCGAATGCAATTGCGTGTGCCGCCGCGAACGGAATTCGACCATTGCGTTCAATCGCATCTGCGATCACCCTACTTCCCGCGCCCTCAATGATGAGTAAATGAAACTGTTTATTCATCTCGCCGTATCGAGCTTCGTCGGATTCGAGCAGGAGCCGCTTGGCGAAAATCTCATCACCTTCGCGCAGACACTCGTGTAGCATCTGTATGAGTCGGCGCGGAGCTCCTTGTTCGGCCAGCATGCGGGCCGCTAATCCTTCGAGAACGCCGCGAACGTCAATCGCATCCATAATCTCTTGAGGTGTGAACGCGCGCACCACGAATCCGCGCGTGTCGAGCTGGGTTAGCATTCCCTCTTGCGCGAGGATGGGCAGGGATTCGCGCACGGGAGTCCTGGAAACTCCTAGCTTGGCGGCGAGTTCTACTTCTCTTACACGCTGACCCGGCATGAGCTCACCATGCAAGATCATCTCGCGAATTCTTACGATTACTCGTGAGTTTTTACCGGCCATTTTGCACGCTGTTCCGAACGCACTCTACTGAGGATAAGACTGCCAAGAAGGTCAAGAATCCTTCCCCTTGTCCTCTTCGTGAAAGATAGCGGACGCCGACGACAGGGCGGATGTTATCAACTCCACATCGCGCAAGCAATCGCGACCCGTGTTTTTCACCTGAAACTGCTTTTCCGATACTGAGGGTCAAGTCGGGGATATTGTCCATCCTCGGGCCGGCGTGAATGGTGCGGACATCGCAGGCCCCGCGGAATTTCTTTTCATTCAAACGGCAAGATTCTATGGATGAGTTTGACCGAAGACTATCGCATGCGCGCGTCCGTAGGCGTTAAAGGCCTTCGATGGTTGGGCGTCGCATTCCGGCGGCTGAGCAGGTGTTAGGGGACACACAAGCCACCCCAAAAGCGTGCCTTCACCACACCTTACCGTGGACGATTTTTCTTTACACCAACAGGTACTTGCATCATCCCACCCCCTTAATTCAAAATCTACCTTGTATCCTCGGACTGCGCCCATTGCCCCAGCAGTGGGACAGTCATCGCGGCGGAACGGTCCACCTTGAGACTCTGCGCCGTAAGTCACCGGCGGATCAATGCGGTCAGCGGCGGGCAGCTGAGATCCTGATCGAAATACCAATGCCAAGCGCACCATTTACCTGGATGGCGAAAGAACATTTGATAGCCAGCGCGTCCCTACTCGTGCTCGGAACGGGCTTGAATGGGGCCGGTGAGACCCGCCTCGCGTAGGGCTTGTGATAGCCAGTCACAGTCGAGATGAATCGAATGCTTCTTACCTAGTATTTTCTGGAAGGAACGTGGGTCGAGGTGAGAATACCTCTGCTGATAGAGCAGCAGAACTTTTTCCAAGTCCGAAAGAGGTACAGGCAGTCCACCTGGTTTTCGCGTCGCTCGCACCCAGAAGCCGTCGTAGCCTCTCCGCTGATAAAGGCCTCGCAGACGCCACATCGCTGACTGCGACATGCCAAGAATGTCTGCAGCTTGATCCCAAGTTATCTTCTTCGCGATGGCCCTTAGAATCACCTCTCGCATTTTCATTTTTGGCCCCCGCTAGCACGCGATTTGCTCAAATCAGGACGGATTCGCATGCGCGTTCGCCGAGTGATGCTCGCCCCCCCCAGCAGCCGAGAGACGCGGTAGTGATTGAAAAACCTTGGCGAAGCCGCTGACCGCCCGGCCTCGCCAAGATTTTTGGGTGGAGGGTTAAAAATCAAACTTAACAGCAAACTGAATCTGCCGCGGCGTAACCACTGGCGATTGTGAGAACGTGGTTTGCCCGGCACTATTATTCGGTGTATCTATGGCGCCGAGTATGCCCGCCCCCGTCCCTCCAACGTTGAAGTGATTGAAGCAGTTAAAACACTCCGTACGGAACTGCATGTTCAGCCTTTCCGTGATCTTGGTGTTCTTGGTGATGGAGATGTCCGCGCTGAACGTGCCGGGACCGGGGAGACTATCTCGCTTAACATTCCCCAGGAACCCCGGGGCCTGGGCCTCATAGCATGCGGGATCGAACCACTGGATTGTCGTCGCGTTGATCCTCTGCTTGAGGAGGTGGTTTGGATGGCATCCAGGCGCGAACGAGTAGTTCGCTCTTGAGCCCCACTGCGTCCCCATGTCCGCGGGATCCGAAAACACGAGACCGGAGTTGTAAACGTTCAACGGCAACCCCGAGTGAATCCCAATGATCGTGGAGATCTGCCATCCTTCGACAAGCCGATTGCCCTTGAAAGGCAAGGAGTAGAGGGCGTTCGCGCTGATATTGTGGCGGATGTCGAAGGTGCAGTTCGCGTAATCGTAACTCTGGTTGTAGCGATCGGTTACCAGTTGTGCGAATTCCTCCAAGGATGAGGCAAAAGAGCCGTCATCGATGCAGTGGGAATACGTGTAGTTCACCTGACCGGCGAGGTTGTGCGCGAACTGGCGGTTGAGGGCAACTTGCAGGGAATTGTAGCTCGAGGCCCCCGTATTATAGGCTTGTATCAGTGATCCGAACGCACCATTAACGCGCGGCCCGGGTTGGCCCGAGGCCTGCGTGGCTTGGGTCGCGAATTGCGCGCCACTTCCGTAGCAGCTGGGTTCGCCGCCTGGGCAGCCCGAAGTGAGCACTGTGTAGGTCGCGTTCGAGGCGGTCGGAACCGCTGTGGGGATTGACGGCAGGGCCGTGCAGTTTGGGAACGTGTTGAGGCACTTCGGAGGATTGATGTCCCCCTGCGTCCAAAGGTGGCGCGACACCGAGCCGACATACGCGACCGACAGGATGGTGCCGTGTGCAATCTCGCGCTGCACGTCTAAGTTATACGTTATCTGGTAGGGGGATTCGTAGAGAGGGCCGCCCCTGGGTTGATAGGTCACGCCGGCAAACTCGCTAGTCGCGCCGGGAGGATTACATCCGGTCGCACACAGAGCCGGAAAGGCAGGGAAAAAGAGAAACGAGGACCCGGAAGGAAACGTGTTGATAAAGTTGGACTCCCAGAGGCGGCCTGACGTGGGATCGGAGAAGATGCCTACGCCGCCGCGGATCGAGGTCTTGTGATCCTTGAAGGGATCAAAAGCAAATCCGAAGCGAGGCTCGATGTTCCCGGCGTTCATGTTGTTCGCAAAGACGTGTCTGACGGGCGTAAACACAGGAGAGCCAGCCGGAGGCGCCACGGGGCCAACGGGCGGAAGGAATGAGCCAACGAGGGTGGTCATCGGACCACCGCCGAAAGCCCAGCCCACGGGGTTGGTATCGTAATCGTAGCGGAAGCCCAGGTTCAACGTCAGCCGCGAGGTTATCTTCCAGTCATCCTGGATGTACGGAGCGATCAGGATTTCCCGGAAATATCGAGTCGCGTTGTTCTCCCCCGGTGGGACCGCGAATGCGAGGAAGGGCGATCCTTGAACGTAAAGTTCGCCATCGTAGTTCCCGCGGAAAAAAGGGCTGAGCGAAGCGTAAGAAAGAAAGAAGCCACCGTTGGAGTAAGCCGTTTGGAGGTTCTGGGTTTGAATTCTGGTGACAACGCCGCCAATCTTGAGGCTGTGGGCGCCATGGGTCCAGACGACGTCGTCGCCCCCGCTGAACTTATTCTGAACGATCTCATCTGGACGATTCGGGTCCGGGCCGATAGCAGAGATTCCCTCGAAGCCGCCGTTCTGGCCGTCCTGGCGGGCCAATTCGTTGGGGAAGTTCGGCACGAAGCGAAGGGGATCGCTGGTGATGGCAGGACCCCCTAGACCCGTGCTAAACGCGTTTGCAGCCGATATCTGGCCCGACGTTAGGGCCCCCTGCGCTGCGGAATTCTCGTTGTTGCGAACGAAGCCGAAATGCAGTGAGTTCACCAGCGTGGCCGAAACGACGTGCCTTTCGGTGATTGTAACGAGCTGGTTTCGCGTGTGATCGGTCTCCGGGAAGATTCCCAGCGGATCACGCGGATCACCCACGAACGCGTTATCGATGGTGTAGCGGCCAAACAGAGAATCATTCGCGCCCAGCGTGTAGTCCACGCGTCCCATGGCATAATCTTCATTGACGATTAGGGGTGGCTTGGTCGCGACCTCGTAGTATCCGCCCAGATCACAACCTGGTTGAGCGCAAGCGGTGTTGCCGGGGAGGGCCACTGGCACAGTGGGCGTAATCGCCTTACAGCCTTTACACAGACTGTACAGAGCCGCGATTTGCTGCGATGTCGCATTCGCACCCGGAACGGCTCCGATCATAATTCCCGGCTGCGTACTGTTGGCGGCTGTTGAGGGAGTGCAACTGCCCACTACCGTGACAGGAAAAGCCGTAGGACTGTTGCACGACATCATGCCCTGCGCAACGTACGGCTCGGGAACAAAGACATCCGTGGTCGTCGCAAGAGATTGCCGGAGGCCCTCCCAGTTGCCGAAGAAGAACAGCTTGTCCTTTTTAATGGGTCCGCCGAGATCCACGCCAAACTGATTCCGCCTGAAGGGAGGTGGGCCGGACGTTGGATCGACGATATCGCGTGCGTCTAAGACATTGTTGCGAAAGAATTCGTATGCGCCGCCGTGGAGATCATTTGTTCCAGAGCGCGACGTCGCGTTGATAACGGCGCCGTTGCCGGCGAATTGGGCGGTATACGTGTTGGTCAGAACCTGAAACTCGCCAATGGCTTCGACGCCAAGAGAAGTGCCCCCGTAGCCGGAGCCCGTGCCGTGCTCCCAGAAGTCGCGAATATCGGTGTTGTCCAGCAGGAACATCTGCCCAGTCGGCCGGGAACCAGAAACCGAGTAGTTGTCCTGCATACCATAGAGTCGGCCGGTCACGGCATTGAGCGCCGCACCTACCGTCGACACGCCAGGAGCGAGAGTGATCAGCTGTTCGAAGTTGCGGCCATTGAGCGGAAGATCGCGCATTTGCTGCGGACTGATGAGGGTGGAAACTTCAGAGGTTTCCGTTTCTACGCGCGAAACATCACTTTCCACGTTGACGGTCTGCGTTACTTCCCCGACGGGCAGTGAAAAATCGACGACGAGGGTTGAACCGACAGAGAGGGTGACGCCGGTATGTACGACGTTCTTAAAGCCGGACAGAGAGGCCTCCACACTGTACGTGCCAACCGGCAGTTGGGCGATCGAGTAGCGCCCCTGAGCATCTGTGGTGGTCGATTGTACGGTGTTCGTTCCAACGTTTGTCACTTGAATACGGGCTCCCGCGAGCGCACCGCCGGAAGGATCCGTCGCCGTGCCAGAAATTGTGGCGGTTTGCGCCTGCCCTTGCACCCGCCCTGCGCTAATCAGAAGCGCAAGAACTGCCAGACACACATACATCCAGACACACTTACTCGTATCCGAGCCCTTTGACATTTACCCACCCTCCTCGATGCCGCGGGAATCTTGAAACTCAGGTGTGTCGCACCCCAACGCCACACTCCCTGTGTGGCGGGTGATACTACCAAAGGAATGTGCGTGTCAAGACAAATATGTATACATTTGTGTATGGCCTAGGTGTCTATGGTCTCGATTCGGCCCGGGCTCTCTTGCCATTAAGTCTAGTACTGCCCGCACAATTTGCATATTGCAAACAAGTTTAAGGCGTGGATCAAAATGCGTTTATGGCCACAGCAGTATGCAACAGAGATACAATTGGATTGACAGGGCTTTGCTAATCCCTTATCTTCCTGCCGACTTCATCGAGGAGAGATAGTGAGCTACAAGAGCCTGGAAGACCTTTTGCAAGCTGTCGGGAATCCGGTGACGCTGTTGCGAAATTCGCAGACTGGCCCTTATGTGTATCCCGTGGTTCCCCCTGAATATTCGAACTGGCGAGACGAGCAGCGTGCCTGGCAGCAGACCTGCGTTTTGTTCAACCAGTCCTATCACATGGAGGACATGTATGTTTCGGGCCCCGATGCGCTCAGGCTCCTTTCACACCTCGGCATCAACAGCTTCAAGCGTTTCGAGCCGGGCAGGGCGAAGCAGTTCGTCCCCTGTAACTACGATGGCTACGTGATTGGCGACGTGATCCTCTTCTACCTCGACAAGAATCTGTTCAATCTCGTCGGCCGGCCATCAGTTCACAATTGGGTTCAATACAACGGCCAAATCGGAAAATACAATGTGAAATTCGAACGCGACGAACGAGCCGTCGCGCAGAAGGGTTCCGTGGTTCGGAAGACATACCGCTATCAGTTGCAGGGGCCGAATGCAATGAAGCTGACGGAAAAGGTGATGGGGAGACCCGCGCCAGAGCTCAAATTTTTCCACCTGACAACGATCGAGATGGCGGGACGAAAGGTGCACGCACTACGGCACGGGATGGTTGGACAACCGGGGTGGGAGTTGTTTGGCCCCTGGGAAGACGGCGAAGCGGTGAAAGCCGCGATCATGGAGGCTGGAAAAGAATTTGGCCTGCGGCTGGTGGGCGCGAGGGCATATTCGTCGAATACACTCGAATCAGGATGGATTCCCTCTCCTATACCCGCAATTTACAGCGGCGAGAAAATGAAGCCATACCGGCAGTGGCTGTCCGCAAACAGTTACGAATCGATCTGCTCACTGGGCGGCAGCTTCTACTCGAATAATATTGAAGATTATTATCTGAATCCCTGGGACCTGGGATACGGTCCGATCCTGAAATTCGACCACGAATTCATCGGGCGAGAAGCGCTCGAAGAAGATGGCCAAACAACCCCAACGGAAAAAAGTAACGCTCGCGCTGGATTCCGACGATGTGACCCGGGCGATCCACACCATGTTTCAGAAGAAGGATCGCGCAAAGTATTTCGACTTTCCGTCCGCCGTTTACGCCACACTGCCGTACGACAAGGTTATGAGCAACGGCAAAATAGCGGGGATCTCAACGTGGTGCGGCTACAGCTCGAATGAAGGCAAGATGCTTACGTTGGCGATTCTCAAGGAAGAATATGCTGAGCCTGGCACCGAGGTGACGTTCGTCTGGGGCGAAGAGGGCGGCGGATCATCAAAGCCAACCGTTGAAGCTCACGTGCAGACGAAAATTCGCGCGATCGTGAGCCCTGTGCCTTACTCAGAAGTTGCGCGCACTCAATACGCTGAGGGCTGGCGCACAGGCCAGGCGCAAGTTCATAAGTGAGCCAGGAGAAGCTGGTGCATTACTGGGCCAGCTTTTTCTTCGGGAGGGGCGGCGGGATCGGCATATCTTTTGGCTTCAATTGGTACTCCGGATACATGGTTTCCGCACCGCCCCTGGTTGCATCGAAGGGAACTCCATATCTCCGCGCAAACTCATCGAGAAACTTATTTGTCCCCGGGAAGTGGTTCGGTACGACGCCTGGCGGACGGTCCACCTCGTCCACGGGTTCACAGGGCCACGGCGCCATCTGCTCTTGTGGGTCATAGAGGAAATCTGTCGTCCGGACCAGAGGTTCTGTAAGGTACACGGGATCGTACGTGATCGCCGTGACCGCTAGATAATCGCCATGCCTCATAATATGGGCGCTAGCTGTGGCCAAATCACTGCGAGGCACACCGTTCAGCCCAAGCCAATTTTCTTTGAGGTGCGTGGTTTCGACGACGAGCGTATCGCCCTCCCAGTGCCCAGTCGAAAATCCCTCCCAGGTATGGCGCACATAAGCCGGCGGCTGCGGGCGCCCGTCCATCCAGATTGTTTGTTCGGTCCCGTAGGCGGAGAGGTGCGTGTGATACGCGATCACCTTTTGCGTAGCTTTGTCTACTTCCTTCCAGATTCTCAAGGCCGAGGGACCGCGCCATCCGTAGTCTGACCCGTGCTCTCTGCACTGATTCTCCGGCAACTCCACCAGCGTGGCGTCCCAGCTATCGGCCCTCAGTCTCGCCGCTGCGTTGATGGGAAGCCCGAGGTAATCGCCAATCTCCGCTCCTGCCAGCCGTTCGGGAACATCCACGTAAAATAAAGGTGCCCACATTCCCGATGGATCCATCTGGCCAAAAGCAGCGCCGGCAAATACGCTTGTCGAGAGCAACAGCAGCAAAATGGGCACGGCAATCCGTCCTCGGATGATGGCGGTCATTGATGCTCCAGAGGATTATCCCCAGGTTATGTAGTCCCTCTTACCTGCCGCGCCAAAACATAGTAACTTTCCTTGTGGCTGTCAATGCTTGCGACTGTCAATGAATGTATGCAACGATTCTTCGTGGCGCCCTGAATCGCCTCGATGTGCCGAAATACCGGCCACGGGTAGCCAATTTGTATGCACTTGAGGTTGACACCAAAAGGAAAGTTGTAGTAAGTACCTCAGTCCTCGGTGGGCCGCAAAACAGGATCGTCTCAGAGTGAATCCAACGAATCCCTGGGGACCCATCACGACCAATCGGCCAGCTAGGAGGCTCCTATGAACTATCCCGCTACCGGATATCACCACATCACCGCCTGTGCGGGCGGCGCGCAAGAAGACGTGAATTTCTTCACCGGAATTGTGGGTCAGCGCCTAGCCAAGCAGACGATTCTGATGGATGGCCGATTCCCGCATTACCATTTGTACTATTCGAATGCGAACATCGAACCCGGCTCGATTATGACCACGTTCCCCTACAGTCGTCTCATGGGGCGTCGGGGATCGGGCCAGGTGCAATCGATCACTTACACCGTGGCCAAGGGCGCGCTCCCGTTTTGGCAGGAACACTTTAAGCGCCACAAAATCGACCACGGCTCTATTGAGGAGCGCTTCGGACAACGCTTCATCCGGTTCAACCATCCCGTCGGAATGACTTTCGAGGTCTTGGAGGACAAGGACGATCAAAGAATTGGCTGGTCGACGCCGGAAATCGGTCAAGCCGAGTCCGTGCGCGGGTTTTATGGGACTGTGCTATCCGTTCGCGATGTGAGCGAACAGGAAAAATTCCTCACCGAAGCGTTGGGTTTCCGTAAGAAGGGCGTGGATGGTCGCTATCATCGTTTCGAGATTGGCAGCGGCGGCGCGAATAAGACTTTGGTCCTTTTGCATGAGCCGGACCGTGCCCCGGGCAGTTGGACTTTCGGTGCCGGCACAGTCCATCACATTGCTCTGTGGGTCGCCGATGATGAAGCGATGGCGGCGCAGAAAGCCATCTACGAGGAGCTCGGCTACACGGACGCGTCTGAAATCAAAGATCGCTACTATTTTCACTCGATGTACGTTCGCTCGCCCGGCGGCATTTTGGTCGAGTGCTGCTGCAATGTTCCCGGGGGCTTTGAAAAAGACGAACCGGCAGCGACCTTGGGCAAGAAGCTTCATCTTCCTCCATGGTTCGAGGATCGCCGCGAGGAAATCCTCGCGACACTCGAACCGATTGTGGCTCCTGAAACGGCAACTTCTCGCAACTGAGATCCTGGCGAAGATCGGAAATCCGAATCCATGAAACGAAGCGAAAATCGAATTCTGACCACGCACGTCGGCAGCATCGTCCGCCCGCAGCAGCTTCGCGATCTTGCAGAGGAAGCGCCAAAATCCCCCGAGAATCAGAAGCGCTACGAGGATTTCTTGCGAGACTCCGTCGCCGACGTCGTGAAGATGCAGGCGAAGGCTGGCATTGACATCGTCAACGACGGTGAATTCGGCAAATCGAGCTGGTCAAATTACATTCTCGAACGGATCACGGGGTTCGAACATCGCCCCGATCAGTTGCGCCCTGTTTATTGGTTGGGACGCGACCGCGACCGGTTCCCTGAGGTGATGGCTGCTGAATTCCCGTGGATGTCGAAAGGCGTCGCTACCGAAGCCTGCATTGGGCCGATCAAATATCGCGACCACGCTAATATTGATCGCGATATTCGCAACCTGAAGGCCGCGTTGAAGTCGGTCAACGTCGAAGAAGCGTTTCTTCCGGTCGTCGCTCCGGCCAGTTCCGCGTACGACGGCGTCAACGAATACTATCCCACAGAAAAAGAGTACGTCTACGCCATCGCGGACGCTTTGCGTGAGGAATACCGCGCCATTTACGAGGCTGGCGTGATCGTTCAGATAGACGACGCTGTGCTCGCCAACATGTATGATCACTACGTCGAGCAAAGTCCGGAAAAGTACCGCCAGTGGGCCGGTCTCCGCATTGAGGCTCTTAATCACGCGCTGCAGGGCATTCCCGAAGACCGAGTTCGCTACCACGTCTGTTTCGGCAGCTGGCACGTTCCGCATCTTGCGGACGCGCCGCTCGAGGAAATCGTCGGGTTCATCCTTAGCGTTCGCGCAGGCGCGTACTCGATCGAAGCGGCAAACCCGCGGCACGAGCACGAATGGCGCGTTTGGGAAGCAAAGAAGTTGCCGGCTGGAAAAATTCTAATTCCCGGTGTTGTCACTCACCATACGATGACCGTGGAGCATCCACGTCTCGTTGCCGATCGCATCCTGCGGTTTGCCCGCATCGTTGGACGCGAGAACGTTATCGCCGGTACGGATTGCGGATTCGCACAGGCGCAATTCATCCAGCGTGCGGCCCCCTCCGTCATGTGGGCGAAATTCGAATCGCTGGTGGAGGGCGCGCGCATAGCCAGCGCTGAACTTTGGCAAAAAGGCAAGAGCGCCCAACCTTCGTAAACCGCGTGTTGCGGAGCGGCAGAATGTGCCGGTGACGAAACCAAAAGCGCAAACCTACGTCCATTCTTCATAGGTTTGATCGTCAAAAGTCGCGACGAGCGTTGCCGGTCGTGCGGCATGAATGGGGGAAAACGATTGAGACCCTTAACTAAAGTAGTTGCGTCTCTGGTTGCTTTCATGGGAATCCTGGCCATTGCACAGCCCGCAAAAGGCGCGTCGGCTCAGTGTAATCGCGCCTGCCTGAAGAACACCGTAGACAAATACCTCGCTGCGCTGGTCGCCCACGATCCCTCGCAAGTTTCATTGGCTCCGAATGTCAAATTCGTGGAAAACACGGTACCGATGCGTCCGGGTGACGGTCTCTGGAAAACCGCATCCGCTGTACCGACAACTTTCAAGATCTATGTGCCTGATCCTGTTTCGGAAGAGGTTGGCTTCCTGGGCGTCATGCAGGAAAATGGCAAGCCGATAGAGCTGGCGCTGCGGCTAAAGATTCGCAACGGCAAGATCACTGAAGCGGAGCACCTGATAGCGCGCAATCTCATGGCAAGAAGTTTGGCTAACCTGAAGACGCCGCGACCAGGCCTGCTGGCCACAGTGCCTCCCGACCAGCGCGTTCCGCGCGACCAAATGCTGAAGATCGGGGCCTCATACTACGAGGCGCTCGTCACCGCTGATGCCAACCACGCGCCGTTCGCCGACGATTGCGTGCGCCGCGAGAATGGGATGCAGACGACCAGCAATCCCCCGCCGGCAAAGCCGGGCTTCGGAACGATAGGCGCGATGGGATGTGCGCCTCAATTGCGTACCCACACATTCGACTACATCAAGCGCATCGAGCCGCGGCGCGTGGAAATTGCGGATCCCGAAACCGGTCTCGTATTCGGCCTCTCTCAATTCCGTCAACCAATGGATGAGAAGGTGGTCAAGATCGTAGGCGTGCCCGGCGTCGATCACGTAGACATGAACTTCAAGCCGTTCGATCTGCCGGCGACGCATATTTTCAAGATTCGTGGCGGCAAGATTCACGAGATCGAAGCCATGGGCTTCACAATGCCGTACAATTCGAAAACTGGGTGGGAATAGGCCCGCTAACACGTTCGGTGTGTCTCGACGTAAGCACCCCAAAAATCAAATGCCATCCGAAAATGGACCATCAATGAGTCAAGAGATCCGTCGCTTTTGGGTCGGCCTGCGTCCGATCCGTGTGGATGATCTCCTCGCACCGTACCCTTGCCTGACTTAAGGCGCGCACCGAATTTGTGATTCTTCATCGAATGGCTCCGACGAACGTTACTCTCAATACCCAATTTTGAGCACGACCATTTGACTTCGGCCCTTACGTCCAGCGTCAGCGCGTGGCAGTGATTGATAATTTCCCGGGTGCCCGGTCAACCTTTCCAACAGGGTTCAGGCCCGCTGCGGTGTGGATGGCGTCCTGCACTATATTAGCCTCGGACGAGCGCTGAATTACGATCGCGTTTGGGAATAGACCTCCGAAGACGACGAACAATACGCCGGCGACAAGAATCCAGCGTTCGCGAGGCAATGCATCCGCCATTACGGTAAACCCGGTTCGACGCTTACCCAAGAAAAGGCGCGTGAACAATCGGAAGAAGCTAACGGCGTTCATCGCCGTGGCAATGGGCAGCAGCAATCCGATGAGACGGTGCGATGTGAGCGCTCCGTGAATCAAAAGGTCTTGAGAACAAAAACCTAGGGTGCCGGGCAGACCTACTAACGCGAGCCCGAAGATCACAAACGATACGGCGAGGCGGGGCGCATGCTCGGCCAAACCGATGTGCTTACTCGCGGTTAGGTTCTCGCCAAAACGGACTTCGAGCAATCGCAGGATTCCGAAAAGGGCCACAGTGCAGATCGCGACCACGAACCAATGCACGATCGCGCCGGCAATTCCTTCAGCAGTTCGACTTTCCAGCCCGCTCAAGATACAGGCCGACTGGCTGAGCGCCAGAAAGGCGAGCAGGCGGCGGGGAGAATTCTCAGCAAGCGCGCGGATCGCGACATAAAGCGCGGTCACAATGGCGAGATAGGAAAGTACCGGAAACAAACTGTCCGTGTGCGGAAACAACGGGACGATCAATTTGGCAACCAGCAGTGCTCCGAAATGCCCATTGAGCAGTAGCGCCGTCGGAAGTGCCGGACCGGTCTCAGCCGCGTCTGCAACCCAAGAGTGGGCGGGGCAGATTCCCTTGCGAAAGATTACAGCCGTCACGAGAAGCGCGAACGCTGTCACGCCACCCGGATTTTCGCCCTTCAGGCTATTGATGGAAATGACGCCTGTGCGGGTCGAAATAAGTCCGACGGCCAGCGCAAGGGCGAGACTTGATAACAGAAGACCAGCCAGCGGGCGCCATGCGCGCGCACGGAACCACCCCGCCCACAAGAAGGGACCAGTGGACAAAATCCATGCTGCAAGCAGCACAAGTAAATTGCCAGTCGAGTAAGCCAAGAGCGTCGAACCGAGTAGGAACAGGATTCCGCTGATCGTTCCTGTTGTGCAATCACGGTGCGGAAGCAGCAAAGTCGCGCCGAAAGTGAGACAGGAAAACAGCAGCATCAATGCTTGGTACAACGACTCGCTGTTCGGTGCGTCCGCTAGAAGCACCGCGCTTCCAACGATCGATGCCAATGCTGCTATACAACCAACGATGCGCGCGTGTCGGCGACAACCGGTTACAAGGGCAGCCGCGAACCACGGCACGCCAATGGTGACGCTGGTCAGAAACGGCTTATGGAGAACCCATCCGGGCACGGACACTAGTCGTTCGCCTGTTTCGCCGGACCGTGCAAGGAAATCGGCGCTGCATTGCTGGGCCGGATCCCAGTCCAATGCATTTCGACGCGATCGTGTTTTGCAAGATAAGTGGAGACCTGTAGCAGAGGATCAATGACCCAGCGGTCCAGAATTGTATCGAGGTGGCCGCGGTCGAAGGCCCAGCGATAGAGCCACAACTGGACTCGCTCCGGAAGCAGTTCCTCGATTTGCTTGCCGGTCGGCGAGACCTCGCCTCCAATCGCCGAGTGCATTTGGTGATAGTCGTGAAGCATCGATGGCGCGCGCAGAAACTGCATCGTACGGACCGTAGCGTTTCCCAAAATATGTGCCACCGCGAGCCATTTCCATCCGAGTCCGATCTCAATAAACACCACGCCGACTTGGGTCAAGGTGGCATAGGCAAGCGAAGTCTTGGCATCCGCGCTGGCACGTCCCGCGACGGTGCCATGGATCGCCGTAGCCAGACCAATCAGTATCACTAAGGCCGAGGCCAGGGCCGACTTTGCAAGTAGCGGTTGTGCCCGCAGCAGAAGGTATGCGCCGGCATGGATGGAGATCGCTCCGTAGAAAATTGCGCTCGATGGCGTCGGCCCCTCCATAGCCCGCGGCAGCCATCCCGAAAAAGGAATCTGCGCGGCCTTCCCGGCCGCCGCCAGCAGCAGAAGAAAACACACGATCACCGCCTGTGTCCCCATCAGAGTTGGCAAACCGCGATCAAACGACGCCGTTCCGGCCCAGTGGTGCATGGCGAACACGCCCACGAACAACCCAATGTCACAGGCGCGATATATGCCGAACACGCGAAGCCCATTTTCCACAGGAGCTGGCCTGAGTTGAAAAAAACCGATCAACAAGACCGAAGTGATCCCCACCACCTCCCATCCCGCGGCCAGCAGGTCAAACGAATCCGCGGCGAACGCAAGTAAGGATCCGAACGCGAACAGGTGCAACAAAAGAAAAAATCTCAGGAATCCCGGCTCGCGATGAAGGTAGGTCGCTGAGAACTGCGCGATGAGTCCCGATAGCACGACCGCCAGCGCCAGGAAAGACAACGAAAGCCGATCCGCCATCAGCACCAGCGGGAAATGGTAATCCCCGACGGCAAACCAGTTGCCGAACGTGACCGTAACGGTTGACCCAGACGCGACGGTCCGGACAAGTGCCGCAACTCCAAACGTGCAGGCGGCGAACGTCAGCCCAGCAATCCACGAAAGGAAGCGTTCACCCGGGGTCCAACCAAGCAGCCACAGCAAGGCAAATGCGGCAAATACCACACCCGGAGCCAGCACCACAAAAATCAGAATGGCTTGCGAAAAACTCATGTCGCGCTGTCTCCCGCCGGCGTTTGAGGCGCTTGAATCCAAGCCATCGGAAGATGTTGAAACTTGCCAGCGAACCATTCATGCGACGAGAGCGCTACCGGCAGGCGCTCCAAAGCCTCATGGAACTCCTCATATCCGCTCTCCCTCCGCACGTGGACACGCCCCGAGACCGGATCGATCGTCGCGAGTCGAATCCAACGATTCTCGACGAGTTGCTTCAGTGAAGCGCTCGCATTGATCAGCTTCTCGATCCTCTCAGGCGTCGTCTCGATTACAAAAAGGATTCGCACCGGCTCGTGGATTTCAACCATCTGCCATGGCAATCCAGTGCGTAGATCACTTGCGTGGCCGTCCATTACCCCCATCAAGCCCGTCACGTTGTGCGGAAGTTTCGTCCCGCATCCGTACCTGTCGTTGTCAACGAACGAAAAGTAGTATTCAAGACTGATTCCCGCGCAGACCGGCACGGCGGCGGCCAGAAGCGACGAGAGGCTGTGATCGTCCGGATCTTGGCTGGCATCATAGGAAACAAGAAAGGCCCGGCGGTCCAGAAACAGTCCTCGCGTCAAGCTGCGACGCCCGATGATGCAGATCGAATTCGTGCAATGCCCATACTCCGGCCGCGGTTGTGCCAGATGTTCGCTGCGCTCCTCCACGTGGCGAAGCGACTGGGCCGCATTCGCGTCCGGGTGGGACGATTCGAATCTTCGGGCACGCTCCCGTGCGTTTTGGGCTCTGGCTTGATCCAAGGAGTTGCGAATCGAGTCCAAATCTGACTGATGGGTGGCCGGAGCCACATCCAGATCGAAAAGTTCCACGTCGTCACTACAAGTATCGTGGTAACCGCCGATGAACCAAGTATCCTCAGGAATGTCGATACCTTCCTCGCGCAGGCGCTCGCGGACCTCCGGCCGGTTGGCCATTGCTGCAAAAAGCCGTGCGTTTGGACCGCCGCGACGCCCTCCGCAGGCCCCGCAGTCGTGGGCTGACTCGTGCGGATTGTTGAGGCTCGTCGATCCGTGCCCCAAGATCACCACTAGACGAGCGTATCCGCGCGCGAGACCAGCCGGGTGCAACACACTGGCGACGCGTTCAGTCTTTTCTTGTGGAGCGAACCCCGTCAATAAACCTGCCACTACGCTTTGGGATTCTTTCGAGTTTCGCATCAACGTGAGCTCGGTCCTCGGCTCTGGGAGGAACTCCCTGTTTAGCCAGTCACGAAGGAGGGCATAGCGTCGAGGCGCCAGGAGGTGACCTATTAGAGGCACTGCCGACAGCAAGCCGAGAGCTGAAGTGGAAAGCCAACCTCGCAACAATGTCTTTGAAGAAACAAAAGAATTCTGCATCAGCAATCCAAGAATTCGCCTCCGCCAACGACGGCTCTCTAGCAGGGCACTGTCCTCAGGTTTCGGCCGTTCCACGATGGCATGCTCGGGTTTGATTACCACGGGGCAGAGGGCCGCCCCGTGTGGATCGTCAATTCCCTTGTAATCCACGGCCACTCCGAAGTAGCCGGCGGCGCTATAGGTCTCAATCCGAGGGTCGGCTTCTTCGAGAGCGCGCCGCATCGACTCCTCCCGCTCGTCGAGGCAGAAGAAGACTTGCGCCGCAGGTCTCCCCTGCTGATCGAATAGGCCGCGGTATTTTCTGTGGCTCGCTAGCCCACGTAGAATCTCGCGTTCGTGCCACCGTTCATAGGCGAGATGTAAAATCCGTCTGCGCTCCAAACCATTGAACGCTTTAACTTCATTGACAAACGCCGACCACTCGGACTCCGATAGGCGATTGATTTCTCCAGCGGAAAGTCTCAACGCGCGAGCGGCATCATAGATACGCGCCGACCGGCTCAGACGCCTCTTCTCTTGCGTCTTGAGCGGACTCTCTTGTGGAACAGTCTCCGCTGCTCCCCGGCGCTGTGCTATGCGAGACATCGTCAACCTCACAGCGAGGAAGTCCATCAGGGAACATGCGAGGGTTTTGTGCGGCGCCAGAGCGGGATCTTTCTCAAGCCTCTGGATCAAGCCGGCCCAACCTGGTAGCGCCAGAAGTTCTGCTTGAAGAATCTCAGGCCATTCGGCTTCTCGGAGAGATTGACTGTCCAGATAATCCAGGACCGCGTCCGATGCTGAAAAGGAAAGGCACTTCTGCTTCACAAATTCGTCGTCTAGTCCAACAAGATACTTGGGGAACATTTCGCCCTGACAGAATAGTGTCCGGACGCATTCATAAAAACCTTTCTCGCGGTTTGGCATGGGCCAATAGGCCGTGCCTTGATCCAAGAACACAGAGCATAGCCGGATCAGCCATGGATGGATCACTTCGTCTACAGGGCGGGGCGGAGTTGATTCTTCTTCATGAGCGACGGCGCGCGCAAAACAGGCATCGAACAGTGCGCGCAACGCCGGGCGGCGAAAGTCCTTAGCCAGATCGCCCTGTTCGGTGCGCCAAATAATCGTTGCGCCATCGAATTCCCTGACCCCAGGTGTAATCATGGCTCTGCGCAGCGAGCCCCGAGTTAGGCGCGCGAAGATGAGCGAATCGGGTTCCCGGTCGAGCACGGCATCGACATCTACGAGTTGAATTCGTCCACGAGACAACTCGGCCCGATAGGCCGCTTCGCTCATGTAGGGCTCAGCGTCGAACAGTTGCGCCGCCTGTATTACAGCCTCTTCGAAGGGCAGGTGTTCAAAGGCATGTAACGTGTTGTGATGAACAAAGACGCCAATCGGGCCCTGCACCGGGAGTAGGTGCGCTGCCTGTTCAACTGCGCGACGAAGTCTGTCCAAGCGGGCCAACCTAGAATGGCTGCAATCGGTCATCGATTCGTCCTGAGACGTGATTTCGGTTGCTCGCTGGCCACTTCCCTTAGCATGTTTACGGTATTGTCCAGCTGAGCGTAAAAATAGCGGCGCAGGATATCGAGGATCTCAATCAGCGCACGATCGCGGATCGAATAGTAGACTTGATTGCCGACCTTCCGGCTGACCACGATCTGTTTGGCCCGGAGAACCGCTAGATGTTGCGAGGCATTGGCCTGTTCGATGCGGAGCTTTTCAATCAAACTTCCGGCCGATAACTCACCCTCGCGTAGGAGCTCGACAATCGCAATCCGCGTAGGATGTGCGAGACCTTGAAAAATCTCACTTTTGAACTGGCGCAGTGCGTCACTCATATAGTCTATTATATTCGAAACTACGAATATATCTGAGGGTGTGTCTAAGCATTCACCCAGGTCGTCTGTGGGTTTCGAGCGTTGCATCGACGCCCACAAAAGAAACGGTCGCGATTGCCGTGATAGATTTCGCTGGAAAGCTGGTTCGGGAGTCCATCGTCGAAACGAAGGCCGACACTCATGGCTTGGTTCGGATCAGTTTCACCTCGGCTCGGCGACGTGGTTCACGCCTGCTTGTGATTCTCGTCAACTGAATAGCTCGGCCTCAGTCGGCTCCATCTTTTTGCGGGAAAAATGCGGGCGATGCGGAAGGCGAGTGAGACACAGCGCGCGGAGGTTGCAACAGCACTTATTTTCTTACGAGACTGGCGGCGTCACCATCAGGCCGGCTTTGAAAGGGCGACCCTTTCTGCCTCCCGCAGAGTTTCTGATTGAGGTGTCACCGTGATACAAAGCTATTCAAACGCAGACCATCAGCCACTTCGCTAACGTTTGACGATCACTAGTCCGTGTGCTAAGAGGGGCGTACAGAAAAGGCGTTTGCGGCCAAAGCCGGGGGCTTTCGTCGGACCACCGGACAAAGACATCTTTCTGCGATGATCTTCCCCAGCGTTTAACGCAATCCTATTCGCCGTCGAAGGAAGGGGCGTAGGCCGTGAAGAAAGTTCTGAAGTGGCTGGCTTCGGCGCTGTATGGGCTCGTGATGATCGAAGCGGTGATAATGATCAGCCCGTTCGCGTTCTATTGGTATTCGCTGTACGCACCCACGCTCCAAGGATTGCATCGATGGCGCGCCACTGCTTGGATGGAGTCTTTCTTCCTGCCCCATTCGGTGATCACGACGAGTTCTTTCCTCGAGATTATGCGGTGGCGGATCGGCTCCTGGGCTTTCGGTCTGGGACTATTGGCCGCCTTGATCTGCGGTTTGCAGGTCTACGCCACCAAGCTGTTTAAGCGCAAGGCGGCAACGGGCTGGATGTATTCGCACATTCGTCATCCGTTTTACCTGAGCCTAGCAGTGGCGGGATTCGGACTTCTGACTATCTGGCCGCGGATCATCATTCTTGTCCTCTATCTAGGCATGCTCTTCCTCTACTATTTTCTGGCCCGCTTCGAAGAAAAGCAGGTGGAAGCCGCTCATCCCGAGTATGCCGAATATCGCGAGCGCACCGGGATGTTTCTGCCCGGAAATCCGGGTGGCAAGCTCTTTCGTTCGTTGTTCGGTTGGATTCCGAGTCGCGGCCTGGCTTTGACCGCGTCGAGCGCGGTGATCGTCGTGCTGGTCGTCGGCGGAGCGCTGGGCCTTCGGCGATATACGATCGGCCATGCTGCTACTGAACTCATGCCCGCGGACAATACAATGGCGATCGCTATCTGGCCGACCCCACCCGATAGGATTCACCAAGTTGTTTCGGCCGCTCTCCAAGACGAAAGAGTTCGTGCTGCGCTCGATAAAGAACCCGGCGCGGCGTTCACGGCCCACCTGCTTCCAAAGGACTACGGCATGGTCAACATGTTCGCCGATGTCGGAACGGACCATCGCATGTTCAGCAGGGTGTCCGTTCGCCGGCTGGCATCGTGGGTGGGGTTCGCAGTTCCGTCCGTCGATCCTCATCACAAGAATCGGATCATGGGAACTCCGCAAGACAATTACAAAGTAATCTTTTCCCGAGTCGATGAGTCCGGCGATGCGCAACTGCCAGTTGCGAAAGTGACCGATCTCTCCGCCAAGATGACGCCGATTGTGATCGCAAATGTCGGAGGTGCGACACCCACAGTTGAAAGCGTGATGATTCCACCTCGGCGCAGTTTCTGGGGCGACATCACCATGCCGATGTTTTGATTAGGTTGCGGGCAGCATGGGAAGCTATCTCTATTGCCTCGCCGGTGCCCGGGGCCTAACTCCCGTCGCGAATGATACGGCAGGACTCGATATCGAAGGTAACCTCTCCGATCGTCAGCCGTGTCTGATCGCGGAAACTACCGATGAAGCGCAGAAAGCGCCACACGTCCGAAAAGTTCGTTGCCAGGCCAATGGATGCGCGAATGGACCCAGCGCTCTTGTGGCTTCGGTCCTGCATCAATCGCACGAAACTGAGCAGATTGACGTCGGGTCCCATTGCTAATCCGGCCTGCATGTCCTCTTCCGTCAGTCCTTCGGCCATCTCTCCGGCGCCAGGGTTGCAAAAGCACCCCGTCCGCAGCGAGATGCCCTCTTTACCGGCCAGTTCTTCGACGCGCCGGTAATCCAGCAGGTGTCCCTGCGGATCATAGAGATTGAAGGTCACCGTGCCGCCGCGGTGTTCGGTTGTCGCGGGACCATAGATGCGAACCATGGCGCGGCCGTTTCCGTGCTGCAGAGCGAGTAGTTCATCCAAGAGCCATCCCGTGAGGGACAGGACGCGTTCAGCGATCACTTCTAAGCCGATCGATTGGAGGTGCCGCAGACCAATTTCCACAGCGGGAATAGAGAGGTAATTTAGCGTGCCGTCCTCGAAAGCAGCTTCGTTTGGGGACAGCACGTGAGCCTCACCCTGAACCGACGCGAAGTTAATGGTCCCGCCAGCGAACCACGGCCGCTTCAACTGTGCCAAAGCCGAGCGTCGGATGAGCAGGGCCCCGACACCCGTCGGATAACCAAACATTTTGTAAAACGAGACGCTCACGAAGTCTGGCCGCACGGCCGTCAGGTCGAGATGGTTTGTGGGCACGAAGGCCGCCGCGTCAAGCAGCACGTTCCAGCCCCTTGCCTGTGCTTTGGCCACTAGATCGAGCGGATGTTTGACCCCGGAGAAATTGGACTGTGCGGGATAAGCGAACAGATTGTCATGCGCTGGATCAGCCTTGTCCAGCAAGGCATCCAGTCGGGCCATGTCGAAATGCAGCCCCGGGGTCACCAGCGGCGCGTAGGCAACAGTGGTGCCCTTGGCTCGTGCGAATTCTCGGATTCCATTCACAGAATTGTGGTTGTCGAATGTAAGCAGGTAGCGACTATCTGGTGCAAAGGGGAACGACTCACCAACCAGCTTGAGAGCTCCGGAGGCATTTTGCGTGAATACGAGAATGTAGTCGTTCGCAGGAGCGTTGAAATAACTCAGCACACAGCGGCGGGTACGTTCGACGTGCTCGGTCATCGCCACCGAGGTAGGGTTCGCGGAGTGGGGATTGCCAAAAACGCCGGAGCGCAACATTTCAAAGTGCTTCAGGAGTTGCGATTCGGCATACAGAGAGGCACCGGTGTAGTCAAGGTAAACCTGGTGTCTCTCATCCAGCCGGCGATATTCGGTCGCGCGCAGTTCGTCTAGTAAGGCTGTCTTGACATAGTTGGGGTATCGAGCGATGAAATCCGAATACGCTTCATCCGCCTGCTGGATCTCGTGGGCGCCGCCTTTTGCCATCGACGTATCTAAATCTTATGCCTTCACACCTGCTTTGCGAAGGATGGTCATCATAGGGCACCAGTTTGTGAACGCCGATTGGAATAGGTTCAAGCCAACGAAGGCCGTGAACAGAAACCAATAGGGATTCACCGAGTATCCCAATGCGAGTGAGGCTAGGACAAAAGCACCGGCGATCAATCTGACAGAGCGTTCTACGTTCATGGCACCGCCTCCTTTTCAATTCGTTGCTTGCGAAAGCTCATCGCTAGGTGAGAGTGCATTTCTGCTCCTGTCGCGCTGGCTCAAATAATAGACAACAGGAACCGTCATTCGAGACAGGACGGTGGATGCGACTTCCCCTGCCATCAGTGAAATCGCGAGTCCCTGAAAAATCGGATCGAAGAGAATCACGCTTGCACCGACCACAACAGCCGCAGCCGTCAGCAACATGGGACGGAAGCGCACTGCTCCAGCATCGACCACGGCTTGTTCGAGCGGCATTCCCTGCGAGCGGCGTAGTTCGATAAAGTCCACGAGGATGATTGAGTTGCGAACGATAATTCCAGCGCCAGCGATGAAGCCAATCATGGAAGTGGCAGTGAAAAAGGCACCCATCAACGCATGAGCCGGCAAGATGCCGACGAGCGTCAGCGGAATCGGAGCCATGATGACCAGGGGTGTCTTAAACGAGCGGAACCAACCCACGACCAGCACGTAAATCAGCACCAACACCGCAGCGAAGGCCAAACCCAGGTCACGGAAGACTTCGACCGTGATGTGCCACTCGCCGTCCCATTTCATCGAGTATCGATCCGTGCGGTCCGGCAGCGTCGTGCCGGAGTACTGCTTCACGTGATAGCCGTCTGGCAATTGGATCTTGTTGATCGCATCTCTCATCTTGAGGATGGCGTACACGGGACTTTCTATCTCGCCGCCTACATCCCCGGTGACGTATACAACCGGCCGCAGGTTCTTGCGATAAACGCTCTGATCAATCGTGGTCTCCTGAGTGCTTGTGACTTCGCGAAGAGAAATCTGTCCACCCGAGAGGCTAGGTAGCTTCAGATTTTCGAGGTCCTCGGTCCCGGAGCGGTCTGATCGCGACAAACGCACTTCGATTGGGATATCTTCCCGCGATGTGGGATCGTGCAGTAGTCCCGCCGAGGCTCCGCTCAGACCTATCTGGACAGTGCGCGTAACTTCTGCCGCCGAGACGCCTTGCAGCGCAGCCTTGTCGAGGTCCACCTTCATGTCGTACTTCTTTTGCGGATCCTCCACGTACCAGTCAACGTCCACCACGCCTGGAGTCTCCTGGAAAACCTTCTTTATCTTTGCTGCGAGTTCAGTCTGGCCTTTGTAAGCTGGCCCGTACACCTCCGCCACGAGAGTCTGCAACACCGGCGGACCGGGCGGTACCTCGGCAACCTTGATGCGTGCGCGGAAGGGAGCGGCAATCTTGTCCAAGTCCGGCCGCAACCTGCGGGCGATTTCGTGGCTCTGCGCTTTGCGATCATGTCGAGACAGAAGGTTGACCTGGATATCGGCTTGATTGGGCTGGTTGCGCACGAAGTAATGGCGGACGAGACCGTTGAAGTTGTAGGGCCCCGACGTGCCCGCATAGATCTGGTAGTTGATGACCTCGGGTTGCTGGCCCAAGTAGTTCCCCAACGCCTGTGCCACGCGAGTGGTCTGTTCAAGCGGTGTTCCGTCGGGCATGTCGATGATTACCTGGAACTCGCTCTTGTTGTCAAAGGGTAGCATTTTGACCAGCACCCACTTGAGCGGGATGAATGCTACCGCAGCCACGAGCAGCACGACTACGCTGCCAAGAAACATCCACCTCCGCGTCGGTTTCTGGATCAGGGGATTCATCAGGCGGCGATAGAGCCGCGTGGTCCAACTTTCGGCCTCACGCCCGGACTCGGGGCGAACTGCGTAATGGCGTAGCAGCCGCAATGCGGCCCAAGGTGAAACCACAAAAGCGACCAGCAGCGAGAACATCATGGCTGCCGAAGCACCGACCGGAATCGGTCGCATGTAAGGACCCATTAGCCCACGCACAGATGCCATCGGGAGAATGGCCGCGATTACAGCGAACGTAGCGAGAATCGTCGGGTTGCCGACTTCGTCCACCGCCTCGACCGCAACGTCGGCTAGTGAGCGTCCGCGATTTTCGGGCAGCCGGAAATGCCGAACAATGTTCTCGACCACGACGATGGCATCATCGACTAGGATACCGATGGAGAAAATCAGTGCGAAGAGCGTGACACGGTTCAACGTGTACCCGAATAAGTAAAAGATTGCGAGAGTCAGGGCGAGTGTTACGGGGATGGCCAGCAGTACGACACCCGATTCGCGCAAGCCCAGCGCTAGCGCAATGAGCAACGTAACAGAAATCGTGGCAAGGAAGAGGTGCTTGAGAAGTTCGTCCGATTTGTCCTTGGCTGTCTCGCCGTAGTTGCGTGTGACCGTGACCTTCAAATCAGTGGGCAGCGTATTGCCCCGAAGTGAATCGACCTTGTTCAAAACGCTCTCGGCAATCAGCGTGGCGTTCGCGCCCTTGCGTTTGGCCAAGGTAATTGTTACCGCCGGGTAGTCTGCATTTGCCGCGCTTCCGGTCGTTCCCTTTGCGCTGGCGAACAGGACGTAGCTGTCGGGTTCCGCTGGGCCGTCCTCGATCTTTTCCGCCACATCCCGCAGGTACACCGGCCGTCCTGCGTGAAGTCCTACCACGACTTGTTGCAGTTCTTCCGGGCGCGTGAAGAAATTGCCTGCTTCGACCTGAAACTCTTGATTATCGCGCGCAAAGCTTCCGGCTTGAGTGCGTGTATTCGCCGCCCCCAGCTGCGCGACAACGGAACCGGGTGTAAGGCCGTAAGCCGAGAGTCGCTGAGTGTCGAGCACAACCCGCACCTCTCGGGGCTGCCCGCCGATGATCGTGGTCTCGGAAACATCATCCAATTGCTTCAACGAATGTTCGAGTTCTGCCGCGATAAGCCGCAATTGGTAGCCATCGTACTTCTTGCCCCAAAGCGTTAGGGCGAGAATCGGCACGTCATCAATCGAACGCACCTTGATGATCGGCTGCGAAACTCCCTGCGGAATCCGGTCAAAGTTCGAATAGAGCTTGTTGTAGGTCTTGACGATCGCGCTTTCTTCGTTCGTTCCCACATAGAAGCGAACGATAACCATGCTCAGTCCAGGGTGACTGATGGAGTAGATGTACTCAACTCCGGGTATCTCGCGGAGCAGGTTTTCCATGGGCACTGTGGCGCGTTGCGTTACTTCCTCAGCCGAGGCCCCTGGCATCTGCACGAAGATGTCCAGCATCGGGACGGCGATCTGCGGTTCTTCCTCACGCGGCGTCTGCCGGATACTGAAAGCTCCGAGAAGGAGAGCACCCGCGATAAATAGAGGCGTCAGCTTCGACTCAATGAAAATGTGCGCAATCTTGCCGGCCAGTCGCAGGACGTGAGTGGGATTGCCCGGCTTGGCAGGTATGTCGCTCATTGCTGTACTGCAATTCGTTTGCCGGCCAATTCACGATCTCCGGGTGCGGCCACGACCTTGTCCCCGTCTTGTAGCCCCGAGAGGACTTCAACCTTTTCTCCGGGGCTCTTGCCCAGGGTGACGTAACGCAACCCCGCTGTCCGGTTCGCGTCGACCACGTAAACTCCCTTGAGTTGTCCGCGCTCCACCACCGATGTCTGTGGAATTAGAATCGCTGGCCGGTCGCCGCGAGGGAACTGCGCGCGCCCGAACAGGCCAGAGCGGAGACGCGTGTCAGCGGGCAATCCGATCTTTACGAGGAAGCTACGGCTGGCAGGATCTGCTGCCGGAACGATTTGCATGACCTTGCCGGAAAGCTGGGCGTTCCCTAGGGCATCAATCGTCACTGATGTAGCATGCCCGATTTGGACAAAACGGATGTCGCTTTCGTCCACCGTGGCTTCAAGTCGGTAGTTCCGCGTATCTTCAATGGTGAAGATGGGCATGCCGGGCAAGGCGAGCGTCCCGGCATCGGCCTTCTTTTCGGTCACCACGCCAGCAAATGGCGCTCGGATGCGCGTGTAACCGAGTGCAGTTTGAGCTTGAGCAAGCGCGGCATTCGCTTGCGCCTGTCCTGCCCGCGCTATGTCATGCCGCGCCTCGGCAGACTGATAGCGGGCTTTGATCTCGTCGAATTCCTGCGGACTTACCGATTTCTTCTCGTAAAGTTGTTGATAGCGCTTCAGCGTGGATTCGGCGAGAGCAAGGTCTGAATCGACGGCGGACACTTCTTTTTCCGCCGCAGTCACGGCAGCCGTGGCCTGATCCGTTGCGGAGCGAGGTTGCGCATCATTGATAATTGCTAGTACCTGGCCGCTCTGCACACGGTCGCCTTCATGCGCACGGATCTCCACGATGTCGCCCATCATCTGGCTCGAAACTTGACTCGTTTGTGCGGCCCGCACGGTTCCGACAGTTTCCAACCAGCCGGGCACCGTCGTCTTTTGCACGACAACCACAGAAATGTTGTTAACCATTTCTGGTAGAGTGGTTTCTGCACGGCGTTCGTTCGTGCAGCCTGCCAACACTCCACCCAACGCGGCAATCAAGACGGAGAAGACTGTGATTGCGTAATTCTTGCGGCTCACGGCATCACCACAGGGGACTGGGGATTTAGGGTTCCACTGGCCAATTCCAGCTTGGCGTAGCCGGTGTGATAGCGACATAAGGCTTCCCAATAGTCTGTCTGGCTGCGCCGCGCGGCTTCTTCCGCCGCGAGCAGATCGGTAATCGTCGAGAGACCTGAGTCGTAGCGGTCCTGATTGATGCGCAGGCCTTCTTGCGCCTGAGCGATCGTCGCGCGAGCCACGCCCACCTGTTGACGGGCGGCGTCCAGGTCATAGTAGGCGCGACGGACTTCGAGGCGGACCGCGTCAGTAGCCATTTCCTTTAGCGCCGAAGCTCTCTCCTCCAGCGCTCGCTCATGGGAAAGCTGCGCCCGCTTGGCTCCGCCTTCGAAGAGATCGAACTGGACCTCAATCCCGGCTAACCAGCTATTCCCGCCACCTCCGGCAAGCAGAGTTGGGTTGTCGACCTCCCACCCCCCAAAGGCATTCACCCTCGGGCCGAATGATGATTTCGCGATAGACACGCTCTGCTGTTGCGCCGCTTCCTCCGAGCGGATGCGGTTCAGGTCGGGGCGCTTCTCCACTGCTCTTTGTTCCAGATCGTCAAGTGAGGTTGCGGGGAGGTTCTTCTCTACGAGGATCTCAACTGGATCGAATTCAGTCTCCGCCGATATGCCCATGGACGTGCTCAACTGTGCCCGCGCCAGCGCCATGTTGTTTTGGGCGCGAATGAGTTCCTGCTTCCGTGTCGCGAGCCTCACCTCGGCGCTCAGATAGTCGGATTCGACAACTACGCCGCTTTCGAAGCGATCCTTGCTTCGGTCGAGAATGGCCTGCGCCGTCTTCAGGCTTTGCTCGGCGACGTCCAGTTGCTTCCTTGCGAGCAGCACGCCGTAGTAGGAATCCACAACGCCGAAGATGACTTCCTGGTCCGTACGTTCTAGTTGATGTCCCTCGGCCTCTTCCACGCGCTCCGCGCGACTCACCGCACGCCAGCTCGCTAGCGAATCAAACAAATTCCAGGTTCCACCGAGGCGTGTCGCGAAGTTGCCGAAGGGATCAGGAGTGTTCAAGGCTTTGAGCGCGAAATCTCCCGTCGTGAACCGCTGCTGTCGCAGCTTGCTGCCAAAGACGTACACGGGATCGTTTCCGATGGTTGCCGTTTCGGAAAAAGTGGCGTGCGGCAGCAAAAAGGATCGAGCTTCCTTCACGTCAGCGGAGGCAGCCTTGGTGTCGGCGAGCGCGGCCTTGCGTTCCGGGTTCTTCTCCAGCGCGACATTGACCGCTTGCTGAAGCGTGAGCGGAGAAAGTTGCTGTGCTTGCTGCCCGTGAAGTTGCCCGGAGTGCGACAATACGAGGAGTGTTACCAGCAAAGAGTGCGCCGCCGAGCTAGAAACTCTTCTAAGCCGGCCAGCAAGCTTTGGCCGTCTTTGGCTCATTTCCCCGGTTTTTTGTCTATAGCTACTCATCAGGGGTTTTCACCCCCCTACAGTTGCCGAAGCTGGCGCGATCCATTGTGTTTTCTCTTCAATGATCTCGTAGGTGGTGTTCAGGCCGGCCGTTTGCTTCACCATCGCTCCCACCGAACAATACTTCTCCTCCGAGAGCCGAATGGCTTCCTTGATTGCGGCGGGATCTATTTCGAAGCCCGTGACCACGTGGTGGATGCGGACTGCTGTGAACACCTGGGGCGGGCGCTCCGCCTGGTCGGCCTCGACTCTCACCTCGTAGCCTGTGACCTTTTGGTGGTACTTCTGCCGGAGGATCGTAATGACATCGAACGCCGTGCAGCCGGCCAGCCCAACCGCGACTAGCTCAATGGGCTTGGGGCCGCTGCCGCCGGCCGCATCGTCGAGCAGCATGTGGTGTTCGCTACCGCTCGTCGCGACGAACTGGCGATCTGTCCTGAGTGGTTGATTAAGTACGACCTTAGATGTGATCATTTGCGCCTTCCATAGGCCCTGTCTTTGGAGGCCACACGAATAAATGCAAGGAAAGCAATTCTGTTACAGCAAGAGTCCCTGGCCGGGAGGAATCCGGTGCTGTGTATCGCGGCCCGACCGCCGCCAATTACTTCCCTGGCGATTGTGGCTTGGCGACCCGATGGGAACTGTGATGAGGATCACTGCCTGACGTGATAGCGGGAGCGTAACGCGACCGAAGGAAGGCGAATCCAGTAGCAAGTGCGGAACGAATACGGAGGAGTTCGTGGAAGGGCTAACTTCGATTAATTCCGCTCGCGTCGTGTCTCGTGATCTTGCTCATTACTCCTTGATACTCGGCCATCAATTCGCGTCTGAGCTTGGCCGCGACGCGCGGGTCGGGAGACTCATTTGGTGCGGTTCGGCATTGCTGGATCGACTTCTCCAGGCTCGACAGGAACGCCTTGCAGGGCTCGCAGCCGTCCATGTGCTTTTCCAGTTCTTCACAAAGGGAGTCATCAAGCTCGTCATCAAGGTAGTTTGAAAGTTCGGCGAACATTTCCTTGCAGCGCCGTTGGCGCGGCTGCGCCGAGAGTCGATTTTCCCCAGAGTGTTTCGCCGCCTGACGGCGTATACGATGCTGATCCTGTTTGGCGAGTTCCTTTCGCACGAAAAGTCGCGCCCGGTGCAACCGCACACGGATTGTCCCTAGCCGGAGGCCTGTGATTTCGGCGACGTCTCCGTCAGACAGCTCCTCCATGTCATGCAGTACAAGAATGAGTCGATACTCCGCAGGTAGTTTCTGCACTGCTGCCCGAAGACGCTTCGCATTCTCGCGACTCAACAAGGAAGTCTCTGGCGTCCCAACAGGATTACCTGATAGCTTTTGCAATTCCCGACGATCGGGCATCAATTCTTCGAGGGAGAGATCTTCCTTGGGAGCGAATTTGCTCTTACGCCGGCTCATTAAACAACGGTTCTTGGCGACCTTATAGAGCCAAACCATCAGAGCCTTGGGATTATTGAATTTCGGCAGATTGGGAACCGACTTGAGCAGCACTTCCTGCATGGTGTCTTCGGCGTCTTGCCGCTGCCCGCACACCTTCATGCTGAAGGAAAAGACTGTGTCCTGCAGCAAAGCCAGCGCTTCTTCCAGGGACTGTGGGTCTTTTCGCTGGATTAGTTCAACGACTTGCTCGATCTCAGGCCGCACCAGATAACTCTAGCACAGCGGACTACACCCGAATCTGCTGGCACGAGTCAAGGAATGAAGAGATCTAATCTTCCAATTTCACAAGTCTCACCGCACGCCAAAGTGGCGAAAGACGTGAACCTTCAGGCAGTCAATCACAATCAGGAACACCAATACGATGGCAAGCAACGAAGAAACCAGGGACCAGGAAATGGGGGCCATTAGAATGCCGTTTGTCGCCATCAGGCTGACCACAACAATGTCAGCGGCCGAGCTCAAGATCAGCCAGCGACTGGGGAGCGAATGCCAGAGGCGATTGCGCTCGCGCACGAGATAGACATTGCCCTGGCCAGTGAAGACCAACATGAGGAAAACGAGTGTCTGGAGCTGCCGAAGCGGTAAATGGAGGGCATCTCTGCCGATAAAGAAGACTGTGAATGAAAGAATCAGAACAAATCCGGCGAGTGTGCCGGCAGTGAACATCAGAGTGCGGATGTCCCAACGGTCGGGCCGCGATGAAAACGACACCCGGTCGGTAGCGATGGACATGGTGACGAAATCGTTGGTGAACAAGAGCAGAACCACGAGCAGAGGGGTGATCACAAATGTTCCGGTGAGAATCAAGCCAACACTGAGGAAGACGGCGATTTCGAACGTTTTGATGATCTTGTTGAGCGTGTACGTCAGCATCCGCTGATAGATTCTGCGCCCAGTTTCGACGGCGCGGAGCACGCCCATGAGACCACTCTCCGTGAGGACGACGCTCGCGGCGGCCTTGGCCACATCGGTCGCTGTGGAAACGGCAATGCCCGCTTCAGCCTGTTTCAGGGCAGGGGCGTCGTTCACGCCGTCACCTGTCATACCGACGACGTGTCCTTGCCGCTGAAGCGCCTCAACCAAACGAAACTTGTCTTCCGGAAAAACTCCGGCGAAGACGTCAAAATGTTCCGCCGCTACCCCAGCGCCGTTGCGCAAGCTCTCGGCCGAGCCTACGCGATCGCCGATGCCTACTTGTAGCGAGACGGCACGGGCGGTCGTGGCTCCGTCTCCGGTCACCATGATGACGCGCACGCCCATGCTCTTAAGATTTTGCACGAGCGCTTTGGAGTCCTCGCGGATGGGGTCTTCAAGCCCAAGGAGTCCTACAAGCTCCAACGAAGGTTCTGTCCCGGCAGCGACGGCGAGAACTCGTGCGCCTCGCCCTGCAAGCCGTTCGACTTCGTCTGCAATGCTTGCTCCGTCGCGAACCAGAGAAATAACCGCATCCGGCGCGCCCTTGATGACCCGCAGTTTGCCCGCCGGTTGCTCGTAGATTGCTTCAGAGCGCTTGGTGGCCGGATCGAACGGGATGAACTGGATGCGATGTGGGACAGCGTTCAATACCTTTTTTTCTTGTGCTGCCGCTAAAACGGCCAAATCAATTGGATCCTGCGTTGCTGCATCGGAGGCGAGAGCGGCCATACGCAGCACTTCTTCTGAGTTTCGATCTCCGATCGGAAAAATCTGCCCAACTGCAAGCCGATTCTGAGTAATCGTTCCGGTCTTGTCCGTACACAACACATCCATCGCCGCCGCTTCCTCGATGGCGGAAAGGCGCGTCACGAGCACCCCGTGATGGGACATATCTAGCGCGCCCAGCGCTGTCGCTATCGTGAACATTCCGGGCAAAGCGACAGGCACCGAGGCCACTAAGAGGATCAAAGCGAATGGCAAGACTTCCGACCAATGCAGGTGCGCAAAGACTGCGTAAACAAGTAGGGCTCCGACGAGGATAGCATCAAGGATGACGAGATACTTTACGATCGCAAAGATGATCTCCTGTAGGTGGCTGGCTGTCTTCGCAGTCTTCACCAACTCGGCGGTCTTGCCGAAGTAGGTGTGCTGTCCTGTTGCCGTTACCTCACCGCTAGCTTCGCCTCGTTTGAGCCGCGAGCCAGCGTAAACGGTCGCCCCTGCGGATTTCTCGACGGCCTGGGACTCGCCGGTCAGGTCCGATTCATCGGACTCTACAACACCATCGAACAGACGAAGGTCCGCCGGGACAAGATCTCCCAAACGCAGGTGAATCACATCCCCGGCAACAAGCTGCTCGGCCGGAACAATCTGCCAGCGACCGTCGCGCAGCACGCGGGCCTGGACGGAGAGCCGTTTTCGCAAGAGAGTGAGGGCGCGATTAGCCTGATTTTCCTGGACAAAACTCAGGATGGAATTGAACAGCAGCAAGACACCGATGATGGTGGCTTCGTCCAGTTTGTGAACGAGGATCTCCAGCGCAATCGTGGTTTCGAGCATCCAGGGAACCGGCGCCCAGAATTTCGCGAAGAAGGCGAGCAGCGGATGCCGCCGTTCTTCTTCGACCCGGTTTGGGCCGAATTCGCGAAGCCGGTCCTGCGCCTCTCGCGACGTGAGGCCGGTGGGGGCAGCTTCGGCGGCGATGACTCGGTTTTCGTCCATGTGCGTGCAGAATTGTACGCCATCAACGGATGCGCGCCCGCAGGGCGTACGCACGTTTCAGGAACGTTTGCGAACCGGGCGTTGTAAAAGCGAATGAAATGCGAGGGGAATCTGCCGCGCCGCGGATGGCTTGCAAGAGCCTCGACTGCGCGGGCGGGCGCCCGGCGTTGCTGCTGCGGGCGGCGGTCCATGGGTGGGACGACGCCGTTCATGCGCGTAGGCGAGTGCGCTCACCGTGATACAAAGCTATCGAATCCAGGGTCGGCTGTCCGGAGGGCGACTTCTACAAATGCGCCGTGGTTAGCTCGCTTGTTTCAGAAACGCCAGCCTCCCACGCCTCAGCCGCTCCACAAACCGGACCCTGTGAACGCCGAGGCGGCGTGTGCCGTACCAACCTAGCAGCGCACGCATAAAAATTAAAAAAACAAAGAAAACGGCGGAGCCGACCACAGCCGCGAAAGATTCGCGTTCAAGGAAAAGTGTCACGAATTCCGATGCATCCCAGCCTGGCAACAGTGAATCGCAGATACTTCCTGCCAAAGGTCCTAAAAACGGAACTCGAGCGAGACGCAAATGAGCGGTACGCTCGAAGGAATATATAGGGCGATAGCCCGTTAGATCCTGAGTCGCAACTCTCAGGACGGACGCGTCTTTCAACTGCGCGCTGGTAAGCGGCGCGCCCTGCGAGTCTCGCAGGATGCGGCGGAAAGTAGGATCCACCACGACCCAGTTGCCTTCGAGCAATACCTCGGCGTCCACGTGATTCGCGCCACCGTGGGCATTGAGAAGCAATAAGCGTCGTACGTCGAGGCCACTGCTGTTGGCCAAATTAAGGAAGGCATTCGTGGCCGAGCCGCATACTTGAAGCAAGCGACGGTAGTTTAAAGTTTCCACAGGGTCACGCAGATAAAACGTTTCGTCCGGCGTTCCTGTGCGCCTTGCGGGCCCCGACCCCATCCAGTCCAGAATAGCCTGCACTTTCTCTTGCGGTGACGCTGCAGCTGGCACCACGGCGTCCGAGAAACCAGCGAGATATCGGCGTGTGGAATATTCCCAGCAAAGCGCATACAGCAAGAAGAGGAAAAACGCGACGGCAAGAAGATTCGTCACAGCCCAGACGGCTTGATAGAAGCGGTGACCGCGCACACCACCGTCCTTCACCATTTCTGTGTGTTCATCAACCGTCAGAGAAGGCTTCAAGGCTGGCCGCCCTGGGAGGAGCTAACACGCCGCTTTGGCTGTTGGCAGCCCGGCGCTATGTTTATCAATCCGGAGAACGGTGTCAAGCGCGGACCTGCGGATTCCAACGCATCGTTTCCTCTGGTCGTGTTAATCGAGTGCCCGGCTGCCCTCCGTTGAAGGACGTGTATAATGCGGCCGCCCAAGGAGGGGTCTGAACAAATGCGCATGCTACTCAAGATTTCGATACCCGTGGAAGCCGGGAATGCCGCGGCTCGAGCTGGCAGCCTGGAGAGCACGATCAAGAGCATTCTGGACGAACTGAAGCCCGAAGCTGCGTACTTCGCCGAAGATGGTGGGGAACGTACCGGATACATATTCTTCGACATGAAAGAATCGTCCCAGTTGCCAGCCATCGCCGAACCTTGGTTTCTTGCTTTCAATGCGAAGATAACGGTTCGGCCTGCGATGACTCCGCAAGACCTCGCCGCCGGAGCTTCCGGCATGGAGCGAGCTGCAAAGCGCTATGGCAGGGCCGCAACCGCCTAAGCGAACGGCGAAAGCATGTTAGCCTGGTGAGAGCATCAGGATTTGTGTATCTAGCTCTTCGCCTTCCATTGCTTACCTCTACAGCCCGCTTTTGCGGGCCCGGGAACCGAATGTCCGCTAACCTTGTAACTACTCGCTAAAGCTGTGTTCCGGCGTACCGCCTTCCAAAGACCGCTCCGGGGAATCGCCCGATTGACATGGACGCGAGGCCTAGGCATAGTCTTTTCGGGGTCATCTCTACCGATGGTTTTTAGAAGCCGTCGGGTTTCGGACGGGCTTTGGGCGAAGCCCTTCTGGTTCGCCGTCGTCTGTGTAGTGGTTCTTTTGCCGGCGGCTTACTGTCAGAAAACGGACGAAACCCCTCAAAAAACGAACCAAAAGATACAGCAACTCGCCGCGCAAGCTCAGGCTCACCCGACGGATACACCGATCGGGAGCGGAGATTTGCTGCACGTCGACGTGTTTGACGTCCCGGAGCTTTCTCGCGACCTTCGAGTCAGCGACACCGGCGAGATCAGCTATCCGCTTGTGCCCGGCAGAATTCTGGTGGCGGGGAAGACTCCGTTTCAACTTGAGACCGAGCTCGAACGATTGTTGATCGAGAATGGCCTAGTCTCGCACCCACAGGTCTCTGTATTCGTAAGAGAGCAGAACAGCCAGCCCGTATCGGTGGTGGGCGCGGTCAATCACACCATGGTGTATCAGGTTGTGCGGCCAACGACGTTGCTCGAGGTTTTGGCGGCGGCCGGAGGCATTTCGGATACCGCGGGCGACATCGTGATTGTCACGCGCCCCAACAAGCCGGATGTGGCGAAGGTTGAGCCCACGAGCGCCACGGCCAATTCGCAGCCGGACGAGCAAAAAATAACCGTCCGCATCCGCGATTTGCTCGAGTCTGGCGACTCCGTCTACAACATCCCGATCCTCGGCGGGGACACCGTGACGGTCCCCGCGGCCGGCATCGTCTACGTTCTCGGATTCGGTGTGGCCCAGCCGGGCGGGTATGTGCTGCAGAGCCACGGCGAACAGGTGACCGTGCTGAAAGCGCTGGCCTTGGCGCACGGCCTGACTGCATATGCCAAGTCCGACTCCGCCGTGATCATGCGTGACAACCCGGCCACTGGACAGCGCGATTTAATTCCCGTGCGCATCAAGGAAATGGAGAAGCACAAGACAACCGATGTGCCGTTGAAGTCCAACGATATTTTGTACGTTCCCGATAGCGCGGGAAAGAAGGCCCTCGCAAAAGGAGGCGAAGCCGCGTTGGGAATTGGTACGGGAGTGGTTCTTTATCGCGCGGCATACCAGTAAGGAGACCTGACGGTACAAAAATAGCCGCTTGCTAAGGATGATGATGGAAGACGCTTCCAGATACCCGATTCGTAAGCCAGCCGAGGCGCTGGCCGTAATCACGCCGCCGAGGAATATCTCTGCATGGGAGCA
This sequence comes from uncultured Acidobacteriota bacterium, assembly GCA_963823145.1. Lineage (GTDB taxonomy): Bacteria > Acidobacteriota > Terriglobia > Acidiferrales > UBA7541 > Palsa-295. The sequence goes on from CAWGJZ010000002.1 coordinate 374,763, forward strand.
GATGCCGCGACAGGCTCATCTGCTTGATTACGTCATTATCCTACGCAAGCACCAGTGGCTGATTCTCACATTTTTGCTTACCGTGGTCACCGTGGTCACCATCGCTACCTTCAAAATGAAGCCCGTTTACGAGGCCGCTGCGCGCGTGGAGGTGGATCGCGAAGCCCAGAACGAACTTCCTTTCCAGCCGACCAATTCCTACGATGAATACGAAGACATGGATACTTACATCGAAACGCAAACTAAGATTTTGCAGAGTGAGACTCTCGCCCTGCAAACCATTAAGACCATGGATTTAGGACAGTACCCTGAATTCGGTGGAAGTCCATCTACGGGAGCCTTTGGGCAAGGCGGCTCGTCGCTTAGGCGACCGCCTATTTTGGGAGCGTTTCTCGGAAGTCTAAGTGTTGTCCGGGTGCCCAACAGCCGCCTGATTGAGGTCCGCTTCGCAGCTCAAAATCCTCAGCTCGCGGCTCAGGTTGTTAACGCCCATCTTCAGAATTATATCGAGCAGAATTTTCGCAGCAAATACGACGCGACCACCCAGGCGTCCAATTGGCTTTCCTCGGAGCTCGAAGAACTGCGAATAAAGGTGGAGAAGTCCGAGGACGCCCGTCTCGCCTACGAACGTGAAAATCAAATATGGCAGATTAACGAAAAGCAAGACATCACCACGCAGAAGCTGGGCGACCTCAGCAGGGCGGCGACGGAAGCGCAGACGGAGGTCGCCCAGAAGGAAGCTTTGTACCGGATGGCAATCTCGGGGAACGTGGATGCGCTGCCGGCCGCTCTTAGCAATGGCGTGGTGCAGGATTTACTCAGGAGAAAGTCCCAACTCGATCAGGACTACGCGGAGGCCATAAGTCAATACGGCCCGAACTTTCCCAAGGTCTTGCGCCTGGCCGCGCAGCAGAAGCAAGTTGACGCCGATCTTGCCAACGCGCGCAAGACCATGATTGAGAGCGTCCAGGAGGACTACAACACCGCCCAAAGCCACTTGGCCCTCTTACAAGAGGCGCTGGATAAACAGAAAGCGGATGCCAACGACCTCGCCGAAAAATTGGTTCAATACAATATTCTGCAGCACGACGCCGACTCCAATAAGCAGCTTTACGACGGACTTCTGCAAAAGTTGAAAGAGGCTGGGATAACAGCCGGACTGCGATCCAGCAACATCCGCGTGGTCGATCCGGCGCTCGTGCCGACCACTCCCTCGCGGCCTCAAAAGTCCAAAAATATCCTGCTGGCATTGCTCGTGGGCTTGGTTGGCGGCATTGGCCTGGCCATCTTCCGCGAATACCTGGACAACACTGTGAAGTCTCCCAGCGATATTGAAAGTTTGACCGGTTTACCCTCGCTGGCAGTTGTGCCTTTCTTGCCTGGATTAAATGGCCATCACGGTAAGCTGTCGCGAATTGCGAGGGAGGCGACCGGACAAGGGGGCTCAGGCCCTCGCGTGGAATTGCTTGCCTACGTTCAACCGAAGTCCCAAATCTCTGAGGCGTTTCGTGCACTTCGGACGTCCCTGCTGCTGTCCCAAGCAGAGCACCCGCCTCAGGTGATCCTGGTAACCAGCGCCCTTCCTCGCGAAGGAAAGACCACCGCCGCCGTGAATTTAGCCGTAACTCTCGCGCAGTTGGGCGACCGCACTTTGGTCATGGACGCTGACCTTCGTAAGCCCGGCATTCGACGAGCCTTGAATCTTACTTCGGGTAAGGACGCCGGCCTGAGTTCCTATCTCGCGGGCGTTTCGTCTCTGGATGAAGTAACCACGCCCCACCCGGCAATAAGCAATTTGGCGGCTCTGACCACCGGTCCGGTGCCGCCCAGCCCGGCGGATCTCCTCTCCTCTCACCGCATGCGTGAGACCATTGCGGACCTGCGCAGGCGGTTCAAATTCATTGTGATCGACTCGCCGCCGATCATGGCCGCAACCGACGCGGTTATTCTGTCTTCGCTGACGGATGGCGTCCTCTTGGTCGTGCGGAGCGGTGCCACGCCCAAAGAGGCCTTCACACGATCTAGGGACTTGCTGGGTGCGGTGAAGAGCCGGCTCCTTGGGGTAGTGCTAAACGCCGTAGATTCTAGCGCCCCCGACTACTACTACTCTTATCGATACTATCCCTATGCTTACGGGTACGGTTACAACGAGGAAGGCGGCAAGCCGCCGGAACACTTTGGTGGTTTGGATCAAACGCCCGAATCCTAAACCCAGGAGGCATCATTGCGTCATCTTATAACCGGTGGAGCTGGCTTTATTGGATCGCATTTGTCTGAGGCGCTGCTTGCCCGAGGCGATGAAGTGTTCATTGTCGACGATCTCTCCACCGGCAGCGTCGAAAACATCCGGCATCTTAAAGCTCATCCGCAATTCCATTATTTCTTCGATTCGATTACCAACAAGCACTTGTTGGCCGAACTTGTCGATGAATCCGACGTGGTTTTCCACCTGGCGGCTGCCGTGGGGGTGCGCCTGATCGTCGAGAGTCCCGTTCGCACGATTGAGACAAACGTGTATGGCACGCAGCTTGTCCTGGACGCCGCTTCGAAGAAAAAGAAGTTGGTTTTTACCGCCTCCACGTCCGAAGTGTACGGAAAGAGCGACAAGGTTCCTTTTCGCGAGGACGCGGACTTGGTATTGGGGCCAACCACCAAAGGCAGGTGGAGCTACGCTGCATCCAAAGCACTCGACGAATTTCTCGCGCTCTCTTATTGGAAGGAAAGGAAGCTCCCCGTAATCGTCGTCCGGCTATTCAATACCGTAGGACCTCGGCAAACAGGCCGATACGGCATGGTTCTTCCCAATTTCGTCCACCAGGCCCATGGAGGCGCACCGATTACAGTTTTCGGGTCCGGGCAACAGTCCCGCTGCTTTTGCGACGTTCGAGACACCGTTGAGGCAATCCTGCGGCTTGTCGCGAATGATCGCGCCGTCGGCGAGGTAATCAACATTGGCAGCAACGAAGAAGTTTCCATCGAGCAGCTCGCCCATCTCGTCAAGGAGCGCACGGATAGCAAGTCGCCCATCACCCACATTCCGTACGATCAGGCTTACGAAGCAGGCTTCGAAGATATGCCGCGGCGTGTGCCGTGTCTGGACAAGCTCGAACGGCTGACGGCCTTTCGTCCTGCAACCTCACTTTCAAAAATCGTCGATCGCGTTAGCCTGAGCCTTTTGCATCCGCGGGCTCCTGAGCTCATCGCAGTCGCCAGTTCTGCCGCGGGGTCATCGACGCCTTAGGTTCGGAGGCTGCCCTCTGGCTCATGGCATTAGTGCTATCTGTGACGCTTCATAATGAAAATGAAAATTGAACGCCGGATCTGTATCTCCACTAGAATCGGAGTAATCGAAAGGTGCCATGAACCGCGGCAACCGTTCGATTCAGGTCGCATTCGAGACGACGAATTATGGGTATAACTTCAACGCCCCGTTCTCCGGAACGCGCCGAGTGGAGGCGCGGCGCGACGAGGGCATCTGCTACTTCCGAGCACACCCCGAAGCATCGGCGGACAACCACCACTCTCTCGGTGATTGTTCCTGCTTACAACGAACAATTCTTAGTTGAAGCCAGCTTGGCGCGGCTGACGATCCTGGCGGATTCGCCGCTCCTCGATCTGATAAAGATCATCGTGGTCGACGATGGTTCATCCGATCGCACGGACGACGCGATTCAGAGCTTTCGTGGGTCCGTTGAAACTGAGTGCCGATTGAGCAAAATCTCCTGGGTATGGCTGCGGCACGAAAAAAACAGCGGCAAGGGAGCGGCCATTCGGACGGGCCTGTTGCATGTTGATACCGAGCTCGTGGTCGTCCATGACGCCGACCTTGAGTATCATCCCGAGGATCTTTTGAGGATGGTGGGGGTGTTTCTCGCTGAGGATGCGGACGCTGTTTTCGGCTCTCGCTTCATGTCCGGCGGGTACAAGCGCGCTCTTTTCTTTCGTCACGCGCTCGGAAACAAGCTGCTTACCTTTCTGTGTGACATCGTGTGCGATCTGAATCTCACCGATATGGAAACCTGCTACAAGATGGTGCGAGCGGATCTGTTGAAGAGCATCCCGCTCGAAAGCTCCACCTTTGACGTGGAACCCGAATTGGCCATCAAGCTGGCGAAGCGCGGCAGCAGAATCTTCGAGGTGCCGATTAACTATTCGGGCCGCACTTACAAAGAAGGCAAAAAAATTGATTGGAAAGATGGTGCCCGTGCGCTGTGGACCATTCTCCGTTATGCGGCCTCGGATCGGATTTATGCCGAGGACGAAACCGGCGGTGAGATTCTCGAACGCCTGAACCGGGCGCCACGTTTCACGCAATGGATGGCCGACGTTATCCTGCCGTATGTAGGTGATCGGGTTCTCGAGCTCGGCGCGGGCAGGGGCAATATGTCCGTCCACCTGATGCCGCGTTCCCTCTATTGGGCGACCGACGTAAACGCCCACTATCTCGACTATTTGGCCACTCTCCAGGCGACGCGTCCATACATGCGCGTTGCCTACACGAACGCGATGGACGCGGCGACTTTCCCCGCTGGCCAATCCTTTGACACAGTAGTGTGTCTCAATGTCGTGGAGCATGTTGAGGATGACCAAGGCGCGCTCGAAAACATTCGCGATGTCCTGATTGATGGCGGTCGCGCTGTCATCCTTGTTCCTTGCGGCCCCCAACTGTATGGCAGTCTGGACGAAGTGCTCGGGCATTTTCGTCGCTACACGAAGGAACAGCTCGTGAGCGTTGCGGCGCAAGCGGGATTTCATGTGCAAGAAGTATTGGAGTTCAACCGGCCGGGCGTAGCCGGGTGGTGGCTCAACGCCTGCGTGTTGCGCAGAAGGAAATTCGGACTTGGCCAAATCCGAATGCTGAACCTCTTGACGCCACTCTTCCGCCGGATCGATTCGTGGTTCCCTCTTCCGCCGCTCTCTATCATTGCGATTCTAGAAAAACCGGGCAGCCCCGCCTCGGGCATAAAGGAGCCGTATCCCACCGCGGCCCTCTAGACGTCCGAGCGGCGACATGAAACTTCTAGCTAACGAGATTCAGTCAGCCGATAAAACGATACGCTTGCGCAAACTCACCACGTACGAAATCTTCTTGGCGGTGCTCTTTGTCCTCACCCTGCCATTGTCTAATCCTTGGGTGCGGGGCGACGGCGTCGGCTACTACGCTTTCGCGCGATCGATCTTGATCGAACACCGTTTGGATTTCGCGAACGATTGGATCCATGGTAATGCGAGCTTCCGGATGGGTCACATTGACGCGGAAGGACACATCAACGCAGATCAATACACGTCTACGGGTCACCTGAATAACCACTTTTCGATAGGGCCGGCAATTCTGTGGTCGCCTTTTCTCATAATCGCCCACGCCGGTGTGTTGCTATACGACCATTTTGGCGGAGGGATTGCCGCGGATGGTTTCTCCAAGCCTTACCTGCTGGCGATGGCTCTCGGCACTGCAGTTTATGGCTTCCTCGCCGTACTCATTTCGTTCAGCTTGGCACGGAGTTTCGTCCCCGAGAAATGGGCATTTCTCGCTGCCCTGGGTATTTGGTTCGGAAGTCCCCTGCCGGTGTACATGTATTTCAATCCCTCGTGGTCTCATGCTCAGGCGGCTTTTGCCGTGGCCCTTTTTTTCTGGTATTGGATTCGTACTCGCAACAGTCGCACCTGGTGGCAGTGGGCGGTTCTCGCAGCGTTTGGCGGCCTGATGTTGGATGTGTATTACGTTAGCGGCATTTTACTCCTGCTACCTCTGATGGAATCGATCGTCGCCTACTGGAGTAGCTGGAAAAAGCGAACCGGTAATATTCAATCGGCCCGCCAGTTCTTCGTCGGGAATATTCTCTTCGCGGTCCTCCTTTTTTCGGCATTTCTGCCCACGCTGATCACCAAGCGCCTTATCTACGGATCTTATTCGGAGACGGGATACGACTACCACTGGAGTTTGAATTCTCCGGCGTTTCTGAAAGTATGCTTTTCTGCAGATCACGGCCTCTTCAGCTGGAATCCCATCCTGATTCTCGCCGCGGCGGGACTGATCTGTCTGCGCAGGTACGATAAGATCCTGAGCCTGTACTCAATCGTTGCTCTCGCTGTGTTTTTGTACGTAATCGGGTGCTATCCCGATTGGGACGGGATCTCCTCGTTCGGAAACCGTTTCTTCGTTCCGCTCGCGAGTATTTTCATTCTCGGGCTCGCCGCGTTTTTCGATTGGTTCGTTCGAGTTTGGCGCAAGCGCCGCGCCGCGACGTACACCGCCACCGCCGCGACGGCCATTCTGATTCTTTGGAATCTCGGCCTCGTCTTTCAGTGGGGCATGCACTGGATTCCCGAGCGCGGACCAGTTTCCTGGCGCGTGGCGGCGCACAATGAAGTTACCGTCGTCCCCTCGGAAGCAGCCTCAATTCTCAAAGCGTATCTAACTGGCCGCAGCGCGCTAATGGATCGCATCGAGCAGCGCGACGTCCAGCAGCTCAAGCAATCGCAGGGAGCCAAATGAGCGAAATGCCCCACGCCCCAGGCGCCATCGAATCGCCGGCCCACCCGGCGCCGCCAGTCTTGCGCATCACTCCTCCCGGACGCTGGTGGGCCATCCCATTCGCCGAGCTTTGGGAAAACCGCGAGCTGGTCTATTTCTTCGTCTGGCGCGAAATCAAGATCCGCTACAAGCAGACGGTCATCGGGGCAGCCTGGGCTGTTTTGCAGCCCTTCATGAGCATGCTGGTTTTCACCCTCTTCTTCGGGCGCCTTGCCCACATTCCATCTGAAGGCAGCCCATACCCGATCTTCTATTACAGCGCGCTTCTTCCATGGATGTACTTCGCCAACAGCCTGCAAAACGCCACCAGCGCCATCGTGCAGAACCAAGGTATGATCACCAAAGTTTATTTCCCGCGTCTGGCCCTGCCATTTTCCGCGGTTCTCTCGGGACTCGTCGATTTCGGCATCGGCTTCCTGATGTTCGTGGCCATGATGGTTTATTACGGCATCCGGCCCGGCATTCCGTTTCTGTTCTTCCCGCTTTTTCTTCTGCTTGCCGTGCTGACGGCCACCGGCGTAGGCCTGTGGCTCGGCGCCATGAACGCGCTCTATCGCGACGTTCGCTACGTCGTCCCATTTCTCGTTCAATTTTGGCTTTTCGCCTCGCCGGTAGCCTATCCGGCGTCGCTGGTTCCCGCGAAGTGGCGCTGGCTCTATGGTTTGAACCCCATGGCGGGAGTAATCGAGGGTTTCCGCTGGTCGCTTTCAGGACGCGGCTCCGCGCCAGGGCGCCTCATCTTCGTTTCCGTACTGATTGTTGTGGCCGTGCTCGTTTCCGGGCTATTCTATTTCCAGAAGATGGAACAGACGATTGCAGATGTGGTGTGAGGCGCGACACAGAGCGGATTACAGGGCCATCAATCACCCAGAAAACCGTTCGAGTTTGTCGCATGGGTTTGTTCTAACTAGATGCTCTTAACGACCAAAAACGGCGCGTTTCGGCCACGGAAAGGACATTTGAGGGCCTGACGATGACGGACATCGCCATTCGCGTGGAAGGCATCGGCAAGCTCTACCGAGTGGGCGAGCGCGAAAGCTACCAGCATCTGCGCGACGTCCTCGCCAACGCCTTCCGCGTCTCCCGCAACGGCAAGCGCCGCCCCAAGGACTCCATCTGGGCCGTCCGCGACGTTTCCTTCACCGTCAACCAGGGCGAAGTCGTCGGCCTCATCGGACGCAACGGCGCCGGCAAGAGCACCCTGCTCAAAATGCTCGCCCGCATCACCCGCCCCACCGTCGGCTTCGCGGATATTCACGGACGCATCGGCAGCCTCCTCGAAGTTGGCACCGGCTTCCATCTCGAGCTTACCGGACGCGAAAACGTTTTCCTCAGCGGCGCCATCCTGGGCATGAAGAAGGCGGAAATCGCGCGCAAGTTCGACGAAATCGTGGCCTTCGCCGAAGTCGAGCGCTTTCTCGATTCTCCGCTCAAGCACTATTCCAGCGGCATGAATTTGCGCCTGGCCTTTGCCGTCGCCGCCCACCTCGAGCCGGAAATCCTTCTCATCGACGAAGTCCTCGCCGTCGGCGACGCCGCCTTCCAGAAAAAATGCCTCGGCAAGATGCAAGACGTCTCCCGCACCGGTCGCACCATCATTTTCGTCAGCCATCAGATGAACCAGGTTCGCCGCCTCTGCGAGCGCGTGATGTGGATCGATGGCGGAACGATTCGGCAGGAAGGCCCGTCCTCTGAAATTGTCAACACTTACGAGGCGGCAATGACTCCCTTCGAGAGCCAACACACCGTCCGCGATACCAGGCAGTCCGTTAAAGCCCGATTCGCGGGATGGGAAATCGTTGAGCCCGAAGGTTCTCCTCACACACTCTCCCGCCTCGGACCCGTCAGGGTACGCTTCCTTCTCGAAGTCAAGCAGACAATTCGGCACGCCGTGCACGGAATTGCGCTGTACACACCCGACAGGCGTATCGTGTGGGGCTGGGCAGCCTACGATTTCGACCTCGCCCCGGGAACCAACGAGCTTGTGTATGAATTCCCGATGCTGCCACTGAAAGCGGGCGCCTACTCATGGATGATCAGCCTATCGGATCGCGAGGGCCTAATTGAAATGTGCGACCCAGCTCCGGAAATGCATGTAACCACTGAATCCTACCAGCACCCACGAGATGAATGGTCCGGAATACTGAACGTACCTTCGCGGTTTGCGATCCACCAGCGCCAAGAGGACGACAGTGATCAGGCATCATTCAGCGCGCTCAATCTATGACCGAGATGCCGTTGACGATCAGAGCCAAAGTATTGGCTGCGAGCTGCGCCCGCCGTCTCGGCTACCAAGTCAGGCGTCGGCGCAGGGCGCGGCGCATCTGGATTGACGTCGGCGCACATGCGGGGGAAGCGACCTTTGAACGTGCTCGGCGTGATTCTTCGATTCTTGTTTTTGCGTTCGAGCCTGACTGGAATCTGGCTAGGCGCACCATGGGCAGTCTGAAGAACTGGGTCATGCTGCCGATGGCTGTCGCGGACTTTGATGGGTTCGCGGACTTCCGCCTGAACGTTGGAGACGAAACCAGCTCGCTGCTGCCTTTCAATGACGAGGCCCTGCGGTCGCCCGACTGGAAAGACGTCGGTGGTTTGGCTCTCCGATCCATAGTTAGAGTCCCTACGATTCGGCTGGATACTTTCCTGAACCGAATGGGAATCGAAGCGGTCGAGTACCTGAAGGTCGATACGCAGGGATTTGATTTCAGGGTGATTCAATCCGCCGGCGCGCGCCTGAAAGACGTCCAGAGCGTTCGCCTCGAAGTGGACATCACCCCACAAAGGTGTTATGCGGGGTCCGCAGGAAAAGAGGAAGTCGTCTCCTACATGTCTAGTCAGGGGTTCAGGTTGGTTAGTGCCACGGCCCAGACGCACGGCAAAGAAGAAAACCTCACCTTCACTCGTGGGTTAGAGCGTCACATGCCTTAAATCTGGGTGCGTATTTCGGCATGATTTACAAAAGAGAGTGTCTTAAGTGCGGTAATGCGAAATACGCGGCGACCGAGAATCTCTTTGTATGGACGGGAAATGAACATCGTTCGGCGGCTGAGGCACTTATTACCACGGCGGAAACCCAAGCCGAAGGATCGTTACTCTAGGAGGTCCTACTCACAATGCGGAGAGGACCTGATCGTTAGCTACGTATTCAGGTTGCGCGGAATAGAGCGTCCCTCCTATATAGATATCGGCGCTAACCATCCGTATTCCTTAAGCAATACCGCCCTCTTTTACGGAGATGGTTGCAGGGGCATAAACATCGAAGCCAACCCGGCGTTGTTCTCGAACTTTCTCAAGTTCCGGCCGAGGGACATTAACCTCAACGTCGGCATAAACGACGCCAAGGGGGTGCGTGAGTTCCACATTATGGAGGACAACACACTCAGCACGTTTTCCGTAGAGGAGCGCGATCACTTATTACGGAACGGTAAGAAGCAAGCGAGCGCGGCGATGATCGAGGTGACTACTGTAGCTTCTGTTCTGGATAACTATTGGGGTGATAAGTTTCCGGATTTCCTGAGCCTAGACGCCGAGGGAATGGATCTATCTATCCTTCGCTCGATTGAATTTGATAGATATTTCCCGAAAATCGTATGCGTCGAGGCTGCGGAATATTCTGTCACGGGCGCTGGAGCTAGGCGGAACGATGTCATCGATTATCTCCGCACAGCGAATTACTTCGAGTATGCGAATACAAATCTAAATGCCATCATGGTCCGCCGGGAATTCTGGGAGTAGAGTCGCGTGCCGAAACTGTCAATCATCATTCCGACCTTCAACTCCAGTAGTTCTATGGAGAGGTGTCTACAGAGCATACGCATTCAAACCTTTCGCGATTACGAAGTCATTTTGCAGGACGGCGCCTCTTCCGACGACACGATTCGCATAGCGAGCGGCTTTCAAGACGCGAATCCCGGGATGCACGTACAAATCTTCAGCGAAAAAGATCAAGGCCCTTATGACGCGATGAATAAAGGGTGTCGCAGGGCGAGTGGAGAATGGCTTTATTTCTTGGGAAGCGATGACGAGCTGCACGACGAAAGTGTGTTGAGCACGGTAATGGGCAGCCCTGGCCTTGCCACATGCGACGTCATATACGGGAACGTGCAGGCGATTGGGGACTCTTGCGCGAAAGACGGTTCTATTTACGACGGGATGTTCGACCTGAGCAAGTTGCTGACTAAAAACATTTGCCATCAGGCGATCTTCTACCGGGCGGAATTTCTAAGACGAATCGGCGAATACAACACGCGTTACGCCGTCTGGGCCGATTGGGACTTCAATCTGCGTTGCTGGGCAAACACGGAATTTAGATACGTGGACATGGTAGTGGCAAATTTTTACGCGGGCGGACTCTCCGGCCGTGGCGCGGATGAATGCTTCAGCCGGGAAGCGGTATCTAACGTTCTGAGGTATTTCGGCCCATCGGATTACCACCCTCTGCTCAACACGGCCAGCCTGGACGCGTCGGACCTCACGAGCATCGCGGAAACGCGCAGGCGGTTCGAGACCAATGAGCTGATGTTTGAACGGGCCGAGGCGCTCCTTATTCGGTTGGGTGCCCGTCAGGAGGCGATCGGCGCTTTTCTTTATCCTCCTTGGGTACTTCACAGCCGGCAAGGACTGGCCACCTCCGGCGGCAGCCGTCTAAAGGCGTTTCGAACGGAAATGCGGGGGCTCCGCCGCGAACCGCGAGAGCCGAGCTTCACACATCGCCTGTTCAAGCACGTGGTTATCGGGACCGCAACACTTCTCCTGCCCCCGCCAGTCTTTTATCGAATAGGCCAGTGGTATGCACAGCGGAATCCCCTCCGGTTCCGCAGGCAGCTTGCTCGAGCAGCTAAGGCGCAGAGTAAGGTGTAGCACAATGCCCACCGTCAGCGTCATCGTCCCGAACTACAATCACGCGCGCTTTCTGCCGCAGCGCATCGAAAGTATCCTGCGTCAGACCTATCAAGATTTCGAATTGGTCCTGCTGGACGACTGTTCCACCGACGATAGCCGCGCCATCCTCTCGCAATATGCCAGCGATCCCCGCGCTCACATCGAACTTAATGAAATGAATTCTGGCAGCACTTTCAAGCAGTGGAATAAGGGCGTGCGCCTCGCGCGCGGCAAATATGTTTGGATCGCTGAATCGGACGATTACGCGGACGAAAGAGTGCTCGAACGTCTTATCTCATTCCTGGATGCAGATCCGGAGGTTGCCTTCGCGTACTGCCGTTCGTGGTGCGTTCTCAACGATGACGGCAACCTAAGGGGATTCGCGGACTCTTACGTCGAGCCGTTGAACCCCAGGTGGCAATCCGATTTTTGCGCGGCCGGACGCGACGAATGTGCAAACTATTTCACTCGGGGCACCCCGGTGCCCAATACGAGCGCCGTTGTCTTTCGTAGGGCGGCGTACGACCGCGTCGGCGGAGCCGATGAAAACCTGCGCATTTGCGGGGACTGGAAGCTTTGGGCGGCCATGGCCCTCACTGGAAAAGTCGCCTACGTAAGCGAGCCGCTGAACTATTATCGAACCCACGATGCAACCGTTCGAAACGCCATCTGGGGCAAGCGCCATCGGTCGCTGGACGCTCGTTACGCCGAGGAAAGGCTCAAAGTCGCGAGGTGGATTTTAGATCGAGTTACGCCGAACGACGCGACTCTGCAAAAAGCCTATAGGGACCATTCCAGGCAAGTCGTCCCCATCATCGTCAGTCCGCGCGTCCCGATCAAGTCGAAGCTGGCGATTATAAGGCTCATAATGGAATTTGACCCCCAGAGGCGAATGGCACGGGCCGCCTTACGGGAAGCGCCAGCCGCGCTCTGGGGAAATATCGTCTGGGGGATTCGCAACTACGCGTGGCATCCCATTCTCAACTGGACTAGAGCGGCCCGGCACGGAGTGGGGTTGAACCACGACAACGTTCAAGCACTCCTCAAGCGAAATCCGAAGCAGATGAAACCACGATGCTAACCATCTTCACTACGCCGAAGCCGTTTCGTGGACACATCGATACCATCCAGCGCAACGCGCTCAAAAGCTGGACGCTCTTGCATCCCGATGTCGAGGTAATCCTCTTCGGCGAGGAGGAGGGAGCCGCGGAGGCGGCGCGCGATCTCGCCATTCGCCACGAACCTCACGTGGAGCGCAACGAATTCGGGACCAATCTCCTCAACTACATGTTCGGCAGGGTAGAGGCTATCGCGCGTCACGACGTGCTCTGTTACGCCAATTGCGACATCATTCTGACGGACGATTTTCTCCGCGCTGTTGAGCGCGTGCGGGTCAAGTACCCTAAATTCCTGATGGTCGGCCGCCGCTGGGATACGCCGATAACCGCGCCTATGGATTTCTCGGATTCTGGCTGGGGCGAAAAAGCCCGTATCTACGCCCTATCCGCGAACGTCCGGCGCAACGAGTCGTTTATTGATTATTTTGTTTTCTCTCGTGGTTTTTACGGCGGCGATATGCCAGCGTTTGCTGTTGGAAGGGCGCGCTGGGACAACTGGATGGTTTGGAAAGCATTGAATATGAAATCGCCAGTCGTAGATGCGTCACCCGCTGTCATCGCCGTGCATCAGAATCACGACTACGCTCACCATCCCCAGGGACAGCAGGGCGTGTGGGCTGGCGAGGAAGCCAAACGAAACTTGTCGCTGGCCGGAGGATGGGACCACCTTCGGTCGATCATGGACGCGAATATGCTTTTGCGCTCTGACGGACTGCACCGCAACTCGAAGCGCTACCTACTGGCCGTGAGACGCTTGTACTATCCCAAGGGGCGCCCAATCTGGTTCTTCTTCTTTGACATCACCAGACCGGTTCGGACCGTTCTCGGGCTTCGGTCTAAGGCTATGCGGAATTCACGACAAAAGGCATAATCGGCTGCCTATCGTCCCTCAGGACGCTAATTTCGATGCCCACGGTCAGCGTGATCGTCCCGAATTACAACCACGCGCGCTTCTTGCAGCAGCGCATCGAGAGCATTCTGCGCCAGACCTACCAGGATTTTGAATTGATCCTTTTGGACGACTGCTCGACCGACGATAGCCGCGCCATCCTCTCGCAATACATCAGCGATCCTCGGGTCCGCACTGAATTCAACAAATCGAATTCGGGCAGCCCATTCAAGCAATGGAACAAAGGCGCCCGTCTCGCGCAGGGAAAGTACATCTGGATAGCCGAATCCGACGACTACGCGGACGAGAAGCTACTCGAACGATTGGTGGGCATTCTCGATAGCGACGATACCCTTGCCTACGCCTATTGCCGCTCCTGGCAGATCACCGCCGACGGCCGCCGCGAGGGACTCTACGACGAATACTGGCCATATAAAGGTCCGCGTGGATGGGACTCCGATTATCGCGTGGACGGCCGCCAGGAATGCCGCGACTACTTCCTGCTCATGAACCCGGTCTCGAACGCCAGCGCCGCCGTCTTCCGGAAGTCCGCTTACGATTCCGTAGGCGGCGCCGACGAAAGCATGTTTCTCTGCGGCGATTGCAAGCTCTGGGCCTCCATCGCCCTCACCGGCCGCGTTGCCTACGTCAGCGAACCCCTCAATTACTATCGCTCGCATGCGGGCACTCAACGGGCGCGAGCCTCCCGGCGATCCGCGGGTGTGATAGAAGGGTTGCAAATCGTCCGCTGGCTGCTTGATCGCTTCGATCCCTCCGAAGCGGAGCTTGTTCGCATTTACAGGACGCGTGCCGACCACTGGGTGCCGGCGGTGATGAGCATGTGGATTCCGTTCGACGCCAAGCGGGAGATCCTTCGCTACGCGAAGGCCGTCGATCCGCACCTGATCCGAAGAGCTTTGCGCCCCGCCCTGAAAACGCTGCGCCATACTCTATCGCGCCGCTGGCGCTCCCTCCTGCAGAGCGACGCGCGAAGTAGCGCTCCGGATGAACCGGTACGGCGGAGCGCCTGATGCCCAAGCCGCGCATCTCCGTCCTCATTGACACTTATAACCACGAGCGCTTCATCGAGCAAGCCATCGTGAGCGTTCTCGATCAGGATTTCCCCTCCGCCGATTTTGAAATTCTTGTGGTGGACGACGGCTCGACCGACCGCACTCCTGAAATCGTCCGCAAGTTCGCGCCGCGCGTGCGTCTCCTGCACAAAGCGAATGGCGGCCAAGCGTCAGCTTTCAACGCCGCCATCCCAGAAACCACCGCTCCTCTCGTCGCATTTCTCGATGGCGACGATTGGTGGGCCAAGGACAAATTAACCGCCGTCGCCCAAGCCTTCGAAGCCAATCCCGATATTCCCGCCGTAGGTCATGGCTTCTACGAGGTGTACGACGGCGAGCCGCGCATCTTGATGGTTCCTCGAAAGGCCGGCCGGATCGGGTTCGACAATCTGGAAGAGGTGCGCGTTTCGACGGTCGCAAAAAGTTTTATCGCCACCAGCAAGCTCACCGTACGCCGCTCGGTCTTGGATCGCGTCGGCAAAATTCCGGAGCAGCTTGTGCTTTCCGCCGATGAACCGATCATGGCTGCGGCCCTCGCTTTGGGCGGCGCCTTTCTTCTCGACCGCCCGCTCGGCTATTACCGCTATCATTCCAATAATCAGTTTGGTTTTAACTCGCACGATCTCGCCCCGAACAAGAGGAAATATCAGGTCCAATTGTGCCTCACCGAATATCTTCCGGAACTGCTCGCGGGATTTGGAGTCTCACCGGAAGCGATCGAAATTTGGTTGCAGCGGCATAAAGTTGACATGGCGCGCTTCGAAGGGCTGCACGGCGCCGGCGGACGCCTGCAAGTTTTCCGCGCGGAGACGCGTAACTTCCGCACCGAATTCAAGAACCCCAGCGCCGGGTATTTGCTCTTCAAGACCGCCGTCGCCGCCCTCACCTTAATTTTGCCGCCCGCCCGCTTCTATCAGGTGCGAGACTGGTACGGCAAGCGAGGCCTCAGCCGTTTTCGGCAGGCGGTGGGCACCGCCGAGAACACCTATCCGGAAATGTACAAGCGAGTGCCGCTTTGAGGGCCAAAAATTGCAGAATTCGACCGCCTAATGTGACTAACTAGAAGAATTAGGTGTTGCAAACTAGAGATAATTTTGTCGTGAATTGAGGCGACTTTTATGTCAAAAACGAGCTCAAACAGCCGCCCGCGAGTCGCAGTTTTGGCCCCGCGCATGTGCGTCCTTGGTCACGATCCGTGCGGCGGCTCCGAGGTGATGCTCTGGGAAGACGTGCGCCTGCTTCAGGATGCAGGCATGTCCGTTCAGGTTTACGGCAGCGCCGCCAAGGAAACCGCTCCCGTCACCACCATCCCTCTGCGCACCAACATGCCGCTGATCACCTCCCTCGAATATTGCGCGTCCTTCGTCCGCCGCGAAAAAGATAGCATTCTGATGGCCTGCAACGAGCCCTCCGTCGCTGGCTTCGCCCCTGATAGGACCGTAGTTAGGTTCGAATGGTCCACGCCGCTTCCGCGCTATTGGAAGCTTCCTTTTTGGTTGCCACGCTTTCAGCGCGCCCGCTATTTATTCCTCAGCGAGAGCGACCGCACAGAATTTCTCCGCGACCACTCCCGAATTCCCAGGGAATCCACCGTCTTGATTCCGTATCACTGCGACACTCAGTCATTTGTGCCTGCGCCGCGCCCGCCCCGCGCCGCGCTGCGCGTCGGCTTCGCCGGCCAGTGGGTCCCCCGCAAGGGAATCTCGGAGCTGCTGCAGGCGTGGCGGGTTGTAAAAGCTCAGGTTCCCTCTGCCGAGCTTGAACTAGCGGGCGGACCAGCTATGTGGAAAACCGCTGAACCTGTTCCGGGTGCGGAGGAGTGTGCTGCGCTGGTCAAGGGCATGGAAGATGCCGGCCTGCTTCGAACCGTGGGAGCCTTGCCGCGCGCGCGTATGCGTGACTTCTGGAATTCGTTGGATATCGCGGTAGTACCGTCACTCTACGAGCCATTTCCATTGGTAGCATTGGAGGCCATCGCTTGCGGTTCGGCTATTATTGCCAGCAAAATAGGCGGCTTACCGGAAATCATAGTCGATGGTCAGTGCGGCCTGCTGGTTCCTCCGGGGGATGCGTCGGCGCTTGCTCAGGCTCTGATAAATCTGCTGACCGATGAGCCTTTGCGGCTTCGACTTGCCGAAGGCGCCCGCCGCAGAGCCGAGGAGTTTTCGTTCGAGCGCAGGACCGATCAGCTTTTGCGACTCCTGCGCGAACGTACGGAAAGAGTGCGACAAACTTACCTCCGAGCGGTGTAATTCGGGGCGGAAACCCGCGATGGGCCGTCGACGACAACAGACGCGTCGATTGGGCGAAGCGAACCACATGATTACCAAACAGATGATTCTGGACAGGGCGGGACACCGGAACCTCGTCCGTGGCGTCCGCCAGCACGAACGCGGTGATATTCCCTTCGTATGGCAAGAAGTCCTTCCGGTCCTGCTGTTACTGACGATCATCGCCGTCTTCTACGGTTTCACCATGCGCGCCGGCATGCTAGGGAACGACGACACCGCGCAATACATTCAGCACGCGAAGAACATCAGCGAAGCCGCGCCCTATGGCCGCATACCGTGGGTGTACCATGCAGACGGATGGAATCCAGGGCCGCGAGTCTATCCGCCCATTTTTCCTTTGTTCCTGGCTCCGCTCTACCACGTATTCGGCGCCAACCTGAAACCAATGCATCTTCTAGTGCTGGCGTTCTTCATCGGCTCTCTCGCAGTCGTCTATCTGACCTTCCGGAATGAACTTGGATCTTTTGGCGCGCTCAGCGCCGTCGCGATCATCGGTTTCAATCCCTACTTTTGGGAGCTTAGAGACGCCATCCTGTCGGACATCCCTTTTCTGTGTCTGTGTTATCTGGCGTTGCTGATGGCGCGAAAGGTGATCTCGCGAGAAGAATCTGGCGAACCGTTTCTCCTCTACTCAATCCTTACGGGCGTGGCAATGTACGCCGCGTGCGGAACGAGGAGCGTCGGTCTTGTTATGATTCCGGCGGTTCTCGTGTGGAGTCTCGTTCGACGCGTAAAGATTATGAAATCGGTGGCGATCATGACCGCAGTCTGTGCCGTGCTGGAATTGGTGGAGTCGGCAACGCTGCACACCTTACAGGCATACGCTAGCCAGTATGCCTTTGAGAGGCACCCGCCCGCCACCGCGTCGGGGATTACCAGATATGTTGCAACCTCGGCTCACTATTGGATGGGCGCGTTGGCAACGCTCTGGGCTAACAGCTATAGCCACCGTCTGGCATTGGCATTCTCCGCCTTAACACTGCTACTTGCATTGCTAGGACTCGCCGTTCACCTTTCGTGGACAATCGAGGTTTACGACGTATTTGCGTTATTTTACATTCCTGCGCTTCTATCGTGGACACAGATGCGCTATCTGATTCCCCTTGTCCCGTTCTATTTGTTCTATTCCATTCGCGGTGTGCTGTGGCTAATGGGACGAACTCCCCGCTGGTGCGCTGTAGCACTGCCGTCTGCGCTTCTCGCCGTGGTGACGATCACGTATGGATCCGACTATTGTAGACAGGAACCGCAAGAACCGCTCCTCAGTACAGCGTCGCCGCAGGCGGAGCAGATGTTCAATTTTATTAGAACCCAGACTACAGCCGGCGACGTGATCGGATGCATGGCGCCCAGGACGCTGTCGCTGTACACAGGACGGAAATCGTCCATGTACGACTATACGACGGGCAGTACGACAGCTGAGCTGACCACGTATTTTTGCCGCACCGGCATCACCTACATTGTGGTGACAGCGGACGCGAAGAGCGCACCCGGGTTTTACGATTTCGTGCAGTCGAATCGCGACTCTTGGTCCCGAGTCTTCGAAAACAGCATGTTTCAGCTGTATCGCGTGCCCCAAACTTGTGCAGCGGCAGTTCGAGCTGAACAGAGGCGCTGGCGAAATTGGTCTACGGGTGACGAGATTCTGCGGAGACATCTCGCGGCCAAATACGGAATTGGGCCGGGTGAATGACAAGAATGAACCAGGGCTGGGTGGCGCTCCTAGGGAGAAAGGACGAGCCCGTAGATGGAGTCGAGGACTACTGTACTTTTTTGGGCGAGGCGCTGGCGCGGCGCGGCGTAAAACTTACGCAGGTTCGCGTGAACTGGGTTGACCAAGGCTGGCTGGTCGCGCTGCGGCGGCTCTGCCGGGACGCGGCCGAGTGGCGGGGCCGCTGGGTGCTGCTTCAATACACGGCGCTAGGGTGGTCGAAGCGCGGATTTCCGGGTTGGGCGCTCATGGTGCTGCGCACACTTCGGCGAAGCGGCGCACGCATTGCGGTGGTATTTCACGAACCGTACCGCCAGCGCGAGCACGCAGTGAGGCTCATCGATCGGATCCGCGGCGCCTGCCAGGATTGGGTGATCCGCAAGCTTTACGAAGGCTGCCAAACCCCCGTCTTCGTAGATCCCCTGGCCACCATCACGTGGCTGCCCAAGGGCGATACCAAATCCATTTTTGTGCCGATTGGCGCCAATATTCCCGAGCCGGCCATGCGTTCGGAAATTCTGACCGAAAAACGCGGCGCGACGAAGGCCGTGGTTATTTTCTGTCTTACCGAGCCTCCCCACATGCAGATCGAGGTCGGCGACATTGCCTATGCGGTTCGTTGCGCAGCGGGCCGCATCGCGCCGATGCGGGTTATCTTCCTTGGACGAGGAACTGCCGAGGCCAAAGAAGAAATCGAGCGCGCGTTTAGCGGCACGGCGGTGGAAGTTCGCAATCTTGGATTGGTAAGCGCCGCCGAGATTTCTGAAACCTTGGCGGGCTCCGACGCGATGCTTTGCGTGCGCGGGATGATAACGCCACGCCGCGGGAGCGTGATGGCCGGCATAGCGTGCGGAGTTCCGATTGTTGGTTATGGAGGTGCGGCCGAGGGCACGCCCCTCGCGGAAGTAGGCATCGAGTTCGTTCCCTACCGCGACAGGGAAGCTCTCGGCGGCGCGTTGACTAAGATCCTCGAAGACTCCGATTTGCGCGCTTCCTTGCGCGAAAGGAGCCTGCTCGCCCAGCAAAAATATTTCTCGTGGGATGCCATCGCGGTATCTCTCTGCGCATCCCTTGGTCTGGAGACGAACACCGCTGATAATGTCCTTGGCAGAAAATAGGGCGACTTTCGGAGCCGCTTTGTCTCGGAACCTAACGATCGATCCGCCAAGAACCGCGGTTAAGATTTTTCGTCCGCGCACCCTCGCCCCATTGCCCTCGGCACATCTGGATTTAATGCGTGGCATCGCGGCATGGGCCGTGATGTGGGGCCACGTGCGAGGGAATTTTTTTGTCGACTTTCAGGAGCTGCAGCATCCGAACCTTTTCCTGAAGGCTGTGTATTTCGTTACCGGATTCGGCCATCAAGCGGTGATGGTATTTTTTGTGTTGAGCGGATTCCTTATATCGTCCAGTGTGTTTAATGGCCTGGCGACTGGAAACTGGTCCTGGCGAGATTATTCGATTAATCGGGTGTCGCGCTTATACGCGGTTTTGATCCCTGGGCTATTGCTTGGTTTCGTCTGGGATAAGTCGGGCAGTTCTCTCTTTGCGTCCACGGGGCTCTATACACATCCACTTCAGGACTTTGGCGCACTCATCGCGCAGAAGCAGATGACGGCCGGAGCATTTGCGGGGAATTTATTTTTTCTGCAAACCATTCTTTGCCCCGTGTTTGGATCCAACGGTCCCCTTTGGAGCTTGGCCAACGAATTTTGGTACTACGTGCTCTTCCCTGTGGGGCTTCTGGCGTTGATCGGCTGGCGCCGTGGCGTGCTGCGGCGTGCGGTGCCGCTGACGATTGCAGCTGGTGTTGTGGCAGCTTTTCTTGGCCGGGAGATACTGATCGGCTTTGTGATTTGGATCGCGGGATGCGTTCTTCTTATGGTCTACTCCAAGTCACGGGCATTTCCGAAGCGGTGGGTGGCGCCCTATATTTTGATTACTTCAATAATTCTCATTTCGTGCTTGGTCGCGACGCGCCTCGGAAAATCACGAATGCTGGGCGCCGACCCTCCGGTGGGTTTGGCCTTTGCGCTATTTCTTTTCGGGATACTTCAAATCGATTTCCAAATGCGTTCCCATGCGTACGCGAATCTGGCACGTTTTTTTGCGGGATTTTCCTATAGCTTGTACGTGTTGCATTTTCCGGCGGTACTCTTCCTGCGAGCATGGCTTGCTCCTTATCGGTGGCGGCCGGACTTTCCGCATTTTGTGTTCTTTATCGCCATTGGAGCGGGTGTGCTGATGTTTGCGTGGTCCGTTTCACTGCTAACTGAAAACAAGACGTCCGCGCTAAGGCGCTGGATGAAAGCTGTGATTCCTAGCGGCGTGGGACGTGCCAGACAGGCTGAGGTAAGATGAGCGGAGCCCGCTAGCGATGATTTGCCGGGAGCCACGAAAAGGCCGATGAGCGCGCGCGCCCCTGCCTTGCGAAATCAGCTGTTCCTGAGCTTCGTGGTAGGTGTGCTCGGAATGTGCGTGGCGTGGCAAGCGGGCAAGGTCATCGTCGCGGGCAATCTGCGAATGCTCTTTCTCGCCAGTGTCGGCCTCGCCGGCTGCGCTGTGGCTATCGCCATTCTCCGAAATTGGCGCGCTGGCTTTTACCTATTCCTCTGCTGGTTGCTATTAGAGGATCTCCTCCGAAAGTACATGGGGAACGGCGCCGTATTCTTTTTCGGCAAGGATGTCCTTGTGTTGATCGTATACGTCTCGTTTATGATTGCCCTCGGACACGGCCGCGAAAGGACATTTCGTCCGCCATTTTTGTTCTTTTTCAGTTTGTTTTTTTGGCTCGGCGTGCTGCAGATGTTCAACCCGCACTCCCCCCACATCTTGTATGGACTGCTGGGCATCAAGGTTTATTTCTACTATGTTCCGCTTTTATTTGTGGGATATGCGCTGATTCGCAACGACGGGGATTTGAGGAAATTTCTCGTGGTTAACGCCGTGCTCGCGGGCGCGATCGCGATGCTGGGAATCGCCCAAGCGATCTTAGGCAACACCTTTCTGAATCCCGCCAAGCTCGACCCAAATTTGGCGGACCTCGGAAGCCTTACTAAGATGACGCCACTGTCCAGTCAGGTGTTTTCTCTGCCGGACTCTGTTTTTGTGAGTTCCGGCCGCTACGCGCTTTATATTGTGTTGATGATGATCCTCCTGCTGGGCGCGGCGGCCTACTTTCTTCTGTCGGGCAGACGGCACCGCAAATTGATTTTTGCCGTGATCGGCGTGTTGGCAGGGGCAGCTCTATTGAGCGGTTCTCGCACCGCCGTGGTGGGCAGTAGCGTGAGCGCTGCTGTTCTATTTGTTGGTTTTCTATGGGGCGCTAAATGGAGACAAGAACAGTCGTATCGCCTCACTCGAGTAATTCGCCGTTCGATCATCGTTGGCGCTCTTGGCTTAGTTGTTCTGGTCCTGCTCTTTCCCGCCGCAGCGGGATCGCGCATCGCCTTTTACACCGAGACGTTAAATCCCAATAGTTCAGCGTACGCAGGAGAAAACCGGGCGTGGGACTACCCAATAAGTCAACTGAAGATTGCTTTTCAGAGGCCCAACTGGATGATGGGGAATGGGATTGGCACCGCCTCCCTCGGGATGCAATACGTGGCTCGAGCAATCGGCCAAGCGCAACCTGATTTGTGGATTGAGGAGGGATACGGAATACTCATCGTTGAAATGGGGATCATTGCGCCGTTCCTGTGGATTCTATGGTCGGCGGCGCTGCTTTACGATTCCTGGAAAGTTGTGCGGCGGTTAAAGGGAACCAGGTTTTTCCCCATTGCCATAGCCATTTTTTGGTACGCTTTCTTTTTGCTCTATGCCTTTACGTATAACGCTTTATCGCCCTATCAAGATTACATGTGCAATGCGTATTTGTGGCTTTTGGTGGGAATACTTTTCCGGCTGCCGGATCTTCTAGAAAATTCCGTCAATCCCGATACAGTTCTCTCAACGCCGTGAGCGGCACCTGTAATTGCTTTTTCGCCCTACCCCTGACGGCGCAAGGCAAGAACGCGTGAGCACGGTGGAATCCAAACCTCGCCTCGCGGTTGTTTCCCCGTTTCTCGACAAAAGACACGGCACCGAGCGGATCGTGGTTGAGTGGATTTCGCGTTTGACCGAAACTTTCGAGATTCATGTCTACAGCCAAGATTTGGAAGATCTTGATCTTCACAAAATCACCTGGCACCGCATTTCCAAATTGCCCGGGCCGCACCTTTTCAATTTTCTTTGGTGGTTCGCGGCTAATCACTGCCGGCGGGCCTGGGACAGTACCTTCGGGGGCTTACGGTACGATGTTGTTTTTACGCCCGGTGCGAACTGTCTGGACGCGGACGTAATCTCGGTACACATCGTGTTTGCTGAATTCCTGCGCCGAGTGGAGAATGAACTAACGCTCGCGCGCAATCCATGGCAGTCCTGGCCGCGGCTTCTGCATCGGCGAATCTACTATCGACTGGTGATAGCTCTGGAAGGGCGTGCGTATATAAAAGCCAAAACGATTTTAGTTCTACTCGCCCAAAAGACAGCCAATGATTTGACGAAGCAATACGGGCGCCGGAATCGCATGCACGTTCTTTACCCGGGGCTTGACCATAGTTCTTTTAATCCAGGCCGGCGTGCAGCGTTGCGCGGGGACGCGAGAGCGCAGATGGAACTGCGAGGTGACCGGATCGCGGTCCTGATGGTGGGCAACGACTGGCGCAAGAAAGGCATTCGCGTTCTGATGGATGCCATGACGAAACTGAGCGATCTGCCGGTGGACTTGCTGCTTGTAGGAGAGGAGGACCCGCAACCATTCCTGCCAATGGTGAACGAGAGAAACTTGAATGGGCGCGTGCGTTTCTTGCCGCCGCGAAAGGACGTTGAATTTTATTACGCGGCTGCGGATGTGTACGCGGGACCTTCGCTCGAGGACACGGGTCCGTTGCCGCCGGTCGAGGCCATGGCTTGCGGTGTCCCCGCGATTCTTTCCGCTTCGTGCGGGACGGCCGAAATTATCACCGCCGGCGTGAACGGGCTGATCCTCGACGATCCAGCGGACGGCGCTTCCTTGGCGGCGATGATTCGCCGGCTCTGCGAAGACCGGGTGTTTCGCGAACAGCTTGGCCAAAATGCCGCCGCGAAGGCGCGCGAGTTTACATGGGAGCGTAACGGCGAAGAGCTGGCGGCGATATTTGAAGAGAGCATGCGTCGAAAAAAAGGCTGCGGCTCAAGCGCCGAGCACGCATAGTCATTCGTCATATCCTTATGAGAGCCTACTCACCGAAGGAATACTGGGCCGATCTCGCGGACAGGTTTCATTCCGCCGACCCCGCGGGATTTGCGCCCATCCTGCATCCCGGCACCCCTCGGTGGTTTAACCTTTGCATCGACGGCTTGCAGTTTCGCGCCATGCGCCGAGCTCTGGCTCTAGCCGAAGTCAATCCTCGCGTCCGCGTTTTGGATGTGGGTTGCGGCACGGGCCGATGGCTTCGGAGATACTCGAGCCTCGGGTTGGATGCCACAGGAGTGGATGCCACTCCCCAAATGCTTCGAGTAGCGCGGACGCGCGGAACGAACTCCCCTCTCGCGGCGGGCGAGGCCAATCATTTGCCCTTTCGGGAGGGGGAGTTCGATGTGGTATCGGACGTGACCGTCATCCAGCACATTCCGGCGGCGCTGCAAGCGCAGGCGCTGCTTGAAATGGCTAGGGTGCTCAAGCCAGGTGGCCGCCTGATTCTATTTGAGCTTATTCGAGGGGATGACACGCATATATTCCCGAGGAGTCCGCAGGGATGGATGGACCTTGGCGCGTCGTGCGGCCTTCGCGCGAGAGGCTGGTTTGGCCAGGAATATCTTTTGCTGGACAGGTTTTTCGTTCGAATTGCGCAAGGAGTGATGAAGAGGCGCGAGACTCCTGGCGCTGTTGGTGCGGATTCTGGTGAAATCATGTCGCGACGCCCGTCAATGATTCGCCGTGTGTACTGGGGGCTTCGGCATGCAACCGTTCCGCTTTCGATATGGGCGGAGCCGGTCGTCGGCAGACTATGCCCCGGCGGGCTGGCGACTCACGGCGTTTTCGTTTTTCAGAAGTGAGCGTGCGGAAATTCACTCCATTCACGAGGCGAATCATTGGGTTGTTTCCGGCGTTGCTTGGAGTTGGCGGGATCCAAGAGGCTGGAAGGCTGACTGCGGCGGCACTCGATGAGATCGCTCAAGGTCACGATTGGCAAACGGATTTTTTGAGCCTAAATGATTCTGCGGGTAAGCATTCGCTGCGCGTGGACGCACGGGAGGTTGAGGTTTGTGGCTTCGGGCGCGCAAAAATGCGTTTCGTCTTATCGGGTATCGTTGATGCGCGGGTCGAGAAGGGTGCGGGCATGAGCGTAGTGCTGGCGCTGCACCCGAATCTGGCGCTACCCGCGCGTTGGATTCAGCGAACAGCACGTTTGGTGAAAACCATCGTGATATGCCATGGAGTTGAAGTGTGGAAACCACTGCCGCGCATGAGGCGCCGGGCGCTGGTGGTTGCGAATTTGGTCTTGGCCCCGAGCAGCGACACGGTCCGCAAGCTAATCTCCGTGCAGGGCGTTCCCCAAGAGAAAATTCGCAAGCTGCCTTGGCCTGTCGATCCGAGTTTTCTTGCAATGGCGGACGACCCGAGCAAGTTTCCAGAGCTGCCTGACTTCCCACGGGGCCGGATCGTGCTGACCGTCGGACGCTGGGCCGCATCGGAGCGCTACAAGGGGGTTGATCTCCTGATCGGCGCGATCGCCCAACTCCGCGGAACTCACCCGGATTTGCATTTGGTAGCGGTGGGCTCCGGCGACGATCTTCCGCGACTGCGCACTCTTGCGGGTAGTCTCGGTGTTTCCGGCGTCGTACACTTCTTTGAGAATCTTTCCCGCCAGGAAATTGCCGCGTGCTATTCACGAGCCGACGTGTTTGCTCTGCCCAGCGCGGCGGAAGGTTTCGGGCTGGTTTTCCTGGAAGCGATGGCATTTGCCAAGCCCGTAATTGGTGCGGCCGCTGGGGGCAGCGTCGACGTGATTGAGGACGGCGTCAACGGCTTGCTTGTTCCGCCCAACGATTCGGAGCGTCTCGCTCAGGCGCTCGACCGCCTGCTGCGAGATGAGACGCTTTGCGCGGAATTGGGCCGCCGCGGCGCGGAAATTGTCCGCCAAAAATTCGAGTTCAGGACTTTTCGGGCCGAGCTCGAACGCATCCTGACCGATTGCCTGCTCGCGCGGGAGAACTTGGCTTCGTCAAAACGCGCATAGTATTCTGAAAGCGTTTACCTCAATCCCGCCCATTCGATTTGGTTTCGTGGCGTGAAAGCGAATCCGCCGTGCGCATCCTAAAGGTGGTTCAGGCGTACTACCCTTTCCAGGAAAAGGGCGGACCCGTGGTAAAAGTCGGCGCGCTCGCGCGAGGTTTGGCCCAAAGAGGCCATCGCGTAACGGTTCTCACCGCCGATCTCGGGATTCGCAACCACCGAGGAGGGGACGCCAAGTTCGAAACGTGCAAATGGGGCTGGCGCTCGGAACAAGAAGGCGTCGAGGTGATCTACCTTTCCACAGTGGGGCACTACCGTGCCGTCACGCTGAATCCGAGCATCATCGGATTTTGCCGCGGGTCCATGAATTGCTTCGAAGTTACGCAAATCTACGGACTGTATGATTGGCTAGGGCCGGCTGCGGCTTTCTTCTGCCGGAGGCGAGGCGTCCCATATGTACTTGAGCCGATGGGGATGTTCCGTCCGATCGTTCGCAGCCTCGCGCTGAAGCGGTTTTATCATCGCGTGTTCGGTAATGCTTTGGTGGCCGGCGCGCGCTTTTTGATCGCCACGTCCGAGCAAGAGCGTCAAGAGCTGATTGAAGGAGGCGTGGCTGCTTCCCGAATCTTCGTGCGCCGCAACGGGATCGAGTTGCCTGAAAAACTTCCGAACCGGGGCGAGTTTCGTCGCATGTGGGGCATTCCCGAAGATGCGCGTGTGGTACTTTTCCTGGGACGTGTAGTATCAAAAAAGAGCCCCGACTTGCTGCTTGAAGCATTTTCGCGATGGCATGGAAATCCTGGCAACGAAAATAGCGTGCTGGCGATAGCGGGACCGGCCGAAGGCGACGGCTTTCTTCCTCGGCTCAAGACGATGGCGGAACAGCTGAATCTGGGCGAACGTGTTCGTTTCGTGGGCCCGCTCTACGAAACCGCGAAATGGCAGGCCTACCGCGACGCCGATGTCTTCGTGCTTCCCTCTCAAAACGAAAACTTTGGCAACACGGCCGCCGAATCCGCCGCTTGCGGCACGCCGGTGATTGTCACCGACCGGTGCGGCGTCGCTCCATTCGTCGGCAAGGCGGGCCTCGTGGTGGTTCACGATCCTCGCGCCATCGAGCAAGCTCTTGTCCAACTGCTGGGAGACCCTACCCTGCTCCGCCGCTGCCGGGATGCCTGCCCTGAAATGGTCCGCTCCCTTTCTTGGGATGCGCCCCTGCGCGAAAACGAAGCACTTCTCGAGCGATGCGTGTCCGGGGCCAGTTAGCAGTGAAACAGAACGTTTTCACTCCCGTTGAAGACCTCGGGATCGAAATTCCTGTGAATACGAGGAGAATCTAGTCATGTGACCAGCCGGCGATGGTGCGATTCATTACTCTTCGGACTACGGGAATGCTTGCGGATGCGGTGACATTTCATGGCATCGCCTGTGACAATCGACGCAGAGCGTGATTAGGTTTTCTTCGGCGTAATCGCCCAGCAAACTTCTGGGCTGAATGTGATGAACCTGTAGGTTCCTCATGCAGCCGCAATATTGGCAGCGCCATCCGTCTCTCTCTAGGATCGTTCGATGCAGTTCCTTGTAGAGTGGTACACCGAGTCTTAATCGGGGGCGTCCCGAAGCATTAGGCTTCACGAAGTTCCATCACTTTGCCCAGAAATTCCTGCTGTTTTGGCTGGGGAAGCAAGCCAAACAGTCGCTCGAGGGAAAATAGCAAGGTGTTGGTGTTCCCGGCTTCGAGGCTTGCACCCGCCAGGAAATCAGCGCAAATCATTTCCAGCATGTAGCCTCGATTTGCCATTCCCCAGCATCAAGGCTGCTGTTTCCAAGGCCTGCTCAATCACCGTCAGTTGGCTCTTGTACATCTTGAAATGATTAGCTCCCAAGGCTCGGACTCCTTGTCCGTCAGGTGTCGCTCGACTTCGCGCTCAAATTCTTCCTTGTTCAAGTCCTTGGCCTTGTGCACCCAGGGTGCACAGTCGAACTGTTCGCCATCCCGCCGCGCCACCTTCACCATCTCGGCGGCCTTCCGCCAACCGATTTCCCGGAGCTGTTGCTTGGGAATCTTGGTCAGCTTCTAGCGGATGGCCATCAAGTAATAGTCCTTCCGGCGCGACTCGGGGAAGCGCTTTTCAAGGAACTGATCAAACGACGTCAGTCTCTCGAGTCGCCAGTACTGTCCCGCACGAACCTCGCAGAGGTATTGTCCCAGCTCGACAAAGCGCACGTCCCGCTCCTGTTCCTTAGTTTTTTCCCAGGCGAGGATTTCATCAATCTTGTCCATGACCAGCAGAGCGCGCCGTCGATCGAGATTTGGCTCCATCGGCACTCTGTTAGTCCACAAGTTCGTCAAGCCAATCAAGGTCGCTCGCTCCTGGCTTACGAATTAGGTTCGTTTCGATCAGTTGCGAGTTATCAAGGCTTGGAAACAATGCTCGTCGAAAATCTGGCCGCAGTTATTTGGCGCATGCGACGATCTCTGGTAGCTGAGAGCGCCGTGATCGACGACGCAATTCGATTCAATGCGGTTGATACTCTTCAGGCACAATTTCTTGAAGCATGGGACCGCTCCCGCGCGGGAGAGATTGCAGGCGGAATGCTAAGACCTAGTTCGAATCGGTTCCTAATTCGAGAGGCTATACACGCCCTGAAATTGTTTCGTGGCGGCGTGGCGCGGTTTGGGTTTCATAAAGACGACGATCCCTGGCTGCTGATGAAAGTCTACGGACTTGATCATGATCAAGCCGCACCATTGGGCATTTTTCGCACAGTCCAGCTTAACTCAAAGCTTGCCACGGGAGTTCTCAATAAACCTGGGATTTCCTACTCACCCGAGGAACTGAAAAAGAACACGATTGAAATCCTCGATCGTGAAATCAAGCGCCTTGAGGGGCAGGAAATGTTGCAAGAGAGTATGGACAAAGAAAGAGCACCTTCCCGAGTTCTCGCCGCATTGGTTCCACCCCAAGAGACGATGGACCGCGTCGTCCGGTACGAAGCTCATCTGAGTCGCGAGTTCGATCGGATCCTGAACCGACTCGAGCGCGTGCAACGGATGCGCCGGGGCCAGCCTGGGCCACCGACACTGAACCTAAATATCACCTAGGAATTTGCGTTCCGGGAAGGCTGAACGCGGCGATTCGGCGGGTTTGGTAGCTTTCTGACGACCTGAACCACGTTGTTGACCATCTCCGCCGACATGCCGGCGTCTGTCATCTTGGTCACGAGACCTCGCACCGCGAGATTGTTGACCGAGCCTTCGAGCGAGTGTTGCGCTGACCCATTCAATCCCCGTTTATCAGGCAGTTGCTTGTTGCCGACGGCAATTCGCGGCTTGACGGCGTCGGTCGTTGCCCCTGCGTCCCCAGGTATACTAACGCATGGATTCAAACGTCAGGATGAAAGCACGCCCGATATGACTGATTCTCGACCTATCGGCATTTGGCGGTCCGATGCGAGGAAGACGGCAATCGAAATTGCGGCTAGAGCGGACCTCTGTTGGGCGAAGAAAAAGAAACTGCGGTGTTTCTTTGGAAAACTTGAACTCCGATATATCCCGCGATTTTGTTACTCTCGTTTCGAAGACCATGCTTCCGTGAAGCCATATACAGTTGTAGCAAAGGACAAATGGAGTGTCGCTCTGGTAGTGTCAAATTCGATTGGGTGGAAAGCAGATTGGACGGTCTCATTCTGTGGTTGTTTACACGCTTGAAGAGCTCGCGCATGCGACCTGAACCGAGGGTAATCCAGTAATGATCTTCAAATCCACGTTTGACCAACGCAAAGGGAAAATCTCCCCGACCCGCAAACCGATGTTCAGCGCGACAGAAAACAAATCCTGAAGCTACGGAGATGCGTTTTCGAGAAGTCTGTCGTACGGCCTAAGTGGCCGTGTCGATTTCAAAAGTGTTTACTCTCAATACAAAATCGTGTTAGTTTCCTCACCAGTTTGACGGCCCTGAATCCGGGCAACGAACTCGAGCCTCGATCCAACAACTCGCAACCGTGCGCGGACACGATATCTGGGTCGTCACGCAGCAGCGTCCTACGACAAGCCCAGGTCGACGTCCCGGGCGGAGATCTGTGCGCGCGCGATCATTCTTGCGACAACGATTTTGGCGGTAGGTACTTTATGTAATGGGGCTCCGCAGACTGCAGGACTTGTAATCTCCTCGGTTACGGTAACGCCATCGAACACCGCGGCCACGATCACATGGAATACGAGTGCACCTGCCAGCAGCCGGGTAGATTTCGGACCCGATGGTTCGTATGGGGGTTCGTCCAGCGATCCCACCTTGGTCACCAGCCACTCTTTGTCTATTTTAGGCCTCAATTGCAATAGCCTTTACCATTACATAGTGACCTCGGTAGACCAGTCGATGAATTCGGCTAGTTCCGAAGACGCCACCTTCATGACCACAGCCTGTTCTTCTTCCCTCGGACCTGTTTCTGACGACTTTCATGCGGCCTCGGTCAACCAAACCCTGTGGACGTTTGTCAATCCTCTGGGCGATGGGAGCTTAAGTGCGGATGGCTTCCACGCAGTGCTGGCGCTCCCGCAAGGCGCTTCGCACGATGTGTGGACGGGCGGAAACCAATCGATCCGCCTCATGCAGAACATTCCCAACAGTGACTTTCAAGTTGAAGTGAAGTTCGATTCAACTTTCGGATACATACCCTTCAGTTCTGGCGGTCAGATGCAAGGTATTCTTGTTCAACAGGACAGCACCAACTTTCTGCGTTTCGATGTGGAGTACAACGGTCAAGTGCCGTATCTATTTGCGGCGAGCTTCCTCAATGGCGTGCCGACCGTTCAATTGAGTGCTACCTTGCCGGGGGGACCCCCGCACTGGATACGCGTGCAAAGGTCCGGAAATGTCTGGACCATGAGCTGGTCCAAAGATGGGACGACGTTCAATACGGCCGTCAGCTACAGTTATGCGCTCAACGTGACCCAGATTGGTCCTTTCGCCGGAAATGTCGGTTTTAATGTGCCAGCTCCGGCGTTCACCGCTTTGATCGACTACTTCTTTAATAGCGCCAGCCCGATCGTGCCCGAAGATGGTGTAATTCTCTCCCCGAACTTCAATAGGATCGTGATCGATCCAGCTGCGCCGGCCTACGTCTTAGAAAAAGGACTCGCTGACATCGATGGCGACGGCCGGCTGGACGCTATCGTCGGCTTTGGGCAAGCAGCCCTTTACGGCGAGACCTTGTCTGGGGGTCTTTTCTGGTATGAAAATCCCCATTCAGGCGTGCTCACCGATCCATGGGTCAAACACACCATTGCCGCAAATGTCGACGCGTATGAGGATCTGCGACTATATGACGTGAACGGTGATGGTGCCGTAGATATCATCGCCAGTGTCAATGGCAGTATGTTGGAATGGTTCGAGAATCCGAGAGGCAGTGGTCTGGATCCCGCTACTAACCCATGGAAGGTCCACTTTATTGGCAGTGGCGCAGGCGAAAATGCCATGGTTCTCGCGGATATCGACGGGGATGGCAAGACTGATATTGTGACGAGTCCTTACATTTTCTTTCAGAACGGTCCTGATTCCTGGACGAGGGTCGCTTTCGGCGGCGACACTGGTGGCGTGGCGTTGCTTGATATCGGGTCCGGCAAGGGTGCGATCAACGTGGCCGCCGTGACGCCTTCCCCATACACTCTTGCGTGGTTTGAAAACCCTCGAGAGACCGGGGGCAATGCACGTACAGGCACATGGATCATGCATTACATCGGACCAGGAGATTTCTCGAGCGATGGGCGTTCCGCAATGACCTCAGGAGACCTCAATGGAGATGGGATGATGGACGTGCTGACCGGTCAGTCGGAAGGAGACTTTCAACCTCCGCCCGGCGGCCTCATCTGGTGGCAGGCGCCGCTCGACCGCCGGAATGGCTCCTGGATCAAACACACCGTTGATTCCACATTTCAGAGCGCGCACAAAGTCTGGATTGCTGACATGGATCGTAATGGGACACCTGATATTGTCACGGCCGAGCAAGAACAAGCCATCCAGGAACGCGTATCGGTATTCCTGAACGACGGTGCAGGCAATTTCACCCAGCAAATCCTGTCAACGGGGAGCGGGCATAATACGGCGCTGGGCGATGTGAATGGCGATGGCACCCTCGATATACTGAACTCCGCTCACGGTTTTTTCGGCTTCCCTCACCCTTTGGAATTGTTCTTGAACCAGATGGAAGCGGGACCGGGCGCTCCGGCGGTGACGCTTTCGCCTGCGAGTCTGAGTTTCAGCGGCCAGGCGGTGGGTACGAGCAGTACGGCGCAGGTAGTGACGCTGATCAACCCGGGAACGGCCACATTGACCCTCAGCATTGCGACCAGCGGCGATTATGCGCAGACCAACACCTGTGGCAGCTCGGTGGCAGCCAGCACCAACTGCACCATCAGCGTGACCTTCACCCCGACAGCGACAGGCACACGGACCGGGACGGTGTCGATCACCGACAATGCGGCGGGCAGTCCACAAAGTATGAGCCTAACTGGCACGGGCGGGACGGCAGGATTGGTAATCACCGCGCTTGCGGCAGCGCCATCAAGCACCGGTGCCATGATCACATGGAATACAAGCGCACCTGCCAGCAGCCGGGTAGATTTCGGACCCGATAGTTCCTACGGGAGTTCGTCCAGCGATCCGACCTTAGTCACCAGCCACTCGTTGGCGATTTCAGATCTTAATTGTAATAGCCCCTACCATTACATGGCTAGCTCGACTGATGCGAGCGGGAACATGGTCAGTTCGGGGGACAACACGTTCACCACTGGCTCGTGCGGCTCCTCTTCAGGTCCCACGTCGGACGACTTCCACTCCACCAGTCTGAATACCAGCCTGTGGACGGTGGTGAATCCCGTGGGAAATGGCACGGTCAGCCTGAATGGCACCGACGCGGTGTTGAGCGTGCCGGCCGGAACTCCTCATGATCTGTGGACAGGTGGAAACCAGACTGTCCGTATCCTGCAGACCACCTCCGTCACCGATTTCCAGGTGGACGTGAAGTTCGATTCGATCCCTACACTTGGAAATCAGGACCAGGGTGTCATCGTTCAGACCGATGCCAACAACTATCTGCGCTTCGATGTCTATTCCTCTTCTAGCTCCCAGCAGTACATGTTTGCGGCCAGCTTTGTGAATAATAGCCCGACGGTGCAAGCGGATGTGGCCATCAGTGGTGCGAAGGCGCCTTTCTGGATACGCGTGAATCGGACGGGGAGCGTCTGGACTGAAAGCTGGTCGGTGGATGGGACCAATTTCACTCAGGCAGCCAGCTTCTCCTATTCCCTGGTAGTGAATCAGATGGGGCCTTATGCGGGCAATTGCTGCGGCACCTCTTCGCCGGCCTTCACTTCCTACGTCGATTATTTCTTCAACTCGGCCAGCCCGATTTCTCCGGCCGATGGCGGCATGTGGAATGGCACAACGGCTCCGGTCATCAGCTCTGTTAGCGCGACGAGCGTGACCTCTACAGGAGCGACCATTTCCTGGACCACGAATCAGTTTTCCAGCAGTCGGGTGGATTACGGCACCACGACCAGTTACGGAACCGCGTTATCGAATTCCACCTCCGTGTTGAGCCATTCGATCACCCTGACCAGCTTGACCTGCAACACACCATATCATTACAAAGTTAGCTCAACGGATACGAACGGGTTCACAGGGAGTTCGGGGGACAACACGTTCACCACTGGCTCGTGCGGCTCCTCTTCAGGTCCCACGTCGGACGATTTCCACTCCACCAGTCTGAATACCAGCCTGTGGACGGTGGTGAATCCCGTGGGAAATGGCACGGTCAGCCTGAATGGCACCGACGCGGTGTTGAGCGTGCCGGCCGGAACTCCTCATGATCTGTGGACAGGTGGAAACCAGACTGTCCGTATCCTGCAGACCACCTCCGTCACCGATTTCCAGGTGGACGTGAAGTTCGATTCGATCCCTACACTTGGAAATCAGGACCAGGGTGTCATCGTTCAGACCGATGCCAACAACTATCTGCGCTTCGATGTCTATTCCTCTTCTAGCTCCCAGCAGTACATGTTTGCGGCCAGCTTTGTGAATAATAGCCCGACGGTGCAAGCGGATGTGGCCATCAGTGGTGCGAAGGCGCCTTTCTGGATACGCGTGAATCGGACGGGGAGCGTCTGGACTGAAAGCTGGTCGGTGGATGGGACCAATTTCACTCAGGCAGCCAGCTTCTCCTATTCCCTGGTAGTGAATCAGATGGGGCCTTATGCGGGCAATTGCTGCGGCACCTCTTCGCCGGCCTTCACTTCCTACGTCGATTATTTCTTCAACTCGGCCAGCCCGATTTCTCCGGCCGATGGCGGCATGTGGAATGGCACAACGGCTCCGGTCATCAGCTCTGTTAGCGCGACGAGCGTGACCTCTACAGGAGCGACCATTTCCTGGACCACGAATCAGTTTTCCAGCAGTCGGGTGGATTACGGCACCACGACCAGTTACGGAACCGCGTTATCGAATTCCACCTCCGTGTTGAGCCATTCGATCACCCTGACCAGCTTGACCTGCAACACACCATATCATTACAAAGTTAGCTCAACGGATACGAACGGGTTCACAGGGAGTTCGGGGGACAACACGTTCACCACCGGCTCGTGCGGCTCCTCTTCAGGTCCCACGTCGGACGATTTCCACTCCACTAGTCTAAATACCAGCCTGTGGACGGTGGTGAATCCCGTAGGAGATGGCACGGTCAGCCTGAATGGCACGAACTTGCTTCTAAGCCTGCCGGCTGGAACGCCACATGACGTCTACCTGAGCGATCCAGGGCTGCGAGTAATGCAGACTGTCTCGAACAGCAATTTTGACGTGGCGGTCAAGTTCGACTCAGCGCCAACTGCTCCCTACCAGGAACAGGGCATCATCATCCAACAGGACGCCAATAATTGGCTCCGCTTCGACTTTTTCCGGGACGCCTATTATACGAATGTCTTCGCTATGATTTTCGCTAACGGCGCGCCTACCACGGCCAACGACGTGAATCTTGACGGCAGCGCACGCCTCGTCGCAGCCGAATACAATATGGCTGGCACGCTAGCGCCATTTTGGTTGCGTATTACGCGCTCCGGTAGCAGCTTCACGGAAAGCTGGTCCATCGATGGAGTCAATTACACCGTTGCGACAACGCTGACCTCGTCGATGGTTGTGAATCAGATGGGACCTTTCGTGGGCAATTGCTGCGGGAGTTCGTCGCCAGCAATCACAGAGTCCGTGGATTATTTCTTCAATTTGAATTCGCCGATTTCGCCGTCGGATGGTGGGGCGAATATTCCTTTTATCACTCCGTTTCCTGCGGATCCGCCCATTACTTCGTCATATCCAGTCATCTCGGTTTGGTATGGGGATAATCAGACATTCGGGCAGAATGGAAAACCACAAACTTGGGTTAACGTATTGGGGAGCGTCTACGGAACAAACCCCATCTCCAGCCTCAGCTATACCCTAAATGGCGGCTCGTCGCAGCCCCTCTCTATCGGCGTGGACAGGAATAACGGAAGTCCGCGGTTGCCCGAGCCGGGTAACTTCAATGTGGAGATCGCCTATTCGTCTCTGAACGTTGGATTCAATACCTTGACGATCACGGCCACAGACAATCAGGGCCATAAGACCACGCACACCGTCACCATCACTTACGTTAACGGCACACCCTGTACCTTGCCGTGCACCATTGACTGGAGCAAGGCGAACAACAACATTCAGAGCGTCGCGCAGATCGTGGACGGCAAGTGGGAAATCCAGCCGGACGGCACGGTTCGGACCTTACAAATTGGTTATGACAGGCTGTTGGCCATTGGGGACATGAGTTGGACCAACTACGAGGTTACCGTTCCGATCACCGTCCATGCACGCTACATTCCTTATTTCGGAATCGGCGTAATAACCGGCTGGCAAGGGCATACAGCGTCGCCCTGTCAACAGCTGTCCTCAGGCAGTTGGGTAAGCGCGACAAACTGCCAACCCAACTACGGCCATCCGTTCTATGGCCTTGCCTGGTGGATAAACCAATACTACAACAGTTACACGACGGAAGAGATTTACGCGAATAGCCCATCCTATGATGAAACGCCCCTGATCGACACGCCGAGGGTCTTGACACTGGGGACGCCCTACATGTTCAAGTTCAGCGTTCAGCGCAACTCGCCGAATGGAACGCATTACAGGTTCAAAATCTGGCAGGTCGGCACCACCGAACCTACCACGTGGGATGAGGTGGTGGACGACAGCGATACAACACTAGGCTCGATCGTGCTGGGATCGTTTCAGGGGGATGTGAGCTATGGGACCGTAACGATTACGGCGCCAGAATAGTCTATTGTGCCCGCTGTTCCGGAGTTTTTCTCAACATTCGATACAGCAAAGGAAGTTCTTGTTGTGATATAGTTGCAAAAAGACGATCTACCGGGTTTTGCAAGCTGTGGAGTGCAGCTCCGTAGAAATGGGTTTGCAGTGTGTTGTGTTCGACGAACTCATTGAAGATTTCTAAGGAGGGCGTGGGCAAACCCCATGCCCCTTTTTTTTGATAGGAGGAAACGCATGCAACAACGAAAGGAAATTATCGAAGGATCAGGTCAAACTTTAGTTTGGCCTGCTGAAGATATGGGCGTAGTTCGGGAGCAGCGTCACCGGTCTGTGGTTTCACCGGCAGTTGTCGAAACGGATTTCACCGAACTCGAGGACGGCTCCCTGGTCGAAGCCATCGAGGATCCGGAGAATTCGTCAAGAACGCTACTGGCCATTTACAAAAATGGAGAGGTTAGCTTCACGGATCGATTTCGATACGGAAACCGGGTGCTCATCCCGATTCCCCGGGGGCAACACATCATCAGGCACATTCGGCTGCCTCGAGGCGTCAAACCGTACTGCTCGATTGCCTCGCTCTTTTGCCCAAATCGACTCTATCCTGTGTCGATGTTTGGATCTTCGCAGGCGCTATAGGCTTCTGCTTGCATTTTTTATTTTGAGCACTTGGTTCATCGAGAAATTGCCTGTGGCACCTTATGTTGCTTTTTTTGGTTTGCCTCGCTCCGGAAAGTCAACTGCGCTCAAACTTCTCAGCCTGCTCTGCAGGCGTAGCTTGCTGACAACAGATATAACATCGGCGGCTTTTTACGCAGCTTGTGATCGGCTCACGCCGACCCTTCTGATCGATGAAACCGACACCGCAGGAGAAAAGCGCAGTCTTTTTCATCTTCTGAGGACAGGCACCACGCGTGACACTGTAGCTCTTCGCCGGCATGAATCTTACAAAACATTCGGTCCGAAGGTAATCTCTTGGATTGAACTGCCCAATGATGCTGCCTTGAACAGTCGCTGCATCGTAATTCCTCTGTGGGAGACTTATCGGGTCGATCTGACAAGGCCCGCAGATCCAGAGATCCTGCACGCCGCGGAGGATCTCCAGCGGCAATTTCTCCAGGCCAGGTTTGAAAGGTTCAACACGCTCAAGCTGCTCAAGGTTCAGGGCGACGATCGGCTGCACTCTCGCACCCGCGATCTCTACGAGGCACTGGCATTGCCGAACGGCGAAGACATGCAGAGTTGCGAGTTATTGGTATCGCTCTTCGAAGGCGAGCAGAACTTCAATCGTGAATCGTTATCTCCACTTCAAACTGCCGTTCTTCAAATTCTCTTTGCAGTCGAACACCAGTCTTCCGCCTATACCCTTAAAAAGTTTACCTCGTGCGTAAATGTGATCCTTCAAATGGCTGGCGAAAGATTCCCCGTAAGCCCACGCGCAGTCGGTACTGCGCTGACGTCTCTCGGTTTGACCGAACGCCGGCGCACGAATGTCGGCTGGATTGTGCAACCTGATCGAAAGACGACGAAGCAGACACACCAGCTGGTCGCCGCGTATGGTATTGATTTTGTTCCTGGTTGGTCGCCGGAGGTCGAGGAGCGATGCGATTTTTGTAAGGAAATCAAGCGATCCAAGGTCTAGAAGCAAGTTCCTGCTACTTACTGGGCACACCCGGGTTCCGGGACCTTGTCGTCGCCATACAGGCAGGAGGTTCTGGTGCTTGCGTTCGGGCTGTTCGGGCTCCTTGCATGACGACAGTGAATATTGTGAACATTGTGAACACCTTTTGTATAACCCCTCGGTGTAGAAGAACGGAGGATTCTTCTTTTTGCCAAGACGGCAACTCTCCAGAAACCGTCTCTCTGTTCCCATGGGCGGGACAAAAGGGGGCCAGGTCTGAAGAATCTGACCTCCGTCGCTTAAATGGCGTGGCCCATCCGACACCCTGAGAGTTGACGATGACCGCAGCGTTCTACCGCACAGATGACCTTCGTATCAAGGGGACGTGAGTAGTTCTCCCTCCAGTTTTTCTCGAGAAGGAACTACCGGCCACAGTCAGCAGGTTTCTTCGACTATCTACCACGCCCGCAACCAAATCCCGACATTCTCGCTGGCAAGGATCCTCCTTCCGCGCACGACTCGAAAATTGATAGGCCCCGTACTATTCAATGTTAACAGGGGATGCGGGGAGAACTTTCGCAAAGGGATGTGCGGGCTGATTCCTCAGCCGCCCAAACCCAAAAGCGGATACCAACAGCCTCGGCAAGCTGGTGCTTTAGACGGAGCTTTGTGGTCGTCTCAGTGGTTCGCTAACGTCGCGATTCTTCCCAAGCCCAATAGCCGGTCGTCGGCCGTGACAAGAGTCAAACGAAGCGTCCCGGCGGTGGCCGCCAGAAAGCGATCGGCAGGATCCTGGTGAGGGAGAGGCAATTCATGTGCAGCGAGGACGATTTCATGTGTCAAGGGAGCTTCCCGCAAGTGCGCTGTCGCGTTTGCCAGCCACTCCCGAAGGTTGCCGTGCAGCCGAATTCGACCCTTCACGTGTAGCAGCAGCGCTTCCCAGGTGCTAACGGGAGACAGCCACAGTTCATTGTGGTCGTCCCTCAGTTCATGCTGCACCCGCCGTGAGAGACGCTTGGGCTCCGCCAAGCTCCAAAGCCAGATATGGGTGTCCAGCAGCAACCTCATTGTTCAAGCGCCTCGATTTCTTGGGTTTCAATGACCGGCGAGATTACGTCGCCTGTGATTTCGAGGGAGTCGGACATCGAGCCAATCCAGTCCCTTTCCTCTGAATCCGTGGACGGAGGAATGACGTCTGCAACGGCCTTGCCGCGTCGGGTCACGCGGAGCGGAGTTCTGGTCTTGTTGACTTGTTCCAGCAAGGACAGGCACTTTGCTTTGAATTCCGAGATTGCGACTTCATGCATTGATTTTTTGCTTCGGCCCGGCATCCTAGCCCTCCTTTGACTATGAACTATATCATGGTCATCTATAATGGTCATCCCCTAGTGGGGTTGACTTTTGCGACGTTTGCTCCGGCGAAGCAGGGTCACCCGAGGAGGCTCGTTGGTGCCGCGGCCGAGTTCTCGGACGAGAGAAATCGACGCAGTTTCCTCCGAGCATCGACTAGCAACTCCGTGACCTGACGGCATATCTGTATACGCGGTGACGCGGGGGCACACCAAACCGAGACCCCCGGTTGCCGATCTACTTGCCCGTTGATTTGCCACTTTCCGTGGTGGCTTGGAAGCAGCCTACCATGTGAGAAGAATCATCCGTTGAGCGCGGTACCGGTTCGTGAGGGTCGTTGCCTGCCTCGCCATCCTCTCTGGAAACCAATGCCGACCTCCCCCAGCGATTTGCCACGTCTATAGAAAGACGGCCCTCTAATTTTGCTACCCTCTCTCCCGCGCGGTGTCCGCGGCAATTGGGAAACCGATAGCGGACTCCATTACAATAAGCGCATGGCGCGAAAGGGGAACGTCACGTAGAAGTAGTTCTAGATGTATTTGCCACCGCTTCAGGAACTAAAACCAAGAGCTTCGGTGGTCTGAAGCGCGTCGAGATTCGACTTACGGAACGGAGGAATTCTTGGTCGATTTGGCGGGAGCCACTCTTTCGAAGACGGCCCTGAACGCAGTACACCGAGGGCTGGGCGCGAAGATGGTGAATTTCGGTGGCTGGGAAATGCCTGTGGAATATCCATCGACCGGTGGGTTGATTGCCGAACATAAAGCCGTGCGCCGGAGTGTGGGCCTGTTCGACATCAGCCACATGGGCGATATTCGAATTCACAGCGGGCGCTCGCAGGGCACCGCGCTAGCGGCATTGCAACACATCACCATGAACGACGCCTCGCGGTTGGCGATCGGTCAAGCGCAATATTCAGCGATGCTTTACTCCGAGGGTACGTTTGTTGATGATGTCATTGTGCATCGGATAGGAGAAGATGACTTTTTGCTGGTCATCAACGCAGGCACGAGGGAAAAGGATATCGATTGGGTGCGCGATAATACGCAAGGCTTCGATTGCACGGTCGTGGATTTGAGTGACGCCTACACGCAGATCGCAATTCAGGGCCCTCGGGCTGTGAGTGTTCTCCAAAAACTGACCGACGCAGACCTCATCACGCTGAGAAATTATTGGTTTACGTACAACCGGGTGTGCGGCCTGGAAAACGTCCTGATCGCGCGCACCGGCTACACCGGCGAAGATGGCTTCGAAATTTACATTCCGTCGGATCCCGGGGTGAGTGAAGACGTATGGAAGAAATTAATGGACGCCGGGCGCGAGTTTGGCATTCTTGCCTGCGGCTTAGGTGCCCGGAACACTCTACGACTGGAAGCACGGCTCTCTCTCTACGGTCACGAGATCAGTCAGAGCATCAACGTCTGGGAAGCAGGCTTGGACCGCTTTTGCAAGATGGGAAAGGGCGATTTTATCGGCCGCGCTGCTCTGGCGGAGGCCCGGGCCGCCGGCGTAAGGCGCACGCTGGTCGGACTTGAAATGATCGATCGCGGGATCGCACGTGACGGCTATCGCTGCGTCGCCGAAGCAGGTGATGTAATCGGAGTGATCACCAGCGGTTCGCCTTCGCCGACATTGGGGAAGAACATCGCACTCGCCTTCGTACCGCCTGAGATGGCGGCTTTTGAAACCACGATTTACGTTGAAATCCGCGGGCAGAGGTGCAGAGCCCGCGTGGTTCCGACACCGTTTTACAAGAGAATCGAAAAGACAATCTGAGGGAGTGAGCGCATGGCGTATCCGAAGACATACCGCTACACGAAAGATCATGAATGGGTCGAAGTGAAGGACGGGTTGGGAGTAGTCGGCCTCACGGACTTCGCGCAGTCTCAATTGGGCGACGTCGTCTTTGTGGAATTGCCAAACGCTGGTGCCACTCTGGAAGCGGGTAAGCCGTTAGGGACTGTAGAATCGGTGAAAACTGCTTCCGAAATCTATGCGCCGGTGTCCGGCGAGGTTGTCGAAGTCAACAGCACGCTTAAAGATGCACCGGAAAGGGTAAATTCCGATCCCCACGGGGCGGGATGGCTAGTCAAGGTCCGGCTGAAGAACGCTGCGGAAATCGACGTGTTGATGGACGCGGCAGCCTACGAGGCATACATCCCGTCGCCCGCCAAGGAAGCATTACACTGATGCGCTATCTCCCTAAGAGTCCTGCCGAGCGAGACGCGATGCTCGTCGCGATTGGCGCAAAATCGATCGACGATCTGTTCTCCAGTATTCCGGAACGCCTCCGCTTGCGCGATACCCTAAAACTCCCCGGGCCATACTCTGAATCAGAAGTGATCGAATATTTCAAGGACCGCGCTAACGAAAGCTCGTTCGGTTACACGAGTTTTCTCGGCGCGGGCGTGTACAACCACTTACGTTCGGTGATTACAGACACGATCATTCAGCGAGGCGAGTTTCTGACCTCGTACACTCCGTACCAAGCCGAAATTTCCCAGGGAACACTGCAAGCGATCTTCGAGTTTCAGACCCTGATGTGCCAGCTCACGGGACAAGAAGTTGCCAACGCCTCGATGTGGGATGGCTCGACGGCAACCACGGAAGCCGTGCTCATGGCCGAGAGGATAACTCGGCGTCGGCGTGTTCTGGCGGCCCGGTCCCTGCACCCGGAATATCGTGACGTGCTGAAGACGTACGCGAGGAGTTCCGGCTTGCAAGTGGAGGAAATTCCCTTTGGCGCGGACGGTACGCTGGACCAAAAGGCACTCGAGTCCAAGACCCGGGATGATGTCGCCGCCCTAGTGGTGCAGTCGCCCAACTTTTTCGGCGCAATTGAGTACACGCCGGGGTTGGCGGAAACAGTGCACTCCTCGGGAGCATTGCTGATCGTCGCCGTCACGGAGGGCGTTTCCCTTGGCCTCCTGCGGCCGCCTATCGACGCCGATATCGTGGCCTTGGAAGGCCAGAGCTTTGGTCTCGCGCCTAGCTACGGAGGTCCGTTTGTAGGCGTGATCGCCACCCACGAGAAGTTCGTGCGGCAAATGCCCGGCCGTCTCTCAGGACAGGCAGCCGACGCTCGCGGCTGCCGGGGATTCGTGCTGACTCTCGCCACGCGCGAACAACACATTCGTCGCGAGAAGGCCACTTCAAACATTTGCACCAACCAGGCGCTTTGTGCCTTAGCCGCCACGGTCCATCTCGTGTTGCTCGGTAAAGAAGGATTGCGCGAGGTGGCGGAGCAGAATCTCTCGA
The DNA here is from genome assembly GCA_963823145.1 of uncultured Acidobacteriota bacterium. GTDB lineage: Bacteria > Acidobacteriota > Terriglobia > Acidiferrales > UBA7541 > Palsa-295. The sequence continues at coordinate 417,088 of CAWGJZ010000002.1, forward strand.
AGGCGCATTTCGCGCTGGGCGAGCTGGCCAAGATCCCTGGCGTTCGGCGCGCTTTCGATACGCCGTTTTTCAACGAGTTTACGATCGCGTTGCCTCGGTCCGTCGAAGCAGTGAATCGTCAATTGCAGCGCGAAAAGATTGTTGGTCCCTTGTTGCTTGATTCCTTCTACCCCGAATTAACCAATCACGCGCTCGTTTGCGTTACGGAAACCACCACCCGGGCGGACATCGAGAAGTTCGTATCCGCGCTACACCTGGCGTTAAGTCAACCGCACGCACAAAGATGAGCGACCACGTCAAGAAAGCTTCACGTCACGTCAATCAGAACGAAGGGTTGATCTTCGAAAAGTCCTCTCCGGGCAAACGGGCTTTCGATTTGCCGCCGCTCGATGTCCCCGCCGTTGATCCAGCCGAAGTTCTCGGGGCAAGCCACCGCAAGGAAGGCATCGTGGGCTTTCCGGAAGTCAGCGAGATTGAGGTTTTGCGCCATTTCACGCGGCTTTCCACGTGGAATTATGCGATCGATCTCGGGATGTATCCTCTCGGCTCCTGCACAATGAAGTACAATCCGCGAGTAAACGAATTCGTCGCGCGGCTAGACGGCATTGCCACCGAGCATCCGCTTCAACCTCAAGTGCTCTCGCAGGGTTGCCTGAAAATACTGCGGCTTCTCGAGCAGTGCTTGCTTGAAATCACGGGAATGGATGCGATCACCCTGCAGCCGGCGGCGGGCGCGCAGGGAGAGCTGACCGGGCTCCTTTTGATTCGCGCGTTCCTCGAAAAGCAGGGGAACCCTCGCAAAAAAGTGCTGATCCCAGATTCGGCGCATGGCACGAATCCCGCCACAGCCGTCCTCGCAGGCTATCAGGTCGAAAACATCAAGTCGAACTCGCAGGGCCAGATCGATGTCGAAACGCTGCGCGAACTGGTCACCGAAGATGTTGCGGCGCTGATGGTCACGAACCCGTCGACCTTGGGCATCTTCGAACAGCGCATTTCGGATATAGCAGACATTCTTCACGCGAAGGGCGCGCTCCTTTACATGGACGGAGCAAACATGAATGCGCTCGCCGGAGTGGCGCGGCCAGGCGATTTTGGTGTCGACGCGATGCATCTAAATCTGCATAAGACCTTCTCGACGCCTCACGGCGGCGGAGGTCCCGGTGCCGGCCCTGTGGCAATGAAGAAAATTCTCGAGCCATTCAGGCCCGTCCCGATCCTTGTGGAGAAACAAAGCGGAGAGTTGGCGCTGGAACACGATCGGCAGTACTCGATCGGCAAAGTGAAGGCATTCTCAGGGAACTTCGGCGTGTTGGTGCGTGCTCTCGCTTACATTCTTGCGTACGGCCCGGGCATCCGCCAAGCAACGGAGGATGCGGTGCTGAATGCGAACTACATCCGCAAGCACCTAGAGGCCGTCTTCGCATTGCCCTATTCGCTGCCTTCCATGCACGAAGTTGTGTTCAGCGACGCCCTCCAAAAAAGGAATGGCGTGAACACCATGGACATCGCCAAGCGCTTGATCGACTATGGCTTCCACCCGTACACCACGGCGTTTCCACTGATCGTCCCCGGCGCTCTGATGATTGAGCCAACGGAATCGGAATCGAAAGAAGAGTGCGACCTTTTCATTGAAGCCATGCGCGCCATCGCCGCGGAAGCGGAATCGAATCCGGATCTTGTGAAACAGGCTCCGCACACGACGCGGATCGGCCGTCTCGACGAGGTTGCCGCCGCCCGCAAGCCGGTCTTGCGTTGGAAGCATGGTGGTGGGTGACAAGCACGCTGGCGCAAAATAATGAAATCTCCGATCGGCGTCCCTGCACCTAGCGTGATCGAATCCCGAAGAAAGGGCCTATCTTTACCACGAAGAGGAACTGGACAGATGACAGTTATCTATGTCGTCACAACAGGTGGCACCATAGAGAAAGTCTATTCCGAACAAACTGGCGAGGTACAAAACCTCGACAGCAAGATCGACCGCTATCTCCGGCTGCTAAGGCTTCCTGATTCCGATGTGCGGATTGTTCCGTTGATGAACATCGATAGTCTTCATATGACCGATGCCGACCGCGGGGTAATTCTCGGAACCGTAAAGACTCTCCTTCAGCAGAAGGCCCCTATTCTGATCACTCATGGAACCGATACGATGGTTGAGACAGGTCTATATTCGCAGCGTGCCCTGGAGAAGTTAGAGGTTCCTATCGTGATGACAGGAGCGATGGCGCCGCTTGGCTTTGAAGGTAGCGACGCCTTGCAGAATCTAACTGAGAGCCTACTCGCGCTCCGCATCCTCTCGCCTGGAATTTATATTGTGAGTCATAATCAGGTTTTTCCGATATCAAACGTCCGCAAAGATCGCGTCTTAGGCCGTTTCGTCCAAAGCGATTAGAGGTCTGCGCACGCACCCTCTAGCATCCCGTTTTCCCTCGTGCGAGAAGCGAGGCTGAAGATGAAAGCCCTTGTGAAGAGCCATTCAGGACCTGGCCTCTGGCTCGAAGAAGTTCCCGCCTCGGAGTCAGGCATCAATGATGTCCTGATTCGTGTGCTGATGACGGGCGTTTGCGGAACGGACATGCACATCTACGAATGGGACGAGTGGGCGCGGTCCGCGATCCGCGTGCCTTTGATCATCGGCCACGAATTTGTCGGCGAAGTGATCGGGGTGGGATCGAACGTTGCCGATCTTCAGCCTGGCGATATTGTGAGCGGAGAGGGCCACGTCGTTTGCGGACGGTGTCGCAACTGCTTGGCGGGACGGCGTCATCTCTGTGCTAACACGCTCGGTGTTGGTGTGAGCCGTCCCGGCGCATTCGCCGAATACATTGTTTTGCCCATGAGTAATATTTGGCGGCACAGCCCAAAGGTAGATCTTGAAACGGCGGCTATCTTCGATCCTTTCGGAAACGCAGTGCACACGGCCTTGTCTTTCCCGGTTTTGGGTGAGGACGTGGTCATTACCGGGGCGGGCCCAATCGGAATCATGGCCGCTGCCGTAGTACGTCATGCCGGCGCGCGTCACGTTGTCATCACGGATGTTAACCCGAAGCGTCTCAAGCTTGCGGAGAAACTTGGTGTCACTCTGGCAGTAAACACCGGTGAAACGCGCCTCTGTGATGTCCAGACGACACTTAAAATGCACGAGGGTTTTGACGTTGGCCTCGAAATGTCGGGAAACGCGAACGCCTTCCGGGAAATGCTCGGGAATATGAGTCACGGCGCGAAGATTGCGATGCTAGGAATTCCGTCGAACGAAATTGCGATCGATTGGAAGCAAGTTATCTTCAACATGCTGACGATCAAGGGCATTTATGGTCGCGAGATGTATGAAACCTGGTACAAGATGACGGTGATGCTCGAATCCGGACTCGACATCAAGCCAGTGATTACACATCGATTTGCATGGCATGAATATGAAAAGGCTTTCGCTGCTATAAAGTCAGGTGATTCTGGCAAGGTTATCTTGGATTGGCGCGAAGCCAGCTGACATATGAGAGCGAGGGCGTATGTTCGAAACCGTAAGATCAGAATATGATTCGCAGCTCGAGGAAATTCGTCGGGGCGGCCTGTATAAGTTCGAGCGCATTCTAGTCGGTCCGCAGAACCCGCGCGTCGATCTGCCCGATAGGAAGGCCGTCTTGAATCTGTGCGCCAACAATTATCTCGGGCTTGCCGACCATCCCGAAGTAGTGTCCGCTGCGCATAAGGCGCTCGACCGGTGGGGCTACGGTCTGTCGTCGGTCCGCTTTATATGCGGCACTCAGGAAATACACAAGGAGTTGGAGCGTCGCCTGAGCGAATTCCTCGGCATGGAAGAGACCATTCTCTACGGTTCCTGCTTCGATGCGAATGGCGGCCTTTTTGAAACGCTCATGGATGCCGAGGATGCCATCGTGTCCGACGAGTTGAATCACGCAAGCATCATCGACGGTATCCGCTTGTCGAAAGCACAACGCTTTCGCTACCGCAATGGCGACATGCAGGACCTCGAAGCGAAGCTGAAGGAGGTTTCGGGCGCCCCGCGAATCCTTATCGCCACGGATGGGGTGTTCTCGATGGACGGATACATCGCCAAGCTGCGGGAGATCTGCGATCTCGCCGAACGCTACAAAGCGATGGTCATGGTCGACGATTCACACGCCGTCGGCTTCATGGGCGAGAACGGACGCGGGACACACGAGCACCACAAGGTAATGGGACGCGTGGATATCCTTACGGGGACGCTCGGCAAGGCGCTCGGCGGTGCCAGCGGCGGCTATGTCAGTGCGCGGAAGGAGATTGTGAACCTGCTGCGGCAGCGGTCGCGGCCCTATCTATTCTCGAACACGGTCGCCCCGGTAATAGTCGGCGCATCGCTCAAAGTGCTTGATCTCGTTACGCGCACCAAAGAACTCCGAGAGCGACTCTTTTCGAACACCCGGTTCTTTCGCGACAAGATGTCGGCGATAGGATTTGAGATACGGCCGGGCGAGCATCCCATTGTCCCGGTGATGCTGGGTGATGCCGCAGTGGCAACGAAGATGGCTGGGCGATTATTAGAGAAGGGGGTCTATGTCGTCGGTTTCTCCTATCCCGTGGTTCCAAGAGGCAAGGCTCGTATTCGCGTGCAGCTATCGGCGGCCCACAGCCGGGAAGATTTGGAGTTCGCCGTCGGACAATTCGTGACAGTGCGCAAAGAACTCGATTTGACCTAGGAAGGTTCCCGTCAGTCCAAGGATCCCTTCTGGGTGATGCAGCCTGGGCCAGCCCGCCTATTTGGCGTTGCGCCACACGTGGTTTCGTGCCCCGAAATGTCGCCGCCCTGAGCCGACGATACCATCCAAAACGGACTGCACAACACCTTGCAGTGATGTAGACTCACGTATTCGTCGAAGCAACCGAGCCGCTTTTGGTGACGCAGTCATGGGCAATCCTTCAAAACCGAACCGCTTGCCGCGGCCGCTCGAAGGCGTCACCGTGCTCGACATGACCGTGGCGCTGGCGGGTCCGTTCGCAACCCTGCTGCTGGCCGGCCTCGGCGCGCGGGTGATCAAGATCGAAAATCCCGCGGGCGGAGACACCTCTCGCAGCAACGCTCCCTATCTGGGCAAGAACGGCGCAACGTTAACTCGCGAGAATGAGGACGACGTCTCAATTTCCGCGCTTAATCGTCTGCGGAATAAACTCAGCATTACTCTCAATTTGAAGGCCCCCGAAGCGCGAGACGTTTTTGCCGATCTGGTCAAGCAAGCAGACGTCGCGGTAGAAAATTTTAGCCGGGGAACGCTGGAGCGACTAGGGGTAGGATACGCGTACGCCCGTGAAATCAATCCGCGCATCATCTACTGTTCTATAACGGGGTTCGGCAGTGCTGGCGACCCTGGTTCCGGAAAAGCGATGGACACCATCATTCAGGCGCTGAGCGGGGTGATGCTGACGTCAGGTGAGCCAAACGATCCCCCCGTTCGAGTCGGCGTGCCGTTCGCCGATCTCTGCGCACCGCTGTTCGGAGTGATCGGTGTCCTCGCCGCATTGCATCAGCTTAAAAGCACAGGAACTGGGCAGCACGTGGACATTTCCATGCTTGGAGCCCTGACGATGATGGTTGCATGCGAATCCTACGACATCCTGGAACGTTGCGGCGTGCCGTTGCGAACCGGGCAAACGGTTCCGCGGCTGGCGCCCTTTGGAATTTATCCTACTCGCGACGGGTTCGTCGCCGTCTGCGCACCCACCGACTTGTTTGCTCAGTCACTTTTCACCGCGATGGGCTGGCCGGAATTGGCAACCGGCGATCGCTTTGCGACGCGAGATCTGCGTGTGAGAAATTCCGATGAATTGAACGTGCTGATTGAGAATTTCACAAAGTCTATGACGACGGCCGAGGCAATCGCGAAGTTAGATTTGGCTGGAGTGCCGTCGGCCGAGGTCCGACATCCTGACGCAGCGATGCGCGACCCACAGGTGATCGCCCGCCGCGAAACGGTTCCGCTCGCTCACCCCAAGTACGGCGATGTGGGCGACGTGTACGGAATGGGCATGCCGATTCATTTCTCGGCCGCGACCGCGGAATTCGACCGTCCCGCGCCATCCCTAGGGGAACACAACGAAGCCGTGTATGGCGGGATTCTGGGATATTCTCGCGAAAAGATCGAAGCTTTGCGATCGCGAAGAGTGATCTGACCGTTTCTAATGCCCGAGTCCACGAGCGCGGCCATGCGTCTGGCATGGCATTACGAAAACCCCATAGCGCTGGCGCTCGAGGCCCACCGCGCGGGAATCCCAGTTGTCGGAATAACTTCCAATACCATTCCCTGGGAATTGGTTCGCGCGGCGGGATGCTTTCCTCTAATGCTTCGCGCCGACCGGCGCGCAACTCCGGCGGCTGACGAATACATGGAAACGGATGTCTTCCCAGGGCGAATTCGCCAGATTTTCGATAGCGTCGTCAGCGGCGAGTGCGACTTTCTACGCGCGATTTTTCTTCCGCGCACATCCGAGCAGGAATATAAGCTATTTCTCTATCTGCGCGAGGTCGCACGAGAGCGCCCCCGCGACGGAATGCCCAGAGTTTATCTCTACGACTTGCTGCATACACGGTCGCCGGAATCGCGCGAATATGGACTCGAGCGAACGCACGAGCTGAAGCAACAACTGGAGGGAATCACGGGGCAGCCGATCAGCCTGGACGCGCTGCGCGAGGCAGTCGCCGAATCCAATGCGGCTCGCGCCTCGGTGCGCCGCTTGCTTCGGCTCAGGCACGACAGTCCGCGGCTGAGCGGTACGGAGGCGCTCCGATTGATTGGCCCTTTTTGGTTCATGTCTCGCTCGGAATTCACGATGCTCGCCCTGGAAGCAGCCGAAGATTTCGAGCGCCGCGAGACGCTGCCCGGTGTGCGCCTTTTGGTGAAAGGTGCTCCGCTCGATCGTGTGGGTCTGCACGCGGCGCTTGAAGCTCATGGAGCGGTCGTGATCGCGGAAGACGACTGGTGGGGAACGCGAAGCGTGGGCGCTGATATCGACACCGGCGTCGACGTTCTTAAGGCAATTTTTGAGCACTATTACCTCGAGGCGCCGAGTCCGCGTGTGTTTCCGCCGGAGGCGGCGGATCGATGGTTTCAATCCAGCGTGGCAAACGGAGTTGATGGCGTCGTATTTTATCTGCCGCGGGAAGATTACGTGGCGGGATGGGATTATCCGAGGCAGAAGCGGTTTCTCGACGGCCTTGGAATTGGCAGCCTCGCGGTGCGTGAAGACGCGGGAACCGGCGTGTTGAGTTTGAAAGCGCGCGAGAGCATTGAACAGTTTGTGCGAGCGGCGGCTCGAAAACCCTAGGGACAATGTCCGAGAAGCAACTACAATGCACGGCAAGTGCCGGAGCGTATCAGAAACAATGGTTCGCGCAACTGCGTCACGATGTTTTCGAGAATCGCCGCCCCTACGCCATTCTTCAGGCGGACATGCCATTCGAGCTTTTTCACGTGATGGGCTTGCCGGCAGTGAGCAATCAATGGTGGTCAGCGATGATCGCCGCGAAACGGTTGGCACCAAGTTATCTCAACGCGATGAACTCGATGGGATTCCACGACGGACTCTGTCGATACTGCAGCCTCTCCATGGCGTGCACGCTGTGCGGCGATCCCACACGAGCACCCTGGGGAGGTCTGCCGAAACCTGCGCTGCTCTCCGCGAGGCTAACATGCGATTGCATCCAGCGAGTTTTCTTCACCTGGGCGGAAGTGCTCGGAACTGAATTCTTTGCGCTGGATAACCCCGGGGCTGCATACCTGCCGCCGCGCTGGTGGGAACTCAGCCGCCATCGTTGGCGCGAGCTATTCGAAGAGCACAGACTTGATCTGACGGTGAAACAGTTTCGCGCGCTGATCGGATTGCTCGAGCGAATCACCGGAAGGAAATTCGACGTGGATGCCCTTCGCACAGTGATGGAAGGGGTGAACCGGCAGGAGGAATATTTTGAGGAAGTCCGGGAGCTGATCTGCAAGGCGTCAAAAACTCCTGTGCGCATGAACGAACAGATCACTAACGTGATGGCGGCACAATGGTTCCGGGGCAGCGATTGGGCCATTGGGCACGCGAAGGACTTCCGAGATGAGGTGAAGTCCCGCGTCGAAGCAGGCGTCGCGGCGTGCCCCGGGGAACGACGGCGGCTCATGTGGGTCGGCGCGGGATTATGGCACGACACCGATTTTTATGCCGCGTTCGAGGAGAAGTACGGTGCTGTGTTTGTGTGGTCCATGTATTTGGCGTTTGGACCCGACGGCTATATCCGCTATGGACTTGAAGATCCCCTGCTAGCCCTCGCAAGCCGCACGGTAAGCATGAACGAACAACTTCATCTGCCTCCCTGGGCAAACGAGTGGATCGTGGACCAGGCTAAGCGGCATCGAATCGACGGGGCGCTGGTACTCACTCCGCTGGGCACCAAACCATCCGCTGCGGGCAATCGTTTCATCGAGCGCGCACTCGAGCGGGCGGGCATTCCTGTTCTCCCGGTGTTCACGGATATGGTCGATTCTCGAAACTGGAACGCTGCCGAAATGATTGAACGCGTAGGCCGATTCATCGAGGAGCGCTTGTGATGGAAGCGGCAGTGAGCAAAAAGTGGATCGTGCCATTTGTGGCCACGCTCTTCGGCATGATGGCGCTGCAAATCTCGAGCCTCGGTTTCGCGCCACTGCTGCCGCATATTCAGAAAGCGTTTGGCATGTCCTATTCGCAGATAGGCCTCTTCACAGGAATATACGGGCTTCTGGCAATTCTTTTGAGCGTGCCGGCCGGATTAGCAGCGAAGTATTTTGGAGAAAAGCGAGTCCTGATTGCCGGCTTAGTGGTAGTGGCGCTGGGTCTGGTTGCTCTGAGCGCGGCCAGCAGCTTCACTGGGGCGTTCCTGGGACGCGGACTCTGGATCACGGGCTATCGCTTTGCGCTGGTCTGCGTACTAACGGCCGTCGGGCTGACGTGCCCGCCTGCCCTGCGAGGGCGAACGATGGGAGTCGTCGGCGCTATGTCGTCTCTCGCGTCTGTGATTGGAGCACCATTCGGAAGTTCAATTGGGCAGACCCTGGGTTGGAGGGAAGGCATTCGCGCATTCAGTTACGCTGCACTTTTAGGCGCCGGGGTGGTCGCGATCTTCTACCGCGATCCGGACGCAGGCTCGGGGCGCGCGGAAGTCCATTCCATCGGTGAAACTCGCGCGAGCGGCGTGGCCACGCCAAGCGCATTCCGCGTGCCTGTGGTATGGGCGCTGGCGCTTCTTTTCGGCTTGGTCGGCATGCCGTCGTTCAGTGTGACTTTTTTTGTCCCGTCCGCGGCTGCGTCAATATTCAGGCTGGACGCCCTGTCAGCATCGTGGATTATCAGCAGCGGGTATCTAGCGGCAATATTTCTCAACCTTGTTGTTGGGTATCTCATGGACAGATACAACAAATGGATCGTAATGGGAGTGCTGATGACTCTACTGGTTCCTTCGTGCGTGGCGATGACGTCAAGCCATCTTCTGGTCTTTCGAATTGGCGCAGGGTCGATTCTGGGTATTGGATTTACTGCGACGAACCAGATATACGGCATTGCCGCGGATGTTTTGCGAGGACGCCAGACCGGTAATGTGATGGGTATCGTAAGTTTGGGAGCCGGAGTTTGTGGATACCTTGGACCGCAGATGCTGGGAGCTTTGCGCGATTGGACCGGAGGATTCGCCGCGGGGTGGTACATGATGGCGACGATCGCTGCCGTTAGCGTCGCCGAGTTTGTGGTCCTCGGCAAGTACAGCCAACATGAAACGCAACCTAGGAAATTGATATTGGCCGGACCAACTTCCTAAGTGAAATAACTGCCAGTACTGAGCCCCATCAATCTAACCAGGATCAATGCTTCGCGTCGCGGGGTGGGAAGAGTCTTATGAACTCGGGGTCGTCATGCAGGCATTTCAGGTCCGGGTCCTGATGAATCCAGTCCTCGTTTGAATAGCCCGCTTCTTTTGAACGGTGCAACATCGCCAAGGCCTCTTGCTTTTTGCCCAACGCGCCGTAGGTACACGCCACATTGTATAGAACGCCTGAATCCTTGGGGCGAAGGGCCACAGCCATTTCTGCATGACGGACAGCGTCTTCTACGCGGCCGATATTAGCGTAGTCCGCGGCCAGCAAGACGCGCGCTCGGACATCTTCCGGCACGGCTTCGAGTTGCCGCTCGAGCACCAGCATCTCCATCTCGCGAAAACGCCGCGACACATCACTCCTGCCCAGCCTGTCGAGTGAATTGGTATACGGAATGTAAACGTTATAATCGTCGCCGTTGGCTTCGACGGCCTTATCGATGAGGTCGGCGGCTTCCTGGAAGCGGCACGAGGCAAAAAGGGCTCGACCGAGAAGGTCGTACGCGCCCTCGCAATCCGGCTTTCGCGCAATGGCGCGTTTGGCAAATTCAATCGCCTTCTCATACTGCTCTTGCGCGTAGTACATGCGCCCGCGCCCAGCCAAACCTTCGGCTAGCTGTGGATCCACTTCCAGGGCTCTTTCCACAGCTCCTTCGCCTCGCTTGATCCACTTCGGATCGCGCCCATAGTATTCGTAAAACATTCCGCTCACTCCGGCGACACCCGCATGAGCGGCGGCGAAGGATGGGTCGAGCTTGATGGCCTGCTCGAACATCTGCAAGGCGAAGTCGAGACTCTGCCGGCGCATATAGCTTCGGCCGCGGAGAAAATAATCATACGCGTCGGAATTTCCCGTCAGCTTGCGCGCGATCGTGCGTTCTTCCTGTGGAGTGAGACTTATGCGAAACGCTTGCGCGATACTTCGAGCGATCTCATCCTGGACATCGAGGACATCCGCGAGTTCGCGGTCGAAGCGCTGCGCCCAGAGCGTGTGGCCTGTGTTGGTCTCAACCAACTGCGCGGTGATTCGCAAACGCGTCCCTGATCGACGGACGCTTCCGCCGAGGACGTACGCGGCTCCTAGTTCGTGGCCCACTTGTGGAGCCGTGACGGGCTTGTCGCGGTAAGCCAGCATGGCGGGGCGGGGAAACAGCTTCAAGTCCTTGATGCTGGTAAGTTCGGTGATGATGTCTTCAGTCATCCCGTCGCGGAAGTACTCGTCTTCTTTGGTGCTGCTCAAGTTCTCGAAATAGAGGACGGCGACGGATTTCTTTTCAGACGATGCCGTAGGACCGATGGTGTCCCTGGAAGCCTCTGCGCGGACGGCGGAATCCCGGTCACGCTTCAGACGCTTCAGATCCGCTCGCACCTCCGCGGCAGTCTGGTAGCGCATGTCGCGATCCTTTTCCAACGCTTTGCTGATGATGCGGTCGAGCTCGGCCGGCACTTCGGGATTGGCACGCATGGGCGGCTTAGGGGTACCGTGCAGGATGCCGTCGAAAATCACTGCGGAGGTATGGCCTTCAAAAGCGGGCTTGCCCGTAGCCATCTCGTAGAGGACGACGCCGAATGAAAAAAGATCCGCGCGCGCGTCCAGATCCTCGCCCCTCGCTTGTTCCGGCGACATGTAGGCAATAGTTCCCAGCGCCGTGCCGGGGCTGGTCAGATGTTCCTCGGCGACGGTCACCTGGCCCGAAGCTCCGACGGCTTCTGCGCTCATCCGGCGGGTCGTTGTCAGCTTGGCAAGACCGAAGTCAAGTATCTTCACCTGGCCGGACTTAGTGACAAAAATATTGGCCGGTTTAATGTCGCGATGCGTAATTCCCTTTGAGTGTGCGGCATCCAGCGCTTCCGCAATCTGCGTGGCCAGATCGAGAAGGCGATCCATTTTGAGCGGTTTGCCTTCGATCAGATGCTTGAGGGTGTCGCCTTCCATCAACTCCATGACGATGAAAGGCTGGCCCTGCTGTTCGCCGATTTCGTGAATGGTACAGATATTGGGATGATTCAGAGTGGCAGCCGCCTGTGCTTCTCGATGGAAGCGCTCAAGGCTCCCTCGATCGGTCGATCCTTCGGGGAGAAACTTCAGAGCTACTGTGCGGCGAAGACGGGTATCTTCCGCCTTGTAGACAATCCCCATTCCCCCGCCGCCTAGCTTTTCTACGATGCGGTAATGAGCAAAGGTTTTACCGACCTGCGATTGAAGTTCCGGCACGGGAAGGTCATTCTAGGTTGCGCTCCGGGACAAGTCAACGCTCGCAAGGAATCGCTAGAATGGCCTGAGTTCGAGGCCGGCGTTTCGCAACGTTTGCGCGACTGCGGCGGCAATTATTGGGGCGCCCGGAGTGTCCCCATGTATGCAAATGGTCTGTGCGTTGGCGGCGATTTCGACTCCGCCGACGGCAACGACCACCTCTCGCTGTGCAATGCTCAATGCCTGTCGCCCGGCTTCTGCAGGATCGCGTATCATCGCATCCTCAAATTTCCGCGAGCGCAGGCTGCCATCGGTCTCGTACCGCCGGTCTGCAAACGCCTCTGCGGCAACACGGAAGCCAGCTTCCCGAAAGATATCCAGCATCAGCGATCCAGCCAGCCCCACAAGTGCGACGTCCCGACTCCAGCGAACGACACCATCGGCAATCGCTTGGGCCAAGACGCGACTCGTCGCAGCCTGATTGTAGAGTGCACCGTGTGGCTTGACGTACGTCACACTGGCGCCGCAACCCGTGGCAATTTCGGCGAGCACTCGAACTTGCTCGAATACTGAATCTGCTATTGCGTCTGGCGGCAGATTCAATTCCATGCGGCCAAAATTCACTCGATCCGGATATCCGGGATGCGCGCCCACTGCCAGATTCCAACGAAGCGCCTGCTCGATGGTTGCTTTCATGGTTCGCGCATCGCCGGCATGGCCGCCGCAGGCGATACTAGCCGACGTGAGATAGGGCATCAACGATTCCTGGGTACCGTCGAAAATGGCCTCTAGGATTTCGCCCAGGTCGCAATTCAGGTCGATGCGTTTCATTCCAATATCGACTCCTGGGACGCCAGTAGTTTCTCCTGCTCGATGAGCAGCGATCGCGCGGTTTCAAAAGTAACTTGCTCAAATCGAATCTCATCGCGCGGGCGAAGCTGTCCTACGCGATGGAGGTCTGCAGAAATCACGTTCGCGATCTTGGGATAGCCGCCCGTGGTTTGCTGATCAACAAATAAAATGATGGGCAAGCCTCCCGCTGGTACCTGAACGGCGCCGAGGGAGGCGCCTTCCGTAATTATCTCACCGGTCTGACGCGGTGCCACACGCGTTCCTTCTAGGCGAAGACCCATGCGATTGGATTGCTCGCCAACTCGATACGTGCCCTCATAAAACGAGTGCAGCGACGACTCGGCAAACCAGCCAACCTGTGGGCCCGGTGTGGCCCGCAAAACCTTGCGAGATGAAAAACGCTCGGATATCCGAGGCGCGATGGTTCTTTTGCGGAAAAGATTGGTCGCCGAGCCGACGCGCAGCATATCTCCTGCCCGTAGCGGCCGGCCATCGAAACCGCCAAGTCCGCTTAGGATGTGCGTCGAGGCGCTCCGCAGAAAAGGCGGCACGGCGATTCCGCCGCGAAGGCATAAGTAGCAGCGCGCTCCCGAGCGCGTGGGACCCAGGCGAAGTGTTTGGCTTGGCGCAACTTCAAAGGACGTTCCTAGAGCGACAGCGGCATGATCAAGAGTGGCGCCGAAATCGGAGCCAGTCAGTGCCAGGATTGCTCCCTGCGGAAAAAGAAATGTCCCGCCGAGCAGCGTCATCTCCAAGCCAGCCGCACTCTCCACATTCCCGACAAGCCGGTTTCCCAGGCGCAGTGAAATCGGATCCGCCGCCCCTGAAGGCGAAACGCCTATGGGACCAAAGCCTTCTCGTCCCAGATCCTGCACCGTGGTGAGCAGGCCCGGCGCTTGGACCTGAATGACGCTCACGCATTCTCCAGTTCCGCGAAACGCGCGACGGATATGGGTGCAAAGCGCACGCGATCTCCAATTGACAGGAAGCTCATGTTTTTTCGGTCCGGGCGGAACATCGCGAGCGGAGTGCGGCCGATCAGTCGCCAGCCGCCGGGCGTCGCAAACGGGTATATGCCAGTCTGCTTAGCTGCAATACCCACACTGCCGGGCGGCGTGCTCCGGCGAGGGCTCATCAAACGCGGCGTCGCCAGGCCTTCGGGCAATTCACCGAGATACGCGAAGCCGGGAACGAACCCGAGGAAGTAGACAACGTAGGTAACGGAGGCATGCAATTCGACGACTTGAGCCGGAGTCATTCCGCGCAGGGTCGCTACTTCATTGAGATCCGGGCCGAACTCCCCTCCGTAACAGGTTGGGATTTCGCGTTCTCGAGGATTTGGGACGGTCAGAGTATGGAGTCGTCCAATGTAACTCCGCAGAATCGGTTCCAATGCTGCGTGACTCAATTTCAACGCATCGAAGTCGACAAGAAGAGAGCAATACGCGGGGTGAAGATTTCGTATGCCGGGGACCGGTTCCAGCTCCAGCAGGCGCAGCAGTTTCCGGATGCGCAGATGAGCATCGAGTGTGACGTGCTGTCCGAAGTAAAGTAAGAGAGATTGATCGCTTGCCGGCTGGAATTGCACGTCCTCGGTCATCGATGCTTTGCAGACAGTATATATCGACGCAAAGAATTTCAGGCGTGTGTGGCGAGCGGAATGAGAGTCTTAAGTGCAGGTTCTTCGAGATGAAGAAACCAATCGTCTAGAACGAAGTGGCGCGAGAACCAGCTGTTCGCCAGGATCTGCCGCGAAATCGCAGTGAGGACCTTGACTGGAAGCCGGCGTCCCATGGAGACGGCCAAACCGCCTTGGGATTTGCCGAAGCGCAATCCAAGGCGCGTTCGATAGCTCTCCAGATTCGCGGCGCTATATTTTCCGTTCGCAGCGAGGATGGCATCGGCCGCGATCAGCCCTGATTCAATCGCCGGACGAATGCCTTCGCCACTCTGCGAATAAGCGAGACCAGCTGCGTCTCCCGTCAGCAACACGCCCTCGTCGACAATCTTGTGGCGCATGTCCCGAAGGAGCAGATAGGCGTGTCCTGCCATCGGGCCGCGCACATCAAAACCGAGTTTTCCTTTTTTCCTAAGGAACCGCAGGAAATTGGCGACATGTCCCGGCAGGCCGTGCGCATCGAGCCTGCCCAAACCGATATTGAGGAAATTACCCTTGCGAAAACACCAGCCATAACCCCTCATGTCCGGACAAAAGTACAGTTCGGGGATTTCTCCGCGAATCGAACAAGCGTCGCGTTCGGAAAAACTCATTTCAAATTCTGTCTCCTGAGCGACTACGGCCGTTTCTTTGCGACCATCGGCGCCCAGCAGCCGAGCGATGGGACAGAAATGGCCTCCCGCACCCACGATGATTCCGGCACGGATTTGTCCGTTTACAATCCACGCTCCGCCTGATCGCTCCAGACTTGCGAGGCTGTCTCCACAGTAGAGGCGCGCGCCCGATCGCTTCAGCAAGTAGTCGTCAAACTCACAGCGGCGAATCCCGTAACTAATTGGCTTGCCATAAGTGATTTCAACCTCGCGCGCGCCCATGCTGCTGGTGCGGAAGCCGTTGATTGGCTGGAGGGTGCGCCCCAAACCATAGTGCTCCGGTTCGATATCGAGTTCGCCAAGAACGGCAGGCGTGATCCATCCGCCGCAGACTTTGTGGCGAGGGAAACGGCTCTTGTCGAGGACGATCGTGTCGAAGCCGCCGTGCGCCAATTTCCAGGCGCACGAAGATCCAGCCGGCCCTCCGCCCACGATCAGGACATCGCACGAATCCATTCAGGATCCTTCTCCTCAATCGGTCTATCCGAATAAAGGTGAGCACGAGTCCAAGGAATTTTCTGACACTTCGCGCCGGCAAAAACCACCTGAAACAGTTGCAGGTTGCCCACGCGAAAAGCTGCGATGGAGCCAGCGAGGTATAGTCGCCAGGCTCGGGCGGTTTCCGTTCCGAGCAATTTCACGACGTTCTCCCACGAGTGCTCGAACCGTTCGAGCCACGATTCGAGAGTCCTCGTGTAGTGGTTTCGCAGATTTTCAACGTCCAGCACGGAAAAATTAAAAGGCTCAAAAACAGCCGTGACCTGGGTCAAAGACGGCGCGCAGGCGCCTGGGAAGATGCGTTTTCGAATCCATGGGCTGAAGGAGTGCGGGAAATTTCGCCCGATAAAATGGAGGACTCCACGTCCGGCATCGCCGATAGTCCGATGGATAACCTGTCCTAGATTTTCGTAGTTTTGAGTCCCGATGTGCTCGAGCATCCCTACCGAAACAAAGGCGTCGTAGCGTCCACTAATGTTCCGGTAGTCATCCTCGATGAACTCCACCTGGTGTTGCAGCCCCTCTTTCTTTGCGCGCTCGCGAGCGATGAGGATTTGTTCCTTCGAGATGTTAAATGCCCGAACTCTGACTCCGTAATTCCTGGCCATGTGAAGAGCGAGCGCTCCCCAACCGCAGCCTGCTTCCACAACGCGTTCGCCGGGCTGGAGCCAGACCTTGCGGCAGACGTGATCCATCTTTGCGACTTGCGCTTGCTCAAGAGTCGAGAAGGTTTCGGAGAAGTAAGCGCAAGTATAAACCAGTTGAGGATCCAGCCAGAGCCTGTAAAAATCGGCGGTCAGGTCGTAATGGTGGTGAATATTTCGCGCGGACCCACGAAGCGAGTTGGCCTGCGCTCGGTCAAGCCATCGCGAGACCAGCTTGAAGTACCAACTGATCGTGTTGGCATCTCGCATCGATGCCAAGACAGCTTCGAGAAGCCGGACAAGGTCGCCCTGCACCTCAATTCGCCCCTCGCTGTAGCCTTCGCCGAACCCGATCTCCGGACTCAAGGCCAAGGCTGCAAGCGTGCGCCGGTCAGCAATTCTGACTGTTGCCAGGATATCGGCAGAGGCGGGCGGAAATACTTCGTCTCGCCCTAATGAGAGTCGTACGTTGGGATGGCCAATTGACTTGTGGATTTTCTGCAGCAACCAGCTGCGAGCTGAGCGGGAGAAAGGGAAGCTTGGCCGAGCCATGGTAGAACGCTCCTGCGCTGTGAGATATGTGGCAAACTTACCACGCATCCTAGTTCAGCTTCCAGCGTGACAGGGTCTTGCGGGTCGGTGCGCCTCCGCACTCGAACGACACTAGAGGATGTCGGCGCGGCTGCGGCATCGAAGGTGACAAAGGCACTCGTACTGAGCGATCAACGTTGTAAATGCGGAGGCCGAAGGAGTTTACATGCTATCAATCAGTACGAATAGACCGGCATCCAGACTTCAAACCTTTGACGCTATTTCTTCGTGTACCGAGTACGTACGGGGAATACCTGATTGCTGTCCGTGCCGGCCCTAATAAACTGCGCGAGGAGGGATTATGGTTCGGAATGAGACGTGCGTCTGCGGGCACCCGCAGTCGCAGCACAGGACATACGGCTGCACCGCCCTGCGACCCAACCCAGACCCCAAAAAAACCGATCGCGTTTCGTGTCCGTGCAAAGCATTCCAAGGGCAAAAGGCTGCTCACGCCGGTTAGCGGAACTCTAGCGCTCAATCGTTACCGCTCGTACCCTTACTTGAGAGTTGAAGCGAATGACAGTGAATGAAACAGAATAAGCGTCTAGCCTGGTGGGCAGGGGAGAGCGGAACTCGGACACGTTTAGGAAACCGATGGCGCCGGTGAGCGAAGCCTTAGGATTGTTTTAAGTCCCGCGCAAAATGCGCTTCTTGACCTTGACCTGGTCGAGATATTCCCGATGTGCTTCGCGAAACCATGGCTTGGTTTCCACAGCGGATTTCATCTCTTCGCAGACGGCACACAGTACGCTATCTATGGGAACGTAAATTAAGTGTCCGAGCAGAACGGTTTTGTCATTGTGCTTTATTAACCGCACGCCTGCTGGCATTTTGCCGATATCCGGCCATCCACATTCCGGACAGCGCATGCAATCCTCCCGCGACGGTCCTCGTTCCAATGGCTACCGAGAGTCGCTTTTGCTGGGTTCTTTATGCCAGGGCCAAGCGGAATGGCGAATGGAACGAGAGTTGGGATTCTGTTCCCATCGGTACCGCCTGGTTTCTGGAACTTTAGTACTGGCAAGAGAGCTCCTCGGAGCCTACTGAAAAACGACGGAACGTTTTCCCTGCTCTGAAGCTAGAAGCGAGCTAAGATCACAACGAGGTTGCAATGACCAGGATCGGACGGCCCAACACCTTACTCGTCAGAGCTTTCGCCGTCATCATAGCGCTCGTTTTGTTTTTAGGTTGCCCGAGCGAGAGCGCGGCCTACGCTGTCCTTGCGCATGAAGCGGTTATTGACAGCGTATGGGATGCCAACATACGCCCGTTACTCTTGAAGCGTTTCCCCGAGGCCACGAAAGAACAACTGAAGGAAGCGCACGGCTATGCATACGGCGGGGCCATCATCCAGGACATGGGATATTACCCGCACGGTAGCTTCTTCTTCAGCGACTTAACGCACTACGTGCGGAGCGGTGACTTTGTCTCGGCACTGGTGCGGGATTCCAAGGACCTTGACGGCTACGCGTTTGCGCTTGGGGCGCTCGCACACTACGCCGCGGACAACGAAGGCCACCCCATCGGGGTGAATCGCGCGGTCCCGCTGCTTTATCCCAAGTTGAAAAAGAAATACGGCGACACCATTACCTATGAAGATGATCCCCTGGCGCACGTAAAGACAGAATTTGGGTTCGACGTTCTGGAAATCGCACATGGACGCTACGCTCCGGATAGTTACCACGACTTCATCGGCTTTGGAGTTTCCGTCCCGCTGCTGGAACAGGCTTTTCAGGAAACTTACGGCTTGGATCTGAAAAGCGTTCTCACTGACGAAGACAAGGTACTCGGTTCATACCGTCACGATGTTAGCCAGCTTCTTCCGAAGGCGACGCGTATCGCCTGGAGCCTCAAGAAGGGCGAGATCATGAAGGATCAGCCCGGCATCACGAAGAGGAAGTTCCTGTACAATCTCTCGCGGGCAAGCTATCAAAAGAACTGGGGAAAGCAATATTACCCGCCCACTTTTGGCGAAAGATTTCTGGCCTTTCTCCTGCGGATCCTTCCAAAGATCGGTCCGCTGAGAGTGCTGCAATTCAAAGCACCCACGCCCGAGGCGGAAAAGCTATTCGAAGCGAGCTTCAACAAGACTTTAGACCGCTACCGGCAGCTCCTGACCCAAGTCGGTGCGGGCCAACTAAGCCTGCCCAACGACAACTTTGACACCGGTGAAATCCCAGAGCCGGGAAAATATCGGCTCAACGATGTGACACATGCAAAATTGCTCGACGCGCTGGCCAAACAGAATTTCAGTGGCGCTTCGCCCGAGGTCCGGGCCGAACTTCTGCAATACTATGGACATCCGGATGCTCCTTATGCGACCAAGCGAAAGCCAAAGGACTGGGCAAAGGTTCAGGCCCAGCTTGAACAATTGAAAAAGGCGGACGTGGTCCCTTCGCCGGTTGCTGGCGGTGCGCCGTGATGCGGAAGTTGCTGATCGAACCAAACCCTCGCAGGACGAACGCGGCTGCGTGCAGATAATGAACCCTTGCGAAATTTCTCTCTTGGAACCTGGAACTTATGAGCCAACAATACCAAGACCAGCTCGCAAAGGTGCACATGACCGAGGCTTGGGGCCAGTGGGTAGGACAGTCGGTCAACGAAAAATTCCGCCTGCGCCGCTATCTGGGCGGTTCGGAGCATAGCGCTGTTTTTTTGACAGACTACGATGATCGGGAACCTCAAACCGCCGCCATCAAGCTGATCGCGGAAAATGCGCCCGATGCAGAACGTCAGCTCGATTCATGGCGCCTCGCTGCCACGGTTTTGTCTCATCCTCACCTTATCCAGTTATTTCAGGCGGGACGTTGCAAAATCGGCGACGTCAAGCTCGTGTACGTGGTGATGGAGCGTGCGGACGAGGATTTGTCCCAAATCATTCCCCAGCGGCCGCTGATTGAAACGGAAGTAACCGATATGCTCAAACCTGCGCTGGATGTCCTCGCATATATCCACGCAAAAGGTTCGGTGCACGGTCGCATCAAACCCGCAAATATCATGGCCTGTGGCGATCAGCTGAAGCTCTCGAGCGATGGTCTCCGTCGTACCGGCGATCCAATCATCGCCCGGGGGCCTTACGGCCCACCCGAAGCGGTGGCCTCGCCCGCTGGCGATGTGTGGTCTCTTGCGATGACGATGGTGGAAGCTCTAACGCAGCATGTGCCCGCCTGGGACAGGAATTCGCCCGCCAATCCCGTTGTGCCGGGAACCCTGCCCGCCCCACTTCTGGATATTGCGCGACACTGTTTGCTTCGCGATCCGGACCAGCGATGGACGATCGCCGACATTACTTCGCGTCTTGATCCCGCGGCGGCCACGCCGCCCAGACAGCAGCCGCTCGAACCCGTTGCCTCGCCCGCGAGTCCGCGTTATCTCATTCCCGCCGTTGTTGTCCTTTTGCTGATGGTGACGGCGGTCGTAAGCCTGAAAGTCCTAAACCGTGAGCCCAAAACTCAGGCGGAATCCGCCGCGATTGAGAAGTCAGCCCCAACCACGTCGCCGAAACCGCGCCCTCCAGAAAACATCGCGGCATCGGAGAAAAAACAAGCTGCAAGCAACGAACAGAAGAACCCCGGCGATGTCCCCGCAGCCGCTGCGCCCGTTCAGTCCACAGCGTCAGAAAAGGCGCCTGTGGCCGCACCCTCGGGCCAAGATGTGATCCATCGAGTTATTCCAGACGCGTCGCAAAGCGCTCTTGATACGATCCGGGGAACCGTGAGAGTAAGTATTAGAGCCCACGTCAATCCCTCCGGCGATGTGTCGGAGGCAACCATCGATTCGCCGGGGCCAAGCAGGTATTTCGCAAGGCTCGCGCAGCAAGCGGCTCAGCAATGGAAATTTTCGACGAACGGAACTACAAGCGACTGGATTTTGCGTTTTGAATTTACAACCGCCGGCGCCAAAGCCTTCTCCGCGCACGCAGCCCCATGAGCAACTTGTCGGCTGGCACTTTCAGATATTCTGCGTTAGAACACCTCGGCGAAAAGATGCAAGCGCCGAAGTTTTCGCGGTGCACTTTTTCCTCGGGGACCTTACAATAGTTTGTTCTTGCAGCTCCGCAAGCACCTAAAATCCATCTTGAGGGAATATCGAATGGCAGTCGAACGCACTCTTGCAATCATTAAGCCGGACGCGGTCGGCCGCGCGCTCACCGGGGAAATTCTCAGCCGCATTCACGCGACGAAATTTCAGATTGTCGCCATCAAGTCGCTGCGGCTCACCAAATCCCAAGCGGAAGGCTTCTACGCCGTTCATCGCGCCCGGCCGTTTTTCGGCGAGCTGACGGAATTCATGAGCTCAGGAAAAGCGGTGGTGATGGTTCTCGAAGCCGAAAGTGCCATTTCGAAATGGCGCGATACCATGGGCGCCACCGATCCAGCCAAGGCCGCGCCCGGTACAATTCGGAAAGAACTTGGCTCCAGCATACAATTCAATTGCACGCACGGTTCCGACGCTCCTGACACCGCCGCGTTCGAAATCGCCTATTTCTTTGCAGGCTTTGATTTGATCTAGTACCGATCGCAGGTTCTAATTTGGCGACCTGTCGGTGCCCGCCACCGTAAAATCTGCCTGCGACCAAACCGAAGTCCCCTCATCTTATAAGGCTGTTGTCTCGGCGACCCAGAAGTCTAGAATTACTTTGTATGCCAAACGGTGACCGAACGTGGCGAAGCCAGTTTTGCTGAGTGTGGATGACGACTCCGATGTCCTCCGAGCGATCGAGCGCGACTTGCGCTCGAAGTACGGCGCCGAGTATCGCGTGATAGGAACGGATACTCCGGAAGGTGCGTTGAACCTTCTAAAGCAGTTACAGCTGCGCAACGATAGCGTGGCGCTTCTTCTTGCCGACCAACGTATGCCTCACATGGATGGCGTTGCCTTCTTGCAGGAAGGAATGCGTATCTTCCCAGAGGCGAAGCGCGCGTTGCTCACTGCTTATGCCGATACAAGCGCCGCGATCTCCGCGATCAATGAAGCCAGCATCAACTACTTTTTCATGAAGCCGTGGGACCCTCCATCTGAGCATCTGTATCCGCAATTGGATGATCTGCTCGATGATTGGCGCGCTTCGTTCAGGCCCAAATTCGAGGGGATCCGGGTGTTAGGCACACGGTGGTCGCCGCAGTCGTATGCCATGCGTGACTTTCTGGCGCGCAACCACGTTCCGTATCAGTGGATTGATGCTGAACTCTCCGCCAATGACCCTGAAACGAAACGTCTCTTAGCGGCCCTGGGACCAGAGGCCGTGAACTTGCCGATAGTGCTCTTCCCGGACGGCACCAAACTTCTAGAAAGTGTCCCGGCGGATGTAGCGCAAAAAGTTGGATTGCGCACCCGAGCGCAGACCAACTTTTACGACCTCGCAATCGTGGGCGGCGGACCGGCGGGTTTGGCGGCCGCTGTCTACGGCGCGTCGGAGGGCCTGCACACAGTGATGGTCGAGCAAGAAGCGCCCGGTGGTCAGGCGGGCATGAGTTCGCGCATCGAGAACTACCTGGGATTTCCAATGGGGCTTAGCGGCGGCGATCTGGCGCGGCGGGCCGTAGTGCAGGCGCAGCGTTTTGGAGTTGAAATTCTCTCACCGCAAGAAGCCTGTGGCGTGCGGATCGAAGGACCTTACCGGATCGTCAAACTGGCGGACGGAAGCGAAATCTCGTGCCACGCGCTGATGATCGCAACGGGAGTGCAGTGGCGGCGGCTCGAAGCGCCTGGAATCGCGCGGCTACAGGGCGCCGGGGTCTATTACGGAGGCGGAGCCACCGAAGCGATCTCCTGCAAGGGTGAGATCGTTTACGTGGTGGGCGCCGCGAATTCCGCTGGTCAAGCGGCGATGAATTTCGCAAAGTACGCGGAGCGCGTGGTTATCGCCGTGCGCGGCGCTTCTTTGTCGAGCACCATGTCGCAGTATTTGATCGACCAAATCAAGGACACGCCTAACATCCAGCTTTGGCCCCACGCCAGCGTGGCCGAGGTCCACGGCGATACCCACCTGGAAGAAATTTCCTTTCTTTGCTCCGATACCAACAAAATAGAGCGTGTGCCGGCGACTTCGATGTTCATTTTTATCGGAGCGCTGCCGCGAACCGACTGGCTCGCGGGTCTCATCGAGCGCGACGATTTTGGTTTCATCCTCACAGGCCCCGATCTCATACGCGAGGGGCAGCGTCCCAAGGACTGGGCGCTCGAGAGAGACCCATATCTCCTTGAGACAAATATCCCCGGCCTTTTCGCTGTAGGCGACGTGCGGCACGGTTCCGTGAAGCGAGTAGCTTCGGGCGTCGGTGAGGGGTCGGTAGCCGTCCAGTTCATCCATCAATATCTGAGCAAAGTATAAAATGGCCGAAAACTCGGAACTGCTTCGCGTACCGGCATTTGCCAATTTGCCTGACGATCAGATTTCCTGGTTTATCTCTCAGGCAGAAGAGCTGCGTCTGACGGTTGGCGAAATGTACTTTCGCGAGGGCGATCCTGCCGACGCAATGTTTGTCATCCTGGAAGGGCAACTCCAGGTCCGCGGTGAGCTCGGTGGCGAACCATTTGTAGCCGCGGTACAACCGGGGGCCGTCACCGGCGTCTTGCCCTTTTCGAGAATGAAGCAGTTTCCCGTCGGAGTACGGGCGCTCACGGATGCCCGCGTGCTGCGCTTTCCGGCCTCCAAGTTTCCAGATCTCGTACACAACATGCCCGAATTGACGGAGCGCCTCGTGAATCTGATGTCGGACAGAATTCGCGAGACCACCCGGCGAGAGCAGCAGCGCGACCGCTTGGTTTCTTTGGGGAAGCTTTCGGCAGGGCTCGCCCACGAACTCAATAATCCCGCCTCCGCCGCTAAACGCGCCGCCAGCCAATTGCGCGACGCGCTTAAGCGAATCAAGGACTCAAGCCACGAGTTGGGTAGGCGTGACCTGACCGCTCCCCAGAAAGCCGAAATTGAGAAACTCGAAGCTTCGTTCACGCAAAGCGGAGAAGTTCCATCTGATCCGCTGGCCGTCAGCGACCTGGAGGATCAGATTGATTCCCTGTTGCGAAGTCACGGCCAGAACGACTTGTGGCAGATGGCGGCTGAATTGGCACGCAGGAATGTGAAGCCGGAGGCGCTGGAATCTCTATTCGCAACTCTTGATCCACAGACCGCGCGAGCGGCGCTGGTCAGGATTGCGGCGTCCGTTGAAGTGGCGACGTTGCTCAACGAAATCGAGAGTGGCACGTCGCGCATTTCCGACTTGGTCCGTGCGATCAAGGAATACACGTACATGGATCAAGCGCCCCTGCAAAATGTGGATATCGTGAAGAGCCTGGAAACCACGCTGGTCATCATGAACCATAAGCTCAAGCAGGGAGTAACCGTGCAGCGCGATTATCAGAAGATTCCCCTGCTCGTGAATTCATTTGGGAGCGAGTTGAATCAAGTTTGGACCAACCTGATCGATAACGCCATCGGCGCAATGGGCGGCAAGGGCGAGCTTCGCGTTCGAACCCGTCGCGACGATAAGTGCGTTGTAGTGGAGATCGCCGATAATGGTCCGGGAATTGCGCCCGATGTACTACCGCATATCTTCGAACCATTTTTCACCACAAAAGGAGTCGGAGAAGGCACCGGGCTGGGGCTGGACACTGTCCAACGGATTGTGAACAAGCACAAAGGAAATATCGAGGTCAGCTCGAAACCCGGCGAAACCCGCTTTCAAGTGTGGCTGCCGCTGGCGGACCCTTCTAACGCGCCTCCCTCTAAGTCGGGCTAGTCAGCACAGCCGGAATTTTACGATCGGCTCCCTCTCAGCGCTACTTGATCCCCTTGATCCACGCGAGTATTGGACCGGAAACACCCTTGTCCGCAGTGTCTATCGAAAATACCATGGACATGTGACTCTCGCCCTTCGCAAGCAGCAGCTTCGGGCAATGGGCCGGACCTTCCTTGCAGAGCTCGTCGTGCAACATCCGGTTGAAGGGCATCACTCCTCCATCCACGGATGGATCCGCGCCGATGTCGAGAGTCCCGTTGGCCAGCATGATCTTCACGGAAGTTTTCTTCAGCTCCGGAAGGTTCGATCGCGCCAACTGCGTCGCTGCGTCCACAGGACCGCCAAATCCGCCAGGACCTCCGGCTGCGGGCGGCCCGCCGGGTTCACCAGCGGCCCGGCCAGGAAGCGCGCCCTCCGCGCTGAAAGCTCCTCCCTTTACGCCACAAGTTTTGCCGGCATCGGCAAGCATGGACATCGGATTCGACCCGCCTATCGGTGGCGGCTTCAGCGGCGCGATATCGAAAGCCGCCGCAGACATGAAGATCACTCCCCTCACCCCGACTCCCTTGGGTCCGTAGAGATCTGGGTGGCCGATGTACGTCCCGAGCGGCATATTGCCGGCCGAATGAGCCCAGATGAACATGCGGTTCGGATTGCCGTGATACTTGGGAATGTTCGCTTCCACCCATTGGAGCATGGTCGAAATGTCCTTGGCGCCGCCATCCCAACTCGCGCTGCCGTGCCGCTGCATCAGAACGCCCACCATGCCGTTCTTCGTCGCCCATCTTGCAATGTTGTCGTAAAAAGCGTTCGCTTCCTTGTCCTGAATCTCGATCTTGTTGCCCACTCCACCAGGCACGTAAATCAGCACGGGACGGGACGCTGGTCCTTTATCCGCCGTGAAAATATCCACCACATCCATCGGACTGGGACCGAATGACTGATCCCGCACCACCGTGATTCCCGGATATAGCGGCGTCTTGTCGCTGGTAATGTCGTTCGCGGGCATCAGCGGCCGGTAGAGCTTCGCAGTGCACGGTGGATCGACGATATGGCCCATCTTCACCAATTCTGACTCGATGTTCGCAGGCACCTGAGCCACCGCGACCCCAGCCGCGAGCAAGTTCGCCAAAAACGCGCCAAGCACGACCAGCAACGTTCGATTGCCATATCGTCGAGAGTCCATTTTATCTTCTCCTCGCAGGACACTTCATCGAGTGCTCACGGTGAAGTCAATATCACGGCTCCGCGCTTCCCGCCAGACTTTTATCTCTCGTCGTGAAATTTCGCACCTTGGTATTCCGCGTCGTGACCTTGACGCCAGCGTCCGCGCCAGCGGAAAGCGCGAATTGAACGCGCCAGGTGTGATCGGAGTCTTCGATTCAGGTAAAATGACAATCGCGCAATTGCACAATGTAAGTTACCCAATGCAAGTCACCCAATGTAAGTGAATGGACCCGATGCGCGAACTCGGCAAATTTCTGCTCGTCGCCGGCGTCATAGCGATCGGCGCGGGGTCGCTGCTGCTCTATGCTGGCAAGCTGCCCTTCCGCCTCGGACATCTTCCCGGCGACATCGCTTATCGCGGCCGCCATGGCAGTTTCTATTTTCCAATCGTCACGTGTATTGTGCTGAGCGTCGCGTTCACTTTGATTCTATGGATCGTCGATTCTTTTCGCCGCTAAAGCCATGAGCCAAGCCTCTCTCTTCGATCTGATGCCGCAGCGTCGCGTATGGAAAGTCAGCGAGCTCACCGAATGCCTCGGCGAACTTCTCGAACGCGCCTTCCGCGACATATGGATCGAAGGCGAAGTTTCGAATTACCGCCCCTCGCAAGTGGGACATCTCTACTTCACGCTCAAGGATGCGCGCTCGCAAATCCGCTGCGTCTGCTTTCGCGACCAGGCCCGCACCCTGAAATTCCGTCCCGAAGACGGCTTGCACATCACCGTGCGCGGCTCGCTCGGCGTCTACGAAGTGCGCGGCGAATACCAGGTTTACGTCACGCACATTGAGCCTGTCGGCCTCGGCGCGCTACAGCTCGCTTTCGAGCAGCTCAAAAAGAAGCTGCAAGAAGAAGGCCTCTTCGACGAATCGCGCAAAAAGCCGCTGCCGGTGCTTCCTCGCTGCATCGGCGTCGTCACTTCTCCTGCCGGAGCGGCGATACAAGATATTCTCCGCGTCCTCAAGCGCCGCTTCGCGAATGTCCACGTCCAGCTCTATCCCGTAAAAGTGCAGGGTGAAGGAGCGGCCGGCGAAATTGTCGCGGGCTTGCGCTACTTCAATCGCGCCAAATTCGCCGATGTGGTGATCCTCGCCCGCGGCGGCGGCTCGCTCGAAGATCTCTGGGCCTTCAACGAGGAAACCGTCGCCCGCGCGATTGCGGCTTCAGCCGTGCCGGTGATCTCCGGCGTCGGCCACGAAACCGATTTCACCATCGCGGATTTTGTGGCCGACCTGCGCGCTCCCACTCCTTCCGCCGCCGCCGAAATCGTGGTTCGGTCGCGCCAGGAATTCGATCGCCACATCGCCGACCATCAGCGCAATCTGGTCCAGCAGATGCGCTACCTGCTTTCGCAGCGACGACACCGCGTCCGCGACCTTCAGTCTCATCGCGGTTTCCGCCAGATGGACTTATTGGTCCGCCGTCGCCGCCAGCAGTTGGACGAGCTTGGGTCCTCTCTCGGCGTCATCCTTCGCCGGCGGCTTGCTGCGTCGCGGCAGCGGACCACCCGCGCCGGCGCCAGAATCGCGTCCTTTGATTTGCGGGCGCGCGCCACCGTGTTGCGCCGCCGCATTCATCAGCAGCAGGACGCTCTGCGCGCGGCCCTCGAACGCGTCGCCACGCGCAAGCAGCGGCGCTTCGCCGCTGCGCGCTTGCGATTCGCCGCACTCGACCTGCGCGCTCGCGTCGGCAAACTTCGCCGCGCGTTGGACGAGCGCTCGCGCAACCTCCGCGTCCAAATCGATCGCGCGCTGATCGCGCGCCGCCGCAAGCTCGAAGCCGCCGCGCTTCAACTCGAGGAGCGGAGCCCGTTCCAGCTGCTCCAGCGCGGCTACGCCATCGCTTACGACGCCTCCGGAAAAGTTCTGCGCTCGCCCGATCAAGTTGCCCTCGGCGACGACATCTCCGTCCGCCTCGCCCAAGGCACCCTCGACGCCGAAGTACGCCGAAAACGCAGTAGCTAGTGAACTCGGCCCTCCCGCGTTTGTGACGGGTAGAGTGTACCGTCGGCCTTTGTTTTCTATGAGTTGGATCATGTTCTACTCGTCCAGTGTGACGATTAGAAGGCCAAGAGAGGTCCCTCGGCCCGTTAGACTTCAAAGGCACGGGACTCGGGATGACAATCCTCGTCGGATTGTCACATAAGTTCGCGGAGAGGGGACGCACACCGCTCTTTGCCCTTGGAAGGGCTGCCGACTTCGCCACGACTGCGGTCTTTTGGACCATGCGTCCATGTTTGTTGATGAGAGGGATTGGGTCAAGGACCAGCTCCTGTGGACTGTTCTAGAGGCTTGAGGCTAGAAGCTTGAGGCTAGAGGGGCCGGGGCTTCGTGCTACACTTTTGCTAACGGAGGCCGTCGTGAAGGCAAAACGCGAATTTACGGTGGTTATTGAGCGCGACGAGGACGGCTTCTATGTTGGCACGGTGCCCGAACTGCGCGGCTGCCACACCCAAGCGAAAAATCTGGACACGCTGATGAAGCGCGTACGTGAAGTAATCGAGCTTTGCCTCGAAGATGGCGATTCCGCCGAACCCATGGAACTGGTTGGCGTTCAGCGAATCGCCGTATGACGCGGCTCCCCAGGCTTCGAGCAAAACAACTCATCCGCGCCCTTGAACGCGCCGGGTTCCACGTTGAAAGAACTCGCTACTTGACGAATGTAAGCACCACTTCCCGGCGCATCCGTGCCTCTATCTTTCCCCCTTTATGACCAAATGACGGCGGCGGCATGTATCGCCGATTTGCTGGGAGCGTTCGGGTCGAACGGTCGATCAATTTCAGTGCGGCCTGTTCTGCGAGCATCGAGACGATCGACGAGGTGGAGATATAGGTTCCACGAACCGTGTTTTCGCCAACGACGTAGACTGCTTTGCCCCCGAGGCAGAGCACGCGACCCGCTTCGCGTATAGCGCATCGCATGTCGTGCACATAGCGTGCAAAAATTCCTAGGCGTCGGTGGTCGAGTTGCGGCCGCAAATTGAGCGCCCTCGTTATCCGATTGATTTCAGGATCGTCCATGGCGACGACCTTCGAAGCTTCCGTTCCAATGCTGTTAGTCCGCAACCGGCGCAGGTCGGCAACGCTGTAACCCATCCAGACCAGTGAAAACTTGCTGCAGCGGATGTAGTCGATGGCGTTCAGATATGGCGGTGAGGTCAGGACCAGGTCGACGCAGTGATCGCTCAAGGGCAGAGCCTGGGCATCACCTGGGCGAACGGAGGGCTCGGTGCCACGACTGCGTGAGCTCTTGTCAATGCAGTTGGCAAGGACATACTCGACCATATCTAGAAACCTTTTGAAGGGTTTCTCGGGGGCGGTTTCGAATTTCCGGTGTGGGCGGCTGTGTGACAGGTCCATCGCGAGAGACGCCCCCGCTTGTTTGCTAATGATCAGCCGAGAAAACGCACACCAGAGGGTGTCGCGGGTTACATGGCAACTCAGCTTGCTAATGGCCTCTGCAAGCGCGCAAAGTTGGCGACGGGCGTAACCATCGAACCAGTAGGAGATGAATTGACGCGTTTCCTCATCTGCCTTGCGTGGATACGCATCCGCTTGCGAGATTCTTTTGAAGGTGGCTTGCGCCGTTGCTAATACGTCTTCTGCTTGGTCGCGAGCGTCTTCCGGGTCGATGGCGGTGGTCCATACCTTTGTTATGAGAACGGCGAGTGGATCGATATCGAACCCAATCCCCCTATGTCCCTGATAACGTGCCATCGCGAGCACGGTTCCCGAACCCATCATAGGGTCAAGCACCCGTAGGGTTTTGTTTGAGTCTAACATGGCCCGTAATGCGATGCCCGGGGCCATGCGTGCTGGAAATGGATGGACTGGTTCTCTCCCCAACGCTTCATAAATTGTCGTCTTGTGGAAGGTCGGCATTTGGCTAATTCAGGTCTTCGTAGTCTCTCGTGGCCGCATCGATTGCGTCCATGACGTTTGCAGTACTCTGGTCTAGCTCTACAGTGTCGGGCGTGGCGTGCATTGTTCGCTCGGACATTTGAGCCATCGCCTCACATAAGTCGGCCAGTTGGCCGTCTGTTTCGAAATAGATAGCCGGGTTTAGATTCGATAGCGCCTCCCGTAGGGCAGCGTACTTGACGGCACTCTTCCTAAATTTCTTTTGCTGCGCTTCAATTGTTTCGACAATGCGTCGGTATGGAGGTTTCTTGACCTTTAGTTTCCTCATTTCTTCAACCCGTGTGTGACTTTCTTCGGGCAATTTACATTCAAACAGGCCGCGAAGCTTCTGCAGACCAATTTGCTTAATGGGTCGAAGGCGGACTAATTCTGCGAGGTCGTCGATCGTGATCAGCGTTATCGTTTTCGGGTCACCGAGGGCAGCGGTCTTTTCGCGATCATCTTCGATGTCTTGAGCAAGCGCGGAGTGTTTTCCCTTCGTGGTCGGGAATGATCGGCCCACCACCAGAGCGTGGTGGCAATCATATTTCTTGCGGTGTCGGATGACTGCGGCGACATCGACGGTCCCCGCTGCTACTTTTCCCTTGTCCTCCCATTTGCTCTTGGCCTCGAGACTCACAGAATATTGGCGGGGATTGCCATCGTTGTCAGCGGAAAGACCAGCGACCGCGACGCCGTCGGGATTGCCTTTGCCGCCTATTAGCCGGCATTCACAGCCCAAACTGGTAAAAGACTCGCACAGCTGTTCTTCAAGGCCGTGGAAGTCATTTCGTGCCTCCTGAAGGGCTCGTGCGATTGCAAAGGGGCTCTTTCGCCCGGATTGATTTGCAAGATTACGCAGCAGTTGATCGCGGGCCGAGAGGAATTCGGCGACAAGTTCGGCCTTGACGCCGATTGCGAAGAGTTGTGCCTCATTCAATATTTCGGCCATGGCGAGTAATTCGAGTGGCTGCCGGGTGTTCTTGTTCGAGAACTCGTCGTGGAATGTTGATACGAAAGGATGCCAAGCGTTGATTCTAATATGGCCGGTTTGAGTATCATATTGGGCAATTCCGGATTCTGGCGAGCCGTCGTAATCGATGGACAGTCCGGTTACGAATTGCTCGCCATCTTTGGCCCGCCCAGCCAGAGCTGAGAGAAAGATCTCCTGCTCTGCGATGGATTTGAGTCTTGGAATGATCAGATATCGTGACCGCGCACTTCCCGCTAGGACGGCACGCGCCAGTTCCACAATTGGTATTCGTGAAAGGCTCGCAGGACTTTCGGCAAGTTTGCGCGCGAGTTTGGCGCCTGGTTGTTCTTGGTCGTCGTGCTTCTCGATGAAGGGGCGTACGAAATTGAATATGCTGCGCAAGACGTTTTGCGCGGTTTCTAGCACGGGACCTGATCGGATTGTTTCGCGGTTTGATCGCAGCTCCCTGTCGAGCCCATCGATATTGATTACCAATCGGAACCGCCCGAAGGTGCCGTGTCGGAGTTCGTCTGGAGAGATCCCGAAATGACCGTCGAGGACATTGATGAGCCGTCCAAAAATGTACACGAAGAATCCGTAGCTACGGCCGATTTCATCCGACTTACCCGTCAGCAGATCCTTGTAAGCTTCCGCGTAGCCGCTGATCCGTCCCAAGCCCGGCACCTCAAGACCGTAGCGTCGGTCGGGTTTCTGCGAATCACGGTTTCGGCGCACCTCGATGTCCTTCGGTGCAGGCTTCGGCAGGGTCTTGATGTCCTTGCCGAGAATCCATTTTTCGATTAGGCCCTTTCCCTGCTTACTGGGGATCAACTTCGTGTCGTTTAGCCAAACTCCGAAGTCGTCTCTCAGAGGCATTGCGGTGCGAAGAACCCACTCGAGGAAGCCTGGTTTTATTTCGTGGACCTTGTCTTTGAGGGAAGACATGATTGCGACGGTCCAGCTCGCGGGCGCGCCCTGCCCGAAGAGCTTCAGTCCGCTAGCCTTAAATCCAGCGGTCTTGGTCCATTGTTTTAGGGCTTCTTTAGCCTCTGCCTCGGTCAGTTCGCGTAGCGCCAGTTTGATGGGTATCCGGGGCTCGACCTCCTTCTCCCTTCGCTTGTCGATGGCCTGATAATTCATTGAGGTCGAATAGTATTTCCCTTGAAATTTCGTAATGTGGGACAGACGGTTGGCCAGGACATAGGTTGCGAGCTTTCCGATCCCAAACTGGCCAATCTGCTGGCGGCCACGGGGAAGTTTACTGAGGCTGCGTTTGTTGCTCACGCCAATGAGCCAGTGCAGCTTCAGGCCGTCAATCCCCATCCCGTCGCCATCGTCGATGACTACGATCGTAGCGTCCTGCTCGTGTAGATTTGCCGAGAGGAGGACTTGGACTTTCTCGCCACCAGCATCGAACGAATTGGCAACTAGCTCTTCGATTGCCTTGTTGGGGCTGGCATAGAGCCCTTCGGAGAAAAGTTCAATGATTCGGTAGCTCAACCGGACATCAATTACGTCAGTTGACCTTCCAAGCGTCGTGAACGCTGGTTCTTTCGCCATTCTGTGCTCCAAGTGCCCGCTGACTGAGGGGTAAGCTGGTGTCGATCTTTCTGGAGAGGGCGGGGTTGTGTCAAGTACGCGATTCTGTGGACTTTTCGTGGATAGTCACTTCTCCTCATTCGTCGTCGGTGGTGCCGGCTACTTTCAGGACGGCGAGGAAGGCTTCCTGGGGGATATCGACGCGGCCGACGCGCTTCATGCGCTTTTTGCCTTCCTTTTGTTTTTCGAGGAGTTTGCGCTTGCGGCTGATGTCTCCGCCGTAGCACTTGGCGAGGACGTTCTTGCGGATGGCGCTGATCGTTTCGCGGGCGATGATGTGGCTGCCGATCGCGGCCTGAATGGCGACTTCGAACATCTGGCGCGGAATCAATTTTCGAAGACGACTCACCAGATCGCGGCCACGTTCGTAGGATTGATCGCGGTGGCAGATGATGGTGAGCGCGTCCACCGGCTCGCCGCCCACCAGCACGTCGAGCTTCACCAAATCCGATTCGCGGTAGCCGGAAAGATGGTAATCGAGCGACGCGTAGCCGCGCGAAACGCCCTTGAGCCGGTCGTAAAAGTCGAGGACGATTTCATTCAGCGGCATCTCGTAGGTGAGCATGATGCGCGTCGGAGAAAGATATTCGAACTTTTTCTGCACGCCGCGCTTTTCCTCGCACAGCGCCAGCACTCCGCCTACGGATTCTTCCGAGGTGATGATCATCGCGGTCAGGATCGGTTCTTCGATTTTCTGAATCGAGGTGGGCGGCGGAAATCTTGTAGGGTTGTCAACTTCCTTTACTTCGCCATCAGTGGTGGTGATGCGGTACTGCACGCTGGGCGCGGTGGTGATCAGATCGATATTGAACTCGCGCTCCAGCCGCTCCTGGACGATTTCCATGTGCAGCAGGCCGAGAAATCCGCAGCGGAAGCCGAAGCCCAGCGCGACGGAATTTTCCGGCTCGTAGAAAAATGCGGCGTCGTTCAATTGCAGCTTGCCCAGCGCGTCGCGCAGCATTTCGTAGTCGCTGGAGTTCACGGGGAAGAGACCGGCGAACACCATGGGCTTGATGGCTTCGAAGCCGGGAAGCGGCTCGGCGGGGCGGTCGGCTTCGACGACTGTATCGCCCACGCGCGCGTCGGCCACGCGCTTGATATTGGCGATGATGAATCCTACATCGCCGGCCGCCAATTCCTCGAGAACGATGGGTTTAGGCGTGAGCACGCCGAGATTTTCAACCTCGTAAATTTCGTCGCTCGCCGAGAGCCGAATCTTCATGTGGGGAGCGATGCGGCCTTCCATCACGCGCACCAGGACGACGGCTCCGCGATATGAATCGAACCACGAATCGAAGATCAGGGCGCGCAGGGGCGCATCGGCCGAACCTTTCGGCGGCGGGACGCGTTTGACGATGGCTTCGAGGACGTCTTTCACGCCGAGGCCGCTTTTGGCGCTAATCAGCAGGGCGTCGTCCGCCGGAATGGCGAGGACATTTTCGATTTGTTCCTTGGCGTATTCGGGCTGCGCGGCGGGCAAGTCGATTTTATTGATCACGGGAATGATGGTGAGATTGTGGCGCGAGGCGAGGAAGGCGTTCGCCACGGTTTGCGCTTCCACGCCCTGGCTCGCGTCGACGACCAGCAGCGCGCCCTCGCACGCGGAAAGCGCGCGGGAAACTTCGTAAGAAAAATCGACGTGACCCGGAGTGTCGATCAGATTCAGGCGATATTCGTTGCCGTCGGCCGCGCGGTAATGCAGCCGGATGCTTTTCGCCTTGATGGTGATGCCGCGCTCGCGCTCGAGGTCCATCGAATCGAGCAACTGCGCGGTCATTTCGCGCTGGGTGACGGCGCCGGTGAGTTCCAGCAGGCGGTCGGCCAGCGTGGATTTACCGTGGTCGATGTGCGCGATGATGCAGAAATTGCGGATGAAACGAGGATCCATGGGTACTCATGCGAGTGTGCCACAGTTCCGAGCGCCCCGCCATCGCGCCGCCGAGTGCTGCATTCACTTCGACTTGGAAGTTTCTGTCTCGTGGATGAACGCCGCCACGTTGTCGTGCAGCATCTTCAGCGAAGACGCGTGCGCGTACACCATGTGGCCGGATTCGTAAAACTTGAATTCGATATTCTTTTGCAAGTTGGGCGGAATCGGCAGGTGATGCATTTCGTAGATACCTTCGTAGAAGGGTGTGGCGAGATCGAAATAGCCGGCGTTCAAAAGGACTTTGAGGTTGGGATTATATTTCATGGCGTTGGCCAAATCGGGTATCACGTTCGTCGCCTGCCGCTGCGGGCTAGTTGCGCCGGGAGGCTGATGGAGATGAATCCACGACTTCCAGAGTGCGATTTCCGGCTTATATTCCCGGGGCACGTTAAACTTCAGGTCCTTGCGCACGTAATCATTGAACGCGGAAAGTAGGCGGAGCTGATCGCGGCCGATTGCGGATCGTAGCCCGCCTCTTCGCTGAGCGGGTCGTAGGTAGGCCCGGAAAAGCGCGTGTCGAGGCGGCCGGTGGTCATATCCGTATCGCCCTCGAGAGTTTTCTCGAATTCGCCGCCGTTGATGCGCAGGTCGGCCTTCTCGATGTATTCGACGGGGAGGCCAGTGTACTGATGCAGCTTCGCGACGACGGCTTGGCGCTGCTCGGGTGCGAGCGAGGAGCCGGCTTCGAGGGCCTCGGCGTATTCCGTCATCGCAAAGTGCTCGACTTCGGCGAGGAGC
Organism: uncultured Acidobacteriota bacterium; assembly: GCA_963823145.1. Taxonomy (GTDB): domain Bacteria; phylum Acidobacteriota; class Terriglobia; order Acidiferrales; family UBA7541; genus Palsa-295. The sequence goes on from CAWGJZ010000002.1 coordinate 452,178, forward strand.
GGCGCCAAATCCGGATGCGCGTCCGGCAGCTTGTGGTGATACCAGGCGGTTGCGGCATAGGTGGGCAGCGCGAGCTCATAGGGCAGGTCGATGCTGGGATTGAACTGCGGGCTATCCGCGCTGAGGTCGAAGCTCAGGATTTGCGAAAGCAGAATTACACCGTTGAGGTCGAGGTCGCGTTCGGTTTCGAGGACGTTGGAGAGAACGGCGGATCGCGTGGTGCCGTAGCTTTCGCCAAACAGATATTTGGGCGAGTTCCAGCGTCCATATTTCGTGAGGAACTGAACGATGAAATCAGCAAAGGCTTGCGCATCCTGATCAACGCCGTAGAAGGCCTTTTCGCGGTCCTTGCCACTGATGCGGCTGAAGCCCGTGCCGGGAGCGTCGACGAAGACGAGATCGCTGGCATCGAGCAGGCTGAAATCGTTGTTGACGATCGAGTACGGCGCGGCGGGCGTGTGCGAATCATCGGCGGTCACGACGCGCTTGGGACCGAATGCTCCCATGTGGAGCCACATGGTGGAGGAACCCGGACCTCCGTTGTACAGGAAAGTTACCGGGCGCTGCGTATCGTTGGCGCCGGATTTGAAGTACGCGACGTAGAACATGCTGGCTTCGGCGGGCTGATTTTTGGGGTCCTTGTCAGGATTATTCTGCGGGACGTCGTCCCAGCCCTTGGGATGGACGATGAGAGTGCCGGCGTAGGCGTCGTAAGCGATCGGATTTCCGCCCACGGTGACGGAGCCCTTGCTGGCTTGTTCCTCGGGCTTGAATTGGTCCGGCGGCTGCACCGTTTCGGTCTTGCTTGCGAGCGCGGTTGTTTCCGTCGCCTGCGCACGAACGATCGCAGGATGAAGGGCTGGGATCGAGATCGCGGCGGTGATCCACAGGATGAGGGTTCGCGCCCGACGTATTTTTGTTTGCGGAATCACCTAGGGCTTCCTTTCATGATTACCGATTCGATTAAGCAAAAAGTATACCGGACGCGCGCGGTGAGCCGCCAAATTTTCACCCGGGCGGGAGGCGCGCGAGTTGCAGAGCGGCGGCGATCACATCGGGGGCGTCGCCAAATCCGGAAAGCCAGTTCACATCTGGCTCTTTGCGGAACCAAGTGATTTGCCTCTTGGCGAAGCGGCGCGTGGCCTGCTGGATTTTCTCGACCGCTGCAGCCGGTGAGCGGCCGCCGGCGAGCTGCTCGCGCAAATCCGAGTAGCCGATGAACTGGAACGGCTTCGCGTCGGCGGGCACGCCCATTTCGACAAGCCTGCGAACTTCATCGACCCAGCCGGCGGCGATCATGGCGATCACGCGCGCATCGATTTTCGCGTAGAGGGGGGCGCGCGGAGGCGAGAGGCCAATTTTCGTTATGGCATAGCCTTGGAGACCACTTCTTCCGCTGCGATGGATTTCGCCGACTGCTTTTCCCGCGAGGATGCGCATTTCAATTGCGCGAATGATTTTCTGAGTGTCACGCGGCGCAATCCGACCGGCGGCTTCGCGATCCAAGCGTTTGAGCAAGCGGTGCAGATGCTCTGGGCCGCGCGTCTGGACTTTGGCGCGGAGGCGATCACGGAGTTCTTCTGATCTGGTGGGCGCATCGGCGAGTCCTTCCAGCAGAGCGCGAAGATAAAGGCCGGTGCCAGCGGTGAGGACGGGAAGTTTCCCGCGGCGCCGGACATCCTCCAATGCATCGAGCGCACGGCGGCGATATTCTCCGGCGGTGAAGACTTCTTGGGATTCTATCAGGTCGACGAGGTGGTGGGGAATTCCGCGCTGTTCGGCGGGGTGCACTTTGGCGGTTCCGATATCGAAATGCCGGTATACCTGCGTGGAATCGCAGAGCAGAATTTCGCCGCCGAGCTGTTGGGCGAGTTCGATTCCCAGCGCCGATTTTCCGGAAGCAGTCGGCCCGAGAATTACCAGGAGCCGCGCGAGGTCGCTCATCCAGAGAATTTCCAGAGTCGAAGCAAGAGGAACAGCAAGACCGCCGCGGCCAGCAGCAAAGCTCCAGTAACTTGGGCGCGGTTCAGCCTCAATGCAAGCCTATGTCTTCCGGCCGAATATTGTAAAGGAACACGATGCGCAATTTTAGGAATGGCCCATGAAATTGCGAAGGCAGCGGTTCAAATGGATTCGAGGCGTGGATTGCGGACATCGCGGCATTATCGAGCGGTTCTCTTCCAGACGTCCTCTCCAGTTCGGGGTCCGTCGAAGCGATGCTGCCGTTCGGATAAATTTGAAAGGTAGTGTAGACCGCGCCTTTATCCCACTTTGCCGATTCCGGCATGATCGCGACCCAATTTCGCCTCAGCGCCGCAAGCAGACGTGTGATGTAATTGGAAAAATCCACTCCCTGCGTATCCGAAAGGATCGAAACGCCAGTGCCCTCGCCTGGGCCACCTTGTCCAGGCGAGGCCCCACCGCCACTATAAATGTCGCCGCGGTTAGGGCTGCGGCGAATCGCGTCGTCCATCTGATCCTGAATTTGCTTACCGGGCGAGGCATCCGGCAATTGGAGGTTCAAAGAATGATTCTGATTCTGCGGTTTCGGCGGCAGCACCGGTTGGAGCTGCGAGGGCGCAGGCTGCGTGGGTTGTGCGGGAGCCGGAGCGGGAGTGGGCTGAATTCGCGCCCTCGGCGCATCCGGCAGATCCGTAGGCGGCTTTTCAGGCGCGGCAGGAGGAACCGGAGAGGGAATCTGCGGCTTCTCCACCGGTGGCGCGACTTTATTCAAAGTTTTGGGAGTAATGTGAATTTTCGGAACCGGCTTGGGCGGCTCCGGAATGGCAGGTGGAGAGTAAATCCACTGCAATTGCTTGCGGGCGAGCTCGATTTCGTTTTTCGTGGGGACATGCGCCGGGAACATCTTCGGCGAGAAAATCAGGAAAGCAATCACCGCGGCATGTACTGCGATAGAAAGAATTCTGGTGATGAGATCCGATCGCGCATCGCGCTTTTCTTCCGGCTCGATCAACAGATTGGCGTCGCCGGTGATAAACAGGTCCGGCTGGATCACTTCGCGAAGAGCGGGGGTCATCTCGATGCCGCGCTCGAATTCCTTGGTCCAATCCTCGGTGACCGGATCGATATTCGCAGGGACAACAACGCGCGAATTGAGGATGTCGAGCGGCAAAGACGAAACGTGCTCGGTTCTTTCGAGAGGCGTAACGGGCATGCCGCGCGGCACCAGGGTGCGATCGACGAGCACGCCGAGCGGCAGGTGCGCGGGTATGGACGTCTTACCGTTTAGCGGCGGGGCTTCTGACAAGCCGGAAGGGACGACGGTGCGGTCGTCCATGTAGGTGGTCAAGCGGTGCGGCGCTTTCTGAGCCTCGTCCTTGGAGACGGGGCGCACGTTGACCGGAACCAGGGTGCGGGGAATCATCGAGTTTCCAGTGGAGTGGTAGCTGCGAGTTGGACGCGGCCAGCGTGTTCGAGGATGCCTGCCATCACCCGGTCGGCGAGCTCGAGATTGCGGCGCCCGGCAGCGCCATCCACAACGGGAGGCTTGCGGGTGCGGACTGAATCGAGGAAGGAGCGAAGCTCGGCGCGGAGCGGCTCTTCCGGCGTGGCAGGAAGTTTTTCAAATCCGATTCCCGGTTGCGGACTGCCGGGCTGGACGCGGATGCGCAGCGCATCCTGTCGCGCGAAATCGAGCGAGATGTATTCGTGCTCCTGGAAGAAGCGCATTTTGCGGACGCGCTCGGTGGAGACGCGGCTGGCGGTGACGTTGGCGACGGCGCCGGTCTGAAACTCGATGCGCGCGTGAGCGATATCGACTTTGTCGGTGATCACCGGAATGCCGACGGCCTTGAGGTCCACGACAGGCGCGTCCACGAGAGCAAGCAGAATATCGAGGTCGTGAATCATCACGTCGTACACCACGTCGATATCCAAGCTGCGCGGCGTGAAAACACCGAGGCGATGGACTTCGAAAAACATGGGGCGCGAAACGATCTTTTGCGCCGCGGCGACGGCGGGGTTGAATCGCTCGACGTGCCCAATTTGCAGAATGCGGCCGGAATGATGGGCGGATGCAATCAGCCGGCTGGCTTCTGCGAGCGAGGAGGCCATCGGTTTTTCCACCAACACGTCCACGCCGGCATCGAGCAGATGGCAGCCGACGCGCGCATGCTCCTTGGTGGGCACGGCCACGCTCGCGGCATGGATGCCGGCGGTAGCGAGCGCGTCCAGATTAGGAATCACTTGCGTACCGAATTCCGCGGCGGCCTGGCGAGCGCGCTCGGCGTTGGTGTCAACAATACCGGCGAGTTCGGCGCCTTCGATCTCGCGCCACACGCGAATGTGGTTCCTGCCGAATTCTCCGGCGCCGACCACGGCAACTCGAATGGGATTCACGGTCACGATTTGGTTTTTGCCTCGACTGAATCGGGGGCGAATGCTTGGATCGCAATTCCTGCTTCGTTGGCGGCGCGAATCAAGTTTTCGCGGTCAAACAGCAGCGTTCGGCCCGCATCAACAGCGAGCGCCGTGGCGTTCGCGCGTCGCATCACCTCGATTGTTTTCATTCCAATTACTGGCACGTCGAAACGCATGTCCTGAGCACCTTTGCTCGCCTTGACGACTACGAGCCGCTGTCCGCCAGTGATTCTAGCGGCGCGTTCGATGGTTTCGTCCGTGCCTTCCATCGCTTCGATCGCCACGCATGCGTGATCGCGCACCACAACTGTCTGGCCCAGATCGAGGGCCGCGATCTGACGGGCGATCCCCCTGCCATATTCGATGTCGGCGGCCTCGCCAGGGTCGGGCGAGCGGCGTGTGAGAACTCCGGGAGCAGGCAACAGCCCGCCGAGGAACTTGGTAGAATCGACAAGCTCGATGCCTTCATCCTGCAACACACGCGCGACTGCCCCAATCAGCGAATCAGTGTTTTTAGCCGGAAGGGCGAAGAGCAGCTTGGCCAGCCGCCAATCGGGCCGGATCGAGCTGAAGATTTTATTGTGCTTTACCTGCCCGGCCATTACCGCGTGGGTCACGCCCTCCTGATGCAGTAAATCAATGCCGCGGCTGAGTTCGCCGAGGCTGATCCAGTGGAACCGCTTTGCGGAACGCTCGAGAGCGGGCGACGCTTCTTCGCGTATGGCGATCACAGCCATTTCAATACCGCGATTTCGAGCGCCTTCGAGGACGAGAAAGGGGAAATCCCCGTTTCCGGCGATCAATCCCCATGCACCCGTGTTTTCCGCGCTGGCGGCCATACAGTTCCTATTTGGTTAAGCCGCGTTCCGTGGTGGACTCGATGAACCGCACAAGAGTTTGGACGTCTTCTGAGTTGGAGAGGGTTCCGCGCATTTTTTCCACGGCCTGCGAAGTGTTCAATTTCGAACGGAGAAGGTAGCGGTAAGCCTGCTCGATGGCCTGGATGCGTTCGGGAGAGAAGCCATTGCGCTCGAGGCCCACTTTGTTGATTCCATAGCAGCGCGTTTCGCGCGCACTGACGATTTTTGAGAATGGCGGGACGTCTTGCGTGATGATGGTGCCCGCGCCGATGTAAGAATGGCTGCCCACGCGAGAGAATTGGTGGAGCAGGCAGAAGGAACTGATCGTCGCGTAGTCTTCCACAATGATGTGGCCGGCTAGTTGCGCGCCGTTGATGAGGATCACATGGCTGCCGATCTGGCAGTCGTGGCCGATGTGCGCGTAGGCCATGATCAGGGTGTTGCTGCCGATGCGCGTAACGCCGCCGCCCTTGATAGTGCCGCGGTGCACCGTGCAAAACTCGCGGAACTCGTTCGACTCACCCACTTCCAGCTTCACGCGCTGGCCAGTGTATGTGAGATCCTGCGGATCGCCCCCCACGATGGCGAAGGAGTGGATGTGATTGTTGCGGCCAAATGTCGACGGCCCTTTTACGACGGCGTGAGGCTCGAGCACACAGCCATCGCCCAGCTCGACATCATCGCCTACTACCGCGAAAGCGCCGACTCGAACACCGGTTCCCAATCGCGCCAAAGGCGAAACGATAGCCCGGGGATCAATCTCGCTCATCGCGCCTTCTCGGCCGGTACGGCAGCCGGGGACTGCTCGGTTTCGAGATCAACCATTTTGCACATCAGCGAGGCCTCGGCGGCCATCTCTCCGTCGACGGTGGCGCGGCCCTGGAGTTTGCAGAAGCCGCTGCGCCAAGCGAGGACATTCATTTCGAGCCTCAAGCGGTCGCCGGGAACCACGGGGCGCCGGAAGCGCGCGTTATCAATGGCGACGAAATAGAGAAGCTTTTTCTCGCGGTCGGGCACTTCCTGGAGCAGAAGCAGTCCGCCTGTTTGCGCCATCGACTCGATAATGAGGACGCCGGGCATGATCGGCTTACCGGGAAAATGCCCCTGAAAAAAATGTTCATTGATGGTGACATTCTTGATTCCGACAATGCGCTTCCAGCGTTCCATTTCCTCGATGCCATCGATTAGGAGGAAGGGATAACGGTGCGGAAGAATTTTTTGAATGTCGTTGATGTCGAGAAGCATGAATTGCCTCTGCCCTTCGATTAAGTTGGAGTCCGTGTATGTTGCAGATGCAACTTCACATACCGTTCGAGTAATTCTATACGAAACCTCAGCGGGTGGGAATCAGCGGGGCAAGACGTGTTGCCGCGGTTCGGCGCGGCTGCTAGGATACCGGCGCGATGATTGAAAATGGAAAGATGATGTTGGCGCTTCAGCGAGTGTTGCGAAGACGCGAGCGAGATATAGTCGGGCTGCTTGGGCGGTTTGTACGGTGCGAATCGCCCAGCCATCACAAGGCGGCGGTGGACCGTCTTGGGGGGATTGTCGCGAGCGAATGGCGACGGCGGGGCGCAAAGATTCGGGTGCTGCGGCAGAAAGCTCGAGGCAACCATGTGCGCGCGGAAATTTGGCTGGGCAGCGGGCGTCCAGCGGGGCAGATTCTGATTATCGGGCACCTCGATACAGTTTATCCGCCCGGAACGCTGGCCAAGATGCCGTTTCATGTGTCCGGCGGACGCGCGTGGGGACCGGGAACGTTTGACATGAAAGCGGGGCTGGCAATCGCGCTTGCTGCCGTTGATGCTTTGCGCGCAGCAGCGCTACGTCCGCGCAAACGGCTTGTCTTTCTGTGGAATTCGGACGAAGAAATCGGGAGCGAAACTTCGCGTCGCGAGATCGAGCGCGAAGCGCGCCGAAGCGATGCGGTACTCGTTCTCGAACCTGCGCTAAGCCGGGAAGGACGGCTGAAGACGGCGCGGAAAGGCGTGGGCACGGCTGAGATCATCGTTGCCGGCCGGTCGTCGCATGCGGGCGCCGATCCGGGAGCGGGGGTGAATGCCGTGCACGAGTTGGCATTGCAAATCGCCCGGCTGACGAAAATGAATAATCCGCGGCGCGGGATCACGGTGCAGGCGACGGTCGTCGAGGGAGGCACCGTATCCAATGTGGTGCCCGCCCACGCGCGGGCCGAAGTGGATATTCGCTATGCACATTTGGCGGATGCAGCAAAATTGAACAAGAAGTTGCGGGGACTGCGGCCGATCTTGAAGGGAGCGCAAATCGAGGTGCGCGGTGGAATCAACCGTCCGCCGCTCGAGCGAACATCCCGCGTGCTCAAACTTTTCGGCCAGGCGCAATCGCTGATGCGGGAAATCGGCGTGAACGTCGGTGAAACTACAACGGGCGGAGGATCAGACGGAAACTTCACTGCGGCGCTCGGTGTGCCGACGCTCGATGGACTCGGAGCAGTGGGCAGCGGGGCGCATAGTCCGGAAGAGAATGTAGTGATCCGCTCGCTTCCGCAACGGGCGGCGCTGCTGGCCGGGCTGCTTTTGACACTGTGATCCCGGTGATGTAAGCCTGCGAAACGCCGCTGTGCGCATGGTTTTCGCGTTCTGGCGAGGAGCGCAGAGTCAGCGCAAGTAGGAGCGCTTGAGGTAGGCCACCGCTTGCTGACTTAGGTCCGCGTAATTTAGGTGCAAGGTTTCCTCGAAAGCGGCTTCAGAGGAAGATGACACGGCGATGTGGTCGAGCAGACGGCTGATGTCGCTGACGCCGCCCGCGTCAATCATGGATTCGACTACCGCGAGAGACCACGCATAGGCTAGGTCCGCGGAATTCCCTGATAGGCTCATCCAGGACCCTTCCATCGTCGCTAGCGGCGGGACTTGGCCTTGGGCCGCGGCTTCAACTAAGGCTCCCGCCACTGAACTGCTGCGGCGCCCTTCCATCCATTGCGCGATGCCTTCCTGAAGCCAAGTGGGCGCGCGGCCACGAGATTTTTGTCCCACGAAGCTGTGCGTCAATTCGTGTTTGAGGACGCGAGCTAGACCAGGAGTGACCTGGGTCAATCCCTGTACGGGAATGCGCAAGCGCCCATCGTTCAGCGCGCCAACCCATCCCGGAGCGCGAGTGATGTCGGCGAAAGCTTGTTGGGTATATAGAATGACGGCGATTTGCTCAGGCGGCGTGTAATCAAGCTGAGATTCGAGGTCGCGGAAATCGTCCTCGAGCGCCCGCAGGATGCCACGCGCGAGGTCGGGAGTGGCTCCGCCATAGTACTTAAGGTCGAAATGAGCTGTTTCTCCTTCACGATAGCTTTCCTCCTCGGATTTATCGCGCTCGACTTTCTGCAATGCCTGCTCAACTTGGGGGTCTGGACGCAGGCGCTCGGCGCGTTTCCATTCCTCGATGGCTTGGTCCATTTTGTTTGCGCCGTAGTAGGCCCAGCCCGTCAGCTTGGCCACATCGGCGGAATCGGGAGAAGTGCGACGGGCCCGTTCCAGCGGGTCGAGGGCGGCGGTGAACTGGTTTTCATGTAAATACAGGAGGGCGAGATTGAGCAGGAGGCCGTTATTCTGCGGGGCAAAAACCAGGGCCTGATGATATTGCTCGATGGCCGAATCGGTATCACCTTTATTTTCAAGGAATTGGGCAGCGACGTGGTGCGCAGCAGCATCCTTGGCGATTGCTGTTGCTGAGCCAGAGCTGGCTTCCGAATCAAGGCCCGCTAGATAGGCATAGTCAATTGCATCACCGTGAACAGCTAAAGCTGCAACGGTCTCAAATCCAGGAACAGGCTCAACGGGAGGCGCTGAAACCGGCGGCTGAGAGTGGTCAGCCGACGGGGGCGCGTAGGTGAAATCATCATGGTCGATCCTCGCGACTATGGACTTCGGAATCGACAGATCCCCGGCTGGAGTGTGATAGGTGACGTGGTTGGCGTCTTGGGTGACGTTCTCGGCGATGATCCGGCGGCCATTCTTTAGGATGATTGTGTCGGTTGCGGCAGCTGAAGACACGGCAAGAGCGAGGCATAGGGCGATTGGCGTTGCGGCGCGCACAGGACCATCTTAACAATCCTGGTTTCGTCCGCACGTTCGACGTTGCGAGGCAATGCCCTAAACTTGAACAGTACTGTTGCTTCGAATCCGACAGAACTGGAAGATCTGGCCAAGCAGAATCGCAGGTCCTAGCGGGCGAGTTCGATGCAAATTTTTTTGGATTTGAACTTGCGTATCGAGACCGGCGGTCTTATCCTATGGCGTCCTAATTGGCGTGTGGATTTTCATTAAGGGAAGCTGAAAAAAAGAAACGCAGTTTTTGCAATCCTTAAGTTACTTCAAAATGCAAATCATGGCGTTCGCGGGGTGCGGGGCTGTGATTGCCAGCAAACAACAACGCCCCCTTCTAATGGTTTGTTGTCAGCGTTGAGAGCAGTAGGGGATACTGCGTGGATTCTGATCGCTTCGAAGGCGTAACGCGCGTCACCGAGCCTGACCCGATCATCGGGCCGGGGCACACCTTTGAATCGGTGACGGACAAAATCAGCTCCATCGTACTTACGCGCGGCACAACACCTGGCTGGGTGTTTGGTTTCCTGATCGCATTTGCAATGCTCATGTTGCTGAACCTTGTCATCACAATGCTGATGGTTAAGGGGGTGGGCATCTGGGGCATCCGGATACCGGCTGCCTGGGGTTACGCGATTGTGAATTTCGTCTGGTGGATTGGAATTGGGCACGCTGGAACGCTCATTTCCGCCTTTTTGCTTCTACTTCATCAAAGATGGCGGACGTCCGTAAACCGTTTCGCGGAAGCGATGACGATTTTTGCGGTGATGTGCGCCGGGATGTTCCCCCTCCTTCATATGGGCCGCCCCTGGCTCTTCTATTATCTAATGCCTTATCCCAATCCGATGTGGCTTTGGCCGCAATTTCGCAGCCCGCTAGTTTGGGATGTTTTTGCAGTGTCCACGTATTTCACCGTATCCATCATATTCTGGTTTGTGGGAATGATTCCCGATCTTGCCACGCTGCGCGACCGAGCGAAGAATAAAGCTTCCAAGATCATTTACGGAATAATTTCGATGGGGTGGCGGGGGTCAGCCGTCCACTGGACGCGCTACGAAGTTGCGTCTGTGCTGTTGGCGGGTGTGGCAACGCCACTGGTAGTTTCGGTCCACACCGTCGTGAGCTTTGACTTTACGATTGCCCTTGTTCCCGGATGGCATAGCACGATATTCCCGCCCTATTTCGTGGCCGGCGCCATTTATTCCGGCTTCGCGATGGTGCTGACATTGGCGATACCGATTCGCAAGATATATCACCTCGAAGATCTCGTCACAGAGCGTCATTTGGACATCATGGCGAAAGTGATGCTAGCGACGGGAATTATCGTCGCCTACGGCTATGTGATGGAAACGTTCATGTCATTCTACAGCGCCGATCGGTATGAGGCGTACATGATGTGGAACCGTCTTAAGGGTCCTTACTCACCACTGTACTGGCTACTGATCGCCTGCAATCTCGTGATTCCACAGTCTCTGTGGTCCCGCCGGGCGCGACGCAATGTGGCGTGGTTATTCGGCACTTCTTTGGTAATTAATATAGGAATGTGGCTGGAAAGATTTGTGATTGTAGTCGTCAGTTTGTCGCGGGATTTCACGCCCTCAGCGTGGGGAATGTACATACCGACGCGGTGGGACTGGGCGACTTATCTCGGCACATTTGGACTGTTCTTTACCCTGTTCTATCTTTTCATTCGTTTCTTGCCGATGATCTCGATTGTGGAAGTGCGGTCGTTGGTGCATGAAACGGAAGAAGAACAACAGATTGGACAGAAAGACCGACGCTGAAGCCATGGCTCAGATATTTCATCGCAGCACGAACCTGATCTCGCGGGTGAGCATTTATGGCGCCGTGGTGATCATCGCCGCGCTGGGTTATGCCGCGTATACGATTGCGATGTCTCCGTGGTACACGGACCAGAACGTCACGCGGGAGCAGCCGGTGCCTTTCAGCCATCGTCACCACGCCGGCGAACTGGGAATCGATTGCCGTTATTGCCATACAACGGTGGAACAATCGTCTTTCGCGGGTGTGCCTCCGACGCAAACGTGCATGACTTGCCATTCCCAAATATGGACGAATGCCGCCATGCTCGAGCCGGTGCGGGCGAGCTATCGCGACGATACCTCGCTGGCGTGGACACGCGTGAATGCGCTGCCGGATTTCGTTTATTTCGACCATAGCATCCACGTCGCGAAAGGCATTGGCTGCACTACTTGCCATGGACAGATTGCGGAAATGCCGCTCACATACCGGGCGGGCACTCTCTACATGTCCTGGTGCCTGGAGTGCCACCGGCAACCAGAAAAATATATCCGGAAGAAATCAGAAGTTTTCAATCCGTTTTACCAGCCGCCATCGGGCGAGAAGCAACTGGCGCTGGGGCGGCAACTTGTGAAGGAATATAAGATCCATAATTTGCAATTCATGGAGTCTTGCTCTACGTGCCACCGATGAAAGCCAAAAGATGAATCCAGAATCTGAACGCAAGAATTCCATCGATCTAGTTGCGGCGAGGGCAAAGCTCGCAGGGGGCGGCGGGAAGCGCTTCTGGCAAAGCATCGAGGAACTGTCGGATACCAAAGAGTATCGCAACTTTCTCGAGAACGAGTTCCCGGGCAACGCGGAAAAAGATTCAGCGGGGATCAATCGGCGCGACGTATTGAGGCTGATGGCCGCGTCGGCGGCAATGGCCGGGCTCGGGGCATGCACGAAACTGCCGACAGAGAAGATCGTCCCCTACGTTCACCCTCCGGAGGAGATCGTGGCTGGCAGGCCGCTTTTCTACGCCAGCTCGATGACGAACGCCGGGGAGGCAAACGGGGTTTTGGTCGAAAGCCACATGGGCCGGCCCACCAAGATCGAAGGGAATCCAGAGCATCCAGGGAGTCTGGGCGGTACAGATGTCTTCATGCAGGCCTCGATTTTGAATTTGTACGATCCGGATCGGTCCCAAACTGTCATATACGAAGGGCGTGTGAGCACGTGGAGCGATTTCGCGGCAGCCATGGGTAATGCCCGCACCCGGCTGGCTCCCAAGGGCTCGGGTATGCGCGTTTTGACAGAGACCGTCGTCTCTCCGACACTTGGCGCTCAGATTCGAACGTTGCTTTCGCAGTTCCCCGACGCGAAGTGGCACCAATATGAGCCTTGCAATGGAGATGGCGCCCGCGAAGGAGCGCAGCTTGCGTTCGGCAAGCCCGTCAACTCGGTATACCATTTCGATCAAGCTGACGTGATTCTTTCCCTGGATGCCGATTTTCTTACTTCCGGGCCAGGGCATGTGCGTTACGCCCGGGATTTTTCCTCGCGCCGAGATCTTTCAGCGGGCCCTTCGTCAAGGTTGAACCGCCTTTACGTCGCGGAGAGCATGACTACGAGCACTGGAGTCATGGCGGATCACCGGTTGGCGGTGCGCTCGACCGACATCGACGACCTGGCGCGGCAGATCGCGGCCGCTGCGGGAATTGCGGTCGCACCCAGCGCAAACGCCAGCGCGAAGATTCCTTCAGGGTGGGTTGACGCGGTTTGGCGAGACCTGTCCGCACATCGCGGATCGTCTCTGGTGGTGGCTGGTGAGCACCAGTCACCTTTCGTGCATGCCCTAGCCCACGCGATCAACGCGGCTCTCGGGAACGTCGGCAAGACTGTCGTTTACACGGAGGCGCTCGAAGCCAATTCAGTCAATCAGGTGGAATCGCTGCGCGACCTCGTGAACGATTTAGATGCCGGCCAAGTCGATTTCCTTGTGATCCTGGGCGGCAATCCCGTTTACGATGCGCTCGCCGACTTTAACTTCGCATCCGCAATGCAGAAGGCCAGGGTGCGCGTTCATTCCGGGCTCTACGTGGACGAGACTGCCGAGCTCTGCCACTGGCACGCGCCCGGTACACACTATCTCGAATCCTGGAGCGACGCCCGCGCCTTCGATGGCACAGTAGGCATCGTCCAGCCCCTAATTGCGCCACTGTACGACGGCCACACCGCGCATGAGGTGATCGCGCTGTTTACCGGGGACGGCGGGAAATCCGGACACGATCTGGTCCGTGACTACTGGCAGAGCCAGCGTTCCGAAAAAGATAAGGCGTTCGAGGCGCTCTGGGAGACTTCTCTCCACGATGGGCTGATGGAGGGCACCACGCTGCCGGCCATTTCAGTAGCACCGCGGCCGGATTTCGTGAACCATGGTGGTGTGCAGGCGGCGCGCGGCGATGCAAATAATCTGGAGATTGTTTTCCGTCCCGATCCTTCAATCGGCGATGGCAAATTTGCGAATAATGGTTGGCTGCAGGAACTTCCGAAGCCCGTAACACGGCTTACCTGGGATAACGCCGCCATGATCAGCCCAGGTACGGCGCAGGCATTGGCGCTTACCTCCGGCGACTACGTGAAGCTGGTGGTGGGTAGCCGACAGATGGAAGCCGGCGTGTACGTTGTTCCTGGGCATGCGGATAATTCGATAACTCTACACCTGGGTTACGGGCGGCGTTTGGCCGGACGGGTGGGCAACGGTACGGGCTTCAACGCCAATCTTTTGCGCGCCTCGGACACACCATGGGTGGCGACAGGGCTTCGAATTGAAAAGACCGGCAAATCCTATTATCTCGTATCCACCCAGCAGCAATACACGATCGATGTGGAGGGTCACCCGACGGACGAGGAAAGCGACAGCGCATTCAATCGCGACTTGATCCGGGTAGCCACCTTCGAGGAATTCCGCAACAATCCAAACTTTGCGAAAAATCTCGAAGAAGAAAGAACGAAGGACCTATCGATTTATCCCGGCTTTAAGTACGACGGGTACGCCTGGGGTATGTCCATTGACCTAAACCGCTGCGTCGGCTGCAATGCTTGCGTGATCGCATGCCAATCTGAAAACAATATTGCGGTGGTCGGGAAAGATCAGGTATCGCGCGGGCGCGCGATGCATTGGATACGCATCGACACGTATTTCCGCGGGAGCCTGGAAAATCCCGAAATGTATTACGAGCCGTTGCCCTGCATGCAGTGCGAGAACGCGCCCTGCGAATACGTCTGTCCCGTGGGAGCAACTACTCATAGCTCCGAGGGCCTCAACGATATGACGTACAACCGCTGCGTGGGCACGCGCTATTGTTCGAACAATTGCCCTTATAAGGTTCGCCGCTTCAACTTTTATTTGTACTCCGATTTCAAAACGCAAAGTCTTTATGGGATGAGGAATCCCAATGTTACCGTCCGCAGCCGCGGCGTGATGGAAAAATGCACTTATTGCGTGCAGCGAATCAACGCGGCGAAAATTCGCTCAGAAGAGGAAAATCGCACCGTGCGCGACGGCGAGATTGTTACGGCATGCCAAGCCGCGTGCCCGGCGGAAGCGATCGTCTTCGGCAATATTAACGACCCTTCCAGCCGCGTCTCGAAGCTGAAGGCGCAGTCGCGCAACTACGGTCTGCTAGAAGATTTGAACACGCGTCCGCGCACCACGTATCTGGCGCGAGTACGAAATCCGAATCCGGAGATTCGCGGCTAGAGCCGCCCCTGGAGAATTGTCGAGAATATGGCACGTAGGGGTATTTACGGTGTGATGGCGGAGTTCGAGACGCCCGAGCAAGTTCTGGAAGCGGCGCGCCGCACACACGACGCGGGTTATCGTCGAATCGACGCATACTCGCCGATTCCGGTCGAAGGCTTATCCGAAGCGGTCGGCTTTGATTGGACCGCACTTCCAATATTCGTTTTTCTCGGAGGACTAACCGGCGGCTTAACAGGGTTCGGCATGTGTTGGTACGCGAACGTGATCAGCTTTCCATTGAACATCGGGGGCAAGCCCTACAACAGCTGGCCAATGTGGATCGCTATTACATTCGAGCTGACAATTTTGGGGGCCGCGCTAACTGCGGCGTTCGGAATGTTAGCGCTAAACGGCCTGCCTATGCCGCATCACCCCTTATTCAATGTTGAGCGATTCACCCGGGCTTCAACGGACCGTTTCTTTTTGTGCATCGAGGCGCGCGATAAAAAGTTTGAACTGCGGCAAACAAAAGCCTTCTTGGAAGGGTTGCGCCCGCACGGAGTTTATGAGATTGACGACTAAATCCACGGCTGGCACATCAGTCCGACACGGGGCGGCGCTACTAGCTGTGGCACTCCCACGATGTGTAAGCGCCGGTTGCCTGGTTGCCATAACCTTTTTAGTCGGGTGCCGCTTGGATATGCATATCCAGCCGAAGTATTTGCCGTATGAGCCCACCAGCTTTTTCGCCGATGGCCGATCAGAACGTCAGCCTGTTCCCGGGACGGTCGCGCGTGGGCACTTGCGCCTGGACGAGCTCTTCTATACCGGCCGCGAGAATGGTGTCGTCTCGAACAGATTTCCTTTTCCGATCACGCATGCGGATCTCGATCGCGGTCGCGAGCGGTACAACATTTATTGCACGCCCTGCCACGACTACACCGGTAGCGGCAGGGGCATGATCGTTCAGCGAGGCTTTCCTCAGCCACCGTCTTATCACATCCAGCGCTTGCGCGAGGCTCCAGTCGGCCACTTCTTTGAAGTGATGACCAACGGGTTCGGTGCCATGTACAGCTATGCCGCCCGCGTCGATCCCGCGGACCGCTGGAGGATTGCTGCGTACATTCGCGTTCTTCAACTGAGCGAAAGCGCCACCGTGCAGGACGTTCCGCAAGAGGAACGCCAAAAGCTCGCGGAACAGTCCGCGCAGCCATCCTCACAACAGGTAGCCGAGCAAGCGGCGGGGCAATCGAAATGAACTCTTCAGATACAGCCCGGTTGCAAATGGATCGCGGCCGCATTCGCGCGCTGGCAGCTGGGGCGATTGGCATATTTATCGCTCTAATTCTCGGACTCATTGACGCGCATCGGGCAGGCGCTTTGGGCTGGCAAGGCTTTTTCCGATCGTACGTGTTCGCGTACGTTTTCTGGATGGCAATTCCACTCGGTACCCTTGCTATGCTCATGCTTCACCATTGCACTGGCGGGTGGTGGGGCTTTCCGCTCCGACGTATTTTCGAGGCCGGGTCGCGAACGATCTGGTTTATGGCCGTCCTCTTCACACCGATTCTCATCGGCATGTCAAAGATCTATCCCTGGACCCAGCCAGGTGACATCCCCGATGATCCCGTCAATCACTTTAAGAAGATCTATTTGCAGCCCGGGGGCTTTATTGTTCGGACGGTAATCTATTTCGCCATCTGGATTGTGCTGGCGTATTTGCTGAACAAATGGTCCACCGAGCAGGACAGCACCGGAGACCCGATTTTCAAGGACCGCATGATGAGTTTGGCGGCGCCGGGCCTTGTGCTTTGGGGCCTCATCGTAACTGGGGCTGCAATTGACTGGGTTCTATCGCTTGAGCCGCACTGGTTTTCCACAATCTACGGAATGATATTCATCGTAGTGGAGTGTCTCGCAGGTTTGACGTTCGCGATCTTGGTTCTAGCAAAGCTGTGGGAGTGTGAGCCGCTTAAGGATTCTGTAGAACCCAAGCGCCTGATCGATCTCGGTAGCCTCATGCTCACCTTCACGATCCTATGGGCCTACGTTTCGTTTTCGCAGTTTCTCATCATCTGGTCGGGAAACCTCAAGAACGAGATTCCCTGGTATATGGCTCGGGCTTTCGGAAGTTGGGCTGTGATTGCCGTGATTTTGCTGATTTTCCATTTCTTTGTTCCATTTTTCTTACTTCTACAGCGGCAGATTAAGAGGCGGGTGCGAACGCTGAGTATGGTGGCCGGGATCTTGCTGACGTTGACCTTGATTGATGTCTATTGGCTGGTCGTGCCAGCATATGAGCCCTCCGGTCCTCAGCTTCATCTGACGGACATCTTCGCCGTGATTGGAATCGGCGGCCTTTGGTTCGGAATGTTTCTTGGGGAACTGAAGAAGTTGCCGCTGTTGCCGCTGCACGACCCGCGATTCGAAGGGGCAAAAGCTCTGATGGAGCATCAGCATGGAGACTAAGCAGCCCTACGGCCCTGGCCAGCCCGCGGATCGCGGCCCGGGATACGAGCAACGGGACGCGAACATTAGGGGTCTGTTGCAGTTTGCCTTCTGGATGGCGGTTGTGCTGGTCGTCACTCTTTTTGCCATGAAATGGGCATTGGGTTACTTTGCGAAGATCGAGCCCCTCGGCGCTCCAGCGTCTCCGCTGGTGAGTGCGACTCAACGCGAGCTTCCCCCGAATCCGCGGTTGCAAGCGCACCCCCATGGTGATCTGGAGAATTACTGTTCGGAGCAACAGCAAGAAGTGAATACATACGGCTGGGTGGACCAACAGAGCGGTATCGTGCGGATTCCTATCGATCGAGCCATGGATATGGCTCTCCAGCGGGGGCTGCCGGCGCGTGCAGCCAGTGAGTCGCCTCCGAGCATGCCATCCGTTGCATTACCCGTGCCTCCGAGTGGAACCGATCTTGAAGGACAGTGCGGCTACCTGACCGAATCTTCTCCTGAACAAGCCGGTGCCGAGGGCGGCGCGGGGCACTAGCGCGCAGCGGAGAAATGCGGCGCGCGATAAGAGCGCCGGGAAAGGAACAGCGAATGAAGCTTTACAGACTTTCGATTTCAAGCTGGCTAATTGGAATGACAATCGCGTCGGCACTGTTCCTTTTTCTGCATGTATCGCCAGCAGCTGCTCAATTTACTGACCCCACGCAAAGTGTTGGGGTTCGTCCTGAGCTGCTGAAAGAGGTTGGTGTGGATCAGAAGCTCAATGCTTCAATCCCACTCGATCTTAGTTTCCGTGACGAGCATGGTAAGTCGGTTGCTCTGCGGCAGTATTTCGGCAGCAAGCCTGTCATTCTCGCTCTGGTCTATTTCAACTGCCCGATGCTCTGTACACAAGTGCTCAATGGATTGGATCGCAGCCTTGCTCTAATTCCGCTGAGCATAGGCAAGGATTTTAATGTCTTAACGGTAAGCATTGATCCAACAGATAGGCCTGTTCTCGCGGAAGCCAAGCAGGCCGTTTATCTTGGAATGTACGGGCGTCCTGGCGCGGCGCAAGGCTGGCATTTTCTAACCGGCGAGGAGCCGCAGATCGAGCAGCTTACCGCCGCCGTAGGTTTCCGATACGCGTACGATCCGGATTCGAAGCAGTACGCGCACGCCAGCGCCATCATGATGCTAACGCCTGCCGGGAAAATCTCGCGCTATTTCTACGGGATCTCCTATCCCGAGCGCGATTTGCGACTGGGCCTGGTGGACGCGTCTCAAGGAAAGATTGGGTCGCCAGTGGATCAGGTCTTGCTTTTTTGTTACCACTACGACCCTCACACAGGCAAATATGGCCTGCTGATTTCGCGAGTTCTACAGTTAGCAGGAGGATTGACAGTGCTGTGCGGCGGTATTTTTTTAGCCGTGCTTTTCCGGAGCGGCCACCATGGATCCCCGGCGAAAACGGTCTGAAGGAAGTAACTTTTCAAACTAGCATTGGGGCAATTTCGACGGAATGGCGATGACAGGTTTTATTCAATGCGTACTTAGTTCTGTAACGCCAGCGGCGGCGATGATTCCGCTGCAGCCGCCGGCAGCTTCCACGATTGCCGGTGGCGTGGACAAGCTTTACTACGTCTTGACGGGAATCACAGCCTTTTTCGCTGTACTGATCTTTTCCATCATTTTTTATTTTATGGTGAAGTATCGCCGCCGCTCGGATGAGGAACAAGCGCCGGCAACCCACACGTCATTGGTCCTGGAGCTCACCTGGACCATCATCCCTTCGATGATCTGTGCGGTACTCTTTGTCTGGGCCTCCGCGCTGTACGTGCGAAATGCGCGTCCTCCGGCAGCCTCGAATGAGATTTTTGTGATCGGCAAACAATGGATGTGGCACGTCCAGCATCCCGAGGGGCCACGCGAAATTGACGAACTGCACGTCCCCGTCGGGGTTCCCGTGAAGCTGACGATGACCTCGCAGGACGTGATCCATGACTTTTACATTCCCGCGTTCCGTGTCAAGAAGGACGTTCTTCCCGGACGCTACACCTCCATTTGGTTCGAGGCTACTGAAACGGGCACTTTTCACCTCTTCTGCGCGCAATACTGTGGCACGAATCATTCGCAGATGATCGGCTGGGTCTATGTAATGACCCCAACGGACTATGCCGAATGGCTGGCTGGCGGCGAGCAAACGGTCTCCATGGCGCAACAGGGCGAGCGGCTATTCAGCCAGTTCGGCTGCGGCACTTGCCACGTGAGCGGTAGTAGCGGGCGCGGCCCGTCGCTCGCCGGAATTTATGGAAAGCCGGAGAAGCTGGCGAGCGGCCAGACTCAGGTGGTGGATGAAGGCCTAATTCGGCAGGCGATTGTGAATCCAAATTCCGTGCGGGTCCCCGGCTATGAGGCGATCATGCCCACGTACCAAGGGCAGATAAACGAAGAACAGGTCCTTCAGTTGATCGCCTATGTGAAGTCGCTCGGCTCGGAAGAAAGGACGAACGGACAATGAGCACGGCCATTGCAGATCTCCACGAAACCCCAGCCGATCTTGGCGTGAATTATTTAAACGCAAACTACGGCATACGCTCGTGGCTTTTGACCAAGGACCACAAGCGCATCGGTCTTCTTTATCTCGCGACGATAACGCTAATGTTTTTCGTGGGTGGCACGGCGGCCGTTCTGATGCGATTGCACCTGATCGAGCCGCAAGGTGCGTTGTTCGAGCCCGAAACCTACAACAAATTATTCTCAACCCACGGCATCATCATGGTCTTTTTCTTCCTTGTGCCCTCCATTCCAGCTACGCTCGGGAATTTTCTCATTCCCTTGATGATCGGCGCCCGGGACGTGGCATTCCCGAAACTCAATCTTCTGAGTTGGTACATCTTCATAACAGGGTGTGGTTTTGCGCTGTATGCGACTCTATCCGGCGGTGTCGATACAGGTTGGACATTCTATCCGCCGTACAGCAGTTCGTTTTCACACACACACGTTGTCGCCGTGGCGCTGGGTGTTTTCATCGCCGGATTTTCGTCGATCCTCACCGGGCTGAACTTCATTGTCACGATTCATAAAATGCGAGCCCCCGGGATGACTTGGTTCCGGCTTCCCCTGTTCATCTGGGCGCTCTATGCCACGAGCTTGATTTTTGTGCTCGGCACACCTGTAATCGCGATCACGCTGTTTCTGCTGGGGCTTGAGAGAATCCTTCACGTTGGCATCTTTGATCCAGCAGTCGGCGGGGATCCCCTGCTCTTTCAGCATCTTTTCTGGTTTTACTCACATCCGGCCGTGTACATCATGATTCTGCCTGGAATGGGTGTGATTAGTGAGCTAATCACGGCTTTTTCGCGGAAGAAGATCTTCGGTTACACCTTTGTAGCATTTTCAAGCCTTGCCATCGCCGTCATCAGTTTCGTCGTTTGGGGTCATCACATGTTTGTGACGGGCCAGTCTATTTATGCTGGCCTGGTCTTTTCAGTGCTCAGCTTTCTGGTTGCCATTCCTTCCGCCATCAAGGTCTTCAACTGGACAGCCACGCTCTACAAGGGATCGATTTCCTACGAAGCGCCCATGCTCTATGCGTTGGGATTTATCGGGCTTTTCACTATTGGTGGACTCACCGGATTATTTTTGGCTTCTCTCGCGACCGACGTTCACCTCAATGGAACTTACTTCATCGTTGCGCACTTCCACTACATAATGGTGGGGGGCGCGGTGATGGCTTATATGGGGGGTATTCACTTTTGGTGGCCGAAAATCACGGGACGTCTGTATCCCGACTACTGGGCGCGTGTGGCGGCCGCCCTAATTTTCATCGGCTTTAATTTGACGTTCTTCCCCCAGTTTGTCCTAGGTTATCTTGGTATGCCGAGACGGTACGCCGTCTATCCCGCGGAGTTTCAAGTGCTTAACGTGATGTCCTCCGCTGGCGCCTCGATTCTCGGCATTGGCTACGTAATTCCCCTGATCTACCTGACCTGGTCGATGCGCTATGGACGTGTGGCTGGACCAAATCCGTGGCGAGCCAAGGGGCTCGAGTGGACCATACCCTCGCCTCCGCCAACCGAGAACTTTGAGGAAATTCCCATCGTGACAGAGGAAGCGTATAGCTACCCGACTTCAGGAGTTGCCAGTGTCTGAATTGGCGGCCCACAGCACGCATCCACCCGGTTTCGCGCACCAGTTTGAGACCGTAGCCCAACAGCGAGAGGCCGGTAAGCTCGGCATGTGGGTATTTCTGGTCACCGAGATTTTATTCTTCGGCGGGATGTTCACATCGTACACGGTTTATCGCTCCCTACATCTTCAGGCTTTCATTACCGGCAGCCATCTGCTTGAGGTTAAGTTCGGGGCCACCAATACAGCAGTGCTAATCGTCAGCAGTTTGACGATGGCTCTGGCCATTCGATCGGCGCAAACCGGCAAGCGGAAGGGTCAAACTATTTGGTGGCTCGTTCTCACGATGCTGCTTGGAGCGACGTTCTTATTCCTCAAATTTCGGTTCGAGTGGTATCACGACTACGTGGACGGAATCGTTCCAGGTGTGAATTGGAGTTACCATGGTCCTTATGCGCCCGGTGCCCAACTGTTCATGTGTTTCTACTTCTTTATGACGGGACTGCACGCTCTCCACATGGTAGTCGGTATAGGCATTCTCACGGTCCTCACTATCATGACCGCGCGCGATAAGTTCTCGCCGCAATATTATGCGCCGCTCGAAATCAGCGGACTTTACTGGCATTTTGTCGACATTGTCTGGATATTTCTCTTCCCGCTCCTGTATCTGATCGGCGGGCGTTACCCAGGGAGTTGATCGCTCATGTCGGAACATTCTGAACACAGCAGCACCGTTGAACACGTCGTTCCGGTGACTACGTACGTAAGCGTGTTTCTTGCTTTGATAGGCCTCACAGCTCTAACCACTGGGGTTGCCTATATCGATCTGGGTCGGTGGAACACTGTCGCAGCACTCGTGATTGCCGTCATCAAGATGCTGCTGGTCGTACTTTTCTTCATGCACGTGAAATATGCTGCGGGCCTAACCCGCATCGCTATTTTGGCAGGCTTCTTTTGGCTCTTAATCATGATCACTTTAACTCTGTCCGATGAGCTGACTCGTGGCTGGGAAATCGTTTCGCATGGCTGGGGCGTGATGATTCCGCTGCTACTCCGTCTCTTCTAGCGGATCTAACAGGTTCAGCGCGTGGGGGTATGCTGCTGCAAAAAAAAGGGGGCCCACCCTGGCCCCCTATTGCTCTACCTAGATCCGGCCTCGGCGCGACGAAGCCGACCCACCCCGGGATTCAGAACGTGCGCAAGGTTGTGCTGCAAGCGCGGTGCCAACGCACCGCAACCTTGAAGGACTTGCATCTCATTGCCTCATAACATCTTAGAGACGAGGAGCCGCGTGCAATACAATACGGGACCGGCATAATCCAATTTATGAAAGTCTCTTTCTTCGTTCCTATGTTCTTTGGAAGGTGTCAGTAAACTCAACATCCAATGGCAGAGTGCAACGCCCTGGCCAATGATCGCGTCCACAGCTCCACATCCTTTTCGCTTTCCGCTTCGACCATTACTCGTGCGACCGGCTCGGTCCCGGAATAGCGAACGACGACGCGTCCGGTGTTCCCCAGTGAGCGCTCGGCGTCGCCAAGCGCCGAGGCGACTGCAGGCAGCATTTCGAGCGGCGGCTTTGACTTCACGGGCACATTGACGATTTTCTGTGGAAAAACCTTTAGGTCGGCCACCAAGGTGTCGAGCGGGCCGGCAATCGAAACAAGAGAGGCGATTTTCAGCGCGGTCAGCATTCCGTCTCCCGTCGGCGCGTCGTCCAGAAATAAAATATGGCCCGATTGTTCTCCACCGAAATTGGCCCCGATGCGCTGCATTTCCTCCAAGACGTACCTGTCACCCACGGCTGTGCGAGCCAACTTCAGCTGAGATTTTTCCAAGGCGCGTTCCAAGCCCAGGTTTGCCATTGTAGTGCTCACGATCACGTTGCCCTTGAGCTTGCCCGTCGCTTTCAAATAGCGGCCCGCGGCGAGCAGAACGCCGTCACCGTTCACCAATTTTCCCGAGGCAGTGGCAAAAATCGCCCGGTCCGCATCACCGTCGAAAGCCACGCCCAGTGTCGCGCCTGAGTCGATTACTCGCCGAAGCATGGCTTCCGGATGTAGCGAACCGCAGTTCGCATTGATATTACGGCCGTCGGCAGAGTTGTTGATCGCAATCACAATTGATCCCAGTGATCGAAATAATTCCGGCGCGAGAGCACTGGCGGCGCCGTTAGCGCAGTCAAGAACGATTTTCATGGAGACCAGATTCGCACCAGGAAGCACGGTTTGACGTAGCCCTGCCAGATAGTCTTCGTGCAATTCCAGATCGGACGGGTGATTGGCTCGGTGATTCATGCTCGCGAGCGTCTGTCGAGGTTTGTGCAACAGGATGGACTTTTCGAGCTCCCCTTCGACTACGTCTGGGAATTTCATCCCGGACGGAGAAATCAGCTTTACCCCATTGTCATGATACGGATTATGCGACGCCGATATCACTACGCCCGCAGCAAAGGACTCGCGGCTCACCAGCCACGCTACCCCGGGAGTGGTCAAGACCCCGGCGGAGACTGGTTCCGCACCTGCCGTGCTGAGCCCACGGGCGATCCGATCGGAGATGTGAGGCCCCGATTCCCGCGTATCGCGCCCGAGTAGAACCCGCGGAGCGACACGATGCGTCTGCGAGTGCAGGACGACGTACTCTCCCAGTGCTATTCCTATTTGGTCAAGCGTCGCATCGTCCAGCGGGTATTCCCCGGGCAGACCCCGGATACCATCCGTGCCGAAGAGTTGCTTAGCCATGCGTGCGAAATCCCATTATCGAGGCATGCGGTGCCAAGCGATTCTATCACTGCGGTAAGGCGGAAATAGGCAAGCTCGCGCCTCTTATCGCAAAACGTTACCGGTGCGATCTGGACCGTCGACGAGGGAACCCGGGGGTTGAGCGGCTGTGTTATGGTAAGGCAAATGCCTTCTGAGGAGACCAAGGTTGTCGCCAGTAGTTCGGCGAGCGCGCGAATCATCGCGGCTGGGATCGTTATAGCCTTTTGCTATTGGGCTTCTGCCGTACTTGTCACGCTGTTGGTATCCGTGCTAGCGGCCTATTTCCTTGATCCCGTGGTGACGTGGCTTGAGGACATTCGTTTGCCGCGAGCTTTGGGTTCACTCCTCGTAGTTCTGCTAACGCTCGCTCTACTAGCAGTACTTGGATGGTCGCTGATTCAGACCGTCGATCAGTTCAGTCTCGATTGGCCACAGTATCGTCAGACGCTCCGAGCGGCAACCCAGGCGTTGGAGAAAAACCTCGAAACTCTGGAAGCTCATGTTTCCGAGATTGAGCCAACCGAACGTGCCAATCGAGGCGTGGTCACTGTCACCGAATCACATGCCGTTCGCGACGCGCTAATCGGCCGCCTAAGCTCCCTATCGGTATTTCTTCTGGGTGCTAGCTTCGTTCCCTTTCTTGTCTTTTTTATGCTGGCAGGTAAGCGGCAAGTCTGGCACGCCACTATGCAATTGTTTGCAGCGAATCATCGCACGCAGGTGCGGGATACGCTCGCGGAGGTTACTCAGGTGCTGCGAAGTTATTTGATCGGAACAGCCCTTGTCGGATTGATCCTCGTGCTGGCCAATTGGCTTTTCTTTTGGGGGCTGGGGCTGGACTTTCCATTTCTTACGGCGCTAGTCTCGGGCGTGTGCAACCTGGTTCCTTATCTCGGCGCAGTTATTTCATTTGTTCCCCCACTCTTTGTGGGTCTAAAGCAATATCACACGGTCGGCCCCTTTGTGGGAATCTTCGTCGTTTTAACGATTCTTCATATACTAACGGCAAATTTCCTGATTCCCGCTCTGGTCGGCTGGCGCATCCGGCTAAACGCGCTGGCGCTCACCCTATCAATTCTGTTCTGGGGGTGGATGTGGGGCTTGATGGGAGTCATCCTCGCGATTCCGATCGCTGCCGTCGTTAAGGTGATCTGTGAGCACGTGGAGAGCTTGCGGCCTGTGGGCCGCTGGCTGAGCGCCTAGAACTCCCTCCTACCGATGACCCAGAGCATGTAGCCCCTCGACAACCCTCTTTAGTTCCGCGGGCTCTCGGACCTGTTGGAACATCCGAATTGCGGCGATGCCTGCTCCACCAGCATCAAGGCATTCTGTGCTGTTTTCCAGCGTCACTCCGCCAATCGCAATCACCTGAAGTCGAGTTGCCCGGCATGCCGCGGCAAGTTTGGCGATCCCCAGAGGAGGCCCGAAAAGCCTCTTTGCAGGGGTATCAAAAATTGGCCCGAAAAAGGCGTAGTCAGCCCCCTCATCCTCGGCCTGGCGCACTTCGTCGATCGTGTGACAGGAGAGCCCCACCATGAAATCTGTGGCCGTCTTCCCTCCGCGTCGCCAGTCGATCACGTCGTGCACTGGCAACGATTGGCGGCCTAGATGTAACCCCGCGGCCTCGGCCGCAAGCGCCACATCTAGGCGATCATTTACTAGAACAAGCGATCCGGGGCGATCCGCTTCGCGGGGTGCTGAAGGTTTACGACTTTCCATCCCGACAGCCGCACGAGTAATTGCAACAAGCTGTCGAGTCAGCATTTCTTTCTCGCGGATTTGCACCCAATCCACACCTGCTCCAACAGCTGCTTCGATCTTCGCCAGTATGTGCGAGCGAGGTTCAGCGAGTCCCAGTGACTGACTATCCGTCACGTAGCACACAATGGGTTTCATCACGCGAACATCAGCCACGGCCAGAGGCGGAGGAAATCTTGCGTCGAAAAGCTTCTAAAGATAGCAACACATTCATGAATCCCAATCCCGAAACGACTCCTCTCAGGAACGTGTTTTCCGCAATTAGCCCCAAGCCTGGATATTGGTAGACGAAGTAATTCGTCTCCCAAATGTCCGACCATGGCACCAAGATTAGGGCCAGCCCGAAGAGCAGCCAAACCAGCAGTGTCGGAACCCGCACTATTTGCTTCATCGCAGAGACAAGGATTATGGGAGATTATTACTGGAGTGGCAACAGGCCGCGACGTCTCGCGCTAGGCAGTAAGAGTGAGGGCATTCACAATGCGCTCGCAGTCTACGATCGGCAATCAGGGTTTTTGCAGAGTGGCGATCCGGTCCGAAACGTCGCGGTAATCAATGTTCATCGCATATACTTGGCGGAAGTTATCTAGTGCCGCGTCCGCTTCGCCTGCCATATCGAGCGAAACACCCAGGTCATACCGGAGGGCCAGAATTGTTTCCTGCTCAAGTCCTGGCAGTTCGAGCGCATCCTGATACCAGAGAGCGGCGATTCTCGGCTCTCCCTTATCCATGAAACAGATCGCTAGGAGCGTGGAGCAGTTCATTGCGTACCGGAAGGGTCTTCCCTCCTTGACAGCCTTAGCCACTTTCTGAAACTCACCGATCGCCTCGTCTAGCAGTCCCATCTCTCGATACGCGATACCCAGGTTGTAATGCGTCTCCAGGTCCTCACCCTCCTCGCCAAGTTCCCCCAGTTCGTTTCGGAACTCCTGGAAAACTTCAGTAAGTTCATTCAGCGTTTCCGCTGTGATTGCACCAGCTTGTGCCGGTTGCTTACTTGGCGTCTCGGCCGGAATTGCGACGACTTCCGGAGTTTGGAGAGGCATCTCCATATCTTCAACTTCCGCGGCCAAGTCACTAAGGAAGTCTTCTGTCGTCGTGGAATTCGTCTTGCTCTTTTCCGTCCTTAGTTCCGCCTCCGGTTCCGGCGCTAGCTCGAGATCGAATTCGCCGCTCTCAACGATACTCTCCGCGTTCCCGGCCTCGGCGTTCGTTTGCTCCACAACCTCATCAACCGCGTTTGCTTCTGCAGCGGGCGGCTCGGTTGGTCGAACCTCGGGCGCCGGCACCGTCGAAGGAGTGTGCATTTCCGGAGGAAGCTCACGTGTCGGGAGAAGGGCTGTTGCCTCTGTCTCTTCTGCGACTTCTTGCACCATCGCTTCCCATTCGTCCGAAAGATCTACCTCCTGGGTTGGGGCGGAGCTTGTTAGCTCCGTTGGGGGTGGTCGCATGGCTGGCGGAGCGGCGGACTCTGCCTCCAAGGGAATTAGTGGAATTTCGAATTCCGCTGGTCCTTTGGGCGTGACCGGGTTGGCGGACGCGGACGCCTCCTCGGCCGGAGTGTGCGACCCGGATGGTTCTGGGTGCGAGACAGAAGTGATTGAAGCTGGTGTAGTTGGAGGTGACTGGACCGGCGAAGCCTCTGGTAGTCTAGCGACCTTCTGAAATCTTTGCCGAAGCTCCTTGAACCTGTCCGAGTTGATCGTATCTCCACGCTCACTATGGATTTGTTCGAGCTGCGAAGCCAGTTCGGCCGTCCGATGTTCGTCGCTCGCGCCCAAATGGAGGTCAAGTAGACGTTCGAGAGTGGGTGTGTGGCGTGGCGCCCGCTTCAAGACATTTTCGAGCAGGTTCGTCGCTTTTTGTGTGAGGCCATAACTCGAAAAAAGATCCACATCGGTTAGAGCCTGAGCGATGTAACGCTGCGTTTCGTCGTCTAAGGGTTCTTCAGCCTTGGGCGCGGCCACTGGATCGGACGATTCGAAAAGGGACGCTTCCCCAAATTGCTCGCGTGCAGAGAATATATCGTTTGATGGTTCTGCGAGAATCTGTGCGAACGCTTCCTCTGCTGGTGATACTGGTGATAATTGTTCGCCGCGACCCCGAAGCTTTTCCAGTCGCGCTATCAATCGCTCATCGCCTTTATTCCGCTCGACTAATTCCTGCAGCATTTCCTCCGCTCGAGCGTAATTTCCGGCATTCGAGTAAATATCGGCTAGCTTGGTTAGCGCGGCGTTAAGTTGGAACGGATCACTGGTGTGTCGGGCGAAGTCAGCTAACATTTCGAGCGGCTCAGTCTCGTCCGGAAGCTTTTCCACCGAGCTCGACAACAGCTTCAAAAATTTGTCCTGCTCACCCACTTCGATCATCGGGCCGCGGAGTTCGCGCACTAGCGGTAAGGCTTCGGCGGCCTTCCCGGCTTGAAGCAGTGCGTCCGCGACCTTTTCGACAAGCGCTGTTTGGCCGCCGGTGGCCAACTGTTTCCGAGCGCGATCTGCTGCCTTGCTGACATGTCCCGAACTGATTTCCAAGTCGACCAGGAAATTGGTTATCTCCCCGCCCGCGTCAGCTTCGGGCAGACGCTCGAGAATGGCGATTGCCGCATCGTTCTTGTGTGTTTGCGCTAGAACTTTGGCTTGGAGGAGCAACGCGTTCGTGGTTCCCGGCTCAACCGCCAGGGCCCGCTCGATCATCTTGCCTGCTTCGTCTGCTTCAGCATTATCGAAAAGCCGCTGGGCATAGGCGAGATACGTTTGGGCCGCCTCTTTTTTCTGGCCCATCACGTTATACAGCTCGGCCAATCGCATCTGAACCCGCGGATTGTCAGGCTCAACCTCAAGGAATCTGTGCAATATTTCCACGGCTTTAGGTGCGCGATTTGCTTTCAGATGGGCCTCGGCGATTTGTAGGAAAAGCGGTCGCGCCTCGCTCAACACCCCTTGCTGCACGTAAAGATCGGCCAGCCGCTCGAGCGGTGCCAATTCAGCTGGGGCGAGCTTAGCGATCTTCTTATAAATCGCTATTGCTTTGCTGTTGAAGCCGTCGTGGAGATAGACCTGTGCGAGGCGCTCGAAATATTCAATGGCTTGCGGCATGTCCGCCTGGCGGGCGAAGAGGTCGCCCACAGTCATTAACGTGGCCTGGTCCTTGGGATCGTGCCGCAGGATTTGCTGGTATTCACCGATAGCCTGGGCAGTCTTACCCTGGTTAAGGAATTTCAGCGCGCTCTCAAGCGCCTTATTCTTATTGAATGCCATGAATTCTTTCGAGTGTCCTGGCCCGTTTGTCCCAGAAAGCCTCTTCGGGACGAGAAAGCGGCTCGGTCCAAAGGTTAGCACGCGCGGAAAACAGGGGTCCATGACGCCCGGGAGGCATGGTGACGAACGGGATAACAGGGTCAAGCAAGCCGAGACGGGCTGCTGGGGCTGCCCCCGAGACCCTAGAAGGCTGGCGAAGGTTCGAGCGGTAATGGAGCTTGTTCAGCCCCGCTAGCCCAGCAACGTGCCTCTCGCACCGGCGCGTAGGAGAATCGATGCAGAGGCGAGGGGCCGTATCGACGCAACGCTTCCAAGTGATCGGGTGTTCCGTAACCCTTATTCTGCGACAGCCCATACTGGGGATAGAGTTGGTGGAAGTCTTGCATCCGGCGGTCTCGCTCGACCTTCGCTAGGATCGACGCCGCAGCAATCGAAATTGACCGAGCATCGCCATGTATGAGCGATTTCTGCTCGATCGGTAGGTCAAGCTCGATGGCATCGAGCAGAAGATAGTCTGGAAACGGATTGAGCTGGGAAATTGCCGCCACCATGGCTTGGCGGCTCGCCTGGTAGATGTTCCAGGCGTCGATACGGCTGGCATCGACTTCCGCCACGGCCCACGCGATTGCGTGCTCGCGGATACGCGGAGCTAGTTCGGAGCGACGATCGGGGGCTAATTTTTTGGAATCGTCGAGGCCGACAATCCGGCGCCTAGGATTGAGCACGACAGCGGCAGCCACGACCGGACCGAAAAGTGAGCCGCGCCCCGCTTCGTCCAGTCCAGCAATCCGCAGCCAGCCGCGCTGACGCGCATCTCGCTCATGCCTTGCCGAGCAAAGCCGTGCCATCGGCCGCGAATTTTAGCACACCGCAGTTGCCAACCTGGGTCCTAAAATTCCTATTCGACTGAAGACTTGCCGGCAGAGATTTCCGGTGTGTCGGCGCGCTTGATGCGGGCTGCCTTTCCCTTGCGCTGGCGAAGATAGTTCAGTTTCGCGCGCCGAACGCGGCCCTGGCGCACCACCTCCACAGCGCTGATCATCGGCGAGTGCACTGGAAAGATACGCTCCACACCGATTCCGAAACTGACCCGGCGAACGGTGAAACTCTCGCCCAGTAGCTCGCCTCGACGGCTCATCACCACACCCTCGAATGGCTGAATGCGTTCTTTGTCTCCTTCGCCCTCTTTCAGTCGGACATGCACGCGAATCGTGTCGCCTGGGCGAAAAACAGGGTGGTCCTTGCGAAGCTGTGACTCCTGGATCTTGGCAACAATCGGTTTCATGACAGTTCCCCGGCAGACCCTCTCAGGTGGGGCCAGCACACTACGGTGATTCGTTATTATAGCCAGCTCGGGCCTCGCCGCCTAGGTAATTTGCCTTCGGATCGGACCATTGACTTGCCCTGGAGCGCAGCCTAGCATGGCGCGCGAGGAGGAAGTTTGGATTCACCCAGCGGTCCTGGAGCCCTCCGAATTTTGTCCGCGGCGGTGATGCTCGCCGCAATCTTTTTTCTTTCGTATGTTGTCCTCAGACCGCCGGACCCGAAACCATTGAGCGCGCCCCAGACTCAATTCTCCGCAATTCGCGCGCAAGATATTCTCCGGAAAATCCTGGGGCACGATGAGCCCCACCCGCTTGGGAGCGCCGCAAACGAAGCGGTGCGCACGCGCATCGTCGACGAACTGGCCCGCTTGGCGTACAAGCCGCAAGTCCAAGTCGGTTTCGCATGCAGCGAATATGGGGACTGTGCCACGGTAAGCAACGTCGTCGCGCGCCTCGATGGCTCGGAACCGGGTAGCGCTGCTCTTCTCGCGGCGCACTACGATTCAGTGCCTGCGGCGCCGGGGGATTCCGACGATGGCGCGGGAGTTGCTGCGGTGCTCGAGATCGCGCGAGCCCTTCAATTGCTTCCTCAGCCGCGCCACTCGATCATCCTTTTGATAGATGATGGCGAAGAGGCTGGAATGCTCGGCGCGCGCGCTTTTGTCGATTCGCACCCGTGGGCAAAAGAGGTGCGAGCTGCAGTGAATCTGGATGCACGCGGCACGTCGGGGCCAGCTTTGATGTTTGAAACAGGCAGCAGGAGCGAAGGGGCCGTGCGCTTATTTGCTCGAAATGCCGCGCAGCCCGCGACCAGTTCAATTTTCCAGACCGTATATCACTTTCTTCCCAATAGCACGGACTTCAGTATTTTCAACCAGGCCAGCTACCAGGGCCTGAATTTTGCATTCATCGGCAATGAGACTCATTACCACACTCCGCTCGATAATTCCGCGAACCTGAACCTCGGGACCTTGCAGCATCTCGGAGAAAATGCGCTGGCCGCCGTTGTCGCAGCGGCCAACACGCAGTTCCCTCGGGCGGCAGGGCAACAGAGCGTCTACTTTGATCTTCTTGGACATCAGGTGATTCACTGGCCTGCGAGCCGCGGACGCGCGGTGGCGCTCGCCGTTTCGATTCTGCTGCTCGCCCAGATTGGTTGGCTGATTCAAACAAAACGACTGCTCCTCAGCGAGTTCTTTTGGGGGCTTGTCGCTTGGCTCGTCACAATTGCAGTTGCGGGTGCCTTGGCGGTGATCGCGGCGCGCCTTTTGCATTTTGCAAACGCAATGCCTGTAAACTGGGTCGCTCACCCGTCTGCCCTTCAAATTACGTTCTGGTCGCTGGGTGTTGCGGTGGTCATTGCCAATAGCGTCTTTTTCGAGAGCCGCGCGCAATTCTGGGGGCTTTGGTCTGGGGTTTGGTTGTGGCTGACGCTGAGTGCCATTCTCACTTCGTGGCTTGCGCCGGGCTTGAGTTACCTCCTTCTTCTTCCGGCGTTTGTGGCGGCGTTCACGGGTCTGCCTTTCACGCTGAGACGCGGCGGAGGAACCGTGGAGTTAAGCCTCCTTGGGCTGTTACCGCTCGCCACCGCCGCGATTCTGGCTTATCGCCCGCTAGTCCTCTTGTACGACGCCCTCGGCAATAGAGGTCTTCCCCTCTCTGCACTGTCCGTTGCCTTGCTCCTCACGCCCGTGGCCCCGCTTTGCACTGGTTTGCGCGCAGTGTCCGGCCCGCGAGGCCTCTTGTGCCTTTCAATCCCAGTGATCACGGTAGCTCTAGCTGGATTCGCGGCGGTTGTTGTGCCCACGTACTACGCGAAGTCACCCGAACGCGTGAACATGGAATACTGGGAGCAGACCGATTCCGGTGCATCCCAATGGATCGTCCAACCGGACTCCGGTGTTTTGCCCGAACCGATTCGCCTGACCGCTCGTTTCCGGCGCGCTCCTCACGGAACGATTCCATGGGACGCGCGCCCTGCTTTCGTGGTTCCGGCGCCCAGGCTTGATTTTGCTCCTCCCACGTTCACGGTGCTAGAAGCCTCAGAGGCAGATGGCAGGAGAAGGTATCGCGCTCTGCTACGATCGGAGCGGGGTGCGCCCTGGGCTGCGGCCTTCTTCCCCCCGTCCGCTCGCGTCGAGTCCGTTAGCATCGAGGGTCAGCCCATGCCGCCGGAAACGTCGCCAATTCGAGACTTCTATCATGGCTGGACAGTTTATAGTTGCCCTGCCATGCCTGCGGGCGGCATTGAAATCAGGTTTTCTGTTCCTGTGGGCAAGCCGGTCGAAATTTCTGCTTCCGACCAGTCCTACGGGTTGCCTCCCGAAGGCAGATTCTTGCTCAACTCGCGTCCTCTTACGGCAACGCCTTCTCAAAACGGAGATGTGACTATCATCAGCCGCCGTGTTCAACTCCTTCCATAATAACGACACCGAGCACACAATCGCATATTTGTGAAAACGTTTTCTGAGGAGGCCAGATAAACCGTATGATGAGATTGTGTCTCGGAGCCTGAATTAGATGGGTGGGATTAATCCGGAAGCAACGTTGCCCAAAGAGCCGCTGCGATGGTTGGCGCTGCGCTTCGGCCGCCGCGAAGAACAGATGCTGCTCGTATTGAGCATTCTGATTGGGGCATTAACGGGCGCGGCAGTGGTCGCTCTGATTCTGCTCACCGAGCGCCTGGGTATGCGCCTGTACCCGGTGGGCAGTCCGCTATGGCGCAGAGGTCTGACCCCCGTAGCCGGGTCGCTCGCCATGGGTTATGTTCTAGTCCGATATTTTCCTGATGCCCGCGGCAGCGGCGTCGGGCAAACAAAAGTAGCCCTCTTTGCTCGCGATGGCATCATCACGCTCAGAACAGTCTTCGGAAAATTTTTCTGTACCGCTGTAACTCTGGGAAGTGGCATTCCCCTGGGCCCTGAAGGGCCGTCGGTTCTCGTCGGTGCGGGTATAAGCTCGGTCCTTGCGCGTCGGTTGAGGCTGCGTCCCGAAAACGTCAAGGCGTTGATACCCGTAGGAGCGGCGGCGGCGATTGCTGCGGCATTTAACACTCCTTTGGCCGCAGTTGTGTACTCCTTGGAAGAAATCGTAGGAGACTTGAACGCGCCGGTGCTTGGCTCCGTCGTGCTGGCCTCGGCTACATCCTGGCTCGTTTTGCGTCTCTTGCTCGGTAACAACCCCCTGTTCGTCGTTCCTCAATACCAATTAGTCCATCCGGCGGAATTTGCGATCTACGCACTGCTGGGAGTCATCGGCGGTTTGATCTCCGTTGCGCTGGTGAAGCTCCTGATCGAGATACGTTCACGTTTCCTCCGCCTGCCCGCTCGGACGCACTGGTTTCAGCCCGTCGCAGGAGGAATCGTCGTAGGACTTATGGGCCTGTGGCTGCCGCAGGTGCTGGGTGTCGGCTATGGCTACGTCGGCGATGCGCTAAATGGCAGGATGGCTCTCGAACTGATGGTGCTGCTCGTGGTTCTCAAATTCATTGCGATCACGGCCAGCTATGCTTCAGGCAACGCGGGAGGCCTTTTCGCGCCGAGCCTCTTCCTGGGAGCCATGGTCGGCGGGACAGTCGGGAGCATTGTCCACCACCTGTGGCCTGCTCACACTTCCGTGCCCGGAGCCTACGCGCTGGTCGGCATGGGTGCGCTGTTCGCTGGAATTATGCGCGCTCCCATGACTTCCGTCCTCATGATTTTCGAGACCACTCACGATTACGCTGTAATCGTGCCCCTCATGATTGCCAATCTAGTGAGCTTTTGGATTTCTTCTACGATGCAACCTGAGACCATCTATGCCGCACTCTCGCGTCAAGAGGGTATTCACTTGCCTACTGCTGATACCCTGGCCCACGTTGGCCAGCGTCGGGTAGCCCAAGTGATGCGGGGCGCCACCGATCTTCTCGCACCCTCGATGACGGTGCGCGAAGCCCTTGCACGTGCGAGTCAAACTCAATCGAATGGTTGGCCGGTGGCGGACGAACGAGGCGTTATCGGTGTGCTGTCTCGGGAGAGCCTCGAATTAGCCATGAAACGCTCCGAAGGAGACAGGCCGCTCTCGGAACTCCTGACTGGACTCGATTTCCCTCACGTTCACACGGATCACCCTCTTCATATGGCATTAGAACGCATGGGCGCCGCCAAGCTCGATCTCCTCCCCGTCGTCAGCCGAGCCAATATTCGCCTGCTGCTCGGCGTCGTCTATTTGTCCGACATCCTCGATTCCTTCGGTGTGGCCCCCCACGAGCTCCACGGCGGCGAATTCTAGCCCCAGTGCGCCTATAAGAAATTTGTCGAGTTCCCGGCCGCGCTAAACGTCAGGGGCGCCCGACGAGCTGCTTCGCATCAGCAGTCCGCGCAGTCCCATCAGAATCAATCGAGGCTGACGGAGCCAAACTCGCCAGAGGATTTTCCATGCCTCGTCGCGCGTGTACGCGCCCAGCGGCTGCTTTGCGGAATCGGTCAGTAAGTCGACCAGTTGACTGTAGTCCGATTGTTGAAATCCGTGCATGGAGCGCCGAAGTAGTAAGTGAAAATCCAATTCTCGCCGCAAGGCATTCAACTCGCGGCTCGATCCTCCGTTGAGAATTGACTCGGCAACTCCCAGCGCCCCGCGGAATCCGGTGACGACTCCCCCAACGGTCGACACCTTAACCTGTCCGGCCGCGTCTCCCACTAGATAGACCGAGCCTCGACCGACCCTGCGCCATACGGGAATCCAGCGACGGTAAACCGGTATGCGGGCACCTTGAAACTCAATTGGATCGAGCTTCCGCTTTTCGAGAAATTGCTCGAGGTAGCGCCGTGTCCCGGGGCCCGACTCACCAATCATGCCTAGGGCCCCACGGTGGGATGATTCCGGGATCAGCCAGTAAAAATACGGTGTATCTTGCGGTACAAACCACACACGCACCGTATCCGGCGCCATATCCTTCGGTAGCGGTACTATCGCCTGAATCAACGATACTGTCGGCATCGGTGCCCACCCCGCTGAACGAGCGACGCGACTCGTGGCACCATCGCCCCCGATAACCGTATCGGCGTGAACCTCGTCGCGGCTTCCATCAGCACACCGCTCCACTTCGACGGCCAGTCCGGCGCCTTCCGCTCGCAGCGAATGAAAGCGTCGGCCAAGTTCAATCTTGGCTCCCGAGCGTGCGGCGTCCCCAGCCAAGCGTTGAATCAGGGCCCGCCGCTCGATAATCAAGTCCGGCTGCTCCAGTGTCACCGTCGCAGCACGGCCATCGGTGAAAAGCTCGAAACGACGAATTTCATTGACGATACTGCTCTCGGCGGCATCTCCAAGAAGGGTTCGCATCCGGCGGGTCACGATTAGTGTCCGCGCCTCCGGCTCGAGCGCGTCAGCTCGTTCCAGCACCCGCACTGCTAGGTCCCGTTGTGCCAACAGTCGCGCCACGAAGAGTCCAGCAGCGGACCCGCCGATCACCGCAATGCTTTGGTTTTGCCGATTCATTTGCTCGTTTCACTAATCGTCTGATGAGTCCCACTCTGGAACCATGGGAGCCCATATCTGGGGATGCACACTGAAATCAAGACCTAGGCACTACATTAGAACCCATGCTTTGACGCGCTAACCCCTCAAGTATGAGTCCCTTGGCCAAATCTTGGGCATCGAAGTATAACCTACACGCCCGGCTCACCAAAGCCCCGTGCGACGTTAGCGTAGGCACCTATGGTAGGATTTACGAATTGTGCCGACGCCAGGCGCAGCGTAGGAGCCAGACATGGGAAAGTTCACAATTGCACCGCATATGCGGCTTCACGAATGGGTCGCTGAGGAAAAGAGCTACTTCGCTGCCGAAGGCCTTGACTACGAATTTCGGGAAGCGCTCGCGTCCGACGAAGCTAGGAAACACAACCTGGGAGATAAAGTCGGTGCTTTCCAAACCTTCGAAAAAGGACGCGGCTCTGACATTGGCTGTGCCTGTCACTGGACCGTAAACGTCTCTGCCTCAGTCGGCCACGGCAAGCTTTACGCCGATGCCTACTCAGTTGCGCCCGCAGGAATTTTTGTCCCGCCTGAGTCACGTATCCATGACCCAGCCGAGCTTGCTGGCGTTCCCATTTCGGTAGGATACCAGTCGGGTAGCCACTATTCA
This sequence comes from uncultured Acidobacteriota bacterium, assembly GCA_963823145.1. Lineage (GTDB taxonomy): Bacteria > Acidobacteriota > Terriglobia > Acidiferrales > UBA7541 > Palsa-295. The sequence goes on from CAWGJZ010000002.1 coordinate 488,775, forward strand.
GCGATCCAGTCGCTCGAACAATACATGAAACCCGCCGATATCAAACTCTCCTTTGCTGACGGCATGCTCTTCAGCCGCATGGAGCTCCTGATCGACCGCAAAGTTCCCGCGGCTTCTCTCTTCAGTGGGCCTTACTATTTTCTCGAGCAGCTTGGTTTTCGCAAAGTCATTGATACCACCTTCATGATGGCATCGCTCATTACCCGCGATCCGGATATGGACGACGTCCAAAAATATTTCCGCGCCCTACGAAAAGCGCAGCGCGACATCGACCTGCGTCCGGACCTTTACACGCACTATTACAAAAAAGAATTTCCCACACGCTTCCACGACGTAATGGATACGCGTCGCTGGGGTCCCGGCGAGCGTCTGGTCTTCGAGCCTTACACTAAAGACGTGTTCGAAAAATCCTTCGAATGGATCTCGGAGCACGGGATTTTCCCCGAAGGCGCCATGGGTTCCGGCAACTATGAGGATTCCTGCGTGACGCTGGCGTCGAAGTAAGCGCCTCTCGGCCCAGCCATCGCCGTGCCCTGCTCTGCTAGTGGCGCCCAGCTGACGGAATAACCGTCTCTACGGCCGGTGCCTCCACTTTCGGTTTGCGGGCCATCGCCTTCTGTGAAATTCGCGCGTTCCGCTCTTCGCGCCGCCGTGCATTTGCATGCTCGCGCTCCTGGAATTCAGGCAACACTTCTTGAGAGAAGAGCTGTAATGAAGAGCATTGCATATCCAGCGATAGGCGCCCAATCTGCCGCACGGCAACCACCTGATCAATTCCGGCCTCCTCGAATTCGCGAAGAGTTTCCCGAAGTTTTTTTGGCGTGCCGATGCAGTGGTTGGCGGTGAATTCGGATCTCGCGGCTTCTCTGGGACTCGTCTTGTAATCGTGCCAAATATCAGTCTTACCCGGCCGGTGCTCGCCGAAAAAGCTGTAGTGTCCCAGACCGTAAACGAAAAAACCGTAGTTTTCGGCTCCGACCTCCTCCACGCGCTTCTGATCCCGGTCACACAAAAAAGGTGCGGCGATGGCGATGTTCGGATTTACGGCGTAACCCAGGGGTTCGCACTCATTTTCGATTGTCTCGTAATAGTCCTTCACCCACTGGCGCGCCTCCGATGGGCTCGCGAAAGAAAAAGTCAGAGCGCCCAATCCCAGCCTGGCCGCTTCGAGAATCGATTCACGCCGGGAGCACGCCATCCAAAGCGGCGGATGGGGTTTCTGTAACGGTTTCGGCACCACGTTGCGCGGCGGCACCTTCACGTATTGCCCTTCGAACCCCATGAATGGGTTTTCCACCATCATCCGCACCGCCACTCGGAATCCCTCGATCTGCATCGCCTTCTTCTCTTGCTGTGAAATGTTGAATCCTCCAAGTTCCGTCGTCGTCGCTCCCGAACCCATGCCGAATTCACAGCGGCCATTACTGATCAGATCGAGTACCGCTATGCGCTCCGCCACGCGCGCGGGATGATTGATGTTAGGAGGCGTTTGGATGATCCCATGTGCGAGCCGTACATTTTTCGTTCGCTGGCTGCAGGCCGCGAGGAACATTTCTGGAGCCGCCGAGTGAGAGTATTCCTCGAGGAAGTGGTGCTCGGTGCCCCAGACATAATCGAATCCGCACTGGTCGGAAAGTTCCGCCAAGTCGAGCGCGTCGCTCAGTAAATGATGCTCGGACTCGCTGGTCCACGGCCGCGGAAGCCCCATCAGATGTATGCCGCCGAATTTCATCGCGATTCCTTTCGCGTTTTGGTGCGCAGCGTATTCTACGCTAACCCCTAACTCATCATACCGTCGCCATTCTGCCGCCGAAATCTTCGAGCGATCGTCCTAGTTGTCATGCTTTTTGCGCTAACTAGCATAGCCTCGAAGTGACGGCCTAAAATTCCCGATTTTTGGTGCTCACTTGCACCTTCACCGTAGACGATTTTTCTTTACACCAACAACCACTTGCATCGTTTTGACCCGCGGTGTAAACATTTCATTTGTATCTTCGTAGTATGCCTACTCGGCTCGCGTCTCCACGCGGGCGCCGAAGGCAGCGGCGACGCTTTCTATCGGCATCTCGGCGACTTTCAGCACGGTGAATCCGGACGCCCAGATTCAATTCAAATTTCACCGGCGAAGGGATCGGATGTGCCGGGCGATGTGGTGCAGCGGTACACGCCGATTTCATACACTGGTGCTTCGCAGAGAATTCAGAAGCGCAGGCGTTTCAACCTATATTAAATGAATGCCCACCCAGAACAGTGCCGCGGAGCCGAACCGAGCAGCGCAGGTCTACGCCAGATCGAATGCCAGGACTTCCGAAGGCTCGCGAGCCTTCACCATAAGTTCAGACTCGCCGGAAATCGCTGCGCCGTCGCCAGCTTTCAATTCGCGTCCATTGAGTTCCACGGCTCCTCGTGCGATTTGAACCCACGCGTGGCGGCCGGGCGCAATGGCGTGTTCGACGGCGTCTCCTTCGTTTAATCGTGCGATATAAAGATTCGCGTCCTGATGAATTGTGACGGGTGCTTTCGGTCCGGCAACGAGATTGAACTTGCCGCGCAAATCCGAATCTGGAAATGCGAGCTGCTCGTACGACGGTGCAAGGCCCTTGCGCTCCGGGAGAAGCCAGATTTGAAGCAGATGTACCGCGTTTTCCGGCGAGGGGTTGAACTCACTATGCATCACGCCAGTGCCGGCGGTCATGTGCTGGAGTTCTCCCGGACGAATCACGCCGCTGCCGCCCGCATTATCCCGATGTTCCAGGGCGCCTTCGAGAATCCAAGTGAGAATCTCCATGTCGCGGTGCGGATGCATCGGAAAACCTTGGGCAGGCGCGATCACGTCCTCATTGATAACGCGCAGCGAACGAAATTGCACGTGGTCGGGATCGTAGTAACGATCGAATGAAAATGTGAAATGCGAGTCGAGCCAGGGAAGCTGGTTATGGCCACGATCCGCTGAATGTCGGATGTTAATCATTGAAGTCGCCTTTGCTTTAGAAGCCTTTGATGCGGCACCCATCCATAAGGACTCGGCGGCGGATTAGGGCTTGTGTGTCGGTCGCAAAAGCACTTCGCTGATAAAGCTTTGCGACGCCTGGGTGAGAATCATTTCCACGGCATGGGCCACGTCCTCGGGCTGGAGCATTTTGGCTGGGTCTTTGCTCGAGTGAGGAGAAAAATCTGTGGCCACAGAGCCCGGGCAGATGGCGCTAACCCTTATGCCATACGGACGGAGGTCCTCGGCCGCACACTGCGTAAGTCCGAGCAAGCCCCATTTAGAAGCGCAGTAAACAGCGCCGCCGGCGAAAGCACTTTTACCCGCGAGCGACGCTATATTGATGATGTGACCGCTGCGGCGAGAAATCATTCCCGGGGCCACCGCTTTGGTAAGCAGGAACACGGCTTTCAGGTTGGTGTCCAATGTAGCGTTCCAATTTTCTTCGGAAGATTCTTGGATGGACGCGAAACGGCCAATTCCCGCGTTATTCACGAGAATTTCGATAGGGCCAAGAGAACCCTCAGTGGTTTGCACAAGCGATGTGATGTCATCCGGGAGCGAGATGTCCGCGGGTAGAGCTAGGACCCTGGCTCCCTCAGCCTCAAGGTCGTGGCGTGCAGTTTGGAGTTTTTGGGTGTCCCGCGCGCACAGACTGAGCATCGCGCCCATGCGGCCGAGGGTCCGCGCAATGGCTTGGCCGATGCCGCGGCTCGCGCCCGTGACGAGCGCGACCTTGCCTTCGAGCGGCCGATTCGCTGTGATCCCATTCGTCACTAAAGCCACCTCTATCCTCCCGGTCACATCCTAACATGTAGAAAAAGGTGCAGGCGGCACAGGAACCTCAATCCGAAGGCTTTACTGGTTTAAGACTTGCGCGGGTGGAAGGCTTTCCCTATAATCCCGTGGATTTCAGTTGCTTGCGCTGTTTTGCCCCTGCAGCGGAGCGGTGGTGGTTTCTAAGCCGTCGCGGCCATCCGAAACGAGTTTGATCCCAGGAGGCGGAGAGTGATTATGCAAAGGTATCTGAAGAGGATGGCAATAATTTTGGCCGTTCTTCTCCTGGCGCCTTCCATCGCGCGGCGGGCTATGGCCCAACAGGCGCAGCAGAGCCAGCAACCAAGCTACACGCTGCCCGAATACAATGCCGAGCAAGCGGCGGCGGCTGAGAAAGATCCACAAGCACGAATCAAGAAGCTCGACGCGTTCGTCGCGCAGTTTCCCAACTCGACGCTGATGGAGTACATATATCAGTTTTACTATCAGACCTACTACCAACTGAAAGATTATCCAAAGGCCATCGAGTATGCCGACAAGCTCATCGCCCTCGATAAGGCCAACTTGGCTCTCCGAGTACAAGCCCTTCAAGCTCGCGTGCAATTATTCGGGCTGGCTTTCGACGCGAAAGCGCCTGATGCCCACGATCAGCTCGTCAAGGAAAGAGACGCAGCGTTGCTCGGAGTGAAACTTTTTCCCGATCTTAAGAAGATGCCCAACTCGAAGGTCACTGATGATCAGGTCAAGGAAGGCACAGCATTTCTCGAAGCGGCGGCAGGCGCAGCGGATCTTCAGTTAAAGGATTACCCCGCCGCCATCGAGGCTTTCAAAGCGGCCCTGGCCATCAATCCGAAGGATGCTGTAACGGATTATCGCTTGGGCCTTGCCTATCTTGCGACGACTCCGCCTCAGTCGCTGGACGGGTTTTGGTATCTTGCGCGCGCCGTCGACTTGAAAGTCCCCGACGATGCAAAAGTGAAGGACTATCTTCGTTCGAGAATCCTCGCTTACGAGCAACCGGGGTGTGACAGCCAGGTAGACCCACAATTGAACGAGCTTTTGCAACTCGCGGCCAATTCACCCGACCGGCCCTCAACTTACACGATCCCGAGCCACGACGATCTCACAAAAATCAGCCAGGCCAGCACCATCATTACCGTGATCAGTGATCTGAGCGGCGGGGGCGATAAAGCGACGATGACTTGGCTGGCTATCTGCGGCGCAGAGTTTCCAGAAGTTGTCGGCAAAATTATTGACGTCCAGAAATCCGAAGGTTACGTCGATTTCATGGTATTCACCAGCGCCAACTCCGACGAGATGCAGGCCGCAACGATGGCCAATATGGACGTGAAGGTGTGGACCGCGCCCAAGCCAGCAGGTACCACCGCGCCAAACGCTAACGCGGCTGCCAATCTGCCACCTGTTGCACCGCAACCCGATGCCGTGCGGCTTTCGAAAGATGACCCCATCCGGTTTTCGGGCATGCTGGTCGGCTACGATCCTTCTCCCTTTATTTTGCACTGGGACCAAGTGAAGGTAGACCCGAGCGTGATTCCGGAAAAAGCAGGCGGAGCGAAACGCCCAATGCCGCATCGGACGGCGCCTCAACGCTGAGATCTCCAATTCTGGGATCGGTCCCTCGGGAACGCGCCTGGAGATACGTTCTCGCGATTTTTGACCGCAAGATGGGTGCTGTTGTCGCCCATTCCTCTCCATCACACTGCTGATATTCCGCTGCAGTTCACCGGCGCACACTTGTATTGCGGCTTCTCGTCCTGGCAAGCGGTAGGCGCAGACCCTCGCTGGACGCGTCGAAGTAGCCGGACTAGAATGGGCCAATGGCGCTTAAGCTGCCCGTCTACCTCGATAACCATGCGACCACGGCCGTCGATCCCCGCGTTCTGGATGCAATGCTGCCTTATTTCACCGAGAAATTCGGTAATGCCGCCAGCCGCAGCCACGAATTCGGCTGGAAAGCCGAAGACGCTGTCGAAAACGCGCGCGGACAAATCGCTCGCCTCATCCATGGCAGCCCCCGAGAGATTATCTTCACAAGCGGCGCCACCGAATCGAACAACCTCGCGATCAAGGGCGTAGCGGAGGCCCACCGCGGCAAGGGCAACCACATCATCACCCAGGCGACGGAACACAAAGCGGTGCTCGACACTTGCAAGCGTCTGGAAACATCTGGCAGCGAAGTGACCTATCTGCCCGTTCACTCGGATGGGTTGATCGATCTGGACGAACTCCGCGGCGCGATCACTCCGAATACGATTCTGATTTCCATCATGTACGCCAACAACGAAATCGGAGTGATTCAGCCTATCGAAGCAATCGGCAAAATTGCCAAAGAAAAGAAGGTGCTGTTTCACGTGGATGCAGCCCAGGCCGTAGGCAGGATTCCCGTGGACGTCCAAAAAGGGGGCATCGATCTGCTTTCGATTTCAGCGCACAAAATTTACGGCCCTAAAGGCGTGGGAGCGCTGTATGTGCGTCGCAAGGATCCTCGCGTCGATCTGAGCGCTATGATCGATGGTGGCGGCCACGAACGCGGCATGCGTTCCGGAACGCTCAACGTTCCCGGAATCGTTGGGCTCGGCCGGGCATGTGAATTGTGTCAGAAAGAAATGGCCGAGGAGAGCGAGCGACTGCGGCGTCTGCGCGACAAACTGAAGGATGCCATCACGAGCAGCCTCGAAGGCACATCTATCAATGGTTCGATGGATCGCCGATTGCCGGGTAATCTGAACTTGAGCTTTGCAGGAGTGGAAGGCGATGCACTCTTGATGGGAATCAATGACGTGGCTGTCTCAAGTGGCTCGGCGTGCACGTCGGCGACCCTTGAGCCTAGCTACGTGCTGCGCGCCCTCGGAGTGTCGGAGGAGCTGGCACACAGCTCCATCCGTTTCGGGCTGGGGCGTTTCAATACCGACGAGGAAATCGAATACGCGGCGGCACGCGTCATCGAAACTGTGAAGCGCCTCCGCGAACTCTCACCACTGTACGAAGCTGCGAAGCCACACGCCCGCGGTTGAATCCTCACAAGCCTCGGAAATCACCATGCATTGGCGAGGTTCAAGGAGCCGCCTGGACTTCCATGGTCTGGTCAATCACGTAGCTGGTGCAGCCAGGAGCCGTATCGGACGGGCAATGCGCGGTAACCCGAAAGCTGTCTGCCGACGTTTCCGCTTCATAGGTATACCCGCCGCGTCCCGTTTTCTTCATGCTCATCGCGCCGCTTGAGACCAAGTCGTCGAGCGAGGCATAAGATCCGTGTTCAGCTTGGTAGACGCGTTCAGCCTGGCCGATAGCGATCAAATCATTTTTGACGCCTACAACATCAATAGTCTGTCGAGGCGTGGTCACTCCAGCGGATTCCCCTTGCGCGAAATAGTATTTGTAAGTCAGCCCCGCGATCACCGCCACCGCGAGAAGACCCAAGATGCCGCCGATGCTCCGCATTCCGCACCTCCTGTCTATCCCATGGAAGCACGTGAAATCGCAGGCGGCCAATCCGAATTTATCTCTAGGCGCGAATCGGAAAACACTCTCGCATCCACCCGATGCGCTCTACTTCACCGACAGAATGATCTTCCCGATATTTTTCCGGTCGTGAATGTAGCGGTGTGCGGCCGCAGCCTGATCCAGCGGGAAAATTTTTCCGATCACGGGTTTGATTTTTCCCGCGCCGTACATCCGAAAAATCTCATCTAGCTCGTCGCGCAACACCGCAGGCCGCGATTGCAGGGCGCCAAGGTTGACGCCGATTACTGAAGCGCTCCGCTGCATCAGTCTCAGCGGATTGAATCGCGGCACTTGCAGTAGCGCGCTAAGGCCTCGAATCAGGCTACGCTTCCCATCCGGCCCCGCCGCCGCGGACATCCCATATACCACCAGCCTACCTCCAACCCCAAGGCACTCATAACTGCGCGCAAACGATTTCCCCCCGATCGGATCCATTACCATCTCAATCCCGTCAGGCGCGAATTTCCGCACCGTCTGCACGAAATCACTCTTTTCATAATCGATCGCGTGCTCCACCCCAATCTTGCGCAGGTATTCCTGTTTGGAAGGGCCGGCGGTTCCGAAAATGATCAATCCGTGCGCGCGCGCCAGCTGCACCGCTGCGATTCCCACTCCGCCCGCGGCGCCGTGGATCAGGACGCGGTCGCCCTGCTGCAAGTTGCCCATGGCGAAGAGCGCGTGATACGCGGTAACGTAATTTCCGGGTATGGCGGCGCCATCCTCGAATCCCATTCCCGAAGGCAGGCGATAGACCCGGCTCACCGGCACAGCCGCCCATTGTGCGTAGGCGTTGAAGTTCGTGAGGGCGACCACGGCGTCTCCCGGCTTCAGAGGTTCACCACCTGTCGGCTTGGCGCCTTCCACCACTCTTTCCACCACGCCAGCCAACTCCAACCCCGGAATAAACGGAGGTTTCGGTGTGCCAGGATAAATCCCCATCCGCTGAAGCAGATCGGCAAAATTCACGCCGATCGTCTTGACCCGAATGAGCGCTTCGCCGGCTTTCGGCTGCGGATCCGGCACCTGCTGCGCCTCCAAAACCTCAGGCGCACCATACCTCCTCACCACCAAAGCCCGCATCTAATCCCCCTTTCGCCGAATTATAACCGGCTCGGTGCTGCTTTTTGCGAACGCACGAAACATCGCGGGGTTTTCCATTGGGAATCGACTGCATCCTATCTTAAACTGTTACACTTTGCGTAACGATGAAAGTCCAAATGAGATATAGATGTCTCACGATTGGCGTGGCGCTGCTTGCGGTGGCCTGGGGATGTTGGGCCAACAGCCGCCCAGCCCCTTCCCCCACCCCGATTTTGACTGCCATGCAGGACGAGCTGGATCGCTCGATGGCCGCGCTCGGGAAGGCCGATCCCGCGGCCTATTTTATCAGCTATACGGTTTCCGACCGGGAGTACGCTCAAGTTTCGGGTTCGAATGGCGCCCTTCTTTCAAGCTCGGAGGACCGTGCGCGCTGGCTGGAAGTACAAACACGCGTGGGAACCTTTCAGCTGGACGACACGCACAAGCTCGGCGATCGCCCGCCGAGCTGGACCAGCCCGGGTACCATCGTGGCGCTCGACGACGACATACCCGTCCTGCGTCGGGAAATCTGGCGCGAAACGGACCGCCAGTATCGCGCGGCATCCCAAGCCCTTATCAAGGTCAAAACCAGCCAGCAAGTGCAGGTGCAGACCGCGGAAGGCGCCGCGCCGGATTTTTCGCACGAAGAGCCCCACATCTCGATTGGCCCGCGCCTTGAAATTCATGTGAATCGCAAGCCGTGGGAAGAGCGAGTGCGAAGATATACCGCCGAGTTCAGCAAATCGCCGGCCGTCCTGAATTCGATCGCCACATTCACGGCGCAAGCCACCAACCAGTATCAGGTAAACACCGAGGGAACCAAGCTGGCCTTCGGCCTGATTCATTATCGCCTTGAACTCTTTGTTCAGAGCAAGGCGCCGGACGGAATGGACATCCAGCGGTATGCGAATTTCGATTGGCTCGATCCCAAGGATGCCCCGGACGATAAAACCGTCTCCAACTCGATTCACCGATTAATTGAGGAAACCGAGGCCCTCGACAAAGCGCCGCTCGTCGAGCCTTACGCGGGTCCCGCGCTGCTTACCGGCCGCGCTGCCGCCGTTTTCTTCCACGAAGTCTTCGGTCACCGTGCCGAAGGTTTCCGCCAAAAAGACATTACCGAAGGCCAGACCTTCACAAGCAAGATTGGCCAGCAAATTCTCCCCGACTTCATTTCCATTAAGGACGATCCCACCGAGGCCACTCTCAACGGCGAAATGCTGCTCGGGAATTATCCTTTTGACGACGAAGGAGTGCCTTCCCAGGACGTCAAGCTCGTCGATCACGGTGTGCTGAAGACTTTTCTGATGTCACGTTCGCCGCTGATGGGTATCCCCCACTCGAATGGACATGGCCGGCGCCAGCTCGGCTATGTTCCCATAGCGCGCCAGGGAAACCTGATTGTCTCCAGCTCAAACGGCGTCCCCTTTGGCGAGCTTCGGCAGAGGTTGATTGCTCTTGCGAAGCAGCAGAACCTGCCCTACGGCTTGTTAATCGACGATATCGCCGGCGGATTCACATTTACAGGCCGCGGCCAGCCCCAGGCATTTCAGGTAACTCCGCTCATTGTGTACAAGGTTTTTGCGGATGGACGCCCCGATCAACTCGTCCGTGGCGTCGATATCGTCGGAACTCCGCTCGTGTCGCTGACGAAAATCGTGGGTACGGAAAACAAACAGGAGATTTTCAACGGCTATTGTGGAGCGGAATCGGGTTCGGTGCCGGTTTCGGCCGTCGCGCCCGGTATTTTAATTTCCGAAATGGAATTTGCGAAGAAGGAGACTTCAACTGATCGGCCGCCAATTCTGCCGCCGCCCGCGCACGACCCGGAAGCAAAGGGGCCACAACAGTGAGAAAACTTCTCGCCGTATGCACCTTACTCTTCGCCGCTTCTGTGCCCATATCCTACGCCGCGGCGCAAGCGCCCGTGCCACCGGGGGAAAAAGACCTAACCCTGCAAGCGATGCATGACGAAATGGAACGCGCGCGCACGCGACTGTCTCTGCCCGGCGTTGATAAGCCCTTTTACATCGAGTACCGGCTGCTCGATCTGGATGTTCGCAGCGTAACGGCATCTTTTGGCGCGCTCTTGTCGAGTTCGACCTCTCGCAGCCGCTTCATGAGCGTGGATGTGCGAGTCGGGGACTATCACCTCGATAGTTCGAACTTCATAAGTGAGGATGGCTTTCAGGGATTCCTCGGATCAACAGGCCAAGTCGGCATCGACCGCGACTACAATTCGTTGCGCCAGGATTTGTGGCTGGCCACAGACCAAGCCTATAAGGCCGCCGCGACGCAAATGTCTCTCAAACAGGCTTTCCTTCGCAGTCTCGCAAAACCGCCTGAGATCGATGACTTCTCGCAGGCCGCGCCGCTCGTGAAAATCGATCCGCGAGTCGAACCGGATTGGACTTCACGCAATTGGGAAAACGAAGCCCGCGCAGCCTCTTCCGCGCTTAAGGATTTTCCTCAGCTTTATGGGACGCGCGTGAATTATTCCTTGATTTACGTTACGTCATATTTGATGACCAGCGAAGGCACGATCATCCGCGAGTCCCGGCATCTGGCGGCCATTGAAGCGGCTCTCGATACCGAAGCCGATGACGGCATGCCCTTGAACGATTTCTACACAGCTTATTCAAGTGAACCTTCCGGCCTACCCGACCCCACAGCCGTTTCGAAGAGCCTCGGCCAGACCGCGGTCGAGCTTCTGACCCTTCGGGCGAGTCCCCTTGTACCCGACTATACTGGGCCGGTTCTTTTCGACCCATCTGCGACTGGTTCGGTGTTAGCCCAGGTTCTCGAACCTTCGCTTTCGGGCGCGCGCGAGCCGCTTTCCACGACCCAGGATTTCGACGCGTTCATCGAACGCTTTGGAGGTCGCAGCGAATGGACGGGCCGCGTCGGAACCCGCGTATTGCCCGCCAGCGTCACGCTGGTGGATGATCCCACAGCCACAGACTTTCAAGGTCACCCACTTCTAGGCGCCTACGACGTGGACGATGAAGGCGTGAATGGTCAGCGCGTTCCCATCGTCGAAAATGGAATTCTCAAAAATTTGCTCATGTCGCGGCGTCCCGGACCTGATTTTTCCGCGTCCAACGGCCACGCCCGCTCCGCTCTGCTTTTGGATACCCGGCCTCTCAGCAGCAATCTTTTCTTTCAGTCGTCGGAGGCTCTGAAGTCGGACGATCTGCGGAAAAAATTTCTCGATGCTTGCCGCGAAGACGGGCACGAGTGGTGTCTCGAAGTGAAGCACATGGCCAATCCCGCGGTCTCGTCCATCCATCAACAAGACTTTTCCGATTTTGTAGGCGCGATCGCCGGCGGAATTGCCAGCGGCGAACGTATGCCGCTCACCGTATCCCGTGTCTACGTAGCCGATGGACATGAGGAACCCGTGCGTGGGGGTGTGATCGAGGGACTTACCCTGCGGTCCTTCCACAATATCCTCGGAATCGGCGACGACCCGGCCGTTTACACTTACATGCAAAATCCCGCGGACAATCTTGCCGGTACCGCGCTCGGCGCTTTCGGCTCCGCGCAAGGTGGTATTCCCAGCACGGTCATTGCGCCGTCCCTTCTGCTTGAGGATGTCGAAATCAGAGGCTTTCATGGCGAGCCTCGCCGCCTGCCGTTAGTTCCAGCGCCGCCCCTGAAATAGTCTCTTAGTGCCGACCCACCGCGCTGAGCATCCAATTCATGGTTAAATTGCCCCCAATCGAGGAGGAATCATGTCCGATCACAAGAGGCCCGCGCCCGCAGACGTACCCATTCATGATTTGATCATTCATCGGTGGAGCCCGCGCGCATTTGAAGACCGCCCCGTGGAACCAGAAAAACTCCGCGCCCTCTTTGAGGCCGCTCGTTGGTCGGCGTCATCCTACAATGCGCAGCCCTGGTCCTTCATCATCGGAACCAAGGACGATCCTGAGAATTACAAGAAAGTTCTCGATTCATTCGTGGAGTTCAATCAGGGTTGGGCCAAGAACGCTCCGGTGGTTGCTCTGAGCGTGGCGGCTCATAAGATGGCGCACGATGGATCGAAGAATCGGCACGCATTTCACGATGTCGGCCAAGCTGCCGCCACCCTTGCCTTGCAAGCCACTGCTCTCGGCCTCCAGGTCCATCAGATGGCCGGAATCCTTCCCGACAAAGCGCGTCAGATTTTCGGTATTCCCGAAGATCACGAAGCCGTTGCGGGATTCGCCCTTGGCTATCCCGGCGACCCTGCTTCACTCCCCGATCAGTTGCGTCAGCGCGAGCTGAGTCCGCGCCAGCGCAAGCCGGTATCATCGTTTGTCTTCACGGGAACCTGGGGAAACGTTGCTCCCGTGGTTGCCAAGAGCTGACGCTGCTTAGCTACTTTCTCACGGTGTGGCCCGTGCTCGGCCGTCATTCCGAGCGGAGTTTCGCGCGGTTCTGCCTTTCCCGCGGTTTGTGCGGGCGCGATTGGTGGGGCTCCCGGGTCGACGGTTAGTCGAGCCTGGGAGATCAGTCGCCGAAGGACCTCTCTTCGATCTCCATCGCGTCTCGTCGCGAGCAAACGGTGACGTCTCTGTTTTTTCTGTGTAGGGGGCAGCATGCTGTGCCCGGCACACATGCTTGGCTGCCTGCTTACCATCCGCCCCGCTCTTATCGGCGAAGAATCCGTTTCACCGACGGATGATTCACCCTGTTGTGGTAGGCTTGCGCCCTAGTGGACGCGGATCTGTTCGGCTTGCGGTTTTCGGCCTTTCATTACAAACATCAGCGGGATCACGCAAACGCAGATAATGGCCATGGTCCGGAAATTGTCCACAAAGGAAAGCATGTTGGCCTGTCGCTGCAGTTGGTGGTACAGCACCGCATGCGCCTGGATGGCAGCATGGGCCGCATCGCTTCCCCGCCTGGTGAATAGGTGCGTCAGATGACTCAATGCACTCTCGTACATCATGCTGCCGCCCTGCATGTTGTGGACCAGGATGTTTTGATGCACCTGTGCGCCGCGGTCCAGCATCGTCGTCACGAATGAAATGCCGGTGCTCGCGCCCACGTTGCGCGCCAGGTTGATCAGGCCCGAGGCGTCGTCCATGTTTCCCTTGGGAACGAAATAGAACGCCATCACGTTGATCGGCACGAACAAAAATGCCGTGCCAGCCCTCGATATGATCCAGGCATAGATCGCCCGATTTATGCCCGCGGCTAAAGTGAGATGCGAGAGTTGGTACAACCCTAGGGCCATAATGCACAGTCCGGCCGTCACTACAAATCGATGTTCCACCCGCCCCAGCAGCCATCCCACGAACGGCAATATTCCAAGTAGGACCAATCCCCCAGGCAGCAGCACGAGTCCGCTTTGCATCGCTGTGTAACCCATCAGCGTCTGCATCAGAATCGGAAGCAGCAAAGTTGTCCCGTACAAGACGACACCGAGCGTGTACATCATGAATGTGGAAATGGCAAAATTGCGGTCTCGAAAAAGCTTGAGTTCGACCACGGGGTGTTCCGTGGTCAATTCGCGGATTACCAGCGCAATCAGCGATATCACCACAATCACTGTGGCCCAGGTGATAAATGGCGAGCCGAACCAGTCGTCTCGCTCGCCCTTGTCCAGCACCACCTGCAGGAGTCCCAAGCCCAGGCCCAGAAATCCCAACCCGATAAAATCGACTTTGATGCCTCGCTTCTTTTCCCGCAACTCGTGCGATGGGCGATCGCTGGCAATCAGAAACGAGATCATTAGTACGGAAATGACTCCAATCGGCACGTTCAGAAAAAAAATCCATCGCCAGGAATAGTTGTCGGTGATCCACCCGCCGAGTGTCGGTCCAACGGTGGGCGCGATCACCACGCCCATCCCGTAAATGGCCATGGCCATTCCTTGCTTCTCGCGCGGGAAACTATCCACCAGGATTGCCTGCGAACTGGGTTGCATCCCGCCGCCCCCTGCGCCCTGCAGCACGCGGCAAATCACCAGCGTTGTCAGCGAAGGGGCCAGCCCACAAAGCAGAGAGCTAATGGTGAAGATCACCACGCAGGCGATGAAGAATCTTTTGCGCCCGAAGACTCCGGAGAGCCATCCCGAAAGCGGCAAGACGATCGCGTTCGATACCAGATACGACGTAAGAATCCAGGTGCTCTCGTCCACGCTAGCCGAAAGGCTTCCGGCAATGTGCGGCAGCGACACATTGGCAACGCTGGTGTCCAAAACCTCCATGAACGTCGCCAGCATCACCGTGGCGGCAATGAGCCACGGATTTATCTCGGCTGTCGGGCTTGCATATTCGGCGGTTGTTGCCATCAGCTATTGGGTTCGTTCCAACGCAAAGGAAAAATCTTCCGAGTCTGGTACATCAGTTGCGTCTAGTTGGATCCAATAGCGGTGCAAATTCTGCCACGGGAGGGGGGGTATTGGGCTCCAAACTCTGCGGATTCCGCCATCCATCCAACACCGATATCTGGTGGACGCAGGAAACGGTGCAACGCGGCGCACAGCCCTTTTTCGTCAGGTATTCGCGCTGTCGCTGCTCTTCCGTGTACTCCGAAAGCGCGATCCCAGGGTATCCGCGCTGCTGCGAACAGTAGTGGACCAGCCCGTCCTCGCAGATGTAGAGGTAGCGTGACCCCGCGCGGCATCGCCAGTCGTTCTCGCGCCCCGCGGCGATATTGTGCTGAAAACGGTTCACGCGCGTGAATGACCGCTTTCCAAGTGACATGATTTCTTCGAAGATTTCCCGCTCCCGCGCGCCTAACGGCTGTAGCTGGCCGTTGCCGTCGTGCAGAATCCCAACGGTTGACGTAAATCCCAGCTCCAGCGCTCGATGCGCCACCGTCAGGGCGTCTTCCGGATTGCGAACGCCGCTACCGAGCACCGAATTGATATTCACGTGAAACTCAGCATGTTTAGCCAGCAACTCGAGCTTCTGATCCAGCACCTTCAGGCTCTTTTTGGAGACGTCGTCCGGCTGCACGTTATCAATGCTGATCTGCAAATATTCGAGGCCCGCGCGATTCAGCCGCTCGATGCGCTCCCCCACCAAAAGATATCCATTGGTGATAAGCCCCGCGATAATTCCATTCCGCCGGATGCGCGTGATGATCGCGTCGAGCTCCGGGTGAAGCAATGGCTCCCCTCCGCTGATCGTGATCACGGAGGTTCCCATCGCCCCCAAACGATCGATTCGGCCGAACATTTCCTCCAGCGGCACGGGCTTCGAGAAATCGTCGAATTCGTTGCAGTACGTGCAGGCCAGATTGCACCGGCGCATTGGAATGATGTGGACCAGAAGCGGATGCTTGGTGGAAGCGAGGCCCTTTGCAATCATGCGGACCTCGCGCACCTTGCGGTGAGCCGCGAGCAGCTTCTTCCGTATTTTCTTCTTGAGTGTCACAGGCTGCCGGGGAAAAAGCAGGTCAAGTTTCCGTTGTTCCCCGGCTCAATTATGCCATACGGTGGTTGCTACCGGCGGCGCCCGTTGCTATCGATGTGGTATTCGGTAATCTTGCGGCTCAGCGTATTGCGGTGGATTCCCAGAATCTTGGCTGCGCGGCACTGGTTCCCTTTGGATTCTTCTAAAACGCGCTTGATGAACTTCTTTTCGAACTCCGTAAGCGCCTCTTCGAGAAGAATCCCGCGCTCCACCATCGTGCCGACCAGCGCTTCCAATTGCTCTTTCACTTGTGCACGCTCCACATCAATGCCCGGAGGATGAGTGTGTTCCCTGGACCTCAGTCGAGTGCGTGGCCGGTGATGCGCTGATAAGCTTCTCGATATCTCTCCCGAGTGCCGGCGACTACATCCGCCGGAAGAGCCGGCCCCGGTGGCTGTTTGTTCCAGCCTACCTGTTCGAGGTAATCGCGAACGTACTGTTTATCAAAGGAAGGCTGCGATTTACCGGGCGCGTAGCGATCGGCGGGCCAGAAACGCGAGGAGTCCGGCGTCAACGCCTCGTCGATCCAGATCAATTCCTGTCCCAGCAGCCCAAATTCAAATTTGGTATCGGCGATGATGATGCCGCGCGCGGCTGCGTGCTCGGCGGCGCGCCGGTAGAGTGTCAAGCTCGTTTTCCGAAGGCGTTCGGCTAAGGCGTGTCCGATGCGTGACGCGGCTTCATCGAAGGAAATGTTCTCGTCGTGGCCCGTTGTCGCTTTTGTCGAAGGCGTGAAGATGGGTTCTGGCAGCCGATCGGACTCCCGCAAGCCCGCCGGAAGCGAAATTCCGCAAATTGCGCCGCTCTTCTGATAGTCCTTCCATCCGGAACCGGAAATATAGCCTCGCACAACGCATTCGATCGGAACCGGATCGGTTCGGCGAACCAACATCGCTCGGCCTTCCAGAGACGCCGCGTACGGCGCAAGCTCGCCCGAAAAATCCTTCGCTGCGATGACGTGATGCGAGACCACATCGGCCAGTTTCTCGAACCAGAATAGCGAAAGCTGCGTCAGCACGCGGCCCTTGTCTGGAATCGGAGTGGGAAGCACTACGTCGAAGGCGGAAAGTCTATCCGTTGCCACGATCAGCAAGCGATCGCCCAGATCGTAAATGTCGCGGACTTTGCCTCGGCCGCGGATTTTGAGTTTTGGAAAATCTGTTTGAGAAATAACGGTGCGCGTTGGCGATGCAGCCACGAGATTTGTGTCCTCTGTGTGGGAGGGCGTTATTCTAGCGCACCGCGAAGCGTTGTCAACCGCTAAGAGGAACTCAATCAATTCGAAATTTGGATTCGATTGCGCATGAAATCGTCGATCGCGGCGATCGCAGCTTCTGGCATCGTCTGAAGAAGCATGTGCGGCGCATCCAAATCGGCGACGCTGACGTTCGGCCGGATTCTTCTGATGTAGACGCCGCAAGCGCGGGAGACCACACGGTCCTGTTTCGCGCGGAGGTCGAGCGTGGGGACTTTTACGCGACGAAGTTTTTCGGAGACGTCGATCGCAGAAACAGCCTCGAGCCGCGCCTTTAGTGTTTTTGCGGAGACAAGCGTTCCGACCTCACGCAGTTTCCCGCGGAGGCGTGGCGAATCGAATTTGCCGAAAAGATTCCTGTGCAGAATGAACCCAGGAAGGCGTCCGGCTGGGAACGGCTTGAGGATTGTGGTGACCATGGGCAGGAGTGGATGAGGATTGCGAACGAACGTAACGCACAGGATCAATCCGAGAAGACCGGACGGGTTGGAAGCAGCGATCGAGATTGCGATCGGGCCGGAGAAAGACTCTCCGAGGATCAGAAAAGGCTCGTTGTGCGGAAGATACGTGCGAGCAAGAGTTTCTAGCTCAGCGTAGCCGAGCGCGGGATCGTTCGGCTACCCAACAACGACTGCTTGAACGGGGTCCGAGCGCGGCGACGAAATCGGCGAAGAATACGCCTGTACCATCCATACCCGGAAGCAGGACGAGCGAAATCATCGCGCTATGAATCGAGAGAGCTAGGCGGCGTTGCTGGCGGCGTCGGCGGATTTGGGCGCGGCGGCTGCGTCCTCTTCCCATTTCACCGATACCAGCTTGGAAACTCCGGGCTCTTGCATGGTTACGCCGTAGAGTACTGATCCCATTTCCATGGTCTTTCGGTTGTGCGTCACGACGATGAACTGCGTCTGGCCGCACATCTCTGAGAGCATTTTGTTGAAGCGTCCCACATTGGCTTCGTCCAGGGGCGCGTCCACTTCGTCGAGAATGCAGAACGGGCTGGGCTGATAACGGAACACTGCAATCAGCAGCGCGAGCGCCGTCAGCGCTTTTTCGCCGCCTGAAAGCAACAGAATATTCTGGAGCCGCTTCCCCGGGGGCTGAGCGACGATATCGATCCCCGCTTCGCCCGAGCTATCCGGCTCGCTCAGGCGCATCTCGCCCGTGCCGCCGCCAAAAAGGGACTGAAACGCGATCGCGAAATGCGCGTTGATGAAGTGAAAAGCCTCCTCGAATTTCTGCCGCGACACTTGGTCGAGCTCATTGATGGTGAGCTGCGTGTTCTCGATCGATTGCACCAAGTCGTCGCGCTCTCGGCGCAAGAACTCCTCGCGCTGTTCACACTCACGGAACTCCTCGAGCGCCATCATATTCACCGGCCCCATCGCTTCCACCCGCGCTTTCATTTCGTTGTAATTCGTTTCGGCGGTAGCCAGCTCTTCTCCGGCAAGGGGCTGCGCTTCCTGCGCCATCAGTTCCTCGGGTTGCGCATTCAATTCGCTCACGCAAGTTTGGCGAAGGTATTCGCGGTCGGAATCATTGCGGGCTTTTTCGATCTGCCGCTGGCTACGTTCCGCGCGCACCTGGTCTAGCGACTGGCGCCGCCCACGCAGCGTTTCATCGATTTGGCTGGTGCGCGACCTTGCTCCTTCCCATTCGCCTTCGAGGGCCAACTTCTTTTCTTCCAAGCGCGCCTTCTCGATCCGAAGATTCTCAGCTTGTTGGGCCAATTGCCCAAGGGTGGACCCGATTCCCGCCTTCTCGGCGGCCAACGCCCCATGCTGCTGGCGCAGTGCGCTGAGGCGCTCGTTTGCGCCCACAATCTCGCTTCCCAGCCGCCCTTCCACTAATGCAGAGCTTGCCAGGCGCTCGGCGATTGTCGCCAGTTCCTCACGCCGCATCACCACTCGCTCCTGCAACTCCTGGAAGTCGCGGCGCAAATTTGCAAGTCTCTCGGCAGCCTCTGAGGATTCCGCCTCCGCGGCGGCTCGCGAGCGTACCGCTTCCGCGTGTCCCGCACGAGCTTGCTCCGCTCGCATTCGTGCGGCTTCGGCCTCGCCGCGCAGCCGTGCGATCTCGTCTCGTTCGGCCGAAAGCTGCCGGTCCACTCGAAGGAACTCCCGCCGCGCCTCGTCGCGTTGATGGCTCGCAGCCACCAAAGACTTCTCCGCTTCCAGTTGTTGCGCGGTTGCCGCTGCAACGCGAATCTCCCCCGCGGCGATTTCCTCTTCAAGGCGCGCGAGGTCCGCTTGTTGTTCTTGAGCCAGCCGCTCCAGCCGGTTCGTTTCCACTTCGCGCTGTCGAAGCTCGCGCTTCAGCGCCAGCGGTCCCGCATCGCTCTTGCGTCCTCCGGAGATCATGCGGCCGTGATAGCAAGTGCCATCCGGCGTCAGAAAATAACTGTGAGGATTGTCGCTCGCCATCCGCTCGGCGATTGCGGCCGTCTCAACGATGTAAGCCGTCCGAAGTTTTTTCAGAAAGTATTTGGTTGCGGGACCGAGAGGCTCGCGAAACTCCACCAACCTGTCGAGCCGCGCGATGAAATCTCCGGGCATCGACGCGCCATTCTCCATCCTGTCCGTATCCAGGCTCCCCACGGAATCCACGAAGAAAGTTGCGCGGCCCCCCATTTCGTCCCGCAGCAAAGCCACGCCGGCGCGAGCCTGATCGAATGATTCGACGACAACATACTCGAGTTCCTCGCGCAGAAACTGCTCGATCGCGCTCTCATACTCTTCCTGCACTTCGGCATAGTCCGCCAGCAACCCTACCGCGTGGAAACCGCGGGACTGACCCTCCTCGCTCGCGTTGAAAAGCTTCTGCACGGCATCGGCGGTGTAGGCACGCTCGCGCAAAATCTGTTCGATGGAGGCGTGCCGCGCGCGCTCCGCGGATAGATCCTGGCGAACTTGCTCGAGTCTTTGGCTCGTCTCCTGCTCCGCCTGGCGAAATCCGGCCAGCTGTGACTGCGCCTCGCGAACCGCTTCACCCAGTTCGCGCGCCTGCTGTTCCGCGGCCCGAAAACCGGCGTCGGCGAATTCCGCGGTCGATTGCAAAGCCGCGCACAGTCGCTCCATCTCGCGAATATCCGCGGCGCGTTGTTCTTCGGCGGCTGTGTGGCGCGTGGCTACTTCCTCCGCCTGAAGAGACTCGGCCTGCCTGTGCGCGGCCTCTTCCACAAGCTGGCCGGCCATCTGGCGAAGCTCTTCCATTCGAGATTCGAGCTGATTTTGATCGGCTCCGCTGGCGGAAACTTGCTCCGTTGATTCCCTCAGCCCGGCTTCGAGCGCAACGCTCTGCTCCCGAAGCGCGGCCACCGCTTCTCGCTGCGCGGTCAGTCGCGTATTCAGCTCTGACGCCTGGCGCACGGCTTGCTCGATTTCGGTTGAAAGTACGGCCGCGCGCGCGTCCAACTGGGCGACCTGTTCCTGATTGAACGTGATCCGATTTTCGGCACGGTCCAGATCGAGTGCGGTTTGATTCAGCACGTTGTGAGTTTGGCGCAGGTCGGCGTCTAACTCGTAAGTCCGCGAACTCAGCCGCTCCTGCTCGGCCTCCAGCTCGTGCACCGAGCGAGCCTCGCGCTCTTCGGTTGCTTCCATTTCGGCAAGCAAACTCTCAAGCCGCGCGGCCTCGCCATCCAGATGCCCGGCCTTGCTGGCCAGGACGATTCGCAGCAATCCGCGCATCTCCTCGCGCAACTCGGCGTACCGGCGCGCCTTCGACGCTTGCCGCTTCAGCGACGCAAGCTGCTTTTCTACTTCCACGTAAATGTCATTGATCCGCGAAAGATTGATCTTCGAGGCTTCCAGCTTCGTTTCCGCCAGCCGCCGTTTAGTCTTGTACATGGTGATCCCGGCAGCTTCCTCGATGATCGCCCGGCGGTCCATCGGCTTCGAATTGAGGATTTGGCCGATTCGGCCCTGCTCGATGATCGCGTAGCTGTCGGGTCCCAGCCCGATGCCCATGAAAATCTCTTGGACGTCGCGAAGCCTCGCCACCCGGCCGTTGATGAGATATTCGCTCTGGCCGGAGCGGTATAGCCGCCGTCCCACGACAACCTCGCCGAGCCGCAGGACGACCGCTGGCTTTTCGCCAGCCGTCCGCTTTCGCGTCCCTTTGCGGCGGATTGATGAGTCTTCCGCGCTGCCCGGGTCCACCCCATGCTCTGGCGCATCTTCAGGTGCCTCAAGGTCGATAATCGAAACTTCTTGGTTATCTTCAACGAGAAGAGGAGGAGCTGCGCTCTCGGCGGCAGACGGTTCCGCGCCGTCGCCCATCACTTTCGCAACCGCGTCCGATAGCTCCGGGTCGATCAGCGTCAGCGTCACCTCGGAAATCCCCATGGGTGGACGCCGCGTGGTGCCATTGAAAATGCAATCCGACATCCTCTCGGCGCGGAGCATCTTGTGGCTTTGCTCGCCTAGCACCCAAGAGATCGCGTCAACCACATTGGACTTGCCGCAGCCGTTCGGTCCAACGATACAAGTGATTCCCGTCCCGCTGAACGTGATCGGCGTCTTTTCGCAGAACGACTTGAATCCAAATAGCTCGACTTTGCGGAGTTTTAGCACCCGTCCCTCACTTGGTTACGCTCTTTCCATCTCGACGGCGGAAGAGACGTCTCTAAACTGTTTTTGGGGAAGTCTACAGAGACAAAAACGTGGGAAGGGTCGATATCGATGGCCCTGCCGCCTGGCGCCTGCGATTCGGCGGTTACGCGACAAAGCTAACACGCCTGACGGAAACCTGTAAAGTCCGCTTTTGCCGAAAAGCCCCCAAAACGACACAGGCCACGCGGAAATTCCCGCTAAAGAATGGCGCGGCTGGGGTTTCCCGCGCCGGGAACCAGAAAAGGTCCCCACGGCCTCAACTTCCCGGCGTTCGAGCCGAAACGGTATTCAGGGAGAGCCGCTGTGCTCTACAGCTTGTATCCGATTTTGCGGACGAATTCTCGGCGCCACTTGGCGTCTTCCTCGCCCTCGACGCCCTTCGGCGAACTCCCATCGACGACTCCCAAAATGCCGCGTCCCTGGTCCGTTTGGGCGAAGATCACCTCCACCGGGTTAGCGGTGGCGCAGAAGATCGAGCACACCTCAAAGCAATCGCGGATGCGGCTCAGTAAGTTGATCGGATAAGCATTGCGAACCATCAGAACGAATGCGTGGCCTGCGCCAATCGCGCGGGCATTCGCCACCGCGGCCCGCCGGAGTTCGTCGTCGTTCGACTCCACTCGGACCAGACAAGGCCCGGAAGCTTCATTGAACGCCACTGCGAATTTTGCCCCCGGCACGGTGTTCACCACTGCTTCGTACAAATCCTCCACCGTTTTGATGAAGTGCGAGTGCCCGAGAATTAGATTTGCGCCCTCGGGGACTTGCATTCGTGCTGCGGAAAGCTCCATTTTTTCATCCTCCTATGCAAAAACTTTCGCTTTTTTGCAATCGACCAAAACCTTTGGAATGCCGCACTTGGCGAAGTCCATTATCAGCACCGTGTATTTGTCCAGCAAGCGCGCAACGCGGTTGGTCCTTGACGTGCTGAAAATTTTTCGAGTCGTTTTCGCGAATGGCTGCATCGAAGCAACAGACGCTCGGTGGGCTTCAGGAAGCGCGGTGGGTTTCGGGACCTCCGGTTTCGGGTGGATAGGGTGATACGGACAATCCAGCAGGCTAAGCGATATCTTAAAATTGTGTTCGGGTTCACCTTGCTCGGCATCGGGATTGTCATGGTGGTGACGCCAGGACCCGGCACCCTCACCATTTTAATAGCCCTCGGTGTTCTTGCCGCCGAGTTCGTTTGGGCCCGCAGGCTTTTGGACCGGCTGAAGCGCGAAGGTACGCGCCTGCGCGATAGCGTTTTCCCTCCCGCCAACCGCGCCGCCTGATTCCTTCGGTCTCTTCATCTTTCCCGGCTTTTGCGCCGCCTCGGATTGTGGTTTCATGTGTCCCTATCCAGAGGAGGCATCCGTGGACGCTGATTCCCGTAACAAATGGTCCGGGAAGTGGGCGGTTGTTACTGGGGCAAGCGCCGGAATAGGCCTGGCGCTGGCCGAGCGCCTCGTCGCTGGCGGCACGCATTTGGTTCTTACGGCCCGCCGCGCCGACCGCCTCGAGGATCTTGCTGCGGTGCTGTCCACTAAATACGGCATCCGAGTCGAAATCTGTCCCGCCGACTTGACGCGCCCCGAAGCTCCCGCCGAGATTCACGCTTTTACCAGGCGTAAGGGCATCGACGTCGAGCTGCTGGTCAACAATGCTGGCTTTGGCGCCTTTGGCTACATCCAGGAGATCCCCACTTCGCGCCTGATGGAAATGATTCAGGTGAACTGTGCCGCCGTGGTCCATCTCACACAGCTGTATGCCCCCGCGATGATCGCGCGCCGCCATGGCGACATCCTGATCGTGTCCTCGGTGGCCGCCTTCCAAGCGCTGCCGTTCAATTCGGCCTACGCGGCTACGAAGGCGTTTGACCTGATTTTCGCCGAGGGAGTTGCTGAAGAACTTCGCGAATTTGGCGTGCACGTCTGCGCGCTCTGCCCCGGGTCGACCACCACGGAGTTCCAGCAGGTAGCTCAGCAGCCGGACCGCGTCTTCCGCTCGGCCGAAACAGCGGACAAGGTCGCGCGGGTGGGTCTCGCCGCCCTCGCGGAAGGGAGGAGTTTCGTAATCTCGGGAGCGAAGAACCGCCTCATGGTCGAAGCTGAGCGCCTGGCCCCACGCCAGTTCGTCGCGCGGATGGCCGGGAAAATGATGCGGCCTCGAAGTTCTTAGCGCGCTACTCCCGGTTGCGAGCGACGCAAAACCGGTGGTATCCTGCACATTATTTGCTTCAAGAGCGGGCGTCGTACAATGGCAGTATAGAAGCTTCCCAAGCTTCGGACGTGGGTTCGATTCCCATCGCCCGCTCCATAACTCACGATGTTTCAATTGCCCTTACACGGCTAACCTACTTGAATTCGGCTTGAAAATGGACTGTTTTGGACCGCAAATGGACCCCACTCTGTCCAATTGGACCCTAACGATTTGCAGAGGAAATGGGCGGTCGTTCGAGGGCTTGCTCTCCGTGGGACTAGACCAGCGCGACCTCGCGATCGAAATTGGGCTTTTTCTCCGCATGGAGCTTGAGGGCAATGCCACAGACCGTGGCGATGCGCTCCAGCATCGTGAGTGAATGGCCTGTGTATTCGGCATCCTCCAGGCGAGCAATCACGGACTGGGTCGTACCCACCTTCTTCGCTAGTTCGGTCTGAGTCAACCCCGCATCTTCCCGCATCTCGCGCACCAGTAAGGCCAGATCAATCTGGTGCAAGGTGCGCCCGAAGGTCTTACGGTACGTTGCGCTCTTGCCGGCGCGCTGTTCGACAATTTCACTGTGTTTGTCGCGCTTGACGGTTTGTCTCATAGGCCCAACTCCTTCAGGATGGCTTCCCTTTCCTTCTGCGATCCCGTGTAACGGTTTCGGTGCTTCATCCAGAGCTTTTTTAGCTGCTCTGCCCTTGCAATCTCGGCTGGCGGTGTCTGTTCTGTCTTCTTCTGAAACCCTGACGTAATCACGATCAGCATTCCCGGTTGATAGAAGAACAGCACACGGAAAATCCGATCGAATTGTTTGATTCTTAGCTCGAATATGTCACCCGTAAGCTTCTTAACGAACTTTCCTTGCATCCGGTTGCCATAGACGCGCAAGCGATCAATGAACGCGTCTATCCGGGCGGCAGCTTTATCATCCAGCGAATCCACGAACTCTCGCGCGGGTGCCCGCCCGTTCGGAAGTTCCACATAGTCAATTCTGAATTCACCGTTCACCGCACTTAGATTATCTCATTATTGCGATACACGGTCAACACAGGGTTTGCCCAGTGGCGTTGACGGTTTCGCTAAGGCCCACTGCGAACCAACTGAACGCTCACCGAGCATCAACTATGCTAAAGATGGAGGCAGCATGTATAGTTTCGGACGTCACTCAGCCTGCTTGTATTTCGCCTGGCTCTTAACGGCGAGTATCGTGACGGGTCAGCAAGCAGTTGCGGCCGCAGTGGAACCCCATCTCAAATCCACTCCCTGGGGCCATCGGCCCAGGTCCAGTTGAACCCGCAGTCCAAATCCAATAATTCAGACTTCTACAGCATTCTGCTTCATTCCCAATCCCCGGCGGACCAACGGCAAGCGTTGGAACAGATTCTCCACAACCCAAGGAAGTATCTTGCGAGTATTCAACGAAGCCTGCGCGAATACCCTCGCGTCCTCCGAACTGATCCAACGGCGGCAAAACGGGCCGTATACCTCTCTGCCTTGATTCGCGACCCTTCTTTTCCGCCGATACTGGTTCAGAGTCTGGGCGCTCCAGACGTTCTCGATGAATGTGAATACGCATGCCCGATCGTCTTCGCCCTGACGATTTCGGCCCGCTTTGGAGGATGGAAAGTTCCGGCAGACCTCGACTCGAAGCTGACCACCGTCGAGGATCTGAAAGAGGGAATCGCCAACATCTCACATCTCAGCCTGAAGGTCGGAGCGTTGGAGGACGTGGTGCAAGGCCCGGAAGTCGAAACATATCGGCAGGAATTTCGAGGAAAAACTGAGGCGCAACTCATTCAGTTAGCTGGCCCGACAATTTCATCCCAGGAAACGCGCACATTCGCAGCGTATCGCCTGGAAACTTTAGTCTCGAGCAGCAAAGCCCGTATCGGCCTTTATCTCCTTGCCTTGAATGACTTTGAAGATGCATCTGGCGAATACCGGGACGCGGTTTACCAATCTATTTACCGTGCCGAACTCGCCAAAGCAGAAGGCAAATAGGGACTGCATTCAGAAGTGGACTTTCATCAAAATGACAGTGGAAAGAGGTCTCGGTTTGTCCAACGACGGCAACCTACCGGCCACGAAACAGCCGCACCCGTGTCGCCCGTTATTGCGGCCAAAGGCCGAACACAGAAACGCACGCAGTGTTACTGGTCGAAGGATAGACCTATCGCAGAATCAACCTAACGGCGTCAAAATGTGCATGCGCCCATCCGTTCAGCTTGGCCTTGCTCTTCGTTAGATCTAGAGTGACTCCAGCAAAACCATCCGGTCATGTCAAGAGCAACTGAGTCGGCGATTCCGCGCTCCGAAATGAAGACTCCTACTTCATGGTGGCCTGTCACCGACGTATGAAGCATGCCTCCCAGTGAAAGAAATGGGGAGCCCCGACATAGTTTTTGGAACCCATTCAAAAGTGAATTTGTCGCTCACATTTTCGGTTTTTTCTGTCTCTTTATAGGTAGAGGGCCGTCTTGCCGATTTTCATGATTTTCCCGGTGAGGTTTGTCGGATTTTTGCCCTCTATATAGTAGGAGAGCTTTGTCGATGCGTGGTTCTGCAGATACGGCTGTAAAGCTTGATGTCAGGAGTCACGGGGATTTCTTCCGCTTCGAAATTGTGTGCCAAGATCGGCCGCTGGAAATGAAGCTTGAATCTATTCCTGATTTTTCCTATTCAGAAATGTATACAGCTCGCGACCCGTTTTTCGACAGGAGATTCGGGCACATTTTTTCTCTGGCGTTTCTCAGCCCTTCCTCTGTGGCCCCGTTTCGTGGCCCCAATTCCGACAGCAGAAATGGTGCGTGTTTTGAAACTTCGCGGCCGGTACGCGAAATCATCGCGCCAGAAGCACTTCATTCTCATGCAACTTTTCTAATTATCCGCCGGGATTTTCCTTCCGAGGGTGAACGGTGCATGAAACACACAGTTCACCCTATCGTTCACTTTCCCGTTCACCGTAGGATTTTCGGAAAAGGCCGCAGCAGAAGAAGTTGCACAGGGCATAACGATCAATTTGGACGCGGACAAAACACCGGATTGGGCTGGAGCGACCCCACTTTTGTGCACGGTTCCGTGCCCAAAGTAATTCGTGGGGTCGCTCCAGCCCAACTGCGCGGCGACCGCGCAGAGTGTTTTGTCCGCGCAGCATTTTGCAGCAGGGGGCCACAGTGACGAACGACAGAGACGAAAACCACACCGAGCTTTTGACCGTGCATGAGATCACCAGGCTTCTGACGATGCCGGTTTCTTGGGCGTACGGGCACTCTTTTCAGAGAGAGTAAATGTCGCACAATTCCAACATCGCGGAATTTGGTACACTCTGTCCCCATAGGGCAGTTGGGACATCGGGAAAAGAGAACTCGATGGCCCGAAAGCGGTATCAGAATGGACGTGTATTCCTGAAAGGAAAGAAAGAAGAAAAATGGGTCGGGAGATATAGGGAAGATGTGGTGGAAGTCACCGGAACGACAAAGCGTGTACGACGTTCCGTTATTCTCGGCACTAAGCGCGAACTGCCGACAAAACGGCTCGCCGAGCGTCGTTTGGCCACCATCCTTGCCCGTATCAACTGCCTCGACTACCGGCCCGGGCGTGCGGCTACGTTCGGGGAGTTCATCGAACGGTGGGAAACCGAAGTGCTAACCACACAAAAGCCATCCTCTGCGCGAGCGGTTCGCTCGCACCTCAGGTGCTACATCATTCCAGAGGTTGGCAAACTGCGTCTGGACGAATTTGGCGTCGAGAACCAACAAAGATTTATAACTCGAATGCCGGAGAGGTCCACGGAGAAGGTTGTCTCCCGAAAGACAATCTTGAATGTCATTGCAACAATCTCCACGATCCTTGCAACAGCACGGAATTGGGGTTATAGCTGCGAACAGATCGATATGAAGAAGCTGCGCCTGCCACCGCGCGGTGTCGCGTCTGAGGCGCGACACTTTACAGTTGAGCAGGTTCAGCGAATCCTCGCCTTAGCTGGAGAACCCTGGCGCACGCTATTCTGCATCTGCACGTTGGATGGCCTTCGAGCCGGGGAAGCACTGGGACTTCAGTGGGGAGATATTGACCTCGAACAGCGAATACTTCAAATCCGAAGAACTGCCTGGTACGGGAAGACTCAGACTCCCAAGAGCCGGGAAAGCGAGACGACACTTCCCATTCCCGACGCTTTAGCGGCGATTCTGAAAAACTACCGCAACGAGTGGAAACCGAATCCCAATGGATTCCTGTTCGTCACCAGAAACCAACGACCACCTTCATCCAATAACGTCGTGGAGCACCGTCTTTGGCCGATTCTCGACGCGCTAGAGATTCCACGGTGCGGCCTCCACGCATTTCGTCACACTCACACGGCCCTATTGCTCGATTCGGGGGCAACGCCGAAGGTCGTACAACGACAACTTCGTCACGCCGACGCTCGCACGACTCTACAGATTTACGGGCACGTCATAGGTGAGGCGCAACGTGAAGCAGTGGAAAAAGTAGCCTCGATTGTGGACCCGAGTGGACCTCAATCGAGCCGCAGGGGTAAGTGGATTCAATAGGTTAGCCGTGTGTTGCGGCGGGTTCGATTCCCATCGCCCGCTCCATAAATCCTCGATGATTCGATTGCCCTTACGCGGGCTAAGTTACTGAGATCCCCTCGCTCCCAGTCAGAAATGGTCCGGTTTTACTGGATTTACCGGATGCTTCGCGACGCTTTCAATCGCTAGTCTCCTTCTGCGGGAGGCCTTATGAAAGCGGTCGTGTTCCATAAAATCGGAAACATCCGGCTCGACGACGTGCCAGAGCCTAAGATTAGGGACCAATACGCCGCGATCGTTCGGCTCGTTTATGGCGAAAAATAAAACTCGGTCTCGCTCCTTGATTGACCCTGTCGATCTTCCTGCGAAAGACGGCAACGACAAGATTCAAGTCATCATCGAAACTCCCAAGGGTAGCCGGAACAAGTACGCATTTGACGAAGAGCAACGGGTATTCGCCCTGAAGAAAGTATTGCCGGCGGGCATGACTTTTCCCTATGACTTCGGTTTCATCCCATCGACCAAGGCTGAAGATGGTGATCCCACCGACGTGCTTGTCCTAATGGACGAACCTGCCTTTCCCGGCTGTCTGCTGAAATGCCGCGTTATCGGAGTCATAGAGGGGCAACAGGGCAAAAAGAAAAAAGGCGAACGCAATGACCGCATCATCGCCATCGAAGAAGCCAATCACAGCTATGCGCACGTACGTCACGTCAAGGAACTTGGCAAGAAATTCGTGAGGGAACTCGAGGAATTCTTCGTTAACTATCACGACCTCGACAGCGAAAAGTACAGGATTCTCGACGTAAAAGGACCGGCGGAGGCGCACCGTCGCGTTGCGGACGGAATGAAAAGCGCGCGAAAGCGGAAGCGCTGATGCGGTGTCGGACGTGGCCTACCAATACTCCACATGTGCGTGTAGGGCGTTCATCAGATCATGAGCTGAACGGAATTTATGATTTGAAAGTGATGACTAGGTGGCGCTCGGGTATTTGTGCTTTCAGAACGCCAGCGTCAAGTATCAAGAGTTCTGCTATAAGTCGGACTGCATTCAACGGATGGTTACCCGAGCCTTGCCAACTTGTCTTATCCGATCGTGTAGATCTTCAATTGTTCGATAAAGTTCGTCGACACCTTTGGATTCGTTTTTCAACCGGCCGGCATCGAGGTCGGCGACTACTTCCACGCAGAGGTTGATGGTACGCCGAATCCGGTCAGTGGCTAGAGCGGAAAGTAGTTCGCCGCCATCCACGCCGCCGAACTGGCACTCTCGAAGCTGCTGAAGCGTCCCCGCGGCCGTGCGAATGTAATCCACCGCGTCGCGATATTCCTTTACTAGGCGAAGGTCGATGTCCTCGCATTGCAGGAGCTTTTCCAGATTTTGCAGTTCGACGATGGTCTTTTTTACCTGTAGGTCCACACCCCAAAAACTTGGGTTTGGCACGATCAGTTCGGCGATGATGCCGTTCGCGACCCCTTCGCGCGTGTGCGGTGCGGCAAGCACCCTCGCCTCCGCCGTTTGTGCCGAAAGAAAGTTGGCCAGTGTAATCCTGCTACCCAACTCAGGATAGATGGACATCTTCAGAAAGCCGCCATTGGCATTGACTTGCCGAGCAACAGCCTCTTCCTTGACTGGGATGCCATCGGCTGCGCGCCAGCTCACCTCAATCGGAACGACCACAGGGAAGCGGTGGCTTTTTCGGCGCTCTACGCTTGTGCCATCCGCACTCATCGGCCGCTTTTTAATTTTCACAGGTCTCCTCTCAGCCGCAAGACTTGAGGACTTTTTGGGATCGACTTTGGACTGGTCGATGCGCCTCAGCCATGTTTCATGGTGAACGCGAGGCTCACGAACTTCCATGGTACGAGAGTTCTATGCCGCGTATGAGCAAATGTCGGGTATTGGAGGAAGTAAGATCGGCAAGGCCTAGGCGCGACCGGCGGACGCCGCTAGTGGCGCCCGAGAGGGCATAACTCTCCGAGACTATTCAGCGCGCGAGCGTTTCAATCTCGCCACTCTAGTTACTTTTTGACGGCAGGCATCAACGCCGTCCACGGTACATTCGGCACCACGTGGCCGGTCCCATCGATCAATCTGATATTTGCCGTTTGCATCAGTGAATTGACGCCGACGATTTCAAAAATACCTTCGTGCTCGGCGGTGCGGACGCGCTCGCCATTCTTTGGAGCGATCGCTTTCATTGCAGTGGCCATGTCCCCCTCCATTCTTTGCTGCTATTCCAAATCTGTGTCCAAGGCGGCATTCGGCGGGCTTCCGCTTCGCAATGCCCGCAACAAAAGAATCGCGTCGTTCAGTGCGATGCGCTCGAGAGGTCCCGGAGGATTTTCAAGCTTCGCTTTCAATCTCGACAAAACAGCGGCCTTCATCGCCTGAATTCGACCGGGCGTTTGCGCGGCTTGTCGCGCCGCCGTTTCAAAGTCGTTTTGCCAGTCGGGGAGTTGCAGATTTCTAGATTGTAAAAGGAGTGAGTTCATCGTCGCGCCTCCTGCGGTACATCCATTTCATGTGTGGTGAGAGTGTGTTCCTTGTCGTCCATCCGTGTCAACCTGCCAAACCATTGAGGACGCCCCATCGGTTAGGAGCGAGCTTCGCCAAGCCGTGGGCCGCCCCTTCTGGGCGGCGTGGTGTGTTCACGAGGGTCCCTTGGCCTTCGCCGCCAAGCCGAATGCACTATCGCCGGTAATCGGCGATTGCTAGAATTCGCGAAACCCTGATGACTCCAGCCGGGCAGACGGGGACCCATAGCCAAGCCGCCCTCATTAGCGCGCGGCTGGACCGGCTTCCCACTACGCGCTACATCTGGACGCTTTTGCTGCTGATTTCGCTCGGTGGATGTTTCGAGTTCTACGATCTTTTCGTTACAGCCTATATAGGTCCCGGGCTGGTTCGCAGTGGACTTTTTTCTGCCACCTCGGCCTCGTTCTTCGGGCTCCATGGACTAGCCAGCTTCGTATCCGCAACATTCGCCGGGCTTTTCATCGGAACGATCGCATTCGGATTTGCAGCCGATAGATTCGGCCGCCGGGCCGTTTTTACCTATTCCTTGTTATGGTACACGGCCGGTTCGATCGTTATGGCCTTCCAATTCACCACGTTGGGAGTCTTGGTCTGGCGATTTGTCACCGGCATCGGCATTGGCATCGAGTTAGTCACAATCGATGCATATATCGCTGAGCTGATGCCCAAAGAAATTCGCGGCCGCGCCTTCGCCCTGAATCAGATGGTGCAATTTACGACGATACCGTTGGTTGCGCTGATTTCCTGGCTGCTTGTGCCGCTCGACCCTTTCGGTATCGACGGGTGGCGCTGGGTGATGCTGATCGGTTCAGCGGGCGCGATATTCGTCTGGTTTATCCGGCGGAGCATTCCAGAAAGTCCTCGTTGGCTAATCGCTCGCGGGCACATATCCGAGGCGGAACGCGCCGTTACGAATATGGAAAAGCGAGTGGCGGCGGAGTTCGGCGCTGAACTTCCACCCGTTGTGCCGGACGCTGCCGCCGAGGAATTACCCCACGCGAACGTGAAATTCATACAAATTTTTCGGCCGCCGTATCTGCGGCGAACGCTCATGCTCATGGTTTTTCATTTGGCTCAAACTGTCGGTTACTACGGTTTCGCTTCGTGGGTGCCTACGCTGCTGATCGCGGCGGGCATCCGGACCACCGCCAGCTTGCAGTACTCGTTTATCATTGCCATCTCCGCTCCTCTGGGGCCGCTGCTGGTTCAAGGGATTGCCGACAAGCTCGAACGCAAATGGCAAATTGTATGGAGTGCGATCTGCATCGGGGGGTTCGGCCTTCTGTTCGCGCGCCAGAGCGAGCCAGGCTGGCTTATCGTGATTGGCGTGATGCTGACTTGTTCGAATAACTGGATGTCGGTGGCATTTCACGCGTACCAAGCTGAGTTGTTTCCCACCCGAGTGCGGGCACAAGCTGTGGGCTTCGTCTACTCGTGGAGCCGCTTCAGCGCGATCTTCACCAGCCTGATGATTGGCTTTTTTCTTGAGCGCTTCGGCGTGGGCGGCGTTTTCGCGTTCATCGCAGCTTCGATGTTTGCGATCGTTCTGGCAATCGGCATCTTCGGTCCTCGGACGCGCGGCCTGGCCCTTGAGTCAATCTCGCATTGAAGGGTGCAGCGGAAACACGAAAGAAGACTCACGCCTCCGCACTGCCTATAAGGGATTTTCTCATTGACCCTCCCCGCCCAGCGACCAGCGCAAACCGGCGGCTATCGTCGGCCTATAGTACTCCCGCTGGATCATGTACAGCGGGCTGCCTTGATAGAAGCCGAACACCTCGTTGTTTAGGTCGAGCCCGGATATTACTAAGCTCAAACCGTGCGACATCCGGATGCTGCTTTGCGCGTCAACTTGGAAGTGCGAATAAAAATAGATGTCGCTCAGCGGCCCGCGAATGCCGCCCGGCGTGCCGTCCGAAAATTGGTAACCGTAAATGTTAGCTTGATTGTACGACATCCCGACGCGGACTGAGACACGACGCCAATCGTAGGTAGGGCTGATGTTGAACGCGTTCGGCGAAGTTCGCAGCAGTCGCGGATGGTCCGAGCGGCCTGGGATTCCACTGATTCTGGAATCTGTGTAGCCATAGTTTGCGGATATGCCCAGCCCGCCCCAAGGCCCAGGCAAAAACGAAAAGTGCTGGATGTAAGCCGCCTCAAGTCCGCTGATCCATGCGCTGCCGCCATTGATCGGTTCCGTCGCCAGCCAATTGCCGAGCGGGCCGCCAGGCGGTTGATAATTGTTCAGGTCGAACTGGGTCGTGATGATCGGGTTCTGAAGGCGCTTATAGAAATATCCCGCCGAAACTACGCCGAACGGAGACAAGTAGTGGTCGAACAAAACGTCAATGTCGTCCCCAGTCTCAGCCTTTAGATTCGCATTGCCGAAGCTGAGGGAATTCCTATTTCCTCCGTTCGCCGCCACCGTCCAGCTCAGAGGCTGTGCGATATCTTGGGGATCAGGCCGCGAGAGCCCGCGGGAATAAACAAAGCGCAGATAGCTATTGGCTCCGAGCGCATATTTGAGTGAAGCGCTCGGAAGAATCGTGTTGTAGGATCCCGAAAAGGCGTTAGGTGCAAGGACTGAGCAGGTGCTTTCGCCCGCAGGACATTGGCAAGGTCCCGACGAAGGGCAGTTAATACTGCCGATTGAAAAGTTGCGTATGCTGTCGCTGGTTCCCTCTACTCGCAATCCCGCAATGAACCGGAGCCGGTTGGAGAGGTCGATCGTGTTCATCACGTATCCTGCGGTGACCTTTTCGATCAGGTCATACTCCTGAGGATCCTGCCCTTGCGTACTGCTGGAGGTGAAAGCGGCGGGATTCGCATTCGCGTACGCGATGGTGTCTTCATAGCTCACGTTATATCCGAGATTGTAGCTGCCGCCATAGTAGTTGTCGTTCTTCAAGCGATTTGGGAAGGTAGAAAGGGGGATAGTTCCTGTCGGGGTCAAAGTCAGCACATACCCGTCATTAAGCTTATGTACGTTCCGGAATTTTCCGCCGATTTCGATCCTAGCTGAGCGGGACCCGATATGGTAATTCTTAGCGGCCGATCCGCCCGCCTGAAGATTCAATTGCGATGCCGGCCCTAGGTCTCGATTGATGTTGTTTAACGCAAGATTTGAGGGATTGTATGCCTCCGCGAAGCAATCAGCCGTGAACTGCGGCAGGTACACATTGGAAGTCTTCGCCGGGTCGTACTGGCACGTGCTTGAAGAAAGCGTGGAACTGAAAACCGCAGTGGAGTACGGCGAGTTGCCGTAAAACGAACGCGACACGGCCACATCCCACGTATACATGGCAGTCGCCAGGATGTGCGTGCCTCCCAAGGACAGACTGCCGACTGCAATGTCGGGATTCCGAAGTTGGGCGTTGAAAGTTGGAGCGCCTGTGCAAGGGGTGGTAGTGGTTCCCGAACTATCCGTCGGGCATCCGACGTTCGCCGGGTTCAGCAGTTGAATTCCCGGCGTATTATCCGTAAGCGTGTACGCAAATCGGTCGCCGTAGTTGTGGAAGTCCGAATACAGGCCGCGAAGGTGAATGTTCGAAGCCTCGCCAAGCCGATAGTCGGCGCTCCCGGCCAATCCCCAACGTGAACGGAAATACTGATATTCGCGAATGTCCATCCCGTCTTTCCAGCCCAGCTGCGAACCGCTCGGCAACGTGGCTACGTCGGGAACAGGTTCGATGTCGTCGATTCCGCGTCCGTTCCAGTCGTACGAGCCGCCGAACAGTGCTCCAAAGCGCTTGTTCGGTCCGAATCGCTTTCCGATCGTGCCCGTTTCTTCCGTGAGCCCGCGCCCGTTGATAATGGGGGTGTAGCCGCCCAAGGTGCTGAATGAGATCGTGGGACGATCTGTGGCAGTCCTGGTGACGAGGTTGATCGAGCCGCCGATGCCGTCGCCGTCCATATTGGCCTGAAGCGTCTTACTGACTTCGACTGACTCCACGATGTCCGCCGGAATGGCGTCAAACTTGATCTGCCTGACCCCGGGTTCTTCGGATGGAACATTAACGCCATCGATGGTCGTGTTGGTAAGGCGCGGCTCGGTGCCGCGGACCTGCACGTACTTTCCTTCGCCTTCGTCGCGCTCCAGCGTCACGCTCGGCAGGCGGCCCAGTGCGTCCGCCATGTTGGCGTTCGGCAGGGAGCGGATCACCTCCTCTGGCAGGACCTGCACGATATTGTCCGCGGTCCTCTCTTCGTTGATGGCCGCTGCTTCGCCGGTCACTCGCGGCGCGGTAACCAGTACTTTCTCGCTTGCCGACTGAAGCTGCATATTCGCGTCCACATTCACGGTCCCACCGGCCGCCGCCGTCACCGTTTGGGTAAACGGAGCGAATCCCACGTATGTGACCGTGAGCGTATAGGTTCCCGGAATGACATCGTTTATGACAAACAGTCCTTGGACGTCCGAAACGCCATTGGCTGCGGTTGGCTGCAACGAAATATCGGCGCCTTTCACGGACGCGCCCGATGGATCGGTGACGTGCCCCGTAATCGTGCCCTTGCCGCTTTGCGCTCGGCCGCTCTTTGCCTGTGCAAGAGAAAGAACCGCGAGAAGGAACAGGATCAAGAATCGGCAGACACCTCTATGTCGGCGACGCATCCTTACACCTCGCTTAGGGAGATTCGGAATGTTTTCAAAATCGGTTAATTGCGAAAAGGTCCAAAGAGAACACACACCAAAACAAAAACCGCGAACTCGATGGGCACTTGCATACAAAGGCCCGTAAAGCTGGAGGTGAAAGTGCCTTTCCAGAGTTACCGACGAGTGAAAGAAGAATTAACAACGCGTAAGAATCGAGGAAATAGATGGGGGCGAGAAGTCAGCCAACTTCGGAGAGCATGGTAGGGCGCGAATGACAGGCCGGTCAGCGGTGTTTCTTAGGTTGGTCCTGCCGCGACGCGCGCCTTCACCAGCCTCTTAATAAGGGTGGTGGGCAGCGGCTTGTTCAAGGGAAAGCGGATGGTCCCTTTGGATGTTGAGAAGCCCTTGAGTTCGCGTTTAAATGCTTCGATAACCGACGCAGTGGGAAACAAACTGCAGTGGTCGGAGAATGCGGCAAACCATACCAGCACCCTCTCGCACTTGAATGCAGGGATCCCATAGCTGATTGTCTCGGTAGCCTCCGGTGGCAAAGCGGAGCGAATTGCCTCGCGCATTTTGTTCAGAGTGCCGCGCGCAGGTTCCGGGACGCCAGCAAGATATTCATCGACGTTTTTTGCAGCGGAACGGCGATTAACGGATCTCGTTTTTTTCACGAACACCATGCTACAAGAACCTCCCCTTCACGTCGACGCCTCGGCAATTCGTCCCGGGGAAGTGCTGGCACGCCACGCCCCAGCCCTCCTCTCCGCAGCCGGGCTTCGGGGATTGCCCGCAGTCATCGTGGCGCCTGAAAAGCTACGGCAGGGCCTTTTGCGAGGGGGCTAGGTCAAAACCCCACGAAGTGGTCCCACCGGCGTTTATCAGAATCCGTCTTGCGAAAAACCGCAACTCTTGAGAGCTCTGTGGGAACTTCCGTAAAATCCGCGCGATTTAAGCGAATAAAAGATACGGCCCGCTGAAACGACGGCATCCACATATCGTCGAGGATAATATAGCCACCGAGTTCGCACACAGATGATGCCAGCGCAAAATCAATCGACACTCCGTCGAATTTGTGGTCGCCGTCGATGAAAATTACGCCAAATCTCCGCTGTTCTCTCGCAAACCGAGCGAGAGCTTGGATCGACGTTTCATGGCAGAATTCAAACGATCCAGGTTGAATGCCAAGGGCTTGCTCTCGAGCGACGCCAATGCCGTGCCAAGCCTCGTATTGAAAAGGGTCAACGGAGGTGTGGTGTCCTTTTCCATTAGCCTGAATCGCGGCAAGGAAATAGACGGTCGAAAAGCCTTTCAGTCTGGATCTTATACAACTCGGCATACGGGCCGTTTGCTGCACGGAGTTCCTCGTGCGATCCGTGCTCGATTATTTCCGCATCCTCGATCACAAAAATCACGTCCGCGCGACGGATGGTGCTGAGATGGTGCGCAACCAACACGGTGGTTCTGCCCTCCATCAGCCGGTTTAGGGCCTCCATCACGGTTTGCTCGGCTGCGGCATCGAGGCTCCAGTGGGAACGGAGCAGGCTGGCCACGCTCAGCTTTTTCGATAAGGAAAGCTTCCTTGAATTATCGCTCATAGTCTCTGGCCGGCCTCGACAAGCGTATCCAGTAGACTCTTACCCGCGACCAATTCTGGGGGGATTCCAGCGGCGTTGCGCGGTCACCATCGTCAATCAGTGATCGCTTCCACAGCCATCATCGTAGGGAACCAAACGAGGCGCAATACATGAAGCCCCTTAAATTGAGAGAGATGTGAGCCGGGGCCACCCTATTGTTGTCCGGAGGATGCGATGACATGATTGTTCCCTCGTACAAGAGTGCCGAATCGAACTAACGGGAGGAATAGCGTGGGCGAGCCGAGCATCAAGGTGCGTACTGGAGCGCCCTATCCCCTGGGCGCCACCTGGGACGGCGCCGGAGTCAACTTCGCTCTGTTTTCAGAACACGCTACCAAAGTAGAGCTTTGCCTTTTCGATTCCGTTGACGATCACAAGGAATCGCAGCGTATCGAGTTGAAAGAGCAGACAGACATGGTTTGGCACGGTTACATGCCGTGGATTCTGCCGGGGCAGGTCTACGGATACCGCGTTCACGGCCCTTACGATCCCGCGGCAGGGCATCGATTCAACGCCGCCAAGATTGTGCTCGACCCATATGCCAAGGCGATCGCCCGAACCGTGAATTGGGCGCCCGAAATGTACGCATACAAGCAAGACGGAGAAGACGCGGACTTGGTGATGGACGACCGCGACAATGCAGCCTTTGCTCCGCTGGCTGCGGTTGTCGATACCGCTTTCACCTGGGGTAACGATCGGCAACCGCGCACGCCCTGGCACAATACGGTTATCTATGAGCTGCACGTGAAAGGTTTCACTCGTCAGCGGTCGGATCTCCCCGAAAAAATGTGCGGAACGTACTCCGGGTTAGGCTCAGAACCGTCAATACGGCACCTGCTGGATCTCGGCGTTACAGCGGTTGAGCTGATGCCGGTTCATCATCACTCCGTTGAGAATCACCTCGCAGACCTGGGCCTCACAAATTATTGGGGCTACAACACTCTTGCATTTTTTGCGCCTGACCTCCGCTACTCGCTTACGAAGACTCCGCTGGAATCGGTGCGGGCTTTCAAAACGATGGTGAAAAATCTGCACTCCGCCGGCCTGGAAGTAATTCTCGATGTTGTCTACAACCACACGGCGGAGGGCAACCACCTCGGCCCCACGCTTTCCCTGCGCGGCGTGGACAACGCGTCCTACTATCGGCTCGAGCAAGACAATCCGCGCTTCTACACGGATTACACCGGCTGCGGCAATACTTTGAATGTGCGGCATCCCAGAGTCCTCCAATTGATCATGGATAGCCTGCGGTATTGGGTGATGGAGATGCACGTCGACGGTTTCCGCTTCGATCTGGCGAGCGCCTTGGCGCGCGAGCTGCATGCCGTGGACAAACTCGGAGCATTCTTCGACATCATTCACCAGGATCCGGTGTTGTCTCAGGTAAAACTGATTGCCGAGCCGTGGGACATTGGAGAGGGCGGATATCAGGTGGGAAACTTTCCTGTGGGTTGGACGGAATGGAACGGAAAGTACCGCGATGCGATGCGCAGGTTCTGGAAGGGCGATGGCGGAGTAGTTTCTGAGCTGGCTACGCGTCTCGCCGGCAGCAGCGATCTTTACAGCCACAGCGGACGCCGGCCGTACGCCAGCATCAATTTCGTCTGCAGCCACGACGGGTTCACCCTCAATGATTTAGTCAGCTACAACGAAAAACACAATGAAGCCAACCTGGAGAACAATCAGGATGGAGACAACAATAATTTGAGCTGGAATTGCGGCGCGGAAGGGCCCACAAACGATCCTCAGATCCTTTCGTTGCGCGAACAGCAAAAGCGCAACTTCTTAGCCACGCTGTTGTTGTCCCAGGGAGTGCCCATGCTTTGCGGTGGAGATGAGTTCAGCCGCACCCAGCAAGGAAACAACAATGCCTACTGCCAGGACAACCCGCTGAGCTGGTTGGACTGGAACTGGAGCCCCCAGCAGAAAGAGTTGGTGGAATTCACTCGCTACGTCATCGAGCTGCGGAAGAAACATGCGGTGCTGCGCCGAAGGAAATTTTTTCAGGGACGGAGCATTCGTGGGGCCGGCGTGAAAGATATCGCCTGGTATGAACCGCGCGGCAGGGAAATGACCGACAAGGCCTGGGGCGATCCCTTCGCCCGCTGCCTGGGCGTCCTGCTCAATGGGAATACTCTGGACGAAATCGATGAGCGAGGAGAGCCGGTGATCGGAGACACGCTCTTCCTTATGTTCAACGCTTACCACGACGTGATTCAGTTTCGTTTGCCGCCGAAGCAGCCAGGGGAAAGGTGGGAGCGTCTGCTGGATACCGCCGACGAGCACACGAAAGCGGGTTTATTGCTCCGCGATCATACCTACAAGATACGCGGCAGGTCGGTGGTCGTTATGCGCCTGAAGGCCGCTGACGCGTCCAAAGCAGAGACGGCTACCGTGAGTGAGCCAGCGGCGCAAGCGCGCTGACTCCGCCAAGAAAGTTTCGCCACATCTGCTGTGCTGCCGTTAAAAATCGAGCGCGCCCCTAGCCCGCAAATTTGTTCTTGACACGCGGCGGTTCCTAATGTTACACAGTGTAACGCTACAATGACTAACACACGGCGCATCCGGCCCAGGAATCTTGGTGACGTCGAGCAGGCGGTGATGGATTACGTCTGGTCGCATGGCCCTTGCACCGCCGACGCCTGCCGGGAAGCCCTGG
This sequence comes from uncultured Acidobacteriota bacterium, assembly GCA_963823145.1. Taxonomy (GTDB): domain Bacteria; phylum Acidobacteriota; class Terriglobia; order Acidiferrales; family UBA7541; genus Palsa-295. The sequence goes on from CAWGJZ010000002.1 coordinate 528,571, forward strand.
CGCACAGCCGCCCCATGAAGGACTCGACGATCCGCACCGTACTGCGCCGCCTCGAAGAAAAGGGCTACGTCATCCACGAACTCGAAGGGCGCACCTTTATCTACCGGGCCGCGGAAGCGCGCGAGAACGTGGCTGCGCGCGCCGTGAAACACATCATCGACCGCTTTTGCGACGGCTCCGCCGAACAGCTTGTGATGGGCATGGTCGATAGCAAAGTTCTGGGGCGCAAAGACCTGGAACGGATGGCCCGCAAGATTTCTCAGAGCCGCGAGAGCCAGCGCAAGTCGCCAGCCAAGTCTGGTGCGCGGCCGTCTGAAAAGGATGACAAGCCATGATTCCCGCTCCGGCAGCTCATGCATGCTCGGCATTGCTCGCGCATCTGATTGCGCCGGCTGTGCGCTCGTTGTGTCTGGGATGTTTCGCGGCGCTGGCGATAGGCGCCCTGCGCGTGAAAAGTGTTTCGGCGCGTCTCGCTGTTTGGAAGGTGGTGCTCTACGCCGCGCTGGCCATGCCGCTGCTGGGATTGATTTTGCCTCCGCTATCATTTCAGTTTCCCGCGGCTGTGGCGTGGCTGATTCCGCGGCGCGCTACAGTCGCGAACGCGCTCCACCCAAGCGCAGACACTCCCATGACTCGAGCTTTCGCCCCTGAGGCGTTTCCCATCGCTCCATTTCGCGCGGACCTTGAAACTCCGTTGCCCAAAAGCGATGCGGAAGTCCGCCCAATGAGCGCCGCGCGAACTTCACGCTCGGATGTTCTGCCCGCTGGCGGCGCCATTTCGGCGAAGGCGACGCCGATTGTTCGCGGATCCAAAGCTTCCCCGGTGATGGCGGCGAAAAATCGCGGCGCGTCGCTTCCATGGATGGTGTTTTTCGCCGCCGCGTATATTTCAATCACTCTCTTCTTCTTTGGCCGGCTGTTGCTTGGGATCATTTTCAGCCGGGGACTCGTTCGCGGCGCTCGACTGGTTGCCGAATCGGAGGTTATCGAACTCCTGACCTTTCGCGGTTGGGGGGATCATTCCGCTGTTCCCGCTGGCCTCGCCGAATCCGAACTGATTTCCGTGCCGATTACGCTCGGAATTCTGCGCCCGATTATTTTGCTTCCAGTCGAATGGCGCGAATGGAGTCCCGTCGCGCTCCGAGCCGTGCTCGCCCATGAACGCTCGCACGTAATTCGCCGAGACGCGCTCACGCAGCGCCTTTCTCTTTTGCACCGCGCCATTTTTTGGTTTAGTCCGCTGAGCTGGTGGCTGCACCGCTGCCTGGCGGATGCCGCGGAAGAAGCAAGTGACGAAGCTGCGCTGATTTCCGGCGCGGACCGCGCGCAATACGCCGAAACACTCCTCGACTTTTTCGTCGCGCTTCAACGGAATCCGCGGCGCGTGAACTGGCAGGGCGTGTCGATGGCCAAAGCAGGGCAGGCGGAAAAACGAGTCGATCGGATTCTTGCATGGGAAGGAGATTCAATGCGCCTCAATAGATCGTTGTCAATTATTCTGCTGTTGCTTGGTATCACCGTTGTGCTTTTCGCAGCCACCGCGCGGCCATCGATTGCTCACGCTCAAGATGGCGTGACCATTCCGGTTCCCGTCCCGATTCCCGTGCCGGGGCCAGCAAGGCCAGCCGTGCCAGATAATCTGGGGCCGGACGCACCGCCCGCTCCCATGGCTGGGGCTCCTCAGCAGGCGCCTGCCGTAGCTCAGCCCGCGCCAGAACCGGCAGCTCCTCCTGCTCCTGCGCCGCCGGCGGTTCCGCTGCCAAACCTTGGGCCAGACTCTTTCGCACTACCGCCCATTGCATCGCAGTTGAAAAATGGAATGAGCGAAGAACAAATCCGCAAAATTTACCGGGACGCATATGGCGCAATTTCGCGTGCCGAGCTTTCGGGAAACGAAGTTCAAGAAGCCGTGGAGCTTCAGCTCCAGCAGTTTCAACGCGACGGCGTATTCCGGGCCGGATGGCCTGGGTTCGACGGAGGCTTTGGCGGCCGCTACGTGATCGTGTCGGGAGATTCCCCCATTCTCATGTCCGGCAGTTCGGAGGACGTCGAGCACGCCACTTCGCTCCGCAACAAAATCAAGGGCGATTACATCTGGTTCCAGCATGACGAGAAAAACTATGTGATCCGCGACCAAGCAACCGTCCAACGCGCCAAGGATTTGTTCAAGGCTGAAGAAGATCTTGGTCAGAAACAAGATGCTCTCGGGAAACAGCAGGAAGCGTTAGGAGACCAGCAAAGGGAACTAAGCAAGAAGATGGAAGCAGTCCACGTGCAAATTCCAGACATGAGCTCCGACATGCAAAAGCTGGAAGTCCAGATGAAGCAGCTCAGCGCTGGCGGCACGCAGCAACAGTTGGGCGATCTACAACGCCAAATCGCCGAACTCCAGCACAAAATCGGAGAATCTCAATATCAGGCCGGGGATCAGCAACGCCAGATCGGCGAACAGATGCGGGACCTGGGGCGGCAGCAAGGTGAAATCGGGCGGCAACAAGGTGAGCTAGGCCGGCAGCAGGCCGAGGCATCCCGCCAGGCTAATGAACAGATGAGGCAGCTTCTAAATGACGCTGTCACTCGCGGCACGGCACAGCCGGAATAAGCATTGCAATTTTTCTTGCTGCTCTGTGGAGAAATGCCGGCAATCAGCTAGCGGAGTTGCGCGAATTCTTCGGTGATGTACAAAGTTCCTTCTGAATCTCTAGCTACGCCGATGCCGACGATTGTGTAGTTCGGATTGAGGATGTTTGCGCGGTGATTTTGCTGGAATTTCGGTTCGTCCATGAACAGGGCCTCGGCTTCCGCCGCGTCGCGAGCCCGGGCCACATTTTCTCCGGTAGAAAGCCACTGGATGCCCATGTAGGAAACGCGTTGCGCGGGAAGGCTTCCGTCCGACCCTTCGTGAGATAAATATCCCGCTCGGGCCATGTCCTCGGAGTGCGCCCTGGCCGCCGCGGCCAGCCTATCGTCCCACTGAAGCGGGTGTGCGCGGCCCTGGGTTTCCTCCCAATTTTGCTGGGCTGTTCGGTCCTGATTGGTCAGGTAGAGCATCTGCGCTGCCGGTGAGTCAAAACGGCCGGGGGAATCATTGCCCGGCAAAGCTCGCGAACAGGCCGCAGGCGCGAGGCCGCCCACCACTAAAAACGCCGCTGCGGAAAGCAGTCCGCAGAGGGATAAACGCATGCCAGCAAAAAGCGGGGCTTCCTTCGGAGTGGCCATCAGTTTCTCGCTCACTCCATAAGGCTATGCTTCCGGAGTTTCGCGAAACACTGACCGAAAGTACCGTTTTAGTGCTGGTACGTACGGGCACTCTACTATCGCCTAAGTTTCGCCCCTGCCATTTTGCACGGGAAATTTGCAGATTCGGTCGCGGGTAAGGTGCCGAGGTGGCATGGTGAGAGCGGACTCTAGGCAATGGCGAGGGGAATAGCCTTTTTCCACTTTCCTTGCGATTTCAGAATCAGTTCGACAACTTCGCGAACGGCTCCTTTGCCGCCGTCAACCGTCGTGACGTAGTGAGCCGCGCGCTTCACTTCCGGCGCGGCATCGCCTACGGCCACCGCTAGGCCGGCGCGTTCGAGCAATGGAAGATCCGGCAGGTCGTCGCCGACGTAGGCGACTTCTTCGTCGGTAACACCCGCGCGAAGCAGAATCGCTTTGTACGACTCGAGTTTTTTTGGCTGGCCCTGAATCACGAATTCCATGGACGCTTCTCGGGCGCGACGCGCGGTGGCCGGCGAATCGCGTCCCGTAATTAGCCCGGTGCGGATACCCATAATGCTCGCGAGCTTGATGCCCGCGCCGTCATGCGCGTTGAAGACCTTCATCTCGGCAACGCTTCCGTCGGGAAAGGTCTGCAGGCAGACGACTCCCGGCGTCATGGTGCCGTCCACATCCATGAGCAGAACGCGAATTTTCTTGGCGCGCCGCATCACCTTTGCGGGAAATTTGATTTCGCGAATCGGCATTTGGATTTCCGGCTAAGCCGTCAAAATAATTGCAGTGTCCAAAGATCGTGAATGTGGACGATGCCTTCGAGGCGGCCGGCGGCATCGACGACAACCACGGACGTGATTTTCTTTTCTTCCATGAGCCGGAGCGCCGTGGCCGCAAGCTCGGTGCGCGGCAGCGTGACGGGATTTTTGGTCATACAGTCGATGGCGGCGAGTTCCAGAACGTTTTGCTTGCGCCGCTGCATCACGCGGCGAAGGTCGCCATCGGTGATAATTCCCATCAGATGGCCGTCGGGCTTGGTCACTGTGGTGATACCCAGCCCTTTGCTGCTCATCTCGTAAATCACGTCGGGCATCTTGGTGGTGGGAAGCACGCGCGGCAAGCCGTTGCCCATATGCATCAGCATCTCGATGCGCCGCAGCTTTTTCCCCAGGCCTCCACGAGGATGCAGGGCGGCGAAATCATCTTCACGAAAATCGCGGCGCTCCAGCAACGCGATCGCGAGCGCGTCACCCATTGCCAGCGCTGCGGCTGTGGAAGCCGTGGGCGCAAGGTTCAGCGAGCAGGCTTCCTCTTTGACGGCGATGTCGAGCACGATGTCGCTGGCCGTCGCCAGCGTCGAGGACGCTTTCGCCGTGAACGTTACAATCTTTATGCCGAGCCGCCTAGCGGCTTCCACCAGCTCAATCAGTTCCTCGGTTTCACCGCTCGTCGAAATCGTCAACAGGACGTCACCAGACGCAAGCATGCCGAGGTCTCCGTGGAGAGCTTCGGCGGCGTGCAGAAACATTGACGGCGTGCCGGTGCTGGAAAAAGTGGCCGCGATTTTTCGTCCGATCAATCCGGATTTGCCGAGCCCGGCAACAACAACACGCCCCTTGCAGGAATACAGCAGCTCGACAGCATTTTCGAAGCGCTCGTCCAGGCGATCGATCAGACCACTAATGGCCGCGGCTTCTATTTGGAGGACGCGCTTCGCGGTCGGCACCGACACTTTTCTGCCGTTCGGCGAGATCGCGCCTTTCTGCGGTGTTGGGCTCATCGGGCTCGCCACTTCCTACGCTCCGGCTTGCGTGGCGCAGCTTTCGCCGAAGAATCCTGCTTCTGGGGAGGACCGCCGTTCGCGTCCCATTCGCGAGTGAGAGCGGCGATACGCGACACTTTTTCTAGAAGTGGACGGAGGTCTTCCAGCGCGAGCGCGTTGGTGCCATCCGAGAGAGCCTTCGCGGGATTGTCATGCACTTCGAGAAACAGACCGTCAATGCCGACGGCAGTTCCCGCGCGGGCGAGCGGCTCGATGAACTCGGGCTGGCCGCCGCTGGACTTTCCTGCTCCACCGGGCAATTGCACCGCGTGCGTCACATCGAAGACCACGGGATAGCCCAGTTTGCGCATGATCGGAAACGATCGCATGTCCACCACAAGATTCTGGTAGCCGAAGGATACGCCTCTTTCAGTAAGAATGATTTTTTGATTGCCGGTGCTTGCAATCTTTTCAACGGCATGCGCGACGTCCCAGGGGGAGAGGAACGGCCCTTTCTTGATGTTGGCGGCGCGGCCGGACCGGCCGACGGCGACGAGAAGATCTGTCTGGCGCGAGAGGAACGCCGGAATTTGCAGCACGTCGCAAACTTCGGCGGCCGGGCCAACCTGTCCGATTTCGTGCACGTCCGTGAGGATGGGCAGGCCGGTGCGCTTCTTGATTTTGGCAAGCACGCGAAGGCCGGCCTCCAGGCCCGGTCCCCGGAAAGAACCGATGGAGGAGCGATTGGCTTTGTCGTAAGAGGCCTTGAAAATCAGAGGGATACCGAGGGGGCCGGCAATTTCTGCCAGGCGCGTGGCGATTGACGTAGCGTGGGCTTCGCTCTCGATTACGCACGGGCCGGCGATGAGAAACAGGGGCGCGTTGCCGCCAACGCGGATTTTCCCAACTTCGAAGCTGTGGGAAGGCTCCATCAAAGTGCGCTCGACTGTTTGTGAGTGCCGCTCGCCAATCTTGAAGATTGATCCGGCAATTGGGCCTGTAGAATCACTAAGGTCAACAGCGTAAGCGGGTTCCGGTCGATTTTCAATCTGGAATTCATCGACGCCATCGGCATGGTTATGGCGGCCCGCAGACAAACGCGCCCTCCGTTTTTGTGACGGGTAGACGTGACACCGATCGTTTGTTTTCAGGTAGTTACAAGCGCTTCTACTCGTCCGGAGTGACGAGTAGAATCTGGTGCGGCGGACGATACCGTCGCTCTTAGGGCAGTTCTGGCGAAACTGACGCCGGATTGACAACCGGCCCGCGATGCAAGACTCTCTATCGCGAGCGAGCCTGGGACTGCTCGGCCACTGAGAGCAGCCCAGCTCTTGAGCTCGAGAGTTCCACATCGCCGTCATCTCCTTTCGTCGAGGCGGCACACAGCCTCAATGTGAGGCTATCATCGTAAATCGCGGTTTCAAGTACATGGTGGTGTAAAGAATTTTGAGGCCAAACGACGTGAACGTAGCCACGGTGGATTCGCGTCTGGGAGTGGTGCCCATGAGCGACAATTTACCGAAAGCGGTGTTGGATAGCGCGGACATTACTTCTATCTCGCAACTTATTTTGCGCGAACGGGAGAGCCGCGATATGGGTCGCTGGGAGCAGATGCGTGAATGCTTCTGGCCTGACTCGGTGGTGCGAATAAGCTGGTTTCGAGGCAACGGCCCGGACTTCGTGACCGGTTCAATCGATATGGCGCGCCGAGGCATTCCGGCGAAGCACCGATTGGGACCCGTCCTGGTGACGCTGGCCGGAGATCGCGCCATTGCTAGCCTAACCGCGATCATTGACCTGCCGGTGAAACTGCAGAACGTGGAAGGCACCCTTTCAACGCATGCGCGTTTCCTTTACCGGGCAGAACGCCGTGGTGAGCAATGGCGCATTTTTGGATTCGACGCGATTTACATGCGCGATGAGCTTACGCCCTCGATTCCAGGTGAACGCATCTCCATCAGCCACGAGGAGGTGCGAGGGTTCAGGGCGTCGTATCGAATGCTCTCCTACTATCTCCGCAGTCAGGGGTACGACATCGATTCTAACCTTCCTGGGGAAGACCGCGCGGATCTAGTGGAAGCACTGGACCGCGAGCTTTCGAGCTGGTTAGTCCATTAGGTGTTGGCGCCGCCTCTGCTGGCTACGCTGTGTGATCGCGATCAAGCCAGGAACTCAAAACTCAAGACGCGCTTGGACAGCAATCATGCGGGGCGAGCTATCGCCACCCAATCCCACTCCCAACAGGCCGGTGGGCGGCGAGGTTGTGTAGGTTAGCGCGCCGAATCCGGTCTGTGTGAAAGGCTTGCCGGGAACGCCGGCGAGAACCATGCTCGGCAGCCCAAAGTTTCCGTGATTGAACAAATTGAAGAACTGGGCTTCGAGGCGAAGTTTCAGCCGTTCGTTCAACGAAAACCATTTCGTCAGATAAAAGTCGCTCCAGACAAACTGGGGGCCCCGCAAAGCGTTGCGACCTAGATTCCCAAACTGACAGGTTTGCGGGCTGTCCCCGCCATAGCAGGCTCCGGTGCTCGGGTCGACGGTTGAAACGAAGGCATCAGGATTGAGCCACTGAATCGTCCCTGGTTGAGTGACACCCACAATCGGATTGTGCTCGTAGAGCGGCACGCCTGGCACCGCACTGGCAAATTGCGGACCCCCGCCTTGCACAATTCCATTGCCGTTTGCCGAATAGGGCGTGCTGAGCACAGAGAACGGAATTCCACTATGCCAGAATACGGTGCCGGAGATTTGCCATCCGTTCGCCACAAAGCCCAGCTTGTGATTTTGAAGTTTGATTGGCAATTCGTAGACATATTCAGCATTGAGATTGTGACGGACGTCGTAATCGCACGGACCATAATTTCTGGCAAGCTCTCCCGGCAAAGGTGCAAGAACCGCACCCGCGGAGAACTGCAGGAATCCGCCATTCGAGACTTCATCCATGCACCGGCTGAACGTGTAGTTGATTTGCCCCTGCAGACCGCGGCTGATCTGCCTTATAGCGGTGAGTTGAAGCCCGTTGTAATGACTGTTGGCGCCGGTTGAAAATTGTGTGACCGCACCAAACCTGGAGTCCGCCGGCTGGAGATAGGGGAACGGGGCAAAGCAGCCCTGGCACACCGTCTGATAGCCATTTACTTGCGTCAAGTAGGGCTGGTTCACTGCGCGCGTGCCGACGTACTGTGCGCGCACGCTAGACTTAGTTCCGAACTGATGCTCGAGGCCAAAACTCCATTGCATAAAATACGGAGCGTGGAGTTCGCCATTCGGCACTGCTGTGATCGCGACTGGTGGAAGGCAAGTGCCGGGACGGGCGAGCGGAGACGCGCAGGAAAGCTGTCCCTGCGCAAAGCCGGCGGCAAATGTCTGGTTGGCAGCTACAGTCGCGTCCACAGCGCTGCCAGGAACTCCTGGCGCGATGGCCGCGCCGCCGACCGAGCCCAAAAGTCCGCCTTGGAAAGTTTGAACGTACGGCGGATTGACACCCACAACGTCCGCAATACTGCCGGGCAAGATGTCGCTGAATAGTCCGAATCCGGTTCGAAGAACGGAATTGGACGCGAACTGCCAGGCGAGTGCCGTTCTTGGCTGCAAGATCGCAAGAGGAGTGGAGGCGAATATGTTTCCGAGGTGGGTTTGAATCGCAACATTCAGGGGCTGATTAACATCGTGAGAGATCGAATCGAAAGATCCGGGCAGCCGCGCGATTTCGTTATGTGGGTTCAGCGGGTTCGAATTGAGCGTGTCGCGAATCCCGATGGTCCACGTCAGTTTCGGAGTTAGCTTCCACGTATCCTGAGCGTAGAGATCGAGATTTAGAAAGTTGAACGGCTCGTTTGCTGAAAGGGGGAAACTCTTTGTCGCGGTGGACGCGACACCGTAAATGAATTGGGGCAAAGTCGCGTACGTGACCGTGGGAACCGTTCCCTCTCCGAAATCATAATCGTTCAGGCGAAAAATTCTGGTGTTCGTTCCGAATCTGAATTCGTGGGAGCCGTGACTCCACGCGAGATTGTCGTTGATGAAGAAACGAGAGGCGCGCCTTCCTTGGAGCCAAGTATTGTCGAGGCCTCCAATCGTTGTGAAGGGCGCGTTGGCGCCGCTCCCCTGCAAAACAATGGGGAAAGCGGCCAGAGTCTTCTGAAAATCGCTTGGCGCGAACAGACTCGAATACCAGGAAAATCCTGGGTTGAAATAATTTACGACGTTCTGCGAAAAGACGTGTGTATAACCGGCCGCAAATGAGTAGAGTGGTTGCGGAGAAATCGAGTCAAACAGAGGGTTTATCGGGTCGGTGTAGGCGGCCTGCAAACCGGTGTCAGCCTGGAAGCGAAACCAAGCGGTATTGTCAGCGTCGATGTTGTAATCGATGCGAAGCGTCTGAACCTGCTCGCGATCGTCGCTCGAATGCGAGACGCTCCTGCGGTTTGCGCAACCGTTTCCGCTGACCGGATTGCCGGCTGCCTGGCTGCCGTCAGCGTTGAAGGGACAGCCGAGGACGGCGAGCGAAGTTCCGTTCACATTTCCGAAGAGAAGAAACATTTTCTGATAGAAGGGCACCATTTCGGGTGCGGCCGGATATGTGGCGCCTGTAACGGCATCCTTGCCGCCGAGCGGGAGCTGGTCGAGAACGTAGTTCTGAAACGCAAGAGTCGGTACCGTGGTCTGTGTGACGATAGGAAGCGCGATACGAACCCACTCGCTATCGAAGAAAAAGAACAATTTGTCGTGGACGATCGGTCCGCCTAGACTGCCGCCAAAATGATTCACGGTGGATCGAGGCTTGCGGTTCCCCGGAGTCGAATTCGTGAAATAGTCTGCGGCGTTCAGGATCGAACCGTTCCAGATTTCGTAGAGATTTCCGTGAAACACATTCGTGCCGGATTTGGTGACGTAGTTGACCTGGGACGCTCCGTATCTTCCTTGGTCCACAGAATAGGAAAGAGTGTTCACGGTCACCTCTGAAATCGAATTCAGGCCGAGGACAAGATTGGTAGAGAGGCCGCTGTTGAGATTCGTGAGGGGATCGTTCGTTTCCAGACCGTCCACGATGTAACCATTGGAAAGCGCCGGAAGACCGTTGAACTGGACGTTCCCGTATCCATTCGTGCCTCCGACAAAGTCGTTTCCGCTGCCGGCCGTGTTGATCAGCGCGCCTGGGGCGAACTGCAGTGGGTAGGTCAGGTCTCCCCCTGGATTTGGAAGATTTTCCAGCGCCGGCGCATTCAGATTCGTTGATGTATTCGCGTTGCCGGGATTGATGAGAGGGGGCGCGCCGCTGATCTCAATGGTCTGCCTCGACTGCGCAACTTTAAGCGTAAAGTTTACGGTCTGCTTCTGCCCCAAACCTGAGAAGACATTGTCGTTTTGTTGGGGCTCGAAACTTTCGGCTTCGACTTTTACCGAGTAAGCGCCCGGTTGGAGTTGTGGGAAGTTAAAGCGGCCATCGGCGCCGGTTTTGAGCGAGCGCTCCAGGCCAGTCTCGCGGTTTGTGATTGTGACCGTCGCGCCCGGAATTTCGGCACCGCTCGCGTCGGCAACCTCCCCTGTAATTTCGCTGGTCGTCTCGCCTTGCGCCCGAGTGTGAACTGGGAAGGCAAAAATAAGCGCCGCCAGGATCAAGACAAAGGTGTTTGCCCGCGACATTGCATTAATATACAAAGTAAACGCCAGCGTACACCATAAGGAACAAGGATCACTAAGGGCGGGCGGCAAAGATCTACAACTTCAATTGCTAATCGAGCGGGTGCTTAACTCCGCAGACTGATTCGATTTACAATCGCCTATGCCTTCGGCAATTGAAGACTACGCTCTGATTGGAGATTGCGAAACGGCGGCGCTGGTCGCGCGCGACGGCTCGATCGACTGGCTTTGCCTGCCGCGATTCGACTCCGGCGCATGTTTTGCCGCGCTCCTAGGAACCCCCGACAACGGCCGCTGGCAGATTGCTCCGGCAGAGAAATATCGCGTAACGCGGCGTTACCGCGAGAAAACTCTCATCCTCGAAACTCAATTCGAAACCGATGATGGAGTGGTGACGCTGATTGACTTCATGCCGATTCGCAGCAAGACTCCCGAGGTCATGCGCCTGGTCCGCGGCGATCGCGGGAAGGTGGCAATGCGAATGGATTTCGTGGTTCGTTTTGATTATGGCCAGGCCGTTCCATGGGTCACGCGCCAGAAGGACGGGACGCTATTCGCGATCGCCGGTCCGAACCTTCTGGTGCTTCAAACGCCTGTTTCCCTTCGGGGAGAGGGGCTTAAGACGATTAGCGATTTTAGCGCTGCTGAGGGACAAACGATTGGCTTCGGCCTGACGTATGGCAGCTCCTTCGGGCGGCGTCCGCGCTCGACAGATTTGGAATCGTCTCTGGAGAAAACGGAGAAATGGTGGCGCAAATGGACGTCGAAGTGCGCCTATGACGGGCCATGGGCAGACGCGTTAGAGCGATCGCTCATTACTCTGAAAGCGCTCACGTATGCTCCGACCGGCGGCATCCTGGCCGCCGCGACTACGTCCTTGCCGGAAAAATTTGGAGGGGAGCGCAATTGGGATTACCGATATTGCTGGTTGCGCGACGCAACTTTTAGTTTGCTTGCCTTTATGCACGCCGGCTATCGCGAAGAAGCTCGGCGCTGGAGAGATTGGCTTCTGCGCGCCGCGGCCGGTAGCGCTGACCAATTGCAGGTGATGTACGGGGTGGCCGGCGAGCGCCGGATACCCGAAACGGAGGTGCCGTGGCTGCCCGGTTATCGGGGGTCATCTCCCGTGCGAGTCGGGAACGCCGCCGCCGAGCAAATGCAATTGGACATTTATGGAGAGGTAGCAGACGTCCTACATCTGGCTCGCAGGCGTACGAAGTCGAAGAGCGACTCGGCGATGGATCTTCAACGCGAGCTGTTGAAGCACCTTCAAAAAATTTGGCGCGACCCCGACCACGGGATTTGGGAGTTTCGCGGGGAGGGGAGGCAGCTCACCCATTCCAAGGTGATGGCCTGGGTGGCTTTCGATCGAGCGATCAAAACCTGCGAGCGCTTCGGGTTAGACGGGGATTTGGATAGCTGGCAGGCCACACGGCAAGAGATTCATGACGATGTTTGCCGCCTCGGATTTGACGCCGAACTGGGCAGCTTCGTTCAGTCGTATGGATCCAAGCAAGTGGACGCAAGCCTGCTTCTGATCCCCCTTGTCGGATTTCTGCCTCCCGGCGATCCTCGAATTGCAGGCACCGTCCATCTGGTGGAAAAGCGGCTGATGCGCGACGGCCTGGTGATGCGATACGACACGGAGAAAGTTGAAGACGGGTTGCCCTCGGGAGAAGGAGTATTTTTGGCGTGCAGCCTTTGGCTGGCGGACGCGTATCACCTTCTTGGCCAGAACGAGAAGGCGCAGGAGCTCCTCGATCGGATGTTGAAACTTCGAAATGACGTTGGGCTTCTCTCTGAAGAGTACGATCCGGAAGAAAAGAGATTTACCGGCAACTTTCCCCAAGCGTTTTCCCACGTCGGCCTGGTGAACACGATAATCAACCTGAATATGCCAAGTGGGCCAGCGCGGCAGCGATCGGGTTCGCACGGGCGAAGCCGCAGCGGCGAGCCACCCCTCTAGTTGCAATTAGAAATGAAAGGAAACAGGGCGAGGAGGGAACCTCGCCCTATACTTTTCAGCGGGCGCTAATTTTTCGGCTTGTCGCCGCCGATGAAGACCGCACTGGTGCGGCGGGATGCGCCGCTCGCGGGCTCCTCGGCTGCGGACGGTTGCGCCGGAGCCGCAGCAGGCTTCGCCGCGGGCTTTTTCACGCCGCCCGGGAAATTGCTGTCCGGAACCTTGATGGGCTCAAGCATCGCTTCGATTTCCGGGCGCCGTTGTTCGAACCAGGGCGGAAGCAGCAAGCTCTGGCCGAGCTGGTCAGCCGGTTCATCCACCGCAAATCCGTTGGGCACCGTCGCCGCACACTCAACCAGAATGCCGCCGGGACAGCGGCAGTAGACGGAGTGGAAATACAGACGGTCTTTTATCTCGGAACAATCGGTGTAGCCGAGTTCGTCGTAAATGCCTTTTTGTTCCGCGAGCTTCTCGTCGTTTTCAACTTCAAGAGCCATGTGGTGCGCCGTGCCCGCGCCGAAGATCCAACTGCCGGACGGGCGATCGGGCTCGTGCAGTAGTGTGACTGTCTTCGCGGCGCCGCCTTCTCCGATTTCGAACCGGTGATAGGTGCCCTCTTGGCCGGTCTTGCGGAAACCGAGAGCGTCGACGAAAAAGCGCTCGGTCTCTGCGATTTCGCGAACGGAAAGCACGGGGCCATGGAAACCGCGCGTGGCGACGTCTCCGCTGACTTCTTTGGTGGTCCAATTCTTGCGCGTGTCAGCGCTGTCCTCGAGCACTTCGAGCTGGATGCCAGAAGGATGATTAAAGCGGATGAATTTTTGCCCGAACCTCTCTTGAATCCCGCCGTTCTTCACTTTGTGGCGGTTCAGATGTTCCAGCCAAAATTTCAACGAACCTTTTGGAACGGTGTAGGCCGTGGCCTGAATTTGACCGGAACCCTGCCGGCCTTTCACGCGTCCATAAGGAAAGGTGGTGTAGACAGAGCCTGGCTCGGCATTCGCATTGGCATAGTACAAATGATAATGGGCGTAGCGACCATCGAAGAGAACGGTTTGCTTGATCATGCGCTGGCCAAAAATTTGGGTTTGGAAGTCGATATCTTCCTGCGCTCCGCTCACACACACCGTCATATGGTGGAGACCTTTTACAAGCGACATGGAGCACCTCCGGCGCGAAAGTGTATCACAAATGGCTTTCGAGAAAACTCAGGACAAAATCGTACCATGAGCCCGCGATGGACGAATCGAAGGCGAAAAACGATGATTGGCGGGGCTTCTTTTGTGATAAAACGTGTCCCGTCGGCGTGCGTTCATCGGGGGCATGAAGTATGAGCAGGCTAATGGGCCTAAAAATTGCGGGGGCGCTGATACTGCTGGTTTTCCTGGCACCGTTGCTGCGGCGGCCGCTCTTCGCGCAGGAGGATCCGACGGGGGAATGGTCGCCTACATTCGATGAGGATTGGGAGGAGCGCATACCCGGTCCCGAAATCGGCGACTATCTCGGGCTTCCAATCAACGCGGCGGCGCGATTGCGCGGCGATAGCTGGGATGCCACGCTGGTGGAGCTTCCCGAGAATCAGTGCCGGGAACATGGCGCCGACTACGGCTGGCGCGGGCCTTCGCAGTTGAGTATTTGGAAGAAAGTTGACGTAAAGTCGCAAGAAGTGATCGCGTTTCGCACTCACCTTTCTGCATATGGCGCCGAGCAAACCATTTGGATGGATGGGCGTCCCGATCTTCCGCCCTACGCGGCGCACACCTGGGAGGGATTTTCAAGGGGCCATTGGGATGGAGACACCCTCGTAGTTGTCACGACTCACTTGAAGGAAAACTGGGTGCGCCGCAACGGTATTCCCCGAAGCGATGTGGCCACGGCGACGGCCCACCTTATGGTCCACGGAAAGTATCTTACCGTCGCCGCGATCACGTACGATCCGGTGTATTTGACCGAACCTTTCATGCGCACTACGGATTTTATCAACAACCCGCAGCAGCGAATGGCCCCGTGGCCGTGCGAAGCCGTGGATGAGGTGGATCGGCCCGCCGGCGTGGTACCGGCCCATCTGCCGGGGAAGAATCCGTTCCTCGACGAGTTTCCGGCGAATTACGGCCTGCCTCCGGAAGCGGCCCGGGGCGGCGCGGAAACGATGTATCCGGAGTACCAACTAAAGATGAAAAACATGAAGTTGCTGCCGCGTCCGGCGAAAAAGGCGACGAACCGATGAGGGCTGCGGGGAGAGCAGCATTGCGTTCCTCGAAGGCATGGCGCGTGGCTTTTCTTGCGCTAGTCGCAGGTGCGATCGCACTGACATGTCTGCTGGGTCCCGCTTTCGCGCGGCAGGGGCAAACTGCCGCTCCGCAGACGCCGGACTACTCGAAAGCTGAAGTCCACGTCCTGCCCGTGCAGGGCAACATTTATATGCTGGTGGGAGCAGGCGGCAATATCACCGTGCAAGTGGGCGATGACGGAGTGCTGCTGGTGGATACGGGCCTCGCCCCGATGAGCGAGAAGGTGCTGGCGGCGGTCCGCTCCCTTTCGGACAAGCCGATTCGATACATCATCAATACGCATGTGCATGCGGACCACACTGGCGGGAATGAAACCATCTCGAAGGCGGGAAGCACGATCGCCGGAGGAAATGTGGTGGGAGATATCGGCGCGAGCGCGGGAAATCAGGCTACGGTGATCGCGTTCCAATCCGTGCTCGATCGGATGAGCGAGACGGGGGGAAAAGACTCCGCGCCGCAGGGCTCATGGCCCACGGAAACATACACGACGCCGGAGAGAATACTTTTCTTTAACGGCGAGGGAATTAAAATGATTCACATTCCCGCCGCGCACACCGACGGCGACACCATGGTGTTTTTTCGCCGCTCGGACGTGATCAGCACCGGCGATATCTTCGTGACCAATCGCTACCCGCTCGTCGACATGCAAAGGGGTGGAAATATTCAAGGCGTGATCGCGGGACTCAATCGTATTATTAAGATAGCCATCCCCGCCGATTTGCAGGAAGGCGGTACGATGGTGATACCTGGACACGGGCGGCTCTGTGACGTGGCCGATGTCGTGTTCTACCAGGAGATGGTTACGATCATTCGCGACCGCGTCCAAGACATGATTAATAGAGGGATGACGCTGGATCAGGTGAAAGCCGCGAAGCCCACGATGGATTATGATGGACGCTACGGTTCGACAACAGGAATCTGGACCACGGATATGTTCGTCGAGGCGGTATACAAGAGCCTGAGCGCGAAGCACTAAGTCAGCCGTTGGAGCGTGACGAGTTTATTTTGGGGAACGTACGGGAGGCCAATTATGAAACGCGCAGTTTTCATCCTATTAGCAGTAGCTACTGCATTGGTCATGGGAGGGCAGGCCTACGCGCATCATTCGTTTGCTGCAACGTACTTTGTGGATCAAGAGATCACCGTCGAGGGAACGCTGACGCAGTTCATGTACCGCAACCCGCACTCGTTCGTGAAAGTTGAGGCGCCCGATAGCAAGGGTCAGATGCAGACGTGGTCCGTTGAGTGGGGCGGTGGCGCCCAACTTACTCGGGACCGCGTTAGCCGCGATACGCTGAAGCCCGGTGATCACGTGATTGTGACCGGCAATCCGGGGCGCGATCCTACCGAGCACAGAATTCGCCTGCACAAAATCGTGCGACCGTCGGACGGCTGGAAGTGGGAAGGCGTGATCATGTAGGTGTTTTCCCGGCTGGCCGCGGGTGGCATGGCAGCCGGGGATGAGAAGGGCTAATTTGGCGGGGGACCGAATGAAATTGTGGAATCTGCGGGCGGGCGTCGCGTCGTTGGTTGCAATCCTTGGCGTGCTGGCATTTGCGGCGCCGACGCGCGCTCAATTCGGGCCAAATGCCGCGCCGACGCCGCCCAAACTCAATCCGCACACCGACGCTCCATTTGACCCGAGCGGCTACTGGGTGGCTGTCGTAACCGAAGACTGGCGCTATCGAATGGTTACTCCCGATAAGGGCGATTTTCCTGGAGTCCCGGTAAACGCCGAAGGCCGAAAAATGGCTATGGAATGGGATCCAGCTAAGGATCAGGCTTCCGGAAATGCGTGCAAGGCTTACGGAGCGGGAGCGATCATGCGCGTGCCGGAGCGCCTGCATATTACGTGGGTGAATGACGACACCTTGCGCGTAGAGACGGACGCGGGCGAACAGACTCGCATATTTAATTTCGACGAAACGAAACCCCCCAGCGGACCGCCAACTTGGCAGGGCTATTCGGTGGCCGATTGGGAAGGCTTGCGGCCGCGAGGATTTGTGGTGCCAGTAGCGGCGGGTGCTCCCGGAGCACACCCTGCCGCTCCGAAAGAAGAAGGGTATATGAAGGTGATGACCACGCACGTCCGCCCGGGATACGTGCGCAAGAATGGTGTGCCGTACAGCGCCAATGCATCCGTTGAGGAATATTTCGATAGCTTTGAGGAACGCGGCATCACCTGGCTGATCGTAACGACCATCGTGCACGACCCGGAATATTTGGCGCAGCCCTACATCACCAGCTCTCAATTCAAGAAGCAGCCCGATGCCGCGGGGTGGAATCCTACACCTTGTGAAGCGAAATAAAGTTTCGCTTGCGGACGACCGAGACGAAGCTGGAACAACGAATTCCCAGAGGGTAACGGATGTGGTTCGCTAGCTTTCTGCAATGGCTGCATGACACACAGTTCAGCATGACAATGCGGGATTCGCTCTGGGCCGAGCCGATCGTTGAAACAATCCACGTTCTAACACTTACCCTTTTTCTCGGATTCGCCGTCTTACTGGATTTGCGCCTTCTGGGCGTGACCATGCGGCGCAGGCCGGTTTCGGAAGTTTTGCGGCAACTCAATCCCTGGTTGATCACCGGATTCGGGATCATGGTTGTCAGCGGCGTGCTGCTATTCTGCGGCGATCCGTTATCTTTCTACAGCACCACTTTCTTCAAGGTGAAAATGATCATGCTGGTGCTGGCGGGAGTGAACGTGTTGATCTTCAACGCGACCATCGGCCGCCGCACCGCCGAGTGGGATCTCGCCGTGAAGACGCCGACCGGCGCGAAGATTGCGGCCGTAGTTTCGCTGGTGCTGTGGGTGGCCATCGTTGCAGCCGGGCGAGCCATCGCATACGCTCTGCCGCCGCCGTGAGGAGGTCCGCGGGAAAATGACTTGGATTAAAGCGATTTTGCTGGCGTTCTGCCGACACTGCAATGAGACATGGTTCGGCCACGGCATCCGCGATTCCGTGTGGCTCTTTCCCTTCGTTGAAATATTTCATCTGCTTGCACTCGGCGTATTGGGCGGCACGATTCTGCTCGTGAACGCGCGCCTGCTCGGCTTGCGGTTTGCCGACGAGCCCGTCTCCGAGCTGGCGCAGGATGTGTGGCCGTGGACGCTGGGAAGCCTCGCCGTGATGCTGATTTCCGGATTCTTGCTTTTCTCCACTGAGGCGGTGAAGATGTACGGCAACTGGGGCTTCCGCTTCAAGATGACGTCACTGCTGCTGGCGATTATTTTCACCTTCACCATTCATCGGCGCATCACGCTTTCCGACGAGGGGCGTATTCGGCCGATATGGTGCAAAGTGGCCGCGGTGGTTTCGCTGCTGCTGTGGGCCGGCGTGGGACTCGGTGGCCGCTCCATCGGTTACATCGGATAATGTGGGCGAATATTTTTGTCCTGAACCTGCTTCAGGGGATTCCGGAAGCGCTTCCGCTCAATCCAATCGCGCGTTGGGAATGGGTTTTCCCGGTCGTTGAGGCCGTTCACATCTGCGGTTTTAGTTTGCTGGTGGGGACAATCCTGATCCTGGATTTGCGGTTGCTAGGCTGGTGCCTGCTGCGCCAACCGATCTCCGTGATTGCCAAAGGCCTAGCGCCTTGGATATGGTTTGGAATCGCGATTCAGTTGACGACGGGACCGTACCTTTTCTCATCCGATCCTCATGAGTACGTGCAAGTCCCCGCGTTTCGAAACAAGATGCTGTTCCTGGTGCTGGCGCTGATATTCCACTTCACGGTAATTCGGAAAGCCACCGAGCCATCGCGGGATGCGGCTTCGCCAGGCTGGCGAAAACCCGCGGCTTGCGCTTCGCTGGGGCTTTGGCTTTGCGTCCTGCTTGCGGGATTGTGGATCGGAAATCTGTAGCGTGACTGCGATAAGTGCGGCGCCTCCGGAGAATCGTCAATGGGGCTGCTGAAGTTTTGCGAATGGCTCAGCCACACCTCGTGGAGCGTCTCGCTTCGCGAAGGCACATACGACTATCCCGTGCTCTTGATCATCCACGTGCTGAGCATCGCGTTATTCGGCGGGATGGTGGCAATCGGGAATTTGCGCGTACTCGGCGCGGCAATGAGGAGTGTACCCGTTTCGCAGGTGATCGAGCAGTTTCGGCCCTGGAAATGGGTTGGATTCGGCGTGCTGCTGGTCACCGGAATTCTGCTGAGCATCTCCGATCCGGTGGAGTACGGCGGCAACGTGATGTACTGGATTTCGCTGCTGCTGCTTCTGGCAGTGGGCGTGAACGCTTTCGTTTTTCGCTTCGGAATTTATCGCAGCGTCGCCTCGTGGGGCGACGCACCCATTACGCCGCGGAGCGCAAGACGGTGGGCAGGATTATCCCTGGTGCTTTGGATTGCACTGGTGTTCGCAGGACGAGCCATCGCGTTCTTCTAAGAGATCTCCCGCCGGGACCTATTATTTCTTTTTACCTTTTTGCTGCCCGGCCCCACGCGATTCCACCTCGAATGATGAAGGCCAGAGCTACTGCCGCGCCTAGCACGAGGGCGATCACGATCACGACCAGCAGCAGATTGTGCGAGATCAGATCGAGTATCTGCCGGCCATAGTAGGCAGCCAATGATGCGAGAACAAGGTATCTCACCAGACGCGCCGAGGCGAAGGCCGTGAGGAACATCTTCCGGGAATACTGCATGGCCCCCGCAGCCACCACGAATGGAGTAACCGGCACAGGCGGAGGCAACAAGGCAGGTATAGCCACCGCAGCGAATCCCCACTTTTCGAAAATTTCGCAAACCTTGCGCATATGTCCGCGTGCAGACCTGTGCTCCAGTGCTTCCTTTCCTCCCTTGCGAGCCAATCGGTAGGTGAGAAATCCGCCTGCAACCGATCCCGCCGTCGCCATAAGGGCGTAATACAGCCACAAGTGGGTATCGCGCGCTGCTAAGAAGATCGTCGCAATATCCATGCTGCCCGGCAGTGGAACGAGGGAACCATCGAGGAGCCCCAGGGGGATCAAGCCCACGCCACCGAGCTGAACGAGCCAGTGCCGCAGGCTGCGACCGCTGAGCCAGGTTAGCGCCGCTAGGCAAGGCTTAACCATCAGTTCAAGTTTACTCGCACCCTGGGCCGTTCCTACTAACCCTAACGTAAGTAACTACAGGCTTTGCTCGATTGCCGGTGTCGCGGCGCGCCCGTAGTCTACACGAGGAAAAGATGGTCGTTTCAGAATTCGGTAGAGGTACAGACCTGGTGGGTCGACAAGGGGGGAACCGCGATGCTCCTGCTCATCCTGTTCATAGTTCTGCTGCTGGCGCTTTTTGGCAGCCTACCAACGTGGCCGCACAGCAGGAACTGGGGATACTACCCTAGCGGAGGAATCAGCCTAATCGTATTGATATTGTTGATCTTGTTTCTAATGGGACGACTCTAGGCGATGCCCGGCGCGCATCCGAGCTAGCTGCGACTATCCGCGTATTCAACGATTTCAACGATCTTGTTATGAACGAGATCGTAGACAAAGTAGTCGCCCGGCTGCGCTTCGGACAACGACGTCACACGAGCCCTTGCGCCCTCGAGAGTTTGCACAGCCTCGATCCAGACCGGGCCACCGTCGGGAAGTCTCCGGAAAATGTCGTAGGTACGCTTCAAGCGGCGCTCCTTTATATGCGGAACTGACGACGAGACACGATAACAGGGTGGCTGCAATTGGATTGCCAGGAAAGGAGCCACGTCCCCGTTGGAATTAACAGCAATGGAACGAGATGTTTAGAGGGAGTTTCGCCCCGGCTTTCGCCAGCGCGCTTCGGGCCGCAAACAGTGTAGTTTCGCATGGCGCTTCAGTAGATATTGCGGGTGCGGTTCCAGTACCAACGCGATTGCTACAGAAAAAGACGGCGAGACCGATTCGAGAAAGGACCCATGGTGGCGCTACGGATTTTGGTGGTCGATGACGAACAAGCCATTCGCTCTGCGCTGCAGCGCTTGCTGGATACGCATGACGATTGGCACGTGGTGGGCACGGCGCGCGACGGAATCGAGGCCATCGCGAAGGCCAAGGACCTGAAGCCAGACGTAGTGGTCATGGACATCAGCATGCCCAATATGAATGGCTTGAGCGCCACGCCGCAAATCAAGAAAGCGGTTCCCAATACTGAAATACTGATCTTTAGCCAATACGCGATCCATGGAATGATCCAGGAGGCCGAAGATGCCGGCGCCAGCGGATACTTGCTCAAATCACGCAGCAGCTCCATCATTCCCGCCATCGAAGCGTTGGCTCAGCACAAATCTTTTTTCGACGCGGGCTCGCTGTCGGACCTTCCCTGATCTGCAGCTCGTTTTGAAGTAACCGCCGCTATTCCGTCGCATCCTTGCACCGCTCGTCATCTCCGCAACATCGCTCCACCTTCACGCGTAGTAACATGTTAGGCGGATGATGTCATCGACCGGCAAAATAGCCATTCACACCGATCACCTTACAAGGCATTACCAGATGGGTGCTGCGCTGGTTCGCGCGGCGCAGGACGTAACGCTCGACATCGCTGCAGGCGACTTCGTAGCCGTACTCGGTAGCTCCGGCTCCGGCAAATCCACGCTGCTGAATTTGATCGCCGGCCTCGATCGTCCCACTTCGGGAGCGATTCTTGCGCACGGCCGCAATCTAGCCGAGATGAATTCCGAGGAACTGGCCAAGTATCGCAGCCACACCGTCGGGATTGTGTTTCAAAACTTCAATCTGCTTCCACGAATGACTCTTGAAGAAAATGTCGAATTACCGTTGCGATTGGCCGAAGTGGATCGCAACGAGCGCACCACTCGCGTGCGCGAAGCCGTCGAACGCGTCCGTCTCGGCGCGCGCCTCACTCATCGTCCCACGGAGCTTTCCGGCGGCGAGCAGCAGCGAGCTGCTCTGGCTCGCGCCCTGGTGAACAGGCCCACCATCCTGCTGGCCGACGAGCCTACCGGCAACCTCGACAGCGCCACTGGAGATGAAATCATGCTTCTGCTGCGCGAAATCAATGAAACGCTCGGAGTGACCATCGTCATGGTCACCCACGAACGTCCACGCGCCGAGCGCTTCGCGCACCGCATGATTCAAATGAGTGACGGCAAAGTTGTCAGTGACGGAGCGCCGCAATGAAAATCGGCGATCTTGCCGAGCTTGCCGGCCGTAACTTGCGCGAGGCCCTGCTGCGAAATTCTCTCACCACGCTGGGAATTGCCGTGGGAGTAGCGTCGCTTGTCGCCATGCTTTCTCTCGGTGTCGGTCTGCAAAATCTAGCCAACAATCGCCTCGCCAGCACGGGTCTTTTCAATGCGATCTTCGTCACTCCGCGCTCGAATTATCCCGGCTTCGGGCGTCCGGAAGGGCCCGTTACCACTCCGGCGGGTCCTCCACGCGCCCTGGATGCTGAAGCTCGCCGCCAATTGGAAGCCTTGCCTCACGTAGCCGAGGTTTACCCTGAGATTCGTTTCCCCACGGAAATCCATTACGCGGGAAATCCCTACGGCACGGTTCTCGCCGGTGTGCCGCAATCCGCGCGCACAGATGGGGCCTTCGACGGCATGAAAGGCTCCTTCTTCTCAGGTCCCTCGGCGAACGAGGCCATCCTGCAAATCGACTTAGCCAAGCAATTATCCACGCAGCCGGATTCGCTTCTCGGCAAGGAAATCGATGTCCGCTACGCGGAGCGCCAGGCCCTTCCTCCGGCGGCCACGGGCAAGAATGCCGGCCAGGATTCCTCCTCGGGCGGATTTTCCATCGTTCCGCGCGAGGAAAAACTTCGCGTAGTTGGTATCGTGGAGACCGAGCCCGCGGCGGGGTTCGGCGGCTTCGGTCGCGGACGTCTTTTGATTCCGCTGCAAGTCGCCGAAACTTTGCGGGCCACTCAGACAAACGACCTGCGTGATCTTCTGCGCGATGGCCCGACGCAGCAAAGCTACGAAACCCTCACGGTCCGCGTCAACGGCCCCACCAACGTGAAAGCAGCGGAAGACGCTATAAAGCAAATGGGCTTTTCCGCTTTTTCGTTGCTCGACGCCAGCCGCAACTTGAGTCTGATATTCGCGGTGTTCGATCTTTTTCTCGGCATTTTCGGGAGCCTCGCGCTCGTGGTGGCTTCGCTGGGTATCATCAACACGCTGGTGATGGCGATTCTGGAAAGGCGCCGCGAAATCGGTGTGCTCAAAGCGCTGGGAGCGGCGGACCGCGACATTAGCAGATTGTTTTTCGTCGAGGCGGGTGCGATGGGTCTGCTCGGCGGTATTTTTGGCGTGTGCATTGGCTGGCTGATCGGTCATGCCATCAATTTTGGCACCAATATTTATTTGAGCCGCCGCTCGCTTCCGGGCATCAGCGTTACGTCCGTTCCCTGGTGGATGGTTGCCGCGGCCATTGCCTTTTCCATCGCTGTAAGCCTCGGCGCCGGCATCTATCCCGCATCTCGCGCGGCCCGCCTGGATCCCGTCGAGGCCCTCCGCTATGAGTAGGTGTTCTTCGACGCGTCGCGCTCTGAAGTGCGCCGTAGCCTTTCGCCGTCATTCTGAGCGAAGCGTCCCGACGCTTTTTCTTCTCCCGGTGATCGAGCTTTTCGATCGCCGGGTCGGGACGCGAAGTCGACCCCGCTCTTGTAGCGCCTGCGTCTCGCCGGTTCTTCTAACTTTGCCGTGCGCGTTCCTTTTGCTCTGTTGCCTCCTCTTTGCTGGGACCGCCCGCGCCGCAGGCCGCGCCGAATGCCGCTCGATCCCCAGCCAAATTCTTGGCCGCAGCGTCCCTTACTGCATTCTTCTTCCGCCCAGCTACGACTCCGAAAAAACGCGCCGCTACCCGGTGCTCTATTTCCTTCACGGCCTCGGCGAAAACGAACAACTCCTCGTCAATTCCGGCGGCTGGGACCTCATCCAAGATCTCTGGGACCAAAAGCGCATCGGCGAATTCCTGATCGCGACGCCCGCTGCCGATCGAACCTTCTACATCAATTCACGCGATGGACGCGTGCGCTACGAGGATTTTTTCATCAAGGAATTCTTGCCCTTCATCGAGACCCACTACCGCATCCGCGCAGACCGCGCGCACCGGGGCATCGCCGGTGTCTCGATGGGAGGCTATGGCGCGCTGCGATTTGCCTTTCGGTATCCGCAACTGTTCGGCTCGGTCAGCGCGCACAGCGCCGCGCTGATTGCCAACCTGCCGCGCATTCAAATGCCCGGCACTCAGGAAAACGCGCTCTCCTTCGCTTTGGGCGGAGCGTTCGGTAACCCCTTCGATCCCGCTTTCTGGAAGCGCAACAGCCCATTCACTATCGTCAGCGATAGCCCGCGACCCGTGGGTATGCACATCTATTTCGATTGCGGCACCGAGGACGATTACGGTTTCAACGTGGGCGCGCAAGCGTTCCACGAGCTTCTCGCCTCTCGCGACATCCCTCACGAATTTCATTTGTATCCGGGCGGCCACAACGAAGCCTATTTCGCCCAGCACCTCCCGGCTTCCCTCGAATTTCAATCCCGCGCCTTCGGCCTCTCCCTCAGTAAATAGGCCGGCCTACCGCTCCCCGCGCGCAAGCAGGTTTTCGGCTTCCGCTGTATCTTCTCGCCGCACGAGCAGCTTGATAGACCCAAGTGCCTGATAGAGACCGGTCAGACCAATTACGTTCTGATCCGCCAAAAAACACTCGACGCCCGCCGAATCGAGGACGCTCTTGGCAAGGAGGGCTTCTTGAAGGTTTGTGTATCGCCGAAGAG
Organism: uncultured Acidobacteriota bacterium; assembly: GCA_963823145.1. Taxonomy (GTDB): domain Bacteria; phylum Acidobacteriota; class Terriglobia; order Acidiferrales; family UBA7541; genus Palsa-295. Next base: position 553,152 of record CAWGJZ010000002.1, read on the forward strand.
TGACGACCTGCGGCGATTTCTCGCCGCCTGCGGTTCCTTGTGAATCCGGATTGGCAAGTGTGATTTCCAGCCGGCGCCGTGCCAGCTCGGACTTCAGCGCTTCCCTGCCCGCGTCCCCTAAAGTTGCGGCTTCGGCCGCAAGCTTTTCCAACTCGCCGTCAGCCATGTCGGCGTACAGCTTCGCCAACCGCTGCCGCTCTTGATCGGATGCCGCCATCGTGCGCGCAATATACGCGAGCCACCGCACGACTCCAACTAAAATGGCGGCGAGACGAAGCCAAAGAGTCCATAGCGCCGGTCCCTTGACAACCATCCCCCTGCGCCTAACATGGATATCGTGAGTTTCTTGCACGGAATCGGCAGCAACACAGTCGGCCTGCGAAGTCACGAGGCCCCGGAAACGCGGCGGCACATCGGCCTGAGTGCGCTAAAATGAAGCTTCCACCCAAAGGAGACCTCATCCCCGCATGAGCGCAACCTCAAAGAACTCCTTCTCCACTCGCGCGAACCTTCGCGTCGGCGCCGATTCCTTCGAAATTCACCGCCTGGACGTACTCGCGCGCTCCAGCGTCGGCCACGTTGCGCGCCTGCCTTTTTCCCTGAAGGTGCTGCTCGAAAATCTGCTTCGCCACGAAGACGATCGGTTTGTCCACGCCAACGACATTACCGCTCTCGCGGGCTGGGACCCATCCAAGGCCGCGGGTGCCACCGAAAAAGAAATCTCCTTCATGCCCGCGCGGGTTCTGCTGCAGGATTTTACCGGCGTTCCGGCCGTGGTTGATCTTGCCGCCATGCGCGACGCCATCAAAAATCTCGGCGGCGACGCCAAGAAAATCAATCCGCTCCTTCCCGCCGAGCTCGTAATCGACCATTCCGTGCAAGTTGACAAGTTCGGCGGAGCCGATGCCTTCGCCTTCAACGCCGAGATGGAAATGCAGCGCAATATCGAGCGCTACGCCTTCCTCCGCTGGGGCCAAAAAAGTTTGCACAATTTCAAGGTAGTCCCGCCGGACACGGGAATTTGCCATCAGGTAAATCTCGAATATCTCGCGCGCGTTGTCTTCTGCCAAAAGTTCGGCGACACCTGGGTCGCGTTTCCCGATTCGCTTGTTGGCACGGACTCTCACACCACGATGGTCAATGGCCTCGGCGTTTTCGGATGGGGCGTCGGCGGTATCGAAGCGGAAGCCGCCATGCTCGGCCAGCCTCTCTCGATGCTGATTCCAGCAGTCGTCGGATTCAAGCTTCACGGCCGCCTGCCCGAAGGCGCGACGGCCACCGACTTGGTTCTCACCGTTACGCAAATGCTGCGCAAGAAAGGCGTCGTCGGAAAATTCGTGGAATTTTACGGCACCGGCCTTTCGAGCCTCACTCTTCCTGATCGCGCCACCATCGCCAACATGGCGCCCGAATATGGCGCGACGATGGGCTTTTTCCCCGTCGATTCGGAAACGCTTTCCTATTTGCGCTTCACCGCGCGCAGCCGCGAGCAAGTCGAACTCGTCGAGGTTTACACCAAGGAACAAGGCCTGTTCCGCACCGATCTGACTCCCGATCCGATTTTTTCAGACCGGCTCGAACTCGATCTGGGCGACGTTGTGCCGACCATGGCCGGACCGAAGCGCCCGCAGGATAGCGTGCCACTCACGCAAGCAAAGGTAGCGTTCGAAAAATCCCTTACCGAGCCGGCAAAGCATGTCAGCGTGCAAAATAATGGCGATAAATTCGATTTGGCCGATGGATCGGTGGTAATCGCGGCGATAACCAGTTGCACCAACACATCCAATCCGTCGCTGATGCTTGGCGCGGGCTTGCTCGCCAAGAAAGCCGTCGAACGCGGCCTCACCGCAAAGCCCTGGGTGAAAACCAGTTTTGCGCCGGGATCGAAAGTTGTCACCGACTACATTGAAAAGGCCGGCCTGTGGCCCTATCTCAATTCGCTGCGTTTCAATCTTGTTGGCTACGGCTGCACCACTTGCATCGGCAATAGCGGTCCGCTGCCGGACCACATCGCGAAAGCCATCAAGGACAACAATCTCGTCGCCGTCTCCGTCCTCAGCGGCAATCGCAATTTCGAAGGACGCATCAATCCGCATTGCCGCGCAAATTATCTGGCCTCGCCGCCGCTGGTCGTAGCCTACGCGCTCGCGGGCCGCATGGATTTCGACATCGTCAACGAGCCGCTCGGCAACGACAAGTCCGGCAAGCCCGTTTACCTGCGCGACATTTGGCCCACGCCGCAGGAAGTCGAATCCACGGTACGCAGCGCAGTCTCGAGCGAAATGTTCAAGAAAGAATATGCGGACGTTTTCACCGGAGACGAACACTGGCGCGCCCTGCCCGTTCCCGAAGGCGATCTTTACGCCTGGAGCGACAAATCCACCTACATCAAGAATCCCCCGTACTTTGAAGGAATGCCGGTGAAACCCAGCGCGATTTCAGATCTGCGCGGCCTTCGCGCGCTCACGGTTCTCGGCGATAGCATCACCACCGATCACATTTCTCCGGCCGGCTCCATTCAGGCCGATAGTCCCGCGGGAAAATATCTGATCGCGCACGGCGTCCAGCCGAAGGATTTCAACTCCTACGGCGCGCGGCGCGGCAACCACGAAGTGATGATGCGCGGTACTTTCGCCAACATCCGGCTCCGAAATTTGCTGGCGCCCGGAACCGAGGGTGGCTGGACCGTCCATCAGCCGGGCGACGAGCAGATGACCATCTACGACGCCGCGATGAAATATCGCGAAGAAGGCGTTCCGCTGGTGATTATCGCCGGAAAAGAATACGGTTCAGGCTCCTCGCGCGATTGGGCCGCGAAAGGAACGCTTTTGCTCGGTGTTCGCGCGGTGCTCGCTGAAAGCTTCGAGCGCATCCATCGCAGCAATCTGGTCGGCATGGGCGTGCTGCCGCTGGAATTCTCGCCGGGTGAAGATTTCAAGTCGCTGGGCCTTACCGGCCTCGAAACTTTCGATTTCGAGGGCTTGGGACAAAAGTTCGAGCCGAAAAAAAAGATCAAAGCCCGCGCGCGCGACTCTCAAGGTAAAGAAAAGAATTTCACCGCGATCGCTCGCGTCGATACGCCGTTCGAGGTCGCCTACTACCAGCACGGCGGCATCCTTCAATACGTCTTGCGCCAAATGCTCTAGCGGAGCGGCGAACGATATCCGAATAACTCGATCTGGGGGCTTGCGATCAGCATGACCGCGATGCTCGCTGACTTCATTATTCCGGCGATACCGACTGGCACGGAGCTGACGGCGCTGCTGGTGGTGATCTGCTTTTCGGCGGGACTCAATATTTACGCCACGGTAGCGATGCTCGGTTTGCTGGCTCGCGGGCATTTCCTCACGCTCCCGGCTTCGCTTCACGTCCTGGTGAGCTGGTATGTGATTGGCGTTTGCGTCGTGCTCTTCGCGATCGAGTTTATCGGCGACAAAATTCCGGTTTTCGATCTGCTTTGGAACGCGATGCACACGTTCGTTCGCGTGCCGGCCGCGGCGCTGCTCACCTATGCGGCCACGGCGCAATTGCCGGAATGGGAGCGGCTCGCCGCAACGTTTGTGGGAGCTTCGATCGCGCTGGCCGCACACGCTGGAAAGGTGGCGGCGCGAACCGCGATCACGTCATCGCCCGAACCTTTCTCCAACATGGCGCTCAGCATGGGCGAGGATCTGTTGGTTGTGTTTCTCACCTGGTTCGCGACGCGCCATGTGTATGCGGCCGCGGCGATTGCTCTGGCGGGATTAGCGATCATCGCGATAGCCATTCGAGCGGTTATACGAGCGATGCGCTATCTGTTTCGAGATACGGAACACACACTGGCAGGTTCCGCAAAGCCAGCCGCGATGGATTGATGAGACCGGAGTTTGGCGATTCGCTCGCCCCGATGCGCAGAGCCTTGGCTTCGGCGCGTGACCGAGAGAGAGATTCGCTACTTTTTCTTTTTCCCGAAAAGACCGCCGAGAACCCCAGCGGCGGCGCCGGCAGCGCCAGTCGCGCCGCCAGCCGCTCCCATGCCAGTCTTGCCCAATCCCTTCGCCATGCCGCTAAGATCGGGGAGGAAAATGGGAGTCGACGTTGTGCCGGAAAGCGTAAAGGGAATACCGCCGCCGCCTTTTGATCCCCCTCCGCCGGTGAAAGAGGAAAGCGCGCCGGTCATCGCACCGGCCACGCTACCTGCGGCGAGCTTCGCCATCATTTTGCCGCTGAGCTTGTTTTCGACGCTGACCGCCGCGTTTCCCGTCACCGTCCCAATCGAAGGCACGATCACATCCAAATTGTTCGCTTGAGTTCCACTGGGATCCACGCGGATATCGGCGCTGAGTTTCTGGATTTGCGTGTCGTTGCCGCCGCTATTGCCGCCGAGGCCGGCGAAGGAAGAGAGCGCGCCCAGCTTCGACTTCAAATTAAAACCCGCGAGATCCCCATTGGAAAGGTTCACCGGTCCCGTTATTAGCAGCTTATCGACCGGGCCGCTGATGGCAAGATTTACATCCATGCTTCCGCTTTTTAACGATGCACCCGAAGGAAGACTTACGCCGGCCGCAGGCAACACGCCCTCCAGATCCGCCACCGGCATTCCGGTGCCGGCCAATTTCATTTGGAGGACGGTGGCGGCACCGGCGGCGTCGTAGGAGCCCGTTAAATGCGCGAGAGCCTGGCCGATGTGGACGTCGCCTTGCGTGAGGCTGCCGGTTTCTTTTTTGAGGTCATACGCGGTGGCGTAGTCGATATTCACGGGGACGCGGGAGGGGGAACCCGCCGGTACTAGTTTGATTTTATTGGCCTTAACTGCCCCTTTTGACGTCATCTGATGACCGTCTGACATTAGTGCGCCGTTAAAATCGACAATACCCGCGACGCCAGCCGACGGATCGACGAAACCAGTGGAAGCGAGGTCGAGGTGGGAGACGTCGAGTTTGGCATCCAGTGGAGTCAGGGACGCGTCCGTGGCGTCGATCGGACCGGCCTTTCCGTCGACCTTTACGGTGCCGTCGCCGGGGGTTTTGGCGCTGAAAGTGAACGGGAATTGTGACGAGTATGAAAGGTCAGATGCTTCAAGCTCGACGGATTTATAGGTCTGAGTTTTGCCATGAGCACCGACAGTTCCCACCACAATCGTGCCATTTGAGATTTTTAGTTTGGCGACGGAAATATTGGTTTGTTGCGTCGATGCAGGCTGCGGCGACGCGGCGGGCTGCGATTGCGACGCGGCATTTTTCGCTCCGGTGGTTCCCATGCTGGAGAAATTCCAGGTTCCCGAGGGCGAGCGAAGCAAAGAAACCTGCGGATCGGTGACGGTGAAGGAGGATACTTCGAGCTTCTTGGAAAAAATCAGCGGCATGAGAGCTACGCCGGCGGTGAGTTGCTTGGCCTGGAGGAAGGGCGTGTTGCTGAAAGCAGGGTCGTCCGCGATAACGACGTTATCCACTGTGACGCCGCCGGAAAGAATCGAGAGGCCAATGTTTCCGATTTGAACTTTGCGGCCGAGCGCGGTGGTGAGATCGGTTTCGAGTGTTGGCTTGAAGCGATTGGCGTCAACCACAAACGGCAACGCGACGACGATCAAGATCAGCACCACAATCACAATTCCGATGATGATCAGGGCTTTTTTCATGACGAACCTCCAAGCGGAACCTTCTAGCGGTTGTCGGCGCCGCGGCACCTTCAGGCACCAAACGGAGATATCATACTCCGCCCGGCGCGGGAAGGCGCAAGGCAAGTCTGCACACCGGCTGGGCGGCAGCTAAGGCTTCGAGAGCAGGTCGGCCTTGCCCGTCGCCAGGTCCACCGGGAACGAAACATGTTCCTGAACGATCAGCCACTTTCCCTTGATCTTGCGGTAGACATCGGTAGCACGAACAACAGCGGTCGTGTGCGAGCCATCTTTCGCGGTGAAGTGAGCGGTCTGGATATTGTGTCCGTAGGCGACGGGCCCGACGACTGTGATGCTTTGCTCCGTGATCGTATTGGAAACGGGACCTGGATAAGCGGCGAAGAGGCCCTCCCAATCTCTTTTGTAGGCATCCCAACTCGGGTATTCGCGGGGAGGTACGGCGTCGAAAACAAACAAACCCTTGCCGGGCGCGTAGCACGCCATGATGGCGTTAACGTTCTTCGAGTTGAATGCATCGTTGTAGTTCTGTTCGAGGGCTTCGATGGCGGCTTTGTCGCTCGCGGTGGCGCCGGCCTGGGCATGCGCAGTAAGCATGGGGCCGGACACGGATAATGAGGCGAGCAAAGCGCCCACGAGAATCACGGACTTCATCATTCTCAGTCTCCTTTGCATCGGGAAAATCTTCCAAGGCCCGCGGATGGTGGGGCGAAACTACCTCTGCGGAGGGCGCGGTGTCAAGACTTCGAAGCATCAGGTGGGCTTGGCGTCAGCGACCGGTCACCAGTGGGCGGGCGCGGTTCGGTGGAGATAGCGGCGCAGATACACCGAGAGGATAGCCACGCAAACAAGCACGGCGCCACCAACGACGAGCCATTCGGGCAGATTGGGATACACAACTGCGTCGAGAATGCGCAGGAGAAACGGGCCGCGCGCGGGTTCGATGCCTGCGCGAGCTTCGAGCCAGGATTCGGCGACCGTGAGAGGGCACGGCGGCCACGGAACTAATTCGATCACGATGGCGTAGACGAGCGAAGCGATGTGAAGCGTTCGCAGAAGGCGGCGGCCACGCGTCAGCATCCAACCCAGCAAAACCCAGGCGCACCAAAGCAGGTGCAGGAACAGAACGGTTTCGGCGAGAAAAGATGCTACAGCAATTGAACAGTTACTCCGCGTCGCCGGCTACTGGCGGCATCCTATTTTTTCGGCGGCGCTGCGCATACGAAGTTCGCGGCGTCTTTCGTGTCTCCCGTTCCCTTGTAATGCGCCATTTGCGGATAGGGGCAAATTGGGTGCGTCATCGCGACGCCTTTCGCGGGATTATTGCCGACGAATCCGGTGGCGATGATGCGATCCGGCGCCAAACCTTTTTCAACCCACCGATCAAGGGCCAGCACGACATCATGGTCGGCGTCTTTTTCGGGAGGTTCCATTCCGCCGGCGTTCCCGAATATCGTGGCACCGGGACCGCCGGCGCAGTGCGACATCGTTGGCACCATGAAAAGCCGGTAGAAGCTTTTTGTGTTGCCTATGGTCTTTTGCACGGCCTCGAAATAATCGACGCTGCCCTGCGGCGGAATGGCGGCGTCACCCCAGCCGTGATATTGAATCAGCTTACCTCCCTGCGCCTTAAAGGCACGAAGATTTGGATTATCCGAATTCAGGGTGGCGCCGAACTTATCGTCTGCCGCCTTTATATCTTTGTCGAGATTCAATGAGTGAACGTCCCATTTGGGGTTTTCGTACACCATGTCGCGGAAAAAAAAAGTCGCGAACAGGTTGCCAATTCCCAATTGCGGCGCCTTCGACCCGGTGATCCATACGGGCCAATTCGCCGGATACGCTTCGACACCCGGAGAGAAGCCCGGACCGATGACAGCTCCGGTTTGCGAATTCTTCATTGGATCGTAAATCTTTTCAGCGGCCTGGACTTGGGCCGCGGTCAAGCAGTTCGACGCGTCGTCACCTTTGCACTGAGCCACTGCCGGATCGAAATGGCACAGCTCGGGATTTTCGATGAAGCCGTCTTTCGCGCCGTCAATGGAATCGCACGCGGCAATCGCAGCATTTTGGAGAACGGGCAATTTGGACGGTGGAATGTAGCTGGCCGGAGTTGCCAAGAGCGCGAGAGCGTCCCACGCTCCTCTAAGCTGCAGTGGGTCCCAATGAATCGCCGGCGCGCCCGCAACGATTCCATGAAAATCCTTCGGATAGCGTTGGGCCTCGGTTAGCCCTTCACGCCCGCCTTCCGAGCAGCCGACGAAATAATCGCGGCGGGCATCCTTACCGTAAAACGCGCGCAAGATGGCTTTGGCTTGAACCGCAGTTTCATGCACGGCGCGATAGCCGAAATCGGCTACTTTCTCGGGATGTCCAACGGCCCAAGTTTGGTTGGGGCCATTGACGTGTCCATCGTCCGTGGCTGCCGTGGCGTATCCATAAAGCAGCGGTTCGGCCATGCCCGAGAATGGAATCAGGCCCGCAAATCCACCGTTGCCCACCTGCTCGAATTTTCCGTTCCAGCCTGAGGCCGGAAGCCAAACCTCGAAATGAATTTCGGAGTCGCTGGTCGGTTTCGCGATGCCCGCGACGCGACAGAAGGCCGGCAGAGGTTTCGAGGGCGGTGGCAGACCCGGAGTTGCAGGCGGTTTGTAGCTTCCCTCCGCAACGGACTTTGCCGACGTGATTGTCGCGTTCGTCAGCGTGAGATTCGCGAGAGATTCACAGGATGTTTGAGCGGACGTGGTGACGGGAAGAACTGCCGCGATGAGTAACGCGAGGCAAACCGATAGCGCGATTCGAAGATTCACGGACTCCCCCTATGTGAGAGGTTGACGGCGGAATGATTGCACGCCGAATCGATGGGTGCAAGCGGACGCTGCCTGACACGGCCACTCTTGGCTGTGGCTTACCGGTTGCCGCGACCTACAAGCACCGGCAAGAGTGCCTGTGCCACGTGCTATGATCCGCAGCAAAGGAGGTAGCCATGCGCTGGTATTTCTACGTCGCTTACTTTTTCGGCGGGGCTTTCCTCGTCAATGCCGTTCCGCACTTTGTCAGCGGCGTGTCCGGCCGCTCATTTCCCAGTCCATTTGCTTCTCCGCCGGGCAAGGGATTGTCCTCGCCGATGGTGAACGTGCTCTGGGGCACGCTCAATGCGGTAGTCGGATATTTTCTTGTGTCCCATGTCGGGGAGTTCCACATTCGCAACATCTGCGATGTGCTCGTTTTGGGAGCCGGGGGTTTGTTGATGGCGGTGATGCTGGCTCGTGCTTTCGGGCCTCTCTACGCCAAGCAGTAGCGGCAGTTCGCCTTTCCCTTTTCTAGCCAGGATTTCAGCAGGAGGTAAGCACCATGGCAACGCAGTCGCAAGCATTTGGTCCCAAACACGAGTCGCTCGTCGTTCGGCGAGCAACGCCGGCCGACGCCGAGGTGTGCGGAAGGATCTGCTACGAAGCGTTTGGCAGTCTCTCCACTCGGCACAATTTCCCTAGCGATTTTCCGGCTCCCGAGGTTCCTATTGGTGTGCTTTCGACGATGTTCTCGCATCCGGGATTTTTCTGCGTGGTCGCTGAACTTGACGGAAGGGTGATCGGAAGCAATTGTTTGGACGAGCGCACACCAATCGCGGGAGTTGGGCCGATTACGATTGACGCCGCCGAGCAGAATCGGGCGGCGGGTCGGCAACTGATGCAAGCGGCTATGGCACGCGCAGCCGAGCGGAAGTTCGCGGGAATCCGGCTGGTGCAAGCGGCGTACCACAGTCGCTCGCTCTCGCTGTATGCGAAGCTTGGCTTCGTCGTGCGGGAACCGCTTGCTTGCATGCACGGCTCCGCGATTCAGAGAACGATGGCCGGTTATCGCGTCCGAGCAGCGCAGGCAGGAGACCTCGCCGCGTGCAATGATCTCTGTCTGCAAGTCCACGGGCATGACCGGGGAGGCGAATTGAATGACGCAATTCAGCAAGGAACGGCCGTGGTCGCCGAGTCGGAAGGCTGTGTGAGAGCTTACACTTCTTCTCTCGGGTTTTTCGGCCACGCAGTGGGCGAGAGCAACGAAGACTTGCAAGCATTGATCGCCGCCAGCGAGTTGCGGGGGCCGGGGATTCTTGTCCCTACGCGCAACGCCGCACTGTTTCGCTGGTGTCTTGAGAATGGATTACGCGTTGTCCAGCCAATGACGTTGATGACGATGGGGCTTTACAACGAACCGGCTGGAGCATACCTACCTTCCATTCTCTTCTGACGCAAATCTCAGGCGGTTCGCGAACTCATCCTATCGTGGCCAACGGTACTGTTTTCCCAAACGCACTGCAAAGGAGGGAACAGGTACGCATGAGGACCAAGCTTGCTACGCGTCGCAGGTGCGTGATCGCAACAGCATTGTGCTTCATTTTGGCTGGCGCCGCGGCACCACCCGTCGTGGCCCAGGGCGGATCGCTCGCGCAGGCATATAAAATCATCTCGTCGAAGCGCTTCGTTGACCTGACACATTCCTTCAGCCCGTTGACACCAGCGTGGAAGGGATTCGGACAGGCCGCTTTTTCGAGTGCTGCCGATCCGCAAACGGGAGTCCCGTACACGATCGAGAAGGACGGCTTTCGCGCGTTCTTCTATTCGATGGTGGGGCAATACGGCACGCACATCGACCCGCCCGCGCATTTCGACCCCAACGGAATGACCATGGACGAAATCCCAGTGAAACAGATGATCCTGCCCTTGGTGGTTTTCGATATCACCCCGATGCTGAGGAGTGATCCCGATCACGCGCTGACCGTTGCGGACATCGAGGCGTGGGAGCGAAAGAACGGCCGGGTGCCGGCGGGAAGCTTCGCCGCGCTGCGCACCGACTTGTATAAGGATTGGGACAGCAATCCGGAACGCTTTAAGCGCTCGCCGTTCCCGGCGTGGTCGCTCGAGGCGATCAAGTTTCTGTACGAACAACGCGGCATTGTGGCCAACGGTCACGAATCGATGGACACCGACACCAGCGAAAACCTGAAATCCGAGAAATGGCTGCTGACGCACGGCCATTGGCAGGTCGAAGTGATGGCGCATCTCGACGAGGTGCCGGCGAGGGGAGCGTTGATTGTGGTTGCATGGCCGAAGCCGGAGCACGGCCTGGGCTTTCCGGCGCGGGCGTTCGCAATCTTGCCATGAGAAGCGGTGTGGCTAAATTTGCGGCTGATCGAAGATTGGCTGGGAGGCCTGGACTCGAACCAGGATAATCAGATCCAGAATCTGATGTACTGCCAATTGTACGACCTCCCAGCGGGGAGACAATAAAAAAGGCCGCAGGCGCGACCTGCATCTACTTTACTGGCGGAGAGAAATTTCGTCAACCGTGTGTACTCGTCCACATGATTAGTGACACTCGGCTTTCTGTTTGTGAGACTTCCAGCGCTCGAGGAATTCGAGCGGAGTGAGGTAGTGGAGCGCCTGGTGGGGGCGGACGGTGTTGTAGATGTGTTCCCAGCGACGGAGCTGGGGACTGAGTTGCGTGACGTTCCAGCGATCAGGGATCACTTGATAGAACTCCTCGTGGTGCGTGCGATGGGAGCGTTCGACCTGCCCGTTAAGCTTGGGCGAGCGCGGTGGGAGGACGAAGAGCGGCAGGTTTCGTTGCTGGCAAGCGATTTCGAATTCGGCAGCGAATTCGCTGCCGCCATCCACCTGCAGGGCGGCGATGGGGAAAGGCATGCGATCGACCAGCGTGTCCAGGAAGCGAGCCGCGGCCAGCGAAGTGGCGCGTTCGTGCACTTCCAGCACATCCCAACGAGAGACCATGTCGCGGGCCGAGAAGTGTTTCAGTACCACGCCGCGCGCCGGTCGCACCTCTTTGGTGTCGACCTGCACCAGATCACCCGGCCTTCGAATAGGCCAAAAATGGGGTTTTCGCCGGGCCCAGGGACGGCTGCGCATTTTGCGGCGCCGCCGGATCGCTCCTTTCGCCCCAGCTTCCACCAACACGCTGCGGCGCTTCAGGTCGTTCAGGATCCGGCCCACCATGGACGTGGAAAGCCGAACGTGTTTGCGGCCCAGCAGCACGACCAGTTTGTCCTTCCCCCAGCGGGGATACTCGCGTCGCAGAGCGAGAACGGCTTCGCTCTGCGAGGGTGTCCAGGTCGGCTGGCGATGCCGATGCGGGCGATGCGAACGATCCTCCAGCGTGGAGAGGTTATGAGGATCGTAGCGCCGCCACCAGCGATAGAACGTCTGCCGGCTGATCCCAAAGTGGCGGCAGGTAAAAGCCGCATTGCGGCCATGACGCAGATAATGACTCATCCAGGCCAACCGGAGCTGACCAACCCGGCTCAGCTCGCACCCAAAACGCGAAAGCTCGCGCGCTCTGGGCACCTTCCCTCTTCGTATTTGCATGGCGACACTCTACCGAGTGTCACTAATCATTCTGAACGAGAACACCGTGTGCGACGCGTCGCTGGCTCAAGGGCGGCGGAGTATAAGTTGCGGTCAGTTTGTTTATTGCGTTTGTCACAATTGGGCAAGGCTAGGAGTTTCAGCTAAATACGAGTTGAGGGAACGTCGCAGGTCAATGCCTACAGGATATTCCCCATTGCAGTCCGCGCTCTGGGTGATAGCGTTCAATTGGAGGTGGAACATGAAAATCATTTCGTTCGTTACAGGTCTCGGAGTAGGAGCGGCGGTCGCTATGCTGCTTACGCCGAGGTCAGGCGAAGAGATGCGAGAAATGCTCTCCGAAAAAGCGGAAGACGGACGCCGCTACGCGAAGAAGCGAGTACGAGAGTTGAGTGACGTTGCGAACGAAGTGGCCGAACGCGGCCGAACAGCAGTGGACCAACAGAAGCAGGCCATTACTGCCGCTGTGCAAGTGGCGAAGGATACGTACGATCGCGAATCACAGCCGAGAGTTTCCTAACTACGTAGCGTACTCGCGACCCAGCCCCGCGAGATTCATCCTCTGAGCGCGACCTTCAAGAACAGCCAACGCACGATTGGAAACGTGTGCGAGTGGCGACCGGCGCGTCTATTTGGGACGACCTTTGTAGCCTTGAGCGATCATGGGAATGGAATAGACTTGGGCGGCGTTACCGATTTGGTTGCCGGAGGAATCGACGGCGCCGCGGGCCAGGATGAAAAGTGTTTTTCTGTTGACGCCGCCGAAGGAGACGCTGATCACTTCGCGCGGAGTGGGAATCAGACCGAGCCACGTGCCATCGGCGCCGATGACCTGCACACCGGGGCCGGTAGTGACATAGATGCGTCCCTCGGAATCGGTGGTGCTGCCGTCGCCGGCCGTTTTTTCCTGGAGCTTGGCGAAATCGCGCTGATTGGTGAGTGAACCGTCAGGCTGAACATCGAAAACGACGACGGTATTTCTATTGGTTACGTAGAGCTTTTTTTCATCGGGACTGAGGATGATACCGTTGGTGAAGAGATTTTCGCCGTATTTGGTGACCATGCCGGAAGGACTGGCGTAAAAAAGCCCGCCCATGGTGAAGTACGCGCCGCCCTTTTTGTCAGCCGAAAGATCGTTGAGGACGCCGCCGATACAGTCCCACGACTGGCCCTGATATTTGTCGGCCAGGAGCTGGCGCTTGGGCGAAAGCTCCCAGATGGCGGGATGCAAACCGCGCTCGACGATAAAGAGTTCGCCCTTCGCGTTCATGGAAAGAGAGCCGCCGGTATGCGTGTCCGTGAAAACAACGGAAGGCTTGCCATCGCGATCGAGTTTGATGACATCGGCTTTATCGTTCTGCGCGATCAGCAGGCCGCCGTCTCTCGTGCCGACGATTCCGTCGCCGTTGTTGCCGGCGTCCTGCCAGAGGAATTTCCATTGCGCGCCTGCAGCGATGACGCCGGGAATCGCGGTGACGGTGACTTCGCGCGGAGGCGGACCGGATGCGGGGAAATGGATCGGAGGCATCTTGCGCGGCGGATTCTTGCAGGCGGCCAGGGCAGCGTCATAGCCGGGATCGGCATTGGCTTGAAGCGAAGGCGGAGGCGCGTTTGCGGGAGTGGGAGTTAACGGCGGAGCCTGGCTTTGCCCGAATGTGGCGATCGCCGCTAGCAAACCTACAGCGAGAATGAGAGTCCCTTTTGATTCCATAAAGCCTCCCAAAAGCCCGGACAGGGCGACAGCGAGCGCGATTCTAGCTCGATTTCCGGTTGGGGAGTATAGCGTGGAACGCGTTTTTTTATTGCGTACGACAGAATTTTCAAAAGGCGAGCGGCGGGGACTGTGAAGGCGTAGTTCGAGGATACAAGAAGAATTTTACCAGAGAAGTCCCTGGAACCGCAAGCACCTGGTCCGGTAACAAAAAATCGTCCAAGGTAGCGTTGCATACAATGATGGTTTGGAGGGAATTTTTAGAATCGCTCTGCGGCAGTAGAGAAAGTTCGTCAGTGTCACCGATTACGAATCGTGGTGCGACGGAACCGGAACGAGGCGCTTGTCGCGCACCAGGAATTGCTGGCCGCGCCAGTGGATGCGCTGGGGCAAAAAGCTGGCGAGCCAGACGAAGAATGCTAACGCGTCGCGTAGAGGGAGCGCCCAGAATTTGCGGCGCACGAGGCGGTCGCGCATTCCCCACGCGCCTACGACCCAGGCCATCGTTCCGCGCAGAACTACGTAAGCAGCGACATATGCGGCGGCAACGGCCGCGGAGGGCGCCAAGATGGCAGCGAGGACAGTCCACGGCAAACCTTGCGTGAAAACCAGGCCGAGATGTCCCCAGGAGCGGGAATAGCGGATGCTGAGGTTCCAACGCACCTGATGGCGAAAAGCGGCGGGCAGCCTCTCGGAAGGATAGACGACGGAAACGGGGAATTCGCTGAGTGCGATGCGATGGCCCCTGGAGGCGAGGCGATTGCCGAGTTCGTAATCGTCGCAAAAATAATCGACCAACGATTCGAAGCCGCCGATTTCAGCGAGCCGCTTTTTAGTGGTCGCCATTACAGCGCCCAGCATGAAATCGAGCGCGCGATTGCCGAAGAGCCACGCGACGAGGACACCCGGCGCGAAGTCTGTGCTATTGCCGAGAGCTTCGAGCGTGGCGGCAAAACATTGGTCGGCCAAACCGCGGTAGAGGCAGGTGGCCCCGCCTATCTCGGGATCGATAAATGGCGCGACGACCGCGCGGATGAAGCCCGGCTCGACGCGAACGTCACTATCGCTGACGATGAGGATTTCATGCTGGGCTTCGCGTGCCATGCGCACAAGCTTGTTGACCTTGTCGCTCGCGCCGAGAGGTTCCGAGCCTGTGAGCAGGCGGATAGAGCGCTCGGGAAAATCGCGAATGAGTTTTTCAATCACTGGGACGGCGGGATCGGCGCCGTCGGCGACGCAGAAAAGAATCTCGAAACGCGGATAGTCCTGACGGCAAAAGCTGGCGTAGTTTGGATAGGTTTCACGGTCGAGCCCGTGGATAGGTTTCAGGATGCTGACACCCGGAGGGGGATCGGGGAAAGCGGCAGCGGGAGCCGAGCCTGCGCCACGAAAAAATTGCCGCGCGGCGAAAATGGCAAGCAGGTAGTAGGCGAAAGGCGCGACGGAAAGCAGAAGAACAACATCGCGAATCGCCGTCCAGGACATCGTCACGCAATCCTTCGCCCTGCTATCCCTTGCCGATCACCACCAGCGCGACGCCGATGCAGACCAACAGAACGCCGAACCAGCGCTGCGGACTTACGCGCTCACCAAGAAACAGCTTTCCTCCTAGCGCGCCGATGCCGTAGCTGATCGCCGTCGACGGAAAAACGAAGCTGACCTTGGCGACCGCCAGCATTCCCAGGAGTGAAAAGAAGGCCACAGCCATCAAAGCAACGCCGGTCCATATCCGTGGAAGCGCGAGTGCGCGAAGGACTACGGCTGCAATGGCGTGCGGGCGGAAATCGGTGACCTCGCCGATGGTTTTCATCGCGCGCGACACGCAAAGTTCGCCGCCGGTACCTGCGAAGACGATCAAGGTGTAGAAAACAACCTGGGTCACCACGAATGGTGCTCCCGCGTTCGGGGAGGCGTGTGGCCAACGATGAAAACACCCGAGGAAATCAGCGCGACTCCAACCCAGCGCGTGGGCGAGACAGATTCATGCAGAGCGAAATGAGCCAGCAGAGCGATCAGGACAAATGACAGCGCCGACGCAGGTTGCACATAGCTGTAGTCCGCCCAGGAAAGCACCAGCAGAAAGGCGACGAAATACATGAGCAGCAATCCGATGCCGAGCCAGATGGTTCCGGATGTGAAGGCGTGAAAGAAAAAGCGGAAGAGATCAGTGGGCGCCCAGCTGGACATCGGAGGAATACGTTTCATGCCTTTGCCGAGAAACGTATCTCCGAGAGGAGCAACCGCCAGCATGATGACGATCAGAGCGATGGTTTTGAGATGGAGGCCCTGCGCCGACGTCATGCGCCTTGCGACTCACCGACCCCGGAACTCGCGTCCATCGGCGGAACCGTGACGAGCGCCTTTTTGTCGACGCCCTTGCGGGCGCGCGCCACCTTGATGCGGTCCGCGCGGAGCTTCATAAAATCCACGGCTTCGTGATAGAGGCGCTTGCGCTCGTGCCCATCCCAAAGGGCGTCGCGAACGATGCGCCAGGCGACCTTGGGCCGGAAATAGTAGCTGTCGTAAAAGCGATTGACGGACTCGACCATGTATTCCTTCGAGAGGCCGGGATATTCGAGGTGAGGAAGCTGGTGGCCGCCGATATCGGTAATGGCTTCGCCGGCGAGAAAACCTTCGCGAGTTCCCTGATCGTATAGCTCGGTGCCGGGATAGGCGTGGGCCATGGAAACTTGAATCGTTTCGCAATCGAGATCTTTCGCGAAATTGATGGTTTTCTCGATAGTTTCTTTCGTTTCGCCGGGAAGGCCAATAATGAAATCACCGTGGACGCGAATGCCGACCTTCTTGCAGTTCTTCACGAAGTTGCGGCCCATCTCGAGCGTTTGGCCCTTCTTGATATTTTTCAGAATTTGGGCGTCGCCGGACTCGAAGCCGACAATTAGGAGACGACAGCCGGCGTTCGCCATGGCTTTCAGCGTGTCGTAATCGCCGTGCACACGGGCAGTGCAGGACCATTGAAAGCCGACGGGCTCGAATTCCTTGCAGAGCGCCACAACGCGATCTTTGCGAATATTGAAGGTATCGTCGTCAAAGAAAAATTCTTTTGCTTGGGGGAACATCTTGTGCGCCTGCTTGAATTCGCGCGCGACGCTCTCGACCGAACGCGTGCGCCAAGCGTGGCCTGAAAGCGTTTGCGGCCACAGACAGAACGTACACAAGGCCGGACAACCGCGCGCCGTGTAGAAGGAAATGAACGGATGCAGCAGGAACGGGACGTTGTATTTCTCAACCGTCAAATTGTCCTTATACACGTCGGTGGCAAATGGCAGAGCGTCAAGCTCTTCGGTTTGCATCAGCGGACGCGACGGATTGTGGATGACTTTGCCGTCTTTTACGTAGCTGGCGTTGCCAATCTCCGAGACGGGCTTGCCCTGCGCAAATTCCACAACCGCATGATCAAATTCGCCGCGGACCACAAAGTCGAGGTCGGAGCTAGAGAGCAGGCTTTCCGCTGGCTTGATCTGCACGTGCGGACCCACAAAGGCGATTTTGATATCGGGCTTTCGTTCCTTCATGGCCCGAGCCATACGCAGATCGCTATGGAAACCTACGGTGGAGGTGAACAGCACGACGAACTCATAATCCTTCGAGGTGTTCACAACCTCGGCCGGAGTAATGTGATGAGGGGGTCCATCGAGCAAACGGCTGCCAGGCAGCATGCCAGCCGGATAGGAGAGCCACACTGGGTACCAGTAGGACTCGATCTCCCGCGTGGCGGGCCAGCGAGAACCTGCCCCACCGTCGAATTTCTCGAAGCTCGGTGGATTCAAAAAAAGCGTTTTCATTACCGACGGCATCTTTTCACCACCCTCAGGGCTGGAAAGCAATCAGCTTAGGAAAGCTACCCAATTCTACTCGATTTCAACGAGATGCCCAATATTTCTCTGAATTTGTTGCTACGGAAGGACTTTTGCGAGTTGGCCAGTAGCTTCCAGCAAGGTCAGCTGCGCCTGTTGGCGAGCGAAATCGGCATCCAGAAAAGCGACCCATTTGTCGTTCTCATCCAGCCTAGCCTGCTCGATTTCCTGGAGGGTTATCCGGCTCTGATCAAACTTGGCTTGCTCGACCAGGACGGTTTCCTGCGCCAATTGAAGGTCCAAGCGAGCCACTTCGCGTGTGGCGTCCAGTTCGCGTACGTTGCGGACTTTTTGCTGAACGTCCACGCGAACTTCTTGGCGCTTGTTGCCAAGGTTGAGCTGGGCCTCGGCAAGCTGGGATTTCGCCAGCGCAACATTGGCGGAAGTCTTGGCCGCAAAAAGCGGAATGGTGACCTGCACACCCACATTGACATTGTTGCGCTCGAATGTTTTGTAGAACTCGCCGTAGTTGTTGAATTTGCTCAGAATGTCGTATTGCCCGACCAACGCGACGGTCGGCCAGTAACTCAGCCGCGCGCCCCGGAAAATGTCTTCGCGGGCTTTGCGTTCGTGCTCGGCCTCGGTGACCATGCGGTCATTTTGCACGGCGAGGCTAACCATTTGCGATTCGGACTGGACGGCTGCCACGTCGGTGGCAAGCTGCGCAGTAAATGCGGGGTCTTCGGCTTCGACCTGAAGAGACTGACTGTCTGGGATACCCGTCAGATCGCGGATCTGCTGGTCGAGCAGTTCTTCCCGGTCTTCCAACTTTACGAGGCGTTCCTGAATGCGAGCCAGCGCTAATTGGCTTCGCGTCCCCTCCATTGGTAACTCCTGATTCGCAGCGACTCTTTCGCGGACGACTTGAAGGATTTTTTCGCCGCTGGCTTGTTCGGAGTGCATCAGATCGAGGGAATGCCGGACTTTGGCCAGCTCGAGGTACGCGGTTGCGGTGCGGACGGTGACGGCGTCGCGGATACGATCAAGCTCGATCTTCTGGTTTTGGGCCCTTTCTTCCGCCGCGTGCTGCTGAGCTTTCAACACGGGATCAAACACGCTTTGCGTGTAGTCCATCTCGAAGACGGCAGGGGCCTGGCCTCCCGGCAAGGATGGGAAGCCGTGGGTATACGCGGCGCCGGAACCTGTGTACAGGTTGGGCAAGAACGCGGCCCGGTTTACGCGCGCCTCGCCTACAGCCACGTTGTACTGCACCTGCGCGAGCTTCACGTCGCGGCTGTTTTGGAGCGCCAGCGTTACCGCTTGGCGAAGGTTCAAGGTGGAAGCATCCTGACCATGCGCTGGTGCTGCGATCAGCAACACGAGGCCTGCCGCTAACGCAAATGAGAAATTTCTCGCGCTACTCATTCGATCCCCACTGCGATTCGCGACGTTATTCATGGCGTAGCGCCTCTGTCGGCTGGAGTCTCGCGGCCCGATTTGCCGGGAGGTAGCCAAAGATCAGGCCGGTAGAGCAAGATACTACGAACGCAAAAACTACCGAGAGCCACGATATGGGTACGCTGATACCCTGGGTATCGGGAAAGAATCGCAGCAACAACCGCAGCAAGGTAGGTATCAGAATAGCGATCAGTATTCCGCCAAGCGCGCCTGTCCCGCTGATGGCCATCGCTTCCATCAGGAACTGGTAGCGAATGGCGTCACGCGAAGCGCCAATGGCTTTGCGAATCCCGATTTCGCGAGTCCGCTCGGTAACCGTTACCAGCATAATATTCATGATTCCGATTCCGCCGATAGCAAGAGCGATCAGGGCAATCAGAACGAGTATGATGGTGAGGGCCAGCCCGATTGCCTGTGCAGTCTCAAGGATACCGCTGAGGTTTTGCACCCGGTATTGCGCGCTCGGACGGTGGCGGCTTTGGATAATCTCCTTCACTTGCTGGGTCACCGCCGGGACATCGTCCGGGCTCTTGGCTTTGGCATAGAGCGTCGCAAAATAATCGGCGCCCGTGTAATAGGGCAGCAGAGAGAACGGGACGATGGCCGAGTCCCTGGTAATTTCCGTTGAGCCCAGGATGGCAAGGCGCTCTCGAAATACTCCGATCACGGTGAACTGGAGCTCGCCCGCGCTAATCCGCTTTCCGTCAGGATCCTCGAAGGGGAAAACGCGGCGGGCGAGATCCTCCGTAATCAAGCAGATTTTGCTGCGCGCCGCCAAATCGTATTCATCGAAATAACGGCCGCGAACGATCGCCAGGTTGTGGATCGTTTCATAACCTTGAGTGACACCCACCAGATTGATGGGCCGCTCTTGACCATTCATCGACACGGTCAATTCCCGCGCATTCGTCCCCGCAACCTCGGTCACGAGTTGCGACAGGCCCTCCTTCACGGCCTCTAAATCCGCAGGCGTGATTTGGTCAGCGAGGTTCATGCCCCCGGGTTCCGCGGAATCGATCACATTGGCGTAGACGAGGTTGGCGCCCACGCCCTCGATCTGCGCGAGGGCGTACCGCTTTCCGGTAAGGGCTATCGTCACCACCAGGACGATCGACGCGCTTCCGATCACCACGCCGAGCATGGTAAGGATGGCGCGCATTCTGTTGGCGCGCAGAGCCTGCATGGCGAGCTTCCACGTCTCACCCCAGAACACCGACGTGTTGCGCGCGATGGCCATTCAAATCAACGCGAAGATTCAATTTTCAAGGAGCCGGGCCGCAGCGAAGGCGAATAGACGAAAAAAAGGCGACGTTTTACGGCGAAGACTTTTCAAGCCGTTCGAGCCGCTCACGCGCATCCTTATTTTTGGGATCCAGGCGGAGCGCGGCGCGATACTGTTCTGCCGCCTCCGCGGGTTTGCCCTGAGCCTCATACAGTCTGCCCATCCATTTGCGGGCAGCAGCATGCGAAGGCCAATCGCTGCGTTGCGGAGTGCTGGCGAGATAGGCCTTCAAATTCTCGTCTGCGGCGGGCAAGTTCGTATTGGCCAGCACACCAGCGACGCCTCGATAGAACGCAAGCCGCGGATCACTGGGCGCCACCTGGGAAGCCGCCTGGACAACGGCTTGTATGTCCGCCGGTTTATTCTGAGTTTCGAAGAAATTGGCTGCTTCAAAATACGGATCGGTTGTCTTTGGTTTGGCGCGTAGAACTTCGCGTATCTGGCTTTCCGCGTCAGCAAAGTTCTTGAGCCCTTCACGGTAGTAAAGAGCGCGAGCCAAGTAGCCTTGGATAGGATCGAGTGCCGCAATGGCATTCACCTGATCGAGTGCCTCCGATTTGCTGCCACCGGCGATCCAGGGCGCATCGAGGCAGTACTCTTCGAGGTCGCGCCGGGCGGCGACATTCGAAGGGTCAAACGTGACGGCTTGCTCGAACTCCTTTTTCACCTTCTTGGCCATCGAAAAGCTGCGATCACGATCCGCTTTGCCTCCATCGGCGCGGCCAAGCCATTGGTGATAGAGGGAATTCTTCGGGTCGAGAGACACGGCTCTTTCCAACTGGGCGATCGCACTATCGTAGTCGAAAATTTCGTAATAGCTACGCCCCAGCCAATACGCCGCTGGGGCGCTCGAAGGATTCTGCGATGCCATTGCTTGCAGAGTTAAAATCGCCGCCGCGTAATTACCCGCATTGAATTGCTGTTGGGCCGTCTCAACCGCACTGGCCGCATCGGCGCGCCACTGTGGCGCGGAAAAACCGCAAAGTGCGAAGAGAACGGCCGACAATATTAGCTTGGCAACCCCACTTGGCGCTTTCAATAGGCTTCTCCTGGCCGCACTTCCATGCCGTTTTTAAGGTTCTGATCCACTGGCTCCGCTAGCCGGTCGCCCACCACCAATCCAGACATCACTTCGTATTTCGAGGTGCTGGCAATACCCACAGAGATGTCGCGGCGCCGAACTTTGTTGCCATCGAAAATGAAGACATAATGCCCACCCTTGTCTTCGCGAACGGCCGCGCGCGGCACAACCATGGCTCCGCGCCGTTCGTGGACCAGGATCTTTACTTCGACGTTGGTGTTAGGCAACAGCTCCAGTTTGTTGTTGTCGATCGAGCAAAGGACTTCGCCCACACTGCGCATCCCTCGCGAGACTACTTGTTTAGGTACTTGCTCGGTGTGACCGGTCCAAACGCTGCCAGGCTTAGCATCCCACGTGACTTCGACTTCTTGGCTCGGCTCGAGAAGCCCTAAGTCCGGTTCATCGACGAAGGCCCGGACGCGTACGTGCCGCAGGTCCGCCATTTCAGCCAATGTGTCACCCACCTTGACGTAATCACCGGCGTGCACGGGTAACGAATATAGCGTCCCATCGATCGGCGAGATCACGGTCGCCGAGCGCGCCTTGTCGTCAAGAGACTGCACCTCGTCCTGAGCCTTGCTGAACCGAAGGCTCGCCGCTTCAATGCTCGCCGCCGACCTTTGCTGCAAGTCCTGCCTTCGAGCCTCGAGCGCGCTCAGATTGGCGCGCGCCTTGGCTAAACTAGCGTCATTCTGCGCGAGTTCGTCTTGCGTTGCTGCCTGTTTGGCGACGAGTTCCCGCAGCGCTTTATCGGTAGTTTCTAGATTCTTCACTTGCACACGCGCTGCCTGAAGGTCACCTTTAAGCTGCGCCACCTGTTCCGGAGGACCTCCGGCGCGCGCATTGCGAAGGTCGGTTTGCGCGGCAAGGCGATCGGCGCGTGCCTGCGCCAGTTGGGAGCGAATATCAGCCGCATCGAGCATCAAGATCACTTCGCCGCGATGGACGGTCTGCCCTTCGGCGGTCGTCACTTTTTTCACGAATGTAGGGAATTCCGCGTGCGCCACGGTCGGCGAAATAGGCTCCACTTTCCCATTGCTCGTGATATCCACATTCAAATCCTCGCGCGTTACCGTCACAACGGGAACCACGGGCGGCTGGCTGCGTAACCCGAGGACGATTAGAATGAGCGCGACCAGGCACGCACTCAGAACCGCGATGATCGTTCTATCCCGCTTTTTGTTTTGTGCCATTTAATCGACCGCACACGCGAGCAGCCCAACTATCGAGTCATAAAATTGTAACAGACCCATTCCAGGCTTGCTTATTCAAAGGTTCCAGTCGACAAGTCTGCGGCTCTCGCTTCTCTCTGTCTAAGATGCAGGATCGAAGGGTAGCGGCGTCCCGCAAAGACCCCGCTCTTCCTCTTCGCCACCATTGCCACGGAGGGCATGTGATATTCTGTGACGCCGAAAAGAGGCTATCGAATGAGCTATATAGAACGCATCCAGAACGATCTTACCGCAGCCATGAAGGGAAAGGATGAATTGCGGCTAAGCGTGTTACGCATGGTAAAGAGCGCGCTGAAGAACAAAGAAATCGAAAAGATGCGCGCGCTTGAGGACATGGAGTCCCTCCAGATCCTCCAAACGCTGGTCAAGCAGCGGCGCGAATCCATCGATCAGTTCAGGCAAGGCGGCCGAAAGGATCTGGCTGAGAAGGAAGCCAAGGAAATCGCCATCATCGAAGAGTATTTACCCGCTGCGCCTAGCGATGAGGAAATTCGGCGCGCGGTCGAGCAGGCTATTTCTGAAACCAGCGCAGGTTCCCTAAAGCAAATGGGCGCGGTGATCAAGGCGGCTCGAGCGAAGCTCGAAGGAAAAGCGGTGGATGGCAAGATTCTAAGTGACCGTGTGCGCGAGCGCCTCTCCGAGAAATCCTGAGATTGCCCGCCTTGAGCGTCGCGTTTGAAGCGGCTCCTGACCTCAAGGCGTGACGCGGCGAAGCACAGCCGCTGATTGCTGGTCTGCCGCGATTTGCTGCAGGAAATCGCGAATCTCCGGCAGTTTCTCGGTGGGGATCATCACGTCCTTGATTTCGAATGTCCTGCGGTAGTGCAACACGCCATCCGAGACTTTTGTTTCGCTGCTGTACGTCGCGTAGTCGCAGTCGGCCTGCACGGGCTTCGGTAGTCCGTCAACCGCGTAGCCTGCGGGCAGAGAAATATCGAATACATCGTCCTGTCGTGTCGCTTCCTCGAACTCGATCGGATACTTCCGCGGCTTCTTTTCGGCGAATAGCTCCAATAGCGAGGTATATTTGTCACCTAGCACACGAGGGCGCACGAATAGCATGTCACCAGCCGAACTCGCGTATCCGGTTGAGACAAACTTGTAATTGAGTCCAAATGTCTCGTCATATTTGTCGAGATTTCCAAGGGAGGCGGCAGTCAAGGTGAAGTTGTTAAGAAAACCGCTCAGGAAACTCTCCACGAGCTCGGCCCGCTTCGCTGGCTGAACTTTCAAAAACATCTCGCGATCCTGCTCCGCCGGCGCTCCCCATGTACGCTCTTGAACATCTCCCGTCAAATCCCCTGCTGTGTTCAGGCTGAACTTTGCGGTTCGCAAAAGCCGATTGCTTGAGGAAGGCAAAAGCGGCATGAGGAAGAGATCACCGCCAGCCGACCTAACCAGAAGTCCATAACTATCCTGAAGGTAGGGGGGCAAATACCCCAGCGGCACGTAAGGGTTGGTCGGATCAAACAAGAGCAATTTGCCGAATTTTGTGTCGTTGACAGTCGCGTAGAGATTCGGCGCATCGAGATTATTAGGGAGCCGAATGGCCAATATCACGTGGTCGAAATGCATGGAAGGAAAATCAGGGCGCACCACTCCTCGGTCTGTATCCACGATGACGTAGTAGGCGTCGATCCCGATTTCGTGAAGCATCGCGGACAGCAGGGTGGCTTTGTCCTTGCAATCGCCGTATTGGTTGTTGAAAACGTCCGCAGCGGAGTGAGGCTGAAAACCGCCGATGCCGATTTCAATGGCCACGTAGCGGATTTGTCTCTGCATGTATTCTGTCAACGCCCTGATTTTTCCCACAGGGTCAGGAATTCCGGCTGTCAGGGCGGCCACTTTCTGCCTGATCTGTGGCGAAGAAGTGAGGCTCGCTTGCGTGAGCCCGTAATACCAGAGACCGAGGTTTTTCCAGGAAGCCGTGATTCTTCCATCCTGAGATCCACCCGGTGGAAAATATTTCACGCCAAGATGTCCCTCGATTGTGCCCTGAGGCGGCATGTCTGGTTCTTCTTCCACGGCGGGAAGGTCAGTTAACTCCCATGCACGCTGGTTTGCTCCGAGCGTTTCTGGTTTTTGTTCCGGGTAATTGAACCATGAGACAGAAAACTCCCACGAGGGAGGAAGTTGCAAAACAAAACGAGCACGCTTGACCGGAATCTTTCTCTGAAATGACCAGTCGTCCTCCAAAACGAAAGGCCGCTGCTTTTGAATGTACTCGTAGCCAACAATACATCCGTCATTGGCCTCCGGGAATTTCAGCAATTTGGCTCGGTCGTCCGAGAAGAATGCGTCTCCGGAAAGGGCTGTTTCTAACGCATCTTTTTCAGAGACTGCAAACTCGTGTCCATCCGGTGTGATCGTCCAAGCCTTCAAACTGCTCACCTTCGTTTCATTGTCAAAGTTCACCACTGCATAGCCATATTTAGAGCGAGCCTCCGGACGCAGCAACTTGTAGGCAACGCGGTGCCTTACTTCGATCTCGCGGTTGTCTTGAACTGTGACCTGAAATTCATCGAAAAGCACAACGGCAATAGGATCGTCAGCATACACAGGAAGCTTCTCGTGGACCGTGGCGCGAAGCCAGTCAGGTGCTGAACCCGCCACCGCATTCGGCGGGGAGCTCAGCAGTAACGCGACACCAACCGCTGCTACCAAAAAGGAACCGCTAATTATTCTTGGCTTGTTGAGCCATTTGAAACATGGCTTGAGCATTGTCATCTGTTCTCACGATGCTAAAGAATGAGCGAAGCCCGAAGTAGGACTCCTTCGGAAACCGGATACCGCTGATCACAAGATGCCGTTTGACCTCCAAGGCATTTTCCTGCTGCGTAGCTGAGATTTCGTAGGATACGGGGCCGGGTGCCACCTTTTGCGCGACCGGTAGGGCCTGAACCTTGTATCCAGGCGGAAGATGAATGATTAGGTCATCCGATTTCTCATATGGGTTGGGGAAATCTACCTCGTTCACTCTTTTCTGTGACTGAAACCAACCAACCTCCGAGGTCTGGAACATTTCAAGCGGCATTAGCATCCGCTGCATCGCGCCTTTGACGAAAGAAGGGATCCTTACAGTGCCATCAACTCGTATAGGCTTTTCGGCATCATCCCAGTCTGAGACGCGAGTGACTTCAAATGTGGATCCGAGCGGTAACCACCCTTTGATTTCGTCACCGAGCGCCTTTTTCCTGCCCGAATCGTCCTCATCTCGGTTGTCGTACCGCCGCGAAGCAGCTTCTTGGCCGCCGAACTCGACTTGGAGCTGACCAGTTATCTCCATCTGTGAATCAACATTAAATTCGCCATGACGCACGGTGGTCGCATTCGCAGCAGCCGGTGGCGGTGTCATGATGATCTCGCTTCCATCCTTCGTTACGCGAACCCCATTGGCGGCGGTCTCGTACCACGGCAGCACTCCAAACGCATAATAGTGCGCCGCGGGATCGAGGTAGTACTCCTTCGACCCCGCGCGAACCCATACAAGCTCCGCACTCAAGTCTCGGGCGGATTCTCTCTGAGGGAGAAAATACATTCCGCTCCGTGGCGCGACGCGCAAATCGGCGGCGTCGAATCCCGCTGCTCGCGCGAGGCCGACCAACAGAAAGTTGATGTCGAGACCGTGGCCGTAACCACGTTTGAGGACATCCTCCACGTTGTTATTGGGTTTTATATCCTCCTGTTTGGTCTCCTCTTGACTCTTCTCGTCTTCAATGTCGAGGTTACGGATTTTTTGAGCGCGAGCATAAAGCTTGAGCAACTTCATCTCTGGTGTATCGCTGCTGTTCACGTCTTGCGACACCTCAGCAGCCAACTCCTTTTTCTTATCGACAAAATGGTCCACCTGGCCATCCCAAGTCTTTCCGATCCTTTTCCAGTATTGTTCTGGAGTTTCAGATTCAGGTTCGCCTCTGTTGCGGTAGTAGAATTCTACCCTGGCTTGCAACGCGCTCGGCGGAGGCATGAGTTGTTCCTGTTCAATCCCGGAAAGGTCGCGAATCTCGAGCGTATAGAGACTGCCTTGCTTCTGTATTTGGGGCGTGCCGGGCGGCAAAGCGTAGACTCGGTAACTAAGAGGCAATGAATATGTTGAGTCGTCCGGTTTGATCGAGAAGCGCGCCAACCGGGTAAACAGGTCGTACTGAACGGTCCATCCAAGCGTCCAATAGAATCTGTCGTCGTACTGCTCACGATACTTGTATTCGATAATGCAGCCAGGCTGAGCGTCAGGCATTGTGAATGTCTTCGCTAGGTACTTAATCCCGCTGCCCTTCACTATTTCCTTGTCAAATGCCTTGCCCTGAAATTCCACGATACTTCCATCGGGACGGATCGTGCGGGCTCGAATCGCCTGGATCGATTCCTGATCTTTGTCATAGGGCAACTCAATATCGGCCTGCTGTTCGACTCCAGTCTGTGTGAACATTTTTATACGCAGATAATTGTCGACTCTCGCTTCTCCCGCATCAACGTTAACCTCTCGATAAAGCACCATGGCGTCGGCGCCGGGTTGTTTTGCATTGTCTTTCAGTGCGAGATCTTCAGGCGGTATGGGGAGCCAGTCGTCACCCGCACTTCCCTCGCGAGGGAAAACGGCCCACGCTAAAAGGAAGACGAAAGAAGCGCATACAATTCGCCGGATTCGAGTCATGGGTCCCTTTCCAATTAGCCGGGCCTGCGCTTTTGAAGGTGAAGTACCTGCCACGAGGCACACCCCTTCTTAGTTAATTTGATTTCTAAGCAGTGACGTGTGCGTAAAGCTACCTCGAAGGCCGGCCCTTGTCAATCGGTCTAACGAGTTAAGTGAGATGATAGGAGCAACGCTGTTTTCCTAGAATGGCTAGAATAACTAGAACTGCTAGAACGACTTTTCTCGGATTCAGGTGCGATCCGGCGAGCCGATTCCCACTTAGTGTTGGAAGATCGCGCTTTGGCCAACCCTTGCTTGGAATCGCGACTGATGCTAACTTCCGCGCCTTCTGCGGGGAACAATGACCGGTACGAAAGCTCTGTAGGGTAAGATGCCAGCGGAGGCGCCACGTGGGGACCAAGGTTTGGAGCTCGACTGCACCTGTCGCTGAATTTAGTCCCTACACAGAAGCGGAAGGCGTGCGGGAGTTCAGTTTCCGCGCGGTAATGCTTGGCGCGCTCTTCGGCGTTCTCTTCGGCGCCGTCTCGGTTTACGTAGGCCTGCGTGCCGGCCTCACCGTTTCCGCCTCCATCCCGATCGCCGTCCTCTCAATCAGCATTCTGCGCGCGTTCGGGCGTTCGACGATTCTTGAAAACAATATCGTGCAGACGACCGGTTCGGCCGGCGAGTCGGCTGCAGCGGGCGTAATTTTTACCATGCCAGCGTTGATCTTCCTGGGGTTCTCACTCAATACGGAATACTGGCGAGTATTCTTTCTGGCCCTGCTCGGCGGAACGCTCGGCGTTCTCTTCATGATCCCGCTGCGTCGGCAGTTGATCGTGAAAGAGCATGGCAACCTGACTTTTCCCGAGGGCACTGCGTGCGCCGATGTGCTGGTCGCCGGGGAACGAGGCGGCTCCTTCGCGGGCCGTGTGTTCTGGGGTCTGGGACTCGGCGGTGTTTATACAATCCTGATGAACACTTTCGGACTTTGGCCGTCTCAACCCGACTACCAGCCGAAATGGCTCCCGGGCGCGTCGATGCGATGCACCATCACCTCCGAGTACCTCGGTGTCGGTTACATCATCGGGCCTCGAGTGGCGGGGACGCTATTCGCCGGCGGCGTGATTTCCTGGCTCGTGCTGATGCCGGCCATTCGCTTCTTTGGCTCGCTCGCTCCCGGAGTGGCGCTGTATCCCAGCACGATGCCCATTCCGCAAATGAGTCCGGATCAGCTTTGGGGAACGTACATTCGCCCGATAGGTGCTGGCGCCGTCGCTGCATCGGGGCTTATCACACTGATCAAAACGATGCCGACAATTTTCGCGGCGCTGGGTGCGGGAATGAAGGACGTGCGCGCAAAACAGGCGGCGCTGCCAGCTGCCCGGCGCACGGAGCGCGATCTTTCGATGCGGGTTGTGATCATCGGTTCGCTTGTGATTCTCGCGATGATATGGGCGCTTCTAAGGTTTAAGCCCATCCCTGGCGCGCAAACCGGAGCATTAGCCAATCTGGTCGCGGCGCTATTCGTTATCGTTTTTGGTTTTCTCTTTGTCACCGTTGCCTCCCGCATCAGCGGTCTCATTGGGAATTCTTCGAATCCGATCAGCGGCATGACTATTGCAACTCTAATGGCCACGTGCGCGGTGTTCCTGGTCGTGCATTGGACCGCGAATTCCTATGCAGTGCTCGCCCTCACGATTGGCGGTGTCGTCTGTATCGCGTCTGCCATCGCCGGGGCCACCTCGCAAGATCTGAAAACAGGCTATCTGGTGGGCGCCACACCCGCGAAGCAACAAATTGCCCTCGTGATTGGCGTGTTGGTTTCATCGTTTGCAATTGGAGGAACGCTGATCCTGATGAATTATGGCCTGGCGCAATACAAGCCGGTCCAAATCCCACTCGATATCAGCCATCTTCCGGCGGGCGTACAGCGCCAGCAGGACAATTACCCGCACGAAGGAAAATCGTACGTGCTAGTGAACGCCATCGGCTCCGCTGAAATTCCCGACGGCAAATATCTCTACGATCCGGCCTCGCGCGAGATTGAAGTTCAATGGGAGCAAGGAATTGGAAGCGCCCGGGCCGCTGCGCCGCAAGCACGTCTGATGGCCACGGTAATTAACGGGATTCTAAACCGGCGGCTGCCGTGGCGCCTCGTGTTCCTCGGAGTATTCCTGGTTATCGCCGTCGAACTGCTCGGGATTCGTTCGCTGCCGTTTGCGGTTGGTTCCTACATTTCCATCGGCACCACCATGGCGATGTTTGCCGGAGGACTGGTGCGGTTCCTCGCGGAGCAAAGCATCGAGAAGAAAGACGATGCCCAGAGCGAGGTAAGCCCCGGCTCACTTTACGCCAGCGGCCTCATCGCCGCTGGTGGTGTCTTTGGGCTGCTGGCCATCGCGATTAATCTGCTGCAGGACCCGGAACTGACGGCGCACGTGCCGCACTGGCTTGCTCAATCGCTGCGCCTTCCCTGGTCGGAGACTCTCTTCACCGCCTGGGGCGGAAAGCACATGCCATACCTGCGCGACGCACAATGGTTCGGAGTTCTGCTGTTCACGGCGCTGGCGGCCAGTTTGTTTTTTTCTGCGCGCAAAAAACTCGATCAGTCTTGATCCCTATCGCGCGCCGCGCAGAAACCGCGCCGCTTCTTCCGGCGGTGTGGGGTTGATGTAGAAGCCCGTACCCCATTCGAAGCCCGCCACTCGCGTCAGCTTGGGCATCACTTCGATGTGCCAGTGGTAGTGGTCGTTGATTTCTTCGCCGATGGGCGAAGTATGAATCACGTAGTTATACGAGGGAAACGAGAGCGCCGCATCCAGGCGACCCAGAAAATCCCGCAGGATCTTGGCTAGATATCCGTAGTAGGGCGTCGGCATATTTTCGAAGGCCGAGCTGTGCAGCCGCGGCAGAATCCAGGTTTCGAACGGGAAACGTGGCGCGTACGGTGCCAGGGCGATGAAGTGATCGTCGTTCAGGATCACACGCGCGTCCGTTTCGATTTCCTGCCGAATCATGTCGCAGAATATGCATCGTTCTTTTTCGTCATAGTAGTGCTTGGAACTATCAACTTCCTCGCGCACACGCTTTGGCACGATGGGCATGGCGATCAATTGCGAGTGCGTGTGTTCCAGCGTGGCCCCGGCCGGTTCGCCATGGTTCTTGAAAATTAGAATGTACCGGAACCGGCGGTCGTTCTTGAGGTCCAGCATGCGGTCGCGATACGCCCACATCATTTCCTCGATCGCCTTGTCGGGCATCGATGCCAGTGTCAGTTTGTGTTCCGGCGTCTCGATGATCACTTCGTGTGCCCCCACTCCGTTCATGCGATCGAACAGCCCCTCGCCCTCGCGGTCCAGGCCCCCCTCGATCCCCAGTGCCGGAAATTTGTTCGCTACCACGCGCAGCGACCATCCCGGCGTGTCCTTGCCGCTCCCGTTTCTCCCGTATGCAAGAATCTCTGATGGGGTTTTCCCTTCGTTCCCAGGACAGAACGGGCACATTCCCACGCCCTTTATTTGCACGCTCTCCCGGATGAAATCGGTGGGCCGCTTGGCTCGGTCGGTGGAAATGATTACCCATCGGCCTGTGATGGGATCCTTGCGAAGCTCAGGCAAACATCCTCCTTATTTCGTCGTTTGTAGCGCAGACCGGCTACGTCGCCAAATAGGGAGCAATCGCAGGACCATTCTGCCACAACCCTCGCACCACTTTGCATTTACGCATGCCAACCCGCACGCGGAACAAACGCTCCCTTGTGCAGCCGCACTTCGGGGCACCGGCCCGCGCTCCCCTCAATTGCCAGCACGTCAAAGCGCCAAGATCCGTTTTCGATGTGTCTCGCGCGAAGAAATTGCCGCGCGATCCGCGTCAGATGCCCCTGCTTTTCTCCGGTTACGGCTTCCTCGGGTGTGGGCCGGTTCCCGTCGCCGGCCTTGCGCGTTTTGACTTCCACGAAAGCGAGCACCGCCCCGTCATAGCCGATCAGATCGATCTCGCCTTTCATTCCCGCCGAGACGTAATTCCGCGCGACCATCGTGTATCCTTGGCGCCGCAGGTACCAGTATGCGTACGTCTCGCCCCGAATTCCGGTATGACGCGCCTGCTGCTTCCGAGTAATTTCCTGGGAGTCGGCCCCGCCCGATTCGCTGAGTCCTTTGCGAGCGGCAAAATTCATCAGTGCAAACATCATGTGCGCAATCATCGCGAAGTCCTTGAAACTAGCCTGCTCGTTCCGCTTCGGTGATGCAGGCATCGAGTGTGTCGATTGCAAATTCGGCTTGCTCCTCGTCGATAATCAGGGGAGGCGCAAGTCGGAGCGAATTTTCTCCCGCTCCGAGTACGAGTAATCCTTTGTGGAACGCCGCCTGAATCACCAGGTTTCGCAACTCGGGCGCTCTTTCTTTGGTTTTCTGGTCGCGCACGAACTCGATTCCGATCATCAGTCCTTTGCCGCGGATGTCGCCCACGCTCTTGTGCCGCTCGCGCCAATCGGCGGTCTTGCGAAGAATGAACTCGCCCATTCGTGCAGCGTTCACCGTAGCTTCCCGCTCCAGCACTCCGATGGTCGCCAGCGAAGCGGCGATTGCGACGGGATTGCCTCCAAACGTGGACGCGTGCGCCCCGGGCTTCCAATCCATCACCTCCGCTTTGGCGATCACCGCGCTCAGCGGCATGCCGGACGCGATTCCCTTCGCCACGCAGATGATATCTGGCTCGACGCCCGCATGGTCCACCGCCCACCATTTTCCCGTGCGCCCCATGCCCGATTGCACCTCGTCTGCAACAAGCAAAATGCCGTGCTTCCGGCACAATCGCTCCAGGCCTTGCAAAAACTCTGCCGGCGCCGGAACATATCCGCCCTCTCCCTGAATGGGCTCAACGAAGATTGCGGCAACTTCTTCGGGATCCACCAGCCTCTTGAAAAGTTCGTTTTCGATCTGCGCCAATGCATCGCCCGCTGCGTGTTCCGGGCGAACTCCGTAAGTCCCTCGGTACGTGTTCGGATAGGGCGCATGAAATACGCCTGCCACTAGCCCGCCGAAGTGCTTCCGCTGGATGGCCTTGCTCGCCGTCAGCGATAGCGCCCCCATCGTCCGTCCGTGGAAGCAGCCGTAAAACGCGATGAACTTGTCCCGCCTGGTGTGATAACGCGCGAGCTTCATCGCCGTTTCAATCGCTTCCGTGCCCGAATTCCCAAAATAGAGCCGCTTCGCGCCCTTGCCCGGCGCAATCGACGCGAGTTTCTCCGCGAGTTGAACCGTCCCTTCATAGTAGAAATCGGTGCAGGACATGTGAATCAGCTGCGCCGCCTGCTTCTGTATGGCGCCCACCACTTCCGGATGGCAATGCCCGGTTGCAACCACGGCGATCCCTGCCGCGAAATCGAGAAATTCGTTCCCGTCAGCGTCGCAAACGATCGCGCCGCTTCCGCTCTTGGCTACCAGCGGATAGTCGCGGGTATAGGAGGGCGAGATCACTTTGCGATCGCGCTCCACGATCTCTCGTGCCTTGGGGCCGGGCAAAGCGGTAATAATGTGGGGCAATTTCCTCTTCTTTGCAGCGACTTGCATTTCTTCCTCCCGGAGTTTGATCTCCTCCGGCACTCGCGGAACGGTTGCTCCGCGACAAGCCGGATACATCATCGGGAAAAAGCGTGAATTAATCTACGCCGAAAAGATTTGGGCGTGCGTGGGAAGGCTGGCCATGAAGGGGATTCGCGTGTTTTGGGGGAATTCTCATTTGTACTTCCAGCGGATGCTGCCGTCCTTCATGTCTTCTGTCAGAATACCAGAATCCGCGAGTTTTTGTCGGATTTCATCGGACCGCTTGAAGTCCCGCCGCTTCTTAGCCGCAGTACGCTCTTCAATTAGCCCTTCGACTTGTTCTGAACTCATGCGTGGTTTCGCGAGTCCGATACCCAGTTTACGCAGTTTCTCCTCGTCGTCATCCACCAGCAGCGCTAGCACACCGTCGAATTTTTCCATGGCCGCTACCGCGCGTGGAGCATTCTGCTGAAGGAACGCGCCGCGGTCCATCGCCGTGTTGGCCTCGCGCACCAGATCGAACACCGCTGCCAGCGCCATCGCGGTGTTGATATCGTCTGATAGGCCAGCGTCGAAATCGTTTTCCGCGGTCACGATCTGCCGTTCGACCTCCGGGTTAGAACCTGCCGGGAACTGCTCCGCCTTCAGCCGTGTGACGAAATTGCGCAGCCGTTCCGTCGAATTCCGTGCTTGCAACAGCCCCTCTTCGGTGAAATTCAGTTGCCTCCTGTAAGGCACCGAGAGCAGCAGGAAGCGGATCGTGGAAGGCTTGTGCCCCTTTGCGAAAAGATCGCGAAGCGTATAGAAATTGCCAAGCGACTTCGACATCTTTTGGCCTTCGATTATCAAATGTTCGGCGTGAAGCCAGGTGCGCACAAACGTTTTTCCGGTGGCCGCTTCGCTTTGCGCGATTTCATTTTCGTGATGCGGAAAGGCAAGATCCACGCCCCCGGTGTGGATGTCCAGCGTGTCCCCAAGGTATTTCATGGCCATCGCCGAGCACTCGATGTGCCAACCCGGACGTCCCGGACCAATCCGGGTCTCCCAGAAATGTTCCCCGGGCTTGGGTGCCTTCCACAGCGCGAAATCGCGCGCATTTTCCTTTTCGTATTGATCCACGTCCACGCGCGCTCCGGCTTGCATTCCGCTCACATCGATTTTCGAAAGCTTGCCGTACGCCGGAAACTTCGAGATGCGGAAGTAGATCGATCCGTCGCTCGTGTAGGTCATTCCCTTCTGCTGCAGCTCCTCGATCAGCGCCACCATATCCTCAATATGGTCCGTGGCGCGAACGAGTTCCTCCGGCATCTCGATGTGCAGCGCATCGATATCCTCAAGGAATGCGCGAATATATTTGTCGGTGTACTCTCGAATTCCCACTCCGGCTGCAGCCGCCGACTGGATGATGCGGTCGTCCACGTCCGTCACGTTCATCACTTGCATCACGCTGTACCCCCGCGCGCGCAGGAAACGCCGCAGAATGTCCTGAAACATGAATGTCCGAAAATTTCCGATGTGCGCCGACGCATAGACGGTCGGGCCGCAGGTGTAGATCCGAACCTGGCCGGGGTGCACCGGACGAAGCGCCTCCAAAGCGTTCGTGAATGTGTTGTGAAGCCGTATCTCGTTCATTTTATGGTTTATGCAAAACGGGTATTGTAGCCGACGCTCTCCTCAGCGGCAAACGGCCGGTTAACGCCAGCGGCCTCGTTCCCCGCTACCTGCTTCGGGGACTTGCACAGTGTTGGCTGTTGACCCTTTCGCTCCATGCCGTGCCAGGAGCTAGGCGGATGCTATCCTCTGATTCCAAGCTTGTGCACAGCAGTTTGCTGCTCTTGCCGGGGGACTACTGCGCAGTTCCGAAAAGAGTCGGAATGGTACAAAAGAGCCGTGACCACTAGGCTTTGCGTACTATTTGACTAAGCCCGCATGAACGCTACCCTACCAACGATGAACAGCGACACAGAGCGACCCGAACCGGAAATGGCTGATCCTCAGGAGATCCGCCAGAGCTTGGTCCGTCTGGACCGGAGCACTTCCTGGTTCCGGTGGAATACCGTCGGAGGGCTGACCTTGCTCTTTGCGACGCTCGTGATGCTTTCTTGGCCGAACGCGTTCGGGCACTACGCAACCGTGGTTGTACAGGGGCTGCTCGGTCTGATGTTGACTTCGAATGCTTATATGCTTTACCAGCACCGCCAGTTCAAGCACTTTCGCCGGCGGCTCGGCGAACAGATGCAAACCGCGATCACCCAGCGCCAGCGAGCAGACAAATTTTACGGCTTGGCTATCCTCGATCCCCTCACCGGCTTGTACAACCGCCGCTATGGAGAAGAATGTCTGCGGAAAGAGATTACGCGAGCGGAGAGGCAGAACTACGACTTGGCAGTCATCGTTCTGGATCTCGACAGGTTCAAAGAGATCAATGACCAGTTTGGGCACGCCGCCGGGGATATCGTGTTAAAGGAGTTTGCCAATCGTCTGCGGCGGTCTATTCGTGCCTGCGATGTACCGGTACGAATTGGCGGTGATGAATTCCTTGTGGTTTTGCCCGAGTGCCCCAGAGAGAACGTGCACATAATCTTGTCGCGTCTCGAACCCTTCGAGGTCATCCTGAATCGTCGGAAGGTCCTGGTTTCCTACGCTCGCGGACGCGCCCAGTACCAGGTCGCCGATACCCTTGAAACCTTTCTCCAAAGAGCTGACCAGGTTCTCTACGCCGAAAAGGCCGGTCGCTCGGTGGTTGCCGCTCGATCAGACGGCGATCAATCGGATAGCGATCAGTCGGTTCTGTCCCTCTAGTAATTTCCCGTCCGTCTTTCTCATCCCGGACAAAGCTGCAAGATATCTAGCGCAGCGGCTCGCGCGCCTTCCGCTATTTCGAAGCGTCGGCCCCAACCACAGTGAATCTGTACCACGCGGTGTTATCGGGATACAGTACGTCGCGAAATTGAGTGCTTTGCTCGTCACCCGGAGCCAGGCTCAGCGAGATGTTCCCTTTGTTTTGCACCAGGACGCCGTTGTCGCTGCCAAAGTAGTTCGTCTGATAGCCAATGTTGCTGTACGTGTACACCTGGGACTGATTCCTGATATCCACGGACCACACCGCCAAATTCCCCGTGTAATCCTTCTCCATTTTGGCGCTTACGATGTGCAGATCCTTAACCGGATCCCCCTTTACGCCGGTGGCCGCGGAGCCGGCGGCTGACGCAGACGCTTCTGAGCCCTTCACCGGCCCTTTATTCAAATAGGCCAGCGTTCCGACCACCGCCAATACCACAACGATGCAGATGCCTATTAGCAGTCCCGATCCGCCCGATTTCTCCTTCGTTTGAGCTTCAAACATTTGGTCCCTCCTTACCTTGCACTGCCCGTTTCTAATGGCTTGAGTGGTATGCGATTGCTTCAAGTTCGGTAGCGGGTTCGCGGAATAGCATTACCACTTCCCCCTGTCTTTGCCGCTTTGCGCGGAACTTAACACGATGGGCCTTGCCGATTCAATAAAATCTATTTCGCCAAATACGATCGCACCGGCTCCGTGCGAATTTGGCCCCTTCGCTTCACATCGGAAACGCTAGCCTGTTATTATCAAACGCCGAAAACGGATCCAGCGAACAAAACAAATCGACTCACCCGGAGGCGATCGGTCATGGCAATGATGAAAGCGGTTCGTATTCACGAATATGGCGGGCCTGAGGTTCTTCGCTACGAGGATGCTCCGCGTCCCGAGCCCGGCTCCGGCGAGGTGCTGATTCGCGTGCATGCAGCCGGCGTGAACCCCGTGGACTGGAAGGTCCGGCAGGGGTTCGCCAAAGAGCGCCTCAAATACAAGATGCCTTTCATTCCCGGCTGGGACCTTTCCGGAGTGATCGAAGCCGTTCCGCCTGGTGTCACTCGTCTCAAGCCAGGCGATGAAGTCTATAGCCGCCCAGACATCTCCCGCGACGGCTCCTATGCCGACTACATCGTCGTGAAGGAATCCGAAGTCGCGCTCAAGCCGAAATCCATCGATCACGTCAACGCCGCCGCCATCCCTCTTGCCGCTTTGACGGCCTGGCAATCACTTTTTGATGCCGCAAAGCTCACATCCGGTCAGTCGGTCCTGATCCATGGCGCAGCCGGCGGCGTGGGCACCTTCGCGGTGCAATTCGCAAAGCTGAAGGGCGCGCGTGTGATCGGCACCGCCTCGAAGAAAAATCACGATTTTCTCCGCTCCCTCGGTGCCGACGAACTGATCGACTACAACACCACAAAGTTTGAAGACGTAGTCCACGATGTCGACGTGGTCCTCGACACGATCACGGGCGAAACGGAAGTCCGGTCGTATAAGGTGATGAAAAAGGGCGGAATTTACGTCTCAATTCTCACGCCTCCGTCGCCCGAAAAGGCCGCCGAACACGGAGTGCGCTGTGCTCATACCTTTGTCCAGGCGAATCCGGGGCAGCTGGCCGAAATCGCCAAGCTCGTCGACTCCGGCAAAGTGAAGCCAATCATCGAGAAGGTCTTCCCGCTGGCGGAAGCTCGCGCCGCTCAGGAATCGAACGCCTCCGGCCACACCCGCGGCAAAATCGTCCTCCGCGTTGTGTAGCTCGGGGTCACGGTTCTTGTTAGCCGTGGCCCACATGAAGAAGGAGTGCAATAATGAAGATTACCTGCTTCATTCGCTACCAGATTGACCCCCTCCAGCGAGACGAGTTCAAAAAATACGCTGAGAACTGGGGCCGCATCATTCCTCGCTGCGGTGGCCATCTCGTCGGTTACTTTCTGCCTTATGAAGGTACCAATGATGTGGCCTGGGGCTTGATTTCATTCGATAGCCTCGCCGCTTACGAGGCCTACCGGGCACGCCTAAGGTCAGATCGAGAAGCGCGTGATAATTTCGCCATGGCGCAAAGCAAGCGCCTGATCCTCCGCGAAGAGCGAAACTTCGTGGAAGTCGTCGAGGGAACCTACGGCCTGCCCTCCACACTCGCCTAACGGACCCGCTACACTGTTTCACGTTGTCATCCCGAGCGGAGTGCGCCGGTTTTGCTTTTCGTGTTCGCGCCGTGTGCGAACACGCCGGCGCACGCAGTTCGAGGGATCTGTTTTTGTCTTGCTGTTCGGCTTTGTTCGGCGCGCCCGCAAGAATCGCGGTAAAGGTAAAACGGCGCGGGACTTCGCTCAGGATGACGAGCAGCGGATCTATTTGAATGCATCCTTACTTCACTTCACCAACCCATCGGCATAGCGCGCAGGCACCGCCAGGTTCGAGCCACCAAAGTCTGTCAGAATCGCAAAGTTCACCCCGATCACTTTGCCCTCGCGATTGAAAAGCGGTCCGCCGGACCCACCCGAGGTTGTCGCCGCATCGTAAACAATCTTGTCCTTCAGGACATCCCCGATGTGGCCCTGCGTAGTCGTGGGGCGAATCAGGTGTTGCGCGGCCAATTGCGTAACGATCTGGGTCACGTTCTTAGCGTTTTCCGCCAATTTCCGTGTCACGTCGCCTCCCGCGCGCGCCAGAATCCCGTCAATTCCCGTCGGGTACCCGATCAGGACCACCGCATCGCCCGTCACGCTGGCCTGGCTCCGATCATCCAGCCTCAACACTGCGGCGTGGGCTGGCGCGGCACTCTGCAGCTTCAGAGTGGCCAAATCGGCATCGGGCGAAATCTGTCCGACTTCGGCCGCGATGCCTTCCGACGCGTCGGGAAAGTACGCCGTGTAAGATACCGCGAACGCTGTGGCGCCCCGGTCGAGAAGCTGCTTCAATTCCTGATTGCCCCACCACGGTTCCGCCACATGATGATTCGTCAGCAAACTTCCATCGCGTCCTACCAGAAACCCTGTCCCAAAGACGTCAAGTTGCAGCGGCGGTCCCGTCCCCCCGGTCTCGAGAGCCATCATCCCCTTGTCGTCCACTTGTGGCTTGCCATTGGCATCCGTCGAGATCCGAATCACCTGTCCCGAGTTCTTGTCCTTAAATGCCACTACCACGTGTAGCAAGCAGACGCTCGGTCCGTACGTGCGAACGATCGTTTCCGCGATTCGGCCCTCATTCTCCAGCCGGCTTAGGCGGGTCTCGGTCGCCTGGAGTTGCTTCTCAAGGGATTGGTCACCGGTCTCGCCGCCGGCGGCTATCTCCTTGCGGATCGCTTCGGTCTTTGCCTTCAAGGACTCGCGCGTCCCTGCCGCTGCGTTCGCGTCAAGCGACGCGCGCTGCTTTTCCACTCGGTCGAGGAGCTCTCCCTCTTGCAAGAGTCCACCGTTCAGGCGCGCAATCTCTGCCCTGAGTTGCAGCGTATCCTTCCGCCTGTGCCGGTTCGAAATCACCGTCGAAACTCCCGCCAGTACCGCGGCCGCGCACAGAACAAAAATCGCTGGAATCATCCAATAGCGCCGTTTGGCGTTCGCCCCGCCCCTCAACGCTTCTGCGGCAGCCTCCGCCAAGCGCCCTCTTTGCATCGCCTCTCTCAGCTTTGCTTCGAGCTCCACCTCCGGCTGTCTCTCGCGAAACTGCGCCCGAATCCTCGCCGCGAATTCCAGCCGTTCAAACGGAAACGAGACCACGTCGTCAACGCCCAAGTCCAGCGCCCGAGCGCGTTCGAGCGCCCCGCCGTGAACGATCATCACGATCCTGAGCGTATGAGGATTGGCCTTGATCTGGCTGATCAGGCCGCAGCAGCTAAGGTCGGATGGCGTTGCTTCGGTGATCAGGACTTCCGGGGAAAGAGCGAGGACCTCATCAACCGCCTGCGTCTGCGCCGTGGCCACTTCATAGCCTTGGCCGGATAAGGCCTGCTTCGCCGCCTCGCTAGATTC
The DNA here is from genome assembly GCA_963823145.1 of uncultured Acidobacteriota bacterium. GTDB lineage: Bacteria > Acidobacteriota > Terriglobia > Acidiferrales > UBA7541 > Palsa-295. Next base: position 592,711 of record CAWGJZ010000002.1, read on the forward strand.
CGCGCCAAGGTTGAGAAGTAGAACGCGCACGCTCTCAACTTATCACCGCGCAGTTTCAACCGTCAATTTCACCGCTTGGAATCTCACCATCCAAGCGCGCAAATAGGCAGTGAGTCCGTCTAAATTTTCGTGCGGTCGCTAGCGGGCCGTTTTTTTGTAACCCAGCTGTCTTTACTACCACACTACTTGTCAAACACCTTTCTCGCGGAGCATTATGTCCGCAAGAGTTACTTATGGCTCTTGGCATTCATGTAAAGGGTGTGCTCGCCGCCATTGTCGTCCTCTTTTTACTTACTCCGCAGTCTGCCAACACTCGGACCAGCGTTTCGCGCCCACACCAGCAAGACACCGCGTCCGTTGTCGCTACTTCGCATGGAGACCTTCCTATGCTGTCAGACCGCGAAAAGGGCGGGCTGCGTGGCCCGGTCGAAGAATGCACTTTGGAAACGATCACCCCACCGGGACCAAATTCCCGTGCCTGGCGCATGGTCTACATAACCAAGTACGACCCTGACGGAAGAATGTATGAACATGGTTATGTCAATAACGACGGCTCCAAAGGAACTGATTCCTTGACGTATGACACGGAAGGTCATTTGCTCAGAGAGGTGTGGGACTCACAGCACGGTACGTCCGATACGGTCTACACGTACGATGTCAATGGCAGGCTGATTAGTATTACAGGACCACGTGATTGGAGCACAACTTTCGAATACGACGATCAAGGCCGCAAAACGCGGATAGTGAGATCGCAGACGCCATCCAGCACTAATACGCACGCCCCGTTCGGCGTTAACGGCGATAGCGAAGACCTTTTCATCGTTCCTCCAGTCGGTGGTACGGTCAGAACTTCATTCAATGAACGTGACCAGGCCACTGAATCGCAGGTGTATACCGCCAGCGGAGACCTCTACAGCCGCTTCGCTCGCGCCTATGACGCCAAGGGCCGCGTGACGGAACTAAGTTATGTGATAGAGAATGTAGCACTGCTCCTGGCGCCAGACGCACGCAAACGATTGACAACAGAGCCCGGTGCTGCCGAAGAAATGAATCGGAAGTTCGTAGTCACTCGAACCTCCTACAGCTATGATGCGGAAGGCCGCTTGGCTGAAAAACACGAACGTACCGGATTTGCCCGCGAGAGGATCACGAAAATCATCTACAACGATCACAGCGATAAAATACAGGAAATCACGACGGCGTCAGGCGCTCTGAATCCTCCCAAAAATAAGGAAGGCGAGCTTTCTCCAGGCTCGCCACAGCGCCCTGATTTGCCGGACGAACGCTCTGACGTGCGTTTCGACTACAAGTACGATAGCTTCGGCAACTGGGTCGAGCAAACGGTTAGCTCTGCGTCGGGCCAGAACGAACTCCCTGGAACCTGGAGCATCAGCCACCGCACGATTACATATTACTGACCCTTTCGAGTTCAAAGACCCGACCCGCCGCGACAGCCTCTCTCGATCGCGCTGCCAGTCGGCCTCACATCGTCAGAACGACGCGAAACTCTGCCTTGCCGCTCATCATTCGCGCGTAACCCTCAGCCGCCTTTTCGAGCGGATATGTTTCAATCATGGGACGCACGCCGCTCAATTCGGCGAACCGCAGCGTATCCTCTGAATCGGCTGGCGTACCCGCGGCCCAGCCTTGAATCGACTTCACTCCAGTGATCAGTTGTACCGGCGCGACTTCGATCGGATCGAAAGTCGCTGCAATCACTACGAGCTTCCCGTTCGGCCCCAAACCATCGATCAGTTCAGACATCGCTTTCGAGCTTGGCGCTGTCGCCAAAATCACCTGCGCTCCACCCAGTTTTTGCAACTCCTGGGCCGCGCTAGTCGCTTTGCTGTCGATGTACACGTTCGCTCCAAGTTTCTTTGCCAGAGCCGCGTTTTCAGGCCCGCGCCCGATGGCCGCGACCTTATAACCGAACTTGCTCGCGAACTGAATTCCAAGGTGACCCAGACCACCGACGCCTTGCACCGCCACAAGGTCCCCGGGCATCGCGCCGCTGTGCCGCAGCGCGTTGTAGGTGGTAATTCCCGCGCAGAGCAGCGGCGCTGCCTCAACGTCACTCAGACTTTCCGGTATCGGCACCAGCGCCTCCACCGGAGCCACCATATATTGTTGGTATCCGCCGTCGTAACTAATGCCCGGAATTTTCAGATTCTGGCAATTGCGAAAATCCCCGCGCCGGCACGAAGGACACGTGTTGTCCTGACCGCCGTGCCAGCCAACGCCCACGCGCTGCCCCTTTTTCCATGGGGAAACACCGGCGCCCAGCTCATCGATGATGCCCGCCACTTCGTGTCCCGGAACGCGAGGGTATTGAATTCCGGGCCAAGCGCCTTCTTTCGTGAGCGAGTCACTGTGGCATATGCCGCAAGCCTGCACCTTGATGCGCACCTGCCCCGCCTCTGGATTAGGAACTTCACGTTCGACGATCTCGAAATCGCCACCAGCCTTTGAAATCTGCGCCGCCTTCATTGGTGCTATGCCGACTTTTGTCGTTGCCATGAAATCCTCCTATACGTTTTCAGTGATTGTTGAAAAGCAGTTTTGCTACTAACGACGCGCGACCAAACATTGCGCTGGGATTCCGGATATCCGTTCGAGAGTTGTGAATGGGGAAAATTTAGGGCTGAATACCCGCAGCCTTTCGGAGCAGACCCACGCTGGGTGTGGCCAAGAAGAGATTGGCTCTACTCTAGGACGCCCATCTTACGCCTTGCCCTTGTTATTTCAAGCGCCACGGAAGGAAGTCCACAGGGATCCGCGCTTGACCGCTTCCCCTCCTCTGCTAATTTGGACACGTGGCAGCAGAGCCTAAATTCGGCGCGGTACAAGAAGGCTCGACGGATCGGCAGAGTCCGTCGAAGCCCGCCCTGCGCCCCATGCCCTCTAATCGACACAAGAGCCGAGTAGAATGTGACGCAAACCCTAGAAAACAAACGACTGCGGCCATCTCTACCCGTCACGAAATCGCGTTGGCTGCTTGCACCTCCGGCTGCGTTTGGGATATAAACGCGCCGCCGGTCGCGAACCTACGCCGCAACGCCGCGCCGCAAACAAAAGAGAAACGGCAATTATTTCACGCACGTCACATTAGGCCGGAAAGCACTAGCTCCAAATCGTCAGGGGAAATTGGAATGAATAAAGGTTGCTGTCTATTCGTAGCACTTTTACTAGCATCCGCAATCGCGCCCGCCACTTTTGCGCAAGGCGAGCCGGCGCAACCGCCGGCTCAAAGTCCCCCACCTGGTGCCGCCGCTCCGTCGCGGCCGCCGCAGCAGAGGCCGCCCGGAATGTTTATGGCCGGTCCGCCGCCACACGGCACCGTGGAGAATTACAAGCCCGTCACCGATCAGGATCTCTTGAATCCAGGTCCCGACGATTGGTTGCAGTACAGCCGCACCTACGATGCCTGGCGCTATAGTCCCCTGAAGCAAATCAACAAAAAGAACGTCAGCCACCTGCATATCGCATGGGTACAAGGCTTGCCCGCCGGCATCACCGAAACGATTCCTATTGTCCACGACGGCATCATTTACACAATTGCTCCGGGCTCCGATGTAATGGCCATTAACGGCGCAAACGGCGACGTGATCTGGGAATACAAGCGAACCTATAGGAATCCGCAGGTTGCAGGGATGGAGCGCACCAAGGCCCTCGCCATCTACAAGGACATGATTTATTACACCGCGCCCGATGGTTACGTCGTCGCGCTCGACGCTACTACCGGCAAGGTCAAATGGGAAACCTACAAGACCGATACGCAAAATACTTCCGGCGCCATTGTCATAGGTGACGAAGTAATCTCGGGCGGCACTTGCGGAAAGGGACGCGAAAGCTGCTTCATCGAAGCGGATAACGCCGACACCGGCAAAAAGCTCTGGCGCTTCTACAATGTCGCCGGTCCCGATGATCCCGGCTACGCTTCCTGGGGCGGTGCGGACAACACAAATTTCACCGCGTCCACTTGGGGCATGCCGGGCAACTACGATCCAGTCCGCAAAGTTCTCTATTGGGGCATCGCGAATCCGTCGCCCTACGAGCGGCTTGCCCGGCATGGTGGCAATCCCGATGGAACTTCGCGAACAGCGCCCGCCGATCTTTATAGCAACTGCACCGTGGCGCTCGATCCCGCCACTGGAAAGCTCCTCTGGTATTACCAATATCTTCCCGCGGATGATTGGGACACGGACCACACGCACGAGCGCACGCTCGTAACCACCACGTTTAATCCCGATCCCAAAGCCGTGAAATGGTTCAACACGGAAGTGCCGCGCGGATCGAAACACGACGTCGCCGCGATTGTCGGCGAAAGCGGCATCATGTTCGTGATCGATCGCAACAACGGCCAATTTCTCTGGGCCGAGCCTGTGCCTGTTGATGCGTCGCCGAACATGGCCATCTCAAATATCGATAGCAAAACGGGCAAGACCACAATCAATTGGGACGTGGTCATGAAAAAGCCCGGAGATCATCACGTGATTTGCTATTGGAATGGACGTAGCTACTGGCCGACTGCGTACGACCCAACAACGAATTCTCTCTACACAGGGTATGTCGACAATTGCCTGGACATGACCGCGAATGGCTTGAGCGGTTTCAGGCACGGCGTTTTGCGCCCGGGTTCCGATATCAACGCCATTGCCGGCATCGCCAAAATCAACCTTTCAACCGGCGAGATGATGAAATTCGGCGTTCAGCGCGCGCCAGGCACCGGCGCCATTCTTGCCACCGCTGGAGGCTTGATCTTCCACGGGGACATCAATCGCCGCTTCAGCGCCTATGACGCTGAGACGGGCAAGCAGCTCTGGCAATCCATTCTCGGCGGCCCGATCTCGGTAAGCACCGTCACCTACGCGATAAATGGAAAGCAATACGTGATGGTAATTACCGGAGACAATCTCGCCGAGCCCGTGCTCAGCAGGCAGAGCGGCATCGATCTCACCAGAGGACACAACGCAATCTACACCTTCGCGCTGGATTAATCAGGGTGGAAGGGCCCGACTTCAGCACCGCCGCAAACACCGCCATAAAACGGCTTTATCCGCGCCATGTCGCAGGCCCAGGGGCGAAGTTTCCTACTGCCCCAGAGGTACTTCGAAAAACATCAGCGGCTTGCTGGCCGGAACCGTTGTCACATCCGGCACGTAAAGGCTCGCGGTTTCCACCAGCGACATGTCGTGGTTCAAATCAAAAAACAGGAAACCGTGAATCGTTCCCTTGGGCGGGACGATATCCGCATCCAGCGACAGGGGCTTCAAGATTTCCGCCAGCTTGTCCGCTTTGGAATCGGAGCCCGAAGGCACGCCAATCGGAAAGCGCCGCGCGCTTGGCGCGGCTGGCCCTTTCGGATGCGCCACCTGATTCGCCACCTGCTGAGGGGGAAGCCAATCGATTTCCTGGTGATGGTCGTCCGAAAAATGCACTTCGAGCTGAACGGTGCTCAAGTCTACGTGAATCGGGCGATCGGTATCGTTGTGCATGGAAACTTCGATCGGTAAAATTCCCGCCGTCAGCGGATTGGCCTTGCCGAATTTTTCCTTGGCGCGTGCAGGCTCCGAGTAAGGATCCACCGAGATGCTCAGCCCGTCGTGCCGGTCCTGCCGCGGAGTCGCGATCAGCGGCGCGGGCCCCTGCCCCCTCTGCTGCGGTGCCTGCGGCGCCTGTAGCGGCCCATTATTCTGCGCCACCGCTCCGAGGCACGCGAGCGATCCCAGCCCAGCCACCGCTATCGCTACCCAGCGCACGATTCGCATGGTCGTCATTCGCATCGTTGTCGATTGTTCCGATGCACGCCGCATAGAGGAAGTTGCGCGCCCAGCTTTGTCACTCCGTTGCCCGCACTATACGCCACTTCTCACTCTCACGTATCATGCTCTGCGACGTCTGGCGGAGAATCGGTCCAAAGCCCGAAGGCCTGGGTCACCCGCCGAGGATCGCTCTAGACATGATGTCCTACGAAGAATGGTTGGCCCGCATCCTGGACGCTGCTCAAAGTATCGCTAGTAGAAAGTTTCAGGAGGAGGCGTGGTTTCCGGGCGGGAAAGTCATGTCCTCACCTGACGAGGTCTCCCAGATTCTGGTGGAGGATTGTACGGCGGACCTTTTCTTTGAAACGTACGGCAAGACTTTTACAATGGAGCAGGTGGAGTGCTGGAATGAGTTGAGATCCCGACTGGAGCGGTACTACGACAAGATGCCAAGACATCCTGATGCTCGTCGGGTGTTGGATGATCCAGAGTGGAATTTGGTCCGCCAGGCAGCCGAGAGATTTGTCCGAGCGTTCGACTCGTCCCGCAAAAAACCAAATTCCGCTTGACACTTCAATTCCCACGTGCAAACTTCCACCCGACTTGCAGTCCTCTCCAACAATAGGAGCCGATCCAATGGCGAGCCGAAGAGAATTTCTGCAAATCGGGGTTGCCGCGCTGGCGTTGCCGATTTCGGCGCGCGGAATTTCGCCCGCAATTGCGGAGTTGGCCGGAGAACCGGCGCGCGTCCCGCTCTACAAAGTCGCGTTCGATGAAAGATTCCCAGCCAGCCGCGGATTTGCCGAGGAAGCGAAGAGTCTTGGTGTCCCAATCCACGGAATGAAGGGCGACATCACCGATTTTTGGTACCACGATTTGTACGCGCGCTGGAAACAGGGACCCGCGGCAATCGCGGGATTGACGGCGCATGGCCCGATTTTTTGCCTCGAAAGATTGGCGTGGGACCAGCGAATGCGCGTGGTTTTTCGCGCCGATCATCGTTACCGCGAGGATGGCACGATCGAGCATGCTCTCTCGGGACCGGAAAGCATGTTGCATGAGGCGGCATCACTGCGTAATGAGGGCACGAACTGGTCGAGCCGCATGGCCGCCCTGGTAACACGTTGCCCGGCCGACCGGTCTCAAAGTTCGCAAGCAAATGTGATCGCATCCACAGTAAAACACGCGGATGATCCGGACCACCTCATTTCCTGGGTTATCGCACCTATCAACCGAGCGTAGAGCGGCCAGCTCTCAGGAGTTCCGATGAAAGTTCCGCCAGGCGTAAGTCCACAGGACTTTTCCGACGCCCTCAAGCAGTTTGAAGGTATTGTGGGCAAAGACTGGGTTTTTACCAGCGATCAGGATGTAGCCATGTATCGCGATGCGTATTCGCCCTTCTATGGCGAAGAAGATGAGTTGGTGGCGTCGGCTGCGGTCGCGCCGGATAACGTCGAGGACGTGCAAAAGATCGTGAAAGTAGCGAACACTTACAAAATTCCCATCTACGCTATTTCCACGGGCAAAAATCTCGGATACGGCGGTTCCGCACCCGCGTATTCCGGCAGCGTGGTCCTCGATCTGAAGCGCATGAATCGCATTCTGGAAGTGAACGAGAAAAGTGCCTATGCGCTGGTCGAACCGGGCGTCAGCTATTTCGACCTCTATCGTTACATTCAGGAAAAGGGACTGAAGCTCTGGGTCGATGTTCCCGATCCCGGCTGGGGCAGCCCTGTGGGCAATTCGCTGGACCGCGGCGGCGGTTATTTATACAAGGAATATCGCAATCACTTCGATTCGCACTGCGGAATGGAAATAGTACTAGCCAATGGTGAGCTGCTGCGAACCGGCATGGGCGCCATGCCCGGTGCAAAAACCTGGCAGCAGTACAAGTCAGGATTCGGTCCGTGGATTGACGGAATTTTTTCGCAATCCAACTTCGGAGTGGTTACGAAAATGGGATTCTGGCTGCTTCCCGCGCCGGATTCCTATCTCGCGGGCACCGTGACCGTTCCGCGCTACAACGACCTCACTCCGCTCATTGAAATCTTGGATTATCTGGAAAGCACCGGCGCCACGCAGGGCATGCCCTTCCTGGGCAGTCCGCTGCTCGCCCGCGGACCTCTCGGCCAGGCTGGCCCCGTGCCGGACCCGCAACTGACCGCTCTGCTCGCCGATCCCAACGGCCCCTCTCCCGAAGCGATGGATGCGTACGCCACGAAGAAAGGCATTCACCACTGGAGTTCCACACTGGGCTTTTACGGCGCGCCCAAAGCCAACGAAGCCAACTGGGAATTTTCCAAGGAGAAATTCTCCGCTATTCCGGGAGCCCAATTCAAAGACAGCGGATCGATGAAGCTACCCTTGACTCTCGAGCAGCAAGCGCATTTCAACCTGCCGGAGTTCGGCATTCCCAGCTTGCAAATGTTTTCCATCGGCGCGCGTTCGGCCGCAAATCCCACTCCCGGGGAAGGCCACATCTGGTTCTCGCCGATCATTCCCAGAAACGGCGAAGCTGTTTTCGAGGCCAATCGCGTGTTTCGCCAGGCCGCGAAGGATCTGGACCTGCCCGTTCCAGCCTTCAGCCTCCCGACGTGCTATTGGAATCGCGCTTTCATCTTCCTTTTCGGTTTCCCGATCACTCACGATATCGAAACCAACAAAAAGAATCGCGTCAAGTTCCAAAAGTTGGTGAAAATCGCGGCCGAGCACGGTTGGGGAGAATATCGCACCGCGCCCGCGCATCAAGCGGCAGTGATGGACACCTACTCCTTCAACAACCACGCGCTGTTGCGCTTCCACGAAACGCTGAAAGACGCAGTCGATCCAAACGGCATATTGTCCGCCGGTCGATACGGCATTTGGCCGAAGCATCTCCGGGAGTCCAAGTCATGAAGAATTTTTACGTTCGCCTGATCGTGGCGTCGGCTTTCATTTTCGCAGCGCAAGCCGCGGCCGCCCAGCAGCAGCCGTCGCGATCCTCCGCCTGGACTCGCGCCACCGTTAACGGTGAGGGTCAGCCGAAGGGCTACGTGCAATTCCAGGACTATTGTTCGATGTGCCACGGCGAAGGCCCCGGGCAACCGGGTACCATGGCTCTGCAAGCAAAGTATAAAGGAGCGCAACCCGCGCTCCTGTCGCAGCGCACGGATTTGACGCCGCAATTGATAAAACTCTACGTGCGCAATGGCATTTCGATCATGCCGATTTTCCGCAAGACCGAAATCAGCGACGCCGATCTGGATTTGATCGCCGACTATCTGACGCGCAACAACAAGCCATGAGACTGCCCCCCGGTGTCAGCGCTAAAGATTTCTCCACCGCGCTGGACCAATTCTCGAGCGCCGTCGGCAAGGAATGGGTGTTCACGTCCGATGATGACGTGAATACCTATCGCGATTCCTATTCTCCTTTTTGGCACGAAGACGAGGAACCCATTCCCTCCGCAGCCGTCGCCCCGGACGGCGTAGAGGAGGTCCAAGCGGTCGTCAAGATTGCCAGCGCATACAAAATTCCTCTCTGGATAATTTCCACCGGGAAAAATCTCGGCTACGGCGGCTCAGCTCCGCTGTTGGGCGGCAGCATGGTCCTCGACCTGAAGCGCATGGACCGCATCATCGAGGTCAACGAAAAAAATCACTACGCGCTGGTCGAGCCGGGCGTCAGCTATTTTGATCTCTATCGCTATATTCAGGACAAAGGTCTGAAAGTGTGGATCGATCCGGCCGATCCCGGTTGGGGAAGTTTGATCGGCAACGCCGTGGATCGCGGCGGCGGACGCACGCCGATGCGCGACCACTTCGACGCGCATTGCGGCATGGAAATTGTGCTGCCCAATGGCGAAGTAATGCGTACGGGCATGGGCGCGCTTCCCAATTCCAAAACGTGGCAGCAATACCGCTACGGCTTCGGCCCCTATGTCGACGGCCTCTTTTCGCAATCTAGCTTGGGCGTTGTGACCAAAATGGGCTTTTGGCTCTTCCCGCAACCCGAAGCGTATCTGACCGGAACTGTGACGGTGATGAAACGCGACGATTTGATTCCGCTGGTCGCCGGTCTCGCGTACTTGATGAATTCCGGCATCGTCCTCGGCACCACCAGCGTGGCTAATCCCCTGGCTTTTGCGCGACAGGATCCCGCGCTGGCGGCGCTCTATGCCAAGCCCGGAGGCCCCTCGACCGAAGAGCTGGAAAACTTCGCTCAAGGAAAAAATCTTGGCTTCTGGAGTATCGAGCTTCCGTTTTACGGTCCGGCGAAAGTGGTTGCGGCGCAGTGGGAATACGCAAAAGAAAAATATTCCACGATTCCCGGCGTCAAGTTCAAAGAAGGCGCAATCCACCGCTTCCCAATCAAGCCTGACGAGTTGCCGCAGTTCACCAACTCAGTTGCAGTGGGCATTCCAAGCCTTTCCGTATTCGCCGTCGGCCCTCCGCGCAGCCAAGGGCACATGTGGTTTTCACCGATCATTCCCATGACCGGCGAGGCCATCCTCGAGGCGCAGAAGGTGTTTACCGACGCTTACAAGGAACTGGGAATGTCCATGGGTCCCATGTTTTTTCTCGGCCCTTCGTCGAATTACCCGCGGTGCTTTCTGGTGCTTTTCGGTTTTCCGATCGAGCACGATATCGAAAAGAACCGCAAGAACCGCGAGAACTTCAAGAAGATCGTCCAAGTGGCGGCCGAACATGGCTGGGGAGAATACCGCACCCATACCGCTTTCATGGAAACGGTGGCGCAGACGTACTCCTTCAACAACCACGCGCTGCTGCGGTTTCACGAAACGGTGAAAGACGCCGTGGATCCCAACGGGATTCTGGCGCCCGGGAAATGCGGCATTTGGCCAAAACGTATGAGAAAGGCAAGGGCATGAAAAAAGCGAGAGCCTTGAGGGCCGCGTTGGTGCTTTTGTGCAGCTTGAGTTTTGCGGCGGCCGCATTCGCCGGACCCGACGACGCTCAAATCCAGAAGGGCCACCAGGTCTATGACAAGTGGTGTTTTCCGTGCCATGGCACGGGAGCCGGAAAGCCCGGCACCGCATCGCTCGCCGCCCGGGGGCAAAAGCCGGCCGTGCTGGAAGAGCGAACCGATCTGACGCCCACCGTGATCAAGGCGTTTGTTCGCCACGGCGTGCTTTTCATGCCCACGTTTCGCAAGACGGAAATCAGCGACGCCGATCTGGATGCAATCGCGGCGTATCTGACGCGCAATAACAAGCCATAATCCATGAGAGTTCCGCCTGGGGTAAGTCCGCGCGATTTTTCCGACGCGCTCAAAAAATTTGAGGAGGCCATCGGCAAGGAATGGGTGTTCACCTCCGACGACGACATCAACACCTATCGCGATTCCTATTCTCCTTTCTGGCACGAAAGCGAAGAACCGATTCCCTCTGCGGCGGTGGCGCCGGATACCGTCGAACAGGTGCAGCAGATCGTTCGAATCGCGGGCGCGCACAAAATTCCTCTGTGGACAATTTCCACCGGAAAAAATCTCGGCTACGGTGGCTCCGCTCCGCTGCTGGGCGGTAGCGTGGTCCTCGACCTGAAACGCATGGACCGCGTGATCGAGGTGAATGACAAAAATCACTACGCGCTGGTTGAGCCGGGCGTCAGTTATTTCGATCTGTACCATTACATTCACGATCGCGGGCTCAAGGTGTGGATCGATCCTCCCGACCCCGGGTGGGGCAGCCTGGTGGGCAATGCGCTCGAACGCGGCGGCTACACGCCCATGCGCGACCACTTCGATTGCCACTGCGGGATGGAAGTGGTGCTGGCCAATGGCGAGCTCGTGCGCACGGGAATGGGCGCGCTTCCCAATTCGAAAACCTGGCAGCAATACAAATATGGATTCGGCCCTTATGTGGACGGCATTTTTTCGCAGTCTAATCTCGGCGTCGTTACCAAGATGGGTTTTTGGCTCTATCCTGAGCCGGAGGCTTTTCTTTCCGGCAACGTGGTGGTCGGCAAACACGATGATTTGTTCGCGCTGGTGGAAATTTTTGCGAACTTGATGAATTCCGGAATCATGCTAGCCACCACAACCGTGGTAAGCCCGCTGGCGTACGGGCCCGACCCGGAACTGGCCGCGCTTCGTGCGAACGGCTCGACGAAGGATCTCGAGGAGTATGCCGCGCGGAAGAAAATCGGCTATTGGAGCGTGAGCCTCCCGTTCTATGGCCCCGCAGACGTGGTCGCGGCGCAGTGGGCGTACGCGAAGCGGAAATGTTCTGTGATTCCGGGAGTCCGCTTCGAGGATCGCGCGTCCTATCGCTTTCCGCTGGATGACGACCAATTGGCGAAGATCGTGAACCCCGTTCCTTTCGGCGTGCCCAGCCTGCAGACATTTTCGATTGGTGGTCCGCGCAGCCAGGGGCACATGTGGTTTTCGCCGATCATTCCGATGACTGGCGAGGCCATTCTCGAAGCGCAGAAAGTTTTCGATCAGGTTGCCAAAGATTTAGGCCTCAATGGCGGCAGCGTGGGCGGATTCCCGGTCTGGAACTTTTTCGCGCGCGCCTTCGTGATCATCTATTTTTTCCCGATCGAGCACGATGTGGAAAAGAACCGGAAAAATCGCGAAGTCTTCAGGCGTCTGATAAAAACTGCTGCAGAACACGGCTGGGGCGAGTACCGCACGCACACGGCTTTCATGAGCGATATCATGGACGCGTATTCGTTCAATAATCACTCGCTGCTGCGGCTGCACGAAACGATGAAGGATGCGCTCGATCCGAATGGCATCTTGTCTCCGGGAAAGAATGGCATATGGCCCAAGGGAATGAGGAAGGCGCGAGCATGAGCGCGAAGGAACTTCGATGAGACTTCCGCCGGGAGTAAGCGAGGCCGACTTCACCGCCGCGCTAAAGGAATTTGAAGGCGCGGTCGGCAGCGAGTGGGTTTTCACCTCCGATGATGACGTCAATCTCTATCGCGACGCCTATTCGCCTTTCTGGCACGAAGAAGAAGATCGGGTCCCTTCCGCGGCGGTTGCGCCCGACAACGTCGACCAGGTGCAGGCAGTTGTCCGAGCCGCCAACAAGCACAAGATTCCGCTGTGGACGATCTCAACTGGCAAGAATCTCGCGTACGGTGGTTCGGCGCCCGCGCTCTCGGGTAGCGTGGTCCTCGATTTGAAGCGCATGAATCGGATTCTGGAAGTGAACGACCAGAATCACTACGCGCTTGTCGAGCCGGGCGTCAGCTATTTCGATCTCTACCGCTACATTCAAGAGCACAAACTCAAAGTCTGGATTGATCCTCCGGATCCGGGCTGGGGCAGCCCGATGGGCAACTCACTCGAACGCGGCGGCGGGCGCACTCCTATGCGCGACCATTTCGCGGCAGTGTGCGGGATGGAAGTCGTCCTGGCGAATGGCGAAATCATGCGCACCGGCATGGGCGCGATGCCGGGGTCGAAAACGTGGCAGCAGTACAAGTATGGCTTCGGGCCTTACGTGGATGGCATGTTTTCGCAGTCCAATTTTGGCGTTGTCACCAAGATGGGAATCTGGCTGATGCCCGAGCCGGAAGCGTATCGGGAAGGCACGGTGATGGTGCCGCGCCACGATGATCTGATTCCGTTTGTCGAGACGCTCTCGTACCTCATGAATTCCGAGATTGTCCGCGGAACCATGCTGCTCGAAAGCCCTCTGCTCAATTACCGGGTGTCGCAAGGCGGCGGGGTGCTCGATTCGCCGGGCGGCCCGTCGGTCGCGGAGATGGAAAAAATCGGACAGGAGAAAAACCTTCCCTATTGGAGCGCGGTGCTGCACTTCTGGGGCCCGCAAAAAGTGATTGACGCGCAGTGGGAGTACACGCAAGAGAAATTTTCGGAAATTCCCGGAGCAACTTTCAAAGATGGCCGGACATATCGTTTTCCGCTTGAACAGAAAGACAAAGATGCGGAAGATACGCCCCTCGTCGCGCTCGGCATACCTAATTTGGCGATATTCGGCCTTATCCAGGGGACCTATGGGCATATGGATTTCTCGCCGATTATTCCGATGACGGGCGACGCCGTGTTCGAAGTGCTGAAGGCGTTCGGTGACGCCTATGCGGAAATGGGGGTTGCGCCCAAGAATCAATTTTTCGCGCTGCCGTGGTCTTTTTTTCCACATTCGTTCGTGCTCCTGTTCGGTTTCCCGATCGAACACGATGTCGAGCACAATCGAAAGAGCCGAGAAATGTTCAAGCGCCTGGTGCAAGTGGCCGCCGAGCACGGCTGGGGCGAATATCGCACGCACATCGCATACATGGATACCGTCTCGAACGTATACGCGTACAACAATCACGCGCTGCATCGTTTCCACGAAACCCTGAAAGATGCTGTGGATCCCAACGGAATCCTCTCGCCCGGCAAAAGCGGCATCTGGCCCAAACGCCTTCGTAAGTCGCAGGCGTAAGAGCGCGAATCTCGCCGCGCTGAGTTTCCGCGAGGTTCATCTTTCACTGCCTTTCCTGGTAAGAACTTTGTCATAGGCAGCCCGCCGCGCGATAATCAAGACGGTATATGGACACACTGAAAATGACGCAGCCGCAAACAAGTTCGTTCGCGCGCGACACGAGCTGGACGCAGCAAGTTCCGCTGAGCAAGCGATTGAACTGCATTGCAGCGGCCGAGGGCGTGTTTGCTCAGGCGGAACAAAAACTGGCGCAGGTGGAGAAGACCGGCCTCGACCGCGTGGAGATTCGCGTCGCGGCGTTTATGCCGCGCTTGCCGAATGTGGATGTCGACCGCGGCTCCCGGCGGTACGCCAGCTACATGGGGAAGAAGTTCCGGGAGCACGGCCTGGATTTTCGCGTCGAGGAAGCGCAGAGCGCCGACGCCCTGGAATTGCTGCTGATGGGCGCGCAAGTGAACGAAAAAATCTACGGGACATTTATCTTCTTCCCCGCGCCGTTCGGCAAAACTGAAGATTATTTTCTGCGGCGCGTGCGGCCCGAGAAGGATATCGAAGGGCTCACCGTCGAGAATACCGGCCGCATGGCGCTGAACATCAAGACGGTTGACGAAGAAGAGAAGTACGAAGGTGTGGTGCCCTGCACGGCAAAAGCGATCCTCACTTTGCTGCACCAGCACCGCGAGATCAGGAACATGTTTCCGCGCGATGCCCGGCAGAGCGGTCCCACGGTGGCGATCTTTAATAGCTCGCCGCGCATCGGCATTCCGCTGCAAAGCATGCTGATGCGGATCGGGGCCACCGCGATCATGATCCATCCGCAAACCCGGCCGGAAGACCGCGAAGCGTATCTCAAATCCGCCGACATCATCGTGACCGCATTCCCGGCTCAGTCCGAGGCGGACTTGGTGCGCAACGTGAAAGACGGCGCCGTGATCATCGACTGTTCCACCGAAGGAAACCTGCATCCGGACGTGCTACAAAAGGCCGCCTATCTATCCACGCACGACAATCACCTTGGCCAGATTACGACTGCGCTTGCGCTGT
The DNA here is from genome assembly GCA_963823145.1 of uncultured Acidobacteriota bacterium. GTDB lineage: Bacteria > Acidobacteriota > Terriglobia > Acidiferrales > UBA7541 > Palsa-295. Next base: position 607,918 of record CAWGJZ010000002.1, read on the forward strand.
ACAACACCGCCTTGTGCGTGCTCTGGCAGCGCGGAATGAAGGAAAGTTTGGCGTAAATAGCATCTCCCGCCTGCGAACTGGAAGGCACCGGTTCTGGCTTACGCTGATGCCTTTCTCAGGTGTTTGGGCCAAATGCCGCTTTTGCCCGGAGCAAGAATCCCGTTGGGATCGATCGCGTCCTTCACCGTCTCGTGAAAGCGCAGCAGCGCGTGGTTGTTGTAGGAATACACGTTCATGACGTCGGACATGAACGCAACGTGCGTGCGGTACTCTCCCCAGCCATGCTCGCCAGCCACTTCCAGAAGCCGCTTGTAAACCTGCCGGCTTTTCCGGTTTTGCTCCACGTTCTTCTGCAGCAAAAAGATAAAAAGCAGAACGAAGCATCTTGAGAAATAACTCGTGGGAAATGCCCAAACCTGGTCTTTGGGTTCCACACTCAGTTCCGTGTATGCCTGTCCGAATACTTTCAGCATTTCGAATACAGCTTCGCCGCTCATGGGAATGATCGGCGAGAAGCCGATGTGTCCTTGCGCGGCGGATCTCAGGATTCCGAATACTGACAGGCTCGGGATGCCGATCTCCGGCAAGTTCGTCACCTTGGCCTGCTGCTCCGGAGTTAATGGAAACGTGTACGATACGTCATCCCTGAATTTCGCGCCGGGAATGGACGACAATTTCTCCTTGGCGTACTCCCATTGCGCATTGATCACCTTGGCAGGCCCGTAGAAGCGCAGATCGGCGCTCCAGTATGCGAGATTTTTTTCTTGGCCGAGACGATCCATCTCCGCGACCGATGGGCCACCCGGCACGTCGAGCATCGACTGACCCTGAGACGCGCGGTAATAGAGCAAAGGGCTGCCCAGGGCTATCATCGACTGAAGGATCTGCAGATTTTTGAGCCGCGCCACAATGTCCACCAAGGGCACAAGATCGTCGTGCTTCGGTACCAGGACGGTTCCCGCCAGATACGCTTCCGGCTCGGGCATCAGCCACACGCCCATTTTCGTCACCACACCGAAGTTCGATTGCGAAAACATTCCGTCGATGTACGGGCCAAACCCGTATTTGTATTGCTGCCACGTCTTGGAATTCGGCAGCGCGCCCATGCCGGTGCGCATCAGGTCCCCATTCGCCAGGACGACTTCCATTCCGCACTCCGCGGCGAAGTGTTCATGCATGGGGGTCCGCCCGCCTCCGCGGTCGAGTGAATTGCCCACCGGGCTGCCCCAGCCCGGATCGGGAGGATCGATCCAAACCTTGAGTTTTTTATCCTGAATATAGCGATAGAGATCGAAGTAGCTGACGCCGGGTTCCACCAGTGCATAGTGATTCCGTTCGTTCACCTCCAGAATCCGATCCATGCGCTTCAAATCCAGAATCGCGGTGCCCGACAGTACCGGTGAAGTCCCGCCATACGCTAGATTCTTGCCCGTCGAAACGGGCCAGAGCGGAATCTTGTATTGGTTGGCGATCTTCACTACCGCCTGCACTTCTTCCACGCTTGCAGGCGCTACGGCCGCGGACGGGATTTTTTCCTCCTCTTCGTGCCACGCGGGCGTATACGGGTCGCGATACAGGTCTACGTCGTCGTCGCTGGTGAAAACCCAATCTTTGCCGACAACCTTTTCGAAATGCTGCATAGCAGCAGCGAAGTCTTTGCTGCTTACACCTGGTGGAAGTCGCATCGCGTAGCCCTCGAATTGTGAACGCGCAAAATTCTCGCGCAGAGTTGACCGCACATTTGCCGCCCTGAAGCCAAACGCGCGAACTCCGCACGCGAACCGCGGCGGAGAAACCGCCAGGGTGCGGTCATCTTAGGTTCTACCCCGCGGAGAGTCAACGAACTGCTACGGATTGCGGGCCAAATATGCGTACGTTCGCTTCGGCCGCCCTCAAACCATAATCGGTCTAAGTTGTGCCGTGAAGTGCCTGAGAAACGGAGATTGATGCCCGGCAAACATACTTGGCTGCCCGCGCACGTAACCAAGACCGCCTCCACCTGTGGGCGCATCGGCACTCTCACTCCCACGCAAGCAGGGAGTGACTCACAAAGACAGAGAGGGGTATACTCGCGACAGTTGCGCCTGATCGCGGCCAACGAGGTGCTCCATGCGCCTGACAAAGCTCTCAGTCAGTATTTCCCTGCTGCTGGCCACTCTGGCCTTTTCCGCACAATCCCTTCGAGCTCAAGACACGAATGACTCCTCTGCGGCGCAGGGCGGAACTGCGCCCCGGAGCTCGGCTGACAAATACCATGCGCACGCGACGCAAGGGGATGTGAGCATCGGGGCAGAATTGCTGACTCGCAAGCAAGCGTCGAAGGAGTTCGCCGCGGACGTGAATCACTGCTGCCTCGTGGTGGAAGTGGCCGTGTATCCGCGGAAGGATGAACCGCTGAATGTTTCCGTGGATGACTTTACGTTGACGGTGGAAGGAACCGACATGCCCGTGAGACCGCAGAGCGCGGCCGTGATTTCGGCCAAGCTGGAAAAGGCGGAAGACTCGAGCGGCGTTACAACTTCCACAAGCGCGGGAATCGATTATGAGTCGGGAAGCTACACGGACCCTGTGACGGGACAGCCCGTCCGCGTGCATAGCGTTAGCCGATCTACTCAGGTGGGAGTGGGCGGGGCAGAGCGCGTGCCAGCCGCGGTGGCCGAGCGCGACCGCCAAGTGATAGAGGGCGAGTTGAGCGAGAAAGGTCTTCCCGAAGCGAAGACTGCGATGCCGGTGTCCGGGTATCTGTACTTTTCTCTTCGCAAGCAGAAGAAAAATACGAAATATCGCCTGGAGTATGTGGTGAACGGCGAAACGTTGAATGTGCAGCTTCCGTAATTCCCCTCAGCTGCCTTGCCTTCGCAGTTGTAGCGGCGGGTCGCCGAGTTTTTTCGACCCGGCAGCCTTGCCTTTGCAGTTGTAGGAGCACGATATCCGCCGTGGCGGATGCTCGTCTTGCCCTGAGCGCGCCCGGGCGAAGGGGCAAACCGACTCGGCTACTTGTTCACCATCCGCCGGGCAGCTCTTGTAGCGCCGGCTTCCAGCCGGCGTTTTTGCTTTTCCTGGGAATCGATTCCTTACCGCGGCGGCGTGCTTTTCCTTGTGCCCTACTATGCCCTCCGCGGCTGGCCGCGCGGCGAGCTGGCGCGCGCCGCGACGCTCCTCGCAGATGACCTTTTGTAACGTGCAATTTTTCTTCCGTTAATCCGAACGTAGCTTCCCCATAAGAACATCCCCGCTTTCTTCACGATGCTTCACAAAGTCAACTCTGAAAGCATTTTTTGTTTGTGAACGATAAATAAATCCGATTCGCGACAGAAGGAGGCACTTTTGAGAACAAGCTTGGCCCTATTTGGCGTTTTTGTTGTGATCTGTGCCCTGATCCTCTGCACGATCTGCGCCGCTCAAGGTACCGGCGTCATTACAGGGAAGGTGGTGGATTCCGCAGGAGCCGCGATTCCCGGCGCAGCCGTATCTCTGACGGATCTGGCAACGCAAAAAGTAGTCCGAACGACGACCGGCCAAGACGGCCAATACACGCTCAGTGGTCTGCCTTCCAATCCGCAGCTCGTCCTGATTGAGAAGTCGGGTTTCCAGTCGTTCACCCAAAGGGTCTCGCTGACCACGAAGGCGTCAGCGACCGTCAACGCCACCCTGATCGTGGCGACGCTCGAGGAGAGCGTGGTGGTTCGCGGGACGGTTGTACCAGAGGCCGAGCCTGTGCCCACCAGGGAAGACGTAATGGTGTCTGACCAGACGGTTCGCGTGCTTGATCGGAAGCAATTGGATGCCGCTGGACCGGTGGCGGGCGGGGCGCAGATGATTCAATCCACGCCTGGAGCCAACGTGATCGGTTACGGAGAGACCGGCGCCACGAAATATTCGATCCTATTAAATGGAATCCAGCAAGGCTGGGCGGGCGAGGCGACCAGCTTTACGGCTCCCGGCTCTCTAGGCATCACCTATGACGGCGTTCCAGTTGCTGACCCGGCCACCGGCTTGTGGCAGTCGGCGACCGTGCCGCAAAACCTGCTGATGCAAAACCTGGACGTAACCTACGGGCCCGGCACACCGGATAGTCGCTGGTACACCGATGTCGGCGGCAGAGTGGAGTTCACCCCAGTTCAGCCCACGGAGACTATTCACGCCAGCGTCGCCGCCACGTATGGGGAGTTCAACCAGAGAAACATAGCTTTCGTCATGAGCACGGGCAGCTTTCATGGCTGGTCGACGGTGGTCGGCGGTGGCGTCGGTGATGGCGACGATTATCGGGTGGCTCCGGACGGATTCGAGAACCACACTAGGAACGGGTCAGCGTACGGCAAAACTGTCAAATCGTTTGCTGCGGGCAGTTTCGCCTTCGGCGCCTACTACGCCAAGGGGGGCGGCTACCGTCCAACGGTGATTCCGACTACCGATCAGGGCGTCCTCGAACCGAACGGCTCGTCCTTCAGCCAGTCGACCACTGGCTTCTATAGCGCCTTGCCTTTCGACGCTTATAACAAGTACGACACGAATGAATTGGCCATGGTCTACGCGCGTGAGCATCTTCTGTTGAGCGATACCGCCACCCTCCAGAACATGACTTGGTATGATCATATTCGGCGGCTGCATCGACGCAACAACGACTTTCTCCCCAGCAGCGGCGGCACCGGACAGGTTGACGAGTATAACAATCCGCACAGCAACATCTTCGGGGACGATGTGAGTCTGTCTAAAGTCCTGCCTTGGAACACCGTCACAATCGGCGGCTATCTCCTTCATGAGGTCTACAATTCCCACAACAATTTCTTTGATTACTCGCAGGGGGGAAACGGCTCTATCGGCTTGGCGAACATCGGTGGCAAGATTCGATCCGGCTACTTCCAGCAGGATGACGTCTCTTTTTTCGCGCAGGATGATTTTCATCCAATACCGCAAATTCATATCACCCCTGGCTTGCGCGAGGTTGGGTTCTCTACCAGCTATAGCGACCAGGCTCAACGCGACTTTACGTTCACCCCTGGCGTAGTGTTGCGCACTCATTGTTCGCTGTACCCAATCCCGCCAAGTGGATCTACGCCCGCTCAGGGTCAGCTCATTGATCCCTACTTCAACCTTTTCGGCGTCCCCAACGTAAACGACCAGGGATCTCTGTGCGGGTCGCATCAGAGCCGGTCGCGGGTGGAACCGTCCATCAATGTAGCCGTGATGCCGTATCCGTGGCTCACTGTTTACGGTGGCTATGACGTGACGTATCGTTCTCCCGCCCTCGGCGGTGGCGGCGGAATGTTCCAGAGTGTGGACCCGGCCTTCTATACGCTGGCGAAGGGCGCGTACAGTCAAGGCGGCGTCAAGGTACATTTCCAGAACGCCCCGGCGCTCAAGAATTTCATCGTGGGAGTCAATTACTTTCACTTGGACTACACCAACCAGGAGATCGATTTCGAAACGGCGTCTGGCTTAGAGGTTTCCGGCGGCGGCAACTCCGCCTACCATGGCGTGGATGCCTTCTTCGACGACGACCCATATCGCAATGTCCACATTTTCTTTAACTTCGCTGGCGAAGCGGCGAATTTTTCAAATTACATCGTGGGAGGTCCTAGCCTTGCCGAGTGCGCCGCGCAGGGACTTACCTGCACGTCCTACACCAATCTCCCCGTTTCCTACGTCCCCAACATCACGCTCAATGCCGGGCTCTATTACGGAATCGAACGCAATGGACGCGTGCTGGTCGAGCCGCGCTTCTGGTTCGAGCATATCGGCTCGCAGCACCTCTGGTCGAATTTGTCAGGCGCGCCCACCACTCAGACCATGCCGTCCTATACGACGACGAACCTTTCCTTTACCGTGCCGCTGACGATCCACGAACGACAGTCGTTTAATCTGAGGCTGGATATAATGAATCTCTTCAATGCGGAGTACAACGAATGGGAGTACATCTCCAGCGGCGGCTACTTCGGCACGACCACGAATGGGTACATAAACGCGTATCCGGGGGCCCCGCGAACCGTCTACGGTACGATCACCTATCAATTCTGACCTTGAGGAGCGCACACGCTGCTACGGGATGCCGGGATGCAAAGCACGCCACGCATCGTCTATCTAATTATCTGTAGCACCCTCTAAGCAGAGGGTTGGGGGTCCACCCGCGGGCGCGTGGGCACTCTCACTCCCACGCAACCAGGGAGTGACTCACAAAGACAGAGAGGGGTATACTCGCGACAGTTGCGCCTGATCGCGGCCAACGAGGTGCTCTATGCGCCTGACAAAGCGCTCAGTCAGTATTTCCCTGCTGCTGGCCACTCTGACCTTTTCCGTACAATCCCTTCGAGCTCAAGACACGAATGACTCCTCTGCGGCGCAGGGCGGAACTGCGCCCCGGAGCTCGGCTGACAAACACGGACCCTGTGACGGGACAGCCCGTCCGCGTGCATAGCGTTAGCCGATCTACTCAGGTGGGAGTGGGCGGGGCAGAGCGCGTGCCAGCCGCGGTGGCCGAGCGCGACCGCCAAGTGATAGAGGGCGAGTTGAGCGAGAAAGGTCTTCCCGAAGCGAAGACTGCGATGCCGGTGTCCGGGTATCTGTACTTTTCTCTTCGCAAGCAGAAGAAAAATACGAAATATCGCCTGGAGTATGTGGTGAACGGCGAAACGTTGAATGTGCAGCTTCCGTAATTCCCCTCAGCTGCCTTGCCTTCGCAGTTGTAGCGGCGGGTCGCTGAGTTTTTTCGACCCAGCAGCCCTGCCTTTACCTTTGCCGTTGCCGTGGTAGGTGGCGAGCATCGCCGAGCGCCTTCACCGACCAGTAGCTCGCGGCGCTTCGGCCAGGTTCATCTTCTTCAGCAGCGCCGGCCATCCGGGGGACTTGCAGAGCGCCTTCTCAAACGCGCGGATCACCGCATTGAACATGGGATTCTTCGTGCCAACCGCCTTCTCCGCGCACTCCGCTGCGGCGTCCATCTCGCCGCACACCAAGTGGCTCAACGCGAGCGCGACCAACGACGCATCGCCGTCTGCCTGCATCGCCAGTATTTCCTCCGCGCGTCTTGTCTCTCCCGCGCTCCGCAACACCCCGGCAAGCAGGCCGAGGTTGTAAGGCGACGATGGAAAAAGGGCGAAGGCTTTCTCGGCGCAATCCCGCGCTTCCTCTCGCCTTCCGTGGAGGGCGCAATGCATGCCGAATTCCCACCATCCCAACCAGAACTGTGGGTCGAGCTCCACCGCCTTGGCGCCCGCAGTCCATGCGTCTTTTTCCTGACCGAGCTCTTCCAGCGCCATGGCCAGACAATAATGGAGAATTTGGCTTAGGGGATCGGCCTCGAGCGCACGTTGCGCTTCCAATCGGGCCTCCTCCGCCCGTCCAACGGGACCCAGATAGAACAAGGAGTGCCAGGCCCGAACGTGCCACGAAACCGGCTCGCGCGCCATCGCCAGACGAAACCGGCGTTCCGCTTCTTTCCAGTCCAGTTCGTACATGCCGGCCACGATCCCCAGCATCCCGTGCGCCTCCGGCAGGTCCGGGTCGAGTTCCAATGCCCGTTGGGCAAGCTTTCGCGCCTGCGCCATCGGCTCGTCGGGGTGCGCACCGACCCATAGCAGCGACAAATTGTGGTCCGCCAGGCCGACATAGGGCAGCGCGAATTCGGGATCGAGTGCGATGGCCTGTTCCAGGCACTCGCGGGCGCGGCGAAGCGACTCCGGCGTGAAAGCCCACTGATGCTGGTGGTAGCGGAGGTACGCCTCGTAAGCCTGAAGATTGGGCTGGCGGCGGGGGCGCGCGGCCGTGTCGGGCGCGAACTTCAGCTTTAGCTCCGAAGCGATGGCTGCGGCGATCTCGTCCTGTACTGCAAAGATGTCTTCCATCTGCCGGTCATAGCGTTCCGACCAGAGATGTGAACCATCGGCGGCGGAGATCAACTGCGCCGTGATGCGGAGGCGATTACCAGCGCGCCGTACGCTGCCTTCCAGAACATTGGCCACGCCCAGCGTCTCGGCAATCTTCCGGATGTCGGTGTTCTGCCCCTTGAAGGCGAAGGCCGAGGTGCGAGCGATCACCTTCAGCCCGGGCACCTTCACGAGCGCGTTGATGATTTCCTCCGCCAGGCCGTCGCTGAAGTATTCGTCGTCCGGGTCGCGGCTCATGTTGACGAACGGAAGCACCGCGATGGACGGCTTCTGATCGGCTGGCTTGGAGTCGCCGGTCTGTTCCAGCGCAACGCGGAGCTCGCTCATGCTCGTGTAGCGCTGCTCGGGCCGCTTCGAGAGACACTTGGCGACGATTCGCTGAAGATCAGCTGTGGTCTGAAGCGGCGCGGGGTCGTCTCGCAGCACGGCGCTCAGCACCGTGCCGGTCGAATTGCCGCGAAAGGCGCGGTTGCCGGAGAGAATCTCGTAGAACACGGCGCCAAAGCTGAAAATCTCCGACCGGGCATCCAAGGGCCTGCCCTCTACCTGCTCGGGAGCCATATAAGCCGGAGTACCCAGCACGGTTCCTTCGATGGTCTGAGTCTGAGTGACGTCCGTGCTGACATCGGCCATCAACTTAGCCAAGCCGAAATCGAGCACCTTCGCACCGCCTCGCTCGGTGACCAGGATGTTAGCCGGCTTCAAGTCGCGATGCAGGATGCCCCGACGGTGCGCCTCTTCCAACGCGCCCGCGATTTCGAGCGCTAAGCGTACGGCTTCGGCGGGCGGCAGCGGTCCTTTGGGTGGATCGCCTTCCACGTATTCCAGCACGAGGTAGTCGCTTCCAATATCGTAGAGCTGGCAAATATGCGGATGATTGAGCGCGGCGATGGCGCGGGCTTCCTGCTCAAACCGTGCGGTGTGTTGACCCTTGAGCCGCTTGATCGCGACGATGCGATTAAGCCGCGTGTCGCGCGCTTTCCACACCTCTCCCATACCGCCCGAGCCGACGGGCGCAAGGATTTCGTACGGCCCGAGTTTGTCGCCTACAGAAAGCGCCATATGAGCGATAGGGAATGTATCACGGGCTAATCGGAAACTAATCACTGCGCCAGAAGCTTGACGCCCTGCCACCTGTGAGGTTCGCGCTATAATCCCGCCTTGCGCGCGGGTGCGGGTCCTGCCTTCCCCGCTCCCTTTCGCTTCGAATGCTCTTCCTCTATCGCATACTCACAGCCGCGGGCGTGCTCTTTCTCGCGCCATACTTCGCTTTTCGCGGCTGGCGGCGCGGCGAGCCAGCTCGCGCCTTTCGCGAACGATTGGGAACCGTGCCGCCGGAAATTATCTCTCGCGCAGCCGCGTTCAAATCCTCCGGAAGCGCCGCTTCGGGCGCGATTTGGATTCATGCTGTTTCTGTCGGCGAAGTTCTCGCGGCGCAACCGCTCGCGAGCGCTCTGAAGCATAAATTTCCCGATCGGCCGGTTGTCATCTCGACGACCACCGAGACGGGCCAGCGCCTCGCGCGCGAACGCGTACAGTGCGCGGACGGCGTCTTCTACTTCCCGCTTGATTGGGCGGTGGCCGTTCGCCGCGCGCTGGGTGCAATTCGTCCCGCGCTGGTGATCGTGATGGAGACTGAAATCTGGCCCAATTTCCTGCGGGAGGCGCAGCGCCGGCACATCCCTGTGATCTTTGCGAATGGGCGCATCTCGGAAAGATCGTTCGCGCGTTACAAAAGGTGGGAATTTCTAATCGCGGAGTTTTTTGCTCGAGTTCTTCGCGATCCCGAACTTTTCCTGGTGCAAACGCGCGAAGACGCCGGCCGCCTGGCCGAAATGGGCGCTCCAGTCGAGCGAATCGAAGTGACCGGCAATCTGAAATACGACGCCGAGCCGCCTGTCGTCGGAGAATTCGGTGCGTGGCTGGGCCGGCAGATTCGGCAGCAGGAGCGGTGGCCCGTGGTGGTCGCCGGCAGCGTCGCGAGCGAGGAAGAACAAGCGGTCCTGGCCGCATATGACGTGGTACAGCGGCAATGGCGACGCGCTTTGCTGGTCCTCGCGCCGCGCAAGCCGGATCGCTTCGACGCTGCCGCAACGATTTCCGCCGCGGGAGGCTGGAATGTCGTTCACCGCAGCCGCATCGATCTCGCACAGCCATTGCAGGAAAATGCGGATGTATTGGTTCTCGATTCGATCGGAGAATTGGCCGGTCTGTATTCGCTTGGCGATGCGGTTTTCGTCGGTGGGTCGCTGGTTGCTGCGGGCGGACACAATATACTCGAACCCGCCTGGTTCTCGAAGCCGCCCGTTTTCGGGCCATCGATGGAAAACTTCAGCGAGATGGCCTCGCAGTTTCTCTCCGCCCACGCCGGCGTGCAAGTAACCAGCGGTCCGCAGTTGGGCAAGGCGTGGGTCCAGCTGATCGAAGATACGCCCATCCGGGAACGAATGGGGGCGGCTGCGCGCTCTCTCTCGGAACGCAATCGGGGCGCTACGAAGCGTTCACTCGAACGAATCGCGGCCGTGCTGGATAGAAAAGAGCCAAGCACGTGAACCTCGGCCAATCGCTCCTATGGCCTCTCACCTTGCCCTATGGAGCGGTCGTTCGTCTGAAGGCGCATGCCTACGCAAAAGGGCCTCTGCGGCAGCGTCGTCTAAATGGCGTCGTCATCAGCGTCGGAAATCTAACCACTGGCGGCACTGGAAAGACGCCGATGGTTCTCTGGCTCGCGGAAAGGCTTCTCGCTGAAGGGAAGAAGGCGGCGATTCTCACCCGGGGCTATCGCGGCGAAACTTCGTTGACTGGCTCTACCAGCGACGAAGTGCAATTACTCCAAAGGCGTTTGGGAGATCGCGTCGCATTTGGCGTTGGCGCCGACCGCTTTGCGCGCGGCAGCGAGCTGGCCAGGCGCGGCATTGACTGGTTCATTCTCGATGACGGTTTTCAACACCTGCAACTCGCGCGCGATGTGGATATCGTCCTGATCGATGCGACCAATCCATTCGGCGGCGGGCATTTGCTTCCAGCCGGCCGTCTGCGGGAGCCCAAGTCCGCAATTTCACGCGCGAACATCATCGTGATCACGCGCAGCCGCCACGCCCCGGCCGTTGAAGCAGCGGTTCGCCGCGAATCGCGCGCGCCCATTTTCTATGCCCGCGTCCGGCTCGATTCAGTGACGTCGTGGCCCCCGGAAAATGCGCCGCGCCAAATCGCGGACGTGCAAGGGAAAAAACTCTTCGCCTTTTGTGGCGTAGGCAATCCGTCCGCTTTCATCGCCAATCTGCGCGAGTGGGGATTTCAGATCGTGGCTGAGCGGTTCTTTCCGGACCATCATCGCTATACGCCCGAGGATGCTCAGGTGATCGAGAGCGAAGCGCGCAGGGCCGGCGCGGACGCGCTCATCTGCACGGAAAAAGACACCTTCAACACGGCGAACGCGCAGTTTCAATCATTCGACGTTTCCTACTGCCGCATTTCTCTCCAAATAGATCGCGCCGAAGAGTTTTGGCACGCCATCACTGCCATTGCAGAAGCTCGCCTTTCCAAGTGATTCAAAAAATGCCCTCGTTCGCCCCCGCCGAATGTGCGACACTGCCGTACTTCTTCCGCCAGACTCGGCACATTTTGTGCCTCTTCGGGCAGCGGAAAAGCCGATTTTCGTGAGCAAACCTGGCAATTTTTGGGCGCGTTTCCGAGTGCGCGCGGGCTATCCCGTGGCCGCCATTTACTTGGTGCTTGCGGCGCCTACGCTTCGTTGGACGGCCATTGGCGCGGTGATTGCCGCTTTTGGCTTGATCGTTCGCGGGGCTGCGGCGGGATATCTGCGTAAGGATCAGGAACTTGCGACTGGCGGCCCGTACTCGCGCACCAGGAATCCGCTGTATCTGGGGAGCGCCTTGCTTGCCGCAGGCTTCATCGTGGCGGGGCACTCTATTTGGGCCGGAGTGACGGTCGCTGTGTACTTCGTGGTGTTCTATTATGCCGCGATTCGCACCGAAGAGGCGCATCTGCGGGCACATTTTGGTTTCGAGTTTGAAGTATATGCTGCACGAGTCTCGAAGTTTTTCCCGAGATTCTATCCCACCAGTAGCGGGCCATCACATCCGAAAGCCGAACGCATCCCGGAGTTTTCGTGGTCACAGTATCGCCGGAATCGCGAATATCAGGCGTTGATTGGGACACTTGCGGGACTTGGAGTTCTATGGCTGAGGATGTGGTTTCGCGCCCGATTTGGTTACTGAGCCCGGGCGGCGCCGTAAAAGAATATCAATATCGAAGGAAAATTTGCATCGAGTTTCACATAGCGCTGTTTTTCGTTTTTCGGGCTCTTTTCCGTCCCCAGAGTCTTTGCCTGCGAGCCGCCAGATTATTTGAATGGAATCATCGGGCGGCGTAATCCCGCACCGAAATGGTTTGTCCGTCCGTGACTGCGGTGATTTCTCCATCTCGATCGGTGCGCAGTAACTTGATTCCATCGCTTTCGTAGCGGTTGACGACAGTTTCGGCAGGATGGCCGAACGGATTGGCTTGGCCCACGGAAACTGCGGCGGTATGCGGGGCCACCGCAGCGAGGAAGGCGGCTGTCGAAGAAGTTTTGCTTCCGTGGTGCGGCACCTTCAGGAAATCCGCGGCGAGGGGCATGCCATCTTCAACGAGTTTTTCTTCCGCGTGCTGCTCGATATCTCCCGTTAGCAGAAAGTGGATGCGGCCATCCGAAAGGCGCAGCACGAGCGAATTGTCATTCGCTGTTTTCGCGGCAAAGCCGTTATGCGGCGGCCACAGCACATCAACGAGCGCGCCATGCCAGTTGGATTCCACGCCTTGAGCTTGATGCACGATGGTTACGCCGCGAGATTTCGCTTCGACGAGCAGGCGTTTGAAGGCCGGGCGAGGATCGTCTTCTCCAACCCACAACGCGCCGACTCGAAAATTATCGAGCACAGCATAGAGGCCATCCAGATGATCGTGGTCGGCGTGCGTGAGCGCGACCACATCGATTTTTTTTAGTCCGCGCGACCATAGATACGGGGATACAACTTCTTCTCCTACATCCGTGGCCGATCGCTGTCCTCCAACCCACTCCGAGCCAGCCAAGCCGCCACCGTCGATTAGCATGGTGCGCCCGTCCGGAAACGAGGCGAAAATTGAATCGCCTTGTCCAACATCGAGGACATCGACCTCGAGCTTTCCCCTCTGCAGATTTGGCGAGAATGGGTAGGACGCCACAAGGAGCGCGAGTACAGCTAAAACGATTGCCGATGCCCATTCTGCCGGCGCGATTGGGCGCGGCGGCTGGCGCCTGGTAAGCCGATTTTGCAGCCGCGCCGCGGCAGCGCGTGCGGACACCGCAAGAATTATCAACGCCGAAAAAAAGAGAAGGACGAGCCAGAGCGGAGGCCCCGGAATGCGATAGGAAACTCGGGGTATCCGGCTAAACCATCCGATAGTTGCGAGCAGCAGTCCCGTGCAAAAACCAAGAGCCTTCGCTAGCAGCGCGGCGAAGCGCATCCATACGAAGGTCGAAAGCAAGGTGAGAAAACCAACGGGCACGATCAGGCCAGTCAGCAGCACCGCTGGGATGTTGCTGAGCGGTCCTATGAGGCTGACGCGATGAAAGTCTTGCGCAAGCAGAGGGAGCATGCCGATTTGAATCGCAACCGATAACAGCACGATGTCCCATAGCCGCAGGCCAGTGCGGATCGGCGAGGCCAGAAGGAGGCTTGTGTGCGGCGCAATGCGTCGTGGAACTCTGGATTCGAGCCAGCGGGCGGCGGCGCGCATTTCGATTCGAAATTGCGCGATTTTCGGGGGGTACGCCGGATCGCGGGTTACATCGCCCAGGTGCCGCAGGCCGGCGCGATAGGGAGCGCTGGTCCGTTCCATCCAGGGCAGGGCGAGCGCAGCAATAACGGCCGCAGCCACAAACGAAAGCTGGAAACTCGAGTCCGCAAGCGACGATGGTTTCCAGATGAGAAGCACAAGCGCCGCCAGCGCGACGGTATTCAGCAGCTCGATCTTGCGAAATAGAGGGCGCGCGCACAGATAGAGGGCGGCCATGAGTGCAGCTCGCAGGATGGGCGGTCGATCCTGCACGATGCCGACGTAGGCCGCGAGCGCAGCTAGAGTGACAACGCTCGTGACGCCCATTGGGAATCGCAGCTTGCGGCAAAACCAGAAAAGGAATACCACGAGCGCGCCCACGTGCAGCCCGGCGACAACGAGCACGTGATACGCAGACGTTTTTTGGAATGCCGTTACGACGTCCGAATCAACGAAGCTTCTATCGCCGAGAAGCATCGCCCGCAGCACGGCGGCGCGCTGCGGCTGGCCGGGAAAGAGGCTATCCAAGCGTGCCAGCATGTTTCCGCGAACACGCGCGAGACGCTGCGAAAAAGTAGGCTTCGGCCGGCCAATGAGTTGCAGCAACTCACCGCTGCGAAGGGACGCAGTCAAGTCGATCTTTTGTCCGGCGAGATAGCCGCGCAGATCGAACGCGCCAGGATCGCCGAAATTTCGCGGCGGGCGCGCTTTCACCAATGCCTCCACGCGATCGCCCGCGCGAAGATCTGGGGGCGCAGCGGCCACGCTGGGTACGCTCGGCTCGCCGTAGAGATTCACACGCATCCCGCCGCTGACTGCCACAGACCCGCCGGCTATTTCCACTTGCTCGAGATTCATTTCGTAGCGGCGGCCCCACGGTAGATTCATGGGGTCCTCGCGAAGACGACCTTGCCAGCGCAGCGGCTCGCTGGTATCAAAGCGGCCTGCGGCGATAAGCCGAGTGACATGGTTCGAAGGTATCGCGGCTCGCTCGAGGGCGAGCGCCACTACTCCGATTGCGAGCCAGGCGACGAGGGCGAGCACCCATGCCATCGCCAAACGGCGCCACCAAATGAAAAGTCCGGCGGCCACCAGTGACAGTACGGCCACGGCAACCCACAGCCGCAGCGGCCCCGGCAACCATTTTCCTATTTCTACGCCGCTAGCAAACGCGGCAACAATCCATACCAGCGGCAGTTTCATTGTGTTTAGCGCTAGATTTATTGGACACCGAACTGAACTCATTCACACCGTTGCTCCGGTGGCCGCGCTGCCTGAATCTTCGTGCTGCCTGATGTAGTCGGTGGCAGATTCTCTCCCACGAAAGTTACCCGCCAGAACCGTCTTACCGGCAACGTGGTCGAATACGTGGCTCACAAACTCGATCAGCTTTTGCTTCGCCTGGGTGTCAAGCTGCTCTTGTTCGCCTCGAATAACCGCTAACACGTTATGATCCTCTTTGCCATCCTCAATCTGCTCCATCAGACCGACCGGATCGCACTCGACGATTTGCCCGGTATGCAATGAGGTTTTCGTAAGGACAAAACAGTCCACGTTGAGTCCGTCGTCTCCCGTCGTGTTGAGGATGAATCCGTACGGTAGTGGATACGCTCGCGAGACCTGAGCTGCTCCCGTAAATTCGAGCGTCTTTTCATCATAGAAATTCTTAACAAACGAACCGGCCTCGTTTTGAATAAATACCTTCATCTTCGGTATCTCCAAGAGGCCGGAGCTCTCATAAGGTTCGCTGAGTGTATTCATGCGGCGGCTCCAAGTGCAAGAAGCTGCTGGCGAGCCTGGGCAGTTTCATTGGATTCGCCGGAGGCGGACGACGGCCTCCACGTGAAATGTTTGAGGAAAAAGATCGAAGAGATGAATGACCGAGATTTCGTATCCGGCTTTCAACAGTTCCGCCAGATCGCGAGCGAGAGTCGGCGGCTCGCAGGAGATGTAGGTGATGCGCGGGGACTTGATTCTAGCGAGCTGTTTTACGACTTCTGGCGACAATCCCGCACGCGGAGGATCGGCGACGATGAAATCGGGCGTGCCCTTGAATTTTTCGAGAAAATGCTCAACATCCATCGCGCGCGCTTCGATCGCGCCGCGATGATCCTCCGCGCGCGATGAAATATTGAATTCTAGGTCGCGCGCCGCCGCGGGATTCGATTCAACGGCTATGATTCGATCAAACCGCTTCGCGAGAGGAACGGAAAATAGTCCTACTCCGGCGAAAAGATCTAGAGCGAGGCGCCCGCCTTCCTCATTTCCAGCGATTTCGCTGACCATTTCATCGACCAGAAAGCGATTCACTTGGAAAAAAGAGAGGTGACCGACGCGGTACGACGAGCCGCTGGCTCGGTATTCGACAAAACCCGGTCCAGCGAGATCCATTCGTTCGCGGGTTGGATCGTGCAGGAGCAAGCTTTCCAGTTCGGGCGCGATTCCGCGGACTTTTTCCGCAATTTCCTTGGCGGAAGGGAAGCCGCCGGCAAAAGTTAAAGTTATGAGCAGTTTCGAATCGTCGGCACCGGCAAAAGCTTCGATCTCGCGCAAATTGCGCGGGAATTGGCCTGCGGCAAGCGCCTGACGGAAAGCAAGGAAGGTTTTCAGAAGCAGAGGTGAGAGAATCGCACACTGGTCAACGGCGCAAAGCCTGGTGGAGTTTGCGCCAAAGTACCCGATGCGAAGACTCGTCGACTGCGGTTCGCTGGAGGCGGAGGATACGATCGGATCCGGGCCAGCTGGCTCCAGCGCGCGGACTTTCCATTGCGTGCGATTCCGATAGCCCCACGGAGGCGACGCGTGCGACGGGATTTCGCCGGGCCATTCGATGTGTCCGAGGCGCCGCAGAGTTTCGCGCAGGATTTCCGTTTTGTATTGGAGCTGCGCTTCGTAAGCGATGTGCTGGTAATTGCATCCGCCACACGCGCCGAAATGAGGGCAGGGCGGTACGGCGCGTCCGGCTGACGGCTCGATTAATTTATCAACTCGCGCGCGGATGAACTTCTTCTTTTTTTCGATGGGCGCAGCGGAAACGCGCTCGGCCGGAAGCACGAAGGGCACGAAGACGGTGGAACCCTCGTGATGCGCCAAGCCGTCTCCGCCGTAAATCAATTTTTCAATAGTGATGTCCATCATGGCCGCTAAATAAACGATTCGCGTCGCACTTACGTGAGATAGAAAAGACTGAGCCGGGGCACGTCGAATCTTTCGAATAGCCGCTTTTGCGTGTACTGGCGCTCGAGTTGCGCTAGCTGCCCGGCTGACATTTTGCGCCGGTAAGGCGCAAGGGAGCGATCCATTTCCTGGCGAATGGCGAGCATCGCACTCTCGTCCGCATCGGCTGAAATCGCCGCAGTCAATTTGTCTTCGAGCACGGTTAGCCGCTGCTCAAGCTCCTCGAGATCAAGCGCGCCGGGCGTTTCGGTAACCGGCAACGTTTCCGCGAGCTTTTCGGCGGCGTGTTTGAGTCGCTCCGCCATTGCGGGATATGCGCCGCGATGTTTTTCAGACGCTTCGCAGAGCCGGGCTGCATTGCGCTCGATGTAATTTTTCAACTCAGCACGCGAAAACGGCTCCGCGGCCGGTCGCGAAGATTGAACCTCGGGCCCGGCGCCGACGGCGGCTTCCTGGGCCTCTTCAGCTGCATCGAGCACGGCATCCACACAATAGGCCAGGCTTTTGAGCTGGCGTCCGCCTGCCGCGCGGCGCGAGCGGCCCCAACTTTCAAAGGCGCGATCGATTCCTTTAAGTACGGCACCGAGAGGGATCCCCGCTTTCTGCCAGGTTTCGACAATCGCCCAATCGAGAGGCGACACCAGCAGGTGCGCACCGCGCTTTCGCCAAAAATATTCCTCGATCTCGGTGAAGTAATTGAAATAGTTAAAGGATTCCATCGAGCCGAACACCGCCGGACGATTATTTCCGCGCCTGGTCTTGCCCATCCGATTGATTGCGCTCCCAAATGATCCGCAATCCTTCGAGCGTTAGAAACTCGTCCACCGTTTCAATATGGCGCGAGGCGCGTCCGATCAGGGCCGCTTGCCCGCCGGTGGCTATCACTTTGGTTTTCGGCCCCATCACTTTTTTCATCCGGTCGAGGATTCCGTCCACAAGATCGATGTAGCCGTAGTAGAGTCCCGATTGCAACGACGCGGCTGTGTTCGTGCCGATGACTTTTCCCGGATCTTTGATCTCGACGCGAAAAAGACGAGCCGCGCGCGCAAACAGCGCGTCCGCTGAAATCCCGATTCCGGGAGCGAGCACACCTCCCAAATATTCGCCGCGCGCGGAGACAGCGTCGAAATTGATCGCGGTGCCGAAATCAACGATGATGCACGGCCCGCCATGCTTCGCAAATGCGGCCACGCTATTGACGATCCGGTCCGCACCCACTTCCTGCGGATTATCGTATTGGACGGGCATTCCCGTCTTGATTCCCGGCTCGACGAAAAGAGCCTTGTGTCCGAAATATCGATCCGCCATGCCAGCGAGAGTCTCGTTCAGCGGCGGCACCACCGAGCTGATGATTACGCCGCCGATTTCGCGCGGCTCAAGGCCCGCAAGAGTGAAAAGCTCGCGGGTGAGGATGCCGTACTCGTCCACGGTTTGATCTCTGGCCGTGGTGAGTCTCCAGTTGGCGACGAGTTCTTTCTTTCGAAAAACTCCCAGGACGGTATTGGTATTGCCGGCATCGAGCGCCAAGAGCATCAGGAAGCCTCCGTCACATCGCCGGAGAGCACGGAGACGATTCCTCGGCCGTCGTCGCGCGCCACGCGCAGCACTCCACTGGGATCGAGGCCGGCAGTAGCGCCGCTAAAACTTTCGGTGGCTGTGGTGATCTGCACGCGCTTCCCCTTGAAATAGCTGGAACGCTCGGCGAAGCGCTGCAGAATCGGCGCCGCGCCATCAGAGAGAAACTGATTGTAGTAGCGGTCGAGGTGGCGCAGCAAACGGATCAGGAGTTCGAGCCGCGAATGAGGCTTGCCCGTGTGAATTCGGAGAGAGGTGGCGGTATCGGAGAGATGGTCCGGCATCTTGGCTTGATTCACGTTCATGCCAATTCCGACGACGGCATAATGAACGCGATCGGGCTCGGCGCGCATCTCGGTGAGTATGCCGCAGAATTTGCGTCCGCCGACGAGGAGATCATTCGGCCAGCGAATATCGGGCTGCATATCGAGATCTTCCGCCGCTGCGTCGTATGCGGCGAGGCCGGCGACAAGCGTGAGAAGCGGGGCGTGAGCGGGAGAAATGGGCGGCCGCAGCAGAATGCTGCAGTAGATGCCAGCCGATTTTTCCGACGCCCACTTGCGGCCGGCGCGGCCGCGTCCAGCGGTTTGCTCCTCGGCGACTACAATGGCGCCCTGGGGTTCTCCGGATTCGCCGAGGCGCATGGCCACGGAATTGGTTGAGTCAATTTTGAAGAAGTGGTGGATGCGTCGAGCGAAGGGCGTGGCATGCAGCCGACTGCCGAGCATTTGTGGAACGAGAACATCGGGCACGCGCTCGATGTGGTAACCGGTGCGAGGATGGCCTTGCACTCGAACGCCCAGCGTGCGGAGTTTTTGGATCCAACGCCACACCTGTTGGCGCGAGACGCCGATTTCTTTTGCGACCTTCGCGCCGCTGATCACGATGGTGGAGTTTTCGGCGAGGAGAGTAAGGAGAGCGTCGATGCGGCGGTCCGTAGTGGCCGGCCGGCCCGCTATTGGTCGGTTGCGCATGTGCTGGAGTGACGAAGCATACGCGAGCATTCGACGGCTCACAAGCGAAGCGTGCGCGGCGGTTGGCGCGCTTCCGAAGTGCGTGCTGCGGTATTCTGGCGGGAACGGCACGCCGGAAAAGTAAATTGCACTTTCGGCCCGTGCCCAGTGCCGCCTGCGTATACAATGGAAAATTGCGCCTGGCGTAGGGCGCATTTAAGATGGTCACACTTCAATCGATCAAGGCGGCCGGGGGCCGCATTCGCGATTCGATATTTCTTTCGCCGTTCGTACGCTCGGAAACTTTTTCGCGGCTTACCGACAATTCGATTTTCTTCAAGCTCGAAAATTTGCAGATGACCGGCTCTTACAAGGAGCGGGGGGCGCTGAATAAAATTCTGCTGCTCACGAGCGATGAGCGCCGCCGGGGAGTGATCGCCGCATCAGCCGGGAATCACGCGCAGGCCGTAGCCTATCACGCTGCGAAGCGGGGAATCTCGGCGCAAATTTGCATGCCGTTGACCACGGCGCTGGTGAAAGTGTCCGCTACGCGCGGCTACGGCGCTGAAGTGATTCTAGCCGGCGCGAATTACGATGAAGCTTGTCACGAGGCGTTGCGACGCTGCGAAGAACAGGGTCTCACGTTCATACATCCCTTCGATGACGAGGCTGTGATTTCGGGCCAGGGCACGCTGGGCATCGAAATGCTGGCGCAGGAGCCTGAAATCGAGGTTCTGGTGATTCCGATTGGGGGCGGCGGATTGATTGGCGGGGTGGCCTGCGCGGTGAAGGAGACGAATCCCAAGGTGCGGGTAATTGGGGTGCAAACTTCGAAGCTGCCGTCGATGAAGGCTGCCCTCGAAAACGGCGGACCGATAACTCTGGAGCCTAAAGTGACGATCGCGGATGGCATCGCGGTGCGCTGCGCTGGCGCCGTCACGTATCCCATCGTGAAGAAATATGTGGACGACATTGTTACCGTCGATGACGAGGAAATTGCGAACGCTATTTTGCTGCTCCTCGAAAAAGAGAAAACGCTGACGGAGGGCGCGGGCGCTGTGGCGGCCGCGGCTGTCTTGCAACGGAAAATCCTTCAAACTGGAAAGAAGGTAGGGGTTCTGATCGGCGGCGGGAATATCGATGTTTCTTTGCTTTCGCGCATCATCGAGCGGGGATTGGTTAAAGACGGGCGCCTAGTGAGATTGAGGATTCACCTGCCGGATCATCCGGGCGCTCTCGAAAGCGTCGCCCACGTGATCGCCACGCACAAGGGCAACATTGTTGAAACCAACTACGACCGCGCCTACTACGGCGTGTCGCTGGGCGATACCGCCATCGACATTACTATGGAGACGCGCGGGCCGGATCACGTCGCGGAACTGATGACCGCGCTCGACGATGCCGGCTACGCCCACGAGCGCATCCTCTGACGGCGTAGTCAAAATCGAACACTCGCGCGCCAGCATCGCCTCATGTTTTCGAAACGCACCAATTGGCCACGGGAAGAAAACGCCTACACGCGTGCGTTGCGTCGCCATCGCGCCAGCGGCAAGCCAATAATCGACCTCACCGTGTCGAATCCCACCGCATGCGGTTTTCGGTATGACGAAACCGGAATCCTCGCGGCTCTCACTGCTCCGGCGGCTTTGCGGTACGATCCGGATCCGAAAGGGCTGTTGCAAGGCCGGGCCGCTGTGGCGCAGTACTATCTTCAAAAAAATTCGGACGCGCGCGTTGACCTAGAGCGTTTAATCCTTACCACTGGCACAAGCGAGGCATATTCATTCCTGTTTCGGTTGCTGTGCGAGCCTGGCGACGAAGTTGTGATCGCGCAACCAAGCTATCCTCTCTTCGAATTTCTTGCCGCGATTCACGACGTGAAACTCCGCCCATTCCGCCTGGTCTACGATCATGGCTGGCAGATTGATTTCGTGGCTGTTACTAAGGCGATAAGCTCGCGAACGCGGGCCATCATCCTGGTCCATCCTAATAATCCGACGGGCCACTTCGTTTCTGAGAGCGAGGCCGAACATCTGCAGAAGCTATGCCTGGAGCGCGAAATGGCGCTGGTGGTTGATGAGGTTTTTCTTGACTATAGAATTCCCGCTGGCGACTCGCGCCCGAAACACGGAAGTTTCGTTTTCGATGCCCGGGCTCTCACCTTTGTCGTCAGCGGTTTGAGCAAGATTGCCGGTTTGCCGCAAATGAAAATCGGGTGGATCGCGGCGGCGGGTCCCGAAGCGCTGGTACGCGAGGCAATGGCCCGCCTCGAGATCATAGCGGACACGTACCTTTCCTTGAATGCTCCCGTACAGCATGCGCTGCCGATGCTGCTCGCCCAGCGCGGCGTGATGCAGCCGCAAATCATGCGACGCATCGAAGAAAATCTGCGGAAGTTGGACGAGCAACTCGAACCACAAAGCCTGGTCTCGCGGCTCGAATTTGAAGGGGGATGGTGCGCGGTGCTGCGCGTGCCCGCGGTGCAATCGGATGAAGAATTCGCCATCCGCCTGCTGGAGGACTACTCCGTGCTCGCGCATCCGGGACATTTCTACGATTGTCCGGACGACGGCTATCTGGTCGTGTGCCTTCTTACGACAGCAGAGGAATTCGCAGAAGGAATACTGCGGATAATTCAGTGCGTGGACATCTCGAACCGGAAAGGAAGCTGAGTAGCAGAAAAATAGAAAGCGCAGATGAGCGCAGCCATCTACATCGGGCCCATCCGCGCCGGATGCCAATCTGAAGCGCCTACTTCTTCTTGCCGAACGTAGTGCGAACGTACGTCACCACGTCTTTGATCTGGTCGTCGGTCAAAGTGCTCTTGAACGGAGGCATGTTGTTTTTCCCGTCCGCAACTTGGCTGATCATCTGCGCCACGGTCATTTTCTGGACGGTGTCGGAATGGAGGTCGGGGGCCTTCAGGCTCTTTCCGGTTGCCGTGCCGGTTCCGTCCGCGCCGTGGCAAACCACGCAATTTGACTTATAGGTCTGGGCGCCCGCGTCATCAGCGGCACGCGCGGATGGAGCCAAGCCGAAAAGAACTAGAGCGATCGCGGCTCCCGCCAAAATCGCAAAACCGCCAACTCGAACTGCCCGCTTTGCAGAAGCTTCAGTGCTGGAACTTGTATCGAAAGTGGCTCGCGTTACGGATTTGCGCTTATCCATCGATCCTCCTGAGGCTTTTTTTACATCTATATCGATTGCTTAGGCCTTTTTTCAAGCGCTGTCTGTCAAATCCCGTGCTTCCAATACGAACGAGCATTATTTTGCACTAGCGCACTGCCGTCTGCAAAGCGAAACCTCGCCTCAGTACCCCATTTCCGCTCGCGGCGGCTCAGCGAGTGCCAAATCCAAGCCTCCAATTGTGATGCGCCAGCGAGGTGTTGCGACGTTTTCACTGGGCTTCTAAAGTCGGCGAGTCTGAAATGCGCGGCCGCCACCCCGAACACCAATCGCGCACGGAAATGCCTGCATGCCGGTCCGCTAACAAGCAATCATCGTCAAACTATTGTAGGATATGAATCAAGTTCGGGGCGTAGCGCAGCCTGGCTAGCGCGCCTGGTTCGGGACCAGGAGGTCGGTGGTTCAAATCCACTCGCCCCGACCATTTAATTCCCTCTCACCAAATGCACTTACGCCGCTGCGTTGCACTCCTGCTCCTCAGAATTTGTAGCGCAGGTAGCGCAATTAACGCTTAATTCCGCTAGCGCACAAACGGTGACCATCTCCACCTCGCGGTACGGAAAACAGTTGATCGAAGATGCGGAATTCCGTCAGCAGTGGGCAGAGAGTAGGTCCCTCCTCCCGGCGAGAATGTCGGCGTCGCGGCGGGGCGGAGACGAGTTCACCATTCTTCTCGATCAGGTAAAGGATCCGAGCGACGTCACATTGGTGGCGGAGCGGCTCATGAACGCATTAGCATCGCCTTTCAGCCTGGGTGGAAAGGAGGTCTTCACCTCTGTGAGCATCGGGATCGCGTTGAGCAGCATTGGATACGACAAAAGCGAGGATATCCTGCGCGATGCCGACACGGCGATGTATCGGGCAAAATCTCTCGGTAAGGCCCGTTACGAAGTATTCGACATGAATATGCGGGCGAGCGTGCTAGCACGCTTGCAGTTGGAGACGGATTTACGGTGCGCCCTGGGCCGGGAAGAGTTTCGGAATTTTTATCAACCGATTATCTGCCTCGAATCCGGCCTGATCATTGGGTTTGAAGCTCTATTACGCTGGCAGCACCCCACTCGCGGTCTGCTTCAACCATTGGATTTCATTCCGGTGGCGGAAGAAACCGGCATGATTCGCGAACTCGGTTGGTGGAACTTACAGGAAGCGTGCCGGCAAATCAGCGCTTGGAACCGATGTCGCAACGGCGGTCCTCCCCTCACGATGAGCGTCAATCTCTCCGTGAAACAGTTTTTGCAAGCCAACTTAGTGGAAGAAATCGGCAAGTTGTTGCAGGAACTAGGCCTTCCCCCGGATATTTTGAAGCTTGAAATCACGGAAAGCACCGTGATGGCAGACCCACGGGAGCCGTGGAAATGCTGTCGCGGATCAAATCTTTGGGCGTCAAGCTTTCTGTGGACGACTTCGGTACGGGATATTCTTCGCTCAGCTACCTGCAACGCTTTCCGCTGGACACGCTGAAGATCGACCGTTCCTTCACCGAGGCAATAGGCCAGGGAGGAGATAGCATGGAGATCGTACGGACTCTCTTGCCCATGGCCAAGAGTCTCAGGCTCAATGTGATTGCCGAGGGTGTCGAGACAGCCGAACAACTTGCGATATTGAGAAAACTCCAGTGCGAATACGCACAAGGTTTCTATTTTTCGGAACCGCTGGCCGCTGACCAGGCCGCAGCTCTTTTGGAAAGACATCCGAAACGGTAGCGTCGCCGTACTGCCGCTAACTGAGGGTTTTTCCACCTCGGAGACATGAGCAGTAGACTCCACGTGCAAACCGTCCGCCGCAAAATATCCCTCCTGCGACGCTACGAAGTCATTGGGCTCCGTCCCCTTTGGGGCGACCTTCACATTTCTGAGATTTGTCGTCGTAATCATCTCTTCTCTCCCGATCACCGCCGCGCTCACGGGGGGCCTGAATTACCCTCCACGGTGAACGAAAACAAATGGCTCGCTACATCCATTTATCGATCGAAACACTCTTCCCGTAACTAAAGTTCGCCACTTGCGACACCGGATCGGTCGAGCCGCCGATCACCACCACGCTGATGCGGTTCGGATTCGGGAATTTCGGAATCACGGTTTCGTCCGGCAGCTTGTACCATGTCGCAAACGGCTCCACGCCCCTCAGCGCCTGTCCGTACTCGAACAGGTACGACCAGTTCCGGTCGCGGTATTCCTTCGCTGTTTGCGTCGTGTTCTTGTAGAAATAGGCGATCAGCTTTTCCTTCGTGTCGTAACCCTGCTCCTTCAGGCTATTAGCGCAGATCGGCTCGCACAGGAGCAGCGCGCCAAAGAAGCCGGTGAAGTTGTAGAACAGATCAACGTATTGCTTGTCGAAATACGGAGTCCCGCCTACGCCGCTGCCCTTCCCGACTTGTCCCGCAGAGACACCCAGGCCGCTGAACATGCTCACCACGTTTTCGTCTTTCTTGAAGCCATGCTGCACGTGAAACGGCTCCCACGGGCTGGCTTCCTCGTTTTCGGCCATCATGAGGTTTAGGTAATTGAGCGTGTTTCCCATGTCCCCCATATACGTTTCTCCGGGAATGCCGGCATTTCCCAGATTCTTCGATACCAGGGTCCACGCCCGGCCGATCACGGCGTTCGCGTGTGCAAATGGGCCGAGGGCTCCTATGCCGTAGTTCATGTTCAGTTTGTTGCGGATCGGCCCGTTGACCAGAGCGCCATACGCAAGGTCATTAGTAGAACTGATCAGAGAAATGTATTCGGACGATGCAATCGCCAAAATCACCGGCAGGTGCTCCGGTTTCGCGCCAGCCATCACTGCATTGATCGCCGCGTGCCTTACTGTGAATGTCCAGGCGGCAAAAGCCTCCGTGCCACCCCCGGCGCCCAGTTTGCCGACCACCTCATCGGGATGATGGCTGGTGCCTTTCAGCATTTCGTCGACGGCTTCTTCGGTCGGAATGATGATCGGTAGAAAGTCCGTATACCCATTATTCCGGTAGAATTCCTGCAAATTCTTCGCTGTGTCCGGCTCAAACGTCGGCGGCCCCACTGAAGGTGTTTCCTTTCCCGTTTTCGTGTCGGCTGCGGTAAGAGGTTTCGTGAGCGCGCCGATAACCTCCTGCATCATCGGCCTTTGGGTGGCTGGATCGGGACCGTTCATGTAGCCCCAAAGCTGTTCGGGTGTTTTTCCCCATACCGGGTGCGGACTGAACACCAAACGCAGGCGCGGCATTCCGCGCTTGGCGGCATTCGTTTTGCATTCCTGTTCAAACGCCACCGTCACCACAGGGGATGTCGGCACTCCCATCTTCTCAAGCGTTACGCAGTGACCCACGGTCGCTGGGGCGCACGTGCTTCAATGGCCCACACCCATGATGACCGCGGCGCCCGCCGCCTTTACTTCCGCCCACAATTCGGGATCCTCTTGCGGATAATCGCCTGCCTTGCGTCGGTAGATCGTTTTCACGCTCGGCATGTTTTCTTTGAACCACCGCTGCATCTCCTGGAAAAATACGTTGCCGTTATTAAAACCGATGTCCACCATATAAAGGGTTTTGTTGTCGAGAGAACTGAAGCGCGGCGCTAAAGGTAAAAGGGTGATGGTAGGCGGCATACCCTTGGGATTTAGTCCCACGAGCTTAGGATCCGCGCTGGCCCCAGCTTCTTTTTTGTTCGTCTTGCCTTCCGCGACCGCGGTCGATCCCGCTAAAAGTGCTGGCGACATTCCCAGCGCCTGCAAAAGCCTTCTTCTATTTATTTTCATCAGAGCCTCCTATAGGAGCCGATCCGGACCCGCTCCGGCGGTGGCAAAGCCTTCAGCGCGGCCGTCGCGTGGCACACGGCACTACCGGCGCAGTGAGAGTGCCGCATTCTTGACGTTCTTGCAAGGGTGCGGGTTTTGACTTTCCTGCGCATCCCGATTTCTAAATTTCGGTGTCGCAGCGGGTAGGCCGGGGGCATTCGAGTTCGACTTTACGGATTCCTTCAGCAGAGCTCTCAATAATTTTCGCGGCGGGCCTCGAGACTCACCTTCCCCCGGAAGTGCCGATAAACCAGGATGAAATACCCCGTCGCCAGTCCAATACCGATGAACCACCAAACCAAGCCGACTCTCAACCCATACGCCCCGGCCTTTGCGTTGTCGATGCTTAAACTGTATGCCGGATTGCTGCTGGCGGGCAGGACGTACGGATACAGGCCGAACACCACGCTGGTGAGCATGCCCAGCAAATACGCGCAGGAAGCCAAAAAGACCTCGAGTTCTCTTCGAACGTCCTCCGCTCCCGCCAAAAACCATCGGATTGTAACAAGGCCAGCTACCGCGATCGCCGGAAAGACATAGCCCCACGGATGCGCGGCGAAACTCATGGAGACCTGTGGCTGAATATGAAACGTGAACCAGGTAATGACGATCGTTAGTGCAACCACGCCCCACCACGCGCCGCGCGCCATGGCGCGCGACCTCACTTGAACCGCGCCCGAGGTTTTCAGCAACAGCCAAGCGGCCCCGTGCTGCGTCAGAGCAAACAGGGAGGTCACGCCGATCAGAATCGTGTACCAATCGAGGATGCCCGTTCTGCCGCCGAGTCGGAAGTTCGTCCAAAGCGGCTCGAAAAAATATCCGCGCGCATCGAGGGGAACGCCACGCACCACGTTGCCGAGCGCTGCTCCGAAACAAACGGCCAGGAGCAGGCTGGAAAAGCAAAACACCGCGTCCCACATTGGCTCCCACACCGGGCTGTGGATGTGGCTGCGAAACTCGATTGAAATGCCGCGCAGAATCAAAAGCCACAAAACGATCATCAGCGGCAGATAGAAACCGCTGAACCCCGAGGCGTACAAGGCTGGAAAAGCGAAATAAAGCGTTCCGCCCGCCGCGAGCAGCCAGACCTCGTTGCCGTCCCACACCGGCCCGATGCTTGCCAACACCTCGCGCCGCTCGCTATCGGATCGCGCCACGAACAGGTGCAGAATTCCTGCACCGAGATCGAAGCCGTCGAGTAGGACATAAGCGGCAATCATCAAGGCCACCAAGCAGAACCAGAGCGTCCCCATCACACGTGCTCCCCGGCCGCGGCCAGTACGGCGTTTGCTGGCTCCGGTCCCAGCTCGACCTCCCGGTAAATCAGGAACAAGAAAAGGATGCCCAAGATCATGTACATTCCCATAAAACCGATCAGCGTGAACCAAACACTTCCAGCCAAGACGTCCGGCGAAACTCCCGCGGGCGTACGAAACAGGCCGTGAATCAGCCAGGGCTGGCGCCCGACCTCGGCTGTGACCCAACCAGCCGTATTCGCGATGTAAGGCAAGGGCAGGCTCAGCATAAGCACCCACAACATTCCGCGGCTTTGATAGAGCCTGCCACGCCAAAGCAGCCACGCGGCAACCGCTGTCACAGCCAAAAGAATCGTGCCCAGCCCAACCATGATGTGATAGCTGAAGTAAACGAGCGGAATCTTGTCCGGCCAATCCTGCTGCGGAAAATTATCGAGACCCTTCACTTCCGCTTTCCAGCGGCGATAGGTGAGGAAACTAAGCGCACTGGGAACCAGGAGCGGATTGTCCAGCCGGCGGTTCTGCACGTCTGGCTGTCCGAGGATCGCCACAGGCGCTCCCTGCTGCGTTTCAAACAATCCTTCCATGGCCGCCAGCGTTGCGGGCTGGTAACGCGCGACGAGTCTGCCCTGCGCGTCGCCCAGCGGAAAAAGCTGCAGGATGGTTCCCACGACGCCTACGATCACGCCCAAACGCACGAATGTCCGCCCATAGGCCTCGTCACGCCCGGAGAGCAGGTAAAAGGCGCCGACCCCGGCCATCACGAAGCATCCGGTGAGGACTGCGCCGTTCATCGTGTGCAGATACTGCCAGAGCGCCCACGGATTGAGCAGCAAACCCCAGAAGTTGGCCAGCAGGATTTCTCCGTGAGGCCCGAGCGCATAGCCCACCGGGTGCTGCATCCAGGCGTCTGTGGCGACGATCAGGTAGCCTGAAAGCCATGAGCCGCAAAAGACCATCACTGCTGTGAACCAGTGGGCTTTCGGTCCCAGGCGCTTTTCGCCGAAAAGGAAAAGGCCGAGAAATGAAGACTCCAAAAAAAACGAGAAAATTCCTTCCATCGCAAGCGTCTGTCCGATCACGCCTCCCGCCGCGCGCGAAAATTGCGCCCAGTTCGTGCCGAACTGAAATTCCATCGGGATGCCGGTAACCACGCCCAACGCGAAGTTGATGCCAAAGATCCGCGCCCAGAATCTTGCGGCGCGGTTGTAATGCTCGTCGCCCGTGCGCAGCGCCATCGTCTTCAAAATAACCAACAACAGTGCCAGGCCCATGGTGAGCTGCGGAAAGATGTAGTGGAAAGTGACCGTGAAGGCAAAATGCAGGCGGTGGATGGCTAACGCATCTTCCAAAATAGCAACTCCCGAAAGCAAGAAGCCGAATGTGGATCATTACTACTCCTTTGCCTGGAAAGCCGCAAGACTCAAGGGCCTTGGAGCTACGAGGTTTCGTGATCGTTGCGGCTGGGGCGGTGGATTCGAGAGGGGGGCAACTTTGTACTTGACAATAGTATGCGCATATTTTATGCTTCTTATGCGCTTAATGCGCTAAGACTATTAGAATCAAGAGGAGGAAGTTAAGATGAGTGCCATAACCCGTTGGGACCCGTTTCATAACCTTTCGACCCTGCAGGAGCAGGTCAACCGGCTCTTTGAAGGGTCATTGCCGCGTTGGTCCGACCAGTCAGCCCTGACCACTTGGGCTCCGGCCGTCGACATTTATGAGACGGAGAACGAGTTAGTGCTCAAAGCGGACCTTCCAGATGTCAACGAAAACGATCTAGATATACGGATCGAAAGCAACATACTCACCATAAAAGGTGAGCGAAAATTCGAGGAAAAGGCGAAGGAAGACAACTACCTTCGAGTCGAGCGAACCTACGGCTCGTTCAGCCGCAGTTTTAGCCTGCCGAGCACGGTAGACAACGGTTCTATCAAGGCAGACTACAAGAACGGCGTGCTCACAGTCGAGCTGCCAAAGCGGGCCGAATCGAAGCCAAGACAGGTGAAGATCAACGTCACAAACAACAACTAACTCGAAGCTTCGGATCCACCAAAGGGCCAGGGCAGGTTGCTCCGGCCCTTTGTGTCCGGGGAAACAAGGTGAGAAAATCACGTCATGCTGCGATTTGACAAATTTACGGTGAAGGCGCAGGAAGCGCTACAAGCGGCGCAGGAGATGGCCGGGCGCTCCGGGCAGCAGCAGATTGAACCTCTGCACTTGCTCTGGGCTTTGATTGCGCAGGGCGACGGCGTGGTGCGGCCTCTGCTCGACAAACTGGGAGCAGCGCCGGCAATGCTGAGTAGCGAAGTTGAAAAACAGATCGACCGTTTGCCAAAAGTTTCAGGCGTAGCGGAACAGTCGCTGAGCCGTTCATCGAATGAAATTCTGGAGAATGCTTTCAGCGAGGCTGAGGGGCTGAAAGACGAATACGTTTCAACCGAGCACATCTTGCTCGCCATTGCCGCAGCGCAGCGCGATGCGGCCAGCCAAATTCTTGCGAGCCACGGCGCGAGCCACGACGCAATTCTGCAGGCGATGACCGCAATTCGCGGCAGCCACCGCGTGACTTCACAAAATCCCGAATCCACGTACCGCGCAATCGAACAGTACGCGCGCGACCTCACCGAACTCGCGCGGAGAAGCAAGCTTGATCCGGTGATCGGGCGCGATGAAGAGATTCGCCGCGTGATGCAAATTTTGGCGCGGCGCACGAAAAATAATCCCGTCCTTATTGGCGAGCCGGGAGTGGGAAAGACCGCGATTGTGGAAGGCTTGGCGCAGAGAATTGTTGCCGGGGACGTGCCGGAAGTGCTCAAGCCAAAGCGGATTGTGGCGCTTGATCTTGCAGCGCTGGTGGCGGGCGCGAAATATCGCGGCGAATTCGAAGACCGACTGAAGGCGCTTCTAAAGGAAGTCACGGAATCCGACGGACAAATTATTCTGTTTATCGACGAACTGCATACGCTGGTGGGAGCGGGCGCGGCCGAGGGCGCGATGGATGCTTCCAACATGCTGAAGCCGGCACTGGCGCGCGGTGAATTGCGCGCCATCGGCGCAACGACGCTCAACGAATACCGGAAGTATATTGAAAAAGATCCGGCGCTGGAACGCCGTTTTCAGCCTGTGCAGGTTGGTGAACCTTCCGTGGAAGACACCATCGCGATTCTGCGCGGGCTAAAAGAGCGTTACGAAGTGCATCACGGTGTGCGCATAAAGGACGCGGCGATTGTGGCGGCGGCAATGCTCTCGCAGCGATATATCACCGACCGCTTTTTGCCGGACAAGGCGATTGACCTGGTTGACGAAGCGGCCGCGGGTTTGCGCATGGAAATCGATTCTCTGCCGACGGAGATCGATGAGATCGAGCGCCGTATTTTGCAGCTTGAAATCGAGCGGCAAGCACTGCGAAAGGAATCCGACGCGCACTCGAAGGAAAGGCTCAATCAGATCGAGAAAGAATTGAGCACGCTGCGCGAACAGTCCAACGGGCTGAAGGCGCACTGGCAGACGGAAAAAGATGCGATTACGCGCATCCGCAAACAGAAGGAAGAAATCGAACGCCTGAAGGCGGACGAACAGCGCTACGAACGGGCCGGAGATCTTTCGCACGTTGCGGAAATTCGTTATGGCAAGCTTTCGGGGGCCGAAAAGGAATTGAAGGCGGCTCAGGATCGCCTCGCGGATTTGCAGAAAGATCATCCGATGTTGAAGGAGGAGGTCGGCGAGGAAGAAATCGCCAAGATCGTGAGCAAGTGGACGGGGATTCCAGTGGGTCGGTTGCTGGAAGGCGAGGTTGAGAAACTGATCCACATGGAAGAGCGTTTGCGGCTGCGCGTGGTGGGCCAAGATGCGGCGCTGAGCAGCGTGGCGAATGCGATCCGGAGGAGCCGCTCAGGACTGAGCGATCCACATCGGCCCATCGGGTCGTTTCTTTTCCTTGGGCCGACCGGTGTCGGCAAGACGGAGCTGGCGCGCGCGCTGGCTGAATTTTTGTTCGACGATGAACGGGCAATGGTGCGGCTCGACATGTCCGAGTACATGGAGAAGCATTCCGTGGCGAGGATGATCGGCGCGCCTCCCGGATACGTGGGATACGAAGAGGGCGGACAACTGACGGAGCAGGTGCGGCGACGACCTTATTCGGTGGTGCTTCTCGATGAGATCGAGAAGGCACACCCCGATGTTTTCAACGTGCTGTTGCAGATTCTAGAAGACGGGCGGCTAACCGACGGTAAAGGACGCGCCGTGGATTTTCGCAATGCAGTGATTATTATGACTTCGAATGCGGGATCCTCAGCGATTTTTGAACTCGCAGAAAAAGATCCCAAGGAGGCCCGAGCGCAGGCCATGGCCGCGCTGCGTGAACTTTTCCGCCCAGAATTTCTCAACCGGATTGACGATATTGTGCTGTTCCGGCCTTTGGGCAAAGACCAAATCGAACGGATCATCGAACTGCAAATGGAGCACGTAGTGAAGCTGCTGGCAGAGAAAAAGATCGGTCTCAGTTTGACCCCGGCCGCAAAAACATTGCTCTTCCGCGAGGGCTATGATCCCGCATATGGCGCGCGTCCCATGAAGCGGGCGATCCAACGGCTGATTCAAGACGCGCTGGCGCTGAAGATTCTCGACGGCGAGGTGAAACCGGGCGAGGCTGTGGTGGTGGATGCAGACGCGAAGACCGGCGAGATGAAGTTCGGGCAGAAAAAAGCGAAAGCTGAAAAGGCATAAGGAAAAAGGGCGCAAAGGGCACTCACATGAAAACTCTCAAAACGGCATTCTTGCTGACGGCTCTTACGCTGCTTCTGCTATTTGCAGGCGAGGCCATTGCCGGCCAGCGCGGTATGACGATCGCTTTGGTTTTCGCCGTCATCATGAACGGAACGGCATATTTCTTTTCCGACAAGATCGCTTTGATGTCCAGCGGCGCACGGCCCGTTACCCGGGAGCAATCGCCCCGGCTGTACGAGGTAATGGAGCGGCTGGCAGCGAAGGCTAATCTGCCGGTTCCGAAGCTCTACGTAATTCCACAGCAGGCGCCCAATGCATTTGCCACAGGGCGCAACCCGAATCATGCCTCCGTTGCAGTTACCGAGGGCTTGATGCAATTGATGGACGATGAAGAGCTAGAAGGCGTGATTGCCCATGAGCTATCACACGTGCGGAACTACGACATCCTAACCTCGTCGATCGCAGCAACCATTGCGGGAGCAATCACTTGGATTGCCTCCATGGGCCGATGGGCCATGATCTTCGGCGGCTGGGGTGGGCGCGACGACGATCGTGAAGGCGGCGGCATCGCGGCGCTCCTCATGCTTTTCCTCGCACCGCTGGCCGCCTTGCTGCTCCAGCTGGGCATTTCCCGCCAACGGGAATACCAGGCGGATGCCTCAGGCGCGAAGATGGTGGGGCACCCCTACGGACTTGTCCGCGCCCTTGAAAAGTTAGGGTCTTACAATAAGAGAATCCCGATGGATATTTCTCCCTCAACGGCTGCTCTCTGCATTGTGGCGCCGTTTACCGGCCGGCAACTCCTTTCTAGCCTTTTCAGTACACATCCTCCGCTAGCCGAGCGCATCGCGCGACTACAGAACATGACGATCACCAGGTAACTTGAAAGTAATGCCTAAAACTAAGTAGAAGTCAGTGTTCCGCAAGTAAAAATTGCAGGGTATTACCGGCCCCCGCCAGCAGTGATTTTTCATTACCGGCCCACAACCTACTGTTAATACGTGTGTTACAGAGCCACTGGCGGGTTTGCCCGTTTGGTTCGGCGCGTGCATTCTCACACCACAGCAAGGGGTTCCACGGAGGGAGAAGAAAAAATGCTGGAAGAAAAACAAGAGACCGTAATTGAAGAAGCGCCGGCGCCGCGATGGATCGGAATCGTCGTGATTGCGTTGGCGATCATATCACTGGCGGCGCTGGGTGTGGGTTGGACGGCCTCAAACCGTTCAGCGGCGCTGCAGAGGAGCCTAACGGCGCAAGACCAGACGTTCAGGCAGGACAACGACGTGCTCGGGCAGCGGCTGGCCAAGGCCGAAGATACCAACGCACAGCTTCAGGGCGAGCTTAGCGTTGTCACCGACAAGATGAAATTGACTGAAACGGAACTGAGCCGCGCGCGACTCCAAAGCAAGAAAATCAAGGAAGAAGACGCTAAGGAACTTACCGATCTCCAGAACAACGTCAATGGTGAACTGGCTGCCAAGGCAAGTGTTGACGATGTCAACAAGCTCGGCACGGACGTGACTGGCGTAAAGACCGACCTTGATTCGACGAAGAACAGCCTGAATATGACCCGCGGCGAATTCGGAACGCTGATCGCGAAGAATCACGACGAGGTGGAGGAACTACGGCGTCTGGGCGAGCGCGATTACTATGAGTTCACCATCGACAAGAAGAACAAGCGCGAAAAAGTGGGAGATTTGATGGTGGAACTCCGCGGCGTAAACCAGAAGAAGAATCTGTACACGGTGGCGATCTACGTGGATGACGGCCGCTACGAGAAGAAGAACCGCTCGGCGAACGAGCCAATCTACTTCTTCACGCACGGCAGCCGGGCTCCCGTGGAATTCACCGTCAATTCGATTGGCAAGGATAAAATCAGCGGTTACCTGAGCGTGCCGAAAGTAAATTCATCTCACGCACAGGCTGCCGGTAACTGAGCGACCCGAAGCCGTCATCCCTGGCGGGGGGCGGCAGCGGCGGACACAAGGGAAAGGGCGCTTGCCAATGGCGAGCGCCCTTTTATTTTGCGGTCTATTCGGATTTACTAAGCGCCCGCATCTTGCGGCTGAGAAACCTCTTGGCCAGAGACGGCAGCTTGTCGTGCGGCAGTTTTCCCTGTTCATATAGCTTTACTTTGGCTTTGGCGGCCTTGCGCCTCCGGCGCTGGCGCTTCTGGGCCACAAAGCGTTTTTCATTTGCCATCGATTGCCTCCAAAAATGAGCGAAGGTTGATTGTAGCGGAGAAGGCAACGGATGCAAGCTCGGCTGTGATTTTGCGCCGCAATTCCTCTAGCATACACGGAGCAGGATTTTGGACAGGCGAAAGGGCAAAATGCCGGCCACCGTCATACACGCGAGCCGAGTACTGACTCCGGAGGAAGAGATCAACGACGGGGTAATCGTCGTCGAAGAGAGCCGTATTGCGGCAGTAGGACATCGGGACGAGGTTCGCGTTCCGGCGGGCGCGATTGATTACGTTGCGGCGGGAATGACAGTTGCGCCGGGTTTTGTGGATGTGCACATTCACGGTGCCGGCGGGCACGATGTAATGGAGGCCAACGCCCGAGGGCTCGATCGAATCACCGCGACCGTTGCGCGGCATGGAACCACATCCATGGTGGCAACCACGGTCACGGCGCCGATCGAAGAGACGTGCCGCAGCCTTGCGGGAATCGCGCATTACATTCGCAGCCACGAAAATCCAGCGGAGCCGCCGAAGTCCGGCCGGCTCGCGGCCGAAATTCTCGGCATTCATCTTGAGGGGCCGTTCATCAGCCCAAGCCGCCGAGGCGTACATCCGGTTGAGTCCATCGCCAAACCGTCGCTGGAAATTCTCGAGAAGCTTCTGAAGGCCGCCGATGGATTTGTTCGGATATTGACGATCGCGCCCGAGTTGCCAGGCGCGATGGACCTGATTGGGGCTGCAGTAGCGGCCAAAATCACCGTGGGCCTTGGCCATACTGACGCAAACTATGAACAAGCGCGCGCGGCAATTCAGGCAGGAGCACGCCACGCAGTGCACATTTACAATGCCATGCGCCCCTTCACACACCGCGATCCCGGAATAGTGGGCGCAATAATGACCGACCCCGAGGTAACCGCCGAAGTGATTGCGGATGGCGTGCACGTGGCGGGGCCGG
Organism: uncultured Acidobacteriota bacterium; assembly: GCA_963823145.1. Lineage (GTDB taxonomy): Bacteria > Acidobacteriota > Terriglobia > Acidiferrales > UBA7541 > Palsa-295. Next base: position 643,413 of record CAWGJZ010000002.1, read on the forward strand.
CGATTCAAGTGCTAATCGGAACGAAGGGATTCGACACCGTTCTGCTGGTGAGCGACGGTATCGCGGCTACCGGAATGAGGGATGGCAATTACCGGCTGGGAAATTTTGACGTGAGCGTTCGAGGCGGCATTTGCCGAAACGCAGAAGGAAAGCTGGCGGGCAGCACACTGACCCTCGATCGAGCATTGCGGAACGTCGTGGAGCTGGGCGTGCCGCTGCGCGATGCAGTCCGGATGGCCACCATACTTCCGGCACGGCGGCTCGGCGTGGCGGGCAAAAAGGGCATCATTGCGGTAGGAGCGGACGCTGATCTGGTTGCACTGACCGATGACTTGCAAGTTGCGGGAGTGATGACGCGCGGCGTGGGCCTCGGTGCGCAGTCTTAAATGTGGGCGGGGGCAGAGGGACAACGGCTGCGCAAATTAAGAGTCCGCTCGTCGGGGATTCAATGGGATTTTTAATTCGTCGGCGAGCTGATGCGGATCAAACGGGCTGCAGGCAAAGTATCGTCCTTCCACCTCGATCGTAGGAACTTTCCGGCGGCCATTATTGACGCGAAGAACCAACTCTTCCGCTTCCGGAGCTTCGTCGATGTTCACTTCCCGAAAGGTAACCTGGCGCTCCCGGAGAAACTGCTTCACGCGCCGGCAGTCGCAGCACCAGCTGGTTGAATAGACCGTAAGTTCGCTATTAGCCATGATCGTTCAAAAGGCCCAAGAAACTATCTTACTATTTGATGCAAAGGTGAACACCGGGATTTTGACGGGATTTGCTTTTGACGCAGCCGCGCCGACGATCTAGGAGTGAGCTTTCGGAGCGTTGCCCGTCTTTCCAACAGCTTCCAGGCGCACTGCGGCGCGCTCGATGGCCAGTTTTTCGCGTTCCCACTCGGGAGTGCCCGCGCCGGCCTTGGCCAACTCCGCTTGGGCGCGATCACGAGCTGCGCGCGAGCGCTCGGGATCAATCTCCTCGGCTCGCTCGGAAATCTCGGCGAGCACAATCACGCGGTCTGGCAGAACTTCCGCATAACCGTGGATGACGCTGAGGTAACGCGTTTCGGACTCCTTGCGATAGGCCAGAATTCCGATGCCGAGTTCGGTGATGAGCGGAGCGTGCCCGGGCAAAATGCCGAGATAGCCTTCCTTGCCCGGTATCTCGACGGCCTGCACATCCGCTTGAAGGACGTGGCGCTCGGGCGTGACCACTTGCAGTTCGATGCTTTCAGGTAGCATTCATTCAGCCTTAATTTGAGGCCAACGGGACTACGCCGCAGCGGCTATTTTCTCCGCTTTTTCGCGCGCCTCTTCGATGGTGCCTACCATGTAAAAGGCCTGCTCGGGAAGATCGTCATGCTTGCCTTCAACGATTTCCTTAAAGCCGCGAATGGTGTCTTCAACTTTGACGTACTTGCCTTCGAGACCGCTGAACTGCTGGGCGACGAAGAAAGGCTGGGAGAGGAAGCGTTCGACTTTGCGAGCACGGGCGACCGTTTGCTTATCCTCGTCGGAAAGTTCTTCGATGCCCAAGATGGCAATGATGTCTTGCAATTCCTTATAGCGCTGGAGCACGGATTTTACGGCGCGCGCGATGGTGTAATGCTCCTGGCCCAAAATGCGCGGGTCGAGAATGCGCGAGAAGCTAGCCAATGGATCGACAGCGGGATAAATGCCGCGTTCGACGATTTGCCGGCTGAGGTTGGTGGTCGCGTCGAGATGGGCGAAAGTGGCCGCAGGAGCAGGGTCGGTGTAGTCGTCGGCGGGAACGTAAATTGCCTGCACTGACGTGATCGATCCGCTCTTGGTGGAGGTGATGCGTTCCTGAAGTTCTCCAATTTCGGTGTTGAGGTTGGGCTGATAGCCGACAGCTGACGGCATGCGGCCGAGGAGTGCCGATACTTCCGAACCGGCTTGGACGAAGCGGAAAATATTATCGATGAAGAGTAGAACGTCCAGATGTTCTTCATCGCGGAAATATTCGGCGACGGTAAGGCCGGTGAGGCCGACGCGGAGGCGGGCGCCGGGGGGCTCAGTCATCTGTCCGTAAATCAGGGCGCAACGGGATTTATCGGGATTGCCGGGCTCGATTACGCCAGACTCCTGAAAATCCAGCCAAAGGTCGTTGCCTTCGCGGGTGCGCTCTCCGACTCCGGCGAAAACCGAAACGCCGCCGTGCTTCATCGCGACGTTGTTGATCAGCTCCTGGATGAGCACGGTTTTGCCAACGCCCGCGCCGCCGAAAAGGCCGATTTTGCCGCCCTTGAGATAGGGCTCGATTAGGTCAATGACCTTGATGCCGGTTTCGAACATATCCAGGTTGGTGGATTGATCCTCGAGCGAGGGCGCCGAACGGTGAATGGGGTAACGTTTATCGGTTTTTACTGGCCCGAAGCCATCGACGGGATCGCCCAGGACGTTGAGCACGCGGCCGAGGGTGGCGCGTCCCACCGGCACTGAGATTGGCTCACCCAGATCCTCGGCTTTCATGCCGCGGACCAGCCCTTCGGTTGGCTTCATGGCGACGCACCGTACGCGGTCTTCGCCAAGGTGCTGGGCCACTTCCGCAACGATGTCCATCGGCTCCGGAATGTCGAATCCCTCGCTCCAGATGCGAACCGCATTGTGAATTCGCGGTAGGTGGTGCTCTTCGAACTGCACGTCCACAACCGGCCCGATGACTTCGACGACGTGCCCAATTTTTTCGTTATCGCTGGCCATTTCCGCTCCCGTAAGTTTCTTTGGTGAAACTCGTAAACCTTTCGATGCTCATGTCGCTATTCACGACCGGCATCCTTACGACATCGCGGAGGCCGCGCCGCTCACGATTTCGATCAGTTCCTTGGTGATCCCCGCCTGGCGAATCTTGTTCATCTGAAGCGTGAGCTTGTCAATAAGCTCGGAGGCATTTCGCGTGGCCGCATCCATCGCGGTCATGCGCGCGGCGTGTTCCGCGGCGGCCGATTCCAGAAGAATGCGGAAGACCTGCGATTCAAGGTACCTTGGCACAAGGCCGCTAAAAATTTCGGCCACGGGCTCCTCATAAATATAATCCACCAGCGATTGGCCGCTCGGATACCTATCATGGGGCAGCGAGTCTTCGGCGTCCTTGCGCGCCCCTGTGGATGTTTTCCCGCCTTCTTCCGAAGCCGATGCGAGCACATCCGGATCGATAGGAAGAAGCTTTTCTGTGATCAGCTTTTGCACCATTACATTCTTGAATTCATTATAGACCGCATAAACTGCATCGACTTCGCGGCTCGCATACAGCTCTGCAATTCGGTTCGCAATTTCTTTCGCGGTGGAAAACTCCACCTTCGATGAAACATTCAAATACTCGTTGACCGCGCGCCAGCCGCGCTTCCGCAGCGTGTCCCGGCCCTTCTTACCGATTGCAATCAACTGAGTTTTTTTGGATGTATTTTCGCGCAAGAAAGCGATCGTGCGGCGAATCACGTTCGAATTGAAAGCCCCGGCCAGGCTGCGATCGCCTGTCATTACTACCAGCAGAATACGCTCCTCGGGTCTCCGCTCAAGGAGGGGGTGCGCGGTAGACTCCATGCGCGCCGCCGCCGAACGCAATACGCGGAGGATTTCTTTGGCGTAAGGGCGCGCAGCAAACACACCTTCCTGAGCGCGGCGAAGTTTTGCCGCCGAAATAAACTTCATCGCACGCGTGATTTGCTGGGTATTCTTCACCGAGCGAATGCGGCGCCGATAATCGAGAAGTGTGGGCATTAATTGTCGTCGGCGGGTTTAGCGGGCGGCCGTTGCCGCCTGATGAGATTCGGGCAAGCTGGCCCGGAACCGTTCCTTGAATGCATCCAGAGCCTTGGTGGCGTCCGCACGGACCGCATCATCGAGCGCCTTTCTGTCTCGAATGGCCTGCAGCACGCCGGGGTAATTGGTTTCGACAAACGTGTACATCTCGAGTTCGAACCGACGGCATTCAGAGACTTCGATATCGTCCAGATAACGATTCGAGCTGGCGAAGAGCAGCAGCACCTGTTTTTCGATTGGCAGCGGCTGGTATTGATCCTGTTTCAGAATTTCCATGAGCCTTTGGCCGCGAGCCAATTGCGCTTGCGTCGTCTTATCAAGCTGCTCGGAACCAAACTGGGTAAATGCAGCCAACTCGCGATACTGTGCCATATCCAGCCGGAGTGTTCCGGCTACCTGACGCATGGCTTTGATTTGGGCGTTGCCGCCGACGCGGCTCACGGAAATTCCCGCGTTGATGGCAGGACGGATGCCGGCGTTAAAAAGATCCGCTTCAAGATAAATCTGGCCGTCTGTAATCGAGATCACGTTTGTAGGAATGTACGCCGAGACGTCCCCTGCCTGTGTTTCGATCACAGGTAGAGCCGTGAGTGAACCCGCACCGAGCTTGTCATTCAATTTTGACGCGCGCTCCAGGAGGCGCGAATGCAAAAAGAAAACGTCTCCTGGGAATGCCTCGCGGCCAGGCGGCCTGCGAAGCAGCAGCGAGATCTCCCGATAGGATTGCGCGTGTTTGGAAAGGTCATCATAGAAACAGATCGCGTGGCGCTTGCTGTCGCGGAAAAACTCGCCCATCGCGGCAGCGGCAAAAGGCGCGATGTACTGCATCGAGGCCGGCTCCGCGGCGGACGCCGCAACGACGATGCTGTAGTCGAGAGCGCCGTAATCGGAAAGTGTCTTCACGATCTGCGCGATGGTCGAAAGCTTCTGCCCGATCGCGCAGTAGATGCAAATCATGTCTCCGCCGTGCTGATTCAAGATTGTGTCGAGAATAATCGCGGTCTTGCCGGTTTGACGATCGCCGATAATCAATTCGCGCTGGCCGCGACCAATAGGAATCATCGAATCGATGGCCTTGATGCCCGTTTGGAGAGGCTCGCGGACCGGCTGGCGATCGACCACGCCAGGCGCCAACCGCTCTAGTGGATTGCGGTGATCCGTGGTTACGGGGCCCTTGCCGTCAAGCGGCTGCCCCAGCGGATTCACGACGCGTCCGATTAGCGCATCCCCGACCGGCACGGACATGATTTGCTTGGTGCGCTTCACGGTGTCGCCTTCGACGATTTCCGTGTAGTCGCCCAACAGGACGGCGCCCACCTGATCTTCTTCGAGGTTCAGAGCTATGCCGAATACTCCGTGAGGAAACTCGATCATTTCACCGGCCATGCAACTCTCCAGGCCGTGAATGCGCGCGATGCCATCGCCAACGGAGATGACCGAACCAACTTCCTCGACGGCCATGGTCTGTTGATAGTTCTCAATTTGTTCGCGTAAAAGCTGAGTGATCTCGTCCGCTTTGATATGCGCCATCTGGCTCCTATTCCGCTTCCAATTTTTGCCGCAGCCGAGTGAGCTGGTCGCGTAGAGAACCGTCGTAGATCGTGGAACCCACGCGCACCACGAGGCCTCCAAGCAGCGTGGTATCTTCGCCGAATCGAGCTTCGATTTTCTTGCCGGTCCGCTGCTCGAGCGCAGCGGTCAAGCGTTCTTTCTCGTTGGCGCTTAGCTCCCGGGCCGATTTCACGTCGGCTTCGGCGATGCCCATTCGGGCGTTCAGGTCAGATTCAAACGCCTGTTGGATTTCGCGAAGCAAGTTCGTCCGACGATGAAGCACCAACAGTTGGATGAAATTGCGGACTTCTGGAGCAAGTTTCATCCGCTCCGCGAGTTTGTGAATCACATTCTGTTTCGCTTCGTGCCCTATTGCGGGTGTTTCGAGAAAATTTCGGAGGTCAGCCGATGCCGCGAAGGCTTCTACAAAGCCGGCGAGGTCGGCCTTCATCCGTTCGCCACCATCGTGTTTCAGCGCGACGTCCGTCAACGCGGCTGCATATCGCGACGAAACGGCGCCGTTCAATTCGCGCTCCGCTGGAGTTCTGCTACAAACGTGCCGAAGAGCGCCGCCTCAGCCTTCGACGTCATTTCACCTTGTAACATAGCTTCGGCGCGCTCAATGGCTTTCCGCGCGGCAAACGCTCGCAATTCCAACCGTGCCGCGCGTTCTGCCGCTGCGATCTCCGCTTTTGCGGCTTCCTCGATCATACCGGCCTCGGTCTTCGCCAGTTCGCGCAAGCGTTGCGCCTCGACTTCGGCGGCGCGCTTTGCTTCGGTACGCAATTCAGCCGTAAGTGTACCGATGGCCGCTATCTTGGTTTGAACTTCCCGCAGGTCTCGCTCAGCGGCTTCGCGGGCCCGTGCCCCTTCTTGTATCTGTCGAGAAAGCTCTTCCCTGCGGTTCTGGAAGCTAGGAGCTGCTTTCAGAAACGCATAAATGATAAGCGCCGAAATGATTCCAAAATTAATCCAGCGAAAGAGCCATCCCGTCGCCGAATCGGCTCCGGAAGGCTGATTTTCCTGGCCCAGCGCAGTTCCCGCCGCCAAAAGGATAAGAGCGCTCACACGCGCTCCCAGATCGAACAAATGGGGCTTGGCGCGTCTCACCTGGCTGGTCCCATGCGCGGCGAAGAAGGTGTTTCAAGCATTCTGCGGACAATCTCTCCTGCGACCGAAGGCACTTGGGCCTCGACTGCCGCTCGAGCAGTCTCGAGTTCCGCCGCAATTCGTTGCTTTGCGGCATCCACGTCTTCCTGGGCGCGCCCGCGCATTGCCTTGAGGAGCTTCGAGCGGCCATCCAGGGCCACTTGCCGGGCAGCCTCCTGCTCCCCATAGATTTCCGCGCGCGCTTTCCGCAGCGCCTCGTTATAACGATCAAGTTCCTGCCGCGCGGTCCCCTCGACAGCGGCAGCTTCGGCCCGCGCGCCTTGAATCCGCTCGCGGCGCTCGGACATCGCTTTTTGGATCGGCCCGAAAAAAGCCCATCGCAGGAAGCAGTAAAACAGAAGAACAAGGGCGATCGTAGGCAGGGATTGAAGGAACAGCTCACCGAGCTTGTGCAAAATTTCCATTGTCGAGGAAAGGGTGTTGCGGCCGCTCCCCTGCGCGCGCTGTCTGCCCGCCAGCGGATGCCGGTGCGGCCAGAATAAAGCTAGAAATTATCGCATCGCCTCCCGCCACGCGTCAAATCTTTTGGAGCTTGGAACATCCCTTATAGGCAGAAACGGTAAACGCGACTAGAATATTTCCGTCCTCGTAGGCGATGGTCGCCCGTGCGGGAGCAGGCCCTGGAGCCAATACTCAAGACCGAAGACCTGTGGAAAGTGTACCGGACCGGCAAGGTGGAGGTGCCGGCCCTGCGCGGCGTAAGCATCCAGATACTTCCGGGCGAATTCGTTTCGATCATGGGGCCGTCGGGATGTGGAAAATCCACACTCCTGCACGTAATCGGTGGACTTGCTCAGGCGACTCGTGGGCGGGTTTTGCTCGATGGAAATGACCTTACCGAAATGAGCGACGCTGCGCGCACCCTGTTGCGCCGCCACAAGGTAGGTTTCGTATTCCAGAGATTCAATCTTCTACCCTCGCTCGACGCCTATCACAATATTGCTCTGGCCCAGCATATCCACGGGAATGGCTTCGACCCTCACCGCTTTGAAGCAGTCGCCGGGCTGCTAGGCATCAAAGAGCGTTTAAGGCACAAGCCTTCGGAGCTCTCCGGCGGAGAACAGCAGCGCGTGGCGCTCGCTCGCGCAATCATCAGCGAGCCGAAGATCGTCCTCGCCGACGAGCCGACGGGAAATCTGGACACCAAGAGCTCCGACGCCGTGCTCTCGCTGCTCCGGCAGCTCAATAGAGACCTTGGCCAGACAATCGTGATGATCACTCACAATTCGGACGCCGCGACCTACGGGAATCGCGTGTTGCACATGCGCGATGGAATGGTCGTGAACGGATCGGGTTCGCACTAGTCAGATGAGTCGGCTCTGGCGAGGCATCGTGAGCACAGTTTTTTGGTCCTACGACCGCGGCAGCTGGCCTTACGATATCTTGGTTGTCGCCATTCTTGTTTTTGTGCTAGCGACACCGAGATCCTGGTTCCGCGATGAACCAAAACAGGGCTTAATCGCAACTTCGAGCGTGCATCTCGTGTCCGCGGATGAAAGAAGCCGCACCCGCACGTACCGGCTCGATGCCGGCATTCTTTCGCGGGACAAGCGGACCACGCACCCCACTCCGGAGCTGGAACGCGAAGCGCACGATATATTGGGACGGACGGTAGTTGATCTAAGAGACCGGACCTTTCAAGTGGTCCGAATTGAACCCGCCGTTGCGGACGACGGCTCGGTTCTCTATTACGATGTGATCGTGCGTCTTTAGGAGACGATTGTTTTGCACTCAACGGATATGAAAATAGAAAGCGCAGCAGCATCGGCGGGCGGCGGACAGTACAATCGGCCCACGCCTGAACGCATCGAGCAGGCCCTCCGCGATCTGAAATCACTGCTCGGCACACGAGTGACCGTTGCGGAGTCAGTTCGCGAACACCACAGTCACGGAGAGTCTTACCATCCCGCGGCCCTCCCGGATGCTGTCTGCTTTCCGCATTCCACCGACGAAGTCAGTGAAATCCTCAAGATCAGCGCGAAATATCAAGTTCCGGTGATTCCCTTCGGCGCGGGCACTTCCATGGAAGCGCAGGTGAACGCAATTTACGGTGGCATCACAATTGACATGCGCGAAATGAACAAAGTCGTGCGAATCAGTCCCGAGGATTTGCAGGCGACGGTGCAAGCGGGGATGCCGCGTAAGCAGCTCAATAAAGCGCTGGAGAATACGGGTTTCACGTTCTTTATCGATCCAGGAGCCGATGCGACCATTGGCGGGATGACCTCAACGCGTGCTTCGGGGACCACGGCCGTCCGTTACGGCACCATGCGAGAGAATGTAATGGCCCTCACCGTGGTGCTCGCCGATGGGCGCGTCATCAAGACGGGCACGGCTGCGCGTAAGTCCGCCGCTGGTTACGATCTCACTCGGCTTTTTGTCGGTGCCGAGGGTACGCTTGGCGTGATTACGGAAGTCACGCTTCGCCTGCACCCGTTGCCCGAAGCGGTTGCGGCGGCCTGCTGTACCTTTAATACCATTCGAGACGCCGTTGAGACGGCCATCGAAACCATTCAACTCGGCGTGGCAGTGGCGCGAATCGAGCTGATGGACGAGGCCCAGATCGACGCCTGCAATCGTTATTCGAAAACGCACTACGCGGTCGCGCCTCTCCTATTTTTCGAATTCCATGGAGACAGCGAGCGGAATGTGAACGATCAAGCGGAGACAGTCCGCAAGCTCGCGAAAGAACACCATGGCCGTGATTTCGAATGGTTCACGACGCCCGAGGAGCGCGAAACGCTTTGGAAAATGCGCCATGAAGCCTACTTTGCAACGCTGGCAATTCGTCCGGGCGGCAAGATGTTCACCACGGATATCTGCGTTCCGATTTCGCGGCTGGCTGATTGCATCGTCGAATCGAAGAAAGATGCCGAAAGCGCGTCTTTTCCGACAACCGTCGTCGGACATGTGGGCGACGGCAACTTTCACATGGCTTTCATCCTCGATCCGGAGAATCCCGCGGAACTTGCCGACGCAAAGAAACTCGAAGAGAAAATTATTCTGCGCGCGCTCGAAATGGGCGGCACTTGTACCGGAGAGCACGGCATCGGCACGGGAAGGGCAAAATACCTGTCAACGGAACATGGAGCAGCACTCGATGTCATGCGCGCCGTTAAACAGGCATTGGACCCGGATAATCGGATGAATCCGGGAAAAATGGTCGAACCACAGCCGCTGTACGGCGGGACGCAGTCCTAAGGAAGCTGACGCTGCCAGCTTGCGGGAACATCCACATAGGACCGATTCAGCTCTCCGATTGATTCGCAACCAAGCAGCGCCAACGTGCGCTCCAGGTCGGCGCGCAAAATCGCGATAGCTCTCGCCACGCCTGCCTCGCCCGCTGCGCCAAGGCCGTATGCATAGGCGCGTCCAATCAGCACCGCACGCGCACCCAGGCAAATCGCTTTTGCGATGTCGCTCCCGCGCCGTATGCCCCCATCCATCAAAACCTCGGCGCGGCCACCGACCGCCTTCACAACCTCCGACAGCGCTCGCAGCGAAGCGGCTACCCCATCGAGTTGGCGCCCGCCGTGGTTCGATACGATCACGCCGGCCGCTCCCTCATCGAGCGCCCGCCTCGCATCTTCGCCAGTGAGCACGCCCTTTACGACGATCGGCCCGGCCCACAACTTGCGAATCCATTGAAGGTCCGCCCACGTGACCACCGAACGCGCCAGCGCCGCCTGCGTTTCCGAAAGCGGCATCGGCCCGCGCCCAGGCACGATCACGTTGGGAAGCTCGAGCATCCGGCCGTCTCGAAGGAAACCCGCAAACCATGCGGGATGCGCGAGCACTTGCGGGGAAAAGCGCAGCTTGGCGAGAAGCTTGGTCCCCATGAGCGCGCCAGTGCCGTTGCGAATATCACGCTCGCGGAAACCGAATGTGCCGGTATCAATCGTGATCGCGAGCACGCTGAACCCTGCCGCCCGAGCACGCGCAAGGGCCGCCTCAGCCGCTTCGCGTCCGCCGACGAGATAAAGTTGATACCACCGGCACCCTGCGCAAGCCGCGGACACATCTTCCAGCCGGCAGCCTGAGATGGTGGTCAAAGTGAATCCGATACCTGCTTTCGCGGCTGCGCGCGCTCCGCACACTTCGCCTTGCGGATATATCAGGCGGCTGAATCCCACTGGCGCCAGCAGGAAGGGCATGGCTAGTTCTGAGCCGAGAATCTTCGTGCGCAGGTCGCAACCGGAGACCGCGACAGCATTGCGAGGGCGAAATGTGACTTCTTCAAAAGCGCGCCGATTTTCGCGCAAAGTGATTTCATCCTGGGCGCCGCCGTCAATGTAATCGAAGACAACACGCGGAAGACGGCGCTCGGCAATGCGGCGCAAATCGGCGACGTTGACAACGCGCGGCGAAGCCACTCTGCGTTCGTCTCGGGTCATCTTTGGGCGTCCTCGCTCCGCCCAATATACGCGGCTAGATGTGATCGAAATGGCAAGGGAATGATTTCCGCGGAGGTCATTCTACCGGGAATTCTGAAGATTTGTTGGCATCTTGCTGCGCTGCGCATTTCCGGAAGATTTCATATCGAATCCGCGAAAGGCTCAAGATTCTACTTATGTGAGCGATCGGCCAGCGACACCAATTTCCCCAGATATCCTCACCCTCCGGTATTGCAGTGCCTTGGGTACGTTCCGTTATCGCAACTAGGGGGCTGAAGCGTACGGCGGCTACGGTTGGTCCGCAATCTCCGGCTGAGCCACGACTAACAGCACGATGCCTACTACCGTGAACATTCGAAACGCCTCCTCCTGACCGTTCCACGATTTCGATTGCCACATTAAAAACCACTCGCCTCCTACGGACAGGAACACGACTAACCACATGGTTAGGCTGAGCGCCAGCGCGACGAGGGAAACGCGCTTGGCATGGTTAAACGCAGAAACGGTTCCACGCAACGCCCGCACCATGAGCAAGCCGCCCCACCAACATAGAATCATGGTTAGCGTTTCCCAGGCGATGATCGATACGTAAAATGCAGTGTGCCATAGCGGCGTATTTATGGCGCGCCACATTCCGTGATTTCCAGGGAAAGTCGAGTCCATCATCATCACGTGTCGCTCAAACTGGTAGTTGGAGTTGTAATCGGTGACATTGTTGAAGACCACGAACGAATAAAAAATGGCCACGCCGAACACCAGTGCGGACTTGATTGTGCGCAAGGTCATGGTTTCATAGCACGCGTCAAGTAAAGTATAGTCCCCGGGAGGCTTGCAGCGTGAAAGTCGGCGAAGCAATCGCTGAGATTCTAAAACGCGAGGGCGTTGACGCTATTTTTGGCTATCCGGTGAACCACGTTCTCGAATCCGCGGCGTGCGCCGGCATACGGCCGATTATCGTTCGCCAGGAACGCGTTGGGCTTCACATGGCCGATGCTCTTTCGCGGCTCACCAGCGGACGCAAGATCGGCGTTTTCGCGATGCAGCACGGTCCGGGATCGGAAAATTCCTTCGGCGGTGTGGCGCAAGCCTACAGCGAATCGGTTCCCATCCTTGTGCTCCCAATGGGCTACGCGCGGCGTCTTGCGCAGGTGGATCCGAATTTCAATTCTGTCTCAAGCATGCGCTCGATTACCAAATCCGCGGAGGCGATCACGTCTCCTGCGGAAATCCCGAACGTCTTTCGCCGCGCTTTTTCGAATCTTCGCAATGGCCGCGGCGGCCCTGCGCTCGTAGAGATTCCGCTCGATCTATTTGCGGAAGATATGCCCGAGCCTTTCATCTATGAACCCGTAGTCAGCACACGCTATGGCCCGGATCCTGCCGACATCCGCCGTGCCGCGGCCGCGCTCGTGGAAGCGAAAAATCTCGTCATTTATGCTGGCCAGGGAATTCATTACGCGCGCGCCTGGGAATCGCTGAAAGAACTGGCTGAGTTGCTTGATGCCCCTGTGGCAACAAGCCTGCAAGGAAAGAGCGCGTTCCCGGAGGACCATCCTCTGGCGCTTGGCGCCGGGGGCAATGCTTTCCCGCCGACGGTTCCACACTTTCTAGAGAAGGCTGATCTGATTTTCGGAATTGGTTGCAGCTTCACCCAGACGAACTTCGGTATTGCCATGCCTCGCGGAAAGAGATTTATTCACGCGACTCTTGATCCCAAGCACCTGAATAAAGACGTTCGCGCCAATATCGGGCTTATCGGCGACGCGCGCTTAACACTTGATGCGCTGCTCGCCGAGCTAAAGTCCCTCGTCTCAAAGCCGAGGCGCTCGCCGGTTACCGACGAGATTGCGACGATCCGCAAGAGTTGGCTCAACGAATGGATGCCGAAGCTCACCTCCGATTCAGTCCCTCTGTCTCCTTATCGTGTGATCTGGAATTTGCAGCATACCGTGGATGTCGCCAATACCATCATCACGCATGATGCGGGCAGCCCACGCGATCAACTTGCTCCATTCTGGGTCGCGAAGAAGCCACACACGTACATCGGCTGGGGCAAAACCACGCAGCTAGGATATGGCCTCGGCCTCGCCATGGGCGCGAAGCTCGCTTGCCCGGAAAAACTCTGCGTGAATGTTTGGGGCGATGCCGCCATCGGCTTTACGGGCATGGATTTCGAGACTGCCGTGCGCGAGCGGATTCCGATCCTCTCGATCCTGCTGAATAATTTCAGCATGGCCATGGAGATTCCGGTCATGCCCGTTTCCACCGAACGCTTTCGTGCGACGGATATCTCCGGCGATTACGCCGCCATGGCGCGTGCCTTCGGTGGCTATGGCGAACGGGTCACGGAGCCCGGCGAGATTGTTCCCGCAATCCGCCGAGGCATCGAGCAAACGCAAAAAGGCGTTCCCGCACTGCTCGAATTCATCACTTCAAAGGAAATCGCTTTCTCGAAGCAATACCATGCTCCCCACTAGCGTGTGCCTTTGCGCGAAGCGCCAGGGCGCACAATCGAAGAATCTCTCTTCGATTTAACACTTGAATAGTAATTGGCTAGCGCCGCGAAGGGATTGGGCTAGGTAGCCGCGTCCACGCTGGCCCGGATTTCCTGCCAGCGCTTGGGGCGCTTCTTCGCGTCGAGGACTTTCTTGCGTAGGCGAATCGACTTCGGCGTCACTTCCACATATTCATCGTCAGCGATAAATTCAATCGCCTTTTCCAGCGTCATGTCGCGAGGCGGAATCAAGCGGATAGCTTCGTCGGCGGACGACGACCGCATGTTCGTCTGCTTCTTCTCTTTCGTGATGTTTACGTTCATATCGTCCTCGCGCGCGTTTTCACCGACGATCATTCCCTCATAAACTTCCACGCCCGGACCTACAAACATCTCTCCGCGTTCCTGGATACCCCAGATCGCGTACGCAACCGCCACGCCTGGCCGGTCGCACACCAGCGCGCCGGTAAGACGCATGGCCATGTCGCCCGCATATTCAGTCCAGCCTTCGAGCAGCGAATGTATCAGCGCGGTGCCGCGCGTATCCGTCAGCAGTTGGCTGCGCAGTCCGATCAATCCCCGCGAGGGAATGCTGAACTCCATGCGCACGCGGCCGGAATGATGATTCACCATCTTTTTCATTTCGCCGCGCCGGCTTCCGAGCGATTCCATCACGATTCCGATGAACGTTTCCGGGCAATCGACAATCAACATTTCGAGAGGCTCAAGGCGCCGGCCATTCTCGGTTCGCACCACGATCTCCGGCTTGCCCACCATCAACTCGTATCCTTCGCGGCGCATCGTCTCGATTAAAATCGCGAGCTGCAATTCGCCGCGGCCCAGAACGCGAAATGCGTCGGTCGCGCCCGTGTCTTCCACGCGCAGCGAAACATTGGTCAGCAATTCTTTCTCGAGCCGCGCTCGTAAATCGCGCGAAGTCACGAATTGCCCCTCGCGACCTGCGAATGGCGAAGTATTAATCGTAAACACCATCGTCAGTGTCGGCTCGTCGATCGTGAGTGGCTCGAGCGGCGACGGATTCAGAAGGTCCGTGATGCTTTCGCCGATCTGAATTCCTTCCACGCCCGCGATCGCCACGATGTCGCCCGCCGAAACCGTCTCCGCTTCATCGCGCTCCAAGCCGCGAAACGTGAAGATCCTGGTTATCTTCGTCGGCTGAATTTTTCCATCGAGCTTCGAGATCGCCACTTCGGTGCCGCGTTCGAGCGTGCCTTGAAACACGCGCGCGATGGCCAACCGTCCAAGAAAATCGCTGTAGTCAAGATTGGTAACCTGAATTTGCAATACGCCTGCGGGATCGCCCGCCGGCGGCGGAATGGACGCGACGATTTCCTCAAAAAGAGGTTCAAGCGTTGTCGAATCGTCGCCGATTTTGCGATGCGCCACACCGGTTTTCGCGTTGGTGTAAATCACTGGAAAACTGAGTTGATCTTCGGTGGCATCCAGATCGATCAGCAGATCGTAGATTTCATCGAGAACCACGGCCGGTCGCGCGTCTGGCCGGTCGATTTTATTCAGCACCATGATCGGCGGAAGTTTTGCGGCCAGCGCTTTTTGCAAAACGTAGCGCGTCTGCGGCAGTGGTCCTTCGCTCGCATCCACGAGGACCAGCACACCATCCACCATGCGCAGCGCACGCTCCACTTCGCCGCCGAAATCGCTGTGACCCGGCGTGTCCACGATATTGATTTTGACTCCGCGATACGTGATCGCCGTATTCTTCGCCAGAATCGTGATGCCGCGTTCGCGCTCCAGTTCGTTCGAGTCCATCACACGCCGAGGCACTTCCTGGTTCTCGCGGAAAATTCCGCTTTGGCGCAGCATCGCGTCCACGAGCGTCGTCTTCCCATGATCCACATGGGCGATGATGGCGATATTGCGAATGGGTGTTGTCATTGATTGCTCAGGACCCTTGGACAAGACGACTTTACCAAAAAGAGGGCTTCCGGTTTTCTGTCGAATTGCTTCCTTCATCATACCTGAAATTCGAACCGCGGAGGAACGCATGATGGAGTCGCGCGAAAGAGGATCCGCCGAACGCAACTGGAGATGTGTCAAGTTTGGAGCACCAATTACATCTATATAGAAACATATACTAGAAACAATTTCGGGCTCCTACAAGGGCCTCAACCATCCGGATTCGGTCATAAAATGTGCTGGATCTCGCGGGCTGATTTGCAACCTCAGCTTGACACTTACCCGAGAAAAATCTAAGATCGAGGCGAACAAAAAGCGAAACTTAAAGCCGCTCCACTGCCCCTATGAGTTCAAAAACCTCGGCGTTGCGCTTGCAGGTTGAATCCGCTCTCACCGCGCGTGTACCCAGTCCCTTCCAGTACCGAGACCGCCCGCTTGTGGATGCCGTGTCCGCCGGGATTTCTTCCGTGGACATTGTTACGGGAGGACTCCCTCGAGGAAGTTTGACGGAAATTTATGGTCCGCCTTGCTCCGGGAAAACCAGTTTGCTGATTTCGGCATTGGCGTCGAGAACCGCGGCGTCGGAAGTATGCGCGCTGGTCGATGCGCGCGATGCGTTCGATCCACACTCCGCTGAAGCAGCGGGCGTGAAATTGGAACAACTGCTTTGGGTGCGCTGCCGGAATGTCGATCAAGCTCTTCGGTCCACCGATCTGCTCATTCAGGGGGGCGGCTTCGGTTTGATCGCTCTGGATTTGGGCGACACGCCGCCGCACATTGTCCGCTACGTTCCTCTTCAAGTGTGGTTTCGCTTCCGGCGAGCCGTGGAGTCAACTCCCACGATCCTTGTTCTTCTGGAGCAGGAATCGAATGCCAAAACATGCGCTTCTCTGGTTCTGGAGCTTCGCGCACAAAAAACACACTGGTTGCAAACATCGGGGAGCGCCGAGGAGATCTCTCTGCCGCATTCACCGGCATGCCTGCTCGGCGGCTGGAAAAGCCATGCGGAAATCATTCGTTCTTCGTTGAAGCAAAAAAACCGGGTGTTGATTCCGCGGGATCATCTCTTTTCCGATATAGGTGGCGAAGGCGCGGATTTTGAAACGGAATATTTTGGAAATTATTCACACGTAGAACGCGGCAAGCCCAGCGTGGGAGGAGGTTCGAGACCAAGGTGAAGATTTTTCATCTGCTCCTTTGCCTCTCCGTCCGGCCGCCATGGCATTCGCTTCTATTTTCGTCCCCCATTTTATGTTGCAAGCCGTTGTGCGCGCCGACCCTACTCTGCGGGAACGCGCGCTTGTCCTTATCGACGGGAATCCGCCATCGAGCAACGTTGTGGCGGTCAACGAAAGAGCCGCGCGGATGGGAATCGAGCCGGGGATGGCGAAAGCGAATGCGGCACAATTTGGCGGCGTGGAAATTCGTCCGCGCTCCCGAGCGCAAGAAAGAATCGCCCATGCAGCATTGCTCGATACCGGCTGGTCGGTCTCTCCGCGAATTGAAGACGCCGCCGAAGACGCGATCGTTTTAGATTTGGCGGGCCTCACCGGCATGTTTGGTCCGGAAAAAGATATTGGAACCCGCCTCGACGCCCTTTCCACCGAATGTGGCTTGTCTTCGCACATCGCTATCGCCTCAAACATAGATACAGCCCAAATCGCCGCGCGAGGTTTTTCTGGAATCACCGTGATTCCGCCCGGGCAGGAATCTCAATATTTGAGCGGCTTGCCTGTGAACGTTCTTTCTCCTTCGCCGGAAACGGCCGAAACATTGAGCCGCTGGGGCGTGCGTACTTGCGCGGATTTTGCCAATCTGCCGATTTTGCAGCTTTCCGAGCGCCTGGGTCAGGAAGGAGTTCGGCTGCACGCGCTGGGGCGCGGTGAAAGTTCGCGCTCTCTGGTGATTGCCGAAGCCGAACATTTTTTCGAGGAAGAAATGGAGCTGGATGATCCTGTCGAGGAACTCGATCCGCTGTCGTTTCTGCTGGGGCGCCTGCTCGATCAGCTTTGCGCGCGTTTGGCGGCGCGCTCACTGGCAGCGGCCGCGATTCGCGTGCGCTTCGAACTGCAACCTTCCTTTGAAAATGCGGTGAATATCCGTAAAGAAATATTTCGCGAGAAAAATCCACCCGGTTGGTATGAAAAGGAGCTACAACTTCCGCTCCCCACACGCGATTCGAAAATGCTTTTGAAATTGCTGCGGCTGCGTTTGCAACTGAATCCGCCCAATGCGCCGATTCAAAAGATCGCGATCGTGGCGGATGCCGCCAGGCCGCGAGCTACTCAAGGAGGACTGTTTCGTCCAAACTTTCCCGATCCGGAGAAACTCGAACTTACGGTTGCGCGCATTTCTCACGTGGTTGGGGAAACCAATGTGGGTTCTCCATTGTTGATGGACACTCATCGTCCCGCGGAATTTCAGATGCAGCGGTTTTTCACTCCGGTGGAAGCTGGGGATAAAAATCGCCGTCATAAGGTTAGTGTTGCTGTTTCTTCCGATCCAGAAAGACAAAGTGAGAACTCCACAACTCCCTTAAGCTTTCGAGTTTTTCGCCCGCCTGTTCCCGCAAAGATCGAGTCCAAAACAGGATGCCCTGCGCGCGTGGTTTTCCGAGGATTGTCCGGAGAAGTATCCGCCGCATCCGGCCCTTGGCGCACATCGGGCGAGTGGTGGCAGGAAAATTCCTGGCAACAGGAGGAATGGGACCTGGAGATTCATTTCCATCCTTCGGAGCAGAACGATTCGCACACGAAATGCCATCCGGATTGCGGTCTCTACCTTTTCTATTACGACCCGCCGCGCGGAAGCTGGTTTGCGCGGGGAATTTACGATTGATGTACATCGAA
The DNA here is from genome assembly GCA_963823145.1 of uncultured Acidobacteriota bacterium. Taxonomy (GTDB): domain Bacteria; phylum Acidobacteriota; class Terriglobia; order Acidiferrales; family UBA7541; genus Palsa-295. The sequence goes on from CAWGJZ010000002.1 coordinate 661,582, forward strand.
CTTCACGCGCGATCGGCTTTCAGTTTTCTCGAAGGCGCATCCACGCCTGAGGAATTGGCTGCCGCCTGCGCGGAACACAAAATGCCGGCTATCGCCTTGCTCGATCGCGATGGCGTGTATGGTTCGCCCCGTATGCATCAGGCGGCGAAGAAGCTTTCCATACGCGCCCACATTGGCGCGGAAGTTACATCTCCCGCGGGCTGGCGCTATCCACTGCTCGTCGAATCGCGCGAAGGCTATCAGAATTTGTGCCGCCTGATCACGCGCATGAAGCTGCGGGCGCGAAAAGGCGAAGGCAGCGCGCTGCTGGAAGAAATAGCCGAGCTGAATCGCGGTTTAATCTGCTTGACGGGCGGCGAGGAAGGTCCGCTGGCACATGCTCTGGCGCAAGGCGGAATGGAAACCGCCGTGAAATGCGTGCAGGAGCTTTGCGGGACGTTTGGCCGCGAAAATGTTTACGTGGAACTTCAGCGCCATTTCTCCCGCGAGGAAGAAGCGCGCAATCAGGCTGCCGTCGAAATCGCCAGAAAATTGAAATTGCCATTGCTGGCAACCAATGGAGTCTCCTATGCGCGCTTTCAGCAGCGTGAAGTGCTGGATGTTTTCACTTGCATCCGCCATCACCGCACGCTTTCCACTGCGGGACGCCTGCTGAGCCGCAATTCCGAGAGATATTTCAAGGCGCACCGGGAAATGTCTCTCCTTTTTTCCGATCTTCCCGAAGCAATCGCCAACACCGAGATTCTTTCCTCGCGTTTGCAGTTCACGCTGAGCGATCTCGGATACAAATTTCCCGTTTACCCGGTTCCCGATGGCGAGTCCGAAATGCATTTCCTTCGGCAGCGCACGCACGAAGGCATGATTTCGCGTTACGGTTCGGATAATCAGCGTGCGCGCCGGCAAATCAAACGCGAGTTGGCGTTGATCGAAAAGCTCGATCTGGCCGGCTACTTTTTAATCGTTTGGGACATCGTCCGCTTTTGCCGCGAAAAAAATATTCTGGTACAGGGACGCGGCTCCGCCGCCAACAGCGCCGTCTGCTATTCGCTGGGCATCACCGCCGTGGACCCGATCGCGATGGACCTTCTCTTCGAGCGATTTTTGTCCGAAGAGCGCGGCGAATGGCCCGACATCGATCTCGATTTACCCAGCGGCGACCAAAGGGAACGCGCGATTCAATATGTCTACGAGCGCTACGGCAAATTGGGCGCGGCGATGACGGCGAACGTCATCACCTACCGCGGCCGCTCGGCAGCCCGAGAAATCGGCAAGGCATTGTCATTCGATCCGGAAACGCTCGGCCGTCTTGCGAGTTTGGTCGGCTCTTGGGAGTACAAAGGACCGACAGACACGCTCGATCGGCAGTTCCGCGACGCGGGCCTCGATCTTCAGAATCGACGCATTCGGAAATTTTTCGGACTTTGCCAAGCAGTTCAGGATTTGCCGCGCCATCTGGGGCAGCATTCCGGTGGAATGGTGGTATGCCAGGGGCAATTGGATTCTGTAGTTCCATTGGAGCCCGCCACCATGCCCGGCCGCGTGGTGGTGCAATGGGACAAGGAAGATTGCGCCGACATGGGCATCGTCAAAGTGGACTTGCTCGGGCTCGGAATGATGGCCGTGCTCGAAGATTCCCTGAAAATGATTCGCGAATACCACGAAGAAGAAATCGATCTGGGTCGTCTGCCGGCAAATGACAAAGCCGTCTACGCGGCGCTACAAAAGGCGGATACGGTCGGAATGTTTCAGGTCGAAAGCCGCGCGCAAATGTCGTGCCTGCCGCGTCTGCGTCCGAAATGTTTCTATGACATCGTCGTGCAAGTGGCCATTATTCGTCCCGGGCCAATTGTGGGGAAAATGGTTCACCCTTATTTGAAGCGCCGCCAGGGACGAGAGGCTGCCGAGTGCCTTCACCCTTCACTAGAGCGCGTGCTGGCGCGCACTTTGGGAGTACCTCTCTTTCAGGAACAATTGCTGCGCATGGCCATGATTGCAGCGGGATTCACCGGCGGCGAAGCCGAGGAGCTACGGCGAGCGTTGGGCTTCAAGCGTTCCGAAGCGCGGATGAAGGAAGTGGAGATCAAGCTGCGACGCGGAATGCAGGCCAAAGGAATCACGGGAGAGACGCAGGACAAAATTGCTCAGTCGATCGCTTCTTTTGCCCTCTACGGATTTCCCGAATCGCATGCCGCCAGCTTTGCGCTGATCGCGTATGCCAGCGCATGGTTGAAATGCCACTATCTGGCTGCATTTACCGCCGCGATGCTGAATAACCAGCCGATGGGCTTCTACAATCCCGCAACGCTGGTGAAAGACGCGCAGCGCCACGGATTAAAGTGCAAGCCCATTGATTTAACGCGCTCCGATTGGAATTGCACTCTGGAAAAGATTTCCGGCGGGTTCGCGCTGCGGCTGGGATTGCGCTATGTGAAGGGTTTGCGCGAAGCGATTGCGCTGGAAATTGTGCGCCAGCGCGAACTTCGGAAGTTCGCATCGATTGACGATCTGAAGCAGCGCATCCCCGAAATACAGAAATCCGAACTGACTGGGCTTGCCGAAATCGGCGCTTTGAATTTTGTATCCAACCGGCGCGTCATCCATCGCCGCGACGCTCTCTGGCAAGTAGAGCGCGCCGCTCGTCCTGCTGGGCCTCTTCTGGAATCAGAAGAAACATTTTGCGAATCGGATAATTCCGAATCATGTGAAACACACGCGATTCAGAACGAATCGCCTGCCTTTCAAGATTCTCCGCTGCTGCCGATGACCGCCGGAGAAAGGCTCGCCGCCGATTTTCGCGGCACAGGAATCACCGTAGGGCCACATCCCATGGCTTATCGCCGCGCCGAAATGAACAAGCAGGGAGTGCGCCGGGCCATCGAGCTTGCAAGACTTCCGGATGGCATGCATGTGCGCGTGGCGGGAGCTGTGATCGCGCGCCAGCGTCCCGGCACCGCACACGGTTTTGTTTTTCTTAGCCTGGAAGACGAGACAGGAATTGCAAATGCGATCATCACTCCGCAGTTATTTGAAATGGATCAAACTGTTGTGGTCCATCATTCATTCTTGCTGATCGAAGGAACGCTACAAAATCAGGATAATGTGATTTCGGTGAAAGCTCAGCGCGTCCAGCCCTTGTCAATCATGAACGCGGAAACCGTGTCCCACGATTTTCACTAAGCCTCACATCCTAGTCAATGTGCCCCAGCCGCGTGTTTGGTAGGCACGAACAATAATTTTTCGCCGTAACTACACCTGTCGATGCCCGCGGGTAAGAAATAGACTAGGATTCCTGACGTGCGATCATGCGAAGATTTGACAACCTTAACTGGAATATTCGCCGTGCAGAAGCCCCCGCCCCGCGCAAGCAAGCGGTACCGTCCCGGCGCAACGTCCCTTAGCTCGAAACTGCCATCCTCATCAGTCTTAATACTGGCGACGAGTTTGTGCCCCTTCTCAGAGAAAAGGATCAGACAAGCCCCTGGAACTCCAGGAAACACTTGATCTCCCACCCAGATTTTAGTGCCACCTTGCACAGCAGTTACTTTCAGAGGGCCGTAGTCAGTCTGATTGTGATCCTCGTAAGTGGTGGAGCATCCCGAAGTGCCGTTGCTCTGCTGCGCCAAGCAAGGGCCGGGAGAAACAAGCGGCGCCACAACAAGCAGAGACACGAATGCCATTTTGCTCAGAACCGCACGAATCTCAGCGCTTTTCATCTGGCAAGTCGTCCTTCCATCCCAAGATGGCCTCGGACGTATCACGCGTCGCGCCCAGCTTGTCGCGCGCGGCCGCCCAGCGCTCGCTCACCAGACGCGATACCGGAGCATCGAGTCCCACTGCTTCGCCCAGGTCCGCAGCAATCCTCACATCTTTCGCCATCAAGCCGAGCGCGAACCCTGTGGCGAACTTTCCGCCGAGCACGTGCTCTTTGATCATCACCTCGGTGGTGAAATTTCGCCCTGTGGAAACATTCAGAATATCCACCATCACATTCTGATCGAGCCCGAAGCGCTGGCCGATCAGCAGCGCCTCCGCCACCGCCGTGTATCCCGCGGCCGCGATGTAGTTGTTGAGAGCCTTCATGGCATGCCCGGAGCCAAGCGGTCCAGTTTCGAACAATTGTTTCCCCATGGACAAAAGCAGCGGTTTGGCGCGCTCGATCGCTTTCTTATCGTCTCCGCCAATCATGATGGCCAACGTGCCGGTCTTCGCGCGCGGCACGGCACCTGAGACTGGCGCGTCGATCAGAACGACTCCCTCACGGTCTAAAACTTTTCCAAGCTCGCGCGTTCCCATTGGCTCCGACGAACTCATGTCGATCACCAGCGCGCCCGGGCGCAGCGCCTTGGCAAAAGCGCCGCCCTCGTCTTCGAGCAATGCCTGCCTGACGATTTGGCCGGTGGGTAGCATGGTGACGGTAATCTCGTTCGCCGCGATCTCGCCCACGCTCGATGCCCCGCGACAATTGTGCTCGCGCGCGAACCGGGCTCTGCGATCGGCGTCCACATCGAACACCGTCAGCTCGTGGCCAGCCGCTGCAATATGACCGGCCATGGGCCAGCCCATGTTTCCGATGCCAATAAAGCCTACGCGCATGGCGTTATTCGCTCCCTACTCCAATCCCAATTCCTTCAGCACTTCCGTGGCGTGATTGAAGCTGTCAACACCCGCGGGCACTCCTGCATAGATCATGCTGTGCATCAGCACCTCGCGAATTTCATCTTTGGTGAGGCCATTTTTTACCGCGCCGCGCACGTGCCCCTTCAGTTGAGTCGGCTTGTTCAAGGCGACGAGCAGCGCCATGGTAAGCATGCTGCGCGTCCGGCGGTCGAGCAGAGGCCTGGCCCACACTTCACCGAAACAATAGCGCGTGACCATCTCCTGCAGCGGCCGCGTGAAATCCGTGGCCGACTCCATCACCTTATCGGAAAGCGCCGGGCCGAACATGTCTCGCCGAATTTGCAAACCAGTGGCGAAATCCTCTTTCTTATCCGCCGAGGCCTCCTTCGGTGGCAGCGCTTGCGCGTCAAAGTGCACTATCGTGACGCCGCCCGTCGCGTAGTTGGCCACGTCCGCCGCGACCTTTTGGCCGATGGGCGACTGCATCGCGGCCCCCATCGCCGCTGCGTCCGCAAATTCGCCCTCCCAAATGCAGAAGTAAGGCGATGCGGCTCCTACACCTTCCACCGCGAAGGTGTAGCGACTGGAGATGAGCCCGGGCATCTGCGCCGCGAGCGGCAGATGCTTTTCCTCGTAATATTTTTTGAAGTGCGCTGGATCTTTCGGCTGCGGGTATAAAGCGAGTACCTTGTGCATGATAGTTGATTCTCCTCTGAGGGATATTTGTCCGGATCGGAATTCTGGAACAGTTTTGAAACCTGAATTGCGAATGCTCGGCTAAAGCCGAAAAACTCTTCGCGCGTTATCGCCCAAAATGTTGCGCTTCGCTTGCTCGCTCAGAAACGGCAGGCCCGCGATTCGCGCGGGAACGTCGAAGTCCCAATGGGGCCAATCGGAGGAGTACATCAATTGCGTCTCCGCGCGCACGGCCTTGAACGTCGCTTCCAGCATGTGCGGCATCGTCACTTCCAGTGGCTGCGAGGTGAAAAACATTTCCGCGATGTATTCGCTGGGCAGGCGCTTCAATAGCGGAGCGTCGGACTGCCGCATCAGGTATTCGTGATCGAGCCGCTGCATCATGAACGGCACCCACGCCAGCCCGCTCTCAATCCAAATTACTTTCAGCTTGGGAAAGCGTTCGGGCAAGCCGTTCACGATCCAATTCGTCATGTGCATCATGTTGCAGGTGACGAACGACATCGAATGCACCGCTAAGAAGCGGTTCATCGTGGTCGTCATCGAGTCGCCCCAAGTGGGGCCGGCGTGAAACGCGAGCGGCAGGCCGCGTTCTTCGAGCTCCTTGTAAATCCGCATGTACATATTCTTGTGGACGCTCGCATGGCGCTGACTGGTAATCATGAAGCCGACCACACCTTGTTTCTCGCCAAATTCTTGAATCGTCTTCATGCATGCTTCGGGATCGTGGAACGGCATGCACAATAAACTTTTCACGCGCTTTTCGCGCGGCAGGATCGTGTCCGTGAACCAGCGGTTGTAGGCGAAGGTCATCGCAGTAACAATGTCCGGCTCGGGATGTAGGCCCATTTCCAGCATGGGCTGCGGGAAAATTACCTGCATTTTGATTCCCATCGAATCCATCGCGCGACGCACCAGAGTCAGATCGCGATGTTCGTCCGTTTTCTCCACGTACTCGCCGAGTTCGGCTTGATGCGGGATGCGGCCAAACACATCCTGAAATGTGAGGCCGACCGGGTGATTGCTGAACGCCAGTTGCTTCGCGTTGGGCCAGTGCTGCGTCATCGATATTGCGTTGTGCCGCAACACGGGGTTTTCAAGGCGCTGCAGGATTTCGGCCCATGAGTCAAATTCGACGTGATGCGCGTCCACGTCCACGATGAAATAGTCGTGCAGGTGGTAGCGCTCGATATCCTGGCGCGCGTTCGCGAGTATTTCGCGCGAGTCGGTGCGCGTGGTGATCTGCTGCACTTTGTGTTCGGTGGCGCTGCTCACGCCGTTTGCTACGTCGGTTTTGCTCATTGTGCGACCCTCACCAGTTCGTCCACTTGTGGAACTTTCAACGATTGCTTCCCGCCGTGCGCGAAAACCAGAGCGCCAGATCGAACGGGTTCAAATGGTGCGCGCGCAGCAAGGCGCACGCGACCACCATAGCCTCGGTGGTCGAAACCGTGGCATCGATCACCGGCACATCCGATTCGGCTTCTTCCGCGGAGGTCGCGTAAAGCTTCACCGCTCCGCTTACCAGTGCGGTTACATCCGGCAGCGGCACATCGGCCACTTCGCCCGCCTTCACAGTTTCCTCAATCCTTTCGCTTAATTGCGCCACCAGGGCCGTCAATCGCGCGGCGTTCTCAGACGTTGACATAAATCCCGTCGGCCGCTTCTTCCACCGGCACTCGGATCAAGCGGGCCACCGGCCGCCCTGGATGTACGCCTGTCTTGATGTCGTATTCGAAGCCGTGCCACGGGCAGACGATATGCGGGCTCGATTCATCGAACGCAAATCCGTGGCTCTCGCCGCCGCCATCAATCACTTCGGTCACGCGCGGAATAATCTTCCCCTGGCAAACCGGCCCGCCCTGGTGCGCGCACTTGTTGAGATAGGCGTAAAGTTTGCCATCGACGCGGAAGATCCCGATCGTCGTCTCGCCGACGTCAACTACCAGGCGCCCGGCTTCCGGCACTTTCTCGCCTGGCCCCACGTAAACCCTCTGCGATGTGGCTGGCATGTTGCCCCCAACTAGCCGCTTCTGAAAAGGGCGAAACCCAAAGCGCCCGCCCTGCCTAAATCGCGGCTATTGTATGTTGAGAACTGGGGGTTATCAACTCACACGATCTGTGGTATAGTGGCTTCGCGCTTAATACAGCGGCTGTGTGGTGTGGTTGCTCTCGTCGGTTATCTGCTGAGAATGCCCCGCCTTTAGTCCCATCCGAAGTCTTCAGCGTAATTTAAAACAAGGAATGGAACTGCAGTTTAGACTGCTCGCTAGGACTCTATCTGGCGGGTTGCATCTCGCAGCTTCCAAAGAAAACACTTAGACAATGCAGAATTTTTCAGAATTACCAATTTCGGACTACAGCAAACAACGTCTGTCGTCCGCAAACTTTTCAATCCCCACCCCGGTGCAAGCTGCGGCGATTCCGCACGCGCTTGCCGGCAAAGACGTGCTTGCCACCGCACAGACCGGTACCGGCAAGACGCTCGCATTCCTGATTCCAGTGATGGAACAGTTGCTCCAGCACGACACACCAGGGATAGCGGCACTCGCTCTCGTTCCTACGCGCGAACTCGCCATGCAGGTGGTCGAGCAGTACAACGCCCTGCGCGGCAAGCAGCTTCCGCCCGCCGCTCTGGTGGTCGGCGGCCTTTCCGAGGGCCAGCAGATCACATCGCTGCGCCGTGGCGCACGGCTGGTGGTTGCCACTCCAGGCCGGCTCGAAGATTTCCTCGATAGAAAGCTAGTGAATTTCAGCACTCTGCGCGTCCTAATCCTGGATGAGGCCGATCGCATGCTGGATATGGGCTTCCTTCCGGCAATTCGCCGAATCGTATCCGTTCTGCCGAAAAATCGGCAGACACTCTGCTTTTCCGCGACGCTCGAAGCATCCGTTGCCCATCTGGTTCACGATTACATGCGCCAACCGGTGCGCGTAGCGCTTGGCTCGACTCTGAAGCCTTCCGAGAATGTGCGCGTGCAGGCATTCGAAGTTGCCTCTGATCGCAAACAGGAATTCCTCGAACGCTTACTCGCCAAGGAATCCGGGCGCTGTCTCATCTTCACTCGCACCAAGCGTGGAGCCGAACGCCTCGCTCTGAGTCTCAGCCGCGAAGGTTTCTCCGCGGCCGCGATTCACGGGGATCGCTCGCAATCGCAGCGAAATGCAGCTCTCGCCGGCTTTCAACAGGGCCGCCACCGGATTCTGGTGGCCACCGATGTCGCCTCGCGCGGCATTCATGTCCAGGATATCGCGCACGTAATCAACTACGATCTCCCCGACTTGGCCGAGAATTTCATTCACCGCGTCGGCCGAACCGGCCGCGCGGGCGCACAGGGTCTTGCCTCCACTCTTTTCGGAGCCGATCAGCGAGGGGAATTGCTCGCCCTGGAGCGTACTCTCGGCATCCGGATCGAGCGAATGAAAGTCGCCGATCTGCCGGAGCGAAAGTCGCGGAAAACGTCCGACCTTCAGCGTGGTCTTTCGGCTGCGAGATCCAGAATCAGCAGGCTCCCCGGCGAAATCCTGCAGGCCCAAGCCTAATTCGTTCAGTCCTCATCAAGGAATGAAAAGTTAGACTCGACCGAAGGGCTGGAAGTTGACGCTTCCGGCCCTCTCGGCTGCTTGACGCTCGCTTCTCCGTTTCCCTTTCGCATTCCCATTGGTCTTACGGTATATATGGCCTGCAAATTCGCTTCACCACTGACACCTAACCCCGACCAGGAGACGCGCCGCGATGTTTGAGCAGAGCCTCAATCCGACCGGCCATCTCTGGCTGACGATCCTGGCTGCATTGACGCCGCTCGTTGCGTTGATTTTCATGCTCGCCGTTTTCCGAATTACCGCATGGCTCGCCTCGACATTGGCGGGAATCATCTCGATCTTAGTGGGTGTCGTGGTGTGGCACGCCCCGCTCGCGAACACCCTGAAGTCCTATCTGTTCGGCGGCCTCACGGGGATTTGGTCAATTGATTGGATCACGTTCTGGGCGCTGATTATCTTTAACACGCTCGTCCTCACGGGATCTTTTGGCCGGTTTAAGGACTGGATGATTCATCACGCGACAGCCGACATTCGAATCCAGACCATCATGTTGGCCTGGGCTTTCGGCGCGCTGCTGGAAGGACTGGTGGGATTCGGCTTTCCGTGGGCCGTTGTGGTGCCCATTTTGGTGGGACTCGGAATCGCCGATCTCGAGGCCATCCGCGTGGCGGCACTGGCAAACAATGCGCCGGTCTCTTACGGAGCACTCGGTATCCCCATCATTGGCCTCGCGGCCGTAACAGGCCTGCCATTGATGGCGCTATCGCGATCGATCGGCAATGTAGTCGCGATCCTCGCTTTGCTGCCGCCGTGGGTGCTGATCTATCTCGTAAGCGGGTGGGAGGGAGTAGCCGAAGCGTGGCCTCTGGCGATTGTCGGCTCGCTTTCCTACATCGCCGGGCAGTGGCCGGTGGCGCACTATCTGGGTCCGTACCTTCCCGACATTAGCGGCTCGCTGGTTTCGTTCTGGCTGCTATTTCTATTCGTCAAAGTTTGGCGACCGAAAACGATCCGCGGCTTCGGCGGAGCACCCTTGGCGCCCCCGGTTGCTGTCTCAGACGGCTCGGAACCGGTTTCCGCGCGTGAAGCGTTTTCCGCGTGGCTGCCCTACATCGTGCTCATTCTCGTAGTGGTTGCGTGGACGGGCCCGTGGTCTCCTCTGCCAGCTATCAGCTGGCTCAAATTATCGGTCGCCACCAAATCTTCGGTCACGGGAAAGACGCTCGCTTCGACGTTCAACTTCGCGCCGTTCACCGGAGGCACATCGATACTGGCATCGTGGCTGGTAATCCTGTTGATCTTCCGACCCTCCGCGCAGATTCTGAAAGAAACTTTCTCCAAGACGTTCAAGCAAATGTGGGGCGCGCTGCTGGTCGCCTTTTTCATTTTTGCGCTTGCGTACATTTTTGTTTACACGGGAATGGCGAATTCGCTGGCCTTCGGTTTCTCGAAGATGGGAGTTTTCTTTGTGGTGGTTGCGCCGATCCTGGGCTGGATCGGCGTGGCGCTTTCCGGAAGCAACACTTCGACCAACGCGATGTTCGGCCCGGTGCAAATGGTGACGGGCCGGCTCTTGAATTTGCCGGTGCTGCTGCTTCCGACGTTCAATTCAGTGGGAGCCGAAGTGGGTAAGCCGATTGCGCCGCAAACGGCCAGCGTCGGCGTTTCAACGAGCAAACTGGTGCGCAGCGAAGGTCAAGTGATTCGTCACAATATGGGATGGACGTTGATCGTTCTCGCCTATCTAATTGTGATCGCCGTGGTCATCTACCGCTTTTTCCCGAACTGGATGTCGCTCGGATAACGGCTACGAAATGAGCGCCGTCGGATTGGTGACGGCCATGCGACGAACGTCAGCGGCGCTGAAGCCGGCATCGAGCATCTTCTGCGCGAACATTGCGAAGCCTTCCGCGACCGGCGGATTGATCGTCTGCCCCAGATCGGTTGAAAGGATCACGCGCTCCGGGCCTACTTTGCGGACGCTATCGAAATAGGCGTCCCACGGCGCTTTGTTCGTGTACATCGTGGTGAAGCAGTGCTCGATCATCGCGCCCAAATCCGCGACTTCGACCTGCTCCTGCGCGGTCATATTCTGCGATGGGAACTCCGCGTGAGTGACGAGCACTCGGTTCAGCCCCATTTCCTTGGCGGTCTTCACCAGCGTGTGAATTTCTTTTTTGCTCAGGTGGCCGGTGGCGAGAATCATGTCGTGTTTACCGATGAGCTCGAGGCAGCGCCGCGCGACATGGGTAACCTTGCCGTCGGTGCCGACTACCGTGAGGGGCGGCGGCGAAATACCCGTGGCCGAAAGCTCGCGCTGAATTTTCGCCCAGAAGGGCAGCTTGTCGGTGGGACCGTCCGAGCGGCCAGCGGTTTCGTTGGCCGCGTCCACGGTGGGCATCCACACAATCTTGTTGCCGGAGCGGCCCGCAATTTCGAGCGCAACGGGATTCAAACCGCCGACGCTATGGTTTAGAGTTATCGCGCCGAAAGCTTGGATTCCTGGGCTGGCTTTGGTGACCACCTTCGCGCGCTCGTAGGTGGGCGCGTAGTGCGACTTCAGCACGAAACCCTTGAGCTTGTGGGCGAGAAAATCCTTCGCGAGATCCAGATCATCGGTGCGGCGGGGAATTACATCCGGCGAGACGTGAACCTGCAAATCGTAGCCGCCTTCGATCGCCTGCCACGCGGCGTCGGTCACTTGAATTGTGGCGGCAACTGCTTCCACGGCCATAACGGCATTCTCCTAGGGTCTAAATTTTCATTCGCGGCGGCCAGCAATATGCACAGGGCCACCTCCACTATATAACCGACCCGCGCTCCGCAAAAAGTCTAAAGCGGCTGGCCCGCGAGCCAAGTTGCGGCCGCGCGCGTAAAGCGCTTCGACCTCCGGACCCGTCAATCCCGGCATATCCGTTTTGATTTTGTAACCAATCTGCGTTTGCAGATAAGCGAGGTGGCGATAGCCTTCTCGAAACGACATCAGAAGTTTTTGATCAAGGTTGAGTTTGGCGGCAGGATCAACGGGATCCATGCGATCCTTCTCGTAAATCGGCTGGCGCAGGACCAATCCCCAGCGCCCTCCGCGTTTTTCCCAGAAGTCGACGAAACGCCCGGTGCAAACAACGTCGCACATTACGTCGTGAACGGGGGCGCGCTGATCAATTTTCATTTTGGTCTGCGAGAGCGCGCGATTGCCCTTCACTTCAATCGTGCTGCCGCCGAGAAAATGCAGGATGCGCACGCCCTTCGCGAAGCCCTGTTTGCTCATTTCGATGAATTCATCGGCTGTGCCCTGGGTCCACGTGGCCATCATGCGGCCGTCGTCATGCCAGAGGCCGCGAAACTCCTTCCACATCAAGGCGTCTCGCCACACAACCCAGTTTTCAATCATCTCGCGAATCGTCAGCCGTTCGATCATTTCGTCATTCATTGGAACTCCCACGTCCATGTGAAACAGCCGGAAGAGTGTACACCGATCCGCGCTCTGATCTTAGCCCCGCCTCGAAGTGTGCGAGCTTGCGTTAATTCGCCGAAGGACCCCCCTCTTCGATTTACGAATTGCGGAATCGTACATCCAAGAGAGGTTCTTCGACTGTGTGTCCCGGCGCTTCGCGCAAAAGCCAAAAGCGCGGGACACTCCGCTCAGAATGACGCCCGTTGGCACCGGGATTCTAATGGGGGCGGCTGGGCGCAATACGAGGATACGAAGAAAATCTTTACACAAGGGGTCGAATTCGCGCAAGTACCTGTTGGTGTAAAGAAAAATCGTCCACGGTGCCGATGCCAACAGGGCGATAAACTAAGATTTTTGCATGCGGAGGCGCGCTACGGCCCGCCGCCTGGCTACAACTAAAAGTATCGACGAAATGCGATTCGGGCGCCTCGCGCTACTTTGTCGGCTGCCACAATTCGACGAAGCCGCCCACGTCCGGGTCGCGCATCATGACGGCGCGGCCGTCTTTCACTTTCACGATGCCGCCATCGGATACTGTGGTGGCACCGTCTGCCTTGGCCTTCGCGTACACTGCGTCGAGATCAGTTACCTGGAAGCCGACGTAGTTGACGTTGATATCGGCAAAGTGCTGGTCGGGAGGCTGCTTGTCCCTGTTTTGAGGCGAGCCGAGCAATTCGAGCCTCACGTTTTCGTTCGTAGTCGCTTGCGGAAACCATCCGTTGAGCATTGTCATTCGCGGCGCCGCGCCACCAGCGGCAGGTTGCGGCAATGGCGGATAGTCTCCGCCCAAAACACCCTGATAGAAGGAAAGCGCCTTCGCCGGATCAATAACATTCAAGCCGATGTGATTGAAGCCGATCTGCTTTCCGAGCCTTTCAATATTGGCCTGGGTTGCCGTCGAGTTCGAAACCTTTGGTCCAGCGGGAGGCGCGCCCGGAGGAGGCGGCATTATCGCAAACAATTCGATGAACCAGCCATCGGGATCCTGAACGAACGCGAACCTGCGGGGACCCTTGGCGCCACCGCCTCCGCCCGGAAGGTTCATCTGGGGCACGCGAAGCATGCCAATGGCCTTGAGCTTGTCCATGTCGATGTTGCAGTCGTCTTGCACCGTCAGATCCATGTGGCCCGCGCCGAGAGCCGCGGAATTGAGATCGCTCCAGTCCTTGCGGTCGATGCCCTTGTATTCGCGTAGGATCAGGTCGAAGGGCTTATCGGAAACGGAACTCTTCGTGACCATAATCGCGGTGCGAGACTGCGCGCCCTTGGTGCCACCGAGTTCGTTGACAACTTTATCTACCTTCCAATCGGTCGGCTTGCCCTGGAGATGAAAATCGAGCGTTTCATAAAATTTGATCGACTTATCCAGATTGGAAACCTGGTGCCCGTCGAAGGCCATACCCAACACCAGTGGCGATCCAGTGTCCGCTGCTGCGCTATCCGCGCGAGCCGACGATCGGGCGAGGCCCACCGTTGCCATTGTGGCTGCGAAAATTCCAGCCGCGACGACGATTCCGAGTTTGCTCGCCAGCAAAGAATTCCTTGCCTCCGACTTTTTCATGGATATTCCCCTTCGTCTATTGTCCGGCCTCGAGTGCTTTATTGCCCGGCATTCCCACATGCTGGTGGATTCTACACCTAGTGACCTGAATAATAGAGACGCGCTTTTGTCCTTCTGCGTTTCATCCCGCGCGTGGATGCGGTTGTGAATTAGCCCTGGAATGATCCGGAATCCTTCATGTATTCTACGGTGAGCACGGTGAATGTGATTCTGTTCATGGGAGATCCCTGGCTAGCTCGATTCGGTGGCAGATCTGACTGGTGGGGTCAAACGATCGCAGATCGACATGCAAATTTGTCATGCAGAATAGAGCAAAGCGAGCCCTACAATGTGCTGTTCTGCTTATTGGACTCGCTTGGGCATTCACCTCGACTGAAGGTTCGCAAACCCTCTCTTCCTCTCCCGATCCTTCCGCTGGAGTGCAATATGTCGCGCCGATCTGCTCCGGTGGGGTCCCATGCATGTCGTTGAACGACGGCCTGTCGGCAGGCTCGGCGAAGTGGGATACGGACGTCGGGAAGGCTATCGATGACGCATATGCCGCGCTTCCTCCAGCCGGTGGAGTAATTTACGTCCTATCGCTGGGTGGCTGTTCTAACTTCTCGACCCCGATTAACTTGACCACGCGAGGGAAGTACGTCACCGTCATCGGAACTGGGCTCGCCACTACTTGCCTGAACTATATTCCGTCGACCGGAACGGCCCTCACGCTGGCTACTGGTAACGTAGGGCTCGGGCACGACGACTTAGAGAATTTCAGTCTGCGAACAATCACTGAGGGGTCACTCGCGATTGGCTTGGTTATAGGCCAGGATGGCGTCGCCGCGCCGGCCGCGACGCTAGGTGGAATCTCGATCAGCGGCTTTCAGGACGATGTCATTGATAACAGTTATGGGGTGGTTCTGACGAATACGACTCTCCTTTCTTGCTCCAGCACCTCGAATTCCATTGCTTTCCAAACTGGTGTGACCGGATCGGAATCCGGAGACGACACACGAATTCATGCGAGCGAGTTCGAGAGCTGCGCGACGCTGTTGGCCATTCGCAACGAGAATCCCGTATGGGCGGACGAGCTTGTATTATCTAGGGCGAACACAACGTCGGTAGATGTGCCCAGCGGGGGGCTCTTCTGCGATAAGTGTCACTGGTTCAACCAGTCGGGAACAGCAGATTGGTTTACTAATGGGGGCGGCAATTTAATTGTCACCAATTCGCAGTTCGAGGATGGCTCATCGACCGGGACATCGACATCCTATGGTACGGTAACCGCCGGATTTACCATCATTACGAATTCCGTACTTTATTCAGGCGGACACAGCGTCACAGAATTCGTGAACATCACCGGAGGAAATATATATCTCTCAGATTTTGCAAATACAACTCCGCAGCTAATTCCGAAGCTAACCAACGGTGGATACAGCGGTGCCTATGCACAAGGGGCAATTCAAGGCGGGGGGGGCATCAGCGCTGGCAGCTGCACGATAAGTAGTGGTCAATGTTCACACACCTTCGCGGAGCCTTACTATTCACCACCGGTTTGTACCGCCAACGTGGTTTCCGCGCCTCAGATCGCTTTTCCGTCGGCAGCCACAGTATTCGATTCCCCAACAGCCGTCACTATAACGGATTCAATCGCACCCGAGGGGACAAGCGTGAATTGGATGTGTTATCCCCCAACGAACTGATTGTCGCCTCAGCTAACCGACTAGCGGCGCAATCGTTACGGCCTACAGGGGCTTTTGGTAGAACCGAAGCGGAGTTCACGTCTCAGCTCTGGAATGGCCCAATTCCCCTACCTCTGTTTCGGGTATCATAGAACAGGAAGTCCGCCTGGCACCAACTCGACTTCAAGGAGTCGGATTTGATCGCACGTTACACGCGCGCGGAGATGGGCCGCGTCTGGAGCGACGAAAATAAGTTCCAGCGCTGGCTCGATGTGGAGCTGGCCGCCTCTGAAACGCTTGCCGACGCGGGAATCGTGCCGCGCGAAGCCGCCGCCAAGCTGCGCGCCCGCGCGCGCATCGACGTGGCGCGGATCAATGAGATCGAAGCGAAGGTCCGGCACGACGTGATCGCCTTCACCATCGCCGTGCAGGAAACGGTCGGCGATCCGGAAGCGGCACGATGGCTGCACTACGGCCTCACTTCCAATGACGTGGTGGACACGGCGCAGGCTCTGCTGGTTCGCGATGCATCGAAGCTGATCGAAAAAGGCATCGCGCGATTCAGCGAAATCCTCGAAAAGCGCGCCTGGGAATTCAAGGACACGCCCGAGATCGGCCGCACGCACGGCATCCACGCCGAGCCGATTACTTTCGGGCTGAAAATGGCGAACTGGTACGCGGAAAACCAGCGCGATGCGGCTCGCTTTGAAACTGCGGCGCGCGAGATGGTGGTGGGAAAAATTTCGGGTGCTGTCGGCACCTGCACGCATCTCGGCCCGGATATCGAGCAGAAAATATGCCAGCGGTTGGGACTGAGCACGGCGCCGATCACCTCGCAGGTAATCGAGCGCGACCGTCACGCGCAGTATCTTTCTGCGCTGGCAATCGTCGCGGCATCACTCGAACGCGTGGCGCTGGAAATCCGCCATCTCCAGCGCACCGAAGTTCGCGAGGTGGAAGAGCCGTTTGGCGGCGAGCAGCGCGGCAGTTCCGCGATGCCTCACAAACGTAATCCCGTATCCAGCGAACAAATTTGCGGGCTGGCCCGCGTGGTTCGGTCGAATTCCGTGGCGGCGATGGAAAACATTGCCCTCTGGCACGAGCGCGACATTTCGCATAGTTCCGTCGAGCGGGTGATCTTGCCGGACTCCACGATCTTGGTGGATTACATGTTGCATCGCACCGGCGAAATCGTGGCTAACATGAAAGTGTTTCCCGAAAGAATGCACCGCAACCTCGACGCGACCAAGGGCCTGGTTTTCTCGGGGCAGCTGCTGCAGGATTTAGTGGAGCACGGCGCGCCTCGCGAGGACGCCTACAAATGGGTGCAGTCACACGCCATGGCCGCGTGGGAGTCCGAAACCAGCTTCCGCGATCGCATCGCCGCCGACCAGAACATCCGAAAACATCTGGATGAAAAAGCTCTGGCGCACACTTTCGATTTGCACCGGCAGTTGCGAGCCGTGGACGCTATTTTCACGCGCGTCTTCGGCGCCAAATCCTCCGCCGCGCGCTAGCCCCTTACCGAATGATTTTTTCTGGAGTCCAAAAGAGACCGGCGAAGCTGAGTTACTGAACGCGCTGGATGTAGCGGCCTTCGGTGGTATCGACTTTTACTTTGTCGCCGGTGCCTACAAACGGCGGCACGTTGATGACGAGGCCGGTCTCTAGCTTCGCGGGCTTCATCACCGAGCTGGCCGTGGCCTTCTGAATGCTCGGCTCCGTCTCCACAACGACCAGATCAACGGTATCGGGAATGAGGACGCCGATGGGCTTCTCGTCATAATACTCGATCTTCACTGGCATGTTGGGAATGAGGTAGTCCTTGCTGTCGCCGACCACGTCATTTTGTAACGCGAGCTGCTCGTAATTCTGGGTGTTCATGAAGTGATGGCCTTCGCCGTCGCTATAGAGGTAGTCGAATTCGATTTCGTCCACCGTGACTTTGTCGAGAAATTCCTCGGCGCGGAAGCGATGATCCAGCATCGAGCCATTGCGCAAATTGCGCATCTTGGTGGCCATCGCGGCTCGCTTATTCCCCGGCGTCCGGTGATCGACACTATAAATTACGTGGAGATCGCCCTCGTGCTTGATGATCATTCCCGGGCGCAACAGTGTTGCCTTTATCATGACTGCTCCTGGATTCGCTTCTGGAGTTTTCCTGCGGAAGCTATTTAGAAAGTCAATTATAGCGGCCGGATTGGTGCGCGGTCAAACGAGCGTCGCTTCCCAGTGGCATCAGATGTCATCGTCTTCGCGACGCTTCATCCGCCTGATCTTCAGAGTGATACGGAAATCGCGGGAGCGCGCCTCCGCGAGAATCGCGCGGCGGGTATCGGACGGCAGGGTGGCGGGGTCGATCACGCCGGCGAGGGTGCGCGGGAAATGTTTGATGAAAATCGCAGCAAGGTGCGCAGTGGCGTAGGCGATGGGAGTTGAAGTGAGGCCGCGCCCGCGAATTTGGTAAAGAGTGGGAAAGCTCGCGTCCCAGCGAATGAGCAAGGGCTCATCGCCCTTTGCGCCGCGCACGAGAACAGCGGCCGCAAACCGGGCATTCTCCAGAACTCCTTCACGAATCAGTTTCGCGACGCGACGCGGCGTCAGCGTATCGGGAAACCGCTTGCGCACAATCCCGGCCGACCGGTTCAGCCGACCTTGGCGATACCAGCGCCGCAGGCGCTCGAAATCGTTTCCACCGATTTTGGCATCCAGTTCGCGCATGGGAATCACGTAGGGCAACATGCACACCTCGTCCTGCGCGGCGAGGTATACGGGTGTCTCGCCAATAGGAGGAGGGAAGCGAAATTTCTCGCGCGCGTCGAATCGTTTCGCCAGACCAAAGCGGCCATTGTGATACACGCGCGGCCGAGAAATGGCCGCGTCGTATGCCACGTCCGCCGACCACGTGGAAATTGGATCCTTGCTCTCGGTACTTTCAAAGAGGCGAATCTGCATCGCTTCGACTGAGTCGAGGAGTTCCGATCCGCGCTGTGCGAGCAGGTTGGTGAGGCCCGGAGCCGCGCCCGCGCAAATCAGCGCTGCGCGGTTCTTGGCCAGGAAACGCTTGTGAAAGCGGAACTGCTCGGGCCTGAAAGGATGATGAACGAGATGGGAATTCAGGTCGAGGTAATGAGCGCGTAATCGGAGAGCGGCGCGCAAAATGATTTTGTTGTAAACGGCGGGCGAAGCGTTGACGACCAAATTCGCACCGCGTCCCGCGCGCACGATGGACCACAGGTTCCGCGCGTTTGCTTCAACCACCTTGATGTTGGATTTCTTGCCGAGAAACCGAGTGGCCCGATCGACATCGCGGTCCCCACACCAGACTGTGTGTCCTTGGCGCGCGAGAAGCCCGGCTAGAAGGGAGCCCGTGCCACCTGCCCCCAGAACGAAGATGCGCATCGGCTCGAAACTCTACCATATCTCAGAGACCGCACACGAGACTGCCCGGCAAACCCTGAAGAGCCACCTGCATCTGAATTTGGTGTGCGATGTGTTGCGAGTAATTCGAGTCCGCAACTCCACCTGTGCGGAATGATTTACGATGGTTTCATTTGAACCTTTGCCTAGCCACGTTCTTCGCCTCATAATGAGTGGTCCGGTCAGATCTGGAGGGCGCACGATGGAGACCATCCGAGTGATGGCGACCGATATCGCAGCCCGAAGCGCGATTCAAAGAAGAAGAGGCGTGCGGGCAATCTGCTTCGCCTGTTCGCTGTCGGCGTTTTTATTATTGTCAACGATCACGGGCGCTCAGGTTGAGCGGCAGAATCCTGTGACCGGTCCGGAACTCGCCCGCCAAAATCTGACTCAGGTAGGAGCCTCGGCAGAGGACATCAAAGTAGTGTTGGTTAAGAGTCCGGGGCTTATGGTCGAAGTGAAGCGCTTGGTGGCCAAGGATGCGACCGACCAGGGCCAAATCATCACTGAGCGCGACTTATCAGACGACGCGATTTTCGAACGCCTCGAGAACGATGTGCGATTTCGTTCCGTGGTCACTCAGCTGCTTCAGCGCTACGGCTATTTGATGCCGACGGTGAATCCGGAGTCAGAGGCTGGAAAGGAGCAAGACCTACTGATTCAAGAGCGCGTAAAATTCATCGCTCAAGAAGAAGAGCAGCAGCGAGCGCAGGTGCTGCAGCAGGCACAGGACCGGTACGAAAGGACGCGTAAGTGCTTGCAAGGCGATTCCAAGAGCTGCGAAGGGGCCGCGCAACAAGGACAACAAAACCAACAAGGGCAACAGCCGCAGGGGCTAGGGCCCGAAGAGCAGCAGACGAGTCCGAGTGGACCCCCGTGGTTCGGACCGAATCAGCCGAGTCCATACGTACAACCACCAGCCGGCAGAAACAATACGCTCCAACAGGCCCAGCTCATGCAAGCCGGCCAATATTCCGACGACCAACTCTCGCCGCCACTATCCGGGAATCAACCCGGCCCGCTGGACTCACAGGCGCTCGGCGGAGGAGTCGGGACGTCGTCCCTCCTGCAGCAGCTTCAGTCTCAGAATGGCGGAGAGTCGCCTGGGGTTTCTCTGGGCGGTTCCGGATTGACGGGCAACCCGCTGAGCCAGTATCTGGGAGGTGAAGATCTCGGGGGTTCATTCGATCGCACGGACATAAATCCTTTCGACATGACCCAGTTTGACATGACGCAGTCAGGTCAAATGGCCAGCGCGGCGATGAATGCGCCGGGATACCGCAATTACTACCCCAATTATTACTTTCCCGGCCCTTTCAGGAATCCGAGCCAATCCCTACTGCAACCGGCGGTGATGGTCCGCAAGCCAAACCCCTACGATGATATTCCTTCGCTTTATGACATGTACATGCAGGCGACACCGCGGCCTGCGGCTGCCAGGCGGTTTGGCATGGACGTTTTTGAAAACAACTCACAGAATCCTTATGCAATTCCGATGGACTTGCCGGCTGGTCCGGATTACGTGGTGGGACCCGGGGATGGCTTGGCAATCGATTTGTGGGGAGGCGTGTCACGCCGGATATATAGAAGTGTTGACCGCGAAGGCCGAATCAGCTTGCCCGAGGTAGGTCCGCTGCTGGTAAGCGGGAAGAGTCTTGCCGAGGTTCAGCAGAATTTACAACAGGTTCTGCGCACTCAATTTCGCAATATTTCGGCCGATGTCTCGCTTTCGCGCCTTAGAACCGTTCGGATCTACGTGGTGGGTGATGTCGCAAATCCAGGGGCCTATGACGTGAGTTCGCTTTCCACCCCGCTGAATGCGTTGTTTATTGCGGGCGGACCCACATCGGGAGGATCGCTGCGAATTGTTCAGCATCTCCGAGGCAGTCAGCTGATTCAGAATGTGGACTTGTACGACCTACTTCTGCATGGCGTGAAGTCGGACCTAGAGCGTTTGGAAAACGGCGATAGCGTGCTGGTTCCCCCAATTGGCCCACAGGTGACAATTGAAGGTATGGTGCGGCGCCCCGCGATTTACGAATTGAAAGACGAGAAGGACTTATCCAGTGTGCTGGCACTGGCCGGAGGCCTGCTTCCAACGGCTACATTGCAGCATATTGAGGTGCAGCGAACCATTGCCCATGAGAAGCACACCATGCTCAGCCTCAATATTCCCGCTTCGGACGATGATGCCGAGGTGACGAAAAAGCTGGAATCGTTCCAGATACAGGACGGCGACCGCATCCGAGTATTTCCGATAAGTCAGGGTAATGAAGATGCGGTGTATCTCGAGGGCCATGTGATTCGTCCCGGGCGGTATTCATATCATGACGACATGCGGGTGACCGATTTGATTCCATCGTTCAAGGATCTGCTGCCGGAACCTTCGATGCAGTATGCCGAAATCATTCGTCTCAACGCGCCGGACTTCCGCCCCAGCGTGCAGAGTTTCAACTTGGCAGATGCGCTTGCAAATCCAGCGCAAGCGCCGGTTCTTCGCGCAATGGATACGGTTCGAGTTTTCAGCCGCTTCGATTTTGAAAATCCGCCGACCGTATCGGTTCTCGGTGATGTGAGAGCGCCGGGCACCTATCGGACTTCCGGACAAATTCATTTGGCCGACGCGGTTCACTTGGCTGGAGGCATGGAGCCGGATGCGCAGACCGACGACGCGCAAGTGTTCCGCTACATGCCTGATGGCAAAGCGGAGATTTTCAGCGTGGAGCTAAATCAGGCCCTCGCCGGCGATTCAAGTCAGAATATTATTTTGGAGCCGCGTGACCGCTTGCTCATACATAAGAGCACGAACGCAGTGCAACCAGCGGTGGTGTACATCGAAGGCGAAGTCGGAAGTCCGGGCCGCTATCCTCTGACCACAAATATGACGGTCGCCGATCTGATCCGCGTGGGCGGCGGGCTAAAGCCCGATGCCGATACCGAGGATGGAGATCTGACGCGGTACGATTATGCAGGGCAGGACCAGTTGACCGGACAGCATGAGCCGATTGCCATTTCCGCAGCGCTCTCGGGCGATCCAAAAAATAACGCGCATCTTCACAACGGCGATGTGGTTAGTATTCGTCAGCTTCCCGGTTGGGACGATCTGGGCGCGACGATTACTCTAAGGGGCGAGGTGAAGCATCCCGGCACCTACGGGATTCGGCCCGGTGAGAGGCTAAGTTCGATTCTGGAGCGGGCAGGAGGATTTTTGCCAGACGCTTATCCCTATGGCGCCATCCTCGAGCGCGTGCAGGTGCGGGATCTGGAAACGAAAGAGCAGAGCAAGCTTGTGCTACGCGTGAAGGATGCCGAGGGCAGCCTGCAGGCTATGCCAGACACTACGCCGGCGCAGAAACAAGCAAAAGAAATGGCCCTCGGCCAATATGAGACTACATTAATGCAATTGACGACCAATGCGCCCGTGGGGCGCATTCCAATTCGCATCTCCTCTCACGTCGAACGGTGGAAGAACAAATCGTCCGATATCCTGGCTAGAGCGGGAGACACACTCATCATTCCCAAACGTCCCGACTACGTAATGGTGACTGGGCAAGTCTTCAATCCCACGGCAGTTGCCTACCGGCCCGGCAAAAGCGTGAAATGGTACCTGGAACAGGCTGGAGGAGTAACAACCACGGCGAACCGGAAGGCCATTTTCGTGATTCGCGGGGATGGCTCGATAATCGGGCGAAGAGAAGGCTTGTGGACCGGGAGCTCTCTTGGATCGGTACTACAAGCTGGGGACACGGTGGTCGTGCCCGAAAAAGCGATCGGTGGCGGCGTGCAGTGGGCCAATCTGTTTACTGCTGCATCGGTGGCTTCCTCCATCGTGAGTGCCATATTCATCGCGACACACTACTGATGGCTGGCACAAGGGTAGAACTTCGATCGAAACTTATGTTGGCTTGTTTTCTAATTGGCTTTACTGTTACAAGCAGAACGAGTTATTGCCAAACGACGGCGGAGGCTTCAGGTGGATCGAGCGAGGCGGCAGCGGCCAACGCTGGTGAGAAGCCCAACAGCTCGGTGCAGCCTGGAACCGCCTCCGCGGACTCCGTGGGAGGCTCGGACGATTACAACAACTCACTGGGAGTTTCGCTTCTGAGGCACATCGTACAAGATCAGGAAGGGCTCTGGACGGCACCAGCGCGAGTAACGCTGCAGGACAGCATTTGGCTTGTCCCGCTGGGTGGAATAACCGCGGGGCTGATTGCAACAGATCGGGACACGAGCCTGCACATATCGAACAGTCTGCAAACCCAGAACCGATACGTGAATCTGTCGAATTATGGAATCGCTGCGATTGCGGGAGGCACCGGGGCGCTCTATCTGTGGGGGCACTTCACAGATAACGAGCACGCACGCGAGGCGGGCTTGTTAGCCGGAGAAGCGGCAGTGGACAGTCTAGCGATCACCGAGGCGGTGAAATACGCCACGGGCCGCAACCGGCCGTTTCAAGGGAACCATAATGGAGAATTTTGGAGTGGCGGCGATTCTTTCCCATCCGATCACGCGGCTGTGGCGTGGGCGGCCGCCAGCGTTTTAAGCCATGAGTATCCTGGGCCGTTGTCAAAACTTCTTGCCTACGGAGCCGCGGCTGCTATCACCGCTGCGCGCGTCGAGGGCAAGCAGCACTTCACGTCGGATGTTCTTGTGGGAAGCGCGATTGGATGGCTCACTGGGGAGTTTGTTTATAGCAAGCATCACGATCCCGGGTTGGGTGGAGGCGAATGGAGCAGCGCTTCTGAAATGCTACTCGGCGACCATCCCTATCATCGAAAGGACATGGGATCGCCGTATGTGCCATTGGATAGTTGGATTTATCCGGAGCTTGATCGTCTGGAGGCGTTGGGATATGTGCCGGAAGGGTTCTTGGGCCAGAGACCGTGGACTCGCATGGAGTGCGCGCGGCTGATCAGTGACGCAAGTGATGCGATCACCGAGGACTCTGCGAGTCCGGCGGAAGCCAACCGCATTCTTGAAGACTTAAACGACGAATTTGCACGCGAGTTGAATTTGCTCGGCGGCGGGACGAATCGTGCCGCGCAACTCGAATCGGTTTACGCGCGTGCGACTGGCATCAGCGGCCAACCGTTGAGCGACGGAGCGACGTACGATTACGGCCAAACGATCGTGAACGACTACGGCCGACCGTACGAACAAGGAGCGAATGTGGTCGCGGGAGCGTCGGGATGGGCTACGGCTGGGCCGCTGGTTGGTTACGTCCGCGCTGAGTACCAGGGTGCGCCTTCGGCGTCGGCTCTGCCGCTTTCGGCGCGACAGGTGATACAGCAGGTTCAGCTTCTCTCAGTTGCGGCGCCAACTCTGCCTCCTGGCGATCCGATTCCATCCATAGGACGAGCAGATTTGCTCGACGGCTACGTGGGAATGCAGTTCGAAGACTGGGCCATCACTTTTGGCAAACAGGAGCAATGGTGGGGCCCCGATAAAAGCGGGCCCATGTTGTTCAGCAATAATGCGGCCCCGATTGAGATGTTCGAGATTAATCGAGTGACGCCGTTCACGCTACCGAGCGTCTTCAGTCGTCTGGGTCCGGTGCGAGTCCAATTCTTCCTCGGCCGCCTGACTGGACAAAACTGGGTGAGCAGCGTGCTTACGGGTCTCGACGGCTCCTGGACGCAGCCGCTTGCGGATCAGCCTTTCATCGACGGCGGGAAAATAAGTCTCAAGCCGACGCCGAATTTTGAAATGGGGATGGGCGTTACCACGCTTTTTGCCGGTGCGGGCGTTCCTATGACGCTTCACAAATTCGGCCAGTCCATTCTTCCGGTTGGGAGCGGCTTGCCGGGGACGCCGAGCGATCCCGGCGACCGGCGCGGCGGATTCGATTTTACTTACCGGTTTCCGAAGCTGCGAAATTGGCTAACTCTTTATGGGGATGCGTTCACCGACGACGAGATCAGCCCGTGGCGCAACTGGAACAAGGCTGCCGTCATAAGCGGAATCTATCTGCCTCGGATTCCGAAAATCCCGAAACTGGATTTTCGCGCGGAGGGAATTTATACCGATCCGCCGGCTATGCAACCTGCATTGCAGCACGGATTCTTCTACTGGAATGGCCGGTTTGTGAGCGGATATACAAACGCTGGCGATCTGATCGGTAGCTGGGTCGGACGGCAGGGCCAGGGCGCGGATGCTTGGGCGACCTACTGGTTCACTCCTAAAGACAACTTCCAAGTCAATTTCCGGCATGAGAAGGTGAGCAAAGGATTCATCCCCAACGGCGGGACGATAACGGATGGCGGCGCTCGCGCATCAATCTGGTTTCTTTCGACTTTGAGCGTGTCCGCTTCTTTGCAATATGAGACCTGGGATTTTCCCGTCATTTCGCCGACCGGGCAGACCGACGTTACCACCTCGATCCAAGTGGAATTTTGGCCAAGGTCACGGCACGCGGTAGCCGATAAAATCGACAGCGCTCGCGAGAGGTAACGCGTTGGAACCAATTAATGCAGTAGAATTGAATGGTCGCCGACCCGGTAGAAGAGCTCAGCTCATTCATTTCTCGTCCGTGAGGTCGCATGGATAGAGAGCCGCACTCGCTGTTAGGCGAATTGTCCAAGCAGGATGCTGCCCTGGTGCGCCGCGGCGATGAAATCACATTGGTCGAGGAGCTCGAGGATAGACAACGTCACGAGCGAGCAATAGCGAGGCTGCGACTACTTTGGGAACACCGGGGTTTCCTGTTTGACGCCTTGGTTTTGGGCCTTGTCGCATCCCTTGTCATCGCTTTTCTTATTCCGTCCCGTTACGAATCGACTACAAGACTGATGCCACCCGATGATCAAGCCCAGGGGCTTGGTATGGTAGCTGGTCTCCTCGGCAGAACGGGCGAAGGCGGGGCCGGCGCGCTGTCGGGCTTAGCAAGCAGCTTTTTGGGACTAAAGACTTCGGGTGATCTCTTCATGGGGGTGCTGGCGAGTCGAACAGTTCAGGATGACGTCGTTAGCAAGTTTGGCCTTCAAAGAGTTTACGGCTTGTATGGATGGAGAGTCTCCTTGGAAGACGCGCGCAAGACCCTGGAAGACCGCACGGAAGTGTCGAGCGATCGAAAGAGTGGAATTATTACCATTCGAGTGACCGACCGAAATCCGAAGAGAGCGGCGGCGATGGCTCAAGAATACGTCGCGGAACTCAATCGGGTTGTCGTGAATCTGAATACTTCCGCGGCCCATAGAGAGCGGGTTTTTTTGGAGAGTCGGTTGGCTGAAGTTGAAAAAGGTCTCGAATCTGCCGAGAAGAACTTCAGCGAATTTGCTAGCAAGAATACTGCGATCAACGTACCGGAACAAGGTAAAGCGATGATAGCAGCCGCAGCCGAGCTAGAGGGGCAGTTGATCGCCGCTCAAACCCAGCTCGAGTCCTTGAAGCAGATATATACGGACAGCAACGTACGAGTGAGAGAAACACAGGCGCGTGTAGATGAACTCAGAAGGCAGCTCGGAAAGATGGGCGGCCAAGCAGGTGCTGCGGGAGCCGCGACGAATGCTAGCGATGCAGATGCAGAATCGATATACCCATCAATTCGTCAGCTCCCCGTCCTCGGCGTGGACTATGCAGATCTATATCGGCAGACTAAGGTTGAGGAGGCAGTATTTGAAACTCTCACGCGAGAATACGAAATGGCAAAAGTACAGGAGGCGAAGGAAACGCCAAGCGTGAAAGTGTTGGACCCTTCCAATGTGCCCGAAAAGAAATCCTTTCCTCCCAGAGGGCTTATAGGTTTAGGCGGCGCGGTCTTCGCCGGGGTGCTCGGAGCACTGTGGCTTCTGGGAAGTGAGAGTTGGAAACAACTCGACCCCCAGGACGCTCGCAAGGTTCTAGCTTCGGAAGTTGGAGGCAGCATCCGACCGTACATCCCTTCCCGTCCCAGGAACGGTTTAGCAAGGAGACGGACGGGTTCTGTGCTTTGGGAGTGGATCACGAAGCAACGAACCCGCAATGAAGAGTCAGACGAGAAATGAATATCGAGCAGGCAGATTCGATGACGGCACGGCGAGGATGACAGAACTGGGCGCTGTACTTTGGGATCCTCCATTGTAAGCGGGCAATGGCGAACGGACTTGCAACTAGGCGCGCACGTTCGGGAGATCGTTTCTAGGGAACATCCGAACCGCTGAAGTGATCGAAGATGGAACGTACCAGCTAACGTTTGGACGATGGACATAGGTGACGATGCCATGAACGAACTGCTTTGCTACGGCAGTCGACAGGCGAAGATCCCTTACAGAAAGAACGCCAAAGAACGTCTCGCCCTCTGGACAACACGGGCTGATGGCTTCTAAGACCCAAATCGGTAAAGGTTGGCAGTCGCAGTCGAAGGTTGCCACGAGGATTGCGCACGGTGCAATGCCTGTGGCTCAGGACGATGCGATTGATGCGGGGCGAGATCCTGAATGGCTCGAATCAACTCGTTCAAACCCAGGTAGCGGTGCCCGACCGCCCAGGCGCGTTGTCGGTGGCCGCTGGGTTCAAATCGTCTACGCGCTGATCGATGTGATCTGTGTCCTAGTGAACGGCACGATTGCATTCCTTCTTCGATTTTCTCTATTTGATCTGCGCCATTTCTTTGTTTCCGGGCATCTTACGGTGGCGACCGGCCAGCCAGTGTCGCGTTATGCTGCCTTCCTGCTGCTGTACGTCGCTTTGATCTTGCTTTTCTGTCACCTACAGGATCTTTACCGAACCCCACGAGGACGCCTTGCTGCTGAGGAAAGCTTTGCAGTGATCAAGGCGGTCTCTTTCGCCACGTTGCTGCTAACCGCGTTCATATACCTCTCCGACGTTAAGATTGTTTCCAGGTCAGTGGTGCTCACAAGCTTACTGTTGAACATCATCGCCCTGGCGGCCTGGAGGTATGCGAAGCGAAGGATTGTAATCCATCGAGTGGAACACGGTATCGGCACGCGCAATGCTGTGATCATTGGCGCTGGCCGCATTGGCCAAGCTCTCGCGCGGCAAATCGAAGAAAACAAGCTTCTCGGTTATAACTTCAAGGGGTTTCTTGACGGGAACCATTCGAGTGATCCCCGCACGCTTGGCAAGATTGATGACCTCTCGCGTATCGCCCGCGCCGAATTTATCGATGACGTTTTCATTACGATCCCTTCGGAGCGAGAGTTGGTAAAGCGCATCGCAGTAGAGGCACGCCAGAACAGACTCGATGTCAAGGTCATTCCGGAACTTTATGACGGCCTCGGGTGGCACGCACCGCTTCGGCACGTCGGTGATTTCCCCGTCATGGAGATTCACTGGCGGGCGATCCCAACCGTGGGACTTTTTTTCAAACGCGTTCTCGATGCAGCTTTGTCCTCCCTGGGGCTGTTTTTTTGCTTGCCTTTTATAGGCTTACTGGCACTGTGGGTCAAGTTGGATACACCTGGTCCCGTGTTATACCGCTCCCGAAGAGTTGGAAAAAAGGGTCGGATATTTACATGCTATAAGCTTCGGACGATGGTCTCCAATGCTGACGATCTGAAGGATTCGTTGCGGAGTCGCAATGAGAGGGACGGACCTTTTTTCAAGATCGGGAACGATCCGCGAGTTACAAGATCCGGTAGGTTTCTCAGGAAGTACAGCATAGACGAGTTACCGCAACTGTGGAATGTCCTCAAGGGCGACATGAGCTTGGTGGGGCCACGCCCTCACCCGCTTGATGATTTTGAGCAGTATTCCTTGGATCATTTGCGTAGGCTCGAAGTAAAGCCTGGCATCACTGGACTCTGGCAGATCACGGCTCGGCAAGACCCCTCTTTCGAGACGAACATGTGCCTCGATCTCGAATACATTGAGGGCTGGAATCTCCTCTTGGATCTGACAATTATGTGCCGAACATTAAGTGTGGTTTTGAACGGAGAAGGTAGATGACAGTTATAGCTACGGATTCTTCGCGGGGATTCCATGTGTGATAAGGAGAGTCATAGCAACAGTCGAGAGATCTCCGGCTAGTTCCGGTTTCTGGTCGCTGGCTGATCAGGGAACGGTAAGCCTTGGTAATTTTCTAACGAATATTTTACTGGCTCGGAAATTGACCCCACACGAGTATGGGGAATACGCCATCCTTCTGGGGATTCTCCTTGTCATTTATGGCGCCCACGGTGCCCTGGTTATATATCCCCTCTCGCTACACGGAGCCTCCGAGTCTCGGGACGGCTTGCGTCTGTTGACAGCGTTTTCCTTGTGGCTGACGACGGGAATCGGTTTGTTCCTTGGCACAGGATTGATCGTAGCATGCTGGGTGTTCGCCAGGCCGTCACTAGGACTTTGGGCTGCCGGTGCGATCTTCTTTTGGATTGCACAAGAAACGGTTCGCAGGGGCCTCATGGCCCATATGCGGTTCCGCGACGCGATGTGGGGAGACGCCATTAGTTACCTGGGTCAAGCGACTGTGGTTTTCATCTTGGCCCGGATAGGGCGGTTATCGATCGAGAATGCTTTTGGGGCCATGGCTGTGACGTCCATGGCTGCTGCCGGCTTGCAGTGTGCCCAGATGGGCATTCGGTCATTGCGAGTTGAGAAAGCCGGGGTTTTGCTCGGACGTTTCTGGAACCTCGGTCGGTGGATGGTGCTTTCCAATTTTACGGGTGTTTTCTCGAGCCAGTTTTTCCCGTGGGCGCTAGCTTTGTTCCGAGGAATTCCCATGGCTGGTGCCTTTCAAGCGCTGTCGAATGTCGTAGCAGTCACCAACCCGATTTTTGTCAGTGTCTCAAATCTAATTATTCCGGCATCCGCGAAAGCCAATAGTAAGAGAGGCACCAAAGCCGCATTTCACGAAGCCATTCGCTACGGCGCGCAGGGAGCATTCTTTGTGCTGCCGTATCTCGCATTGGTATTGCTATGGCCTCATCGTGTTCTCTTAATCCTATACGGCAGAGATTCTAGCTACGCGACGCTCACAACCGCCTTGTGCATATTTGCGGCTGTCCAGATCGTGTATTACGCAGCTGTCGTCCTGGCCACGCTGCTCAACGCACTCGGGCACACTCGGATCACCTTCGCGATTCTTGTGATCAGCGCACTGGTTAGCATAATGATTGGTACACCCCTTATAGTGTGGGCGGGACTTCTTGGCGCAATCGCGACGCTGGCGCTCGGCACTCTGGTTAGAACGGCGCTCGTAGTGGCTGTTACGCGTAAGGAGGTGCTGGGCCCCGGTCCCGACCGGTTGCAGTATCAGGAAACCGCCTGATCAAGGGGCGGAATATTGTGAGTCGTCGTGGCCGAGGTTTCCGGCGCAAAAATTGAAGTTCTCTAGAGTAAGTATGCAACTTCAATATTTCTGAAATATTTCTGACGACGTTTTGATTCAGTCCCAGGGATCAAGATTCGTGGCATCGTCAGTACGAGCAAGGAGCGAATTGGACGAGCAGATAGCGACAGCATATTATCAAAGTTTTGTCATCGCTCTGGTCGTGTGTTTGACGCCGTTCAAAGCCTTAGCCTACGCAGCGCCATTCATCTCCGGTACGTGGTTCTTGCTCAAGAGTCACAGCGCTTCGGCCCGACGAAAAGCGTGGCTCGTGTTAGCGTCGGCGACGGGAATAGTTATTACATACTGGATGTTTCGGCACGACTACTCCATCGGGGCGGGCTTGCTGGCGATCGTGACGTATGGAGCACCTCTGTTTCTAGCGGTGATCCCCACTAAATCTCTTGCGAATAACGAACTCTTGGACCGCATGATCGGTTTGGTCAGCAAGGTGCTTGTTTGTGAAGCCCTCTTGGGGATTCTGCAGGCTGTTGTGAGCGCAAGTCGGAGCGGAGGTTTTGATCTTTCGAACGGCGATGCAGTGCAGGGGACGATCCATCTCAGCTTTGTCTCGGACGGGGCATTTAGCAATCCAATTTACGCCGCTAACGTCACCTTTTTTCTGCTGGCCCTCATTCCTTATATTTTCTTGAAAAAGCGCTCAGTCTTCTGGCCCGTGGCTCTGGGAACCATTGCATTCATATTGGCTTCGGTCGTACATATGATTCTATTCGTGGTGGTTGGGCTTGTGTTTGCTCTAGCCTGGTTTCGTGCACCACTCCCACGAAGAATCCGTAAAGTTCAACTGATTTCCGCGCTGAGTCTGGGCCTTCTGCTCGCAATGACTGCCTTAGCCGATAACCTGCGCAACATCGGCTATCAAGCTAGCCTTTTCGCGGGCCAGGATTTGCCCAAAGCAGTTATGGTATATCGTGCGCTATACGAAATGCCTCATGAGTATCCAGCTATGCCTTTTGTTGGCTTAGGGCCAGGCCAATTTTCGAGTCGTGCGTCTTTGATCTCGACGGGCTTGTATTTTGGCGGGCTTGACGACCCGAAGTCGATCCCACTTATCAGCGGCCACTTTTCGCCCGCGTTATCCGACTATTTATTGGACTTATGGGCAAATGCCTCCGACGTGCAGGCTTATGGGGGCAGCTCTAGCGCGAAACCCTTCTTTTCGTGGATGAGCGTTTACACGGAGTTTGGGGCGCCTGTCCTGTTAGGAATATTTGTTTATGCGGTTCTCTTGCTGAGAAAAATGAAAGCGAGGGCCAAGTCTCCGGTGCAGAAGTGGGTGGCTGTTTCGGTCGCCGCTGGCATTGTTTTTCTACTCCTGCTTGGATTTCAGGAGAACTATTGGGAGGTCCCGCAGGCGATTCTGGTCGGCCTCATGGTCGTCCAGGTGATGTACGCGAACGTGGTCTATGGTCGCCCGTTACACTCACCGCCGCCACCCAATGCGAGGTTACGGCTTGCTGAGTAAGCCTTGGCTTTGTCCTACCCGAGCGATGAGAATGTTTTATACTGAAGTATCATAGTGTGGCGGAAGGGAGCGTTAGGATTTGCGTGAGATGACCTGTGACGCTTCGTAGACTCGCTGATCTCCGCTTCAACCTACTACGGGCCGTCGGTAAAGTGCTCGTTCCCGAGTATCGCTTCCACTGGCCTCAACTGCTGTGGTTGCAGGACCAAGATTTCAACGCCTATTTGAAATCTTTTGGGGAGGCTGACGGGATGAACTCGCATCGTCGCTGGATGATACTACAGCTAGCTCGGCTGGTAGTATCAGTCCCCGGCGATACGGTTGAATGTGGCGTCTATACGGGATGTTCTTCATACTTGATCTGCAAGGCAACTCAAAGCAAGACGAGTAGAACTCACTTTTTGTTTGACTCATTTGAAGGTCTATCACGACCGTCGCCTGTAGACGGAACCTATTGGCGCAAAGGCGACCTGCGCTGCAGCGTCGAAACTGTCCGTAGTAATCTCAATGGTAGCAACCTAAGCTTTCATCCCGGCTGGATTCCGGAGCGTTTTGATGATGTTCGTGACAAACGTTTCGCGTTTGTTCATATCGATGTTGATCTCTATCGCCCCACCCTTGACAGCATCGAGTTTTTTTATCCAAGAACAACCGCTGGCGGAGTCATTATTTGCGACGATTATGGATTTACGACCTGTCCGGGGGCCACAAAGGCTATCGATGATTTCCTTTCAGATAAGCCTGAAAGAATGATCACCCTTCCGTGTGGAGGAGGGTTTTTGATCAAGGAGACGGTTAGTGAATCATCCTTGCGGACAATTCTCTCGAAGTAAGTGTAGAGTTGTTAAAAGATAAGGGACAGGGATTTGGCTCCTTGACTTCGATTGGCGCATTTCTGCCATATCATAAAACTGCGGGCGCCCGTTCTCCATGTGATTTGGTAGGTTGGCTGCACTCGAGATCGATAGAATAGGAGGACCGAACCGCGCGCCTGGCGGTTGCTCCTTTGAAAACGGCGAATTCTTGCCACGTCGTGCTGGAACTTGTTTTTGCTTCTACCCTCCCACTTCGAGAGAATCACCAAGAAGCTTCCGCCGGCGAGTCTGGGAAGGTTCGCTCGTACACATGACTTAAGCCGATGTTGTTGGGTAGACTGATCGAGATCGGCATTTTGTTTGCGACATCCTTTGAGAAAGGATTTCCATGTCGAGTCCAGGCAACCTGGATGTCAAGAATTATTACCAAAAGTACTGGAGCGAAGTAGGAGGATACAGCCGCTCTCTCGGCGCGCGAACGCTTCGGACGTTGGGGAGCTACATTGGGCCGACGAGTCACGTGTTGGAAGTAGGCTGTGGCACCGGGCGCGCTGCGAGTCGCTGGATCATCGCCCGGGGTGCCGCCTACATCGGTGTCGATATCTCAGAGGACGCAGTCGGTGAAGCCAGGAAGCTAGGCATCGATGCGCGCGTCATTCAAGATGCTTCCGTTCTTCCCTTCGGTGACTCGTCCCTTGACGTTGTTCTCTGCTTGGAAGTCTTAGAGCATCTATTTCAACCCCATCTCGTGGCTCAAGAGATTTTGCGTGTCGTTCGGCCAGGGGGCGTGCTGATTGTTACGGTTCCAAACTTGACGCACTGGCTGCACCGGTTGTCTTTCTGTTTGGGCGGAAGTTGGGATCCAAGCGGTGATTCGCTCTCGCGACGGGAGCCATGGCGTGATCCCCACATCCGCTTTTTCACAGTGCGGATACTCAATCGTATGCTTAATCGTGCCGGCTTCTCTCGCGTCGATATTGTGGGCGAAGAACCGGAACGGTTGCGACACGTCCCATTAATTGGAGAAGCTTTAGCGAATCCTAAGCGCGCAAGATTTCTCCCCACATTTTTCAGCCGCAACCTTGTGGCGGTCGCATTTAAGCGCCCCGAATCGAACGCGAATTAACATGTAGGTTGCAAAATGGGAGGTGGCGCATGCCGAATGATTTGATGGGTACACTGGACGATAAAATGGCGCCCGTTGACATGTCCCAACGATTTGAGTTTGGGAAAAATTGGCAACGCTTTCTCCATTCTTTAAATGAGCAACGGATCTCCCTCGCGGAAAATTCGCTGTGCTCGATGCTGGATCGGCAGATCTCGGCCTTATCATTCTTGGACATCGGCTGTGGAAGCGGTTTGTTCTCGCTGGCGGCAATGCGAAGAGGGGCCGAGCGAGTGCATTCTTTTGATTACGATCTTCGGAGTGTCGCCTGCGCGGCAGAGTTAAAGCGTCAATTTTTTTCAGACGCGTCTAACTGGACGATCGAGAGAGGTGATATTTTGAACGTGGAGTATCTTGCCGGCCTTGGGCAATTTGATGTGGTCTACTCTTGGGGTGTGCTTCACCACACTGGCAGAATGTGGCAGGCATTGGGCAATGTAGTTCCTTTGGTTCGCCCAGGAGGGAAACTCTTCATCGCCATTTACAACGACCAAGGCTTTCAGTCTCGGCTTTGGAAGAAAGTCAAGCGTCTGTACAACCATGGGCCAGGCTGGCGATTTCTTCTGGTACCATCATTCTGCTCTTATTTTGGCCTTAGGCTCTTCGCCAAAGACCTGCTGTTTCTAAGGGATCCTTTCGATCGCTATCGCCGGACAGATGATTCTCGTGGCATGGCCTTCTTTACCGATGTATTGGATTGGCTCGGGGGTTATCCGTTCGAGGTCGCAAAGCCGGAGGAGATTTTTGATTTTTTCCGAAGCAAGGGTTTTGAACTTGAGAGACTAAAAACAGCGGGTGTCAATCATGGGAACAACGAGTTTGTGTTCAGGAAATGTGCGGAATAACCGGATTTATCGGCGGTTGTGCTTCTGATCGAGATGAGCTGCGCTCGCGCGTTGAATTAATGGCCAACCAATTGGTGCACCGGGGACCGGATGACGCCGGCGCATGGATCGATCCGGCTGTTGGCGTTGCCCTCGGTTTCAGACGCCTGGCAATCCTGGATGTCTCTCAATCGGGTCATCAACCTATGCTCTCCGCTTCGGGCCGTCTCGTATTGGTGTTCAACGGGGAAGTCTATAACTTTGCGTCGCTCCGGGAGCAACTCGAGGCCAAGGGACACCGGTTCAACGGACACTCCGATACGGAAGTTATGCTCGCAGCCATCACGGAATGGGGTGTCGAGTCGGCCGTGCAGCGCTTCGTGGGCATGTTCGCGCTTGCACTCTGGGATAGGCAAGAGCGTCTGTTGTACCTCGTGCGCGATCGGCTTGGCATTAAGCCCCTGTACTTTGGCTGGTCGGGTCGTACGTTCATGTTTGCTTCGGAATTGAAGGCTTTACGTGCTCATCCTGACTTTACTCCGGAGCTTGATCGAGACGCGCTCACGCTATATCTGAGGCACGGTTACGTCCCTCAGCCCTATTCCATTTATCGAGGCATTTCTAAACTGCGGCCCGGCTGTCTCTTCATCCTGCGGCAGGAAGAAGCAAGTATACCCGGGCGGGGGTGTACGCACACCTACTGGTCGGCCAAGGACATTGCCGAGAAGGCTCGCATGAATCCCTTTCCTGGTGGTGATCGGGAGGCGATCGAGCGCCTGGATGCGCTGCTGCGAGATGCCATTCGCATCCGCATGGTGGCCGACGTCCCGCTGGGAGCTTTTCTCTCGGGAGGCGTGGACTCCTCGACTGTCGTGGCCATCATGCAAGCTCAGAGTACCCAGCCCATCCGAACGTTTACGATTGGTTTCCGCGAAGACGAGTTTGACGAAGCGCGGTATGCGAAGAAAGTTGCTGCACATCTCAGGACCGACCACACCGAGTTGTATGTCACCGAGATGGAAGCTCAGGAAGTCATTCCTAAGCTTTCTTCGTTGTTTGATGAGCCGTTTGCCGATCAATCCCAAATTCCCACCTACTTGGTTTCGGTTTTGGCCCGTCGAGCCGTCACTGTCAGCCTTTCCGGTGACGGCGGTGATGAACTCTTCTGTGGGTATGACCGTTACTTCCGCGCCCGATCCCTGTGGAGGAATGTTGGCTGGCTTCCCGCTCCGGCCCGCCATTCTCTCGCTTCATTGATCCGGCTCGTCGACCCAGAGAACTGGAATAAATTAGCCCGTCAAGTTTCCCTGCTGCTTCCCTCCCGGCTAGCCATCTATGCGCCGGGAAACAAAGCCTGGGGCCTAGCGGAGTGTCTCTGTGCCGCCAATGCTCAAGAATGCTACCGCACGTTGGTTTCTCAGTGGCGCCATCCAGAGGAACTTGTTATCGACGGCAGCGAGCCTAAGGATTTTTTGAGCGATGATTCTGAATGGCCTGTCGGTCTAAATTTCCCTCAATGGATGATGTTTATCGATTTGATAACATACTTATCGGAAGACATCCTGACGAAGCTCGATCGGGCCAGTATGGGTGCAAGTCTCGAAGCTCGGGTACCCATCCTCGACCACCGGCTAGTGGAGTTTGCTGCTGGCATCCATCTTTCCATGAAAATTCGTGGGGGCAGTACGAAATGGCTGCTTCGACAGGTTCTGCACCGTTATGTCCCGCCCGAACTGATCGACCGTCCAAAGAGCGGCTTCGGAATCCCTCTCGGCATGTGGCTCCGCGGACCTCTTCGAGAGTGGGCCGAAGCCTTGATTGGCGAGCTACGGCTCCGCGACGAGGGCATCCTACGGCCAGAATTAATACGAAAGCGCTGGGCGGAGCACCTCTCCGGTCATGCGGATTGGTCCTATCATCTCTGGACCATCCTGATATTTCAGGACTGGCTGACGCAAACCCCGGGCTCTTTCGGCACTCACCACTCGATGCGCCTCGGAACAGTATGACTGCCGAACGCACGAAGATATTATTCCTTCTGCCTTCGCTCGGTGGGGGCGGCGCTGAGCGCGTGTTTGTCACGCTATTGCGCCACTTCAGCAGAGAAAAGTTTGAACTCCATTTGGGGTTGCTGCAGCCCACCGGCCCATATCTGACGGATGTCCCTGCGGACGTACGAGTTCACGCCCTGAATGTGCGACGAACGCGTTACGCGATGCCATCTATCGTTCGCTTGGCTTGGAGAGTGCGTCCTCAAGTAGTGATCTCAACTCCGGTAAACCTAAACTTGGTCGTGATAGCGTCGAAAGCGCTATGGCCGCGCACCGTTCGCCTGTTTGTAAGAGAGAGCACCACATTGAGCCGTTTTCTGGAAGAGGAAACGAAGCGCCCAGCGCTCTGGAAGTTCTTGTACGGGTCATTGTATCGCCGGGCCGACGCCGTTGTTTGTCTGTGTGAGGCGATGTCTCGCGACTTGCTGCAAGCGTTCGGTGTCCCTCCTACGAAGTTGAGGCATATCTACAACCCGGTGGATACAGGCAGGCTCCGAGTCCTCGTCCAAGGATCGAGGAGTCCTTACGAAACGTCGGGCCCGAATCTAGTCGCTGTCGGTCGGCTAGAGAACCCGAAGGGCTTTGATCTGCTTCTGGAAGCGATGGCCATCGTTAGTCGGAGGTGCCCCACCGCCCGCCTGACCGTTCTGGGGGATGGCGCGCTGAGGGAACAGCTTGAGAAACAGCGGCATAAGCTCCGTTTGACGGATACCGTCCAGTTTCTCGGTTTTCAAGGCAACCCCTTTCCGTATTATCGATGGGCGGATTTATTCATTTCGGTATCGAAGTATGAGGGACTTCCAAACACCATACTTGAAGCGATTGCGCTGGGGACTCCGGTTTTAGCAACTGATTGCGCGGGTGGCGTGCGAGAGATTATCGAACTGTTTCCTGAAAAGGCATTCCTTTGCGAGCGCAGCATTTCTGCGGTAGCCGATAGGATTCTCGACCTCTGTAAAAATGACTGCCTAAAGGGACCGTGTTTGGAGAGCGCGCGAGCGCGCTTTGAGTCAAGCTTCGGTATTCACGCCGTCGTCCGCAAATATGAACAGGTGCTCAGCGCCGATTGAGGTAGTCTGAGATCAATCGCGACAGGATTTTGGGGAAACGGTGGTCAAGTCGCACTTCGGACCTTTAGCTCAAGAGGAACATAAAATGTGTGGCATCGTCGGTGTTATCGCTCCTGCCCGATCTCTCGGCCCAGAGACTATCTCTCGAATGGTACGAGCGATTTCGCATCGTGGTCCGGACGATTGCGGCTTTGAACGTTTGCAGAGTGGCGGGTCCGACATATGGCTTGGGAATACGCGCTTGGCGATCTTAGATCTTTCGTCCGCTGGTCATCAGCCGATGACAGATCCGGAGCGCGCCAATTGGATCGTCTACAACGGTGAAGTTTATAACTACCGTGAGATTCGGAAAGACCTGGAAGGAAGGGGCATCAACTTTCAGTCAGACACGGATACTGAGGTGATCCTGAAGGCATATGGCGAATTCGGACCCGACTGTGTCGATCGCTTTCGGGGCATGTTTGCATTCGCCATCTGGGATTCTCAACGTCGAGAGTTGTTTGTCGGTCGAGATCGCGCCGGGAAAAAACCTCTGTACTATTACTCTACCCGAGAGGGCCTTTTCGTTTTCGCCTCTGAAATCCGCGCAATTCTAGCGAGTAACTTGGTCCCGCGTCGGCTCGACGCCGATAGCGTCGAAGTCTTTCTGACCAACGGTTTCTCCGTGTCTCCGAAGACGATGGTTGCTGGAGTTCTGAGTGTGATGCCCGGCCACTGGTTGAGGGTGCGGGCCGACGCTCGGATCGCCGAGGAGGCATGCTATTGGAGTTTGCCGAAATCAAAATATCTTTCCAATGGCGACAAAATGCTGTCCCGGTTCCGTGAAGAATTATCGGACGCTGTCCAGATACGCTTGGTTAGCGATGTGCCCCTCGGTGCGTTCCTATCAGGCGGGCTCGATTCGTCGACAATCTGCGCGCTAATGAAGGGGAAGGAAAGTGACTTGCGGACCTTTTCCGTCGGGTTCCAAGAGACGGACTTTGATGAATCCAAGTATTCAAGGTGGGTGGCTCGGCGCTTCCAAACGCAACACACGGAAGTTGTTCTTTGCAAAACGGACTTTTTTGATTTACTTCCGGCCGCCCTGGCCGGAATGGATCAACCAACCTTCGATGGGCTGAACACATTCTGCGTCGCCCACGCTGCCAGGAAGAGCGGACTCAAGGTAGCTTTATCGGGCACCGGCTCTGATGAGCTCTTCGGCGGGTATCCGTTCTTTGATTGGGTTCGCTGGCTTGCCAAGACGCGCCCGCTGGTCTGTTTGCTCCCGGATCCCTGGTCTCGATCTCTGAGCGACTTCTTCATCAAGAAAAGTACGAATGGCCTGTCGGGCATCATTAAGGTGGCCGAGCTTCTGGACGGTCACGAAGGCAGCGCCGAGGACTATTTGATTGCCGCTTATCAGACGACTCAGACTCTCTTTCCTCCGTGGGCTCGTCGTAAACTTTTCTTTGGGCGGAAACCAGAGGACTTACAAGATTTGAAGCTCGGATTGCCACGAGAATTCTTCGTTTCACTCCAGAGGGAGATCCAGGGCGAGGACCCGGTAAGTTCAATATCAAAAATTGCTTGGCGCTTGTTTTTAGGGGAGCGATGTTTGAGGGACACCGACACCATGAGCATGGCCGTGTCCCTGGAGGTTCGCTCCCCGTTTGTTGACCACGTCTTTGTGACCAGCGCTTTGGAGTTTTCTGGCAGGCTTCGAAGCAAGGGTGTTCCCAACAAGCCTATCTTGCAACAGACTGTACGGCCCATGCTGGGAGACGACTACCCTTTTCGGAAAAAGCAGGGGTTCACCTTTCCATTCCGGTACTGGTTGCGGGATCTTCACCGCTGGGATTATTTCCATGAAGTTACAAAAGACGAGCATTTGTACGAAGCTGTTGGCTTAGGCATTCGTCCCGTTCAAGGACTTTTTGACTCGTTCTTTCAGGAGCGGAGCTATATTCCGTGGTCGCGGATCTGGGCGATTTTCGTTCTGCTCAGCTGGTGTAAGAAGCATCGCGTGAGTCTCTAATCGAGGCCGAAGTCGATATTCTTCTCGGGCAACCTGATCTTGGCTAGCCTGTTCGTTAGGAATGATGATGAGGCACTCGGTGCGTGCGAATTTAGGAGATAGGCGCGAAGGGACGTCAACGCGAGTTCTGCGGCATTCTTCTATGTCCACTTCTCATTGGTAACGACGATGTTTCGAATTCTGATGGCTCACAATCACTACGTTGAACGCGGCGGAGAAGACGAATCCACCGACGTCGAGGTAGCCTTACTTCGTGCCTACCATAATAGTGTCGACCTCTACATCCAAGATAGTTGTAATATCTCCAAAAACCGGAGGTTTAGAAACGGGCTCAACGCCATTTGGTCTTCACGCGTTTACCGTGATGTTAGAGAGCAGCTCAAGAGGAAGAATTACGATGTCGTCCACATTCAGAATTTTTTCCCCGTGATTTCCCCCGCCATTTATTACGCTGCCCGAGCGGAAGGTGTGCCGGTCGTGCAGACTTTGAGAAACTACAGGCTTTTGTGCCCGAATGCTCAGCTCTACCGTGATCATCACGTTTGTGGAGATTGCGTGCAAAAATCCGTGCCCTGGCCTGGCATTCTTCATTCGTGCTATAGAAACAGCGCCTTGGCAAGTGCGGCCGTTGCAGCCATGATTTCCGTCCATCGGGCGCTTCGCACGTGGGAGACACAGGTGGATGTATATGTGGCGCTGACCGAGTTCGCGAAGACCAAGTTCGTCGAGGGAGGACTTCCGGAACGTAAGATCGTCATCAAGCCCAATGTGGTCTATCCAGACCCAGGGATCGGCGAAGGAAGGGGTGGTTTCGCTCTCTATGCCGGCAGGCTTTCCACGGAGAAGGGCATTAGGACCTTAGCTTCGGCGTGGGAAAGAATGAAAGGGCGGCTCTTGTTGAAAATCGTGGGTGACGGACCGCTCGCCTCGGAAGTAGCCACGGCGGCCTGTCAGAATCGCAACATTGAGTGGCTTGGCCGTAAGAGCAGGCAAGAGGTTATGGAACTCATGCAAGCAGCTGAATTCTGCTTGTTTCCCTCACATCTATATGAAGGCCTGCCTCGGTCTATCATCGAATCATTTGCGGTGGGAACACCGGTCGTCGCTTCAAAGCAGGGAGGAATGGTCAATATAGTCAACCACGGAGTCAACGGGCTCCATTTCTTGACAGGAGACTCAGAAGACTTAGCTCGACAACTCGATTGGCTCACCACCCATCCCCAGGAGTTGAAGGCGATGCGCACCGCAGCCAGGGCTGAGTATGAAGCAAGATACGCTGCCGAAAGCAATCTAGAACTGCTGCTCGGTATCTATCGGCGAGCCGCTCGATGTCGTGAGGGAAAATTTTAGAGCGCGACGCTTAGCGGCCTCTTGATCTTGTTGGGTCGAATCTTCTTAGCCCACTCGATCGATCAAAGTCGAACCGACGGTTTCAACTCGGTTTCCTCGGGTGGCTGTGATGGAAACGGATCCTTGCGGATGCCGTTGGTCAACTCGACAGCCGGCAGATTCGAGCCAATTCCGAACCTTCGAAAAACGGCATGGCTTGTCATAAGAGGGTGAGTACATGTCAAACGTGTCGAGCCGAACCCATTCCCGGAAGTTTTCTTCGGACAGGTTTAATCCATTCAGGTCGGCACATGAGACCGGCAGCAATCGCATGATTAAACGTCCGATCCTGCCCTTATTCCGAACGAGCCGGTTCACGGGCCACGAAATAGATTCAAGAGCGGCCGATAATTTCTCCAGCTTTTGAATGCTGAGCTTTCTCGTGATTGGTCTAAAAAGATATTTGAAGCCCGATGTCCCAACGAATGATTTCCAGGAAAGTGCGTAAATCCAGAGGCCAATGCGCCCTCCAGGCGCTGCCTTGTCGACCACAGCCATGACCGCATCGCGCGGGTTTGGGCAATGCTGAATCACTCCTATGCTGAACACACAGTCGAATGTGCCGGGCCGAAGCGGCATTTCATAGATCGACGCCTGTATGCAGTGCAGGTTCGAGAATCTGAGGAGATTCTCACGACAAGGCTCAATGGCCGTACTCACATCGAGGGCCACGACTTCCGCGCCCGCCTCTAGGGCGATTTCTGAGAATCTGCCCGCTCCGCAGCCGACATCCAGAGTCAACTTTCCCTTCAGATCACCTGGGCCCCATTCCGTAATCGCGTAGAATCTCTCTCTCGAAAACGCTGTACCGTTCTGAGAATCTAACTGCAAACGCGCATACTTCTTCCACTGATGCCCAAACGAGGAGGCGTACATCTCGCCATCGACGAAGCGGGGTATTCCGCGGGCGATTGGGTATCGCATTTCGCAATGCCGGCAGATTAATTTACCTTCCTCAACTTCGTTGCCTGTCTCTACCGATACCTCCATAAAGAGCTCGATTTGGCATTTCGGACAGACCAGTAATTTGAGAAGACGGCGCTTCAATCCTTGCCTCCTCTGGTTCTACCGCGTAAGCCCACAGGATAGCATTTCATGCGTTCACTGGTCTGTGAGGTCGGTGCAATAGTCGGCGTCACGGGCTGGAATTGACTGAGCTCGCCGGAGACGGTGTGAGTTCCGCTATACTGGAGCGTCGACGGGACGATCCTGGCGTCTCAAGGCTTCGGAGCGATACCACTTCACGAACCGATTTAGTCCTTCCAGAAAAGGTACCGTGGGGTCACAGCCTGGGAAACGGCGAGCCTTTGATATGTTCGCCCACGTAATCGGTACATCGCCTGGCGGCATTGGCTTCAGCTGTCGGATCGCTTTGCGGCCGGCTACAAGCTCGAGTTGCGTTATCGTGCTTGTCGCTCTTATGATGCGAGCAGCGCCTGCGCAACGAGATGCTGCGAACAGCGAGACACGGCCCGACGACCGCATCGCATACGTGGATGGTGCGCACTTTGCTACCATCCAAAGCGCGCTGGCTGATTCTTCGTGTAAGGGTACCATTATAGTGTTTCCTCGGCACAGAGAGGTGGAGAAGGAAGATATTTTCGCGGGGCTTCATGAAGGAACTTGCATGGGTTCACTTTACCTTCTGGCGGATGTCACAATCACGACGAATGCACAGATTCGGATACCCAACGCCTACGTAGTCCGTGGCGATAGCGGGGCCAGGATAGTTGCGGAGAGGTCATTTCCTGTCGGAAGCGGTGGTCCCTTTCCGGCCGGGGAAACGGTGCCTCCCGGCTCCGGACGTCGAATCAATAATGTCGTAAGCCTGCGTGGACGGGAAGCTATTCCTTATCCAGTTGGAACGGTCCTTTCTTTAGTCAGCTTTTCGGCTATTAACGGCGCTTGTACGGTCATGAGAATCGATGGAGCAACCGTCGAGTGTTCACAAACCGGCCCTGACGTTGTTTCAGATGGGGGCGGGTCGTACGCCGCGCCTGTGGTAGTCCTGGGTGATGTGAGTCCGTTCGATGATGGCTCCCGTTTGGAAAATATCAGCATAGATTGCGACAACATACCAGGTTCCATCGGTGTCTATTCGAATACGATCAACGAAAACTCGGGACTATTGCACTATCGCATCGCAAATTGTGTGAGCAGGGGGCTAAAAATCGAACAGTCCGCCGGCGGATCTCCGCAAAACTTTTGGCTCGAGGACGGCTACATTGGGATGAGCGTAGGCTCTACAGCAGTTTCAAAGGGGGTTGAGATTGTTGGAACTACCGGAACGATCATCGGCAACCGCGGACTTGATCATCTGACGGTATTTACATTCTCGCGAACGAAGCTTGCTTCCTGTATCGACCTAGACAATACGAGCGGATTTTATTCGCGAATTCATTGTGAGGCCGCAAGCGACGGTATTCATATCTCTCATGCTGTAGGGGCAACTATCATCGGCGTGGTCGGCAATCAAAGCGTTAACAACCTCATCCACATAACTCTCGCTAGTGATACGCGGAACCTAATGCTATCCGGAATCACCGCCAACGCTTCCCCGGTGACGATCCAGGATGATTTCAACCGTGCGCATTTGACCGACCGAGAGATCGCGCTTTACGCCCTTGGCAGCGACGGCAAGCCCTTGACAACCAGCACGAACGCCGTGAGTTACTTCGACGGCGGAATCGCGACCACCAAGCTGAACGTTGGCGACGGCACACCGATCAGCCGCTATGCACGTTATGCGGCGGTCGAGCACCCTATGCGAATTGCGGCACGCACTTGTGCGGCGCAGACATTCGATAACGTAATTGGCGTACTCCGAGGCGACGTGCTGATTGCCGTTAGCAAGCCGACGGAGCAAAAAGGCCTCAGTCTGACGCTTGGCCATGTGGTTGGGACAAATACGCTTACGGTGAATTTTTGCAACAACTCGGCTTCACCTTTGACACCCACCGCAGGTGAGACCTATCAGTTTGTAGTAGTTCGCTAAACTGACTGGCCGACTCTTGCAATAGGTATGAGAATCCTGCGTCGCGTTCACACGGCGTGTTTCTCCCGCCTGGGGCGTAAGTTAATCAGGTGAGAGGCAACCGCTGCATTCTGCTCGGATCTCCGTTGCGCTCCA
The DNA here is from genome assembly GCA_963823145.1 of uncultured Acidobacteriota bacterium. Taxonomy (GTDB): domain Bacteria; phylum Acidobacteriota; class Terriglobia; order Acidiferrales; family UBA7541; genus Palsa-295. Next base: position 705,756 of record CAWGJZ010000002.1, read on the forward strand.
GGTCGCACTGACGCCGTCTCCCAGAGCTGTTGGGATATAATCGAAATGTAAGCTTGGCGCTAAATTCTTTAAGAGTCCACGATGAAACGATTTCTTTCGTATTCAACCCTCGGTGTCCGAGTCGATGCCGTACAAATTCCAGACGTCATCGAACAAATGCAACAATGGATTGACTGCCGGGAAGCGTGTCACTGGATCGCAGTCACTGGCATGCACGGCGTCATGGAAGCACAACACAGTTCCGCATTTAAGGCTGTGCTGAACGGCGCCGATCTCGTTGTGCCCGATGGCATGCCGCTTGTTTGGCTCGCGAAGCTCCGGAAACTTCCTCTCGCCCGCAGGGTATATGGCCCCGAACTCATGCTCACTTTCTGCAAAGAAACCGCCTCTATCGGCTATCGTCACTTCTTCTTGGGCGGAGGACCTGGTGTTACCGATCGTCTTGAGAACGAGCTCCGCGCGGAAATTCCCGATTTGTGCATCGCCGGCAAATATTCCCCGCCGTTCCGGCCACTCCAAGCCCACGAAGAAACGGAGCTGGTCGAATTTATCAATGCGGCTCGGCCTGACGTAGTTTGGGTAGGTCTGAGCGAAGTAAAGCAGGACACCTGGATGCACGAACATCGCGCGCTGCTAAACGCCCCGGTATTGGTTGGTGTGGGTGCGGCTTTCGATTTTATTGGAAAGGTGAAAAAGCAGGCTCCCGTCTGGATGCGTGAAAATGGGTTCGAGTCCCTCTTTCGCCTGATGCAAGAACCTCGGCGCCTCTGGCGTCGCTACATTGTCTACGGTTCTCAGTTTGTTGTTCTCGTCGCCCTCGAACAGCTGAGCCTGCGGAAATCTGAATAGTTGCGGGCCGAAGTCCGAGGTCTCGGTCAATACCGAACGGAAGCCGAACCAACTGTTTCGAGAAAGTCTTTATATGTATTTCGCAAATCTTCCTCAAACGGCTTTCGCCGCGGTTTCCACCCCAAAGCGCTCAGTCGGCTGATGTCCAGCAGTTTTCGCGGCGTTCCGTCCGGTTTTGATGTGTCGAATACCAGCTGCCCACTGAATCCCACGGTCTTCGCAATAAGCTCGGCCAGTTCGCGAATCGTCAAGTCCTCGCCGCAGCCGATATTCACAATCGGGCTGATTTCCTCGTTTGCAAGAATCTTGTCCAACTGATTGTCCGGCAGATTCAATAGGAATACGCAAGCGTCTGCGGCTTCATCGCTGTGCAGGAATTCTCTCCTCGGCGTGCCGGTTCCCCATATCGCCACTTCTTTGGCTCCCGTGACCTTGCCTTCATGCATCTTCCGCACCAGGGCGGGCAGTACATGAGAATCCTGCAGGTCGTATTGATCTCCTGGTCCAAACAAATTCGTCGGCATGGCCGCCAGAAAACGCGTGCCGTATTGCCGGTTGTACGACCAACACATCTCAATGCCGGCAATCTTCGCGATGGCATAGGGTCTGTTGGTGGATTCGAGCGGCCCGGTTAACAAGTATTCTTCCTTCAAAGGTTGAGGCGCCAACTTGGGATAGATGCAGCTGGATCCTAGGAAGAGAAGGCGCTTGACGCCGGCACAATAGGACTCATGAATCGCGTTATTCTGTATCTGAAGATTCACGCGAATGAAGTCCGCTGGATGAGTGGAGTTAGCCAGAATCCCTCCCACCTTCGCCGCGGCCAGAAACACGTATTCCGGGTGTTCTTTTTGAAAGAAATCCCGCACCGCCGGCTGGTTGGTCAAATCCAAGTCGCTGTGATCGCGTGTCACAAGATTCTGGTATCCGCCCGCTCGCAGGCGTCGCATCAGGGCCGAACCCACCAATCCCTTGTGCCCCGCAACGTAAATTTTGCTTGTGAGATTCACGATCTACTCTTGTCGGCTGTAAACTCGATATCCGCTGGTGTGCAAAATTTTGTCGCGCTCGGCGTTTTTCAGATCGGCCGCAACCATCTCCGCGACCAGCTCCTTGAAGGATGCTTTCGGTTTCCAGCCCAGTTTATTTCGCGCTTTGCTCGCGTCGCCCAATAGCGCACTAACTTCGGTGGGCCTGAAGTAACGCGGATCCACAGCCACCACGCGCGTCCCTCTGCCATCGAATCCCGATTCGTCGATTCCTTTTCCCCGCCACGTCAGCGCCATCCCCATCTCTTCGGCGGCGGCATTCACAAACTCCCGCACCGAATACTGGTGGCCCGTGGCGATCACAAAATCCTCGGGCTCCTCCTGCTGCAGCATCAACCACTGCATTTCGACGAAATCTCGCGCGTGCCCCCAGTCGCGTTTTGCGTCCAGATTTCCCAGGTACAGACAGTCTTGCAAGCCCACTTTTACTTGCGCGAGGCCGCGCGTGATCTTGCGTGTAACGAAAGTTTCTCCCCGTATCGGCGATTCGTGGTTGAAGAGGATGCCGTTGCATGCGTAAAGTCCATACGCCTCGCGATAATTCACCGTAATCCAATATGCATAGAGCTTTGCCACGCCGTAGGGCGAACGTGGATAAAATGGCGTGCTTTCGGATTGAGGTGATGATCGAGCCAGGCCATATAATTCCGAAGTAGAAGCCTGGTAGAACCGTGCGGACTTCGTGCGCAAGTTGCGGACCGCCTCCAGCAGCCTCAGCGCCCCAAGCGCGTCTACGTCGGCTGTATATTCGGGAGTTTCGAACGAAACTGCGACGTGGCTCTGCGCCGCCAAATTGTAAATTTCGTCCGGCTCGACCGTCAGCACCACTTGCATCAGGTTATTCGCATCGGTCATGTCGCCGTAATGCAGAAATAGCCTGCGCCCCGCTACATGCGGATCTTCGTATAGGCGGTCGATGCGTTCGGTATTAAAGGATGACGAGCGCCTCTTGATTCCATGCACTTCGTAACCTTTATTGAGCAGAAAGTCTGCAAGGTAGGCGCCATCCTGCCCCGTAATGCCTGTTATCAACGCTTTTTTCATTCGCCGAGAAGCATACCATACGGCACGTCTTCCGCATGTGAGCACCAAATCCTAGCGATCGGAAAGCCGTACGCCCAGTGCCGGCTTCTCGCCAACGTGACTCTTAATATTCGAACTCGACGGAAAAATTCCACGCCGTACGCGATTGCCGTTTCGGTCGCTACCAGGCCGGATTCCCGCCGTGGTAGGCCCACTTGTCCACCTGCTCGTTGTAAATCTTTCGTTTGCTGAACAGCCACTTGCCGTCCACTTTCACCATTTCATCCTCGTAATGGCCAAACGAATCGAGACCGGCGGTGCGCTTGGGATTGTTGTTGCCATAATGGAACCAATAGGCCCTGCCCTCCGCCTTGTTCCCATCGATTTTTATGACGATGTTCGAAATGTTGTGACGTCCCACGACGGGCCGCTGATCGGAAGCATCCTGGGCCGCTTGAACCGGGACGCGTTTGCCCATATCGGCGATCACCTTCTTGATGGCGTCGCGGCCTTTCACCACGGGGCCGTAGTCCAGAACGCCATCCTCGGTGAACGTTGAGGCGTAGGTATCCGCATCGTGAAAATCGAGAGCGAACATGTAACGGGCCTGAAGATCCTCGATCTGAGCCCGATCCTCGGCGTAGCTGCTTTGGGTAGTCGATCGTGACGAAACAGCAGATGCCACGAACAGAGCCGCAATACCACACAACAAAATAATTGTCGCTTTTCGCATTTCGGTTCCCCCCTCGTGTTTGGATTTTTGGGTCCGGCGCATTCCGGTCGCACGCATCATACAAAAAGCAAGGCTCCCAAGCGTATCCGTTTATTCAGCCTGCAATGTGCGAGCGGACAGAGCCCGACTCCCAACTCGTCGCCTGCCGTCATTCCGAGCGGAGTGTCCCGCTCTTTGCTTTTGCGCGAAGCGCCGGGACACACGGCCGAGGAATCGCTCTTCGATGTGAGCTTCGCCAACATTTCACTTCCAAGAAACCCTTTCGGGGGAGAGCAAAACTCGCCTCTGTTTCGCCCGCCGGAAACCAATTCGTCAACCCGGCCCGACTCCCAACCCTCGATGCGATAGAATATCTCCTTAATGGAAGATAGATTTTACCGGGCCACCATGAAGATCGGCGGCGGCACTCTATTCGGCCGCCTCGCCTTCGCTTTCCTGTTGTTGCTTTCCATCGGAATCGGCGCGGCCGTCGGACTGCTCTTTGTATATTCCAGCGACCTTCCGGAAATTCGCGCCCTCGAGGATTACCGCCCAGTAGTCGTAACCGAGCTTTATGCCGACGACGGCCAATCCATCGGGACTTTTTCTCTTCAGCGCCGCATTCTTGTCACCTATGACCAGATTCCGAAAGTTCTGAAGGACGCCATTCTCACCACCGAAGATCAGCACTTCGAGGAGCACTGGGGTGTGGACTTTCCGCGCGTGTTGGAGGCTGCCTGGCGCGATATTGTCTCTCACCGTGTTGCCGAAGGCGCCAGCACCCTCACCATGCAGCTTGCCGGCGGCCTTTTTCTGAATCGCTCAGACCGCAGCTTCCACCGCAAGATCGAGGAAACCATCCTCGCTCTTCAAATCGAGCGTCACTACACCAAAGACCAGATTTTCACGATGTACTGCAACCAGATTTACCTCGGCTCCGGAAACTACGGTTTCGAAGCCGCCTCGGAATATTATTTCAGCAAGCCCATCGGCCAATTGACTCTCCCCGAAGCCGCATTGCTGGCCGCCATTATTCGTGGGCCCGTGTATTCGCCGGTCAATCACCCGGAGCGCGCTCTAGCGCGGCGGAATCTGGTCCTCTCGCTCATGGCTCACGACGGCAAAATCACCGCGCAACAGGCCGACGCCGCAAGCCGCTTGTCCTTGGGACTCCACATCCAGTCGCAGCGAAATGATCTTGCGCCCTACTTCGTCGAGGATATTCGCCAATATCTCGAGCAGACTTACGGAACCAATGCCGTTCACGAGCAGGGCTTGCGCGTCTACACCACTCTCAACGTAGCCATGCAGAAAGCTGCTGACCAAGCTCTTCGCGACGGCCTTCACTCCTACGATCGCCGTCATGGCTGGCGCGGCAATCTCCCCAACATTTTTCGCGATCATCTGGGGAAACTCGATAGCTACCAAAATCCCGACTGGCATGGACCAATCCAAAAAGGCGATTACGTCACTGGCCTGGTCACGGCCGCCCAGCCAAATTTCGCCTGGATCAAAATCGGACCCTATCGCGCGATCCTCACGCCGGCCGATTATTCCTGGACGGGCCATACAGCGGCTACCGATTTACTAAAGGTGGGCGACCTTGCGACGGTGCAGATCAAAGAGATCACCGGCACCGCCGCGCAAGTTGAACTCGAACAAGTTCCCGCTGCGCAGGCCGCTCTCGTCGCCATAGACAACTCCACGGGCGAGATCAAAGCCATGGTCGGCGGCTACGATTTCGAAACCTCGAAATTCAATCGCGCCACTCAGGCTCTCCGCCAGACGGGCAGCTCTTTCAAGATCTACGTCTACTCTGAGGCGCTGGCGCAGGGAGCCTCGCCCTTCGATACCATCGTCGACGAGCCGGTCACTTTCCGCAGCGGCGGCCAAAATTATTCGCCCCACAACTACGACGAGAAGTTCGAAGGCCGCATCACTTTGCGTCGCGCCCTCGCCGATTCGCGAAACGTTCCGGCCGTCCGTCTGCTCGATAAAGTGGGCATCGAAAATGTCGTGGATTTGGCGCGGCGCTTTGGCATCACCAGTCCGCTGCCGCCTTATCTTCCGCTCGCACTCGGCGCCGCGGACTTGACGCTTCTCGAGCACACCTCGGCGTTCACGGTTTTTCCCGATGATGGTATTCACATCGAGCCGCACGATATCAGACGTGTCCTCTCCTACGACGGAGCCATTCTCGAAGAGCCGCGTCCCAAGATCACTGACGTGATCGAGCCACAGGTCGCTCAAACCATGACGGCGATGCTGGAAGATGTAGTGCAGTTCGGTACCGGCGTTCGCGCCAAGCAGCTTGGCCGGCCCTCCGGCGGAAAGACCGGCACCACCAACGATTTCACCGATGGCTGGTACATCGGCTTCACTCCGCAGATCACCGCCGGCGTGTGGGTTGGCAACGACGATAAGCGCATCTCGCTCGGCAAAAAAGAAACCGGCGCTCAGGTCGCTCTCCCGATCTGGCTCGAGTTCATGCAACAAGCCATGCAGGGAATGCCGGTAGAGAAATTCCCCAACGTAACACCGCTCGAGAAACTAGCGCCCACCGAGCAGGTTCAAGTCGATACGCCGGACACTGCTCCACCGTCCGACGCAGCCGAGCAAGGTCTCACCCAAGTTTCCGCGCCAGCGCCCACGCCGCCAAAGCCTGAGTCCTCGACAAAGCCTGAGCCAACAAAACCCACGCCGCCTAAACCCGAATCGGCAAAGCCCCCGCTACCGCCTCCGGTTCCAGTGGCAGTTGAAAGATCGAAGCCAACTCAGCCTCAGTAGAATTCAAAACTCAGTTCGGAAAAAAAACCGGACGTTAGCGCTTCCGCTCGAAGGGATCCCAGCCACCCGGACGCAAAATTTTCGCGCGTCCGCCCTCGTCGACGAGCGTGATTTTCGCGCCCCGCTCGATTTCGCCAATTGCTGCAATCTCGGCATATCCCGGCGCGCTCCTGAGCCGCCGCATTTGCCGACGGTGGACAGTAAAAAGAAGCTCGTAATCATCACCGCCGTGCAGGGCCATCTGCAGCGGGCTTGATTTTATTCTTGCGAGGAGTTTGGAAACGGCTCGGCCCGCCTCTCCGGCCGGCGCCTCGACGCAAGGGATTCGGTCAGTCCAGATGCGCGCGCCGACGCCACTCGCCGCGCACAGCCGCGCCAGGTCGGTCGAAAGTCCATCCGAAATGTCGATCATCGCGGATGCCACGCGGCGAGCGGAGAGCCAGGCTCCCAAAGCCACACGGATTTGCGGATAAAGGTGCGGCTGCAGCAGCCGGACCCTATCTTTTTCATTCGAATTAGACGCTTTCAATGCGGCAGACTGAAACATCTTAAGGCCCAGCTCGGCGCCTCCCAGCCTCCCACTCACGCACAAAATGTCCCCCGGGCGCGCCCCCGAACGGGTCACCGCCAGGCCCCGCCCGACCTCGCCAAGCACCGTAACGCTGATCGAAATCCTCGCGCTTTTGGTCGAGTCCCCGCCGGCAAGCCGCATTCCGAGATGCCGTGCTGCGCGCCCCATCCCGCGCAGAAACTCGTCGAGCCATTTCCCGGTCCGCGAAGCAGGCAGAGCCAGCGTCAGCAAAAAAAAACGCGGCTGCGCGCCCATTGCGGCCAGGTCGCTAGTCGCGCGAGCGAGTGCTTTAAAGCCAACTGAATCCGCCGGATGGCGGTCAGCAAGAAAGTGAACGTCTTCCAGAAACGCGTCGCAGCTCAGCACCCACTCGAAGCCTTTGCGAGGAGCCATAACCGCAGCGTCGTCACCAATTCCCAGCCGCAAGCCGCCGCCCTCGCGCGATGGGATTGCGCGCCTAACCCTTTCGATCAGTTGAGCTTCCTGTTCCATTCCTGTCCGTTTGTACAGTTGTAACCCTCAGCCCGTTTCGGTTACAGTTTCAGAAGGGGGCACTGGAATTATAAAGTGCCGCCAGGACCGAAGCGAGCCCAGCGCTGCGTAGTGGAAGATCGGCATTGACGTCAATGGCCGGGCTGACTACAATCCGCTCGGGTTTCGAACCAAGGCTCTCGGTTCAAACTCTCGAGCGAAGTTGCACGCGAATCGCTAACCGCAATCTTAGGCAGCGGTTTCAGGCCGGCGAAAAAATCAAACGGGTGAAAGTAAAAGCATGAAAGGCAAGTCTTACACGTTTTTCATTGCTTCTCACGACTCGGGCGGCATCAAACGAGTCCGCGTACCCGTGTATTTGTTGCATGCCGTTGCGATTCTTGCGGTTGTCGGCACGGTCACCGTTGCCGTAGCGATGAGCTCCTACTCGCGAATGCTGTGGAAGGCGACGAACTATAATTCGCTTCGACGAGATCAAGACAGCCTCAAGAAACAGTACGTCCAGCTTCAAACCCAGGTGAAGGACACCAACACGCGCCTGAATTCTCTGCAGTCATTGGCGGGCGAAGTGGCGATGGCCTACGGGATCACGCGCTTCCATCAAACTGCGTTCGACCTCACCGATTCTTCGACGGGGCCTGACGTTGAATTCCAAGAATCGGTGGATGAGTTCAGCTATCTCGAGAAGAACGTGACTGCCGTTTCGATGTCCAATGGCGGGATGCGACTTCTCCCTGCGTCGTTGAGCACCCTGGGCATCGCGCCGACGCTTTGGCCGGTGCTGGGGCAAATTACCGGGCACTTTGGGGAACGGCTCGATCCGTTCAGCGGGGAAGGCGCGTTTCACTCAGGTTTGGATATCGCTTCCCATTACGGCGACGCGATCCACGCGACCGGCGACGGCGTGATCGAGGAAGCGGGGCAGCGGGCGGGGTACGGCCGCGTGGTGGTGGTGGATCATGGTTTTGGAGTGACCACGTTGTACGGCCATCTTTCCGCTTTCAACGTGCAGCCTGGAATGCGAGTGAAGGCCGGAGACGTGATTGGTTACGAAGGCGATAGCGGCCGTTCGACCGGGCCGCATCTTCATTACGAAGTCCGCATCTACAACACTCCCGTGAATCCGTGGCGTTATCTCCGCAACGTAGCGCCGGTAGTAAAGGCCGAATCCACTCCGGTAGCCACCGGCGACTAAATTTCTTGGGCCTGCTCTCAGGCTCGCCTCTCTCTTCTTTTGCCTCCACATAATTCTTATTGTAAAGTTATATGCATTAAGATATAAACCGACCCGCCAATTGCCATTTACTGACCTATAAAAACGACCTAAAGGGGGACTCCATGTCTCGCAAAGCCTTGGCAGCTGTGTGGGCCTCTGTGCTGTTGGCATTCCTTTGCGTTGCTGGCCGCGCGGAAGCGCAGTCGCCGCAGATCGCAGGCACGAGTCCGACGCTAGGCGGCGTGGGGGCAAGCGTGTGGATTAGCGGATCGAACTTCGGATCAGCACAAGGGTCCAGCACGGTGACCTTCAATGGAGTGACGGCCACGGCGTCGAGTTGGAGCGCCACGGGTATCTCTGCGGCGGTGCCGTCGGGGGCGACCACCGGGAACATTGTAGTGACGGTGAGCGGAATTGCGAGCAATGGTACTGAATTCAACGTGGTGACGACGCCTCAAATCGCCGGGACCTCCCCAACACAGGGCGGCGTGGGGGCGAGCGTGTGGATCAGCGGTTCAAACTTCCGGTCAGCACAAGGGTCCAGCACAGTGAGTTTCAATGGTGTTCCGGCGACGCCGGCAAGTTGGAGCAACACGGGTCTTAGCGCGCCAGTCCCCCCTGGCGCAACGACGGGCAATATCGTTGTGACCGTGGGCGGGGTAGCAAGCAACGGTTCCGGGTTTAGCGTGGTGGCGACGCCCCAAATCGCTGGCACCTCTCCAACACAGGGGGGTGTGGGGGCGAGTGTATGGATCAGCGGTTCGAACTTCGGATCAGCACAAGGGTCCAGCACGGTGACCTTCAACGGAGTGACGGCCACGGCGTCGAGTTGGAGCGCCACGGGTATCTCTGCGGCGGTGCCGTCGGGGGCGACCACCGGGAACATTGTGGTGACGGTGAGCGGAATTGCAAGCAATGGTACCGAATTCAACGTGGTGACGACGCCTCAAATCGCCGGGACCTCTCCAACACAGGGGGGTGTGGGGGCGAGTGTGTGGATCAGCGGTTCGAACTTCGGATCAGCGCAAGGGTCCAGCACAGTGACCTTCAATGGTGTTCCGGCGACGCCAGCAAGTTGGAGCAACACGGGTCTTGGCGTGCCAGTCCCCTCTGGCGCAACGACGGGCAATATCGTTGTGACCGTGGGCGGCGTGGCAAGCAACGGTTCGGGGTTTAGCGTTGTGGCAACGCCGCAGATCGCGGGCACGAGTCCGACGCTAGGCGGCGTGGGGGCGAGCGTGTGGATCAGCGGATCGAACTTCGGATCAGCGCAAGGGTCCAGCACGGTGACCTTCAATGGTGTTCCGGCCACAGCATCGAGCTGGAGCGCCACGGGCATCTCTGCGGCGGTGCCGTCGGGGGCGACCACCGGGAACATCGTGGTAACAGTGAGCGGACTTGCGAGCAATGGTACTGAATTCAACGTGGTGACGACGCCGCAGATCGCAGGTATGAGTCCCACCCAAGGCGGAGTGGGAACCAACGTATGGATCAGCGGTTCGAACTTCGGATCGACACAGGGGTCCAGCACGGTGACCTTCGACGGCGTAACCGCGACACCGACAAACTGGAGTAACACGGGTATATCCGTGCCATTGCCCGCAGGAGCGGTCACGGGACCGGTGGTTGTTACGGTGAACGGAGCGCCGAGCAATGGACCCACGTTTGTGCTGACGGGGCCGGCGATTAGTGGACTCTCGTCGCATATCGGCGCCGTGGGAGATTCATTGACGATTTACGGCGCGAATTTTGGAGCGACGCAGCAAAGCAGCACGGTCACCTTCAACGGCATGGCCGCAACGCCTACGGGCTGGAACAACATCGCTATCGTCGTTCCTGTACCCGCCGGAGCAACGACCGGCCCCATCACAGTGGCGGTTTTGGGCGCGTCGAACAGTTCGGGAACGTTTACGGTAGGTTTGCCGGATACCATTACGGGCGTCAGCATCGCCAGTCCGTCTGACGGCGCTGTCGTAAGCACTCCCTACGCCGCCGTAACGGGAACGGTCACGGGGTCTATTGCGGGGATCGATCCGATTGTGGTGACCTGCAACAATTCGTCTGCAAGCCTAACCACGACCAATTTTTCCTGCAACCCGCCGCTCTCTGCCGGTGTCAATTCTATTAGCGTAGTTGGGACGGACTCGGCGGGCGACACCCAGACCGCCACCATTAGCGTCACACTCGGCATGCAGGGACCGATTTCGATTCAGGTTACGCCGCCGAATGCGAACATGCTGGTGGGTGGCACGCAGGCCTTCACTGCGGTGGACGATCGAGGGGTAGGGCGGCCCGACGCAACATGGACCGTAAGCGACAGTACTATTGCCAGTTTCGTGAGTGGCAGCCCAAATACTCTGATGGCAGATGCAGTGGGACAGGTCACGCTGACAGCGACTGTGGGCGGAGTGAGCGCGCAAACCACTGTGACGGTCCTTTCTGGCACATCGTTGCCCGTTGGGACGGTGCTGTGGTCCGCCCCGCCAGTGGCGAACTTCACTACGCAGAATATCATTCAGGCCGTGCCCACTGCGGACGGACCCGATCTCTATTCGGTTGATACAGACCCGAGTGGCGACCTTGTTGTGCGTGCCTTCAAGAGCGACGGCGAGCAAATGTGGACAGCTTCGCCGGGTCTGGGCTACTTAGCGGCATCGGGGGCATTGGGCGACAACAATGGCGGAATCGTTGTCTGGACCTATAACTCCGCCGCGGAAAGCATCACCGATTTCGATCCCCAAACGGGCAATCAGAAATGGCAATATTCTCTCCCGGCATCCTTTACTTCTTCCGCTAACGATAGTGCCGATACGGCTGTGGGATTGGACGGTACTCTTTACTTCGTTGAGGACGACGTGACGAGCGATGGCCGAAGGGCCGCACAGTATCTCGATGCGGTCAACGGAACGACCGGAACGCTCATGAGGCAGATCCCGTTACCGGCATCGAACGAAGCCTGGCACCCTATGCGATAACGTTAGTGGCAGTTTCGCGAGGAATGCGGGCGTGGGCCCGCCAACTGTCGCGCCTGACGGCTCAGTTTACGTGGAGTTGGAGGTGCAACAATTTACCTACACGGAATCCGCTCCGCCGTCTTGCCAAGTCATCCCTGCGGCTTATAGTGACGATCTCTCGCTGCTTCGGGTCGTCCCTGACGGCGGTACGCAGATGCAGACCTTAGCTTCGTACGGACTCGCGGACGTGGTGAGCCTCCCCGGGGGAGTCGATCTCCCCATCCACGCTGCCGGAGACATCATTCCCGATGGAGGAGGTGGCGTGCTCGCGAGCTGGGCCAACTATCCAGGGACCTCCGAGTTTCCTCCGCTGACAATTGCCGACATCGGACCTCAGGGCAATACGCAGGTTACTCTCTCGAACTTTCAGGAGCCGGGCTACCCGGGTTACCCGGTTGATAATGACCTCGTGTTGGGAGATAACAACACCGCCTTCGCGACTGATGGGTTTACCGTGGTGGCGTTCGACGCGACGACACTCCAGCAGAAGTGGAGTTATGCCTCAACCGGAGGCTTTCTGTCCTTCGTCGCGGCGACGAGTGGCGGCGGCGTCACAATTAACGACAACCAGCAGGGGATGATCCAACTCGATTCGTCTGGAAATGCCAGCGCGCCCGTCGCCAGTCTCCAGGGCGCGGTACCCTATGAAATGTTGACTCCGTCCTCGCCAACACTTGGGCAGGGTCTCGGCCTCTGGTCAACAACGGGCATGACCTCGCCTGCCAGTCTCACGTTCCTAGCGAGCGCTGCCATACAGTCGGCCGACTCGGGTTTCGCAAAGCCAGCTGGCGCAGGGCAGAAACAGCGCTCAGCCGTAGCCATCCCCAGAAGCATCAGCTATGCCTTAGGTCCAGAGATTGCTATGAATGGTCAATTAGCTGTGTGCGGCGCCTACGTATTACCGCAGACTGTCGTTACACACTACTATGGCTACTACTATTGCGCGACGGCAATCGTTCGCGACAAGAATCAGCAGCCCCTCATTGGCCAACAGCTCTTAGTATGGGAGACGATTCAAGTAGCGGCCGAATTTCCTCCCAACCAGAATATCCAAACTTCGCAAGGCCAGGGCAGGCCGGTTGATCTGGCCGGAATGTTCCCCGACTTGATCAGCGCACTCACCACTAGCCCTTTGGGGTTGCCGTCCGGTTATGTCCTGAAAACGAAACAGTTCTTCACCGTGACCAACAAAAACAAGTCCTATAACAATCTGCTTATTCTCTGTCACGACGATGAGAGAACCGGAGGGACGTTTGCTGATGTCACGAACACGCCCAATGCATCGTGTCAATAAAGGCAAAGCAGTAGCTTGCGCGTTCCTCTTCCTGGGCTGCGCCATGAATTGTGAGGGCTCGGGTAAAGGGAAAGCCGACAAAGTCGATCCTCTAGCCCAAAAAGTCATCAACTATCAAGATTTCGGACACGACCTTGCGACGACAGTCACGCGGCTAGCTGAAAAATATGGGCTGCGGGTAGGGATCGACACAGAGATTCCACCACAGAATCACCTCATCTCTGTCGAGGTGCCAAAAGGAACTGTCGCCGACGTGCTGGACCGCATAATCGCGCAGGAGCCCCGTTACAAGTGGGTTGTAGTTGGCAGCGTCGTCAACATAGAACCGCGACAGAACGGGAACAGTATTCTCGATGTAAGGGTTCGAGCGTTCCGGGCGTCCCACGCGGATGCTCTAGGTCTCCGCGAGGCAATCGTTTCGTGTCCCGAGGTCAAGAAATGGCTAAGCGATAATCATCTGGTGGAACGAACCATGATAGGAATCGTAATGCCCGTGGGGAAAGGGTACAGTGCGCCTAAGTTGTCTCTCTCTCTGCCCGAAGCGTCCTTGAGGGTCATTTTGAACAGGATTGTCCGCTCCCGAGGTTTCCACAACTGGAGCGTCGGTCGGTGGGGAGAAAACAGCGAATACGTAAGCGTTGGCATAGGCTAAGACATGAACGGCGACGAATTGGAGCAATCGCCCTTTGCCCTACGGCACATCCGGTTTGGTCGATCCACGCTTTCTTCTACCCAGTGCGTCGGCACGGTGATTGGGAAATCGCGCTGTTGTTCGTTGTCTCTGTCGCTGCCTTCGATACAGCGCTGGCGCGGCATGCCGTCAAAACGTTCCGCGCTCGCCGCAGAGCGTGACGCAATTTGACGTGTGGGCCCCTTTCAGGCAATTGTGACGGGGCGGGATTTGCGATGGAGCCAGAAGGAGCCGAATACCACCGCGAGGGAAATTGGCAGGAACTTCAGGCCGTCGCGGATCAGGGCGCCGGGGCCGACCTGTTCGACGGGGCCTATTCCGCAGCCGCAATTGATGCCCAAGCCGCGATGGTATGCGGAGACGATTGCAACCATGAACCCGCAAAACGCCAACGTTGCGACTATGGGCGAGGCCGCTGGAAGACGGCACCTGGCTGTGGGAATCCCTCGATCACTCGTTAGCTTGACGCGCCCGCCTGCTCGAAGTATGATCTAGTCAGTCTAGTCAGAATCCGGGAGAACCCACCATGGCCAAGTCGATTTCCAAAGGCAAGCCGGCGCTTGCACGCAAAGAGAAAGCATCGCCGAGGAAACGTTGGCAGCTTCAGACAGCTAAGGCCCAATTCAGCGAGCTTTTCCGCCGAGCGCGCTCGGAAGGCCCGCAATGGGTGACGCGGCAGGATAAGGAAGCCGTTGTGGTGCTGCCCGCCGAAGAATTCGAGCGGCTGAAGGCGCGGTCGCGCCAGCCTCAGAGCCTGGTGGAGTTTTTTGCGGAGTCTCCGCTGGCCAAAGTTGCGATTGATCTGGAGCGGGAGCCGGACTACGGCCGGGCAATCGAGCTGTGAGCGGATTCCTGCTGGACACCAACGTCATTTCCGAACTGGTGAGACCTAAGCCCGAGCCGAAAGTGAAAGCATGGGTGGCGGCCACCGACGAAGATTTGCTCTATCTGAGCGTGCTCACGCTTGGAGAGATTCGCAAGGGCATTGCGTCGCTGAAGGATGCGTTGCGCCGCGTCAGACTCGAAGCGTGGCTTGACGGCGATCTGGCCGTGCGATTCGCCGGGCGAATCCTAGCGATTGACCTGGCGGTGGCGGACCGCTGGGGTCGGCTTGTCGCGCAGGCGGATTTGAAGTCCCGCCTGCCGGTCATCGACGGTCTGCTTGCGGCGACGGCCTTGCAGCACAACCTTACTTTGGTGACCCGCAATACGAAAGATGTCGCCGAGATTGGTGTGCCGGTCTTCAATCCTTGGGTTGCGTAGAAGGAAGACGTTGTCAAGCAACCTCAGAGGGGTGGAGGACCGAAGCCCTGGAACGTCCCGGCGAATCAGTTTTCGGCGGATCGTTCGACAGGAGAAAGGGACAAAAACCGCACCCTTTCGAAAAAGCCGAAAGAGTTGATTGGATAAGAACGAAGGCTCCAGTCGGAGGCCGAGTAAGCTTCTGATTGGAGGACCGAAGCGAATTCGGTTCGAAAGGAGCCTTCGAATGCTGATTATAGGGTGTGATTACCATCCCAGTTGGCAGCAAGTGTGTTGGATGGATACCGAGACGGGAGAGACAGAGGAAAGGAAGCTCGAGCATGCTTCGGGAGAGGCGGAGAAGTTTTACCGCGGGCTTGCCGAATCGGTACTGATCGGAATGGAGTCGACGGGAAACTGCCAGTGGTTTGTGGAGATGGCGACGTCGCTAGGGCACGAGGTATGGATCGGAGACGCGGCGAAAATTAGGGCCAGCGATCCACGGCAACAGAAGCATGACCGGCGGGATGCAGCGCTCATTTTGAAACTGCTGCGGGAAGGGCGGTTTCCGCGCATCTGGACTCCTTCGAGTGAAGGAAAAGATCTGCGACAGCTGTTGATTCACCGTTACAAGCTGGTGCGGATTCGGGCGCAGGTGAAGAATGAGCTGCAACACCTGGCGATGAATCAAGGAGTGACGAAGAAGCGGAAACTGTGGAGCCAGGCGGGAGAACAGGTGCTGCGCGAGTTGCCGTTGAGGCCGTGGGCCAGCCGGCGGCGAGAAGACCTGTGGAAGGTGAAAAGTATGTTGGATGAGCAGATTGCTCCGCTGGATCAAGCCGTGGCGGAAGCAGCGCTGAAAGATGAAAGGGCACGGCTGCTGATGACACAACCGGGAGTGGGGCCGATCACGTCGATGGCCTTCGTGCTGACCATGGGAGATGTTTCTCGCTTTCCGCGCGGGAAGCAAGTGGCCAGCTATCTGGGGCTAATTCCGCGAGAGTACAGTTCGGGCGGGAAGCAGCGATTGGGATCGATCAGCAAGCAGGGAAATTGGTTTATGAGAATGCTGCTGGTGGAGGCCGCGCAGAGTGCCGTGCGCTGCGATCCCCAGATGAGGAATGAGTATTTGCATCGCTGCCACCGGAAGGCCAAAGGAGTGGCCAAGGTGGCGGCGGCCAGGAAGTTGGCGATTCGACTCTACTGGATGCTGCGAACCAACACGGCGTATCCAGAGGTCGTTCGTGTCGAGAGCAGCTCGCGGGTGCCGCTGGTCAGCGCAAGCTAGACCGAAGAGTTGATTGGGCGCTCTCGTCCCGGTGCGAACCGGGATTCGCATAAGAGAATCATGGTCGAAGTTCAGGCCGTATCGATGGCTGGCGGAACGATCCGCCGAAAACTGATTCGCCGCGAGAGTTTCAGAGCTTCGGTCCTCCACCCCTCTGAGATCGCAGCGGTGCTTCAGAGCACTGAGATGCAGAAGTGTTGCTTGACAACGCCTTCGTTCTTATCGAGCGGCACCCTAAAATATCATTCCCGCCTTTAGCGAATTCTGGTGTCATAGTCCATGCGTCGATGAAAGTTGCTTGCGGGACGTTGCACGGGGGGTGCGGCACCCGGCATTCAGCATGTTCCAGTGGCACACTCGCAGCCATGAAATCCCCCAGCCGGCGCGGGTCATCGGCCGACCCAGGCTGGGACAAGGAGTAAGGAAAGGATTCCCAAAACGGGAATTGCTCATCAATTCATTTTCTGGTGTGCGCTAGGTGTTTCCAGGGGTATCTGAACCGACAACAGCTTTCTCGTTAATCCTTTAAAATCGGGGAATCTAGGCACAATATTGGAAAATCCTTAGAAAGATCGGATCCGAGTGGATAACGCCGAATCACCGCGGGCACCCTCTGCTGCTCCCCTGCAGTTCGCGGACATTCAAACCCGAATGCAAAGCGTTGTTCGTATGCAGTGGTGGATGTGGTCTTCCGCAGTCTTGGTAACCGTCCTATTGACGGTAGGAATTGCAACCTTTGCTTTTCCCG
The DNA here is from genome assembly GCA_963823145.1 of uncultured Acidobacteriota bacterium. Classification (GTDB taxonomy): domain Bacteria; phylum Acidobacteriota; class Terriglobia; order Acidiferrales; family UBA7541; genus Palsa-295. Next base: position 722,732 of record CAWGJZ010000002.1, read on the forward strand.
GCCTGCTCTCGGAACACGCCGCCCTCTATAGCTTTAACCTGAACTTGGCTGTCCGTGGCTTGGTGGGGCTTGTTCTGCTGTTCAATGTCTATACGGTGTATCAGCAGTTGCAAATCCACCGGATTCAGTCTGACGTCAAACAACAACTCAGTTCCTTTGACAGGTTAGAAAGCCGCACCGAGCAGGTGTACAAGATCGCAGCTATCGATTGCCTCACCGGTCTCTACAATCGTCAATCTGGAGAGCAGCGCCTCGCCGAGGAAATTTTAAGATCACAGCGGCACTCCAAACCTCTAACTGTTCTCATGCTGGACTTAAACGGCTTGAAACAGATCAACGATACCTTCGGGCATCCGGCAGGTGATCTCATGCTGAGACACGTCGCGGAGCGATTGCAGAGCGCGGTTCGAGGTTCCGACGTTCCCATACGCCTTGGCGGGGATGAGTTCTTAGTCTTGCTGCCCGAATGCAAACTTAGCGAGGTACAGATCGTAATGAATCGACTGAGTGGCATGAAAGGGAACTTTGATGGACACGAAATCCCTCTTGAATTTGCTGCCGGATGGACCGACTACATCCCCGGGGAATCGTCTCAGGCGTTGATGATGCGTGCAGACACCGCTCTATACGCTAACAAACGCAGGGCGAAAGAAGCGCACAAGGAAAAGGAAGAGGCTGAAGCCCGTCGGCTCGTCCAACCGGCGGGTGGCGAGCCCCCAAGCAACAGCGCTGCGAGCGCGCTCACGCCGAGAGAATACCAAGTCCTTCAACTCTTGGCTCAGGCGAAGAGCAACAAAGAGGTCGCGGGGGCCTTGGGTATTAGCATCAGGACAGTCGAAACCTACAGAGCCAAGATAATGGCCCAGTTGAATGTGCATTCTGTAAGCGAGCTGATTCTTTATGCCATACGTAATAACATCATAAAAGTTGGGGATCCTACAGAGTAACTCCGTATCATTGCTGATATCCTCTCACGCGGACGCCTCGTACGTACTCCACGGTAGGCAAAAAGCCAGTATTAAAATGGTAGAACGCGGTATTGATTCCGTACTGCCACGTTGAGATACGTACCATACAGATACGAATTAGGCATATTACCGGGGAATCCCTGATGGAATCGCGCCCTTGTCAGGAAAGCTGCATTTGGCCCTCGCTGGGCCAGCAACCCGATTACGAATTGCACCGGTTGCAAAAGCAACTGCAAGGAACCGAGGCACTTGGCGGGTTAATTGGCACCTCCGCGCCGATGCGGGCGGTCCAGGAGATGATTGCAAAGACCGTTGACCATCATTTCCCGGTGATTATCTTAGGCGAGACTGGCACTGGCAAGGAACTGGCGGCCCGTCTAATCCACCATTCCGGACGAAGACGACATAAACCCTTCGTGCCAGTAAATTGTTCGTCACTAACCCCAACTCTTTTTGAATCGGAACTCTTTGGCTACGTGCGTGGGGCCTTTACGGGTGCAACCGACGACAAAAGAGGACTGTTCGAGGCAGCCGACGCCGGAACTCTTTTCCTTGATGAAATCGGAGACCTCCCCATGGAATTGCAGCCAAAACTCCTTCGAGTAATTCAGGAAAGAGGGGTTCGGCGGATTGGTTCCACTGAAGAGACACCAATCGACGTCCGGATTGTCGTGGCTACCAACCGCGATTTGAGGCAGGCAGTCGAGGAAGGGACGTTTCGAGGAGACCTCTATTTTCGACTGAACGTCTTCCAGATAACCGTGCCGCCATTACGGGAGCGCCTTGCTGATATTCCGCTACTTGTCGCCGCCTTTCTGATCAGGCATTCGGACTCAAATCGGCCTATTACGCGCGTCGCAAAAGAATTCTGGGCAGAAGTGATGGCATACGATTGGCCAGGGAATGTTCGGGAACTGGAAAACCTCGTCGAATGTTCGATCGCACTTGGTTCAGGACCGGCGCTACGAAATGAGCATCACCTTCTACTCCGTCGAGGAGCAGGCGAAGGCGTCGAACTTGCCTGTGTCGAGCCATGGAGTGCGACGCAACGACGCGCAGTATTGAGTGCGCTGAGAGAGGCCGGTGGAGACAAACTTGCCGCCGCCCGGAGATTGGGTATGGGCAAGACCACACTGTATCGCAAGCTCAAAGAGTACGCGCTCGACCCTGGATTACAAAAATCACTTCGAAGCGGCCATGAGGTCAAGGCCAAGCAGGCGACGTAACACACTACGAATCCGTGATTCAGAGTTGCGGTGAGGTGGAGGGTTCGGAAAGCGGGGCGGGGCGGGATTTGCGATGGAGCCAGAAAGAGCCGATTACCACGGCGAGGGAAATTGGGAGGAACTTCAGGCCGTCGCGGATTAGGGCGCCGGGGCCGACCTGTTCGACGGGGCCTATTCCGCATCCGCAGTTGATGCCTAGGCCGCGATGGTATGCGGAGAAGATTGCGACCATGAATCCGCAAAACGCCAAGGTTGCGACTATGGATGAGACGCGCAAGGCGATGCCGCTGATCAGCCAAAGTCCTAGGAACACTTCGAAGAATGGCAGGACGTGGGCGACGAAGTTTACGGCATTTGGCGGAAGCATTTGATACGAATCGACCTGCATCGCGAACAGTGAGAGCGATGTTCTGATCGAGTGGTTGGACCACGGCATCGCGAATTGCGGTTTTAGCTTGCCGTAGGCTGCGATCAGGAAAATGGCTCCCAGGGCGATGCGCCCCACGATCAGCAGGATTTTCCCAAGTTTGACGCGCGCGTCTGCGTTCATTTTTTCTTGTCTTGTGAACCGACCCCTCTACTATTGGCTCAGAAGCGAATCGAAGAATTGCTTCAAGATGGGCCAGGAGACGGCGCCGGAACCTGCCGGGAGCTTTTGTCCCTTGTAGGTGATCACGTAGGTGGGCGTGGCCTGCACGGGGATCTTCATCCCGAGATCATGATCGGCGTTGATGTAGGTGTCGAAAGTGCAGGATTGTGCGGTGGCCGCGCCGGGGGGCTGATACCCGCATCCAGCCATTAGCTTTTGAACTCGCTTGAATTCGGAAGCGGGCATGGCGGATGCAACATATTTTTCGATGTTACCGTCGGCCGCCCAGGCGTCTTGATTATCATACAAAGCTGCTTCGACATTTTGGAATTGACCGACGCGGGCCGCGGCGTTGACCCAGCGCGCCGCCTCGTATCCGTATCTGTGCATGGGGAGAGGGAAGTCGCGATGGATAAGATAAACCTTTCCGCTGGCCACATAGTCGTTGATCATCGGGCGAAGAGTATTTTCGTAGAGGCTGCGGCAGGACGGGCATTCGTAATCGCTGAAGACTTCCATGGTGATGGGGGCGCTGCTCGATCCGTAGCTTTTCAGCGGCGCGCTTGTACTTTCGGCGCTTCTGGAACGAGCGCTTTTCGCGGACACAGTTTTAGCATGCGCGCCCTGGCCAGCGGCCACAGACACAAATGAGAGACCAAGGACAGCAGCTGCCGCGAGAGCGCACAGTGTCCCGAGGCGTTTAGCCTTTTTTTTCGGCGCATTGGCGCCAGATGAATTCGATACGTAGTTCAAATATGCCTCCCGAAAATCGAAATAAACTTGATTGCAGGCATTGTAGCGCGAATCGGCTCTGGAGCATCCTAACGCATAGCACGTGAAGGCGATTTAGATACTGCTAAATCGTTAAGATGCGTCGGCAGGCAGGTTGGTTCGCTGGGAGGCGCGTCGGGCGGGGGGGTAGGGATTAGGGAAGAAGGGGCGCATTATCAGCGTGATACAGGCACACAACAATCTTGACAATGTTACGCTCAAGGTGTAGTATACAGTGCGGTTTGAGGCTAATTTAATCCGACCGGGGCTAAGCCCGGTCAGGAGTTGATTCCATGAGCAAAATTATAGGTATTGATCTCGGCACCACCAACTCGGCGGTAGCGGTGATGCAGGGAGGCGAGCCGGTCGTAATCCCCAACCAGGAGGGCGCGCGAACCACGCCGTCGGTTGTGGCCATTACGAAGAGTGGCGAGCGGCTGGTTGGCCAGGTTGCCAAGCGACAAGCGATCACGAATCCTGAGAACACGATTTACTCGATCAAGCGGTTCATGGGACGCCGCTTTGATGAAGTGAACGAGGAAATGAAGATGGTCCCGTACAAAGTGGTGCGGCAGGGCGACCACGTGGCCGTGACGGCGCAGGGGAAGGACTATAGCCCACCGGAAATCTCGGCGATGATTTTGCAAAAATTGAAGGCCGCCGCAGAAGATTTCCTGGGCGAAAAAGTGACGGAGGCGGTGATCACCGTTCCCGCGTATTTCAATGACGCGCAGCGAATTGCCACCAAGGATGCCGGAAAAATCGCAGGGTTGGACGTGAAGCGAATCATCAACGAGCCCACCGCGGCGGCGCTGGCCTACGGCCTCGACAAAAAGAAGGATGAAACGATCGCCGTGTACGACTTTGGCGGCGGGACTTTCGATATTTCCATTCTGGAAGTTGGCGAGGGCGTGATCGAAGTGAAAGCCACCAATGGCGACACGCACTTGGGCGGCGACAACATCGACCAGCGCATCGTTGACTGGTTGATCGAGGAATTCAAGAAGGACGAAGGGCTCGATTTGCGCGGGAAGGGGAACGAGATGGCGCTGCAGCGGCTGCGCGATGCCGCCGAGCGCGCCAAGATCGAACTTTCGACCACCATGGAAACGGAAATCAACCTTCCGTTCGTCACCGCGGACGCTTCCGGTCCCAAGCACTTGGTGAAGAAGCTGACGCGAGGACGCCTGGAAGCGATGGTGGACGACATCATTCGCCGTTCCGTGGACCCTTGCAAACTGTGCATGAAAGACGCGGGCGTCGATCCGGGAAAAATCAATGAGGTCGTTCTGGTTGGCGGACAGACCCGCATGCCCAAAATCCAAGAGCTGGTGAAAGAGCTTTTTGGGCGCGAAGGGCACAAGGGCGTGAATCCGGACGAAGTGGTGGCGGTGGGCGCGGCCATTCAAGGCGGCGTGCTGGGCGGCGAAGTGAAGGATATTCTGCTGCTCGACGTGACGCCTCTCTCGCTGGGCGTGGAAACGCTGGGCGGAGTGACGACGGTCCTCATCCCGCGGAACACCACGATTCCGACGCGGAAATCCGAGACGTTCTCGACCGCGGCGGATAATCAAACGTCGGTTGAAATTCACGTGCTGCAAGGCGAACGTCCCGTGGCAAGCGGAAATCGGTCGCTGGGGAAGTTCCACTTGATCGGAATTCCACCGGCGCCGCGCGGTGTGCCGCAAGTGGAGGTGACGTTCGACATCGACGCGAACGGCATCCTGAACGTTTCGGCGAAGGACAACGCGACGAACAAGGAACAGAAAATCACCATCACGGCGTCCACCGGCCTTTCCAAGGAAGAAGCCGAGCGGATGAAGAAGGAAGCAGAGTCGCATGCGGCCGAGGACAAGGCGCGGCTTTCGGAGGTGGAGGCGCGCAACCGGCTCGACAACCTTGTCTACCAGACGGAAAAGCTGACCAAGGAAAACCGCGAGAAGTTAGACGAGGCAGACGCGAAGGCCGCCGAGCAAGCGATTGAGGAAGCGCGGCGCGCTCTTACGGACGGCGGCGTCGAAAAGCTGAATGCGGCTTTCGACGGGTTGACCAAGGCGTCGCATCGCATCGCTGAGTCGATGTACAAGGGTCAGCAGGCGGCGGCAGGCTCTTCTGGACCCGGAGGCGGCGCAGGACAGCCGGGGCCAGAAGGTTCGACAGGCGCGAACGGAAATCCACCGGGACAAAGCGACGTGGTGGATGCCGAATTCGTGGACGTTGACGAATCAAAGAAGCCAAATTGAAAAACGCGCAAGGCGTTTTCGGCGTGTCCGGCCGCGAAGCGATCCGGCAGGATTTATGTGATAGGGGCGTCTGCAACCGCAGGCGCCCTTATGCGCATATGGGGATATTGCAGGCGCGGCACGCCGCGCTGTCTGAGTAGAAAAAATGGCCACTGCGACCAAACAAGATTATTACGAGCTGCTGGGAGTTCCGCGGAAGGCTCCCGTGAAGGAAATTCGCGCCGCGTATCGCAAGCTGGCGCGGAAATATCATCCGGATCTGAATCCGGGGGACAAAACCGCGGAAGAAAAGTTCAAGCAAATCCAGGAAGCCTACGAGGTGCTTTCCGACACCAAGAAGCGCCAGATGTACGATCAGTTTGGATTCAATACTCCAGGGATGGGTGGCGCTCCGCCGCCCGGGGCGGGCTACGGCGGCGCGGCTCCGCAGGACATCCATTTCGATTTCGGTGGCTTCGATTTTGGCGGTGGAGGCGCGGAAGGCGCCGGAGGGGGAACAAGTTTCCGGGACCTCTTCAGCCAAATGTTTCGCGGGGCGAACGCGACGCAAGCCGGGCGGGAACGCGAGTCCGGCAGCGATCTGGAATATCAGATCGACATCACGTTTGCCGAAGCCATGCACGGGACGGTGAAGAAGCTGAGTTTCACGCGGCTGGATGTCTGCAACGTTTGCCACGGGCAGGGATATCAGGGCGAGGAAAAGGTTTGCCCGACATGCGGCGGTTCCGGACACGTGACGCAGGTGAGCGGGAAGATGCGCTTCCAAGTGAACTGTTCACGGTGCGGCGGCAGCGGACACCTGCGCACGATTTGCCGGAACTGCGGAGGGGAGGGGCGCGTTTCGAAGATGGAAACTCTGGACGTGCGCATTCCACCTGGCGCGCGAACGGGGTCGCGCGTGCGCGTGGCGGGGCGCGGCAATGCCGGCACGAACGGAGCGCCGCCGGGCGATCTCTACATCGTGATGAACGTGCAGCCGCATCCGTTTTTCGAGAGACGCGGCGACGATTTGTACACGGTGATCCCGGTGACCGTGACCGAGGCTTCGTTGGGCGCGAAGGTGGAGGTGCCAACGATCGATGGCCGGTCGCAAGTGCGCATCCCGCCGGGAACCAGCAGCGGGAGAAAGCTGCGCCTGCGCGAGAAAGGGGCGCCATCGATGAGGCAATCGGGAAAACGTGGCGACCAGATCATCGAGGTGCAGGTGGTGGTCCCCAAGCCGGAGGACGAGCGCGTGCGAAACTTGCTGAAGGAACTGAGCAAACTAGATCCAGAAGATCCGCGGCAAGAGATTTTTGCGCGCGCGACGGTTTGAGGCGGTCGTTCAGGCTCAGGAGAAGAAAATGGCAGTGCGGCCGAGGAAAAAAGCGAAAGCCGGATACATGATCAGCGCGGTGGCGGAACTGTATCAGTTGCATCCGCAGACTCTCCGGCTTTACGAACGCGTCGGCTTGCTGAAGCCGTCGCGCTCGCAAGGAAACACGCGGCTTTATACCGATGGCGACCTGGAGCGGCTGGAAGTGATCCTCAACTTGACGCGCGAGATGGGCGTGAACCTGGCGGGCATCGAAATTATCCTCAACATGCGGGACAAAATGAGCGAGATGCAGGCGCAGATGGAAGCGTTCACGAGGTTCGTTAGGAATGAAGTAGCGCGAAACCTGGGCGCTTCGGATGAGCGCAGGTCGCGCAACGCGATCGTACGCGCCGCTCCGCGCCACGCTATTCGCGTGCAAAAGTGACCGTGCGGAGGGCGTCGCCGTCAGCAACCGGCCGCAGAATCTTCGTTCCCACCTCGAACGAGACAAGCTCTAAGCTCTGAATTCAAAAAATAGTCGAACCTATGGAGGATTTTCGGCATCGAACGAGGATTCGAAATCAGCAAACGGAGGATGATCATGTACGACATGAAGAATCTCGGCAAGCTCAAGTTGATGGACGCCAGTGCTCCGGACGGAATGAAGGCATTTTGGGCGTTCGACAAAGCCGCCATGGCCGCCGGCGCGATCCCCGTGAAGTACAAAGAACTGCTGGCGCTGGCGGTCGCATTCACGACGCAGTGCCCCTATTGCATCGAACTTCACTCTGGCAGGGCGCGCGAGGCCGGAGCGTCGAATGAAGAAATTTCGGAAACGGTGGTGGTTTCCGCGGCGCTTCGGGCGGGCGCGGCCATCACTCACGGGTCGCACGCGCTGAAGTCGAGCGAATAGCGCGTTCGAGATTCCACAGGTCGCGCGATTTGCACACGCGTGGCGTCTTGCGCTGACGGGGTGGGCCGCATATGCTTGCGAAATGGCGCGAGCGGATTGTCCCATTTGCCAGGGCAGCGGCTGGAAAGTTGTTGAGCGCACGACCGAAGGCGCGCAGGCCCTAGCGACGAAAGAGTCGGCGCGGCCCGGCTCGGCTGGCGGCGAGCCGAAAATGGTTTGGGCGGTTCCGTGCGATTGCACCAAGGGAGACCGCACTGAACGCATGCTGGCGAGGGCGCGTGTCCCCGGGAGATATCGCCACTGCGATTTCGAAAACTACGAGACCGACAACGAGATCGAGAATACTCCCAAGCCGCAACAGGATGCGTGGGGCCGCAGTCTTTCGCAGGCGAAGCTGATCGTCCAGCGCTTCGCGCAGGAATTTTCTCCCGTGCCCGAGATGCACAGCGAGCATGGCTTGCTGCTGATGGGACCTTGCGGAGTGGGGAAGACGCATCTTGCAGTCGCAGCGCTGAAGGAAATTGTGCTTCGCGGGCACGGCGGGCTTTTCTACGATTACCGCGAGCTGCTCAAGGAAATTCAGGATAGTTACAGCGCCGAAAGCCAGTCCACTGAGATGAGCGTGCTTGAACCGGTGCTCAAGGCAGATATTTTGGTTCTGGATGATGTGGGATCGAGCAAGCCGTCGCTGTGGGCGTTGGAAACGGTGGGGCACGTCCTGAACACGCGGTACAACGAAAAGCGCGTCACGCTGCTGACGACGAATTTTCTGGATTCGGAAGCCGCGGCGAACGGCGCGGCTGCTGGCGGCGCGGCGCCGCGTGCTGCTGGGATGCGGACTCCGATGGCGGATGACTCTCTGACCGAGCGCGTGGGCAAGCGCATCCGTTCGCGCCTCTACGAAATGTGCCGGACCGTTGAGATTTCTGCTCCCGATTACCGGAAGGAAATCCGCAACCCGAGCCGTGGCCGCGCGTAGCCCTTGGCCCCCTCGCCTTGAACCGTATATAGATAGCGAACTAAATAGACTATTTCCGTCGTTCGTGTGCGATTTGCGTCCCGCGCCGCGCAAGTATAGACTTCGCTTGAGTTCTCCGACCTCTCGGACCTGACGGAGAGAAATCTCATGGCCGGGAGGCGATGCTCCGGGAGTTAACGGAGCTGAGGGTTTGGGCGGAAACGCCCGGGCCTCCCGTGCTTGGAAAGGGGAATGTCTGGCGCTGATTTTCGCGCCCGGCGTGTAGCCCAAATCCAAACGCGGATTTGGGCTTTTTGTTTTGCAGGGGACGGAGTTGAATGATGCTTGCTGACAAATTCGGCCGCCGAATCACCGACTTGCGCGTGTCGGTGACAGACCGCTGCAATTTCCGGTGTGTGTATTGCCGCTCCGCTAATCCGGAGACGCATATGCCGGCGCGCGATTTGCTTGTGTGGGACGAGTACGAGCGCTTAGTCCGCATACTCGTCGGCATGGGCATTCGCAAGGTTCGCGTGACGGGGGGCGAGCCGCTAGTTCGTCCCGGAGTGGAGGATTTCGTGGGGCGATTGAAGGCGCTGGGCGTGGAAGATCTTTCAATGACCACCAACGGCTACATGTTGGCCGAACGCTGCGATCGCCTGGTTGCCGCGGGCATGGACCGCATCAACATCAGCCTCGATTCGCTGGACCGCCAAAAGTTCGAACGCATCACGCGGACGAAAACATTCGATCAAGTGATTGCCGGAATCGATGCGGCGCAGGCGTCGGCGCTGCGTCCAGTAAAGGTGAATGCGGTGCTGGTCCGCGGAGTGAATGACGACGAGGTGGAGGCTTTCGCGGCCTTCGCGCGCGATCGCGATTTGATCATGCGGTTCATCGAATTCATGCCGCTGGATGCGGACCGCGCATGGTCGCGCGAGATGTTTGTTCCCGGCGACGAGGTCTATCGGCGAATTTCGGCGCAATGGCCGCTCATCCCGGTGGCGCACGAGCGCAGCGAGACGGCGCGCAAGTACCGATTCGCCGACGGGCGCGGCGAGATCGGCCTGATTTCTCCCGTGTCGCAGCCGTTTTGCGGATTCTGTTCCCGCATCCGGCTGACTGCCGATGGAAAACTGCGCACCTGCCTCTTCAGCAAGGATGATCACGATTTGAGGTCGCTGCTGCGAGACGGCTCAAGCGATCGCGAAATTCGCGAGCGAATTTGCGAGATCGTGGCGCAGAAGGAGAAAGGGCACCGCATCAACGAGCCAGGCTTCCTGCCACCCTCACGCACGATGGTATCGATTGGTGGCTGATGTTGTACTCTTCTGGCGGCCCCTCGCATCTGAAATACTAGCCCTGATGAATGAGCTTTTCATCGTGCGTTTTGTGCCGGCCTAGAGGCGTATGGCTGAGGAACCGAACGAATCGAAATTATTTTCGCTCTCCGAGGCGGAGCGCTTGCGCGCCCAAATCGAGCCAGTGCTGATCGAGACCATCGAATCGCGCCGCAAGTTGGCCGAGCTCGATGAGGAACTCGGCGCGCTTCGCGAGCGCATTATGCGTTCGGGCGGTTTGGTTGTTTCCTACGAAAAAACCGCGGGACGCCGACTCGAACGCAATCGCCTTGCCGGAATTATCGACGCAGCCATCGAGCAGATTCATTCGACCGGCTGCATCGTGAAGGATATTGAAGTGGGCCTGCTGGATTTTCCCTCGCGTATGAACGGCGAAGATGTGTATCTCTGCTGGCGGCTAGGCGAGGACCGCATCCGTTTCTACCATCGACAGGACGAGGGCTTCGCCGGACGCAAACCGATCGATCCTCGCGACGCGGGCTACAGCAGCCCTGTCCAGTAGATTGAGCGCTACTTCACTCGCTTTGCGGGCACATCCGCGCCATTCTGATGCAGAATCAGCTCCGTCGCCCTGCCGTGGTTATCGGTGACGAAAGTAATCTGCGCGTCGACAACCTTATAAAAATAATCCCGCTCGCTTTCGGGAAAGACCTGAGCCTTCGGCTGACCTGTTGCCTGGACAAACAGACCATCTCCTTCGCGCGCGACGGTGAGAACGAAATTTGGAGCAAGCTGATAGCTGCCGACGTAGCCGTCGAATAGGTTGGGGTCAACGCTGATTTCCTTATGCTCTTTGGGCTTGGGCGGCTCGCCTTCGAATCGCTTTGCATGCTGGTCCCGGCTGTTTTGGTGCAGGATTAGCTCGGTCGCCCGGCCATTGCTGTCAGTAACAAAAGCAATCTGCGCGTCAACGGCCTTATAGAAATAATCCCGCTCCCCCTCAGGGAAAATCTCGGCCTTCGGTTGCCCCGTCAACTGCGCGAAGAGGTGATTCCCTTCGCGTGTGATCGTGAAAATGAAATTCGCAGCGAGCGAATAGGTTCCAACATAGCCGTCAAATATTTTCGGATCGACTGGGACCTCTTTGTGCAGCTTCGGCGCTGGCGCCAACGGGACGCTGGCGTCGAGCAGATGGCGTCCGATGTCGTCGACTCCCACTGCCGTCGATGTATTGGACAGCGCCACGACGCCGACGCGTGCTTTTGGGTCAAAGCCAACGAACGAGCGGTACCCGCCCGTCCCCCCGTTGTGCCAAACGATCTCTTTGCCGTTGGTTGTGTAGATGTGCCAGCCAAGAGCAATTTCCAGTCCCGGTTGGCCGGTAGGCCGGCGCACTTTCAGCATCGCGGCCATCGCCGGGGCGAGCGGCGACTTTGTGTAACCCAGATTTGCGGCCAGGAATATGAGCAGATCATTCGCAGTGGAGCGCAGCGCTCCGGCTCCTGCGAGCGTGGGCAAGTCCCAGTTTTCGACTGATTCGAGCCCCTGATTGTGCCCGACGGCTAGCCGCGCCTTCATTTCCGGCGTGAGCGTGATGCGCGTATCTTTCATGCCGAGCGGATCGCAGATGCGCGATCGGACGAGCGTCTCGTAGCCCATTCCAGCACGGCGCGCCAACACATGGCCCAGGAGTCCGCCGCCAAGATTCGAGTACTCGTATTGCGAGCCGATATCCCGTGTCAGTTGGTAGCCCGAGAGAAATTGATAAAGTTGCTCGACCGAATAGTCTGCATAGGGATTCGCGATGTCTTTAGGAGTGAAATTCGTAGGCATGCGCGGCAGACCGGACGTGTGTGTTGCAAGATCGACCAGCGTGATCGACCGGCCGTTGCGCTCCGGCATCTTTACACTCGGCGGCAAGTATTTGGAAACAGGATCGTCGAGCGCAACTTCGCCGCGCTGCACCATATCGGCGAGTAACAGCGAAGTGAATACCTTCGTTGCCGAGCCGATCTCAAAAATCGTGTCGCCGTTGAGAGGACGCGGATCGTCCTTCTCCAAATGCCCGTAGGCGACTACCCTGCGCCCTTCCGGTTCAATAACTCCGACAACGATTCCGACACTCTGGTGCTGCGTGTCGATCCGATCTGCAAGTATTTGCCGGATTTCGGAGTCCGATGGCATGGAAGACTTTTGGCTGGCCTGTCCGGCAGAATCACCCGACGCAAACAAAACGACCACGCAGATAACAGCCGGAAGCAGCATTTTCGTAAAAGTAAAACTGTTCCGGAGCATCGAGCACCTCCACGATAACTCGACTGATCCTCGCGGAAGCCGGTATAAAGTGGCGAGCTTCAAGGCGTGATTGTAGCCGTGCTTGAGGATAATCTCTACTGCAATTGCTTTAGTGGTATGAAGTCCCCGAATCTGAAGTTCCCACAAAGTGGCGAACTGCCGCGACGGTGGGATCGTGCTAATGTGATCGGAGAGCGATGGCGGCCTCACACAACCGGCTCAAGGATTCAGCGAGCCCTTACCTGCGTTCGGCGGCGCATCAGCCAGTTGACTGGCATGAATGGGGCGAGGAGGCGTTTCAAAAAGCGCGAGCCGAATCCAAACCGATCCTGCTCGATATCGGCGCGGTGTGGTGCCATTGGTGCCACGTAATTGACCGCGAGAGCTACGAAAATCCGGAAATTGCGGCGGCTATCAATCGGCTTTACATTCCAGTAAAGGTGGACCGTGACGAGCGCCCCGACGTGGACGCGCGGTACCAATCAGCCGTGAGCGCGATTTCCGGACAGGGCGGCTGGCCGCTCACCGCTTTTCTCACTCCGGACGGCAAGCCCTTTTTTGGCGGCACGTATTTCCCCCCCGAGGACGCCGGCGGCAGGCCTGGCATGAAGCGCATTTTGCAAGCTGTTTCCGATGCTTTCAAAAGCCGTCGCAGCGAGGTGGATAATTCCGCACAGGCGCTGGAGGAAGCTGTCGCGAAAGCCGAGATTTTTCAGGACGCGCGCGGCGTATTCGACGTCCGCGTGGTGGATGCGGTGATCGAATCGGCGTTGAGGCAGTTCGATGAGACGCATGGTGGCTTCGGCGATGCGCCGAAGTTTCCGCACGCGAGCGCCGTCGACTTGCTGCTCGAACGTTTTCAGGCCACGCGGAATCCGCAATTGCTTCCCGTGGCCGATCGAACGCTCGAAGGCATGGCGCTTGGCGGCGTGTACGACCAACTCGCCGGCGGATTTCACCGCTATTCGGTGGATGAGCGCTGGTGCGTCCCTCACTTCGAGAAAATGTCGTACGACAATTCCGAACTTCTGCGGAATTTCCTTCATGGCTATCAGGTCACGCGGAAAGCGCTCTTCCGCGAAACCGCCGAAGGCATCATCGCGTGGGTAAATGAAGTTCTATCCGATCAAGGGCGCGGAGGGTTTTACGCCAGCCAGGATGCGGACCAAACTCTTGACGATGACGGCGATTATTTTACCTGGACGGTCGCGGAGGCCCGCGCCGAACTTGCGCCGGAAGAATGGCGGGTTGTCGAGCGGTATTACGACATCGCTCCGCAGGGGGAGATGCACCACAACCCGGAGAAAAATGTTTTGTGGGTGGCGGATAGCGTGGAGAACATTTCGCGCAAGCTGAGTATCAGTGCAGATGAGGCAGATCGACTTCTCGATCGCGCAAAAGAAAAACTGCTCGCCGCACGCCGCCGCCGCACGCCCGTTCCGGCCATTGATCAGACGCTGTATGTCGGCTGGAACGCGATGTTCATCTCCGCATACTTGGATGCGGCTTGCGTGCTGGGACGGCCCGAGTGCCGCGATTTCGCGCTCAAGACCCTCGATCGCATGCTCGCGGAAGCGTGGGACGAATCGAAAGGTTTTTTGCACCGCATCGGAGGGCCGCGCCTGGAAGGGTCGCTGGACGATCAGGTGCTTGCGGCCGCCGCGCTGCTCGATGCGTACGAAGTGACACTCGAGCTGCGCTATTTTCAGGCGGCCGAGAGCGCGATGCGACTTGCCGTGGAAAGGTACGGCGATCCGGAAGGCGGCGGATTTTTCGACCGCGCCAAGGATGCTGCTCCGATGGGCGGGCTCGAAGTGCGCCGCAAGCCGCTACAGGATTCGCCGACTCCTGGCGGAAATTCTGTTGCCGCGATTGTCCTTGAGAGGCTTTACGGTTTTACGGGAGAGCCTCTGTATCATCAATGGGCCGCGAAAACCTTGGAGGCTTTCATCGGGCTGATCCCGCGCTATGGGCTTTTTGCGGGAACCTACGCGCTCGCAGCGCTGCTGCATGCGCGCCATTCTTTGCAGGTTGTGATCACGGGTGCGGCCGGCGACCCGACGGCCGCGGAACTCAAAAAAGCGGCGCACGAGGTCTATCGTTTTGGAAAAGCGGTGCTGCGAGTTACGCCCGAGACGTTGGCATCGAGCAATCTGCCCTCCGCATTGCGAGAAACGGTGCCCCATCTGGACGCAACGGTGGCGCAAGCTCTCGTCTGCGTTGAAACGGCGTGCTATCCCCCGGTGTCCGACCACGAAAAGCTGACCGCGCTGCTGATGGACGCCACTTTTGCGGCTCCAGAGGCAGCACCACCGCAATGAATGACATCCAAGTGAACGTGCAGCCGCCAGCTTTGCCAGTATTTAGGCAGGCATGATATAAATGAACATATTGAGATATGGACGACGCTTCCACTTCCGGCCCAGCGAATTCGTCTGACCCATTGCAGCAGCCGCCTCCCTTGCGGCGCGAGCTGCGCAGTTGGACGCGCGACCTCGCGGTCGCTCTGGGACTCGCGATCGTGGTGATGATTTTCCTTTACCAGCCGGTAAAGGTGGAAGGCACCAGCATGAATCCTCTGCTGAGTGATCAGGAACGCATTTTCATCAACAAATTCGTTTATCACTTCGAGCCGATCGAGCGCGGTGACGTGATCGTTTTCTGGTATCCTCTGGACCGCTCGAAATCGTTCATCAAGCGGGTGGTCGGGCTTCCAGGTGAAAGTATCGAGATTCGCGACGGCCATGTTTAC
This sequence comes from uncultured Acidobacteriota bacterium, assembly GCA_963823145.1. Classification (GTDB taxonomy): domain Bacteria; phylum Acidobacteriota; class Terriglobia; order Acidiferrales; family UBA7541; genus Palsa-295. The sequence goes on from CAWGJZ010000002.1 coordinate 738,045, forward strand.
ATCAACGGCCAGGAATTGGCCGACCAGTATGTTCCAGCGGGCTACTTGGACGGATCCACGTACGCACCTCACCACATTCCGTCGGACGATTACTTCGTAATGGGCGATCATCGCGACAGTTCGAATGACTCGCGCGTTTTCGGCCCGGTGCCGCGGCAATTCATCTATGGCAAGGCTGTATTCGCTTACTGGCCGGCGGACCACTTCGGATCGCTGACTTCTACTTCAACGGTCAGCGCCGCATCGAAATGACATTCTGCACATTTTCTGGAGGACACACTGAACGAGGCCCTCGCTGGACGCGCGACGCTCGCGCTCGAGGACGGACGAGTTTTTAACGGACGCGCGGCGGGCGCTCGCACGCGCCGCGGCGGTGAAGTCGTTTTCAACACCAGCCTCACCGGCTACCAGGAAGTTTTCACTGATCCGAGCTACGCCGGGCAGATCGTCTGCCTCACTTATCCTCATATAGGAAACGTGGGCGCGAATCTGGACGACGAGGAATCCGCAAAGCCCTGGATCGAGGCGTTAATTGTACGGGAATTTTCCTCGCTGGCTTCCAATTGGCGCTCGAGCGAATCCGCACAGCAATATCTTGAACGCTACGGCGTGCCGGTAATTTGGGATATCGATACGCGCGCGTTGGTGAGGCATCTACGCGATGTTGGCGCTCTCCGCGGCATACTTTCTACTGATGGCACAGCGACCGAACAACTGATTGCCGAGGCGCGTGCGCTTCCCACAATGGCCGGGCAGGAGCTTGCGAGCCGCGTCACCGTGGCAAAGAAATATGATTGGACGCGCGGATCGATTGATCTCGCCGCGCCAATTGCCAGCGTTGCCTCTGCTGCTGGTGGAGATTCCTCGGTGGGTGGCGGCCGGATAAACGGCAAACGCCGCGGAAACGGCACTGGCGGCGCATCCTCGGCGAGCCTCAAAGACAATGAAAGCCGTCATCGCGTGGTCGCTTACGATTACGGCATCAAGCAAAATATTCTGCGGCTGCTAGTCGATCACGGCTGCGACGTGACGGTGGTGCCCGCGCAGACCTCCGCCGCCGACGTGCTGGCGCTGAAGCCGCACGGCGTTTTCCTTTCGAATGGCCCCGGTGATCCCGAGCCGGCTGTTTACGCGATCGAAAACATTCGCAAACTTCTCGGGCGCGTTCCGATTTTCGGCATTTGCCTGGGGCACCAGCTCTGCGGCCTGGCGCTCGGCGGACGCACCTTCAAACTGAAATTCGGACATCACGGCTCGAACCATCCGGTGAAGAACCTGCTGACGCAAAAAGTGGAAATCACCGCGCAGAATCACGGATTCTGCGTCGATCCGGATTCCTTGTCGGCGAGCGATGTCGAAATCACGCACATAAATTTGAACGATCACACCAACGAGGGCATGCGCCACCGCTCGCTCCCGCTCTTCAGCGTCCAATATCATCCTGAGGCGTCGCCGGGTCCCCACGATGCGCGTTACCTTTTCAACGATTTCATCGCGATGATGAAAGCAGCTGCGCGATGAGTTCTTCCGTCTTCCGAAGCGGCGTTCGCGATGACGCGGCCGAACTGGAGTGATTCCGAGGTTGCAACAATTCTTTACACTAACAACTGCTTGCGCCGTTTGCTGCCGCTCCCTAAGATGGAGCGCCACGATCGGGAATTGCAGTCGCAGAATATCGCATGCCGAAACGCACTGACATCAAGAAGATACTAATCATTGGCTCGGGGCCGATCGTGATCGGCCAAGCGTGCGAGTTCGACTATTCCGGCACCCAGGCGTGCAAGGCTTTGCGCGCGGAGGGTTACGAGGTTGTCCTCGTCAATTCGAATCCCGCGACGATCATGACCGATCCCGAAATCGCCGACCGCACCTACATCGAGCCGCTGGCGAAGGAATATCTGGAAGCAATCATCGCCGCGGAAAGGCCCGACGCGCTGCTGCCCACCGTCGGCGGCCAAACTGGCCTCAATCTGGCCGTTGAGCTGGCTGAAGCGGGCATCCTCGACAAGTACGGAGTGAAGCTGATTGGCGCGCAGCTCGATGCAATTAAAATTGCCGAGGACCGGCTGCTCTTCAAGGACGTTTGCCGAAAAGTTGGTCTGGAAGTTCCCGCATCGGCCGTTGTCACCAACATTCCCGAAGCGATTGATCTGGCCGACAAGCTTGGCTATCCCGTCGTGATTCGTCCTTCGTTCACGCTGGGCGGCACCGGCGGATCGATCGCTTACAACCACGAGGAATTTGGAGACGCCATCGCGCGCGCGCTTGATGCCAGCCCCGTCAGGCAGGCGCTGATCGAGGAATCGGTGATTGGCTGGAAAGAATTCGAGCTCGAGGTGATGCGCGATTTTCGCGACAACTTCGTAGTGATCTGCTCGATTGAAAATGTGGACCCGATGGGAATCCACACAGGAGATTCGATCACCGTCGCGCCCGCGCAGACGCTCACCGACAAGGAATATCAGCGCATGCGCGACGCGGCCGCCGCAATCATCCGCGCCGTGGGCGTCGAGACCGGCGGTTCGAATATCCAGTTCGCCGTCGACCCGGAAACCGGGCGCATGGTGGTGATCGAAATGAATCCGCGAGTCTCGCGCAGTTCTGCGCTGGCGAGCAAAGCCACCGGTTTCCCCATCGCGAAAATCGCCGCGAAGCTTGCCGTCGGCATGACACTTGACGAAATTCCCAACGACATCACGCGAAAAACTCCTTCATGCTTCGAGCCGAGCATCGATTACGTAGTCTCGAAAATTCCGAAGTGGCAATTCGAGAAATTTCCCGGCAGCGAAACCACGCTGACCACGCAGATGCGTTCGGTCGGCGAGGTGATGGCCATAGGCCGCACGTTTCAGGAATCGCTCTGCAAGGCGATTCGTTCGCTGGAGCCGAGCACGGCCTGGCGCGCTCCGGCCGAAGTGACCACCGCCTTGCTTCGCGAAAAGCTCCACGTGCCCGGGCCGGACCGCATCCACTGGCTTTTCGAGGCACTCGAGCGCGGCATGACGCGCGACGAAGTCTGCTCGCTCACCAAGATCGACCCGTGGTTCATTTGCCAGATGGAGGAGATGGTCGCGCTCGACCGGCGCGTGGCTGCCAGCTCGCTCCGCGGAATTTCACGCGAACTGCTGCTCGAATCAAAGCGCTCGGGGGCGAGCGACGAGGAGCTCGCCAAACTCTGGAATGTGAAATCGGCCTCGGTCCGCGCCCGCCGCCACGAACTCGGCGTGCTGCCTGTTTTCAAGCGCGTTGATACCTGCGCCGCGGAATTCGAATCCTTCACGCCGTATCTTTACTCCACGTATGAGGAAGAGGATGAATCCGGCGCCGTGGACCGGCCCAAAATTGTGATCCTGGGCAGCGGGCCCAGCCGCATCGGCCAGGGAATTGAATTCGATTATTGCTGCTGCCACGCGGCGCTGGCGCTGAAGGAAGACGGCTACGAAACGGTGATGATCAACTGCAATCCTGAGACTGTGTCGACGGATTACGACACGTCCGACCGTCTCTATTTCGAGCCGCTCACGCTTGAAGACGTGCTGGCCGTTCTCGAGCGCGAAAAACCGCAAGGCGTCATCGTGCAATTCGGCGGGCAGACTCCGTTGAATCTAGCTCTCGAACTGAAGCGCAACCGCGCCAAAATAATCGGTACCGACCCGGAATCCATCGACCTCGCCGAAGACCGGCGGCGATTCGGCGCTTTGCTCGGGGAATTAAACATTCCGCAGCCGCGCGGCGCCACTGCGCTCACCCCGCAGGAAGCCGTCGCCACCGCCGGCGAAATAGGACTTCCGGTGCTGGTGCGGCCGAGCTACGTCCTCGGCGGACGGGCCATGGTGATCGCGTACGATTTGAAGACCGTGGAAGAATACGTGGCTCATGCCGTGCAGATTGGCGGGATCGCCGATCCGAAGCGCCCGGTTCTAATCGATCAGTTCCTCGAAAACGCGACAGAAGTGGATGTGGATGCTCTTGCCGATGGCGAGGACATTGTCATCGCCGGCATCATGGAACACATCGAAGAGGCGGGCATTCATTCCGGCGATTCGTCTTGCGTGCTGCCATCGGTGACCCTAAAGCCGGAGGTGCTCGCGCACATTCGTGACTACACATCGCGCCTCGCGAAGGCGCTTCACGTGGTGGGCCTGATGAACGTGCAATACGCCATCCAGCACGATACGGTTTACGTTCTCGAGGTAAATCCGCGCGCATCGCGCACGGTGCCGTACGTGAGCAAAGCCACCGGGGTTCCCCTCGCGAAAGTCGCGGCGCGCCTGATGACCGGCCGCAAGCTGAAGGACCTTCGTCTCCCGGTTACTCAGACGAACGGCGTGCAGGAACTTGCCGTCCGCGATTTCTACGCCGTGAAGTCGCCGGTTTTTCCGTTCAATAAATTCCGGGGCATCGACACGATTCTCGGTCCGGAGATGCGCTCGACCGGCGAGGTGATGGGCGTCTCGTCAACTTTCGGCTTGGCGTTCGCCAAGGCGCAGCTTGCAGCGGGCCAACGCCTGCCGCTCGAAGGCATGGTTTTTATCAGCGTAAACGATCACGACAAGCGGCACGTGGCTAGCGTGGTGAAAGATCTGGCTGCGGCAGGATTGAAAATTTTGGCCACGCGCGGCACGGCCACGGCTCTCACGCGGGCGGGAATCGAAGTCGAGGCGGTTTTCAAAGTGAACGAGGGGCGCCCCAATGTGGTCGACCTCATCAAGACGGGAAAAATCCAACTGGTGATCAACACGCCGCTGGGCCGCGAGTCCTTTTACGACGAAAGATCCATCCGCCGCGCCGCCATCCGCTACAACGTGCCTTGCATCACCACGCTTTCTGCCGCGAGCGCCGCTGCTCGCGGGATTCGCGCGATGGCTGGCCATGCCGTTGAGGTTGCCGCGCTGCAAGATTTGCACCCCCGCAAATCTGCGGCTCTGCCCTGATTTTCGTTTGCCGCGTCTTGGCGTAGCTCTTTTCTCGTGGAAAATTGCCAGAAGCGGCATGCTTCAGGGAAGCGGGATACCGGGTGAGGCGACGATTCCTGCCATCCGCAATATTTCTGCGTACTCTTCGTCAGTCAGTGGGCAAATAGTGAGCCGGGTGTTCTTCAGGAATTTTATTTTTCGCAGCGAGCGATTCTCGCGCATTTCGGCAAGACTCACCACTCGCGGCAACCGTTCAATGGCTCGGAGGTCCATCACGTACTTCTTCGCGTCCGCGTCGTGCGGGTCGGGGTAGGGATCGCGGGTTACCTCGGCGAGAGCGTAGAGCGAGTGCTCGGGCTTCCCGTGGTAGCACAACGCGCGGTCGCCTCTGTGGACCTGCTTGAGCTGCCGCGCGGCATCCGGGCGATTCCCGGCGTGCCTCCACATCTCTTTGCCCTTCACGAAGAGGGTGTCCCAATGGTAGACCCGTGGGTCGACGGCCAGCAGCCACCGCTTGGGTTTTTGGGGAGGTTGCGTCATTCGTCAGAAAGTGTCGCGCGGAACTATACACGGAAGTGCTGGAAAAATGTGCGGAAATTTCCATAGAGTGGCAAAAATTTGGGAAAGATTGCCTTTTGGGATAGGAAATGACGCTCGCCAGTCCGGCTAGCCAACATCCACGAAGATTTCTTCGCCGCGCACTTCGACGGGATAAGTGTCGACGCCGAGCGACGGGCTCGCGACGACCTTGCCGGTGGTTACGTCGTACTGCCAGCCATGCCAAGGGCAGGTGACCACGTTGCCCTCTAGTTCGCCTTCGCCTAGCGGGCCCGCTTGGTGTGCGCATATACTACTGAGGGCGCAGAACTTACCGGCAACATTGGCGACGGCGACCGGCTTGCCAGCTACCTGAAACTCGCAAATCGTCCCCGGCGTGACTTCGTCTTTTCGCGCCGCTCGCACAAATGCCATCGGCTGCTCCTTCCGGCTTGCGGGTTGAATTTAGCCTCCGCTGGCGGTTGAAACGCTGGCTTCGCCAGATACTTTCGCCAACAGCTCGGCGAATTTGGCCTCGCGGTCCTTCTGATCGTGACCCTGGTAGATTTCGGCGATCTGGGTGGCGTTCATCGAGCAGAATTTTGGTCCGCACATCGAGCAAAATTTTGCTTCTTTGTAGAAATCGTCGGGCAGCGTCTCATCGTGCATAGCCCGAGCGGTGTCGGGGTCGAGCGAAAGTTCAAACTGCTTGTTCCAGTCGAATAGGAAGCGGGCATAGCTGAGCGCATCGTCGCGATCACGCGCGCCCGGACGATGCCGGGCCACATCGGCGGCATGCGCGGCAATCTTGTAGGCGATCACGCCCTGGCGAACGTCGTCCGCGTTCGGCAAGCCGAGATGCTCTTTCGGCGTGACGTAGCAGAGCATGGATGCGCCGTGCCAGCCGATCATGGCCGCGCCAATCGCGCTGGTGATGTGGTCGTAGCCGGGCGCGATATCGGTGACCAGCGGGCCGAGCGTGTAAAAAGGCGCCTCGTAGCACAGCTCGTTTTCCTTTTTCACTTGCAGCTCGATCTGGTCCATCGGGATGTGTCCCGGCCCTTCGATCATCACTTGCACATCGTATTCCCAGGCTTTTTTCGTGAGTTCGCCGAGCACGCGTAATTCGGAGAACTGCGCTTCGTCGCTCGCATCGGCCAAGCAGCCGGGACGCAAACCGTCTCCGAGCGAAAAGCTGACATCGTGCTTCTGGAAAATCTTGCAGATGGCGTCGAAATTTTCGTAGAGAAAATTCTGCGCCTTGTGAAAGCTCATCCACTGCGCTAGTAAAGCGCCCCCGCGGCTGACGATTCCGGTAATTCGGTTGCGCACCAGCGGGAGGAATTCGCGCAGCACGCCGGCATGGATGGTCATGTAATCGACACCCTGCTCGGCCTGTTCCTCGATCACTTCGAGCATCACACTGAGATTCAAATCCTCGGCGCGGCGCACCCGCGAAAGCGCTTCGTAAATCGGCACCGTGCCGATCGGCACGGGCGACGCCTGGATGATCGCTTTGCGAATCATCGCGATATCACCGCCGGTGGAGAGGTCCATTACCGTGTCCGAGCCGTAATGTACGGCGCGATGAAGCTTTTCCAGCTCTTCACTCACATTCGAAGTGGTGGCGGAGTTTCCGATGTTGGCGTTGATTTTGCAGCCGAACGCGACGCCGATGCCCATCGGCTCGAGGTTGCGGTGGTGAATGTTGGCGGGAATGATCGCGCGGCCGCGCGCAACTTCATCGCGAACCACGTCCGGCGAGAGTTTCTCGCGCAAAGCAACGTATTGCATTTCTTCGGTGACGACACCCTTGCGCGCAAAATGCATCTGCGAAAAGTTCCTCGCGCCCCGGTTCATCGCCGTGGAACGCTTTTCAATCCACGAATCCCTCAGTGCCATAAGTCCTCACTCACACGCGCGGCCGCTCGGCGGCTCGCGCCAACCGGCCTCATTATCGCACCGCGACTCCTACCCAGCAACCCGCGTCCGCGCAGAACCTCCTCGCGATTTTTTGCGCCCCTTCGAAACGACTGTGCGAGGCGGTCTCCAGGGTTACACGCTTGCTCACCGAAGCGCAGGGGTGTATAGAGGAAGTGCGGAGGAATCAGATGAGGCGCGTGGCAACGAGATTCTTGCTCGCGGCAATTCTGCTTGCAGCAGTTTCAGGCGTGGCCTTCGCGCATCACGGCACGTCGCGCTACGATCTTGCGAAAAGCATCACGCTAACGGGAACAGTGACCGGCTTCGATTGGGGCAATCCGCACTGCCTAGTTCACATGGACGTGAAAAACGAGAATGGCGACGTCCAGCACTGGACGCTGGAGCTTGCCTCACCCTTTACCATGTCTCGCGCCGGCTGGACGAGGAATTCGATGATGCCAGGCGACATGATCGTGGCCGAAACTCATCCGGCACGGGACGGAATTCCCCTCGGCATCAGCGCCACTTCCCGAACGGTGATGAAGTTTGTGATCAATGGCAAACCGCCAGGCGGAGCTGTGGTCGCATCTTCCCTCAAAAAGTAAATTTCGCCACCGCTTGAATCAGACGAGGATCGGCTGCACTCACGATGGTGCCAAACCTCGTATCATTCACCTCGCCATCCACAGCCGCCGATCCATAGAACTGCGCATGATTGAAGGCGTTGAACGCTTCCACCCGAAGATCGAGCGATTTCGACTCAGTCAGCCTCAAATTTTTCGTGACTTGGATATCGAAATTGTTAATGCCCGGGCCGTAGAAGAATCGCCGCGGCGCATTGCCCAACTGGCCGAGCGCCTCCGTGTGAAATAGCGATGTATTGAACGCGGGCCTTCCATTCCGCGGATTGGTATTGATTTCCAGCGGCCCAGGGGTATACGCCGGCGTATCTAGCAACTGGTTATTCACGCCGTTACCGAGCGTGCCGAGCAGCGAATTATCCGAGTCGTCATAAAGCGTCACCGGAAAGCCGCTGGCAAAACGAGTTGTGCCGGAAATACTCCACCCTTCTGTAAGACCATTTGCACGGCGGAAGAGGCGTTCGAACGGAAGATCGTACGTGTAAGTAGCCACGAAATTGTGTCGCATGTCCCAGGAAGAAATGACGCGAGTGAGCCTGGGATTGAAGGGATTGATCTGCTCGCCGAGATTGGAAGCCTGATCAATCGATTTCGCGTAAGTGTAGGCGAGGAGAAAAGTGGTTCGTTTGCCCACGTAGCGAAGATTCGTCTGCAGAGCATTGTAATTCGAGTTGGCAATGGTTTGCTGCGCGGTAGTCGCTCCATAGTTCCCGTAAAGAGCGGGGTTTGATCCCAATCCGACGTTTCTTGTGCCCGTATAGGTTTGGCCCGCTGCGGAAGTATAGGCGCCATTCTCACCGTAGGGTCCGCAGGTAGAACTGCCGGGAGCCACCTCGCCGGCTTGGCTGAGGCTCAGGCACAGCGCGGGATTGCCGACGTTGGTCGGAACCACCGCGAGAATGTGATGCCCTTGGTTGCCCACATAGCTCATCGTCAGCAGGATGCTTGGCGTAAGCTGCCGCTGAATCGAGAGCATGTAGTCCTCTATGTAGGGGACGTCATTGCGATAATAAAAATACGGATCGGCGCTAACGGGAGTGACCGCCGCCCAGTTGAATGCGGTGTAGGGGTGCTTCGCCGAAACAGTATTGGGCGGGAACGTGATCGGATAAGGGTTGAGATTTTGCACGCCATCACCCGCATTGATAAACGGAGTGGCGAAAAGCGGTGGCGCGGGACTCAGGTAGTTGTAGCCGAATGGAGGAACAGAATACATGATGCCGGCCGACAGGCCCGGAAAAGCCGTATAGAAAATTCCGTAGCTCGCGCGAATGCTGCTTTTGTCCGGCCCGCCAAAGATCTTTCCTAAAATTCCACGATCGAAGCGCGGCGAATACGCGAGGCCGATTCTCGGCGCAAAATTGTGATACTTGGATGGCGATAACGTGGAAGGAATCCCCGGGTCGCCCGGCACCACCAACCCGGGAATGGCGTTCGGGTAGAGAACCGATTGCTCGCCCGGCACAACCGTTTGAATATTATTGTTTTTCTCCCACCAGGGCATGATCAAGTCCCAGCGCACGCCAAGGTTGGCCGTAAGATCGCTGCGGAGACGCCAGCTATCTTCAAAAAACGCTCCGGCATAGCGGTTGCGAAGATAGAAAGGCTGGCCGGTGGATTGCGTGAAGTTGCTGGGAACGCCCAAAAGAAAATCGGCGAAGGCTGAGCCGGTTTCGGTTCCAAGAATGTTGAACGTTCCGTTGAACGTGGCATTGGGATGCTCGTTCACCTGATCAGCATGAAATTCGGCGCCAAATTTAAGCGTGTGCGCGCCGATCACTTTGGAAATCGAGTCGCTCAAATAAAGGGTATTGTTCCATTGAATAGTATTGGTGATGGGGACGCCCATAATGAACGAGGGAAACACGATATTTTCGACGCCTTCATATTGCGGCGCTTGCACCGTAATCCCTGGCGTTCCGGCGCCCGTGACGAATCCCTGCGACGCCAGCGTGACGCCCAGGCCGCCGTGCGGCCTGCCGATGTCGTTGGAATTTCGAATCAAGCCGGCATGAAACTCATTTACAGTCTGCGCTCCCAAAACGCGCGTATAACCAAGGGTGAAAAGTTGCGCCTGCCCGATCGTCAAAGCGTCGAATCCCGGAATGCTGGCGCCACCTTGCGCGCCCGGATAGGGATTGTCCAAGCGATAGTTGTCCAGAAAATAGTAGAAAGAAAACTGGCCCAATCCTAGATTCGCGTCGATTCGTCCGCCCAGCTTATCGTCACGAACGGTTTCATCGAAAGCAGCGGTCGAAAAGACGTTGCCGGGCTGATTCGGTTCGGGAATGTATTGCAACAGATGCATGGCGGGAGACGACCAGGCGCTCATCGGAATCTGCCCGCCGGGAAGAACGCAATTCGCGCTGGTGCAGCCGGGCGTGAAATACGGTTCACCCTGCGAGACCGGGTAACCAAGTTTACTGGTGAGCAGGCTGGCGAGTGCGGGTCCGCTCACTTTTCCGGTGAGCGAACTTTCCACGTCTGAAAGGTCGCCGCTGCGGTCGGCGAGCGACGGCACGGACGTAACTGGCGATGTGACGCCTTGCGCCGTGCGCGTTCCCTGGTAGTCGGCGAAAAAGAAAATCTTTTGCCTCTTGACTGGGCCGCCGATGGTGCCGCCAAACTGATTTTGCCGAAAGACGCCGCGCGTGTCGGCAAAATAATTCTTCGCGTCGAGAGAAGTGTTGCGCAGAAACTCGAAAACATTGCCGTGATAGGCGTCGCTGCCGGATTTGGTGACGACGTTGATCATTCCGCCGTTGTAATTTCCGTATTCGGGATCGAAGTTGGTGGTCAGCACTCGAAATTCCTGAATGGAATCCAGGTTTGGAATCACGGACGTTCCGCCGTTCATATGTTCCTGCACGTCCGTGCCATTCACCATGAATCCGTTTGACGATTCCCGCTGTCCGTTGATGGAAACATCGCCGGGATTCAAGTCGCCGGATGGATTAATTGTCCCGGTAACGCCCGACATGATTACAGAAGTGGACGTCAGCGTGGTCACAGGGCTTACGCCCGGCTGAATTGCCAAAAGGTCGGTGTAGCTGCGGCCGTTTAGTGGCAAGGAAGTAATTTGCACGGCCTGGACAACTTCGCCGAGGTGGGTCGCCACCGTGTCCACCTGTGCCTCGGCTTGGGCTGCGGAGGCCGTCACGGTGACCGTCTCGGTCTTGTTGCCTACCACGAGTGAGGTGTCCACTCGGACCGCCGCGTCTGCGTCAACCACCAGACCTGTTTTCTTCTGAGACTTGAATCCCATTGCCTCGATGGTCATCTCATAGCGGCCCACCGGCAGATTCGGAAATGAGTAGAAGCCCTGCGCGTCCGTGGTGGCTTTGTAGCTGGTGGTCAGGTCAAGGTTTACCAGCGTCACGCTGGCGCCAGGTATTGAAGCTCCACTCGGATCGGTTACTGTTCCCGAAATGCTTCCGCCGGTCGCCGCCCACACCCGCGCGCAGCAGAAAACAAGAATGCAAACGAGGGTAATCCGAAAAGGCATTCGGCTGACATGCTTCAAGGACATATTCTAGTTGGCTGGAGGGTTGTAGTGCGGACTCGGAAAACCCCACGCCCGCAAACATTGTAGTTGAGTTTGCGTCTCTCTCTCGCGCCTATTTCACCTGCGGCACGCGGTGTCCGTTTCCATTCGAATTATTTGGCGCAGCGGCGGGAAAGGAGAATCCCGGCTCTTTGAGGGCGGTGGCGACGAGCGCGGATACGAACGGATTCTCGAACTGGTAGTTCGGATGTAGCGCGGGCTCGACACGAGACTTGGGAACATACGCGGACCGCGACTTGCATCTCAAGGATGCGCTGAATCTTACTCTTGAGAGGTCGCGTTTCTAGTGGACCTCACGCCTCGGGGCGTTCTTTTGGAGCCGCCGATTTGCGCTGCTGTCCGGAGGGTGCCACAATGGCAGGATGCGAAAATTGTCCCTAACAACGATCACTTTATTGGCGGGTATCACGCTGCTGCTCGGAAGTTCCCTTGCGCAGCAGCCGCCTGCTGCGAACTCCCGACCGTCTACGCCTGCAACAACGCAGAAAACTCCTGCGGCAAAGACTCACGTGGCTCCTGGAACGACCAAGAGTAGCACCGGGCCGGCCCTCACTACCGAGAAGGAAAAGGATAGCTATGCCCTCGGGTTGAATATCGGCCGAGGGCTCAGCAAGCAACCTGTGGACCTGGATGCCGCTGCCGTGGCGCGCGGTGTGAAGGACGCCATGTCCGGCGGCAAGACCCTACTGACCGACGAGGAAGCTGCCGCGGACCTTGAGCAATTGAAGAACCAGGTACAGAAGGCCACGGAGGCAAAGATGCAGGAGCTCGGAGCGGAGAATCAAAAAGCTGGCGCAGCCTTCCTTGCCGAGAATAAAACCAAGGAAGGAGTCGTGACCCTGCCAAGTGGCCTTCAGTACAAGATCTTGACGCCAGGCACGGGGCCGAAACCCACTGCGGCCGATACGGTCGTTTGCCAATACAAGGGCACTCTTCTCGATGGCACGGAATTCGATAGTTCGTACAAGCGCGGCCAGCCCGCCACATTTGCCGTGGGCCGGGTGATTAAGGGTTGGACCGAAGCGCTGCAACTGATGCCCGTCGGATCGAAGTGGCAGATTTTTATTCCAGCGGACCTCGCGTACGGCGAGCGCGGCGCAGGCAACGTGATTCCGCCCAACGCTACTTTAGTCTTCGAGGTTGAACTTATATCGATCCAAGGGAAGTAAGCAGACGGCGCGGATGGGCTGAGCCCAACTCGATCCTTGCTCACAATTGATTCGTCTTCGCCCGAGCCAGCTTTAGCGCGGACGCTTCGTAGTACGCGACGTGTCCAAACCCGAAGAGCACCGTTCCGTACCTGACCGTTCTCAGATCCGCAAGCCCCGCCTTCGCCATTAACGTGAGAATCCGCGTCTCCGAGTTCTCCTTCAGGTTATGGTGCGAGTGAAGCCACAAGGACAATGAGCCGGTTGCTGATGCGGGTCCGCGAAAATCCAGCAAGTGCAGAGAGCCCCCAGGTTTGAGCACTCTGCGGATTTCGCGGACGGTCTCTTCCTTCTCATTGCTGTGCAGGTGGTGGAACATAAAGGAAGAGAACACGTGATCAAAGGCGTCCGCCGGGTACGGAAGCGCGTCCGAGAATCCTCGATCGAAGTGGGGCGAGACCGCCGCGCGTTGCGCTTTTCGCCTTGCGAGGGCAAGGACCTTCGGGTCGGGATCGAGGCCGACCACTTCAATTTCCGGATGCTGCTGCTTCAGCAGAATCGCCAAGCTGCCGGTGCCACAACCAATGTCCAGAATTTGCTGGCCCGGACGCAGCTCGGCTTGCCGCAGCAGAACGCTACGAGCCTTGTCGGTGCCCGTTAGCTTGGAAAATAAGTCAAACAGGGGCAAGAGCCAGTGGTAGCCGGCCGCTGGGATGTAGCTCCTTTGATGTTTACCTCCTATTGCCGACCCATTCATACGTTCGGTTCTCCGCTAATTCTCCCGCCATTTTACGATTCTATAAATGTGCGACGCGGCAAGCGATGAGGCATTCGCTGTAGTTGTCCGTGGATTTTACTGGCGCGGGGTTCCGTGAGGCGCGACTCGGAAAGTCCACAGGTTCTCATCCTTGCCCTTCTTTAGGGTCCTGCTAACGTAGGCTCGCGACGATAAGAAAAATGATAAGAAAAGCGCATCGAGACGGAGCGCTGGCAAAAGAGCATGGAGACGTGTACCGGAACCTGTATCGCCGGCCGCTCGGTGGCTTGAGTGCTAGAGCGAGGCGCACCCTCCGCCGCTTTTCTAATCGACGCTGCTGCCGAGTAGAAACCGGCCTAAGTGATTGGAAACAAACAGTGAGCGTCTGTTCTACCCGTCACGTTTTTGTAACTTGGAAAATGCCCACTTCATCCAGATCTGGCGCTATATTGAGGTCCATGCCGAAGCTGGCTCAATTTCGAGCAAAGCACACCGCGCCAGAGACATTCGCAATTGAATCGGCGCCTACGATTTTGCACATCGATATGGACGCCTTCTTTGTGTCGGTGGAATTGCTTGCGCGTCCGGAGCTAAAGGGCTTGCCCGTGATTGTGGGAGGCCAGCGCGACCAGCGCGGCGTGGTCACCTCTGCCAGCTACGAAGCGCGGCAGTTTGGCGTTCATTCCGCGATGCCTTTGCGCACTGCCGGGAAATTGTGCCCTCAGGCCATTTTCCTCGATGGACACCACGAGCTTTACGGCCAATGGGGCGATCGTGTGGCGGCGATCCTTGCGAAATTTTCGCCGGTGGTTGAAATGGCGTCGATTGATGAAGCGTATCTAGATTTGACGGGCACCGAGCGGCTGCACGGTCCACCGCTTAGTGCGGCGGACAAACTTCTCCGTCAGATCACGTCGGTCACTGGACTGCCGTGCTCCGGCGGACTTGCTGTCACCCGCCTGGTGGCCAAAGTGGCGAGCGAGCAAGCCAAGCCTCGGGGACTTGTTTGGGTGCCGCCCGGCAGCGAAACTTCGTTCCTCGCTCCGCTTTCGGTGCGCCGGATTCCGGGCATAGGCCGAGTCACCGAAATGGCGCTGAAGGCGCTGGGCGTTGAAACCATCGCACAGTTGCAAGCGCTAGAGCTGGCGCAATTGGAGGAGTCATTTGGACGCTGGGGCACGGCCCTGCACCGGAAGGCACGCGGGATGGATTCCTACGAGTTTTTCGTCGACGCCGAGCCCAAGTCAATTTCGCACAACCAAACTTTCGGCGAGGACACAAATGGCCGGCAGCAGTTGGAGTCAACCTTGAGTCATCTGTGCGAAAAAGCTTGCAAACGTTTGCGCGATGCCGGACTTCACGCTGCGACCGTCACGGTGACACTGCGATTTACCGATTTTCGAACCATCACGCGAAGTCACACGCTTGCTGAGCCGTGCGATCTCGACTCCGTGCTACTCGGCGTGATCCGTGAACTTTTTTCCGGCGCGTGGAACGGTTCCGCAATGCTGCGCCTGGTCGGCGTCGCATTTGCTTCTTTTTCGGCAGGGTCGGGCCAGATGGATCTTCTCGATCCAGGGCGGCGCGAAAAACTCGAACGGTTGGCGCGCACGACCGACCGCCTGCGCGATCGATTTGGCTTTTCGAAAGTGCAGCTGGGCGGCTCACTCGAAACCCGAAAACATGGCGGACCCGATACGCACTGAACCTCATTCCAATGACTACCGCAGCCAAACTGATCCCAAGCGCGCCGCGAAAGCGAGTGAGGCGTTTTCGCGCCTTTTGGGCACGGATTACCGAAGGCCTCGAGCTCGAGCAGCTTTGGGGGCAGTTCCTCTCAGAAGCCAAGGCCAGCTACGACCTCTATTCGGGGGATGTGGACTGGGACGAAATTGGCCGAACCAAACGCGGGGCACGAAGGTTCTGGCGCGGCGCGTGGGCGGTTTTTCAAGCGATGCTAATGAAGCTGTCGCCCGCGCGGCGCGTCCTTCTCCTGATCGCGATGGTGTTTTTACTGATTCTGCCGGATGTTCGTTCAGGCACGCACGACGTCGGCATGCGACTTGGCTGGATCGGTACGCTGATTCTGTTCGTGCTGCTGGCCCTTGAACTGGCGGATCGCGTGACGATGAAGCGCGATCTCGAAATCGCCCGCGAGATTCAGCAACGGCTTGTGCCCCAGAAAGCGCCTGATGTCGCTGGCTTCGATATCGCCTTTGCGACGCGACCGCAAAACACTGTCGCAGGCGATTACTATGACGCATTCTTGCGTCAGCTACCGGATTCAGGAGGAACTCGGCAGCTGCTTATCGTCGTTGCGGATGTTGCGGGAAAAAGTGTTCCGGCCGCGCTGCTAATGGCGACGTTTCAAGCCAGCTTGCGCGCGCTGGCAGCGACTTCCAGCGCGCTCGGCGAGATTGTTTCTGGCTTGGACCGGTATACGCGAGCCAACAACATAGACGGCGGTCGATTCACGACAGCCTTTATCGCTCAGATCGATCCGCAAACGAGGGAATCGGAATACACGAATGCCGGTCACAATAATCCGATTCTTCGGCGTGCTTCCGGGCTGGTGGAACGCCTCTCGGCCGGCGGGCCGCCGTTTGGCTTGCCGCTTTTCACCGACAGCGAATTAATTTACGAGTCCGCAAAAGTACATCTGGGCCGGGGCGACCTGCTTTTCATTTTCACCGATGGGCTCGTGGAGGCAATCAACGATAAAGGCGAGGAATTTGGAGAATCGCGATTGCTGCCTTGCATTCGATTCGCACCAGATGAGCCTGCGGCCGGCACCTGGCAGCGCGTGATAACCGAAGTGAACTCATTCACGGGTTACGCGCGGCAGCACGACGACATTACCGGTATGGTTCTTCGCATCGATGCATAACACCACTATGAACGCACGCGCATTTGCGGAAGTCATTTGCGGCACGCTGCGAGCGGCGGGGCATCAGGCATATTTTGTGGGCGGATGCGTGCGCGACATTTTGCTGGGACGCGAACCCGCGGACTACGACGTGGCTACGGATGCCACGCCGGATCGCGTCCAGCAGATTTTCCCGAATAGCCTTGCAGTGGGCGCGAAATTCGGCGTGATCGTGGTCACGGAAGATCCCGGCGAAAGCGCCGGCTTGCAGGTGGAAGTTGCAACGTTTCGTTCGGACGTGGGTTATTCGGACGGGCGCCATCCGGATCACGTGGTGTATGCGAAATCGCCGCAAGAAGATGTGAAGCGGCGCGATTTCACGGTGAACGCGCTACTTTTCGATCCGCAGACGGAGGAAGTGCTCGATTTCGTCGGCGGGCGCGAGGACCTGCGGTCGGGAATCATTCGCGCGATTGGGCAACCGAGCGAGCGTTTCAATGAGGACAAGCTGCGGATGGTCCGCGCCGTGCGTTTTGCCGCACGGTTTCGCTATGCGATCGAAGGTCGCACTTTCAGCGCCATCCAAAAGCTGGCGCCGCAGATTCACCAGGTTTCGCCCGAGCGCCTTCGCGATGAACTTACTAAACTACTCACTGAGGGCGCGGCGCGCCGGGCATTCGAGTTTCTGGATGAAACACGCTTACTGCCCGAACTCCTGCCGGAAATTGCGCGCATGAAAGGCGTCGAGCAGCCGCCGGAATACCACCCCGAGGGGGATGTCTGGAAGCACACGCTCATGATGATTGAAGGGCTGCCCGCCGGCTCCCCGCGTACACTGGCGTGGGGAGTCCTGTTGCACGATGTGGGCAAGCCGTCCACCTTTACTCCGCCATCCGGTCCAGGCGACCGGATACGTTTTAACGAGCACGCGGAAATCGGAACACGAATGGCGGAAGAGATCTGCCGCCGCTTGCGATTTTCGAACGACCACACCGCTCAGGTCGCGGCGCTGGTGGCCAATCACATGAGGTTCAAGGATGTTTTACAGATGAAACCAGCCACGCTAAAGCGGTTCGTCCGCATACCCCGATTCGAAGAGCATCTCCAACTGCACCGCCTGGACTGTCTATCGAGCCACGGGCATTTGGACAACTATGAGTTTGTTCAGCACTTTCTGATGGAGACCCCTCCGGAACAGGTTCGGCCACCCAGGCTGTTGGACGGAGACGACTTGATAGGACTAGGACTGAAACCGGGGCCGCAATTCAAGGCGATTCTGGAGAGAGTAGAGGAGGCCCAGTTAGATGGCACGGTGAATGATCGTGAGGGAGCCCTCCGGCTGGCCAAGGATATAGCAGCAAGCTAAGTATATGTTAATTAGCTGTTTATAGGAGATGAAGGCGGGTCATTGATTCCTAGTTCTATGAGTGTATTATGCTCAATTATCCTTATAATGCCTAAGGAAATCAGATAAATCTTTATCGTTCTGCCATGCATCTAAGTTTGGTGGCAGCCGATTAGCTTTTGGGGGGCTGTTTGAGCCTCCCCCGGCGAAATTGCCCTTAGGGGGTCAAAGTGTCGACAACGACAAGAGTTATTCCCGGTGAGTTAGCCATTCTCCCGGTGCGGGACACAGTTCTGTTTCCGGGCGCGGTGATGCCGCTGCCCGTGGGGCGCGAGAGTTCGCTGGCCCTGCTGGAATCGCTTGAGGGCCCAGAGAAGCTTCTGGGCGTGGTGGCACAGCTCGATCCGCGAGTCGAGATTCCGACAGGCGCCGATCTTCACGGTGTAGGCACGCTGGCCAAAGTTCACAAAATGGTGCGGATGCCCAACGGCAACGTGGTGGCGTTTCTCGAAGGGCTGGAGCGCATTCGCGTACTCGAAGTAACGGGGCTGAAGCCTTTTCTGCGGGCTCGAGTGGAAGCGCAGCCCGACTTGGAAAATCAACGCGATGCCGAACTGACGGCGCTCGAACGCAACGTTCTCGAATTATTCAAGGAGGTTGTGGCGCGTTCGCCGCAGCTTTCCGACGATCTCCAAGCCGAAGCCAGTAACATCGATACGCCAGCGCGGCTGGCGGATTTTGTTGCCTCGACGCTTCCGTCGCTCAATACGATGGTGCGCCAGGAATTGCTGGAGACATTCAGCGTCCGCAAGCGCCTTGAGACGCTCAGCAACGAGCTTTCCAAGGAAAAGGAAGTGCTGGAGCTTCGGAGCAAGATTCACGACCAGGTGCAGGAGCAAGTGAACCAGAGCCAGCGTGAATTTTTGCTGCGCGAGCAGATGAAAGCGATTCAGAAGGAGCTGGGCGAATCGGATGACGCGCAATCCGAGGTAGAAGAGCTGCGCAAAAAGATGGAAGAGTCGGGCATGTCCGCGGAAGCAAGAAAGGAGTGCGAGCGCGAGCTCAAGCGGCTGGCGAAGATGACTCCCGCTTCAGCGGAGTACATGGTTTCGAGGACCTATCTGGAATGGATGACTTCGCTTCCATGGAACAAAACCTCCGGCACGGGTGAAGAGCAAATCGATATCGCGAAGGCGCAGGAAATCCTGGACGAGGATCACTACGACCTCGAAAAGGTGAAGCAGCGCATTCTGGATTATTTCGCGGTGAAGAAAATCCAGCCGGGAATGAAGGGGCCGATCCTTTGCTTCGTGGGACCGCCCGGAGTGGGAAAAACTTCGCTCGGGCAGTCGATCGCGCGGGCGATGGGACGAAAGTTCGTCCGAATATCCCTTGGCGGAATGCACGATGAGGCTGAAATTCGCGGGCACCGGCGGACGTACATCGGAGCTTTGCCGGGCCAGATCATTCAAGGCATTCGCCGAGCGGAGACGATGGACCCCGTGCTGATGCTGGACGAGGTGGACAAATTGGGCCGCGATTTCCGCGGAGATCCGTCGGCGGCGCTTATGGAAGTGCTCGATCCGGAGCAGAACTCGACGTTCCGGGATCACTACCTGGACGTGCCTTTCGATTTGTCGAAGGTGCTGTTCGTGGCCACGGCGAACTGGATGGATCCGATCCCGGAGGCGCTGCGCGACCGCATGGAAATTCTGGAACTCCCCGGGTACACCGAGGAGGAAAAGATTCACATCGCCAAGCGGTTTCTGATTCCGCGGCAGACCAAGGAGCATGGGATCAAGCTGGGCGAGCAGATCGAATTCAGTGATGAAGCGCTGCACGATCTGATTCACCACTACACGCGCGAGGCAGGCGTAAGGAATCTGGAACGCGAGATCGCCACGCTGGTGCGCAAGCAAGCCAGGCGAATTGCCGAGGGCAAAACGGACAAGCTCACCGTTACGCCGGAAGTAATTCGGGAGGCACTTGGAATTCCGAAGTTCCGCCTGGAGAAGGAAGTGGAAGAGCGCGTTCAGAAACCGGGTGTCGCAGTGGGCTTGGTTTGGACGCCGGTGGGAGGCGATATCGTCTTCATCGAAGCCAGCAAGATGCGCGGCGGAAAGCAGTTTACAATGACCGGGCATCTGGGCGAGGTAATGCAGGAGTCCATGCGCGCAGCGCTGAGCTGGGTGCGTGCGAATTCCGAGCGTTACGGCATCGACGCGGACTTCTTCCGCAAGCTGGACCTGCACATCCACGTGCCGTCGGGCGCGGTGCCGAAGGACGGGCCGTCGGCGGGCGTGGCGATGGTGACAGCGCTGGTCAGTTTGCTGACTGGGCGTCCGGTTCGTCCGCGCGTGGCGATGACGGGCGAAATTTCACTTTCCGGGATCGTGCTGCCGGTGGGCGGGATCAAGGAAAAGGTGCTCGGAGCAAAGCGCGCGGGCATACGCGAAGTGATTCTGCCGTCGGAAAACGAGCTGAACGTGAAGGAGGATCTGCCGCCGCAAATACTCGAGGGCGTCCAGATTCATTTCGTTCGCACTGCGGAGCAGGCTCTCGAAATTGCGTTAGGCAAATTCGAGAAGCCGACGCGGCCGGTGACTGGCGGCACCCGAAGAGAGGACCGTCCGATCGCGGGTCCGGTACACTAACTCGCTACGCGAATAGCGAGATCAGTCAGAGGGAAAGATATAGAAGGCCCGGGCAGAGATGTCCGGGCCTTTTGTTTTTAGCGGGCGAAGAGCCTTTCCTGTTGCGAGCGAGGCCGCATTCGCGTACCTAAGTGATAGCCGGGGCGAGCACTTTGCCGCCGTGGAACCGTTCATGCCCTATCGTCCAAGAGAACTGGTGGTGCGGGCCCGCGAAGCCGCGGCGATCTTGCTTGCGACACTGGATCGCGATGAGATGGTCGCCCGCTTCCTGGATATGTATGCGGCTGAAAATCGGCGGCCGGGCCGGGCCGACCAGCCAGCTTTTTATCGCGAACAGTTGCAGACGATTCGCCGGGAATCGATTTTGGCGACGGTGCTGCGAATTGAAGCGGCGCTTCCGGCCCGGCTGAAAGTAAGCGTCACGGTGCGGGGAGGAAAAGCACCGCGAAAAAAGAAGCGTGGAAAGAAAGGCCGCGGCGTGCGTCCTCTGAAAAGAAAAGCAAATCTCGAGCTCGCGATACCTTTTCTGGATCTTTTTCGCGAGGAATTTTTCGTGGCATTGGGACAATCCCTCGACTGGACGGACGAAGACGCGCAAGAATTCTGGCATGACCTGGAACTGTACGAGAAACTTTCCGCCAGCGATTCAGGACGTCAGTCAGGGCGCGCCTCGCGCATGCGGGCATCGGGCCCTTTTGTCGACCGGGTGGCTCTGCTGCTCGATCCTTCGCTGATGGAGCAGGCTCGGCGGGCAGCCGGAAAATTCCAGCTTGAATTGAATGCCGCCGCCGACCGAGTGCTTCGAAAGATATTTTCCCGACGCGCGCACTGAGACTTAGGGGCGCGCTTCGAGCACAATATTGAACGGCGTTTCCGCGGCGCGACGAACGCGTTTGAATCCGGCGGCAGTCAGCACGTTTGTCAACCGCCCCTGACCGGCCTGCGCGCCGAGCCCGAGTCCCACTTCCTGCGATAGTGAGGCGGGCGTGCATAGCATGGTGGAAGCCGCGTAGAACACCCGCCCGATGGGATTGAGATTGTCTTCCAGCTTGTCGTGGGCGAACGGCTCGACGATCATCCACGCGCCGTTGGGATCGAGCGTTTCCAGCACATGACGGGCGGCGCCTTCCGGGTCTCCCATATCGTGCAGGCAATCGAAGAACGCAACAAGCTGATAGCCTTTGCCGGAATAATCCTTCGCTTTTGCGACCTCGAACTTTACGCGATCCGCTACGCCGGCCTTTGCTGCGGCCTCGCGCGCCATCTCGATGGACTTGGGATGGTAATCAAAACCGACGAAGGTGGATTTCGGGAAGGCCAGGGCCATCAGGATCGTTGAAGTTCCCAAACCGCAACCGACATCCGCGACTCGTGCTCCGGCTCTTAGCTTTGCTTCAGTATCCCCCAGCGCCGGAATCCATTCGGTGATCAGGTGGGCGCGGTAATTGGGACGGAAAAAGCGCTCAGTGCCGGCGAAGAGCGAATGGTCATGCTCGTGCCAGCCGAAGCCATTTCCGTTGCGGAAGGCTTCCGTAATCTTTGGCTCGTCTATCATGCAAGCGCTAACGATCTCGAAGAAACCGGGAAGGAAAACGGGGCTCTGTTCATCGGCGAGGGCCATCGCCTGCTCGGCGGGAAGGGTGTACTTCCCGGTGGCGGCATCGTAGGCGACAAATCCGCCGGCCGCTTGGGAGGCGAGCCATTCACGGACGTATCGCTCGGCTGTTTTGGTTTTCGCCGCAAGTTCCGCAGACGTCATGGGTCCAGCGCCGGCCATGGCTTTGTAAAGTCCGAGTTTGTCGCCGATGAGGATGAGTGCGGCATTCATGGCCGCTCCCATCTCTCCGACAGCCTTCATCACGAATTCGTGAAGCTTGGCTTCGTTGAGCGGTTGAGCAGCGGGTGTAGACATCGGTTCCTCCAGTGAGGGGATTTCGAAAGAAGACAACCTAGTGGAACGGGATTCTACCCGTGACGATTCAGCAAGTCAACGAATGGCAAAATGCCACTCTTTCGCGGTTTTTGCTATCCTCGCGGCAATGCTTTACATCTTCTACATACTGATTGTGGTGCAGATCGCGCTCGGACTTTATTCGCTTTGGGATGGGTTCGAGTGGTTTCGCATGGTGCGGCGGCGGCTGGGTTCGCACGCGGGCTTTTACGCGCCCCTGGCGGCGGTCATTTGTCCGTGCAAGGGAATCGAGCCGGGACTGAAGGAAAACCTTGCTGCTCTGGCGCGGTTCGATTATCCGAATTACGAAATCTATTTTGCGATTGCCAACGAGCGCGATCCAGCGGTAAAAATCGCGGGGGAAGTGAAGGACGCGAGCACGCGGCCCGTGCACATCGTTTTCGCCGGCCCTCCGGAGGGTTGCAGCGGCAAGGTGCAAAATCTGAAGAAGGCCGTAGAGTCGCTGCCGGAGAATATCGAAGTTCTGGTTTTCGTGGACTCGGACGCGCGCCTTTCGCGAGGCTGGCTGACCAAGCTGATTGCGCCGCTGCAAGACACCCACCTGGGCGCGACCACGGCGTACAGATGGATAATCCCGAGCCGTTCAATCGGCTCCGGAGGCTTCTCGAGCGCATTGGCATCGGCCTGGAACGGGGCGATTGCGACTTTATTAGGACGTCCGCGCGAGAATTTCTGCTGGGGAGGCGGCACTGCGATCCTCCGGAAGACGTTCGAAGATGAAAAGGTCCCCGAGGCATGGAAGGGCGCGGTCAGCGACGATCTGGCATTGACGCGCGCTCTTGAGGCAGCCGGCAAACCTATTCTGTTTTGTGCGGAATGCCTGGCCGCGACCACTCATCCGTGGACGCCTGCGAGCCTGCTCGAATTTACGAACCGGCAAATGTTAATCGCGCGAGTGTATTCTCCGCGGCGCTGGCTCATGGGTGCGGCTGCAAACGTCAGCTATTCGCTTACCCTGATTTATGCGGCCGTGGTGGTGGTGATGACGATGGCCGGCGGCGACCCCTGGATACAGCTTGCGTTGATGGCGCTTTTAGTTGTATTGCTTCCCGCGATTAAGGGCGCGTTTCGCACGATCGCCGTCGCCGAGATGCTGCCCGAGTGGCGGGATCAGCTCAATCAATGGAGCTGGGTGTGGGTGGCGCTGGCGCCTGTTGTGCCCTTCCTCTTTACGTGGAACTTCATTGCGTCGCTCTTGACGCGTCGGATTCGCTGGCGCAATATCCGCTACGAACTGGTCTCGCCGAGTGTCACGCGCGTGCTGAACCGCTATTAATGATGGCTTACCTCGTAATCTTTTTGTCCTCACGCGCGTAAACAAGGGAAGAGATCAGCCCATATTCCCTGAACAGAGGAGAAGGAAATGTCTAGCTCTCCAATTGCGGCCGCTCGAGACACCTGAATCCTTCAGCGCCATCGGCAGGATGTTGGGGGCGCTTTTCAGCCCGCGAAAAACTTTCGAGTCGATTGCGCGGCGACCCACCTGGCTTCCGCCGGTCGATTTTGGCATGCTTGATGGCGCTGGCTGTTGTGGCGCTTTTCAGCCATCGAGTCGGGTGGCGCAGCCTATCTGGATAAACAGGTGGCGAACTCGAGCCAATTTCAGCAATTGTCAGCGGATCAGCAGCAGAGGACGATGGAGGCGCAGCTCAAGTGGGCGCCGCGAGTTGCGTACGCCGAAGCGATCATCGCGCCCTTTGTCGGCGCGTTAGCGCTTGCGGGGATCTTTCTTGGCGTTTTAAACGGATTGGGCGGGACGAGAATCAATTTCAAGACGTCGCTCGGCATCGTATCGTATTCCTGGATGCCGAATGTGATCTCCGGGCTGCTGGGCATCGTGGTGTTGCTGGTCAAGGATCCAGCGACGATCGACTTGCAACAATCTGGTGGCGTCGAATGCGGGAGCATTTCTAGCCGATAATTCTCCAAAGTGGCTGGTCGCGATGCTGACGCCCGTGGATCTTTTTTCGTTTTGGGTGATGATTTTGCTGGCGATCGGCTACAGCGCGGCGGCGCCGAAGAAGCTATCATCTCGCTAAAGCATTCGCATGGATCTTCTCGCTGTGGGTGGTGTATGTGCTGGTGAGGACAGGCTTGACGGCTGCGTTCTCCTGATACACTCGCCCGGATGGGTTTTCACTTCGAGATTCTTGCGACGGATCCCACGGGCGCGCGCCTGGGGCGACTGACGACGCCGCACGGCGTGATTGACACGCCAGTGTTCATGCCGGTGGGGACGGCGGCCACCGTAAAGGGTCAGACGCAGCAAGACCTGGAAGATCTCGGCGTTCAAATCCTGCTCGGCAATACCTATCATCTTTACCTGCGTCCGGGCCACGAACTGATCCGCGGAATGGGCGGGCTGCACCAATTCATGTCCTGGCCACGCCCGATTCTGACGGATTCCGGAGGATTTCAGGTTTTCAGCCTCAGCTCGCTGCGGAAAGTCGCCGATGAAGGTGCGACATTTCGCTCGCACCTGGACGGATCCGAACATTTTCTTTCTCCGGAGAAGTCGCTGGAAATTCAGATCGCGCTGGGCGCGGACATCGCGATGGTGCTGGACGAATGCATCGAGGCGCCATCGAGCGAGCTGCGCGCTCGCGAAGCGGCGGGGAGAACGCTCAATTGGGCGCGACGCTCGCGAGATTACTTCGCGCGCTGCGGAGATCGGGAGCGGCAGATGCTATTCGGCATCGTGCAGGGCGGCATACATCCGGCACAGCGGCGGGAGAATGCGGACGGCCTCGTTGATCTGGATTTTCCCGGGTATGCCATCGGGGGTCTGGCAGTGGGCGAATCGCATGATGTTACTTGCGAAATCACAAGCATTGCGGCATCGCGCCTTCCTGCGGAACGCCCGCGCTACCTGATGGGTGTTGGTAAGCCAGAGCAAATTGCCGATTACGTGAGCCTCGGCGTGGACATGATGGATTGCGTGCTTCCCACACGCAGCGCGCGTCACGGCTGCTTGTTTACTTCCGAGGGGCGCGTGCTGATTCGCAACGCGCGGTACGCAAACGATCCACGGCCGATTGATGAGAAATGCGAATGCGCGGTCTGTAGCAGGTACTCTCGCGCGTACTTGCGGCATCTTTATTCGACCGGAGAATTTCTTTCAATCATATTGAACACCCACCACAACCTCTACTTTTACCTTGACATGATGAAGCGAATCCGAGAGGCTATCCGTTTTGGGAAGCTGGAAAGACTCCGTTCTGACCTTCAGGCACGCTTCTCGCAGGCAAACCCAAGCGGGCGCCGGGCGCGGTAAGAACGGGGTAACATCTTCGGTGAGCAGGTCCCATTAGCCTGCCGGTTTGGGCGGGCGCCGCTGCGGCGGAAAAGGCGCAATGACAGAAATGACTGGGATTGCCACTCCCGCGAGTGCGTGTCTGCTCGCCCAAGCGCAAGCTCAATCGAATCCATTTTTGGGGCTTGCCGTGCCAATGATTGCGATCATCGGGATTTTTTATTTTCTGATGATCCGTCCGGCACAGACTCGCCAAAAGAAGGTTGCCGCTATGCTCAACAACCTGAAGAACGGCGACAAGGTAATTACAAACGGCGGCATCCACGGTACGGTGGTGGGCCTCGAGAGCGACGCCGTTCAGTTGCGCATCGCCGAGCAGGTGAAGATTAAGGTTTCGCGAAGCGCCATCGCGGGACTCCAGGCCGAAAACAAGGAGAGCTAGTCAGCTCGCATGAATTCGCAGCTCAAGTGGAAGTTTGTTCTAATTGCCGCCGCAATTCTTCTTTGCGTTTATGGCGTGATCGGGTTGCCTGCTTTCCCCACTTCGGGCGCGCAGATAAAGCAGAACCTTGCCGACCGCATCAAGCTGGGACTCGATTTGAAGGGCGGCAGCCATCTTGTGCTGCAGGTGCAGGTGGAGGAAGCCATCGGCCAGCGTTGCGATCAGACCATCGATCTGCTGACGAGGCAGCTCCACGACAAGCACATCGGTTTTGGCGAGATCCGCCGCGTGGACGACACGCACATTTTGGTTCGCGATGTCGATCCCGCAACTTCAGCAGATTTTCGCGACCTGGTCAACAGCCAGCTCACCGACTGGACCACTTCTCCAGCAGCGGGAGAGAACAGCGGCTATCTACTCACGCTGAAGCCCTCGGTAATCGCCGACCTTCGCACGCAGACGATGGACCAGTCGCTTGAAACCATTACGCGCCGCATCAACGGCCTTGGTCTGACTGAGCCGACGATTGCCTTTACCGGCCGCGGCGACGACGAAATCCTGGTACAGCTTCCTGGCGAGGGCGATCCGACGCGGGCGAAGTCCGTGATCCAGGCGGGCGGGCAGCTCGAACTGACGCTGGTTGCCGACGAACAGACGTATTCATCCGAGAGTGCCGCTCTAGCTGCTCATGGCGGAGTACTTCCGCAAGGGACTGAGATTGTGCCGGGGCGTTCCGATGACTCTTCGGCCGCGGGTCAGCAAGTTTATTACATCGTGGATCGAGCGCCGATTGTTACCGGCCAGGACCTCGTGGGAGCAACGCCGCAGCCGAGTACGGACTATCCCGGACAATTCGAAATCAACTTCCATCTATCAACTGCTGCAGCCGCGCGGTTCGGCCCGTTTACCGAAACAAATATCGGCAAGCGCATGGCAATTATTCTGGACCATAAAGTGTACACGGCTCCTACGATACGCGGTCGTATTGAGGACAACGGCCAAATCACCGGCAATTTTTCCGAGGACCAAGCGAAAGACCTGGCGCTTGTTCTGAGGGCCGGGGCGTTGCCGGCTTCGATCAAGTATCTGGAGGAGCGCACTGTGGGTCCGTCGCTTGGCGCGGACTCAATTCGTGAAGGCGTTCGCGCTTCGGTCGGCAGCTTGATTGTTGTGATGGTCTTTTTGGTGATCTATTACCGCCTCAGCGGTGTCAATGCGGTTGTGGCCCTACTGCTGAACTTGTTGATCCTGGTAGCCTTTATGGCCTTTGCGGGAGCGGTGCTTACGCTTCCAGGCATAGCCGGGGTGGTACTGACAATCGGCATGGGGGTGGACTCGAACGTGCTCGTGTTTGAGCGCATTCGCGAGGAACTGCGCAACGGGAAACTGCCGGCGCCGTCAGTCGATGTGGGATTTGATCGCGCTTTTCGGACCATTATCGACACTCACATCACGACTCTAGTTTCCGCTGCCTTTCTATTTCTCTTCGGTACTGGACCTGTGAAGGGATTCGCGGTGACCTTGACGATTGGCTTGATAGCCAACCTGTTTACTTCCATTTACGTGTCGCGAGTGATTTTTGATTACCACCTGTCACGGATGGATCGCCAAGCTCAGTTGAGCATTTAAAGGGCTTTGGTGCTGCCTCTGCGTTCCAGATGTCGACGGGGCACAAATGGGTGGTCGATGGTGTCAAAGATAGACGGATAGGACTCGGCATGGAATTTTTCCACGGCGTGAACATCGACTGGATGGGAAAGGCGAAGTATTTTGTCACTTTGTCCCTCATTCTTCTCGCCGTCGGATGGATATCGATTTACAAGCGGGTTGTGGCCGATCACGGGACGCTCTACGGAATTGATTTCCGCGGCGGCACACTTGTGTATGTCCGCTTTGCCGGGAAGCCGCCGATCAATCGGATTCGTAAAGGACTTCAGCAGGCAGGGTTAGCAAACAGCACCATCCAGGGAATCAGCGATTCTCGCTCGGTGGGTTCGCAGAACGACGTTGTCATCGGACTCGAGCAGAAGCAGAGCGACGAGTCTCTGGACGCCGGAAAGCAGAAGATTCTCGATGTTTTGCACGCGACTTTTGGCACCGATAAATCAGGGAAGCCAGATTTCAATTCAGTGACACCGTCCGGGCTGTCCGCGCTCCTGACGCAAAAAGACCCCCTCTCCCTGGGACCGACTGCCGCAGATCGCTACACGCAACTGGCAAGCCGCTTGACCGCCGCGCGAGACGCGGAACACAGCGGGATCGTCACCAATTTCGACGAGCTGAAAAATGTGGAAGGCGCCACCGCTCCGGTGATCGCCTCCTTGCAGAATAATTTTTCGTTGAGCGATTTCACGATTCGTGACGCGGAGATCGTGGGGCCGAAAGTCGGATCGCAATTGCGGCGGCAGGCATTCCTCGCGACGCTTTATGCGCTGGGGGGCATGCTCATATATATTGCGTTCCGGTTTGAGTGGGTATATGGTGCTGCGGCCGTGATCGCGGTGTTTCACGACGTGCTGATTACGATTGGATTTTTTTCGCTGTTTCATTATGAGATTTCGCTTACGGTGATCGCGGCTTTACTCACACTGGTCGGCTATTCGATGAACGATACGATCGTGATCTTCGATCGGGTCCGCGAAGATTTGCGAATCATGAGGCGAGAGTCGTTTGTCGATATCGTGAATAAAGCGATCAATCAGACGCTCTCGCGCACGATACTGACCTCGGGTTTGACGTTCCTAACTGTTTTGGTTCTGTACTTGTTGGGCGGCGAGGTGCTCCGAGCATTCTCTTTTGCCATGGTAGTGGGAGTTGTGGTAGGAACGTATTCCAGCTTTGGCATCGCGGCGCCGATTGTTGTAATTTGGAATAAGTATCATGGTGGGCGGGGAGTGGCCGTGCGCGTCGGATCCGCAGCCGAAAAGCGCGTCCCGGCGGTCGCAAGGAGGTAAATCACATGTTCGATCAACTTGTTGTTTCCAGTGCACACGGCAGTAAAACTCACAAGCCATGGACCGTGGCGATGTCCGCGATAATTCAGGGCGTGATAGTGGGTATAATGATCTTGATTCCACTGATTTACACGGAAGCGCTGCCGAAGGGAATGCTGAACACGTTTCTGGTAGCCCCCGCGCCGCCTCCTCCCCCACCTCCTCCAGCAGCGCCAGTGAAGGCGATCGTGAGGCCGAAGATCATTACGCCGCAGAAGATGGTTGCGCCCACAGTGATTCCCAAAAAAGTAGAGATGATCAAGGATGAGGCGCCTGACGTGAATGCCGGAGTGGCAGGGGGAGTGGGAGTCCCGGGGGGCACGGGGGGCGTTCTGGGAGGAATTATCGGCGGAGGTCCGCCACCTCCACCGAAGCCCACGCCTCAGCGCATCCGCGTTGGCGGCAATGTGGCGGCGGCCAAGCTGATCCATCAGGTGTTGCCGGTCTATCCGGCGATTGCGAAGACGGCGCACGTCTCGGGCACGGTGATGCTGCACGCGATTATTGCCAAGGATGGCACGATTCAAGAGCTTCAGTACATTTCGGGTCCGGCATTGCTGATGCGGGCCGCGATGGATGCGGTGCACGAGTGGCGTTACCAACCCACGCAGCTGAATGGTCAGCCCGTGGAGGTGGATACCACAATTCAAGTCGTCTTCTCACTTGGTGGTTAAAGCAGGGCCGGGCCCGCGCGGATTTAGCTTTAAGTGACGCGGGATGAGTTGAGACATCTATCTAGAAGAGGCAGGGATTGGCGACCGGCAGAATAACTGCCGCGATCGATGGAATGGACGGAGGAGGAATCGAACGTGATGCTCGCGAACGTACTACTATTATTGGTGGCGATGTTTCAAGACCAGGCTCCCGAGGTTGGCTGGGACCTGATTACGATGTGGCACAACATGGGCTACCCGGCGAAGACCGTGGTCTTCGTATTGTTCATTATGTCCGCGTGGTCGGTGGGCATCATGATCGACCGGGCTCTTATGTACAGTGCGGCGCGGAAGCAATCCCGGATTTTCGTTCAGCAGGTGGCGGGCGCGCTGAAAGACAATAAGCTCGACGAAGCAATCTCCATCGCCGAGCGCAACAAGAAGAGCCACATTGCCAAGGTTGTGGCGACGGGTCTCTCCGAATTCCAGGCGGCTTCAGCTCAAGTAAATGACGAGGAAGTAATCGAAGCGGCCAAGCGCGGCTTGGAACGCTCCGTCGCGATCGTTCACGCCGAAATGAAGCGTGGACTTTCGGGCCTCGCCACGATCGGCTCCACGGCGCCGTTCGTCGGACTCTTCGGCACGGTGATGGGCATCATCAACGCGTTCAAGGGCATTTCCAGCTCCAAGGTTACCGGTCTTTCGGCGGTGGCCGGCGGTATTGCGGAAGCGTTGGTCACCACGGCTCTCGGCTTGCTGGTCGCCGTGCCTGCCGTTTGGACCTTTAACTACTTCACGAATCGTGTGGAAGCCTTCGACGTCGAGATGGACAATTCCTCGATGGAACTGATCAACTACTTCATCACGCGGCGGGGCGGAAAGAAGTAACCATGGGATACAAACCAAAAGCACCGCCGGTGATGGCCGCTCCGAACGTGATTCCGATGGCGGACATTATGCTGGTGCTGCTCATCATCTTCATGGTGATCACGCCGATGTTGCAGCACGGCGCTCCGGTGGATATGGCCAAGGCCGAGAACGCCGACAAGATGCCCAACGCCGACCGGGATGACGCCATCATCGTCGCGGTCACGCGGGACGGCAGGCTGTTTCTAAGTCCGGGCAACAAGGAAATTAGCTTGGACGAGATCACCGGCGATGTGAAGGATCTGCTTACCGGACGTCTGGATAAAACCGTGTACGTTCGTTCAGACGCTCGCGCGAAGTACGGCGATGTGGTGAAAGCGGTTGACGAAGTACGGGCGGCCGGAGTGGAGAACCTGGGTTTGCTAACCGAAAAGGTTCCACCCACGAAGAGCGCACCCCCTCCGCCGCCACCTGGCTCGGACTAGAGGCGAACGCAATCAGCAGTATTTCTAAGGAGTCTTACCATGGGAATGGCAGTTGGCGGTAGCGGCTCAGGACCGGTTTCCGAACCCAACATCGTGCCTCTGATAGACGTCTTGCTCGTGCTGATCATCATTTTCATGGTGATTACGCCTCGAACGCCCACGGGCTTGCCGACGCTGGTTCCTCAGCCACCGCCGCCCAACCAGAAGCAGACGGAACCCGACCAGCGGACGATCGTCGTCCAAGTAATGGCTGGCGGCAAAGTGATGATTAACCAGGACCAGAGCAGCTGGAACGATCTCGGGCCGCGCCTCTTCGATATCTTCAAGGAGCGTGCGGACAAGATCGCCTTTATAAAGGGCGATGACAATATCGATTTTGCCCAGGTCGCTCGTGCCATCGATATCATGCGCGGATCGGGCATCGATCACGTTGGACTCATCACGGCCAAAATCGAGGCTGGACAGTAGCATCGCGTGGCTGGTTTGGGACGCTCGCCGTTAATTCCGTGCTGGCGTAGCTATCATCCGAAGGAGAGCGGGAATGCAGCGTAATTTTTCTGTTCTTTTTACTGTGGCTGTGGTCGTGGCCGCAATGGCCGCCGGAGCCGGCTGCGATAAGCTCCGCGCACGCGACAAACTCAATAAAGGTGTGAACGCCTACAAGAACGCGCAGTTTGACGTGGCCATCGAGGATTTCAAGGAGGCACAGCAATACGATCCGACGCTTACGAACGCCCAACTCTACCTCGCTGCGGCCTATGCTAATCAGTACATTCCCGGCGCGCCATCACCCGAGAATCTTCGCAACGGCCAGTCTGCCATCGACGCATACAAGGCGATCCTCCAGGAGAACCCGGACAATCTACCGGCCATCGATGGTATTGGGTCCATCCTCTACAACATGGGTGGTTCGCCGTTCGACGAAGCGAAGATGAATGAATCCAAGTCCTATCACGAGAAGCATATTCAGCTTGCGCCGGGCGATCCCGAGCCTTATTACTGGGTCGGCGTGATCGACTGGTCGCTTTCCTACCGCGGCAATAAGGATATGCGCGAGGCCTACAATCGAACGGCCAAAAAGCAAATCAAGGAAACCGATCCCATGCCGCCCGCGCTCGCCAAACAGTTCTCCGAGAAGTACGGCTCAACGGTGGACGATGGGATCGCCAAGCTTCAAAAGGCCATCAGCCTGAAGTCGGACTACGACGACGCCATGGCCTATCTGAATCTCGTCTACCGTCAGAAAGCGGACATGGAGACGATGCCTTCGGCCCGCGACGCCGATCTGCAGGAAGCCGACAACCTCGTGGAACGCGTAAAGGCCATCAAGCAAAAGAAGGCCAACATCACGCCGACCTCGTAATAGCGAGGACTCGCGCCGTTTCTGGCCTGAGCGCGGCACTGGGATTTGTGACCGGCCGCTTTCGTACCGGCGTTACGCGGTCTTTTTCTTCCACGCCCCGAGGATTGCTCCCATCAGGCAAAGTCCCACAAGCGGGTAGAATTCGTTGATCGCGAAAAGCTCCTTTGGCCGCATCTCGTACATGTACGTTGTGAAGACGACCGGCCCCACGATTCCGACCCACAGCAAGACTCCAATCGCAGCCCCTCGCGCGGCCGTGTTCGCATTCCGCCAGATGCAAATCTGCGCCAGCACAAATGCGATCAGCAAGTTCAGAAGAAATGTGAGGATGAATGGCCAGATCCACACGGGATTCGCGGAATTCGCTTGTGCCTCGGTCATGTGTTCAAGCGCCATCCACTGCTTGCTGAAAATAACGTCGTACCACAGACCTCCGAATAGCCAATACACGATAGCGCAAACGAGGATCGCCCAGTAATTGGTCTTCATGTTTGTCGCTCCTCTATGCTTTCACGGCCTCAATCACGCACTGCGGAGCCGCCGTGCGAACCACTCGCGCGAGCCTCAGACCGGCTTTGGCGAAGAGTTCAGCGTACTCCGCTTCCGTGCGCTCGCGTCCGCCGGCCATTGTCAGCATCTCAAGATCAATCCATTTGCCCAGGCTCGGCTCGTTGCCCGGATCAATCACGAATTCTAAAAGGATGACCTTGCCGCTATTCCTGCGCATAGCGGCAGCGCAGTTTTTCAGGATCGTGATGGCGCGAGTATCATCCCAATCGTGGATGATGGATTTGAGCACATAACTATCTGCCTGCGGAACAATCTTGAAGAAATCGCCACCCGCAATCTCGCAGCGCGATGCGAGGCCTAGCGATTCAATCCGCGGCTTCGCGCCCTCCAACACATGCGGCAAGTCAAAAACGACCCCACGAACAGCGGGATGTTTTTGCAGGATTGCGGTGAGCAGAAAACCGTGTCCACCGCCGATGTCGGCGAGTGTACCGGATTCGCCGAAATCGTAGGCCGCAAGCACGGGTCCGATGAAGCTCGTGGTGATCGAGGTCATTGCGGCGTTGAATTCCCAGTTCTCCTCCGTGTCCTGCCTGAAAAATTCGGACGAATCGAGGCCCGTCACCTTCTTGAAGGCCGTCTCGCCGGATTCGATCGAATGCATAAGCTCGGCGAAAACGCGGAAGTGCAGCGGGTTCGCGACGAACAACACCGTGTCCCGTGACGATCCTGGCAGGTCGCTGCGCAGCTGTTCCGATAACGGCGTGTTCACGAATGTGCCGGGCTCGACCTCGTGAAAAATGCCAACACTTGCAAGGGCTCTCAAAGTCCGGTACAGCGCGTTCTCGTTCGCCTGCTGAGCGGCGCCAGCAATCTCCGAGATTGGTTTTGGACCGGTGGCCAGCAGGTCGGCGATCTTCATCTTCGCCGCTGTGTAAAGGCATGCCGCTGGCATATATCCCGTCGCCAGTTGCATGATTTGACCGGCATGAGCCGCGCTTGCCGCCGAAGGAGCAGACATAGAGCCTCCCGATGTTTTGGATAGAGTTGTAGGTGGGCGAATCATAATACAACCGTCGCGCATGTGCCAAACGACCTTGACTTGCGTGGCTCCGCTTGCGAGAGTCTGCGCGACGCGTCAAGATCGCGAATTGTGCGTGGGTCGCCGCTTGGCTGAATGTGAGACAATCGATCTTGATAATTGGTGGCAGGAATCAGAAGATGAAGTTATTTGGCTCCGTCCTGATAGTTTTTCTGTTTGGGGCGGTAGCATGCCTCTTTGCCGTTACTGCCAATCCTGGCGCCAGCCGTCAGGCCGCTCAGTCCCCAAAACCGGACCCGTGGACAACCGCTCAAACAGTCGAGCCTGCGGCGCTCGCGAAGGAGCTTTCCAGCAGCAACAAGCCGACGGTGGTATGTGTCGCCCCGCATTTTCTCTACGAGGGCGGGCACATTCCTGGTGCGTCTTTCCACGGACCTGCCTCCACGCCGCAGGGCTTGGATGACTTGAAAAAATGGGCCGGTACCATTCCCAAATCAACGAATCTCGTCGTGTACTGCGGATGCTGTCCGCTCACGCACTGTCCCAATCTCCGGCCAGCTTTTGAAGCGCTGCACACCCTGGGCTTCGCGCATCTGCGTGTGCTCTTGCTGCCCACGAACTTCTACACCGATTGGGCGGCCAAGGGCTACGCGACTGAAAAGGGCGATTAATGCGCCATCGCTACAGCAGCGTATAGGCGAATCGACTTCCTAACGGCCAATCTTTCTTTTGGACGCGGATAACATTCCTTGGGAGCACAGCGCATTCCGCGGATTCCGAGGCGAAAAGAGGTGTATCCTAATAGTATCGAAAAATAAGAGGTCGTCTCGGAATCCAAGTAAGGAAGGTTCCAATGGTCGTAGGTCCTGTCACGCATCCGTCAGAGGTGGATGAGCTCGAAGAGATTTGGGAATGGATTGAATCTTTCGACGCGGTCGTTGAAAATGGCCGGCCTGGCCTGGCGTCAAGAATCCTGCAAGAAATCCGCAACAGAGCGCTCGCGGCCGGAGTCATCGTGCCGTTTACGGCGAATACGCCGTACGTGAACACAATTCCCGCGAGCCAGCAACCTGCCCTTCCCGGCGACCAGGAAATCGAGCGAAAAATCAAAAGCCTGATCCGCTGGAACGCCCTTGCCATGGTGGTCCGGGCCAACCGCGTGGAGCACAATATCGGAGGTCACATCTCGACCTATGGTTCGGTCGCGACTCTCTTCGAAGTAGGATTCGATCATTTTTTCCGTGCGCGCAGTGAAGAATTCGAAGGCGACACGGTCTATTTCCAGGGACACGCTGCGCCGGGCGTATATGCTCGCGCGTTTTTGGAAGGTCGCCTTTCCGCGGAAAAACTTGAGAATTTCCGTCGCGAACTAAAGCCGGGCGGGGGGCTGTCGTCGTATCCGCATCCATGGCTGATGCCCGATTTCTGGGAATTCCCCACCGTCTCGATGGGCCTGAGCCCGATTATGGCGATTTACCAGGCTCGATTTAACCGCTACCTGGAAGATAGAGGCCTCAAGCCCGTCACGGACGCGAAAGTTTGGGCCTTCCTGGGAGACGGCGAAACGGACGAGCCGGAGGCCCTGGGCGCAATTACTCTCGCCTCGCGCGAAAACCTCGACAACCTTATTTTTGTGATCAATTGCAATTTGCAGCGCCTCGACGGACCCGTGC
The DNA here is from genome assembly GCA_963823145.1 of uncultured Acidobacteriota bacterium. GTDB lineage: Bacteria > Acidobacteriota > Terriglobia > Acidiferrales > UBA7541 > Palsa-295. The sequence goes on from CAWGJZ010000002.1 coordinate 773,650, forward strand.
GAGGCAACGGCAACATTATTCAGGAACTCGAGGCAGCGTTCCGCGGTGCCGGCTGGAATGTGATCAAGGTGATTTGGGGATCTGACTGGGATTCGCTTTTCGAGCAAGATGTTGACGGCCTGCTTGCCAAGCGTTTGGGCGAAATGGTCGACGGCGAATATCAAAAGATTATCGTCGAGTCCGGAGCCTACATCCGCGAGCACGTTTTTGGGTCTGACCCGCGCCTGCTCAAGATGGTCGAGAACCTTTCGGACGAACAGCTTCGCACACTGCGTCAGGGTGGACACGATCCAAAGAAGGTTTACGCCGCATATAAGGCTGCGGTCGAACACAAAGGCTCGCCGACCGTCGTCCTCGCTCGCACGATCAAGGGCTACGGCCTCGGTGAGGCAGGCGAGGGGCGAAACGTCACCCACCAGCAGAAAAAGGTCGATGAAGACACGCTGCGCCACTTCGGCGAACGTTTTGGCCTGGCAATCACCGAAGATCAAATCGCGACGGTGCCGTTTTACCGGCCACCCGATGATAGCCCGGAGATGCAATACCTGAAGGAATGTCGAGCAAAGCTCGGCGGCTACGTGCCGCAACGCAAAGTCCGCTCGAAGGCCTTGGTTAGCAATCGCGGCGAATTATTCGAGGAATTTCTAACCGGAAGCGAAGGCCGCGAGGTTTCGACCACCATGGCCTTCGTCGGAATGCTGCGAAAGATGCTGCGCGATCCGGAAATCGGGAAATTGGTCGTCCCCATCGTTCCCGATGAGGCGCGCACTTTTGGCATGGAGTCTCTCTTTCGGCTGGTTGGAATTTACAGCAGCCGAGGGCAGCGCTACGAACCCGTCGATATGAACACGCTCCTCTATTACAAAGAGGCTAAGGACGGCCAGATCCTGGAAGAGGGCATCACCGAAGCCGGGTCCATGTCGTCGTTTATCGCGGCCGGTTCGGCTTACGCGACGCATGGAATCAACACCATTCCCTTCTTCATTTTCTATTCGATGTTCGGACTGCAGCGCGTTTGCGATTTGATTTGGGCCGCTGCGGACACGCGTTGCCGCGGATTCCTTTTGGGAGGCACGGCCGGCCGCACCACGCTGGCGGGCGAAGGTCTTCAGCACCAGGATGGCAACAGCCACGTGCTCGCGCTTCCCATACCGACGCTGCAAGCCTACGATCCGGCGTTTGCGTACGAACTCGCCGTGATAATCGAAGACGGCATCGATCGCATGTACAACAAGGGCGAAAGCATCTTCTACTACGTTACGGTGATGAACGAACCGTATGCGATGCCTCCCATGCCCGCTGGTGCGCGCGAAGGCATCCTGAAGGGAATGTACCGGTATAAACCTGCCGGCGAGGCTAGATCGAAGCTTCGCGCCCAGCTTTTTGGAAGCGGGGCGATTCTTCGCGAGGTGCTCCACGCCCAGGAGATTTTGGCTGAGAAATACCACGTCGCTGCCGACGTCTGGAGCGTTACCAGCTACAAGGCTCTATACAGCGACGGCCTCGAGGCCGAGCGCTGGAATCTTCTGCATCCAACCAAGAAGCCGCGTGTTCCCTATATCTCCCGGTGCCTCGCCGACGCTCCCGGCGTTTTGGTGGCCGCCACGGATTATCTGAAGGCGCTGCCGAATCTGGTGAGCCGGTGGATGCCAAGACGCCTGGCGTCATTGGGCACGGATGGATTTGGACGCAGCGAGAGCAGAACGTCCCTCCGCAACTTTTTCGAGGTGGACGCACGTTTCATCACCTTGGCTACTCTTCATGAGTTGTTGCTCGAGGGGAAAATTCAAGCCTCGGTGGTTCAACAGGCCATCAAGGACCTTGAAATTGACGTCGAGAAGGCCGACCCACTGACGACGTAACGCACAGTTCGGGTGCCGCTGGGCTTAGCGCGGTTTCGCTTGACGAAGTCAGCCGCTTTCCGCAACAATTAAAGTATCGGCTCACCTCGAGCGTTTACGCTCCGAACTCAAGGTTTGGGCAACAAAGAACGGCCGAAGGGCGTTCTAAATGAGTAGGAAATGACGAGGTAACTAACCATGGGAAAAATTGTCGCAGCATACGCCACCGTGCACGCCCCGCAGCTTTTTGACCGTCCGCCCAGCGAGGATCCCAAGCAGCTTGATGCCGACATTGCGGCGATGCGCCAGATTGGCAAGGAACTCGAGGAAACCAAACCCGATGCCGTGATCGTGATTGGCAGCGATCATCTCGAAACCTTTTTCCTGAGTTCGGTCCCCACATTCGCCATTCTCTCCGGCGAATATTCTCACGCAGAATTTGCCGGCCGGAAGTACGAGCTGAAAATCCACGAGGCTCTGACGGAAGACCTGCTAGACAAACTCATGAAAGCAGGTTTCGACCTGGGCTACTCGCAGGACGCGGTGCTCGGACACGCGTTCGCCGCAGTCTACGAATGGGTGATCGAGAAGCGCCCCATTCCCGTCGTTCCGATTTTCGTGAACGCGTATCTCCCGCCACTGCCGACTGCGAAGCGGTGCGCGGAGTTGGGCAAAGCCATCGGCAAAGTCATCGCGGACCGCCCCGAGAAGGTTGCGATCGTTGCCAGCGGTGGCATGTCGCACTTTCCAGGCACGTGGAAATATCCGAAGCCGGACTTCGACTTCGACTACTGGGCGATCTCCCAGATGGAAAAGGGAAACCACCAGGCGCTCATCAATCTAACTAACGAGCAACTCGACGAGGTCGGCAACACGGAGATGCTCTCCTGGATGATCATGTTCGGCGCAATCGGAAACCAGCCTGGCGAACTGGTCACTTATCAGCCGACGTGGCATCACGGCCACGCGGTGATGCGCTTCATGCCCCTCAAGGGAACCGGTCCTTCGAAGGAAGGCACCGAGGCGGCCAAGAAGTATGAATTCAAGGGTGGCTATGAATTCTACAAGCACCCGTCTCCGGCGGCGTATAAGCTCAATAAAGTTCTTTACGATAGCCGGTTCAAACGAGAATTGCGGCTCCGCTTGGTGCACGATCTTCCGTCAGTCGCCAAGGAATATGGGATGACGCCCGAGGAAGCTAAAGTTCTGGAGACTCTCCAGGATGACGACATCGAGAAATTCAGAGACGGGCAAGTCCATCCGCTCGTCGAAGCGGGCGCGCATCCGCTGGGCATGTGGATGGCGGTGATCCGCATGCACGCTGAGTTGCGCAAGCTTCGCGCCGCCAAGTCAGACGTGGAAAAAGCGGGCGCCGCGTAGGCGCTCGCGAGCGCGTTTCGCTACGCCGGTGTCAGGTTCGTCCCCAAGACGAAGAAAGAATCCCCGCTTGGCGCCGCGGAGTGCGCAGCGCGTTTTCAACGGCCACTGATCGAAAAATTCAAAGTGAGGGAAATAATATGAAGGTCGGTGTCGCTGGGCAGGGTGCTTTCGGCGTGAAGCATTTGGAGGCCATGGCTGCCATTCCGGGGATAGAAGTGATTTCCCTGACGGGCGGAAATCAGGTTGCCACTGAAGAAGTAGCCAAGAAGTTCAAAATCCCTCATTGGACTGGCGATCTCACTGAAAGTCTGAAACAGCCCGGCCTCGAAGCGATGATTCTCGCTACTCCCACTGGAATGCACGCCAAGCAGGGCGAACAGTGCATGCGTGCGGGCAAGCATGTGCACATCGAGATTCCGATCGCCGATACGCTGGCGGATTCCGAACGTTTGGTGAAGGTGCAGAAGGAAACCGGCGTGGTCTGCATGGGCGGCCATACGCGCCGCTTCAATCCAAGTCACCAGTACGTTCACAAAAAGATTAAGGCTGGCGAGCTCAAGGTCCAGCAAATGAACGTGCAGACCTATTTCTTCCGGCGCACGAATATGAACGCGGCCGGGAAGCCCCGAAGTTGGACCGATCACTTGCTCTGGCACCACGCCTGCCACACGGTGGATCTGTTTCAGTATCAGACCGGAGAATTAGTTTCCGATTGCTATGCCGTGCAGGGCCCCATGCATCCTGAATTGAAGATCGCCATGGATATGGGAATCGTAATGAAGGTCCCGTCGGGAGCGATTTGCACCTTGTCGCTTTCCTTTAATAATAAGGGACCGCTGGGCACGCGCTTCCGCTACATCTGCGACAACGGTACCTACATCGCCTACTACGACGATCTGGTCGATGGGGAGGACAAGAAGATCGACCTTTCTCACGTAGACGTGTCCATGAACGGCATCGAGCTTCAGGACCGCGAATTCTTTGCAGCCATCAAGGAAAAGCGCGATCCGAACGCCAGCGTCGCTCAGTGCCTCACTGCGATGCAGGTGTTGGACCGGCTCGACAAGATTCTCAATTCAGCGGTGAAGGCCACTTCAAAGGCTTAGTTCCGCGGCAGGCCCTGCAGAACGAATAGTGCGGAGCACGTTTTCCTCGGTGATTCCGGCGTCAGTCAGCAAGCGGGTGGCTTCGCACGGCTCCCGGCAAAGCAGCCGCAAGTATGTGTAGCGGATGGACTTTCGACTGGTGAAACTCGTTCCGCAGGTGCTCCGCTACATCGAAAACACGCTCGAATTCTGGTGAGGCTGGCAATCCGCCGGCGCGTGGGGTTGAGCGTGGCAGAATTTCCTTCAGTTTGACTGATAGTTCAGCAGCGACTTCCGGGGAGAAAAACGCGACGTGGGGTAGTGCGCAGTTTCGCGAGAATAGCACGCCCGGTGGTTTCGTCTCCCGTTCCAGGAATCTCTTCACATGTGGGTCTTGCTCGTTTAGATCGAGAGAATCTGGGTCCTGATCTTCGGTAACCAATTCAGCGACCAGATCGCCCAGATGGATGGAATCCGCGCCGCGTTGTTGGGCTTCTTGAACCGTTTCGATTACCACTCTTGTCGCGCGTAGTGAAAGTTTTTCAAACATACAGCATCTGCAACAAGATGCGACCAACGGCGCAGTGTTTCCTTTGGAGCTGGAAAATGCGAACCCACGCGTTCGACGCCGATCCTAGGCGGAGCAGCGATCTTCGGGGAGCTGTACTCCCCAGAAGTTCCGAGCGGGATGGAGAATTTCGATGCCCAGCTCGAAAGAACCCCGCACCTGCGGACTTTTAGCCGAGATCACGCGAAACTCCCGCACCTCTTGAGACCTCGCGTGAAGAAGCTCAATGCGAGAGCCTACAGGTGGGAGAAATGGAACTCGAAGCAGCGCTCCATAGCGGCTGATTGAAATGGCTTCAGCGGGAGTGTTATTCGACGGACTCGCTTCGCTGCGGACGACACTTAACGGAATGGAAATAGAAACTCGGGATGAACGGCGACGCTCCAGCATCGCGCGGGCTGTGGCCATGGTGAATCCTCCTCTACTACCCCGCGACCGCTTGCAGATACTCTACAGAGGTCGACACACAGGAGTCAATGGCAGTCACGAAATTTTAACCAAAAAGAGAATGCAATTACCACTAAAAGAACACGCGGTGCGGACAGTCAGTGATAGCTGCGCCGTGTTTCTGTGGCAGGGACTCGATTAACCTTGTGCTGACGCGAAGATTCGCCAGGGGATAAGGGGCGCGCATCAGAGTCTCTCCCGTCCTCCTTCGTCGACCCTTCAATCGCATCGAAAAGGCTCTGCCAATTGGGTTTGCAGATAACCTGGGTGATCCCGAATTTGCCGGCCTCTTCCTCCAACGCCGGAATGGTATGAAGCGTATAGAGGAAAATGGGAACGGAGTTGAACGCGTTGGCGATCTCTCGAGCAGCTTCAAGACCATCCATCACCGGCATGGATAAGTCCAGGATGACCACGTCGGGCCTCAGCTCGATTGTCTTCGAAACCGCCTGTTTCCCATTCTCGGCTTCGGCGCAGATCACCCAGCCATCGTGAGCAGACGTCAGCATTCGACTAAGGCGGGTTCTAAGTTTCGGGTTATCGTCGGCCAGAAGGATTCGAAGCGCCATGTCGGTCCTATCGTTGTTTTATACACGACCCTGAAGTTTTCGGACATACCAGGATTCATGTAAAGACCCCGCAGAGTCACCCGAGCATTTCCTTAGGCCCGTAAGGTGTTTTTCCGAGTTCGCACTGGAGGCGTTGCCGGGGAATGGCGATCTGAGAGTGCCGCGGCGATTTTGCTTTGAATGTTCCGCCGTGATAGCCTCTTAAAACCGCTCGATTGTGCCCAAGTGGCGGAATTGGCAGACGCGCTAGCTTCAGGAGCTAGTTCTCGCAAGGGAGTGGAGGTTCGAGTCCTCTCTTGGGCACCATGAAATCAGCTCACTGCGAAGCGATTTGCGATAGCGATCAGGAACGCGTTCGGTTGGTGCCTGCGTCACCGGCCTCTTGCCGGCCGCCGGATTTAATCGTGTGCTTGTCTCCGGTATTCCGATTCCACACGATGTAATCAGCGGGCGATACCAACGCCAATTCTTGCACTCGCCTACTGGCCTCCGCAAATGTAGCCGCTGCTCCACGCCAGACCACGCCCTCGGCTTCCACCTGGAAGATGTCGAAGGAAGATCCCCCAAATCCAGGAGCTCCGTTACTGCCGTGTTTCAATTCTTCCATTTTCACTCCTTGCATTTCCGCTCCGTTCATTTTCGCTCCTTCGATTCAGGGTCCGCCGTTTCTTCGGCGGTTTGTTTTTGTTTGATTGCACTTTGGCGTTCTTCAAAACCACTGCCAATGGCACCTGCTCGAAATGTATTCTCGGTCGAAACACTCTGGGTTGACTCCTTTCCACGACCCAACGCTAGCAGAGGAGAAGTGATACGGGTCAGATCTCTAAAGTTTTTTAAAAGATCGAGTTTTCAATTAGCGAGCGGAATCCGCCTTTTAGCGAAACGTGCGGATTGAATGCGGGTCCATAGCGCGACGATTGAGGGGCGAGAGACTTTACGGTCACTAATTGTTAGCTTGACACTAATTTTACGTTTGGATACGATAGCGGCTCGTTAGTTTAACGCTCCACAACCTGGAGGACGGTATGGTAAGCAACCGGGCAAAAATCACACCGGCGCACTTCAAAACAATGGTGCAAGCGGACGTCCCGCAGGGCCGGAACGGCAAGCACAAACTGATCGTTTCCACGATCCTCAAGGACCTCGACCAATTGAAGGCCGGTTCGGCGATCAAAGTGCCGCTGGCTGAATTGGCGGCAACGAAAGAGAAGGTCCGTTCGGCGCTAAATCGTGCCACGCGGAAACGCGGGATGCATGTTGCCACCGCCACGGATGACGATTTCTTATATGTCTGGAATGTCAGCGAGTAGCGGGCATGGGCTGCGATTCAGCGGCGCCTCAGATCCAGCGCCCTTAGCTCCCATCGGACGGGTTGAGCAGAGCTTCGGCCTGGAGCGCGCCTTCGGGCGTGTCTTCGTGCTTGAAGTAGACAAACGCGTCGCCTTGGCTCGCGGCTTCGTCTATTTGCAGCGCCAGGGCTTTTTTTGCGGCGGCTGAATAGTCTTCCTTGCGTAGACGGAAATAGCGGAAATCAGCGGTTGCCACATGGGGAGTTTCGATTTTTTCGCTTTCAGCCTGGCAGAGCGCCACATTGGCGCGGCTAAGGCGTTCGTAGACTTCATTGGAAAACCAGGAAGTGTGGCGGAATTCCATGGCGGCACGCGTGTGGCGCGGTAATTGAGCCAGGAAGTTTTCCAGCAGCGCCAGATCACATTTGAGGAACGGTGGCAACTGAAACAGCACGGGGCCAAGTTTTCCGGCTTCGCGCAAAGGATCGAGCGACGCAAGGAAGTTCAAAGTTATTTCGGCGGAGCCGCGCAGGCGCGTGATATGTGTGATGTTCTGGTGAGCTTTAACAGCAAATTTGAAGTCCGGCGGTGTGGTGGAGATCCAACCGTCTAGAAGCTTTTCTGTGACGCGGCGGCGAAACGTGTAGTTCAGCTCCACTGAATTGAGGCGCGTGGCGTAGTAACCGAGGAATTTCGACGAAGCCAGCTTGGCCGGATAGAAGCTGGGTTTCCAACTCGCGTAGGCCCACCCGGAAGTGCCCGCATAAATTTTCCCCACCGTTTTTCTCCGTACGGGAATTCGCTAAAGGCGGCGCCGCGTACTTTCTGCCCAAGCCGAGAGTCTACAACACTCCCCTGCCGGCTTTTGCGATAGTATGCCTGCGTCTGCGCCGGCGTGCATTCGCGCGGCGGTTATCCGGGAGGTGTTTCATGTGGGCTTCATCCTTCGCGCTAATTCTTCATGCTGCCGCGCTCCCTGCCGTGCCCCAGATCAGCTTTCCACACGGCGCGGCGAACGAAGAAATTGCCCTGCGCTGGCTGCACTTTGTTTCGGGAATCATCTGGATCGGCTTGCTCTATTTTTTCAATCTGGTGGGAACGCCCACGATGAAGACGCTGGAAGCGCCGGTGCGTGTGAAGGTTTTCCCGGCGCTGATGTCGCGAGCGATGTGGTGGTTCCGGTGGTCGGCGCTGGTGACGGTGATCGCCGGGCTGCGCTATTTCTGGCTGATTTTGGCGGCGGACGCGCGCAACGCCGGCAATCCGTCGCTGGCGTGGCAGTGGATGGGATGGTGGCTGCTGGTTTGGTGCGTGGCGTTCGCCCTGATTTATCCGTTCCAGTTACCGCACACGGGAATCCTGGATAGCCCGTGGATACGGATCACCGCGATCGTGGTGATTGCCGTGGCCGCATGCTGGGTGGTGCTGATATTGAACGCAAGTCCGGAATCGTCGAACGCGCATTTGTCCATCAGCATTGGCGGCGGAATGGGATTACTGATGCTGCTGAATGCCTGGGGAATCATCTGGCGCGTGCAAAAAAGACTGATCGCGTGGACGCGCGCGAGCGCCGAGCAGGGCACGCCGATGCCTCCCGAAGCGGCGCGGTTGGCGCGCTGGGCGTTTCTCGCTTCACGCGCGGGATTCTGGATGTCGCTGCCCATGCTCTTCTTCATGGGCGCCGCGGAACACTACCCGTTCCTGAGCGGCATTACCAAGTAGAAACCTATCGGTACTCTAAATCTCGCGCGAGTCGTCTGACAGCTTAGGATTCGGAGGCCGCCATGAAAACCCGGTCGCGTCTGGTGCTCTTGATTTTGCTGCTGGCCGCAACGGCCGCACAACCGCTATTCGGATTCGATTACCCGCTCTCTCCCGAAGCAATCCGCGAAGCCTATTTTCTTGGGAGAGGACACCCGGAGAGGATAAATGCTTTCTTCGAGAAGTATCGCCACAATCTGCCGGTGCCCGAGAGGGGCCCCCACGTGGCTTTGATCGAGATCGAGACGCCTTTCGCGTGTCTTGTGGACGAACTCACTTCCGGCTCACCGAACGATCACGCGCAGGAGGCCGAGCAGAAATACCTCGGCAAGCCCGGGCACTTTCGCGTCCATGTGGATATCTACTTCACGCCAAGCTACCCGGGGCCGACGTACCAAATGGCGCCCGCCGGCGTCTGGGAGGACTTCAAAGTGGACCTCAAGCAGGACGCCGAAATCGAAGCACAGTCGATCCACGGCCACCTAATTTATAGCTATGACGAGAATGGCGAGGGCGGGGTCATTGGTGCGGCCATCGAAGCAGAATACGATGTGAACAAGATCGATACGGGCGGGATCACAACCGTCGAAGTGGATACGCCCGACGGCCAGCAGGTGGAAACGACATTCAGCCTCAACAGCTTGCGCTAGCCGAAAGAATACTCACGAAAGCTGACGAGACTAGAGTGGGTGGGCTTGAAATTTAGGAGCGCCAGCGCAGGGTGACGGGCGCCGAGAGCGGATGTCGCAGCGGTTCACCAGTGCGCTCCGATTCGAGGTGCGCCGCTTTCAATTCGAAATACCAACGAGCCTGGCGGTCGGCGTCGTCTACCAGCATCATGCGGTCTTCATATTGCAAGCCCAGCGACTGCTTCTCAATCACTTCCGTATCCTGGCGGATGAAACGCGGCCCTAGCACGTGAATGATGAACGAGACGATGGGGAACCACGGCAGAATGTTCCATGCGGCCACAAAATCGAGACGGCACAAATCGCGGCGCACCGGCGTGACCGTGGTGCGGCTCGAAAGCCAATAGCGGCCCGCGCGAATTTGTTCGAAGCGCTGATTGGGCAGAACGAAATCGATCATCGTGGTGGCCGGCTCGCCGGTGATGAGCTTCAGAATTTTGTACGGCGCGCTATTCGCGGAGGGGGCGTGCGGACTCATGCGAAAACCATTGGGAATCGGCTCGAACTGCTTGGCTTTGTCGCGAATGCTGCGGCGGCTGCGCCACCACCACGCCTGGTGAACGAAAGGCCCGTGCGCAGGGTCCATCAGGCCGATGATGCCGTGATCCACGCTGCACGGGAGATCGGCCCACAGGTGCGCGATTTTGTAGCGCGGGCTGAATGTCGGCAACTCGGGCGCCGGGGGAACCGGCGCGGCGGCGTTCGCATCCGTAGCTGCTGGCGCGCGGCCGTCGGGATTCGTCATGTAAGCCCAGATATAGCCGTCGCGCTCTTCGCAGGGAAAACTTCCGGCAAATATTCGTTCGCACTTCAGCTTCGAATCCGCGGTGAGCGAAGGGATGTGGCGGCACTGCCCCGTGTGCGCGTCGAATTGCCAGCCGTGGTAGGCGCATTCGACCGAGGCGCCGTCGAAACGGCCAAACGAAAGAGGAAACGCACGGTGCGGGCAGACGTCGCGCAATGCGAATGGCTTCCCAGCGGCATCGCGCCCGATTACCAACGGAACTTCGAGCAGCATGGCGCGCTGGAGCCGGTGCGCGAGCAGTTGATCACTGCGCAGCGCGGGGTACCAGAAGCCCCAAAGCATGTCCCCGGCAGGATTGCTCGGATTCGAAGGAGTGGAGTCGCTCATCAGCGGCGCTAATCGTAGTATATCCGCCGCCTGATTCGCAAAGGGGAGCAGGCTAACCGGGCAGTTAGCTGCGGGCAATTCTGACTCGCCGTTCCGCCAACCCCTGGGGTTGGCGGAACGGCGAGTTGCCTACTCCAGCGAACTGGCGAACTGCCAACTCCGGCGAACTGCCCAACTCCGGAGCATTGAAGAACTGCGAAACCTCGCGAACGGCACCCTTTCGGGTGATTTGGGTTAGGTTACCGGGCGCTGCCTGCTCGGGCCGTGGCCTCCGGGATGTGGAAGATGCGCTCGGCGTTGCCGTGGTAGAGCTTTTCCCTCTCAGCCTGTGAAACCGGCGCGGAATCCATGAACTGGACGGCCGGCGCGGACGGCTGATAAGGATAGTCAATCGCCCACAGGACGTTGTCTATGCCCAGCGCCTTGATCGAGTAATCGAGCGCAAGATGCGATTCCGCTCCGCTCGTCGTGATGACGAAATTGCGCTTGAAGTATTCGCTGGGAGTGAGCTGCAACTTGGGCGCGCTGCCGCGATTCTGGGCGTTCTTGTTCATGTAATCGAGACGCCAGAACCAGAAATGCACGGCTTCCCCCATATGGCCGATGCAGATTTTGAGTTTGGGAAAGCGGTCGAACACTCCGCTGACCATCATGCGCACCGCATGCGTGGAAACTTCAAGACCATAGGCCCACTGGGCGCTATCGAGACCATAATCATGAAAAGGCGCCGCCATGCCGTCGGAAGGCGCGCGCGGGTGGATATAGATGCAGCCGTCGAGCGCCTCGGCAGCTTCCAGGATGGGGAAAAACTTGGGATGGTCGAAGTAATCGTTGTTGGTGTGCGAGTTCACGATAAAGCCATTCAGCTTCAAGGTTTTGATGGCCCGCTCCATTTCCTTCACAGCGCGCTTGGGTGATTGCGGCGCGAATGCTGCGAGGCCGGCAAAGCGCGTGGGATGCTTTTGCACGACCGCAGCGAGACGGTCGTTGGCAAGCGCAGCTAATTCCGTGGCGGTATCGGCGTCAAACATTTGGACGCCCGGCGCGGTGAGAGAAAGCAAGTGCATTGCGACGCCGTTTTCATCCATATCGCGCAGGCGTCGTTCTTCCAGATCGAGCAGTCCCGGAAGAAGAGCCGCCATTTGCGGGTGATCGTCCTTCGGTGCATCGTAGATTCTTTTCACCAGGATAAGGTCCAGACTATTTCCGGGAGCGCGGGCAACGCCGCGCAGAGCTGTCGCCACCTCGGGGATCGAAAAAGCTTCTTCCGTGGCAATGCGGCGCGGAGACTTCAAATCGGCAGCCATGAGTTTTTCCTTTCTGCGAAAGTACGTTTGCTGTGTCGCGGGTTGGTAGCTTGGCGCGTCCCTTGCGAAAATGCAAGTGCGAGCTGGTGGGTTCCCGGCAACAGAGCTAGCGCAAAATGCGGAAACAGGTTACAACGTCCCGGGGGATGGGGTTCCTGATGAATCGAAGAAGGAGGCGCATCATGAATTGGCAATGGGGTGGAAAAAAAGCAGGCGCGCTTGCCGCAGTCGCGGTTGTAGTTGTAACCATCGGGGCAACGACTGGAAGCGCATTTGGCCAGGCCAAAAACGCGGAGTCGGCAGCCATGCGCATGCGGCAGATTGAAGATCGCCAAGCCATTGAGCAGTTGCTGATGGGCGATTATCCGAGGGCGCTCGATTCGGCGAATTGGAAAGCCTATAGCGCGCTCTTCGCCAACGATGGCACGCTCATCATGCAAGGCGGAGCCATCAAGCGTACCGGGCCAGCTGCAATCGAGGAATTTTTCACCAAGATGCCCGCATTCGGAGGCCAGGCGGCGTCGACGACTCCATCGCCGTGTCCGGTTCCGGCTGGAACGCCGAGGACCATGCATGTGGTGACGAACCTCTCGTTACATATAGACGGCGACACAGCGACGGATCAGGCTTACTGGCAAACCATCGCGACCCGGGATTGCAAGTCCGTCGTCGCCGGCTCCGGGCATTACGAGGACACGTTGAAGCGCGAGGATGGCAAATGGAAATTCGCCAGTCGCGAAATTTTCGACGACCTTCCGCCCAAGACGAATGCAGCGGCGGGGACGGCGGCGCGAAAGCCTTAGCGCATACGGATGCCTGAAATCCAGATCAACGGCTACGTCACCCACTACGAAGACAACGATTTCACCGATCCGTGGAAATCGCGTCAAACAATCGTCATCCAACACGGCTTCGGACGCAACTCGCAGTTCTGGCTGCGCTGGGTGCCAATGCTGGCGGGTGACTATCGCGTGATCCGTCGCGATCTACGCGGCCACGGCGGATCGGGCGATCCGGGGCCCAGCTATCCATGGTCGTTTGATGGCCTCGTGCGCGACCTCACCACCTTCTGCGACGCCCTGCAGCTTGCGGATGTCCATCTGCTCGGCGAATCAACGGGCGGGATGCTGGCCGTAGGATTCGCGGCCACGCATCCGCCGCGGCTTCGCTCGCTGACGCTGTGCGCCACGCCCAAAACGATTGGCCCCGCGGCGCAAAAGTTATTTTCGTTCGGCCGCGAATCGTGGCAGAAAGCGTTGCTGGAAATGGGATCGGAGGGTTGGGCGCGAGAGCTGCTGTCGCGTCCCGGAACATTTCCGAGCTCCGATCCCGCCCAAATCGAGTGGGCCATCCATCAATTCGGCAGAGCGTCGGCGCGTTCACTTGCTGGCTACAGCACCGTGATTTCGACAACAGATATCACGTCGCTGCTTCGACAAGTGAAAGTCCCCGCACTGGTCCTCGCGCCAACTCGAAGCGCCGCAACCTCCATCGAGGAACAGGAAAGCATCGCTACGGCCCTGCCTCAATCGGAACTCGTGCAAATCGCTGGCGCGGGCCACGAAATCTACATCGATCGCGCGAACGAGTGCGTCGCGGCACTGCGAGGCTTCCTGGTGGGATTGCAATAAGGGCCAAAACGAACAGCGACGGATCGCTCGCCTCATTTGCGTTGGCGAGCTACCGTGGGTGAGCTCTTCTTTCCGGCCTTTCTTTCTTTTAGTGTGAGTTGAGTTTTCTTTGGCAGCTTGGCGAGGATCTGGGGAAGTGAGAGGCAAAATTCACGAAGCCATTCGATGTCCACATGATGAGACTAGCGCATGCGTGGGCGGGCTTTGCTAACATATGATGGCGACTGCATCGCATGAACGGCAAAATTAAACTCGGTGTAGTGATACTCATCGCGGTGATCGTAATTGCCGCCGCTGCCGCTATCACCTGGGGTGTGCTGCATCGCATCAACAAGCCCATTTCGCTGATGGGCGCCGTCGTCAAGCAAGATACGGATCCTCGAAAACAATCTCCGATAACTGACGTTAACGTTAGCGTGGCGGACGGTCTGGCTCTTTCGAGCGTTCGATCGGACTTTTCGGGCTACTTCAAACTGCAACTGCGCCCCAGGCTCAAGCCCGGACAGCCGATCACTCTTGAATTTCGCCACAAAGATTACAAACCGCTGGATCTCAAAACGACGCTGGACCACAAGCTCTACGTGATTCCCATGGTCCCGCTTCATCAGGAAGCCACCGCCGCGGCGCCGTCCAATCGCCCTCTCATTCCTCTCTCCAACGTGTTCGTTCGCTATTCAACGGAAACAACCACCTCGGACAATATCGGCACCGGGCTCAGTGTGTTTCGAGTGGAAAACACCGGCAACGTTCTCTGCAATGGCCGCCCGCCATGTTCGCCGGACGGCAGGTGGAAAGCCGCAATTGCCTCCACATCGCTCGATGCAGGCGTCGGAAACACGTATGACGATGCCCGGCTTTCCTGCATTGCGGGTCCATGTCCCTTCACCAGAATCGTCTCCGACAATTTTTCTCACGGAGGACGATACATCAGCGTATCCATTCTCGATTGGTCGGACACCACCAATTTCCTGCTTCAAGCGGAAGTATTTCGAATACAGATCGCCAACATCGTCCGTGAAAGCTACCCCGTTATTTATGGCAATTCGCTGAACTTTACGCTGCCCGCCAATGCCGAGGGTCCCACCCTGGAAGCCGAGGAGAGCGGAGAGAATATTGTTTTCCCGTTAGGACCGTCGCCCCAGCTGAGTTGGGCCGATTGCAACGTGAGGGTTGGAAAGGACCAATCCAAATCATATCGCTGCGAACTGAAACCGGGCTATCAGTTTCGGTGAAGTCCGCCGCGTGGGCGTTCTTCCAGCCTATCCGCGCGCTGCTTTCGCTTTAGTCTAATCCAGTCTATCGTTGGGTACGGTTGAGTACGCAAAATCGGGTGGAACCATCATGGCCGGTCGATCCAGATATTCTCGTGCTTTGTGGATTCTGCTATCAGCGGCGCTTCTGGTGGCGGGAAGTCTCGCAAGCCGCGCCTTCACCGCTTCTCCACCGCCCCAGCCTCTTGCCTCCGCTGATTCATTTCAATCGCTGGACGATATTCTCTACTACATCTCCGCCGATTGGACCGGCCTAAGGCGCTCGCTCACCGACTGCAACACCTACCAGGACGTAAAGACCCAGGGCAAGCCGACGCTGTATCTACCGACGGATATCTCCACTCCTCCCGCTTTGGCTCAGACGCAGCAGCGTTGCCATTTGCAGTTGAAGCATCTGCCCGCCAATCTTTCCGAAGAGGACGCCGGCAGAATTCAGCCGCGCGGCCTTCTCTATCTTGAAAATCCTTATGTCGTTCCCGGCGGGCAATTCAACGAGATGTACGGATGGGACAGCTATTTCATCATTCGCGGTTTGCTTCGCGACAATCACCGCGACCTCGCCAAAGGAATGGTCGAAAACTTTTTCTACGAAATTCGGCACTACGGAGGAGTGCTCAACGCCAACCGCACCTACTACCTCAGCCGGTCGCAGCCGCCTTTTCTCAGCTCGATGATCCTCGCAGTTTACGATGCAGATCGCGCCGCCCGCCATCCCGATCTTCAATGGCTCGCGCGAGCCTATCAGTTTGCCGTCAAGGATTATGACCAGTGGACCAAAGCGCCGCACTTGGCCGGAGATACCGGCCTGTCTCGTTATTTTGATAACGGCGATGGACCGGTGCCCGAAATTGTGGGCGATCCCGCTAATTACTATCGCAGCGTCGCACAGTTTTTCCTCACCCATGAAGGTGAAAAAAGCGCGCATCTGGTACTGGTCGGAGCCACGCAAGCCCAAGCGGCGACCTACCCACCGGTCTTCGATATCGAGTTTTGCCCACCCGGCGCGGCAAAAAAGCAAAATACCGGTTGCTATCAGGATCGCGTCGAGCTAACCGCCGACTTCTACAAAGGCGACCGCAGCATGCGCGAGTCCGGCTTTGATGTAACCTTCCGTTTCGGTCCTTATGGAGCTGACACTCACCGCTTCGCGCCTGTCTGCCTCAATAGCTTGCTGTACAAAACAGAAGAAGATCTCGAGCAAATCAGCACGCTCCTCGGCCACGCGGACGACGCCCGCGCTTGGGCCAACAAAGCCGCGCAGCGGCGCGAAAAAATTAACAAATATCTCTGGGACCAGCGCCGCGGAATGTTTTTCGACTACAACTTCGTCACGGGCACGCGATCGACGTATGATTACGCCACCACGTTCTACCCCTTGTGGGCGGGACTCGCCTCCGATGACCAAGCGCGCGCTGTGGACGCCAACCTCCACCTTTTCGAGCAGCCCGGCGGGCTGGCGATGAGCACGCATGAAAGCGGCGCTCAATGGGACTATCCCTACGGATGGGCGCCCATCCATTTATTGGCGGTTGAAGGCCTGCGCCGCTACAACTACCATGCCGATGCCGACCGCATCAGTTTCAAATTTCTCACTACCGTTCTGCTCAATTTTCGCCGCGAGCACACCATACGTGAAAAATACAATGTGGTTTCGAAATCCGCTGTGACGCATGTCGTCGTTGGCTATCATCAAAACGTCATGGGTTTTGGGTGGACCAATGGGACTTTCCTTGAACTATTGCACGAATCCCCGGGGCTAGCTGCTCGACTCAAGGAGGAATAAAAATCGATGAGCGCCACCACCGTTTCCACCCCGCCGGGCAGTGCAGGCGGTTTCGTTTACGTCGCAGCTGCGTTCGCGGGCCTCGGCGGGCTGCTTTTCGGTTATGACACTGGAGTGATTTCAGGCGCCGAGCTGTTCCTCAGAAAAGATTTCACGCTTTCATCCTTCGCGCTCGAGGTAATCGTCAGCGGCGTGTTGGTGGGCGCCGCGATCGGCGCTCTCGGCGGCGGACGCCTGGCCGACCTTTATGGACGCCGCAAGCTATTGATCGCCACCGCCGTGATCTTTGCGATTGGCGCGATCATTTGCGCCGCGGCCTCATCGCCAACGGTGCTGATTATCGGGCGCATCATCGTCGGCCTGGGAATCGGCCTTTCCTCAGGCACCGTGCCGGTGTACATCTCGGAAGTTTCTCCGCCCGCGGCCCGAGGCTGGACGGTTTCGATCTTTCAACTCGCCATCACCGTCGGCATTCTGCTCGCATACGTTGTCGATTACGCCTTCGCGGCCAGCCAAGGATGGCGCTGGATGCTTGGCCTCGCGGTGGTCCCCGCCGCAATCTTCGCCATCGGAATGCTTCTTTTGCCGGAAAGTCCGCGCTGGCTCGTAAAAAATGGGCATCGCGAAGCGGCCCGTAAAGTCCTGGGGCGCATTCGCACCGCCGCTGGCGCCGACGCGGAGTTGAAGGATATTGAAGCGAGCATCCAACATTCTGAAGAGCGCGGACGCCTTTCCGATCTTCTTCATCCATCCCTTCGAGCCGCGCTCGTCGTCGGCATCGGCCTCGCGATTCTTCAGCAGATCACGGGCATCAACACCGTCATCTACTACGCGCCGCTCATCATTCAATCCGCGGGGATTCCTTCGGCCTCGGGCGCCATTCTGGCCACGGCGGGAATCGGCGTCGTCAACGTCCTGATGACCATCGTTTCCATGTGGCTCATCGACCGCGCCGGCCGTCGTCCTCTGCTCCTCACCGGAATCGCCGGAATGGTCGTCACACTATTCGCCCTGGGATACGCTTTTCATGCGCCGATGCACGGCGGCTCGCTCGCTACGGTGGCCGTCATTTGCATGATGCTCTACGTCGCGTCCTTTGCCATCAGCTTGGGACCGATTTTCTGGCTGCTGATTGCGGAAATCTATCCAACCACGGTCCGCAGCTCCGCCGAAGGTCTCTCCGCCACTTTCAACTGGGGCGCGAATCTTCTCGTTTCTCTCACCTTCCTAACCTTGCTTGAGGTGATGGGCGCGAGCCGCACTTTTTGGCTCTACGGGGTGTGCGCCATCGGTGCATGGATTTTTTCCTACTATCTAGTGCCCGAAACCAAGGGGCGCACTCTGGAGGAAATCGAGGAATTCTGGCGCAAACGCCACGTCGCGCCTAAGACCGCTCGGCTTTAGGGTGGAAGCCCACGCATTTATGCGTGGGAAACAGCGCCGTCTTTAATTGTGCGCTTCAGCGCTGGGCCTGGACTTTGCTTTTGCCTTTGTAGGGGCACAGCATGCTGTGCCCGGCATCAATGCTTGGCGTGATGAGCGTCATTCCACTCGCACAAATGGCTGCGCCTTGCCGTCGTACCAGCCGCCTTCAGGCAGGCGGCTTGGTCGGCGCCACATCCAACCGTACCACGATGCCTTCGAGCTCCGCCTTCGCCGCCGGATAATGTTTCATCACCAGCGGATCGTGTCCCGGCACGATGTGTTCCGGCGAGTCGGCCAAACGATACAGCATCTTAAAACCCTCCAACATTTCCGCCACGTCGTACACAACCGGAAATGGCCGCCGCGTTTCCAAGTTCGCGTACAGGTGCGTCGCATCGGACGCGATTACCACCCATCCGCGCCGCGTCCACACCCGCGCAATTTGCAGTCCCGCGGAATGCCCGCCCACGCGGTGCAAACTCAGCCCCGGCGCAAGTTCCGCATCCCCATCGTGGAACTCCACTCGATCCGAATAGACGTGCTTCACCATCTCCAGCATGTTTTCGAGATCGAAAGGCGCACGCAGAGTTTCGTGGCACATGCACCGCCCCGTGGCGTAGGCCATGTCGCGGTCTTGCAGATGAAACCGCGCACGGGGGAATTTGTCGAGATTCCCCGCGTGATCGTAATGCAGGTGCGTGATGATCACATCGCTCACCTGGTCGGGATTCACGCCCACGAGCCGCAGGCTCTCCACGGGAGAGCGCAGCCACTCGCGCCGACGGCGAGCCGCTGCTTCCTTGCCGAATCCGGTATCGATCACGAGGCTCGAATCGCCGCGCCGAAGCACCCATACGAAATAATCCAAGTCCGAGGCAAACTCGTGCGGATCGGCCAATATGAAATTCTCCGCGGCGTGCCGGCCCCCCAGATGCGCGTACCGGATCGCGAAAACCTCAAACGGTTCTATCGGCAATGTGACACCTCGGCCCGCTAGGCCTTGGGCGCTTTCTCTTTCTGCTCCGCGAACACTTCGCGCGCGATTCGGAAAGAATCCACCGCCGCCGGCACGCCGCAGTAAATCGCCACTTGCAGCAAAACTTCCCGTATTTCCACCATCGAAACGCCATTCACCAGCGCGCCCTTGATGTGCGCCTTCAACTCGTGCGGACGGTTCAGCGCGCTAATCATCGCCAGGTTGAGCATGCTGCGCGTTTTTTTCGGAAGCTCCTCGCGTCCCCAAATCGCTCCCCAGCAATACTCCGTCACCAATTCCTGCAAAGGACGGTTGAAATCGTCCGCCGTTTGAAACGCATTGTCCACAAACTCCTTCCCCAAAACCGAGCTTCGAATCGCCCGCCCCCGCTCAAACGTTTTCTGATCCATATAAATCCTCTCTTTCAGTTTTAATTTCACTGCACGCGTCAGTCGTCGTTCTGGCCACGCGTCACCATCTTCCCGCCACCCGAAGCCTGCAACGTGATCCTGAGCGAAGTGTCCCGTGCCTCCATATGTCATCCCGAACCAAGCCGCGTTTTTTGCGGATTGCGTGAGGGATCTGCTGTACGCCGTTGCCCGAAGCGCGAACTCTCAGCCTTTCCCCACTTGCACTCCCGCCCATTTTTCCACCGTCTTCACCATCTCCGTCATGTCGGCGTCAAAACCCTCGCTCGCCGTCGCAATCGACAGAAGCTGCCGCACCGCACTTCCCACAATCATCGGCGCGCCCAACGCATCCGCTTCCGCCATGCACAATCGAATGTCTTTGTTCAGCAGGCCAAGTCCGAAACCGTATGTGAACGTCCGCGGAATCACGTGCTGCTTGATCTTGTCCTGTGTAGCGCTGTTGCGCGCGGTTCCCGCGTTGAACACGTCAATCACCAGCGACGGATCGAGCCCCGCCTTCACTCCCATCACCACCGCCTCCGACGTGATCGCCATGGCCGTGGCCGACAGCAAATTATTCAGCAGCTTCATCGTCTGGCCCTGCCCCGGCTTGGTGCCCACAAAGAAAATCTTTCCAATGATTTCCAAGATCGGCTTGAGCGTGGCAAACACATCCTCGGGACAGGAAACCATCACCGCAAGCGTCCCCTTTTCGGCTCCAGTAATTCCTCCGCTAACGGGCGCGTCCACAGCCACAATTCCCTTGGCAGCCAACCCCTCCGCAACCAGTTTCTCAACCGTCGCCCCCGTCGTCGAAACATCGATGAAAATCTTCACGCGGCTGCCCTCGATGATTCCGTTTGGGCCCAGCGCGATAGCTTGCACGATCGGAGGCGTTGGCACGCTGGCAAACACAATCTCCGCAGCCGAAGCCACGGCCGCAGGCGAAGCGGCGCGCTTCGCCCCAATCTCGACGAGCGGTGCAACGGCCGCCTCACTGGTGTCGTAAATCGTCACTTCGTACCCGGCCTGAATCAGCCGCCGCACCATCCGCGACCCCATTCGCCCCGTCCCCACAAATCCCAAATTCTGCTTCGCCATCAGCCTTCCTCCCGGCCCCTCGATTCACTCGCGCGTCGTTTCGACTTGCGCAGCGCGCTTGCGTAGTGCCGGCTTGTCCTGAGCGAAACCGAAGGGCGTCCCGCCGGCTCTTTTCGGCTCGTTCTAACCCGTAAGACGGCACCCTACAGCGCCGATTAACGTTGCGCAGAACGCGTATCATGCCTCATCGGGCCGCCGTCTAGCAATTGACGGCTGGCCTCCTAAAGATTCTTTACACCAACAACCGCTTGAATCGCTTTACCGTATTAGCTAAGTTTGATCGCATGAAAATAGCTGAGCAGTTGGAACGAAATAGCGAGCTGGTCGAGCGACTGCTCATGGTGGAGCACGTCCGCCCAGCGTTCACCCAGAGCCACCTTCCTGCTCTCGTACCTGTGGCGAAAGACCCCCCTTCCCGGGACGCTCGAACCAGCCAATTCCGCGGCCTCTACTCGACACAGCTGACGAGTAGAATCCCTTGTAAGTCACACATAACAAAGGGTCGAGGTACAGTCTACTCGTCACAAACCGCGAGGGTCGAAATCGCCGGAATGCGCCCGAAATGTGCCGAGCTCGACGGAATGAGGACACTGATCGATGTCTGAGATGAAAAAACACAAAATTCTGATCGGAGGAAAATGGGTCGACCCGGCCTCTGGCGACTGGTTCGAGTCCGTGAATCCGTATACCGCCAAGCCGTGGGCCCTCGTCCCGCGCGGAACCAAGGAAGATATTGACCAAGCCGTGGCCGCCGCCAAATGCGCCTTTTACGGCGACGCCTGGCGGAAACTCACGGCGACCGCGCGCGGCGCCTTGCTCGCTCGCTTGGCCGATCTGATTGCGGCGGAGGCCGAGAAACTCGGGGAGATTGAGACCACCGACAACGGAAAGTTGATTGCCGAAATGGGTGGCCAGGTGAGATACGTGCCGCAATGGTTCCGCTACTTCGGCGGCCTCGCGGACAAAATCGAGGGCCGCGTAATTCCAATCGACAAGCCCGGCGTATTTAATTTTACTCGCGAAGAGCCGCTGGGCGTGGTCGCGGCGATTACTCCATGGAATTCTCCCCTGCTTCTGGCTACCTGGAAACTCGCGCCTGCTTTAGCGGCGGGAAATACGGTGGTGTGGAAACCTTCCGAATTCGCGTCGGTTTCGGCGCTCACATTCGGCGAGCTTTTCGAGCGCGCTGGCTTTCCGCCCGGAGTAGTCAATATCGTCACCGGATACGGTAACGAGGTTGGCGAGCCGCTGATCGCGCACCGCGACGTCGCGAAGGTTGCCTTCACCGGTGGCGATCGCACCGGCGAGCACGTCTACCAGTTGGCCGCTCGCGGACTCAAGCGCGTCACCCTGGAGCTGGGAGGAAAATCCGCGAACATCGTTTTTGACGATGCCGATATGGATGAAGCGCTGAAGGGCATTGTCTCCGGCATTTTCGCGGCCTCGGGACAAACCTGCATCGCTGGGTCACGCGCCTTGATTCACCGTCCGATTCACGACAAATTCGTCGAAAAACTTTTAGCCATGGCCAAGACGGCGCGCATGGGCAACCCGCTCGACCCGGCCACGCAGATCGGTCCGATCACCACTCGCCCGCAATACGAAAAAGTCCTCGACTACATTCGAATCGCAAAAGAAGAAGGTGCCGTGTGCCGCCTGGGAGGGACGTCCGCCCAGCGGCCTGAGTGTGGAGTCGGTTGGTTCGTCGAGCCGACAATTTTCACCGGTGTGCGGCCCGAGATGCGCATCGCCCAAGAGGAAGTATTCGGCCCGGTTCTTTCCATCATCCCATTCGACACCGAGGACGAAGCGGTGAAAATTGCGAACGGCACGGTTTATGGCCTGGCTGCGGGAGTGTGGACCACCAGCATCCGGCGCGCCCTGCTGATGTCCGAGCAATTGGAAGCGGGAACAGTTTGGGTGAACACCTACCGGGCGGTGAGTTACATGTCTCCGTTTGGCGGATACAAAAGATCAGGGATAGGGCGCGAAAGCGGAATCGACGCGATTCGGGAATATTTGCAGACGAAAAGCGTTTGGATCGACATTGTGGGCAATGCGCCGAATCCATTTGTCATGAGATAGCGCAATTCAGCTCGCTGCTCGCGATTGTTCGCGGCCGATCCACCACCACAATGCCGTCCCCAAAACTGGAACGAGGCTCAATGAGATGAAGGTGGCTTCGTACCACTGGCGGTCGAACCATCGTCCGTAAATCACCAGAAGAATCGCGACTACCGCTGACCACGCGCCGGAACCAATCCCGGCGACCATTCCGGTTTCATCGCGCGGATAAGCCCGCGCGCTGAGATGCAGCGAAGTGACGATGAAGCCGACGGCGATGAACATGGCCCAGGAAAAGAAAGCTAGAGCTGCGATCCACGACGTAGTTCTGGTCACTAGCGAAAGCGGCAGCGCTAGAATCGTCAGCAGAATGTAGAGACGCAGCGGCCTGGAATTCTCGCGCACGAAGCGGTCGCCGATCCAGCCCCAAAAGTAATATCCCAGTTCCCAGCACAGCGCGGGAATCCACAGAATTCTTCCGAGTTGCCCTTGCGTGAGTCCGAGAACGCGATTCAAGTAAAGTGGACTGAGGTAGAGCGTGGGACCGAGCGCTGCGCCGCCAAGCCCCATGCCCACCACTAGCAGCCAAAAGCGCCGCTCAAGCAAATTGGGCCACGCAACTTTGCGCTTGGTTCGATTCACCGCGCGCACCAGCGGCGGCCGCGCCACAAACCACCAGACGGCGAGCCATCCCGCGCCCAATGCGCCTGTGACTATAAACGCGGCGCGCCATCCGAATCGCAGCGCGAGCGGTGTAATAATCAGCGGCGCGAAAATGGCCCCGAGCGACGCACCGCTGTACGAAATTCCCATGCCGCGCGATTGGCGTTCGATCGGCAATGAATCGGCGGCGGTTCGCAAGCCGCCGGGAAAAGTGGCGCCTTCGCCGAAGCCGAGAAGTCCGCGAGCCATTGCAAAACCCAGAAAGCCCGCCACCCACGCGTGCGATGCGCTTGCGAGCGTCCAGATTCCGACGGCAACGAGCATGCCGGAGCGCAGACCGACATAATCGAGCAGCGAACCCCACAGCGGATTCGCGATCATGTAGACAATCGAAAAGACAGAAATGGCGTCAGCGTAAGACGCAGCGCTCAAACCGGTATCGCGCAGAATCATGGGAGAAATTACGGCCAGGGCCTGACGATCGACGTAGGAGAGCCACGAGCACGTCATCATCGCGACCACTGGAATCCACATGCGCCATCCAACAGCGATGGGAATTGTGGCGCCAGTATTTTTTGGGGAGGTAATTTGTGCGCCGCTATGCATACGGATTTCGCGTTCGTTGCTGGTCAGGAGGCGGAGTGTATCACGCGGGCTTTCTATCGAGCGGGGCGTGGTAATGTGGCGGTGCCAAACTTATGGAGCGCAGAAACGTGAACGCTGCAGACTTGCAAGCGTGGGTGGGGAAGACCGAATCGCGGACGGATCAGATCACCTCGATGCCCGTGGCCGGGCTATCCGCGACGCTGAATATTGATGCTCCGCCGCCACGGCCGGGCGATCCTTTGCCGCCGCTGTGGCACTGGATGTGGTTCCTGCCAATTCACAAGGAATCGGAACTCGGCCCTGATGGGCATGCCAAGACGGGGGACTTTCTGCCGCCAGTGCCGTTGCCGCTGCGCATGTGGGCGGGTGGACGGTTCGAATTTCGGCGGCCATTGCGCGTCGGGCAAACATACACGCGCACCTCGCGCATTCTGGATGTTCGACAGAAGGAAGGACGCAGCGGGCCGCTGATCTTTGTGATCGTGCGGCACGAAATTGGCGACGCCGAGGGAATGGCGCTGAGCGAGGAGCAGGACATCGTTTATCGCGACAACGCAACTGAGGGAGAAGTAAGAACAGTGCCAGAGCAGGCCGCTCCCTCAGACGCGCAATGGGAACGAGTGATCCAGCCTGATGATGTGCTGCTCTTCCGATACTCCGCTCTGACGTTCAATGCGCACCGCATTCATTACGACCGCCGCTATGCGACGGAGGTGGGAGGCTATCCGGGACTGGTAGTACACGGGCCGCTAATCGCGACGCTGCTGCTGGACCTGGTGCGGCGCAATCTACCGGATGCGAAGGTGGGACGATTTGCGTTTCGAGCCGTGAGCCCGTTATTCGATACGGAACTGTTTGTGCTCTGCGGCAAGCCCGAAGGCGGCGGGAAAACCATTTCGCTGTGGGCAAAGGACGCAGCGGGGCATTTGGCGACAACGGCGACATCCACCAGAGTCTAGGGACTCAAGATAGGCCCGCGGGTTACGCCTGTTTTGGGGTTCACTTCGAAGAGAGGTTCTTCGACTGCGTCCCGCGCCGCGCGCAAACCGCGCGGAGGGAAAAAGCGCGGGACTTCGCTCCCTTCCTTTGTCAGGGCAAGCAGGATGACGATCGCTAGGCTTAGCCTTTTCTAATCGTAATACTGCGGAGATTTTTTTAGCTTCGAATTGTGCACGTAGTCGTGCTCGATCCACAGTTGCGTTCCCGTTTTTTTGCAGTAGTCTTCGATCATCGCGCGGCTGGCGAGGGATTGCTCCTTGCTGTATTCGAATGTGGGCACGCGATTCAGCTTGCGCTCTTCGGGATAGTGATAAAGATCACCCGCAAGCATCACAGGCCCGGTTTTCGCCAGTTTGAGGATCAGCACTTGATGGCCTGGCGTGTGGCCGGGCGCTGATTTGATGATCACCTTGCCATCGCCGAATACATCGTATTCGTCCTTGGTTAGGATAATTGTCTTGCTGTCTTTCAAGTCGCTATAGTCCTTGGGATCGACGAGCGCCGGAGGTTTTGCGGCGAACATCGCGTCTCGCTCAGCTTTGCGCACCAGCCACGTAGAGCTGGCGAACTCATTCGAATTGGCAATGTGATCGCTGTGATAGTGCGAGTGGGCCAGATAGGTGATGTCCGACGGCGAGTAGCCGATTTCGGCGAGCTGCGATTTCAGCGTCCGAGTGACAGTCGATGGTCCCTGCGTTACCGGCTTCCCGTCGTCCTTGAAGGCTGAATCCGGGATTACGCCCACGTCCCACATCAGTGTGCCTTTTGGGTGGACGATCAGATAGCAAGGAACGGCCAGCTCGGTTTCGGCAAGCTCCTCTTTCTTGAAATTGAATAGTGCCGGATCGAGGCCTTTGATTACGCCGCAATCGAAGACATATAGGCGGAGCGTCTTCGGGGTGCGCGCGCGGTGGCGCTGCTGCGCTACCGTTGAAGCCACGGCGGCGACGGCCAATATTGACAAAAGCAGAACGCCGTACCATCTGGAAGGTTGTTGAGTCTCCATGGTCAACCTCGATAGGTCTGAAATTTTGGCCTGCTAGAGATCCTGGCCCAAAAATAGGCAGTTGGAGACTTTGCCCGAATAAGATTTCGATTGCCCGCAAAAGCTCTAGTGGGTGGCTGCCGAAGCTGCCTGCGTATCCTCGAATGCCAGGACCACGTTTCCCGGCATCCCCGCGGTTACGTCGAAACCGGAGGCCACGTATATCATATTTCCGGATACGACGGGGCCATTACCGCTCATCGAGCCGCCGTGGGCCTTTACGCCGTTCACGGTGGGGAAATCCGGCAGCGTGTCGAAGTCCCAAATGATCTTTCCGTCCTTGGTGGAGTAGGCCCGCAGGTGACCATCCATCGACCCGGAGAATACGACGCCGGGAATTGCGGTTACAGCGGCGAGCTGTCCCGCGCTGCATCCTGATTGGCCGAGGCAGGCCGGTTTCGGAGGCATCGTTTTCCAGACGAGCTTTCCGGTGCGGATGTTAATCGCGGCCAAGCCTCCTGGCGGGGGCGGATTGCTCCCCGGGGAGGTGAGCGTGGAGATATCGGAATTTGCGGCGTAGACGTTTGTTCCGTCCGTAGCTGATCCCCACTCGATTCCTCCCAACCCGCTGCCGTGGCCGATGCGAACCTGCCAGAGTTCTTTTCCGCCGTCGTCCGGATCGAGTCCGTACATCACTGCGGTTTTTTGGCCCGCCAGCAAAACACGATGGCCATTGCCCAAATCCTGCAGGATGGGTGACGAACCGAAATCGACGTCCGGGCCGGGCCGCCCTGGACAATTGAAATGACGCGGATCGACACAGCCGAAATTGAAAACATCGTTGGGGGTTTTCTGCTGCACCCAAAGGCGTTTCCCGGTGGCCAAGTCGAAAGCGATAATCGCGTCCGTGCCCTCGGGGGCCGGATCCACGTATGCATCACCTGTTCCGACATAGAGAACGCCGCGTTTTGCGTCAATCGTAGGCGTGTCCCAGATAGCTGCGCCGGCGGGACTGAATTTCGCGTGGCTGAAGCCGGGCTTGGACGGCCCGGGCGTTTCTGCGATCGCGTAGGCCCTCCAGATTTGTTTGCCGGTCAGCGCGTCGACCGCGACGACGTTTCCGCGAAATGTGCAGCATGGATAGTTGGGATCGCCGCCGTTCAGTTCCTCGTTTGACGCCATGGGAACGTAAAGGCGGTTACGATAGAGCTGAGGCGCACCGGTAATCCTCGCCGAGCGATGCTGGCCAATTTTCACCTTCCAGGCGAGCTTTCCAGTTTCGGCGTCGACCGCGTACAGCTTCGCTTCGCCGTCCCCAAAATAAGCGAGGTAGCGGCCTTTGCCGGCCGTGGCCACGGTGATGGCCGTTCGCACTGTTGTTACGGCCTTGTATGTCCATACCGTGCATCCGCTATCGGCGCTCAGGGCATAAACCGTGCCATCACCCGATCCAAAAAATACGCGGCCGGCAAACACCGTAGGTTGTCCGTAGGCGGTGCTGGCGTCTGGAATTCCAAACGCCCATTTCACTCTCAGGCTAGACACATTGCCAGGGCCGATCGTGGTGTGTGTTTGATAACGCGAATTCACAGTGTCGAGGCCCCAGCCATTCCAGTTCTGGGGGCTCGTTGCGCCAGCGGAGGTGATCGGCGCTTTCGTGGCGCAAAGATTTGCCATCGATAAAGCGGCTGTGCTCGCCGTATTTGAGGAGAGAAACCCGGCGACAGCGTGGCGTTCCGCCTCCGACATTCTGTTGCCGTAAATGACCATCGGGCCGGATTCGAGCGCGCGCAGAATTTCTTCCTGCGATTTTTGCGCCAGCACGGCGCGGGAGGGCGCGCGACTGCTTGCGGCTGCCGCGCCTTCGTGGCACATGGCACAGTGAGTCTGGAAAAGCGCCGCGCCATCCGGGGACGTTTGGGCATGGGCGGACGCAGTTACGAATGCCGCTGCGAAGAGCAATGAGAAAACTCGCGAAGCCTTTACAGCCTTCATTCCACCTCCTGAAGTGCTTCGCCGGTTTCGCTGAAGGAGAGTTATATAGAGTTTGCGTCCGCGTCGCAATCGTGTTCAGCCGGTGGAAGGCCACACTCTCCGAGGTGTGCGGGTACACTCAATCTGGCGGTTGAAGTACCGAAAAGCCCATCAAAAGCAGGGAACGCTGGGCGAAAGGGACATACAGCAACGCGGCCGCAAAGCCGATTGCCAGACCCATACCGATCTGCCGAAATAACAAGAACGGGCCGAGTGCCCACAGTTCGTCTAGAGGGAGCAAGAATGGAAAGAGCTTTTGGAATTTTGCGCTCAACCCCCGGTAGTTGAAGGACATGGCGGAGAACAGGTACAAACGAATCGGCACACCGATAGCTGCGGTGACGACCAGCAATACCGTCCAGATAGTGGGATTCCCGAATTCCGCGACGATTGTCTCGACTTTTGGTAAACGCCACAAGGAAATGACGTAGAAAACGAGGTACATCACCTGAATCAGCGAAAAGAGAATCCGCACAATCCCGCTGGAGACCGAGGGCAGATCCCGAGAGTCACTCAACAGCCACGAAGAAGCCGAGGGGACTGCCGGCTTCGCGAGAGATTCGGGTGGGACGGGCTGTCCGGTGGTTGCAAGAGCCACGGGCGCGATGAAGCGGTATCCGCGACGCGGCAGTGTTTGTATAAATCGGGGATTTGTGGCTGAGTCGTTCAACGCGCCGCGCAACTGATTGATCGCGGTATTCAACCCGTGATCGAAATCCACAAAAGTATCTGAGGACCATAGCCGCTGGCGAAGTTCCTCGCGCGTGACCAAGTCGGCCGGCCGCTCCAAGAGCATGAGCAGAATTCGAAACGACTGGTCGCGGAGACGAGGCTGCGCTTTCCCTTCCCGTCGAATTTCTCCGGTGTCCGCGTCGAGCTCAAAACTGCCGAATCGGAAGGTTCGAGGCTTTTGGCCACTTTCACTCACAGCCAAGCTCGCAAAGGCTGATTTGTGATGATGCACTTAGCTAGGGTCGTTACCGGCTCCTCTCGATTTGTGGCTAAGGCACGGGGTGCGGCCTTCATTCTAATGGAGGACACGGATCAAATTGCTGATTTTAACGCGCTTACGAATTGATCTCCTATTGACTTGAAATGATGCGCGCGGCATTGAATTCTCCCACATGCCACACGCACACTGGGCACATGACGAGCCGCACACGAAAACGCGGGGCGATCTCGAGCGCGATTACTATCGCCGCCGCTCTCATAGTCGGGATCGGAACGGGCGCCCGGCCGATGCAAGCCGAACAATTGAAAAAAGAAACCGCGGCCGCCTTTGATCAATACATTCGGCTTAAAGAAGCTCGCGCCGGACGTCAGATTTCAGGATGGCAGGCGTTCCTATGGATTGATGCTCTGCCAAAGCCGATCGCCAGGGAAGCCTACGCGAAACTGAAAAGCGGGCAAGTTCTCATCAGACGCAATCAAGATTGCGGCGTCTCGGATTGCAGCGCAGTTCCTGGCGGGCTTATCCACGATTGGGTAGGCGTGGTCTTCATCCCTGGGATTTCGCTCGCGCAAGCGCTAAAAAGGCTCAAAGACTACGACCGCGATGCCGACTATTACCACCCGGAGGTGCTGAAATCCAAACTCGTCGATCGCTCGGGCGATACGTTCCACGTGTTTCTGCGGCTGAAGCAAGTGCACGTGATCACCGTTGTTTTGGACACCGAATACGAGATTCACTACCGATATCTGGACGAGGCCCACGCGGTTTCCCGTTCGTACAGCACGCAGATCGCGGAAGTTGAAAACCCTGACGAAGCGAATGAACACGATAGAGCCCCCGGCGACGATCGCGGCCTTCTTTGGCGTTTGTACTCGTACTGGCGCTTTTATCAGGCCGACGGCGGCATCTATATCCAGTGCAACGCAGTTTCACTGACGCGTGATGTGCCCACCGGCCTTGGCTGGCTGATTCGACCATTTATTCGAAGCATTCCTAGCGAATCGCTCCGTTTCACATTGGATTCCACGCGCGCGGCGCTCGTGAATGAATCGCGGGATGCATCGGGTGAATCCCGCGATGCGAAGGAATCGAAATAGCCGCCAATTTCGTTTGCGCCAAATGCGCAAGAGAGGCACTGAAATGAGCGTGAAGCTGCTGGCTATTGAGACGCCGGTCGAAGGAAAACAGTTGTCGTTCACGGATGCAAAGCGCATTCAGCAAAGCATCACGTCTCGCTGGGAACGCAAGGTTCTGCTCTGGCTGGCCGCACGCATTCCGGCGCGCGTCAATTCCGACCACCTGACGCTGCTCGGGTTTGCGGCGATGGCCCTGGCGGGTGGAAGCTACGCGTGGGCGCGGTGGAACCGGGTGGGCTTGCTGCTGGCGACTTTGTGTCTGGCGTTGAATTGGTTTGGCGACAGCCTCGACGGCACGCTGGCCAGGGTGAGAAATCAGCAGCGCCCTCGCTACGGCTTTTATGTCGATCACATGATCGATTCTTTTGGCGCACTATTTCTGATGGGTGGTCTGGCTATTTCCACGTACATCGATTGGCGCGTCGCAGCTGGCATGCTGATTGCGTTTCTGCTGCTCTCGGTTGAGAGCTATCTCGCGTCCTACACCTTGGGAATTTTTCGATTGTCGTTTGCGCTATTCGGGCCTACGGAGATCCGAATTCTCTTGGCGGCTGGCAATCTGGCACTGTGGTTTCGCCCGAATGCGAGGATCCCGGGATACTCTTATCGCCTCCTTGACTTTGGCGGGGTGCTGGCAACAGGCGGGATGTCCGTCATGCTGGTGGCCGCTGCCATCTGGCACACACGCGCCCTATACCTTCAGGAAACGCGGTGATGCCTATTTTGAGCTTTACAGGATGGCAGCGGAGTCCATATTCTGATGGAGTATGTGGTATGTGAACAAGCTGTTCAATCAGCCTCAAGTGGAATCGCTTTCGGCGAAGGGATTTCTTGTGCGCAGCTCGGGCGGCGTGGTCCGCATCGAGAAATATAGCTGCGGCGCGGAGCTTCGCAAGGAACCCCAAGGCAATTACCGGATGACGATCATCCCGTCGATAATGTTGCAGGGCCAGTTCACGCATCTCTGGGATGCGGGTTACCAAAAATTCCTGCTCACGCACGAAGGGCGCAAATATCCCATCCGCGTGGGCCAACTCGCCGATTTGCGCCGCTTTAATGAAGAGCTGCGCACCGCTCTAGGCGTGCCGACCTATTACAACGAGGCCATCGGTTCAACCTGCCAATACAGCGTGTACGACCGCGTGAAAGGCCGCGCGGGAGATGTGCCCGATGAAACCGTTGGCGCGATTGAAGAAGCCGAGCACTAAGCCTCTGCGAAATTCCAGCTGCGCCGCCCCATTTCCAGCCTTCACTAACGTCGCTTTCCTCACGCTAGTCAGACCTCACGGTTCCCGCATGCCCTCCCGCAGTTGACAAATGCGGGGAATACAACTATCAGTCTGACTGCCCTGCGGACCGGTTATGACGAGGGACATTTGACAACTGAAACAGCGGCTCA
The DNA here is from genome assembly GCA_963823145.1 of uncultured Acidobacteriota bacterium. Classification (GTDB taxonomy): domain Bacteria; phylum Acidobacteriota; class Terriglobia; order Acidiferrales; family UBA7541; genus Palsa-295. The sequence continues at coordinate 805,153 of CAWGJZ010000002.1, forward strand.
CAGGCGGTTGGGCGGTGTCCTATTCTTCGGCATAGTCATCCTGCTTGTTTATCTGGTCTATCTCGTAGTTTCGCCGTTCGTGGTGCCGCTCGCCTGGGCTGCGGTTCTGGTGGTGGTCTCTTATCCGGCGTACGAACGCGTGGCTACGCGACTCGGTGCGACCACCGGAGCGGCGGTTAGCGCGGCCGCTGTAACGTTCATTTTAATTGTTCCATCACTCTTCGTAATGATTGCATTTGTCCGTCAAGGCGTGAACGCAGCGCAGTCAATTCAGTTTGAAGTAGCGATCGGCCATTTCGCGTGGCTAAACGACTTGTGGCTCAAGGTTCAGCACCGATTTCCGGCAGCGAGCGCTAGCGACCTTTCGGAAGCTCTTCGCCACTATGGCGAATTGGCCGCGGCATTTGTTGCTGCTCGGATCGGAACCATATTGAAGCACAGCGCAATTTTTGTATTCGATTTAGGAGTAACGATCCTGGCGATGTTCTATTTTTATCGAGACGGCGCGTCGATGGTGGCGCGGTTGAGAAGTGTGCTACCTTTCCGGAGTTCCTACCGGGATCGGATGCTCGGCGAGACACATGAACTGATCTTTGCCAGCGTCACATCCAGCTTGGTGGCTGCTGCAGTGCACGGGGCCTTGGGAGGACTGGCATTTGCGGTTACCGGCGTCAAGGCTCCGATTTTTTGGGGCGTAATGATGGGCTTCCTCTCATTTGTTCCCCTCGTAGGCTCTGCTCTCGTTTGGCTGCCGATTTCGATCAGCCTGATGATCGCCGGACATGTGCTTCGTGGGCTGCTGCTGATCGCCTTCTGCTCGGTGATCGTGGGCCTCGTCGATAATCTGATCCGGCCCTGGCTGATCAGCGGTCGAGCGGAGATGAGCGGACTCGTGGTGTTCATCAGCGTGCTTGGCGGGATCAGCGCCTTCGGGCTACTCGGAGTAATTTTAGGGCCCATTGTGGTCGCTGCTGCGACCAGCCTTCTCGACCTGTATGCTTCTGAGTCGATATCCACTAATAAACAATTAGAAACCTAATAGAAACCGATCTGGCGGCGTGTGCTAGAGTAGCGGCCCTTGAAGAGCTATTGAACAAACAACCAGTTTGGGGAGTTCAGAATCTCGAAGAGGACGGGCCACGAGAGGACGAACCTCGTCCCTGAGTTTAGGACGCTTTGAGGAAGTCTAAAGATGGCGAGAAACCACCGGCCTCAACACGAAAGCTTGCCTCCCGAAAAGCTGCGCTGGCGCTGCGATCCCGCCACGGTCCCTTTCGAAACAACCGCCGAAACCGCACCGGTTTCCGGGGACATGGGTCAAGAGCGGGCCCTTCGCGCTCTGCGCATGGGCGTGGAACTGACCGCGTCCGGGTACAACTTATTCGTGTGCGGGCTTTCGGGAACCAGCCGCGGCGGCATGATCGTCCGCATGATCGAAGACTTGCATCCTCAAACTGAGCCGGCGCCTGACCGGTGTTACGTAAATAATTTCAAGAATGCCGACCGGCCGCGCCTGCTGACACTGCCACGAGGACAGGCCAACGCTTTCAAGAAGGAAGTCGAATCGGGAATTGATTTTCTGCGGCGCCGCATTCCGCAGGTGTTCGAGGGCGAACCGTTTCAACGCCAGAAGACTCGTATCGTGGAGCGATTCACGGTAAGAGAGAAAGAGTTGATGGACGACTTTACGCGGAGAATCGCGCGGGAGCAGTTTGCGCTCGGGAGAATGCAGGTGGGAGCCGTCGCGCTGCCAGAAATTTTTCCAGTGCTTGAAGGGCAGATGGTCCCCATCGAGGAAATTCCCAAGATGGTGCAAGATGGGAAGCTGGAAAACACCGCCGCCGAAGACATCGAGAGGAAATACGATCAGTTTCGTCAGGAATTCACCGTGGTGTACCGGCGGACGCTCTCACTTTCGCGCGAGCTAGCCAGCGAGATGAGCTACCTCGAACAGGAGGCCGCCTCCGTCCTGGTCGATGGCGTTATCGAGGAGTTGAAAGAAAAATATCCGAGCTCCTCAATTTCGGAATACCTGGAAGAAGTTCGCCACCACATTCTCGACAACCTCGAGCCGTTCAAAGAACGCGAGGGCGAAGACGAACAGCAACCCGCAAGCGATGGAAGCGCGCCAAAGCCTGAGCGTACCGAGCGCGATCCGTTTCGCGTTTACGGCGTGAACGTGATCCTCGCGCACGTTGAGAGTGAAAAATGTCCGGTGGTATTTGAGACGATCCCGACCTACGCGAACCTTTTCGGCACCATTCATCGCAGCTACGATACGCGGGGTGGATGGAACTCGGACTTCATGGATCTGAGGGGAGGTTCTCTTCTGCGGGCGGATGGCGGCTTCCTGGTGATGTACGCGCTGGATACCCTGACGGAAGCGGGCGTGTGGCGGACGCTGAAACGAACTTTGAATCACGGGAAGCTCAAGATCCAGCCGGTGGACGTTTTCTTCCCGTTCAGCACCGCGGCGCTGAAGCCGGAGCCGATCGACATCCACGCGAAAATCATCCTGATCGGCGATCGCGATATGTACGAAATGCTGTACGACTACGAAGACGATTTCAAAAAGATTTTCAAGGTCAGGGTGGAATTCGACGAAGAGATGAAATGGAGCGAAGAGGTAGCATGCCAGTACGGTGGACGCCTGCGAAAGCTCGTAGATGACGAAAAGCTTCTGCACTTCGACCGTTCGGCGGTGGCCGCTATTCTCGAGCACGGGGTTCGCATTGCTGGGCGGCGGGGGAAAATCACCACGCGTTTTTTCGACCTCGCCGATCTCGCGCGAGAATCGTCCTATGCGGCGAAGCTCCACGCGAGCCAGATCGTCAGCGGCGAGCACGTTCGCCGCGCCCTGGACGCGAAGGTGGACCGGCACAATCTGCTCGAAACCAAAATCCGCGAGCTGATCGAACAAAACCTCGTGTTTATTGACACCACCGGAGGCCGGGCCGGTCAAGTGAATGGGCTGAGCGTGATGGAAATCGGCGGCTACGCGTTCGGCAAACCCGTCCGGATCACGGCGTCGGTTGCCCTCGGTAAAACGGGCATCATCAACATTGAGCGGGAATCCAATCTCAGCGGTCGGTTCCACGACAAGGGTGTCCAAATTATTTCGGGTTACATCCGGCGAGTATTTTCTCAGGATAAGCCGCTGTCGTTGGCCGCGAGCCTGTGCTTCGAACAATCCTATTCCGGCGTAGACGGCGATAGCGCGAGCTCCACGGAAATTTATGCATTGCTTTCGGCGCTGGCGGAGCTGCCGGTGCGGCAGGACTTGGCGGTAACCGGCTCCGTGAACCAGCAAGGCGATATTCAGCCCATTGGAGGCGTAAATCAGAAGATCGAGGGCTTTTACGATGTGTGCCGTCTGAAAGGCCTCACAGGAAGTCAAGGAGTTCTCATCCCGGCTGAAAACATTGATGATCTAATGTTGCGAGATGAGGTGATAGAGGCCGTTGCAAAGGGCCTGTTTCATATCTATCCGGTTGCGACAATCGAGCAAGGAATAGAGATCCTTACCGGCGTCCGCGCCGGCAAACGAAATGGTTCCGGCAAATTCGATCCCGGCAGCGTTTTCGCGAAGGCAGACGCCCGATTGAGCAGTATGGCCACGACTTTGCGGCGATTCGAATAGTAGCGGCGGCAGGAGAGATCAATCAAGGAAATGCGCGAGTCTCATAGTAAGCGACGGGTCTGGAGCGTGGCCGTGAGCGCTTGACCGTTTCGCTGAATCAGGAGTTTGTATTTTGTGCCCGGCTGGCGGAATAATTTGCGAATCGCGGCGAGACTGAGGTCTGCAGCAGCCTCATCGTCTACACCAGCGATAACATCCCCTTTTTGAATTTTGGCATCCGCTCCCGGGGTGCCGGATCGTACCTCAGTGACTTCGAAGGTCCTAAGATTTGAACCTGTTGCAAGGATCGCGAGGCCACTCATGTCCTCTGGGTCGTCTATCCGAAAATCACTGTTGGGATCCAAAATCAGCCGCTGGTGAGGGTAGTCGAAGATAACGGTGAATCTACGGAGCAGTCCGGCTCCTAGCCGTCCGGCAAGACGAGATTTGACGTCAGCCGGCGAATCCCCGCGTGAAAAAACAGCGATGGGATCTCGGATGTCATAAGGCCCAAGGCTCACTTGCTTGATTCTTGCGAATTCCGCTTGCTGCACTCCGCTCAATTCAATATTGGTCGTTGGGATCGTCCTTGTGTGTGCGAAGTGCAGATGATGCGTTTGCCCGAACTTGCCTGAAATTACAAGCGACGCATCAAGGGCGGTGTCTACTACAAAGCTGCCCTCCAACATCTTGCCACCCGTCTCGCTGAATTTTGCCTGCACCACCGGTTCGCCCGAGGGCAGGTTCAAATGAAAGCTCTTTCCCCTGCCGGAGTATTGGTAGGTTGCGGGATCGTATAAGCGGACGGTTTGCCTTGCGTAGTCTATTTCAACGACAGCATCGGCGAGCACGTCATTTCCAATGGTGCCTTCGTACGGCCGGCCTACGTATGCCCCGAAATCCTTCTTTGTGGTTTCTGCCAAGGAACCCAAATAAATATCGACGCCGCTCAGATTGAGCAGGGGCACTGGCGTGCGTCCGATTCCAATTTCCATGGCACGGTCGGGATCGATCGACGAAACCGCAGCCGTCGAATCCAGCTCGAAGAGACTCGGTTCGCTTTGATTTACATGCACTGGAAGGAAGACAAGGCTGTCGATGAAGGTGGCAGGAATTTCGGCCGCATTTCCTCCGAAGGTAAATCGCAGCCGCGGAGGGGGCTGTTGTGGAAGTGGCGAGCGATTCTTTGGATGGGGCGCGGGGCGCGCGACGAACCCGGCGGTGAGCACGATCAGGGGCACGATCAAGACCCCAAGCCGCCGATTCATCTTGCCCTCGGTGAGAGCGCACACATTGGGGATTGAGTATACGAAACTAAGGCTTGGGAGCCAAATACCCGGCGCGAGCGGAAATACGATAGGCCGTCGTTTTCGCATTTGGGATTGCCGATTTATCGGCATTGCCGATCACTTCGATTCTCAACGAGTGGAACTGTCCATCTTGAGCCGGCTGAATGCCGAGGACATATTCGTTTCTCAGTTCATAAGCGATCTGGCGGTATATGGGAACGAAATCATTCGCGGATTTGGGAAAGTACGCGCGGCCGCCAGTGATTGATGCCAGCGAGAGCAGCGCGGCATCGGCCTTGGCAAAAACTTCGGAACTTTCAGCCCGCGGAGATTTGGACTCCTGTTCCCCATCCGTCCTTGAGGCTTTTTTCTTTGGTTTCGACTTGCGACCAGGCTCTCCGCGCAATGAACCTCCCAGGGCGACTGGGAAAATAACGATGTCCTCTCCGCGCAGCTTCCTGACAAGGGCGTCCCAGTCCGGCGGAGGTGAAGAATCAAGTCCAGTACTGAGGAGCACCAGCGCCTTTTTTCCAGTCGACGATCTGAGCCAATCGAGAACCGTCGAGATCGAATTGTATAAGTTCAATTCCCCCATTCCGATCGTGTACTGTACTTGGCCCAAGGCCGCGAGCAGCGCCGATTTGTCCTCCGTAAAGCCCAGAATTCCGTGCGGTGTTGCGTCGTAGGTCGCGAGCGCAACCTGGTCATCGGGTGCCAGTGCATCCACGAGGGCATAGGCGGACGCGATGTGTTCATTTTGGATCAGGTACACGGCAGGACTCGTCTCAAGCATCACGAGCATTCGCGCCGGAGTTTGGACCGGCGAGAAAAAGACGACTGGTTGCTCGATTCCATTGTCCAGGACGCGGAAATCGCGCACGGTTAGCCCAGCGACGAACTTTCCACTCTGATCGAGGACGCTGGTATCCAGTTTTACGAGCTCAGTCGCGGATCGCAGCGGCGGAGTTTGCACTGAAGCCGATTTCTGCGCACCTCCCAAAGGGGCGGGGAAAAGGCCCAAAACGACAATCGCTAGGAATGAGAAACGGCCGGTCCCGAGAGGATTCCTCACCTCACTGAAGATATGAATCGAAGTACACGCCGCCGGAGTCCTTCCACCATCCGCTCAGCGCGATGTGTAGGTGGCGCGAGATTAAATCCGACTTGAGCCAACTCAAATCTGGTGGCTGCGGCCCATTTTTCTGCTTGGCCCCTTGCGCGATTTGATCCTCAAGATTTGCGAGTAATTTGTCCCATGGAATTTGAGTAAGGTCCGAACCGCTCAATCCGGAGAGTTTTTCGGGAAGGAGCGACCTCATTCGAGAAAAGTCTGGGTTGGCCAAAACACCGGAAGCCGGCGAGGCATCCGAATGGGAATTGATCCGTTGAACAGTCTCGCGCACCATGGCTTTCCGCGGCGCGCCGACTAACATCTGCGGAGTGACAGCGAGATAGTAGAATTTCCGCCGCTGCGTCCCCGTTTTGGGATCTTTGTATGGATATGCGATATCCAGGAAAGTGGTGGGGCCGGCGGAGTCTTCAGCTACGATCATCGAGCCGACGACGGACCGCAAGATTCGCAGAACGGCTTCCGGCTGTCGTATGGTCGCGGCGAATAGCTGCTGGGCGGTGCCATCATCGGAATAAGTGGAGAAAGAAGCAATTTCACCACTCATCAGGCCAAACGCGTCACCGATCGGCATTCCTAAATAGCTTTGGCCAACAGTTTCCATCGCGGAGACATTGGCGACTTGTTGCGAGCTTAGGGCGCCGACAAGAGCGCCACGCATCAGAGCGTACAACGCCGCGAGATTGAAGCGTGACATGCTGAAGGTGGAACTCCCGTTGACAACTGCCTCCGTTTGAAAGGTAGTCGTGCTGGGCCCCGCGAGATCGAAGACGCTTCCCGGCGAGGTATCGCCTAGGACCGCGCCCCGGACGTGCATCTCCTCTCCAGCGAAGCTCACACCGCCTCCGGCGGCATGCACCCTTTCGAGGTGAATACTCTTGGCGAACTGCGCTGCGGATTTTCCTCCGGAGGGCGGAATAGTCCATTCGTCCGGGTCCGGAATGCGCGCGTACCATTCAAGCGCCATATCGGACCCGATGAACTTTTGCAGATCACGATACGGCGTAAGCCGGCCCAACGACGATGTTACATTACCGTCGGCGCTGCGGAAGCGGGTGATCAGGCCCTCCACGATCTGTTTTTGGTCGGATGCGACAAAATAGCGGGACACCTGGGCGCTATAAGTAAGGCTTGCGCCCGCGGCGCGGACCTCCACCGAGGTTCCACCAAAATTATAGGTCGTTACTTGAGAATGCGTCTTAGTACTGCTCTGGGCCGAGCTCTTCAATTTGTCGATGAGACTTGCTTTTCCGGTTGCGTCGTAAACGAAAAAGAACCCGAAGCGCGATGGCCGACCATTTGGCCCGGGGGACCCCGCTTCATTCGGAACGGCGCCAACGCCAAACACGAGCGGGTTTTCCAGTAGTGACATGATGTCGGGGATCCCCATTGCCGCCGCGGGAGATTCAACCTTTTGATTCCGTTGCTGAAAAGCCGCGGCGAGGCCTAACCAAGCGGGGGCAAAAGCAGGATCTTGCAGGAGCTGCAGAACATGATTCTTTTGCTCCGCACCAGAAAGAGACGTCGTGCCGCGCCACGCCACACAAAGGACGGTGTCTGGCGACAGCCGCTCGGCAAGGGGCGCTTGCGCCTGCAACAAAGAGCTCGATGCAAGAAAACCCGCAAATACAGTCGCAAGACACAGCCAGCGGGGCACCAAACGACGCATGGGATACATGCACGCCTCCAAAAAGCGAGCCAGAGCTACCGAAACAGTCTGGTACGGATTTTCCAGTAGCATGACACGGCGCGGAAAAAGGGGCTGCAGGAATCTGAAAGCCGCGTTCGCTATTCGCTAACGTGCAATCAGTGACCCGGAGGGTTCCCCGAAGGAGGGGCAGCCGTCGCCGACTTGGGCGTGCTTAGATAGCCCTTCGCCTCGTTCTTCGTTACATCGAACACAACAATTTCATAAGGCGCTCGGGCGCCACGAACGTAGAATTGCACTGGCTCACCGACGGTCTTGTCCTTCTTCTGGATGGTCTTATCGTCGGCAATCACGTCAAGGGTAAACCTGTAATGCTTCGGATCAACCTTTCGAAGCTTCACTTGGATTGGACCGATGTGATCCGACACCTTGGAGGACTTGCTCAGGGTGAACTCGAAAATATCGCGCTCGCCGAGCCTTTTCAGCTCCTCGACTTCGTCGTGATTCCTGGCGATTAGACCGCTCTGAACGCCAAGGTCGCCGACCGTGCTCTGAAGCTTGCTCTTCGTTGCTTCCAAATCTGCTTTGGTGGCGGCGACATCATTTTGCGTACCGTTAAGTTCGGTGGCTACTTGCCCAAACTTTGTGGTCGTGTCGGCCTGCACGGCGCCGAGTTGCTGCCGGAACTGCTGGTCACTCTTCTGCTGAGCCGTGCGAACGCTTTGCGCCAGGCCGCGCGCTCGCGCAAGCTCATCCTGCGTCAAACCAAGCTTCTGCGATGTGACGTCCAATTGCCCTTTCAGGTCGGCGATGCGCGCGTTCGTCTTGTCGAGTTCGGCCGCCATGGCCTGCGTTTTCTTGTTGGCATCCTCGCGGCTCAGCCGAAGGCCTTGCCGCTGCTCGTAATTCGCGTACAGCAAATATCCGACCAACGCAAAGGCGAGAATGAACAGCACGGTGACCCAGCGGGGAACGTAAGATGCATCCGCCGGCGGCATGGCAGCAGGTGCTTCCAGATTCGAACTCATCGGCTCTCCTTCGGTCGGAACGGGCGAAATATTTCTGGACGCATTATCTACGAGCGGGCGACCGAAGTCTATCCTTTGCAAAGGCGAACTTGCCCGAAGGTGTTGGCCACTTGGCTACCACGCAAGTGGTCAACCCCCCTCGCGGAGTGAATTCCCCCGTCACTTGACACCATTCCGGCCGAGCCGCGGCTACGATATCGCGCAATATTCGGTTTACAGCATTTTCGTAGAAGATTCCGAGGTTTCGATACGACAGCAAATACATTTTTAATGCTTTTAGCTCCAAGCATAGGGCCTTTGGCTGGTACTGAATCGTGATTGCTCCGTAATCCGGGAGGCCGGTTTTTGGGCAGATGGACGTGTACTCTGGAATACGGATCGTGATTTCGTAACCAGGAAATTGGTTGGGCCAGGTCTCGATCTTAGGAAGCTCGGTATCTATTCCCGCGCGAGCGTGCGCGGCAGTGTATTCGGGCATTCCGGATCCTCTCCCGCCGCATTTTACACTGAAGACGCGGGACGCTCCGCTAATCCTTCCTGGGTTAGCGGTTAGGCAGAATGACGAGTCTCGCCTTTCCTATTGCATGCCCATAGGTCTTGTGGCAGGATACTATGGGTTTCCCATAGGAGATTCTGCAATGACCGCCGACAAGAAAGATGTGTGGCAGGGGACGCTGGCGCTGATGGTGCTGAAGACGCTGGAGACGCTGGGGCCGCTGCATGGGTACGGCATCGCGCGCCGCATCGAGCAAACCAGTGGCGACCTGCTCGCGGTGAATTACGGCACGCTGTATCCCGCGCTGCTGAAATTGGAGCAGGAAGGTTACATTTCGTCGGAATGGGGCGTATCAGATAACAACCGGCGCGCGAAGTATTACAAGCTTACGCGCGCGGGCCGTAAGCAGCTTGAACGCGAAGCGCGAGATTGGGCGCAGACGACCGCAATTCTGGCGCGATTTTTGTCGCCGGAGGAGCAGGCGTAAATCCGTGGCGGTCCGGAAACAGGAGGAATGTTGGTGAGGGCACTGCGAGCATGGTTGCGGCGATTGGGCGGATTATTCGGTAAGCAGCGGCGCGACCGCGAGTTTGCCGAGGAGCTTGAGAGCCATCTGCAGATGCACGTCGACGACAACCTGCGCGCGGGGATGTCGCCGAAAGAGGCGCGACGGCAAGCGTTTATCAAGCTGGGCGGAGTCGAGCAGACGAAAGAGAACTACCGTGAGCGCCGAGGCCTGCCGTGGCTCGAAACCCTGATCCGAGACGTTCGCTACGGCCTGCGCATGCTCGCCAAAGCTCCGGCGCTGACCTTCATTTTAATGTTCACGCTGGCATTGGGCATCGGGGTGAACTCGGCGGTGTTCAGCGTGGTGAACGGTTTCCTTCTTCGTCCACTGCCGGTGCCCCATCCGGAGCAGCTTGTGGTGCTGGCGAGTCACCAGCAGGGAGCCCCCCTGGGCGTGACGAACGTCTCCTATGCGGATCTAGGCGATTTTCGCAAGCAAGGTGCGGATGCATTCTCCGATTTGTTCGCATATGCGCCGTACCCAGTCGGGCTGAGCGTCGACGGCCGCGCCCACCAGATCACCGTGAGCTGCGTTACCGGAAACTACTTTTCGGCCCTGGGGCTTAAGCCTGCCCTCGGAAGATTGTTCCTTCCGGGCGAAGGGGAAAGCCGCGGCGATGCGCCGTACCTCGTGCTCGCATACTCATACTGGAAGACGAGGTTTGGCGAGGACCCCGGCGTAATCGGAAGAGAAGTTCGCGTGGACGGCAAACCGGCAACGATCATTGGAGTTGCCCCGGACGGATTTCACGGGACGTACTCGGTCCTGGATATGGACGGTTATCTGCCGCTAAACATGTTCGTGCCGAGTCCGGAGGTCGAGGGTTTATTCACGGATCGCCGGATGCGAGCCCTCAGGGCGATGGGCAGACTGAAGCCCGGCGTGAAATTGACGCAAGCACAAAGCGTCGCGAGCGTGATTGCTCGGCGCTTGGCCAATCAGTATTCGGATGCGGACAAAGGGGTATCCGTTCGCGTCGTACCGGAGACGCTGTCCCGGCCTTCGCCCGACGTCGGAACGATGATTCCGGCTGTCGCTGGACTGTTCCTGTTCCTGGCTGCGATGGTCCTGCTTCTGGCCTGCTTGAACGTCGGTAATATCCTCATCGCCCGAGCCACCGTGCGCCAGCGTGAGATGGCCATCCGCTCGGCGCTCGGAGCGGGCCGCGGGCGGCTCGCGCGCCAGGTTCTGACGGAGGCGATTCTGCTGGCGATACTCGGCGGCGCGGCAGGAGTGATTCTGGGCGCCTGGGCGAGCGGCTCGATCAGTTCGATGTTGCCCAAGACCAACCCGCCTTTCCATTTCGACTTCAGCTTTGATTGGAGGGTTTTTGCGTACACCCTCGGGGCCGCGCTTTTCACGGGATTCATCGTCGGCCTCTGGCCGGCTTTGCGGGCCTCTCGCGCGAATCTGAACACGGTATTGCACGAAGGCGGGCGAAGCGATTCCATCGGGGCGAATCGTCACCGGGTGCGGAGCGCTCTGGTGGTTGTCCAGGTGGCGGGTTCGCTGGCTTTGTTGATCGCCGCAGGGCTTTTCGTACGCAGCTTGCACCGCGCCGAGCGGTCCTATCTGGGCTTCAATCCCGATCACCTCCTGAATGTAATCGTCGACCCGCATGAGGTCGGGTACGACGAGGCTCGCACGAACGAGTTCTACCGCGAACTTGAAGACAGGGTCCGCGCGCTGCCCGGAGTGCAATCGGCGAGCCTTGCTTATAGCTTTCCCATGGGCGCCTTCACCGACGGCAGACAAATCAAAGTGGAAGGACATCCACTGCCCGCGGGACAGCAGCCGCCCATCGCCCTCTTCAACCGCGTCGATCCGGCATTTTTCGAAACGATGCAAGTGCCCCTGTTGCGGGGGCGTGCATTCGCTGGTTCCGATGATAAAACCGCGGTGCCGGTGGCGATCGTGAATCAAACGATGGCAAGCAAGTTCTGGCCCGGCGAAGACCCTATCGGCAAGCGCTTCCGCGTGGAAGGCTCCAAGGAACGCTTCGTGGAAATCGTCGGAATTGCGGGAAATGGCAAATACATGCTCATGGGAGAGGTTCCTCAGTCATTTTTTTACCTTCCATTGGCGCAATCGTACACTTCGATGCGAACGCTGCAAATTCGTTCCAGTGTTGCTCCGCAATCATTGCTCTTGGACGTGGAGCAGCAAATCAGGAATCTCGCGCCGGATTTGCCGATCTTCGACGCCGAAACGATGGAGCAGGCCCTCAATGGCGCCAACGGTTATTTCATTTACCGCTTCGGCGCGACCATGGCGGGAGTAATGGGATTCGTCGGATTGATGCTCGCAACGGTTGGTGTGTACGGGGTGATGTCCTTCTCGATGGCGCAGCGCACGCGCGAGATTGGGATTCGCGTGGCGCTGGGAGCGAATCGCCGCGACATTCTGAGGCTGGTTGTCCGTCAAGGACTGACCATCGTACTCGCGGGAGTAGCCGTGGGCCTCATCTGTGGCTGGGCAATGACGCGCGCCATGGCGCGTTTCGCTGCGGGCCCTAGTAATGCGGGTTTCTGGATTTTCTCGGGGGCGGCGCTGGTGATGGTGTGCGTGGCGCTGGTGGCGTGCTGGATTCCCGCGCGGCGGGCGATGCGCGTCGATCCGATGGTGGCGCTGCGGTATGAGTGAGTTCTGGAAGCTAGAATCTGGAGGCTGGAAGCTGGAAAAGACAGCGGGGCAAGTGACTGGTGCCGAATAGCGCCCGGCAAGTGGCGAGAAGACAGAAAGCGCGAGTGAAGTATCCCGGTGAAGGAGACGTAAGAAAAATGATCAAGCTTGCCAATGTTGAAAAATCGTACCAATCCGGCGCGGGGCGGACGTGGGTGCTGCGCCGCATCGACCTGGAAATTAGCGAGGGCGACTTCGTCACGATCATGGGACCGTCTGGCGCGGGAAAGTCCACGTTGATGGGGATCGTCGGAATGCTGGACGGTGACTGGAAGGGCGAATACTTCCTGGCCGAGCACGCAGTGCACAGGCTGGACAATCGGCGTCGCGTGGAACTGCACAAGCAATATATTGGCTTTGTCTTTCAGCAGTATCACCTGCTCGACGATCTTACCGTCGCGGAGAATCTCGATTTGCCGCTTTCGTACCGCGACATCAGGAAATCGGAGCGCCAGGCGCTGGTGGCGGACATTCTCGATCGCTTCCAGATTGTCGGCAAAAAATCCCTGTATCCGAATCAGCTTTCGGGCGGGCAACAGCAACTCGTGGCCGTGGCGCGCGCGGTGATTGGCAAGCCGAAATTGATCCTGGCGGACGAGCCTACCGGTAGCCTCCATTCGAGCCAGGGAAAAATGATTATGGATTTGCTGCGGAAGCTCAATGAGGAGGGTACGACGATCATCCAGGTGACGCACAACGACGCGTGGGCCGCGTACGGCAGCCGCATCATTCAGCTGGCCGACGGCTGGATTGTGGGCGGCCAGGCCACTGCGGGCGCGGCATGATGCTCAGGCAAAGCTTGTTGGGCTTAGAGATTTGTTTCTTGACACACCGATGTCATAGTGTTACATGATGTAACACAAGGCGACACCCCCGAGGCGCGTCGCCGCGGGTTTCCGTGTTATATAGATAGCTAATTGGATAACAGCGGAACGGGCGGGCAATAGTGGACAGGAGCCGCTATGAGCGAAGCGAATACCGAGTTTGGCAAGCAAGGGAGAGAAAGTTCTCGCGATCGGCGCAGCTTGCCGTGGCTCGAAACGCTGTTCCAAGACGTGCGGTTCGGCATCCGCATGCTCCGGAAAAATCCCGGATTCACGGCCGTCGCCTTGCTTACGCTGGCACTGGGCATCGGCGCGACTACCGCGATCTTCACCGTGGTGGACAAAGTACTCCTGCAACCGCTGGCCTATCCCGACCCGGACCGAATTGTGGTCATGATGCAGTCGTACACCGGCGGGACAAGTCCGATCATTTCCATCCCCAAATACATGATGTGGCGCGATCAGCCCCAGATCTTCCAGGAGTCCGCGCTGTACGGCTTCCCGAGCACGCTGCGCGTCAATCTGATTGGAGGCGACCAGCCCGAACAGCTCCGTGCCACGCAGGTGTCGGCGGGGTTCTTTTCTCTCTACGGCGTGCGACTGGCGGCTGGCCGGAATTTCACCGCGACGGAGGACTCTCCCGGCGGGCCGCCGGTCGTGGTGATCAGCAACGGTCTCTGGCGCAACCGATTCGGCGCGGACCCGAATGTCGTGGGCAAATCAATCGATCTCGACAATACCGACTACACCGTCGTTGGCGTCATGGCTCCGTTCTACAACCCGGACTTGCTCCTGGGAGATATGTGCCTCCCGATGCAAGCCGATCCGAATAGCACTAATCACGGAAACGATCTGTTCGGTGCTGCACGGCTAAAGCCTGGAGTCACTCTGGCGATGGCAAAGGCCGCCACGCAAGTGATGGCCGAGCGGTTTCGCAGAAAATATCCGATGGAAATGGGTCCGAAACAAACATTTACGGTCGAGACCATCTACGAAGTGCGGCTTGCGGGCGTACGCACGTCCCTGCTCGTTCTGCTCGGTGCCGTTGGCTTCGTGCTGCTGATCGCGTGCGCGAACGTGGCAAATCTGATGCTGGCGCGCGCCACATTGAGGAAACGAGAGATCTCGCTGCGCGCCGCCCTCGGCGCCGGCCGCGGGAGAATCGTCCGCCAGGTCCTAACCGAGAGCGTGCTGCTGTCGTTGGCAGGCGGAGCGCTGGGCATGTATCTCGGCTACTTCGGCGTACGTTCGCTGCTGGCTATCAATGCGGGAGACGCGAATAGTGGCGGCATGCTTCCGCGAATCACTGGCCCCGAGCCCATCACTTTGGACTGGCGTGTACTCCTCTTTGCGCTGGCGATTTCGATGCTCACGGGGGTTCTTTCGGGACTCATCCCTGCCATCAAAGCCTCCAAGGTCGATCTGGTGGCGACGCTCAATGAGGGCGGCGCACGTTCGGGTGCCGGGATTCACCACAACAAGACACGATCCGTGCTGGTGGTTACCGAAATGGCGCTGGCGATGGTCCTGCTCGTGGGTGCGGCATTGCTGATCCGCACGTTTCACGATTCGTTGAGCGTGGACCCTGGTTTTCAAACGCACAACATTCTCACGATGGACACGTCTCTACGCGGGGTGCGCTTTCAAAAGACGGCCTCCGTTGCGGAGGTCGTTCGCGAAGGCCGGCAGCGGCTGGAAAACCTCCCGGGAATTGAAGCTGCGGCCACGTCTTGTTGCATGCCGCTTGAGGGTGGCTACGGTCTTCCCTTTAACATCGAGGGTCGTCCGCCGACCGACGGCCCCTACTCAGGCGGGGGCGCCTGGCGGAGCGTGTCACCAGATTATTTCGGGGTATTTCACATTCCACTACTGCAGGGGCGGACATTCGGCGAGCGGGACGACGGCGCCGCCGAGCCGGTCGTGGTGATTAACCAGGCACTGGCCAAGCAGTTCTGGCCCAAGGGCGATGAAATCGGCGCGCGTATGACAATTGGAGGGGCTTTGGGTCCGGAATTCAAAGATCCTCCCAGGGAAATCATCGGAGTCGTAGGCGATGTGCGGGACAACGGTCTCAATGACAAGCCCCAGCCCACGATGTACGTGCCGATTGCGCAGATGAACGACAGCCTGACTGCGCTCGACGCCACGCTTATCCCAATGCAATGGTTCATTCGCACACGCGTGGAACCTCACTCCCTCACCTCCCAGGTCGAGCGCGAGCTCCGCATCGCGAGTGGCGGATTACCGGTTGGCAGCGTCCAGTCGATGGATCAAGTGCTTGCCCACTCCATTGCGCAAGAAGAATTCAACATGACGTTGCTCACGATCTTTGCCGGCATCGCGCTGTTACTGGCGGCGATCGGCATCTACGGGATCATGGCATATTCGGTGCAACAGCGGACGCAAGAGGTCGGCATCCGCATGGCGCTGGGAGCTAGCCCGCGGGACGTGCGACGGATGATGGTGACGCAAGGCATGGTTCTCGCTTTTGTCGGAGTAATACTCGGAGTGGCAAGCGGTCTTGCGCTGACGCGGGTAATGCGCAGCCTGCTTTACGGAGTGAAACCGTGGGATCCAACTGTCTTTGTCGTGACCGCGATTCTGCTGAGCGTTGTGGCATTGCTCGCCTGCCTGATTCCTGCGAGCAGGGCTTCGCGCGTCGATCCGATGGTGGCGCTGCGGTATGAGTGAGGCAATTTCATGGACATAGCGCGGCCGGAAGAAGAAAAGCGGCGGAGGCGAGTTCGGCGGTTTGTGTATGCCGGAGCCGGGTTGTTGCTCGTCATCGTAATTACCGCGGCGCTTTCGCGGCTAAAACCGGCAGCGCCGACTGTGGATCGCTCCACCGTCTGGACGGATACCGTAAAGCGTGGACCGATGCTGCGTGATGTTCGAGGGCTCGGAACGCTCGAGCCGGAAACCATATGGCTTATCCCCGCAGCAACAGACGGGCGCGTCGATAAGCGCTATTTGCTTCCGGGAACTCCGGTGAAGGCGGGCAGCGTGATTCTAGATTTGAGCAATCCGCAGCTGCAGCAGGAAACTCTCGATGCCGAATACCAGTTGAAGGGCGCGCAGGCCGCCTACTTACAAACCAAGGCTCAGCTCGAGAATCAACTTATGGATAAGCGCACGCAAGCCGCCAGCGTTTCGTCACAATACCGGACCGCCGAGATGCAAAAGCAGGCATTCGAGCAGCTTGGCAAGCTTGGTTTGAAGGCCGAGATCGATGTGAAAACCACAGAGGTGCAAGCCGAAGAATTGGCCAAACAGAACGATCTCGCACAAAATGAAGTGGAAACATTTGCGAATTCGATTGAAGCGCAGCTAGCCGTACAGCAGGCCAATGTCGATCAGAAGCGCGCGCTCTATGTGTTGAAAAAATCGCAGCTCGAAGGATTGCATGTGCGGGCTGGGATCGATGGCGTGTTGCAAGAGCTCGACGTGGACGTAGGCCAACAGGTGGCACAAGGCGCGCCGCTCGCGCGCGTCGCGCAGCCGAAGCTGTTAAAGGCTCAGCTCAAGATTGCCGAGACCCAGGCGAAGGACATCGAGATCGGCCAAAAGGCTTCGATTGATACGCACAACGGCCTGATCGCTGGCCACGTGATGCGTATCGATCCATCGGTGGTAAACGGCACGCGCACCGTGGACGTAAAGCTCGATGGTTCGCTGCCGCCCGGTGCCGTGCCGGACCTGAGCGTTGAAGGCACAATTGAAATCGAGCGCCTCGCGGACGTCCTCTATGTGGGCCGCCCCGTGCACGGCGATGCCGATAGCACGGTGGGTTTGTTCAAGCTAGTCGACGACGGCAAGGAAGCTGTGCGCGTTCCCGTGGAACTGGGACGCGTATCCGTGAATTCAGTGGAAATCCGCAAAGGCTTGCAAGTCGGCGACGAAGTGATCTTGTCGGACATGTCTGCGTCCGACAATGTCGACCGCGTGGAATTGAGATAAGCGCAATGCTTCAATTGCAACCGGAGGAGCAAAAATGAATGCCACAGCCGAGTCGCTGATTCGTCTGGAGAGTGTGAGCAAGGTGTTTCACACCGAGGAAGTGGAGACCCACGCGCTAAGCGGCGTGCAACTGGACATCAAAAGCGGCGAATTTGTTTCCATCGCTGGGCCGTCGGGCTGCGGCAAGTCCACGCTGCTATCGATTCTGGGTCTGCTCGATTCGCCGACGGAAGGCAATTACTGGATTCACGCCGAGCCCGTAGAAAAACTTTCTCTAGCGTCCCGCACGCGCATTCGCAATCGCGAGATCGGCTTCATCTTTCAGGCGTTCAACCTGATTGGCGACCTCACGGTTTTCGAAAATGTCGAGTTGCCTCTCACCTATCGCAGCATGGGCGCGCCGGAACGCAAGAAACGCGTGAAGGAAGTCCTTGAGCGCGTGGGCATGGCGCACCGGTCGAAACACTATCCATCGCAGCTTTCAGGCGGCCAGCAGCAGCGTGTAGCGGTTGCGCGCGCGTTGGCCGGTCAGCCATCAATTCTTCTGGCCGATGAGCCGACCGGAAATCTCGATTCGAAAAATAGCGAAGCCGTGATGGACCTGCTGCGTCAACTGCACGGCGAAGGCGCTACGATCTGTATGGTCACCCACGACCCGCGTTACGCCGGCATTGCCGATCGCACTGTCCATCTGATGGATGGCTGCATCGTTGAGGAAGAAAAGGTGGGTGCGCAAGATCCGCGCTTGTCATAGAGGCGGAAGGTGCGCGACGCATCCGTGCTGTCTAGGTTTCGCCTACAATCGCCTCGACCTCAATTTCCACCAGCATCTCCGGAGCGATCAGCCGGCTCACTTCAACCATTGCCGTCGCCGGGCGAATCTCGCCGAAAAATTCGCCATGAGCGCGGCCGATCTTCTCCCAATCCGCAATATTGGTGACGAACATGCGCGTCCGCACCACATCGGCCATCCGCGCGCCCGCCTTCGCCAGCGCCGATTCGATATTCCGCAGGGCCTGGATCGTCTGTGCGTAGGGATCGCCGGGGCCCACGATTTTCCCCTGCGCATCGGTCGCGGTCGTGCCCGAAACATGCACGTGCATCCCCATGCGGACTGCCCGTGAATAGCCGATGATCGGTTCCCACGGCGCGTCGGACGAAATGTTTTCTCGTTTCATTGTTTCTCCCGTGTGAATCCTATCCTTCCGCTTGAGCCTGCCCTCCGATCATGGATCGAAGCGCCCGCTCAACTCAGGCGGCATGATCGGACACACTTCATCCCGCCTGCCAAATATGCGGTAGCGAATTCGCGCGATAAAATCATAGATCAGGTCGCGAAGCGGCCGCGGAATCATCGCCAGCACGCCCGCCAAGGTCTTCCAACCGCCCCCCAGCCGCCGAAATATGTGGACGAACGCATCCGAGCGCGTCAGCGTCGTGCCATCTTCCGTGAGCACAACTATCGTATCCGGCAGCCTGGCGCGTTGCTCGGCTGAAACACGCGACGCATAGGTTATGCCCTGCAGCGGCGCGAATCGAAAAGGGCGGCTTGATCGGTCGTGCTTCAGCACGAATTTCACGGCCCGGTCACATAATCCACAGTGACCGTCGTAGAAAACGATTTCGGCATCGGGCGCCATGCGCGGCACGCTTCTAAAAGCATAGCACGCGCGCCCAATGGGTTCTGGTCTCGCTGCGCCGTCGGATCGTCCTCCGCCACTCACAAACTGCCGCTGGACACTCTTTCGCGAAGCCTCTAAGCTACACCCGAGCCGCCAAGCCACAGGAGCGCCCGCAGTCGTGAAGTGCCATAGCATCCTCGAAGCCGTCGCCGGTACGCCCCTAATCCGCCTGAATCGCGTGGCCAAGGATGTGCCCGCCGAAGTGTATGTGAAGGCCGAATATCTCAATCCGGGCGGTTCGATGAAGGACCGCATCGCCGTCCACATGATCGATGAAGCCGAGCGAAAGGGCCTGCTCCGCCCCGGCGGCACGATTGTCGAAGGTACGTCGGGCAATACTGGCATGGGACTTGCCCTTGTGGCGGCCGTGCGAGGCTACAAGGTAGTCTTCACCATTAACGACAAGCAGTCGCGCGAAAAAATCGATCTGCTGAAGGCCTTCGGCGCGGAAGTAATCGTATGCCCCACGGCGGTCGAACCTGAAGATCCTCGCAGCTATTATTCTGTCGCGAAAAAACTCGCGCGCGAAATCCCCAATGCCTACTACCCAAATCAATACGAGAATCAAGCCAATCCCGACGCGCACTATCGGGCCACAGGTCCCGAAATCTGGAAAGATACCGAGGGCAAGATTACGCATTTCGTTTGCGGCCTGGGTACGGGCGGAACGGCCAGTGGCGCAGGCCGTTATCTCAAGGAACAGAATCCCAACGTGAAAGTGATTGGCGTCGATCCGTACGGTTCGCTGTATTACGAATATTGGAAAACCGGCAACATCGGCAAGGCTCGCACCTACGTCGTGGAAGGGATCGGTGAAGACATTCTTCCTGGCACGATGGATTTCTCGGTGCTGGACGATATCATTCAAGTGAACGACGAAGAATGCTTTCTGTGGGCGCGGCGGCTCGCGAAGCGCGAAGGTATCTTCACTGGAGGGTCGGGAGGCGGCTGCGTTTCCGCCGCGCTGCGCCTCGCCAAAGACTGCCGCAAAGGCGATCTCGTTGTCGCTCTGCTGCCCGACTCCGGCACGCGTTACCTTAGCAAAATCTACAACGATGGCTGGATGCGCGAGCTTGGCTACGCGGATACGGAAGTCACGCTCACTGCTGCCGATTGTATCCGCGTGAAGCGCCAGAATGGCAAGACGCGCGACCTCATTGTCGTCGGCCCCAATCGCACGGTATTTCAAGCGCTTCAAACCATGCAGCAGCAGGATATTTCCCAGCTTCCCGTCTTCGAGGACGACCGCTCGATCGGCACCGTCTTCGAGGATCAAATCCTGAATCTCGCCCTGCAGGGGAAGGAACTTCGCAAGCTGATTGTCCGTGAGGTAATGGGCACGGCCCTGCCGCAAGTCGCCGCCAACGCGCCTGTTGAGCGGGTCACTCACCTGCTAAGCCATGAAAGCCCCGCCGTCTTCGTCGAAATGGAAGCAGGCAACCTCGAGGTCCTCACCAAGTTCGATCTAATGGATACGATTGCAGGCTTGGTCGGCCAGAAGCGCTGATTTGTACCCTCTGTTCCCTGGTCCTGGAGCATCTAGGAAATCAAGTACCTCGCGCGTAACTCGCCATCCGTGGCCTAGGGGATTTTTCCTCGGAGAAATTATTTCTTGACACGTCTCTTCTCGATGTGATACTCCCGCGTTTACAAGTCAGCTCAGGTAGTACTTTGAAGTGAGGTTCCTGGTCAGTTGGTCGGTTCAGGGCTTGGGTGGCGTTGCCAAAAATTATGGGGGTGGGTGATGAGCAAGTGCGTTGCACGTCCGAAGTTTGTCTTTTCGCTATTCTTCTGCTTCGCTATCGTCTTTACATGCAGCTCTCTCGTTTGGGCACAATCAGCGACAACCGGTGCCCTTACAGGTGTGGTCACCGATCCCTCGGGTGGCGTAATTTCCGCGGCGACCGTAACCCTGACGAACAACGGTACAGGTCAAACGCGCATCGCAACGACCGATACGAGCGGTAGTTTCAAATTTTCGTTGATTCCGCCAGGCACGTATTCTGTGAAGTTCGAGGCGCCTGGATTCAAGACTTCCCAGAACCCGTCGGTCACGGTGAGTATTACAGAGACCAACGTACTGAATCAAAAGCTGGAGATCGGCGCGCAGACTTCAGAAGTGACTGTGGAATCCACGGTCGAGACCATTCAGACGCAGAACGCCACCGTCGGAGCACTGGTTGGCTCTCAGACGGTAACAACCCTGCCCTTGAGCTCCCGCAACTACACCCAGATTATTGATCTTTCGCCCGGCGTCGTCGTCAACGTCGCCAGCGCCGCCGCGGTTGGCAATGGCACGCAGGACATCAACGTCAACGGCAACGGCTCTGACCAGAACAATTACATGATGGACGGTGCCACTCTCACCAATTACGGCAGCGGCGGCGGCGCTCAGTCTGGCAACTTCCCCGGCATCGCCATTCCCAATCCGGACTCGATCCAGGAATTCAAAATTCAGACTTCGCAGTACGATGCCGAATACGGCCGGAACCCCGGCGCCAGCGTCAACGTCACTACCAAGGATGGCAGCAACTCTTTTCATGGTGGCGCTTGGGAGTTCTTCCGGAATAGCGCTCTGGATGCCAATGATTTTTTCAACAGGCTTAGCGAGGCTTCGCTCAGCCAGCCTAACAAGCCGGAAACTCTGAATGAGAACATGTTTGGCGGCACTCTCGGCGGCCCCATCAAGAAAGACAAGCTCTTCTTCTTCGGCTCTTACCAGGGTTTCCGTCAGCTTAACGCTGTGGGTACCAATGGCTTCGCCACCGGTCTCAGCACCGGTATTGCCCTGTATCCGTTCACCGCTCCGGGTGCGAGTGGAGGTCGCGGGAACAATGTTAGTGGAACCATTCCCCTCGACTACCTGGCTGGCGGCACGCCTTGTAGTTACGCAAGCTACCGCCAGTACCTGGGCTGCGCATTCGGCGGGACCGCGATCCTTCCATTTATACCCCTTGGCACCCATGTTCCAGTGGCGACAAACGGATCGAATATTAACCAAGTCGCCATAAACGCCCTCCAATTGTCTGGCCCCAAGGGCGGTTTGAGCCAGGGGTTCTATTTCCCCGGCGCACCCTTTGGGAGCAATGGACTACCCATCGTGACCAGCAGCGCTGTCTCCGCTGTGCCCACGCGTGCGAACGAGGATCAGTACCTCGGCAACCTGGAATACGTTGAATCCTCTAAGAATACATTCTTTCAGAAGTTTTTCTATTCCAAGGATCCCCAAGACCAATCCTTTACGTGTCTTGACGGTATCGGGAACCTGGTGAATAGTTGTGCCCCGGGTGCGCCAGAGAATGTCAATTACACGTCTCTGAACGAAACACTGAAGTTGACGACTGTAGCGACCAGCAACCTCGTCAATGAAGCCCTGTTCTCGTTTATTCGAACGACCACAGTGGCCGTGCCCGGCAACTACATAACGGCTTGCGCGATTGGAGTTGTCCCCCCATTAGCCAACGGTAGCTGCTCCAACATCCCAAGTTCGAACAATATAAATCCGATCCAGTTACAAATTCCTACCCTCTCGATTGCCGGCCTTCCGTTAAATGGCCCTGTCGGATACGGGACGGGCGCGCTCAACACTGGCGGAAACTTCTTTGCGTCGGCTACTAATTTCTTCAACACATTCGAGGCCAAGGACAATATCTCCTGGAACCACGGCAGGCACACGATTCGCGCCGGAGTCGAGGTGGACCGCCTTCAGTACAACTGGACGCTGCCAGGAAGAGGCGGAATGATCTTCCCGACGGTGTCCGATTTCTTAACCAGTTCGAGCGGGTCTGCAGCCAGCGGCACCGCGGCAGCGCCGAACGGAATCCTCGCAAACTTCTACGGCGAGACAACAACGAATGGCAACAAACACGACCAGCGAACAAATGAGTTCGCTACCTACCTTGAAGATGACATCAAGGTATCGAGCAGGCTGACCCTAAACATGGGGCTTCGTTGGGAATATGACGGATATCCCTCAGACGTAACGGGCCTTTTCACCAATGGCTGGGCCAGTCAGGCCGCGTTGGTGAACACAGGTTCTATCTTCCTAGGCTCTCAAGCACAAGGCGGGGCGTTGCCCTGCACGAATCCTCTCGCGCCCTGCTTCACCCTGGCAACCAACAACAACCAGATCGGCACGCTTGCGGGCCTGGTCGTCCAGTCGAACTACAATCCCAATATCAGAGAGTGCGGCCCGCCGCTGGCCCCAACTCCATGCGGATTGACGGCACCGGCTGGCATCTTCCCCGGCTACCCCGGCGGAGCGACTGGCGTATATTTCAACACCAATAAAACGCTGGTTCACGGCGCACCCATCACCGATTTCGGGCCGCGCATCGGTTTAGCCTGGCAGCCGCTCAGCGACAAATTTGTAGTTCGGGCCGGTTATGGCATTTACTACGATGCTGTGTACGCGAATCTTTTGGCCAACAACAATGGCGGCAACCCTCCTTACAACGCGTTTGTAAACGGCGCGTTTCCAGCTAACTCCTTGGATATTCCCGTCGCAGCCGGCGCAACAGGCGGAATACTCGGGTGGACGCCGCGTACTCTTCAGGTCGATAACGGAAGCGCCGCAACGGGTGCCACCCTTATTCTAGACAACAGCGGGGGCACCGGCATCGGCCCGACGTCAATCAACGAGGGCATTGGCGTTCCCATGGTGCAGCAGTACAACCTCGACCTGCAGTATGAGGTCGTCCATAACTGGATCATGGATGTTGGGTACGTCGGCTCCCATGGTACGCATCTCTACGACTGGGCGCATACCGTTAATTACTCGTTCCTTGCGCCAGGCGCTCCTAACGGACCCGCAGCCAATGACCTACAGGACAGCAGGATGATACTCGGATCGGGTGCGCAGGGTACACCCAGCTCCTTCGTATTTAACGATCTCGGCAATACGAACCCCGCCTCCCGAGTCGTGTACAACACAGGGAATGGTCCTGCCTATCCGGGCAACCAGCTGGGCCGCGTCTCCTATCTTGGTTTCTCCCCAACTGGACTGTCGAACACGACCACTCAGGGTGACTCGCTCTATAACAGCTTGCAAGTCCAGCTTAGGCACCAGTTCTCTCACGGATTTTTGCTCCAGACGTCGTACACATGGAGCAAGCTCATGACAAACATCAATTCCCCCGAAGCTGGCGGCGGTATCGCGGCCCCCGGTAACGTTCTCTCCGGAGGTGCTTCCAGCAACGATCCTCTGGACTTCGCTCAACAATACGGTCTCGCGGCTTTCAATCGTCCGCAACGCCTCATCATTGCCTACTCCTACGATCTTCCCTATCGGCGCACGGAAGGTCTGGCGGGTCACGTGTTTGGCGGATGGACCGTGTCTGGCGTAACCACCATCCAGGACGGCGAGCCCTTTACCGTGATTGATGGTAACGGCGGCACAATCTTCGGGGCCGGCGGATTCGGCGGGGGTGGCGTCAGAGCCGAGCTGAACGCGGCGAACACCGGCAAATGCAACGGATTTGGCGTCTGCCAGGGCGTCAATATCGCGACAACCGGCAGCAACAAATCCCGCGTTCTCAATGGACTCAGCAATACCCCTTGCAGTAGCGGCTGGATCAACGTCACGGCCTTTGGCAGCTGCACTGGATTGGGCGGCACCTTTACTGACACGGGCATGGCCCCATGCATAGGTGGAATCCCAAATCCAGGTGGTGTCGCAACGGATCCCTGCGGTGAGTTCCCTAACGGCCAGTTCCCCGGCGATCCCGGCTATACCTTTGCCGGAGCCGGCACGGGCTTCGGAAACTCTGCTGTTGGCGCGATCATGGGCCCCGGCCAACAGAACTGGGATATCTCGCTTATCAAAAACACGAAAATCACCGAAGGCTTGACGACCCAATTCCGGGCGGAGTTCTACAACGTCTGGAATCATGCGCAGTTCAACCCACCGGTTAATAACGCGGCTGATGCCACATTCGGGCAGGTGCAAAATAGCTCGGTGCCTCCGCGCATCATGCAGTTTGCCTTGAAGTTCCTCTTCTAGGCGCAAACTCGGCTCAGACCTTGCCCCAGTCTTTCCCAATCATGGGAAGGCTGGGGCTTTTGTTTGTCTCGCTTCCCGAACGCTCGAACATCACGCCACCGAAAAAGTCCACACCAACAACCCCTTGCCACCCCCGTTGCAAAGTGACAGCCTAAGCTCGAGGTATGAGATCTAACGAAACATGAAATTAGGAGCTGCAAACGAGAGCAAGCGGCGACCGCAAGCCAAGGGACTGCGTCGAAGCCGGGCTATTCTCCTGGTCCAGTGCGCCCGCACCGGCAAAATCTACTCGTCACTAGTGTCGAGTAGAATCTCGCGCAACTCACTGAAAACAAAGAATGCGTGCGCACTCTACCCGTCACAGATTCGACTCCCCAGAATCGCAAATGTCGCACGCGAAACGCCCCAACGTGGGTTGCAAATCGCTTCTATCGCGTGCGATTCTCTGGTAGCATCAAGGTTCGAATTCTTCGGAAATCCTTCCAGTCTGGAGCAACGGGAACATGGCACTCGCTTGTGAAATTTGCGGCAAGAAGCCGCGTTACGGCAATACCATCAGCCACGCGCACAACGTCACGCGCCGCCGCTGGAATCCCAACCTGCGCCGCGTTCGCGCCGTCGTCAACGGCGCGCGCAAGCAGGTGCGCGTCTGCACCTCCTGTATCCGCTCCGGGCGCGTCACGAAAGCTGCCTGAACGATTTCATGCGGAACTTCCGGTTGAAGCCGAGGACTCTGATTCTCGCTGCGCTCGCCATTTGCGCGCTCGCCACCGGATGCAGGAAGGAAATCGCGCCAGGTCCGGACGTGTGGGCCACCGTGAACGGCAAACAAATTCTGCGCCAGGACGTCCAGAAAATCTTTCGCTCGCGGGTCACCGCCGAAGCGCCCGCGCCCTCGCAGGAAGAAGCTCTCTCTCTCCAGCTCAGCATTCTCGACGAGCTGATCAACAGCGAAATTCTCCTTGAGCGCGCCAACAAAATGAATCTTGTCGCCAGCGACGCCGAAGTCGAGGACAAATTTACCGAATCGAAAAGTCCTTACACGGAGGAGGAATTTCAGAAAAAGCTGCAGCAAACCGGGTTGTCCGTCGACGATCTGAGAAGCGACATTCGCCGCCAGCTTTCCATCCAGAAACTCCTGAATCGCGAAGTCGTCGCGAAAATCACCATCACCGATCAGGACATCACCGACTTCTATAACAAGAACCGTTCGCAATTCAATGTCGCCGAGCCGCAGTACCATATCGCGCAAATCGTGATAACCCCGCGACCCGATCCAACCGTTCATAATCGCAAGAACGACAAAGCCACCAACGAAACCGAAGCCGGGCGGAAGGCCGCCATGCTGATTCAACGGCTCGACGCCGGTGCCGACTTCTCCGAGACCGCGATGGATTATTCGGAGGATCCCAGCGCCTCCACCGGCGGCGACCTCGGGTTTCAACCGGAATCGTCATTTAATAAATCCGACCCCGTTCTCAAGAAAGCGGTGCTCTCACTCAAGCCGGGACAGTTCACCCAGCCGATCCGCGTGAAGGACGGCGGCTACATCATTCTGAAACTCTTGGCCAAGGAAGCCGCCGGCCAGCGAGAACTATCCGATGTCCAAGTCCAGCAAGCCATCCGCGACGCTCTGCGCACTCGCAAGGAACAGCTTCTCCGCTCCGCGTATTTGGTGGAAGCGCGCGACGAAGCTCATGTGACCAATTATCTCGCACGCGAGATCCTCGAATCCGCCGGAAAATTTCCTGATACCGACGCGACTGATACGAAATAAGAATGCCGATTGATGCATCGCTGCAAAACGAGTGGAAGAGGTTAGCCGCCGAATCCGCCGCGCGACTCGTCGAAGACGGAATGGTGGTCGGTCTTGGCACCGGCTCCACGGCGGCATTTTTCCTCACCGCCCTGGCGCAGCGGCTCTCGAACGAGCGCCTGCGTATTGCCGGAATCCCCACCTCGGAGCACACCGCCGCTCTCGCTCGTCAGCTGGAAATTCCGTTGACTACTTTTACCGACCACTCGCGAATCGATCTCACTGTCGATGGTGCCGACGAGGTTGAACTTGCGACGCTCTCTCTGATCAAAGGCCACGGTGGCGCGCTGCTGCGCGAGAAAATTGTTGCCGCGGCGAGCGACCGGATGGTGATTGTAGCGGACGAAACGAAAGTCTCGGAAAAGCTCGGCACGCTTTCCTCCGTTCCGGTCGAAATCGTTCAATTCGGGTGGCAGGTAACCGTGAAAAAACTCGGTGAGCTGGGCGGAAATCCGGAGCTAAGGCTCGGCCCGAACGCCACGCCTCGGATCACGGACGGCGGGAATTATATCGCCGATTGCGCCTTTGGACCGATGGCCAGTCCAAAGGAGACGGCGCATCACCTCGATCACGTTATCGGCGCAGTCGAACACGGCCTGTTCCTTGGATTTGCGCGGGAAGTGATCGTCGGCGGACGCAGCGGGACGAAAATCCTGAAAAGATCGGATAAATGACGGAGAGATTTGGCGAGGACTAGGACGCGGTACCAACCGGCTCGCTCCTAGTCCTTTCGCCGAATTCGAAACGGCTGAGTGCGGGCCGTTAGTTCTTGGCGCAACCCTCTGGATAGACGGCATCCAGAGCGCCCCAGAGCGCCTTCAGGCTGCGCTCCGCCACGCACAGCACACCCAAGCTATCGTCCTCGTTTTGGCTGGCGAGCCATTCGCGCCAAGCCGCGCGGTGACGCACGTCAGCTTCTTCGTGAACACCAAAATAGGCCAGGGCACGAGGCTCGGTGATGTCGTAAAAGCTCTTCAGCCCCGAAATCTTCTGCGTTGCGATTTCAGGCACCTGGGCTTCGTAAACGTAAAATGCCGCCACAGCCTGCGTCATCGTTCCCTGAGACACGACCTCGTCGTATGAATCGAGCAAGGCCGCGATGCCGGGAAGCGGATGGGCTTCGTCGAGCGAAGCTTCGCTTACGCCGAGCGACTCAGCAAATTGCCGCCAGAGAACTGGATGCGGAGACATCGGATCGAGTTCTTCGGCGAGATTATCCTCCACCAGTCCGGCGAGGGGTTCCTCCGCGCGATCGGCGAGCTGCTTCAAGTTCTCCGGAAAGGCGCGGACGTGTTGATAGTACTGTTCCGCATAGAGTTGAAGAGATTCGCGGGAAAGCGTACCTTTCGTCCAAGCTTGGTAGAAAGGGTGCTTGAGAAGATGATACTGCTCGATGAGGGCATCGAGCGATTCGAGCATAGTTGCTGTTTTTACGCGATTCTTGGACATTGCTATTTTCTGATTCTCCCTTTTTTTTGAGAGCGAAGGAATATCAAAACGGCGCGATGTTACCTGAACGGCAACCCAATGTCCAGCATGACATTTCGCATGTAGAGACCTTGACATGGGCTCGCGACAGGAGCATCTTCCTCGCGCGCAGGATTTAATCCTCGAGGAGGTTCGGCATGCTTCGCGAGAATTGTCGCTTGCCACTAATCGCTGCTGTTTTCGCTGCGTCACTTACTGTTTCGTGCGCGCAGCCTCAACAGAAACCCTCGGAAGTGCCGGACACGCGTGCCGCGGACGAAGCCACGATTCGTACCTCCGACGCCGATTTCGCCAAAGCAGCTGCCGCAAAGGATCTCGACAAGTGCATGTCCCTTTACGAGGACGATGCGGTTTTGTTTTCGCCCGGCTCGCCCGCTGTTATGGGGAAGGACAACATTCGCAACGTCATACAGCGGATGTTGGCCGCGCCGATGCAGCTAACCATCAACGTTGCCAGCGTCGATGTGGCGCGCTCCGGTGATCTCGCTTTGGATCGCGGCACCGTGCAATCCGCAGTCACGGACAAGAAGGGCAAGACGACTACGCAGACCAGTGAATACGTTCTCGTTTGGAAGAAGCAGGCGGACGGTACGTGGAAGGTTGCGGCGGACACCAGCGCTAATGAAAAATAGTTAGGCGCGCCATCGGCGCGAGAAAATCTGATTTGCTAGAGCGGAAGCATGCCGGAATAAACCACCCGAGGTTTCCCGTGCGATGAACGCTCGACGCGTCCGATCAGGAAGAACTTTTCGCGCCGGCGTTTCAAATCGGCTTCGACGCGCGAAACGTTTCTCGCCGGAACCACCAGAATCATTCCCACACCGAGGTTGAAGGTCTTCAGCAATTCGTCGCGGTCAATGTGTCCGAGCCGCGCAAGGTAACGAAAAATCGGGAGCACGGGCCAAGATCCGAGCTCGATCGCGGCCTGAACGCCGCCCGGCAGCGCTCGGGGTAAATTGCCGGTGATGCCTCCTCCGGTAATGTGTGCGATTGAGGAAACCCATCCGCGCGCCAGGATGTTTTTCAACAGTGGCCAATAGGGACGATGTGGCTTGAGGAGTTCGGCGCTGATTTTATTGCCGATTTCAGCAACGTACGCGTTGGGCTTCAGTTTTGCCACGGCGAACAGCAGCTTGCGAGCGAGTGAATATCCATTCGTGTGCAGCCCGTTCGAAGGCAGGGCCAGCAGTGCGTCGCCCGCGCGGACGCGGCGGGGGTCCAGCACCTTCTTGCGCTCGACCGCGCCCACAATAAATCCCGCGACGTCGTATTCTCCCTCCGCGTATACATCGGGCATTTCTGCGGTCTCGCCGCCAATCAGGGAGCAGCCTGCCTTTTTGGCCGCGCGGCTCATTCCTTCGATCACTTGCTCGAGGACGCGCATGTCGAGCTTCCCCATGGCGATGTAATCGAGAAAAAATAGAGGTTCGGCGCCCTGCGTGAGAATGTCGTTCACACAATGGTTGACAATATCCGCACCGATGCCGCCGTGGGAACCCGTTGCAAACGCCACTTTCAGCTTCGTTCCCACACCGTCAGTGCTGGCCACGAGGACCGGATCGCGCCACCGTTTTCGGTCGAATTGAAAGAGCGATCCGAAGCCGCCAATGGGCGCCAGCACGCCGCGCCGGAACGTTTTTCCAGCCATCGCGGCAATGCGCCGCTTAGCTTCGTCAGCGGCCGAAATGTTGACGCCGGCATCGGCGTAGCGCATCAAGAAGCTCGTCTCGTGGGTGAAGGACTACGAATTTCAAAGCGGGCGGAAAAGACGCTTCCAGCGAACTCTGCTCGGATGGATCAGCACGCTGGCATAAGTTTCAAACCTTTCGATGGCATTCCCGGGCTGCCAAACCTCTTCCGGGGCGTCAATGGACATGTAAATGAACAAAGGCGTGCCAATAATATTGGCGCGCGGGACGAAGCCCCAGAAACGGCTGTCCCTGGAATTGTCGCGGTTGTCGCCCATCATGAAATAATCATTCGGCGGTACCACGATCTCGCCGTTCACCACATGCTTCGAGAAGTCCTGCTCCCACTCGGTGGTAAGGCCACCCATTTCGTCGATGTCGGAGGGCGGATAATTTTCCACCGGACCCGAAAGCGCGTCCGGGTAGTGAATTGCATAGGGCTCTTTGAGGGGAACGTCGTCCACGAAAACTTGGCCGGCCACGATCTTGATGCGGTCTCCCGGGACGCCAATGCAGCGTTTTATGAAATCGGGATTGCCTTCCTCGGGCAGGGGCGCGCGAAAAACAATAATCTGCTGGCGCTTGGGATTGCGCCAAAGTGGCACGTGCCAGCGGGTGAAAGGAATGCCCGCATCGTAACCGAAGCGGCTGACGATCAAATGATCTCCCACCAGCACGGTATTTTCCATGGAGCCGCTGGGGATCACGCGGGCTTGCACCAGCGTGCCTTCAATCAAGATAAACGCCAAGATCACCCAGAACCAGGAAACGACCTCTCGCCAGATGCGATCATTCGTGGTGGATCCCATCGGGGGGTGTTTGCGCCGTTCAGTCACCGCATCTTCCACGTCAGCTCTCACGATGAGCCTCCACTTCCAGTTGCACCAGCTCTGTCGGATAGCTGCCAGTGTAGCAGGCCGTGCAGAACTTACCTTCGGTGTCTTCGACTGCCGCGCGCAACGATTCGAGCGAAAGATAGCCAAGCGAATCAGCGCCAAGAAACTGGCGGATTTCCTCGACGGAATGCCGGGACGCGATGAGTTCGTCACGGCGGGGCGTATCGACACCGTAATAACAGGGCGAAATCGTGGGAGGACAGCTGATGCGCACGTGCACTTCCGTTGCGCCCGCGTCGCGCACCAGGCGAACGATTTTGCGGCTGGTAGTCCCGCGCACGATCGAATCATCTACCAGAACCACGCGCTGCCCTTCAATCATTCGGCGCACCGGATTCAGTTTTAGTTTCACGCCAAAATCGCGGATGGCTTGCTCCGGCTCGATGAACGTCCGGCCTATGTAGTGGTTTCGAATCAACCCCATGCGAAACGGGATTCCAGATTCCGCTGCGTAGCCCACTGCCGCGGGCACCCCGGAATCGGGTACCGGAGTGACGATATCTGCTTCGACGGGATGCTCGCGGGCCAGCAAGCGCCCAAGGCGTTCGCGACTCTGATTCACCGGGCGGCCGAATATTACGCTATCCGGGCGCGAAAAGTAGACATGCTCGAAAATGCAATACTGGTGAGGTTTTTCGGGAGCGAAGCGAATCGACTCGATGCCGCTGCGCGAAATCCGCACCATCTCGCCGGGCTCAACCTCGCGGACGTACTCAGCGTCGATCAAATCGAACGCGCACGTTTCCGAAGCCACAACCCACGCACCGTCAAAGCGTCCGAGGACGAGCGGACGGAAACCTCGGGGGTCGCGGATGGCGTAAATTTCATCGCGGGTGAGCACGACCAGGGAATATGCGCCTTCCACTTGATTCAGCGCATCGGCTAGCGCGCCCGAAAGATTGCGCGCCGCGCTTCGTGCCACGAGATGAACGATCACCTCCGTATCGCTGGTGGTCTGGAAAATCGAGCCGCGGTGCTCGAGACGGCGCCGCAGTTCGATGGCGTTGGTCAGGTTGCCATTGTGGCCGAGCGCGACCTTGCCCTTGTTGCAGTCGATCATGATTGGCTGGGCGTTCAGCAGAGTTGTGTCGCCCGCCGTGGAGTAGCGCGTGTGTCCAATGGCGGCTGATCCGGGGAGGCGCGAGATTGCTTCAGGCGTGAAAATTTCCTGCACGTGGCCTACGGCTTTGTGGACGTAGAGATCCGCGCCGTCGGATGATGCGATGCCCGCCGATTCCTGCCCGCGATGCTGCAATCCGTAGATTCCCAGATAAGCGAGTTTTGCCGCCTCAGGATGCCCCAGGATGCCGAACACGCCGCATTGATCGTGGAAGTGGTCATCCTCGATTTGGTCCAAATTGTTCACGGGAAATAGAGGCAGCACGCTCGGCAGAAGGTCCTGGCTCACGATCCGCTCTCGATGGACTGACCCAGTGATTCACTCCAAATTCGGCGAAACGAATCAGTTTTGCCTTCTATCACGAGGGCACCATTATATTGGATGCGAAAGTCGCCGCGGATAACGGCTCCGATCTGTTGAGCTCCAACACTATATTGTGCCGCAATTTCGCTCACGTGGGCAAGTGACGCGGAAGAAAGGGATACTACCGCCCGCGCACCACGCTCGCCGAAAAGCGCTGTTTCGGCGGCCGCGCCTTGGCCATCGAGCCTTACATCGGCGGAAAGGCTCTCGGCATCGAAGCACGATTCAGCGAGTGTGACGGCGAGACCGCCGTCGCTTATGTCATGCGCGGAGACGATTGCGCGTTCGGCGGCGAGTTTCGCCAGGCATTCGATTAGCTTTCTTTCCGCCACAAGATCGATTGCCGGGGGCACGCCGGCGATGATGCCGTGAATCGTCTTCGCGTATTCGGAGGAGGAAAATTCAGCCGCTTGGGCGGATTCTCCGGCCTGCGGGCGGCCGCCACGCGAATTCTCCGTGCCCGCACCATCGAGCAACACGATCACATCGCCCGCATCGCGAAAACCGGAACCGAGGGCGCATTCAGCGTCTTCGAGCAGGCCCAGCGCGCCTAAAACCGGAGTGGGGTAGATTGGCTTGCCGAGCGTTTCATTGTAAAAGCTGACGTTGCCGCCGGTGATCGGAGTTTCCAGAGCCTGGCAGGCTTCGGCGATGCCGTCGATCACCTCGCTGAATTGCCACATTACCTCGGGTTTTTCGGGATTGCCAAAGTTCAAGCAATTCGTGGCCGCGATGGGGCGCGCGCCCGTACAGGCGACGTTGCGAGCGGCTTCGGCAACTGCGTGCATCGCGCCGAGGCGTGGTGAAAGAAAACACCAGCGGCCGTTCCCGTCGGTGGAAAGAGCAATCGCTCGCTTTGTGTCCTTCAGGCGCAGCACCGCGGCATCGGCGGGGCCGACGCGCGTATTGGTGCGCACCATCGAATCGTACTGCTCAGTGATCCAAGCTTTGGACGCGATCGAGGGTGAAGCGAGCAAGCGGCGGAAATTTTGAGTAAGGTTAGTTCCTTCGACGGCAAACTTCACGAGTTTCGCCGTCGAAGTTGCAGGCGCAGAAGGTGCAGCCATGGGCCGACGGTAGCGGGGTCCCTCTTCGGCGAGGGCGTGCGCGGGAATTTCTGCGGCGACGACGCCATGATTCAGCACACGCAGTTTGCCATCTTCGGTGACGCGGCCGATCTCGACCGCGTCGAGTCCCCACTTGTGAAAAACGTCGAAGACCGCGCGCTCGCGGCCGCGTTCAGCGACGAGCAACATTCGCTCCTGCGATTCGCTGAGCATAATGTCGTACGGGGTCATGCCCGTCTCGCGCTGGGGAACGCGAGCAAGGTCGATTTCGATCCCTGCGCCTCCCCGAGAGGCCATTTCAGCGCTTGAGCTGGTCAAACCGGCCGCACCCATATCCTGAATGGCCACCACGGCACCGGTCCGCATGGCTTCCAGGCATGCCTCGAGCAGCAGCTTCTCCATGAACGGATCGCCCACTTGGACGTTGGGCCGCTTCCGCTGGGACTCCTCACTAAATTCGGCTGACGCGAGCAGCGACGCGCCGTGGATCCCGTCGCGTCCGGTTTTTGCCCCCAGGTAGATCACAGGATTTCCTGCACCGTGTGCGCGCGCGTAGAAAAGCTCGTTTTTGCGCGCGATGCCGAGGGCGAGCGCATTCACAAGCGGATTGTTCGAATAGCAAGGTTCGAACATCACCTCGCCGCCGACCGTCGGCACGCCGAAGCAGTTGCCATAAAACCCTATGCCGCGAACGACGCCATCCAGGATGCGGCGATTGGCAGCGATTTCCTGCGGCGTCGTGTTCCCGGCGGCGGGTCCTGGCGTAATCGGCCCAAATCGCAGAGAATCTAGGACCGCAATCGGACGCGCGCCCATCGTAAAAATGTCGCGCAGGATTCCACCCACGCCTGTGGCGGCGCCTTGAAATGGTTCCACGAAGCTAGGATGGTTGTGCGATTCGATTTTGAAGACGGCCACCAGCCCATCGCCGATATCAACGACCCCTGCGTTTTCACCGGGCCCTTGCACCACGTGTTTGCCCTGCGTAGGAAGACGCTTCAGATGGACGCGCGAAGATTTGTAGGAGCAGTGCTCGCTCCACATCACGCTGAAGATGCCGAGTTCGGTGAAATTCGGATCGCGTCCCAGGACTTTCTGAATGCGGGAGTATTCGTCTGGTGTCAGGCCATGCTCAGTCGCGGTCTGGAGTGTGACCTTGATCTCAGTGTCCACCGTCGTCATAGGAAAACTTGCTGCTCCGCGGGCACGATCCAACTGCCGCGTGAATTTTCGCAGTAAATTTGAGGGCGCGCAAGAACGAACGTGGCGTCTCCGAATTTCAGACCGTCGTCTCGTGTGAAGCGGCAATCATCGCTCGGTAAGAAAAGCGCGGCAGGCCGATGCACTCCACAGGCGCAGTCTCTTGATCGACGGTCCTTCCGCGCCTAACATGGCTACTATGAATCGCACGAGTATGTCGAACGTTGACCTCCTAATACCCTGCGAAGCGCTTCGCCTTGACAGAAATTATGGCATCGTATTACCTAGCACCCATCAAATTTCAATAGAGGGTCTCGCATGATCCTGGCTCGCTGGTTGTGTGCGGCAGGTTTGTTCTACGTGTTGTTGCTGGGCTTCGCGCGAGATCCACTCCCTGCCTTTGCGCAAGCTCCTCAAAATGGCGCCAAAGAACCCCAACGTTCCCCGGTCGACAAGCTGACGCCAGCCGATATCGCGCAAGGCAAGCAGATTTTCGCGGCACAGTGTGCGGGGTGCCATGGATTTGACGGCAGCGGCCAGCTCGGTCCCAATCTTCACGGCGTGGAAGCGCGAAGGGGCGACGCGGGAATTTTCTCAGTGATTCGAAATGGAACTGGCGCCATGCCGCCCGTGATGTCGCTGAATGATCAGCGTGTGTGGCAAGTGGTGGGATTCGTTCGCACGCTGGGCGAGACCGCGCCCGTAGAAGTGGCGACAGGGGATCCGACAAAGGGCAAAGCGGTGTACGGAGCGAACGGTTGCGTGACATGCCACGCGATCAACGGCCAGGGCGGAGGAGTGGGGCCGCAGCTGACGATCATCGGGAAAATGCGGCCGCCGAAATATTTTTACGAATTTCTGCGCGATCCCGGGAAAAATCCGCCAGCCGATACCTCACTTCCAGAGCGTGGCGCGAGCGCGGGATACTTACTGGTACACGTAGTCACGAAGGACGGACGTGATGTGACGGGCATTCGCGTGAATGAGGATACGTATACGATTGTGCTGCGCGACGTGGGAGGGCACTTTTATTCGTTCGACAAGGCCAACCTGAAAACGATCGAACGGGAGCCGGGAAAAACGGTGATGCCGAGCTACGGAAATCTTTCTGCGACCGATATGGACAATCTCGTCGCATACCTATCGAGTTTGAAGGGGGCGCAATGAGAGCCGCGAAATATTTCGTGATGGTGATGACGCTGTGCTGGGCACTGCCGAGCTTCGCACAAGTTCCTTACGAGCGGCTTTTGAATTCGGACGCCGAGCCGCAGAACTGGCTGATGTACGGCGGGAATTACGGCTCGCAGCGATTCTCGGGGCTCAAGGAGATTACTCCGCAGAACGCGGCCAATCTGCGCGTGGCCTGGGTTTATCAGATGCGCGGTGGGGGCGTGATGGAATCATTGCCGCTGATTGTGGACGGTATCATGTACGTGACGGAACCGCCGAGTAATGTGACGGCGCTCGACGCGCGAACGGGAAAGCCTCTGTGGCATTACGTTCCGCAAGTGCCGCGGGATTTTGTGCCAGTTGGGCTTTTCCCGACGAACCGCGGCGTTGCGATTCTCGGCGACAAACTCTATCTCGCGACGATTGACGATCACTTGATCGCGCTCGATGCGAAGAGCGGCGTAGTGAGGTGGAACTCGTTGGTCGCGGACAAAGCCGACGGCTACGCAATCACGCAGGCGCCGCTAGCAATTAACGGAAAGATCGTAGTGGGAGTGGGCGGCGGCGAGGCGGGCGCACACGGATTTTTGAGTTGCTTCGACGCAAACGACGGAAAGCTGCTGTGGCAGACTTATACTGTGCCGCGAAGCGCAAAAGATCCGGGCGCCGACACATGGGCCGACGGAAGCTGGTCGAATGGCGGTGGAACGACCTGGAACACAGGCTCGTACGATCCGGATTTGAATCTGATCTACTGGGGCACGGGAAATCCCGTGCCGGACTGGAACGGCGAAGGTCGTATGGGCGACAATTTATTCACATGCTCCCTAATCGCTTTCGATGCGGACACGGGAAAAATGAAATGGTACTTTCAATTCTCTCCGCACGAGACGCACGATTGGGATTCCTCCGAGCCACCAATACTGTTCAACGCGGCCATTGACGGAAAGCGCCGCAAACTGGTGGCATTGGCAAATCGCAATGCTTTCTATTACGTGCTCGATCGCGTGACCGGCCAGTTCCTAACCGGTGTTCCATTCGCAAAGCAGACATGGGCAAAGGGACTGGATGCGAAAGGCCGCCCGATCAAGAGGCCGGCCGCCGAAATCGAGCCGAGCGTCCAAGGAACGCTGGTGTATCCGACCTTGACGGGAGCGATCAACTGGACGAGCCCGTGCTACAGTCCGATCACCGGATTGTTCTACGTCAATGCGCGCGATGGGGGCGCCTATTACATCAAAGGAGAGCGTAAGTTCGAAAAAGGAAATTCGAACGGGGTCGTGGGAGGCGGCGGTGGCGGATCGCGCCCCGGTCCCGCGGATGAGACGACCACCTCGATTCGTGCGCTAAACGCAACCACTGGAGAAAAGAAGTGGGAATACAAAATGGTGGGTGACTCGTGGACCGGGACGTTGGTAACCGCGGGCGGCGTGGTGTTCTCGGCGGATGCCGCGGGGAATTTCTTCGCGCTCGATGCAGACACCGGTGAGCCGTTGTGGCATCTGTTGCTGGGATCGTCCGTGCGATCGAACCCCGTATCCTATGCAGTAAATGGCAAACAATACGTTGTCGATTCGGCGGGCAACTCAGTGTTCGCGTTCGCTTTGCCTTAGAAGCTGACAGGGAACACAATCGGGAGAGAATTTTTCGTGTAACGAGGATGTGAAGCAGACGTCAAAAGTTAGTGGGGGGAGTTTCGATGAACGTGATTCGCTGGTTGTGTGGGCCTGTTCCGGGCATCGCGCTGGGAATTTTGCTCATGGCTCCTTCGGCGGCGGCACAGTTCGGCGGGCCGCCCGCGGCCCACGGCCCGCGTCCGAGGACGACACCAGAGAGCATTGCAGCAGGGAAGGCCCTATTCGAAGGCACCTGCGCCAATTGCCACGGTATTGATGGAAGTGGCGCAAACGGTCCGAACATCCGCGATGCCGGTACCAGGCTAGGTCCGGAAGCCCTGTACCAAACTCTCCATACCGGAGTATTGGGCTCGGGCATGCCCTCTTTTGCGAGCCTTGGAGAAGAGAAACTTTGGCAATTGGTTGATTACGTCAGCTCCTTCGGGCAGGCAGCCGGCGCCGCCGCATCGGGCGATCCTCAAAAAGGGAAGGCTATTTACGACGCCAGCGGTTGTTCCGGTTGCCACATGATCGATGGTCAGGGCGGCAGCTCTGGTCCGGATCTGAGCAAGGTAGGAACGATCCGATCGGCCGCTCTGCTACGCAAAATTTTGTTGGATCCTGGCGGAAATCTCCCAACCGGCGACAACCTTCAAGAACGCGCCCAATACCCCGCATACGAGATGTACCGCGTGGTAATGAAGGATGGTAAAGAACTTCTTGGCACGCGCGTTGACGAAGACTCATTCACAATGCAATTGCGCGATGAGCACGGGAACATCCACTCAATTCAGAAATTCGATGTGAAGGAGATCGAGCGAGTGCCGGATAAGAGCTTTATGCCCAGCTATGAGGGCAAGCTTACGGACGAGCAGTTGAATGACCTGGTGGCCTATCTCGCCAGCCTGGGAGGGGCAAAGTGAAAACGACCAAGCGCATTGTTTGCAGTTTTGCCGTGCTCGCTTTGCTGCTGGGTTTGGGACTCGCATGCGCGGCGCAAGATGACATCAGTGTAACTTACGACGAGATTTTGCACGCCGCCAGCCACCCAAGTGAATGGTTGACTTACGGCGGCAATTATTCGTCACAGCGCTTTTCAGAGCTGAAGCAGATCAACAAACAGAATGTGAACACTCTAAAGCTGCGCTGGGTTTATCAACTCCGGCGAACGGGCATCTTCGAATCTTCTCCGATCGTCGTGGATGGCGTGATGTACTTAACGGAACCTCCAACCACAGTAACGGCGCTCGACGTCCGCACCGGTAGGCCCATTTGGAGATGGACGGCCGATCTCCCCAAAAACCTGCTAACTATTGGACTTTTTCCCACAAACCGTGGCGTGGCCGTTCTGGGAGATACCGTATACGTAGCAACGATTGACGCGCATCTTGTCGCGCTGGACGCGAAAACGGGCGCCATGCGATGGAGTGTCGAAATCGGAGACAACAAGAAGGCTGTGGCCATCACACAGGCGCCACTCGCCATCAACGGGAAGATCATCGTCGGAATGGGCGGCGGCGAAGGCGGATTGCGCGGATACATTGATGCCTACGACGCGAAGGATGGCAAGCGACTTTGGCGTCTCTACACGATTCCCACAAAGGGCGAGCCAGGGGTGGACACTTGGGAGGGCGACAGCTACAAGTATGGCGGCGCAACCACCTGGAATACTGGCGCGTATGATCCTGAGCTAAACACGCTCTATTGGGGCACCGGCAATCCCGCGCCGGATTGGAACGGAGACCTGCGCAAGGGCGACAACCTGTATTCGTGCTCCCTCCTCGCCATCGATGCAGACACAGGAAAGATGAAATGGTATTTTCAGTTCTCGCCGCACGAGACGCACGATTGGGATTCGGCTGAGCCGCCGATCCTTTTCGACGCAAAAATTGACGGTCAGATGCGCAAGCTCGTTGTGCAAGCAAATCGCAACGCCTTCTACTACGTTCTCGATCGCGAGACAGGCCAGTTCCTCGCGGGCGCCGCTTATGCCAAGGAAACTTGGGCAAAAGGGCTGGACGCGAAAGGGCGGCCGATCGAGATGCCGAATATTGATCCGACCACCCAGGGAAACCTCATTTATCCCAGCATCACAGGTTCCGTTAACTGGACCAGTTCATCGTATAGTCCGCTAACCGGGCTCGTGTACGTGGATACGCGTGAGCAAGGCGCCTACTATTTTAAGGGCCATCCGACAATGGAACCTGCGAACCCCCTGGATATCGGCGGAGGCGGCGGACAGCGCGTAGTCTACGGGGATGATGCGTACAGCGCGATTAAGGCACTTGAAAGCACGACAGGCAAAATAAAGTGGCAGTTCAAAATGGTGGGAGATTCCTGGACGGGAACGCTGGCGACCGCCGGCGGACTCGTATTTTGCGCGGACAGTCAAGGTAATTTCTTTGCGCTGGATGCAAACGATGGCAAACCGCTGTGGAATATCCAACTCGGAAACTCGGTCCGTGCCAACCCCATCACCTATGCCGTTGATGGCAAGCAGTACGTGGAAGCGGCGGCGGGGAACGCCGTATCGGTTTTCAGCTTGCCCTAGTAAATCGCGATCCGGCCACGCTGCTGCGCGAGTCTCTAGTGGGCCGGCTTCTTGCGGGAGAGTTTAAGGACCACTTCGATGTCGTGCCGGGAATCGAAGCTGGAAACCGTCCGGTTCGAAGAGGTCATGTCGTTGTGCTCGGCGTGAACTTCATAGTCGACATTAGGATCCAGGCCGCTGAACCGATAAGCGCCGGCGTCGTCGGCAATGTAGGTTTTCACCGCTTGCGTCTTCACGTTCAACAGGTAAACCACGCTTGATGGAACAGGGTTCTCATTCTTATCCACGACGCTCCCGTGAATGGTACGCAGTGCAGCTTCGCCCTTCTTATCCTGGTTGCGTGCACTCACTGGAGAAATAGCGAAAGCCGTCAACGCAAGTAGGAGAGCAAGGCCGCAAAAGGCTCGAATGTTCAAAATTTCCTCTGGCTGGCGCGACTTAATCGACGACATTGAGAGCCTGTTCTCCTGAAACGACGGCAAGCAGGCTAGGAGACGTACCCATTTCATTTTGATCTACCGACCACAGCTGCAGAGGACGGTTACAAGGACTCTTCTTCCTCGTCGGCGTCCGGTTCTTCCTCGTCGTCATCGTCCTTCGCTTCCTCATCTTCGTCCTCTTCCTCCTCATCTTCGTCTTCGGAAAGAACGATGAGATGCACCGGGTGGGTCTGCGTGACTTCGAGTTCGACGTCGCATTCCGGACAGCCTACGATTTCGCCTTCCTCGACTTCGTCTTCGTCCAAGTCAATTTCAGCATCGCATTCAGGGCATTTTGTCACGGAACTCTTTCCTCCTGAGGACGTTCGCTGGACAGCGTATTATATAACGCCCGTGTCAAGCTTTTCCCTGAGGTTCGCGTAAAAGGACATGCCTGAGCGCCGCGAATATCCTGAGCGCCCGATAATTGGCGTCGGCGGGGTCGTAATTTCAGATGGCCGTGTTTTACTCGTACGGCGCGCCGGTCCGCCCCTTCAAGGCCGATGGTCGATTCCCGGCGGAATTCTTGAAGTTGGCGAGACGCTGATCGAGGGAGTGCGGCGTGAACTCGCGGAGGAAACTGGTATCGACGTGCGAGTGCGAACTCTGATCGAGGTCTTCGAAAGGATCGACCGCGACCCGTCCGGAAAACTGCAATATCACTTCGTCGTCCTGGACTATTTGTGCGAGGCGGCTCGAGGCACCGCGCGGGCAGGAAGCGATGTCACCGAAGTGGCCTGGGCTGCTCCCGCTGAGCTCGAGAAATACGCGCTTACGGAAATCGCCAGCCGCGTGGTTCTCAAGGCGTTTGAACTCGCGGACGAACGCAGCCTGTAAGTCGGCAAGCAACCGGGGTGCGCGTTATCCGAACCCGACCGCTCGTGCAATAAGAAACACACTGGCTCCGACGGCAAGGGCTCCGATGGCTCGCGCGACGCGCTGACTGGCAGGAGCGACCCGTTCGGCAGTGATCGCTGCGGTCACGACAGCCATCGAGCGAAGGTTCATGACGCCGACGATTAAGAGAATCACCGTCAGGTTCAAACAGCAGTAGCTGCAGCGGAGGCCGAGGTGTAAGCCGCGTCGCAAGGCGATGTCAGCGTCCGCCGCTAACGTACGGCTGCACCCCAGATCCTCTCGGCAGGAGGCAAGATGACGTGCCTTCCACGCGGTGAATTGGAGTAAACCGGCGATGAAAACGACCGCACCGGCGACGGTCGGAATGGCTCGCGCGAGCGCCGGTTGGCGCATCTCGATCTTCGCCAGCGCGACGCCCAGCGGAAAGACAGCCATTCCGAACACGGTCCACACGAGGAAATACCCGACGCCCGCGAGTGCGGTGAGCCAGTCGAGGCGCGTCTCGCTTGTCGTATCAATGGCCTGCCGGAAACGCTGCAGCATCGGGACCAGGGATGGCAGCATCATCGCCACCATCATGACGATCCACATGCCGAGGAACGACGCCGCGGCACCGGGCCACGTCTGTTCGGGCATCCGCATCCACGCCATCGACATGTTCCAGCCGCCTGGCATCGGCATCTCGCCCATCGACGCCATGGAGCCGCACCAGAGGATCGTTAGTGCCGCGCTTGCAGTGAAAAGCAACGCTGAGGCGGCGAGAAAGACCCGCTGCGAGGGTCGCTCGGAGGCCTTACGTCGTAATCTCGCGCACGATAGTTGCGCCGTGAGAATCATGACTTCCTCTCTAGCGGGGGGTCGTATTGACGTTCTCCCCCTTTCTAACCTCGGTCATTTTTTTGCGTCTTCGTCGCGCCTTCGAGCGGCAGCTCCTTGAGGGTCGGTTATGATATCGACCCACTTCGCGTGAGGCGAGGTCTCGGCGCCGTAGTTGTCGTGCCAGTTCCACCACTTGTACGGCGGGGCCTGGGGGTAACCCTCGGGCGAGTCCTCCCATGCTTCCTGACGGCCAAGCGCCGTCATGTCGAGGTAGCTCCAAGTGGTCCCCATCGCCTCGTCACCGCGGCTATTGATGAAGTAGGTACGAAACACGCGCTCGCCGTCGCGGATGAATGCATTGTGGCCGTGCCATTGGTCGACGCCGAAGTCCACATCGAAGCTGTCGGTGATGGTGTACCAAGGCATCTCCCATCCCATCCGTGCCTTCAGGCGCGCGATGTCGGCCTGCGGTGCGCGCGAGGCCCAGGCGAGGGTGGTGTCGCGGGCGTTCAGGTGTGCGAGGTGGGCCACCTGATCGGCTCCCAGGGAGCAGCCGCGACAGGCGTGCTCGGGCCACCCGAACACCCCGGGCTCGAAGAAAGCGCGATATACGACCAACTGCCGGCGGCCTTCGAACAAATCGAGCAGGCTTACCTTACCTTTGGGCCCGTCGAACTCGTACTTCTTGTCCACGGCCAGCCAAGGCATCCGCCGGCGTTCGGCTGCCAGGGCGTCACGGGAGC
The DNA here is from genome assembly GCA_963823145.1 of uncultured Acidobacteriota bacterium. Lineage (GTDB taxonomy): Bacteria > Acidobacteriota > Terriglobia > Acidiferrales > UBA7541 > Palsa-295. Next base: position 847,950 of record CAWGJZ010000002.1, read on the forward strand.
GGGTGAAGGCCTTTTCCTTCGCGAGCAGCTGCTGCCGCGCCGCCTCCCACTCCTGCTGCGATACGATGGGGGGTGGGTTCTTTGGGAGCTCTTTCGGGTTCTCCATGTCTCTCTTGGTGCTCGTTGCCATTTTATTTCTCCTTTGTTTTCTGAAACAGAAAGGACCATTCGCCCTAAAAAACTCTCTAGTCTCGGGTAATCTGCTCATTTTGTTTCGTGTCCCGAAGGCGCACTTCAGCCCTCACGTGTCTGCGGTGTCGCCTAGCCCAGCGACACATACCTCCAAGCGGGGTGACGAGCGTCCTTCCCAGTTGGGTCAGGGAATACTCGACGGCAATGGGTTTCGATTCCGTCACGCGCCGCACGATCAACCCCGTGTATTCGAGGTTCCGGAGCGTTCTGGTCAGCATGCGCTGCGAAACCGTTCCCAGGTGGCGTCGCAACTGTCCATGCCGGTAAGGCCTTTCGCTCAGCGAAAATACAATCCTGGGTGTCCACCTGCCGATGAAAATCGGCCGTACCGTTCCTTGTGTTGGCTTCATAGCTTCGTGCCTCCTGCGAAATCTTTTTCGTGGAACGTTGTTTCGCGCTCGGCACCGTTCCACCTTGCCAGTCCTTCCGCGTCGCGCGCAATTAGGAACACTTGTGTACCCGGGCCCTGTTGGCTCGAGTGGCCTCTCCTGCTCGGAACTGATATGACCGGGTGCGTCGTGCTCATGAGCTATATTTAGTGCCCGCTATCGAAAGGGTGGGAGTGACAACTGTGGCGCGATTCCGATGGACTCGCTGATCACGGCCGCAGCCAGGGCGCTCGCGGCCGGTGATGCGCTCGGCGCATTGAACCGGGTTGCGCTGCGCGACGACGCGCCCGCGCTCGCGTTGCGCGGTATTGCGATGGCGCAGCTCGGTGATCTCGCGCGAGCGAAGGAGCTTCTGCGAAAGGCCGCACGCGCCTTCGGTCCCAAAGAAGCCGTCGCCCGTGCGAGGTGCGTCGTCGCCGAGGCCGAGATCGCGCTTGTCTCGCGTGATCTGGGCTGGCCTGCAAAAGCCCTCGGCGCAGCGCGGGCGACGCTTGAAAAGCATGGCGACCACTTGAATGCCGCGCATGCCCGCTATCTGGAAGTGCGGCGCCTCCTCCTGATCGGCCTCCTGGACGAAGCGGAGCGTATGCTCGCCGATCTTGATCCGACGCTTTTTCCCCCTGCGTCGAGAACCGCGCATGCACTGGTGGTTGCGGGGATCGCGATACGGCGCCTGCGCACGAAAGCCGCGCGTGCTGCGCTCGCTCGAGCCGAGTCCGCCGCGCGCGAGGCGCGCATCCCCGCACTGATTGCAGAGGTTGAAACCGCGTCCCTCATCCTGAAAACGCCGGCAGCGCGCCTGCTCGCGAATGGCAAGGAGCGAGTGTTGCTTCTCGAAGAGGTCGAAATGTTGTTCGCATCGAAAAGGCTTGTCGTGGACGCGTGTCATCGCGTCGTACGTGACGCACGCGCAGTCGTTTCACTCGCAATCCGTCCCGTGTTGTTCGCCCTGGCACGCGCGTTGGCCGAAGCATGGCCGCGAGACGTGCCAAGGGATGTGCTCCTTGCGCGCGCTTGCGAACTGAAATGGGGCGCCTTCGCAGGTGTCTTCGGGCGCTGGCTGGCCTGAGCGCGACGAAGCGAGGGTTTGCACTTGCGCCCCACCGTGCACGCGATGTCGTCGTGCTCGCACCGCCTGTCGATGGCGAGCGTGCCGCGGTGCTTGCCTTCCTCGTCGATGGTGAGTCGTGGTCGAGCTCGGCCCTGGCGCTTGCTCTTGGAACGAGCCAGCGTACCGTACAACGAGCGCTTGACTCGCTCGCCGCGGAAGGAAAGGTACAATCGTTTGGCGGCGCGCGAGCCCGTCGCTGGATGACCCCGCCGGTACCGGGATTTACGACGACATTGTTACTTCCGGGTCCGTTACCGATTCAGTAGGATGGAGCCATGAAACGATCTGCAGCCGAAATCGTCCGCGAGTATGGTCCGTTTCCCGGTACCGACAGAGTGCATGGAGTCACCTATGACGGTCAGCACGTCTGGTTTGCATCCGGAGATAAACTGAACGCCTTCGATCCTTCCAGCGGCAAAGCGCTGCGCTTGATTGACGTCGCCGCGCATGCGGGAACGGCTTTCGATGGCCGGCACCTGTTTCAGATCGCCGAAAATCGGATTCAAAGAATCGATCCGAAGACCGGCAATGTGCTCGCCACGATCCCGGCGCCCGGCAGCAGTAATTCCGGGCTCGCCTGGGCCGAAGGGTCTCTCTGGGTCGGGCAGTATCGCGATCGAAAAATCCACCAAGTCGATCCTGAGACGGGAGCGATTCTGCGCACCATCGAGTCGAACCGTTTCGTCACCGGGGTTACCTGGTTGGATGGCGAACTCTGGCACGGCACCTTGGAAGGTGACGAGAGCGACTTGAGGCGAGTCGACCCTCGAACCGGAGAAATTCTTGAGAGGCTTGAGATGCCAAGTGGAGTCCAGGTTTCGGGACTCGATTCCAATGGACGCGATCAGTTCTTCTGTGGGGGAGGAAAGACCGGAAAGATCAGGGCAGTCCGGCGGCCTCACCGAGGAGCCTCGAGAAGACAACGAACTTAAGATACCAGTCACTCACGCATTTGGCATGAAACGTCTAACTGATTTTCGCTCGAATAGAGCGCTTGATCTTCGCGCCAACGATCTTCCAGCGTGGTGATGCGGGAGCGGGTACGAGGCCACGAGGATAAGGAGCTTCGGCGAAGTCCTCAGGCAAGTCCGCTTCCGGAAGCGATTCCAGCTCCGGGGTAAATGGTCACACTTTGCGGGATGCCTTTGATGGCTGCGAGCACGCTTGGACATGAAGTTGGCGAGCGGCTAGCCCTATTTCATGTACCATTTCACACTTAAACAGCATGGAAAAGTACTGTTTCTGACGACTAAAGAACACACCATCAGCGCCAACCGGGAGTAGTTTGCCAGACATCTAGCACACGACCTGCACCACGCTCGAGTGGGGCACAAAATTTGACACACCTTCAGATCACGTATTTGAGACAGCTCGCTAACTGATTGAGAATTTGGCTCCCCGGGCTAGATTCGAACTAGCAACCCTTCGGTTAACAGCTGAGGAGGTTAAAAATCTAAATGCCCTATCTGGTGTCGCTTACATAAGACTCGGAACCATTCTTACTCTTCTAGCTGCACCCAATCCTGCACCCAATTCGCGGCAAAGAAACAAACCAGACTTCGGAGCACACGCCGCAGACCACCTGCTTTGCAAGCAGGGGGTCGCCGGTTCGATCCCGGCCACGTCCACCAAACTCTTCCTGATTGCAAAAGACTTAGCGAAAACGTTTTGTCCCAACAGCCCGATTATTCGTCCACTGGAGTGAACCCCTGGAGTGAGACAGTTTCGTAGTGCACACTTTGCACGAAAGGAGCTGCAAAGTGGAACGGAAAAAGGGAGAGCGTACAACCGATGCCGCTTGCATTCGGCCCTAAATTATCGTTCCCCCGAGGAGTTTGAACGGGAGCCAAACAAGCCAGGCCCTGAGGCGAGCCTGCAAGCCGCTATGGTGAGATTCTTCGGCCCATAGGAACGATATTTTCAGTTTCGTGGACATTCAGGGCCAATTGCGGGAGCTTTGCGTGTCCCCACGAAGAGTGTGATGTCACACGCTGTCTCAGCCACGGGTTCACCTGTACGAATTTGCATCAGATCAGATTTTGCGCGACCTTAACCTCATCCGGTGCAGTGATGGAAGGCTCGGGCCGTTCGACGATTCGTGAGCCGGGTGTGCCTGGAACGATCGCAATCGCTTTCATAAATGTCTTTCCCTCTTTCGATCTTCGATTTTTCGGTTACGCAGCAGCAAGTTGGATTGTTGGCTGTTATCCGAGCCGTTCAAGCAAGTGGTCTCCCACTCGCAGCGCGTTCGCGATGATGGTCAGACTGGGATTCACGGCTGCGATTGACACAAAGAAGCTTGCGTCGACCACGTAGAGATTGTCCAAATCGTGAGCCTTGCAGTTCAGATCGATGGCCGAGTTCTTGGGATCGCGGCCGAACCGAATCGTTCCAGCCTGATGGGCCGTACCGCCAATCGGAATATTCTTGCCGAGATACAACGATCGTGACATCAAGTGGTCGTGAAGACCGAGGCCAGTGAGCATACTTTTTAGCTTTGCAATCAAACGATGATGTCCCTCGACGTTGGTCTCCTGGATATCCAGCCTGATCTCTCCCTTCGCGTTGACGCTGACGCGATTATCCCGGTGCGGCAGATCTTCGGATTGCACCCAGAAATCGATGGAGTGCTCGGCCATATAATCCAGTGCAAACTCGGGTTTCCAAACGGCCCAGCCTGGAGCTTCGCCCTTCAGCATCTCGCCATCGGTCTTTCCCAGCATCTGGATCCCGCCTAAGGGATAATTCCAATCGTCCGACCGAAAGTAGAAATCGTTCAGGCCCAGGGTTTTCTGGAACACGGTCGGGTTGGGCTGTTTGGAAATGGCCATGAAGGCGGAGTTGTTGTGGCGCATATAGTGCCGACCGACGACATCCGAACTGTTCGCGAGCCCATTCGGGTGCTTGTCGTTGGCAGACCGCAGCAGAAGAGTTGCGGAGTTGATTGCTCCGCACGAAACGACCACGATGTCCGCTGAATACTCTTCCGAGTGCCCGTCGCGTTCGACCAGGACTTTTGTTACCACGCGGCCGGACGCGTCCGTTTCGAGGCGCTTGACATATGCACCCGTAAAAAGCTGGACATTGGGATGGTCGAGCGCGGGATCGACGCAGATAATCTGCGCATCGGCTTTGCCGTTGACCAAGCATGGAAATCCGTCGAACGCCGCACACCGCACGCAAGCGCTCGTGTGAAGCGCCTTGCCATTATTTTCTTCGAGCAAGATGCCGAGCGGCAGAGGGAATGGACGATGGCCGCCACGTTGCAAATCGTCATAGAGCTCCTGAATGCGCGGTTCGTGGCTGACTGGCGGATGGCGATAGGGAGCGCTCGCCGGACCTTCGGTGGGATCTATCCCGTGCTCTCCGTGGACGTGGTACAAATGCTCCGCTTTCGTGTAATAAGGCTCGAAATCTTCATAGCTGAGAGGCCACGCGGGTGAGATACCGCCATAATGCTGGACTTCACCGAAGTCCTCCTTGCGGAATCGCAGCAATGCCGCCCCGTAAACCTTGGTGTTCCCGCCAACGTAATATTGAATGCCTGGATGGAAGGTATTTCCGTCCTTGTCGTACCACGTCTCCTTAGCTTGATATTTCGATTCGAGAAACACGGCACGGGACTCCCAATTATCTTTTTCTCTCGGCAAGTATCCGCCCCGCTCCAGAAGCAAAATGCGTTTGCCGGAGGGAGCAAGATGGTAGGCGAGCGTTCCACCACCAGCTCCAGTGCCGATGATGATGATGTCAAAATGATTCTCTCGCGGCATCTTCAACCTCACCTCCTCCCATTTCCATCGTTATCGTCCGATCTCGACCAGATAGTCGCGGCCTTCCCAGGTGTTACTCTTCGGCCAGAAAAAGGTGAATCGAATCGGCGCCTTCTGCCCGGCGGCGATTGGAATATCGACAAATTCAACTCCGAAAGTGGTTGTCGTCGATGGAGTATCCTTGACTGTATGCCACTCGTCGTTTGTCCAATGAAGATGGAAAGGAGCAGGAACCTGGACTCGTAGCGTGTAGCCTGTCTTGACAGCACGCACCTGCCGATTTGGTTTCCAGATCTCGAATAGTTGACGAGCCTTCCGATCTCCGAGGTAGCGGCTTGCAACTTCGGGAATCAGATCGAAAACGCGGCCATCGGATACGGACCTCAGTAATTTGACGTACTCAGCGTGAGCCCACATAAGAGGCATAGCCGACCCGTAGGCCGACCAAGGAACATATGAGAACGTGGCTGATCCTTCTCATCCCACACTTGCTCCGGCAATAAACCCGTCGACGAGGCAAAGCGTTCGATTGCTCGAATGAACGGTTTTATGTCTCGTCCGGCGGCGAGTTCAAAGTGCGCCCGTTCTCCCGTCAGAAGCGGCCATCCACGGCCTTTGCCCCATCGGACGTAAGGTCCTCCATCCTCCCGCTGACCGTAACCATCGTGATTGTAACGGTGCCAGACCGGACCCACCGGAGTATCCACTTTCAGTACGGCATCGACCACCTTCAATGAATCGACAATCAACGGATCGTCCGGTTTTCTAATGCCGTAACGGACCAACTCAAGGAAGCCAGCATCGACGATTTCCTTCGCCGGAAACGAATTGTTGGTGCCTGGGGCAAGGTTTGCGATTATCAGAATTCCCGAGTTCGGGTCTTCCGCGGGCGTAGGGTTGCCCACGTCATCTGGCAGGATGCGTATGTAGTGGCGGCGAATGCCTTGGACTAGAGTCCCCTCCGTTGTGACCGTCCACGCTTCAACATGCGATTCGAGAAAGTCGGCGTATTGCTCGAGAAACTCCGCAGTGGCTTTATCCGCTCTCTGCCTGCAAAAATAAGCCGCGCCAATTAGAGCCGCGATGTTGGAGGCCAGTGTGGATGGGGAATAACCGCTGGCTTCCTCCCAACGTTCCTGCTGGGTCACCGGTCCATGCCGAAGCAAGTAACTTGCAGCTTTCAAGACCATTGGATAGGGGTCAATATCCTGAAGAGCGTTCTGTTGGCTCAGGTGCAAGGCCAGCAATATAGGAAACGCCACCTCGTCCAATTGGATTCCCCGCCAATACGGATTTCCGTTAACCCAGAAGTTCTGCGAAAAACCACCGTCTTCCTGCTGGGAAACTGCAAGATAAATAAGTGCCCGCAGCGGTGTTGCAGTCTCGCCGGAGGCCAGCAGGGCGGAAGCGCTGCTCACCATGTCCCGAGTCCAAACCAAGTGGTATCCCCCTTGGTCTTTGTCACCCGCGGCTTCCCCCCAAGGAATTGAAAGAGAGGCGATCAAAGCGCCAGGATAGGATTTGTCCTCGTGAGCGAGAAGCAAACTAAAACTACCGTGGTAGAGGTTGCCCTTGTCACTCGAAACCTTCTCTAAGGGAAGCTGGTGTGCAGAAGTGCGATCCCATTGCTCCGTGTATCGTTTGTGGTGCACTTCGAACGGGATGCCTAGGGCCTGAAAGAGCGTCGTAATCGCGTGGTGCTGGGTGTCTCCAAAAGCAAGTCCAAGAGTGAACTCGCGGTGACGAGTCGCGATCAGTTCTCCGGTCAACGCAATGTTGCCGTCAGTCGCGTTGTCGAACTGCCAGTCCATTTGAAAGTTACCGGCTAGGTCGGTCCAGCCGTCGCTGCGACCGACATAGCCGCACGAAACAAGAGTAAAAGGTAGCGTAGCAGCCAGCGCCAGCCATGTTCCCTGTTTCTGTGCCATGAGAATCTTGCGGCCATCGAGTTCGGCAATATAGCCGTTGTTTCCCCATCCTCCAACTTCCAGGTGAGGAGCGCATAGCGCATAAAGGCGCAGTTTGGAAACGAACGACTCCTCGCCTGTCAACCTTGTGTGCTGAAGAACGCAGGCAAGATGAGGGTCCGTGATGATCTCTTTGACGACCGTGTAGCGGCCTTCGGGATCGGAGTTCGTACAGCGGTACCCCAGGGCATGATTGGAGAGTCGCTCAAATTTTGATTTGAGGTGCCGTTTCTCCTCATGGAAGAAACTCGAACCATCGGTAATTAAGTATTGAAGGTCGCGGAGTTGGGGACGATCCACCGTTGGATAATAAACTTCCGTGATGATGCCGTTCCAAAGTGTAAACCAGATTTGGCTGGAGGCCGCGTAGGCGGTTCCCACCCCATCTTTACCTCCATGAGTCCATCGCGGATGAATCCCAGGTTGTCCAAACGCTGCATTCTCGTTGTCTGACTTCGTCATTCTGCCTCCCATGTCCCGGTTTTGTCCGTGCCCGCTCTCCTAGTGGATTACCGGCGCGAGTGCGATACAGCTCAGACCCAATATGAAGAACAGAAACATAATCGCGAGGAGACACCTGACGCGGACTCCCGCGCCATGGAACTCCTTCCACACAAAGATGCCCCATATGGCGGAGATCATCGTATTGCCCTCGCCAAGAGAGAACGAAGTCGCGGGCCCAATCATCGGCACGTAGGAAGCCACGAAATTGGAGATCGTGCCGATGCCCCAGATCGCTCCGCCTAAGATTCCCCACGCGTGCAAACTCGCTCGTCCCTTGAAATAGTCTTTCATTCGAAGCGACTCGCCGCTCACCGGTCGCCGCATCAATGCGTAGTTCATTGGGAAATTGGAAACAACAGCGCCCAAGGCGAAGACGAAATATACGGTGTAGGGACCTAGGTGGTTCGGCCCTGTCAATGCCTTCGCGACGAATGGATAGAAGAGCCCTACAGCAATACCGCACGCCAGACTCAATCCAATCCCTTTCGTCGTCGCCTTCGCGCCTCCGGACAGGCCCCGATACGCGATTGCGTCGAGCACGATGGCGATGCAGATCAGCGCAATCCCGCCAAACAGAAGGATAGGATTCCCTTTCGGGGAAATGACGTAATTGATGACGGCTCCGATCACCAACGCTAGGCCGGCGCCTATCGGGAACGCTACGGCCATGCCCGCTACGGATATCGCGGCCACCAGAAGCAAGTTTCCGAGATTGAAGATGACGCCCCCAAAGAAAGCCTCCAGCAGACTGCGGGCGCTTGCGGTTTCCAGATTGCGAAAAAAGCTGTCCGGCGATGCAGGATTCCCATTTCCGAGTGTCAGTCCAAACAAGAGCGCACATGCTAGAAGACCCCATATGTAGTCCCAGTAGAAAAGTTCAAACCGCCATCGTTTATCAATCTTCTGAGTATTCGCCCAGCTGCCCCAGCAGAGCATGCTGAACAGCATAAGAACGAGAGCGGCCGAGTACGTGTGCGGAATAAACAATCGTTACCTCATCCATGGCTTGGTAACTAAGCCGTACCGAATAGCCAGGATAGCCATCAGCAACTCCGGCTTAGTTTGCGGGAGAGCCAAAATTCCCTAATCAGATTCCCGCCTCTTGGCTGAAATATTGATAGTCTTCCCGCCAGCCGCCTCGGCCCCGGCCAATCGTTTTGTAATCCTCGATAAACTCGATTGCGCGGATGTACTTCACCATCGTGAATCCAAGCTGCGTTTCGACGCGAAGGCGAAGCGGCGCACCATGATTAATGGGAAGCGGCTGCCCATTCATTTCGTAGGCAAGCATCGTCTGCGGATCTTCCGCTAACTCGACGCGGATCGTGCCGTAGAAGTACCCCGGCCCTTGGGCATGCGGCTCCGATGTGGATTTATTGTCGAACGCATAGAAGACGATGTATCGGGCGGAAGGAAGCGGCTGGCAGAGTCCGACGATGTGATACAGAGAAACACCGCTCCACTCCGCGACGCCTGACCAACCTTGGATGCAGCAGTGCTTGGTAATTTGAATTTGCTTCGGCATTGCCCGAAGATCGGCCAGCGTCAGGCACAGCGGCCTTCTGACCAATCCGCTCACCTTCAGACTGTAATTTGCGAATTGTTCCCGCGCCATTGCCCGATAGCTTTCCTCTTTCGGTGGGCGGCCGTTCACCCAAAAGTAAGGGGAGACATCCGCGCGTGAGTAGTGCTCCGTGGAGATCTCATGGCCGAAGAGAAGCGTGCGCAACGGACCGGTGATGGATTGAGTGGCCTTCTGAACGAAACGCGGGCGGCGACGCGAACACATGGTGGTCACGGCATGAATAATCGCGACGCCGGCCAACCCCGCTAGCCAGATCGTGAGAGCGCGCGTCAGATGCGGATCGTGCGTCTCTCCCAGAACGATCATTGCCAGCTCTGTCCGGAATCCGTGAAGGGCTACGATGGTCACATGGCCGATGAAGAATGCGGTGAACGCGCAAAGAGCCAGGAAATGCAGACTCCGCGCGCTTTGCCGCCCGTGAAAGATTTTGATATACCACGGAAACCGGGCGGCGATGGCCGGGGACATCGCTATGCCGGTCGCGATACTGAACGGTGCGAGCAAAAATATCACCGCCGCATAGCTCAACTGCTGCAATGCGTTATATCCTCCCGGCGTTTCCACGATGTGAAAGCTCAGATAGCTGACCGCCGCGTGCCACGCACCGGGGACAATCTGCCACGAAGTCGGAATCAGCCGCCGCCACTCTGGGGTTACAAACAGCATCACGATGTAAAGCAAGCCTGTCAGCAACCATGCGAAATCCGCGAGAAAGTGCCAATGACGTCCGAGGCCCAGACTTTCGCGGCCCGGCAGGGCAATCGCGGACGGGAACGAGGTTTCCTCGTCACTCGCGGTCCAGAGCCGGTCCTTCGCCTGCTGCTTCCTGGTAAACTTAATCCATCCGCTGCCCGGTGTGCAGTGGTCGTTCCAGTAAAGCCTCGGATGCGCGCTCAATATTTCCAAACCGCTCCGCACAAGAAGCGACAGGAGAAGAAAGTTGAAGAAGTGCGCCGCTCGCAGCCACAATGGATAATCAAGAGACATTATCAATCACATTCTTAAACCTTCGCTTTTCGGTTCTCCCGATGCTATCTCCCAGACGATGCCGATTGCGCGTGGACGGCCGGCTCGGCGGCCTCCCTGACGACCGGCGGGTGGCCTGCGGCTTCAATCCCGCCGTTCTTACGAACAGCAGATTCATCTTCCACCGGCAACCCTGACTTCGTCTCGACGCGAACGCTTTTGGTAGGATCCGCTTTGGGCATCACTACCTCCAGCGTGTCACCGTTTAATGTCGCCTTGACTTTCGAAAGATCAACCTCAGCGGGCAGATCGATGACGCGGAAAATCATTCGCTCGTGCCCGCGCGACTGGGTGTGTTTCCTGGGCTGGTGATCTTCGCGGGTTTCGGCCCTTCCACTGACGATCAATCGGTCCGGCTCGAGACTCACTTTGATCTCCTGTCTGTTGAACCCGGGAACTTCGGCGCGTGCGGTAAGCTGTTCGCCGGATTCCGAGATGTGGAACTTCACGGGCGTGAGTAGCTCGGATTCTGCGAGACACCAATCCTCCCGGTCGTTTCCGTGCACGCATCCACGGCCCTCGAAAATCTCAAAGGCGCGCCGAGCGATGAGGTTGAACACGTCTTGTGTATGTTCGAAAAGTTCATGGACCGATACGAGATTCAAATCAGTGCTGTTTGATGCATGTGAAGAATGGTGCGTCATGGCCTTCTCCTTTTCCCTAGGTCGGATCAACAGCGGGTGCTCCAAGGCGGCATGTTAGACACTGGGAAAAAGCGCTACCGTGCAAAAAGGAACAGTTTTCATTTTTCGGTCGCAGGGCGATAGCCTCCCGCGGATCTGGATGCCGTAAATTAAAAAAGGCAGATGAGTGCCAAGAACTGCTCGGGCACCGCCGGGAATGGAGCTGTTGGAGTCGAGTGCGGTGCGCCCAAGGCAGGGGGCTATCCGCTCCGCTTCGGCCCCAAGTCAAAAAGCCCTTTCGAGGTCCGCTGTATCAGGCCAAAACTCACCGTGGGAACTGCGTTTCCAAAAGCACTTTTGGCGAAAGCAGGTGCTCGCGCCTGTGTCAGAACTATGCCGAAACTCTATCTACTTTTTGTTCGGCCTGCGTATGCAGCGGCGGCGATGACATTCACCGACGGATAGTGTGATGCACAGTTTTGTCTCAAGGAGGGGTTCACTCGGGGGAGTTTCAGCGAAACCAGACTGGAGTGAACCCGTGGAGTGAGACAGTTTTTATCGTGCACACTTTGCGGGGCTGACCTGCGCTCTGTTTTGAGACAGCAGCGAAGTTGAATCTCGGAGCCGCGAACCGAAATACAGAAGAGGGGTCGGTTCCGAGGAGTGCTCTGGCTATGAGCGTTCAAGACCGAGGCTCCGGCGCGAAGATTTCATTCACAGCATGTAAGGCAGGTTCGAGCCGTGCGTCGGATACGCGAATATCGTTTGCTTGAGATCGCTAGCACGAATCCGACTCCGGATCGCTACCGCAAACAGATTGATAACTTCCTCGGCTTCCGCGCCGAGCACGTGCGCTCCGAGGATGCGGTCAGTTCCTTCCTCGACGAGCACCTTGAAACCGGAATGAGTTTCTCCGATTCTGCGAGAGGAATACCATCTCGAAGTCGTTTCGGTGTTGAGCTTGAAATGCAGGTTCTGCTGTCTCGCTTCCGGTTCACTCAGCCCTACCGAAGCGAGAGGCGGTGTCGCGAAAACTACGGTGGGAATCCCGAGGTAATTCGGCTTTTGGCTGTTCCCGTTCAAGAGGTTCGCTGCGGCGATGGAGCCTTCGTAACCGGCTACGGGAGTGAGGGGTAGCCCTCCGCTCGCAGCGGCGTCGCCTGCCCAAGGCCGACAGATCATCGGGCCGATATATTGTGTGTGCGGGGAGACCTGAATCCATTTCCATGATGGCCTTGTAAGGTCCCGAGCCGACCGTCGGCCCAGCCCCAGCAGACTTTCCGGGTTCCTGGGCCGCTGATGCCGACTGAGCCATGCAGAATACGAACAGGCAAGGGAGGCCAATCACCGTACGCGAGGAAACAGTTTTCATTCTTCAATACCTCTCGATTGAGTACCGGCATTCACGAATCGAAGATCTCGATCCCAAATGGGTAACGCTACGCCGGGAAGAGAATGTTTTCGATCACCTCGCGCGACTGGCGCGCCGGGTCCTTCACCACTGCGCTCGTCGAGTTGATCATCATCACGTTGCGATCTGCGGCTGAGTACGCCGGCCAGCGTGGGAAGCCCCTGGAATTCGGACTCCCTGTTGCGGCAAATGCAGTCCACGCGCCGCTGACTCGTTCGGCGAGTGGGAAGATATCGGGCCCACTGCCGGTGAGTTTTTGCACGAGCGGGTCGCTTACGTTATCGAAGACGAACGGTATTTCGATCGTGTGTGGTGAGCGAAGCCTGCCCTTGAGGATCGGAGTTTCCCAAGTGAATTCGTAGACAAAGGTGGGTGCCTTGCCAAGAGCGGCGCGACGCTCGGCGATTTTGGCTGTGAACGCTACTGTGGGATAAGCGCTCGCAATTAGGAAGTACAGGCCTGCGGAATTCTCGTTTGGGTAGTCGCTGCGGAACGCCTGAATCGCAGCTTCCGCGCGCTCGCCGAGAAGAGATTGGATGCGCTGGTGCAGTCCGGCGTCGTCGAGTGTGAAAGCAGCGGGATCGCTCGCGGCGAAAAGCGTCAGTTCGGTACGAGTGAAGCCAATGAGAACCGGCACATCGGCGGATATCTTCGGCGCAACTGGATCGAAAGGATTCTGCAGCAGCGAGACTCCATCAACGACAGGGGAGAATCCCGCGATCATCCCTGGGATGAAGCCGCCGAGTTTGCGGTTGACGACACCCTGTGCGGCCATGATGCGATCGAGCGGCAGGGACTGAATGTCCGTGATGCTAGTAGGCTTGATGCCGACCTCGGCCAGAACCATATCGCCGACGTTTGTCGCGTAGTCGAGTGAATTCATTTTCACGCCTGGCCCGCTTTCGATGATAGCTCGATGGAAAAGCCCTTTGGCCGGAGGCATGGCGAGAATCGTGGACACCTTTTGGCCACCGCCCGATTGTCCGAAGACGAGAACTCTGCCGGGATCGCCGCCGAAATTGGCGATGTTTTCGTGCACCCAGGCGAGCGCGGCGACGATATCGAGCATGCCGACGTTGCCGGAGGCCTTGAACACATCGCTGGCATAGCCGAAGTACGTATAACCGAGCAGGCCGAGGCGGTGATTGATCGTGACGACCACGACGTCATCACGACGAGCAAGATTCGTGCCGTCAACCAGAGGAGCGGAACCGGACCCGGAGATGAATGCACCTCCGTGACACCAGACCATCACCGGGCTCTTGTGGTTATCCTTTACACTTGGCGTCCAGATGTTGAGCACGAGACAATCCTCGCCTTCTCCGATTCCCGCCGGATTCGATCCGGAGGTCAAGAAATCTGCGCCGGCGAGAATACCCGGAGCGCCGGGAATCGTCTGAGGAGCGGAGTGGCCGTATTCAAGAGCGTCGCGCACGCCGGCCCACGGATCGGGCTTCACGGGCGGCATGAAGCGATTTTTCCCGGCGGTTGATGCACCGTAGGGGACACCTTTGAAAATATGGACGCCGTTTACTATCCTGCCGCGCACTTTGCCAGCAGTAGTCTCGACGATTGATTGCGGCGGCGCAGCCGAGTCACCCATTGCCGCGGAAAGTCTTTGCACGACGATCGCACCTATTCCCAGCACTGAGGCTTTCAACAAACTGCGGCGATCGACAGACAAGATTGCGGGAGGAAGGTGCTGCTGCCGATTGCCTGAATCGCCCTTCGCTTTTCTCATGTGATCCCCTTTCAATCTCAGCGTAATAAGCGCCTAGAAACGCAGCATACGAATCACCACCCCGGCTAGTGCCGCTCCAATCAGTGGGCCGAAAACCGGAACAGGTGCGTAGCCCCAATCGGACTGGCCCTTGCTTGCGACGGGAAGCACGGCGTGGGCGAAGCGAGGGGCCAAATCGCGGGCTGGATTAATCGCGTACCCCGTTGTACCCCCGAGAGAAAGCCCGATTCCCCAAACGAGGCACGATACGAGATATGCGCCGAGTCCCGAAGGCAAACCTGCAACTCCCGCCACGCTCTTTGACGCGATGGCGGCAGCCACGAATACGAGAACGAACGTTGCGATAATCTCGCTGACAAGATTTGAAATGGGGGCGCGGATCGCGGGTGCCGTGCAGAACACCAAGAGTTTCAACGAAGCGTCGGAGGTTTCCTTCCAATGGGGCAGGAAATGGAGCCAGACCAATACTGCCCCCACAAAAGCACCCGACATTTGGGCGATGATGAATGGAGCGATCTTTGAATAGTTCCCAGTCATCACGGCAAATCCGAGAGTGATGGCTGGATTGATGTGGGCATCGCTACTTCCACAGGCAACCGCAGCAAGAACACCCGCCAATACCGCGAAGCACCAGCCTGTGGTGATGACGATCCATCCGGCCCCCTCGGCCTTGGAACGTTTCAGCAGCACGTTCGCGACAACACCGTCGCCGAGGAGAACTAAGACCAGAGTCCCGACGAACTCGCCGACAAATGGTGAATGCATTTCACGTATCCTTTCGTTCGACTCGCCCGCCCAAGCGATCGGCTTACTGTCTTCAAGGTCAATCCACCCAGTCGAAGGATCTTGTGACCGCTTTTTTCCACTGGCGATAGAGTTTTTCGCGTTCTTCTGCGCCTAGCGCCGGCTTCCATGTTCGATCCACCTGCCAATTGGACCGCAATTCGTCCGTTCCTTTGAAGAATCCTACTGCGAGTCCTGCCGCGTAGGCTGCGCCGAGTGCGGTGGTTTCCGCCACCTTCGGCCGCACGACTTCGCGGTTCAACATATCGCTCTGCAATTGCATCAACATTTCATTTCCAACCATTCCGCCATCCACACGCAAGGTCGTCAACTGAGTCTTCGCGTCTTTTTCCATTGCCTCGACGACTTCGCGCGTTTGAAATGCGGTGGCTTCGAGCACGGCGCGTGCAAGATGACCTTTGTTCGCGTAGCGCGTCAAGCCTGCAATCACACCCCGCGCGGATTCTTTCCAATACGGAGCAAAGAGTCCCGAAAACGCGGGCACAAAATAGACGCCGCCATTGTCCTTGACGGTCTTCGCCAGAGACTCGATATCTGCGCTCCTTGTAATCAGCCCCAGATTGTCTCGTAGCCATTGCACAAGCGCACCGGTGATCGCAATGCTGCCTTCCAGAGCGTATCGGGGTCGCTCGATTCCAAACTTATAGGCGACGGTCGTCAACAAACCGAATTGGGAAGGTACCGCGTCCTCCCCTGTATTCATCAGCAGAAAACATCCTGTGCCGTAAGTGTTTTTCGCTTCGCCGCGTCGAAAACACGCCTGGCCCACGAGCGCCGCCTGCTGATCGCCTAAAATGCCGGCAATCACCACGCCTTTCGCCAGGCCCGCCGTCACTGTTCCGTACACTTCGCTGCTCGAACGCACTTGCGGCAAGATATTTCGCGGAATTTCAAATGCCTCCAGCAACTCTTCATCCCAATCAAGCGTCTTCAAATTCAACAATTGCGTGCGGCTCGCGTTCGTCGCGTCCGTCGCATGAACGCCGCTATTCGTGCCACCCGTCAAATGCCACAACAGGAAGGTATCCATATTGCCGAAGAACAAATCGCCGGCCCGCACGCGTTCCGCGGTGCCAGGCACGTTTTTCAAAATCCATCGCAACTTCAACCCGCTGAAGTATGTGCTCAGCGGCAAACCTGTCTTCGCGCGAAAACGATCCTGGCCTCCTCGCGCGCTGAATTGATCCACATCGGGGCCGACTCGCGTGTCCTGCCACACGATGGCGTTCATGACGGGCTTGCCGGTCGCTTTATCCCAAACGACGGTAGTCTCGCGCTGATTCGTGATACCGATCGCTGCCAGGTCTTGCGCGCGCAGACCCTTTGATTCCATCGCCTCAGCGATCACCTGCTGCGTGCGGTTCCAGATTTCCTCGGGGTCGTGCTCGACCCACCCGGGTCGCGGATAGATCTGCTGGTGTTCCCGTCGGGCAATCGAGATGATCCGGGCTGCCCGGTCGAAGACGATGAAACGCGTGCTCGTGGTGCCCTGGTCGATTGCGCCAATATAGTTCGACATCAATTCGCCCTTTCAGCCGGCCATGTCGCGCGACTCTCCCAATGAACCATCGGGAGTCGCTACGGATTCCAACCCCGCCAGTTGCAGGTAACGGTTCATGTTATCGACGTACTGTCGGATTGCGAAGCTTTCTGTCTCAGCCGACCAGCTGATCTCACTATTCAATGGAGTCTGCTCTCGAGGCAATTTGAGCAGACGGCGCGCACAAAGGTACAAGAGACAGCATGGATCTCGTTGCGCAGATATCCAACCCCGGTAATCCGCGACTCAGCGAACAGGTCGTCGACAGACGAAGTTAGCTGCGTCCTCGATGCTTCCAGAACCTACGTAGCGAGTGACCTTCGGATAGGGGGCAGAGCGGCCTGGTACGCCTCGGCCATGGACTTGTCGGACCGGCCTTCGCCAAAATGCGATCTGGAGGCACGCCTTTCTCCACCCAATTGACTAATGCCCCAAACGCATCGTATTGGTCGGTGGCAGGGCCGCCGCCGCAGTGCGCCATACCGGGTACAGGAAAGACGCGGACGAAGTCCCCAGCGGACCCACTATTGAGTTTCTCAACCTCCCGATACCAAGCGAGCGTGTCATTCAGAGAGAACACCGGATCGGAGGCTCCTTGCGGAACAATCATTTTCCCGCCGCGTGCGCGAAATTTCTCCAAGCGGGGCGAGCGAGCCGAGATGGCACATCCACCCGCAGCGCTTGATTCCGAAGCCGAATCCGGTGTCCTTGCATTCTGGCGGGCACTGGTGGATACGGCGAGACACAACAGGATAAGAATAGTCCGCAGAAGTTTTCTGTAGTCGACCATTAAAATTTGACCGCCGTGCAGCCGAACAGCATACGCCTCTCCATCTGTGAATTCACGGGCACGGTTACCTTCGAATCTTTCCCCGCGTAGAAGTTGACGTCAAGAACATCGCTTCCGGCTTCCAAAGTAAAGTATTTGACGATCGCAGGATTGATGTGGGTTTCATGCGGCCTCCCCTCACCAATCCTCAGTTGACATCGAGCCTACTGTTTGAGGAAGGTTTTTCCGTCGTACTTCGAAAATCCAGCCCCCTGGCCAGACGGAGGCGCATTCGGCTCCAGGACTTCGCCCAGGAGAATGTCCTGATGATTGATCGAAACATTTCTCCGAGGTTCAATGAAAAGATGCTCGAGTTATTTCGCAACGCAGGAATCACACCGAAGATAATTCCCACCGAAACCATGCCTTGTGACGAAGCGGGCGCGATTCTGGTCGAGTCTGGAAAAGGTATCTATCTCGCCGTTGGAGAGGGGCCGTACTACCCGTCCTTCGCGGATCGCCTGGTCGCGCTTCCTATTGATGAACGGTCGGCGGTAATGCCCGTCCACATCGTCTGGCGCAAAGATGAGAAAGCGAAAACGACACTCGAGTTCGTGAGGTATGCGCAAAGCACGTGCAAAGAGACGCGGGAATTCAAGCGGATGAGACCGAAGGCAGGCGGTAGGCGGAGGAAACCGACACCACTGAGGCGAGGTAGACGCTGAACCCTTGGGAAATGCTTCACGCCCGCTCTTGCTGCGCTCCTCGTTCTATCTCATCCATGTGGTATTCGGTCGCATCCAGCTCGTGCAGAAGTTGGCGAGTAGGATTGATAATCCAGTTCAGCAGGAGCGAGACGGAAAGCACGCCCGCGAAACCGGTGGCCAGGATGAATCCGTCCTTAGGATCGCCGAGAAAATCGCTGATTGCACCCATCACCAAGGGTCCGACAACTGCAGCGGCGCACGTGAAAAACAAAATTACGCCTGCAATCGCGCCATGCTCAGCCTTGCGGAAGCAGCTGATCCCTTTGGAGTTGATCGTGGGATAGAGAACCGACATGAACAAGCCGGATAGGGGCAGTAGAAAAACCCCGATCAAGATCCCGCCAATCATACTCAACACGAAACAGGCAAATATCGCGAGGCCGAATAAGGCTACGACAGCAGCCCAGTTCAATTTCGCAAGCGTCCAGGAACCCAAGAAGCGCCCCGCTGCCCGAAGCGCAAAGAAGATCGAAATCGCGTACGCGGCTACGAAATGCGCGGACCCGTGATAGGCGGAAAGCAGAGTAGGCATCCACACATAAACCGCACTTTCGACGGCAACGTAGAGAAATATGACGCCGGAGAAACCGAGGGCATAAGGGTTTCTCACCATGGCCATCGTGCGCTTAAGGTCTACAGGTTCGAGAGGTCGTGTGGACTGCGGATAAGTCACCGAGGAAGCTGTGATTATCAGAACTACGCAGATGGTCCCTGCCATCACGTATAGCCACTTCCACGAGGCTCCGATTGCCAGGAAGTGCGAAACAATGGCGGGCCCGATGATCGCACCGAGGGCAAAGAAGCCTTCCACAGCATTCATGGTTGCTGTGTGTTCAGTCGTGGATCGCGTGATATCACCGATGAGGGCCAGTGCACCCGTCTTGAAAATGCCGATGGCCGCTCCGGAAATCAGCAACAACGCGAGGAAGAATAAAAAGGAGCTTCCGACGGCGAAAAGGTAGGCGTTGACAGCGAACAATACGAGACCCAGGACAATGGCTTTCTTTCGCCCAAGTTTATCCGCCAGATAGCCGAGAAAGAACCCGGCGAATCCTATTCCGGACATGGTTGCGTACTGAAAGGCTCCGGCCACCGTCATATTCAGGTGAAATTGCTTGATGACCTGAGGAATGATTACGCCGACCGCGTCCGTCGTCATTGCGAACATCATGAACATCAAGAACGTGAGCCACTTGATTATGCCGAGGTTTCTTTCTGTCGGTTGGGTGCCCTCCATCAGATTCCCTCACGGCAGACGCTACTGTCGGAGCACGATTCCCACTTTCCGACGAGTGATTCACTCTTGTTCTTAGCATCTGTCTTGGAGTAGGTAATCAAGGCGCGCGGCTCTGAGAAATTCACCTGAAGCTTCGCCCAGTGCGCACCAAGCCTCCATAAGATTATCAATGCTTGGTCGGACGGAGTTTGAACGTGCGCTTCTCCGGCGAAAGCCGGATGTGTATTGCGCAGACGGATTAGATCAAGGAGATTCCTCACCACCGGATTACCTAGAGCGTCCTGTATTTCCGATGAGGTGTAGTAATGGCGGTTGATATCACGGCCAACTTTCGTGCGCCGCATGAGTTGTATATCGTTTGGCCCGGCAAGCAGTCCCACGTAATACACTTGGGGAATTCCCGGCACGAAGAACTGGATGGAGCGCGCCACAAGATATTCATTTCCTCGGCGGCCCAGTGCGTCGTAAAAGGTGCAATTAACCTGGTAGAGGTCGAGATTATTCGCCGCTGCGCCCGTAGCCTGTCGGCTCTGGCCACCACTTCGTGAATGAATCGTCTCGACGAGCCTGTCAATCTCGGTCGGAGTTAGAAGGCCCGGTTCTGCCTTACGGCCTGCGCCGACATCAATGACTCCGATACCATCGTGGGTGTCGAGCACCGTGACCGCGTTATTAGGACGCACTCGCAGCCAGTGGCCAAGGGCTCGAGAATCGCGAGAAAACAAAGAATGCAGGACGAGAGGCGGAAGTGCGAAATCGTAGACCCAATCGACCCGACGCGCAATCTCGAGCTGTCGCAAGTAGTGGCTATGGACTTCCACGAGCACTTCAATTCCCAGAGTGTGAGCCTCCGATGCAAGAGACTCAATGAAACTGTCGGTGTCCGGGATCATGAAACAGCTGGTTCCGGCCTTTTTGATTGCGTAGCCTACCGCGTCGAGCCTAACCATGCGTATGCCGGACGAGTGAAAGCGGCTGAGGATCGTACTCAAGTAGGCCCGACCCTGCGGATGCTCTACGTCGATATCGATTTGGTGTGCCGTAAACGTGGTCCAAAGGAGCCGCCTCTCCCCTGACTCAAGCATCACATTCGTAAACGGCAATTCGGGGCGTGGGCGATATATGCGTAGGAGATCCGCCTCGCTTGCTCCCAACGGGAAAACGTGGTCATAACTGAGAAACATTCCGGCGAATTGTGAATCTGCGCCGTGCCGGTAGTAATCCTGAAATTGAAGAGATTCGCTGGATATGTGATTGACGATGAGATCCGCCATCAACTCGAAGTCCTCGCTCAGTGTATGTACGTCCCCCCAGGCGCCAAGACGGGAATCTACCTGCATGTGGTCGATGGGGTCGAAGCCCGCATCGGCTCCGTCAATTAGGTTGAAAAACGGGAGCAAGTGCACGCCGCCGAAAATGCCGCTCAAGGGGCCATTAAGCAACGCTCGCAGTTCGCTGAATCCGCCGCCGGATAGACGATCGACGTAGGTGATGAGTTGGACCTGATTCTTCAAGGTTGCTCGCAGGTTGTTTGGCCCGGAATGGGTCGACGAGACAGAGCATAAACAACATCCGTGACCAGCTGAACACTATTACGGGTTGCTGGCTTGGACTGTCAAGAACATTACTGCGCTTTGCCCTCTAAGTTGTATATGGTATTGTTCCGCTGAGATCGTGCGAGCCGGGTGGATTCGAGTAGCGGCTATCTCGTTTGGTGGCGGCGAGGAGGGGCAGAGCGATGCCGGTGCAGAATCACAAATACCGCGAAATCATCGAAAAGCTTCAGGACGATATCTCCTCAGGCCACTACAAGGCAGGCAACCGTCTTCCTAGTGAGGCCGAACTGGTCAGACGTTTTGGCGTTTCACGAATGACAGTGTTCAGGGCCATGAGAGAGTTGCAGGCCTTGGGCATTGTTACCCGCCGGGTTGGATCGGGCACCTACGTATCCACGAGTCCGAATCCAGGAAGTTACGTCTTTGGGCTCTTGATTCCTGAGCTTGGCCAGACAGAAATTTTCGAGGCCATCTGCAAGGGCATGATGGAAGCACCTCAAGCCCTGCACCACTCCTTGCTATGGGGAAATGCGTCGGCAGAAGACAAGGAAAAAGAGGAAGCCGCTGAGCAATTGTGTAGACATTACATCGCCCGAAAAGTTTCAGGCGTATTTTTTGCCCCCGTCGAGTTCAGTACGAATAGATACCAAGCGAACCAGCGCATTGTGGCTTCTCTCGACCGGGCTCGGATTCCAATCGTACTTCTTGATCGCTGCCTTGAGCCTTATCCTAGGCGGAGCAAATACGATCTGGTCGGAATTGACAACCGCCGCACAGCGTATCGCGCGACTGAGCACCTGGTCACAGCGGGCGCCGAGCGCATTGCCTTCTTTGCCCGGCCGAACTCTGCGCCAACCGTAGACGCCCGAATCGCGGGTTATCATGAGGCCCTGATTTCACAACCAAGCCGGCGTGGACGTGACCTTGTCAAGATAGGAGACCCTTCTGACGCAACCTTCATCAAATCCATACTGAAAAAGGATCGGCCAGACGCGTTTGTCTGCGCCAATGACCACACCGCCGGAAATCTAATGCATACGTTGATATCCCTCGGCCAGCGCATTCCCAGCGACATCCGAGTCGTGGGAATCGACGATGTGAAATATGCACGACTGCTGCCGGTGCCTCTTACAACTCAGCGCCAGCCTTGTCGAGATATCGGGAAAGTAGCCCTGTCCGTCATGCTGGATAGGATCGCGAATCCGGATCTGCCTCCACGTGATGTCCTGTTAGGTTGCGAGCTGATCGTTCGCAAGTCCTGTGGCTCACCTTCGAAATCATAGCAATACTTACTATCGCGACGTTCGGAATCCATTTCGCAATACACCAAGGATCGTCCTCCCGCCTAATTTGTCCCAACGAAGCCTGAACAGCATGTTAAATGGTATAGCGCGGTTTTTACAAGTTGTACACAAATACTGTTGACAACTTGTAGGCCCGAAGCTACAAGGTTCGCCCAGTGGGTGGCCTCTGGCAATCGACTTCCTGGAATCACGCGATCAGACAGCTTCCGGCGCTCGGTCGCGAGGGGCGAGCCTAAAACTCGGGCTTCAGAAGGATTGCCACTTGGTGTTTTCGCTTTGAGAGGGAGAAAAATGATCAAAACGCTCGTCGCGGTTTTGGGTAGCACCTCAGAGTGCGGCTGCGAGTTGCCGAACCAAACCATGTCCTCAACTTGCCAAATTGCTATTGTCTCCGAGCAGCGGCGTCCTTTCCGCAAGCTGCTGATTTTGATTCTTTGTCTCGCCGGAATGACGAGCTTCTGCACACGGGCAAATGCCCAGGTTACGTTCGGATCGGTCATAGGAACTGTTTCCGATGCAAGCGGGGCAACGGTTGCCGGCGCCACGGTGAAGCTGACGAATTCGGGCACGAGCGAAACGAGGAGTGTGCAGACCGATTCCGGCGGCGCCTATGCCTTCCCGAATCTTAGTGCTGGGCGGTACCGAGTCGAGATTGAAGCGGCAGGTTTCAAGGGCTTCACCGAAGATGGAGTGGACGTCCAAGTCGGTGTTGCGACGCGCGTGGATGCGAAGTTGCAGGTGGGTAGTGTAAGCCAGAGCATCGAAGTGACCGCCGAGGCACCACTGCAAACAGATAGCGCCTCGCTAGGGACGACCATCAGTCAGGAAGAGGTGGAGAGCATACCCCTGAGCGGCAGGAACGTTGAAAATATGCTGACGCTTGTGCCAGGCGTTGTGGCAGGAGGCGACACTTACGGTAATGCCGTCTCGAACCAGGCCAGCGGAGCGAGGACGAACTCCATCGGCTTCGGGAACTACGCGATCGGCGGAGGTTTCGGAAACCAGAGTCAATTTTACGTGGATGGTGTTTCCTCCAATGGACCGGCAAACAATCTCAACTCTTATATTCCATCGCAAGATGTGGTGCAGGAGTTCCGCGTTGAGACCAACAATGTCCCCGCCGAGTATGGTAACTACGCGGGAGGCGTGGTAAATATCACCACCAAATCGGGCACCAACACTTTTCACGGTACAGCTTATGAGTACCTGCGCAACAAGGTACTCGATGCGAACGACTATTTCTCGAATCTTAACGGACTTCCGCGGGCGCCACTCATTCAGAATCAATTCGGAGGGACAATCGGCGGTCCGATACGGAAGGATAAGACCTTCTTCTTCTTCGGTTACGAGCGTGAGGTGATCCGCACGACTGCCGATGCCACAAGCACAGTTCCGACGCCCGCCGAGTTGAGTGGCGATTTTAGGGCCGTGGCTGCTGCGTCTGCTGCGATTGGGAAAGACGGTAACGTCTACGACCACAGCTTGCCGGGAGACCCGATAATTCAATGCAATGGTGTCCAAAACGTAATCTGCCCGAATCGGCTTGACCCGGGCGCGCTCAAGCTGTTTGCGGTGTCCTACCCAAGTCCTAAAGGCCCTAACGCAAATGCACTGCTGAATAACTTCATCGGTACATACGCCACCGGAGGCATCAACGATCAATACAACGCGCGGGTGGACCATCACTTCTCCGATAAAGATACTCTTTTCGGCCGGTACACGTATTGGAGCGCGGAAAGTAACCCCTACGATCAATGGGGGACGCATACGGCGGGTCAAGGTCAGACTGGGGTAACTACCCAAGAGGCAACTTTGGGTTACACTCACGCATTTAGCCCTTCTACTGTACTGGACACGCATCTGGCATACCTGAGGGCGTTTGAAAACGAGTTACCGGACAGCCTGAATGTTAATCTGTCGCAGTTCGGCGCTGGTTGGGCAGGCATTCCAGGTCAGCTCGTCGCCCCGCCCAACTGGCCGTCGTTAAATTTCAACGACGGCAACGGCCTCGGGTCCCTGTCGGGCAGCAATGGTGTTGGCTCTGAGCTCTTCTGGCACCAGGCTCAGTTCACGCTGTCCGGCGCTATCACTAAGGTAGCCGGGCGCCATCAGGTTAAGTTCGGTGGCGAGGTACGTCGCGTGTCATGGATTTCTAGCCCGGATAACAACAACGTCTCATTGAACTTTAACCAATTTGCGACCGCATCGTCGTTTGCCACGGGGGCCACGGGTGGAAGTTCCATAGCGTCAGCCTTGTTGGGAGTGCCCGCCAGTACTGGCATGACGCCATTCCTTGGCGGCGGCTCAAGAGCGTACTTCACAGCCTACGGCTTCTTTGTAGAGGATACCTTCCAGCTTACCAAAAGGCTGACAGTAACGGCAGGCCTGCGCTGGGATCAGCCGAGTACTTACTCGGAAGCGAGAAACAACGACACGGTATTTCTTCCGAATCAACCTAGTCCGCTGGGATCATTCTTCAATCCCGTCACAGGACAGCAGCAACAACTCATGGGCAATGTTGCTTTCGTCGGCAGTCCGCAGTGGCCTTCCCAGCGAGAAGACTATTTGCACTGGAAACTTTTCTCACCTCGGCTTGGTGTAGCCTATCGTCTAACGGATAAGACCGTGTTGCGCGCGGCATATGGCATTTCGTATCCGCCCCCAACGTTGGGTCAAGACGGACCGAATCTTTCGCCGATCAATGGCGCACCGACATCGGTTACGAATACCTTCCAGGTGCAAACCGGGAGCCCAGACTCCATTCAGGCCACTGTAGATAATCCATTTCCGAACGGCATTAACCAGCCGCTACGGCGTAATTTCCCACCCAGCCAGTTCTTAGGCCAGGCCATTTTTGCTATGCGCGTGCCCGGCGCCCCAACTCCGTATGTGCAGCAGTGGAACGGGGCTGTGGAACGGCAGATCGGCAAGGATGCGTCCCTCACGGCGGCATACGCGGGTTCGAGGGGTTCGCATCTTCTCTTGCAGGGGTGGGCGACGGTTCCGCAGATCGGCCTGAATCAGTTGCCAGCGCAATACTTTTCGATGGGACCGGCTGCTTTGTTGGCCCAGGTCCCAAACCCGTTCTTTGGGATCATTACGACTCCAGGGTCGCCCCTGTCTGGTCCCACGGTACCCGCTGGACAGCTATTGTTGCCATATCCGCAATTCGGGCGCGTCCTTGCCTTGGATCCTCACGAGGGCACGTCGAACTACAATGCCTTGCAGGTGTCCTTCATGAAGAGGTTCAGCGGCAATGGGATCCTCAGTGTTGCCTACACGTGGTCGAAATTAATGTCGAACACCGACAGCGTGACTGCCTTCTTGGACGAGGGAGGTATTTTCGGTGGGTCGATTCAAAACAACGACAATCTCAAGAGTGAATACTCGCTGGGTTCTTACGACATTCCTCAGAATCTGGCTATCGGGTACGGCGTCGATCTGCCTTTCGGCCGCGGCAAACGTTACCTGGGCGATGCTCAGGGAGTGTTGAGCGGTGTCGTTTCAGGCTGGCGGGTCAACGGGATTACCACAATCCGGAGCGGAGTCCCAATCGCTATATCGCAGTTCTTTGCAGGGTCGGCTCTCAGCCAGCTAGGCGGCGGTACAGGTTACTTCGGGGCACAAGGCCTATGGATGCGTCCGAACATTCTACCTGGCTGCAACAAGAGCGCGCCGGGCTCCCGCCAGTTCAGGGCCGCCAATGGCTGGTTCAACACAGCGTGCTTCCCGACTGTAGATACTGGCACTACGGTGGCATTCGGAAACGCGCCGCGAGTAGATCCCACCATGCGTCAGGATTACCAGAACAACTGGGACTTCTCAATCGCAAAGCGCACACCGATCACGGAAGGAGTGGATCTGCAGTTCACAGCGGAGTTCTTCAATCTATTCAATCGTACGCGATTTGCAGATCCATGCATCTTTGACGGCGGTGGTATTTGCGCGCCTTTCGGGATAGTGACTGCGGATGCGGGGGTACCCCGCGCGATTCAATTCGGGTTGCGACTCAGCTTCTAACAGGTTGTCAGGGGCACCGTCCGCAAATCGGGCGGTGCCGCCTTATCCAATCGCCGCTGATACTCAGTCGATCTGAGAGGGCCTCTATGCCGATAATGAACTCGCGCTTGGTTTTGCTAATCCTCTGGTCAGTCTCGCTAACTCTGCTGCAGCCTGGGTCGACTCTTGCTCAGGATGCCTCCCACGCAGCTCCGGCAAAGGTAACCGTGGAAGCAGATGGCACAGTCGAAGTCCCTGCGCAAGCAGTGCCGATGTCAGCTTTCCTGAGCCCGGAAGCAAAGGCGTACGTCACGCAGCATTTGAAGGATATGCAAAATCCCGAAATCGTGAAACAGGACGCAGGGATACCGCGATTCATGAAGCCGTACATTGAGCGTGACCATGAATTGTTCGCCGTCGGTAGAAAGGACCGGAAGGTCGGCGGCGTACATGTTTATGTTTACATGCCGACAGCGGGCGTTTCGGCCCGAAACAGAGACCGTATCCTAATCAATCTTCACGGCGGCGGATTTTCTGGTTGTTGGCCGGGATGCGCGGAACTCGAATCCATTCCTGTGGCGGCGTTAGGGAAAATCGAGGTAGTTAGCGTCGACTATCGAGAAGGTCCGGAATACAAGTTTCCCGCGGCCAGCGAAGATGTGGCCAGCGTATATCGGGAAATATTGAAGTCGCATAAACCACAAGACATTGGTATCTATGGCTGCTCGGCTGGCGGTATGCAGACTGCAATGTCCATGGCGTGGTTTCAAACCCATTCGCTCCCCACTCCAGGGGCGATCGGAATCTTCTGTGCGTCAGCGGGCGGTGCTTTTGGCGGCGACGCGCTCTACACTGCCGTTCCATTGGGCGAGGCTCGTTTGACACCGCAAAACGCGAGGGGCGCCGCGCCGGTCCTAGGCTACTTCAGCGGGACTAATCCGAAGGACCCGCTGGTTTCACCGATCAATTCACCAGAAATCGTCGCAAAGTTTCCACCAACACTGATCATCACCGGCACACGCGGCTTTGAATTAAGTGCCGCTCTCTACACGCACGAGCAATTAGTGAAGTTGGGAGTCGACGCCGAACTCCATGTGTGGGAAGGGCTTTTTCACGGTTTTTTTTACAATATGGATGTCCCGGAGTCCAAGGACGCATTGAACGTAATCGTCCGATTTTTTGATCGCCATTTGGGTAGTGCCGTCGATCACCGGTAAGACCCGGCCAGGTTCGGCTTCAAGAGCATCTTCTCCAGGCGACGGCAGCAAAACCGCATGACCACCCCAGAGAGGGGGAGAATTGGCAAAGAGGAAATCATCCGCGGTTTTTCCAATCATCATCGTAGCGATCCTAGCCTTTACGGCCCGAGCCCAAGCCCCAAAAACACGCGGGCACTGGGTCAGCGCCTGGAGTGCCGCAGTGCACGCGCCTCTGCCGTTTCCGGACCTGCCCCCGTCGCCCACTTTCGACGATCAGACAATCCGAATGGTTGTGCGGACCACGATCGGCGGTGAGCGTCTCCGAATCAGATTCTCGAACGAATTTGGAACCGCTCCTATTGCGATCGGCGCAGCCCATGTCGCGCTTGTGTCACAAGGAGCGAAAATCGTCCCACAATCCGATCGCGTTCTAACGTTCGCTGGAAAACCTTCAACTAGTATTCCACCGGGCTCACCAATGCTGAGCGACCCGGTGGACTTGAAGGTGCTGCCCTTCGCGGAGATAGCGATCAGCATTTACCTACCGGTAAAGACACCCGCTTCGTCCACTCACTTCTGGGCACAACACGAAACCTACATTTCGACTTCCGGAGACTTCACCGCCAAAGCAGATGTACCCGACGCCACCATGAAAACCTCCTGGTACTGGCTAGCTGATGTCGAGGTGTGGGCTTCCGATCAAACCGCAGCAACCGTGACGCTGGGCGATTCGATCACAGATGGAGTTGGGGCAAAACAAGGTGAGTATAGCGACTGGCCCGACATTTTGGCCAGTCGGCTAGTAGTCAAGCAAGGCTCATCACCGTTGGCGGTACTTAACGAGGGGATCGGCGGAAATCGTATCCTGCACGACGGTGCTGGCGTTAGTGCGCTTGCCCGCTTCGATCGCGATGTATTGGCACTACCCGGCGTCACTAACTTGATTGTTCTGGAAGGCATCAACGATATCGGCTGGCCCCACATGAAGCCGCGCCCGCCCACAAATGGCACTAGCCAAAACGAAGGCCCGTTTGCGCGGGAGACCGTGAGCGCAGAGAACCTAGTTGCAGGATTGCAGCAGATAATCGAGCGCGCGCATGAACATGGAATCCGCGTATTCGGCGCTACTTTGACGCCGTTCGAGGGAGCCGATTACTACAGCGCGGATGGCGAGGTCGAGCGCCAGGCGGTTAACCAATGGATTCGCACCGGCGGCGCTTTTGATGGCGTGTTCGATTTTGACGCCGCAGTCCGCGATCCGAACCACCCGTCAGAATTTCGTGAAGATTATCAGTCGGGCGATCACCTTCATCCGAGTGCGGCTGGATATAAAGCGATGGCGGATGCCATCAATCTTTCACTGTTACGCGGTCGAGCCGAAGCCGCCAAAACGAGGAGTGACCAGATTCACTAGCGCAGGTGACCGCTCATGCCGTGGGCCGCGGCCTCCGATACCGAGACACTCAACAGCATGGAGGAGTAGATCAGATGGCTATCAAGCGACTTTTACTGCTCGTCATTCTAGTTTGTGGGTTCTGCTGGGCGCAGGCGGACGATTCACGCCCGGCGCCCACCAATATTACTGGAGCGGAGTATCCCCGAATCCATTCGGATTTAAGCGCGACCTTCCGCGTGCGAGCCGATCAAGCGCAAAAAGTGCAGTTGCTCATGGAGCTGGGCCAATCCACTTATGACATGGTGAAAGGCGAAGACGGCCTTTGGGAAGTAAGAACCAACCCTTTGCTGCCCGGCTTCCACTACTATGAGATCTCCGTAGACGGATTTGCTTCAAATGACCCGGGGAGCAGAGTGTTTTTCGCCGCCATGAAAGAAGTAAGCGGTTTGGAAGTGCCCTCCCCGGAATCGGATTTCTTTGCCGTCAAGGATGTCCCGCACGGCACGGTACGCACCCAATGGTACCTTTCGAAGACGACGGGGCAGGTGAGAAGAATTTTTGTCTATACCCCGCCCGGATATGATCAGAGCACGTCGCGATACCCGGTTCTATATCTTCAGCACGGGGCCGGAGAGGACGAAGCAGCGTGGAGCGACCAAGGACATGAGAACTTTATCCTCGACAACCTGATCGCGTCCGGTAAAGCAAAGGCCATGATCGTTGTTAATGAGAACGGAATGACCGGAGTCCATTTGCAGCCCGCACTTCCGCAGCCGGCTGGTTCCTCTCGAATTTCGGCTCCTATCCGGCAGCTGATGAAGGAAGGGTTCACGCTGTTCGACGATGTGATTTCGAATGACTTGATTCCATTCATTGACGCCAATTTTCGCACCCTACCGGATCGCGAGCATCGCGCTTTGGCAGGTCTTTCCCTAGGCGGCTCCGAGGCAGTTAGTATCGGGCTAAATCACCTGGATCAATTTGCTTACATTGGAGCATTCAGTCCCGCTATCGAAATCACTGATACAGCGAATGATTATCATGGGAAATTGGCGAACGCTGCGCGGATCAATCAGCAACTTCGGTTGCTTTGGATCGGAATCGGCAGCGATGATTTCTTGCTCGAACCAGTAAAGAAGTCTCATGAGAACCTGGAAAGAGCGGGTATCAAACACGTCTGGGTTGAAAGCTCCGGCGCCCATGTGTGGACGGTGTGGCGCAAGTATCTGGCTGATTTTGCGCCAAAGCTTTTTCAGTGATTGTCCGCCTGTTCCACACTACTGGAATATTTGAAAAGCGCGTCGAAGGGTGAGTGTGAATAGGGCAGTATTACCTTGTTGGAAGTTGGATGACTAGACCAGCAATCATGATCGGATTGGGCGAGGTCTTGTGGGACCTTTTGCCTTCGGGAAAGGCATTAGGTGGCGCACCTGCGAACTTCGCCTACATGGCCAACGTGCTCGGAGATGAAGGTATCGTCGCGAGTCGCGTCGGAAATGACGAAGCTGGGCAGGAGGTTCGAGCCGTCATGCAGAAGCTCGGCCTCAGCACTTCGCTTGTGCAAGAAGACAGCCAGTATCCCACCGGCATGGTCAGCGTGCAGATCGACGCCGCCGGCCAGCCGAAGTTCAAGATCAAAGATTCCGTTTCCTGGGATTGCCTGGAGTGGACACCCGCGTGGGCCGACTTGGCCGCGCGGGCCAATGTGATCTGCTTCGGGTCTTTGGCTCAACGGTCTCCAATCTCGCGCGCCACCGTTCAACGGTTTCTCGAAGCTGCACCGGAGCGTACCCTGCGCATTTATGACGTGAATCTCCGTGAGTCGTTTTACAGCCGCGAATTGCTCCAGGAATCCCTCAAGCTATCCCACATTGCAAAGCTGAATGACGAAGAACTCTTCCGTGTGTCCGATCTCCTCGGGGTTGCTCCCCGAAGCGAGGAGGTGCGGGCTCGAGGATTGCTAGTGGAATACGGTCTGCGATTGATCTGTGTCACGCGCGGCGCGCGCGGCAGCCTGCTTGTTTCGAAGGACAAAACAGTGGAACACAAAGGATTCAACATAAAAGTGGCAGACGCCGTGGGTGCCGGAGATGCCTTCACAGCATGTTTGGCGCACCATTATATTCGCGGAGAATCACTCGACAAGATCAGTGAATCCGCAAATCGCTTTGCGGCCTGGGTCGCGACTCAAGTTGGGGCAACGCCGCCCATTCATGGAAAGCGGTTGCTAGAGGCAATGGATCGAGCGGTTCCGGACTGAGGTGAAACGAAAGGCATTCGTCCTTCGTGAGAAAAGTGAAGCGAGCCGTGGAAACAAATTCGGTTGAAAAAGTCCACCCCCTGGGAAGAGCAATCGGCTCGCACTCAATGCTGTGAGGCATTGTGATGCTGGCCGACCGTTCCATTCTTCCGGTCCCTGCGCCCAGTGATCCCTCCACGGCGGCAGCATCCCGACGATGCTGGCGTGCGGGAGCAATTGACCTCGACGACCGGTCGCTTCCCTGGATAGATTCAGGTTCTGCGTTCCTGATCCCTGGGGCGACGTTGCCACTGTTTGACCGGTCCAGATCGGGTGAGGCCCAAATGCCCAAGCCGGTTCGGGTGGGCCTGGAGGCGAACCGGTCCCCTGCATTGGTTCGAGCGGCTGCTGGCGGAGTTGGGCACGAACTCTGGATCGGAGACTCGGGCAAGATTCGCGCCAGCGAAGTGCGCAAACAGAAAACCGATCAGAGAGACGCTCAGCTGCCCTCGTCACGCGGCCGGAGCTTCTCCGCCTCGACGCAACTCTTCACTCACAGACCGAAGGGTCGGCCTCAGAGATCGCTAGCCTGGCCCGCCCTCTTTCGGTTTTCCGATATTGTGCTCGAAATTCCTCGTTAACCTGTAGGAGGTGCTTCTTCCTCCGGCCTCCTCTTGTTCAATGACCCCGATAGCGATCAGCTCTTCGATGTCTCGAAGGGCCGTGCGCGAAGAAGCTTTCGTCAGTTTCATCCATTTGTCTCTGGTCAGTTTTCCTTCGAACCCACTGAATAGTTTGTTCAGGACTTTCGTCTGCCGATTGTTCAGCGAGACCTTCCGTTGCTTCAGACTCTTCCAAAACAGTTCCTTCTCCAGAGCACTGCTTGTGATTTGATTCGATTGTTCGATGGCCCTATCCAGACAGCCGAGAAACCACGGTAGCCATTCCGTGATGTCCAACGAGCCAGCCTGCGTTTTCTCAAGAACTTCGTAATAGTCTTTTCGCTCCTCAAGTATTTGCGACGACATACTGTAGAAACGCTGAGCACTGCCGTCCGATCTGGCCAAACACATTTCAGCGATTGTTCTTCCGATTCTCCCGTTGCCATCTTCAAAGGGATGGATCGTAACGAACCACAAATGCGCAATTGCCGCCTTTAAGAGCGGATCTTCTTGTTCATTGCCGTCGAACCACGCAAGGAACTTATCCATCTCGCTCTCGACGCGATCTGCCGTAGGTGCTTCGTAATGAACTTTGTGGCGACCGATTGGCCCGGACACAACTTGCATTGGACCCTGACCGTCATCACGCAATGCGCCGACTCGAAATTTATCGCTGGTCGTGCGAACACCGGGGAAAAGGTGTGCGTGCCAGTCAAACAGCCGCTCTCTTGTTAGTGGCGTGCTGAATTTCTGCGTCGCGTCCAACATCATTTCAACCACACCATCGACATTTCGATCCTTGTGAGTTTTCAGTCCTCCCACGTCCAGCTTCAGCCTACGAGCGAGGGATGAACGGACATTCTCTGGATCAAGCACAACCCCTTCGATGGCGCTGGATTTGATCGTTTCTTCCGTAAGGACGTTTAGCGTTGCAGTCCACCTCGAAGTCAAGCCATACCCGCGCATCCCGCCCAGCAATAGCCCCTGGTGCAGTCTGACCCCAGACAGCAGGGGTGCAAGAGTCTTCGCGTCCCAGATAAACACAGGCCAGCCAGCGAGTTCGTGTATGTATTGTCTCGCCATATTCTCGCCGTCAATCTCGCCACAATCCTACCATATTCTCGCCGCAATCTCGCCACCAATCGCGCCGTTGTGGCTGCCTACCCGAAGAGCCTTGTCCCGCCTGTGGATTCGCTACTAGCGACTCATCGAAACCCCCGTCGCCATCCTCTCCGTTGATTTCCGGCCTCCGCTAGCAACCCACCGCGCCTGTCGAATGATCCTCATTTAGCTTAGGTGCGTCCGCTTGTTTGATGTTCTCCGCGCTCCTAGATTGCTGCGCCCCGGCGAGTGATTCCTTCGCCTTCGGTCTCCACTAGCACTTCTCGCGCCAGCAAAAACCGCTGTCACTCAAGCGTGCGGCCCGTTCCGACCCGGACGCGCCAATCTCTCCGCTTCTGTCCTCTGTTTCCCGTCCTTGCTCCCCCGGCTCTGGTTGAAGGGAGCAAGGACTCCCCGAAACAGGAGGACAGGAAAAATGAAAGTCGAACAAACAAAACAGATCGCAAGCAACGCAATCGAGCAACTTCGGCAGGCCCTCGAAACGGGCCACAGTGAGCGGCTGAAGGAATATCTCGCGGCGATGGCACGCTTCCGGCGCTACTCGTGGGGTAACGTGATGCTCATCGCGTCGCAGAAGCCGAACGCGACGCACGTGGCGGGCTTTCACGCTTGGCACAAGCTAGGCCGCTTCGTGAAGAAGGGCGAGAAGGGCATTCTGATTCTTGCGCCGATCATTCGGAAGAAGGCCGAGAACAGCGACGTAACCGAGCCGGACGAATCCTCATCGGCTGTTGGATTCCGCGCGGCCTACGTGTTCGATGTCACTCAAACTGACGGTCAGCCGTTACCGCAAATCGGCAGCGTGAACGGCGATCCTCGCGAGTATCGTGATCGGCTTGCGAAGTTCGTGGCTGACCGAGGCATCGCGTTTGAATACTCTGAAGAGATTGCGCCGGCACGCGGAACGTCATCAGGCGGCAAGATCACGTTGCTACCCGGCCAGTCTCCGGCTGAGGGCCTGATTCGCTTTTGGCTAGGCCACGCGAACAAGACGATCACGGATGGATATTCTTTGCTTAAGGAAGACAGTCAGTTCCGTAGAAAAATCGCTGAACAAGTGAATATCGGATTTGAAATTTCAGCTTCGGAACCCGATGTTGCACCCAAAACTGCAATTTGCACCCAAACAACGTCGTTATCAACGTTGCCGTAGCACGATGAAACTAAAGAGGAAGAATGGCTCCCCGGGCTAGATTCGAACTAGCAACCCTTCGGTTAACAGCCGAATGCTCTACCGTTGAGCTACCGGGGAACAGTTAAGAGAAAAGATTCGATGCAGTGATGCTCACGAAAGTGTAGATGACGCGGAGCAGGCAGTCAACGCAACAACCCGAGGCCGCAACGGTCTCGGCTCGCCAGCTTTAACAAAAGTCACCGGGGGATAAGTTCCCACGAGCCAGGAGATTTACTGAAGTCTTTGTGTGGCAGAGTCACGGCCAATGAGATTTTCGAAAATTGCCAGCACGTGACGACGATATTGGACCACCCGCTCGAGCAGAGGACGCAGCCGGGGTTCGCGAACTGTTTCCCGGTCCCATTTTGCGAGTACCGCTGCCGGGACCGCGATATCTCTCCGAAGCTCTTCTGCCGTATGCCCACGCAAAAACAGCCCATAAAAGAAGGCCGCCTCGCGCTGCGGGAATTGAAAATCCTGCAATGTGTCTTCTATCGGGTTGGGCAAAGTCGCCATGTCGAAATCGCAGTTTACAGATTTCGGCTCGCGCGTCAAGGGGCGTTCGAACTGCGCGTTTTCAATATTGCTCCCCGCTACACTTCGCACGGTATTGACTGTGAGCATGTAGTTCTCCAAAAATCTCTCAGGAGGCGAAGCATGATCAAAAAGGTTAAGGAAGGCTATAAGGTATTGTCGGAAAAGGGGAAAAATCTCGGAGGCCCGTACAAGAGCAAGTCACAGGCCGAAAAGCGCCTGAAACAGGTTGAATACTTCAAGCACAGAAAAGGTTAATCAAACGCCTTCGGAATTCGATCTGTACTGGTACCCTTTGTCGCTTGAATCCGCGGTGCCGGGAACCCACCGGGAAGGCCGGGCGCGACGCGAGCGCAGGCGATTCACCAAAAGCCCGGCCTTCACCGAACTTCGAACGAAATGATCGACCTTCAGCGGGCCCGCAACATTGACGCTCCGAATCCAGTGCAAACCGCTGCTCGCCGCGCAGCCACACTGTGAACAATCCGGCGTGCCTCCGAAAACGCACGGCTCTACCCGGCTTTCAAGATCAGCGGAGTAGTTGGTTGACATCTTCGCAAAGAGGCACTCATCAGGATTATTTGGCGGACTAAGAATGGCCTCGGCCAACCCCGCATTAAAAAGGAACTTCGGATATTTCACAGCTAGCCGCGGAAGCTCCCGCGCCAGGACCACCCGATCCCGGGGAGCAAGCATTTCTGCGCTAATCTCGCCAACCTGGGGAGTGTAGGTGCTCACCCAAATACGATTCACCTCCGGACGTCCACTCCAGAAGAACACGTATTCTTCCAAATAGCCGGCCCGCTTCATCATGGGCCCCGTAATCACCCAGTGTATGTTGACGTCGCGGCCCTCAATGTTCTTGAGAATGCGCTCGTACGTCGCCGGCTTGCGCCGAATATCGTGATGCTCTGGCAGGCCATCCACTGAAATCGCCACGCGCACGCGCGGCAGTTTCATCCACTCGGTGGGAACAGGAATCACGCCGCTCGTGACCACCAGCGCGAATATTCCCATTTCGCTAAGCGCCGGAAGTATCTGGCTCAGCTCGCGGTGTCGGACCATCGGCTCTCCACCTACTAATGAAACATGAAGAGGCTTGTGTTTTCGGACGAGCTGCAATACGCCTTCGACGAGGTCCCGTCCGCGCGAATCGTTCAGTTGACTCAACGTCACGCCGCCGCCAAGGTGCGCGTCTCCATAGGCGTAGCATCCCGGACAGCTCAGCGGACACTCCCGCGTGATTTCAATCGATAACATGGGAACCCTGCCGGTCAGGATTCGTCCCCAAGCGGCAAGGATCTCACGCGGCGTAATGCTAGGATTCGGATTGGCAGATCTCATCGGTCCTAGGATGCCAGCGGGGTTCCTCGCGATGCACAGGAATTGCGTGCGAGTAACAAAGCACTTGAACGCCGTCGCCCTTAAATCAGCTGCCAAACGGCGTCTTGGTCAAATACGCCGCGCCATGATTTGCCTTGCTGCATTGACGACGACATCGCCCTCTTCACATCCACTGGAAATTCTCTCTAGCGATGCTTCAAGAGAATCCAGCTCGTCCGCATCAAAAGTTCGCCTTGCATATTCATCGTGACGCCACGTCTTAAGATTTGCGACGTGCAGCGAAGCCATCTCGCTCGCAGGCTTCTCTCGAACGCGACGCTCGCTTTTCACCAACTCCCATCCGCTATTTTCGAATGAAGCCTCAAGGACAGTTCCCACCAGCAATGTCTGTCCATAATGCTCCTGCAACTGAGCGACAAGATCATAGTAACGGCGTAGTTTCGGATTATCCGTCTCCAGGGATTCAGTCTCGTGAACAAACAGCAGTGCGCCTGGTGCAGCCACGCTGGCCCAAGTACGCAGCACTTCTTTGAGCGAGCGGAGGTGGGTAAGCAAGAATCGGCAGAACATTACGTCGGCTACCGGTACGGGAAACGGGGCACGCACCACATCGTGTACCTCAAACTCCAAGTTCGAACCGTGATTCTTGCGCGCTTCCGCTACGTAGCGCTCAGACGCATCAAGCCCCACAGTCCGGCGTGGATTGAGCACATCTTTGATCAGCCGCGTGGACCAGCCCGGACCGCAGCCGAGGTCCAAAGCCAAAGATGGCGTGCGAATGTCGCTAAGCTGAAGCAGTTCGCGCGTTTCAGGCTCATATAATTCGGCGAGCCGCCGGAGCCGACTGCTTGCCTCACCGCTGTCTCCGAAAGTGTAAGTTTCTTTTGTCACGTGCGGCGGGGCCCTAAAATTTGAACGCCTTTTGCGAGGGTTTCTAGGGGGTGTTGAAACTTCGAATGGCAGCAGGTTCGTTAGGCTGCACATCGAAGACGGTAAACAACCGCGTAATCTGAATCAGATCGCGCACGCGTTCGTTCGGTTTAACGAGCTTCAGCTCGCCGCCGGCTTTTCTGACTGTCGTATAAGCGCTGACCAGTTCGCCGAGGCCGGCGCTATCGATATAATCCACCTCACTCAAATTTAAAAGGATCTTGCGATGTCCTTTTCCGACCACCTCGCGCACCATCGTTCGCAAGGTTGCGGTGCCTTCGCCGAGCGTAATGCCACCGCTGAAATCGATTACCGCGATTTCATCCACTTCGCGGAATGTTCCTCGTAGAAGCACGGAAATTTAGAGATCGATATCTTTCTGGTTGGCACCCGTTATTTCTGTTGGTCCAAATCTTGTTATCTTGAAGATACTGCAACTTTAGACTCCAGCTTACTTGTTTTCGATTACGACGTTCCAGGGCCGTACTTCCCAGTGCTTAACGAGGCCGTTGAGCACGTAGGGATCGTTGCGCGCGAACGTTTCAGCGACCTTCGAATCGTCCACGCGAAAGATCATCAGCGCCTTGTCCGGCGGATCGGCGAACGCGCCTCCCAACATGAGTTCACCGCGAGTATGCGCGTCCGCTGCCATCTTCAAATGTTGTTCGCGGAAGGCGCCGCGGCGCGCCATGTAATCGTCAACCAAATCGTAGATCATCGCGTAATAAGCCATCGTTCGCTCTCCTTCGTGTCAAACCAGCGTCTTCAGCACTTCGGGCGTAAACGAATTAAGTTCGTTGATGTGATTCTCGCGCACCTTTGCGGCCCAAGCAGGATCGGCCAGTATCGCTCGCCCGACCGCCACAAGATCAAAATCGCCGCGGGCAAGCATTTCGACCAGCCGGTCCATATGAGCGGCGCGTCCAGCGCCGTTGCCATCAGTTTTTGGAGCTGGCGCTCTTCCTAACGAAACCGTGAAGTCGACTTCTAGCGAGACTGACCCGACGGTGATCGTCGGCTTGCCGGTCAACTTTTTTGTCCAGCCCGAAAGATTCAAATCGCTGCCTTCGAACTCCGGCTCCCAGAACCGGCGCGTCGAGCAGTGAAACGCGTCCAGCCCGGCGGCGGCCAGCGGCTCGAGAAATCGGCTCAACTCCTCCGGTGTCGTGACCAATCGTGCGGCATAGTCTTGCAATTTCCATTGCGAAAATCGCAACTGGATCGGAAACTTCGGCCCCACGCGCCGGCGACATTCTTGGATAATTTCCACCGCGAACCGTGTGCGCTGTACTAGATCGCCACCGTATTTGTCCGTTCGACGGTTTGTGCCGTCCCAGAAGAATTGGTCGATCAAGTAGCCATGAGCGCCGTGGAGTTCAATTCCATCGAAGCCGACGCGTTGTGCATTCGCCGCTGCTTCTGCGTAGGCTGCGATCATTTCCTCGATTTCGGATTCCGTCATGGGCTCGCCGATTTTTGTATCCGGCTTCAAGAGTCCCGATGGGCTGATCGGCGCGCGCGGAAGTTTCGGCTCGCTGTGTCCTTGCACCGCGCCAACATGCCAGAGCTGCGAAAAAATTCGTCCGCTCGCTGCGTGTACGCCCTCAACGACTCGCGCCCATCCGGCAAGCGCCTCGTCACCATACATGTGAGGGACGTCGGGCATATTTTTTGCTTCCGGGTGATTCGGCGCCGTGCCTTCCGTCAAAATCAGACCCGCGCCGCCTTCGGCACGCCGTCGATAGTAGGCGGCCACGTCCGCCCCGGGGACACCTCCCGGCGAATGATTGCGCGTCATCGGCGCCATCACGATCCGATTCGCTAGCGTGACGCCATTCAGCGTGAACGATTTGAACAGCTCTGGTGTTTGCAGCACAGAAACCTTTCGGAAAACGTGAGTGTTGAGGCAATTATATCCGATGCCCTCGCGTCGCGCCGGATGCGCGCTTCCGCAATCTCCTCTTTGCTTCTTACATTCCAGGTAATGTAGCTCAGATCTTTAGACCTGAGGGTTCTCGGTTTTAGGGTAGCTTGTATGGGGCACCTCCGAGATTTGTGACGAGTAGAAAAAACTAAGTTGCTGATTGCACGGCCTTTACTGTGGGTTCTACTCGTCCACTGTGACGAGTAGAAACTCGATGTTGGAGGCCCGAGATTGGAGCTTCGGGACGGTGTGGGTCGGGTGTTTCGGGTCACCGAGACGCGAATACTTGCCGCGACAGAAACAGCGCAACGGAAGGCGCTGCGCGCGACTTTTATGTGGCGGGCTTGAAAGCCCGCCCTTCCACCGAATTCGAACGCGGCGCGGCGGTGTGAATGAGCCTCTGGGCGCCGCCTTTCTGCGCCAGGGTGTGGCGGCCGGAGACATGGCTCGGCCTTGGGTGCCACGGCGCTTGGTCGCTGCGGCTGATGTCCCAGGCTCGACTCAGCGACCTGGGAGCCCTGTTCGGTTGTAGTGGTCCGATACATCGCAATTTGAGCTTAACGAAAAATTAGAAATGCAAGTTGAAAAAAGCCTGTGGACTATCGCGACTGGAGAGATCCCTCGACTCACGCATTTGCTCGGGACGCCAATCCTTATCGGATTGACGATTTGAGATGCAAGCGGGAAAAAGCCTGTGGACTGCAGGCCGGGCCGCAATATGAGAATGCTCGGTTTTGCGATTAAGAAAATTGCAGCCGGGAACGAATTGCAACGGTTGGACGCCTCGATATATCAGAACGAGCCAACTGCGACTACTTGCTGCCATAGAGACAGCGCAAAGGTTGGCGCTGCGCGCAACATCTTTACGCTTACGGCAGGGACGGGACTGCGTCGGTCTTCCATGGACGGAGAATCAGTCCTTCTGTCGTAATCATTTGCGAACCCAGAACTCAAAACCGCCGTCGCCGGGAATTAGCTTTTGCTCGAACAGAATCTCAAAGCCTTGCAATAGCGCCAACAGCTCCTCGCGCTGATAATAAGCATAGAACCGCTTTCCTTGCAGACGTTGTCGGGCTTCGACCCCTCCAGGGTAGTGAGGCCCAGGCTTCTCTTCAAAACGCTCGCCATGACCCTCTTTCATGTTGAGATAAAAAACACCCGGCCTTGAAAGCAGCGCCCAGCAAGATCGAACGCATTTTGAAGAGTCCTGCTTGTTGAGGTGATATAGGCAACCGCTAGCGAAAATTCCGTCGTACGTTCCCGCGCACTGATCCATTTCCCGCAGGTCCATTCGGAAATAGGTACCTTGAGGGTCTTGGGCTGCTGCGATTTTGAGCATTTCCTCAGACAGGTCAAACGAACTGATTGCTAGTCCAAGAGACCGCAGAAAGCGCGAATCTCTTCCGTCACCGCAACCCGGAACCAGCACACGCTTCCCAGCCAGGTATCCGCTGAATCTCCGCATGGAGTTTTCTTCCCACGCGCGCATTTCTGGCATAGCTGTAAGCTTGTAATCGGGAGCAATCACGTTATACGTAGCGATGGTTTGCGCCACGTAGTCGCCTTTTTCCTGTTCACTTTGCATCGCCGTGAGAGCTGCTAAAAGCGTTAGAGGAAGGCAGCACTGTATCGGTCTTGAGCACGAGTTCGTCAACGTCGGCACGGGTTTTAGAGATTTTAGAGACCCCAGTGCCAATTAGACCTATAAATCACCATGTTGTTCATCTTCGTCCACCAGCGTTTCTCCCACATCATTCGGGACGGGGTGCCACCGTACTTAGACGTATCGTGCAATTTGTCAAATACCCGCTCGGTTATGTAAACGGGGTAGTCTTCGCTGATTTCTGTAAGTTTCGCGGCATAATTTGCCGCTCGACCGACCCACACGAGGTCGTTGTCATTTCGGGCGCCAATCCTGCACGCGAAGATTCGACTCGTGTCGATGCCGATGACATGGGCGAGATTGTAAGCACCGTCCCCATATAGCCTCTGATTTGCCGGATTAACGATTTTTAGCAATGCCCAGTTAATTCGCAAGGCGGCTTTTGCGGCGCTGCTGTTCTTGCTGTCGCCGATGAAGACGCCCATGACGCGGTCGCCATCGTAGGCAGTGATGGAGCCGCCGTGAAACTTGATTAGTTGGGCAGCGCAGAACATGTAGGCCTTGTAAACTTCGGCAGCGCGCCAAGCTATGTGTGAATCTACAAGTTGGGTGGAAGCTGCCATGTCAGCGTAGAGCACCGTGGCTTCCAGGTTTACGGCGTCGTTCCCGAGCTCTA
The DNA here is from genome assembly GCA_963823145.1 of uncultured Acidobacteriota bacterium. GTDB lineage: Bacteria > Acidobacteriota > Terriglobia > Acidiferrales > UBA7541 > Palsa-295. The sequence goes on from CAWGJZ010000002.1 coordinate 889,048, forward strand.
GATCCTCGGGCTCGGGAACCACCTCACCGTCACGCTCGGTCCAGGACTCTCGAATAATTTTGGAGACAGCCTCTTCCAGTTCTTCTTTCAGCGGCACGTGGCGATCCTAGTTGTGTGGACCGATTTCGTTAAAGAGTCGGCGCATCTGGTTGCACGCAGGAGCCAGGAGTGAAAGCAGTTCGTTCTCGGGGCCGGGACGATATCGGACGGTGGTGATACCGCTAAGATCGGATGGTAGCTTTACATCCGCCAGCGCTGGTTCCAGAAGAATTGAACGCGGTCGGCCCAGACGGCCGATGAAAAGACCCAGCTCAAATAAGACATTATCGCGTGGCGTTGGCCTCATCTCGCCTTTCGATTGCACCAGATCATCGGGTTGCGCAATTGCAATAGCGAAATCTGAGGTATCGAGGGCCGCTTCCAGGCTTTCGACCGCGTATTGCGATGCCTTGAATACGCCATCAGTCCAAACGACTATTTGAAAAGGATCGTTGGTGAATATTTCCTGGATCGCTCGTGCGATTGGCAAAGCCTCAGCGGATGAAATCACGAAAATTCTTACTCTCTCGTGTGTCTCGGTCACTAAAGCGTTACGCTGAAGGAGGCGCTCAGCGAGTACGCCTGCGATCTGTTGCCACATCCATGGATGCCGATTGGCGAGTTCTGTTAGGCGGGTTGCGGCTAGTTTGGCGACCACACCATCTTCAACTGAGCGAACGGTTGCTGAGCGCCGCAGGGAAGGGAAAATCGCTGCCATTTCGCCAACGTGCTCGCGTGCCGCCCTTACCGCTATCGGTCGACCGTTAACCACGATTTCGAATTTGCCAGCAAGAATAAAGTAAACGTCGTTATCGTCGCCGCCCTGTTCAATGAGAGTATGGCCAGGATTCACCGCCATCAGTTCGATATTCTTGGCGAGCTCCTCGGCCAGTGGTTTGTGCCCCCGGACGAGCCTTTGGTTCATTAACGCGTCTTCAAGAACGGCCGTCGTTTCAAAACGCTCGATCACTCCTGCGATCTCCAAGCGCCGCAATCGTTGCCAATTTATGGCGAAGTTCCCGCGAATTTGCCACACTAGTTTACCGATGTTTCAAGGCGTTACGATAAAAATTCGGCGCCTAGCAAGGGCGAACGCGAGAGAGCTCGCCGCGCTAGAGTCCGCAGCGCTACATTCGACATTATGGCGATTCAAATTTGAAACTGCAGATTTGAGATTTCAGAGTCAGCGTTAAGGAAACAAGAGAGGAGCTGCCGGGCTGAAGAAGCCGGCGCCACGTCCAAATCCTCAAGAAGAAAGTCGCCGGTTTTCCCGGCGGACGGCGTCGGGACTCAAAAGACCCGAAAAGCCACCGCTACAAAGGCGAAGATGCCGAGCTTCCCGGTAAAGAACCACCGGGCCCCAGACAACGCGAAAGGACCCGGCGCTACGTTCAAATCTCGGAACATGGCATCTGTTATCCACAGGAGGCGGTGAAATTCACAGGGGGGAGTGCGACGGGCATGTGAAGAAATCGTGAATGGAACTTGACGGAATTTTGGATTTTGATATACTGCTTGGAAGTTGGTGGAGCCCTGAATTGGGGCGTAGTCTGCTGACGGCCGGGGCTTACCGACTCATCCAGAGGTGAGATTGGTTACAAATACCGGATAGAAAGAAATCGAGCTTCGAGCACATCCGTCTTGGAGTCGCGCGGATAAAGCGACTTAGAAGAAGGACGGATTCGCCCGGCGCTCGTCGCCGGGTTTTTTATTTGGTTTCGAGTTTTTTTCGCGGGATCGGCTCCAAACCGACACCGCGCTCCGCCGGGAGCGGAGACGTTCCGATCGGAAATTGATGAGCGGAACGAACGTTCTTTGACAACCGAAGGAAGTAGGCATCGCGTTATGCGAATTTCAAGGTTCGCATGGCGTGATAAACCGCAAATTTTTGCTCGAGAGTAGCGTTATGTGGAAAGGCGAACTTGCCTCTTCACGCCGCTTATGTGTGCGTTTTCTGCCGAATCCGGCACGATAACGGGCGCATAACACCCTCAAATCAAAAAGGGCTGGGATGCAAGACCCATCTTTCAATGGTTTGAGGTTCTCAACCCCTAAAAAGGGCGGGACGTGTTGGGTAAGTTTTATGGTCAAGCTACTAAGGGCGTACGGTGGATGCCTTGGCGCCAACAGGCGATGAAGGACGCGGTAAGCTGCGAAAAGCCTCGGGAAGCCGCAAACAGGCTATGATCCGGGGATGTCCGAATGGGGAAACCCTATCTGGTAAAACCAGGTAACGGCCCGCTGAATACATAGGCGGGTACGAGCTAACCCAGGGAAGTGAACCATCTCAGTACCTGGAGGAAAATAAATCAAACGAGATTCCGAGAGTAGCGGCGAGCGAAATCGGAACAGCCCAAACCCTGGTATTTATACTGGGGGGTTGTAGGACCGCGTGAGTAGAGTTATCAATCCGGAGGCTAGGTGAACCCGCTGGAAAGCGGGGCCATAGAATGTGATAGCCATGTAACCGAAAGCTTGCCGGACTCGAAGCGGTATCCTGAGTACCACGAGGCACGAGAAACCTCGTGGGAAACCGGGGAGACCACTCTCCAAGGCTAAATACTCGTTGGCGACCGATAGTGAACTAGTACCGTGAGGGAAAGGCGAAAAGCACCCCTGCGAGGGGAGTGAAATAGAACCTGAAACCGTATGCCTACAAGCAGTCGGAGGGCTATGCCACGGCTTCGGCCGTGGAATGCCTGACGGCGTGCCTCTTGCTTAATGAGCCGGCTAGTTATTCTCACAGGCAAGGTTAAGCGTAAGCGAGCCGTAGCGAAAGCGAGTCCGAATAGGGCGTTCAGTCTGTGGGAATAGACGCGAAGCGGGATGATCTACCCTTGGCCAGGTTGAAGGTCGCTTAACCGCGACTGGAGGACCGAACCGTTGTGAGTTGAAAATCGCTCGGATGAGCTGAGGGTAGGGGTGAAAGGCTAATCAAATTCCGTGATAGCTCGTTCTCCCCGAAATGCCTTTAGGGGCAGCCTTGCATGATTTGCCACGGTGGTAGAGCACTGAATGGACTAGGGTCCCATCCAGGATACCGAATCCAATCAAACTCCGAATGCCGTGGACAACAGTGCAGGAGTGAGACTACGGGGGATAAGCTCCGTGGTCGAGAGGGAAAGAACCCAGATCGCCAGCTAAGGTCCCAAACTATAGACTAAGTGGGAAAGGACGTGTGAGCGCACAGACAGCCAGGAGGTTGGCTTAGAAGCAGCCATCCTTTAAAGAAAGCGTAACAGCTCACTGGTCAAGTGTTCACGCACCGACAATCCAACGGGGCTCAAGTCTATGACCGAAGCTGCGAAATTCTAGAGGCGCAAGCCTCCAGATTTGGTAGGGGAGCATTCTGTGGTGGCAAAGGTAGACCGAGAGGACTACTGAACGCCACGGAAGAGACTCTGCCGGCATAAGTAGCGATAAACACGATGAGAACTCGTGTCGCCGAAAGTCTAAGGTTTCCTGAGGAAGGTTAATCCGCTCAGGGTTAGGCGGGTCCTAAGGTGAGGCCGAGAGGCGTAGCTGATGGACAGCAGGTCAACATTCCTGCCCCGCCATGGGAACGTTTGACGATGGGGTGACGCAGAAGGATAGGGGAGTCGGGTGATGGACGTCCCGATTGGCCAGTGCAAGCCGGATCCCGCAGGAAAATCCACGGGGTCATTCAACGGTGAGACTGGAGACGAGGCCACACGGCCACAAAGTCCCTGATTTCACGCTGCCGGGAAAAACCCCTAAGGAGTTCGCATGGTGCCCGTACCTCAAACCGACACAGGTAGACAAGGTGAATATCCACAGGCGCTCGAGAGAACGCTCGCTCAGGAACTAGGCACATTAGCCCCGTAACTTCGGGAGAAGGGGTGCCGCGCTAGGGTTTATAGCCCGAGGCGGCCGCAGTGAAATGCGTTCGGCGACTGTTTAACAAAAACACAGCTCTCTGCTAAGTCGAATACGACGTATAGGGGGTGACGCCTGCCCAGTGCCGGAAGGTTAAAGGGAGGGCTTAGAGCCGCAAGGCTCGAAGGCTTGATCTGAAGCCCCGGTGAACGGCGGCCGTAACTATAACGGTCCTAAGGTAGCGAAATTCCTTGTCGGGTAAGTTCCGACCTGCACGAATGGCGTACCGATCGAACGACTGTCTTGGCGAACGGCTCGGCGAATTTGTGGTTCCGGTGAAGACGCCGGATGCCCGCATCTAGACGGAAAGACCCCGTGCACCTTTACTGCACTCTGGTCATGATTAACGGTACTGTCTGCGTAGGATAGGTGGGAGTCTGGGAACCCTCGGTCTCGGCTGAGGGGGAGACAACGGTGAAATACCACCCTGATAGTTCTGTCGCTCTAACTTGCGCCCCTAGACGGGGCGGAGGACACGGCCAGACGGGTAGTTTGACTGGGGCGGTCGCCTCCCAAATTGTAACGGAGGCGCTCAAAGCTCGGCTCAGGCGGATTGGAAACCCGCCGTGGAGTGCAAGAGCATAAGCCGGGTTGACTGCGAGACACACAGGTCGAGCAGGCACGAAAGTGGGATCTAGTGATCCGGTGGTTCTGCGTGGAAGGGCCATCGCTCAACGGATAAAAGGTACGCCGGGGATAACAGGCTGATCTAAGCCAAGAGTTCACATCGACGCTTAGGTTTGGCACCTCGATGTCGGCTCATCGCATCCTGGGGCTGTAGAAGGTCCCAAGGGTTAGGCTGTTCGCCTATTAAAGCGGTACGTGAGCTGGGTTCAGAACGTCGCGAGACAGTTCGGTCCCTATCTGGTGTGGGCGCAGGAAACTTGAGAGGAGCTGTCCCTAGTACGAGAGGACCGGGATGGACGGACCTCTTGTGATCGAGTTGTCACGCCCGTGGCATAGCTCGGTAGCGAAGTCCGGAAGAGATAATCGCTGAAAGCATCTAAGCGAGAAGCTCGCCTCGAGATAAGGTTTCCCAAGATGGCTGCGGCCATCTAAGAAGGCCAGTCGAAGACTACGACTTTGATAGGCGGGAGGTGGAAGCGCAGTAATGCGTGCAGCTGACCCGTACTAATCGGCCGTTCGGCTTGACCATAAAACTTTCCTAACGCGTAGCGTTTGGAGAGTCAGGTCCTTTCCACATAACACTATTTTCAAGTGGAATTTGCGGTTTTTGCTTCTTCCTTCGGTTGCTCATCGAAATTCGGCATTCGAAAATCGGAATTCGCGCAAAGCGTGTTTCGTATTTCGGTGTGCGAGTTTCGATTTCCAGTTTCCTGGTGGTCTTACCGCAAGGGTCACACCCGTTCCCATCCCGAACACGGAAGTTAAGCCTTGCAGGGCCGATGATACTGCGCTGGTAACGGCGCGGGAACGTAGGTCACCGCCAGGATTAAATTCAAAGGCCGCATTCGCCGAAAGCGAGCGCGGCCTTTTTATTTTTGCGGGCCATCAACCCTTAGGCTATCCTTGCCGTGGCTCTCGCCAACCCATTTGAATCCACCTAACAAGTTCGGTCTTTGGATGAAACGTTCCGCTCGAATTCACAGTTCCGCCGGTCGTTTCTTTGCGCGCTACGGGTTCCGTCGAAGGACTACCGGTACCGATTCGCGCACTTAACTAGGACTAGCTCGAACGTTTCACTGCGACAAACTCGAAGTTCCGAAAGTCAAAAGAGGAGGTCGGTATGAACCGAAGAGAGCTGCTCAGGAAATCGGCTGCGCTGGGGTTGATGGCGGCTGCGCCAGCACTAGCGGCCGGTAAAGGATTCGCTGGCCGCGGCGGAGCGGACGGGATCGAAGGGGATCAATCCGATTCGGCGCCCGCTGCGAGTCCTTTGACGCCTCCCAAGAGCGGCACCATTCCAGTCGCGTACGCGCTTTCCTCCGGAGCTGTCGAGGTTGACTTCACGGGACCTTGGGGCATTTTCGGCTCCGTGATGCTGCCCGGCAAGGATATGGTGATGCCCTTTCAGCAATATAGCGTCGCGGAAAGCAAGGCTCCGCTCCGCACAGATTCGGGTTTGACCGTGGTGCCTGATTACACGTTTGAAACTGCCCCACAACCGAAGATTATTGTGATTCCCGCACAGGGCAGCGCTCCTGAAGCGATGCTGCAGTGGATCCGGAAGGCGTCAGCGGGCACGGATGTAACCATGTCGGTTTGCGTGGGCGCATTCGCTCTGGCGAAAACAGGGCTGCTCGATGGGAAGTCGGCCACCACTCATCACAGCACCTACAGGCGGTTTGCGGACCAGTTTCCCAAAGTCCATCTCGTACGCGGCGTGCGATTCGTTGACGAAGGCAACATTGCCACTGCCGGCGGCTTGACGTGCGGCAGCGACCTTGCGATGCACATTGTCGAGAGATATTTCGGTAGGAAACTCGCGGAAGATACCGCTTACTACCTTGAGTATCAAAGCGTCGGGTGGAAAGACCCCAACTCGAACGCGATCTATGCCCGGCCGGCCAAAAGCTGACACACCCGAACTCGACCAATTTCGAAGGGCCGCATTTGCCAAAAGCGAGCGCGGCCTTTTCGGCCGCCTAACAACATCACAGCTTTCCGAGAGCGTCCTGGGCCAACGTCTTCTCCATCGTCTTGACCTGTTCGAGCTGCTGCGCGTGAAAGCCGCCCACCATCATTTCGAAAACCGAATTCCCCTTCTTGACGTGAAGCGTCACGCGTGATTGCGACACCATGTAGAATGCGTCGTCGCCGACACCGGTGACCGCCGTCTTGGTAATTCCGCGGATAGGCATCTTCGCGTTATTGAACCGCTCGACCGGAGTGAGGCTGCCGATCATGCCGAAGATGTTCAGGGTGACCCGCTTGGCTATCAAACTGTTCTTCCCCGGCTCAGACCACGCACAAGCAAGGCGGTCGATTGCTGGATTGGATGGTGGAACGTGCATTTCCTCACTGGGATGCTGCCCGGCGCCGACTGAAACGCCGAGGACACTGCTGACCTGAGCTTGAGTCAGAAGTGAACAGGAATCGTCCGCAGCTGCGAATGCAGAGGTGGCGGTGAAAAGTGTCAGGAAGGCTACGAGAGTGAGGGCAACGGTTGTTTTCATGGACATGTCATCATTCTCCCGGCAAGAAATTGGCAACAGTGTATAGGGAACGAGATGAATAGCGTCAAGCGGAATGTGAAGGTCACCGCCAGAAATTAAACTCAAGGGCCGCATTCGCCGAAAGCGAGTGCGGCCCTTTTCTTTTTGTGTCAACGACTGGAAAAAGATGCGTGGTCTGGTTCGCTACGGTATCTTTGCTTGCGAGGGTTCGGGCACACGATGGGAATTCACGGCGTTGAGCTGATCGTTTTGCTGCTGATGATTCTTGTCGTGGTGTTTGCGTCCGTTGCGAAGCGCCTGGAAACTCCCTATCCCATCATTCTGGTGATAGGCGGCCTGCTGCTGAGTTTGTTTCCCCACGGCCCGCACATTGAGCTCGACCCTGACATTGTGTTCTTGTTGATTTTGCCGCCGCTGCTGTTTTCCGCAGCCTTTGTGACCTCTTGGCGGGATTTTCGATACAACCTCGTCAGCATCGTGATGCTGGCCTTCGGCCTGGTGGGCTTCACGGTTTTCGGCGTGGCTGCGGCTTCGCGCTGGCTCCTGCCGGGCTTTGACTGGCGAATGGGTCTCGTGCTGGGCGCCGTTGTCTCAACCACCGATGCCGTTGCCGCCACTTCCATCGGCCGGCGGCTCGGTCTTTCGAAGCGAATCGTGGACATTCTGGAAGCGGAAAGCCTGGTCAACGATGCGAGCGGCCTATTGGCTTTGGAATTTGCGACCGCCATGCTGGTTACGGGGCACACGCCTTCCGTAGGAGAAGGCCTGTGGAGGCTGCTCTATCTTATCGGTGCGAGCATTGCGATCGGGCTGCTCGTCGGCAAGCTGATTCACTTCGTCTCATTGAAAGTCGAGGACGCCCCGATCGAAATCACGATCAGTCTGATTGCGCCGTATTTCGCCTATCTTGCGGCGGAAGGCGCCCGCACCTCGGGAGTGCTCGCCACGGTTGTCTGCGGCCTTTATCTCGGCCACAAGAGTTCCTTTTATTTATCCACCGGCGCGCGGCTCACGGGGCAGGCGGTGTGGGATACGCTCACTTTCGTCCTCAATGGATTCGTTTTCCTGCTGATCGGATTTCAATTACCTTACATACTGTCGGGAATTCGCACGCACCATCTGGGCGGCCTGCTGCTTTTTGGCGCTCTCTTCAGCGGCGTCGTGATTGTCCTTCGGCTTATTTGGATTTATCCCGGCGCATGGCTGTCAAACTTCATTCGGCGCCGGCTGCTTCGCCAGCCCGAACCGTTTCCATCTTCGAGGTCTGTCTTCATCATCGGTTGGACGGGCATGCGCGGCGTGGTGGCGCTGGCGGCGGCCATTTCTCTGCCTGAAATGTTGGCGAACGGATCGCCCTTCCCCGAACGCAACGTGATGATCTTTCTCACTTTTTGCGTAATCTTCGTTACCCTCGTTTTGCAGGGCCTCACGCTGCCTCCGTTGATTCGCCGCCTCGGATTGGCAAGCACCGGCGACGGGAAGATCGAAGAAGAAGCAGCGCGGCGCGCCATGGTGGAGGCCACGCTGGCGTATCTCGAACACAGCCGTGACGATCATCCGGAATTCGCGGCGCTCTACGACGAACTTGTCAGGTCCCATCGTCGCCGGCTGAACGCGATCGATAGGAATGTCTCCGCCGAGGTAGGCTACCGGCCCGAAGACTACGAGCGTTGGAGAGCTCTTTCGCGGCAGGTGGATGCCATCCAGCGCGCCACGATTCTGCATTTGCGAAATCAGAATGAGATCAATGACGAAGTGGCGCGCGCTCTCGAACGCGAACTCGATCTGGCCGAAGCCAGGCACTCACTAGCGGACCGGCCACAATGAGGGCTGCCGCTCCGGCGGCCCCTTAGCGATTCACAATACTGTTTTTGGCAACACACCCTCGGATGTTGGGCAAACTTTCTCGACCATCCAAACTATAATGGCGATCAGGAGCCTGGCCGATGAAGGGGATTATCGAGAAATTCATCGCCTACCTGCGATACGAGCGGAACGTTTCGTCCAATACGATTCGGGAGTACCGACGGGACACGCAGCAGTTCGCAGAGTTTTTGACGCCGCCAGGCGAGAAGACGCCCGCCTTGACCGAGATCGATCATCGCATGGTGCGGGAGTACGTGAGTTGGATGTACGACCAACACTTGGAAAAGGCGTCGATTGCGCGAAGGCTGGCATCATTGCGGACATTCTTCAAATTTTGCATGCGTGAAAAGCTGATGCGCGAGAACCCGGCGCGTTTCGTACCCAGGCCGAAGCTGCCAAAGCGGGTGCCGCGGGTTCTGACAGCAGAAGAGCTGAATGGATTCCTTGACTGCCTGGGGCACGGAATCGGCGGGCCACAATTGCGGTCAGGCAGGCATCGGATAGGACGGTCGCCCAGGGAAGCCAACGCTGCGCTGAAGCGCGACCGGGCAATCCTGGAACTCCTGTACGGTTCGGGTTTGCGCGTGAGCGAGCTTTCGGGCTTGGACATGGAAAATCTCGACCGTCAGGAACAGATGCTGAGGGTACTGGGGAAAGGACGTAAACAGCGGCAGGTCCCCTACGGCAGAAAAGCGCAGGAAGCGCTGGAGGCCTATTGGCCGGTGCGCGAAGCCGTCCTAGTGCACGCCAAGAAAGATACGGCGAACCAGGCCGTATTCTTGAATCCGATGGGCGAGCGCCTCACGGCGCGCTCCGTTCGAACACTGGTGAAAAAGTACGCTCGGCTCACGAATGTGAACTGGGACCTGCATCCTCACGCGCTGCGGCACGCTTTTGCCACGCATCTGCTCGCCGATGGCGCGGACCTGCGCGCGATTCAGGAGCTTCTGGGACACGCCTCCCTTTCAACCACGCAGCGATACACACAAGCGAGCATACGACAACTTATGGAAGTCTACGACAAGGCCCACCCGCACGCGTGATCTACCGCTGGCGCTAGTTGAGGTCGCGCGACAACATCAACTTCAAAGTCACTTTGTCCGACGCGGCGGTGACGCCGAAACCCACTCCGGCTTCGATATCCGCGAGCTTCGTGGCGCGGTCGAAGACGCCCCACACTTCATGCGACTCCTGCTCGGTGGAATAAATGGCGCGCAAAGGGCCGACATCCGAATACTCCTCGACCGCCAAGGCAACCTTCGGGGAAAAATTGTAGGCGATCCGTGCGGCCGGCGCGAAGTCAAGGCTTTTGAAGCCTCCGCGGTAGGAATTGTCGAGGATCGGGTTCACGATGATATCCACCGGATGCAGATGCACTCCGAAGATAGGCCGAATCTCGGAGGTGAAGCGGCTGGTATTCCAGTATGTGGCGTTGTAACTGAATTCAAAATTCACGGCGTAAAAAAAGGTGCGATCGGCGGCGTGAGGCGCTGTGAAGAGCAGGCGGAGTTTGCCACCGTTAATTGTCGCGCCGTGATTTTTTGAGAAGCTGTAGAGCGGCAGGTAAAGACCGGCCTCGAGCCAATCGGTTACGCCATAGGCCCATTCCGTGACGCCGTTGAACGACCTATCGGCGATGATCGCGCCGGGAAAAGCGGGCGTCTTCAGGCCGTCGGGCGTGAAATTGTTGTGCCAGGTGAGATTGAACTTTCCCGGCGCGGCGATCGAGCCGTCGTACACCTGAATCTCGTCGGTTTGAGCGAGAGTGGGATGCGGCGCAGCGGCAAAGGTCATCGCCAGCGCAGGCATCAATAGGCATAGATTCCGGAAGATCGTCATTTAGGCGGAAGTGGGCAGTCTCGAGAGACTCTGACGGTCGGAGCGTCCGTCGGGTTTCGCGGTTGGGGCACGGGATGTTGCCGCGGCGCCAATGTTCGCGGTTTTCAGGTGCGACCAGCTATGAGCGGTATTACGACCCTGTCCCACGCATGCCATGCTTGAAACCAGTTTCCTTCGACACCTCGTATCATCGTACCAACATTCAGGGAATGTGAATCCTCCCCCTCGCCTGGCAGATATACATAGCCATGTTTCGTGACTGGATCGTATGCGTAGAACACAACGTACGCTACTCTCTCTCTATCCTCTGTCCAAAATGAAACTTTGTGGCGTGGGAGCGCGCGGGGCGGCTCGCTGACTGGGCCTGAGGGCCAGTCAACGACAAAACTGGGCTGGGAATCGAAACTTGAAGTGCCCATGGCCGGGTTCGGGCCCGCCCAAACGTTAAAGGAGGCGAGCACATGAGGATTGGTAATTTCGATCGCGGCGCTGAGGCCGGCGCCTTCAATTGTGATCTTGACGGTTTTGCCTTTGCCAAAAGCCGAACTCGCAAAAAATGGAAGGAGAAGAGCAATTACGAAGAGCGTAAGCCGTTTCACTTCGCACCTCCCAAAGGAAGACTTTAGGCCGTTAGGGAACTTGCGGGGACGAAGGCGCCAGAGTTGGGCGCGGGCGTTTGGGTGATTGGAGGCATGGCCGAGCGGTCGATGCGATTGTAGAGCGTATCGCGTTCGACGGGGACGCGGCCGGCGGCGCGGATCAGGCGCTCTAGTTCGGCGCGGGTGAGATGTTCGGGCGTGGTTGCACCGGCATCGTGATAAATCTTTTCCTCCACGACGGTGCCGTCAAGATCGTTTGCACCAAAGCCCAGTGCTATTTGGGCGATGCGCGGCGTGAGCATGATCCAGTAGGCCTTGATGTGGTCGAAATTATCGAGCATCAGGCGCGAGACAGCGATGGTCTTCAGCGCGTCCATGCCGGTTGGCTTGGGGATGTGCGCGAGGCCGGTATTCGCGGGATGAAATTCCAGTGGGATGAAAGCTACAAAGCCGTGGGTCTTGTCCTGCGTCTCGCGTAAGCGGAGAAGGTGATCGACGCGCTCTTCCAGAGTTTCGACGTGGCCGAAGAGCATGGTGGCATTGGAGTGCAAGCCGATTTCATGGGCGGTGCGGGCGATCTGGAGCCACATTTGTCCTGAGACTTTGTGATCGCAGATAATTTTGCGGACGCGCGGATGGAAAATTTCGGCACCGCCGCCGGGGAGAGAGTCAACGCCAGCTTCCTTCATTTTCAGAAGCGTGTCCCTGATCGAGAGCTTGGAGAGGCGCGAGTAGTAATGCACCTCGACCATGGTGAACGCCTTCAGGTGCACATGGGGAAAGCGCTGCTTCAAACCGCGGATCAGGTCCAGATAATATTCGAACGGTAGATCGGGATGCAGGCCGCCAACGATGTGGAATTCCGTGGCGCCTTGGGCAACTCCTTCCGCGGCGCGCGCGAAAATTTCGTCGAGAGCAAAAGTGTACGCGCCGGGTGAGCCCGGCGATCGGCCAAATGCACAAAGCTTGCAATGGGCCACGCAAACGTTGGTGGGATTGATGTGGCGGTTGACGTTGAAATAGCAGATATTGCCGTGACGCTGCTCGCGGACGTGATTGGCGAGCCAGCCGACAGCGAGCAAATCGTTGGACTGGAAGAGTGCGAGGCCGTCGTCGGCCGCGAGGCGCTCGCCCGCCAAGACTTTCTGCGCGATGGAATCGAGCCGCGCATCGGTAATGTGTAGTTCTGACATTGCTCTTTCTCGCTGGCCCACACGCGCCGGTCACCTACACCTGCCACACGGGACTACGGGCGCATGATCATGGTTGCCGCACCCCAGAACAGCAGAAACAAAAGACTAATATAGCCATTCACAGTGAAAAACGCAGCATTCATTTTGCTCAGATCGTTCGGCTTCACAAGCGAGTGCTCGTAAGCCAGCAATGCTGCTACCACCGCGATACCCAGCCATGCTGGCCAAGCGAGGTGAAAGCTCCAAGCGAGCCATCCTAGCAGGACGATCATCGTGATGTGCATCGCGCGAGCGAAAATGAGAGCTTTGGCGACACCAAAAGTCTTCGGGATCGAGTGCAGCCCAGCTGATTTGTCGAATTGGACGTCCTGGCAGGCGTAGAGCACATCGAACCCACCCACCCAGAGTGTAACAGCTGCGCAGAGAATCAACATTCGCCAATCAAGAGCGCCGCGAATCGCGATCCAGGCCGCCGCAGGCGAGATTCCCAGGCAAAAACCGAGAACGAAGTGCGACCACGCCGTGAATCGCTTGGTATAGGAATAAAAAAATAGTATCGCCAGAGCCAGAGGCGAGAGTTCGAGAGCTAGCCGATTCAATTGCCAGGCGGCGAGGACCAGCAGCGCGGATGCGAGGACAGTGAAGGCCACCGCAAAACCGACCGAGAGGTCGCCCGCCGGAAGGGCACGATTGGCGGTTCGAGGATTGCGGCGATCGTATTCGAGGTCGGCAATACGGTTCATGGTCATCGCGGCGGATCGCGCGCCCACCATGGCGACGACAATCCACAGAGTCTGGCGCCAGGAAGGCAGGCCGCCGGTGGCGCGCGCGGCCAGCAGCGCCCCGACCAGCGCAAAGGGCAGCGCGAAAACGGAGTGCTCGAACTTGATCATTTCGAGCACCGTGCGGATGCGGTTCTTGCCAGCGTTCACGATTTGCCGCCCTTCCAGCGATACTGCTTTTCTTGCGGTAGGCCGAGCTGTGCGAGCACGCGATAGGCGAACTGTTCCACAAGATCTGCAATCGTTTTCGGCTCGTAGTAGAAAGCCGGCATGGCCGGCATCACGGTCGCCCCTGCGTCATGTACGCGAAGCATATTTTCAAGGTGAATACGGTTCAGCGGCGTTTCGCGTAAACAAAGGACCAGCGGGCGGCGCTCTTTGAGGCAAACATCCGCGGCGCGCGTGAGCAGGTCGCCCGCTGTGCCCGCGGCGATCGAGCCAAGCGCACCAGCCGAGCACGGGATGACGGTCATGGCGTCTGCTGTGGCGCTGCCCGAAGCGATGCTGGCGCCGATGTCCTTATTCGGTAGGTATTCGATCTTCTTCGCGGACGTTCCCGTGAGGAGCGAAGGCAGTTTTTTACCATCTGCCGCGACGATCCCAAGCTCACTGGAAATCAGGCGCAGTCCGGCGTCGCTGGCAACCAGATATACGTGTTCGACGCGCCGGTCGGTGTCAAGCAGGCGCACGAGCATCTGCGCGTAGACCGCGCCGCTTGCTCCGCTGATTCCTACCGTGATCACATGGACATCAGTCTTCGCCATGATCGTCAATCGGATCTTCGAGTCTATGTAGTGCCTTTCGGCAAAGTCAAGGTGCCACCTGGCGAACCCGGGCAGACCGCTGGACTTTCCCTTTGCGACAATCCCGCCCCCGATCACATTGACGCCCAGGCAGGAATGCCCCTACTCTGAATTCTCGCCAGTTTGCGAACCTTATGGCCACTATTGACGAAGAACTCACTCAAATCGAGCGGGACATCCGCACACTGAAGATCGAATTCGAGCAGTTCTTCGGGGGCGGACGCAAGCGGCCTCCTGCAGATACCCAATGGCGCACGGAGAGCTTGATACGCCGCTATAATGAGCGCGCCGGTGAGCTTAGTTTCGCGCAGCGATTTAGATTCAACAATTTGGCACAAACGTATGCTAAGTACCAGGACATGTGGCGTAAGAAGCTACTCCAAAAGGAGTCGGCTGGCCAGCAACACCACTTCGGCGCGGCGGCAAAGGCCATTGAGGCAGAGCGCGCTCGAAAGACGGCTGCCAACCAGGTACCGATAACTTCGGAGAACGCTTCGCACAGCTCGAATTGCGGCCCAGCCGAAAAGAGGGGCGTCACCCAGCAGCGGGCCCCGGTCTTCGCCCTTTTTCTTTCCGACCCTGAGCATGAAAAAGAGAAGATTTATGCCTTATACGAGAAGCTCATCGAAGCGCGCACCGAGGCGGGACAAAGATCGGGAGCGCCGAGTCTGAAAGACTTCGAGACCTTCGTCGGGGAGAAAACAAAGGATCTTAAAAACAAAGGTGGCCGCAATGTCGAATATTCGGTGAATATTGAAAACGGCCGTGTCAAGCTGAAAGCCCGCATCGCTGGCTAGCAGACGAAGCTCCATCACAGGGGCTTTCTGATCGGACGTTAGCACCATTGTCGCCCGTACAATTCCGGTGTATTCTCCGCTCGTGAAGGTATACCGTCTAGAACACTTTCGGGGCTGTTGTTGTGCCTACGAACTCGCACATTTGGCGTGAGATTGAGCTCACGCACGGCTCCGGCCGCGCTTTCCAGCTCGCCGCTGTAAGCGACCGGGCGTTGGTTTTTTGCGCTGTGTGACCGATCCGGCGCAAACGATAACTATTGAAGGAGGATCCCAATGGCTGAATATGCGCATCCCGAGGTTTTGGTTTCGACGCAGTGGGTCGCCGAACAGTCCAGCAGCGGAGGCCCGAACTCCAAGATCAGGCTGATTGAAGTGGACGTGGACACTAGCGCGTACGATCAAGGACACGTCGCAGGAGCGGTTGGCTGGAATTGGCAGACCCAATTGCAGGACAATATCCGACGCGACCTAGTCGACAAGTCCGCGCTCGAGAATCTCCTTGGCCAATCGGGAGTATCAGACGATACGACCATTATACTGTACGGAGATAATAACAATTGGTTCGCAGCGTACGCCTTCTGGCAGCTCAAATATTATGGCCATAAAGATGTGCGGTTGATGAACGGCGGCCGCAAAAAGTGGCTTGAGGAAAAGCGCCCGCTCACCAAGGACGCCCCAAGAGTCACACCCACGACGTATCGCGCCGCAGGTCCCGACGAATCTCTGCGCGCCCGCAAGGAGCACGTCTTCTCTTTGATTGAAGGGAAAGGCACTGGGCATCTAGTGGACGTCCGCTCACCCGATGAATTCACCGGCAAAATCATTGCACCGCCTGGCATGAACGAAACCGCGCAGCGCGCCGGGCATATTCCGACGGCGGCGAACGTCCCGTGGTCGCAAGCCGCCAACGAAGATGGCACCTTCAAGTCCGCCGATCAGCTTAAGCAGCTCTATCAGGGCAAGGGAATCACCGCCGGCGGCGAAGTGATCGCTTACTGCCGTATTGGCGAGCGCAGTTCGCACACCTGGTTTGTGCTGAAATACCTGCTCGGGTACGACAATGTGAAGAACTACGACGGCTCCTGGACGGAATGGGGCAATCTTGTGGGAGCGCCCATCGAGAAAGAACTCGCAGTCGCCGCGCGATAGTGGTGATCCGATGGAAGTTCATTGGGCGGGACAAGCGGAAGAAATCCCGGGCTTCTTCCCTTACAACAACGATGGGAGTAGCGCAGTACTATCCGGGAATGGCTACGGGTCCTCCATGAAGGTTTTCCCGCTCGCTAATTCCCCTTCGACAATGGCGAGAGCTTCCCTGGGGGACCCGACCCGGTGATAGTGGCTCACGTCGATGGTTTGGTGCTCCTGAAAAGCAAATAGGAATTTTCGTCCCGTAAAATCGTACTGATAGTGTGTCGGCAGCCAGATGCCCGGTGCGACTTCCCCCTGTCCCATCGAAATTCGGCTGCCACGATAAACCTTACCGAGGATGCCGCCGCCTACTGAAATGTCGCTCAAAACATGGGCTTCACCCCAGACGAGTTGATTGCTTTCACGATCCACCCATATTTTCGCCGTCACGTGGCTGAGGGCGTTCTGAAACATCGAGTGCGGGTGAAAGTCCGGGTTCGGATCGAGTTGGAAAACGTCGCATTCATGTCCATTCCTTGTATCGGCTGTCACCCATTTCGCTAAGAACGCCTTCTTCATTGCATCGAGGAATTCCACGCGATCGCGTTCCCGCTTTTGTCGTTTCGCCAACGCGGCCGTCGCTTTCGGGTTATTCGGATCGGCCATCGTGCGCAGCACCTCGGCAAGCGCGCGCATTTCCCTGTCGTAACTTGCCAAATCTACTGCTTTATCGTCGTCCCGCAGCAGAATCTTCTGCGTTCCCGCGCCGGTCGGAACCACGCGATATGTCTTGTCGTCAGTAATGCGATCGGAAGTGCCGCCGCTGCGATCGACATGACGCTCGATGCGCTGGTAGAGTTCCAACGCGCGATCGTCCGCATGCTGATTCGCCATCAGTTTGTCGGTCCGCGCGCTCATTTCCGCTGCCGACGGCGGCTGCCCGTGTATCTGCGGATCGGCCATCTGCGGATCCGCCACGGAATCTGCGGTCCACCTCGGGCTCGAGTTCGCGATTGGCAGCCGGACGGCAACGAGTGCCAACCCGATAAGCACCGTGCTCGACACCAGAAACGAAATTGCCACGCGCTTCAAAATCATTGGGCGTCTGTCGGATAGGATTCCGGCGAATGAGAACCGGTTGTAAACAACATACTATTTCGCTGGCGAAGGCGGCGCTTTTATCTCTGGTGGGATCACTACGGAACTCTGCGGATTAAGCCGCGATTTTCCATTTGGCCCGAAGATGTAAGGATATCCGTCCGGATCGATCGGAATGCCGCGAACGAGTCCCGCATCGCGCAGGTCAATCATTAATGTGGGGAAACGCCCGAAACGCTTCTGATACTCGCTCGCCAATCCGTCCAGCTGCGTCTCATCTTCCTGCGCCTTTAGCCCGCGCAAAATCTCCGACGCCTTTTTTCGAACGATCTGATTCTGCGTGGATTCGTACAGTTGTGACCAGATCATGCGCGATGTCTCTAGCGACCCGCCTTTTTGTGCCACACGGGCGGCCATTATCTTCAGCCAGAGTGGCGCATCTGGTCCTTTGCTGGCTTCGAGATAGGCTGCGGCGGAATTCGGGTAATCTTTCAGTCGCCAATAATAGAGGAACCCAAGGTCCGCACCCAGCCTCCACTGATTTGGATTCGCAGCGATTCCGCGCTTTACAAGCTTGATCGCCAGATCGGTGCGCCCTGCCCCTGCGCTTCCCGGCTCCGACAGGAAAACGGCGCCGAAGCGATAGGCAATCACCAGCTTAGGGTCCAGCGTGGTCGTAATATCGAGCAGCGGCCACAGCAAATCGAAATTCGGACGGTCCGTTCCTACTCGGCTGCCGTAGTACTGCACCGCGCGAGTCCAATAGATATCGGCCACCAACGAGTCGTATCCCAGACTGATCTTCTGCACGGCGGAAGGCGATGAGAGGAGCAGCTCTTCCGGCTCTTGGGTGGCTGTCCGCGTTCGCGCATCAATTCCCGCTTGCAGCGCTGCCACGCAGACGAATAGCGGCACGCATGCAGCTGTGATCCACGCTACCCTTTGCTTGGGCTGGCTCATTTTAGGTCACGGGTGGAAAAAATAGCAGACGACGCCAGCAAAAGTAGCGTTACGTAACACGCCGCGTACATCGTGTTCTGGGCCACCAGGGAGAATGGAATACCCTCGCCATGCGCGGCTGCTGCTATGGCGTTGAAGTTGTGAAAATTCGGCACCAAATAATAGACCACGCGCGCGAATGCCTTCAGTAAGGGACTGCTGGAGAGATCGCCGAAGTCTCGAATGTCCTTGGCAAATATTCCCGTGATGTATATTGCCAGCGTAAATAGCGTGGAAAGCATTGGGCTGAGAAGCAGGAGAAAAAGAGTGCCAGCGCCGTTACCAGGGCGAGCGCGAGAAGTATGAAATAAATTGCGATCACGATGGAGACATCCGGCCGCACCAACGGCCGTCCCACATAAAACAGCGCGGCCGCCAGCCCCAACGTCATGAAGGCAGTATTGATCGTCAGCGTCAGCAGCAAGCCAGCATATTTTCCCACCAGGAATTCCCAGCGGCGGATAGGTTTTGCAAGCAAGCTATGAAGAGTGCGCTTCTCAATTTCCTTGGACACCAGCCCGACGCCAATAAAAATGGCCATTACCAAGCCAAAAAGCGAAATTGCCGAGAGTCCCAGGTTCACGATCACCAGCCGCTCGATGCCGATCGATATCTGCCCCACAAGGATGGCGGTGCCGATCATCACCAATGCGAAAAATACCAAGTTGTAAAGCACCCGGTCGCGCACTGCCTCGCGAAACGTGTTGATTGCCACTGGCCGCATCGTCGCACTCATCGCGAATTAACCTCCACTTCTGGAGTGGCGGTTTCTTCGCGGCCGACCAGCCGCAAGAAATAATCTTCCAGCGTCGGCCGCACGGGAGAAATCGAAAGTATTCGTGCATTGCAGCCCTCGAGTTGTGCGAGAGCCGGATAGAGCTCCGCCTCCGCCACTTCTACCCGGTAACGTCCGCCAATTGTCGTTGCTTTTTCCTTGAGTTCGTTCGGAAGCGGGTGTTTCCCCCGTTCCTCGAAAAGGATTTCCATGGCGTGTACTTCGATTGACACGATATCCGCTGGTGCGCCAACTCCCTGCAATTTCCCTCCAGACAACACTCCCACACGGTCGCAGAGCAATTCGGCATCAGAAAGGATATGAGTCGAAAAGAAGACGGTGCGCCCCTGTTTCTTCAGGTCAACGATGATGTCCCGCACCTCGCGGCGGCCCACCGGGTCCAGCCCGGACATCGGCTCGTCCAAAAAAATCACTTTGGGATCGTGAAGGATTGCCTGTGCGATTCCTGCCCTTTGAAGCATGCCTTTGGAATACTTTCGAAGCTGTAGGTTGCCGGCGGACGCGAGTCCCACGCGGTCGAGAAACCGCTCCACGCGCTCTCGTCGCTCGCCGGCGCTGTAATTCGAAAATCGCGCATAGTAATCCAAGAGCTCGCGCGCCGTAAGGTAGTCGTAAAAATAGGGCTGTTCCGGGAGGTAGCCGATATCCTGGTGCATGCGTACATCGTTGATCGAACAGCCGCGAATGCGCGCCGTTCCAGCCGTCGGAAAGATCAATCCCATCAGAAGTTTGAGCGTCGTGGTTTTCCCGGCCCCGTTCGGTCCCAGAAAACCGAAGATCTCGCCCTCCTCCACCTGGAGGGTAAGGCTATCGAGCGACCGCCGCATCCGCTTGCGCCAGAAACCGACCGGATAGTCCTTTGTCAGACCGATAATCTCAATGGCTGGTGTGCTCATAGCATTCATTGCCAATAACTTTTTCCACTTCGCGGTGTCAATTCGCCAATGTTAGCTAAAACGGTGCTCTCTCAATCCGCGATGTTTCGCGCCCGCAATCACTGGATTCTTTACACCAATCAGTTCCAGACAAGCTTCTCGCACCGTGCTACGGTAGTTGAGTCTATGATGCCTTCAAGGTCCAAATTGACAGTAGCTCGAACCGGCGCCGGCAAGGACAAACGTGGCCACTTCGAATTACCTTCACTTTTTTTCAGCCAATCCCGCACGACGTCGAATGGCATCGCCCGTGATCGATTCTAAACAAAGGACTCTCGCTTGTTCCACTCATCGGTTTTTCGAGGTGTCGAACACGCCAAGTTCTTCGTTTCTGAGCATCGCTTTCTTTCTATTAGTAATTCCAATTTTTTGCCCATGTCCCACGAGCGGCCAGAGCGCTATCAAAGGGCGGCAACTGCAAGGTGATTCTGGCGCATCGGCCAGCGCTCTGAGTGATTTCGTCGAAACTCCGGCAGTCTCCGGATACGAGAACCTGCTTGCCAAAACGGTCCGCGACGATATCGCTTCCTTCCATCCCATTACGGACAACCTTGGAGATGTGATCGTCACCGTCGGAAGCGGCACGCCGCGCCGTCTGATCGTGACGCCGATCGACGAGCCGGGCTTCGTCGTCAGCGGAATCACGGACGATGGCTATCTGCGCTTGCAACGATTACCACAGTCCGGACTGCCTCCAATCTTCAATGAGTTGTATTCCGCGCAGCCGGTGAAGGTTGGGGTGGCGGGCGGTAAGTGGATCGATGGCGTCGTCGCCGGCCTCTCAATCCATTTGCAACCTGGCCGCACGAATCCGCCGAAATCGAGCGATATCGACAATATGTACGTCGATATCGGCGCCGACTCCGCTGCCGAAGCGCGCAAGGCCGGCGTGGACATTCTGAGCCCAGTTGCAATCGACCGGGGCTTGGAGGATCTTGCCGGTCAAGAGATGGCGGGCGCTTCCGTCGGCGATAAGTTCGGCGCCGCCGCCCTGGTTGAACTCCTTCGCAAAATCGATCCTGCGAACGTCCAGGGTACGCTGACTATCGCTTTTGCCGTCCAGCAACGCACCGGTGCTCGGGGCCTGCAGCGAATTCTGCGCGCGATTCAACCCGATGAAATGATTTACGTTGGCCGCTTGCTTCCGGGAGGCACCGTTCCCGGGATGAAGGACGTGCATCGGGCGCCCCGCCGCGAGCCCGGCAACGGAGTCCTGCTTGGCCTCGCGCAAACCAATGGCGAACTCTCCGGTCTCGCCTCCGAACTCAAGCAGCTCGCCGCAGCCAACAATGTGCCGCTAGCCACCGACTACTCCGCTGGACTGATCCCCGGCAGCTATCTCCCTTTGCCGGACTTGCCTACAAAGTGGGCGCATCTCGCCGTTGCCACGGCCTGGTCTGATACGCCGGCGGAAATCATTGACGCAAAAGACCTGGCCGCCCTCGAGCGTCTTCTCCAGCTGTACGCCCAGGGGAAAGTGGCGCCGCCACAAGAAGCCATCGTCGATCGCGGCCCCTTTCGCGGCAACCAAGAAGGAGTCTCCAGCCCACCGCCAACCACCGAACTGCTGAGTCGCCTCACCACCACATACGGCGCGAGCAATCACGAACAGCCCGTCCGCGAAGTGATAAAAACCCTGCTCCCGAAGTGGGCAAAACCGGAGACGGATGACGCCGGGAATCTGATCTTGCATCTCGGCACTACGCCCGTCGCCGCAAAAACGCCCAAGATTCTTGTGATCGCACACATGGACGAAATCGGTTTCGAGGTCAAATCAATCTCGAACGACGGCAGACTCGAGGCTGAGCTTCTGGGCGGGATGATATTGAGCTTTTATCAGGGCCACCCCGTCGTGGTTCACACGTCCTCTCACGATCTCCAAGGTGTCATCGAATTGCCGAACGGTTGGGATGAAACTACCTTCGAATGGCCAAATGACGCGGAGAATCCAATCCGCATCGATGTGGGGGCGCGCAGTCCCGAAGAAGCGGCCAATCTCGGCGTCAAGGTAGGTGACTCGATCACCATTCCCAAAAAATATCGCCCGCTGCTCGGCACCAGCGCAAACGCCCGCAGCTTCGACGACCGCGTCGGCGACACAGCGCTCATCTCCGCCGTATGGTCGCTCGGTTCGTCACTGCCTGACCGCGACGTCACCTTCGTCTGGTCCACCCGCGAGGAATTGGGTCTCGTGGGCGCAGCCGCGCTAGCAAAACGCCTGGCAGCCGAAGGCCATGAACCGGATTACGTGTTTGCCGTGGACACGCTGGTCAGCTCGGATTCACCGCTCGAATCAAAACGCTTCGGCGATGCGCAGATCGGAAAAGGCTTCGCCATTCGCGCCGTCGACGGCTCCAATACTGCGCCTGCGCCCCTTGTCGATCGCCTCGTCCACCTGGCCCGAGCCAATCGGATCCCCGTGCAATTGGGTGTTACCGGAGGTGGAAACGACGGAGCCGCATTCGTCCCTTACGGCGCGGTGGACGTTCCCCTCGGCTGGCCGCTCCGCTACTCGCACTCGCCTGCAGAGGTGATCGATACGCGGGACGTGGACGCCCTGGCCCGCATCGTCGCCGTCATTGCAAAAAGTTGGTAGGCCCCGCTTCGCACGCCTCACCGATAAACAAGCATGAGATGTTCATTCATTCTGATTTGCTATAATCGCGCGCCATGGCGGACCAGGTTTCGCTCGACCGGCCCTCATTTCAAGCGCCGCGCCACATCGTGATCGAGGGGCCCATCCGCGTCGGTAAGTCCACTCTCGCAAAAGCCCTAGCCGAGCAGCTCCACGCGCGGCGCGTGTTCGATTGCGAGGGCAATCCCTTTCTCGCCGATTTTTACGACGAGAAACCCGGCGCGGCCTTTCGTGCCCAAATGTACTTTCTCTACGAGCGTCACCGCCGCCTCTCAGAAGTGCCGCCCGAGGCGAGCGCGGCCCCGATCGTCAGCGATTTTCTCTTCGAGAAAGACAAAATCTTCGCCTATATGAATCTCGATAACGAAGAACTCAAGCTCTACGAGAAATATTTCGATGTGTTCGCGCCGTCCATTCCCCCTCCCGATCTGGTCATCTACCTCCACGCCAAGCCGGACGTCCTACGAAAGCGCGTCTCTAAGAAGGGCGATCCTGCCGAGACAGAAATTTCGTTCGAATACCTCGAAGCTGTCGCCGACGCCTACTCCCATTTCTTCTTCCGCTATTCGGCTTCGAATTTGCTCGTAGTCGACACCACCGAAATCGACTTCGTCGAGCGCAACCAGGATCTGCAGGAACTCTTGCGCCGCCTCCGCCAGCCCGTCAAGGGGACGCAATATTTCCTTCCGCTGGGGCAGGGCTCGTAGAATCAAACGAGACGCGGTGCGCTTCGGGTCCGCACGCAATCACCACCGCTCCAATCGCGCAAACCGTAAGCGCGAATAGTCCCATTGCCTGCCCGTAACTCAGATGACGGCTCATCAACGCTTCAATCGTCGGCGCACCCGCCGCGATGAGTACGCCCGTCTGGTAGGCCATCCCGGGGAAAAATCCGCGCAGCGCTCCCGGCGAAAGCTCGTTGAGATGCGCCGGAACTATTCCCCAGGCCCCCTGCACCATGAATTGCATCGCGAATGCCCCTGCCGCTGTCAGGGCGGCCGTCGGCGCAAACACCCATAGCGGTATCAAAATAATCGCCAACAGCACCGACGCAACCATTGCGCGCCGCCGCCCGTATCGGTCGGAAATCCGCCCCACCACGATACCGCCCACGATTGCGCCTACCATCGAAATCACGCTGATGATAGCCGTGGTGCGCGTGTCGAAGTGTCGTTGGCGCTGCAGAAAAGTGGGATACAGGTCTTGCGTGCCATGCGAAATGAAAGTCAGCATCGCCACGGACACAATCAGGTATGCGAGCCTTTTCCAGTTCGCCTTCACCAACTGGAAATAATCGCGCCAGCTCGTCCGCGCAGCAGCCACAGCCTTCCAGGCCTCGCTTTCTTTCACCTTTGCCCGAATAAACAGTGTCAGCAGCGCGGGCAATCCCCCAAGAAAGAACATTGCCCGCCATCCCCAATGCGGAAAAATCGTCCAGAACGCTACCGCCGCCAGCAAATTGCCCAGCGCGTAGCCCTCTTGCAAAACCCCGGAAAGCATTCCTCGCCATTTCACCGGCACGGCTTCCATCACCAGTGACGCACCCACGCCCCATTCCCCGCCCATGCCGATTCCATAGAGCAGCCGCAGAATTATGAATATTTGGTAGGAAGGCGCGAACCCGGAGAGAATCTCAATGATCGAGTAAAAGAGAACGTCCAACATCAGCGGCATCCGGCGGCCATAACGGTCCGCCAGCAAGCCGAACAAAATCGCGCCGATCGGCCGCGTAAGCAGGCTCGCCGTCAGGGCAAACGAAACTGCCGCGATCGAGCGGTGAAACTCCACCGCCACCTGGCCCACAACATATGACAGGATGAAATAGTCGAAGGCGTCCAGCGTCCAGCCGAGAAAACCGGCGATCAGCGCATTGCGCGAGTTGGCGCGCTGCTCGGGAGAGACAACTGCAGACGCGTCGCTGCTCATTTCACTCCGTCCGCGCGAATCGAATCGGGATCTAAAACCGCATCGGCCACGCGCGCCACCTGCACCATCTCGCGCACGTCGTGGACACGCACGATGTGTGCCCCGGCCAGGATGCTGGCCGTCACGCTTGCCGCGGTGCCCCACCCGCGCTCCGACGCCGGAATACCGCCGAGCGTCTTTCCGATAAACGCCTTGCGCGACGTCCCTATCATCAGAGGGAAACCCAGGCGCGCGATTTCATCCAGTTTCGCCAGCAACTCAAAATTCTGCGCGGTGCTTTTCCCGAAACCGATCCCAGGATCGAGCACGATTTGCGATTTCGACACTCCCGCCCGGCGCGCCGACCCTATGGCGCGGCGCAAGCCTGCGGTTACATCGCGCAGTACGTTTCGCGCGAAGGGCTTCTTCTGCATCGTGCGCGGATCGCCGCGCATGTGCACCAGGATCAGCGGTAACTTTCGCCTCCGCGCGATTTCGGAGAGCCTCGAATCGCCCCGCAGGGCCGTCACGTCGTTCAGAATCTCCGCGCCTGCCTCCGCTGCCGCTTCAGCCACTTCCGATTTGCTCGTATCCACAGAAATTGGAATCTTCAGTCGTCCGCGGAGCCTTTCCAATACCGGCAAAAGTCGCCCCAATTCCTCCTCGGCCGAAATACCTTCCGAACCCGGCCGCGTGGACTCGCCCCCGATATCCAGAATATCCGCTCCGGCTTCCTCGATTTCGATCGCCCGCTCCACCGCGGCGCCGGCGCTGAAGTACAGCCCGCCGTCGGAAAAGCTGTCTGGCGTGACGTTTAGCACCCCCATCACCAACGTCCGCTCCCCGAGCATCAGCGTTCGCGACGGCAGCTTCAGCCGAAACTTTTTGCGTCGAAACACGGACCGCTATTGAATCACGATTTTGCCGCCAACGATAACGCTCTACCTATCTCCGCATCAATGCGTGCCTCGCGGCCCCCACCAGCCCCCGTGCATCGGACGCGGGCGTTTCAGTTGTCTGCGAGCGGCTTAATCCCGCAACACCCCCGTTACTTGTGCGTAAGATGCGATAACCGGATGGCCACAAGCACCGTTCACACGCGACTTTCCTCCCCCTGCGGGGTTAGAATCCGCATCGTTGCGATTCGAGGAACGAGACGCGGTTAGGCCCCGAAAAAATCTCGCTACCCAAATCGCCGATGCAGCATCCAACTGAGTGATTACGGCGTACTGGGAAAGAGAGGGCACAATGTGGAACCGCCGGGATTGGGACGAGTTCTTCAATATCGTTCTCAAGAAATCGCGCATGCAGCGCCCCCCGCGACCGCTCGACCTCTCGCGTCGCAACCGCCTTGTGCCGGTCGAGGGCTATAGCCTCGCAGAACTCGACGATGCAGGCTTGAGCATCGAGCAGGCGGAGTTTCTCGGCCTACCCGTCGATGCTGGTCGCGTTGGCTCTTACGGCCCGAACGTCACTACCCTGCGCGAATACATTCGCGCTACCCGCTCCCGCTTCTAGTCGCCAGTGCCACTGGTTCAGAACGGCCGAAGCTAAATCGTCGCTTTCGCCGTTCTCTTCCTCATCGTCGCTCTACACTAAGCGAAAGATCGGCGCCGATGCTATGCTGCGCCGATGGCAACCCTATCCCTTCTAGCCAAATACTTCATCCTCGCTTTCAGCGCATTGTTCCCTGTATTGAATCCGCTCGGGTCCGCGCTGCTTCTTCTTGGCATCGTCGGAGACGCGCCTGGGTCCGTTTATCATCAGTTGGCGCGCAAGGTCGCAATCCGGACGGCCCTTTTGTTCGTGCTGGTGGAATTGGTAGGCGCTGCGTTGCTGAATTTCTTCGGTATTTCTCTGCCGGTGGTGCAGGTGGCTGGCGGCCTGGTCCTCGCGGCGATGGGCTGGGGATTGCTGAACCGGCCGGCTGCCGAGACCGATCGCGGACAAGGTGACGTCGCCCCCACGACATTTGAATCCCTGCAGGAAAAAGTTTTCTATCCGCTCACCTTTCCCATGACCCTAGGCCCCGGCTGCATTGTCGTGATGCTGACGCTCGGTGCGCGCGCTTCGGTGGAAAACGTCACGGGTGACGTCATCGCTCACCTGGGAATTCTGGCAGCGGTGCTTGTGTTGAGCGTAGTGGTCTTTTACAGCTACGCATATGCGCCGAAAATCACCGCGCGTGTGTCGCGCCAGACGGCACACGGCATTCTCCGCGTCGTCGCCTTCGTGCTCTTGTGCATCGGCGTACAGATCACCTCCAACGGTGTGCAGGAAGTGCTGAGAACTGCGTTGAAACCGTGATGCGGACGAAGCGTCGAAGTGCCCCTGCGGTGGAAGTCCCCGCATTCATGTGGGGAGGTGCGCTCTAGCGCTTCGACGCGATTTCCTCAGGGGTCAACTCTGTCTCCTCGAAGCTCTAGCTTGGAAAACCTGTCCGTCAGGCCAGTCGCCACAATTAGCCGCAAAAGATTATTCTGCTCCTGTCATGCTTAGGCTGGATTATCTCTCTTGTCTGCTAACGATCGTTTCCACGGTATTAGTCGGAAAAAAACTTTGGCATGGCTGGATCGTCGCCGCTGTGAATAGCGTGGTCATTTGCCTTATTGGGCTCCGGACGGCGCAATTCGGTTTCGTTCCGGCCAACCTCTTCTGCATCGGACTCTACGCCAGTAATCTCTCGAGTTGGCGCCCCAAGGGCGCGGGGAGATCCTCTCTCGAATCCCAGTTGCCTCCCGCGGCATCATCGTAGCTCGCGTTTCGAAAATACCATCAGACCCGACGCGACTCGCAAACGACGGTTTCTCAAACCTGTGTACAATGTGAGTGTTTTTCGATATCAAAAGGAAAAGCTCTGTTCCCTGACGACGACCATGGCCGCCCCAACTCCAACCACCCTTTTCCTTGAATGCTCCCGCCAGAAGTTGCTCGAGGAGTATTGGCCCCGGCTCCGTGCCTCCGTCGAATCGCTCACCGACGAGCAAGTATGGTGGCGCCCCAACGAGGCCAGCAACAGCATCGGCAACTTGCTCTTGCACCTGAATGGAAACGTCCGGCAGTGGATCGTTTCGTCATTCAACCGCGTGGACGACGCTCGCAACCGGCCCGCCGAGTTCGCCGAGCGCCACCAAATACCCGCTTCCGCTCTCCTGAAGAATCTGGACGCGACCCTGCAGGACGCGTCACAAGTCCTCTCGCGCCTCACCGAAGCCGATTTGCTCGCCACCTTCCATGTCCAGGGCTACACGGACACCGGCTTGGGCGTCATTTACCATGTAGTGGAGCATTTCGGAATGCACTACGGGCAGATTCTCTTCATCACCAAGCTCGTGCGCGGCGAGGACTTGGGCTTCTACCACCAGCTAGATAAGACTGGCCGCCTTCCCTGAATTCCGAAGCCCCGACCGATTGCCGCTATATTCAGTTCATTTCTGATTGTCGGGCGCCGGATTGTTAAGTGTACCCCCGGAGCTGGAGACGGGCTTCCCGTTTACCCGAACGTGGTAGCCCGGCGGCAGGTGCGTCAGGGTATGCACGTAGCGCAACTTGCCCTTCTCTACGCGAAAGAGATGCGTGTCCGGTATTCCGCCCACACCGAAAGTGCAGAACGCGACAACCATTCCCGTCGTCTCATCAACGATGAAGCGCCGCGCCACGATGTTGACCCCGGCCGGAACCCCCACCGAGCAGCTATCGTCGGGCGCGCCTTTCCCTGTGCGGAGACCGCCTTCAGTCCGCTCGCACGGATATCCCCACGGCACGAGATCGATTTTCTTTTCCAGGAAAGCATCCAGGTACGCGTTGGCCGCAGCCACCAGCGTATCGCGGCTATCCCGCTGTCCCTCGGGAATCACTCCCCAATCCTCATTGGGTGACCACTTCATGTAGTTGTCGGCATTGAATAGCCAGTCGCCTTGCTGCGTCACCAGCGACTCGATTTCTACGATCTTGTCGTGATTGACTCTCAGCCGCGTGCCGAGCACATACGGGTGGCTTTTGTCCGTCACGATCACTTCGGTAAACGTCTGGCATGTGGCCGGATCGATCAGCGTTCGATGAAAATCGATCTTCATTGGCTTCTGAATCACACCGGTTTTGATGTCGATCACCTTCATGTTTTCGATATAAGCAAGCCCATTCGCTAGCGGCATCCCGGAAGGATCGCCCTTGGTCTGTGCCGCGATGTAAAGGTCAGTCGCAGCCTGCAGGCCGTCGCGCGTGCACGCCACCTGCGCGAAACTCGCCATTGGCGCCAGCAGCACGGTCGAGAGCACGATCCACTTACAAAGAGTCCGAATCATCGAACCCCTCCGATTTCATTATCGTTCGCGAGCGAGTCTACCACCGGATTCCCAGTTCGTCGCCTATACAGCCGCTACGGGCAGATTCTTTCTGTCACCAAGCTCGTGCGCGGCGAGAACCTGGGCTTCTACCGCCAACTCCATAAGACCGGCCGCCTTCCCTGATTAACGCGCAAGCGGCGTTCGTCATCTAGGTCCCGTCCGTCAAGAATTCGTCGGCTGCAAACGATTCCTTCACCGGCCCTCCGGCCTTCGCTGGCACGAACATGCTAACGAGAACAACCACTGCGAAGTTGAGGCACAGAGACAAAAAGCCGGCGTTCAACCCTCCAATGGGATCCCTCTTGCTGAGGACCAAAAATGCAGTGCCGCCGACGCCGACAATCAACCCGGCGAAGACACCCACCATTGTGACGCGCTTCCAAAAAAGCCCCAGCGCCACGCCGGGGAAGAATTGGGTCACCCCGGCATATCCCAACAGCAGGAGTGACACCAGAGTCGCTGAACTGTAGATGGCGAAATACAGGCTGATGAGGCTGAGCGCCACGACCATTATCCTGGCCAGCCTCCCCACTTGCTCGTCCGTCATCGCCGGCGCAAAGATCGGTCGCCAGAGATTCTTCGCGAACAGCGTCGAAGCCGTAAGCACGAGAATCGCTGCCGGCACCATCGCCGTCAGAGCGCCCGCTCCGCCGATCACTCCCAGCATCCACGCGGGAAACGTCTTGCGCACAATAGTCAATAGAGAAAGATCGCCGTCGCTCAGACCTGGGATAGCCAGGAATGCGGCATATCCAGCGAAGAACACGAATGCCAGTGAGATCGAGTACAAAGACATTACCGCCGCGTTGCGGCGCAGCGTGTTGGCGCTTTTGGCGCTGAAGCTTGCGCCAAAGAGGTGCGGCCACATACAGCCCCCAAGAGCACTCAACAACACACTCGAAATGTACCAGGAGTGGCCCAGGTTGCTCGTGGCTCCTGGCATAACCAAGTGGCCGGGCTTGGTTCGTGCCAGGGTGGCGAACATCGGAGTGATTCCTCCGAAGTAAACGCGTGGCACCCAGATGCCGATCGCCACGATGGCCAGGAGCATCAGAAAGTCCTTCAGCACGCTCACCCATGCCACCGCCCGTATCCCGCTGACAAAAACGAATCCTGCCAGCAGCGCAACAGCAATCACCATTGCTTGAGTGCGCCCAATGCCCTCAAAGCTCGCCACCTTCACGATAATCCCGAGTCCTGTCAATTGGATCTCGAGGTACGGAATGATGAACGCAACCCCGACCACTGCCACCAATGCGGCCAGGTATTTGCTGCGGTACTGCATCAGGAAGAAATCAGGCAGGGTTTGCAGGCCGTGTTCTCGGCCCAAATCCCAAATGGGCGGAAGAATAAAAAACGATATCACGTAAGCCAACGATAGGTAGGCCAGTATGTATAGCGCCGGCCCGCCGCGGGAGTAGACCCAGCCACTCACACCGAGGAACGTAAATGCGGTGTAGAGTTCGCCTGCCATCAGCAGCCAGATGAGAAGCGTTCCAAAACCTCTGCTGCCCACCGTCCACTGTTCCAGAGTCATCTTGTGCCGCGTGCCCGCGTAGAAGCCGAGGCCGGATCCCAGCACAATAATGGTGAAGATCACCGCCAGCGCAATCGCACGGGCGCTCATCACTGCCCGCTGCCCTCCTCGCGGCGTCCCGCGTCCTTCGACCCCCGCGATGTTTCCAGAACGTACGCAGCCCACATGCATATCGACGTAAGCACGATCCACGCAAGCAGCCAGAAAAGGTTGAAGGGCAAACCGAAAACCATCGGATGAACGCGGTCCCAGACGGAGACCGTAAAGCACATTGCGAGGAATGGAATTAGCCCCAGCAAGAGCGCCAGAAGCGATGGTCTTTTCACGAGTCTCTCGATTGACACCGGCTGTGAGGTCCGCATTGTCGCATGGACACCTATACAAGTGATACGTCAGTCGTCAGAGTCGATTTTTCGGCCGCCTTGGGCTCGATTTGTGAAAGTGGAGCTTTCCTGGCTGTTGCTTCGCTCGCTATCTCTTGGCTTTTTTGAAATCAATTAGCAAAAGGCGCGGGTAGTGGGTCAGTTTGAATTTACTGCGTTTGACCACGTTCAGAAATTTAAGTATTATTAGTTCTATGCCTGACCGCTCAAAGAAGCCTCGCCCAAGAGACCCAAATCAGCTCGCCTATCAGGTCATGCTTGAGTCCACCGGGCAAGCGCCAAAGTACGAGCCATCCGAATCAACCAAAAACCCAGCCGCTGTCGCACTAGGGCGTCTAGGCGGTCTCAAGGGCGGGCACGCACGCGCCGCCAAACTCAGCCGCCGCAAACGCTCCCAGATAGCGATTAAGGCGGCCAAGGCGCGATGGGCAAAACGATGACTGACAAAGAGAAAGACCAGGATAAAGACCAGCAAGACGATTCTGGCTCCGATTCCAACCAGCAGACCGACCAACCTTCTCAAGATTTCGAGTTTAACGATAGCTCATTCAAAAGAGGCCAAAATCCCACTTCGCCAGTGCGTGCTGAGCGACCGCCCAAATCAACGAAAGAAACAGACAGCTAAGCGATAGACTAATCAGCACCGAGGCCGCTAACAGGCTTTTCGATATCCTGCTGTTCGCCCTAAAATTCTCTGTCACCGACCGCGTGAGAGAGTTCACAAACTTCTCTTCCAGCCTGTCCATCTGCTCGTTTTCTGGAAGGCGCTTGATATCCGACAGGTTAAAAAACCTCTCCGACTGTTGGCGCAATTCCGGGAGGATTGGCGGCATTCGATAGCTGAGGAGGCGGGACGACCACAGAAGCACGCCGATAGCGAGCAGGGCCAAAATTAGGGCGACTAGCAGTGGCCAGCGTGGAAGATTGAAGCCCACGGCGGTACCTAGGCCCGCAAATGAAGATTCCGCCGTAAAGATGAAGGCCGCGAAAACCATGAAAAGCCCGCTTTTAGTTCCAAGCTGTGAGGCGGTAGAGTGAACCAACGAATCCTGCCGAAGTCCCTCCTGTAACAGGAACTTATTAAAGGGCTTATGCTCCATAATCGAAACACTCATTTTCTACTTGACTTTATGCTTGACCGCTCATACAATGCATTTATGAACAAGCTAAGCACAGAAAAGCGAAGCCAAGTGGTTGCGGCCCTTGTCGAAGGGAACTCGATTCGCGCGACCGTCCGCATGACGGGCGTCTCCAAGAACACGATTGCGAAATTGCTCTTGGAATTGGGCGAAGCGTGCTCTAACTACCTCGACAAAAACCTTGTGGATTTGAACTGCAAGCGCATTCAGTGCGACGAAATTTGGAGCTTCGTAGGCGCGAAGGAAAAGAACGTCCCCGCCGAAAAACGCGGACAATTCGGATTCGGCGACGTGTGGACATGGGTTGCGATGGACGCCGATACAAAGCTGATTGCGTCGTGGGCCATCGGCGGACGCGACGCGGGAACGGCCTACGGGTTCATTCAGGATTTGGCAAATCGCCTTGCCAATCGCGTGCAATTGACGACAGACGGCCATCGCGCGTATTTGAGCGCCGTGGAAGATGCGCTCGGCTCTAATGTTGATTATGCCATGCTGGTCAAACTGTACGGGAGTGACCGCGAGAGCGAAGCACGGTATTCCCCGGCGGAATGCATCGGATGCCGCGAAGTCGTGGTCAGTGGCCGCCCCGATCCGAAACATATTTCGACCAGTTTTATCGAGCGGCAGAATTTGACGATGCGGATGGGAATGCGCCGCTTCACGCGCCTGACCAATGCCTTCTCCAAAAAACTGGAGAGTCACATCGCGTCCATCGCCATTCACTATATGCATTACAACTTTTGCCGAACTCACCAAACGCTACGCGTCACGCCAGCGATGGAAGCTGGAATCGCCGATCACGTTTGGAGTATTTCCGAACTTGTGTCCATCGCCGATCAGATTCAAAAAGCCGCCTAAGGTGCTAGACTAAGCCCGTGAGCAAAAGAAAGTGAGGCTCCGTGAGACCGCCATAGTCTTACGGAGTCCAAAGGCGAGGCCTAGCACTTAGGCGGAGCCAATGCCCTCCCGCCGCACTTGTGCGGTGTCACCGAACCTAACGGGGGAGCGCAGTTGCAAGAGACCCCGCCACGTAGTTTGCGCTACGTGGCGGGGGTTTCTTTTTGTTGCCAAACTTTTGAGTGGTTTCAGTCAAACTGACCCACTACCAAGGCGCGGCCTCATTTGACACTCGCAAGGGGCCAGACTACTATCGTTTTTCTGCTGCTCCGCGTCCGATTTCAGCAATCAAAGCGAGATAATTAGACCGTTCATGCCGGACAAGCCGAAGTTTTATCTAACCACTCCGATCTACTACGCAAACTCCCGGCCCCACGTCGGCTCCGCCTACACCACGATTGTCTGTGACGTGATCGCCCGCTACAAACGCATGTGCGGCTACGATGTAGCCTATCTCACCGGCACCGACGAGCACGGCGTCAATATCGAGCGCGCCGCCGAACAACAGGGCATCACTCCCCAGCAGCTCGTTGATCGCAACGAAAGGATTTTTCGCGATTTGTGGAAACTGCTCGGCATATCCATCACCGATTTCATTCGCACTACCTCGCCCGAACACGCTCGCGCCGTCCAAACACTCGTCCGCTGCACCATGGACTTGGACCGCAAACGCGACCCTGCCAAAAAGGCGATCTACAAGGCGAAGTACGAAGGCCGCTACTGCATCTACGATAATTTGTTCGTAAGCGACTCGCCCGAGCCTGCCAACTGCCCAATCTGCGGCCGCCCGGCGGAGCTGATCTCCGAAGAAAACTATTTCTTCAGGCTTTCGGCCTACCAACACCGCCTCCTCGACCTTTACAAAACTCAGCCGCGATTCGTCCAGCCGGATTTTCGCTTAAATGAAGTTCGCAGCTTCGTGGAAGCAGGGCTGAAGGATGTCTCCATCAGCCGCAAAACCATCAAATGGGGCATTCCCTGGCCCGACGACCCTGAGCACGTCTTCTACGTCTGGTACGACGCGCTCACGAGCTACATGACCGGCATAGGCTACGGCGAAGGAACCGGCGGCGAGGCAAATCCAAAGTTCAAGAAATATTGGCCCGCCGATCTGCACATGATCGGCAAGGAAATCATCCGATTTCACGCCGTATACTGGCCCGCATTCTTGATGGCCGCCGAACTTCCGCTACCTAAGCAGATTTTCGCGCACGGCTGGCTTCTCTTCGAGCAGGAAAAAATGAGCAAGTCCAAGGGCAATGTCGCCTATCCGGAGCCCATCGTAAAATCCTTCGACGAACTCACTGGCGCAAAAGTTGGCAACGACGCCTTGCGCTACTACCTCCTGCGCGAAACCGTCTTTGGCCAGGACGGCAACTTCTCCCGCGAAGCCCTAATCACCCGCTACAACGCCGACCTAGCCAACGGCCTAGGCAACCTCGCCAGTCGTACCTTGACCATGATCGAGAATTATTTCCAGGGATTGATCCCCGACGGCGGGGTCGGGGACAAACCCTTGGAGCAGAATGCAACGCACATAGCCGGAGCAGTCAAAAGGGATTATGACGATTGTCGCTTTTCGGATGCCGTCCAAGAGATTTGGCAAATCATTTCGCAAGTGGATTTCATGCTTGTCCAGCAAAAGCCCTGGGCGAGAGTTACGGAACCCTCCGAGCGCCCGGCTATTGGTGCAGTGCTTCGCGACGCCGCTGAGGCAATCCGCTTTGTTACAGTGTTAGCGCACCCGGTGATT
Organism: uncultured Acidobacteriota bacterium; assembly: GCA_963823145.1. Lineage (GTDB taxonomy): Bacteria > Acidobacteriota > Terriglobia > Acidiferrales > UBA7541 > Palsa-295. Next base: position 923,557 of record CAWGJZ010000002.1, read on the forward strand.
CCCGAGGCTACGCAAAAAATTTGGGAACAGCTTGGGCAGCCGGGAAGACTAGCGGAACAGCGAATCGATCAGTTGCAATGGGGCGGGCTGAAACCGGGCACAAAGATCGGGAAACCTGAAGCGGTGTTTCCGCGTGTGGATAAAAAAGAGGCATACGAAAGGATTGAGACCATGGAGAACGAAATACGCAATCCGGGAGCAACGCCTCCCGTCGCGGCAACAACGGCAGCAGCGGGGGCCGCGCCTGCGGCCGCAACACTAGCGCCGGCAGGCGCGAAGATCACCATCGAGGATTTCGCCAAGGTCGAACTCCGCGTCGGCCGCATCGAATCCGCCGAGCGAATCCAGGGCGCGGACAAGCTCCTGAAAATTATGGTGAATATCGGCGACGAAGTCCGCCAGGTCCTCGCTGGAATCGCCCTCGCCTACGCGCCGGAAACCCTCGTCGGACGCAAGGTCGTCGTCGTCACAAATCTCGCTCCGCGTAAAATGCGCGGCCTCGAATCAAACGGCATGCTCCTCGCCGCCTCCACCGCCGAGGGCAACCCCGTCCTCTGCACCTTCGCCGAGGAAATCGCCGTCGGCTCAAAGGTGAAGTGACGATCCGACCAGGATCGTCATCCCGAGCGGAGCAACGCGAGCGAGGGATCTCTCTTGGCTGCGATCAAGTGCTGTTGAGATGTGTCCACTGTAAGCTGACGACGAACTGAGGTGACCATCCAGCGAGCGTCGTCATTCTGAGCGGAGTGTCCCGCGTTTCTTCTTTTGCGAAGAGCGCCTCTGCTTCGGTGGAAGGTCAGGGCTTCAGCCCTGACATAACGACTCGCGCGAAGCGCCCTCCACTGCGCAGGTTCACCCGCAGCAAGTAATCTTTTTCACGTGCTTGGCTCCCTTGCGCTACGTGCCTCAGGTGAGTCGCGCCTTCCGTCCAAAAGTCCACAGAAACTCGTTCTTGCAAGGCATCCCCATCCTGCTAACCTGACCGCATGATCAAAGTGGTCGAAAAAATCGGGGCGGAAGACAAGCCCAAGGAAACGTTATGCGGTGCCCGATGCGATCCGGCCGCTGGCCGCATAGGCCAAGCGCCTTGCGACTCTAATCGATACACAGGACGAATAGAACATGATCCATCTTATTGAAAACAAAGGACGGGTGCCGGTCCTACCCGTCACGTTTCCTGAAGGGCGCGAAAGGGGTAACAGAGACTGACCATGGAAATAATCGACTCACACGCGCACTTGGAATTCGCCCAATTTGACGGCGACCGGGACGCAATGCTCGACCGGGCGCGCGCGGCAGGCGTCCAAACGCTACTAGCCATCGGCAGCGGCACTGGGCCGCTCGAGCGGCTTGACGCCGCCATTCCTTTCGCCGAGCAGCACGGCTGGATCTACGCCACGGTTGGCATTCATCCCCACGATGCCAGCGCCGCAACCGATGAGCACTTCGCCAAACTCGACGAACTCGCCAAGAATCCGCGCGTGATTGCCATGGGTGAATTGGGCCTCGACTATTACTACGATCATTCGCCCCGTGACGTGCAGCAGCAGGTCTTCCGGCGGCAACTTGCCCAGGCCGCCGCCGCTAAACTGCCCGTCGTAATCCATTGCCGCGATGCCTGGGACGACTGCCTAGCAATCCTTGACCAAGACTGGCGGCGAACCGGTCTCGGCGGCATCTTTCACTGCTTTACCGGATCCCTTGAAGAAGCGCGCCGCGGAATGGACATGGGATTCATGATTTCGTTCGCGGGAAACGTTACCTATCCGAAAATGCAGCATCTTCGCGACGTCTCTCGCGAAATCCCTCTGCAAAAGATACTTACGGAAACCGATTCGCCCTTTCTACCTCCACAGAGACATCGCGGCAAACGCAACGAGCCTGCCTTTGTTGTTCAGGTAGCGGAAGCCTTGGCGAATGTGAGAGACTTAGCGCCCGAGGAAGTAGCGGCGACAGCCGCGACAAATTTTCGCCAGTTTTTCCGGCTTAGCGCGGCAGACTCTCCCGCCGAGCCTGGTTAAGGCTTAAGGATCATACGGATGGCCTTCGCTGTCCAAATCGCTAAGGGGATTTTCGATCTGGTGCGAGACGATCTTGCGCTTGTGGAACAGGAGATTGCTGCCCAGAATAGCGCCGCCATTGAGCCGGTGGAGCAGATCGCCACCTACCTGTACCAGGGCGGCGGAAAGCGGCTGCGCCCGGCGCTGCTCCTGCTGGCGGCTGGAGCAGCCGGATATCGGGGCGAGAGCGCCATCCGCCTGGGTGCCGTGGTGGAGATGATTCACAGCGCCACGCTGGTTCACGACGACGTGATTGACGGTGCCCAGATGCGCCGCGGCCGGCCCAGCACCAACGCGCGCTGGGGAAATCATATGAGCGTGCTGGCGGGCGACTGGCTCTACATGCGGTCGTTCGAGATGGCTCTGCGCGAGCGAAACTTCTCGATCCTCGATATCTTGATCGGATTGACTCAAAACATGGTCGAGGGCGAACTGCTGCAACTGACGCTGCTTGGCCGCATGGATGTAACCGAAGCGGATGCCACCGAACTGGCCTATCGCAAAACCGCGTGCCTTTTCAGCGGATGCGCCCGATTGGGGGCGGTGCTCGGGGGGCAGCCGAAAAATGTGGAAGAATCGCTGGCGGAATACGGCCGCAACGCCGGTCTAGCGTTTCAGCTTGTGGACGATTTACTCGATTTCACGGCATCGCCCGAGCAGCTTGGGAAGCCAGTGTTGAGCGACCTGAAAGAAGGAAAGGTCACGCTGCCACTAATCTTCTCATTGCAGAATGGCGCTACGCAAAACGGTGCTTACGGAGAAGGCCAGCGGTTGGTTGCCAAGGTGTTGGAGGAGCGGGATTTCTTGAGTGTTCGTCCGGAACAGATCACTCGACTTGTAGTAGAAACGGGCGCGCTCGATCGCGCCTCCAATCTCGCGCGAGACTATGTGAGACGCGCCAAAATGTGCCTCGAAGAACTTCCCGATACCGAGTACCGCCGGGCTCTGCTCGCCGTCCCCGACTTCATCCTCGATCGCCAGAGCTAGCATTACAATAATTGTGATTTTATGCGGTGGGGACGCTCGTGGTGCTGCGCGGGCCTGCGTTGCGCCGATTATCTTGCTCGAGCGATTGCGTGGCATCCTGCAAAAGATCGGCCGGCTTCCAAGTATTGTCCTCGTACCATTTATAGATCGTGCCATCGGGAGAAATGACGCTGGTGCTCAATGAGTGGACGATCTGATCGCCGGAGACGCTGTAGTAGAGTCCGAAGAAGTTCGCGACCTTGGGAAGTTCTTTCGCGGGAACAGCAGCGAATTCCCAGCGGGCGAACGGATTTCCGCCCGTGGTTCCGTTGAACCTTGCGGCATAACGCTTCAAAACCTCAGGCGTATCGTGCTTCGGATCGAAGCTGATGGTAAGCAGCCGGATTTTTCTGGAATCCATCGCGGGATCCTTGCGGAGCCGCGCGTAGACTTTTGCGAAATTCTGAGAGACGAGCGGGCAGAAGGTGGGAAAGGGGCATCGAGTATAAATAAAAGTGACGAGGAGAACATCGCCCTGATACGACCTCAGATGAATGCGTTGCCCGTCTTGATTGATGAGCGCGAAGTCGGGGACTTTTTCGCCGGGCTGCGGCAAATGACTAGGCCCCGTGGTTTTCGCAGCGCCGGTGCCTTTTTTGGTGACCACGATATTTTCGAGGTAGGTGTCGGTGTCAGTGACGACGATGTCGGCGGTGATTTGGTCTCCCGGCGACAGCGCCGCGAGCGCCTTGGAATCATGCACGGGATAAGGCATGGCCATTGCGGCCATAAAGCCGGGGACCTCCTGGCCGTCGATATTGGCCGAGTTGTGAGCCGTGTCGACCGAGATGACGGTGCCGACGAGATGGTAGCGTTTCGCTTGCGGCGCAGGCGGTTTCTTGCACGCCGCGGGAATCAGTGCAAAGGCGGCAATCAGAATTAGCAGGGTAGTGCGAGTTTGTCGATGATTGCTGTTGCTTCGTGGTTCCAATCTCACTTGTTTCACTCCTTTGGAATTGATCATTGTACGCCAGCGGTGAAGCGCATTACATCAGTAATGAAACTTGTAGCGAACTTCGACGTAGACCTCGCGAGGGTCGTTGTAATGAAATCCGCCGAAGGTGAGGCTGTTGTCGATCAAGAGGTGACGGTTTGCGATGTTCAGGGCGTTCACGGCGACAGAAAACCTTTCGCCGAGGTCCTTTCGGAGCGAAAGATCGATCGAGGTATGCCCGGGAAGATATGCGCCCGGGAACTGAGCGTCGGGCGAGCCATTGGTGAATCCCGAGCCGTAGTAAACATTCGCCGCCCCGAACAGTCGCCATGGAAAGTTCGCATCGAAGCCGACATTCAGCGTGTTTCGCTGATCGTGATCGAGGGCGGAAAATCCCGGCTCAGGCAGGCAGCTTGGATCGGTGGGAGGAAAGCAGATCAGGCCGCCGGTAATTGCTCCAGCGGCCTGCGCCATCTGATTCGAATACGCAAGATGGACTTCCCCGCGATTCCATAGCCGCGGCGAGCGCACCGTGACTTCGAGACCGCGAATTCGAGCCTCGGCAATGGTGACGGGGATAAAGATGTTGGATTCGCCGACATTGTTGTGATCGAAGAAATTTCTGGCGCGCGTTTCGAAATCGTCGATATCGAGCGCCCAACCGCGAATTGGAATGGTGACGCCAAACTGATGCTCTTCGTCGCGCTCTCCGTGAAGCGGAGTAAACGAGAGGCCGCCCAAACTGTCGATTTCGGAGAGCAGAGGGCCGGTGATGGCGATGAGAGGCGGAGCTTGATAGTAGCGCCCATAGTAAGCGCGAAAAACCCAGTGAAGATAAGGAACGCGCAACGCGGCTCCGAGCCTGGGGTCGATCGTATTTTCCGTGATGGTCCCGGAGAAGTGAGTAGCCCTAAAACCGCCGATCAACGTCAGCCATGGAGCGACGCTGAATTTATCGCTCAAGAAAAAGGCTTCGAGCGCGCCTGAAGATGTTTCGGAGTCCGTGATGGGATTCACGGGCGGCGCCGGAACGGACGGCGGATTGAGTAGCAGGCCGAAGAATTCGTTTTCGTGCTCTGCGAAGGTATATGTGCCGACCTGGAGGTTATTTTTGGGCAGCGTCAGCGCGAGAGTGGCCTGGCCTCCCGCGTAGTTGGAAGAACGGTTATCCGTAGTTTGAACAGGAGTGTCGTTTAGCGAGCCGCCATAGTTGGCGCGGTTGAAGTGATAGAACGGTGAAATCGTGAGAACCGCATTGGGATTGAAGGTGCGAACCCAGGAAAAAACCACGAAGTCATCGGCTTCGTGCTGGCCATCACGCAGGCCGCTGGTCTGGAACTGCTGATTTTCCGGATCGTTCGGATTGGGGTCGTAGGGAATCTGATAGTAGTCGCCGCGCAGTGAGGTTACGAAGCGCAGCTGATCCTTCTGAGTGGCGTTGAAGATCAAGGAGCCGAAGCCACCGACACCGTTTTCCGCGTCGTGATAGATTTTCGCGATAGGCGTTTCCAGACCCAGATTGCTGCGGTTTCCGTTGACGCTGGCGTAGTAAGCGAATCGCGGAGTGTGACCGCCAAGATTGAATTCGTCGTTGGTCTGATAAAAATTACCGAAGCTGGTGATGAGCTGCGCTTCATTATTCCGCTCGAAACCGTTCCTCGGGACGACGTTGAAAGCTGCGTAGGTCCGGTCGCCGGTATCGGCCTCGTAGCTGCCGCGCTCGACTTCGAGGTAATCAATATCCTTGGGATCGAACTGCGGGCCCACATTGCTGGCGATATTGGTATTCGGGATGGGCACGCCGTCAATCAGCCAGCTCACCTGGTGGCCGCCGCGAACGTGCAACTGGTCGTGCGTGAGGTAAGCGCCGGGAACGAAGTCGGTGACGATCGCGAGGCTGTTGGTACGGTCGGCGCCGGGAGTGAGGGCGATGTCGTTCCGATCCACAAGCGTAGTTGGCGTGGCCGAATCGACATTTCCCACCGGAGCTTGAGCAGAGACGGTCGCGGTCTGGCTTACGGTCGTGATCGACAGCGGGAAATGGAGGACGGGCGACGAATCCGCCGTGACTGTGATTCTCTGTTGCAGATTCTGAAAGCCAGGAGCCGAGGCAGTGACAATGTAGTCGCCGATGGGCACCGTGGCAAATTCGAATTCGCCATCCTGGTTGGTCTGTGTTTGCTGAGACCAATCCGAAGTGGCCGATTTTAGCTGCACTTGCGCACCGGAAATCGGCCGGTGCTGCGGATCATGAACAACACCGCGCACGCCGCCAAAAACGGTGGCGCGCGCAGGCTGCCCCAAGACGAGCAGCGCCGCGGCGAGCAGAAACACGTAAGCCTTCCGCATGGACTTCTCCCTTTTAATTGCGTCCTCGGACCGTAAAGACGATCCCGAAGAAATGGCCTCAGCGAATAAAGCCGTATCGATAGACGAGCAGTGACGGAGGGGTTGGAAACCCCGCGCTTTCACTTTTTTTTTCGCAGATCGGGGGTAGCGCGGTCAGGCTTTGGGGGGTTCGAATGGCACGGACACAAATCCAGGGAGCGACAACCGAGATTGCGAATGCATCGGCAGCCTCAGAGAGTCTGGGGCCGCGAGGACGACAAAAGCTTCGGGCTCGGTGGGCGGGAGGGGAGCAATTAAACCGAAATCAGGGATATGACTCGAAGATTTCCCGGCGCAGTGGCACACCATCGGATGATTCCCGCTCGAACCACGGTGCATGCAGCACGTCATAGGGCAAGAAGAGGCTCCACAAGCCATGCCGCGGGCGAGCAGCGCCAAAGGAACCGCCAGCAGGGTAACGATAACGATAGCAGCTTTGGCGCGTTGCATGGCTAGGAGCCTACCACACCGATGTTACAGACGCTAAGGCGCGGTTTGCGTCGGGGAGGGCTTCGCGGTAGGCTGGCGAAATAATGCTGCCATTCAAGCTGATTTATGCCGATGGATACGATTTGAACCTGGGCGCGCACGTGTTTCCCTCGCAAAAGTTTCGGATGATACGCGACCGGCTGTTGGAGCAAGGGATCGCCGAGCGCGGCGATTTTCTGGTTCCCGAACCTGCCGCGGATGAGGATGTGCTGCGCGTCCATTTACCGGAGTACGTGCGGAAGCTCAAGACGGGAACGCTGAGCGAGGCCGAAATTGCGCGACTCGAAGTGCCGTATTCAAGGGAATTGGTGGAAGCGTGCTGGTTGGCGGCTGGTGGGTCAATTCTGGCGGGCCAATGCGCTCTGCGGGACGGCTGGGCGGCGAACATCGGCGGCGGATTCCACCATGCGTGTCCCGACCATGGCGAGGGATTTTGCGCGATTCACGATGTGGCCGTGGCGATCCGGCGTCTGCAGCACGACGGCGCGATCGAGCGCGCGATGGTGGTCGATACGGACGTGCACCAAGGCAATGGAACGGCAGTGATTTTTCACAGGGACGAAACGGTTTTCACGCTTTCGATTCATCAGGAGAATAATTATCCGTTCTTCAAGCCGCGGTCGACGGTGGACATCGATTTGCCGGACGGCATCGGCGACAGCGATTATCTTGGCATTCTCGAAAAGCACCTGCATAAGGCTTTCGAGGATTTTGCGCCGCAGATTTTGTTTTATGTCGCGGGCGCCGACGCTTATCGCGAAGATCAACTGGGCGGGTTGGCGCTTACGATGGAAGGGCTGGCGCGGAGAGATGCGATGGTTTTCGAGTATGCGCGGCGAAATGGCGTTCCCGTGGCGAGCGCGCTGGCGGGGGGTTACGCGCGGCGCGTGGCAGATACCGTGAGCATCCATGCCGCGACGGTTGTCGCGATGCGGGAGGCGGCGCGGCAATCCGCGCGGGCGGGAGCGTAACGCCAGGCGAATGATATTTGACTGCCTTCGATGATGGGGTTTGCCCGCGCAGCGCGCCGAATGCCACCATCACGCCAAGCATGTTTGCCGGGCACAGCATGCTACCACCCCAGCACGCGAAAGCGGCGCGCTGGGGGCCCCGGTGCTCTGCCGCTACGCAGGCAAAAGCGAAAAGGAAAAGCGCTAATCGGGAGATTGGCGTTCCCAGAGTGGCAAAAATAAAACGCCGGCAGGATGCCGGCGCTACGGGAGCTTCGCGGCAGATGCGGACAGACTGCTCACCGCAGCGGAAATGAAAGACGATGATCGGAGGATTACTGGAAGTCGAGGAGAACGTCTACGGTGCCAGCTTTGGGATCTTCCTGCAGGAAGCGACCGACCTTCTCGTAGTGGAAGGGCAGACCGAGGAAGGCCTGTTTGATTCCGGAAGAGATGAATTCGTCGTAAACGTCTTTGTCAAAAATTGCGCCGGGTTGGATTTGCCACGCCGCGCGAATGCGGCGCTCGCCTTCGATTGAAAGGCCTGTGAGGACCAGCTTGCCCATGCGGAACTGAGGGCCCTCGGAGATGGTCGCGCTGTAGCTGACACGCTTTGCCGTATCGTCGAATTGAAGGTGGGGGGTTACGGTGGCGTCCAAATAGCCGCGTCGCGCATAGTCGTCGTGCACCGATTCCCAGATCGGCTCGATTTTCACTTCGTCGGCCGGGTCGCCGGGCTTTAGGGTGACAAGCGCAGTTAGCTCCGGCGATAAAATCACCGTGTTTCCGCTCCAAGTGACTCCATTCCATGCGAACGCGGGACCTGGGTCGATAGTAATCGTGACGGCGACGCGGGCGCTGGCGCCACTGCCCACAAGGTGAGTGCTGGGTGGGTTGAACTTCACGCGGAGGAAGCCCTGCGCGAGATAGACGGGGCGAATCTGCTCAAACTCGAAAAGTTCGATGGCGGTGCGGGAATAGGGGTGATCGGCGAGGTCGGAAAGCCGAGCCTGGATTCCGCGATCGTTTCGCGCGAGAGGATCGCTCAAGTCAATGCTGCCGACATTTAAGTCCATGCCATCAACGCGGAATTGCTGGACCTGCTCGGAGCCTCCGGGCGCGGTAACAAGCGAGTGCGTGACGCTGGTATGGACATTGCGAGAAGCAAGGGCGAGCTGGAGCGCGTCAGCAATGTCGTCGAGCAGAGTGCCGTGCTCGGGCGCGGTGCCGTCGAATAACGGCACGGAGGATTTTACGGCGGAGATTAATTCGGCGTCGGTAAACCAGGGGAAATTATCGAACCAGACCGGGACGGCTGGAGCGTCCGTAACCTGATACTCGACGACGACGCCAGTGTCCGAGTCGCCGTAGCGGTAATGGACGCCGGCAAACGCGCCGAGCTGGGCGAGACGGTCGGCGCCGCGCTGCAAATCGTCTTTGGTGACCGTGGCGCCGGGTTTGAGTCCCGTGGCCGGCGCGATTTGATCGGATCGGAATCTGGACGAGCCCGTGATTTTGACGGAGGCGAGTTTTCCGGAGCCGCCTTCGGCGGGCGCTTGCGCGCGCGCGAAGGACGAGAAAAGCACGCCGAAGAGCAGGGCCAGCGCCAGTAGAAAACCGCGCCGCCGAAATAAATTGAGGCGCATCGGGAACATTTTATACGCGCCGCGGGCGAGCGAGCAGGTTATTCGACGGTAACGGATTTGGCGAGGTTGCGAGGCTGGTCCACATCGCAACCGCGGCGGACGGCAATGTGGTACGCGAGCAACTGTAGTGGGACGATTTCGAGAATGGGCGCGATCAGGTCAGGTGCGGTGGGAATTTCGATGACGTGATCGGCCGTCTCGCGCGCCAGCTTATCGCCCTCGGTGACGACGGCGATGACGATGCCGTCGCGGGCTTTTACTTCCTGGAGATTGGAAATGGTTTTTTCGTAGCGCGTCATCGAGGCGGGATCGGATTCATCGCGCGTGGCGATCATTACCACGGGAAGATTTTCGTCGATGAGAGCGTTCGGACCATGCTTCATCTCGCCGGCGGGATAGCCCTCGGCGTGAATGTAAGAAATTTCCTTGAGCTTCAGCGCGCCTTCAAGGGCGATCGGATAATGGATTCCGCGGCCAAGATACAGGAAATCGGTATTGCGGAAGAATTGACGGGCGAGATCTTCTATCGCGGCGTCGTGCTGCAGGATGGTTTCGATCTTATGCGGAATGCGCGTGACCTCTTGCATCAGGTTCTTGGACGCGGCGTTGGTGAGTGTGCCGCGCACCTGGCCGAGATGAAACGCGGTGAGCAGGAGCGCGGTGAGCTGGCCTGTGAAAGCTTTTGTGGAGGCCACGCCGATTTCGGGTCCGGCGTGCGTGTAGATTGTGCCGCTGGATTCGCGGGTCAGCATGGAGCCGACGACGTTGCAAATCGAGAGAACCTTGGCGCCTTTTTGGCGGGCTTCACGTTCCGCCGCGAGCGTATCCGCCGTTTCGCCGGACTGGCTGATGGCGATGATCAGGCTGTGCTTATCGAGAATCGGATCGCGGTAGCGAAATTCGCTGCCGTAATCGACTTCGACGGGAACATGCGCGAGGCGCTCAATCATGAATTTGCCGGCGAGTCCGGCGTGCCAACTAGTGCCACAGGCGACGATCTTTACGTCGCGAAAATTGCGGAATTCATCCTCACTAATGTCCATCTTGTCGAGGAAGACATGGCCGGTTTCCTGCGAAATTCGGCCGAGCAGGGTATCGCGAACGGCGCGGGGCTGCTCGAAGATTTCCTTCTGCATGAAATGTTTGAAGCCGCCCTTTTCGGCCATGATCGGGTCCCAGGTGATGTGCTGGGGGGCGCGGCTGATCGGGTGACTTTCAAAGTCGAAGAGGCGAACTCCTTGCGGAGTGAGCACGGCCATTTCGCCATCGCCGAGAAAGAAAATGCTGCGCGTGTGCGCGAGGATTGCGGGAATGTCACTGGCCACGAAAAATTCGTGATCGCCGAGGCCGACGACGATGGGCGGTCCCAGGCGGGCGGCGACAATTTTGTTCGGATCTTTCGCGGAGACGACGACCATGGCGTAGGCGCCAGTCATCACCTTGACGGTCTTGAGGACGGCGTCTTCCAGAGGCGCGTCCTTTGAAAATTTCTCGACGAGGTGGGCGATGATTTCGGTATCGGTTTCCGTGACGAACTTGTGGCCTTCCGCGAGGAGTTGATTCTTCAGATCGACGTAGTTCTCAATAATTCCATTGTGCACGACAACGATTTCGCCGGTGCAATCACGGTGGGGGTGAGCGTTTTCTTCAGTGGGGCGGCCATGCGTGGCCCAGCGCGTGTGCCCGATGCCATAGAGGCCGTCGAGCGGAGTGAGGCGGATGGATTCCTCCAGATTACGGAGTTTTCCTGGCGCGCGCCGAATCTCGAGTTTTCCATTGTCGCCCACCACGGCGATTCCCGCCGAATCGTAGCCGCGGTATTCGAGGCGCTTCAGGCCGTCGAGGATCAACGGCACAACGCTTTTAGGACCTATATAGCCGACAATTCCACACATTGGATACCCCTCTGAAAACCGGGCAATTTTGATGCCACTCACTGGAGCGGGGCTGTAATTAGGGTAGCACAAGGGAGGCGGGGCGGCCGAAACGTCCCTGTGGAACTGTTGCGATGGGGGCAATCGCATGCAATGGGCGGCACTGAAAATTATTCGAGGATTTCGAAGCGGAATTCTTCGATCACCGGGTTGGTGAGCACGTCCTTTGCGATCCGCTCGACCTGATTCTGCGCTTCCTCACGGCTCAGGCCGTCGAGCTGCAAGACGAAGAATTTGCCCTGGCGGACGTTTTGGATCTTTGCATAGCCAAGAGAGGAAAGCGCGCGCTGGATTGTCTGACCTTGCGGATCGAGAACCGTGGATTTCAACATGACCCAAACGTGAGCTTTCATTTGGTTTCGCTTTCTATAGATTGAAAATCGAAGAGAGATCCTTCGACTGCGTCCCGTGCCCGCCACAGACGCGGGAAAAACAGGAGCACGGGACCTCGCTCAGGATGACGTGCACCACACGCGAGCCAAATTATAACAGGGAAGGACAAGCGGGATCACTCCCGCGATGTTTCGTTATGACAGGGCTTCCGCCTTGGCCGCAGCGCGAAAATCCTCGAGGAGCTTGCGTTTTTCGATCGGAGGCAAGAACGCCGCGTTAAAGCTCTGCTCGGCAAGTTGCAACAGCTGTTCTTTCGATAGACCTAACGATGCGGCGTGAGAATATTCCGCGAGCAGATCGGTGTGGAACATCGCCGGATCGTCCGTGGATATGGTTACGAGCGAACCCAGATCGAGAAGCTTGCGAAGGGGGTGGTCGGCGAGCGATGCATCCGACTTGCCTGTCTGCTTGGCAAGGGCTCCGGTGGCCACATTGCTCGACGGGCAAATCTCAAGCACCACGTGCCCGTTGGCGAGCGATTTGGCGAACGCCTCATCGTGAACCACGGCGATCCCGTGGCCGATGCGCTCGGCGCCCAAGATTTCGACGGCATCGCGAACGGATTCTGGTCCCGCGATTTCACCGGCGTGACAGACGATCCGCAAACCTTCGCTTCGCGCCAAATCGAATGCCGGCCGAAAATGTGCCGCTGGAAATGAGAGTTCGTCACCGCCCATGCCAAACGCAATGATGCCCGACCGGTGTAACTTGGACGCGCACCGCGATACTTCCATGGCAGCCTCTGGACCGAACTGCCGAGCGGCATCGAATATCCAGGCGGTACGGAGCCGGCGGTAGAGCACGCCGTCGGCGGCCTCGCGTATGGCATTGAAGTTCGCTTCCACGTTTTGCATGCGCCGCAGCATCACGCCCGCCGAAATCGTGATTTCGGCGTAGACGACGCGCTGCCGGATAAGTTCTTCAAGGAGTTTCCGGGTGATGAGGGCGTAATCCTCCGGCTCGCGCAAAAAAGAGGTGACCCACTTGAAGCTTTCGATGAATCCGGCAAAGTTGGAATAGTTGTAGCGCGCGGTGACATCGTCCAGCGTCAATCGAGTGCCGTGGCGGTCGGCAAGCTCAACGGCCGTGTCGGGCTGGATGGAACCTTCGAGATGCAGGTGCAATTCAGCTTTCGGGAGGGTATCCAGTGCGGTGCGTTGTTGCGCGAGTTCGTTCACAATTTCAATCAGGAACCGGGAAGCTGCGGGCGTCCGGCATTGATCCATGCGGTCATCCAATAGGAACCGATGTCGGTGGATGCGTCCGTGAGCTGCCGGATCAACACAGCACCTTCCTGAGCGTAGAAGCGGTCATAGTATTCGTCATTGTAGGCGGACAAGCCTGCATAAGCGCGCCGGTCCGCCAGAAGAATATTTTCGAGCCAGGAATGCGCGCTAAGACACATCTCGAAGGCGTGATCGGTGGGATCGGCAATAAAGGCAGCTTCATTGGGCCTCACATAAAAGAAACGCTGATAGCGGTCCACGAGACTCTGGCTGAATCGCTCGTTGACTCCGGGTTGAGCGGACAGTTTTCCGTCTCTGTTGGTCGTGGTATTGAAAGGATCGTGCGCTGCCGCCACATAGTGCGCAAGAATCGCACCGGAAAGTTCGGCGCTATTCCAATCGTGGGTGCGAAATGCCTCGGTTAACTTTTGACTATAAAGTCCGATTTGCCACGGAAGCTGCCCGTGCGCTTCGACGCTGCGCCTACCAAACTTCCTAACTGCTTCGGTGTAGGAGCGTGGCAGACTCGCGAACGGAAACTGCCCATAGTGGTCGAGCTGAATGAAATCGTTGCGGTGTTCGGATGGGTTTTTCGCTTCCGACGCGGCCGCGTCAGCAACGTGCTCCACCAGGAATGGCCGGTGAGCCTGGAAGAACGGAAGCATCTCCGCGGGCAGCGTATCGACGGCCTTGTCCACCACGATGCGCTCCGCACTTTCGCCCCAACCAAAGGATGACGACGCCATCAGGAACACCAGGAGGGCCAGTAAAAGCGCGCCCAGAAACCCGTACCGCATCGATGGGCCCGTCAATGGCCGCATCAGTGGAACCTCCTTACGCTACTTCAATTTTTGCCGTGGAAAGCCCGCTATGTTTGCGTCCGTAGAAATGATAAAGGATCAGTCCTATCAGGAGCCAAACGAAAAAGCGGACCCAGTTCGTAATGGGAAGCCCGGCCATCAAGAGCAAACATGTGACGATGGTCATTATGGGCGCAATCAAACCTCCGGGCGCGCGAAACGGACGCGGCCGATCAGGATCGCGGAAACGTAGGATCAGGACGCCGCCTGCGACCAGTGCGAATGCGAAAAGCGTTCCGATATTGGAGAGGTCGGCGAGCGTACCGATATCCAGCAGGCCGGCTGGAATGCCCACCAGAAATCCAGCCACCCACGTGGAAAAATCCGGTGTGCGGTAGCGCGGATGTACGCGGCTAAAAATTCCGGGCAAGAGGCCATCGCGCGACATTGCGAACCACACGCGCGCCTGGCCAAGCTGAAAAACGAGGAGGGATGAAATCATGCCCAGCAGCGCACCGATCAGTACGGCCAGCCGCACATTGCCGAAGTGGAGGCGGTTCATCGTGTTGACGACGGGTGCCGCATCGTCCACCAGTGTCCGCCACGGCACCAGGCCCGTCAGTACCACCACCACGGCGATATAAAGCACCGTGCAGATCACCAGCGTGGCGATGATTCCGATTGGGAGATCGCGCCGGGGGTTTCGGCACTCTTCTGCCGCCGTCGAAACCGAGTCGAAACCAATGTAAGTAAAGAAGATAATCGACCCCCCGGTGAGGATTCCCGGCCAGCCGTTGGGTACGAACGGATGCCAGTTCGCAGGGTGGATGTGGGGCGAAGCGACTGCGATAAAGATCAATATTGCGGCAATTTTTAGCAACACCATGACGTTGTTCGTGCGAGCCGATTCCTTGATCCCACGCACGAGCACGATTGTGAGCAACATCACGATGACGAATGCAGGCCAGTTGAAACCGAAGTGCCAGCCCGGATCGTACAGCGTGTTGCCTTGCAGATCGGAGAGCCCTCCGGGCAAATATGCCGGGGTGATCCAGCGCAAATTTGGATGAAAATTGAACCAATCGAATAGCGCCACTACGTGCGCCGAAAATCCGACGCTGACGGCCATATTCGATACCGCGTATTCGAGGATTAAATCCCAGCCGATGATCCAGGCGATCAGTTCCCCCATTGTCGCGTACGTGTAGGTATAGGCGCTGCCTGCGATCGGAATCATAGCCGCAAGCTCCGCGTAACAAAGGGCTGCGAAGCAGCAGACAATCCCCACGAGCGCGAACGAGAGCGCAATCGCCGGACCCGCGCCAGGCCTACCAAATGACGCGGAATGGTAGATCAGATATTCCAGCAGGGGAGCATTCAGCACGGAGCTGGCCTTGAATTTCTGGCCGGCAATTGCCGTGCCGATGATGGTAAAGATTCCAGAACCGATCACGGCTCCGATTCCGAGGGAGGTAAGGCTCAGCCAGCCGAGGGATTTCCTGAGGCGTTTTTCGGGCCGGTCGGCGTCAGAGATGAGCTGGTCGATGCTCTTGGTGCGGAAAAGCTGTGGATCCAATCGCCACCTTCCCCGTGCGACCGCACAGAACTCTACCTTGAGAGACTCTTCGGCGCAACTTGTGCCTCAGGGCACGCGCGAATGCTCACTGCTTATTGGGAGTCACGGGACTAAACCGGTTCTTCAGCTTGGCAGTTACGCGATCTGCAAATTGGCGTAACGTTCGAGAAGCTTTTTGGGGCCGTAATCCTGGAAGCTTACGGTAAGTCTTCGGTCGTCGCCTTCGCCCTCCACTCCGATGATCGTGCCGACCCCGAATTTCGAGTGGCGCACTCGAGTGCCCACGAGAGGATTGCCCGATGGGCGTTCAGGTGCGGAGGAGCGGCTGGATTTTGCCACGCGACCGTACGCCGAGCCGATGGACTTGGAACCCGTGTAGGCCGACCGGCCGTATGGAGCGCGACGGCCTCGGTACGAATATCCCTCCGAGTATTCGGGATCAGGTTCGTAGCGGCGCGTTTCTCCTGGCTCCGATTGCGAGCCTGCAGCGGCTTCAATTAAGTCGGCGGGGATTTCGGCCAGAAAGCGCGAAGGCAGCGACGCGCGCAAACGGTCTTCACCGTATGTCCTGCGATAGGTTGCCCGCGAAAGCACGAGCGACCGCTTGGCGCGCGTCATTCCCACATAGAACAGCCGCCGCTCTTCCTCGATGTCGGCATTGGTATTGAACGAGCGGCTATGAGGCAGCACGCCCTCTTCGAGTCCAGCGAGATATACGGCGTCGAATTCCAGGCCCTTGGCGCTATGCAGAGTCATCAGCGAGACGGGTATGGTGTCGTCGTATTCGTCCGAATCGCTGGTGAGCGCCGCGCGATCGAGAAGATCTTCCAGAGTTTGGCCTTGTGCAGCGGCCTCGGACATGGCGTTCGAGAGTTCCCTCAGATTTTCTGCGCGCGAAGTGTGTTCGATGTTGTCCTGCTGCTCGACCCAATCGAGGTAGCCTGATTGTTCGAGGACACGCTCGATCAGTTGCGCGGGCGCGAGATCATCCCGCTCCGCCTGGAGATCTTCAATCATTTGGCGGAAGTAATTCAGCGCACCAGCGGATTTCTTTCCGACAAGGGAATTGCGGTCGCCGATTACTTCCCACAGGGATTTTCCAGTTTCGCGCACGTCTGCTTCCAGTGCGGCAACGGTTGCGGCACCAATGCCGCGAGGGGGCACATTCAGCACGCGCAGGAGCGCCACGTCATCTTCGGGATGAAACAGCAATCGAATATAAGCCAGGGCGTTGCGTACTTCCGCGCGTTCGTAGAAGCTGAATCCCCCCACGACGCGGTATCGAATGCCGAGCCGCCGCAAAACTTCTTCAAACGATCGCGATTGAGCGCCCGTGCGGTAGAGAACAGCCACGCGCGCATCCGCATCGCCGCGGACCAGCTGCGAAAGCTCCCCGCAAATGAACTCCGCTTCGGCGATTGAGTCCGGCGCCTCGAAAAAGCGCAGCCTGTCGCCCGATCCGAGTGTGGCCTGCAAGTTCTTGCCAAGCCGATCCGAATTGTTTTTGACCACGGCCGCCGCGGCATCGAGGATCGTCTGCGTGGAACGGTAATTTTCCTCCAGGCGAATCACCTTGGCGACCGGGAAATCTTCCGTGAAACGCTTCAAGTTTCCGGCTCGTGCGCCCCGCCAGCCATAGATCGACTGGTCTTCATCGCCCACGACGCAAACGTTCTTCCGCGTGCCGGCTAGGAGCCGCACGAGTTCTTCTTGCGCCTGGTTCGTATCTTGAAATTCGTCCACCATCAAATAGTGGAAGCGTTTATTCCAATTCGCGCGGACCTCGGCGTGGTCCCGAAGCAAGTCCACCGCTCGCAGGAGCAGGTCGTCGAAATCAATTGCGGACGCCTTGCGCAGAATATCGTTGTAGACCCGGAAAATGTTGGCGGCATCTTGGCGGTCTTTGTCGCGCGCCTGCGCGGCCTGCGATTCCATCTCGTCCGGCGTGATGCCGTGATTCTTCGCATGGCTGATTTGGGCGCGCAAGCTGCGCGGAGGATAATCTTCGGCGGTGAAACCAAGTTGCATCAATGCCCGCTTCACAGCGGAGGTCTGATCATCATCATCGTAAATAGCGAAATCGCGGGGGAGGCCCACGTGCCGCGCTTCACGCCGCAACAGCCGCGCACAGAAAGAGTGAAAGGTCGAAACCCAAACATCCACTGCGCCGCGTCCGCTAGATCGAAGGAGTTCGCTGATCCGGTCTCTCATCACGCCCGCGGCTTTGTTCGTGAACGTGACAGCGAGAATCGTCTGTGGGGGAACGCCCTGTTCAATCAGGTGCGCCACGCGATAGGTGATGACGCGAGTCTTGCCGGTGCCCGCGCCCGCAATCACAAGGACGGGGCCTTCTGTGGCAAGCACGGCCTCGCGCTGGCGCTCGTTTAATCCGGAGAGGAGCGGCGATACGTTTGGAAAATTGCTCAAGTTCGAATTCTAGCCGACGAAATACAATTGAGCAATTTAGGCGACGGAATCGTAACTCGATCAGCGGACGTATGGATAAATCTCATCCGCGATCCAGTAGTTGGCGATCACAATGGCGAAGATCATCCCAAACGTCCAAAGCCCCCATCGCCATCGCCGCCACACCGTTTGGAATAATGAGTACTGCATCGGTACGTCTGCTAGGTAAGCCGCGCAATAGCAGACATTCGCCAGCATCGCGAGAACGAAAAAGAAAAGGAGCGTTTGGAGGGTCAGCGCCGGTTTGAAATGCGGCCACGTGACCAGAAACCAGAGAGCCACAACAGCTGCCAAAATGGCGTTGTATAGGATCCGACGCCGTTCCCAATACCCGATGGCATCGGTAACAATTTCTCGCAAGTGGCCGGACGTGTTGGTCTGAATCGCGGGCTGTTTGTCCATGGGTGACCTCAAAGACGAAAAACTAGCTGGCGGCAGCCTCGGGCAGTCGACCAAAACGGCGCTCGCGGCCGAGGAAATCTTCGACAGCGGCTTCCAGATCGGCTGCCTCAAACTCGGGCCACATTCGAGGCGTAAAAAGTAGCTCCGCGTAGGCGCATTCCCACAGCATGAAGTCGCTCAGACGCCGCTCGCCGCCGGTACGAATCAGCAGATCCACGTCTGGCGCCGCGCCGCCGCCATTGGTTACCTGCCCGAGCCGGCGCGCGAACTCCCGGTCCGAGACTTCCAGGCTGGACATCATCCAGCAGGACGCACGAAGAATCGCCTCGCGCGAAGAATAATCGAGCGCAATACGCAGTTCCAGCGCGCGGCCAGCTAAGGTGAGACGCTCAGCCGCCACAATCGCCTCCACAAGGCTGGCGGGGATGCGATCGCGTCGGCCGATTACCCGCAGGCGGATCCCGTGTGCCTCGCATTCACGAGCTTCCACTCGAAGATAGTCTTCGAGCAAGCCCAGCAGGGAAGTTACCTCACCGGAAGGGCGCTCCCAATTGTGTGAGGAGAAAGCATAGAGAGTAAGGGTACCTATGCCGAGCGATAGGGCCGCGCGGACGATGCGGCGCACTGCAGTTACACCCGCGCGATGACCTTCCGCACGGGGAAGCCCACGAGAAGCAGCCCAGCGGCCATTGCCGTCCAGCAAAATGGCGACGTGAATTTTCGGATCGGGAATAAGCTTGGCAGCGCTGTTGCCCATGGCCTCGAATTAATGATCCTTTCTACCCCTCGCGAGTGGCGCGAATAAGGGCTTCCAGGTGTTCCAAGTACTTCTCAAGCGCTTTACGGCCGGCATGCATCAGCCGGTACTCAGTCTTCGGCATTCGGCCGGAAAATGACTTGTTGCAGCCGATGTAGCCGGCGTCCTCCAATTTGCGTGCGTGGACGCTGAGGTTTCCGTCCGTAATTCTAAGAAAGTCCTTCAGCTCCTTGAACGTGAGCGACGCATTGACTGCCAGAGCGCTGACGATTGCCAGGCGCGTGCGCTCGTGAATCAAACGATCGAGATTCACGGCCGGTACTTTCGCGCTTAGAGCGCCCTGCGGACTGCGCTTGGGCTTCTCCTCTTTAGGGAGGCGCAACATTCCGGATTTAGCCACCATATTTCCTCGCGATCACCGCGCCGAAGATTATGTGAAGTCCACCGAAGCCGGCGGCCAGAAAAGCATTGCTCCAACCGGAAGGAGAGAAAAGAGCGACGGCCCCCAAAACCATGAAGCAAAGTCCCATGAGAGGTACGATGCGTATGGAAAGCACGCCGCCGGTGACCACAGCCGTCCCGTAGAGCAGTAGCCACACACCGGCAATGGAACCTATCAAGCCGGAGCGTACTAATACCAGCGTCAGGAGAAGACCCACAAAGAGCGGCGGCGCGAAGCTATACACAAATCGGCGCCCCGGTCCGGAAAGAATCGGCGTCCCCGCGTCACGTGCCTTCGAACAAGTGGTCCACGTGGCGATGGCAACAGCGACGAGCGCCTCGCAGCCCCAGGTAATCAACCATCCGGTTGACGACCGCTGCAGCGATGCGATGGCGGTCGCCCCTATGGCCGTAATCCCCATCGCGATGCCGCCCCAGCCTGGCACGGCCGTGAACGAAGCGGCGCGCTCCATCGTTTCGCGGATGAAGCGGATATTGTCGCGGGCGCGATCGTCCATCGCCACAGGGTTGCCGCCAGATTGCCGCGAGTCCAAAGGCATCATGCACGCAGCCTAGCATCTACCCGCACGCTGTCAAGTACTTTGTGGCGCAAAGTAAACCCTTAGTGACGGGATGGAAGTCTCGCGAGCCGTGACGATAGGCTGGTTGCCTCCACGTGCGTATCGCGCGCCGGTGAGAACTACGAACGCTTCACGGGATAGCGACCAAGCAGCCAGTTCCAGCGAATGTAGATCAGGTCGCCGAACATCAAAAGGCTGTCCCAGACCACGTGAACCTTAGTGGCTGGATCGTGCGCCCAGCGGACTGGCACCTCCGCCGTACGCAAGCCATGACGTTCTGCCAGAAAGAGGACCTCCGGATCGAAGCCGAACCCCTCGATTCGCTGCTGCTCGAAGATAATCCGGCATGGCTCGCGAACGAACGCTTTAAAACCGCATTGCGTATCGTGCAGCGCCAGCCCGGTAAAGAGCCTTACGAGTGCATTGAAAATAATCCCGGCAGTTTCACGAAAGACCGATTGATGGGCCGAGATCAGCGACCGGTCAAGGGCGCGCGAGCCGATTGCGATGTCGTGACCGGCGGCGATCGCGGCGAGAAGCTTTTCGGATTCCTCGACGGGCGCGGACAAGTCGGCATCGGTGAAGAGCGCGATACGCGCGCGCGCCTCGAGCATGCCCCGCCGCACGCTGTACCCCTTGCCGCGATTCCTCTCGTTCACAAAAAGTCGAAATCCGCCAGATGGGGCGGCTCTTGCCCACTCCTGAGCGATACCCGCCGTTCCATCGGTCGAGCCATCGTCGACGACGATGATTTCCAAGGCATTCGCAACCCGTGGATCCCGACTGAAATACTGGTGAACTCGAGAGAGCGTGCGGCCTAACCGCTCCTCTTCGTTATAGGCTGGGACAACGATCGAAAGTTCCGGAGCGCCTGCGTTCATCCGCGGTTGGTTTCCCGGGTATCTTGACGCTGGCCGTAACGTCCGACCAGCGGAACGAACCGGCAGGCATAGAGGGACTGCCGGGCGATGCGTCCTTCCTTCTTCACCAAGCGAAGCAATTCCTGATGCTCATCTTGTCCTACCGGAATCACCAGCCTGCCTCCCTCAACCAATTGGTCCAACAGCGGCTGCGGCACGGAGGGCGCCGCGGCGGTCACGAGAATCGCCGCGTACGGTGCGCGCGATGGCCAGCCTGCGGAGCCGTCGCCTATCTTCAGACTCACATTGCGATACCCTAACCGGTCGATCCGGTCCGCCGCAGCCGCGGCTAGCGCCGGACGTGCCTCGATTGCAATTACCTCGAGGGCGAGCTGGGAGAGTACCGCTGCTTGATAACCCGATCCGCCCCCGATTTCCAAAACGCGCTCGTGCCCCTTGAGCGACAGAGCCTCCGCCATGGCTGCCACCATGAAGGGCTGGGAGATCGTTTGTTCTTCGCCGATAGGCAATGGCTCATCGGCGTAGGCACGGGATTCATATTCGGGGGGCACGAATAAATGTCGCGGCACCGTTCGCATGGCGTTCAGGACGCGCTCGTCGCGTATGCCCCGGTCGCGAATCTGGCGAGCAACCATCTGTTGGCGCGCGGCCTCCAATTCCACGGTTCCGCCTTGAACGATCTTGCTCTCGCCGTTCACGGGTTCTCTCGAATTCAAAAGGGTCGGTACTGCGGTGTCCTTGATACTGATACTCTAACCGCAACATCCTTTGGTCTTTGTCGACGCTATCACAAGCGACTCAAAACCTGCCACCGAAAGGTCTTACTCGGAAAATTGCATATGAAGTTGCCGTTGGATACGATGCTCGAAAGAGGTTCAGCGCGTCGGGAACGCGTCCGGACAAAAACCAGGAGAAATGCGATGAACGTTCGAGCTGCCGTAGTAACAGCCATCTTTTGTTTCGCCATTCCCGCGGCGGCACAGATACCCGGGCCAGGAGCAACCCAAGAGAAACCCGCACAGCATCAGCCAGGCGTTCCGGCTCCGCATAAGCCTGGCCAGTCACCTTCCGATCAATCCGAAAAAGCCGAGCCACCGGCCACCGCGACGGTCAAGCCCGATCCCGCCAAAGAGGCGGCCATCCGCCACCTCATGGACCTTACGCAGACGTCGAAACTGGGCGATAACATTCAAAGCTACATTACCGACCAAGTCCGCACCGGACTCGCCCGCGCGCTAAAGCCGGACACCTTGCCGAAATTCATGGACGAATTTAACCAAAAGTTCGTGTCAGCCGCTCCAGCATCCAGGGTAACGGACGCGATAGTACCGATCTATGCTAATGCCTTCTCCACCGAAGATATTCAAGGCTTGATCCAATTCTACGAGTCCCCGCTCGGGCAGCGTGTGGTGAAAAACCTTCCTACTGTGGACCAGCAGTCCCAGGCTGCCGGTGTCCGAATCGAACAGACCGCCGCCCTCGCTATCCTTCGAGGCATGTCGGAGGAGTATCCGGAACTCAAGCAAATCCTCCCACCCGAAACCGGGCAGCCAACACCGGGCTCGGAGCCGCCTCCGGCGTCCCCTCAACGATGAGGTGACTAGGCTCCCCGCGCCGCGATTTGAAACTGATGTCTTGCGACGGGGCAGCTCGTCACTCGATTCGTTAGCCCTGGAAATGTGACCGAAAAAGGGGATGGTCCAGTTACAATCCTCTGCCGATGGCACTTCCCGCCTTGTCCGACTGGTCTCCGCTGCGAATCTCGCTTGAAACCAGCTTCGCCGCGACGCTGATCACTTTAGTTGTGGGAGTGATGGCCGCGGCCTGGCGCGACCGCCACACCGGTCCGGCGATGGCCTTCCTCGACGGGGTTTTCCTCTTGCCTTTGGTCCTGCCTCCTACAGTGGTGGGTTTCTTTCTGTTGCTCTTGTTTGGAGGACAGGGTCCTATTGGGAGGCTACTGCTCCGATTGGGGACCACGGTGGTTTTCTCATGGCCGGCGACGGTGATCGCCGCGGCAGTGGTTTCCTTCCCGCTGATGTACCTGACGGCACGAGCCGCGCTGCAGCAAGTAGAGCATCGTTATCTCGAAGCGGCACGGACTCTAGGGGCCACGGAGTGGCGTGTCTTCCGTGAGGTCGCGCTGCCTCTGGCTTGGCCCGGCATTCTGGCTGGGACAATCCTTTCTTTCGCCCGGGCACTAGGCGAATTCGGTGCCACCCTGATGGTCGCCGGTAATATTCCCGGAAGGACAGCCACAATTCCGATCGCTATTTACTTTGCCGTTGAGGCCGACGATCTGAGAGTGGCGGTAGTGTGGTGCGCGATTGATCTGGTGATTTCGTTTGTGCTGCTTGGCGCTCTATATTATTGGACTCACGCACCAGAACGCGCACGACGGATGCGGCACTAAGATGGCCCTTGAGGTCGACATCACCAAGAGGCTTCCCGATTTTACGTTGGAAGCCTCATTTACCAGCGGCAGCGGGCCACTGGGAATCCTCGGTCCTTCCGGTGCGGGCAAGACCATGCTTCTGCGCTGCATCGCCGGGCTGGAACGTCCCGATCGCGGACGCATCGTGCTGGAGGGCCGCAAGCTATTCGACAGCGAGCGGGACGTGCAGGTTCCCGCACGAGCGCGGCGCATCGGGATGCTCTTCCAAAGTTACGCTCTTTTCCCGCATCGCACCGTTGAAGAAAATATAGCATTCGGGATCCGTGGCATGCAGCGCGACGAGCGCTCTGAGCGCGTAAACATTTGGCTCCGGCGCACGCATGCCGAGGGTGTGCGACGTCGCTATCCGCACGAGCTTTCCGGAGGCGAACAGCAGCGCGCCGCGTTGGCGCGGGCGCTCTCGATCGATCCGGACGCACTATTGTTGGACGAGCCTCTCTCGGCCCTCGATACTCATCTGCGAAGCCAAATGGAAGCGCAGCTTCAGGAGACATTTACAGCGTACAGGCGCCCAGCTCTGCTCGTTACCCACAACATCGAAGAAGCGTACCGGCTCGGCCAGGAACTTCTGGTACTTTCCCACGGGCGCATCGCGGCATGGGGAGCTAAAGAGGAAATATTCCGGCGTCCGCCAACCTTAGATGTGGCGCGGCTCACCGGCTGCAAGAATTTTTCGCGCGCTCGGGCGATTTCAGCAGATGCGGTGGAGGCTCTCGATTGGGGGTGCCGCTTACGACTCGAGCGACCGCTGCCTTCCTCGATCGCGCACGTCGGGATCCGGGCACATCACATCGATTTCAAAGAAGCTTCCGGCGCGACTGCGGCGGAAGAAAATGTTTTTCCCTGCCGGGTGATCCGCTCGTCGGAGACACCCTTCCGTGTAACGCTTTACTTGCGGCTCGATCGGAACTCCCAAGATTTGCCGGACGATCTTTCGGCTGGGGACCTTCAGGCTGAAGTGTACAAAGAAAAGTGGGAGCGATTTCGCGATCGCCCCATGCCTTGGCACGTGCGCCTTTCGCCAGAATTTCTATTCCCGCTTCCGGGATAAGCTGTGTCCTGACGAGCTCACTTCAAGTGCTTTACCCACTTTATATCCAGCCCATAGGTTCCATTGATGTCCCTGAGAAAAACCACGGAGAGGCCGCGATTGACAGCGTACTCGACCTGAATCAATTGATACTGGTTCGAAGTGGTTGCATTAGTGGAATAAGTAATCGTGAGATCATGCCTGACCTGCTCCTGAATTGTGACGCGGGCGGCGGCGTTCGATTCCGTCGCGGCGCCTGCAACGAAGGGGTCCACGCGGAAAGAGCTGATACCAAATAAGTGCTCGATTCGGCTCCCGACGCCGCTGGAAATAGCCTCCGAGAGGAGAGCAGTAGCTCCATAATTCTGCGAAGCGCCGGGTTGCGAGCCGATCGCCGCACCCTCGCCGGGACTGCCGAGCGCCAGTAGTGCGACGACATCGGAATCCGGAAGAGGAGGATCGGATCGATAATTCATCACCAAATGGCTGGCGGAGCCGGAAAAATCAATCGTAACCTGATACTGACTTATCGTGGTGGTGGCCTCGACGTTTAGCACAGGATCCAGTCGAAAAGGGTTGGAAAAATTAATGTCGCCCCGCGTTAGTTGAAATGTATTTCCTCTGAAGGGCATCTCTCCGCCCAAAAGATGTATATGGCCGAGGAGAACAGGGCGATCCCACGTGCCTCTAAGGCGTACGTCCCCATCCATCTCGACGTGCGCTCCGCTCCATTCGATGCGCGCTCCCGGAGTAGTTTCCCCCTGGATATCGAATGCCAAGTTCTGCAGAAAAAGTGAAGACGAGGTAGGACCGGGAGTTGTGTCGGAGGCCGTCGAAAAAAACGAGGCCATGTCGACGCCCTGGGCGAACAGCACGCGCTGCACTGTAATGTGTCCGCTGAGCAGTGCCGCGCTGCTGGTGCCGGAAAGTTGCAGTGTTCCACCGGCCAGCCAGCTCATGCCTGTGGGATAACGAATACGGACCGTTGATGTAGCCACCGTCAACTGATAGTGCAGCGGGCCCTCGCCATAGGCGACGTTGCCCGTCAGCGTAAGGTGTCCGCCCCCCGATTGGGCGGTTATCTGCTCGAAGTTCAAGCTGCTTTTGTTGAAGACGATGTCGCCATCAACATGGCTCAAACCTGCCGGAAAATCCGCGTAGTGT
Organism: uncultured Acidobacteriota bacterium; assembly: GCA_963823145.1. Classification (GTDB taxonomy): domain Bacteria; phylum Acidobacteriota; class Terriglobia; order Acidiferrales; family UBA7541; genus Palsa-295. The sequence continues at coordinate 949,156 of CAWGJZ010000002.1, forward strand.
GCGGAGGCGTCGTGCAACTTGGCCCTTCCGACCACCATTGGCTGAGCGATGGACCCCTGCACGGACACATTGGCATCAGCGCGTCCCTGCGCGTCAAGTTCCGGCAGAACTTCCCGAAGCAGCCGTAGATTCACGCCTCCCGAAAGCGCGAAATCCAGGCGACTATTGGGACTGAATCGCGCGGACCCGCCAATCTGCAGATCGGTATCAGGACCGTGAAAATGCGCCTGCTCAACTCGCACCGCATCGCGCTGGTAAGCCAAGCGAATATCTCCATCGTTGGTAAGCCGAACGAATTCGTAAGTAAATGAGATTCTCGAAATGTCCGCGTCCATTTCAAACGTGTCCGGCCGCTGCAAGGCTCCGGAAATCGTGAATACGCCGTCCGCCGTGCTGTGTCCGGTCAGCTTGTGAATGTGCAGCCCGGCGGTAATAAACGGATCGAGATCAAACTGTTCGATCGATAGACGCCCGGAAACCGGCTGATCTCCAGACAGGCCTATAGAAACTTCGCCGTGGAGTCTCGACTCGGAAGGCTCCGATGCCAGAGTAAGGTGAGCAATTCTCCCGTCTGACGCGAGCTGGCCGCTAAAATCTCCCTGACTCTCCGTTCCTACCGTCAAGTTCCTAATGTGGAAGTTTCCCTGGGCAATTGGACTACGCAGCGGCCCGTTGCCTCGAAGCGAGAAATCGCCCTGCCCTCGAATCGGCATGGACGCTGATTGAAGTTCCTTCACCTTACCAAGTGAGATTCCGGTGCCGCTGATATTGAATTCTGCTTCTCGCTCCTGTGTCCGGTAAAGTATGCTTCCAGCAAACGTTCCAAAATCCCCGACAAGCTCTCCGTGCGATAGCTGTGTTTCGCTGTGATCCCAGTGGAGGTGCCCCTCAAAATGATTGAAGCTCCAGTCGCCGGCTTTGATGGCTTCGGTCATGATAGTCGCGTCCAGGAACGGAGCCGCCCGCGTGCCGCCACCTTTCACTTCTCCGCTCAGGGAGCCGGAGACAGGATACCCAGTTTCCAAAATGGCTTGTACGTCCGCTGTAGAAGCGCGTTCGATGTCGGCATTCAGCGCCCAAGTATTGGAGGGCAAGAAATTCCAGTCGCCATCGAATTGTAGCGAAAGGTTTACGGTGGCCATCGCGCTGCCTCGGCGCATCATCGCATTCTTCAAGATAAAGCCGTCCGGCGAGTACTCCATATCGCCATCCAGCTCATCCCAGGCAAGCCGGTCATATTGCGCACCTCGGGCGCTGAGATGTCCGGCGAAGGTTGAACCGGTCAATGGCCCCAGGATCCGACCGGTCCACGTTACCTCGCCGGCGACTCGGTGACTTCCTGCCTCGGGGCCTCGAATCGCGCCGATGAAGTCATCCCAAACAGTCAGATCGCTCGAGTGAAACTGCACCTCGAGCGCGGAATCATCCGCGGCGAGTATTCCATCGAGACCCACCGTCGCCGTGGGAGTGGAAATTTCACTCTGGCGGATCGCAATTGTTTCCCGATCGCTGCGATAATCGAATTCCACGCGCGCAGTTGCGGGGATTTTTCCGGCCTCCTGCACACTTGGAGGCGACCATCTCATTTCACCGGTCGTGCGAAAATCCTTGAAGTTGGCGTGCCACGTGTTCACCGAATCCACTTCCATCACTCCATCCCAGTGCAACGATCGGACCGGCAGTTTGGGATTATCCAGCGCATCAAAGAGCCGCGGAACACTCACACCTCGCATTTGCGTCTTGGTGCGGAACACCAACCCCGCGAAATCCATGTCCAGACGCCCCGAAGTTGTACCGCCCAGGTTGTGCACCCTTACATTGGGGACAACCAGATGCCCATTGGCCACTTCGAAATTGCCGTCGGATTGAACGCCGCTTTCATGGAAATACGCATATGGCAAGCTGATATTCCGGCTCCCGTAATAGCCGCTCGCGGTCCATCCGGCGCCGGGAACTCCGCTGCGATTCGAGCCGGCACGGGCGTAATGCGCCTGTCCCGAGAATTCGACATCGCCGCCCGGCGTGTGAGGGCTTCTAAAGACGTGCCGGATATCCGCCAGAGCAAGCCGGCCGCGATACTTGAGATTCCAGTCACCGCGCGCAAAACTGGGCAGCTCGGCGCTGAGGTTCAACTGCGAGTGCAGAACCTTGACGACCAGTTCATCGGCCTCGAATGAATCGCGGTGCAGCAGGAACTTCACAGAAAAATCGAACGGGAACGGCATATCGCGCTTGGCCGCCACTCTCACGTCCCGCCACTCAAGATTGCCGGCGTAAGAATCCGCACCGGTAGCCGGAGCATCGTAGTGCAAAACGAAATCGAGATTGCCGCCGTCCACGGCAAGAGGCGTGCGCCGGTCGTTATAGGAAACGGCTCCGTCCTTCAGCTCCAGGTGCCTGATGCGGAGATTAAATAACGTCTGCCGCCAGGGACGATTTGTGGTTCGCCGACGTGGGGCGGGCACATTGCTGCGCCCGTCCCGATCGATCCAAACGGCAACCTCGGGACGTTCGACAATCAGTTCATCAAGCGCAACCTTGCGGCCCAGTAGCGAAATAATACGAACGCCCACATCCACGCGGTCGGCATGAAACAGCGGAGGCATGTCCGCGGCTTCGAGGCCGTGCACTGTAAGATCGTCAATTTCGAGCTTGAGCCGCCACACATTCAGGTGGAACGCGCCCATCTCGACCCGCGCCCCAGTGCTCTGCTCGACTCGGCTCACGATTTCCCGCCGGACCCACCTCTCGACGAACCCCGACTTCAGAAGTGTGGCCACGAGCAAGAAGGCGAGAACAATGAAGATCAGCGCCCCTGCCAGTAGCCGCTTGAAAACAACGCTCACGGCTCACTTCCATCGGGTATCACGTCGATCTTCAACCCCGCACGAGTCTCATCGATCCACTGAGTGGCTCGATCGGTGATCGCGCGCTGCACCAGCACTTCGCGTATCGTGTCCGCCACCGAATCCAGCGGCGGGACCGTTTCCCCGCGAGCCTTCAATTGGGGCGCAAATTCTTCCTTGTAATACGTCTCGATCTGTTTCTGGTCCACTTGCGCCGACGACCGGAATCGATAATCGAGGAATCTGGAGAGATACAATTGTTGGCCAAGTATCCGCCGCACGGCCGCTTCCGATAGTCCCGCCCCTGCCATTCGCTTGTGAAATTCCTCGGGCGATGCAAACTGACCCACCAGCCCGACATAGGCGTTTTCAATGTCATCGTTAGTCGGCTGCGGATATTTTGCCGCATCGGCCTCGCCGCGGACGATCCACTCGCCGGCTAGCTCCCGAATCAACTCGTCGCGAGCCTTGGAATGACCATCGACGAGCTCTTGAAATCCCGCCAGCTCGCGAACGTCGCTCTCCATTATTATGTCGTTCTCTACGCGAGCGGCGATTCGATCCACGGTCTGCGGCCCTTGCGTAATAGGCGACGCTGAAGAAGTAGTCTGACGGGGCATCTTCGCCCGCGCCGCGGCGGCAGCCTCAAGCCCGGCAAGCCCCAGCATCAGCACGCAAATGAAGGTCGCGCGCCTCATCAAAAGATCGGTCCTATGTTGAAGAAGAATCCAAAGTGCGGCAGCTGGAGAACTTTGCTCACGCCCACCGTGGAACCGGCCGGAAAGACAATGCCCTGGTATTGGGGCGGATTGAGCTGATAGCCGAAGTCGATCCGCACGGGACCGACCGGCGTCGGATAGCGCAATCCGAACCCGATCGTGTGCGAAAAATAGTTCAAGTCCGTCAGCGATGGCGCCTTCCAGGAAAGCGAGATGTGGCCCGTGTCGCTGTAGACGTTGCCTCCGTCGTAGAAAATCGTGCCGCCCAGGCGGTTTCCCACGAACGGAAGTTTCATCGGAAAATGCAGCTCTTGATTGAAAATCAGTAGCGCCAACCCGCCAATCGGGAATCCCGTGCACGGATCGCGAGGGCCGGCTTGGTTCAATCCGAAGCCGCGCAGCGAAGTTCCTCCTCCCGCAAAAAAGCGCTCCGGGAGGGGAATGATCGATTGGGTCGCGCTAACAGGAGTCGTGCTGCATTGCCCCGGCGTTTCGCCCAGCGTATCGCCGAAGGGCTGCTCAAACCCAAATCGCACCGAGCGAGCGAACACAAAAGCGCGGCCGAAGGAATGAAACGACGAGTTCTGTATATACGCGCGGAAAAAACTGGCGCTTGAACCGATCGATCGAACGGCATCGCTCACGTCGATAGTATTGAAGGTGCCGTGTTTGGCATCTGCGGGATCATCGCGGCGGTCACGCGCATACGTTACCCCAAAACCCGAAACGAGCGTCGGTTGGCTCAGCAATGGAATCTGCTCCACGTTGATCGTATTCACTAGGTTGGATGCTTCTACCCGGCGATAGAAATAGTTGAAAAGCCAGGAGCTCGAGGACGAGACTTTGTAGACCACTTGCAACCCGCCCTCGTATCGCGTGGACGTGAACGTATTGATGTCCTGGGTTTTGTCTGCGTATCCGGTCAGGTCCAGGCTCAGTTTTCGGTTGGTAAGGAAATTGCCCGCCGTGTATCCGAGAGCAAAACGGTATTCAAGCGTGCTGGCTCGTGCTTTGAACGAAAGCGTCTGCGCCCGGCCGAACATGTTATTTCTGGAAATCTCGAAGATGCCCCGGGGGCTTGCGCCCAGCGTGGTGCCGTTCGGATTCGATGTGCCACCCGCAATGCGCTGGACCTCAAATCCGAAGCCATATCCAATCGTGTAGCGATCCCCTTCCTGAGCCTCCACTATCACCGTTTTATCGGGATCGGTGCCATCCGGGTTCTGTGGAGCGATCTGCACGCGATCAAATATGCCCAAGTTGTAAAGCTGCCGCTGCGTTGTTGCGATATCGCCTTCGCGCAGCGGGCCGTTCGGCTCGATAGCCACTTGGCGGCGGATGATTCCCGGCCGCGTAAACTGGTAGCCTGTAATCAGCACTTTCGCGACGTCCGTTCGAGGTCCCTCCGTGATGTGATAAGTAAGATTAACCTCGTCCGCTGCTCTTGTTGGCTTGACTTTGCTGTGGAAACTAGCCTGTGGAAAGCCGTCGTTGTAATAAAACGCCAATATGTTGTTCCGATCGCTCGATACGCCCGCCTCTGAGTATGGCTCTCCGTGCGTCGATCCGACCACGCTGAGCAAGTCGGCTGTGCTGATGGCGTGATTTCCATCGATTTGCAAGCCGGCGATGCGAGTCTGGGCTCCCTCGAGAATTTTAAATGATACAAAAAGGTTATTTTTCTTGCCGCCGTAATGATCATCCACGTCGGAAGTAACCTGAACATCCTGAAAACCGTTCGATAGATAAAGCCCGCGGATCGAGTCGGTGTCGCCTCGCAGCAATTGTTGGCTGAACCGGCCGCTGGAGGCGAAAGAAGCCGGTTGAAGCGTCAGACGTCGGGAGAGCAAATCATTATTGAAGTAGTTGTTTCCGGAGAAGGAGACGCCGGCAAGGCGAAAGTGATCGCCTCTCTCAATTTGATAGGTGATCACCTGTTCGTGCTGCTGGTCGTTTTGCCGCGAGCTCACTTGGACTGCCGCGTTGAAGTATCCCAGGCTCTGCAGGTAATCGCGAATATTGCGGCGGCCTTCTTGCAGCAAGTCGTCGTCCACGGCTCCTTCAGCATAAATGGGCAGCAGCGTCCCTCTTTTGCTTTTGCTCAGCCGCACGCCCACGATTTCCACCTGGACGCGCGACCCTGCCGTAATCGACAAAGTGAGCGGCACCTGATTTGTCTGCGAATTGTAATCTCCCCGCGTAATTGTGGCGCCCGCTCCCAAGTAGCCTTGATTCACCAGAAATTTCCTGAGCCTCTCCGTGGCGCGCGAGAGGTGGGCGGACGTTACTTGGTTCTTCATCGAAAGCTTAGACTTTTTTAACAATTCCTCTTTGGAGTAACGCGTGTTGTCCTGCACGCTGATGGCGCCCACGAGGGCGCGCAGTCCGGAATCCACGGTTATCGTTATGTCCATCTGGCGAGTGTCCTCATGCGGGCTCAGGGACCAAGTGATTTTCGCTTGGTAGAATCCATCCTCCTGCAGCGAGTCCTGCAAACGGCCGACGGCTTCCCGAAGCGCGCTCTCGCGATATGGCTCGCCCAGGCCGAGTCGCAGCGCCGCCACAGCTGCCGCCTCGCTGGGTGGCGGCTTCAGCCCGTTGACCCGAACCACATTGTTGTAGAAATTGAGGGTGACGATGAAATCCACGTCCACACCTTCACCCTGTCGCGTAGCCGATACCCGAATATCCGAAAAGTCGCCCATATTATAGATTTCGCGGATACTTTGGCGCTCAGCCGCGAAATCGAACCGCTCGCCCGTCGCCAATGGGAGTTTTGGGATTTGCTTGGGGATTTCAATTCCATTTTTATCCACTACGCGAACTCGCGTGACCTTCAGGCCCTCGATCGTGGACTCTTGAGAATGCGTAGCGCGGGGAAATAAAACGCTCGCGAAAATAAGTAGCGCGGCCAACGCCGCCCTGCGCCCCACGGGACGCGGCGCTAAACGCAACACATGCTCACGATGAGATCTCATTCCGCCGAATTTAAGAGCAAAGGTTAGCACAGCCCGTTGTATGCGCCGTGTGAAAAGGCGATATGATAATCTGCGGTAGGCTGCCCTTCTGCCCGTGCTCGTTCGCCAAACTCAAGAATCTCTTTTTGGAGAACATCGCACAGCTCGGGGCAGCGTCTGGATCGCCCTGAATGAAACCCGAACTCTACGAAAAATATTCTCGACAGATACTCTTCGCTGGAATCGGCGAAGACGGGCAGGAAAAGATTCTCGGGGCCGGCGCTGTCCTGATCGGTTGCGGCGCGCTCGGTACGGCGGTGGCGGGCCTTCTCGTTAGGTCGGGTTTGGGGAGGCTTCGTATCATCGACCGCGATTTTGTGGAACTCTCCAACTTGCAGCGCCAGACCCTTTTTGACGAGTCCGACGCGCGCGATGCTCTCCCCAAGGCTGTTGCAGCCGAGCGTCACCTGCGCGCCGTCAATTCCGATGTGGAAGTCGAGGGAATCGTCGCCGACCTCACTCCGCAAAATGCGCTCGAACTTCTTTCCGGATTTCCCCTGATTTTGGACGGGACCGATAATTTTCAAACGCGCCTTCTGCTGAATGACGCCGCCGTTTCGCTTGGCATCCCCTGGATTTACGCCGCCGTCGTCGGAAGTTACGGCGTCACAATGACCATTCGACCCTTCGAAACGGCGTGCCTTGCCTGCCTGCTCGAAAGCGGCGAGCCGCATGGCGCTTCCAGCCTGGGCAACGAACTGACTTGCGACACGGCTGGCGTGCTCGGCGCCGCGGCTGGCGTTATCGCCTCCATCGAATCAATCGAGGCGATCAAAATTCTCTCCGGACGGCCGGATGCATTGCATGGACGCCTTGTTTCTTGCGATGTGTGGACAGGGAAATTTCAATCCATCCGAACTGAGCGCAACCGCTCCTGCCGTGCTTGTGCCCGGCGTGAATTTCGTTTTTTGGAGGGCGAGGCTCAGCCGCACATCACATTATGCGGACGTGATTCCGTCCAGATCCACGAACGGGGCAGGCAACTCAATCTCGATGACTTGGGCCATCGCCTCGCCCGCGCAGCAAGCGCACAAGTGAAAAGTAACGATTTTCTCTTGCGCTTTTGTGTTTCGCCCTACGAAGTGACTGTGTTTGCAGATGGCCGCGCCATCATAAAAGGTACAAAAGATCCAGCCGTCGCGCGCTCTCTCTACGCTCGTTACATTGGGACCTAACGGGTAGAAATGACTAGCCGGCGAAACGCCTGATGGCGGATTGCCGCATGGCGGCTCGGTCCATGTTTTCGCGGGTGTTCATCAGTGTTAAAAGCGTGCTCAGAATTCGAGCCTTCAGCTCATCGGACATCGCAAAGCCGCTGGTTGCGGTGCGGACCAGGGACTCACCACGGCCAGCAATCCTGTCCATGAATTCTATTTGCGTATCATGGCTGGCTTTGCCAAGCGCCGTTTCCCGGCGCATCTCGGCGCATTCTTCCTCGACAAACAAGGTGAAATGGAGCACACACATGTGATCTGCGGTGAGTCCCGCAGGAACCACGTTTTTGCAGCCCTTCGCCGAGCACCCTTCTGGCATTAGACACCCAGGCAAGCACTTTGTTTTGTAGCACCTTCCAATGCGATTTTCCAGATTCCCATTTTCGTATGCGGCTTATCGGATAGCACTCCGAACGGACGCCATCCGGCGAGACACTAGCGGAACGCTCGGGCATCTAACCATTTGGCGGAATTTACGGCCACTTTCGTTGGCATGGAGGATTTCGATGCGAGTCTACAGCCCACGTTCTCTAAGCGGTTTTCTCCTGTTTTTTTCTGTGTTCCTACTGGTTGCGTTTGGAGCGAATGCATCCAGTTTGGGAACCCCTCGTTCCCAAGCTTCCAAAGAAGATCGCGGCACCGACGAATCATCAATCGTCCGCGAAGTGCACCACCAACTCGTCATGCTCCCGTTCTACACGCTATTCGACAACCTCGAATACAAAGTAGAAGGTAGCAAAGTCACTCTCATGGGCGAGGTTGTCAGGCCGACGCTGAAGGATGATGCGGCCAGAGCAGTGAAGCACGTCCGAGGTGTCGAGACCGTCGACAACCAGATCAAGGTTCTGCCGCTCTCACCCATGGACAATCAGCTTCGGCGCGCGGAATACCGCGCCATTTATTCTCAACCGAACCTGCAGATGTACGCCATGCAGAGCGTGCCGCCGATTCACATCGTTGTGGATCACGGGCACGTGACGCTCGAAGGCGTCGTGGCCAAGCAGGCGGACAAAGATGCCGCCGGAATCGCGGCCAAGGGCGTGCCGAACGTTTTTTCGGTTACCAACAATCTCCGCGTCGAAAATAGTGGTGGCAAGTAGATCGTTGGCGCTTCACTGCGCGGGATGCTCCGCGATGCGGAACTGCGCCCACGGGCCGGCAATCATGTCGCGCAGTACCGGCGACTCCCACGAAAATTCGGGATGCTCCGATAAGAATTTCGCTGCGTCGAAATTTGTCCCGCAAGGATGCCCGATTCTGGCCGTGAATTCCATGTTGGCGGCCATAGCGCTGTCGATCACCTTACCTTGCACGGCGCCGCTCGGCGTGAATGGCGCAGAGGTCGAATTTGGAAGCATTATTGGTTCGTTGTCTCCGTGCCCGCAAAGGGTGCGGCGATTGGGGTCTTCCTTTTTTTCGTAGGTGTCGTAGTGGTCCGCCAGAAAAACCTCGGCCAGTCCTGTGTCGATTGCTCCTTTATTCTTGGTCAGCAGTTGATCCCAGCGAAGCTTTCGAGCGTTCATCGAACTGGCTGGATTGTTTGGATCGTAGGTGGTCTCATCGCGGATAACCTCTGGATCGCTGGCGAAATTGGCGCCCGAAAAATAGCCATCCTTGGTGCGCCATACTTGTGTATGTGCTAGTCCCAACTCGAATCGCGCGATTTCGCCTGTTTTGCGATCCCCCAGCAGCCAGTCGTTCGCATATCCACCGTTGTTTCCGTCGAGCATGATCTTTACATAGCTGTCGATCGAATCCGCATACTGCATGGCCTTTCGGGCGCGCACAAACTCAGGCTTGCCGGTCGGGTCCCATCCGTGGAAATTGGAAATCGTGGTTTCGGTAATCATCATGCCGGCGGAGTTCACGCCGAAATCATCGTCGCTGGCAATCACCCCGGGAAAACCATCCATCAAGATTCGGTAGCCCGACCGCGGAACGATATCGAAAATGATGCGCCAGCGGCTGCCCTCCATGTACGTGGTCCAGTTGTTGTGAGCCATCACGATGTCGTGGTTCTTGGTCCAACTGCCCGTCGCCACGAATGCGCTGCAGTGCTCCGGAGCTTCGCGCGTCGAAGGGCGCTTATGTTCCTGACTGCTCAGCCAGGGCACATAGTAATCGGGCAGTTCCGAAAATGCGTTGAACGCGACCAGATCGTCGAGATCGAGATTCGTGCCCCCCAACCGCAGACCATTCACCATTCCTCGTAATTCCTGCTGATATTCAGAATCGATCTTGGGCCAAAGCATCTGGCGCGCGACGTGGCGAAAGAAATCCCAATCTTGTCCAGTGTCGTGGGTCATTTCAAGGCGCACCGCGGCGAAAGCGTCGGCAACCTCGGGAGCGAGCAGATAGCCGTGTTGGTATCCGATTTCGAGGGGCGAACCTTCCAGGTGTATGTAAATCCATCCGTCACGCTCGAAGCGGTATCCCTTGCCCTGAGTCTGTTCAATATAAGTATTCTGGTCCGCAACTTTGGACGGCTGCTCGGCTCGATCTGGCGGAACGGTGCCGGACGAGGTGCAAAGTCCGGCGAGCAGTAAAACGGTACCAACCACGAACTGGAGAAAGCGCGAGAATGAAATATTGTTTCGTATCGCAAATAGCCGGTCTCGCCGGGATCTTTCAGTTCGTGGACTCATTTGCTCCTTCATTCTGCAACCGTATTCTCCACAGTTATTATTTGTTTTGCGTGGCGGATGGCATGATCAGTTTTTCCACCACAGGAACCGGCAGCGGACCCTCATCCAGCACTGCATCGTGAAATTTCAGCATGTTGAAATTCTTGCCGGCGGCCGCCTGATATCGCTTTCGAAAAGCGAGCCATTCACGCAGGCCGACGTAATAAGTGGGCAATTGAGTGGAGCTAAGTTTGGCTCGAATGAGCTTGCCGTCCGCTTCGGCCCGCGTCTGGAAAGCGTCCTTGGTCATCAGGTCCATCGCTTGCGCGTCGGTCATGCCCATCGTTTGCATCTTTACATCGAGGATCGCGTTCGCGAGCAGACGGAGGCGAATCTTGCGCATTTCCAGCCGGAACCGCGGATCGTTGTTGAGATACCCTTCGTCCATCATCACTTGGGACGCGTATTCCGCCCAGCCTTCGACATAAGCTCCATTAGAGTAAAGCGAGCGCAGCAACCTGCGGCGTTCCGGTTGCAAACTGTTTAAGTGTTCGAACTGAACGTAATGGCCCGGCAACGCTTCGTGAAGCGAGAGCCACTTCAACACCCAGGAGTTGTATTCACGCAGTTTGGATTCCGCTTTTGCGGCGGGCATGCTCGGGTCGATTGGCGTGACCCAATATTGAGCCTCGGCCTTCGGCTCGAGCGGTGGCGCGCTCTGGAACCCGGCCACGGAGTAGATTCCGCGCATGAAGGGCGGCGTGGGTATCACTTTCAAATTGTCGCGAGTGCTGAGAGAGACAATCTTTTTCTCGCGGATAAACTGCTTGATGCCTTCGAGATCGTCCTCGATCGTTTGTTGGACATGGTCCCGTTGCGGATGATCTTCCGAAATTTTTTCGAGCACTTCGCCGATGATGCGGTTTTCGCGCTCGCGGCCGCTAAGATCGGAGTGGTCTCCGTGGTTCGGGTACATTTGGGCGTGCAGGGGAAGAGCGAGCTGGAGCATTTCGGCGCGCACGGCTTTGAGCTCCTGCGCGGCGCTCGAAAGAACTTCCTCCGGCGTCACCGAAGTTTCCATCACCAGCTTGAATTTCTGATCGTAGAAATCCTTGCCCAAGCGCCAGGTCAGGCGCGATTTGCGTTTTCCTAAATCGTCTGCGAGCCATTGGTTGAAATTTTTCAGCGCAGCGATGGCGGCGGGAGCGACCCGGTCATATTCGGCTTTCAGAGGGGAACCCGGGGCGATCTCGCCCGCGACGGTATTTTGGATCAGGTCGATATTTCCTTCGTTTTCCTGAATTGCCGTGTTGACGAAAATCGCGTCGGCATCGCTCAGATATTGTTTCACTTGGTCGAGCAGGCGGGGAATTTGACCGATTCTGGAAATGACGTGGCCCAGCCGCACGTCCTTCGGCGCATAGCTCTGCGAGAGAGGAAGAAAAATTGCGTTGCCGATCAGCTCAACCGGAATGGTCGGGTGATGGCGATAGCTTTGAATGTGGTCGAGTTCGAGCAGGCTGAGACCGATCTGATCATCGATGAGGTGCCAATCGGCAGCATCCTCGGGATCGAGCGACGCCACCGGAGTCTCGGTGCGAAAGCGTTGCTGCCACTCGGCGTAGAAAGCGCGCTGTTTGGCGAAGGCTGCGAGGCTCATGTCGTCCAGTAAAGCATCGAGCTCGATGGTTTTTCCGGTCTTCGGATCAGTGTGTTTGTGGTATCCGGCGGCGGAGGCGTTCGTGGGCGACATCGCCAGAGAATCCTTCATGAATCGGTCGCTCAGCTGGGCGAACTTTTCCGAGGCGGACTGTGCGGGCATGCTTTTCTCCGATGCCGAGGTGTGGCGACGTGCCGCCGTGGCGATGCTCGCGGAACGGTCGCCGCGAACCGGTGCCCCGGAAGCGGCCAGCAGCGCGACGAAGACAACCGCTGCGAGAAGGCGCACAAAAGGAGTTTCGGCTTTTGTGACGGGTAGACCGGGGCGTCGTCTTTTGTTTTCAGTCATTTGCACTACTTTCTACTCGGCACTTGTGTCGATTAACCGGAGGCACCGACCCGTTCTGGGGGAGCGTCCCGCACCTTCGTCCGGTCGCGATATTCAGCATCAAAAACATGCGCCCATCTTAGGGACCGGAACCAAGGGATGCAAGCGGTGCTTGGTGTGGACTTTTTCTCCCGGCACAGATTCAGGGGTTCGCGCCGGAACGATGCCTAACTCCTCGGACGGTAGTGGAGCGAACGGCGCCGACGCTAGAATTATCATCGAGTTTGTGTAACAGTCTGGGTGCTTAGTTAATCCAACTAGGTGGGAGGGATCGACATGAATTCCGTGAGAAAGATTGCGATTGCAGCGACCGCGGCAGTGATGTTGTTGGGGATCGGCTTGGCCCAGGCGGCGGACCGAACGTTTACGGGCGAGATCATGGATAGCTCGTGCGCGAGCATGGGCTCGCACGCGGGGATGATGAAAGGCAAGAATGCAACCGATCCGGCGGTGAAGAAGATGTGCACGCAGGAATGCGTCAAGATGGGCGCAAAGTACGTCCTTTACAACGCTACGCGGAAGATGACTTACAAGCTCGACGACCAAGAAAAGCCCGCGGACTTCGCCGGACAAAAGGTGAAGGTGACTGGAACCTACGACGCGGCAACCAAGACAATTCACGTAACCGACATTAAACCAGCTACCTAACCGCAATTGCGGGAGGGTCCGCCTCCGTGGGCCCTCCTCAACTTTCCGCAAGCATCCTAGTTTCTCGCGCTCCCTGACGGGTGATCGCTTCTCAAAGAGTGGTGCTACAATCGCGGCCGGCTCCGTGTTTTGGGGGGCGAGTGGAAGGAGCTACGTGATGACCGATACTTCGCGCCGGCGATTCCTTGGGGTGGCTGCTGCCGGGGCTGTTTTCGGAGCACTCGGCGTGCCCGCAACAGCCGCCAAAGAACCTGTGCTTGGATTGATTCTCCCTCCCGCGAACCTACCTGTGCCTCCCGAGGCGAAGCTGATGTATCCATCGGGTGTCCGATTCCTTGCGCTTGGCGTGGGACTGGAGCGGATGACCCCGGAAGGATACGACCACGTGGTCGAGCGCATCGTGCCGGCGGCGGAAAAACTGGCTGCGCAAGGGGCGAACGCCATCTGCGTGATGGGAACGTCGCTGACATTCTATAAGGGAGCGGCATTCAACGAGCAGGTGAAAGCACGGGTCACGAAAAGCACGGGCTTGCCATCGACTACGATGAGCACTGCGATCATCGAAGGACTGAAGGCAGTGGGCGCGCGGCGCGTGGCGGCTGCGACCGCGTACAACAATGAGGTAAACGGGCGGTTGAGAGCGTTTCTCGACGAGTCCGGATTCGAGGTGCTGGCGCTGAAGGGCATGGGCATCGAACGATTCGAGGACCGGCCGCCGGTGACCAAGCAGGAGCTGATAACGTTCAGCGCGGGCGTGCGGGACGAGGCGCCGAAAGCGGATGCCCTGCTGATCTCTTGTGGTGGGCTGAAGACGCTGCAAATCCTTGCGCCGCTGGAAAAGCGCTGCAAAGTGCCGGTGGTATCGAGCCTGCCGCACGCGCTGTGGGCGGGAGTTCGTCTGCTGGGCCTAAGCGGGCGTGCGCCGGGGTATGGGAGTCTGTTGTCACGAGCCTAATTTCGCTGTGCTCCCCCATGATGCGAGGGGCGGAATCCCCCTCAGCAAGTAGTCAAATGGCGCATGCGCGGGCGGAATAACTATTTTATTTCGGGATAATCGAGATAGTAGTGGTGAAGCTCGGCGACGGTCATTTCGCCTTTGCGGACTCGCGTGGCCGTGGCTCCGGACGACCCGTTCGATATGGTAACCCAGACTGTATCGCCAGCGCGCAAACTCGAGAGCTGAATCGGTTTTCCGGTAGAGTCTAAATACTTTGTTTTGTCGTCCACGTGCGTGAGCAGGGTGACCTCGGTTGGGCGCTTCAGCAGAAGCTGCGATTTTTGGAGATCAACGGAGGCGACGATGAAGAATTGTTCTCCCGCCGGCGTGTTTTTGGCCGCCGTCGCAGCGGCTAGCTCGTCGGGAGGCACCCTCGTACCCTGGGCTTGAGGAGGCAACTGCGCGGCGCCAGGCGGCGTTTGCCCGGGAGGCATCTGCCGCGGAGGAAACCTTCTGCCTTGCGCCTGAGCGGCGCTTGACGCCAAGGAGGCTGCGCCCAAAACCAGGACAGCCAAATAAATCACCGAACGGCCGAAAAGCTTCTCATTCATATCGGAGGGCCTCAATGGGATCGAGTTGAGCGGCCTTGCGCGCGGGATAGTAGCCGAAGAATACTCCGACGAAAGCGGAGAATACGACGGCAATAACCACGGAAACGGGCGAGACAAAGGTGGACCAGTGGAACAGGTTTGAAACCACGGCGGAACAGGCGACCCCGAACGCAATTCCGATCAAGCCGCCGAGGGAACTCAGCACCAGCGCTTCGCTGAGGAACTGCATTTGCACATCCTGCTCCGTAGCTCCCACCGCCATTCGGACACCGATCTCACGAGTTCGTTCGGTAACCGAAACGAGCATGATGTTCATGATTCCGATGCCTCCCACCAAAAGCGAAACGGAAGCAATGCTCGCGAGCAAAAGCGTGAGGACATAAGAAGTGGCCGAAGCAGCCTGGGCGATTTCATTGGGACTGCGAATGATGAAATCGTCGTCTTCCGCCGCCCGTAGGTGGTGCCTCTGCCGCAACAGCGCGGAAATGGCGGCTTGTACGGGTGTCATTGCCTGCTGAGAGGTGGTGGAGACCATAATCATCTGCACCCAACTGATTCCCGAGATTTTCTTTTGGACGGTAGTGTAAGGCACGAGCATCATATCGTCCTGATCCTGGCCGTTGGGTGACTGGCCCTTGGTCTGAAGGACTCCCAAGACCCGGAAGGGGAGATTCTGCACGCGGATCATTTGACCGACGGGGTCCTCATCGCCGAAGATCTGCTGCGCCACGGTGTGGCCAATCACGCAGACGTTGGCGGCCATGTCCACATCGCGCTGAGAGAACATGCTGCCGGAGACGACGGGCCAGTTGCGTATGGAGGTGACGTCCTGAGATGCGCCATTGGCGCGAGTGAACCAATTCTGATTACCGTTGACAACCTGAACGGACGCGCCGACCATTGGAGAAACCGCAACAACATCGGGGACGTGCTGCAAAATGGCTTCAGCGTCGTCGGCGGTCAGCGTCTTATTCGCACCGTTGCCCATGCGGACGCCGCCGGTATTCACGCTGCCGGAGAAAATCATAATCATGTTGTTGCCGAGGGACTGAATCTGCTGCTGCACCTGCTGGCCGGCACCTTGACCAATCGCCACGGTGCAGATGACCGCACCGACACCGATGATGATGCCGAGCATGGTGAGAATTGTCCTCAGCTTGTTTCGAGCCAGCGCTCTCAGCGCGACGCGTATCACTTCTTTGAAGTCCATACCGTTACCTCGATGCTGCAACCATAAGATGCGCGCTAGCTAGCGCGGCCCGCGGCCGCCGGGCCCGCCAAAACCAGGGGGACGAGTGCCGGTGGCAGCGCCCTGTGTTTGTTGGGCGATCACCAGGACGTCTCCATCGTGGATGTCGCCTTGAATCAATTGCGTGTTGCTGTAGTCCGTGATGCCGCACTGAATGGCCACGGGAATTAAATCTTTGTTAGGTCCCATTTTCCAGATCACTTGCCAGCCGCCCAAATGGGTCGTGGAAGCCTCTTTGGAAATATTGTGCTCCTTGTAGAGTTGCTGGAGCTGAGGCTTCGGGATGTTCGGCTTAAACGTTAGTGCGGGGTTGGGAATCAAAAGTGTGTTGGTCGCGTGGCCCGTGGGAATGGTGACGTAGGCAGTTTCCCCCGGCAAAAGTTTTTCGTCGGGGTTGCTAAAGTCGACCACCGTGTTGTAGGTGACTACGTTTTGCACCGTGGTGGGATTAAGGCGCACGGCGCTGACACGGCCATGGAACTGTTCGGTGGGAAACGCGTCCACTTGAAACGTGACGGGCGCCCCGACGTGAATATTGCCGGTGTCGGACTCATCGGTGGCGGCGTACACCTGCATGCGCGTGAGATCTTGCGCTACCGTGAAAGTGTTGGGAGCTTGCAAAGTCGCGGCCACGGATTGGCCAACGTCGATATTGCGGGCGACCACGGTGCCATCAATCGGCGAAATGAGCGTGGTGTATTTCAGGCTCGTTTCAGCCGCCTTGAGGCCGCCTTGCATCGAAGTTATCTGCGCGTGAGCCTGCGTCAACTGTGCTTTTGCCTGAGCCAGGCTCGCCTGTGCGGCTTGGACATCCGCGTCGGACTGGCCAAGGGTCGATTGCGTCAGGTCATTGGCATCCGCCGAAACGACGCCCGCCGTGAAAAGATCTTGTGAGCGCTTGGCCGTGGCCCTCTCGTAGGACGCATTGGCCTGCGCTTTCGACAGATTGGCTTGCGCGGCCTGAACGTTCGCGGCAAGCGTGACAAGATTCGACTCCGCATTCTGAAGGTTGCCGCGTGCCTCAGTTACCTGCGCCTCGTAGATTGCCGGATCGAGCTGCGCCAGCACCTGGCCGCTCTTCACGCGCGTATTGAAATCCGCGAATATGTATTGCACGGTGCCGGATACGTAGGAGCCGACCGGCACGGTCGTTAGCGCATTGATCGTCCCCGTGGCCTGGACGGCGGAGGTCAGGTCTCCCTGCCGAACCACCGCCGTGGTGTATTTGGGGTCCGAGGCGTTACGCCTGGCGTAGGCCCAGTAACCTAAAATCAGGACGATAACTGCGGCGCTGATAA
The DNA here is from genome assembly GCA_963823145.1 of uncultured Acidobacteriota bacterium. GTDB lineage: Bacteria > Acidobacteriota > Terriglobia > Acidiferrales > UBA7541 > Palsa-295. The sequence continues at coordinate 966,366 of CAWGJZ010000002.1, forward strand.
GGTATGCCTTCTTGTGGCTTCGGTATGAATCGCTTAGCGGCATGAATCTCCAATTAAATTAAACGGAACCGGGAAGTGGTCTCGGCCGAAAACCCTGGCTTCGGATGACTTCTCTTCCTCTTACATAAAGACGCAAACGTTGGCCGGCAGGTTACGCCGCCGAGAGGTCACATTTTAGGCGATGTTTTGGACAAAAGCTCGCGCACGTCTTAGTCCATAGTGCATCGGGAATGTTAGGCGTTTCAAGGACATGCCCTGGTTATTTCAACCCATTCGCACCGCGAATGCCGCGAAGGTCCGTGTTAGAGTGGGCGCGCAAGAATTTCCCTCAAATGCGGGGATATAGCGGCTGACCTGGGGAGGGGAAGTGGCGTATCGCGATCTCCGAGACTTCCTTAAAAAGCTGGAGAAGGCTGGCGAACTCAAGCGCATTTCCGCCGAGGTGGACCCGGTGCTGGAAATCACCGAAATATCGGACCGGGCCGTGAAGTCTGGCGGCCCAGCGCTTCTTTTTGAGCGGCCCCGCGGCTCGCGATTCCCGGCGGTGACGAACCTCGTTGGCAGCGAACGTCGCATGAACATGGCGCTTGAGGTGGAGTCACTCGATGAGATCGCCGGGCGCGTTTCCTCGGTTCTAGACATGCAGTCGCCGCAAGGGTTGCTCGACAAAGTAAAAATGCTGCCGAAACTGGCCGAACTGGGGAACGCGTTCCCGAAAACGGTGCGCAGCGGCGAGTGCCAGGAAGTGGTGCTCACGGAAAACTTCTCGCTCCTCGATTTCCCGATTCTGCAATGCTGGCCCCAGGACGGCGGACGTTACATCACCTGGCCCATGGTGATTACAAAAAATCCGGAGACGGGAAAGCGAAACGTGGGCTGCTACCGAATGCAAGTGTTCGATTCGCGCACTACGGGCATGCACTGGCAAACGCAGAAGCATGGCGCAGAACACTTCCGCAGCGCGCGGTCGAAGAATGCCGGTGGCAGATTGGAGGTGGCGGTTGCCATCGGAGCCGATCCGGCTACGTGTCTCGCGGGCATTCTGCCGGTGCCTCCTGATATGGACGAGTTTTTGTTTGCAGGATTCCTGCGGCGCGATCCGGTGGAGTTGGTAGCGTGCAAGACCGTCAATCTCGAAGTGCCAGCGAACGCGGAAATCGTTCTCGAGGGCCATGTGGAGCTCGGAGAATTGCGCACTGAAGGTCCCTTTGGCGACCACACTGGCTTTTATTCGCTTGAGGGGCAATACCCGGTTTTTCACGTCGACTGCGTAACGCATCGCAAAGATCCGCTCTATCTAACGACCATCGTGGGCCCGCCGCCACAGGAGGACTATTTTATCGGCCACGCGATCGAGCGCGTTTTCCTGCCGGTGATGAAGATGCAGCACCCCGAAATCGTCGACGTGGCCATGCCCGCCGAAGGAATTTTCCAAAATCTGATGATCGTCTCCATTCGCAAGAGCTACCCGGGCCATGCGCGAAAGACGATGAATGCAATTTGGTCGCTTGGGCAAGCCATGTTTACCAAGGTGATTGTGATCGTCGATCACGATGTGAACGTGCAGGATTCGCGCGAGGTCGTTTGGAAGGCGCTCTGCGCGATCGATCCGGAACGCGATATTCAGTTTGTGCTCGGGCCGGTGGATACCCTCGATCATGCCGCGAGGCGGCAGGATTTCGGATCGAAGATGGGGATCGACGCAACTCGCAAATGGCCCGAAGAAGGATTTTCGGGGCGCTGGCCCGACGAAATAAAAATGGATGCGGAGACGAAGCGGCGCATCGATGCGCTGTGGTCGCAACTCAAACTCGATAGCCGAAAATAGGCGTATAGAGCAAAATTTGGCGGTGGATGGTGTTAACGCTTCCGCCGCATTGACCTCCCCAGGCGCGAGTCCCTTTTCGACGAATCCCTCAATGTTTTAGGCCCTGTTCAGCGTTTTACTGCTCTTTCGGCCGGGTTTTACCAAAAGCACACGCTGGCAACATGTTGGTTGACACTGCGGACTCCGGATGCAATAAACGAAACAAGGCAGCGTACCGGGATTATCAGTACTAACGCGGCGCGCTGACAAAAATGGCTCTTACGGGGTTGGGGGCCAAACACGACGAATGAAAAGTGAAGCCTTTCCGGAAAGCAGGGGCCAATGAATAGCTCTGCCGGGATAACCCCTGCGCAGCGGGGTGCGATGGGGATGCGGGGGCCGCAAGATGTTTAACCTGGGGAAGACGCGATCTCTGATTGGTCTGGATATCGGATCCAGTTCGGTAAAGGCCGTCGAGCTGAAGAAAGTGAAAGACGGCTACGAACTGGTGAGTTTCGGCTTGGAGCCTTTGTCGCAGGACACGGTGGTGGACGGCGCCATCATGGACGCTCCATCGGTTGCGGAAAAAATCATCGCGATCTTCGACGCGCAAAAAATCAAAGTGAAGGACGTGGCCACTTCAGTTTCCGGCCACTCGGTCATCGTGAAGCGGGTGAGCATGCCTTTGATGACCGAGGAGGAGCTGTACGACCGGATCCAAGCGGAAGCGAGCCAGCATATTCCGTTCGATATCGCGGACGTCAATTTGAGCTACCAGCTCCTGGAAGCGACCGAGAATCAGATGGACGTGCTGCTGGTGGCGGTGAAAAAAGACAAAATTCTGAACCACACAAACGTGCTCGCGCAGGCCGGCAAAACGCCGGTGGTGGTGGATATCGATGCGTTCGCGCTGCAGAACAGCTTCGAAGTGAATTACGACCCGGACCCTTCGCAGGTTGTTGCCCTGCTAAACGTGGGCGCAAGCGTGATGAATATCAACATCATTCGCGGCTGGACGCCACTCTTTACACGCGACGTGTCAGTGGGAGGCAATCAGTACACGGACGCGCTTCAGAAGGAACTGGATCTGAGCTTCGAAGACGCGGAAAAGCTGAAGATGGGTGGAACGCTGCCGGGAGTGAGCGATGAACAGCGGACGGGGATCTTGCGTTCGGTATCCGACATTTTGATTTTGGAAATTCAGAAGACCTTCGATTTCTTCCGTGCCACGGCCAGCGGCGAGAACATCCGCCGGATCGTCGTGGCTGGCGGGACCGCACGCGTCCCTGGCTTGCTGGATCTGCTCAAGGAGGAGTTCGCGATGCCGGTGGAAGAACTCTATCCGCTGCGCAAGATCGCCATCGATCCAGCCCGTCACGATGAAAACCACATTCGAGATCTGGCGCCGCGCCTGGCAATTGCCGTGGGGCTGGCGCTGAGGAGTTTCGACACACCATGATTCGGATCAACTTACTCGGTCAAACTCGTCCCAAGGCGGCGAAACAAGCGGTGCCGCTGGAATCGACACTCCAAATTGTGCTGGGAGTGGCGGCAGTGGCCGTTGCCTGCGTGGTTCTCTCCGTAGTCTACTTCTCGCAGAAGCGGCAGCTGGACGACACCAATCGAAGAATCCAACAGTTACAAGCCGAGAAGGCCAGCCTGCAGCAAATCAAGCAGGATGTTGATCGATTTGAAAGCCAAAAAAGCATTTTGCAACAGCGCATCGACGTGATTGAAACGCTGCAAAAGAATCGCAGCGGCGGTCAGGATCTGCTTCAGATGGTCGCCAATACGGTGGTACGAGTCGATTCGTTGTGGCTGACGTCCATGACCAAGACAGCGAGTGGGTTGGCAATCGATGGTGAGGCCGGATCGATCAACTCCGTGGCCAACTTCATCACCGAATTGAAGCGCTCGGGCTATTTCGACAACATCGAAATCAAAGACGCCAAGGAGAACGACCTCGTTCCGGGCGTGGAGACCTATAGCTTCTCAATGACCGCTGGCATTGCTGCGGCGAACGGCGGACTCAAAACTGAAACAACCGGCGCAACAGGCGCTACGCGGCCGGCGGCCAAGGGAAGGAGCTAACCATGGCAACGAGTTTTCGTGAATGGCCGTGGCCCCTGCAAGCGCTCCTTTATGTCGGGGTGGCGGTCGTGTTGGTGCTGGTGGGTTTGTATGTGCCGGGGCTGCCCCTGGCTAGTGTTCGCAGCCAGTTGGAGACTGCGCAGAGCGAATTGAAGCCGCTCGACTCCGAAGTACAGAGTTTGCGAGTTTACAAACAGCGCCGCGCCGAACTGGAATCTGAAATGGACGCGCTTCAAAAGCAGCTCGCCACGTTGCAGACGATCGTGCCGGAAGAGAAAGAAGCCGATCAATTCATTTTGATGGTACAGAGGTCGGCCCTGGGTTCCGGAGTTGCTATCCGAACGTTAACTGCAGAGCCCATTGCTCAAAAGCCGTACTACTTCGAGATGCCATTCGAGATACAGGCCGACGGTCCCTACTATGGAGTGCTGGACTTTTTCTCCAACCTCGGGCGCCTTTCTCGAATTATCAATGTCGGAGACCTGAAGCTCACCTCTGTGGGTCAACAGCAGGGCGGAGCCGGGAAGTTTCACATGGTACCCGGAACATCGGTGACCGGAACGTTCACGATTACCACTTTTTTCACCAATTCAGCGGAACAGCCGGCGCCTCCGGCTCACGCACAGGCAAAACGGTAGGGCTATGACGATGAGATTTATAAGGACATCCGGGATGCTGGTGCTAATACTCGCGGCTTCAGCATGCCTGGGACCGCAAGTAACTGCCCAGACGAAGCCGGTTGCAAAACCGAAGGTAGCTCGCAAAGCAAAAGCAGTGCGGGCCGCACGCATGGTGAAGGCCCCGGCGCCGGTCGCAAAACCGGCGGAAGCGCCGGGCGCTCCGGTGCGTGAAAGTGCGAACAAGCGGGATCCTTTTGCACCGCTCATCAGCGAGAGGAAGGAAGCAGGTGGCGGATTGCATCTTCCTCCTGGAAAAGCAGGGCTTGTGATTTCGACGGTGCGCGTGGATGGCGCCGTGCATTCTCCCTCGGGGATGATCGCTGTGGTTTCGAACCCGGAGAATAGCGTTTATTTCATCCATGAGGGCGATCGACTTTACGACGGGGATGTTGAAAAGATCGGGTTGGATGGAGTTACGTTTCGCGAAAACTCGAAGGACGCATTCGGCAAGCCCGTCGAGCGAATGGTGACGAAGCGAATCTACGCCAGTGCAGGAGAGCAGCAATGAGGATCAAGTGGTGGATGGGGGCGCTAGGCGCACTGATTGCGGCTAGCCTGATGTTAACGAGTGGATCGCTCCGAGCAGCGGACGCTCCGGTGGTGCACGTCAGTGCAGCGGTGGCGAACGGAGGTGTGCGCGTCCAGGCCGAAGCGAACGGCCCATTCGAGTACACCACATATCGTCCGAGCCCGACCCTCTACGTGGTCGACCTGAGCGGCGTGGCGGCCGGCGATTCCTCCGGCGCGCGAGTTGTTGCGTCGGATTTGGTGAAGAGCTATCGCGTGCTCTCGTACTCTTCGGGAGAGAAGCCCGTCGTCCGTGTGGAAATTCTTCTAGCACAGGGTGTCGAGCCAAGGATTGAGCGTAGCGACAACCGGGATCTCACGCTTGTGGTTTCGAAGATTGCGAATGCCGGTTTGCCAACGGGCGCGCCGGCGGAGGCCGAGCCCCCGGCTGGCGGAGCAGCCATGGTTCCGGCGGCAGCAAAGGCTTCGCAAGAAAATTCCGGCGTCGAAGCCATCCGCCGCGTGTCCTTGGCGCAGAATGGCAACCAGACCGAAGTTACCATCTCCGGCTCCGGATCTTTGACGTACCACTCCCAGAGGCTTCAGAATCCAGAGCGCCTGGTTCTCGATTTTGCCGGCTCACGTCTTGCTACGCCGGAAAAGCACATCGCCAGCAACCTCGATCCCGTGCGGGAAATTCGGTTGGCGCAGTTCCGTCCCGAGGTTTCGCGTGTAGTGATTGATTTGCGCGAGCCTGCTCAATATGCCATTCACGGAAGCGGAAGCGCTGTGACGGTCTCTTTTGCGACGAAGCGTGAAGCCGGAGCTGCGGTTTCGCCTGCGTCCGATGGTGCGCCAATTGTCAGCACCAAGTCCGTCACTCCAGCGGTTGCGGACGCCCAGCTAAAATCCGCAGTGGTCACGCCAACGAACATCCCGGCCGCCGCCATTCTTCCTGTTGCCTTGACGCAGCCGATGTCGGGGCTCGCGATCTCCGCCCCTGCTGCGCGTCAGGAAGGTGCAGCGGCGATGACTCTCGCGCACAACGTATCGTCTGCTGCGGCGACTCAGCCGGAGGCGACCTCGCCAACGGCCGAGCCCGTTCCGGTTTCTGAAACAAATGCCCGGCCTGCGCCCGCTCAAGCGGCGCCCAGAACTGCCCAGAAGTTTTCAGGCGAGCCGATTTCTGTAAACCTGAAGGACGTGGACCTACATGATTTTTTCCGTCTCATCCATGAGATCAGTGGCCTGAACGTGGTCGTCGATCCGAGCGTTAAGGGCACGCTGACGATCGTTCTCGACGATGTGCCGTGGGACCAGGCTCTGGACATCGTTCTGCGGAACAACGATCTCGACAAGCAACTCGACGGCAATGTTCTCCGCATTGCGACGAAGGAAACTCTGCGGAAGGAAGCCGAGGAAAACCGGGATCTTGCCAAGGCTCAGGCGGAAGCAGCCGACGTGGTGACGACAACCCGCGTCCTCAGCTACGCGAAAGCCACCGATATGGCTGCCACGCTCAAGAAGTTCCTCTCCTCGCGCGGAGATATTATTTCGGATGACCGCTCGAACACTCTCATTATTCGCGATATACCGAGCACACTGCCGGTGATGGATAATTTGATCAGGCAGCTCGACCGAAAATCCCAGCAGGTGGAAATCGAGGCTCGCGTTGTGGCGGCCAATCGTTCCTTCTCTCGCGAAATCGGCACTCAATTTGGATTTGCCGGTGCAAACCCAAGCGGCAGCAATATTGTGGGCGGTACGTCCGGGGTCGGCACCAGCCCTGTTGTTCGCAATTTTCCTCCGCTTCCGGCGCCGCCAATTGTTGTCGGCACCGGCGGTTCCTCATCGACCAGCGGATCCATTCCCCTTGCGACGAACTTGGGAGTGGGCGTTCCGACCAGCGGCATTCAATACTCGTTTTCGTCGGCTAACTTTGCTTTGGATATGATTATCACCGCGGCCGAAGATCGCGGAGTAGGAAAGCTGCTCTCAAAGCCCAAGGTGATCACGCAGAATAACGAAAAGGCGACGGTGAAGCAGGGAACCAAAATCCCGGTGTCCACTATCATCAACAACACCGTTTCAGTTCAATTCGTCGATGCCGTGCTGGAACTCGACGTGACGCCCCAGATTACGGCCGATGGCACGATCTATATGGACGTCACGGTTGAGAACGATCAGATCGACGCGTCGATTCCCCGAGTTCAGGGAATTCCGGCAATTGACACGCAGGCGGCGGAAACGAAAGTCACTGTGAACGACGGCGCGACCGTCGTGATCGGCGGCATCATCGTCACCCAGCAGCGGACGGATATTCAGCAAGTTCCGTTTGTCGGGAGCGTTCCGCTACTCGGAAATCTCTTCAAACACACGACGGTTAGTTCGACGTCTCAGGAATTGTTGTTCTTCCTCACGCCTCGGATTTTGCCGAGCTAGAGGTTATGATGGGTTCCGGCCGCCAAGCCGGAACTTCGTGAGCGTGAGGGCAAAGTCGATACCGCGTACCGCAACCCGGAGCGGCCTGTCCAATAGGATGGACAGGCTCCGGGGCCTCCTTCCCGGAATTGGCGCAGACGCGCTGCTGGTTTCTCTTCTCCCCAACATTCGGTACCTCTGCGGTTTTACTGGCAGCGCCGCGCTCTTGCTCGTCGAGGCATCGCGCAGCTCGCTTTTTACCGACAGCCGCTACACCCTGCAGGCCCGGGAAGAAGTCTCAGGGACTCGCATCCACATTGCTAAACATGGACTGATTGGCGCGGTTGCTGAAGCACTCCGCAGCCATCGGAAGCCCGTCAGAGTGGGATATTCGCCGCACGGCCTCACCGTTGCCCAGAAGAAGCTCCTTGATGCCCGTGGCGGCGCCGGCATCCGTTGGATTGCGGATGGCAACATCGTCGAAGGCCTTCGAGCTGTGAAGGACGCTGACGAGTTGGGAAGAATGCGCGACGCGGCCGACCTGATTACTCGCGTCTTCGGCGATGTGGTCCGCTTGATCGGGCCCAAAATGAGCGAGATCGAAGTGGCCGCCGAAATCGAATACAAAATCAAACGATACGGCGGCTCCGGGCCATCCTTTGACACCATCGTTGCCTCTGGACCGCGCTCCGCGTGGCCCCATGCCCGACCAACGTCGAAGTTGCTGGGGAAAAGCGAGTTTGTCGTACTAGACCACGGTGCTATAATTCGCGGCTATTGCAGCGACATGACGCGCACAGTCTTTTTGGGAAGAGCGACGAAAAAGGAGAAACAAATCTACGCTGCGGTGCTGGAAGCCCAGGCTGCGGCAAAAAACGCCCTCCGGCCGGGGGTTCGGGCGGAGGAAGTGGACGCAGCGGCGCGTGGCGTACTGAAGCGCTTTAGACTCGACGCATATTTTACACATAGCACTGGTCATGGGCTGGGCTTGGAAGTACATGAGATGCCGAGACTTGGCAAAAATGAGCACACAATAATGCGCGAGGGAATGGTTGTTACTGTCGAACCAGGTGTTTATATCTCGAAGCATTTCGGTGTACGAATTGAGGACGAAATGGTCGTTACAGCCACCGGCGCGACCACTCTGACGACAGCGCCCCGAGAATTTCTCGAACTCTAAATGCCAAAAAAGCAGAATGCAGAGCAGGGTGGCGGCGTCCGCGGCGTGGATCTAGCGGAAGTCGAACGCTTGCTAGCATTTATGCGGAAACACGGGCTCGAAGAGTTCGAGTACGAGCGAGCCGGCGTCCGCATCCGCCTGAAGAAAGCTTCGACAGGATTCGTTGGCCGTCAACCGTCCGCTAGGGCGGCTTCCGGCACGGCTGAGGCGGTTTTAACCCCGCCTGCGCAAGCTCCACATGCAGTTTCAGCCCACCCAGCTTCGGCGAGCGCCAAGCACGCTTCCGAAGCGAGCGCCGTCGGTGCCGACATCCACATCGTGAAGTCTCCCATTGTCGGAACGTTCTATTCCGCGCCGGGTCCGGAGGCTTCGCCCTTTGTGACGCTCGGCGCGAAGGTGGACGTTGGGCAGGTGTTGTGCATCATTGAAGCGATGAAATTGATGAACGAGATTGAGTCCGACGCAGTCGGCGAAATCGTGAATGTTTTTGTGGAAAATGGTAAGCCTGTCGAGTATGGCGAACGGCTCTTCGGCATTCGGCCGCAAGCGAAGAGATAGCCAATCTTGAACCGCGAAGAAATTTGAGACGATCGCCGGATAGGTTCCGCGACAGGCGCTTCGAAGGTCATGTTCCGAAAAATCCTGATTGCCAACCGCGGGGAAATCGCGCTACGCATCCTTTCTGCGTGCAAGGAACTCGACGTTCGCACCGTAGCGGTGTACTCCGAGGCGGACCGCAATTCGCTGCACGTGCGGTTTGCGGACGAGGCGATCTGCATCGGCCCGCCACGCAGTTCGGAAAGCTACCTGAACATTCCGCAGGTGATCAGCGCGGCGGAGATTGCCAACGTTGACGCGATCCATCCCGGTTACGGCTTCCTATCTGAAAACGCGAATTTCGCCGAAGTTTGCGAGGCGTCGCATATCACCTTCATAGGACCCACACCGGCGGTGATTCGCATGATGGGTGAAAAGGATCGCGCGCGGGCGGAGATGGCGGCCGCGGGCCTGCCGGTGATACCCGGCAGCGACGGAATCGTCCCGGACGAAGATGCGGCCAAGAAGATCGCCGCGCAAGTCGGCTTGCCGCTGATGATCAAGGCGGCTGAGGGCGGTGGCGGGCGAGGCATGCGGATGGTCCGCACCAAGAAAGAATTGATTCCCGCATTTCAGACCGCGAGGACGGAGGCTCAGCAGGCCTTCGGCAGCCCGAATGTGTATATGGAGAAGCTGATCGAGCGCCCCCGGCATATCGAGTTTCAGGTCTTGGGCGACAAAGCCGGCAACGTGATTCATCTCGGCGAACGCGAATGCTCGCTCCAACGGCGCCATCAGAAAGTGCTGGAAGAATCGCCTTCACCGGTTCTGGAATCGGCGGTGCGCGAGAAGATCGGACGTCAGGTGGTGGAAGCGCTTCGCAAAGTCGGCTATACGGGAGCTGGAACGGTTGAGTTCCTGCGCGATGTTTCGGGGGATCTTTATTTCATAGAGATGAACGCGCGCATCCAGGTGGAACATCCCGTGACTGAAATGGTCACGCAAGTCGATTTAGTGAAGGCGCAAATTCGCATCGCGGCCGGAGAGCGCATTGAGGAAGCTGTCGGTTCGTTTCGATCTTCCGGCCACGCCATCGAATGCCGGATTAACGCGGAAGATCCTGAGACGTTCGTGCCGTCGCCGGGGCACATTACAGCCTTCCGAGTGCCCGGCGGCCCAGGAATTCGCGTGGACACGGCCGCCTATGCGGACGCCGTAATCCCGCCTTATTACGATTCATTGATCGCAAAGCTGATCGCGCACGGGCGGGACCGGTCCGAAGCAATCGCACGCATGCACGGCGCTCTAGATGGCTTTGTAGTTCAGGGAATTAAGACCACGATTCCATTGCACAAGCGCATTCTGGCCGACCCGGCGTTTATCGCAGGGAAGTTCGATACGCACTTCCTCGAACACCTTCTCGCGACACCTGGGGCGAAGTAGTGGCGAGATTCAGTGAGAGGATGCCGTCAGTCCGAAGCAACTCTGCTCGGTATACCAAGAAGTTCACAAGTTTTCCACAGGTTCGATTCAATTTTAATACTTATCAGATTGACTCTTTGTTTATCTACTTTATATTCCCTTCAAAGTCGTGGCTGTGTCAGATGAATGTTGACGTAACGGAGTAGTGTGTATGAAATGCCTAATTCTATCTTTTGCACTTTTGATAGCGACTCCGTTCGTATTGAACGCATCCGGTCAGTCGAAAAACGGCGGTAGCAATAGCTCAAATAGCAGCACGAGCGATAACAGCGGCGGCACGGGAAACGGCAACAGCAATGGCAGCGCTTCGAACCAGTCCGGCAATGGGCAATCTGGCTCCTCTTCGAGCCGCCAAGAAATCGCAATCATCTCCTACGAGGCTTCGGACGAGATTGCGACTCACATTGCACAAAACGTGAAAGGCCGGAGATTGGTTATTTACGACGCACAGGCGTTCGCGGCTCTTCAATCTTATGAGGCTTATGCGGCAATCATAAGTACGCTTGAAACCGCATTCAAGCTGGGAACAACGCAACAAAAATCGACGGGTATTGTTCCTCTGGATGCGGCTCAGACTGTCGTGAGCACACTCGCTAGTTTGCGATCCAGCACGGAATACGGTGCTGGCTCGGTCGATCCCAATCTGGACGTGCTCACAGCTCAAGTTATAAACAAATTGAGCACGCCACAAAGCGTCTTCGTCCCAAAATTCCTGCTCTTGGCAAACGACGATCTCGACAGTCCTGCCGAAGGTGATATTGAAGACCATGACTGTGCTGATCTCGATTTGGGCGTTCCGAACCAGTTAGCTTGCCTGATGAAAGTAAGAGATGAAAACAGGCAGAACCAAAACTTTACGGACACGGACAAACTCTTCCAGACCTTCTTGGGGACTATTATCGGAGCCTCTAGCACCGCAAAGACGCCCACGCTCCAAGCCGGTGGGCCAGACAACAACAATCCAGCCCCCAATAACAATCAAAATAATCCAGCACCCAATAGCAACCAAAATCCTGGTCAGGCGAATTCGCCATTAGCGCTGATCATTGCGGGTAGACGTCTCAAGGCCCAGTTAATCGATCCGACGAAGCCGACAAAACTGCTTGTGCTTGAAGCGACAGCAGCCGGCGGTGGTTATAGAATCCTGCACAACTTTTGGGTCGAAGTCTTCTGGAGAACACCTACACCGGCATTTAACGGCGGAGCAACGGTGACGTATTTTCTAATCGACCCGAGTACTTCTACCGTGGAAAAGGCGGAGGTGTTGAGCTACATGTACAAGTATTCGAAATTCCAGAAAATGGAATCTGCACCTAACCCCGGCTCTTGGCAGACCCCGAGTCTCAAACCCTAAGCTGTTGATTGAGCTATGCACTCGACTGGGAGGTTCTAGAATGCGGAAAGCGCGAGTCATGGCACTCGTTCTTGCGGTGAGTTGCGCCGTAGTCTTTTGTTACATCAAGAAGGGTCCTGCGACCTATGCGCAGACTTCATACAGAAACCAGCGCGACGTACTTGACAAGTATTCGCTCTCTCAGCTCTACGATGTGCTTAAGGGTCGGACGAATAAGACCGTCTACCAGGAACCTCCAGGCCTTAGACAAATTCCAACCGGAACAATCGCGGACGATATCACCTACCGTCAGAAGACGATCTACGGCCCTGATCGGCGAAAAGACTATTTTGAAATACAAGACCCTGATATCTTGCAAGTTTCGGAAAGCGTCGCGGCCATAATACCCGCTCAATTCCTCGCAGCTTCGTCTGCCGGTCAGGAGTTCGGAATTAGCCGCAGTTGTCCAAGCCTTGGTGGGAAGTATCAATTGTGTAGCAAGGAATCGTATATCAACGAGCCAGTTCCGGCAGTTTGCACGGGGTTCGTTGTCGCGTCTGACGTGATCGCGACGGCCGGTCACTGTGTTGGTTCGCTAGGGACATCGCGAATCGTATTTAAGTTCCGAGAGGAAGGCACGTCGAGTCATTTCGGGATTCCTCCGATACCGAACTCGCAGGTCTACCGCCCTATGCAAGTAATTGCTCAGAAGGTCGATCAAGCAGGAGCGGACTACGCCCTCGTTCGGGTTGACCGCCCCATACCCGATCATCCGGCTCTGAAACTGCGCACCGGCGGAAGTATACAGAAGGGCACTATCGTTTACGTGCTAGGTTATCCATCTGGGCTCCCCTTAAAACTTGCCGACAGCGCAATGGTTAGCGATGTTGTGCCAAGCGGCTATTTCCTTTCAAACCTAGATACCTTTGGTGGGAACTCTGGGTCGCCCGTCCTAAATTCAGGCAACAACACGGTTGAGGGAATTCTAGTCCGCGGCGGAACCGACTATGTCCGGCAGGGAACTTGCAATTCAGCACTCATTTGCCCTGTGCAACCGAATGGCAGCAACGCCTGCGAAGGAGAGGCTTCTACCCTTATAAGTGAAATTACTAGCGCTCTGCAACAGTATGAATCTGCGCAGAAATCCCAACCATCAGTAATATCGAGAACTCTAGAAGCAATAGTGAGGGTCTTTAGGTCAGGATTAAGGCCTAGTGGCTTAGGGAGCGCCTTCAGCCCATTGTACCAAGTAGTTTCAGATGAACCGCCCCAGGGCTACAAGATAGGAAGCTTTGTTTATTCGCTGACCGGCGATCGCGGTTGCAACGCATGGTCCACTTGTAACGCGACTGTTGAGGGGAATAGAGTCATATTCCGCTTTACACTTCAAGGTCACAGCGAATGGTTTCCTCCTCGTCCGGGCATGAGTGAAGGCGTTCTGACAGTAACTTACGTGCCATTAGAGCAGCAGGGCGGTCGTTGAAGAGCGCTTCTTGTCTACCGGAGACACCTTCGATATTTAAGCATTTGATCAACAGCAGCCGTCCAACGAATGGATAGCGCCACGTTCCGGAGGCCAGAAGTTAGAGACTAGAAAGCGAACCTTCCTCACGCTTGCACAAGCCCCACACTCAGACCACGAGCATGGCGCGCCCGGCACTGCTGCCCGCCGGGACCACTATTTACCGCCCTGGAAGGAGGTCCACGCTCCCGAGGCGCTCGCCCAATTTCTCTGAATCGCCGATTGGATACAAGAAAGCGAGAAAACCTGCCTCCTTCCCCCTATCTGTCATGATTTCCGGTGGTGAGAATCCACCGTAGAAGAGGAAAATCTCGGGCTCAGGGCCGAGCGACGGGATGGGAACGCAGCTAACGGCGAGCACGTGATGCGCATTGGCATAGGGGCTAGCGGTAAGGATCTGGTGAGTCTGGTTGCCGTCAGGGTCCAGACCGGCCACCACGGGGCCGATCGTAGGAGTGGGATTGCTGAACCGCATGGAGTTCACGTCAAACCATATTCCAAGGAATTTGACGGCCTCGGGTGGTTCCATCGCAAATTCGATAGCGGCACACTTCGTCGATAGAAGCTCATCGTCTGCGCGGTCAAGCGCGCTCAGTCCTTGCACTAACAGGGAAAGATGTGTCCGTCCTGTTTGTCGAGAGCGACGGATTGCCGCTTAATCGTCGTGAATATCTTTCCGTCTTGCGAGAAGTGGGCCCGCCCGTCAATGTGATGCGAATACTTGACGAGGTGCGAGGTGACCTTTCCGCCGTGTTCGAGACTAACCTGCGATTCGCGCAGACCGTTCGCTGGTATAGACGAGATCGAGAGTAAACCGGTGCGATGGCGAAAGTACGGAAACGAAATGAAGAAGCTGCCGTCTTTGTGAAAGACAATCTGGAAAGCTTTGACCCTGAGTTGCCCTGCGCGAACTGTGCATACGACTCGCTTGGCACGTATTGCATCGACGTTTTGCGCATGGTATCCCTGCACCACGCTAGCTCTCCACTGTATATCCGTCACACGAAAAGCGTTTACCGCCCGTTGTTAATCGTTCCGTGATTTTGGGTACCCTTTCGTCCGCGCAATTTTACCGTTTTTTTCGGCGGCCTCGGAAGAGGCCGCCGCAAAAAAGGATGGTGCTAGGTCTGGAGGCTAGAAGCTAAAGGATAGAAGTCAGTTCGACAAACAACCGTTACACCTCTAGCGCGTCCTCCCGAAGTCCACACCACAACCGCTTGCACCCCTCGCCGCAAACTGTCAGCCTAATTACGATGTTGAACGAATCCGCCCTCTTGACGGGTGCCGGAAGTATTGCTCTTTGACAATTGAATAAGCACCGGTGAGAGGTACAACACTCACGGACCAAGCTCTGGGATCAGGGGAGGGGGTGCCTTCTTGCGTCTCGCTGCCACTCCAGCCGACCGTCCCTGCTCTAATCGACACTGACGACGAGTAGAATGTGACGCAACCAGTTGAAAATAAAGGATGGCGGTACACTCTACCCGTCACTTCCACCGGACCCCGAATTCCCTGATTACACGCGGGGACTCGATCAACCGTCCCTCCGAGACTTTGGAATTTCGTTTGGGTGTCCCGGCACTCCGCTTCGCTTCGTGCCGGGCTCGCTACGGTCGCCGCTCCGCGGCTGAAATTGGACGCCACCCTGAAGGGATGGTGCTAACTCTAGAGACTAGAAGTTAGAGGCTAGAGGTTAGAAAGAGAAACCCCGCACCCTTCGCAAACGCCGCGAAGCGGTATGATGCGAGGCGCGCCTGAGTGCGCAAAGGGGGCGCAAGGGGGTGTCCTAGAATGGCCAGCCTATTAGCGAATGGCATGCGACAGGCGAGTTTGCGCAGCAGGTGGGTGATGAAGGCAGTGCTGCTATGCGCGGCGGCGACGGCGTTGGCGGGAGCGGCACCGGCACAGACAGCGCAAAGCAAGAAGCCTGTGACACTGCGTGAGGTGTTGCTTTCGGAATTGAGATCGACACACAACAGCACAGAATGGTTTGTGCCAGTGGATGTCGCGGTGAAGGACTTGACGCCGGAACAAGCTGCGTGGCGAGACGCAAAGGGGAACCACTCGGTCGGGCAGCTCGTATATCACCTGTGGTATTGGAACCGGCGGAGTCTGCAGAGCCTCAGGGGCGAGAAGCTTGAGAAAACCAGCGGCAACAACGACGACACGTTCAACAACTACGACCCGAAGAAGTGGACTGAAACGGTGCGGCAGCTCGACGACGTGATGAAAGGGCTTGAAGATTGGGTTGCAACCGCACCCGAAGCGAAACTGGCGCAGAACGCCCAGGCCTTCACGCACATCAGCACGCACAACGCGTATCACATCGGCGAAATGGTCCTGGTCCGCAAAGAGCAGGGCTCGTGGAACCCAGCGAATGGAGTGCACTGAAAGGCAGATGACCTCAAGCTCGAGGTTTTGCTCCCGGTTGTTCACGCTCCGGCTGGTTCGGGAAGATGCGAACCTGCCGGCGCTTTGTAAGGAACGCAAAACTCCACTGCAATAGCACGAAAAAGCGGTTAGCAAAGCCAATCAGAAAGTAAATGTGCACGACCGCCCAAACGATCCAGGCTGGAAATCCGGTAAAGCGCAGAAAGCGCAGATCAGCGACCGCATAAGTACGGCCGACAATGGCGAGATCGCCCTTATCCCAATACCAGAAGGGCGGCGGCGGTTTCAGTGCAAGCACGCGGCGGCGAATCAGCCGAGCAACATATTGGCCCTCCTGAATCGCGGGCTGCGCGACGCCGGGAACCACCATCGGCTCCTTTGCCTTGATGCCCAGCAGATTGCGCGACTGGGCGACAACGTGGGCTGTATCGCCGATCGCAAAAACTTCCGGATGACCGGGTATCGACAAATCGGAATTAACGACAACTTTCCCGGACTTGTCCGTGGCCGCGCTTAGCCAGCGTCCCGCAGGCGAGGCCAGTACGCCGGCGCTCCAGAGCACCGTGCTGGCGAGGACCCTTTGGTCCCCGGCAACGATGCCTTCGGCATCGATCACGGTGACGCGCGTATTGGTATGGACTTTGACACCAAGCCCCTCCAAGTGGCGCTGTGCCTTGGCCGAAAGAGCTTCCGGGTAGGTGGGCAGCACGCGCGGCGCCGCTTCATATAACAGGATTTGCGCCGCGCGCGGATCAATGTGGCGGAAATCGTGCGCCAGCGCCATGCGCGACATCTCCGCCAAAGTGCTAGCCATCTCCACTCCTACTGTTCCAGCGCCCACCAACACGAAGGTTAGGAGCTGCTGGATGGCTTCCGCCGCGGCGTGACCGAGGGAGGCGAGTTCCTCCGCGCGCTCAAAAGCCCGCAGGACCTTGCCACGAATCTCGTCCGCGTCCTCCAGTGACGCCAGTCCGGGAGCGATCTGCTGCCACTCGTCATGTCCAAAGTAGTTGTATTGAATGCCGGTGGCGAGAATGAGGAAGTCGTACGGAAGATCATACCGGGGCAAGTGGACTAGCCGCGCCTGTGCATCGATGCCTATGACCTCGTCCAGCAGCACCTCCACGTTGCGCTGCCGGCTGAGGATGGAGCGCAGCGGCCCGGCAATTTGGTCGGCAGAGAGCAAGCCCGTGGCTACCTGATACAACATGGGGCGAAAGAGATGGTAGTTGCGCTTGTCGATAAGCGTGATACTCACGGGAGCGCTGGCGAGGGTGCGCGCGGCATAAAGTCCGCCGAAACCACCGCCGACAATCACCACGCGAGGAAGATCTGCGGGCAAAGCAGCCTCCAGGGGTCAACATTGTGATCAGCGAGGCCCCAATCTCTGCGTGCTAATTGTTGCCTTCGCTGCTGACTGTTTTTCGCTCGGTTGGAAGGCCTCTCGCAATCAACATTTCATAATTTCATAGATTGCGCAGTCCTTGGCGTTGGCGCAAGCGCCTTTTGATAATAAACATGCCGAGGTCAGGTGCTACTGCTTGAGCAACTCGTGCTGACCAATCATTCGGAATCGTCATGGCTGCCTCCGCGCGCCACGTAAGTTCCCTACAGGCAATACTTTCGAAATATCAGGTGTTTACCCTACTAAAGCCCAGCTCGGAGAGGCATAGCTTTGGTACGCGCCAGGATACCTTCAGGGACGCTTAGGCCCGCTGAGGCCTGTTTCAAGTCACGCTGACTGCAATTCCTGACGCTCTTGAGGAGACTGCCATGGACGAACGTCGCCGTTGCGAGCGTTTCCCGCTTACGATTCCCGTGAAGGTCTACGGACGCACCCCGCGGAACCATCCCTTCCGCGATGTAACCGCCTCGATGGCAGTGAGCTTATACGGCGGACTCCTCGACATGGAGCCGCGAGTAGAACTCGGCCAAAGGGTAACCATCGTCAACAGCTTTACCGAGGAAGAACGCGAGAGCCGAGTCGTATATGTCGATTCAAAACAGCACGGCCGCGGAAAGGTTGCCGTCGAATTTGCGAACGGCTCCGGCGACTTCTGGCACGTCTATGGCCCTCGCGTCCCACTCAAGCCGGTGCCGTCGTCCACCGACGCGGCGGTCGCCAACGCGCCCGTCAGCGCTCAGGCAAGTGCTTCGGCCGAGAAAACCTAGCACCTCCGAACCTGGCGGGTCGATCACCCTCCCGCACGCAGCGGCCAATTCGTTTCTTAGATTCTGCTGTTTCATGATGGGCCATTAGCGACCACGGACATCATCACACGCGACAGAAAAGATCATTCATTCTGAACCGGTAAACGAGAGAGGAGAATACTATGCTTAACAAGGACTACCTCGGTGCTTATCGCGGCCTGAAACTGACGCGAGACACCGACGGCGTGCTGGTTGTCGAATTCCACAGCAACGGCGGGCCGTGCACTTTCTCGGCGCTCCATCATACGGAGGTTGTTGATGCTTTTCACCAGATTGGGCAGGACAGAGCGAACAAGATCGTGATCCTGACTGGCGCAGCAGGCGACTTCATTATTGACGTCGATTGGGGATCTTTTGGCGACGTCGCGGATCCCCTCGTTTGGAGCCAGATTCACGACGAAGGCAGCCAGGTGTTGGAAAACATAGCCAACATTCGTGTGCCGGTGATCGCGGCGATCGAGGGACGCGCGTATATTCACTCCGACTACGCGCTGCTCGCCAATGTGATTGTGGCGGCTGAGGGGGCGACCTTCCAGGATGTGGGGCATTTCGCCGTGGGCGTTGTGCCGGGTGACGGAATCTTTACCACGTGGAGTTATCGCGCTGGAGCAGGACGAGCGGAGGCCTTCCTACTCAACCCACAACCGCTGCCGGCGCGTACCGCCCATGAATGGGGCGTAGTTGCCGAGGTTGTGCCAAACGGACAGGCGCTCAGCCGTGCGCGGCAGTTGGCTGCGCTGTACCTGAAGGCTCCAGAAGTCACGCGCCGCGACACACGCGTCCACTTCATTCAACCCTTGAAGGAGCGCATCGTGCGGGAAGTGGGCTACGGACTATCACTCGAGGGTGCGTCCTCGGCCGATCTCATCAAATCAAAGCGAGCCAAGAGTGAAGCTCTCGACCGGAAAGCAAAATCCGCATGAAGAGCCGAAGCTGATCGCGCACGGGCGCGATCGTTCCGAAGCAATCGCGCGCATGCACGGCGCCCTGGATGGCTTCGTAGTTCAGGGAATTAAGACCACGATACCATTACACAAGCGCATTCTGGCCGATCCCGCATTTATCGCAGGGAAGTTCGATACGCACTTTCTCAAACACCTTCTCGGAGCGCCTGGGGCGAAGTAGCCGCCCGCACCGATTGAGCCGGTGTGTCATTCCGAGTGGAGTGTCCCGCGCCTTTGCTTTTGCGCGAAGCGCCGGGACACGCAGTCGAGGAATCTCTCTTCGATTTGGCTCCTGCTAACGTTGACCAGAACCGCGCCGCGCACTGCTGCACTAAACGTACATTTTGGAAGTCATTCTGGTTCCCGGATGCGATAATCAGAACACACGAAGGAGGCTCGCCATGGCCACCAGTTCGGAGAGCGTAATTGTGCGAGACCCTGAAATCCTCAGCGGCCAGCCCGTTTTCCGCGGCACGCGCGTCCCTTTCCAGGCCCTTCTTGACTACCTGGAGGGTGGAGACACGCTGGATGAGTTCCTTCAACAGTACCCTGGTGTCACCCGCGAACAGGCTATCGCGGCTCTAGAGGAAGCCAAAGCGCTGGTTCTAGCACGCCTCGCGAAATGAGAATTTTGATCGATGAGTGCCTTCCGGCCGGACTGAAGGAATCACTCACAGCTTTGGGCTACGAGGCTGAGACGGTACGTCACGCGGGCTACGGGGCCAAGAAGAATGGCGAGCTTCTGTCGTTGATGGAGGGCCGTTGGGACCAACTGCTCACCAACGACCGAAATATCCAGCACCAGCAGAACATGAGAGGTCGGGATATCTCCATCCTGATTCTCTGCGCGAAATCAAATCGCATAAGTGACTTGCTGCCGCTTATCCCGGCCTGCGCTAAAGCTTTGCTGTCCATTTCGCCGGGTCGAATCGTCGAAGTTGGGCCGTTGTAACCAAATGAGCGAGCAAACCAGCCTGAAGGACGTGATCGCTTACAAGACCGGTTTTGTAGAGTTGTTGTACAGAAGTCAATCAACAAACTCCCAGCCCTGAAAAACGGCTGCCGAAATGTTTCCATCCCTGTACGCGATTCTGGATTCCGACTTCACAACGCTGCCGCTACCGCAACTTGCCACCTCGCTTGCGGCAGCGGGCGTTGAATTGATGCAGCTTCGCTGCAAGCACGCCTCCGCCGCTCGAATGCATGCCCTAGCCGGCGAATTAGCCGTTCTGTTGCGGCCAAAGGGTGTGCGGCTCATCGTGAACGATCGCGCCGACGTTGCCGCGCTTTCCGGAGCGTCCGGCGTTCACGTGGGGCAGGAGGATCTTCCTGTCGAGGATGCGCGGCGTGTCTGCGCTCCGCCGCTGTGGGTGGGTGTTTCGACACATAACCTCGAGCAATTGCGCGAAGCGGACCAAACTTCGGCAGACTATATTGCAGTGGGGCCGGTATTCCACACAGGCACCAAGGCAAATCCTGACCCAGTAGTCGGCGTTGAGTTCGTAAAGGCGGCGCGCAGGTTGACTCGCAAGCCGCTGGTTGCGATCGGCGGGATTACGCTCGAATCGGCTGCGGAAGTATTTCGGGCGGGTGCAGATTCGCTGGCGGTGATAAGCGATCTGATCGCCACACCTGATCCAGCGCAGCGCGCGGCCGAGTACTTGGCGATTGCCAGCCGGGAACGAACCAACCGGGATCAAGAGCATTCCGAATAACGGACGGAATGGCAGATCAATCGCAGACAATGGAATTCGCAACGGCTCGGCCCTCTGCCGAGCTGGTAAAAGGGCTGGGCCTGTTCGATTCGACCATGATTGTTATCGGGTCGATGATCGGCTCGGGCATTTTCATCGTTTCATCCGACATCGCTCACCAAGTACAGAGTCCGGCGCTGCTGCTCGCCGTGTGGATTATCGCGGGGCTCATGACGCTGATAGGCGCCTTGAGCTACGGCGAACTCGCTGCGGCAATGCCGCACGCCGGCGGACAATACGTGTATCTGCGCGAAGCCTTCGGGCCGCTCGCAGGATTTCTGTACGGATGGACGATGTTGCTGGTGATTCAGACGGCGACCATCGCCGCCGTGGCCATCGCCTTCTCGAAATTCACCGCCGTGCTGGCGCCCTGGTTTTCGGCTTCCGATTGGATATGGAAGATTGGGACGTTTGGTCCCTGGCATCTCTGGTTTGGGTCGCTCGGCCCGTACAATGTTGGACTGAACCGCCAAAATCTTCTCGCGATCCTCTCGATTGTGCTCCTCACGTGGATCAATACGCGCGGGCTGCGCTTGGGCAAGATCGTCCAAAACATTTTTACGGTGACCAAAATCGCGTCACTGGCGCTGTTGGCTCTGCTGGGGCTTTGGCTCAGCACTTCGATCGCGCGCGCCGCAAACTTTACCGATTTCTGGCGCAACGCCGGCTTGTCGCTGCATCATCCTTACCCTCCCGACTCGCCGTCGTGGATGATTGGGACGATTACGCTCGTTGCTGTCGCAATGGTCGGATCGCTTTTCTCGATGGACGCGTGGAACAACATCACCTTCACGGCGGCCGAAGTGAAGAATCCCAGCCGCAATCTGCCGCTTTCGCTCGCGCTGGGGACGGGTACCGTAATTTTGCTTTATACCTTGGCGAACTTCGCGTATTTGCGGGTGCTGCCGCTCTCAGGTGAACCGCACGGCGCAACCGTACTTTCGCGCGGAATCGAATTTGCGGCAGACGGGCGCGTCGCAACTGCCGCCGTTCAAGCGATGCTCGGGCCGGTGGGAGCCATCTTGATGGCGCTCGCGATTTTGGTTTCCACCTTTGGATGCAATAACGGCCTGATTCTTTCCGGCTCCCGCATCTACTATGCGATGGCGAAGGACCGGCTTTTCTTCACATCCGCGGGCACGGTGAACCGCCACCACGCTCCAGGAGTCGCACTCGTCGTCCAGTGCGTGTGGGCGTCTGTGCTCTGCCTTTCGGGAACCTATAGTCAGTTGCTCGACTTTCTGATTTTCGCGGTGATGATCTTTTACATTTTGACCTTGTTAGGCCTCTTCCTGCTGCGCTGGAATCGTTCGAGTTTGGAGCGTCCGTATCGTGCAGTTGGATACCCTTATCTGCCCGCCCTGTACATCCTGATGGCTGTTTTCCTCGAAATTCAGCTGTTGAGGTACAAACCACAGTACACTTGGCCGGGGCTAATCATCGTTTTGTTGGGTTTGCCGGTTTACTTCATTTGGAACTGGGCGGGGAACCGCATGGCGAAAACGTAGCCACACCCGACGAGGGAAATTGCCGAATATGCCAACGGTTGACTCTGAGGCGGGAAGATAAAGCATGGCAAATCAGATGTTTGCCACAAAGCCCCTGGACGTAATCATGGAGGAGGCCAAGGAAACGGGCGAGTCCTCGTTGCGCCGCGCCCTGGGCCCGATCAATCTGATCACACTTGGCATTGGCGCCATCATCGGGGCCGGCATCTTCGTCTTGACGGGCCAAGCTGCAGCCACCAGCGCAGGGCCCGCAATCGTCGTATCATTCATTTTGTCGGGCATTATCTGTGCGTTTGCGGGCTTGTGTTATGCCGAGTTTGCCTCATTGATTCCCATCGCGGGCTCGGCGTACACGTATGGCTACGCCACACTGGGCGAAATTTTCGCGTGGATCATTGGTTGGGATTTGATCCTCGAGTATGCTTTTGGCGCTGCAACGGTGGGTTCCGGATGGAGCGGGTATGTCGTCAGCCTTCTCGACGATTTGGGTCTTCACATTGGCCCACGATGGATCGCCACGCCGGGAACCGAATTGGTCTTTTACAAGGGCCACTGGGCTGCGATCGGCTCGCTGCAACAAGCGCTTGCAAGCGCGGGAGTGGATCCAGCGACGCTGCCTCACGCGGTCGCCGCTTTCAACTTGGTCGCATTCTTTGGAATCGCCATCTCCACGTTCATTCTGGTGGTTGGCATCCGGGAATCGGCCAACTTTAATTCTGGAATCGTAATCCTGAAGGTGGCCATCGTACTGGTGTTCATCGCCGTCGCGGGCGCTTTCGTTCTGCGACACGGCTCGCTGGCAGCAGCCAACTGGCATCCGTTCATTCCTCCAAATACGGGCAAATTCGGCGAATACGGCCTCTCGGGAGTGGCCCGAGGCGCGGCCGTGATCTTTTTCGCATACATCGGGTTCGACGCGGTTTCAACGGCCGCGCAGGAAGCCAAAAATCCCCAAAGGGACATGCCGATTGGGATTATCGGTTCGCTGGTGATCTGCACCATTCTCTACATATTGGTTTCCGGTCTCCTGACGGCCGTGGTTCCGTACACGGACCTTAATGTCGCTGATCCCGTCGCTATCGCCATTGACGCGACAGGCGTGAGATGGGGCAGTTTGCTGGTGAAGGCGGGTGCTGTGGCCGGGCTAGGAAGCGTTATGCTGGTGATGTTGCTTGGTCAATCCCGCGTGTTCTACTCGATGTCGCGCGACGGGCTTCTGCCGAAATGGGCGGGCGCAATTCATTCGCGATTCAGAACGCCTTGGATATCGTCGATTGTAGTGGGCGTCTGCGTGGCGGGTTTCGCTTCGCTGATTCCCATCGGCGACCTCGCCGTCCTTGTGAATATTGGGACCCTGCTCGCCTTCGTCATCGTATGTGCGGGTGTTTGGATTCTCCGCAGGAAGCGCCCCGATCTTCCGCGACCCTTCAAGACGCCGCTGGTTCCCTTGGTGCCGATTCTCGGTATTCTTACGTCCGCGGCTGCAATGTTGAGCCTGCCGGCGAAGACTTGGTGGCGCCTGCTCATCTGGCTCGTAATCGGGCTCTTCATTTATGGTTTTTATGGCCGAACCCACAGCAAAGTCCGCCAGGCATCCCTGAATAGAATTCCATGACATAATTCGGGCTTCTTTTATGGCCCGATTCTCTTCGCGTCGTTTCTCGGTATGGCTGCGGCGAACATCCCTGTTCGACCGCGTAGCCGTTGCCGTAGTGATCCTCGATGCCATTGAGGGCCTCGTCGTTCGCTTCGGGACTGGCAAGCTTCCTTTTTCGTCTTTCGTCAACTTTGTCGGCTTTGCCGCCATCGTCTATTTGGCTGTGCGTCTGATTCTCTGGGCTCGCCTGCGCGCTCTCTGGGGCCTGCGGAATCGCCTGATCGTTGCGTACGTGTTTATGGCGGTAATTCCGGTGGTGCTATTGCTGACCATGGTTGGCGTTTCGTTTATTTTGCTCGAACTTCAAATCGGAGCGCATCTGTTGCGCGACGATCTCGGACGGCATCTCACGGTGATCGCCGCCGACAGAAATGCCATCGCCGCCGCGCTTAGGCATGAGCCCGGTTTGAAGGTTGACGAGCCGGTTTCGCCAACTTCCTCCGCTACTACGGATCCTGCGTTGCTGCGTCCGGGCGTTGCCAGCGTGATCGCGGCCGCACAAGCGGAATGGCCCGACCTGCGCGTCTATTTGAATCACGGCCAGCAGCTCGTGCGAACTCCGCAGACCTGTCCGGACTCATGCCTCGCTGAATTTCGCGGGCAGCTCTGGTTCGCATCGGCCGAAGATCTGGAAGTACACGGCGGCCACGCCACCGTTCTCGTGATCGCGCTCATTACGCCGTCTCTTCTTAATAGCCTGCCTTCCAAATTGGGCCCAATCCAGCTAACCCTGCTCGACCCAACGGCCCATCCCTCAAGCGATTCGCGCACCGTTGAATTTGGCAAGTCTCGATATGTTTTGGGGGAACAAATTGCCAGCAGCAGCCGAACCCTTGGTTCCCCCGCCAACTGGTTCGATATTCCGATGTATGGCGTGGCCACTTTGGAAGCTGTCCGCGCCGATCTTGGCCCAGACACGGTGGATCGGCCGGTCCTGGCTAGTTTTTCGCTGCGATTATCGGCGGTGAATAAGGACCTGTTGACCTCCATGGGTGCTTTCGGGCCGTACCTCGTCGATATCCTCATCATCGCCGCCGTTATATTTTTAGTGCTGGAAATTGCTGCATTCGCAACGGGGACGGTCCTCGCGCGGACGATCACGCGCTGGGTGGCCGACCTCTATGACGCTACGCTCCACGTCCGACGAGGCGATTTCAGCCATCGCGTTCGCGTCACGAAGCGCGACCAGCTTGGCGCGCTCGGTGAGTCGTTCAATGACATGACCAGCTCGATTTCCGAACTCATCGAAGGGGAACGCGAGCGGCAGCGCCTGGAAAACGAAGTCGTCATTGCCCACGAGGTTCAGCAGCAGCTTTTTCCTCGCACTCTGCCCACCGTGCCCGGACTCGATCTCGCCGCCATCTGCCGGCCCGCTCGCGTGGTCAGCGGCGATTACTACGATTTCATTCAGCTAGGCCCGGCGCGAGTTGCGATCGCCTTGGCTGACATCAGCGGCAAAGGAATCTTCGCCGCCCTTCTGATGGCCAGCCTGCAAGCGGCTCTGCGCAGCATCGCCGCCCTCGGCGACCAATGCAACACCGCGGATCTCGTGTCGCGGCTCAATGGACACCTTTTCAGAAACACGTCGGACGACCGCTACGCGACGCTTTTCTACGCCATATACGATGGAGATGCCAAAACGCTCACCTACACCAACGCCGGCCACCCGGCGCCATTTTTTCTGTGTGATGGCGGCCTCCAGTCGCTGGACCAGGGCGGAACGGTGGTGGGCCTTTTTGAGGACCCGACATACCAGCAGCGTACGATCCATATATCGCACGACAGTTTGCTTGTGGTGTTCAGCGACGGGCTCGTGGAACCCGAGAGCGTTTACGGCGAGGAATTCGGTGTGGACAGATTGAAGTCGGAAGTGCTCCGCCAGCGCGGCCTCCCTCCTCCTCAACTCGCCGAAGATCTTATCGACGCCGCCGAACGGTGGTCCGGCACAGCGGAACAAGCCGACGATATGACAGTTGTGATCGCCCGCATGGGCTAGCACAACTTCGTCCGAGATAGCATTGATGGCGGCGACGAGGCAACGCAAATCCAGGTTCGCTATTGACAAGAGCAGACGGACCCGCCATGTTAGTTGACTTTCCCTTGCGGGTTTTGCGGTTGCTCCAACGGTGGATGGAGAGAAATCGTTGAAGATTCGTGTATGTTTTCATGACAAATGTTTCGACGGCGCTTCCTCCGCCGCGGTATTTTCCCGCTTTTATCGCGAACGAATCGAGCCGCATGTGCAGTTTTTCTATACGGGAATGACTCACAAAGCTTCCCAGCCTTTCGAGGACGGCATCTTCGATGGCGATGAAAACGCGGTCGTCGATTTCAAGTATTCCAATTCTCCGAGATTGACGTGGTGGTTCGATCATCACCAGAGTGCCTTCTTGAAACCGGAAGACGCCGAGCATTTCCGTGAAGATCGCTCCGGCAAAAAGTTTTACGATCCTACTTACAAGTCCTGCACCAAATTTCTGGCCACCATTGCTTCCGAGAAATTCGGATTCGATGCGCGTCCCCTGGCGGACTTAATTCATTGGGGCGACATCATTGACGGCGCCCAATTCGCGTCTCCCGAAGAGGCCGTGGGACTGGCGCAACCGGCGATGCAGCTTGCGCTGGTGATCGAAGCCGCGCCGGAGGCCAACCTGGTGCCCCTGCTGATTCCCTATCTTTCTGAACTTCCCGTCAGTGAAATTGTAGAACTGCCCTTGATCAAGAAGCACCTCGGCCCGTTGCTCGAGCGCCACCGCCGTTCCATTGATATTCTGCGCGAGCGCGTGGACGCGAGAAACGGTGTGATCTATTTCGACGTGAGCGATTTGGATCTCGAGGGTTACAACAAGTTCGTGCCCTACTATCTCTTTCCCGACGCGCTCTATTCCGTGGGAGTAAGTGCGTCGCCCGTTCGCGCCAAAATTTCCGTCGGCACCAACCCGTGGAAAGAAGCTTCGGCGGAAGTAAACCTGGCCGCGCTGTGCGAAAAATATGGCGGAGGCGGACACGCGCGCGTGGCAGCCATCTCGCTGGGCCCAGGCGATCTTGTTCGCGCGCGCCAGATTGCGAAGGAAATCGCGTCGTCGCTCCGCCATTAAGAGCTTGTCCCACCTGCTTCTGGACACACGGGGAAGTAGTTTGATCGTGTTAGAATCGGGATTCGCCGGGCCGCTAGCTCAATGGTAGAGCAGCTGACTCTTAATCAGCGGGTTGGAGGTTCGAGTCCTCCGCGGCTCACCACTTATTTTCAATAGGTCAGCCTCATCTGACTTTTCTGAAACCAAAAACTGGCGGGTTCGCTTAATATGGTCGCTGGTGTTCCGCATAGGTGTGAAGTAAGTTCCGCGCGGCTCGCATAAAGTTATAAGTTGACGTTCTACTGTAGGCCCGTCAAGTTATCGTCATAGCTGCTTTCGGCTGGCTGCGCCCAATCGAGGGTGCGATTGCCCGGGAGGTCATAGATCCCCCGCGGTGTTGGATGCGGCGCGTGCGAGCGTCACTTCAAAACGTCTGACCGGCTACTAGCCAGTACTCCATCGTTTTCCTGGACTATCGGCAGATTCCTTACTCCCTGCTGGGTTGGAAGCAGCGGTCTAGCGGTGATGGTGATCACGTCGTAATGTGACGACGGTCACTTACGCTCCTACGCGTTCAGTTGTACAGAAGGATCGAGAGAGGGACATAGACTACCAAGGGAATGAGTTCCCGAGGCTACTGAGAAGTGAAAGAACAGCTGGCGGCCCGGCGCCTCTACCTGAAGCCTTGAGCCGAGGTTCGGCTTGGCAGTTGAGTGTCCTTCTTACGTGAAAGAGCGGCGAAGCCCGAAGTTCATGCAAAGCGTCAACGGCTTAGACGCACCGGCCATCGGGCCGGAAGATGCTTCGGCTTCGACGCTGCCTCCGCAAGAATAGCCGTCGCCCCTGGTGGGGCAAGCAAGGGGGCTTTATGAGAAACATCTACGAGGAGTTGTTTGGTTTCCGTCGGGAGTTCCAAGAGATGTTCAATCGCATGCTGACCGGTAGGCCATGGGCAGAGTGGGCCGAGGTGCCTGCCTTCAAGAAGGAGTTTAACTTCACTCCTGCAGTGGAAGCCTACGTGGACAAAGAAGGTAAGAAGTATGTTTGCCGCGTGACACTGCCGGGTGTTGAATCGAAGGACGTGCATATTCAAGCGGAGGGAAACCTGCTCACCATTCATGGCGAGCGGAGATTCACTCGCAAAACCAAGGAAGTCGAACTCATGGAACAGGAGTTCACTTACGGCGTGTTCGAGAGGACGATCACGCTTCCAGAGGGCGTAATTGCTGAAAAACTGGCGGCCGAGTATGTAAATGGCGTGTTGGAAATCACCGCCCCAATCACCGCGGCGGCCTTGCCGCGGAAGATCGAAATCAAGATCGCCGCACCAATCGAAAAGCAAATCGCAGCGTGAGCGGCAAGCAGGTACGAACGGCCCGGAACCCCACGGTTCCAGGCCGTTCTCTTTGACTTGGGCATTGTCGTGTGACCCAGATCGCGATATACATGGATAACATTTGTAATAGCCGGATGGCCGATGAAGGGAGGGCGAGCTCAGGGGCGGCGCATATGACATTCATGCGGCCGTGAGTCTTTGCGCGGTCTTCCGGTGTGTGCGGTAATGAAACACTTAGAAATACAATGGAAAACTTTAATGAGATCGTTACGGTACGTATAGGGCAAGTGTGCGAGTTTGTTGCTGCCCGTATTCGCACGTCGACGCAATCGGCACGTTCCTATGCTCGGTCCGTTAATGTAATGAGCCTGAGCAGAGCAATTCGAGTCGGTAAAGGTTCACGACAGAGCTCTCTTGATAGGTCTAAAGAAAAATATCAAGGGCCGATTCCTCTATGAGGGGCTGGGCTAAGAAGGACATCTCTTTTAGCATTGACAGGATTAAGTCGATGCGTCAGACGGTCGCCAGCGATTCTAGAAGGGCCCAGATTGGCGGACGATCTCTCGCCCAGGTGGTTCTTCTCGCTTTCGCTCTCGCCTTGACCGCAACCGGGAGCTTCGCTCAAAAACGCCCCGAGTCCACCCAAGGTCCTTCCGTCGCAAGCCGCGCGCCGGAGTTTGACGCACCCGCCAGCGCCTTTGCCGGGGCGGAGCGATGCAGAGATTGCCACAAGGACGAAACGGTTGAGTATCAGAAAACCAGTCACTCGAAGATTGTTTTCTCCGGGAAGAATTACATCCAGGGCTGCGAGACGTGTCACGGCCCCGCGAAGGCCCATGCCGACGCAGTGGAGGCGGCCCACGGCGATGACGCCGATATAGCCAAGGCGCTAAAGGAACATCCGCTCTTCTCCTTCAGGGGCACGCCGGAGGAGAATGCCGCGCACTGCCTTACCTGCCACACGACCAGCAAGCAGCAGGAACTTTTCGAACACTCCGAGCACGCAGGCCACGCCGTTTCTTGCAATCAGTGCCACGCCGCCCACCTGGTGGACGAAGTGAAAGACACGAGCAAAGGCGATTTGAGCTACCCGCAAGGATATTTCTTCCAACTACCGCAGCTTGTCGACGAAACGCGCTGGCTTCACAACAGCCTGCTAAAGCAGTCGGAACCGGCGCTGTGTTTCGAGTGTCATCGGACAATTCAGGCGCAATTCGCGCTGCCAGTGCACCATCGCGTTCCCGAAGGACTGATGAAGTGTTCGGATTGCCACAATCCCCACGGCAGCGAGAACATGGCCAGCCTCAATAATCCTCGATCGGAGACCTGCGTGAAGTGCCACGTCGAGAAGCGCGGACCGTTTGTTTACGAGCATCCGGCCGTGAAAGTGGAGGGGTGCGTCGCGTGTCACAACCCGCATGGAAGCACGAATCGGATGCTCCTAGTGCGGCGCGAAGGCCGCCAGCTCTGCTTGCAATGCCACACCGGTTTTCACGCGCAAGCGCAGGTTCCCCACAGCCGCCTCGGATTCCAGACGAGCGGCGAATGCGTACGCTGCCACGTGGCCGTGCACGGATCGAACCTGGACGTGAACTTCCTGCGATGAAGGAGGCTCGATGAAACGAGGTGCCAGCTTCCTGTCCTTAGCCGCGATCCTCCTGGTGTTTGCGCCCTTCGCGGATGCGCAGGATGATTCCCAGTCCGCGCCGATCGCCTTGGGTGACTTCAATCTTTCTGGTTCCACAACTGCGGGCTATCGATTTGACGAAATCAACGGCTATGAGCCGCAATTTCGCGAGATGTTCGATCTTGGGCGCGGCTTCCGCTTGCTCGATCTTAGCCTTTTCGGAGAATCGCAGGATGGCAAGAATCCCTTTGCGGACAGTTTTTCTTTTCAGACGACTAGCTTGGGAGGGGACCCGTTTCCCACGGCGCAGCTTACGGTCTCAAAGAACAAGCTGTACGACCTCCGCGTGGACTGGCGGCAGAGTTACTATTTCTGGAACCAGAACGACAATGTGGTCCTACCGATCGCCGCGGTAGGCGCGGGACTTTCAAAGGGCTTGACCAGCAATCACGATTGGGCCACCGTCCGCAAATTCGGCTCGGTGGACTTCACCCTGCACGCCACCAATAACCTGCGTTTCCATTTCAATTATTACCGGCCGTCTGATGAAGGGAGCACGTTTACCACGCGGTCGCTCGACTTTCTTGGATCGCCCGGTTATTGGGGGACGTTTGCGCGGGCAAATCCGTACTATCTCTTCGCGCCACTCAATGACTATACGAACCGCGTTACCGGCGGCTTCGATTACACCGTAAAAGATTGGAGCTTCCATTACAGCATCGGCTATCAGACGTTTACCGAAAATGTCAGCCTGACCAATGTGAGTTCCCCCGAACTCAGCATCAATCCAATTGCCAGCTCCACTACACAACCCCTGACAAATCTCTCCTGGTCGCAATTTCGCCGCTTGACCACGCCCATCAGCGAGTTTTCTTTTTTGGGGAAACCGTTGCCCAGGCTCGAATGGCGCGGGGGATACATGTTTTACCGCTATAGAGGACCGGCGACGTTTGACCAGTCCTTCAACGGAATTGCTCCGAATGCCTCGGGTGCGCTCGCGCCTTACACCGTCAGTCAGAGTGCTCGCGCCATGGTGACTGAGCCGAACAACATCGTCTACCAGGGACTTACCTATCACATTTACGATTGGTGGAGCGCCGATCTTGACTACCGCTATTCGCGTTTTACCAGCGATTCCACAGGAAATTTTCAGAGCCTTTTCAACAGTACTGCGCCGACGACGGCGACTACCGACGTGATCTGGCGGGACGGCCTGAGCGACCTCACATTCAGCATGGATTTCACGCCGATGCACGGCCTGGTGATCCGTCCCGGAATTCAATTTCTGAAATCCGACGTCGAGTCGCTAACGAACGGAGTGGTCGATCCCACGATCACCCTTCGCACCAACACGGTGCGGCCCGCTATGGGCTTTGGCTACGAGCCCTCGAAGCTATTCAGCATCCGTGGCGACTTCCATAGCATGACGAGCGGCTCGTCCTACACAGCCATCACTCCTCACACCCAGCAGGGGGCGCATTTCGTCGCGCGCTTCCACCCGATCGAAAAGCTCTCGGTGGAAGATGAAGTCAACATCGCCAACAATAAGTTGGTCACAACTAATTTTGAGAACAACCTTCGGTCCAATGCCATCACGGTTTCCTATTCCCTGGGAGACCGGTTTTCCGTCTTCGCAGGATTCAGTTATGAGAGCTACTACGCGCAGGGAAACATTCTCTATGCGCGCGGGACGCCGCCGCTCGTCGATTTCCTGCGCGATCAGGAACTGAATCGTGTGTGGTCGGGAGGGATTGAAACCAAGCCGACGAAACGAATCGGTCTGCGACTCTCCGGAAACTTTGACCGTTCGAGCGGAGTCGGAGCGATCAGTGGCGAGCCGCCCGCTTACGGACCTGTGACGTGGCCTCTTGTGACCGGCACGGCCTATTATGATGTTCCATTCGCAGGCCAAATTGCAGTCGACCTACAACGGACTTACTATAGCGAGCAGATCGTCACAGCTAACAATTTCAGCGCTAATTTGTTGACGATTCGCTGGACGCGACCTTTTTGATCAGTGGAACTCGACCGAAAACTAAATTCCCCGGAGGTGGAAGTGGATCAACTTATCAGAGCAGTAAAAACGGCCGCCCTGATGGCTGGTGCGATCGTTATCGTTATTCTCGTCTCGGGAACCCGGAATCTTGCGCTCGCCTCCCCCGCTCCTGCGAGTGCACAGGACGTTTACCTGGATAAATGCGCCGTGTGTCACGCAAAAGACGGTTCGGGAAACACGGCAAAGGGTCGGAAGGTCAAAGCCAAGGATTTGCGTTCGGCCGAGATCCAGAAAATGAGTGACGCTGAGCTGATCGACGCCGTCGCCAAGGGCAAAGGCAAAGACATGGACGGCTTCGAAAAAGAGCTGGGCAGCGATATGGTGAAGCAACTTGTCGCTTACTGCCGGACGCTGGCCAAGCAATAACTCTCGGGTGGTAGATCGTGTCAGCATCAGCCAGAATGCGTCCTCTGCCACGGCGCTGCGGCGCTGATTGGAATGGAGCTGCTCCGTTCGCATGAGTCATACGGCGGTCATCCTGATTCTGTTCACCGCGGTTGTGGTAGTCCTCGCGCTTTTGGCGGCGGTGCGCCCGGAACTGACTCGAGCACGGGGCGGCAAGATTCTGGCCTTTGTTTCGCTGTGCATCTTGCCGGTGCTGGCAGTCTGGGCGGGTGTGAATGAACATTTGGAGCGTTCGACCTCGACCCGATTCTGCCTTTCCTGCCACGTTATGGCCGATTACGGCAAGAGTCTCTACTTAGACGACAAGAGCTACCTCCCCGCAGCGCACTTCCAAAACAACTTTGTTCCCCGCGATCACGCTTGCTTCACATGCCACACCGATTACACGATGTTTGGGGACTACAAGGCGAAATGGCGCGGCGTGCACCACGTATGGGTCCAATATTTCGGAAAAATCCCGAAACCCGCGGACATTAAACTCTACACACCTTTCAACAATCGCGAATGTCTTCACTGTCACGCCGGGGCGCGCTCCTATGAGGAAGCTTCATCGCATCATAAGACGCCGGACATGCTGGTGCGCGCGGCGTCGAACCAGCTCTCCTGCATGTCCAGCGGTTGTCACGACATCGTTCACGAAGTCGGAGACTGGGGCGACGCGACCTTCTGGAAGCCAACGGTGACTCCACAATGACGGCCACAACAATCGAGCGCCGCATCCGCTGGTCAGGGATATTGATCGTTGCGGGCCTGATCGTGCAGATGTTGACGCTACCGTGGACGCATCCGCTGGCGTTCATCTGCTTTCTTCTCATCGGCTGCCCGCTCGTGGCGGTCGGAATTTTGTTCTATCTGTACTCGCTAATCTGAGGGTTCGATTTAGAGAGCCTAGCGCTATTCGGTTCAGGCGGGCTTCGTGAACGAAAAATTCGCTCCAGTGTCGAAAGCGAGGATTCCCGCCAATCCCGATTGCACCAGGAGTCGCCGTGTTGCGACTCAGCAAAAATAGAAGACGGCCTTCGCGCGAAGGCCGTCTTTCCTGCTCTCTGAGGAACAGCACCTCAACGGTCAAGCTT
The DNA here is from genome assembly GCA_963823145.1 of uncultured Acidobacteriota bacterium. Classification (GTDB taxonomy): domain Bacteria; phylum Acidobacteriota; class Terriglobia; order Acidiferrales; family UBA7541; genus Palsa-295. The sequence continues at coordinate 999,968 of CAWGJZ010000002.1, forward strand.
TAGGCTGGCGGAGCGTTGGGGTCGGCATCGTTGCTGCCGGTGTCCCCTGTTGCTCTCTCCCGTACGGTGCTCGCCTCATCTTGCAGTCCTTTTACGATTGCCGCGGGAAGCACGCCGTGCCGCTTTTCACCTAGGGCGGTGATTCGCATCACGATCCCGCCGGAGCCGCCCGCTGTGAACATGATTCCATCTCACGGCATCACCGCAGTGTAAACTTCACCTCGACGTCCATCTTGATCGAAACTGCCACTCCATCTAGGTAAGTCGGCTCGTACTTCCATTTCATCACGGCTGCGAGTGCCGCCGGAATCAGCAGACCGGGGCCGTCAATAGCTTGTGCCTGTACGACGTCGCCATGTTCGTCGATGAGCGCCTCGATGGTGACGACCCCTTGAACGCGTGCCAGCTGGGCAATCTGCGAGTAAACCGGTGGCGGCTTGTATAGCTCCCTCGGCGCCTGGACCACCCCGCCGACGCGCAAAATCCTTCCCGCCTTAACGGCAGGTCGAGGCGGCACCGGCTGCGTCACGGGGGCTCCACCGATGATTCCGCCCAACACACCGCCTGACACTCCACCCGGCACGCCGCCGATCACTCCGTCCACACCAGGATCCGGTGGAGCCGCCTCGTCCCGCACGATCCGAATCTTCGCTGGAATCATCGCGGGGGCCGTTAGCGCCTTTGGTTCGAGCACATGGATCGCGGGCTTGATCGCTCTCTGCGCAACCGTCGCTGGCGGCGGTGCTGCGGCTGGAGGCCTTGGCGCCACCAGAAGCATCGTTTGAAAAGCCCGCAGGTCAATCACTTGAGTATAGAAAAGAGGTGCCAATATCACGGCGCTCACGATTGAGATGTGCAGAAGAATCGATACCGCCCACTCGGCTGGACTCCGATGTCCCTGCCTCCAGGGCGTCTCGAGCATACCCTTCAGAAATGTTTCTTCCGCCTTCGCAGTGGTCGGTGGATGCAACTCCGCTATGGACGCCGGATGGCCCGCCCAAGCCACCCCTTTGAAAACGTCGATCCCGAAATTGTGCATCTGGATCCTCCCTCCTCCGCTCAGCGCGGCTGACTATCCTGAATGGAGCGACCGCCATCACGTCGCGGGACTGTCTTCCGGCCCCTGGCCAATACCCGCTACCATACTTGTCGCCGCGGCCTGAGTTTGGTCGGGCGCCACTTTCACGACAGGAGTGAGAGTAACTTTCGCAGAAATTGATCGCGCGATAAGGCACGAGCGCTCCGCCTTCTCCAATATCTGCCCCGCTCGTTCGCGATCCTGCTCGCGCGCGATTTTCACAGACGGATGCAGCCTGACTTCCGTGAATCTCCATCCGCCCGCATCCTTCTCTATCGTCCCTTCCGCATTGACTTCGAGAGACTCGAAGCTAAATTTGGACGCGTTTGCGATGCCGGAAAAGGTGCTTACGTAGCAGCTCACTAATGCTGCCACGAAGAAATGCTCGGGTGTCCAAACGCGCTGCTCTCCTAAAAATTCCGGCGGCGCGCTGAATCGGATCGGTTCCGGCACTCGATCGGAGGCGACCACGCCCGATCGGACTCTAGTGGACCTCGCTCTCACTTCATACGTGTGAATCGTTTCCATGGTTCTCCTCCCTGTTACGCAACCGCAGCCTGTGCCTTCAGGCCGGTTTCATTGCGAATCACAACCGTGGACCCCTTGGTCGTAATCAACATCTTGTCTTTGAACTCCGTCATCGTTCGGGTGACCGTCTCACGTGAAATGCCCACGACCTGCGATATTTCCTCGTGAGTTAGCCCCAGGTTGAAACGCTTGCCCTGATTGGTTCGTTGGCCGTTCGAGGAGGTCTCGAGCAGAAATTGTGCGACCTTTTCGCTCGCGGAGCGCGACAATCCCAGGTAGCGAATTTCCTGGCAGGCCTGGCGATAGCCATTGCTCAGCTGCTGGATCGCCGCCGCTGAAATCTCCGCGTGTTCCCGGATCAGCCGGAGAAAATCTTCCCGGCGCACGAAGTTCACTTGGCACGGTTGCAGTGCCTCAGCCGTCAATTCATACGGCTGGCCCGATAGCGCTGCGTGCAACCCAAGCACTTCTCCTGGCTCGCAGATCCGCGCAATCAAAGTCTTGCCATCGGCGGAATTCATCGTCAGTTTCACTCGCCCTTTGCACAGCATGTACACGCCGCGCGGAGCTTGTCCCTCGACGAACAGCACCGCGTCCGCCGGATATGTGGTTGTAAACTTCACGCTGCTAAACGCCTGGAGCACAGGCGATGACAGTTGGCAAAAGAAGCCATTCTTCCGCATCGGACACGTCCTGCAGTCCTCCGTAAGTTCCATACCGTATGGCGCGTGCATCTCACTCTCCTTCATTCCTGTCTGCTGTCTCTGTGCTAGAAATTGGACTCCCGATACTCAAGACCTCGCGCATAAACCCCGAAGGCTTGATCAGCTTTGCGCCTTGCTTCCGCATCGTGCGCAGCAGGTCTCTCCCCTCCGGATTTGCGAAGGTCACGCCCGCTAGATCGACAGCGATTTCCTGATGCCCGTCATGGCTCATCGCTTGGGCCCACGACTTTCCAAGCACCTCCACCCACGGCCCTTCAACTTGACCCTCGAGCTTCAGAGAGATTGAGTTCTGTTTGTGATCTGTTGTGATTCTCAGCACGGTGTCCTCGTTCACAGATCACAAGTGCACGAACCTCACCAGTTGGCGTGTGCCAGCACCGCCAACATGTAAGCTGTTTATTTACCAATTGTTACAGTAGAAGGAACTTCGCGGCAGTGACTTGTTTTGGAGGCTTTTGCAGGCGAATTGTCGTCAGGTGACGAAATACCGTCACATGCCTCCCGGTCTCGCCGAGGTCGCCTGTGATGAGGAGTGCTGAAGGGAACGAATCTTCGATTCCCAGATCGACCGGATTGCGCCGACTTTCAACCGTCCGCCTGGCTAGCCTCACCGGACCGGGTAGCCTTGCCCTTATCGAATCACTTCGACCGAACACCGCGCGTGTAGCGCCACTGATTCAGACACGCTGCCCATCATCAACCGGTCAACTCTCCCCCAGCCGTGCGACCCGACCACGATCATGTCTGCGCCCCATTCTGCGGCCTCGTCCAAGATCACACTTTTAGCGCTGCCCATCAGCGGCTCGCTCTGTTCAATCTGCGCAAAAGGAGAATCACCCAAGATTTCGCGACCCTGCGTGATGGCCTCTGCGGCACGTGACCCGCCAGCCTTCTCAACGGCTTCAGCTGCCACCACCGCTTGTTCCGAGTAGAAAAATCCGCTCGTGGGATCAGCTATAGGCATAAACGGAGAAACCACGCTGATCAGTTTCACGCATGTGGCTGGGGGCCAGGGCCGCTTGGCGACGGACCGAACCGCGGCAATAGCACAGTCCGACCCGTCTGTCGCCAGCAGGATTTTCAGTCCCTTTCGGGCCGACGGCGCCTTTTGACCATTCGCTCGCACGATCTCTACGGAACAGGGAGCCGCGCGGAGTGCATGCTGTGCCACACTGCCCAGCAGGAACCGTGCGAGTCCGCTCCCGCCGTGCGAGCCGACAATCAGAAAATCTGCGCCCCACTTCCTTGCGTATTCTGGCACCGCGCTTCGAGGATGGCCCAGGAGAACTTCGGTGCGAATCTTAAGGCCGGATGCTTTCGACCGTTCGCCAATTACTCTTATCGCCGATTCCGTTCCCTCTCTCGCCAATTCTAGGAGGTTCGCATCCAGCGGGAATGGCGATTCATCGACGACGTGCAGGATGCATGCCTCGCTCCCCGCTGGCCAAGGACGATTGATCACAACCTCGATCGTCTTCTGCGATTCCGGCATCAGATCGGTAGCGATTAGCAGTTTCATCTTTCGTGTTTCCCTCCGCGCGTCCTCTCTCGCGATGGCACGAAAGGCCTACGCGGCCCCTGCCGCTTGCGATCCTTTGCCGAATCGGAATACGGCGGCCATATCTGCGCCTTCCCCCAACTGCTCCCGCGGCACCACACGTACCAATCCACCATGCCGAAGAGTCAGCACCGCCGCGAGATTCAACAACTCTTCGTCACCCGCCTCTTGTTCGGCGTGCACATGGATCGTCTCTGGAGGAGCTGGCCGGCCCCAGCGCTCTCCCGTCGACGCCAGAAATAGGAACCGCACGAGTCCCTGCTCGGCAGCCGCGAGAATCTCCCGCAGATTAGTCGACGTAAGCGGCGTGTTGACATGTTCGTTATACATGGCAAATGCCCGGGCTCCCGCCTCCCGCAGCCACTTCTCAGCTATTTTCCACGCGGCGGCGTGAAGTGCGTCTGGCGGCCAAAGATCCGGATTCCCGCCAATGTTCTCATCCGGAAGATGTGGATACGTGTTTGCCTCCTGGTAAATCGGGAAAAGATAATCGACCGTGGCTACGATCAGCGGCGCCTGCTGCCCCTTCAGCGAATCCGCAACGCTCCGATCCACGCTGCGGAAGAAATGAATCAGCCTGTCTTTGTGCTGCAGGCTGGGGCCATGGAAGATGGCGCCTTTTTGGCGGGCGGCAGGTGAGGAAGCCGTATGCATCTGGTATTGTCGCTCAAAAGGCAATCCTTCGACGTCTTCTCGGAACGTTCCCGGAAGATCCTGCATCGTTCGCTCCCGAATCGCGGAACGCGAGCCTTCAAACAACCTCACATGCTTCTGGCTCAGCGCCAGCACAAAGAAGCGATCATCTGTTGGAACCAGAGGCAGCAGCGGCCGCACAAGGAATTCCCGTCCAACTGCCACGTGGTCGGCAACCGTTGCCGGTAAATGGCAGTAGCCAAAGAAGTCCCGGCTCATGAAGAGTGCAAGGCCCTGTGCGCTCAAATGAGCGCGCGCACTTTGCCCCATCGTTAGCCAGTTTGATTCCAAAAGTTTTCCGGCTTCTTCGGCCGTCATCGGAGCATTCCGGAATGCCGATTCCGCGTTTCGAAGCGCTTTCTTGAGCCGTGGCAGGCACTGTTGTGCGTCATTCAGCGCGAAGCAGTCGCTGGTGTAAAGCGAAACGCAGGGCTGCGCGTGCTGAGCTGCCAGCTCGGCATATGTGGCCTCTTTGGCCCCATCCTTAGTGCGAATTTCATGAGTGTTGGTTGCCATTTTAGTTCCCGATTTCTTGCCTGAAGCTAGGCCTCAGGCCGCCATGCGGGCGCCTTTTCGCCAGGCGTCTTCGAGGAAGCGGCAAACATCCTCGTCACTGAGTTGTGGGAAATCTTCATAGAAAATTCCCACTGCCCGGAAGTCGCGTGGCGTTAGAAGACAAACCACGTCGTCAACCTCTGCGCGCAGGATCATATAGGTGGAAAGCGCGGCGACGCCGGCGGCCACGATGATGCGCGCGGCTCCCAGTCTCTTGACTCCTTCAATCGCCGCCCGCATCGTCGAACCCGTGGCCATGCCGTCGTCAACCAGGATCACAGCCCGGCCGAAGAGATTAAGGGCTGGCCGTACTCCCCGGAAGACCACTTCGCGGCGTCGCAACTCCGACATCTCCTTGGTTACCACTCTTTCCACATCTTTGGGAGAGAGTTGAAGCTCTTCAACGACATCGGAGTTTACGATTTCCACGCCTCCGCTGGCCACCGCGCCCATAGCCAACTCTTCGTAACCAGGCACGCCTAGTTTTCGCACCAGAAACACGTCCAGAGGTAATCGAAGGGCCGTTGCGATGCCGCACGCAACGGGCACGCCGCCTCGCGGCAGACCGAGCACTACGATGTCCCGTTTATCGCGCAAGGCCGAGAGCTGCTCGGCAAGCAACCGCCCCGCTTCGCTTCGGTCATGTAGCCTCTCGCCCACGTACCCGCCTCCTTTCTCAGTTTCCTTTGCGTTTTCCTTTCACGCTCGAGCAGATTGAGTTTTGGCCACCTGCGGGACCACAGGACCATAGATCTGCCGCAGCGTGTTCACCACATCTTCATTGGAAAGGTCGGCCCTACGCTCGAATCCAGAGGATTCTGCGTGAAGAACCACGTTATCCATCGAGAGAATCCCCTGGAGTAGCCCCTCCTCGCTTACCACCGGCAGGCGGCGAACCCGTCTCTTCGCCATCGTTTCTAGAGCGGCGTGAATGTCGTCCTTTTCCTTGCAAAAGTAAACTTTTCCCGTAGCCACTTCTCCCACCGTAATCCGCCCCGCGGCCTGGCAACGCGTTCCCAGCGCCACGCATAGATCGCGGTCCGTTACCACCCCGATCAGCTTTCCTTTGGCATCGACGATTGGCAGAAAACCACAATCGCGCTCCCACAACAACTGAACGGCTGAACCAAGATTCGTCTCTGGACTGCAATAAGCGGGCGTTCTCATCATCACATCTTGTACTCTCATCGCTCTTCTCCTTCCTCTTAAGCGGCCGAGCCTTGCTCATCCCGCCCTGGACCTCGCGGCCCTGAAATTACTCCTTCCCAAGTATATTCTGGTGGATAACAGCCTCGGACCGTCGCCCCACCTTGCGTCGCGGCCTCCGGTTTGCTCTCTTCGGAAATGCCCTCTCCTCTTTCTGTGGTGCGTGTTTCGCTTTCTTTGTCATGCTCCTGCCTCCATCGAAGGATTCTGAATCATCAAGCTTTCTTCCATTTCACTGCAACCTCCCGCCCGCTGGGTTGAGCCTTACGCCGCTGCCGCTTTGGATTCGATTGGAATCGTGCGTGCCTTCGCTGCCTTAGGCAAATTGAGTTCGACGATTCCGTCTTTCAATGTAGCTGTCGCCTTGTCAGCCTGAACCTCCGCCGGCAGTTCAATCACCCGCATAACCTCGTCGGCGGACGTCTCCGAATAGACGGTTGTGCCCTTTTTCTCTTCTTTCTTTCTCTCTCGCCGTCCGGTGATCACCAGCCGGCGCGGCTCCACGTTGATTGCAAGCTCCTTTTCGTTGAAGCCCGGAACTTCCGCCTTAACACTGAGCGCGTCCTCTGACTCCTTGAGCTCCACGTGAACGGGATGCAATAGCTCCTTTTCAGCTTGAAACCAGTCATCGAGGTCGCGCCCCGGAACGTAGCCGTTGCCCTCGAAAATCTCGTACGCTCGCCGTGAGATCGCCTCGAAGATCGCATTCGTTCTGTCGAACACATTTTCAAACGTTACGGGTTTCGGAGTTGTCGACTCCTTTGCGATTTGCACTGCCGTTGATTTCTCAGCCATAACATCTCTCCTCAGGTTTTCGCGCCGGCCTTCGAGGTTTGCCAACAGCGCTCGTCCTGCGGCATATCTGGCAGAGCCCCAAAGGCCGGTGCTCTTGATCGGTACAGTCGCAGACCGCAACAGAACGTACAGTGACGCGCGTCACATATGCGTGTGACCGACGACGTGTGATGAGCACCATGGCAGGCTGTGACGCCCGTCACAGCGGTAAGACCTGAGTCGACATAGAAATACGTCTCATGAGCCACTTCCCCAATCCTCGGCCGGCGTGAGCCGCCATCGCCCACTGCTTGGACGCTCTGCGATTGCACATCGCCGGCCCGCTTCATCCCGGCTCCCAGACATCGCAGAGCCTGATACTCACGAAACGCAGTCAACCGTGACTAGCGCTTGGAGGACATGATGAACCAAGACTTTGTAAACGTGCTCCTAATCGGTGAGAGTGAACGAGGTTGCAGGCAGTTGGCTACGCGACTGGAGAGGAGGGGATGCCGCTGGTGGTTCGCGTCCGCGACAAACGATATTCGTTCGCTTCTAGAGGAACGACCATTTCACTTGGTCCTAAGCACACGCCCTGTAGTGCAGGGAAGCATCATCATGGATCTGTTGAATGGCTTTGCTTGCAATGTCTTTTACTCCTATCCGATTGAGGACAGCTGTTTATGGCTGCAGGCTGCTCAGTATGGGCGGGCTTGCACAAAGGCGCCCGTGCTACGGCCCAGTGAATTTGGGAGTGCGCTTGATCGAATGGTGAGAGATCTGAGTTAAATGACGCCGGCCTAAATTGAGCCGGGGCCTCTGAGCTGGTCAGAATTATGAGAAGACATTATTACAAACTCGCAAAAGTTGCTGCCGTTGCGGTGGGCGCGGCTGTAGCAGCAACATTTTCCTTTCAAGTCCGCGAACTCGCAGCGGCGTTCTTCGTCTTCGCTCTTCTGTTTGGCGCGGCCGGAACGGTCCTCGTGGGGCTGGTTCTGATGGAGTGGGCCGCTCTGCGGGGAATGGCGGAGGTTGAAGGGAGATTGGCCCGCGTCAGAGTGCGACATTCTCACACTTCAGCAGCGGTCCGCCACGAACATCGCTGACTTGTGAGCCAAGTCGCTCTCTCCTTCCCGGGAATGCGAAAGACCGAATAGCAGACTGGGCAGCGACGAGGACATCCCTCGGGAGCGAGGGGCTAGAGGTCTTTTCTTGAGATTTGCAGTTTCTGCATGCGGGAATTCAGGGTCGTGCGATTCATGCCGAGCCGTTCCGCTGCGCCTCCCGAGCCGCCGATCTTGCCTTTCGTCTCTCGTAGGACGCGAAGGATGTGTTCGCGCTCGATGTCCTCGAGCGTCGCCGCCGTCGGAGCCGCTCTATCCGCTTGTGCTAACTCCGCAAGAGAAATTCGCAGCTCTGGCCCTGGGGAGAGGATCACTGCTCGCTCGATAACGTGTTCGAGTTCCCTTACATTGCCTGGCCACGAATATCGGCAGAGAGCTTCCATCGTCTCCGGTGGCACCACATCGACACTCCTTCCCAAACGCTTCGCAAACTGCGACAGAAAATAGTGAACGAGCAGCGGAATATCCTCTGACCGCTCTCTCAGCGGCGGCACCACGACAGGAAAAACGCTCAGCCTGTAGTAGAGATCGCTCCGAAACTGCCCAGAGGCCACAAGCTTTGCTAGGTCGCGATTCGTCGCCGCCACGATGCGAACATCGGACGTTATTGTGCGGCTGCTCCCGACGCGCTCGAACTGCTTCTCTTGCAGCACTCGCAAAAGTTTTGGCTGCAGTTCCAGCGGGATCTCGCCCACCTCGTCCAGAAACAGCGTGCCTTGGTGCGCCAGTTCGAATCTTCCAATCCTTTGCGCGATCGCTCCTGTAAACGCGCCCTTTTCGTGTCCGAAAAGCTCGCTCTCCAGCAAACCGGCCGGCACGGAAGCGCAGTTCACCTTTACAAAAGCTCGCTCGCGCCGCGGGCTCAGATCGTGCACCGCCCTTGCAAGACGCTCCTTGCCCGTTCCCGTTTCGCCGAGGATCAAAACAGTCGAGTTGGTCGGAGCAACTGTTTCAATTTGCTTCAGCACGCGCGCCAGAACCTTGCTAGTACCAATGATCTCGTCGAAGTTGCCGCTCGTTCGCAGTTCATCTTCCAGGTAGAGCTTCTCGCTCTCGAGCCTTGCATTTAGGTCGGCCATCCGTTTGAATGCGAACGCATTGTCGAGCGCCACCGCCACTTGGCTGGCCACCTGCGCGAGCGCGTCGAGATCTTCGTGCTGAAATGCATTCGGCTGACGGCTGAATAAATTCAAAGTGCCCAACGGTGCTTCTCGTCCGATAAGAGGCAACCAGCAACCCGACTTCACCCCGATCTGCACCAGGTGTTGTGGGAGTTCGTGCGGAAATTCCTCCCCGGAAACGCCAGTGAGCAGGAGCGGCTTTCGAGATATGTAAGACCAGCCGTGGGGTGATCCTGCAATGGAGATCAAATCTCCGGTGGTGAGCGCCGGTAAGCCCGGCGCCGCACCGAGCGAATGAATTCGCAGCTTCTTTGTGTCGCTGTCGTAAAGCGCCAGACTCGCATAATCGAATCCCTTTACCTGGCGGACGCACAGGCCGATTGCCCCCAGCAATTTCGAAATATCGAGATTCGAAAGCAAGGCATTCGTAACCTCAAAAATGAAGGCCTCGCGGATACGTTTTCGTTCGGTAATGTCTCGCGTAACCTTGCTGAAACCTAAAAGCTTTCCATCTGGATCGTGTAGCGCCGTGATCACCACGCTCGCCCAGAAGCGCGATCCGTCTTTGCGAATCCGCCAGCCGTCGTCTTCCGACCGGCCCTCGCGAGCGGCGATCTTGAGCTGTTCCTCCGGCTTTCCGCGTTCGATATCTTCGGAAGAATAGAAGCACGAAAAATCCCTCCCGATGATTTCATCCGCCCGATATCCCTTGATCCGCTCCGCGCCCTCGTTCCAGGTTTTTACTTTGCCTTCGGGATCGAGCATAAAGATCGCGTAATCTTTCACTTCCGCGACGAGCCGCCGGAACCGTTCTTCGCTCAGCCGCAATGCTTCTTGAATTTGCCTTCGTTCCGTGACGTCCCGGATCGCACTCACGACGAATTGACCTTCCGGTTCCTCGAGAGGGCTCAAGCTGATTTCGACCGGGAAGGTACTGCCATCTTTGCGCCGCCCTTTCAATTCGAGCCCAGAACCCATCTCGCGCGTGCGAGGCACCCTGCTAAATTCAGACCGGTGAGCAACATGCGCGGACCGGCCCGCCTCCGGCACCAAAACCTCCACGGGCTGGCCTGTAAGCTCCTGCGAGGAGTAGCCGAACATTTTACCCGCGTGCGAGTTTACGAAGGCGATTCGGCCAGTCCGATCCACGATCACGATTGCGTCGGGAGCCGATTCCAGCACCCGCCACCTGTCGTGAGCGGTCGGTTTCAGATTGGATTGTGGCGCCGCTTCTTCTTGCCCCATGGTGCAAAGAAACTAGCATCGTGTGTAGTTTTGGAGCAAGTTTTGTGCTGCTTCGTGCCCTGAGGCGGGCGGAAGCGGGCGCTTTTTGTTACGAGGTTGGCGCTGCGAGTATTTCAAACTCGCAACTGTTTTGCCCGGCCACGCAGTGTCTGTGAGCCCTAACCTGAGGCTTTTGCCGAACCTTTCTCGATGGGGATAGGTTCGCCCGATGCTTCAAACTCGAGATACCGCCCAAAATCGAAAATTTGCGGTTCGGGCTTCACTTTTTCGCGGGCGTTAGAGGGTGAGGACGGCGGTGATCTGCGCCGGATCGGCGCTTGGTTTCACGACGAAGCCGAAGCGGTTCGCTAAACCACGCATTCCAGAATTATCGGGGAGAGTGTGGGCCACAAGCGACGCGAATTTTTCGGCGCGCGCGATTTCGATCAGGCGCCGAAACAATTCCGTGCCGAGACCGAGATGTTGCGCGGCGTCGGCGACGAGGATCGCGACCTCTGCCACCCGCTGATCTCGCTGACGGGACAGCCGAGCGATGCCGAGGATCTCGCGGCTTCCGGCGGCATCCTCACTTTCGGCGACGAGCGCCATCTCGCGGTCGTAGTCGATAAAACATTTTCGCAAAAGGCGCTCGTGCGCGACGCGCGCGCTCAGTGCTTCCATGTGAAAATATCTGAGATACACGGTTTGCTCGGAGAGAGATTCGTGAAAGCGAGCAATCAACGGCTCGTCTTCGGGGCGAATCGGCCGAATCAAAACTTCGCGGCCATTCTTCATCGTCCAGCGCCAAACGTACTGCGTGGGATACGAACGGATGGCCGGCTGAGGCAGCGCGCTATCCACAACACTTTTGTCGAATAGCACGATGCGGGCATCGAGCGCGCACAATCCATCGGCTGAGGCGACCAGCGGATTGATATCGATTTCTTTGATTCGCGGCAATTCAATCGGAATGTAGCTGAAGCGAACGAGCACGCCTTCAAGGGCTTCCATGTTCACCGGTTTGCGTCCTCGTACGCCCTTGAGCGCCGCGGAAATTTTGGTTTGCTCCATCAGGCGCTGCGCGAGCGTCGTGTTAAGCGGCGGCAGGCCCAGAGCGTGGTCTCGATAGACCTCGACGAGTTCTCCGCCTGATCCGAACAGCAGCACCGGACCGAATTGCGGATCGACGCTGCTCCCCAATATCAATTCGTATCCCTGAAGTTGCACCATGGGCTGGACCGTGACTCCTTCGAAGCTATCGGGGCCGACCCGTGAATCCACACTGGATTGAATCTCGGCGTACGCGCTTCGCACCGCATCCGGATCTGCAAGATTCAGTTTCACGCCACCCACGTCTGTCTTGTGCGTGATTGTGTGGGAATGAACTTTCAGGACGACGGGAAAGCCGATTTCGGATGCAAGTTTCGCGGCTTCGTCGGCACTGCAGGCGATCTTCGTCGCGATGGTGGGGATTTCATAGAGCGCCAGGATTTCTTTCGATTCGACTTCCGTGAGCAGAGTACGGCTTTGAGCTAAAGCGGAATCGAGAATACGTGCGGCTTTGCTGGTGCGCTCTCTGGAGAAGGTCGGATCATCCGCGATGGACGGTGTTTCGTAGAGGCCGCGAAGGTGATAGCTGTAGCGCCACATGTAAACGAAGGCGCGCGCGGCAGTATCAGGAAAAGAAAAAGTAGGAATTCCGGCGGCATTCAGGATGGCGTCGCCCGGTTCAACGTACTTTCCGCCCATCCAGCTAGCCAGCAGGGGTTTCCCATATCCTTTCGCGAAAGGTGCGAGACGCTGTGCAACGCCTGCCGGGTCCGTCATTCCCTGTGGGGCGAGAATGGCTAGCAGGCCGTCGCTCTCCGGATCTTTTATCGCGATTTCAATTGCACGAGCGTATCGCTCGGGATTTGCATCGCCTAAAACGTCGATCGGATTTCCGTGACTCCAGTGAGGCGGCAGAAAACTATCGAGCGCTTTTCGCGAGGCGTCCGAAAGGGGCGCCAGTTCCGCACCTTCTGCGATCAGGGCGTCCGTTGCGAGAACCGCGGGGCCTCCGGCGTTGGTTACAATCGTTAATCGCGGCCCACGCGGACGCGGCTGCTTGCTCAGAACCTCAGCCATATAGAAGATGTCCGAGATGCTCTGGACGCGAAGAACTCCGCAACGGCGCAGCGCGGCGTCGAATACTTCATCGCTCCCGGTCAATGCGCCGGTGTGTGAAGTTGCCGCCTTGGACGCAGCCTCCGAGCGGCCAGCCTTGATCACGATGATCGGCTTGCTCATGGCCACTTCACGCGCGGCGGAGAGGAACGAGCGCGCATCGCCCACCGATTCCATGTAGATCAGAATGCTGTCGGTATTCGGGTCGTATCCGAAGTAGTCGATGAGGTCGCCCCATCCGACGTCGAGCATCGAGCCTGTGGATACAAACGCGCTGAAGCCGACCTCTTCGCGGAGGCTCCAATCCAAGATTGCAGTGAGCAGCGCGCCGCTTTGGCTGAGAAACGCGACGTTGCCCGGCCGCGCAATAGTCTGCGCGAATGTCGCATTGAAGCCGATCAGCGGATTCATCACACCCAGACAGTTCGGGCCGATGAGGCGCAATCGTCCGTGCCGCAATCGTTCTGATATTTCGCGTTCGAGGGCTTGCCCTTCCGCTCCGTGCTCCCTGAACCCCGCGGAGATAACCACCGCCGCCTTTACGCCCGCGTCGATGCACTCGCCCACGATTCCGGGCACAGTTGCGGCGGGAGTAACAATGACGGCAAGGTCCAAGGCGTCTGGAATTTCGCGGATTGAAGCGTAGGAACGAAGGCCGAGAATTTCGGAATGGCGCGGATTGACCGCGTAGACTTTTCCGTGGAAGGAGGAGTTCTTCAAGTTGAGCAGCGTGGCCCGCCCGACGCTGCCCTCGCGGTCCGTGGCTCCAATTACGGCGACAGAGTGCGGAGCAAAAACAGCATCAAGCGAGGAAGCTTTATCTTTGTGAAGGTCGGGCGCGTCGCGTTGCAGCGGGGCTGGCAGATTCACATCCACAAATACGCTCCCAACATGGCCCACTTCAATTCTTTGCAGAAGCTCCGACTCTTCAGGATTCGCATGCCCGTAAAGAGTTTTCTGGCCATTCGAGCGTCGACGAACCGTCAGCACCTATGACAACCACGCTGGTGAAGTGTTCAAGGCTGAAATCCATTCGACCGATGTCGCCCGGCTCTACCATGTCGGCAAGAATGAAATCGACGAGGATTAGAACCCAGTGGTCAAAGAACCTCGCCACGGTTGCGGTTTTTGCAATTTTTTCTTCGAGCGCCGCGAGGATACTTCTCGGATAAATTTCACCGAGAAATCCCCCAGAGTCTCTATCCAAGCGAAAGGCCGAGACGAAGGCGCTACCCTTCGGTTCGTCGGCAGGCATCAAATCAAGTGTTGCATTGCCTACAGAAATTTCCCTCCGTTCTCCCGAACCTTCGGCGTAATGTTGCCGAGCAGCCTGAGCAAGTTGCCTCGCGATATCCCGCGCCTGCCCTGACAGCGGCCTTCTAAACTTAAGGCCCCACCAAAACGATCCAGCTTCATCTAGGAATTCAATTTTCCCGAGTTCTCTCCGCACAGCCACGCTGAGCCGAATGTCTATCTGTTCCAGCCCCTCGTTCGACCCGTCCGCGCGGAAGAAACGCTGATTTAGACGCCGAACCTCGAAGGCGGTCCCTCCAATCGAGAAATCTGGAGTTGTGTCCTTGCCGAGCGGTTCATAGGTCGGCTCTTTTCCAAAGCGATTCCTGAGAAACTTGAGTGCGCTCTCCTCTTCTCGCTTCATGTCAGACCGTCATGCCGCCGTTAACGCGCAGCGAAGCCTATCGGTTCGCGCCCGAGCCTCTCCTTCTCCTCGTCGCCCGCCGCAAGTAGCCGCACCCTTACGTATCCGCTATCGGTTCTGTTATGGAAGAATGAATCGGCGGTCCCGCCTCGACTTATCCAATCTTCCAGTGGGCATTCTCTTTGGCCATCCCAGATGTTCAATGAAACCAGCCCGCTCCGCCACATCTCAACGGTCAGTTGCACAATGTGCGGCTCTGCGATTGTGAACTTGTGGGATTCCTCTGAGGCCCTAATGCAGACGTGACTTCCGTGCGGGGCATCTCCCGCTGGAGCTATATCCAAAATGTGCTGCCTGAATTCTTCGTTCCTGCTCATTGCGACCGCTCCTTTCGGTCCGATGATAGCACTCCATCGAAATATTTTTTAGCTCGCAGTAGTTGGAAACTTCGCGTCGATTCGGGTCTTGTTGGATACTGCCTTTTCGTAGTCGCGAACAGAATTTATATGTTGGACACGCCCAAGCCGCTGAGCCACCGTTCGCTGTTAGACTCTATGCGAGATGAAGCCCGCAACCGCAGTGATATTGCTTGTCGCTACCCTAACGATCCTTCTCGCGTCTCACATGCACGATTCAGCGCGGCGGTACGATGTCGTTGTAGCAGCGGCGGGCGGCGGCGGGAGCCAAGAACAACAGGGTTCGACCGAGACGATTGGATACCTTGTAGACCACAAAACTGGCAAGGTTTGGTATGTGCATGAAGCGGGAAAGGTACCCACGTTTACCACTCCCTGTCCGACAAAGACAGGGCGAGGATGCGGACCGGCGACCGCCCCCGAGACTCCATAAAACCTCGCCGGAGGTTCATCTACCATGCACCCGGTAACAACGAGATTTATCGAAGTGCTGACGATAGACGTTGCGAGATGGGAAGACGCGGCCAAACAGATCGATGAGCTTCTGCCACATCTGCGGGCGCCCGACGCCGCAATCTGGGCAGCAGCGGCACGGGGATATCGAGAGAACGCGGCTGAATACCAGGCTCTCATTGAACAGGCCAGAAGAGATGAGGGCGGGTAGCTCAGGTTGAGTCCTGTCAGCCGCACTTGGTTGTGGAAGATTTTGCAAAAGTGGAAAACAAGTTTGTGGCGTTATCCAAGGGGCACAGCGCGAAGCGCGTCAATACGGGACTTGTATTTGGCGTAGCCCGCTGGCGTGAACTGGTAGCTTCGACTTTTCTGAAAATCAACTAGCGAACCTTCGGCAATCAGCATCGCTAGGCACTCGCGGAGAGGCTCGAATTCTTCAGCCGAAGACGGCTTGAATGTTCGGAACCTTCGATTTCCGGCTTCAAACTCATCAGCTAGGCCTGGGAGAATCTCATCGAGAACCTCTTCGCGTGTCATAGATGAAACCCCTGCTTTGCCATGTCGCGCCTTGCCGCTTCAACCAACTCCGAAGTCCAAATCATTTGGTCCGTCTGAATCCAATGAATAAGCTGCTTGGCGTTTTTCGCGATGCCGGGTGGATAGCGTGCATCAGGCCGAGCGGTGCGCCGGGCGTGGCAGAAAACGAAATCCGCGCGACAAGCCCCGCGAGACCGTCGTGCTTTCCATAATCGTCCTCGCCACGTATCTACATTGTTGACACATGGCGCGCGATCTGGCGTAATGTATATACATAGTAATACATGGAGGCGAGAAATGAAAGCGAGAGTGAGGAAATGGGGCAACAGCGCGGCGGTGCGGATCCCGGCGTCGGTGATACAAGCCGCGCATCTCGATCTGGACGAGGTGGTGGACGTGCGCGAGGAGGCGGGGCGTATCGTCATCGAGCCGGTCCGCCAGAAAACCTACGAGTTGAGCAAGCTGCTGAAAGGAATTACGGCGAAAAACCGTCATGAAGCCGTTGATTTCGGCGCGGCGGTGGGCAAAGAGGTCTGGTGATGGCGCGGTACGTACCTGACGCAGGGGATATCGTGTGGCTGAATTTCACGCCGCAGGCGGGCCACGAGCAGGCGGGACACCGCCCCGCCCTGGTGCTGAGCCCGGCGGCATATAACGACAAGACAGGCCTGATGATCTGCTGCCCCATGACGACGCAAATCAAGAACTACCCATTCGAAGTCCTCATCGCCGGGACGCCTGCGAACGTGGTCCTGGCCGATCAGATAAAGAGTCTGGACTGGCGGGTTCGTAAAGCTTCGCGGAAAGGCGCGGTATCCCCGGATGAGCTGGCAGAGGCGCGCGCGAAGATTTTAGCCCTCATCGGATAGGGCGCACGTTTTGGCAAGCACTCTCGTGTCAGCCGGGCGGACAGCTAGAAGGTGGCCTTGGCAGGCTCGGGACTGGCTTGGTGGCCCGTGACTCGGGTGATATGGATGCGGTAGAAAATCGGCACCAAGGGCCGCTCGGCACCATGGAGGATTGTTTTAACGTAACCGGGCTCCCACCACATTGCCCGCCTGTGCAGGAGTTCGTAAGCCAATGCGCGCTTGTCATTCCACTCAGGAACGTCGGGGAGCTCCTCGAAGCGACCGAAGACGACGACGCTGGTCCACGTGTGGGGGCTTGCTACCTCGTCCGCTTGGACGCAGACCAGAGGATTGGCGCGCATCCAGGAGATCTTTTGTCCGACCGTGGAAAAGCTGTAAAGGTGACTATCGCTGTAGCTGAAATAAATCGGAACAACGTAAGGCTGAGCTTCTTGAGAGCACGCTAATCTGCCCAGGTGCGTGCGAGCCAGGAAGTCCAGGCTCGCCTGTCTGGTCATTTCCTGAATGAACATGGCAGCCCCCAAAATCTTCAGGCGCGAGATCCCCCGGTTCAGTCGGGCGTCGTACCGTCCTTTCAGTTGCGGACAGTCAGCACGGGGCAAGCGGCGTGGACGACGACCTTGTGCGCCGTGTTCCGCTCAAGATGGGTTGCGGCTCCCATGAATGGCCCTGGATCGCGCACTCCCAGGACAATCAAATCCGCATCGCGCTCTTTCGCGACCTTCAGAATCTGTTCCGGCGGGTTCCCAAATTGAACGACAGCTTCCAACCGGCACCACGGCTCCGCCGATGCCGGGACGATTTCGTGCAACTGAAATAGAAGATTTGACATGGCGTCCTCAGCGGATCGACCGGTGGACGGAGTTTCTGGTTCCTTGGTCACATGTAGGAGAATCAGCCGGGCCTCGTTTTCCTGCGCCATCGAAATGGCGTAGGGAGCTGCGGCGAGCGACTCCGGCGTGAAGTCTGTCGCAAAAAGCACGCGACGGAATTTCGCAGATTTATGTGCTCCGTGATTTTCACTTGGTCCGATGGTGAGCACCGGCACGCGCGATCGCCTGAATATTTCCTCAGCGGCGGAGCCCAGCAGCAGCTTCTGAGTTCCGGTGCGGCCATGAGTGCCCAGCACGATCAGGTCAATCGCATAGTCCTTGACCACTTGTTCGAGCGCCGGCCAGATCCCGGTGGCGCGTTCGAGAATGGATTCGTGCGGCAAGCCTGTGAGCTGGGCGTTGAGGCGCTGCATGTTCAGCTTGGCGGTATCCTCTTGCGCTTCGATGGCTACCTCGGTGACTTCCGGCGTCGTATAGGTATACGCGGCGGGGATAACCACGTGAAGTGCGTAAATCTTGGCTCCATACTCGCGCGCGACGGAAGTTGCAAATGGCAATGCGGCTTCCGACGGTTCCGAGAAGTCCGTCAGGTAAAGTATGTTCTTGAGAGCGATTCGCGTTCCGACCTCAGCATTTGGCATGGCATCCTCCTCTTTAGGCACTGCAATGAAATTTGGCTTTTCGCTCCAGTTTTTAGCGCCTCACCGTCAGAACGGGGCACGCGGCAGCCGCCACGACTTTGTGCGCCAACCCGATGCCCAGATGCGTTGCGGCACCGGGCACACCCGTCGGCTTGCGAACACCCAAGACGATCAAGTTGGCAGGGATGCGCTGGGCGACTTCGAGAATCTTCTCGCTAGCCACGCCTCTTTCGACAAAGTACCGCGGTTCACGCCAGAACTCCGAATCGCCAGGGATGAGCGCCCTCAGAAGACGCTCCGACGATGGCATGACCTCCGTTGGGGAAATCAGTTCGCCGACTTTCGGCTCCTCGACAACGTGCAGGAGATTCAGGTGCGCCTCGAGTGCCAGAGCGATGGACACGGCGTAAGGCGCGGCGGCTTGTGATTCGGGGCTGAAGTCGGTCGCGTAGAGGACTTCCCGGAGCTCTTTTTCCGCGCCTCTGATGTCCTGCGCGTGAGGGCCGACCGTCAAGACAGGGCACGCAGCGCGACGAAAGATCTCTTCGGCCTGCGACCCGAGCAGCAGTTTTCCAACGCCAGTACGGCCTCGCGTGCCAAGGACGATCATATCCACCTTGTGCTTCGCCAGGGCCGACTCCACAATTTGCGATGCGGTTCCTTCACCCACGCAGAGTTCGCTCTTCAAGACGGGGAATGCATTGGCAATGGACTTCTGCAGTTCCTGCATCTTGTGGGCATCAGCGTCTTCCGCGTGCTGCCAGGTCTCCGGCGGAAGGTTGTAGTCGCGCGGGTCCTTCGCGTGCAGGATCAGCAACCTGGCCCTGAAACGATCGGCCAGGGCCGCTGCGTACGATTGCGCCCTTTTCGAGGCGTCTGAAAAATCAGTTGGCAAGAGAATGGTTTTTACGGCTGCGGCGGTGACTGATGCGGTAGCGGCTTTCATTTTACGCCTCCAGCCGTTAGATTGAGCTCTTTCGCCGCACCCATGCTGTGACGTGCATCACCGCTCCGGGTGGTTCTCATCACGAGCGAGAGATTGCAGATCCGGGCACAGGCGAGTCGATAGGAGCGTTCAGCCACCCAGTCTGAATCCGCCACAAACGTACCCGCTTAGGTGACGCAGGTCACCTCGGCCGGTGATTTCGCGCACCGCAATGGGCCGCGGCCCGCTGATATACAAGTCGTGTGTGTGCAAGGTGGTGGGCGTGAAACCGCGGGTTCGCAGCAGGCGCCCAAACCTGCGATCGAAGGCGGTATCCGTTAGAGGAGGTTCAGCATGAGCGTAACGACCGAAGCGGAATTGCCAATTCCGGGCACTTACATGTTCGATGGCCAAGCAGCCATGAAGGGCTACTCACTCAATAAGATGTGCTACTCGTTCAACAAGGCGGAGAACCGCGAGGAGTTCCTGAAGGACGAAGACGCGTACTGCAATAAATACGGCCTTAGCGAGGAGCAGCACAAGGCCATTCGTGAACGCAACGTTCTCACCATGATTCACGAAGGCGGATGCATCTATTACCTGGCGAAGTTCGCGGGAATCTTCGGTCTTACCGTCCAGGATGTGGGTGCGCAGCAGACGGGCATGACGGTGGAAGCCTTCAAGCAAAAGATCAAGGCTCAAGGAGAGTAACCCATGGCGCGAGTGATTGGCGGGCTCACCACTTCACACATTCCTGCGATCGGAAACGCGGTTCCGCACGAGAGGGAACTGCTCAACGACCCGTACTGGAAGCCCTTCTTTGCCGCCTATCCGCCGGCGCGAGCGTGGCTGCAGAAGATGAAGCCGGATCTGGCTGTGGTTATCTACAACGACCACGGCCTCAACTTTTTTCTCGATAAGCTGCCGACCTTTGCGATTGGAGCGGCTTTCCAATATAAGAATGCGGACGAGGGATGGGGCATCCCTACGACTCCGCCGTTTCAGGGTGATCCAGAGCTTTCCTGGCACATTATCGAATCACTGGTACACGACGAATTCGACATCACGTCCTGCCAGGAAATGCTCGTCGATCACGGATTCACGGTGCCGATGTCGCTTTTCTGGCCGAACAACTCTTGGGGAGGCATCAAGACAGTACCCGTATGTATTAACACGGTACAGCATCCGTTGCCGTCGCCGTTGCGCTGCTTCAAGTTGGGGCAAGCCATTGGCCGTGCGATCGAGTCCTATCCCAAAGACGTCAAGGTGGTGGTGCTAGGCACCGGCGGCATGTCGCATCAGCTGGATGGCGAGAGGGCGGGGTTCATCAACAAGAAATTCGACATGCTCTGCATGGAGAAAATCGTGAACGAGCCCGAAGCGCTGACTAAGTACTCGATCCACGAACTCGTTCGCGAAGCTGGCGCACAAGGCGCGGAATTCATTCTATGGCTGGCGATGCGGGGTGTTTTGCATCCGAAGGTGACGAAGATTCACGGCAGCTACCATATCGCGGTATCGAATACGGCGACGGGACTTCTAGTCCTAGAGAATGCGGCTTGATTCGAAGATGTACCCGGAGTGCGCGGCGCGATCTAAAAGGCGGCCCACTGGTGAAAGCGCACGAGCTTCAATCCTTCTTCGCGCCAATTCGCGTGCCCGTGCTCGACGGCAATGGCAAGCAAAAGCCCTCTTGCGGAGACCCAGATCAGGGAGTCAGGCCGGAGCGCCACTTTAAGAGAATATTCGTAGGCGCGCCACTTCTGGCCCGCTAGATCAAGGCGCACTTGGCCCAGATATCGCAATCGCCCTTTTAGGATCGTGACCTCGACCGGATTTTCTTTGTCTGGTTGCTCGATGCGCGCGAGATCTACTTCCGTGGCGCGGTTCGGATCGCGCTCGGCACCGCGGGCGATTCCGCTTAGCGAGAACGCGGAAATCGGCCAGATGAGTCCGAACGGACGTTGCACCTGAGCATGCGTTTCGACGTCTGGGTGAGAGGGAGCACCCGCGAAGCAATGGAGTTCCGCCGGAAGGAAGTCGCAAGACAACGGTCCCGATTGCGGTTTCCATCGCAGCTTTGAAAATTCGGTGAGATTGACGACCGTCATGTCGCGGGTAAGGTGCACGAGAAAGCGATTGTCATGCGGCGTATCCTTGGGAGATTCGAATTTTCGCCGACCCTCGACCTCATACGCTCCAGCGGCCGTGCGCCAGATCGCCCATGCCTCGCGGAAATCGTAGACTTCTTCGCCAAAAGGCCCGATGGCGCCGAAGTTGCTCTGCTCGATGAAATCGTATTCACCGTCGGCAATCTTCATGCGATATGCTGGCGAGCCCGGAGGAGCAGCGTGTTTGGATGCTTCCTGACCGGCGTGCGGACTAGCTTCGGTGCGTGTCGACAAAGCGAGGGCCAGCGCAAGAAACACGAGCGCTAGAAGAAAAAGATAGGCGCAAATCCAGGCTCTCGTCGTCTTAATGGTCGCTCCAGCGGGTTCCAAGTCGCAATTTTTCCGGGAACACGAGTTCGAAGTTTAGCGCCCCCCGAGGCGCCCCGCCATGCTTAATGCCATCTTCCTTTGTTGGTTACAGAGACAGGTTAGCATCCGCGTATAGTCTTGGGTCAAGCTTTCGGTTGTCTAGGCTCACAGCCAGCGATCGACCCGCCCCGCGCAGCGATGACCGGTCTCGGGCGCATACGCCCAAAAGGCGCCGCCCACTGCAACGGCGCCTTTACGCTGCCGAAATTGAACCTGCTGGGACCGCGGCATTTCCGCGTTCGTGAGCGATTTTCGTGTGTCTCTTTTTGGGAGGCGGACTCTTTTTCACATTTGTGATGCGGATCACATGTTCGCGTAACGAGTGTCACGGCATTCGGATTGAATTCGATCGATGCTTTATAGGGGTGGAACCATTGATCTGGAAAGGAGCCTAACATGATCCAGAATACCGTTGGCGTCGACATCAAGATCGTTCCGAATGGCGATCCAAGGGGAGTGGATCAGACGATACACGATGCCATCGCCAAGAAAGCCTTTCAGATCTTCGAAAGCCATGGCCGCACTCCAGGCGAGGAGCAACAGGATTGGACCTTGGCAGAATCGAAAGTTGTTCGTCCGCTGTGGAGCGGAGTGCTGGAGACTGAAGACGCAGTCGAAGTCTCCGCCTCTCTGAGTGGTTTCGAAGTTCGGAGCGGGATCGAAATTGCTACCGAGCCGGGCCGCTTGATCATTAGCGGCGTCGAACGAGTCGGGAACAAACGCGACAACGGAGAGCCAACAAAATGCCTGCCATCGCGGATTTTTGGCATTGTGAAGCTGCCGACTGCCGTTGACGCGACCAGAATCGAGTCGCACTTGACCGGACATGTCTTGCAGATTCGCCTCCCGAAGACGATTCAGGTCGAGCCTTCCTACTGCGTAGAAACCGATCGCAAGACCTCTCATCCCAACATCATGCCCCGACGTAGTAGAGACGCAGTCCTTCGAGCGCACGAAGCAGGTTTTCGCTCACAAAAAAGCCAGGAGTCCAAGATGAGCTTCAAAAGGATTCTCATTGCCGTGGACGATAGTGAGTTTGCGGCGCGCGCTGCTGAGGTTGGCGTTGAGCTCGCAAAGTCACTGAAAGCCCAAATTGGCTTTATTCACGTGTTTGACCCGTCCGTCGGCCCTGGCGCGACGTGGGGCGTGCCAGCCGACCGACTGACGGAGATGTCCCTACAAGCGGCGAAAGATCTTGTTGCGACGTTTCGGGAGCGAACGATTATCCGCTCGAGCATTCGGGAATTTGTCGAGCCCGGAAAGCCAGCGTCGAAGATCATTGAGACGGCCAATAGCTGGGACGCTGATCTGATTGTGATGGGTAGTCACGGGCGCGGGAAGATGGGAGATCTTCTCCTAGGTAGTGTCTCCCAAGAGGTCTTACATCATGCTCCGTGCCCCGTCCTGGTTGTGCGGCCTGAGACCTGAGCTTTCCAGAAGGAAAGGCGGAAGGGCCGTCGGCCTCCCGGCAACCGTTCAACCCTGAACTCAACCTAATAGAGTACGGCGAGGACGCTCGATATGAGATTCAATAGGGCCTCGGAGTTTGGGCTGGCAGTTGTCTTCGCTGGCATTTTTCTGTGCGGAGGTACCAAGCATACTCAAGCCGCGCAGAAGGCGGACGCGCAGTCTACGCCGTTGATCCGCTCTATCGAAGGGCCCGACCTATTCCGGGCTTATTGTGCCTCCTGCCACGGCGTGACCGGCACGGGAAAGGGCCCGGCGGCATCCGCGTTGAAGGCCAAGGTGCCCGATCTGACTGTCCTGTCCAGGAACAATCGTGGAGAATTCCCTGCGGCGTACGTACGCGAAATGATTTCTGGCGACAAGATTGTGGCGGCACACGGATCTCGGGAGATGCCAGTTTGGGGCCCTATCTTTCATCAGATCGAATCGGATGTAGACCGGGGAAATGTGAGGTTGGAGAATCTTGTGAAATATCTGGAGTCCATACAGGCCATCAAAACTTCCAACACGCCGTCCGGCGCTGAGCTGTACAGCCAACATTGCGCCGTCTGCCACGGAAATGATTTGAAAGGAGGCGGCTATGCCCCTCCTCCATACAGGGTGCCGCCTGACTTGACCACGCTGGCCCGCCGCCACGGAGGCAAATTCCCCAATGCCTATGTTTCGAAAGTGCTGCGGAGCGGCGTCGTGATGCCGGCACACGGACCGGCTGAAATGCCCATCTGGGGCTCCGATTTTAAGATGGAGGGATTAGACCAGACTGAAGTCACATTGCGAATTACAAACCTGACCAACTACATTAATTCGCGCCAGACAAAATAGGATCCCAGCAATAGGACCGAGAGAAAGTGAACGCTTTTGCGCCAGCCAGAGCCGCATCTTCGAAATAAGCTGGATGACCTGGAGGAAATTATGACGATTCGACGCTTGGCTCCGCTCGCCGTTCTGTTGTTGATCGCTTACGTTGCCAGCGCCGGGCGAGCCGTCGACCAAACGCAGCTTCCACCGACGTACATTCCCACAGGCGAGCAGATGTATCACCAGTATTGCGCCGCTTGTCACGGCCCAGATGCCAAAGGGCACGGTCCGCTGGCGCCCCTACTCAAGACGTCCCCGCCGAATCTGACCACGCTCGCAAAGCGTCATCTGGGCAAGTTTCCGTATACCTATGTTTCAAACATCCTTGAATTCGGGCCGGGCCCCTCTGCTCACGGCTCCTCGGATATGCCTACATGGGGACCTATCTTCCGTTATTTCGACAAGCAGAACGAAAGGGTCGTGCGACAGCGTATCAAAAACCTGTGCGATTATCTGGCTTCGCTGCAAGGAACATGATGATTCGGATTACGAGGGCGTCGATCTAGTGCATCACGACGCTCCAGATAGACCGTCCGTCGCCCGAATATTTGAACAAAGATCCAAAACTCGCCGACGAGTCCTCCGCGGCTCACCACTTATTTTCAATAGGTCAGCCTCATCTGACTTTTCTGAAACAAAAGACTGTGCGCAATTTTGCGATACGCTAGGTTCAAATCCGCCAGCGGAGGATACGTTCGACCCTCGAAATTTAGGGTTTCGCTTAGGCGAACTTTCTCCGTCAGGGGCCACACTACCCACGGTGCGGCAACCAGTCTTCGGTTCTCGCTACCTTTATGTTACCCTCTTGTCCGATTTCGGGGTTGTCCTCTCCCCGCAGCTCCCATATGTCAAAGAATGGCAACGGGGCTTCTCCGCGCGTATTAGTCATCGGACTCGATGGGTTCGATAGAGCCTTAGCCGAGCGGTTTCTCCGCGAGGGCTTGCTTCCTAACTTTGCTCGTTTGCAGGCCCAGGGCGCGTGTTACTCGCTCGACCATGGTAGGGATAAATTTTCCGGGTTAGCTTGGGAACACTTCAGCTCCGGACAAGCGCCGCATGATGGCGGCCGTTGGTCGTCCGTCACATTGGACCGCAAGAACTATGCAATTACCCAGGAGGATACTCCCTCCAAGCCCTTTTTCGCGGACCTCGCGGGTCAAACGGTCGTCTTCGATCTTCCTTACTGTGAGCTCTCCTTTGCGCCTCACGCACTTGGAGTGACAAGCTGGGGCGCTCACGACCCTGGTGTCGCAGCGGCGGCGCGTCCGGCTGCTCTCCAAGAGGAATTGCTTGCGCTCTTTGGACCTTACCCCGCCACCGAATGGATCTACGGTTTCTGCTGGCCCTCGCCAAGTAAGACGCGCGCCGCGGGGAACGCACTTGTCGCGGCGGTCGAACTCCGCACACGCGCTGCCCTTTGGCTCCTCCGCGATCGCCTTCCCGAATGGGACCTCGGCATCGTCGTAATCTCCGAGGGCCATTCCGCCATAGAACCTCTCTGGCACGGTGTCGACCGGGCTCATCCGCTACACTCCGTTGCCTCGGCGCCTTTCGCAGGGGCCGCGATGCGCCGTATCTATGAAGCCATCGACCGATCTATCGGCGAATTGCGCCAAACCTTCCCCGACGCCACGCTTCTCGCTGTCGCGATGCATGGCATGGGATCGAACGATGCCGATGTCGCCGCGATGGCCTTGCTCCCCGAACTCCTCTACCGTTCCTCTTTCGGCTCTCCGTACATGCGGACCATCCCGAGTTTCGGCTCGCTGCCCGATGGCACCCCGCTCCTCGACGAGAGTAGCTCCTGGGAAGAAGTCATGTGGCAAGCCGTGCCGAAGTCACCCAGATTTCGACACCGTCTCGCTCGTCGCGCATCGCGACTTACCGGGCTGCGTTTTGGCGTCGGCGATTCAAGCAATCTGGACTGGATGCCGGCCACACGGTACGCTGCCTTTTGGCACCAGATGCCCGCGTTTGCTATTCCGTCCTATTACGATGGACGCATTCGCATCAACGTCGCCGGCCGCGAGTCCAGGGGAATCGTTTCAGCTGATCAATATGCAGCGGTCTGCAACAAGACAATCGAAATGCTGAATCAGTGCACAAATCTGCTGACTGGAGAAAGTGCCATTTCCGCCATTCACTGCCCTAAACAAAATCCCATGGATGTCGGACCGACTGAAGCAGATCTCTACGTTGTTTGGCAATCCGCGCCGCTTGGCTTGCGTCATCCCGCCCTCGGGTCTATCGGTCCAGTCCCTTACCGCCGCACCGGAGGCCACACGGGCGAATACGGGTGCCTCTTCATCGAAGGTCTTGGTGTGGCACCTGGCGACCGCGGGCTCGCAAGTTCGTTCGATGTCGTGCCTACCATTCTCGACTTGCTCGGAGAGAAACCAGGATCCCACATCAGCGGTACCTCGCTCGCAAGCAGCCTTGCCATTCCAACCGCCAGAGTTCACGTCTGACGCCGGAGACGCGGGCGTTCGCTTCCTCTCTCCACTGCTGTCTCGAGTATCCTCCGCCGTTCACCATTTCGTTTTAACCGGTTAACCTCTCCGCTCGCTTGGATAAAAAAGCATTCCCAAATCCGAACCGCCCCGGCTTGGAATCCGCCCTCAGCGTTTCCGCTGCATGGCACTTCGCTTTTCATCTGTGGGTGCGAGTGGTCAGTCGGGCAGCAACTCAACTCCAGATTCAGGCGTACTTTTCCTGTACTACCGACCAGTAGCCGCCATTCTCTCTCCCACGTTAGTCTCCAAGTGTTTCGGCACCTCTCTCTGTTGAATCCGAAAACTTTCTGCGAGCCGGCGCAGCTTGGGGAACCGGTACAGAGCTCAGATGGAGTCCGAAAATGTGTACTGCTGGAAAAAGCCGCAAGAAGGTCTGGCATGTCGCCCTGGTGGCCGGACTGCTGTTCGCAATCGGTACAGCGACGCCCACCGTGTTCGCCGCGAACCCCGTCGCCGCTGCGCTCCCTTGTATGACATCGTCAGCGAGCTGGGTGAACGCAGCTCTGCCGCAGCCGCAAACGGGAGCCTTTCGAATCGAGTTTGATGCGACGCCCTCGTCCACCGGAATCGATGGGGTTATAGGTCTTTCCTCCGGGTCAGCCAGCAACTACTCGAATCTCGCCGCGATTGTGCGGTTCAACGCTACTGGGACGATCGACGCCCGAAATGGCGCTGCCTATACAGCGGCAACGCCGATCCCCTACTTGGCAGGTACTACCTACCATTTCATTCTAGAGGTCAACGTCGCCGCGCACACCTACAACGCCTCCGTAGTGGTTAATGGAGCGCCGGTGGTGGTCGGGTCCCAGTTGGCATTCCGCTCCGAACAAGATGGAGTTACGTCTCTGAACAACATCGCGTCAATCGCCTCAGCAGGAAGCCAGACCATTTGCAATGTCGCGGTCAATTTGACTTCTGGCTGTATGGTATCGTCGGGGGGCTGGGCGAACTCAGCTCTGCCGCAGCCAGAAACGGGAGCCTTTCGAGTCGAGTTTGACGCGACCCCCTCGTCCACCGGGATCGATGGGGTTATAGGTCTTTCCTCCGGGCCAGCCAGCAACTACTCGAATCTCGCCGCGATTGTCCGGTTCAACGCTACTGGGACAATCGACGCCCGAAATGGTGCTGCCTATACGGCGGCAACGCCGATCCCCTACTCGGCGGGCACTGCCTACCATTTCATTCTGGACGTCAACCTCGCGACGCACACCTACAATGCTTCCGTGGTGGTTAACGGGGCACCGGTGGTGATCGGAACCAAATTCACACTCCGCTCCGAACAAGCTGGAGTTACGTCTCTGAACAACATCGCGTCAATGGCCTCAGCAGGAAGCCAGACCATTTGCAATGTCACGGTGTCGGCAGTACCGGTCGCACCCTCGATCACCACGCAGCCGGTAAGCCAGACAGTCACCTCCGGGCAGACGGCCACGTTCTCCGTGGCGGGAACCGGAACACCGCCGCTGAGCTATCAGTGGCAGAAGAATGGGTCTGCGATTAGCGGCGCCACCTCTTCTACCTATCAGACTCCGGTTACAACGACTTCCGATAACGGATCTCAGTTCACCGTGGCGATGAGCAATGCTACCGGCAAAGCGACCAGCAGTGGCGTGACCCTGACGGTCAACGCTCCAGCGGTGGCGCCTTCGATCACCGCACAGCCGGTAAGCCAGACGGTCACCTCTGGGCAGACAGCCACGTTCTCGGTGGCAGGAATCGGAACGGCGCCAATGAGCTATCAGTGGCAGAAGAACGGCGTTGTGATCGGCGGTGCCACATCATCCACGTATCAGTCTCCGGTCACCGCCGTTTCTGATAGTGGATCTCAGTTTGCTGTAGTGATGAGCAACAGCGCCGGCAGCGTGATCAGCAGTGGCGCGACCCTGACTGTCAACGCTCCAGCAGTGGCGCCTTCGATCACCGCACAGCCGGTAAGCCAGACAGTCACCTCTGGGCAGACAGCCACGTTCTCGGTGGCAGGAATCGGAACGGCGCCAATGAGCTATCAGTGGCAGAAGAACGGCGTTGTTATCGGCAGTGCCACGTCATCCACGTATCAGTCTCCGGTCACCGCCGTTTCTGATAGTGGATCTCAGTTTGCTGTAGTGATGAGCAACAGCGCCGGCAAAGTGACCAGCAGTCCCGCTACGTTGACGGTGATTGCCCCCGGCTGTGTAACATCGTCAGCGAGCTGGGTGAACTCGCCTCTGCCCCAGGCGCAAACGGGAACGTTTCGACTCGAGTTTGATGTCACGCCTGCATCCACCGGGATCGATGGGGTTATAGGTATTTCCTCCGGCCCAGCCAGCGACTACCCGAATCTCGCCGCGATTGTCCGGTTCAACGCTACCGGGACGATCGACGCCCGAAATGGTGCTGCCTATACGGCGGCAACGGCAATCACCTACTCGGCGGGCACTGCCTACCATTTCATTCTGGACGTCAACCTCGCGACGCACACCTACAATGCCTCCGTGGTGGTTAACGGGGCGCCGGTGGTTATCGGGTCCCAGTTGGCATTCCGTTCCGAGCAAGCAGGCGTTTCGTCCGTGAGCAACATTGGAGCGATCGCCACACTGGGAAGCCAGCTCATATGTAATGTCACGATATCGTCGGTCCCGCCTTCGATCACCACGCAGCCGGTAAGTCAGACGGTCACCCCTGGGCAGACGGCCACGTTCTCTGTGGCGGCATCGGGAACAGCGCCGATGAGCTACCAGTGGCAGAAGAACGGAACTGCGATCAGCGGTGCCACATCATCTTCTTATCAGACTCCGGCCGCGACGCTTTCCGATAACGGATCCCAGTTCACCGTCGTGATAAGTAATGCCGCCGGCCCCGTGACCAGCAGTTCCGGCACATTAGCGGTGACATCGGAAACTCTACTTCTTGGCGCCAGTTCCACGCAGCTAAGTTTCGGTAGCGTCGATGTGTCCAGCAATGGCGTTCAGAGCGTAACGATTACCAACGCCGGAAATTCCAATGTCACTATCTCGAATGTCACCGTTTCGGGCGCGGGTTTTAATGCTGGTGGAGGGGCTGCGGGGCTGATTCTATCTCCAGGACAGGCGGCGCCATTGAGTGTCACCTTCGCCCCTGCGGCTGTAGGCAGTGCCTCGGGTAGCGTAACGGTGACGAGCAACGCCACAAACTCACCCATAACTATCGCCCTGACCGGCACGGGCGCAGCGCAGGCGCATTCGGTCGACTTGAACTGGACGGCCAGCACATCCTCGGTGATCGGTTACAACGTATATTCGAGTCGCGTGTCGGGCGGACCCTATGTGAAACTTAACCCGACTCCAATGTCGGCTACCAGTTACACCGATAAGACCGTTCAGTCTGGCCTGATTTATTACTACGTGACGACCGCCGTGGGATCGGGTAGCAGTGCCTCCGAGAGCGGTTTTTCTGCGGAGGCTTCGGCGGTTGTCCCTTAGCCGCGACAGTCGAACCGGTTGAATCTGGCGGTTGGATATCCGACTGTGTGCCCATCCGGCAGAGGTCCACAGACCCCCTCCCTTGGCGGTCCCTCCCACTCTGTTACCGTGGAGACGTGTTTCCAATTTCAAAATTGGCGCCATGGCTGACTCGTCCGTGCCGTTACCGCCCCATTTGGCTGCGGCTTCATCTTCTACTTGCTTTCCTAAGCGCCGATTCGTATCTTCGGTGCCACAATGACGCCTCCTGGAACACGAATAGATTCCGGCGCCGCCGTGGCTCCGTGGGTCCCACGGAGCGGAAAGCCAATGCTCACCGTCTCGCAAATAAAAGATTTGCTGAAGCTCCAGCCCCTTCCTTTTGAAGGCGGGTTTTTTGCGGAGGTCTACCGGTCCACCCACAAGCTGCCCTCAAGCGCCTTGCCTTCCGGCTATCTGGACGAGCGAAGTTTATCAACAGCAATCTATTATTTGCTGACGCCCGAGAACTTTTCCGCGATGCACAGGCTACGCGGAGACGAGGTGTATCACTTCTATTTGGGCGATCCAGTGGAAATGCTTCTGCTGAAGCAGGATGGAAGCGCGGAAGCGGTCCTCGAAGGACCCGATATCGCGGCCGGAATGCGCCTGCAGCAAGTGGTTGCCGGAGGCACATGGCAGGGAGCCCGGCTCGCTCCAGGTGGTCAGTACGCGCTGATGGGTACCACCATGGCGCCCGGCTTCGATCCCGCCGATTTTGAGCTGGGCAACCGCGATCAACTGAGCGCTCAGTATCCTCAATATTCACCGCTCATCGCAATGCTGGCCCGGTAGGCAGGCCCACGCATTTAATACCGGATGAAAAAGTAGGCTGACATTCCAAAGCCGATTCCAATCACCACCCAGCGGACGTATTGGGGATTCACACGCTGCGCCAAATTTGCTCCGCCATAGCCTCCGGCGACGGCCCCGACGAGCATCAGCACCGCTTGCGGCCAAAGTACGATATGGGCAGCGATAAACGTCACCAAAGCGCCGCCGTTTACGATGCTCACCAACAGCGCCTTCATGCCGTTCATCGTGTGAATATTTTCCACGCCGAGAAACGCGAGCAAAGCCAGCACCAAAATACCCACGCCAGCACCGAAGTAGCCCACGTAAATCGCGATTAGAAGCTGCAAAAATAATCCGGTAATCAGCAGAGGGCGTGGGGTCTTCGCGTCAGCGGAACTGACACCAAAGCCGGCGCGGCCGCGAACCCATGCGGTCAGGCGTCGGCTGAAGACGAAGAGCAGCGTAGCCGCAAGCAGCAGCCATGGGACGAGGTGAAGGAAGGTAACCTGCGGCGTAATTAGCAAAATCCGAGCGCCGAGAACGCCCCCGATGATACCGGTGATGATCAGAGGCCATAGCAGACGGCGCGCCTTTGCATCAAGAGTTTTGCGATAGGCAAAGGTGCTTGCCAGCGTCCCCGGAAAAAGCGCCGCCGTATTCGTGGCGTTCGCTTCGATCGGCGGAACCCCTGTGAAAATGAGCGTGGGAAATGAGATGAAGCTGCCGCCCCCAGCAACGGAATTGATCGATCCGGCCACGAACCCGGCGAAAAACAGGAGAACGGGATGGCTCAAGTGCACGCGAAAGAATACCGTGCACCGAAAGCTAAGTCATCTAGATTGGGGCGATTGGCGCACCAACCATTTGCGTTTCGTTGCCCGCAGACAAGGCTTTCGGTATATTTAAACGGGGAATACATGACCGATCCAAAAGCGCCATTTGCGACTGTAGAAGAGGCGATCGAGGAGATTCGCCAGGGGCGCATGATTGTCCTCGTGGATGATGAAGACCGCGAAAACGAGGGCGACCTGACCATGGCGGCGGAAAAGATAACGCCCGAAGCCATCAATTTCATGTCTAAACACGGGCGTGGCCTGATCTGCCTCTCCCTCTCCGAGCAGCGCTGCGACGCTCTCGATCTGAAGCCTATCTCGGCGCGAAATACGTCCGCATTTGGCACTCCCTTTTGCGAGCCCATCGACGCACGCCGCGGGACGACCACTGGCATCAGCGCCTGGGATCGCGCCACCACGATTCTGACTGCAACGGATCCTCATACACGACCCGAAGACCTTGCACGCCCAGGCCACATATACACGCTGCGAGCGCGCAACGGCGGAGTGCTGGTGCGCGCGGGACAGACCGAGGCCTCAGTGGACTTGGCGCGCATCGCGGGACTCGATCCCTCAGGCGTCATCTGCGAAGTGATGAATGAAGATGGGACCATGGCGCGTATTCCGCAGCTCGCGGAATTCTGCCGCATTCATGAGTTGAAATTGGTGACAGTCGCCAGCCTGATCCGTTACCGCATGCACCACGAACGGAATATCCGGCGAATCGCCGAATCCGATTTACCCACGAAGTATGGAAATTTTCGAATGATTGCGTACTCAAGCGATGTGGACCACGAAATCCACGTGGCGCTGGTTCGCGGTGCAATTCCGTCGGACAAGCCGAGCCTTGCCGATAGTGGCAATGCTATGCCGGAGACGGTCCCTCCACTGGCGGAGGATGGCCCGCCGCTTGTCCGCGTTCACTCGCACTGCTTGACGGGAGATGTCCTCGGCTCGAGCGCATGCGATTGCCGCGAAATGCTAGAGGGATCGCTGAAGGCAATCGCCGCCGAGAATCGAGGAGTTTTTGTTTATCTGCACCACACGGGGCGCGGCTTTCGCATCGACTCGCGGACCGAAGAAGGCGCCGCGCTGCCTCAAATCATCTATCACCATCGCGAGCATGTGGATCGCGATCCTGGCGTGCAGCGCGTGATCCAGCACGAAAGCGGAATCGGAGCGCAAATCCTGAAAGACCTTGGCTTGCGCCGCATTCGTGTCCTGACGAACCTGCCGCGCAAAGTCGTGGCGCTCGAAGGTTACGGACTGGAGATTGCGGATCAGGTGTCGCTTAGCATTCAGCAGGCCAAGCAGAGCCACCAGCTTCTGTAGCAGCATCCTGCCGCGTATCAAAGAGGCAGCGAGTCGCCAGCGCCTACGAGTGCCTTCGCGGATCTAGCGGCCGAAGACGAGCACCACGAATGAATCCGGAACCATCGTCGGCCGAGGATGCGGATGGTCCGCGGTGGCCGCGGGCGGCGCGCCAAACTCGGCGGTTACGAGAAAAACTTCGTGCGTCTTTTTGTCGAGCGCCATGGTCCGTGCGCCCATCTGCGTGGGAACATCCTCGACGACGCTGAATTTATCAGGCGAATCTTCGTGTACCACCGTCAATACTCCCGAAAAGCAGGAGGCAAAAGCGTACGAGGTGCCGGGATCGAAGCGGTCGGCATCAACGCCCACTCCTATCGGTGGCGTAGCAATCACTTTTCCGGAATCTGTGTCGATCACGGCCATCATTTTGTTGCCGCAACCGGCAAACAAGCGGTGGTGTTTCGCGTCAATCGCAAGGCCAGAGGGTTCGGCGCATGGCGCGAGCGGCCAGTGCGCCAAAACGGTTAGCTTCTTCGAATCCAGCTCCACTTCCTCACTCTTGTTTTCGACGTTGACGAAGACGTGGCCCTTGCCGTCAGCCGCTGCGAACTCAAGCTTTCCTCCGATCGGGATCGTGCCCGCAACCTTTCCGGTTGCGCCATCAATTGCCGTGGCGCTGCCGCTGCGTCCATTCATCGCAAACACGCGCTTGGACGCAGGATCGTAAATAATCGCGTCCGGATTCATTTCCGCTTTGGCCTCGCCGATCACCGCGAGCGTTTTCAGGTCGAAAATCGTTATCGTGCCAGCTTGTCCATTAGACGTGAAACCGCGGCCCAGGTCGTGGGCGAGCGCGATGCCGTGCACCCCAGCAGTGTTCGGGATTTCGCCGACCACCTTTTCAGTGTCCACGTTGAGGACCACCACCTTCGTGCCGCGCGAGATGAAAAGGCGCCGCGTGGGCGAGTCAAAAGTCATGTAGTCCCAGAAACCTTCGCCCCCCACCTTGATCTTTTTCAGCAGATGGTAGCCCGACGGTCCCGCTGCGGGCGCCGCGGCTTCCACTTCTCCTGTCAGGCGACTGTGGCCGCCCAATCCGGCGATGACCGCAAAGAGCACGACGAACGCTGCGAGGCCCGGGAACAAAAATCGGCGCGATAGCATTCCTATCTCCTGGGGCGGCGCGAGCCGCCAAACTTTTGCGCCGACATCGTAATGCCCGTGGCGTGAATCGTCAAATGAACCAAAGATTAATATCTGCTAATGATTGGACCGCGAATGAGAGGCGCATTTAGCAGTGCCCCAGGCGCAAAAAGAGCAGCCGCGCAAGACCCGCGTCTATGGTGATTTCTTTGGAGCGGGTCCGACCGTGATGTAGGGCCTCATCTTTTTCAACTTCGCTTCCGAGATGCCGCGAATCACTAGCAAATCGGTGACGCGTCGAAAACGCCCGCCCTTGCTGCGGAAATCCACGATCGCCTTCGCGGTAGTTGGGCCAACGCCTGGAAGTTGGTCAAGTTCTTTCACCGTCGCCGTATTTAGATCAATCGGGTGCGCAGGTGGATTTTTCTTTGCCAAGGAATCCGAGGAGAAAGACAAAATCACGGCAAGAATGACGGCTGCGCAGCACAAACGCGATGCGAAACTCCACGTCATCCGATTCCACTCGCGCAAAGCGGGGTCTCTCGCACACACGCTAAAGTTTCGCTACACGCCGGCGGCAATGCCATGCGCGTCATACTCCGTGACCGGCCCAAAGAGCGCGGCTTGCTCTCCAATTTTGGCGCGGTCGCCCACCAAAACGATTTGCGCATTCGCCGAATCGAAGTGGCGGCGCGCGGCAGCGAGCACGTCCTCCGCGGTAAGTTGGCGAATCCGCTCCCGATATGTTTCCAAATAGTCTTCCGGCAATTGGTCCAGATAGACGGTCGAAAGCTGTCCGAGCAGGCCGTCCTGCGTGGCCACGCCCAGCGAAAAAACGCCGGTTAAATAGCTGCGGGCGCTATCCAACTCCTCCGCCGTAACCGGCAGGGAGCGGATCCGGTCCATCTCGTAAAACATTTCAGTCAGCGTAGCCGCAACCACTTCATCTCGCACCGCCGCGCGCACCGTGAAATATCCCTGCTGGCGCAAGGCGTTCACCCCGCTGCCTGGACTGTAGGTGTAGCCCTTCTGTTCGCGAATATTGATAACCAGACGCGAATGGAACGCGCCCCCGAAAATCGAATTCGCGAGGATCAGCCGATACCAGTCGGGATCGCGGCGGGTGATCGCGAGATTGCCGAGAAGCACCTGCGCCTGTACCGTCCCCGGCAAATGGACGAGGTGCACGCGGCGGCCGGATTGGCGCGGCGGCGCGGGCCACGCGCCCGCCACCGGCTGCGGCGCCTTCCAGCTCCCAAAAACTTTCTCCACTTGCTCAAACATCGCATCGGTGGAGAAATCGCCGACAACAATCAGCAGCGCATCAGACGGCACGTAGTGGTGCCGGTAGAATTCCTCGAGCTGTTCTCTGCGAAACGCGGCTACTTGTTCTTCCGTCGGTGCAACCACCGCGTAGGGATGCGCACCAAAAAGCACTCCGCGCAAGCGTTCGCTCGCAAGAAATCCCGGCGTAGTGCGTTCGATCTTCAACTCTTCAAGCTTCTGCCGGCGCTCGCGCTCGAATTCCTCGTCGGGGAAGGAGGCGTTGCGCGCAAGATCGGCAATTAATTCCAGAATGTCCGCGGAAAATTCGGCCAGGCCTGCCGCCGAAATCGAGCTTGAATCCGCGCCGGCATGCGTGCCTAGACCCGCGCCCATGCGGCGCAAATCCTCTTCAATTCGACGGGTGGGGCGCGAGGCCGTCCCCGTGCGAACAACCGTCGCGGTCATTTCCGCAAGCCCGGGTGCCCGACGCGCCACCACGGCATTGCCGCTACGAAAATAAAGCTGCGCTGAAATTTTTGGAAATGTTCGCGATTCGACAAGCACCGCCTGCATCCCGTTCGATAGCTGCCGAACGGCGCGTTTCGGCCAACGGACTGGACGCTCGGGAGCGAGTGCGGGTGCCGAGCTGCGCTGCGAAGAAGGAGCTGCGGGCGCGCTCGTTGACGTCATTGCGCACCTCCGAGAGCCACGGGACGCCGCACCAGCACCGCGCGATTGCTCGGCAAAAGGTATTTTCTGGCGACAGATTGTACCTGCTCGGGCGTCACGCCGAGAAACCCGTCGAGAATTGTATTCACTCGATCCGGATCGCCGTCGAACAAGGTGAAGCACGCGAGGTAGTGCATCAAGCCGAAGCGCGGCATATAAGAGCCCATTCCACCTTCGAGCATCGAATAATAATCCGAACGGAACTTCACCTTCACCGGATCAAGTTCTTCGGGCGCGATTCCTTTCTCTTGCAGTTCGCCGATCACCTCGTCGTAAATTGCCACCGTGCCCTCGGAAGTGAATTCAGGTTTGTGAAAAATCCGCGTAACCATCTGTGTGGGGCCGTTGGTATCGAACAAATCCGCGCTGCCATCGGCGTCCACGGCAATCTGCTCTTCGAGTACCAGCTTGCGGTAAACGCGACCCGCGCGGCCGCCATGCAGCACGCGCTCGATTATCGCCGCGGCGTACCAATCCGTGCTCTCGCGCCGCGGCAGAGTGTAGCCGATCGCGATTGCCGGAAGCGGACCGAATTTCTCCGTCACCTCGCCGTGGCGCTCTTCGGTTTGGGCAGGTTCGCTCACGTCCGCTTGAGGCGGCAGCGGCGCCGCGGGAATATCGTCGAAATAACGCTTGGCTAGTGCAAAGGCTTCGGGTGCTTCGAAATCGCCGAGCATCACCAGCACGGCATTGTTCGGAGCGTAGTATGTGCGAAAGAAATGCTGGACATCCGCGAGCGTGGCGGCGTCTAGATCGGCGAAGTCTCCATAGAAATTATGCGCGTTGGGCCAGTTGCGAAAGGCCACGGGCGGCAAATCGAGCCAGGGAAATCCGCCGTAAGGCTGATTCATCACATTCACGCGGACTTCCTCTTTCACCACGTCGCGCTGGTTCCGAAGATTCTCATCGTCCACCTTGAGCGCGCGCATGCGATCCGCTTCGAGCCACAAAACGCGTTCCAACGCATTCGACGGCACGGCTTCGAAATAATTGGTCACGTCGTAGTTCGTCGTGCCATTCAGCACGCCGCCGCTGGAATTGATCAACCGGATGTGCTCCATTTTTCCCGCGTTTTCCGATCCCTGGAACATCATGTGCTCGAAAAGGTGGGCGAAGCCGCTGCGTCCGCGCGGCTCCAAACGAAAGCCAATCTGGTAATAGACGCCCACGGTCACCACCGGCGCCGTGCGATCCGCGGCAGCCACCACGCGCAAGCCGTTCGCAAGCTTGGTGTGCTCGACGGGAATATGAAGTTTCTTAGGCGATGGATTCAACGATTGCCTCCGAGGAATTTTTCTTGAGTTGCCGTTTACGAACCGGGAGCAGCGAAACGCCGCGGCGCCATATCTAAACCTTCAACGGCCTTCTAGCGCGCGCTTGGTCTTCTTGAGCGTGGCTGCCGGATTCTTCGAAAGGACCCTGGCGGTTAAAAGCGCAAGTGCGGCATAGGATTCCCGAAATTCCCGAGGATAGCCGCGAAGCGCCTTTGCATGTCTCGCGACTATTCCATGATCGCCGCGTGATAGCGGCCCCGTCCACGCTGCGCGGGGCCCGATCCGCTCTATATTATCGAGTATTTGGTGGATTAAAGGTAAAAGCGTTTGGGTGGCGCTCCGCCGCGTAAAGCCGATTCGCATCAGCATCTGAAAGCCCGTCTCAATTAGGGGATACGCGCTGCCTGCAGCAAGCACCGCCGCCGCGTGATAAATCGGCTTGTCGCGAGTCTCGATGGTCACCGTAATTCCGCCCAGGGATCGCGCGATCGATTGCGCCATCCTACGCGCCTTGCCACCGCCTTCAATCGCGAAGATCACTCCGCTCAATTTCGGAATCACTTTGCCGCCGAATGCTTGCATCGGGTGAAGCGAGCCCGTGGCGGCACCGAGCCGCGCGAGCGGTGCGAGGGTAGTTCGATCGAGAGTCGCGCTCGTGTGCAGAATCACTTTGCCCTTGCATTTGGAGCCCCCGACTCGAGCGAGCGAGCGCACGACGCTTGGCAGCACATCATCAGGTGTTCCCAGCAGAATCAAATCTGCCGCAAATGCTGCGCTGGTGATGTGGTTGCGTACGGTTCCACCGCCGATGGCACGCGCCGCTGCCCGCGCGGTTGCGTTCGATCGAGTGACGACCGCGCCGATTCGCCACCCACGTTCGCGAAGGCGCTTTCCCAAAGCTCTGCCTACGCGCCCTCCGCCGATGATGGAAATAGTTCGAGCCATACAGCGTGGTAGCATAACTTGCTACTGCCTTTCGTGTTCGAGGAAATTGTCAGGTGCACATTTTTTTGGCTACCGTCCTATGCACAATTGCGATTCTGTGGATCGCCGAATCGGTTGAGATCGCGTTCGGTCTGCCGACGATTCCCTCGCTCGATGACGCAGCGCCGCTGAAAGATTCCGATTGCCTACAAGTCTCGATCCTATTCGCCGGGCGCGACGAAGCTGACAAACTGCCCGGCGCGCTCGCAACTTTTTTAGCCTTGGATTATCCCCGTTACGAAGTGATTGCCGTTGACGACCGCTCGAATGACCGCACTCGGACGATTCTCGAAACAGCCGCCCAAAAGGACGCACGATTGAAAGCGGTGCACGTGTCCGCCCTGCCTGAAGGCTGGCTGGGGAAGCCGCACGCCTTACAGCAAGCGTACGAGCATTCCAGCGGCGACTGGCTGGTGTTTACCGATGCGGATGTTCATTTCAGGCCTGACCTGCTGCGCCGAGCCGTCGCGCTGGCCCAAAC
The DNA here is from genome assembly GCA_963823145.1 of uncultured Acidobacteriota bacterium. Classification (GTDB taxonomy): domain Bacteria; phylum Acidobacteriota; class Terriglobia; order Acidiferrales; family UBA7541; genus Palsa-295. The sequence continues at coordinate 1,038,706 of CAWGJZ010000002.1, forward strand.
GAAAAACTGGGACCATATGACGCTCCTCGGCGCGCCAAAAATGTTTACACCCGCCGAAAAAATCGTGATGACGTTTTTCGGCCTGGCTTTCGTAATCGGCACGCGCCCCTGGAGCGCGGGCAACCGCGATTCTACTGGATACAACGGCGTCGGCGCCTTTCAGTTGATCCGTCGCCGAGCCTACGAACAGATTGGTACACACCGCCGCTTAGCCATGGAAGTGATCGACGACATGAAACTCGGAAAACTGGTGAAGGAATCGGGGCTGCACTCGAGTGTGGCCAAAGCCGGCGACGCCGTAAGCGTGCATTGGCACGCCGGCTTGCGCAACACCATTCGCGGCACCACCAAGAATTTCTTTGCGGCGGCGGGATATAAACTGTGGCTGGTCAGCGCGCAAATTCTTGGATTGCTCCTGATGTGCGTGTTTCCAGTGGCCGCTTTGCCATTTGTCCACGGGTGGGCCCGCCTGTTCGCGGCGATTGCGGTCGGCGTGCCGCTGATCATGGCGGGCGGCGTGGCGATCGTATTCAACGTGTCGCCCATCTACGCCCTCACTTACCCGATAGGCGCTCTGATTTTTGCCTGGATGCTCGCGCGCTCCACAATCGTCACCCTCTGGCAGGGCGGAATCATCTGGCGCGGCACCTTCTACCCGCTGAAAGAACTAAAGCGCGGCGTGGTTTAGGGTCGGCAAACGAACTGATCCAGTTTTAGCGTGCTGTCTTCAAAGCTCGCGGCTAAAACGCCGCATGCCCGGTGTACCGGTCGCTGCTTCAAAGTCCGGGTGGCGCTTCTCATCTGCGAATTGGAATCCCGCCTTTGAATAAGCCCTTTCCGCCGCGTTGTTCCCGATGAAGAACGTGACGTGCATCTGGCGCGCGCCGCTGCGTTGCGCCTCCTCGACCGCGCGTTCAAGCAACTGGCTAGCGAGACCTCGGCCACGACAGAGGGGCAGCGTCGCTACATTCTCGATCGCCCACGCTTCCTCATCGGTTTCGAGCGTACAGGCAAAAATATACGCGCCTCGTTTCCAGACGTTTTGCTGCTGCGAATCGTTCCATCCCAGTTCGTGCGCAACTTCCGTCATCGCCTGTCGCGATAGTGGATAAGCATCGCCGGCTCGAAACGCGCAAAGCGTCGCCGCAGGAATGCCTTCGACTTCCGCGATAAAAAATCTCGAATAGTGCCACCAGGAACGGGCTGGCGGTCAACCGCCGAACAAAGTCATGGCGCGAACCTTCGGAGCCGTCCAGCACAAAGTCGAACCAGCCTTTTGCCAGATGCGAGCGCGCTGCGGTGAGAATTGCCCAAGCCAGGAAATCAGCATCTTGCTCGGTCGCCGAACGAATTGCGATACTCATGTTTCCGCTTACTGCGACCCTTGCTCTCCGTTGTCCTTACCGTCTACGTAGTATCCACAATAGACACCGGGGCGCGAATGAATTAGCGTGAGTCGGGGCCGCTTTTTTCAACCCCCTGCAGGCCAACAGTGCAGCTTGTAATCGCACTGATAGACGCTGCCCACCCTCTCGACGAGGGTAGGATGCTCTTTGAAAACTGAATAACTACAAAGCCGATCCGCCAAAACGGGATTGCCCAACTCCGCTGCCAGCTCGTCACACCAGACGAGTAGAAGCACCTCTAACGCATTGAAAATAAAGGGTGGAGACCCATTCTACTCGTCACACTTTCGGGACCCCGGAATCCAGCAAAAGCGCCCCTATTTCTGCTGACTGCGAACCCTGGCCCGCCCGGCAGGGCCTGGGGCGACTGTAGGCGGTAGCTGGGCTGATTCTGTTTGCACCGGCTCAACAGTGGTTGCAACTTCAGTCGTCGCAATCACGCCCAGGTCGCGCTGCTTGAGCGCGCGAATGCGGTCGCGCAGCGCGGCGGCGCGCTCGAATTCGAAATTCTTGGCGGCTTCGCGCATCTGCGTTTCAAGTTGCACGATCGCTGTTTGCAATTGTTCCTCGTTGGTGATGTCTCCGATCACGGTGTCATCCGCCGGAACCGTCACATAATCCGCTTCCACGATCCGCGCGAGCTGCATGTCCACCGACTTTATGATGGATTGCGGCGTGATGTTGTTTTCCTGGTTGTAAGCCTGCTGCTTCGCGCGGCGACGGTTCGTTTCGCCGATGGCCTGTCGCATCGAATCGGTCATGCGGTCGGCGTAGAGAATCGCGCGGCCTTCAAGGTGTCGCGCGCAGCGGCCCATGGATTGGATCAGCGAAGTCGCGCTGCGCAGATAACCTTCCTTGTCCGCATCCAGAATCGCAACCAGTGAAACCTCTGGCAGATCGAGCCCCTCGCGCAAAAGGTTGATTCCGATCAGCACGTCGAACTCTCCTCGCCGCAGATCGCGTAGGATTCGCACGCGCTCTAGCGTTTCAATCTCGGAATGCAAATACCGGCAGCGCACGCCAACCTCGCCAAAATATTCTGCCAGATCTTCCGCCATCCGCTTGGTAAGCGTGGTGACGAGAACGCGCTCATTGCGCGCCGCACGCACCCGAATTTCCTCGAGCAGATCGTCCACTTGCCCCTTGACCGGACGAACCTCGGTTTCCGGATCGACCAAGCCCGTCGGCCGAATTACCTGCTCGATCACCACGCCACCAGATTTGGTCAATTCGTACGGGCCGGGCGTCGCGGAAACATAGACAACCTGATTGGCGCGGTGTTCGAATTCCTCGAAATTTAGCGGACGATTGTCGAGCGCCGAAGGCATGCGAAAACCGTAGTCCACCAGCGTCTGCTTGCGCGAACGATCCCCGGCATACATTCCGCGGAGCTGGGGAACCGTCTGGTGCGATTCGTCGATGAAGAGCAAATAATCGGAAGGGACGTAATCGAGCAGCGTTGGCGGTGCTTCGCCGGGAAGCCGTCCGGACATATGTCGCGAATAATTTTCGATACCGTGGCAGTAGCCGATGGTGCGCATCATCTCGATATCAAAATGAGTGCGCTGCACCACGCGCTGCGACTCGACGATTTTTCCCTGCCGCGCTAATTCGCCCTTCCACCAATCCAGCTCTTCGTAAATGGTTTGAATCGCACGCTCTCTCTGAGCGGCGGGCAGCACGTAGTGCGACTTCGGATAAATCGGCAGGCGCGTGACGTCGCCGTCGCGCGAGCGAATTTCCCCCGTAAGCGGATCGATTTTTCGTATAGCCTCGACCTGGCTGCCCCATAGTTCGACGCGTAGCGCGAAATCCTCGTAGGGTGGGTAGACCTCGATCGTGTCACCACGAACGCGAAAGGTTCCTCGGCGAAGATCCTCGGCGCGGTCGTATTGAATTTCCACCAGTTTGCGAAGAATCGCTTCGCGCGCGATGGACTGGCCCTTCTCCAGCATGAGCATCATGCCGTAATACGCTTCCGGGGAGCCGATGCCGTAGATGCAGGAAACGGACGCAACCACGATCACGTCTCGCCGCTCGAAAAGAGAGCGCGTGGCGCTCATCCGCAATTTATCGAGCTCATCGTTGATGGTCGCTTCTTTTTCGATGAAAACGTCGCTCGCGGGAACGTACGCTTCCGGCTGGTAGTAATCGTAGTAGCTGACGAAATATTCCACCGCGTTTTGCGGGAAGAACGATTTGAACTCGTGGAATAGCTGAGCCGCCAGCGTCTTATTGTGGGCCAGGACGATCGCCGGCCGGTTGACCTCTTCGATCACCTTGGCCATCGTGAATGTTTTTCCCGATCCGGTTACGCCCAGGAGCACCTGATGGCGATCGCCATCATTCAGGCCGCGGACGATCTGCGAAATCGCTTCGGGTTGATCGCCGCGTGGATCGTAATCGCTGGCAAGCTTGAACTTGGTCGCCACAGTGCCTCCAGGCACAAAATGCGCTAAGCGCGTAAAACTACCATTATACCGCAGCTGTCTAAAGGCGGGAGGGCGGGGGATTACGCTTGCTCATCAGGATTTCGGCCGCACAAGCGGAATCAAAATCCGGGAATCGTGCAATCCGTTTGTGTTTGAGGGAATTTTGCCGATCACCATCGCTACTTCATCGCAATCCATCAGTTTCGGACAGTGCAGGCAATCCTTGTAAATTTTGTCCGGCAGCTCCTCGCGCTTGGCGACTTCGAAGCCCAAATGTGCAAAGAAGCCGGGAGTTCGCGTGAAAAGGCACACGCAGGTGATGCCGTGCCGCCGCGAGTCTTCCATCAAGGCCTCGACCAGCGCTCTTCCGATGCCGCAGCCTTTGCTTTGCGGAGAGACGGCGATGGAGCGAATTTCCGCGAGGTGCCTTCCGTAGAGATGAAGGGCGCCGCAACCGAGAATCCGGCCTTGCTCTTCCGCCACGATGAAGTCGCGGACGTTTTCCGAAAGTTCCGCCACGCTTCGAGGAAGTAGCGTGCCTTCATCCGCATGTGGCTGGATAATTCCGTGAATTGCCGGAACGTCCGGTAAAACGGCTTGTCGCGTTACGAGCATCCTGAAGATTATAGTATATTTATGCACCAGAGTGTATATCTATTCGTCGGCGTGATCTAACTTTTTAAACAGCGAAAAACTCCTAGGGTTCCACGGGTGTTTGGGGCGCGCCAACCAGCGTGATTTCGGACTGGCTCTGAAGGTGGCCCTGCTCGTGAATCCGCGAGCCTGTGGCCACGCTCACTACTTCGTAGTCGGCGTCCTCTTTGCTGGTTTGCGTCGAGCTGACAAGTAGCCCGGTCGCGAGCGAAACCGATTCGAGTGCTTCACCAGCCCCAAGCCAAGTGCCCGAAGTGCGCAATCCGTTGCGGCGATAGTCTTCCGGAGTGGCATCGGAATGCGCCGAACCCTGCCGCGAAATGTCAAAGCGCGTCAGAATCACCGCGCAGCCGGATGGGCTCCCTGCCGGCCGATTCGACGCTGCGATCGCAGCTCTGGTCGAATCACAGGACTCGTTGCGAAGATAAGTTGATTCAGTTCGCCAGAGCAAATCAGAGAGAGGCTGCCCTTGAAGCGGATGTTCGCTCTTCCATTTCTCGCCGATGCGAACGCCGTTCAAAGGCATTCCGGCGTCCGGCGACAACGCGCTGAGCCAGGAAATGATCGGTTGCGCGGCCGAACTTTCGGGAAAGATTTCCTTCAAGCCTGTGAAACCGATAAGTTGCCCATCGGATGCGAGCGTGAATTCAATCGAGCGCCCTTCCATGCGGGCGTACCGCCCTGCTAACGAAGGCGTGGACGGATCGAGCGCGTCGCTTTCCGACGACGCACTGGATTTCTCGAACGTGGCGCGGAGGTGGACGCCGCCTGGCGCGGATGCCGAAGCGGCGGACGCGCCAAGTACGTCCAGCTTAACAAGCAAGTGGATCGCCTGATTTGATCGAGAACCACCCTCGGGATTTGCTAGAGGAGTTGTGACTGCCCCCGTAGTGGTGGTGCGGGAGTCGATTTGGTAGCGGAGTGACTCGCCTGCGACCAATTTCGGGGTGAAGTGAATCCGCTGGTCGGCAATGGCGGTGAGCGCCAACGCCATCACACAAAAGCCAATGAGAACACTCCAAGGCAGTCCGAGCTTGCTAGCAGGCCCTATCCTCCAGAGCGACCATCGGGAATGCCTGCTGGCGTTCATGCGCTATCTTTGCCGCGAACGGCGCACCGGAGCCGGAACCGGCGAAACTTCAGGCGCGGCCAGCGAACCTCCAAGATGAAACGCAGCCAGCTGTTGATCCGGATTATCGGGGAGCGTGGATAATGCGCGCAAACGGAAATCGATGTTGCGTGCGAAGTCGACGCTGCCCGTTCCCTGAATCCAGCCGCCTCCTCCGGAGAGAAGGTCCAATTTCTGGAACTCGACTTTGCCTTGGCCGCACGAGAATGTCGCCGAGCCGTCCGCGAAAAGCGTGGTTTCATTTTCACCGGAGTCCCCCAAAGGCATCGAAATATCAAATTGTCGTAATTCGGCATTGGACAAGCGCGCATGGCCTTGGCATGTGAGCGAACCAATCAGGTCAGCACGGCTCGCACCATGCGCCTCCAGCCAAATTTGACCGGAGGCCGAGCCACTCCACAATTTTACAAGTTTGGGAGACGCAGAGGCCAGCGAGGACAAGCTCACATCCGAAAAGTCGAAGCTCGTGCGATACACCGGCACGGCGGACAGGATCGCATCGACCGAGCCGCCAAGCCGCCCGCCGTAGAACTGTCCCGACGCATTGGAGAGCGCAATCTGGCGCCCATCGAGTTCCAGGTTTCCCTGCAAATGAGAGATATGCAAAGGCAGTAGAACCAATTCACCAACCGCGATTCGGCCCGCTGCGCGAAGATTTTCCGGTGCGACCGTAGCAGGCCGCGCGCTCAAAAACGGAAGCATGCGGTCAAGAAAACTTTCCTTCCACGCGGGGTTCAGCCACCGGTCAAGATCCATCGTGGCGAGACGATCCGCCGAGAGGGAAAATTGCCACTCGCCATCCGGCTCGCGACGGTTGAATGTACCGCTCCATTGGGCGCCGAAGGCTTCCGCTGAGGATAGGCTCACGTGCGCGCTGCCTGGCTTCAATTCCACGCGAGCTCCGATTTGGCCGATTGGCTGATTCAGGAAAGGCACCCGCAGCTTCGCACCCTCCGATGTTCTGCCTGAGGCCCCGATTTCAATCCACCCAACCGGCTGAAACGCTGCGGTGCCGATTGAAGTCGCCAATCGCGGAAGAGACTGGTATGGAATATCATTCCACCGAAGATCGCAGGCGAATGGACCTCCCAAATCCCATCCGTGCGAAATGTTCCAGCCAAGGGCGCCTGCTCCCGCAATCAGATCACGCGTCTGAGCGGTTCTCCCGCTGACGTGCCACGCTGCCAAGCCGACTGGAGCAGGCCGAAAGGACGCCTCCAGCCGGAATGCGCCATCGGGATTGTGCGAAGCTCCCCACGCAAGGTTAGCGGCGAAGGTAGCCGTTTTTCCGCGAGCAAATCTAAATGTCACCGGATCCAGACGCGCGGTACGAGGGACGCCCGTAGCTCCCACCTCTATCGCATCCGTTTCTGCTTCGGCGTTGACCACATGTGGCGGCCACCCCGCAAATTTCGCCTGCACCTGGGCGCTTCCGTGCACTGAAAGATTGTCGGCAATTCCCATACGAAAGGCGCGGACCCACGCGAGCACATCACCCATATCGACTCGTGCCGACGACAGGGCGATTTCGTCTGGCTGTTGCACGCGCCCCGGAGATTCTTCGTCGGAGCGATTCCAAAGAATGCGTCCCGAGGCGCGCGCGCGCGAATTCGGAGCGTCCAGCGCAATATTCGCGAATTGCACAACGGGCGAGGCCGGATCCCAATCGAGAGTGCCGGCCAAATTTAACGACGGATTATCAGACCGCAACGGGATATCCCAGCCATGAATCTGGCGCAGCGCCGCGCGTCCCTGCACCGACCAGCGGCCGTCTTGACCCTCGGTGCGCGCATTCACCGCCAGGGAAAAAAAGCCGCGGATGCCGTGATCATCGCCGCGGACCAGCCGCAGCACGTCTGAAACCGAGGCGCCTTGCCACTCCACATTCAATGCGGCGGGGCGAAGCCGCGATGATGTCCCTCCCACTTCGCCCGACAAATGGAGCACGCCCGCTTGCTGGGTCATCGCGGCGGCGCGCCAAGGCGTGCCTTGCAAATCGATAGTCCAGCGGCCGGGCCGGTTCGCTTCGACTGCGCCGGTGACTCCGACGAAGGCGAATGGGAGTTTTTCATATGCGCGTTTGAAGTTGAGACGCCCTTCTTCTACTTCGAGCCGGCGAAAACGCAGCGCCGGCGAAGCAGCCGGTGTTGCCGTTAACCGGTTTTGCGGCGCGGACTCCGCCGCCCGCGGCAGCCACTCTGCCAAATTCAAACGTCCGTCGGGCGTCGCCACGATATTCAAGCTGGGGCGATCAAGCGAGACAGTTCCCGCTTCGATCCGCCCTCGTAAAAGGCTCTGCCAGCGCAGCCGAACGGAAACAGATTCGGCGCGCAAAAAGTATTCGCGTCCGAACTGCGGGTCCTCCCCGACAGTAACCGAACGCGCGCTGAGCGTCGGGCCGTCCCATAAACTGAAATCGTAGCTGCCTACTTCCACAGGCCTGCCGAAAACAGCCTCGAGTCGCGTTGCCAAAATTTTTTGCAGGGGAGTGTACCGGATAGTGAGAGAGAGACCCTCGCTCACAATCCAAAATACCGCCAGTAGCAGAATGATGCCTTTTAGCCACCTGATCCGCGGTCGGCGCCGCGGGCGGCTGGCCTCAATGACCTCCGGCCTGGCAATCGCATCTGAGATGGTTTCGGACATGGCAGATTACGGGAAGCGCAGAGACATTTTGGCTCAAAGAGTTCGCTGTGTCTCTGCTAATTCACGAGACGCAGCATGCGATGCCAGCGCGTCTTCGTCGAAAGATGGGCGAGCACCTGCCCGATACCGCGGACGGTGCCTGCGAGACTCCGGTCATTATAATCTCCGGAGTCGGCGTCCACCGACCAGTAAATCAGCGCCGGACTGCCAATGATGGCGCTCCGGTCTACGAAACCCCAGTAACGGCTATCGGAGCTGCTATCCCGGTTGTCGCCCATCACGAAATAATGGTCGGGTGGAACAACCAATTCTCCATGTTTGACGTAATTCATGATTTCGCCGGCCCACTCCGGCCGCAATTGGTCGGCAATGATGCGTTCATCGCGCGGCGGGAAATCGGTGAAGGGATCGTAGAGGGACGGATCGTAAATCGTATAGCGTTCGGACAAGAGCGTTCCGTCGACGTACACCTTCCGGCCGGCCATGCGAAGACGGTCGCCCGGCAACCCGATCACGCGCTTCACGTAGTCCTCATGATCGTCGTACGGAAACTTGAAAACGACAACATCCCCTCGGCGAATGCTTCGATAGGGAAGCAGCTTTTCATACCAAGCTCCCGTTCCCTCGAAAATGAATTTGTTCACGAGCAAATGATCGCCCACCAGCAGCGTTGGCTCCATCGATTCTGAGGGGATCTTGAAGGCTTGCACCACAAAGGTGGTGCCGAAGAGAACCAGCAGAATGGTGACGAGGAGTGACTCAACTAAATCGGCGCCAACGCTGCGAGGCCGATGCCCGGCGGGTGGCAACACCGCGACCTCGGGCTCTGGCTCTCGCTGCGGCTTCGGCGCTTGATCCTCCATGGAGTGCATTCAGCGGCTCTCGCTGTCGGAGTACAACATTGCCAGTGCCAGTTTGGCTGCGGCCTGCTCGGCTTCTTTTTTGCTGTGCCCTTCCGAGCCGGAGAGTTTGCGCCCCTGATACCACACTTCGATTTCGAAAACCTTGCGATGCTCTGGCCCCGACTCCTGGCGAAGACGATACGACGCAACCTCAAGCCCCCGCTGCTGCAGCAGTTCCTGCAGCGCCGACTTGTGATCCGGGTGGTCGAGGCCTTCGATCCCGCTCTCGAGCGCGGGCTCAAGCAAGGTGCGGCGCAAGAAAGATTCGGCGGCTCGCAAACCGCCATCCAAGTAGATCGCGCCTGCAATTGCTTCGTATGCGTCGGCCAACAGTCTTTTCTTCTGCCGCCCTCCTGTTTTTTCCTCGCCAGGACCGAGGCGCAGGTGATCGCCAAGCTTCAGCCGCCGCGCAGCGGCGTAGATCGAGGCTGAACTGACCAGCCGCGCCAGCCCTTTGGAGAGTTTACCGGCGTCCCACTGGGGGAAAAATGCAAAGAGATGTTCGCTGGCCGCGAGCCCCAAAACCCGGTCGCCCAAAAATTCCAGGCGCTCGTTGTCGAATCCAGCGGCGTTCTGGCGATGGGAGCGGTGCGTAAGAGCGAGGCTCAATAGCTCGGTATTCCTGAAGTGATAGCTAAGGGTCCCCTCGAGCGCTGTAATCTCCTCAGACGTCATGCTGGAATTGCCATGTACTTACTTGGCCGGCGCTGCCTGCTTTTTTGCGGTGTCGGCGCTCTGTTTACACCGATCCTGCAGACCGCTGGGAATCTCCGCGCACTTGTTGAAAGCATCCAATGCGTCGGAGTTGCGGCCTAAGTTCTGGTAGTCGATCCCCATCACAAAGTAGTCGGTCGGGTCCGGCTTCGGCGCGCTTTGCGTGGCCTGCTGCAACTCTTTCACCGAATCATCGAGCTGCTGGCGGCGAAAGTACACAAGACCGAGGCCGCTGTGAGCTTCCGATAGCAAAGCGGTCTTCGATTGCGTGAACTGGTCATCGGTCATAGCCGCGGGTTTGGGCATCGTCTGGATCACCTGCATGGCATGTTTCTCGTATTGTTCAGCTTTATCCAAGCTCTTGGCTGCGTCGGGATCGTTCGGATTGTAGACGTGGGGGATCACCCAGCCCACCACGGTCAGCACGCCGGCATCGTCTGGAGCCAGGGCCAGCGCTTGATCGGCGGTGGCGTAAAAATCCTTCCAGTCTTGTTTTAGGTAATAGGCCTGAACAAGACCGGCATCCACGGATTCGTCGTACCGGCTCATGGGATACTTTTGAAGGAAATCCTTTCCAAGCTCGATCTTCTTGTCCGCGTCCTGGGGACTGGCATCGAAGAACGCTTTGTAAGCCGCTTCCTCTTGAGGATCGACTTTGGGCGCGGCCTTAGGCTCCTGCTGACCCTGTTTTGGTTCATTTGTCTTCGCCGGCCCATTCGTGTCCTGCGCCATGCACTGGGCGCCGAACGCAAGGCTGACCACCAGACCAGCCATCAGCAATTTAATTTTTATGTTCATAGATTGAAATTTCATCGTGGCTTATCCTCTGCTCCTGGATGGTTGATTGCTACCCTCTCATTTTGATTGTGCGGACTGCCTATTGGCTACATCCGCATTCTGCTTGCAGGCATCCTCGAGCGCGCCCGCAGCCTGGGCGCAACGACTAAACGCGTCTGCCGCCTCTCGATAGCGTTTCAGGTTTTGCAAATCCATGCCGAAAACATACAAATCGGTCGCGTCGGGATTGGAGCTTCCCTGCACGGCCTGCTCGAGCTCTTTCGCGGAACTCGCGAAATCCTCGCGTCGATAGTAGACAAGCCCCAGCGCGCTGTGCGCCTCCGCAGCCTTTTGCGCCTTCGCCGCCGCAAATTGTGCGTCGGATAAGTGGGAAGGCTTTGGCATGGTCGCCATCACTTCGATGGCGTGTTTCGCGTACGTTTCCGCTTTATCCAACTCGGCGGATGCGTCAGGATCAGTAGGTTGGTAAACGTGCGGAATCACCCAGCCGACCGTGGTGAGCACATCCACATCGTCCGGCTTCAACGCCAAAGCGCTATCCGCTGAGGCGTAGACGTCCTTCCAATCCTGCTTGTCAACGTACGCATTCACCAGTCCGGCGTCCACCGCCTCCGCAAGCGGGCTCTTCGGATACTTTTGCCGGAACGCCTGGCCGAGCTGAATTTTCTTGTCCAATTCATCTTTTTGGTTGTAAAACGCTTTGTAGGCGTTTTCCTCTTTCCGGTCAACCCCTTGCCTTTGCACGTCGGTCAGCATGTGCAACTCGGTCTGCATCGAGTCCGTTCCAGACATCACCGGGCGCGCCTGTTGGCCGCCGCCCATTTGAGCGTAAGAAAGTGCCGCCACTGGAAGGCACGCGAGCGCAACCGCCAAGCCTCTGATCGCAAACTTCACAAGCGAAGGTCTCATTGGAATTGTGTGCCTCCTTCTTTCGGCATGTGCTTGCTCGCTTCGAGGGACGCCAAAGTCATTACTCTGGTCCTCCTTTTTTAGCAGCGCCCGCCGGCGGTTGGTAAGCCGCAGCGATGCCGTTCTGCGCGGCCACGCGTGCGGCCTCCGGCGCTCCATTCACAGCCAGCGCCGCGCGATATTCATTCAGCGCCAGGTCGCGTTCATCCCCCAGATCGTGCATGCGCCCAAGATAGACGTGCGACCAAGCGATCGCCGACGGATCGGATGATCCCCCTTCCTTTGCACCCTGTCCAGTCGAGGTTGGAGCCGACACCACCTTCTCGAAAAGCTCCTGAGCGCGGTCGCCATTCCCGGAAATCACCGACGCAATCGCCAGGCCGTATTCCAAGCGCGGATCGTTCGGATATTTCGCCAGCGCCGCTTCGAACGTTGCTGTCGCGGCTACGGCATCCTTGCTGGCGATTTCGCGGTTGCCCTCGGCTAGCAAGCGGTCCAGTTCGGTAGCGTGGCTGCTCCGCGGCCCATGAACTTCGTCGGCTTCGGTGTTCGGTTGCGCCGCCGCGAACTTGATGCCCTGGGCGCGCTTGCGCTCCGCATCGAAGTCGATGCCCGCGATCAAGTCCGGGAAATAGTACGACATCGCCGGCTCGGCCTTCTCGAATTTCTGCAAACCCGCAACCAACGGCCGCACCAGAACATATCCGGATTGATCCGTATCCTGAAGCGCTGCTTCAAGCGGAGCGCCCGCAAGCCGGCGCAACCGCAGCTCCACCGCCTTGATTAGGCACTCGTCGGTAAACGCCACGAAATCGTCTCGATATTCCATCGGCAGCCGCGGAGCGGCAGCGGCAACATTGAGCACGGAGCCCTTCCGATCCAGCAAATTTCGGTGGCGAAGCACCAACCCATCCAGCATGAAATGCAAGTACGCGTGCTGAATCGCGTTCGCGCGCGCGCTGGGATCCCCGCCCACCACAATCGCGTAGCGGTCGCCGAAGTTACGGAAATTCGTGCGCGCGCCCACCAGCGGTTCCACATAAACCGTAAAGCTGCGCCCATCCGTCTTGGAAATCTCACGAAGGTAAGCATCCGAGACGGTCACCGTACGCCGCACCAAGGCCCGATAGCGCTCCACGGCGGGCTCGTACTCCGGCTCAATCTTTGCCCAGCGCAAATCCAGATGCGCTTCCTGGTAGAAGTCTTCGAGCACTTTCTGGAACCCGTCAATCGTTAGGACGTCCGGCGGAAGTTGTTGGGGATCGCCCGGCATTTCGAATGCTGGAGGGGGGCCTGCAATCAAAGCGAAAGTGATGTAGCGGGAGAGCGTTTCCGTGGGACTTTCCAGCGCGTGCTCTTTGTAGAATTGCCGCAAAGCCTCGGTCGCCGTTCCCTGCATTTTTAACAGATCGCCGCGCAATGCAAGCCTGGCGGGCATTTCCGAGAGGGTGCTTTCGTCCGCGTCGAGTCCAGCCGCATCCAGCGCGCACATCGTGGCGAAAATTTGCGGGCTGGCTTGCACGCTGATGCCGAAATTCTTCTGAGAAGCCGTCTCCTCCTGCGCCTCGGGGGATCGTGCCCCCACGAAAGCGCCGAAAAAGATCGCGGCGGATAATACCCACGCGAAAAAACGAATCGGATTTCGGACACGCGGAGTTCTCAATCCAAACCTCTCGCCGGAATTTCGTCCGCCCGGCGTGGCTGGCTTTCGAATGTGCGGGCGGACGCCAAATGCCTCTCAAACTCTAACAAAGAAGCCGAAAAATCCTAAATGGTTTGCTGGCGCGCCGCGCGCAAGTTCGTTCTCGTGGAATCTCGCCCTCAGTTAAGCAAAAAAGGTTAGCCTATTGACACGATCGTGCATTAGAGTCGGGCTGCTCGTCCAGGTGAGAAGCATATCCTCGTGGAACACCCATGCCAGCGTAACGATGTGTTGACAACAATCAAGAAACACAAGTATACCAATAGCGGAAGAAGTGAAGACGCGAACGCACCCGTGATTGTTGCCGGCAGAAAAAGTCACACAGCGCCGAAAGTTCGTGCGTTATACTCGCGCGGCATCCTAGAACGAGGGGAATTCATATGAAGAGAATCATGGCACTCGCATTCGCACTCTTGATAACAGGCCCGGTGTTTGCCGCGAGCCAGTGGTCCACCGTTGGCGGCGATTCAGGCAATACGCGCTATTCTTCGCTCACGCAGGTCAACACGCAGAATGTCACCCAATTGGGCGCGGCATGGATGTCGGAAAAGATCTCGCCGCCTCCGAGTTCCCGGGGAGTGCCGGTGATCGATCACGGCCTAATGTTCCTGACGTCGGCGCCATTCGTGTATGCCGTCAACATCAGCACTGGAAAAATCGCATGGCGTTATCGCACGGCCGCTGGTGAAGCGGGCGGCATCATGGGCCCTCCGGGCTCGCCGGGGCGGGAAGGTGTGGCAGTGGGCGACGGCCTCGTATACGTGGGGCTGACCAACGCGCATCTGATCGCGTTGCGCGAGGAAACGGGGGAGCTTGTCTGGAACACCTACCTCGGCGACCCGGTGCATGCGCCCTCCGAAGGCGCCTCCGGTGCACCCCTGTACGCCGATGGATTGGTATCCGTCGGTTTGAACGCGGACTACGGATACCGAGGCCAGATTGTCGCTGTCGATGCAAAGACTGGCCGCGAGGCATGGCGCTTCTTTGTCGTGCCCTCTCCCGGAGAGCCGGGTTCCGAGACGTGGCCGAAGAACAATGACTCGTGGAAACACGGCGGCGGCGCTGTCTGGTTGGTGGGAGCCACCGATCCGGAGCTCGGCTTGGTCTTTTACGCCACGGGGAACGCCGTCCCGCAATACGGCGGCGAAAACCGGCCCGGCGACAACCTCTATACCGATTGCGTGGTCGCCCTTGACGCCAAGACCGGCAAGCTTCGCTGGCATTATCAGATGGTCCACCATGACATTTGGGAAGCCGATGTTGCCGAAGCGCCGGTACTCTTCGACGCTCAGATCAACGGCCAGTCTCGCAAGGCGATCGGGGCGATGCGCACGGACGGGTATTTGTTCATGCTCGACCGTGTCACCGGAAAGCCGCTCGACCGCGTCGAAGAGCGCCCCGTACCGCAGGAGCCATCTCAGAAGACGGTTCCAACTCAACCCTACCCGGTGGGCGCCGAGCCTGTTCTGCCGGATTGCGCGTACTGGAAAACGCAGCCGGTAGCTAAGGGCTTCGACGTGGGATGTTTCTTCACGGCCGCCTCCGCTAAGAAGCCGAATGTTCTTGTGCCGGTCTACGGCATGCGCGCCACGCCAATGGCGTTTGATCCGCAAACGCAGTTTTTCTACGCGACCGGGAACGCAGGACTCCAGTGGTTCCGGCGCTCGCAGGACCCCGACTTTTTCACCCTCAGCCTCACATCACGCGTGCCCGGGCTGAGCAAATTGGGCTTCGGCGTCCTCGCCGCGATCGACAGTCGTACGGACAAGATCGCCTGGAAGAAGGAATTCCACGAGGAGCGGCCGAGCGGCGCGCTCGCTACCGCCGGAGGCCTCCTGTTTCAGATGGCGGGCGACGGCAACTTGCAGGCGTACGATGCCTCCAACGGATCTCTTTTGTGGCAGTTTCAAACCGGCGATCTTGGAGGGAGCCCGCCGATCAGCTTTGAAAATGCTGGCGAACAGTACATCGCCACAGTTGTCGGCGGCAACGTGTGGGCGTTCAAGTTGGGCGGATCGCTGCCGCAGCATCCAGCCCCGGCCATTCCGCCTCAGGAAGAATTCTCTGGACAAATCAAGGATACTGCGACGATCGAGACCACTACGCTTGCGCGAGACATGGGCATCACCGGCTCCCACTACATCATCGATGAATACGAGTTCAATCCCTATCGCGTGCGCGTCAAAGCCGGCAGCCGAGTCTATTGGAGAAACAATGGCACCATGATCCACACTATCGTTGCCGGAGATGGATCATGGACGACCGGCCCCATGGAGCCGCTCGACATTGACTCTGTGGTCTTCGATAAGCCTGGGACGTATGTCTACCACTGCGAGGAGTATCCGTGGGACTACGGCCAAATCATCGTCGAACCCGCTTCTCCGACAGAAGAGCAACAAAGTAAATTGTCGGGCAAAGTGGAACCTTAGCCCTTTCTGCCCTTACGAGTCGCTCCATCTTTCGGGTTCTTACGACGGCTCCGTAACTCCACCGTCTCCTCCGTCGCACGCGGACGTACGCCGAATCTCTGGTCATCCCGCGTCATGGCTTTCGCCACTCGTTGCATCGTCGGCTCGAATTCCTCATGGCG
This sequence comes from uncultured Acidobacteriota bacterium, assembly GCA_963823145.1. Taxonomy (GTDB): domain Bacteria; phylum Acidobacteriota; class Terriglobia; order Acidiferrales; family UBA7541; genus Palsa-295. The sequence goes on from CAWGJZ010000002.1 coordinate 1,054,588, forward strand.
CGAGTCGATGTACAGCCATTTCTTCAGGACGTCGTGAGACGCCAATCCCGGGAATTCTTCGATGATCGCCAGTTGTTGCGCATGTTCCGTGCAGATCAGCACGCCGTGCCACTTCCACCGGCCGGTCCTGGTTGGTTCCACCAAGACCATCATCATGCGGCCGAACAGATACGCGGCCAGTCCACCAAACATCCTTTTGGTCAGAAAGCTGGGGTGGTCTTCGAAGACCTCAAAGATCCACTCGTTCTCGAAGGTTCTCATCCAAGATTTCCACTTTTCTAAGCAGACAATCGAGGACACTCAAGGGGAGTCAACGGCTGTGAAGAGGAACAGCCACCAGATGCTAGCCGCGCACGTGAACTTCGTTAAAGTTCAGAAGCACATGCCCGCCGCCCATCGGCCGCCCGAAACCGAGCTTCGGACGGAATCGCGAAAACAAAAGCACTTGATCGATCTGATGTTGTACCGCGGCGTCAGTGGGACCCGACAGGATCTTATAAAAAACCACTCCTCCTTGGGCGTCGAGCGTCGCCTCAAGCAACAAAGCTCCGGAGCTTGTCCGGTCACTTGTGTCGATTCCGGGCACGGGAAATGGTGCGAGGCTTTCGAGCTGCGCGGGCTGCACCAGATTCAGCGGCAAATCGTCGGTGTAAACACCTCCCGCGGGCATTCCACCCAGCATGCTCTGAACCACCAGCAAGAAAACTCCCACCGCCGTCAGCACACCGGCGGTCGCGGGAACCGCCAAAGGCTCAAGAATGTTTTGCGAGATCAGCAGCACGCGATTCCACACCCGCGTGAGCGTGGCCCACGGCAACCGCCTTCGCGATGCCTGCACTTGAATCCGCAGCGCCAGACTTGCGGGTGGGCGAACCGATTCCACGCGGGCCAGATGAGTGGCCAACAAACTGTAGTTCTCTAACTCCTGGCGGCAGTCCGCACACGAACGCAAATGTTCCCGCAAGTGCGACCGCTCGCTCGCGACGATACTATCGTCGAGATAACCTGGCAGACTGTGCTGGGCGTCCCTGCAGTTCATGACTCTACTCCATGGACTTCGGTGAAGCTCGCCGATCCTTCGCTGGAAACGTGAATCGTCCTGGGCGTTGCCGGTTCGGCCTTCTCGCAAGCCTGCGGGCGACTTAGCGCACTTTGGCGGCTCGCCGCTTGGCTGGCGGCTTGCGTCTGCGCGGAACGCAGGACCGGATCGAGAATTTCTCTAAGCATTCGGCGTCCCCGCAAAATTCGCGATTTTACCGTTCCCACCGAAACCTCAACCACTTCCGCGGTCTCCTCGTAAGAAAGTCCTTCCAAATCTCGCAAAATTACCACGCTCCGGAAAACCGCGGGCAACGCTGCCAGCGCGCGCCTTACCGTCGCCTGCATTTCATGCGCTGCGCACTGCTCGTAGGGAGTTGCTTCCAGATCCCTCAGCTCGAGCGTCGCATTCGTCTCTTGCTCATCCGAATCGATCGAAATCTGCAGCCGGTGGTGCCGCCAACACCATCGTCGATGATTCAGCGCCTGCCGCACCGAAACCCTGTACAACCATGTCTTCAGCGAGCTGCTGCGTCGAAATCCTCGTATTCCCCGGAACACTCTCAGGAATACGTCCTGCGTCACGTCAGCGGCGTCGGCCGCGTCCCCAAGGATCCCGTACACCAGGTTGTATACGCTCGCGTGATAGGACGAAACCAAATAATCAAACGCCGATTCGGAACCCGCTTGCAGCTCCGTAATCAAGCCGTCTTCGTCCCGTCCCCACGGCAAACTTTGTGCCAGTTCGGACATAGGCTCCGCCGCTTCCCTGGGGTGTCCCGCTATATCTGTTAGACACCACCTTGGCGGCTATGTTCCAAGCATATCAGAAAATTGTGCCCAAGGCGTAAAGCCCAAGCACCACTCCAAAATCACGGGGGAAGAGCTTTCGAATCTGAGGGTTACTAGAAAATGAACGCCGGGACGTACCCGGGGGTGCCAAATCCAAAATCTAGGAGGGCAGAAAGCTTGACCCTCAAAGGGGCACGCAATAGAAGTGGTGGAGCCGATGGGATTCGAACCCACGACCTCCTCGATGCCATCGAGGCGCGCTCCCAACTGCGCCACGGCCCCACCGGAGAAAACTACGCCTGTTTTTATAGCACCCGCGAACAACGAGCGTCAACGCATGCTTCCGGCGCCTGCGCCCAAGACCAAAATTCCTTCGAGATTGCCGCAGAATTGCTTCTAGATTGCCGCACGAGATCCTTAGAGCTAGAAACATTTCGATGTCAAATTCTGACACCAAAAGCCGGGAAAACGGTGGCGTTGGGAGCGCTTCCGACTAAAATAATGCCCCATGCCCAAAATCACCTTTCTTGGCGCCGCAGGCACGGTTACCGGCTCAAAATATCTGATTGAAGCGGAAGGCAAACGGCTGCTAGTGGACTGCGGCCTCTTCGAGGGCTCCAAGGAGTTGAAGCAGCGCAATTGGGAGCGCCTCGCGGTCGATCCAGCCACGATCGATTGGGTCCTGCTGACGCACGCGCACATCGATCACACCGGATATATTCCGAGACTGGTGCGAAACGGGTTCCACGGCCCTATTTATTCAAATGCGGCCACGCGCGAACTCTGTACGCTCCTTCTTCCCGACTCGGCGCATTTGCAGGAGGAGGACGCGCGGTATGCGGTCAAGAAAGGCTACAGCAGGCACAAGCCTCCACTGCCGCTTTACACCGTGGCGGAATCACAAACCGCTCTCGCGCAGTTCCGTGAAATCCCTCGCGCAGATCCCTTTCAGATCAGTCCGCAATTTTCGGTTCGCCCGCATGACGCAGGTCACATCCTCGGCTCTTCGTGGCTCGAATTGACGATCACGGAAAATGGAAAGCGGACGCTAGTAGTTTTTTCCGGGGATGTGGGACGCTACGATCAGCCCATTTTGAAAGACCCCGAATCGCCGACGCATGCGGATGTTTTGCTGTGCGAGTCCACGTACGGTGATCGCGATCATCCGGCGGGTTCGGTAGCGGACGAACTCGCCGACGTGATCAACCGCACGGCCAAGCGCGGCGGCGCGGTGGTGATACCGGCGTTCGCGGTGGGGCGGACGCAAACGATCATGTATTACCTGCGCGAGCTTCAGGAGCAGCAGCGGATTCCGGTTCTAGCGACTTATGTGGATAGCCCGATGGCAATCGACGTCACGGGCCTATACGCGAGCCACCACGAGGACCACGATGAGGAGTTTTCGCGCGAGGAGAGCGCCGGCGAGCGCGATCCGTTGAATGTCCGCGAAGTCCACATGACTCGCTCCGTGGAAGACTCGAAGAAGATAAATGATGTGGTTTCGCCGTGCATCATTATTTCGGCGAGCGGCATGATTACCGGCGGCCGCATTTTGCATCATCTCGCGCGACGTTTGCCGGATTCGCGCTGTTCAGTTTTGATCGTGGGGTATCAGGCGGAGGGTTCCGGAGGCCGGGCCTTGCAGGATCACGCGCAATTCTTGCGCATCCACGGCGAGGAAGTTCCTGTAAAAGCAGAGATCGTGGAATTGACACAGCTTTCCGCGCACGCGGGCAGGAGCGAATTGCTGCGGTGGCTTTCCGGATTTGAGACGCCACCGCGGCAAACATTCCTTACACACGGCGAATTGAGCGGGCTCAACGGGCTGCGCGATGCGATCGCGGCGCAATACCACTGGCCCGGTGTAACCATCGCGGAGTATCTGCAGTCATTCGAGCTGAATGTTCCATGAGCGCGGCAAAGCTGGCGCGGTGAACTTCGACGAATACACACGGTTAAGGCGAAGAGAGATTCTTCGTCAGGTCTGAGCACATGGTGCGAGAGAAACAGCGCAGCGGCGTCGCGCTTCGCGCGAGTCGTTGTGTGAGGGCTCAACCCTCACGTTCCGCCGTGGGCAAGGGCGGGTGGTGAAGTTATCGCGTTTGGTCGAGGGCTGAGCCGGGTCTGCCCACGGATTGAAAACGACTCGGATGGAACTCGAGGCTGCCGCACGTTTTGGATCGTAAACGTGCGGGTGTTTGCCGGTACAACCAAGAAAGCGCACTCTTCGCACAAACCGCGAAGAATGTGGCAACCCCCTTCTCAGCGATTGCGGTCTTGCAAGGCTGTGTGTGTTGTGATCCACCTGCGCCTTAATTTCGAAGGGACTTTACCAACTTCAATTGGTATTGTCACTCGCCTACCCTGAAAAGGCAGGCGTAGGCAGTTCAACTCTGTCCGTCGGCACCATCCTTGTATCACCATCCGTGCGTTAGTGATTGGTAGTAGGAGGACTCAACGTCGGGTCGAGGCGGTGGGCTTCGCTAAATTCCTGAGTAGCCGCGTCATACGATTTCAGGTTATAGAGCGCCATGGCGAGGTTGTAGTGCGCCTGTGCGAAATCGGGACGCAGGCGGATGACTTCACGGTAGCCGTCTGCGGCCGGACCCAGTTGTCCAGTGTTGAAGAGGATGTTAGCCAGGTTGAAGCGTGCGTTTGCGTTATCTGGTTGGGCCGCAATCAGCCTTTTAAAGATCGGCAGGGCGGTGGAGAAGTCGCCCAATTGCATCAGCGCCGTTCCAAGGCCGAACGTAGCCTCAGAAAAATCGGATTGCACATCGAGAGCCTTGCGGAAGCTCGCCTCCGCATCCTTCGCCTGATTCTGGACCAAATACGCGTTGCCCAGATTACATAGGGCGTAGGCAGAATTAGGATCGAGGACGAGCCCCTTCTTGTACATGGCGATCGCATCGGGCAGCCGTTTCTGGTCTTGGTACGCGCGAGCAATTCCGAACAGGGCTTCGGGCTGATCCGGTTTGAGATCGAGACTTCTCTGAAAGTCACCAATCGCTTCGTCAAGCTTCCCTTCAGAGTATAGCTCCTGGCCAAGGCCGAGCCATAACGCTGGATCTTTCGGGTCGCTCGTTGTCGCTTGGCGGAATGCCGCAGTTGCTTCGTCACCATTTCCTATGTGCGCGGCGACGAGAGCATAGTTGGCGCGGACGTCAGGATCGTCCGGTGAAATCGCCAGGGCCTGCCGAAGCACTTGTGCAGCTTCGTTCCATTTTTGCTTCGAGCTTAGGGCTGTGCCGAGATTGTTGAGCGCATCGACATACTGCGGTGAGATATCGAGCGCTCGGCGATAAGCTGCAATCGCATCGTCCACGCGACCAGCAGCAAACATCGCCGCGCCCATTCCATTCAGAGCTTCTTTAAGAGGCTTTCCTTCGAGCGCCTTTTGGTAGGCGGCAATGGATTCGCTGTATTTCTTTTCATGGTAGAGCACGAGGCCCAGATTGCTTTGAGTAACTGGGTCGCCCGGCCTGTATTCTGCTGCTAGGGCCAGGGCCGACAGGGCCTCGTCATATTTTCCTTGTGAGTCCAACGCGAGCCCGAGGTTGCTGAGTGCCTCGGGAAAAGCAGGCGTGATTGCAAGGGCCCGTTGATATAACGCAATCGCGTCATCAACCTTCCCCTGCCCATACGCAGCCAGTCCTCGGTTGTACAGGACCGCAGCCGCGTTCGATTCCTCCGGCGACACTCGACGTTGAGCCGACGCCGGGTTCGCGCACGCCAGGAGACCGGCGAGAGCGAAGAAGCAAGCGGCGAATCGCAAGGCACGTTTGCGGCACATGCGAAAGATCTCCACGTAGATTTGTCAGAACGCTGTTGCTAATTGATTCGCCCGGATTACGTGGGCGTATCGTTTTTCGACCGGTATTATAAGATGGTAGATGGTAGGTTCTCGATAAATCTGCCTCGCGTGGTGCCGATCTGTGTAACAGGATTTCGCGCTATGAACTCCAGACATGGAGTATACTAGTTTGCACCCGCAACGAATCCGTTCATTCGATTTGACTACAAACGACGAAACGCCACGAAAGCGCTGAACTGGAGGTTGCCATGCGAAACGCTTCGGTCAAGACGATTCTCGTTTTGGTGCTATTCACTAGCGTGTCCCTAAGCGCACAGACAACGGCGGGGCCTACGAATCCGAAGGCACAAAAGACATATCAACAGGCAGTGAACTTGGCACGTGACGGCCGCGATGAGCAGGCGTTCGAGTCCTTCAAGAAGGCCGACAAACAAGATGGCGGACAGTGCTCGGCTTGTCAGGCAGCAGTGGTCAAGTACGGAATCGAACTCCAGGAATGGAACGCGGCTACCGAGGCGGCCCAGGAAGAAGTGGCGGAGGCGCACGGAAAAAAGGACCTCGCATTGGCGCACTTCGATCTCGGTTTTGCGTTTTTTCAAGAAGCCCTGAGCAAACGCAAATCCGAGATTTTCAGTCAGTCGCAACTTGAATTGTCGAAGGCGCTTGAAGCGTATCCGAACTTTCCTGGTGCAATGTTTCTGGACGGCCGAGCGCTGGCTCACTTGAATCAAGACGACGCTGCTATAGAAGAGTTCCAGAACTATTTGAAGTTTGCTCCCGGTGGCGATATCTCTCGTCAGAGAGCCCAGCGCTACATCGGCAACATTGCGCTGGCGAGAGAGCGGATGGCGCCCGCATTTGCGGTGAATACACTGGACGGAAAACGCGTTACCTTGGACGATTTGCAGGGCAAGGTCGTGCTGCTCGATTTCTGGGCCACCTGGTGCGCACCGTGCCGCGCGGCCTTGCCAAATATCAAAAAGATCGCGAACAAATTCCAAGGGCAGCCGCTCGTAATTCTGAGTATCAGCCTCGACAGGGATACGTATGCTTGGAAGGAGTTCGTCTCGAAAAACGGGATGACGTGGATGAACTACTGGGATGGAGGCTTCAATGGGCCGATTTCGAAACTATTTGATGTTAAGGCCATTCCTCACACCTTCACGATCGACGCCGACGGGGTCCTGCGTGACGAGCAGATCGGAGACGCGTCGATCGAAGGTCGGCTAAAGAAATTGGTGGCACAAGCCGAGCAAACGATGCCAAAGGCAGTAAGCGGCCACAGCGAACAAGGAGCGTCGTTGGGGTCAATTCAGTAGTATGGCGCGGGTTTGTTCCCGCCAGTAGAACAAGGCGCCACCAGGCACGATAGATCGTGCCCATAGAGGAACACAGGGCCAAGTATGAGTACATGCGAGAGAAGCAGCCGCTCTGCTATGAATCTGAAAGCAAGTTTGGGCGGAAGCTGCTGGCGCGATGGTCATCAAGGCCAAAAGACAGGCGAGTTTCATGTTACTTCGCACGCAGCTTGGTCAGGCGGTCGGCGGCGGCTTGCAACGTTGTTTCTTTTTTGCAGAAGGTGAAGCGGAGGTGGGTGCGGCCGTCGGCGGGATCGCGGTAGAAGCTTGAGCCGGGGACGGCGGCAACGCCGATTTGAGTGACGAGATGCTTGGCGAAGGCGATGTCGTTCGGGAAGCCGAACGCGGAGATATCCGTCATGATGTAGTAGGCACCCCGCGGCTTGAAGCATTGGAAGCCGGCGTTGGTGAGGATCCCTAGCAGGCGATCGCGGCGGACGGTGTAATCGCGCGCCAGCGTTTCGTAGTAGGTCGGCGGAAATTGCAGAGCGACGGCGCCCGCTTCCTGTAAGGGCGCGGCGGCTCCGACGGTGATGAAGTCGTGAACTTTGCGGATTGCACCAGTGACTTCCGGGGGAGCAATCGCCCAGCCTACTCGCCAGCCAGTGACGCTATACGTTTTGGATAGGGCGTTGATAGTGATCGTGCGTTCGCGCATGCCGTCGAGCGTGGCGAGAGAAATGTGCTCGGCGCCGTCGTAGAGCATGTGCTCGTAGATTTCGTCGGTGATGGCGTAACAGTTCCATTGGACGCAGAGATCGCGAATGCATTCGAGCTCGGCGCGCTCGAAGACTTTTCCCGTGGGATTGTTAGGCGTATTGACGATGATGCACTTCGTGGCCGGCCCAAAAGCAGCCGCCAATTCGTCCGGATCAAAGGTCCAGCCGGGAGGATGCAGCTTGACGTAGCGGGGAGCGGCCCCGGAGAGGATGGCATCCGGGCCGTAATTTTCGTAGAAGGGTTCGAAGACGACGACTTCGTCGCCCGGATTGATAATGGCCATCATCGAGGAAATCATCGCTTCCGTTGAGCCGCAGCAAACTGTGATTTCGCTCTCCGGATCGAGGGCCATCCCGCGGATGCGCTCGAAGTTTTCGGCGATTGCGTTGCGCAGCGATTTCGAGCCCCAGGTAATGGCGTACTGATTCACGTCGGCGGCGATTGCTTGTTGCGCGGCGAGCTTGATTTCAGCCGGGGCGGGGAAGTCCGGGAATCCTTGGGAGAGATTGACGGCGCCGTGGCGCAACGCCAAACGCGTCATTTCGCGGATCACCGATTCGGTGAAACGGCCGGCCTTGGAGGAAAGAGTCGGGCTAGTTGCCGCTGCCCGTTGGATCGGTGCGGGATTCATGCTGTGCCCCGTAGAGCCTGCGATAGATGGCCGCGTTTCGAGAGATGATTTCCACATACAGGCGCGTCTGCGTAAATGGAATCGACTCGACGAATTCGGCGGTCTCGCGATAGTTCTGGCCCACAGTCCACGCCGTCACGCGGTCTTCCCCGGCATTGTACGCGGCCAGCACCTCTTCCACACTTCCAAACTGTTTGTGGAGATTGGCGAGGTAAGTAGTCCCCAACCTTACATTGTAAGCTGGATCGAAGAGGCGCGATTCCGAATATCGAAGCCGGGACTGGCGCGCCAGACGGCGGGCGGTTGAAGGAAGCAACTGCATCAGGCCGAGGGCATTGCTGACGGAAGTGGCATCCATCTGAAAGGCCGACTCCTGGTGAATCAATCCGGCCACGAGCATGGGATCCAAGTCGGTTCGGGCGGACCACCGCCGGATCAAATCCTCATAGGGCAAGGCATACGCCGCCATCCACACATCGCGGGGCACTAGAGAAAAAGGCTGGCCATCCAGCTGGGGGAATAGCTTCCGCACGGCGACGATGGCCGCCCCGTATTGCTTCGCGGCGACGGCTGCTTGCGCGACTTCCAGGAGAAGGCGCGCCGATCCGGTGGCCGCGTATGCAGCGCGCAATTCGAGTTCCGCGGAAGCGTCGAAGGCGATGGAACGCAGCGCATCAGCCCGCGCCTTGAGCTTTGCCGCGCCGGGCGGGATGGCTCCATCTAATTTGGGCGCCGCCGACACCGGAGGAATCGTGGCCAACAAATTGGATACTTCTACGTCAGAAACTTGAACCGGCCCGGGGCCCAGAGCACGGAGACGCTTGGAGGCCAGGCTCTCGAAATAATTCTGGGGGTAGCGCTCGGCCAATTTTCGATAGTAGCCCCTAGCGACCGCCGGAGTTTTTGCCTCTTCGGCAAGGCGGCCCAGCCAGTAGAGGGCGTCCGGGGTGTACTGGGAACCGGGAAAGCGGCGGAGGTGTTCTTGGAGCAGTTTCGCTCCATCTGGATCGCGCTTCAGAACCGCAGTCCACGTCACGCGCCAATGAGCGTTATCCGCGTCAGCTGAGTCCGGAAACTGTTCCTCGACTCTTTTGTAATAGCTGGACGCTTGATCGCGGGCGAGCTGCACCCAGTAGAAGTTTCCGGCGAGGAAAAGAGCGGCTTCGGTCCAGTGGCTGGAGGGAGCGCGAGAAACCGCGGACTCGACGGCCGCGATCATCTGAGGCTCTTGCTGGAGCCCCCGGTAATAATTGGCAAGAGCGTAGGAGCGTTCCGCATCGACGTCGGGATCGGTAATGGCCAGGGCGGAAACTTCCGTGGGAGGGTCGCCCAAGGCAAGCCCGCATTCGAGCATGCGCAATTGAGCCCGCTCGCGGTCGACGCCGGAAAGCTGCGACAAAACCGCGGCATATTCGTTGCGCGCGTCGATGTAATTCTGGTTGTTGAAGAGGATAGAGGCGTGATCGAGCTGTTTTTCGATCGGAAGGGCCGGGAAAGCGGGGCCAAGGGTGCTGCGCAGGAAATTGAGTTTCTCCCAGGCCTCGCGAGCGTGCTCGCTGAAGGGAAAGCTCAGGTACAGAGCCGCGTAATCGTTGGCCGCATCAGCTGGCTTGCCCGCCTGTTCCTTGGCTTCACCACGCAAAAAAAGGAGAGCGGGGCTCTGAAGAGTGAGATCGTAGGAGTCCAATGCATCGACGGCGGCTTGCGGCTGCTTTGCCGCAATGGCGGCGTTGCCGAGAGACTGGAGCGCCTGTTCCGTCATCGCGGAGTCGGGAAACTGGGCGCGAAATTTCTGGAGTTCGACGAGCGCGTCGGCGTTGCGCTGCTGAGCGATATCCGTTTCCGCCACCCAATAGAGCGCGTAGTCGGCAAGGAGGGGATCTCCCTTCGCGCGGGCGAACCACACTTGCGCCTGGGTGTAGTTTTCCTTGCCGTAATCGTAATAGCCCAGGGCAAGCGCCGCACGGGCGCTGAGCGGTCCGGAAGAATTCCTCGCCAGCCAGCTAAGGCCGGCATAGGCCGAGGTGGCTTTCTTCCCCTTGTCTTTGAGGTCCCTGGATAGTTTTTCCAGCTTTTTTTGGGTTAAGGCCGCGCGAGCCGCAGGAGCGGATGGAGCAACGGTGCCAGCGGAGCAAAGTGAAGACACGATCAGCAGGGAAGCGGCCAGGCACACCAGGCGTGGCGCGAGTTTCATCGCGTTGGATCTAATGCCGCAGGACGGGCGACGGGTAGGGATATTCTCCGAGGGCTGCAACATCTCCCCCTGCGAGAATTTCCACCATCCAGCGCTGGAAATAATCCACCGGGTGATCCTGAATCGCGCGGAAGCGGCGGTCGTATTCTTTGCGGGCTTTATCGAGATCACTGCGCAACCGAATGCATATGTCTTTGTTTTCCCGGCCCAAGCGAACATCCTTGGGCCGCAATAGTTTGATATCTTGCATGGCCACTTTGGCGACGCGATTCGCGCGGCGATGGAGATCTTGCAAATCGGGCGTGAGACTCGCAACGTCGAATGCGGGCACAGCGGTGGCCGGTGCTTCAGCGGTGGCAATTGGCGGAGCGGTTGCCGCGGAATGTTGCGGCGCGCTTACCGGGACGTCTTGAACTTCTTCGGCGGCCTCGGCCCACTCCGATTCAGCGTCCTCGGCAATCGCAGCGGGCGCGGCATCGTCCACATGGGGGACATGGGGCGCCTGGGGAATATGGGCAGGTTCCTGAACCGCGACGCCGGATGTCTTTGAGAGCGGGAGATCGTCAGAATACAGGTTGTCACGCGGGTTCAAGGCAACGGCGACGAAGTTGGAGAGCACGGACAAGCCCGCGGCTAGCGCCGAGGCGGCGGTTTGCGCTCGCAGCATCGCGGGAAGCGCGTTGCTGGGCCTAGTGGACGAGCAGGCTGCGACCAAGTCGGCGTAAGCCTGATGCAACTCGTCGGCAGTCCGCTGCAGCGGAGCCAAGTTGTCGCGCAAGGCCCGGGAAACTGCCTCTTCGAGGGCCAATTCGAGCGATTTCTGACGTTCTGTCAAGGGAGTACCCGCATGTTGAATTATGGAAACGGCGCGGAGGAGTGTCAACTGGCATTCGGGCAGCAAGTTCCTGCCAAGCATTCGAGATGGGTCCAATTGGAACTGCACGAACAATTTCGGCATCGCTGGGTCACAGAAAGCGGCGCGTAGAAACTTACCAGATACGGCAGCGCTGTGCCGCGGGGCGGACCATCTTCGAATCCGCCGCACAGCCGAAGGCCTTCGCGAACGCGGGAGTGTTGGACAGGGCGCCATTGGCGCGGAATTTATCGAGCGGATGCGAATCCGTCTTGGCGATGAGGCGGGCGTATTCGGGACGCAGGTTGGCGCCCCAAATCTGACCCCAGCCCAGGAAAAAGCGCTGCTCCGCGGTGAAACCATCGATACGGGCGGGAGCGGGCTTGCCAGCAAGAGTTTTCTCGAAGGCGGCGTGAGAAATGGTCAGGCCGCCGAGATCGGCGATGCTCTCACCCTCCTCGAGCTTGCCGTTTCCGTGCAAACCGGGTTCGACTTCGTAGGACCCAAACTGATTGACGATGCACTCGCCGCGAGCCTGGAAATTCTTGAGGTCCGCGGGCGTCCACCAATTCCTCAAGTTGCCATGGCCATCGAATTTCGCGCCCTGGTCGTCGAAGCCGTGAGTCATTTCATGGCCGATGACCGAGCCTATGCCGCCGTAGTTGATGGCATCGTCGGCGTGGAGATCGAAAAAAGGAGGCTGAAGGATTCCAGCGGGGAAAACGATTTCGTTCAGGGAGGAATTGTAATAGGCATTGACGGTGGGTGGCGTCATGCTCCATTCGGTGCGGTCAACGGGCTTGCCTATCTTGGCGAGGTCACGGGTAAACTCGAAGGAGTTGCCACGAAGAACATTTTCCACGTAGGGACCACGGTCAACTTTATACGCTGAGTAATCGCGCCACTTATCTGGATAGCCGATTTTGAGGTCGATGAGGTCGAGTTTCTTGATGGCTTGTTGGCGAGTGGCGGGGCTCATCCAATCCAGGGTGGAGAGATCGGCGCGGAGGGCGTCCATGAGATTGTGAACCATGGCTAGGGCGCGAGCTTTGGCTTCGGGCGGAAAATGGCGCTGGACGTAATACTGGCCGAGAGCTTCACCGAGCTCGCGGTCGGTGGCCTGAACGCAGCGCTGCCAGCGAGGAAGCATCTGCTTGGCGCCGGTAAGGGTGCGGCCGTAGAAGTCGAAATTTTCCTCGACGAACTTTTCGGGCAAACTCGCGGCGACAGAATGGATGAGGTGCCAACGGAGGTAGGTTTTCCAATCGTCGAGCGGGACGTTGGTGAGGCCTGCGTCCACTTCCTTGAAGAAGTCGGGTTGCCCGATATCGGCGCTGGCGAGAGGGGGCGCGCCGACTTCCTTGAAGTAGACGGTCCAGGAAAAATGAGGCGTGAGATCGCGGAGTTGCGCCAGCGTCATTGGATGATAGTTGGTTACCGGATCGCGCAAATCCTCGGGCTTTTTGGAAGCTTTTGCGAGCGCGGTTTCGGCATCGATTACGGATTTGGCTTCAGCGGCCGCGGTTGAGGGATCGTCGCCCGCCAACTTGAACATATTGGTGACATGCTGAGTGTAAGAGGCGCGAAGCTGTTTCGAGTGGGCGTCGTCATCGAGATAATACTGGCGGTCTGGAAGGCCGAGGCCGCCTTGGCCCGCGCCTGCGATTACCTGCGTGCTGTCCTTTAGATCTTGTTCGGAACCGAAGGAGAAAACGGCGTTGGCGCCGCCATGTTGAAGGCGGGCGATTTCATCTTGGAGAGAGGGGATATTGTCGATCGCGGCAATACGCTGCAATTCGGGCTGGATGGGCTTGAGTCCGGCAGCTTCGACCTGGCTTTCATCCATGCAACTGGCATAGAAATCGCCAATCTTTTGCCAGTTGGAGCCGGGCTGGGCTTTGGTGTCCTTGGAAGCTTGCTCGAGAATTTCATGGAGGAGCGATTCGTTGTGATCGCGAAGCTTGTTGAAGGTAGCCCAGGCGGCGCGATCGGCCGGGATCGGATTGTTCTTCATCCAGCCGCCATCGGCAAATTGGTAGAAGTTTTCGCAGGGGGAAACGGAACGGTCAAGATTGGCAAGGTTGAAACCGTGGCGAGTGCTGGTATCTTCGGTCGTGGAGGAACCGCCGGCGGCCTCGGCGACGAAACCGGCACAGCCTGGAGCGCGGGCGGCTTCCAGAGAAACAGTGGCATCGCGATGCGAGCGGGGAGGCTGCGACGGGAGAGATAAAGGAAAGAGCAACGTCAGCGACACGAGTAGTGCCAACCCAGACAACCGAATCATCAGGATTCCTCCCGTGAACAGAACTTCGAGCATCGCTGGGCGCGGGAGTGAATTGCGTTGAATCCTTCCGTAGCGTGCGATGCTCCGCGCAGCATCGAGTATTTTGGGAGGCTGGGGATGAGGTGTCAAGTTGCCAAGCATCCGGAACAAGTATTGATTCCCTGGCGGGCTCAAAGTGCTAGAATCGATCAGAAGATGTTGGGGGCAGTATGGGTGAGCGCGCCGCGGTTCGAAGTGGAAACCGGAACGACGGCTTGGTTTGCGCGGCGCTGGTTTTCCTTGGCTGCTTGCTGACGCCATCTTGCATTCACGCACAGATAGAACCTCCCGGTCCTACCGCTCCCCCGCCATCCTCGGGCGATAGCTTTAAAATTCATCCGGGCCACCCAATCCGAACCGAAACAGAACTGACGCTGGTCGGTGCTTCGGTGACCGATCCGCTCGGACGCATCGTGACGGGGCTGGAGCAGCAAGATTTTCGCGTGTTCGAGGATGGCGTTGAACAAGAGGTTGTCAGCTTCATGAGCGAGGACGTGCCCGTTTCCATTGGCGTGATTTTCGACATGAGCGGGAGCATGTCCGATAAAATCGACAAATCGAGGCAGGCGGCCGTCCAGTTTTTCCGCACGGCAAACCCGCAGGACGAATTTTTTCTGGTGGACTTCAACGACCGCGCCCAGTTGGTAAGCCCATTTACGGAGAGCGTGGACGATCTTCAGAACCGGCTGATGTACGTAGGCGCGCGCGGGCTGACCGCCCTCTATGACGGAGTTTATTTGGGCTTGAGCCAGATGAGGTCAGCACACAACACAAAGAAAGCTTTGCTCATCATATCGGATGGAGGAGATAATCACAGCCGGTACAGCGAAACGGAAATTCGAAGGTTTGTGCGGGAAGCAGATGTACAGATTTATGCGATCGGACTGTTCGAACCGGACGGCGGTCCGACTCCGGAAGAGCGGGGCGGGCCTTCGCTTTTGTCGGACCTAACCACGATGACAGGAGGAAGAGCGTTTGCGGTAAAGAATTTGAATGAGCTTCCCGATATCGCCTCGAAAATAAGCATGGAGCTACGAAATCAGTATGTCCTCGGGTATAGGTCGTCCAAGCGCATACACGATGGTAAATGGCGAAAGATTAAGGTCAAGCTGCGCCCGCCCAAGGGTTTGCCGCCGCTTACCGTCTCGGCGAAGAGCGGGTATTTTGCGCCCGAACAGTAGCCGGTTCAGTCCCATGCTGGGCATTTTGCTCATCGCGCTTTTTGCAGTGTGCCCTTGCGCGCTGGCACAGAATCCACCGCCGATCCTGGCACCGTCGAGTCCCCCGCCGCCCCCGAACACGCCGCAATCGCCCGACCACCGTCTGAAGGCGGACGTGGACTTGGTGGTGCTGCACGTGACAGTTACGGATGACAGAGGCCAATTCGTTTCCGACCTTAAACAGAGCAACTTTAAAGTATTTGAGGATAAGGCCGAACAAAAGATTTCCTTTTTTTCGCGCGACGATATTCCTGTGACTATGGGTTTGGTGATCGACAACAGCGGCAGCATGCGTGAAAAACGAGCGCAAGTGAATGCAGCGGCAATGACCTTCGTGCGCACTAGCAATCCGCAGGACGAAGCCTTCGTGGTGAATTTTAACGACGAATACTATTTGGATACGGATGGCGACTTCACAAGCGATCAACGAGACTTGAATGACGCGCTTTCGCGGATTGATACTCGCGGCAGCACGGCTCTCTATGACGCAGTGATCGGCTCGCTCGGTCACATAAAGAAGGGGCACAAGGACAAGCGGGTGCTGCTCGTGATCACGGACGGCGACGATGACGCAAGCGAGAAGTCGTTCGAGGACACGGTGAAGGCTGCCGAGCAATCCAGCGCAACAATCTATGCGGTGGGGGTCTTCAGCGAAGACGATTTGAAAACCGATAAGAAAATGGTGCGGCATTCAAAGAAAGTTCTGACGGAACTTTCCGAAGCAACTGGGGGCCAAGCCTTCTTTCCCGACAATTTGGAAGATGTGACTCCGGTATGCGAGCAGATAGCACGAGAAATTCGAAATCAGTACACCATTGGCTACTATCCGACCAATACGGCGAAGGACGGCAGCTTTCGCCAAGTAGCCCTCAAGGTGTTTCCTCCGGGTGGGCGGGGCAAACTTTTGGTGCGAACGCGAACTGGATATTACGCGCCAAAGGCTTCGTCTGCCGGAGATTAGCAATCTTTTCCTCGCGGTTCAGGCACTTTTGAAATTTGCAGATCCCAGCTTTCCCGATGGACTTGCGTTTCAGACCTCCATCGGCTACCCAAATGACGAACCGGCCGGATAAACTCTCGAGGTGAGGATGAGATACGACGCCATCATTATCGGTTCGGGACAGGCAGGGAACCCGCTATCCCATGCTCTCGCAGAGCATGGTTGGACCGTGGCCCTTATTGAAAAGTCCCATTTGGGCGGCACTTGCATCAACACGGGCTGCACGCCCACGAAGACAATGATCGCATCGGCGCAGATTGCACACTACGCGCGGAATGCATCTCGATGGGGCATTACGGCCAGCGATGTGAGCGTGGATTTGCCCGCGATCGTCTCCCGGAAGAATACCATCGTGGAGAAGTTCAGAGCCGGCATCGAGCAAGGAGTCGCCAAACACCATAAGATGCGCCTCTATCGCGGCGCGGCGCAGTTTCTCTCTTCGCGAACGGTTCAAATTAACAATGATGTGATTGAAAGCGAACGAATATTCATAAATTCAGGAACTCGTCCGGACCCGCCTCAATTAACGGGTCTTGCCGAGGTGGGTTATCTGACCAACGAGTCCATGATGGAATTACAAGAGGTACCGGACCATCTGCTGGTTCTGGGCGGAGGCTACATCGGCCTCGAGTTTGGGCAGATGTTTCGCCGCTTCGGCAGCCGAGTGACGGTGGTTCACCGCGCGGAACATCTACTGCCGCACGAGGATGCCGACGTCACGACCGAACTGCAAAAGGCGCTCGAAGCGGAAGGAATCGAATTCCGACTGAAATCGAATCCGGTGGAGGTGGAACGAAAGCAGGGTCAGGTTCGCTTAACGCTCACCAGCGGAAGCCAAACAACCACGGTGAATGGCACTCATATTCTTGCCGCTACAGGAAGACGGCCAAACACCGATGATCTATCTCTCGACAAGGCAGGAGTACAGACAGACTCGCGCGGTTACGTAAAAGTGAATGCGCGACTGGAAACCACCGTTCCGGGAATCTGGGCGCTGGGCGATGTGAAAGGAGGGCCCGCATTTACGCATATTTCGTTCAACGACTACCAGATTGTGTACGCGAATCTCGTCGAATCCAAGAATATGACCATAGAAAATCGCTACGTGCCCTATTCGCTTTTTACTGATCCACAACTCGGGCGCGTTGGCATGACCGAGAAAGAGGCCCGCGCGACGGGGCGCCGATTGAAAATGGGGAGCTATCCGATGTCACACGTAGCTCGCGCGATCGAGCGCGGCGAAACAGCAGGATTCATGAAGGTTATTGCGGATGCGGCGAGCGACAAGATCCTGGGCGCTGCGATCCTGGGTGCTGAAGGCGGCGAAGTGGTGCAGCTTCTTGGGGCATTGATGCTTGCCGGCGCGCCATACACAATCCTCAAAGGCGCAGTCTTCATCCACCCGACGCTGACTGAAGGGCTCTTTGGGCTGATGGAATCTGTTCGAGAGGTCAACTAATTAAGCTGGTGGTCGGGCTGGCGCGTTAGTTTTTCCACTGGCTTCGACCAGACGCGAGCTCGGCTGGACCATGGCCCGCCGATGCAAAACCTTCGACGAGCGGAAGCCTAGCGAATACGAGAGTACCTGTACCGTTCGATGTGATCTCAAATTGCCCACCAAGCTGTCTAACTCTCTCCCTCATTCCGCGCAATCCCACGCCGGGGGCCTCGCTGCCGGAGACGATCGATTCGCCATTCGGGGAAAAGCCCCTGCCTTCGTCCTTTACCTCGAGCGTCACGCCTTGCCGGGAGCGCGTCAAGCGCACGAACGCAGTAAGACTTCCTGAGTGGCGATGAATATTTGTGAGGCATTCCTGGACGATGCGAAACAGAGATAGTTCAACGTCTCGCGGCAAGCGCCCAAGGTCGGAAGGTATATCGGAGGTTACCCTGATTTTGCTGCGTTCGGAAAAACCATCTATATACCATTTGAGAGCGGAGAGTAGTCCGATTTCGTCTAACAGAGGAGGATGCAACAGGTGAGACAGGGTGCGAATTTCATTGGAAACCTGCTCGGCTAGCTTTACATTTTCAGATACGGCGGATGCGGCCGAAGCGCTGAGTTTGCCTCTTTCCCTGGAAATGTTCGATGTATTCATGCTAATAGCCGCGAGCAACTGCCCCACGCTATCGTGCAATTCGCGCGCGATGCGGCGCCGTTCTTCATCCTGAATCTGAAGCAGACGCGCCGATAGCTTGCGGAGTTCGGCGTTCTTCTGCTCTAGTTCCTGCGTGCGGGCGTGAACGCGCTGCTCCAGCTTGTCCAGGAGTTCTTTCTGTTCGGTGATGTCGAGGCCGGAGGCGACAATCAACACTACAACACCGTTGTCGTCCCGGACCGGTGCCAGAGTGCGGTCCGCAAAACGCACCATTCCATTGGCTGTGCAGTAGGAACACTCTTCGCGGACCACCTCCCCTTGTGCGGCGCGTGCAACGCTGGCTTTAAGAGTCTCCACTTCGTTGGGCAGAGCGGACCACCACGGTTCCCAGCACTTGCGTCCGATTGCTTGATCTCGGGTAAAGCCCATACCTTCTAAGGCTGCTCGGTTTGCTTCCACAACGGTGCCGTCTGGACGCAGCAACAGCAAAACCGAGTACGTCTGGCTAAACGCGGCACGCAGGCGCTTTTCGCTCTCCTCCAATGTGGAGGCGATCTTGAACTCTTTTTCCTCGGCGCGGGTGAGATCCCTAGATACGACTGCGCCATCCGTGCGTCCAGTCATGTCGTCGAATATCGAAATGAAATGTTTTACCTTGCGATCCGAGTCGCGCACGCACGAAACGGCTAAATTCACCCAGACGATCAGGCCATCTTTGCGAAGGCAGCGCCTGCGAGCCGAGAATCGATCGGAGCGGCCAGCCAGCAAATCCTCAGCTGCGGCCCTTGACTGACCTAAATCCTCAGGGTGAGTGATATCGTGAAAAGTCAGGTTGAGCAGCTCCTCCTGCGAATAGCCCAAAATATCGCAAAGCTGCCGATTCACGCGCAGCCACTTGCCTTCAGGACTAATGTGTGCAAGCCCGATAGGCGCGTTCTCAAACGTGGAACGGTAGAGTTCCTCGCTCTCATGCAGCGCGTGTTCCGAGGCAACGCTGCGCTGTAAGATATCTCGCATGCCGAGCGGGCTCGATGACGCCGGTGTCTCCGCAACGCCGTTGTCGAAAAAAGGCTCATGGCGACTGACCTTTTCCAAAGCCGCGACGAGTTGGCGCGAAATCGACGACTTTACGACGTATCCGCGGGCCCCTGCATGAAAGGCCTGGCGCACCATCTCTGCGGAATCGTGCTGGCTGAGAATCAACACCTCAGTCTGGGGGAGAATGCGGCGAACCTGACGCGTAGCGTCCAAACCATTTAGGTTTGGCATGCTCACATCCATCACTATGACGTCTGGTTTTAGTTCCCTGGCCTTTTCGACAGCGTCCTGGCCATCAACCGCTTCGCCACAGACGTCGCAGTCAGCCTGGGAGAGGAGGAGGGAACGGACTCCGCGTCGGACTATCTCGTGGTCGTCAACAATTAGAACACGCACTCATCACCATTCCGCCGGAACTCAGCCTCGCACAGATGGACGCCAGGTGATATGACCATGATCTTTGGCGGACCGCCCGAGGCGCCATTCAAACACTAAACGTAACGAAACATGGTAGTTCCGTTGAGCTAAACGGGGGAATACAGTAATACCTGTAGTCGCTGGTAACTTTCAGAGCATCATCGAAGGCGCAAAGAACGAGATTGTATTGCTACCGACGCCTCAGCGTTCTGGCCGTCAGCGCGCCAGGTCTCCAATTAGCGGCGGCCGACCCAGGCACTTTGCACGTCACGCGGGGAGAATGGTATTCTGGTAATCCCAACGGGGGCGACACGGTTTCGACGGAAGCTGTCGCGGCCCGAAGGCATGCCGGGCGCCACCTGCCCGCAATCGGGTGGAACAACACAACTGGCAACTCACAGTTGGCTCTCGCTGCCTAACCAAAAGTAGGTAGCGCGTCTCCTCAAGCGTCGCCTGCGCGCTTGAGATGAGGCGTCACACAGTAGGCTGGCCGTCACATTTCGGTCCGTAATGCGGCGGCGAGATCATCGGACTAGCCGGGGGCGCGTCTTGCCCGCTCTGAGTTCCTCCGGCGAAACCCTCGGAACGGGACAAGCATGTAGTCTTCGGGTGGCAAGGCTTCTCGGACGGGGGTTCAACTCCCCCCGCCTCCACCATTCCCACTCCCTAGTGCGAACTGGGGCCAGATCGTAGCGTGCTCTTGATAAGCCGCAACAGGGATGACATTCGCTCGATTGGTGCAGGGTGACTGCCGAACCTGGCGGCCTGATAGATTTCGGTGAGCTGCAAGATAGGAGCCGAAAGATTCGCAGGGATCGCCGCCGCGAATTCGAGCGGAGTCTGCGAAAGAGATTTCTTCCAGCCGCGCGCTTCCAGCATACGCAGCATTTCGGCGTATTCAAGGGCAGCGAGAGACGCCGTGAGGTTTCCTCCCCGCTTTGCGCGCAGGGCCCAACGTGCAACCGCGTAGCGAATGATCGAGCGACCACGCATGGCGAGGAAAACGCCTATAAGAAAAATCAATACGGCTGGCAGGAGGTAGGGCGATGCCTCTGCCCGGCGATCCAGAGCAAGAAGGCTCCGCATCGTGGCCTCTTCTTTTTGGTGATAAATCTCTCGGGCGCGACTGCTCCAGCCTCGTGAGGACTTGTGGATGTTTTGTCCTAGCGTCAGCTGATGCGAAAAGTCATAGTTGATTATCCACTCGCCCCAGGTGAGCTGAATCCAGTCCCAATAGAGGCCCATACGGGAAAGAAGCCCGGTGTGATTTTCATTGCCAGAAGGTGTGGGATCAAACGTCACCCATCCGTACGTAGGAAAGTAAACCTCGACCCAGCTATGCGCATCGCTTTCCCGGATGATGTAATCGCCGCCGAGATCGTTGTACTCACCAGGCAAGAAGCCGGTGACATAGCGCGCCGGGATTCCGACGGAACGGAGCATCACCGTCATCGCCGAGGCGAAGTATTCGCAGTGGCCGGCGCGGCGAACAAACAGAAAATTGGCGAGTGGGTCGGTGCCATGAGAGCCGGAAAGATCGAGCGTGTAGGAGTAGTGCGAAATGAGATAGCTTCGGATCGCGGAGACTTTGTCATATTCATTTTTCGAGGAGGCGGTCACGTCCGCGGCAAGCTTTGGGATGCGCGGATCAAGAACCGGCAATTGCAGGTAAGCGGCGGGAATTGTCTCAGGAAAAGCGGTTGGAGCCTTGCGCAGGTCTGAAGGCTGGATTATTGGAAGATAGGACAACCCCTCATAACGAAGCTTGACGTTGTTGTGGGCCGAGTTAAAAATCGAGCCGGTTCGGTCAACGAACAATAGACCTCTGCGCAACCACGCGTCCGGCCGGCTCACTTCATTGCCAAATCGGCCACGGAGAGTCGCCACGCGGGGCGCGACGAAAAGCGCGTCGGTAGCGATCGGCTCCATCAGCACTGTATAGTGCAGCGAATAGAAATTCTGGCGATCGAGGAGTGGCGACGCAAACCAGTAATCCCCGTCAGGGTTTGGCATGACGACCGTTTGATCTTGCGCCGGTGTGAACCACCGGCTGCCGTCGAAGTTGGTAAGTACGATGCCGCGCCAGTGAATATCGGACGCGCGGGCGGGATCGCCACCCACGCGGATACGCATTACAACCGCAGTGTTCTTCTTCAGTTCACCTATTTCGCCAAGAGTCACGTTATCGCTAAAGCCGGTCATCAAGTTGGGTTGCAGGTTGAGGGCACTGAGATATCCGGTGGTAAAACGAGGAATCAGCAAAAAAATCAGCATGCCCAAAATCAGCACGCTGCAGGCCACGAGGGCCGAAGTGATCCCTAACGCTCGGTTTAGTTTATGGGCGGCTGTGGAATCGACTTCGAGAGGCGCTGACACGGCACCCGCTGCGCTACGCCGAATTTCGAGCGCGACAAACGTCGATACGGAGAAGACTAGGAACGCTGCAAGAGCGATCAGAAACCCGGTTTCGACCGTGAGAATGGCGGAAACGAGCATGGATGCAACGGCCAGCACGGCGAGGAAAGCAAAGTCACGATTCGTGCGCGCCGAATAGAGGCGAATTACCGTCGCGAAAATGACCAAATGAATTGCAGCGAGCAGCGCGGCGTACAGCGGAGGATTTGGAGCGCCGGCGGCCAGGCCGCGCGAGAGCACCCAAAGATCGAGCGGAAAAAAGAGAAAGTATCCGAGCACACACCACGTGGCCGCACGAGAGGAAAGTTCAGGGCCGAGCCCTCGGTGGATGTGGATGCCCTTGTAGAGTAGCGCGGCTGCCGGGGCAATAGTCGAGAAGATGTCGAGCTTGCCGGTCGAGACGATAGCTAGTACACCGGTAGCTACCAGCAGGTAGAGCGATACTTCAAAATATCGTTCGACCGCCGGAAGACTGCCGTGCGTACGATCATGCAGCGTCGTTGGCGAAGAAACGGAAACCATCGCGTCGTTACGATGTTATCACCCGGCGCTCTGGTCCGGATTCAAGCCGCGGCGAACGATGTCAATGGGGTAACAAGGGCTCACAACGGAGAAAGGACGGCTCGACGTTGCTAGGAGAGCCGTAGCTGCAATTTTGCGTGTGGCGCTGGAAGTGGGGATGTAGCCGAGGCCGGCCAGCGGCACAATTCGCGTCCGGGGGGGGGGTGAAAGTCGCAGTACCGGCACCAAAAACGGCATAAGCGTAATGCTGCGAAATGTAACTGCGTGGCGCACGGCTCGAAGCGGCTTAAGTTCCAAAGAACGTGTACGGATTTGCAGCACCGCATCGAGATAAGCCTTAAGCTCTGCCGCGGCGTCATGCGTCACTTCGACGGCGGGAAATTGCCACATCCGCGAAAAGAGCACGTCGTCATGGATGCCCGGGTCGCGGACCAACATGGTGCGGCCGCGGGGATCTCGTAGAACCGCTGCGGCAATGCGAACTTTTACGCCAGCGCGCTTCCGGCGCGCAGCCGGAATCTTGTCGGTGAGACCGCGACGATAGGCGATACACCATCGCGATACCGGACATAACCCGCAACGCGGAATCTGTGGCGTGCAGATGGTTTCGCCGAGTTCCATCAGGGACTGGTTCCAATCGCCCGGTTTATGTCTCTCAAGCAGTTCTTGGGCAAACGACGCAAGCTTACGCCACCGTTGCGGCTGGCGAAGATCGCCGCGAACGGCGCCCAGTCTTGCCAGCACGCGTGCAGTATTACCGTCCACAGCCGCGAGTGGCATGTCGTATGCGATGCTCAAAATCGCCGCTGCCGTATATTGGCCGATTCCAGGCAGTGCGAGCACCTCATCATGGGTTCGAGGAAAAGACCCGCCGCGTCGCGTAAGGATTTCCCGCGCCGCTCGATGCAGATTTCGCGCGCGGCTGTAATAACCGAGGCCGGCCCAGAGATGCAAAACGTCACGGGGCCGCGCACGTGCGAGCGCATCGATTGAAGGGAAGGCTCTTAGGAAGCGATCGTAATAGGGCCCCACCACCGCGATACGCGTCTGTTGCAACATAATCTCCGCAACCCATATTCGATAGGGATCGCGGTTCGCCCGCCAAGGCAGGTCGCGCCGATGCGCCCGAAACCAGGCGAGGATGCTCCGCTGGATCTTGGACCGGTGGCGAACGATTAGTGAAGATAGCATCGCGCCTATTCTGCCACGAGCAGCCCTTCGCCCACACGGTTCAGCCTTCAGGTCGATTCGAGAGTTCTGAAATTAATTACAACCGGTCGATGAAGATGAAATACGAGGAGGACCAAAGTGCCGCTGGAATGGACTTCTGCGCCCGCGCGGTGAGAATGATCTTGAAAATCTCCCGATCGCTCCCGAGGCTCTCGAGAAACGCACCGCCGGCGTCCGACATTTCCGCTTGAACCAGCGCCAACTGGCGGAGCGCAGGGTAGATAATTTCCGCTGCCGGGGCCATGGGAGTTGAGTAACTCCCACTCCGAAACTGCATTACTGAGTGAATTTCGTTGAAGTGCCACGCGATGCAAGCCGCTAACGAGACAGCCCGCTCGAACTGCGTCATATATTTGTCTGACGCAGCTTTGCCGATATAGGGATCGAGCACCAGCATCACGCGCCGTTCATCCTCGCGAGCGAATTCGCGCACCATCAGCCGGCCCGATTTTGCCGTAACCTTCCAATCCACGAGCCGCCCGCTATCGGTCGGCTGATAATCGCGCAAGGAATGCAACTCGTGCCCGCGGCCTCGAAAATGACTTGCCATCTCTCCGCTCAGCAGTGGCAAAACCTCGTAGAACTGTTCCGTCGGCTCCACGGGAGGATAGATGGTGATTTCCATATTCGACTCCACCCTCCGCGTCTTTTCGAAAAAGCCGAAGGGGAAGCGAGTGCGAATACCGAACGTATCCTGCCGGTACATTCCACGCCGTTGGAAACGTAGTTCCACCTTTTGTCGCGCAGCGCTGATTCGAGAGATATACGGAAAGAAGACAGGGCGGCTCAGAATTTCGTGGGAGGATTTCTTGCTGCCGCCGACCACGCGAAGAGAAAAGGAGGGCCATATTTGTTTTTCGTTTCGCAACTCGATCTCCGCGAGCACCGGCTGGCCGACAAAAATGTGCTCAGGCAAATCGAATTTGACCGCAACGCCTGTCAGCACTACGCGGGAAAGCACTCCTGAAACCAAAATGCCCGCAAGCAAGCAAGCCAGGATCAGGAAAAGCAGATTATTTCCGGTGTTGACCGCCGCCAGAACAAGGATGAAAACAGCAACGAGATAAATGACGCCATCGCGCGTCAAGCGGTAATCAACCTGGTAGGCGATCCAGCGCAGGTTGGTCCGCTTCGCAAGTGCTGGCACGATCGTGATGGCAACCCACGCGGCTATTCCGAGAGCGATCAATGTGGTAATGGCTGCGAGCCAGATGCGCCCTTCTTGAGCGACTGCGGCGGAGAAAAGCGCAAGAACCAAAGCAATCGAAAGCGCCAACATAGCGATGCCAAAATTCCGCCAACTGGGACGGTCCCGCGGATTCCACGAGGGTGTAATCGGGTCTGGCATGATCTATTTTTCTACTAGAGGCTCCGGCTCACCCCAAGTGATGTAGCGAAGAAGGCGACGAAAACGAGGTCCGTCTGTGCGGTGCGGCATCCTTCTCGGCTCGTACGAACCGGGTCGCGTGACGCTACGGCCGGGAACGAGCTTCTGTCATAGTGGTACGCGCGTGGTTTCTAGAATTTCGCTGAGAATCGCCTCGCTCTGCTCGGACTTTTTCTGTGTCGAGACGTAGCGGGAACTCACCACAACTCGGTGCGCGAAGACCGGCACGATTAGCTGTTTGAAATCGTCCGGTAAGCAATAATCCCGGCCTTCGATAAAAGCCCGCGCTTGTGCCGCGCGGTGCAGCATCACAGTGCCGCGCGGACTAACACCCAGGCTGAGCTGCTCAGTTTGACGAGTGCGCTCCACGATCTCCATCGCGTAATCGAGCAAACTGTCGTCGACTTTTACATTCGAAACGGCTCTCTGCATTTTGGCCACATCGCCCGCGTCCATCAGTGGCGGAGCTTGTTCCGCGTGTCCTGCGGCGGAGTGATTGCGGATAATTTCCTTCTCGCTGGCCCTCGAAGGATAGCCCATGCGGATGCGCATCACGAAGCGATCAAGCTGCGACTCGGGCAGCGGATACGTGCCGTGGTGCTCGATGGGATTTTGCGTGGCGAGCACCATGAACGGCTCTGGCAACGGATGCGTGTGGTTGTCCACAGTGATCTGCGATTCGTTCATCGCTTCGAGCAATGCCGACTGCGTCTTTGGAGTCGTGCGGTTGATTTCGTCGGCCACCACGATGTTGGCGAAGATCGGGCCAGCCTTGAATTCGAAATTCTGCGAGGCGGGATTGAAGATGCTGACGCCGATCACGTCGCTGGGCAGCATGTCCGATGTAAATTGAATGCGCTGAAACGAGCATTGGAACGAGCGCGCCAGCGCCTGAGCCAGGGTCGTTTTGCCAACGCCCGGGACGTCTTCAATCAGCAAGTGCCCCCGTGCCAGCAGCGCCGTCAGGGCAAGCTGAATCACGGCCTCTTTGCCCTTGACGATCTGAGCAATCGACCGCTGCAGGTCGGCGAGTCGCTCGCGGAAGGCGCTCGTTTTCGTATTGGTGACGGTTTGCAATTGACCTAGCCTTCTGCAAAAATGAAGCGCCTAGACGAGGCTGCGTCTCGTCACGGTTTGCGGGCGACTAGCTCAGTGGTTAGAGCGCTCCCCTCACACGGGAGAGGTCCAAGGTTCAAGTCCTTGGTCGCCCACCATCCCCAAACTTGATTCTGCCATCAAGTGCTCGACTGTCTGAAACACTGATTTGCTGTGTTGTGCCCAACAAGTGGTCAGGATGCGCATTTGAAGTGCTGCGGGACTATTCCGGAGACGATTGGCGAATGGGGGACGTCGCCATGGGGCTGGAAGCTGGTGATCCACCGACACTTTGGGTAACCGAGCTGCCCCAGGATTTTTCCGAAGCTGCGCGCAATACGAGGGCTGCCCGGCGATCGGGAATCATGGCCAGGCCTGTCCCGAGAACTACCACGATGCCCCCGAACCATATCCACTTCACAAGCGGATTCAGGTAGGCGTGGATCACCGGCTTATTTGTGTCCGGGCTGCGGCCGGCATAGACGACGTATAGATCGCGCAGCGGGCCACTCACATTGGCGACAATTGTCTCGGTGACCTGGCTCGCCAAGAAAAAGCGGCGCTCGGGATAAAGCATCATTTCCGATTTATCCTTGCGAAACACTTCCAGGGTCGCGCGCTCGGATTGGTAATTGTTGTTGGCTAGCTGATCGAAATTTTGGCAAAGGATCGTATAGGGACCGATCGAAAGTGACTGGCCAGGGCCCATTTCCTTCTGAATGTCCTGGTTAAATGCGGAGCCAGTGATGCCGATGAAGACCAATACCATTCCGAAGTGGACAATGTAGCCACCATAGCGGCGCGTATTGCGCATCGTGAGTTCGCCTACGCCGGCGAGGATATTGGTTCCATCGCGCGAGGAGATCACGCGCGCGCCGCGATAAAACTCGGACGCGATCGTCAGCGTGACGAACACGGAAAGTATCAAGCACATGAGCGGATAGAATTCCCGGAACCCGAAGGCAAATGCCACGACGCCCGCAGCCAATCCTGCCACAAGCGGCCAAGCGAAATTGCGGCGCAGCGCGTCATAGGAGGTTTTTCGCCAGGCGAGTAGCGGACCCACTCCGGTGAGAAAGAGCAGAAAGAGAGCTATGGGTACGTTCACTTTGTTGAAAAAGGGCGGTCCCACGCTGATCTTATTGCCGGTGACCCATTCGGAAAGGACTGGAAAAAGCGTTCCCCACAGCACGGCGAAACACGCGGCGAGAAGAATCAGGTTGTTGAAGAGAAAACTGGATTCGCGCGAAACGAGCGAGTCCATTTGATTGTCGCTTCGCAAGTAGTCGCGATTTTTGTACCACGCGGCGAGGCAGGCCACGAAAACAATTCCGAGGAAAGCCACGAACCATCCGCCGATAGACGACTCCGCGAATGCATGTACCGAACTGACCACGCCGGAGCGCGTCAGCATCGTGCCAAGAATGCACAGCATGAACGTAACGAACACCAACCAAACATTCCAAACCTTCATCATGCCGCGCTTTTCCTGCATCATCACGGAGTGCAAAAACGCGGTGCCGGTGATCCATGGCAGCAGAGAAGCATTTTCCACGGGATCCCATGCCCAATAGCCGCCCCAGCCGAGCACAGCGTATGCCCAGTGCGCGCCGAGCAGAATGCCGACAGTTAGAAGCCCCCACGTGACCATCGTCCAGCGCCGGGTGACGTGAATCCACTTTTCGCCGGGATAGCGGCCAAGCAGCGCCGCCATGGCGAAAGCGAACGGGACAGTGAATCCGGTATAGCCGAGGTACAGCATCGGAGGATGGATAACCATCTCGGGATATTGCAGAAGCGGATTCAGTCCGCTGCCCTCGGAAACCCTTGCCATATGCATCGCGCCCGAAGCATCGGCACCTGCAAGGATGTGAAACGGGCTCGCCACGAAGACGTTCAGAACCAGAAAGAAAATCTGGACGCCGGCCAGTGTCACTCCCACGTAGGGCATCAGTTCCGGGTGTTTTTTGCGATTCAGGAAAAGCGCGCAGAACGCGTAGATCGAGAGCAGCCAGCTCCAGAAAAGCAAGGAGCCTTCCTGTCCGGACCAAAGCGCGGCGAATTTATAGAACAGGGGCAGAGCGCGATTACTGTGCTCTGCGACGTAGGCCAGAGAGAAATTGTCGGTGAAAAAGAAGTATTCGAGCGCGGCGACCGCAAGCGTAACGAGGCCGCAGACCGCCATTCCGGCATTGCGCGCGCTTTTCGAGAGTAGCGTGCGTCGTGTGAGGATACCTGTTATGCCCGCTACAAAGGCGTACCCGGCGGCAAGTAGTCCGAGGAGAAGTGCAAACGAACCAAAAATGTCCAACGAGTTTCTCCCTGAGGAATGCTAGCTCTTGCGTCCCGATATCAGCACACTCGGTTCGGTCGTCGATTGGTTAACCGGCGGAGCGGAGTGTTTCGCGCCCGCCGCCGTGCCAGGTGGTGTTGCCTCATACTTGGATGCACATTTCGCCTGCACCTGTTCGGCGACAAAGCCACCCTGGGGCATCAGCCTGCCTTCGACGAGCGCCTGTGCGCCGTCCTTGAACGTATCGGGAAGGGGATCGCGGCCAACGTAGCTGACCGGCAGTTCCTTGCCCTGTTCCTCGAGGACAAAATTGATGCGGCCGTCGGCATGCGAAATCGACCCGGCACGGACATTGCCCGAAACTCGCATGCGCTGATGGAGCGCCGGAGCAGACAGTGTGGGGAGTTCGGAGATCGTGTGGTAGTAGGTTTTGCTTTGCGTGAAACCGACGTAAGCCAGCACCAAGAGCGTGGCTATGATGATTCCCGAACCAATCAGAAACTTCCCACGGGGCTTCATGCTTGTGCTCCCACTCTATGAATACCGGAGGACAAATTCTAACACAGCGTCTGATTCCAAGCGAAGTTTGAACCGCTAGGGCGACTCTTGCCGTGGTGATTCAGGCAGTTGGAACTGCGGTCCGTCCTTCTCTCTGCTTCGAACGCGAGCACAGACAAATCCGTATCTGAGCTAGCGGCTACTCGGCCAACTACAAAGGTACCGCGACAGACTCGATTTCGACGTAATTGCGCCCGCGACGCTTTGCTCGATAAAGCGCGGCATCGGCTCGCGTGACTAATTCGGAGAACTCGGGAGCTTTTCTGCCCCAAAATCCGGCCACGCCGAAGCTTGCGGTCACGATGAATTCGGCGCCACTGACAAGGAATTTTTCGGCTCCAAACTGGCTGCGAATGCGCTCCAGGACCAATGAAACATTTGCTTCATCCGCGTGAGTGAGCACTTGAAGGAATTCCTCACCGCCTATCCGACCCGAGATGTCGGACAACCTCGTGTTTGATTTGAGAATTTCGGCGAACTTCCGCAGGACCATGTCTCCGGCATCGTGCCCGTGCGCGTCATTCACGTGCTTGAAGTGATCGAGATCGATCATTACAACCCAGAAGGGGAAGCCGTGCCGCGCGGCCCCGCTGAGCTGGCGGGTCGCCCACGTTTCAATCGCGCGTCGATTGGGTAGACGGGTTAGCGCATCGGTGAGCGCCAATTCTTCAAGAAGTAGGTTCTTCGTCTCGATCTGCCGGTGCAGATCGATCAGCCTCTGACCCACGCGGACGCGCGCGAGAAGCTCCGCCGCGTGAAAAGGTTTGGTGAGGTAGTCATCCGCCCCCGCAGAAAGGCCCTTTACTACATTTTCTTTTTCCGCATTGCTAGTGAGAATGATGACGTAGGTGTACGAAGATTGAGCGCCTTCACGGATGCGCTGACAAAGCTCGATGCCCGTGAGATCGGGCATCACCCAATCGGTGATGACGATTTCCGGGTGTTCCAGTTCGAAGATTTCAAGAGCCTGATCGCCGCTCGTGGCGAACAGAACCGCCGAGGAGTTTTGGGAAAGCGCGTGCTCGACCAGCTTACGATAAACAGGTGAATCGTCGACGACCAAGACTTTGAAACCGCTCATCTAAGCCCCTGGTGCTTACGTCAGATCCAACCTAGTGATCCTTGGGGTCGTCCGTTACTTCAGGGGTGATCGCTTGCGTTTGCCCGAGCTTGGTGCGCAAGCAGCCGATCAGTTCCGGCGCGAGATTCGAAATCTGCATACCTTCCGAGACAATAAATTTGCAGCTCAGAATAGGCCGCGCCGCATCGTCATCGGGGAGTTTGCAGTCCACGCGGCAATATTGGCATTCCTGGTTCCAGCAGAAGCGTCCGTAGGGAATGGTTTCCGGGCTGATGAATTGAAAAGCGCGGAGCAGGGAATTCCTCTCGGGCACCAGAAAAGTTTTTCCCAGAATTGTGATTTCCACCAGCCGTTCGTACGGCCTGAATACATCTGTCATGAGAGGCACTTCTTGTTCCGCCATTAAGTGGTTCCCCCGGTGAATTTACGCTAGTTCACGGCCTCGAAACGGGCAATGAGAACTAAGTTTTTCGGTGTTCAATACCGCAACGGAAGAAAAATGCGGTGCCGGAGCGAGCCGACTTTCGCGGTTGCTAAGCGGCGTTCGGGAGGCGCTCGTGTGTTCGCCAAGAAGTGCGAGGAACCAGCGAGACTAGCGTGTATACACCTAGGGCAATACCGAGGGGACCGGTGAGGATTCCCAAGAAACTAGAGGCCAGCGCCAGCGCGCGGCTTGAAGAGCCGCGCTGCATCAGCGCAAATCCTGCCAGAAGCGACAAAACACCAGTCACAATAAGTAGCGCAATTATTCCCACCAGAAGAAAGCGAAAGGCGCTCATCCACGAAAAGGGATTCGCCACACGCGAAACGACCGTGCCCCACATGGTCGTTAGGGCCGCGTCATTCAGCGCAATCCACACAGCCTCGGCCAGGCAGATCAAGCCATAGACGGTCCACAGGGCTCCTAATCTCCCCTGCGGTTTATCCATCGGCCTCATCGGCCAGCCTGCTGCCGGACCGGAGATTGCAAATATCATTTCGATAAGGATGCGCTCCCCGGGGCGCAGTCGGCAATACGATGAAAACTGTATATTTTTGCGGTATTAGGTGAAGTATTGGCCCATGTTACGGAACTTTTCATATCGCTGCTGGAGCAGTTTTTCCGGGGGTACCGGCAAAAGCTCATTGAGCGCTCGCGCTAGAACGTCCCCGAGGAGTTTGGCGCAGGCCGGATGGTCCGTGTGAGCGCCCCCCTCGGGTTCGGGAATGATTTCATCGATCAGCTTTAGATCGAGCAGGTCGCGCGCCGTGATCTTCAATGCATCTGCGGCCATTTCCGATTTCGTTGAATCGCGCCACATGATGGACGCGCAGCCCTCAGGAGAAATCACCGAGTACACGGAATTCTCCAGCATGAAAATACGGTCGCCGATCGCAATCGCTAGGGCCCCGCCTGAACCGCCCTCGCCGGTAATCGTGACCAGAATCGGCACCGGCAGCCGGGCAATTTCACGAATGTTGTAAGCGATGGCTTCAGCCTGGCCGCGTTCCTCGGCGTCTATGCCAGGATACGCACCTTGCGTGTCCACAAAAACGAGAATGGGGCGCCCGAATTTCGTGGCCAGATGCATGACGCGCAGAGCTTTGCGGTACCCTTCGGGCTTGGCTTGACCGAAGTTGCGGGCCAGGCGTTGCTTGGTGTCGCGTCCTTTTTGGTTTCCCACCACCAGGACAGGGCGGCCCTGGAAGCGCGCCATGCCCGTGATTAAGGCAGGATCGTCAGCGAAGTACCGATCGCCGTGAACCTCGCTGAAATCCTCAAACAAAAGGCGTATGAAATCGTCGGTGTAAGGTCGCTGGGGATGTCGGGCTAGCTGGAGACGCTGCCAGGAATCCAGATGCGAGTAAAAGTCGCGCTTTAGTTCCTCGACTTCGCGCCGAATTCGGCCGATCTCTTCCGTCGTAGTATCGGTAGGTTCGGTCAGGCGGCTGAGCTCGCTGATATCGCGTTCGAGTGCGTCAATTTCCAGCCGGCGCGCATGGGCCTCCTTCACTCTGGTGTTATTCTCGAGGGCTTTAGTCGGGCGCGCCGCTTTCTCAGGGCGAGGCGGCTGGCCGGGAGTATGGACGTCCGAGCTCTGCCCAGCGCCTATTTCCGCTTGGAGCTTGCGCTGCTTCGCCAGTGCGCGCATCCGACGCAAACGCTTGCGCGCCAGTTTGCGCTTTTCCAGAGAATCCGTCATTGCATCTCCGCAACGGAATTCGCCCCGCAAATCTCGCGGACGCGATCGAGAAAATCGGGATCAGCACGCACGGCGCTACCCGCATCAATCGTTGCCTCAGTGCCATCCTCGTGAACAAGTTCGAACGCAATACGGCACCGCCCTGGCCTGCTGGCGAACAGTTCCTGCAGCCGATCGATGATCCCCGCGTCCATGGCGCTGTGGTTCACGCGGACCCGCAAGAGGTTTGGCGCGCTAGGCTGCTCGCGTACCTGATCGAGAAGCCGTGCATCGGAAATGATCACTCGCGTCCCAACGTCCTCCACGGCAATTCGGCCCCTCACCAGCAGCGGAGTCGCGCCCTTTAAGATTCCCTCCAGTTTCTGAAATGCCTCGGGAAACGCCAGCGCCTCGCTCACGCCGGTTCGGTCCTGCAAAGTCAAGATGGCCCAGCGGGCGCCTCGCCGCGAACGCATCGGGCGGCACTGCACGATAATCCCCGCTACCGTAACTTCCTCGCCATTGCGCCGGCCTTCCAGAGTCGCTAGTTCCACCGCCTTCAGATCCTGCAGTCGCCCGGCGTATTTGTCGAGTGGATGTCCGGAGATGTAAAAACCGAGCGTCGAATATTCGGCTGATAGAAGCTCGTGCTCCACCCACTCTGCGACGTCAGGCAAGACTTCTGGGGGTGGCGTGTGCGCCGACACCTTTTCACCGCCAAAAAGGCCGTGCTGGCCAGACTCGCGCGTCCGCTGGATTCTCTGCGCACGCTCGACCGCGCGGTCGATGGCCGCGATCATCTGCGCTCGATGCGCGCCCAGGCCGTCAAGTGCCCCCGCTCTCGCAAGGCTCTCTAGAACGCGCTTGTTGATCAGCCGTGCATCCACCGATTCGCAGAATTGGAAGAAATCGGTGAACTTCCCGAGCGATTCGCGCGCCGCCAGGATGCCCTTGACGGTGTTCTCGCCCACGTTCTTGATCGCGGCCAGTCCGAAGCGGATGTCTCCGCCCACCGGAGTGAAATTCATGTCGCTCGAATTCACATTGGGCGGAAGCACAGTTATTCCCATGCTGCGCGCTTCGTTAATATACTTCACCACCTTTTCCGTGTTCCCCGTTTCTGAAGTGAGCATCGCGGCCACAAATTCCACCGAGTAATGTGTCTTGAGCCATGCGGTCTGGTAAGCCAGCAGCGCGTACGCACACGAGTGCGATTTATTGAAGCCGTAGCCCGCGAATTCAGCCATGAGATCAAAAATCTTTTCGGCCTTTTTCTGCGGTACTTTGCGCGCCTGGCAACCTGTAAGGAATTTCTCGCGCTGCGCAGCCATCTCTTCAGGCTTTTTCTTGCCCATCGCGCGGCGGAGCAAATCGGCGTCGCCCAACGAAAATCCTGCTAGGCGATTCGCGATTTGCATCACCTGTTCTTGATACACGATTACGCCGCACGTCTCAGAAAGGATCTCTTCCAGCTCCGGCAGGTCGTATGTGACTTTCTTCTTGCCCTGCTTGCGCGCGATGAAATCGTCGATCATCCCTCCCTGTATGGGCCCAGGACGATACAGCGCGTTGAGAGCCGTTAGGTCCTCGATCCGCGTAGGCTGGTAGCGTTTCAAAATGTCGCGCATGCCGTGCGACTCGAACTGGAAGATGCCCGTCGTGTCGCCGCGCGAAAACATGTCGTACACGGCGGGATCGTCGAGCGGCAACGTCGCCAGATCCACCGGCACACCACTATTCTGCCGAATCAACCGGACCGCATCGTCCAGCACCGTCAACGTCGTCAAGCCGAGAAAATCCATCTTCAGCAGACCTAGCCGTTCGAGCGCATTCATGTCGTACTGCGTGGTTATTTCATCCTTGTTCGACTTGTACAGGGGTACGATCTCGGTGAGCGGCTGCGGAGAAATCACGACTCCCGCGGCGTGTGTGGACGCATGCCGCGCCAGTCCCTCGAGTCGCAACGCGACCTCCACCATCTCCTTCACCCGCTCGTCCGTTTTGCGCAGTGAATCCAGTTGAGGCGTTTGCTTGAGTGCATCCTCCAGCTCGATGTTCAGCGTGGTCGGAATCATTTTCGCGATCTTGTCGACTTCTCCGTAGGGCATGTCGATGGCGCGGCCCACGTCCTTCAGAGCCGCCTTCGCCGCCATGGTCCCGAAAGTGATGATTTGCGCGACGCTCCCCGTGCCATACGTTTGCCGGACGTACTCGATCACTTCGCCGCGCCGCCGCATGCAGAAATCGATGTCGATATCGGGCATCGAAATGCGCTCGGGATTCAGAAAGCGTTCAAACAGCAGATCGTATTCCAACGGATCGACGTCCGTGATCTGCAGTGCGAAACTCACCAGGCTGCCTGCTGCAGAACCGCGCCCCGGCCCCACGGGAATTCCCTGCGAGCGGGCGTAGCGGATGAAATCCCACACGATCAGGAAGTAGCCCGCGAAGCGCATCTTCTGGATCATCTGAATTTCAGCCGTCAGGCGGTTCTCGTACTCGGAAAGCGGATGGCGAAGGCGATTCTCCTGCGCCATCCGCTCCAATTGCTGGGCCCGCACGGCGAACCCCTCGCGCACCACGCGCTCAAAATACGAATCGGTCGTATGCCCCTCGGGGACCTTGAACTCCGGAAACGGGTTGCTGACGCGCTGGATTTTCACGTTGCAGCGGTCCGCAATCGCAACGGTGCGTGATACCGCGTCGGGAAGCTCCCGAAACACTTGGGCCATTTCCTCCGCGGTCTTGAAATAAAATTGATCGGTCGCAAACTTCATCCGCTGAGCGTCGCTCATGGTCTTGCCCGTCTGGATACACATCAGCACTTCCTGCGCATGAGAATCGGATTGCGTCAGGTAGTGGCAATCGTTCGTTGCTACCAGCGGGATACCTGTTTCGCGCGAGAGAGCGACGAGATCACGATTGATTCGCGTCTCCACCTCTAAGCCCTGGTCCTGAATCTCTAGGAAAAAATTCCCCTTGCCGAAAATATCCCGCAGGCGATACGCGTTCGTCCGCGCCTGCTGGTATTTTTCCGTAAGCAGCGCATCGGCCACTTCGCCGCGAAGGCACGCGGAGAGCGCGATCAATCCTTTGCTGTGCCGCGCCAGCAAATCGTGGTCCACGCGCGGCTTGTAATAAAAGCCGTCGAGAAACCCGGTAGAAACCAGCTTGATAAGATTGCGGTACCCTTCGTCGTTTTCGCATAGCAAGACAAGGTGATTCGACCGCTCCGCCTCCGCGCCGCGATTCTTGTGATTGTCCGGCGCCACGTACACTTCGCATCCGATGATGGGTTTTACTCCGTGCGTGGTGGCTTGGTGATAGAAGTTTGCGGCGGCGAAAAGATTGCCGTGGTCTGTCACGGCCACCGCCGGCATGCCCCGCCGCGCCGCCTCGGCCGTCAATTCGCCGATTTCGCAGGCGCCGTCCAGAAGAGAGTAGTCGGTGTGCAGATGCAGATGTACGAAGTTCGGAGAACCTGAGAAAGCCATGCGAACCTATTCTAATCCAGCTCGCGAGCTCCGCGATTGATTTTCTATTCGTCCGCCGCGCTCTCGGTGGAAAACTTTCCCTGCGTCTTTATTCTTTGGCGGACCGCAGTACCGTCGGTTTTCTCGGCGCTCTCTGCATCTGCGGTGGGGAATCTTCTCGACCTTCTCGGCATCCCGGTGGAATGATTGAGCGTGGTGCTCCCGCTTCAGGTAGCATGTTTGTGCGGCGGTTCGGCAACTATCGGCCGCCCAAAGTGTTCTAATCTGAGGGGCCGCTGGCGCTTCTTGACGCGCCCGCGTGTTTGGATAATCGAACCTTGGAAGAGGAGGCCCGATGCACTCTGCAAAAGTACTCTTAATGAGCCTTATACTAGCCGCGTTTGGAGCGTCGACCGCCGATGCGCAGTGGAGCTCCACCCAACCCAATCGCAATATTGAAATCACCCCCTTCGGGGGTTCCCGTTTCGGCGGCGTGATCAATACGAATTCAGGGGGAATCAGCCCCATCGACGAGTTCACCATCAAAAGCACTTGGAACTACGGTGCCATCGCTGATATCGATCTGCTGCCTGACTCCTTGCCCGGCCTCCAGGCCGAATTTATGTGGAGCCAGGAGCCCACCGAGCTCGGCGCCCACGACGCGGTTACTGGCATCACCACGTCTGCAGGCAAGCTGATGCTCAATAACTATCAGTGGGGCATCGACTATAACTTGGGTCAGAGGTCGAGGCTCAAGCCGTTCATCGCGGCTGGCATGGGTTTCACGCATTTCAGTTCTGGGGGGACATTGCCGTTCGAGAACAAACTCTCATTTAATCTTGGCGGTGGTGTGAAGTACTTCGTCGTTCCGCATGCCGGAGTGCGTTTCGACGTGCGCTGGATGCCTTCTCGCACTACTTCCCAGGTCGAAACGTTCTTCGATCCCCTTTTCGGTTTCTACAATGCCAATGTCAATAATTACGCCCAACAATTTCAGGCGAGTCTCGGTTTAATTTTCCGCTTTTAGCGTATCGAGTTTTTAGCACGGAAAGCTAGAAATCGTCGGACTGTTGAGTGAAGGTATATCCGGGCAAGCCTGCCGCAGCTCCGCTTTTCGCCACTTTGATGCGAACCGGCGGCTCGCCCTCCGCTCCCGTCTTGCGCAAGACGGCATACGTGGCTAGCGCCTCGCTGTAAATTTTGGTGACCAAAAAAGAATCTTCAGTCCCGTCCTTTTTCCAGACCTGACCAACCTGTACCTTTCCTGTGGGCACGGTACGAATGTAGACAGATTTCCGGTATGCGTCAACTCGCGATGCGCGAGGCGTGCGGAACCTGACGCCGCTCCCGTACGAACCTGTTTTGCGCCGAGCGGCTTCTTGTGGCATCTTAGTAGCTGGCGCGGACGCGATGCCGGCAGATAAAAAGATCGCGGTTGTTTGCTTCCAGTTGGGAGGACCCGACCGGCAAGGCGCCGTCGAGCCTTTCCTCTACAATCTGTTTTGTGATCCCGACATCATCAATTTTCCCGGATCGTTTCTCGCCCGCAAACCGCTGGCGAAGTTGATCTCGACCACGCGATCGAAGACCGTTCGCCAGCACTATGCCGAAATCGGCGGCGGCTCGCCCATCCGTCGCCTCACGGAGCAACAGGCGCGAGCGCTCGATGTGGCCCTGCGCCCGCATATTTCAGCGCGCACCTTTGTGGCCATGCGCTACTGGCATCCGAATACCGAGGAAGCGACCGGGGCTTTGCAGCGCGCCGCTTTTGACGAACTCGTGCTTCTGCCCCTCTATCCCCACTACTCGCTGGCCACCACGGGCAGCAGCCTCAAGGAGTGGAATCGCCTCTACACCCCGCGGGTCCCCGTGCATGTTGTCGATCACTTTTTCGATCATCCCGATTACATCGCGGGAGTCGTCGAGCGTATTAATGGCATACTCCAGCAGTTGCCGTATCCCGAGGAAGTGCCCCTGGTATTCAGCGCGCACGGACTGCCGATGGCGCTAGTGGAAAAAGGCGACCCTTATCCGCGCCAAATTGAGGCCACAGTTCGGCTGGTTCGCGAGCTCGGAGCCTGGGCCAATCCGTACGTGCTTTGCTTTCAGAGCAAGGTCGGTCCTCAGAAATGGCTCCAGCCCTCGCTCACTGCTACCATTACGAAAATGGCATCCGAAGGCATCAGGCGGATGTTGGTTATTCCCATTTCCTTCCTCACGGAGCACATCGAAACCCTCTATGAAATCAACATTGAAGCTCGGGAACAGGCCGAATCTCTCGGCGTGAGTGACTTTCACATGATGCCCGCGCTCAACGATTCGCCGCTTCTCGTACGCGCTCTTGCCGACCTCGTCCTCCGCGCGGTGGGTCGCCGCGCCGGCGTCGCCTCCCTGGCCTTGTAGAGTCTCGCCCCTGAAGCCACAATAATCCCCCAGTTGACCCGACAGAGGCCGTCTTCCGGCCGACGAGGCATCTGCTTTCTCTTGGCTGTTGCTGCTGTCGCGCCCGATCCCCATTGCGCCTCCGGTGCCGTGATATAAACATATCGTGGAGTTCTCGCTCACCGACGAACAGCAGCACCTCCGCCGCACCGTCCGCGAATTCGCCGAGGCCGAAATCGCCCCCCATGTGATGGAGTGGGACGAAGCCTCCCAATTCCCTTCAGAAATTATTCCCAAGCTCGCTGAGATGGACCTTCTCGGCGTCATTTTCCCCGAAAAATACGGCGGCGCGGGAATGGGCTACCTCGAATACGCCATCATCATCGAGGAACTTTCGCGCGTGGATGGTTCTGTTGGCATCATCGTCGCCGCGCACAATTCTCTCTGCACCAATCACATCTACAAGTTCGGCACCGAAGAGCAGAAACAAAAGTACGTGGTCCCGCTGGCGCAGGGGAAAAAGCTGGGCTGTTGGTCGCTCACCGAGCCGGAAGCCGGATCGGACGCGGGCGGCACGCGCACCGTGGCTGCCAAGAAAAACGGTGCCTGGATAATCAATGGCGCAAAAACGTTCACCACCAACGGACACTATGCCGACGTGTGCATAGCCATGGCCGTCACGGACGCTTCAAAGAAGCACCACGGTATTTCCGCATTCATCATCGAGAAAGGAACTCCGGGCTTTCGTCCCGGCAAGAAAGAAAACAAGCTCGGCCTGCGTGCGAGCGATACCAGCGAAGTGGTCTTCACCGATTGCCGCGTGCCCGCGGAGAATCTCCTGGGCGCGGAAGGCGAGGGCTTCGTCAATAGCTTGCAAATCCTCGATGGCGGCCGCATCTCAATCGCGTCACTCGGACTGGGCATGGCGCAGGGCGCCTACGAGTGCTCGGTGCGCTACGCCAAAGAGCGCAAACAGTTCGGCAAGCCCATCTCCGATTTTCAAGCCATTCAGTTCAAGCTCGCCGACATGGCCACCCAGATTGAAGCTGCGCGCTTGTTGACCTACCGCGCCGCATGGCTCGCCGATCGCGCCATCGCCGAAGGCGGTGACGAGCAATCCCGCATCACCCGCGAGTCCAGCATGGCCAAGCTTTACGCCGGAGAAGTCGCCGTGCGCGTGGCTAACGAAGCCGTCCAGATTCACGGCGGCTACGGCTTTATCAAGGATTATCCCGCCGAAAAGTATTACCGGGATGTAAAGCTCTGCACTATCGGTGAAGGCACCAGCGAAATCCAGCGCATGGTCATCGCCCGCCAACTCCTGGGCAAGTAGCCAACCGTTTCTGTATTTACTTTACGGAGCGGACGGAATCGAGCGGATACAAGGTGATCTCGCACCCGGCGGCTTGGGTGCACTCCACCACCCCCCTACGGATGATTCGGCCCGAACTGCCAGTCGGGAAGGGAACTTGAAAGGGCGCGGCCATCAATGCGTGCTCGCTATCTGCCAGTTCATCTGCTCCGCTGATAAACTGCGCGTCCTGCACCTTGCCCGGTGCGAAAAGCAAGAAAAATTCCCCCGAGGCCGAGCCTTTTACCAGACGCGGCAATTTCACAACCCGCATCGCCAGCAATTCGTCGACAGGCGTCTTTTTCCCGATTCCGGGCAGAGCGGAAGTTTCTGCCTTCGGATCGAGCGTCTTAAGGCGAGCGCGAATGGCCTGTTGGCGATCCGCTGGAAGCCGATGCTCTATGGTGACTAGAGCATACTGATACATCTCGACGGCCTCATGCGTTTTATGAAGTCCCTCGTACACCTGCCCAAGATGATCGGCGATCACCGCATACTGCGAAACCTGCCATGCAGGCTTCAGGTAATTTTCGGCTTCGTCCAAATGTCCAAGGCGGAACTGGACCCAACCCAAAGTATCCCAAAACTCGGCAAGAGTCTGTGTTGACGCGAGGTCCGCATTCGCAAGGTGATAGAGATCGATTTTCTGTGCGACTTCTTCTTCGCCGCTCACCGCTTCTTGCGAGTACGCCAGAGCATCGGGTAGATCCTGACCGTTGTCGGCGAGAGCGTAGGCGACATTGTTCAGTATGAGCGGAGCAGGAAGGCTGAACTCCGTCGCATGGCTCAACATTGACCGGCCCTGTTCCAAATTGCCTGAGAGCATGTATGCAGCTGCCAGGTTGGCTGTCGCCGGAGCATCGTTCGGATTTTTCCTAACTGCGGCTTGCAGCTGCGAAGTTGCCTCCGCATACCGTTTTTGCTGAAGTAGGAGGTCGCCCAGTCTGCCGGGCGCGTCTGCATCGTCCGGGATAGCCTTCATCAAATCCTGCCAGACTGCGACGGCGTCGTCCTTGCGTCCATCGGTGGCCAGTATTTGCGCCAGCATCTTGTATGCAAGCGGCTGTGTGGGATTCGCGGTGATGGCGCGATGCAAGGAATCTATGGCGTCGTCTGGCTTTCGCACGCGAAGTTGCAAAGTGGTCAGTGTCAACCAGGCTCGCACGAATTTCGGATCGGCAGAGACGGCTCGCTGCAGCAACGGTATCGCGCTCGCCGGGTCGCTTCTCGCAGCGCCTAGTGCCTCTTGCAGGAGCCGGTTCGCCTCAGGCACCCCGCTGTCAGACAAAGCGGA
Source organism: uncultured Acidobacteriota bacterium (assembly GCA_963823145.1). Taxonomy (GTDB): domain Bacteria; phylum Acidobacteriota; class Terriglobia; order Acidiferrales; family UBA7541; genus Palsa-295. The sequence continues at coordinate 1,095,328 of CAWGJZ010000002.1, forward strand.
ATTGAAATTGCCGGGAGCGGGAACGGTGGGAGCGGGCGGCAATCCAAAAGACGGAGACGGGGCGCTGGCTGTAGCGTGCGATGACATCGTCTCGACATACTGATCGCGATCGTCAGAGATCTTCCTGAGGAACTTCCTGTAGTCGCTGACTTCCGCCGCGGGCACCAGGCTTCTCTTCACGGAAAAGCTGCGCTGAGCGTCGAGGGTGTTTCCCGTCACCTTATAAGAAGCATGGTATTCAGCGTAGTCGTGGACGAGGTCGACATTTTCGGGCGCAACGGGGACGTAGCCCTCCGGCAGCTCAACCTTTACCTCGGAAGTGTTTCTTTGAAGCGATCCCAGGAAGACGGATTCGTTCGGATCGGCGTCGTCCGCGGGTGAGGTCAAGGACATCGGAGTATCCGGAACAGTGAAGCGGTGATTTTGCCACTCGGGATAATCTTTGCGAAGGTAACTGTACGAAAAATGGAAAGGTCCTGCGGTTTGGTCTGGCGGATCGATTCTTACGTTACTAACCGCGCCGGAGAAACCTAGCCGATAAGAGACCTGTTGAACGAATTCCTGATATTGTGCCTCCGAAAACTGGCGGAAGAGAGCGCGGAACAGGACTGCTCCGTCCGAAGTCGATGTGTCTTCAATCTTTGCTGTCACCACGCCGTCAGCGCCGAGTTTCGCGTCGACTTTAAAAGTTTCTCCGTCGAGCTGTTCGGGCTCGGCCGGTGTCGTCAAAAGCTGCGCGGATTTTTCGGACCAAATTACGAGAGCCTGCTTATCTCGCAGAGTGGGCATTAGGTAACCTTTGGGAGTTACCTCTGGTGTTGTGTCGAGCCAAAGACCGCCTGTGCCTTGTCGAACGTATCCAATCACGTGGTCGAACTGTGCGGGCGACGGACTTTTCGGGTCGAGGCTGTGGGCGCTGTTGATGAGCGCTGGGTACACCGTGATTCCCTCGGCTCCCAGAAGAGACGCCAGCAGCGTTTCCTTGTCTTTGCAGTCGCCGAAATTATTTGTGAGCACGTCCGCTGCGGCGTGCGGCTTGTAACGGCCAATTCCAAAATCCACACCAACGTAACGATAGTGCGTACTGACGAAATTATAGATTGCGGTGATTTTTGCGAGATCGTCGGCGGCGCCTTTGGTCAATTCTGCGGCTTTGGCGCGAATTTCCTCCGTCGGCTCGAGGCGGTCTTTCTGCAGGTCCCAATACCAGCGTCCAACGTCGTCCCAGCTTAGGAAACTGCTAATCAGCACATCAGGTCCGCGCGTGCGATGGAATGCTTCGTCGAGGGCGGCGCTGCCGGTTTTCGGCTTGGTCCTCACCGTCAGATTGGAGTTCGACCAGGTGTATTTTCGCCAGCTGCCGTCCATCGTCATGTTCTGCGTGTCTACGGGCCCGCTGATGGTAATGGCGCGATCCGCCGGCACACTGACATCGAGTGTTTCATTCAACACAATACTGGTTCGCGCAAAAGCGTAGCTTACCCAGAATTGGCCGGGCGTCAGCATTTTGGTTACTTGCCAATGCGTGGCATATTCTAAAACATCGCCAGGGGCGAGCCCTTTTACGGGCACGTGCTTTTCGCGCAAGTCACTGTATAGAGGCGCGGCCTGGGTGATTTGCGAATCGAGGTCCCGGCTATCATCCGGGGACGTGTTTACGACGCTGCCGTCCGGTTTCCGCACGCGAACGTATTCGACCTCGACCGTCTGAGTGTCCGATTCGAAGGGAAAAACCAAAATCCCCACTCCTTTACACCCGCATCTGTTTGGACGCGAACACGGGTGGTTTGCTGTCTAGTCCAGGTGCCGTCATTTTCGAAAACGAATCGCGTATCCATCCTCTCGATGACAGCGGCCTGCTGCGAGTAGTCCGCTTCGTTAGTGGGAGCGGGCGGTTTGGTCTGCGCATAAGTTGGGAGGAGGCAGGCACACGAGAGCAATGAGCCCCAAAAGACTAAGATTACCGTTTTCATAGATATAAGCTTTGTAATCTTGCGGTTTCCAAAAAGCAAGGCCCTTCCAGCAAGGGCGTTGCCTGGTAGCTATTGCGTCAGACGAGGCGACACGCATCCGTTGCGAATCCGGCAGCGCCGCGGTCTTTAGCGCGGCAGTCTTGCATGTTTGGTTTGCCTCTCCCGGGAACGCCGATCTCCCGATTCGCATTCGCTTTGCCTTTGTAGGGGCACGATATATCGCACGGAACAGATGCCGGCCTAACCCAGCGATCTGTCGAGCAGCTTCTCTCACCCTGCCGTTGCGTGACCCCACGAGCCTTTCGGGAATCTAAATACGGAGAGGAGATAAACATGCCCAAGATGGTCCTGGTCTCTGTCGGGCTGCTGGCCCTTCTGTTGTTGGTCTTCCCATCTCGGTCTCTGGCCCAGATCTCGGTGGGCGTATCGGTAAGAGTTGGTCCTCCGGCTTTGCCGGTTTACGAACAGCCTGTTTGCCCAGAACCCGGCTACATCTGGATTCCTGGCTATTGGGCTTACAGTGACGACGGCTACTACTGGGTGCCTGGCACCTGGGTCGAACCGCCCCAGCCTGGCCTTCTATGGACCCCCGGATACTGGGGCTGGGACAACGACGCGTACGCGTGGCACGCCGGCTATTGGGGGCCGCAGGTGGGCTTCTATGGCGGCATCGACTACGGGTTCGGCTATTTCGGTAATGGCTACGTCGGCGGACGCTGGGATCACGATAGATTTGTCTACAACACCGCTGTCACTCGGGTTAACACCACCGTAATCCACAACACCTACGTTGATAGGACGGTGATTGTCAATAATAGGACCGAAAATCGCGTCAGTTACAACGGCGGACGCGGCGGCATCTCGGCGCGTCCCAATTCCGCCCAGCTAGCCGCCGAACGCGAACGCCACGTTCAACGAACCAACCTGCAAACTCAGCAGGAACAGGCCGCGAGCCGCAACAGCGCGCTGCGTGCCTCCGAGAACCACGGCCGCCCGCCGATCGGCGCGACCGCAAGGCCTGGTGATTTCAGAAACAACGTAGCGCCGGCCAGGGAATCAGTCCGTCCATCCGCCAATGGCGGGAATAGTGGCGCAACGAACGCAACGCGCCCCGGCCAGCCCAATAACCGAAACGAAAGTCGCCCGAACAATGCGAACCCGAACCGTCCTGAAAACAGGAATGTGACTCCTCCGGAAAACAGGAACGTAAATCCACCCAACAACACGAATCGTAATCGCCCGGAAAATAGGAACGTGACTCCTCCCCCCACCAACATGAACCGTAACCAGCCGGGAAACAGGAATGCAACTCCTCCGAACAATCCAAACGAGACGCGCCCGAACGAAGTGAACCGCCCCAATAGGGAAAACCAGCCACGTAATCAGCCGCACAACAACGTGCAGCCAAATCGGAACGTTCAGCCGGAAGCACCCCGGAGTCAGCCGCAACGCGAACAGAGGGCCGCTCCCCAGTCCAGACCCCAGCCGGAGCGCAAAGCCGAGCCCCAGCAGAAGAAACCTGACTCTGAACACCAGCACTAACCCTCGAGTTGACCGCCGGCTCTCTCCAAGAGAGCCGGCGCCAACCCGGCTTCCCGCCAACCGCACCTTCATTTCCTCCCTTTGAATTTTCAATTCTCGACTGTTAACCTTCAGCACCTGCCACGACGATGACTCCGTTACCCCAAGACTCGCCACCCGACGACAAATTCTTTACACCAACAACCGCTTGAATTCGCCAGCACAGCGCCTAACATGGACACGATGAATAATTTCGAGAAAGTCGGCGCGCTCAAACGGCCAACGAGGCATCAGTTCACGGCCCGCAACCCTCGGCGCGCACAGTGCGGTTCTAATCGACAGTAGAGCTGAGTAGAACGTTACGTAACTCATTAAAAACAAAGGATCGGCGTACCATCTACTCGACACTTTTCAACAAGGGGTCGCCAAAAGGAGCGTTGAGGCACAGGGACCGGAAGGCTGCAAAATGCTCAGGAGATCACCATGAAACTGCTGGCACTTGCCGAGAAGCTGGGCTGCGAAGTCGAGGGTGACGCGAACATCGAAATCACCGGCGCCGCGGGAATTGAAGAAGCGCAGCCGGGCGAATTGACGTTCCTTGTCAACCGCAAATATCGCCCGGCGCTAGCTACGACGCGTGCTTCGGCGATCCTGATAGGTCGCGACGAAACGCGTCCTCGCATGGCGTCGCTCCGCTCGTCGAATCCGTATCTCGATTTTGCGCGAGCCATCGAACTGTTTCATCCCACGCCGCGTTATGGTCCCAGCATTCATCGTACGGCTGTGATCGGCGAGTCCGCAAAAATTGGGGCGGGCGCCCACATCGGGCCTTATTGCTATGTGGCCGAGGACGTCGAGATCGGGGCAAACGCCGTGCTGCACAGTTTCGTCTGCATTTATCGCGGCGCGCGAATTGGCGACGATTTTTTCGCTCACGCGCATGCCTGCGTTCGCGAAGACTGCCGCATCGGCAATCGCGTGATTTTACAAAACGGCGTCGTCGTGGGCAGCGACGGCTTTGGCTTTGCGCGCGAAGCCAGCGGACGGTGGTACAAGATGCGCCAAGCGGGAATTACGGTGATCGGCGACGACGTGGAAATCCAGGCTCACAGTGCCATCGACCGCGCCACAGTCGGCGAAACTCAGATAGGCCGCGGCACCAAGATCGACAATCTGGTGCAAGTTGGCCACGCTTGCAAAGTAGGAGAGGACTCACTGCTGTGCGGTCAGGTTGGCCTGGCGGGCACGACGCACGTTGGCAATCGGTGCATTCTTGCGGGGCAAGTTGGCGCGGCGGGCCACTTGAGTATTGGCGATGGCGCCACTCTGACGGCGCAAAGCGGCGTTCCCACCGATGTTCCGCCGGGCGCAATTTTTTCCGGCTATCCCGCGATGGACAATCTGGATTGGCGCAAATCGGTGGCCGTCTTCAACCGTTTGCCGGAACTGCAGAAGGAATTGCGCGAATTGCGCTCCGAAGTGGCGCGTCTGCGCGATGAATCGAGGGCGTAGGCTATTCGCTTTATATTCGCCTAGGTCGAAACCTGCTATAATCAGCAGAACTGCTGCCTATGAATCCAATCGCAAACGCGAAGGAAGTGGCGGTGCCGGGTTTTCCGCTCAACGCGGAGCAACGCGCCGCCGTCGAACATGGCGAAGGTCCGCTTTTGGTAATCGCCGGTGCGGGAACCGGAAAGACTCGCGTTATCACGGAGCGGATTCGCCGGTTGCTCGAGAGCGACCCGTCGCTGAGCGGCGAGAATATTTTGGGCCTCACCTTCACGGACAAAGCTGCCGGAGAAATGAAGAGCCGGGTGGTGAAGTCCGTGGGGGAAAGAGCCGAAGGTATCTGGCTCAGCACCTTCCACTCGTTCTGCCTGGAAAGAATTTTGCGCGCGTCGAAACCGGAAATTCAAGCCATCGAGGAAATCGATCATCAGATTTTGCTGCGGCGGAATCTTGCGGAACTCGGATTGGTCATCTTCCGGCGGCTCGCGGAACCGGCGCAGTTCCTGAAAGACTTCGTGGCTTTTTTTTCGCGCTGCCAAGACGAGCTGGTGACTCCGGACGATTACCAGCGATACGTGAGCGAGCAACGGCGAGACTACGAAGTGCGAAAAAGCGGCATGGAACCGGACGCGTTGCAGGTGGCTGGGGAAGAATTAGCGAAGCAGGAGGAACTGGCGCGAGTCTACCGCGTGAGCGAACGGCTGCTGTTGGAGCGCAACCTCTATACCTTCGGGGCGCAACTTTTGAAGTCGGTGGAGTGTTTGAGAGCCGATTCCCAACTATTGGAAAACCTGCGAAATCAGTACCGCTACATTTTGGTGGACGAATTTCAAGACACGAATATCGCGCAGCTCGAGTTGCTGTGGCTGTTGGCCGGTGAGCGCCGCAACATCCTCGCCGTAGGCGACGACGATCAAGCGATCTATCGCTTCCGGGGTGCATCGTTTGGCAGCTTCACGATTTTCCTGGAGCGGTTTTGCGGTGTGAAGGGGAAGCAGGGCGCCGCCGCGGCAAAAGACTTCCTCGTATCGCTCTCACAGAATTACCGGTCAACGCAGCGAATCCTTCGGGTGGCAGGCGAGGTAATCGGCGTGAACGAGCGCTCGCCATTGTTGCCGCTCAAAAAGCTTCTGACCGAAAACCCCCATGGCGAAAAAATTCGAGTGGCCGAATTCTGCGGGTTCGAGGAAGAAGGGGAGTGGATAGCCGGAGAAATCGAGCGGCTGCACAATGCAGGAGCACCCTGGCGAAGTTTCGCAGTGCTCTACCGGAAGCATAGGCATCGGGGACAACTTCTGCACGCGTTGCGGCGACGTGGAATTCCGTTTGTGATACGCAAGTCTTCGATTTTATCGAGCACTCTTGTCCGCGACTTGCTTGCGTGGATGCGGCTGATTGCAGCGCCGGCGGATAACGTGGCGTGCGCGCGTGTGCTGGGCGCTCCGTATTGGGGACTGGAAGCACGGGACCTTGTGCGACTGGCTGAACGCGCGGAAAAAAGCCGGCGTCCGCTTTGGGATCAAGTGGAAGCGTCTCAAAAGGAAGCCCCGCTGGACCGCGACGGCGTCCGCCTGCCGGAGTTGGTGCAGCTCTTCCATCACGCGAGGCAAACGGCCACAAAGAAAAGAGCGGTTGAGGTCCTTGACGAACTGATTGCGAGCCTTGGCATCGGAGTGCTGATGTCGGCTATTGATCGCCAGCACGCGGAAAAGCTGGTTGCGTTCGTGAAAGAGTGGGAAGCCAAAAGCGAAAAGAAGCAGCTCCGCGACTTCGCCGAGTATCTCGGTTTCTTCGATGAACTCGACGGGGATATCCAACTGGAAGAGGAACTTTCCGACGACGCGGTACAGCTCATGACGGTTCACTCCGCCAAGGGCCTTGAATTCCCGCACGTTTTTGTCCTGCGCCTTAGCAACAATGATTTCCCGGCGAGGCCGCGCCTGCCCACATTTGAATTTCCGCCCGAACTCATGAAGGAGGAGCAGCCTAAATTTGATTTTCAGAAGCAAGAGGAGCGGCGGCTCTTCTATGTGGCGCTAACGCGCGCGCAAAAGCGGCTGACTCTTTCCACGATCGTCAATCGCTGGAAAAGAGAATCGCCGTTTCTGGTTGATTTCCTGGCGCATCCGAAAATTCAGAAATTTGACACCGACCAGTGCCAGCCAAAAGTCGAATTGCCGCCTGTGGAAGAAACCACAGGACCATTGGAAGACCCGTCGGACGAGCCTCCCCTCTTTCGAGCGACGCGAGAAACTGCCAAGGCATATTCGCGCGTCGCGCTGTGGGCCAAGGCCTACCATCCACCGCAGCCCGAACCCTTGCAATTGAGCGCGTCTCGGATTGATGCATACGATCGATGTCCGATGAAGTACATGTTTCAGTATGTGTGGAATGTTCGCGGCGGGCCGAATGCGCAGAAAACATTTGGAAACGTAATGCATTCGACGATTCGGGAATTTGTGGGCGAGATGCGCAAGGGATCGGTGGTTGGGTTCGAGGAAGTGGTGGCAATTTATGAGCGGCAATGGTCCTCAGCCGGTTTTCCAGACGAGTACCAGCAAGATGAATATCGCAGGGCGGGCCGTGAGCAACTGGAAGCCTTTCATCGCGCTTGCCAGGATGCGCCTCCGGACGTTCTTTATCAGGAGAAGAGGTTTGAGCTGCCGCTCGATCACGACATCATTGTGACGGGCCGGATGGACCAGGTGAACCGGCTGAGCGCCGACGAAGTGGAGATTGTGGATTACAAAACCGGAAGGAGGCACGACGAAAAAAAGGCCGCTGAGAATCTGCAACTGAGTATCTACGCGCTAGCGGCGCGCGAGGTGCTGGGGTTGGAGCCGGCGCGCCTGGTGCTTTACAACCTGACTGAGAATCAGGGCGTCGCGACTACGCGCGACGCAAAAGCCCTCGCGGCGGCGAAGGAAAAAATCGGGGATGTAGCCGACCAGATTCGCGCCGGGAATTTTCGCGCGAAGCCCGGTTTTGGATGTGGATATTGCGACTTCAAATCGCTTTGCCCCGAGCATGAACAGCTAATTGCTATTCAGCCCGCGGTGCGCGCATCACGGTAGTTGCCGTGAAGTTGATAGTTGCCGTGAGGTTGCTGATCTAGGTTAGACGCAGGAGAGATTCTTCGACCGCGTGTCCCGGCGCTTCGCGCAAAAGCAAAGGCGCGGGACACTCCGCTCGGAATGATGTGCTGGGGGCTAGAGGATCGAGGTTAGCAGCTGGAGCCGCGGTGCGGCCGTTTGTGTGGGGCGGATGGGACATCGCGCCAAGTATGTGCGCCGGGCACAGCATGCTGTGCCCCTACAAATGCAAAACGAAAGGCTCCCGACAAACAAAAAGCGGGGCAATCGATAAAACGATTGCCCCGCTTTTTTCCCTGCCAGGCTTTTCGATTCAAAGCCTGAAGTGGGTTCCGCGCATTTACTACCGGAACTTTCTCCGCGAGACGGCACCGAATTTAAATCCGGGAGCCGATCCCGCTTCGTTCATCTATAGGAGCAGGAGCGGATGAAGTCAAGGAGAAAAACTTTCGGTCGATTGCCGTTTTGAAACTATTCGCGGCTAGTGGCCGGCGCTGATGGCGCTCAAATAAAATCCGCGGCGAGTCTCGACGTTCAAGCCGGGGCGCTCAACGCGCACTTCGATTTCATGGAAGTCCTGACCCTTGGGAATATTCTCAGGCGAAAACGTGAGCGTGTATTGATTGCGCGCTTGTTCGGTGACATCGGAATAAAGGCGCTCTAGCTCGGGCTGCTTGGATGCGTAGAAGGTGTCGCCGCCGCTATTCAACGCGTATTTTTCGAGTTCCGAAGCTCCCCGCTGGATAAGGGCCTTACCGATCGGCAGCGAATGTGAGACGGAAATGGAATACACTGCAACATCGTTGGCAAGGAGGGAATGAAGCGTCTGGTCGAAAGTGTGCTCGTTCTTCCCGTTGGTGCCGTCGGAGATCAGAAAGATGATTTTGCGGCGGTCACGGCCGCGATCCTTGAGCATATTCGAGGCGGCGAATACGGCGTCGTCCAGGGCATTGTCGTTCTTGTATCGCTTAGAGCCGTGCTGCGGGACGCCGCGCCCCGTGTCCACCGGCTGATGGCCGTTCATCATGGGCCCGGCTGTGGTGGGGTCCGCAATCACCTGGCTATTGTGGGATTCTAGATCGAGGCGCTTGAGTTGAGTGAACAGGTGATCGTTGTTGAAAGAAAAATCGGCGACGGTTTGAGGAAACTCGTCGTAAGTTACCACGGCAACTTCATCGGAAGGTCCGAAGCCGGCAGAGATGGCCGTGAGGCTCTTTTGAACCTGCGAGGCAGGCCTCTGGTCGAGGTCGTTGTCGATAAGAACGACAGCGGAAAGCGGCACCGGCTCGGAGGAGAACTGGCGAATCTTCTGTTCGACGTTATCGGAGAAAACTCGAAAGTCCTTCTTTTGAAGATCTCCGACCAACTGGCCCCGATTATCTTTTACAGTAACGGGAACGATCACGGTGTATGTTGGAACAATGATGCGCGGCGGATTCTGCTGCTGAGCCGGGGCGGTTGGCGCTGGAGCGCCGGGGGCAGCGGGACGCTGCGCCTGCGCCCTCGCTTGGCCCATAAAGCCGAGCAACAGGAGCGTACCTAGAAGTGAAAGTCTTCGCGTCATCTGTGAGTCTCGTTTCTCCGCAGTCTAGACCGCGAGAGTTCGCTGGGGACCCGGGGGCGGGGGCTTGGGCCGGAACATCCGTAAGCGCGTGCCGCGCATCGTATCAGTCTGTTCCCGTCCTCGGAGGAATTATACAATGCGGCTGACCAGCATCGCGGCGGGTATTCTTGTTTTGGCAGCCAGCGCGTACCCGCTGGCGAGACCGATCACGTCGCGCGCATCCGCGCTGAGGCGCAGCGCGTTCCAAGAGTCAAGCCCGCGAGGACCGCTGATCGACCGTTCCGCACACAGCCAAGAATCGCAGACTCCCCAGCAGCAGGAACCCCCGCAATCGTCCGCGCCCCTTCAAGTGCAAACGACGGTGGTGAACGTGTTTACAACGGTGCGCGACCGGCACAACGGAATTGTTTCCGACTTGACGAAGAACGATTTCAAAGTGTTTGAAGATGGGGTGGAGCAGAAAATCTCGTATTTCACCAAAGAAGTGGACTTGCCGCTTTCACTGGCGCTTTTGATGGACACCAGCATTAGCATGCAAGAGATCCTAGGCGCGGAAAAGGACGCGGCGTCCAGGTTCGTCGAGGAAGTGATGCACAAGAAAGACGAAGCAATCGTGATGAGCTTCGACACCGACGTGAATCTACTGGCGGATTTCAGCGAAGATCCGGGAGTACTTCAGCACGCCATCCGGCGTGCTGAGATTAACGTGGATGCCGCGGGAATCGGCGGGACCGGGGGAACCGTGCCGTCGCGTGGAGGGGGCACGAATCTTTACGACGCGGTATATCTGGCGGCGCACGACGAACTATCGTCCGAGGCGGGACGCAAAGCCATCATCCTGTTGACGGACGCGGAGGATACCGGAAGCAAGTTGAGCGAGAATGACGCGATCGAGTCCGCGCAACGCGCCGACGCGGTGCTCCATTTCGTTTTGATTACGGATCCCAATGCCACAGAAGGTTATGGGCCCGGCGTAGCCTCAAAGATGGCGCACGAGACCGGTGGGCGTGTGATCAGCGTACGCAATGACGAGGGACTTCGGAAGGCCTTCGATACGATCGCCGAAGAACTACGATCGCAGTACGTGATCGGCTACTACCCGGCGAACACGAAGCATGACGGGACGTTTCGAAAGATACGGGTGGATGTGGATCGCGCCGATCTAAAGATACTGGCTCGCAAAGGATACTACGCGCCATCCAGATAGCGCACGGCACCGAACCGAGGCGACTGAAGACTGCGGCGATGGAGTCATCTTAGTCAGGCGACGACTCTTTCAGCAGTTCCGCCAGATATTGCTTCCATGCCGCCGCGTGCGTGTGCGTGCCGTGACCGTAGGTCTGGTCGCTGATAGGCAGCAGCACAAACCTTCCGTTCTTGATTCGCTTCACTTCCTTCTCCGCAATGCCCAGTTCCGGCGGATTGATGAAGTCGTCCGCGGAGTTGATCCACATCACCGGAGCCACGATTTTCTCGAGGCCGCCCGAAGGGTCGTAGTTCCGCGACGCATCTAACTGGTATAAAACGTCGTTTGCATCGAGGTCTTTCACTCGCGTCTCGTAGGCTTTCTCCAGGTATTCATCAGCGGCATCTCGCGTGGGCAGCGTTTTCTGCATGTGCAGCGGCGCGCTTCCAGCAATTGTCAGAATATTGATCCAGCTTCGCAGCGCTTGTTGTGGCTCAGCGGTGTAGTCGCCGCCCTTCCATTCGGGATCCTTTTCGATTGCATCCATGGCCATCTTGCGCCACAAGCGATTCCTACCGGCAATCTGCACGGGCAGGCAGGCCAGCGGCATCAGCGCGTCCATAAAGTCCGGGTACGTCTCTCCCCATACAAAGGAATGCATGCAACCCATCGAAGTCCCGGTCACTAGACGCAAATGGTTCACACCCAATCCCTTGGTCAGCAGCAGGTACTGCGCGGCCACCATATCGTCGTAGTCGTAATGCGGAAAATGAGCGTGGAGCCCGTCACTCGGCTTGGAGGATTTTCCGTGCCCGATCCCGTCGGGAAGAATGATGTAATACTTGTTTGTGTCCAGAAGCTGTCCCGGTCCGAATAGTTCGCCCGCATAAATCGGCAGCAAAAATCCGCGACCCGAGCCGCCTGTCCCGTGCAAGATCAGCACGGCGTTGGTCACACGCGCCTGCGCGTCGCGCGCCGGCTTTCCAAGCGTGGTGTAATGGAGGCTTAGCTCGGGCAACGTCTCTCCCGAGCGGAACACGAAATTTTTCGCGACGAAGTCACCTTCCGTCGGAGTGGCCTCCTGCGCAACTAGCCCCTCGCTTCCCGCGAATACACAAATCGTGAGGATCAGCGCAACCCTCAGCCAGTTTTTCATGATTTTTCTCTCCTCGCTGGGCGGATCGGCTATTGGGACGCGGGCGCCTGAGCAGACGCGGCAGCGTAATAGCCTTTGCGGGTGCGGACGGTGAGTCCCTTGCGATCCGTCTCGACCTGGATCTTGCGGTATACACCAACGGGAGGCGGATTGCCGGGAGCGTAAGCGATGAAATACTGGCTGCGCAGCTCGGTTCCGATGTCGAGGAAGGACTGGGCGAGATCGTCCACGCGGTAGGGAAAGAAGGCGTGGCCGCCAGTTTGATCCGCGAATTCCTGCAGAACTTTGTCGCCTCCCTCGATGTGATATTTGCTGGGGCGGGTAGCGTCGTCGATGGCCAGCCAATCAGTGCTGGTGCTGACCGTGAAGACGGCGACTTCAGAGCGAATGGATGCGTCGATTGCGTCGCTGAGGGCGCGGTCGCTGAGGTTGTCGTCACCATCGCTGATGACAACGATTACGCGGCGCACCTCAGTTTCCGCACCCACGGGAACGGGCGGGTGCGCCAGCTTTTGCGCAGCCATGTAGATGGCGTCGTTCAAAGCCGTGCCGCCTCCGGCGCGCTGCTGCTCGATCGCCAAAGTAAGCAGATCGACGCTGGACGTGTAGTCCTGAATGACCTGCGGCTCGTTATCGAAGGTCATCAGGAAGGCGAGATCTTTCTCGCGGCGAATGACTTTGTCGAGGAAATCGATCGCGGCATCTTTTTCGAATTTCAGGCGTGGCCGGATGCTATTGGACGTGTCCAGAAGCAACGCGATGCGCAGAGGCAGATCGGTTTCGCGGCCGAAGAAACGAATGACTTGCGGGGCGCCGTTATCGAGAACCTTGAAATCGGTCTTATCGAGATCGGTGATGAAGTCGTGATGCCGGTCGACAACAGTGACCACGAGATGGACAAGGCCAGTGGTGCTGACGATTGGTGGTTGCTGAGGAGGAGCGCCGGCTTGCGGAGTCGGCGTAGTTGGGGCTGGCTGCGGGGAGGAGATGGGCGGGCCCGCAGGTTCGGGCGGAGCCTGTTGCGCACGAGCGCAAATTGCGAAGACCGCGAATCCGATGAGCAGCACAAACACTGCTGCGCGGAGGAGACTAAGAAGGTTCGTCAAGCGGCACTTCACGAGAAGGATTATAGGAACTCGCGGAGGGCAGCGTCAACCGAACTTGGATCAGCTTGGACGGCATGAGCGAGAGCGACCAGATAGTTCAGGAGTTGAGCCGGCAGCGGCGCACGAACTTCGATTCGCTGACTCGTTCGCGGATGAACGAAGGCGATGCGGGCCGCGTGGAGGAAATTGCGGTTTAGCGGTGGGAGCAGCGTAGAGGCGGCGCGTTCCTGGTGCGGGGCACCGTAAAGCGTATCGCCGACAACTGGACACCCCAGCGCGGAAAAGTGAACGCGAATCTGGTGGGTTCTGCCGGTGTGCAGGCCGGCTTCGATAACGGTGTAGCTTTTTAGCCGGAGTAGGACGCGCCAATCGGTTCGCGCCTCGCGGCCCACGCGGCGTCGGGCGGTCATCCGAGAACGGCGGCGCAGGTCGCGGGCAATGGCCAATTCTACGGAGCCCGAGTCGCCCTTGAGTTTTCCGTGAAGCAGAGCGACATAGGTCTTGTCGATTTGGCGCCCGCGAAAATCGTCCACGAGCTTTCGGTGAGCTTCATCGGTGCGGGCAATCAGGATCGCGCCGGAAGTACCTTTGTCGAGGCGGTGCACAATGCCGGGACGCAGCGGTCCGCCGATGGTTGAGAGTCCGGCGCCGCCGAAGCGATTGAGAAGCGCGGCTACTAGCGTACCGGCATCCGCGCCAGCCCCGGGATGCACGATCATTCCGGCTGGCTTGTTGATGACGGCGAGGTCTTCATCTTCGTAGAGAATGTCGAGTGGAAGAGGTTCGGCTTCGACTCCGGCAGGCCGCGTAGGCGGAATTTCGACGCTGAGTGTCTCGCTCGATGCCACGTGATGCGAGGCTTTGCGCGCGATGCCGTCCACGAGCACGTGGCCTTCCTCCATCAACAATTGGATTCGCGAGCGGCTCAGCTCGGGGAGTTGCGAGACGAGAAAACGGTCAAGGCGCTGGCCGGAGCAGTCAGGCGGTACGATAAATTCGAGGTGTTGGCCTGAGCGGCTCACGGGCATGTTGTTGCTTCATCAGATCAAACGATCATTGCTAGGAACGGCTCACTATCGCGGGCGCCACCGGAACAGGCGCCATCGAACGAGCATGCAGGCCGCGCCACCAGAGCGAGGCGCCAGCCACGATCAGCACCGCACTGACAATCTGCATTAGCGACACGGTACCGTGGAACATCATCGTGCGGCCTGGATCGCCGCGGAAAAACTCGATGGTGCCGCGCTCGATTCCGTAAAGAACAAAATAGGCACCGATCAACTGACCCACGAATCGCTGCCTGGCGCCCAGCCAAATCAGAAGAAGAACATTCAAGAATTCAGCGCCGGCTTCATATAGCTGCGTGGGATGTAGCGAAACGTTCAGCGGCGTTCCCGCAATTTTTTCCGCGATGGGGCTGGTGAAAGTGATGCCCCAGGGAAGTGACGTTGGTTTACCATAGCAGCAACCGGCCACGAAGCATCCGATGCGGCCAATGGCATGTCCCAGCGCGACGGGAGCGGCGACGACATCGAGTACCGCGAGCAGGGACATTTTTTGGAAGCGGGTGTACAGAACTACCCAGAGAATTCCGCCGAGAATGCCCCCGTAAAACGTTCCCGCCGACTGAAAAGTCGCGATGCTGAAAATGTCGGCGGGGTGCGAGAGATAATAGTCCCAACTACTGAAGATCAGCCACAGCTTCGACATCAGCAGAGCCAGAAGGATTCCGTAGACTCCAAGATTCCACACGCTGTGCGGATTCAGGCCTGCTCGCGGGGCTTGCCGGCAAGCGAGCCAAAGTCCAACCAAAAATCCAGCTGCTGCAAGGACCCCATACGTGTAGATGGTGATGGAGCCAATTTGCAAAAGGACAGGATGCATTGTTAGGCCCGTTCCTGGCTGGGATGGCGCCAATCGCGAAGGAGTTCGAGCAGGACCAAGGCAGCGCCGACTACAATCGCGGAATCAGCCACGTTGAAAGTGTACCAGTGGTGGCTGCCGACGTAGAAGTCAATGAAATCGGTAACGCTGTGGCGGACGATGCGATCCAGAACGTTGCCTGCCGCGCCACCGAGGATCAACGCCATACCCCATTGGCCGAGCCGGCCCCCGGCGCGATCCGTGATCAGCAACCACGCGATCAATCCGATCACCGCCACCGAAAACAGGATCAGCAGAGGCGCGCGCCAGGGCATTTGGGAGTCGGCCAACAGTCCGAACGCCACGCCCGGATTGCTGGTGTGAACCAGATTCAACATGCCAGGAATCAAGACACGGCTCGATCCCGCTCGAGTGAAATTCTCCACGGCATATTTGCTCGCTTGGTCCAGAATTAGAACGACTGCGGCGAGAACCGTTAAGAGCCATGCGGGGCGTGAGGCGGAACGCATTACGAGGCGGCACTCCCCGCCACGCTGCCTCTGTCGCGCTCGATTTCATCCATTGCGGCGACGCAGCGCTCGCACCAATTTGGGTAATCGGTGCTTTCGCCGACGTGCGTCGAATAGTTCCAGCAGCGCTCGCACTTTTTGCCGCGGGCGCGCTCGACGTGGATCCGCAGCCCGCCGTCGGAACCTGATGCCAGCTTGCCGCCATCCGGATTGCCGGCGGCGATGTCAACTTGCGAAACGATGAAGAATTCCGGAAGGCTGGGGGCGTGCTTATGTAGTAATGCCGCAAGATCGCCTTTGGCAGCGAGGGTAACTCGCGCTTCCAAGCCGGCGGAAATGGTCTTCGCGGCGCGCAGAGGTTCGAGCGCTTTCAGCACTTCTTCGCGTGCAGTGAGTAAGCGATCCCATTCTTTTGATCGAGCGTCGTCGAAGGCATTTTCGAACGGTTCAGGAGATGGGAATGAGGCCATATGCACGCTCTCCTGCGCCGAAGCACCGCGCGGCAGATATTTCCAAACTTCCTCCGAGGTGAAAACAAGGATCGGCGCGATCAGGCGGACCAGCGCTCGAGCGATGTGGTAGACCGCCGTTTGTGCGGAACGGCGTCCGCGATTATTCGGTGCGAATGTGTAGAGGCGGTCCTTGAGCACGTCAAAATAAAACGCGCTTAGATCGACGGTGCAAAAATCCTGGATCGCGTGATAGACGCGGTGGAACTCAAATTCCTTGTACCATTCGTTGCCTTGGCGGATCAGCGCCCCGGTGCGACGAAGCATCCACGCGTCCACTTCCCACATGTCCGCGTCGTGCACGATGTCGCGTGAAGGCTCGAAGTCGAAGAGATTCGAGAGCGCGAAACGAAAGGTATTGCGGATTTTTCGATAGGCTTCCGCGAGTTGCGTCATCATTGCATCAGAGAGGCGCACATCCTGTGTGAAGTCCTGGGAGGCGACCCACACGCGCAGCAGATCAGCGCCCCACTTATCTGAAATTTCCTTCGGATACATAGCGTTCCCGAGGGATTTCGACATTGGCGAGCCTTTTTCGTCCAGCGTCCAGCCGTGCGTTACAACTTGTTTGTATGGCGCGCGCCCGCGCGTGCCGACTCCGATGAGTAAAGAGCTTTGAAACCAGCCGCGATATTGATCGGGACCCTCCATATAAACGTCCGCGGGCCAGGTGCCCTCTTTTTCGCTGAGCACGGCTAAATGCGTGGAGCCTGAGTCGAACCAGACGTCGAGAATGTCATTTTCCTTGCGCCACTTTGCGGCGCCGCAGGAGCATTTTGTTGCTAGCGGGAGCAGCCCTTCAGCGGTATGGGCGTACCAAGCATCCGCGCCTTCGCGTTCAAAGAAGGGAAGCACGTGACGCAATGCATGAAAATCCTTGAGCTGCTCTCCGCACGACTCGCACGTGAACACGATCAGCGGCACTCCCCAGAAACGCTGGCGCGAAATGCACCAGTCGGGCCGCTCGGCCACCATTTCACGGATGCGGGCCTCACCCCAGGTGGGCTTCCACTTGACCTTGGCGATTTCGGCGAGGGCATTTTGCCGCAGGCCATACTGGTCGAGTCCCACGAACCATTGCTCAGTAGCGCGGAAAATCACCGGATTGTGGCAGCGCCAGCAGTGCGGATAGCTGTGCGTGAACTTACGTTCGCCGACGAGCATACCCCGCTTCTTCAGCAGCTCAATGATGATCGGATTCGCCTCCCATACTGTCTTGCCTTTGTATTCTGGTAGGCCTTCGATGAAGCGGCCGTTATCGTCCTGCGGGGCATATGCCTCGAGGCCATATTTTTGGCCGGTGCGGAAGTCCTCAGCGCCGTGACCGGGGGCGGTATGGACGATACCGCTCCCCTGATCGAGCGTAACGTAGTCTGCGAGCACGGCGGGCACGCGCATCTCCAGAAACGGATGCTCGAATTGAATGCCTTCCAAATCCTTGCCCTTCCACGAGCCGTGGAGATCCCCGATCTTGAAATTCAGTTCATCGGAGATCGCTGCAAGGCGCTCTTTGGCGAGCAGGAGTTTGCCGGCGGGAGTCTCCGCGACGGCGTATTCAAAATCCGGATGAAACGCCAGAGCGCGATTGGCAGGAAGCGTCCAGGGCGTAGTCGTCCAGATGAGAGCGTTCACGTCGCTGCCGAGTGTGGACGTTTTGGGCCCGGGTACAATCGGGAATTTCACCCAAATGGAAGGGCTGGTGTGATCTTCGTACTCCACTTCCGCTTCCGCGAGCGCGGTGCGATCGCAAATGCACCAGTAAACTGGTTTTAGCCCCCGATACACGTACCCTTTTTCGAAGAAGTCGATGAAAGCGCCGGCGATGCAAGCTTCCATACTGGGATCCATGGTGAGATAGGGTCTGTCCCACTGGCCAAAGACACCCAGTCGCTTGAAATCGCGTTTATGCGCTTCTACATAGCGTGCGGCGAATTCACGGCACATGCGGCGAAATTCGACGGCGCTGACTTTTGTAGTCTTTCCTCCCAATTCCTTTTCCACTTGAGTCTCAATGGGCAAACCGTGGCAATCCCAGCCGGGAACGTAGGGTGATCGGAATCCGGCCATGGTTTTCGATTTCACAATCATGTCTTTTACGATTTTGTTGAGCCCCGTGCCGAGATGAATCTCACCCGTCGGATAAGGAGGGCCATCGTGGAGGACAAACAGGGGCGCACCAGCGCGCTGTTCAAGGATGCGGGCGTAGAGGCCCATTTCTTCCCAGGCCGCAAGCTGTTCAGGCTCGCGCTCCGGCAACCGTGCTTTCATAGGAAACTCGGTTTTAGGGAGGTTCAGGGTGCTTTTCAGGTCCACAGTTTTTGCCATCTTGCGGGATTCGCTAACCCTTTCTGGAAAGACTCCGGCATTTTGTGGCTGGGATATGTTAGCTTGTGCTACGAATTCGCGCGGTGGAAACCGAAATTTGGCATCGCGCCACGTAATGTTACAATGAATCTTGAAGTGTGTCAGCCGCCGGGGCCAGACATCCTTTTGCGTGGCCTTGCGTCTAAGATGAAGGTACCCCTGCGGACGGGATACAAGTGATGCGAACGTTCGATCTTAGCACCAGACTCGACAAAGCCGACCGCCCCGCGGGTGGATCAACCGAACCCGGGCTGCGCTTGGGGCACCTGCCTGCGCCGGTTCATGAATCCAGCCTCAAGAGCCTTTATTCGAATTTGCGAGATTTTCTAACCGAGCGTCCCGCCAAGGTCCGCCCAGGCACGCCCACCGCGTTTGACATGCCGAAGTTTGGCACCGGCTTAAGCGCCAACCTGCGGGAATTTTTCCGCGCTGCGCCTCGCGGAAGGGTGAACTCCGCACTTTTGGTGAATTGGAAAGAGGAGCCAAGCCTTTGGCAAAATTTGCGTGATTGGATCGCGCCGCGAAAATTGCCTCCGCTCCAAACTACAAGCCAGCCTATTCCGGTTCCGGAAATTTGGTCGAAGAACACGCAATTCAATCGCGTGCAGATTGTTTCAATCCTGGTGCACGCGGTAGCGATTGCTGCCGTGGTGCTCATTCCTTTGCTGTTTCCTGGAATCATCACGACGACCACAAAGGCCTTCAATCCTGAAGCGCCGGTGGATGTGAGCGTTTCGCCCTATCTCGCAAAACTCAAACCCTCCGCCAAGGCCGCGGGTGGTGGTGGCGGCGCGCATAATACGGCCCCGGCTGCCAAGGGGAAATTGCCGAAATTCTCATGGACGCAATTCTCGGCGCCCATGGCGCATCCCGTGGAGCACCCGCAGATCGCGATGACGCCGACTGTTGTTGGCAATCCGGATATCAAATTGCCGAATCCGAATCTTCCGAATTGGGGCGACCCGCTTGGCAAGTCCCTGACCGATTCGATGGGCCAAGGTCACGGCAGCGGCGTGGGAAACGGAAATGGAGCCGGCGTTGGGCCTGGCGAGGGTTGGAATACCGGCGGTGGCACGCCAAGTGCGGGGATCGGCGGCTACGGCATTCCCGCGTGTCTCTACTGTCCGCGTGCCGATTATAGCGATGAAGCCATGAAGGTGAAGGTACAAGGCGTGGTCGAGCTGATTGCGGTCGTTACCGCAGATGGTCGCGTGACTGACATTCACGTAGCGAAGGGACTCGGTCTTGGCCTCGATGAAAAAGCCATCCAGGCAGTCCGAAGCTGGCGGCTCACGCCTGCGCGCGGGCCGGATGGGAGACCCGCTGCCGTTCGGCAGATTATCGAAGTCGCTTTTCAATTGTTCTGAAGGCGCGCACGGCGGGTTCCCCTAATTTCCGCCGCGCGTCAGGCGGCCGGACGTTAACCAACTGGTCCCATTGCTCCGTGCCGCAACGCCTCCCGTTGCATTGCTCTGCTACGATGACCGGCATGAAAAGCAAAATCAGCTTCTTCACGATCCTGATAACAGCGATGATTGCGGTCGTGCCGCGAGCCATCGCGCAAGAGGGTTCCATTGAGTTCGTGGCGCGCGCCACTCCCTCGGGAGGATTGGAAGAGCCGGTACGCGGCTTCCCTTTTTATCTCTTGAGCAAGAGTTTCGAGGAAATTGGGAAGGAAGCGGATGCGGATGATCCGAAACCGGACATGAGCACGTTCATCGACAAACTGGATTCCGGTTCCTATTCGCCTCAATTGAAAGCCTGGATGAAGAAGAACCAATTCGTGACGCTGGCGGGTGAAGACTTCATTCGCAAGCTGCATCCGGCGGACGTCATGGACATTCCCGAATTTTTCTCGGCGTACATGGATAGGAATGCCGGCGATGAATCCGCGGATTTTCCAAAATCGAAGGTCAAAGCCTCCGATAAGGTCAAGAATCCGGAAAAATACGCGAAAGCCACTGCCGAGTACATGGATACCATTCGACACTATATCGAGCAGCATCCGCAAAGCGTCGACGGGATCGATCTCAATCTTGCCGAGATAGACCCCGGGCCCAAATGGAACGCTTTGCTCGGAAGACGAACTCCGGAAATTCATCGCCGAGCTCTGGATCTGGCGCAGTCTAAATATTTGGTCGCGCACGCGGAATCGAACCTTCAAGGGCAAGGATTTTTGCGCGATGTGCCGCCAGGAAACTATTGGATCAGCACTCTCGATGTCGCCGCGGACGTCGGCGACGCGCGGCCGCGATGGGACGTGCCCGTAACCGTGCAGCCGGGACAGACCGAGTACGTCTCGCTCTCGAACGTTAATTCCGTGCGACCACCGCATACTCCCCATAACCAGTGACGCAAACATGGCTGAAGGCCGCGATCTTGCCAAGTGGATACGCTGCCTGGCCGATTCCGAGCCGGGAAAAAGGCGTGCGGCCGCGGCGCAACTGCACTCGGCAGGGGCCACGCTCTTTCTCTCCGCAGCGCGGGACTGGCTCAAGGACCCTGAATTTCGCGAACTCGTAAGCCCCTTTTTCGCGAATACGGTCGGCGAGCCGGACCCGGAGAACATCCCATTCAGCATAGGCATCGCGGTGCAGCCCGAGAATTTCGAGAAAATCCGCGCCGCGAACGGCTCGCCCCGGCTGGCCGATGTTCCGCCGGACCAGGATGCGATGGAATTCGAGCTCCACTGGAGTGAGCATGAGGAATTCGATATTCTGACAACATGCGATCCGCATGGCCCAGGTGCAATCGCTCGATATCTCAAGAAATTTGGAGAGGGAATTCAGCAGATCGAAATAAATGTGACCAGCGTGAACCGAGCCACTGAAGTCTTGCGCACTCGGTTCGGCCTCACGCCCGTGTATCCGGAAACGCATGCAGGTGCCGACGGCACGCACGTAAATTTTTTTCTGGTGCCGCTAGTAGAGGGCAAGCGCGTTTTGATCGAATTGGTGGAACCGGCGTCTAAAACATAGGCGACGGTCGCTGGATTATTCGCCGCTCTGCTCGATAAGCTTCGCGACTAAAGCCGTCCATCCGGTTTGGTGACTTGCGCCCAGACCCGCGCCCGTTTCCCCATGAAAATATTCGTAGAATAAAACCAAATCGCGCCAAAAAGGGTCTTGCTGAAACAACGCTGTATCGCCATGCACGGGCCGGCGCCCGTTCTGCCGCAGAAAAATGTGCGAAAGCCGGCGTGACAGCTCGCTCGCGACGCCCCAAAGCGTCTTCTTCTGCCCCGAGCCTGTCGGGAAGTCAACTCGGAATTCGTCGCCGTAATAGAAGTGAACGCGCTGTATTGACTCGATCAGCAGATAGTTTAGCGGAAACCAAACCGGCCCGCGCCAATTCGAATTTCCGCCGAAGAGATCAGTGGTCGATTCGCCAGGCTCGTAATCCACGGAATGGGACTGTCCATCCACATTCAGCATGAATGGATGCTCTTCATGGAATTTCGATAGTGACCGAATTCCATGCGGAGACAAGAATTCCTTTTCGTCGAGCACGTAGCGATAGATGCGCTCGAGTTTCTTTCGATTTGCGATGGTGAGCAGCAATCGTGCGCCATTCGCGTTACGCCGGCTCATGTCAACGTGCTCCGATACTTCGGCGTGGTGATTCAGAAACCATTGCATGCGGCGAGTGAAAGCGGGCAAACGCGCAAGGTCTTCGGGATCGAAGGTTTCGACGGCAAAGAGCGGGATCAGGCCCACCATAGACCGCACCTTCATCGGGATGTGCCCGCCGTCCGCCCGATGCAGGACGTCATAATAGAAGCCGTCGCCTTCATCCCACAACCCGATCCCCTCGCCGCCCATGTCGTTCATCGCTTGCGAGATGAAGACGAAGTGCTCGAAGAACTTGCTGGCGACATCCTCGTAAGCCGAGTCCTCGCGGGCCAGTTCCATCGCCATCGCGAGCATGTTCAGGCAAAACATGGCCATCCAGCTTGTGCCGTCGGATTGCTCGATTGTGGTGCCGGGGGCAAGAGGCCGCGAGCGGTCAAACATGCCAATGTTATCCAATCCGAGAAAGCCGCCTTCGAACACGTTTTTCCCGTCG
Organism: uncultured Acidobacteriota bacterium; assembly: GCA_963823145.1. GTDB lineage: Bacteria > Acidobacteriota > Terriglobia > Acidiferrales > UBA7541 > Palsa-295. The sequence goes on from CAWGJZ010000002.1 coordinate 1,117,766, forward strand.
GGGTCTTTCCGGTTCACCCACCACGTAAAGTTCAGAAGCATCTTGTGAAAAATGCGCACAAGGAACTTCCTGTCCTCTTTACCCTGAATCCGGCCCGCGATTTTGTAGACGCGCCAAGCCGCCCACGCATGCACAGGCGGATTTACGTCCGAAAAATTCCATTCATACGCGGGCAATTGCCCGTTCGGGTGCATGTACCATTCGCGCAAGAACAGGATCAGCTGATCCTTTGCAAACTCTGGATCGATCAGCGCCATTGCGACGCAGTGGAAGGCCAAATCCCACGCGGCGTACCATGGGTACTCCCATTTGTCCGGCATTGAGATCACGTCGGAATTATGCAGGTGGACCCACCGATGATTTCGCCCTTCGAGCCGCTCGTTTGGCGGCGTCGGCTGCGTGGGGTCGCCCTGCAGCCAACGGCGAACATCGTAGTGGTAGCTTTGCTTGCCCCACAGCAGCCCCGCAAATGCTTGGCGCTGCACCAGCCGGGCATCGTCGCCCATCCCGACGTGAGCGCGCTGCGCGTAAAACTCATCGGCTTCCTTAATTCGTTGGGTGAATACCTTATCGAAGCTTGCTCCGAAGAGTTGTTTGGCGGCCGCCTGATTCTGGACTGGGTTCTCATCCATCAGGCGAGCGCAGATGGACCAGTTCTTCGCGGGCGCGATTTCAGCGGCATAGAGCGCGGCGGCTTTCGTCCCCTTTCGGGCCGGATTCACAGCGGACTGCTCGCCGTTGATTACGTACCGGTGGAACGCATCCTTCACGTAGGGCGTGCGGTTCTCAGACTGAAAAAGGCGCTCCGCGTTCGTTTCATTCTCGGTAAAAAGAAGTTCTGGCGCCCCTTCTAGAAGGAGCCAGCGCTCGCCGTAGTGATATTCGGATAGCTCGATCAGCGATGTTCCCGGCGGAGCGTCGATGCGGTGCGCCTGTGGCGGATCGTAACCCTCGCCCCAGGACCAGCGATTTCGAAACCAGAGCGTTGGGAGAATTTGCAACCGCGCCGGTTCAGGACCGCGGTTCCAAGCCGTGATACGGATCAGGATATCTTCTTCGGTGGCTTTGGCATATTCCACGAACACGTCGAAATACCGGTTCTCGCGAAAAACCCCCGTGTCGATCAGTTCATATTCAGGCTCTAGCCGGGTCCGCTTTGCATTTTCGCGGAGAAGCTCTTCGTAGGGAAAGGCCGCCTGAGGGTACTTATACAAGTACTTCAAATAAGAGCTCGTCGGCGTGGCATCGAGGTAGAAGTAGTATTCCTTTACATCTTCTCCATGATTCCCCTGAGGATTGGTGAGGCCAAACAGGCGCTCTTTCAGGATCGGATCTTTCTGGTTCCAAAGTGCGAGCGCAAAGCAGATGTGCTGGTGGCGGTCGCAGATTCCGCCTATCCCGTCCTCGCCCCAACGGTAGGCCCGCGACCGCGCGTGGTCGTGCGGAAAATAGTTCCAAGCGTCGCCGTTCGCGCTGTAATCCTCGCGAACCGTTCCCCATTGCCGCTCTGAGAGGTACGGTCCCCAGCGTTTCCAGTTAACGCTTCGTTCAGCATTCGCTCGCAGCCTCTCTTCTTCGCTGGTCATTCCTCGGTTCCGTTATGTGAGGGCTGCGACGCGCGCCGCGTTTCCGGCACCTTTCACTTCGTAAACGCGGCCACATCACTCTAGCTTTTCGAGCGGCACGTGGCAAGATTCGTCAATTGGTCTCCTGCCCGAAAAGAACAATGACAGTGGCGGCGCCTCGCCCAATTTTGTATCCTCGACCGACCGAGCACTCATAGCGGAGACTATTCTGACCCCACCGGCGCCCGCATCCATACTACAGCCTCCGTTGAGACCCGTAGGTTCGTGGTGGCCTCTTCCTTTTGGCTGTCTGTGTGTCGCCGCAACTTTCCTAATAATGCCCATGCTCTTCCTCGGCAATGCCTCCGGCCACGATTTCGATTTCCACGTTGCCTCCTGGATGGACGTGGCGGGCCAATGGCGCGAAGGAATCGTCTATCCTCGCTGGGCCGAGTGGGCAAATTGGGGATTCGGCGAACCCCGCTTCATCTTCTACCCTCCCGCTTCGTGGATTGCGGGAGCCGCTCTCGGCTCTGTGCTACCGTGGAGAATCGTTCCTGGTGCGTTCATCTGGCTTGCGCTGATCCTCGCGGGCATGTCGATGTGGATCCTCTCGCGCGAATGGTTACCGCCGCCGCAAGCCGTCGTCGCCGCGCTTCTATACGCTGTGAATCCCTATAATCTTGTGATCGTTTATTACCGCAGCGATTTCGCCGAGCTGTTGGCGGGCGCTTTATTTCCGCTGCTCATTTGGGGAGTCTTGCGCATCATTGAGGACGAATGGCCTCGCGTCCCCTCGCTCGCCGCGATATTTGGCGCCATCTGGCTCACCAACGCGCCCGCCGCAGTGATCGCCACGTACTCGATGGTCCTCATGCTATTGGTCGGATGCCTTGCGCGAAAAAGCTTTCGCCCGCTGTTCCATGGCGCCAGCGCCACGGCTGGGGGTTTCGCCCTCGCAGCCTTTTACATTTTACCGGCTGCCTGGGAACAGCGATGGGTTCAAATCGCGCAAGCCGTCGCCGGCGAAGTTCACCCCAGCCGAAATTTTCTCTTTACCCGAATAAATGATCCGGACTTCGTGCTTTTCAATAGCAAAGTTTCTTGGATAGCGGTCGGTATGATTGCGGTCACCGGTATCGCCGCAATTTTCGCGGCGCGGAGGCGGCGAGCGATCGGAGCGTTGTGGTGGATTTTAATTTCTGCAGCCGTAGTGTCGGTGGTCCTGATGTTGCCTACTAGTTTGTGGCTATGGAACGTGCTTCCCGAATTGCGATTCATCCAATTCCCGTGGCGTTGGCTCGAGATGTTGGCTCTCTCTTTCGCATTCGTTTTGGTGGTCGCAATATTCAGCCTTCGCAGCCGGCAGTTATCGTGGGCTCTAACCGCCGTGAGTTTCGTCGCCATCGCCGTCACGGCTGTAACCATCGCCCGAGGCGCGTATTGGGACGACCAGGACGTTCCCTCACTCGCAACCGCCATAAGTTCGCATCGCGGTTATGAGGGAACGGATGAATACGCGCCAATCGGCCTCACTCGTCTCAACCTCCCTGGGAACCCGGATGATACCGAGCGTCCCGCCGGCGTCTCGCCAAATCCGGTGCCTCGGTTTGAGAAATTCGACCATGCCTCCAATGCTCTTGAACCGGCCGCGGGAATCAGGCTCCACGTTGAGCGCTGGACGGCCGAACGCAAGGTGTTCACGGTGGAGAGCGTCACGCCTGTCACCCTCGCGTTGCGAATTGCGAATTATCCCTCGTGGGAATCTCAGGTAGATGACAGCCGCATCCGCGTCGCCGCGCGTCCAGGGATCTCACAACTACTTCTGCCTCTAGCCGTAGGGAATCATCGTGTTGAGGTTCACTTCCGGCGAGCGTGGGACCGCAGCGCTGCGGATGCAATCTCGGGCTTGGCGGTCGTAACACTGCTCGGATTTTCGTGGGTCTTTCGTCGAAGGCGGCAATCAGCAGCTACTGTAACCGGCGATGGGTGAATTTCTTCTCGCCCTTCGTGTATTGAGACACCGTCTGTCCGTGGCCGTACAATTTGTACTTGTAGGTCGTCAGACCATCGAGCCCCATCGGCCCGCGCGCGTGCAATTTGCTAGTGCTGATGCCTAGCTCGGCGCCAAATCCGTAGCGGAAACCGTCCGCAAAACGCGTGGAGGCATTCTGAAAAACGCCCGCTGAATCTACTTCACTCATAAATCGTGTGGCGGCCTCCGAATCCTCCGTCACGATCGCGTCCGTATGACGCGAGCCGTAGGTGTTGATGTGCTCGATAGCCTCATCAAGATTTGCGACCACTTTGATCGACAAAATGAGATCCGAATATTCAGTCGACCAATCCTTTTCCGTGGCGGGCAAAATGGACACGCCAGGCAATAGCGAAACGGTTTTCGAATCGCCGCGAACCTTCACTCCGGCGGCTGCCAATTTCCGAACCGCCCGCGGCAGAAATTCATCCGCGACCGCCTCATGCACAAGTAAAGTTTCGGCGGCGTTGCACACCGCCGGATACTCCACCTTGGCGTCATAAATGATGTTCACAGCTTTCTCGATGTCCGCGGCGCGATCGACGTAAACGTGGCAAATCCCCTCGCCGTGCCCCAGTACCGGAATCCGGCTGTGCTGCATGATGTATTTCACCAGCTCGTACGAGCCCCGAGGAACGATCAAATCCACATCGCGATCCTGGGTTAAAAGTTCCATTACCTCCGCGCGCGATTCCAGCAGGATGATCGAATCCACCGGAACGCCCTGAAACCGAATCAAGCACTCCCGCCAGATCGATACGAGTTCTTGATTCGTCTCCGCCGCTTCCGAGCCACCTTTCAGAATCACCGCATTGCCCGATTTCAGGCACAGCGAAGCGACCTGCGGAATCACATCTGGCCGCGATTCGAAAATCACGCCCACCACTCCAAAGGGGCACGATTCCTTGTGCAGCACCAATCCCTCATCCAACTCCGTGGCGGATAGCCTCCGTCCGAGAGGATCTTCAAGTCGCGCGACTTCTCGAATCTGCGCGGCCATCTGCGCGACGCCACCCTCCGTCACGCGCAATCGCGCCAACATCGACGCAGTCATTTTTCCGGACGCCACCGCTGGCTCCGCGGCGCGGCAGTCGCGCTCATTGGCATCCAGAATTCGCTGCTGTGCGTCTTCGATCGCCTGTGCTGCTGCCATCAGAACTTCCACGCGAGCGTCCGCCGACAGCTTGGCCAGCTCCCGCGAAGCCTTTCTGGTCCGCCGAGCTGCCGCCACGACGGAAGTATGGTTGGCTTGCACCGCCGATGCTGTCGTTGGTTGGCTCATGTTTTCTGCAGCAACACAATATTATCGCGCGTCACCAAAACCGGCGAAGAGTTAACTTTGCTTGCCGAAGCATTGCTTTTCTTCGCGGAAAATTTTTCGGCTTCTTCGCTGGCGCACTTGGCGATACCCCGCGCGAATTCATGCCCCTCGCAATCGACGATGCTCACCACGTCCATAGATGCGAAACGGTTTTCTACGCGCACGATTCCCGACGCCAATAGGCTCGCTTTCCCCTGAGTAATCGCCCGGTGTGCGCCAGCGTCCACCACCACGCGTCCGCGAACATTCGCGGCATAGGCAATCCAGCGCCGTTTTCCCGGCATGCGCTTGGCAGGCAAAAACGCAGTCCCGGTCTTTTCGCCCGCAAAAATGCGATTCAGCGTGTCTGGGTCGCTGCCACTGGCAATCACGGCGATCCCGCCGCATTTCATGGCAATCTCCGAGGCCTCCAGCTTCGTCCGCATCCCGCCACGACCGCTCTCCGACGGACCAGCTGCCAGTGATTGTATTTCCGGCGTGATTTCCGCGACCAGCGCAATCACCTCGCCTTCTTCGCCGCCGCGGCCGCCGCTTCGCGATCGCTCGAGCAATCCATCCACGTTGGTGAGCAGCACCAGCGCATCCCCCTCCAATCCGCTCATTACCAGCGCTGCCAATCGGTCGTTGTCGCTGAACGCAGGCGTGCGCGACTCGGGCGTCACGGGTTCCAATTCCGCTGTGGAAACCGTATCATTTTCGTTCACGATTGGGAGCACTCCGAACCCCAGTAGTCTCTCGATGGTGTGCTGAAGATTCGAGTAGCGGCGCCAGTTTGTGAAGTCCTCCTCCGTCAGCAGCACCTGCGCAATTTTAATGCCCCATCTCGAAAACAAGTCCTTGTACGCATCCATCAGAAGACTCTGACCCACGGCCGCGCAAGCCTGTTTCGTTACCATATCCTCCAAGCGCGATCGGTGCAGCCCCAGCCAGCCGCGCCCGAGCCCTACCGCACCCGAAGAAACGAGCACGACCTGCCGCCCCTCTTTCATTAAAGCGGCGATCGCACGAACGACGGGCTCGACCCGCTCATGGCACAGGTTTCCCTCCTGCTCCGTCACGGTGGCCGTTCCGATCTTAATCACGACCCGCCGCGCCGATCGCAGCAGCCTCGCTCGTTCCTTCTCCAATTTGTTCTCGCTCTCCACTGAAGCCCCGTGTATTCCGAACTACTTCTGCAATGCGCTTGCGCGATGCGATGATTCCCAATTGTATCGAAATCACCGGCGGACGTATCCTAATTTGAAAGCAGTGTGAACGACTCGTAGGTACGCCCTCGGAACGATACTGAACAATTTCCGGCGCCCGACTCAACGAGTTAGCGCCCAACACACCGGCCTTCCATGTGTTGCTCGTTTGAACAAGTTCCCACGTCGGATACAGGTCTTCCGCAAAGCTTCGTTTTATTATCGCCCTCAAGTTCTTAGCCTCTCACTGAGGGTGCACATGCTTCCGGACCGTCGGCAATGTCAGCGCGTGATTCCCGATCAGCCGGTATTAGTTCGCTGTGGCGAATCCCAGTGTCGGCTCCTCTTCGATCTCTCCGAAGAAGGTCTGGCCATCGACGATCTGGTTTCTGAGAGCTCGGCTCAAGTCATCCCTCTTGTGTTTGATCTGCCGAACGATCACGGTCATATCCAAGCCAAAGGAGAAATTGCCTGGAGCAACGAATCCGAAAAGCGTTCTGGGTTGCGTTTCGTGGATCTGCCCGACATTTCCCGGCAGCAGCTCAGGCAGTGGATATCTGCCAGCGTTTTCGATACCACTGAGCTAGCTCTCGCTGAGGAGGGGCCCGACCAACCACCAGTCTTATTCACCCATCAAACAAATTCTGTTGAGTTCCTTGCGCCACAGCCAATACCCAGCGAAGGGTTAAGCCGCTATGGCGCGTCGCACTACCTCACGTGGCTCGTCCTGGGCGCACTGTCCTTATTCTCGGGCATTGCCTTGGTCCGTCATTATCCTGGCATGGGGAACCGCTGGCCGGGCAAAGAGATCATGGCCGCGGGTAAAGTTGGTGAAATTTCCGCTCCTAGCTCAACCGCATCGGTTGAGCCGCCACCCGCGCCAACTCCCTCTCTTCCTGTCACGCACCCCTTAAGCCTCCCCGGTTTCGTCCTTCAAGTGGCCGCGATGAAGCATGAAGACAACGCGGACGCCCTTGCGAAGACTCTGCAGAAAAGGAATTTTCCGGCCTTTGTCTTCAAGCGCGGCGCCAATCCTTTCTACCGAGTGGCCGTCGGAGCTTATAGCGATCCCGATTCCGCTCACAGGATCAAGGACGAGCTCAAAGCGCAGGGTTTCGAATCCATCCTCAAGCATTGGTCGCCCGCATAAAACACTTGCCAGGACGCACGGTTCCCGATAAACCGTATCCTCGGAAACTGAAGCGCGGGTATGATTCAACACGGCAGCATCGCGCATATGGCAACAACGTCGAAGACGGACCGGCTATTGTCCAGCGCAGCATGCGTCGCGCTTCTGTTCGCGATCGCCTGCGAGATCGGTGCTGCCGCGCGGCCGCAGTCGCCCGCGATAACCATCACCTTGGCGGGGCAGTCGATGATCCGGTCAGACATTCGCTCCACCGCACCGGCGGCCGTGCCAGTGATAAAGGGTCTGCTGAAAGGTGACGTCATCTTCACCAACCTCGAAGCCGCGGTCGCCGAAAAGGGCCAGACAGTTCATGAGGGAAGGGGCTTTCTCACTCCACCTGAAGCGCTCGATGCGCTAAAGGCGTTCGGTTTTAACTTACTGTCTCTCGCCGGCAACCACGCATTCGATCTGAAAGTCGTGGGCATTCAGAACACCATCCGCGAAGCCGACCGCCGGAAAATCGTTTATGCCGGAACTGGCGACAATGAGGCCGAAGCTGTAGCGCCGGGTTATCTGCGCACGCCAAAGGACACGATTGCCCTGATAGCGAGTGCATCAGGTCTGATTTCGCCTGGAGCAAGCGCCACAGCGAACCGCCCGGGCGTGAATGAGCTTCGCGTCGAGGCCGGCGACAAGGAAAATGAGGCCACTGCCGATCTGCCCGGCGCGCCCGCTAACACGCCCAATCAGGAGGATTCGCAGCGCATCCTCCAAAGCATTCGCTACGCCAGCCAGCACGCGGACCTCGTGATCGTCTACCAGCATAATCACGTCTTCGGCAATCACTCCTTCTCAACGATTTTCGCCGAAGGGATGCCGGAGCGGCTCGCTCCCAATGATTGGCTAAGGAAGTGGACACATGCGGAAGTTGACGCGGGCGCGGACATCGTGGTGATGCATGGCGCGCCTCTGCTTCACGGCGTGGAGATTTATCGCGGCCGGCCCATCTTCTACGACCTCGGCAATTTCATCTACAACGTCCCGCCCACCCTCACTTACATCGACGAACCGATGAGTTGGGAGAGCGTCGTCGCCTACGTCCAATTTCAGGGAAAGAAGTTGCAATCGATTTCGTTCCGCCCAATTGTTTTGAACAACCTGGGCCAGGGTCAGCCCGATGTTCACAACGAATACGCCAACAACCAGTTCCTTGATACACGCGGCTTGCCCTCGCCCGCCACCGGCGCCAGAGCGGGCTATATCCTTCAGCGTCTCGCGGACGTCTCAAAGCCTTTCGGCACAGCCTTCGAACTTAAAGGCGACGCGGCGGAAATCAAGCTGGCGGGCCAAAATTAACGCGAACTTCTCTTCAAAATTCAACCGCTCATCGTTTACAATAACAATCGCTGCATCGGCGTTCCTGCCGAGAAGGAGGTGATCCCTGAGGTACACGGATAATTAGACGTAGACTAGAGGGGCGTTTGTGAGTTTAGCCAGACGCCTCTCTTTTCATTTTTTCCCGCATTGCGAAAAAGGAGCCCGCGCTCTCGTCGTATGAACCCGCAAGACGCCAATAGAATTTAGCGCGCCGAACCCGATTCCAGCCGCCATTCGTCTGAGCCCGATGAACGCGCTCAGCACAGATCACAACCAAAAGGGAGACTGATGAGCAAAACGATTCAAGTCGAGATCGAATATCAAGATCGCAACAGTGGGCCGACGGTTGCCGGTAAAGTCCGTGTGGAAGCAGGCAGTCTACCCGTGGGCATCGGAAAGGGGCTTCGCGACGTGTGGAAAACGATGGACCGCAAAGTTCGCTTCGATGCTGCGAAGAATGGCCTCACAATTAAGGCCCAAATCCTCGACGCCGCAGTGGCAACTGAAACCCCGAGCGGCGCGAAACAGGTTGGCGAGCAATAGACCGAGGTTTAATGTAGCGCCATCCCTTCAGGGTGGCCTTTCCTCTGATCGTGCCAATGGAGTTGTGGATCGCACGCGTCCGATCTGCGCCTATCCGCAAGTCGCCGCCTACAAAGGTTCCGGAAGCATTGACGAAGCCGCGAATTTCGTTTGCAAATCCCCATAGAGAATCTACTTCGTCAATCCAGCCTTAGCTGCGGCGGCGGTAGTATAGTGGCTGTCAGAAATTAGTTATAAAGGATAGCCAATGGCAATCCATATACCAGAAGATCTCGCCGAAAAAGCTGCGATCATGCGGGAGTTCGGACGCCTTCGCGCCGCCGGAGAGCCCGTTCCCCCCGAATTGCACGCCAGGCACATCAATGCCACCAATGATCGCTACACCACGGGCCCCGAGCCTGGCGAGCGCGTCCCCGATTTCTCCCTCCCGGACCAGCAAGGTGTTTCGAGATCGCTTGCAAATCTCGCCGGTCCCAATGGCCTGCTTCTTGTTTTTTATCGAAGCGCCGATTGGTGACAGTACTGCCGTTCCCAACTCGTCGAGTTGGAGCAATCACGTTCGATCATCGAAAGGGAAGGCGTCCGCATCGCCGCGGTCAGCTACGATTCCCAGGAGACTCTCCAGCGTTTTGCGGAGAAGTACCAGATTCGAATCCCTCTATTATCTGATCGGGATAGCGCTGTAATCCGCAGCTTCGGCATCTTGAACACTAACATCGCTCCCGGCCTCCGCGCGCACGGCGTTCCGCATCCCGTCGAGTACTTGATCGCTCCAGACGGCGTCGTCGTCCGCAAGTATTTCGTGCCCAACTATCAGCATCGCGTCACGGCGTCCGCCGTCGTTCTTCGAGAATTCGGAGTTGCAGGCGATGGCGCCTCAACCGTAACTCTGCGAAGCGGCGCGCTCACTGTGGAGCTTGGACTTTCTGCCGCAAAAGCCTTCGCCGGCCAGGAAATCGGCTTTTTTGCGAAATTCACGCTCCAGCCCGGATGGCACGTCTACGGTTCCCCTCTGCCGCAAACTTACACAGCCACGTCGCTCGCCTTCGAAGATCCGAAAATCATTCGGCAATCGTTCGAACTTCCCTCGGCTGCGCCCATGAGCCTCGCCGCGCTCGGAGAAACGGTTCCCGTTTACACCGGCTCATTCCGAGGCTTAGGTTCTCTGCTGCTGAAGTTTCCGCTCGAAGAGGGCAAAACCGTGCTATCCGGTCAGGTTCGCTTCCAGCAATGCAGCGACACCGTCTGCGAAGCGCCAGAGACTCTCCCGTTCGAACTCCCGCTCACTCTTGAACCATTCGTGGTCGCAAGGCCGCACAAATAACTCCCCTTGATGTTTCGGCATCTCTGGTAGAATCCGCGGGATGAAGAGGCGAACATTATTGGGAGTAGTGCCGCTGGCGCTGTTATTGCCCGGCGGGGCAGCGGAGGCGATGAACTTGGCGTTCGCTCCGGATGCGCCTGGGCGTTTGGCGGTTGAGGGGGAAGAGCGAGGTGGCGCGATGCCAGGATCAACTGCCGTCTACGAATTGCGTATCTATCACGTGTCTCCCGGAAAGCTTGAGGACCTGGTGGCGCGCTTCCGCGACCACACCATGAGCATTTTTGCGAAACATGGAATCAAAAGTGTGGCGTATTGGACGGCGCTTGACGAACCCGTGAAAAGCACTACCTTCTTTTACGTGCTGGAGCATCCAAGCCGCGAAGCGGCGGCAGCGAACTGGAAAGCCTTCCAGGACGATCCGGAATGGCAGAGCGTGAAAGCGAAATCGGAAGCGAATGGGAAATTAGTGGAGAAAGTCGACTCGACGTTTCTGAAGTTGACGGATTTTTCCCCGCCGTTGGGCTAACCGAATTGTTCACCACGCCGGTGCGACGATAGGCGCCCGTGAAGAGTCTGCACGGGCCAGTTGGCGGCTGCCTCGTATTTCAGGTTGCGGGAAAAGTGTCGAGTAGACTGTAGCTGGGCCCTTTGTTTTGTGCAGATTACGTTACATTCTACTCGGCGCAACTGTCGAGCAGGCGCGCCGAAAAAACCCTCCTTTCTGAGCAGCGAGTGTGTGGCGGAAAGCCGCGGCTGGATGATCGAAGCGAGCCAATAGCCCTCTCAATTTCTCCGCGCTATTCAATTGTCAAAGAGCAATTCTGCCGACCCTCGTCAAGAGAGCGGGTTACCTCAACATCGCGATCAGGCTGACAGATGGCAAAGAGCGGCGCAAGTACCTGTTCCTGTGGACTTCGGGGGCGATGCAATTTTCGCAACGGAGAATCCGCTAGCGCGCGCGAACTCTCCACGGCACCATGCGGCTCAATAACCTGTCTCGCACGACGAGCGTATGGAACAAAATCGCTCCAAAATGGGCGATAAACGCCAGGAACAAAAGGTAAGCGAGAACGGTGTGCGTCTTCCTCAGAAGCGCGTACAACATCACGCTGTGCGGGAGAATTGGGAAAAGATGCAGCGACCCATACATTACGATCGGATAGCGCGCCGCCGACAACATCCCCCATCCGACCAGCGGCAGCACAAACAGCAACGCATACAGCAATATCTCGGATGCGTGTGCGACGAAGCGCTCCTGCGACGACATAGTTGCGGGAAATGGCGGCAGAGTGCTGAACTGGCGATTCACGTAGCGAATCACGACCAAAATCAGAATAGCGATCCCCAACGGGCGGTGGATGGAAACCAGGCGGTGGTAGTCGCCCAGCGATGCGACCATGGCAACGCCAATCCCCAGCATGGTCAGAACCATCGCAGCCATAAGCCAGTGCAGAATTCGCATGAGGATTGTGAATTGCGTCTGCTGGCTCGTCATGTTCACTTTCGCACTTCCGCAGGCGATATCGCGCTCGGCGTCTTTGCTTCGCCCGCACGCCGTGTAAACGACTGTGAATAAATCGCCGATCGCGCGCTGAGCAGAGGATCGTCGGACGGCGCCATACCGCTCGGCAAAACCAACGGATCGAAATTGATGTCCCGGGCGGGACTGGTTTCCTCGCTCTCGATATGATTGAGGGTCAGAGTTCCCACATCCACCTGCTCCCGCCCGTCAGGCCACGCCATAGTGGCGTCATTGGTCGGGTCCCACGGTTGTCCGATAGTGACGACCAAATGCCATTGCAACGGATGCTGCATGATGCTGGCGATGAGCTCGTCAAACATGTAGTTCTTGTCTGTCTGAGCCGTCGCCGTGTTGGCTGCTGTAAACGGCTGCACCGGCGCCAGCGTCCAGCGCACCGGGATCGACTTACCGGCCGCGTCGATGAACCAGAAAGCGTTGAGGCTGTTAAACGCCGCGTTGTCGAAACCAGACGACGGTGCGTGGCTCTGGATAATGCCTAACGCCCGCACCGTTGCGGGATAGCTCGCGGCAAATGCCGCCATTTTTTTCGGATCGGGTTTGCCAGTTTGGGGGTCGGGCTGCGACGCAACCAGATTGTCGTAGAAGGCCTGCGGCGTCTGGAACGGAAATACCGGCAGATTGACCATCGCCGTCCGCCACTCTTCGCCGTCCGGAAGCTGGAACAAAAGCCCCAGGCCGCGGACCAGAGTAGGCGCGTCGGCAACATCTGGAATGCCGCCGCCGAACGAAAACCGCCCGGTCACGGGCACACGCCCTCGTTTGAAGACTACAGCCTTTGAGAGACGCGTTCCCTGGCCATTGCTCTCGAAATAGCCGCTAACGCCGACGCCTTTGGCATGATTGCGGCGAAAACCGGAATGGATTCCGTCGTCCCGTTCAAATTGGTCGACGAACCGCGCGGGCGTCAGCGCCTTTGGGCTGAACCAACCGCCCAGATAGAGAAATCCTGCCACAACGCACAGAATCACAACTCCAATGCCCGCCAGTCTTGGCAGCGCGTTGCCTCTGCTCAGGGGCGCTGGTTGTTTTTCCGCGGGCGCGGTCGGATCACTCGGCAACTGTTCGCTCCAATGCCACTGCCGGCCAACTTATTCCTGGAGCCCCATATCGACTTCCAGCCGACCGATAACGTACACCCTCGTCCCATCGACGCACAATATCCTGTACTCGTCCACATGATTAGTGACACTCGGCTTTCTGTTTGTGAGACTTCCAGCGCTCGAGGAATTCGAGCGGAGTGAGGTAGTGGAGCGCCTGGTGGGGGCGGACGGTGTTGTAGATGTGTTCCCAGCGACGGAGCTGGGGACTGAGTTGCGTGACGTTCCAGCGATCAGGGATCACTTGATAGAACTCCTCGTGGTGCGTGCGATGGGAGCGTTCGACCTGCCCGTTAAGCTTGGGCGAGCGCGGTGGGAGGACGAAGAGCGGCAGGTTTCGTTGCTGGCAAGCGATTTCGAATTCGGCAGCGAATTCGCTGCCGCCATCCACCTGCAGGGCGGCGATGGGGAAAGGCATGCGATCGACCAGCGTGTCCAGGAAGCGAGCCGCGGCCAGCGAAGTGGCGCGTTCGTGCACTTCCAGCACATCCCAACGAGAGACCATGTCGCGGGCCGAGAAGTGTTTCAGTACCACGCCGCGCGCCGGTCGCACCTCTTTGGTGTCGACCTGCACCAGATCACCCGGCCTTCGAATAGGCCAAAAATGGGGTTTTCGCCGGGCCCAGGGACGGCTGCGCATTTTGCGGCGCCGCCGGATCGCTCCTTTCGCCCCAGCTTCCACCAACACGCTGCGGCGCTTCAGGTCGTTCAGGATCCGGCCCACCATGGACGTGGAAAGCCGAACGTGTTTGCGGCCCAGCAGCACGACCAGTTTGTCCTTCCCCCAGCGGGGATACTCGCGTCGCAGAGCGAGAACGGCTTCGCTCTGCGAGGGTGTCCAGGTCGGCTGGCGATGCCGATGCGGGCGATGCGAACGATCCTCCAGCGTGGAGAGGTTATGAGGATCGTAGCGCCGCCACCAGCGATAGAACGTCTGCCGGCTGATCCCAAAGTGGCGGCAGGTAAAAGCCGCATTGCGGCCATGACGCAGATAATGACTCATCCAGGCCAACCGGAGCTGACCAACCCGGCTCAGCTCGCACCCAAAACGCGAAAGCTCGCGCGCTCTGGGCACCTTCCCTCTTCGTATTTGCATGGCGACACTCTACCGAGTGTCACTAATCATTCTGAACGAGAACATATCCCCCCTGCGTGCAACCTGCCTCAAAAGAACTTGGGTTCTCATGCCCGGGAACCCCGTTTCTGGATAGAAAATACGGAGGGAAAGGGTGCGCCACTCGCCTGTGCTAAATGAGACTGCATGGCTTCTATCTCGATGCCATGATGGGTGGATGCTGCGTAAGAAAGGTAAGAGAGAATCCGGCGACGCAACGCGTGCCAGCGTCATGAAGGAGATCGCGAAGCCACGCATGGCCAGGTCCGTAAGAATAGCGGAACTCAATCTAGACACGACGCGAATTCCAGAAGACCCAAGCGTCACCATGTCCGGAACTGTCGACAAAATAATCTCAGCTTCCGCTCCGGGCCAACCGGAGAAGGCGCAAATTTCTGTTGGTGGGGCCGATCGAGGGTATCAAGATCTGCGTATCGAAAGTACGTTGACCGACGAACACGGCGACGACGTGAGGCTCAAAAAGGGCGCTCACGTAGAAGTTACCGTGACCGCCGGATCAAAGACGTAAGTCGCGGCAACTACCTCAAGGACACAACTCAATAGTCTTCTTCGGGCGTCCTCAGGAATCCAGCAAGGCTACGCCGCCACGAATCTCTTCCGAGGGACCGCATAGATTGACTTCTCCGGTGAGCCGCCTAATCGGGAGGAAGCGGGCCGCTGGCAGGGTCGATTAGTGGTGGTAAGAGGATTCGGCCGCGAGTCGGTTCGCGCACGCCTTCCGCAACGCCGTCTTCTCATTCCCGATCCTCAATTTCCCGCACCGAATCACGTATACTCGCGATGCACACGAACCTCTTCTGAGGACCCACGAACATGCCAGCCGAAGAGTGGATCAAAACGCTTGAAGATGGCAGAAAGGTGAAATTCATTTATCAAGAGCTACCGGGGGACGGGGCGTTTATCAGCGCGCAGATTGAGAGGAATGAAGTCGTCTATTCGGTCATATTGACCAACGCAAGAAACCCGCTGAGTCGTGAAGATGTCGAAAGCCATTTCAAGGGCGAGCTTTCTAAGAAGTAGCAGTCAATTGGGGAGCTTTACGTTGTCGGCGAGCAGCTACTTGGACGATTAACGCCATTCGTACATGTGGAATCGGTCGCGGGAATGGGCCGGGCCATGTCCGGTTTTCCGACTAGTCGGGACTTGCCTAGCGATAGTTGGCCGCCTGCAAGTCGAACATTTCTGCGTACCGGCCGCCGATCCGGATAAGCGCCTGGTGCGACCCCTGTTCGACGATTCTTCCACTCTCAAGGACGATAATTCGATCCGCCATTCGAACGGTGGAGAAACGGTGGGAAATCAAAAGGGCCATCTTGCCCTTGGTGAGTTCACCAAATCGCTCGAACACCTCATGCTCGGATTTCGCATCCAGCGCGGCTGTCGGTTCATCCAGGATCAGCAACTGGGCATCACGCAAATAGGCCCGGGCCAGCGCCACTTTCTGCCACTCTCCGCCGGACAGATCGACGGCCCCTTCGAATCGGCAGCCAAGGGGCTGTTCATAACGCTTGGGTAGATTTCGAATAAATAACTCTGCCAGGCTCTTATGGGCGGCGGTGCGGATGCGAAATGTGTTATCTCGCCGGTTGATTTGACCAATGGCGATGTTTTCAGAGACGGTCATCTCGTAGCGTGTAAAGTCCTGGAAGATGACGCCAATCTCCTTCCACAGATCTTCCAGGTCGTACTCACGCAGATCTACACCGTCCAGAAGGATCTGCCCTCCAGTAGGGTCGTACAAACGCGTGAGCAGCTTCACGATGGTTGTCTTCCCCTGCCCATTCTCTCCAACCAGAGCGATTCGCGAAAAAGGTTCCAGCTGAAAACTGATATTGTCGAGTACGAGTCTTGGATTCGCTGGGTAAGAAAACGAAACATTCTTGAATTCAAATCCTCGCCGAATGGGTCGCGGCGCGGGCAGTGCGCCAGGTTTCGAGAAAATCCTGGGCTGTATGGAGAAGAATTTCAGCAAATCGTTCATGAACATCGCCTGGTCGGCAATGACGGAAAAAGTTGAAAAGAACGCTTGGATGTTCGTGCTGGCCCCGGCAATAGCTCCAACCAAGAGAGTCATGGTTCCCAGGGTCAGTGCGCCCGTGACCGTCCGATAGATGACGAAAGCATAGGTCCCGTAGTACCCAACCGTGCCCAAGAGCGTCAAGAATGATCCGAAGAGTAGTTTACGTTTTGCCAGCCTTACTGTCTGACGATGGAGCTCGTCCGAAAGCGCTGTGTAACGGCCCACGAGGTACGGCCCTAGTCCAAATAGTTTTAACTCTTTGGCGCTTTCCTTACTCCCACCCAGGGTTCTCAGGTAGTCCATCTGGCGGCGAGCTGTGGTCTGGCGGAAACTTAGCGAATAACCAAGGAATGCGAAGTGGGTCTCGCCGAGGAAAGCCGGAACCACGCAAATGATGAGAGCGAAAAGAAGCCATGGAGAAAAGAAAAAAATGCTAGCCGCTAAGCTAGCCGCTGTGATGGCCTCTTGGAATAAGCGTCCCGCCGATTGAATCATTATCAAGCGGTCTGTGCCTTGTACTCTGGCGCGCTCCATCATGTCGTAAAAGAGCGGGTCCTCGTAAGACGTCAGGTCAAGGCGCGAAGCGTGCTTCACAATTCGTGTGCTGATGTGGCGAGTGAATTTATCGGCGAGCACGCTGTCACAGAAATCGAGGAGGCGAAGCAAGATTGTCGCCAGGCTCGCAAGGGCAAATTCCAGCACAACCAACCACCAAAAATACGCAGGGAGCGCCTTGTGGTGCGATAGGAGGACATAGATCGCATTGATGATTAACCGGGTTACCGCCAACATGGCGAGCGGGATCAGAGCGGCGACTAGTCTCGCCGAGAGGCTTGCCACCACGACTTTCGAAGACGATTCCCACACCATGCGAACGATCGAAGGAGTGTTGAGGCGTAGCGCCTTCAGTCGTTCACGCCACTTGGGACTTGGCTCTTTGGTGCCTTGGCCAATCGCCGTGTCCACGGAATTCATCTTAGGTCCCTTTCATTTAGCGGTCCGGCAACGGACAGAGGCGACGCGTGGAATATCGATGCGCATTTGGAAGCAAACCAAACCGAGAAGGGCGGTGCTCAGATATGCGAATACACCATTAGATGTTTAGGCGAAAGAAATTCAGCCGATGTGAGTTTAAATGACTGATAGGAATGAAACTGTCCGAAATGGCACGGTTATCGGAAAAGGTCTAATACGAAGGGGTCTCGTATTCTAGGCCGGGTGCCCCAGGTTTAGCCTCTGACTTTTCGGGTGCCCCTCGATAAGAGAGAAGGCGTTGTCAAGGGACACCTGTGCGCGGCAGTGCCGTCGCGCACCGCGCAGCAGCCAGAGTGGTTGAGGACCGAAGCTCTGGAACTTTCACGGCGACTCATCTTTCGGTGAAACGAATCGTTCCACCAGCCATCGATACGGGCGGGTGGCGCATCCTTCATCTCCGCATGCGCAGTCACACCCGATCTCCCCTCAAGCCTCAAATAAATTTAGTGGGTGCCGCTCAATAAGAACGAAGGCGTTGTCAAGCAACACTTCTGCATCTCAGTGCTCTGAAGCACCGCTGCGATCTCAGAGGGGTGGAGGACCGAAGCTCTGAAACTCTCGCGGCGAATCAGTTTTCGGCGGATCGTTCCGCCAGCCATCGATACGGCCTGAACTTCGACCATGATTCTCTTATGCGAATCCCGGTTCGCACCGGGACGAGAGCGCCCAATCAACTCTTCGGTCTAGCTTGCGCTGACCAGCGGCACCCGCGAGCTGCTCTCGACACGAACGACCTCTGGATACGCCGTGTTGGTTCGCAGCATCCAGTAGAGTCGAATCGCCAACTTCCTGGCCGCCGCCACCTTGGCCACTCCTTTGGCCTTCCGGTGGCAGCGATGCAAATACTCATTCCTCATCTGGGGATCGCAGCGCACGGCACTCTGCGCGGCCTCCACCAGCAGCATTCTCATAAACCAATTTCCCTGCTTGCTGATCGATCCCAATCGCTGCTTCCCGCCCGAACTGTACTCTCGCGGAATTAGCCCCAGATAGCTGGCCACTTGCTTCCCGCGCGGAAAGCGAGAAACATCTCCCATGGTCAGCACGAAGGCCATCGACGTGATCGGCCCCACTCCCGGTTGTGTCATCAGCAGCCGTGCCCTTTCATCTTTCAGCGCTGCTTCCGCCACGGCTTGGTCCAGCGGAGCAATCTGCTCATCCAACATACTTTTCACCTTCCACAGGTCTTCTCGCCGCCGGCTGGCCCACGGCCTCAACGGCAACTCGCGCAGCACCTGTTCTCCCGCCTGGCTCCACAGTTTCCGCTTCTTCGTCACTCCTTGATTCATCGCCAGGTGTTGCAGCTCATTCTTCACCTGCGCCCGAATCCGCACCAGCTTGTAACGGTGAATCAACAGCTGTCGCAGATCTTTTCCTTCACTCGAAGGAGTCCAGATGCGCGGAAACCGCCCTTCCCGCAGCAGTTTCAAAATGAGCGCTGCATCCCGCCGGTCATGCTTCTGTTGCCGTGGATCGCTGGCCCTAATTTTCGCCGCGTCTCCGATCCATACCTCGTGCCCTAGCGACGTCGCCATCTCCACAAACCACTGGCAGTTTCCCGTCGACTCCATTCCGATCAGTACCGATTCGGCAAGCCCGCGGTAAAACTTCTCCGCCTCTCCCGAAGCATGCTCGAGCTTCCTTTCCTCTGTCTCTCCCGTCTCGGTATCCATCCAACACACTTGCTGCCAACTGGGATGGTAATCACACCCTATAATCAGCATTCGAAGGCTCCTTTCGAACCGAATTCGCTTCGGTCCTCCAATCAGAAGCTTACTCGGCCTCCGACTGGAGCCTTCGTTCTTATCCAATCAACTCTTCACTTTCAGAAGGGTGCGTCTTCCTTTTCTGTCATGTTCCCCAATGAATCGACAGAATCGTTTCTCTTCCTCTCGTGCTCCTTCACTCGCGCGATTGGCCTGCAACAATATTCCTTCAAGCCGCGCTCGATCTTTCGGCCGCGCTCGATCTCGCCGCGGAGAATTTACTAGTGGGGAGGGGGAAAGCATGCTATGTTTGGCCTGCGTTTGTTGCTCTTGTAACACCTTTAGATTCGTTTGAAGGGGCTGCAAGTTCCAACTTGCGGCCTCTTTCGCTTTACGGCTGGAGGCGGTCGAGAAGCACAAATAGCTTAAAAGAAAAGTGAGTACATCAGTGAGAGAACAAGGAACAGTGAAGTGGTTCAATGCCAGCAAGGGATTCGGGTTCATCCAGCGCCAGTCCGGCGAGGATGTTTTCGTTCATTTCTCCGCGATTCAAGCGGAGGGCTACAAGTCGCTGAACGAAGGCCAAGCGGTTGAATTCGAAGTTACCCGTGGACCGAAGGGTCTGCAGGCTGCGAACGTCACTAGCCTCTAGTCGAAGAAGGGCGGGCCGGCTCATCGCCAGCCCGCCCTTTTTTTGTGAGCAGTTGCAAGCAGTCGTCGCAGTGAGAGAAGAAGTTGTAGTGAGGGAGATGGTTCCAAAGTCCACGTGAACGATAACATCATCGTCCAATTCGTTGGCTTCCAATCAAAGCCGCGGGCCCGCGAGTACACTTTTACCGTTCGAGAGCGCGAGGAAGAGCCGCGCGAATACATAATCACGATTACCAACGAAGCGTTCGATTCACGCCGCGTCCGCTACCAGGATGCACCAGACGTTTGTTCCCATAAGCTGCGCCGCGAGCTTGCCGGCGCCGAAAATCATCCGGCCGAGAGCAATTTTTTGCTGACCAATCAGGAATTGGACGAATACCGCGTAGCCCACACGAGCAAAACTTTGAAGTATCCCTACGCTCCCAAACGCGACCCCGAAGCGTAGTTATTTCTGATCCAAATCGCTCCCAAAAATCCTTCTAGTTTGCCGCATGTGTTCCTTCTAACTCGAAACTTTTAAGGGGCAAAAAACGGCAAGTTTGGCTATGATGGCGGCACTTGGATGACGCTAAATTTGCCCCGGCAGGGAGACCCTATGACCCCAGGAGAACGCGAAGCCGTTTTGAAGAATTTGACCGAATCCCGCGAACAACTGCACCGCATGGGAGCCGGCCTTTCGCGCGAACAATGGCATTATCGCGCTGAGCTGGGCCGCTGGTCGGTCGCCGAATGCGTGGAGCACATCACCGCCGTGGAAGGGCGCGTACTCGGCCTCATTGAGAAGACGCTGGAGACCGGGCCCGATGCTTCGAAGAGCAACGCGATGACGGACGACGCACTGGTCGCCGACGTGGCGGGCCGCGTGACGCGTTTCCAGGCTCCGGAAATGCTCGCTCCGACAGGCCGATGGCCGCACGAGGAACTATTGAAAGAATTCGATCGAATGCGGCAGCGGACGCACGACTTTGCAGCAACCACCACTGTGGATTTGAGGCAGCACTTCTTCCCGCATCGTGTATTTGGGGAACTGGACCTGTATCAGTGGCTGCTCCTGGTTGCGGCACATTGCGACCGCCACCGGGCGCAGAGCGAAGAAGTAATGGCTAGCGCGGGATATCCGCGCGCGGCACAAACGAGCGCGTCCGCCTGAGGCGATTATCGCTTTGCACTAGCGGCTGTTGCGGCCTTGGCCTGCCGCTACCGCAACCTTGGCGGCCAGCTTTTCGGTCTCGGCTGCCGGCTTTTTCTCGTCGTGGGCATTCGCGTGCGAGGCAAGACCAAGCGCCTTGCGAAGGTCGTGCTCGATTTTGTCGCGGATGTCGGTATGCTCGCGCAAAAAGAGACGCGCGTTTTCGCGGCCCTGACCCAAGCGTTCGCCTTTGTAGGAAATCCACGTGCCGGATTTTTCCAGCACATTCTTCATCACGCCTAGATCGAGCAAATCGCCTTCCCTGGAAACGCCTTCGCCGTAGATGATGTCGAATTCGGCTTCGCGGAAGGGTGCGGCAACTTTGTTCTTCACCACTTTGGCGCGAGTGCGCGAGCCGACCACGCGGTCGCCTTCCTTGATGGATTGAATGCGCCGGATATCGACGCGAATTGAGGAATAGAATTTCAGCGCGCGGCCGCCGGTGGTGGTTTCGGGGTTGCCGAACATCACGCCGATTTTCTCGCGAATCTGGTTGATGAAAATCAGGCAGGTTCGCGACTTCGAGACGATCGCAGTGAGTTTGCGCAGCGCCTGCGACATCAGGCGCGCCTGCAAACCCATCTGCGGCTCGCCCATTTCACCTTCGAGTTCGGCTTTGGGCACCAGCGCGGCGACCGAATCCACGACCACCACATCGACGCCGCCGGAGCGGATCAGCGCTTCGGCGATTTCCAGGGCTTGCTCGCCATTATCGGGCTGCGAGACAAGCAAATTGTCCACATCCACACCGAGCTTCCGCGCGTAGATGGGATCGAGCGCGTGCTCGGCGTCGATGAACGCGGCGATGCCGCCGGTCTTTTGCGCTTCGGCGATCACGTGCAGGGTGAGAGTGGTCTTGCCGCCGGATTCCGGTCCGTACACTTCAATGACGCGGCCGCGCGGAAATCCGCCGACGCCGAGAGCGGCATCGATGGAGATGGAGCCGGTAGAAATCACGCTGACGGGAACGAGAACGTCGCGATTCCCGAGCCGCATGATCGAGCCTTTGCCGTACTGCTTTTCAATTTGCGAGATTGCCAACTCCAGGTTTTTAGACTTTTCGTCGTTCATGATTTACCTCGAAGGGGTGTTTCGTTTAGGTCCCGCCGCGGCGGGCGGCCCGATTCTAACAGAGTGGCGCGGGACCGCACGGCTCATTTATCGGAGGCATTATAGCACTAGGCGAACAAAAAGCAAAGAGACAAATAAACCCTTCAAAGCATGGTAGGGTGAATTTCCAAGCGACTGAAGTCGTGCCCTGACGAAAAGCGAAATCTGTCACACGGGTGCTTAGTAGGCCCAGCGCATTAGGATAGAGCCGGCGGTGTAGCCGGCGCCGACGGCGACGAGGAGGACGAGGTCGCCTTTGCGCAGGCGCTTCTGCTCGACGGCGTCGACTAATCCCAGCGGGATTGTGGCGGCGGTAGTGTTGCCGTAGCGGTCGATATTGACGAGGACTTTCGAGTCGTCCACGCCGAGGCGCTCTTGCATGGCGCGGATGATGCGCAGGTTGGCCTGATGTGGGACAACTAAGGCGAGGTCGCGGCTGGAGATTCCGTTGCGTTCGAGCATCTGGCAGGCGAGTTCGGCCTGCCGCTTGACTGCGTACTTGAAGACCTGCTGGCCTTCCTGGTGAACGTAGTGCATACGCTTCTCGACGGTTTCACACGATGGCGGATGCAGCGAGCCGCCGGCGGGCATGTAGAGATTGCCGCCCCCGGAACCATCAATATCGTGGGCGAAATCGATGATGCCTTCCGCGTCATTTGCCGCGGGTTCCAAAAGCACCGCTCCGGCGCCATCGCCGAAAAGGACGCAGGTGGCGCGATCCTTGAAATCGAGGATGGAGGTCATCACATCGCTGCCGATGACGAGAACTTTCTTATGCGAACCTGCGCCGACGAACTGCGCGCCCACGGTGAGGGCATAGGCGAATCCCGAACACGCGGCGGAGAGGTCGAAACCCCAGGCTTTGGTGGCCCCGAGGCGGTGTTGGATCAGACAAGCGGTAGCCGGGAAAAGCATATCGGGCGTCACGGTGGCGACCACGATCATGTCGATCTCTTCCGGAGCTAGACGCTTGGCGGCCAGGAGTTTCTTGGCAGCCTCCGTACCCAAATGGGAGGAGGCTACGCCAGGGTCGGCATAATGGCGTTCGCGGATGCCCGTGCGGGTGCGAATCCATTCGTCAGTGGTGTCGACAATTTTTTCCAAGTCGGCATTGGTGACGACGCGCGGTGGAACGTAACCGGCTACGGCGGTGATTTTCGCTGCAATCCGCTGGCTCATTCAGTTCCCCCGGTGGCGTTATAAGCGTCCGCGATTGTATGCAATACGGCGGCGTGGTTACAAGCAAAACGCGTTTGCGGCGACCCGGTTGCAACCCTTTAGCGGGTCCAATTGAATGGGCAAGTGCGTCAAACTCGGCATGATTCCCCGCAAAACGCCACCAAGAATAAAAAGCCCCGGCTCGATGAAAGACGAGTCGGGGCTTTTGCGTTTGTCTGATTGCTCTTACGACATCGAATGAAGCAGGCCAGAACCCGTTCGGCTGAGAAGCCGAGCGTCCCGGGTCGTGAGATCCGGGATGGAGAGCCGTACTCGCCAAAGGCGAGTCGTGCTCCCTTTTCTTTTAGAAAGGAGGTGATCCAGCCGCAGGTTCTCCTACGGCTACCTTGTTACGACTTCACCCCAATCATGAGTCATACCTTGAGCACCTGCCTCCTTGCGGTTGGCACGGTGATTTCTAGTACAGCCCACTTTCGTGATGTGACGGGCGGTGTGTACAAGGCCCGGGAACGTATTCACGGCGCCGTTCTGATGCGCCATTACTAGCGATTCCGGCTTCATGCAGTCGAGTTGCAGACTGCAATCCGAACTGAGCGCGCTTTTTTGCGATTAGCTCCCCCTCGCGGGTTTGCAACGCTTTGTGGCGCGCATTGTAACACGTGTGTTGCCCTGGACATAAAGGCCATGCTGACTTGACCTCATCCCCACCTTCCTCTCCGTTATCCGGAGCAGTCCTCTTAGAGTTCCCCCTTGCGGGTGGCAACTAAGAGTAAGGGTTGCGCTCGTTGCGGGACTTAACCCAACACCTCACGGCACGAGCTGACGACAGCCATGCAGCACCTCTACACAGGTCCCTTGCGGGAAGTCTCTGTTTCCAAAGATGATCCTGTGCGGTTCAAGCCCAGGTAAGGTTCTTCGCGTTGCGTCGAATTGAACCACATGTTCCACCGCTTGTGCGGGCCCCCGTCAATTCCTTTGAGTTTCAGTCTTGCGACCGTACTCCCCAGGCGCAGGACTTAACGCGTTAGCTACGGGACTTGCCCCGTACAGGGCAAACCCCAAGTCCTGATGGTTTAGGGCTAGGACTACCAGGGTATCTAATCCTGTTTGCTCCCCTAGCTTTCGTCCCTCAGCGTCAGTTGTGATCCAGCGAGCCGCTTTCGCCTCGGATGTTCCTGCGGATATCTACGCATTTCACCGCTACACCCGCAATTCCACTCGCCTCTCTCACACTCTAGCACGGCAGTTTCGGAAGCAGCCTCTGGGTTAAGCCCAGAGATTTCACTCCCGACTTGCCACACCGCCTACGGACCCTTTACGCCCAGTAATTCCGAGCAACGCTGGCCCCCTACGTATTACCGCGGCTGCTGGCACGTAGTTAGCCGGGGCTTCTTATACCCGTACCGTCAAACCCTTGCGGGCATTCTTCCGGGTCGAAAGGGGTTTACACTCCGAGAAGCTTCATCCCCCACGCGGCGTTGCTGCGTCAGGCTTTCGCCCATTGCGCAAGATTCCCCACTGCTGCCTCCCGTAGGAGTCTGGACCGTGTCTCAGTTCCAGTGTGGCCGGCCAACCTCTCAGTCCGGCTACCGATCATTGCCTTGGTGAGCCATTACCTCGCCAACAAGCTAATCGGCCGCGGATCCCTCTTCTGGCGCCTTGCGGCTTTGAGTACAAGAGCATGTGCCCTCGTAATGTGATGCGGTATTAGCCCAACTTTCGCTGGGTTATTCCCCACCTGAAGGAAGGTTATCCACGTGTTACGCACCCGTTCGCCACGCGCCCACATCCTGTATTGCTACAGAATGCTGCGCGTTCGACTTGCATGTGTTAAGCACGCCGCCAGCGTTCGCTCTGAGCCAGGATCAAACTCTCATTTGAAACCTGTCTCTTAACCGTGAAGACTTGCATCCCCACGATCAAGACGAACTGTTAATCGCTCGATCTTCTCAAATGGCCTCCATCCCGGTACACCCGGAATAGAAGCCGAAAACCAAACGGGTTCTGGCTTGTTTCATTCGATTGTCAAAGAGCAGGTACTCCCAGGCCAGCTGGAAGGAACAGCGACAATCACCAAGTCTACGCGCATGCCGCGAAAAGTCAAGCGCATGCTGTGGATAAATTTTAGGAATCGAGTGGGCCGCGCGATTCAAGAACTGGGGATGTGCCTACTGGAAAATCGTCGGGTCAAATGAAGCGACAATTTGTTTTCGAGCGCGACAAAGAGTTTACAACCCATGCCTGCATAGAACACCCCGCAGCGAAACAGGGCGACCCATTCAAACGGCAACATGGAGTCCGGCCCAGATAGATTCGACGCGAGATGTGAACCCGCTCTTACACACTTCTGACGATCCAAACGATTAAGACGATAACTACCAAGGTTCCGATCAGTCCGTATCCAAACATCGCAGCCTCCTCCGAACCCAAGCTCGGATTCGCAATCCCAACGCAACCACTTTGCACTGCCAGCCTCGCGATGGATGTTCCATTCGGCACAGAGCCGCGCAAGCGGTGCGTCTCGCGGAAACGCAAACTGTCCCGAACAGCACAGAAAATGGATTTCGCTGCGCTCAGCATGTAGTTGCTGCTGCGGTGACAGAAGCGTTATTCACGTCGAAACCCACGCGGTACGCCATGTCCCGACATTTGAATTGCCCGGAGGAGTCAACAACATGAAGTCAGGCACTCAGAACGAGATCGAAGGCAAAGTTCACGAACTCAAGGGCGACGTTAAACATAAGGTAGGCCAAGTGACCAATAGTCCCGGCTTGGAAGCCGAAGGCGTGACCGAGAAAATTGCAGGCCAGATCCAAAAGAAAATCGGTCGAGTGCAGAAGGCCGTCGCAAAACCCTAGGCCGGCTCATCTTCTCAAAACCTAACCACGAATTTTAGATTCAGGCCCAGTATCTGGGCCAAGCATATCGACGAAACACTGGAGGCGGACTGTGAATTTATCAGATTTCAGCACGACGCAAATCGTTGTAGCTATCGCTGTGGTCGTGATCGTGGTGGCCGCGGGGATGGCCATTTATTTTTCAATGCGTAAACGCCGGACGAAAAAACTGCGCACGCAGTTCGGCGCCGTTGAATATGCCCGCACCGTGGAAGAAGGCGGAGGCCAGAGGAAAGCGGAAGCGGCACTCGACAAGCGTGCGGAGCGAGTCGAGGCGATGCACATCCGGCCGCTGGGGCCTGGTGATCGTGCGCGGTTTATCGAATCATGGGCCAGAGTCCAATCGCGGTTCGTCGACGGCCCCGGAGGCGCAGTAACGGACGCCGACAAACTGCTGGGAGACGTGATGTCCACACGCGGCTATCCGGTGAGCGATTTTGAACAGCGAGCAGCGGACATTTCCGTGGATCATCCAGTAGTCTTGGAAAACTACCGCGCGGCCCATCAGGTAGCTCGTCGTCAAGTTGAGGGGAAAGCCAGCACTGAAGAGCTGCGCACGGCCATGATTCACTACCGGACGCTCTTTGAAGAATTGGTCGCCGAGCCAGAAGTAGCGCGGGCCAAGAGCGCAGGCGCGTAACTGCTACTCGTCACCCGTTCGTTTGAATTCTGGGCACACGACGATAGAGCGTGGCCAGCAGGCGCTGGACCTCGACGCGCTGACTGGTCACAATGCCCGGCGGTTGAGGCGCGCCAGGCAAACTAATTGAGCGTGAGTATCTCCCTGGAACGCCAATTCCCGTTGCCTCAGTATTTGAAACCTTATCCGGCGCTCCGCATGACGACATCATCGAGTGGTTCGGTGTGACCCGCGAACAAGTTGCCGCTGTGCTCGGATTTTGCGGCGCGCAGCCTCGAAGTTTCGCCCGCCGCTGATGCTTGTTCTTTTTGATCGAGGCACTCCCTCTCCGCTGGCCACGCTTCTCGCAAGACATGCAGTAGAACGCAAAAGATCGGATGGGACGCATTGTATGCCGACGAGAAGAGAGGGCGCTGATTTAGCGCTTTCTTAAATGACTCCGTGGCGGGATTCGAACCCGCGATCCTTCGCTTAGTCAGGCGACCGCTCTTCGCGCTGAGCTACACGTCCAAAAAAGGATCTCTGAATGCGACGGTCCTCTCTGAGGCCACGAACCATTGTCGGACGATGTTCCGGAAATTCCGGGTCGATGTCGCGCCCGATTCCTGAACGTTCTCCACTGAATTCTTTACACCACCTCCTTGACAAATCGTTCGCGCGAAGTGGTAGGTTCTAGAGGCTTGATGCTAGAGGCTGGAAGCTGGACGCTAGGGGCTGGAACGGCGACGTCAGAAGATGCCGGGCTGAAGCCGCCGGCGCTAGATTCTGGAGGCTTGATGCTAGAGGCTGGAAGGGACGACACTGCGACGGCGAGAAACCGATGGCAAAGGCGCCCGCTTTCTGGAAGCTAGATGCTAGAGACTGGAAGCTGGAGACGGCGAAGAAACTGAAAGCAAAAGCGGCCCTTATCCTAGCGGTCTAATCGCAACAGTGGACGAGTAGAACATGACGCAAGTTACTGAAAACAAGGGACGGTGGTACAGTCTACTCGTCACAAACGCTAGAGGGGGGAATGGCGAGATATGAGGACGCGAAATAGAAGCAAGTGGAGTTGGGTGGCGTTGTTGATCGGTCTTATGGCTTGGACTGGGGCGGCGCAGGAAGCGCCGCATGTGGATGACAGCACTCTGCTGAACGCGGGCAAGACAGGCGATCAGTGGCTGATGGCTGGCGGAAATTATGAAGCGACGCGCTACAGTCCGCTGACGCAGATTGATTCCTCGAATGTGAGCCGGCTTGGGCTCGCCTGGTATTACGACACCGATTCTTTTCCCGGCACGCTTGAAGCATCTCCGGTTATTTCGAATGGGATTCTCTACGGCACAGTGACCTGGGGCGCGGTGTTTGCGGTTGACGCGCGCACGGGAAAAGAAAAGTGGACGCTGGGATCCGCACGAGGGCCATCACAATTTTCCTCCGGGATCGGAGGGAAATCCCGACAAGGTCCGAACCGGACCGAGTCTCTGCTGCGGGCCGGGAAATCGCGGCGTCGCGGTGTATGACGGGAAAGTGTACGTGGGCACGCTGGACGCGAGGCTGGTCGCGCTGGATGCGGAAACAGGCAAGGTGGATTGGGACGTCCCGACCGCCGAGAAAAACACGGACTACAGCATAACGGGCGCGCCGCTGATCGTCAAAGGCAAGGTGATTATCGGAAACGGCGGCGGAGAATTCGCGGTGCGCGGCTACATTTCGGCGTACGACGCGGAAACCGGCAAGCTCGACTGGCGCTTCTACACCGTGCCGGGCGATCCATCGAAGCCGTTCGAGAACAAAGCGATGAAGGTTGCGGCGAAAACGTGGTCGCCGGATATTCCGTGGTGGAAATTGGGCGGAGGCGCCAATCCCTGGAATGCGATCTCCTACGATCCGCAGCTTGATCTGCTCTATTTCGGCACGGGGCAGCCGGGCCCGTGGGTCCAGAAATATCGCAGCGCAATGGGGCAGGACAATTTGTACACCAGCTCGATCATCGCCGTGAAGCCGGAGACGGGCAAATTCGTGTGGTATTTCCAGACGACGCCCGGCGATGAGTGGGACTACGACGCGATTGCAGACTTGGTCCTCGCGGATATCAAGATCGACGGGAAAGTGCGCCACGTTATCATGCAAGCGCCGAAGAATGGTTACTTCTACGTGATCGATCGCAAGACCGGGAAATTTATTTCCGGCGCGGCGCTCCAGAAAATCACCTGGGCCAAAGGCCTCGATCCCAAGACCGGGCGCCCTATCATCAATCCGGAAGCGCATTACGGCACCGAGGGAACGGTCATCTGGCCCGGCCCCGGCGGTGGGCATGTTTGGCAGGGGATGTCGTACAACCCGCAGACGCAACTGGTGTACATCACGCCTGGAATGGCAAGCAGCTTCAATTATGTCCAGGCCAAGGAATTCAAACCCGAGTTGGGACAATACAACTGGGGAATTGTGTTCAGGGATGCGGCGGGCAGAGGCACGGGCCCGCGCGCGGCCGGCGCCAACGGCGCGCCGCCTCCGCCACCCCAACCTCGAACGCCGCCCGCAGGAAATTTCCTCGTGGCTTGGGATCCTGTGACGGAAACGGCACGCTGGAAAATTCCCGCAACGGCTGGCGGCGGCACGATGACCACCGCGGGCAATTTGGTGTTCGCGGAATCGGGCGCCGGAGATTTCGAAGCGTTCAGCGCGGATAAAGGCGAAAAACTCTGGAGCGTGAAGCTGGTGCCGGGATTCGCGAATCCCGCTACCTACATGCTCGATGGGAAGCAGTATGTTTGCGTTCTCGCGGGACGCGCGGGCAAGGGGCGGCTCTACACGTTCGCGCTCGACGGAAAGGTTCCCGTGCCTCCGCCGCCCACTGCGCCAACATCTGCTCCGCCTCCACCGGCCGGCGAAGCGCGATAGAAGCCTCATTCGGCAGGTGGGGTAAACGGTTCGGCAGAAGAAGATGCGGAAGCATCAGGCGATGCGTCCGCTGTGGGCAACATGCTTGCACTCGACGTGGTGGGCGGCAGTTTGGCGCGGATCAAGCTTTCTACGCGGCTCCAGACGCTGGGATCGCACTCGATTTCGGTGTGGGCCTTGGCGATGAAACGGTCCCACCATGGATATTGGGCGTCGCAGTTCACCGGCGCCTTGCTGTAGTCGAAGCGGAAATTCCCCAGAATTTTGGTGCGCTCGGGATCGGCGGCGCGAATCCGCCGGCGGCCGCGCAGAAAACCATGCGGCTGGTAGAAATTGGCAGCTTCGGCGACGTTAGCGGGTATGAGCGCGTCATTTTGATGGCGTTTTTCGACGCTATCCACCTGAATGGTGAGAAGCACGGGGATGCCGCTCTTCTGCAAACGTCGCGCGAGGGCGAGCGCTTGCGAGGCGCCCCAGCTATGTCCGTACAGAATGATACGCGCGCTGCGCTTTTCGGCGGGGGTGAGCGACCCATCGCGATTGGTGTCGAGCAGGCGAACGATTTCGGGATAGGCGCTCTTCGCATCATGGTTCGCGAGCGACTCGGCGTAGACGCCTTCCGGATACATGGAGCGGAGTTTCGCGGCCAACTGGACTTCGCGGTGGATCATATTGTCGCCGTGGACGTAGCCTCCAACGAAGCCGATGACAATGATGGGGGAGGTAGTGGCTTCGGCGGCGGAATCCGCGGCAGCGGGTGTGCCGGACAGAAATATCCCCAAAACCGAAGCTGTCAAAAGAGCGAGTTTGCGCATTGCAAGCGGGTGGGGACGCGGAATCCTACCAAGAAATACGTCCGATCGCAAACGCAGTCATCAGTTGATGGTTGTGGCTTACCGGTTGCCTCGACTTACGCGCGGAGGCAAGAGTGCCTGCGCCACGAAAGCCGGATGGTCAGCGGGGGCGCGGGCGGCTGAAAGTGGGAAGATGCACGAGGTCAGACGCCGGGACAGGCTCCATCGGCTCACCGGCCTTACGCCAGGCCGCGAGACCGCCGACGATGACAAACGCGTTGAATCCTTGTTCGCGCAACAGATACGCCACACGGGCGCTGGTGGCTTCGCGCTGTCAAGTACAGTAGAGGTAGATGTCTTTGTCCTTGGGAAGAGTTTTGACTTCTTCGGAGAGGTTATTCGGCTCGAGACGAATCGAGCCCTGGATTCGCGCGGCGCCGGGATCGTAGTAGCCATGGCTGCGCACATCGACCAGCAAAAGCTTTCCCGGGCCTACTGACTGCAGCTTCCGCGCCAGCTCGGCAACCTGCACTCTGGGTACAATACGGTCAGCGCGATGCTTCCAATAGAGCGAGATGCGGTACGCAATGAAGGCAACGGCAGCAAGGACGACGACGATTTCGACGACGTGTCCCGCAGCTTGAAATCCGCGCGTGATGCTCGCAATGAAATCGCGGAAAAAGTATCCGACCGCGAGGTACGCGAACGCATATGCGGTGGCACCTAGAAAATCCAGTCCGAGGAACTGGACGAAGGGCATTTCCATGCTGCCCGCGAGCGGCGGAGCCATGGTGTTGACGCCAGGAATGAACTTGGCAACCAGCAAGGCGGCTCGGCCGCGTTTATAAAACGATTCCGCGGCGCGAAGGATGCATGTTTCCGGATTGAGAGAAACCCGGCAGAGAAACCCCAACAACTTCCATCCCATAAGGTTGCCGAGAAGGTAAAACAGCGTGTCGCCGAGGAGCATGGCCGCGATCGCGAGCAGCACCAGCGCGGGTCCGCGCAGGGTCCCCGACGCCACGGCGGCTCCGCCGGCAATCAGCGCCAATGCAGACGGCACCGGCATCCCGACCGCTTCCGCAAGAACGATCAGGAAAACAACGAGATATCCGTGGTGAAGGATGAGCGAGAGGATATGATTCATCTGGCTAGAGGAAGACTAGCATGCAACTTGCCCGCCGCGGATGGATGCGTTTTACGCGGTATCAATGCGTTCGACGAATAAAGGTAAGGCTTAGTGGATGCCGAGTTTCTCGATGATGCGTAGTACGTCTGCAGCGGAGACGTCGTAGAGCGAATGCTCATCTTCCTGCTCGAGGCGGCCGCGCAAGTAGTCGGCGGCGATGTAACTTGCTTCGCGATCGCTCAAATTGCGGCCGGCACGCTCGCGAAAGGTGACGAAGCCTGGGTGCGCAAGGCCTAGAATGACTCCTTTTCCGTCAACGGTGAATTTGCAATCCATGGTGTCGCTATGGCGCGTGGCGATGGCGTTCCAGCAATGCGAGAAACGACAGTGGTAAACGTAATCGGTAACTTTCGATGGCACGTCGAAGGCGCCGATAAATTCGCTCATCGCGCCGGCGTTGGGAATGGTTGGATAGACAGCGGCTTTGGCCACAGACCCGGCTACTTTCCGCTGGCCACAACGGCCGGCTGGGCGGACTGCTGATAATTGTGGATCGCCGCAGCTGTTCCCGCGCCGACTGACAGGCGGAAGCCCTGATCGGACAAGGTCTTTTCCAGTGCCGCGAGGAAAAGGAGGACGTTGGTGCGCTGGCTGGAGTAGCCCATCAGGCCGATTCGCCAGATTTTGCCTTTTACGGGCCCGAGCCCCCCGGCGATTTCGATATTAAATTCATCGAGCAATTGCCGCCGTACGCTTCCGTCGTCGACGCCGGGGGGAATTTTAACGGCTGTTACGGTGACGAGCCGGTCAGCAGGATTGGAAACGAAAAGTTCAAGACCCATAGCTTCCAGGCCGGCGATCAGCGCCTGCTGGTTCAGGTGGTGGCGCTCCCATCGAGCCTCAAGCCCTTCGTCGAGGACGGCGCGAAGAGCTTCCCGCAAACCGTAAATCAAGCTGATGGGCGGGGTGTGATGATAGAGCCGCTCTTTGCCCCAATAACTCATGGCTGGCGTGAGGTCGAAGTACCAACTGCGCACCGGCTCCTTGCGTGCGTGCATAACCTCTTCCACGCGGGTGCTCACGGTGATGGGCGCCATTCCGGGCGGGGCGCTGAGGGCCTTCTGTGTTCCGCTGAAGCAGATGTCTATTCGTTGTCTCTCAACGTCCAAGGGAACGCCAGCGAGTGTGGCGACGGCATCGACCACGAGCAATGCGCCGAGTTCATCGGCTACTTTGCGATAGTCCTCGATGCGCTGAACGATGCCGGAGGAGGTTTCGCCGTGCGTGAGGCCGACAAATTTTATTTTTCTTCCCTTGCCGGCGCGAAGAACGTCCGCCGGATCCACGGTGCGACCGTAGGGCGCCTCCACGCGCGTGACCTTGGCGGGTATGCGCTCGGCGATGATGGCCATTCGCTCGGAGAAGGCGCCGTTCACACATACAATGCACTCGTCGCCAGTTTCCAGCGGGTTCATGACAGCCGCTTCGATCCCGCCGGAACCCGAAGCGGAAATCGGAAAGGTGATGCGATTCTGGGTGCGAAAGACATGGCGCAAAAGGGTCTGAACATCGTCCATCATGCCGGTGAACCACGGGTCCATATGGCCAACGAGCGGCGCCGCCATGGCGCGGTACACGCGCGGATCCACACAGGAGGGGCCGGGCGTAAGCATCAATCTGTGGGGCGGGAGGAGTTCACCGATGATTTCGTGTCTATCACTCATGATACTTGACCTCTTATTTGTACACGTAGCCTGGGCCGTCCTTCGGCGATGGGTAAAGCTTGCCCCGGAGCGGACTAAGGCATTGAAATCAGGCAGCTATGTCATTACCAGTCTCGCTAAATCGAGCCGCCGAGGTCAACCTCCAAAATGGATGGTTTTTGGCAGATGCCTGTCGCTGCGCGGCCGAGGGTGGAGGCATCGGACGGCTAAAAGTTGGGTGCAAGAGGGGTTGGCGATTTCGCAAACCGTGTTTTCGGTTTGTTGAAAGGCCCATACCCCTATGCTAGATTTTCAAATTGACCCCTCTTGACGATGATTAGCGAAAAATCAGCCGCGACTGCGAAGCCACCGGTCTCTCGTGTAGAGGTCTACTGGCACACGGTGAAGTATCGCACCGTGGTTCTCTACGCGATTGTGCTTACCACGATCGTCCTGACGTTCACCTACCTGGTGTTCCCGGAATTCTCAGCCGGTATTCTGCACAAGATTTCAGACGCGGTCGGACCCACCGACAAAGGAGTAGCCGCGAGCATTTCGGCGCGGCAAGCGCGCTTTGTGAATTTGGACGGAAGGGTGCAGGTGAAGAAGGTGAACTCCGTCCAGTGGATGAATGCCGACTACCAGACGACGCTGGATAAGGGCGATCTAATCCAGACGGGCTCGGAAGGTGTGGCGCGAATCGCCTTCGCTGACGGTACGACATACACGGTGAAGGGCGACACGCTGGTGACGGTGGAAGAAAATATTGTAGGTCAAGACCGCGCCTCGCAGGTTGCGGTGCACATCAGTTCGGGCCAGGTGGATTTGGCGACGGGCACGTGGCAAATGCCGGGATCAAAGGCCCAAGTGTCATTTGAAAACGCCGTGGCCTCGCTGCGATCCAACAGCCGGGCAGCAGTCCGCAGTGACCCAGCAACCAATCAGCAGGATATTACCGTGGATGCCGGAAGCGCCGAATTGAGCCGAGGCAACGAGCACGTGGACATCGGGCAGTACGAACGCGCCGTGGTGCCGACCGGGGGAGGGCCCATTACCAAGAGCCAGGTGTTGGCGCCGCCAGAACTGATCGCGCCGCTCAACCTGCAGCCGGTGATTGTGGCCGATCCTAAACACGATGCCATCCATTTTTCGTGGAAGCCGGCGGCCACAGCGAAGCTCTATGAATTCCAGGCCAGCACGGCGACGATGTTCAATCACATCGTAATCGACAAGAAGACCTCGGCGACAAGCATAGACATCGCCGGCATGGACCCTGGCGTTTATTTCTGGAGAGTGCGCGCAATCGATGAAAAAAATAACGTAAGCGACGCGAGCGATTCGTACAAGTTCACGCTGGCAGTGCAGGGCAAGGAACAGGAGATGCGGCTGGACGTGGACGATACGGAACTGCATGGCAGCGTTGTGGAAGTGATCGGGCGCACCGAACCTGGCGCGGCCCTAATCATCAATGGGGAACAAGTTGCGGACATTACCTCGGACGGCCATTTCCGTTATTTCACCGAACCGATGACGCGCGGAAGCCATACCATCGTGATTACAGGACAAAATCGGCGCGGGGGGACGGCGATCAAGCGCGTGGATGTAGTGATTCCGTAAGCCAACTAAGGACCGTATTGGAAAGCGAACGCCCGCTGCAGGGCGCTCAGGCGAAATCCGGGGGGAAGCAATCGGTGAACAAAAACGGCTATAGCATGCGGTCGGTCTTCAGCCTCTTTTCCTCCGACCTGGCCATCGATCTGGGAACGGCAAACACTCTGGTGTTTGCACGAGGCAAAGGCGTGGTGGTGAACGAGCCTTCGATCGTGGCCATCAATAAAACCAACGGAGAAGTCGTTGCCGTTGGCCGCGAGGCCAAGGAAATGCTGGGGCGGACTCCGGGGAACGTGGTCGCCATCAAGCCAATGAAGGATGGAGTGATCGCGGACTTCAAGGTGACAGAAAAGATGCTCACGTATTTCATCCAGAAGGCCCACAACCGGCGCGTACTGGTCCATCCGCGCATCGTAATCGGCGTGCCCAGCGAAATCACACCAGTGGAAAAACGTGCGGTGCAGGACTCCGCCTATCGCGCTCGGGCAAGCGAGGTGTACCTGGTGGAGCAAGCGATGGCGGCCGCGATCGGCGCCGGATTGCCTATCGAGGAGCCTTCGGGAAACATGGTGGTGGATATCGGCGGCGGCACCACGGATATCGCGGTGATCTCGATGAGCGGCATCGTCTATTCGCGTTCGGTGCGGGTGGCCGGAAACGAAATGGACGAATCGGTGATGCACTATCTAAAGCGGAAATACAATTTGCTGGTCGGCGAGCGGACTGCCGAGCAGATCAAGATCGAGATCGGGTCCGCCTATCCTCTTGAGAAGCCGATGACCCTCGAGGTGAAAGGCCGCAATCTGATCGAGGGCGTACCGCGCACGGTGACCATCGATGACAGCGAAATCCGTGAGGCACTTTCCGAGAATATTTCGACCATCGTGAACGCGATTCGAGTCGCGCTGGAACGCACGCCGCCGGAACTCTCTGCGGATATAAGCGACCGAGGCATCGTACTGACCGGAGGCGGCGCACTGATCAAGAATCTCGATAAACGCATCCGTGAGGAAACGGGGCTGCCCGTTTCGATCGCCGACGATCCGCTTGCTTCGGTGGTGCTGGGCACCGGAAAAATGCTCAGCGATTTCAGGCTGCTGCGGCTGGTTTCGATCGATTGAAGCGGCTGAACGGGTTGAGAATTAAGGGCTAAGAATTCAGAATCGAAAAGTTGGATCGTTGACCTCCGCCCTTGCAGTTACTTTAGGCGCTCCGCGAACTTTGGACCTTTAGAATGCTGGATGCATCGATTTCCCGCCATCGTCCACTGGCCTTGCTGGCTGGGCTAGTCCTCGCGCAAGTATTGCTGCTGGCTTTCCAGATCAAGCGCGACCACGAGGTGCGACTGATCCGGTATTGGACTGTGGAAGCCTTGATGCCTTTCGAGCGCGGAGGCACCTGGTCTTTTTCGAAAGTAGGAGACATTTGGGACGGATATATTGCGCTGCGGGGCACGCGCGCCGAAAACACGAGCTTGCATGAGCGAGTCGATCAGTTGCAAATTCTCAACCGGCAGCTGGAAAGCGAAGCCGCGGAAGCTCAGCGCTTGAGCGCGCTTTTAGGTTTCCGAGAGGCTCACGTGGAAGCTCCGATGCTTGCCGCGCAGGTGATCGGCGCCAGTTCTGACGCGTCCTCGAATACGCTTTTCGTCAACCGAGGGCAGCGCGACCGAGTGCGCCCCAACATGCCGGTGATCACTCCCGAGGGTATCGTCGGAAAGATCGTCGAGGTTTTTCCCGCTACTGCGCAGGTATTGCTGATTAGCGACAGAGACAGCGGCGTGGGCGCTCTTCTCGAGGATTCCCGTACTCACGGCGTGGTGAAAGGCAGCGGTGATCCCGAGCCGCGCCTCGACTATGTGGTGAACGACGAAAAAGTCCACGCTGGCGAGGCGATTCTCACTTCCGGAGAAGACCGCATTTTCCCGAAGGGATTGCTGATCGGATCGGTGAGCAGCGCGAACCCGGGGAATCCGTTTCAAGCGATTCGCGTCCGGACGGCCGCGCGGCTTGACCGTCTGGAAGACGTGCTGATCCTGCTCTCACAACAGGAACTTGTCCCGAAAAAGACGGCCGAATCGGGCGGTGCGAAGGAGAACCAGTCGAATTCGCAAGGAGTCGTGCACCCCGTGACAACGCCGCCGGCTGCCGAGCGCGTCTTGAAGAATCCTGTTCCTTTTCCTTCAAACGCCGTGAAACCGGCGGCGCCAAGCGGCGAGCAAACAGCGTCCCCAGCATCACCGCAAGCGCCGGCCGCCTCACATAACTGACATGGAGTACACATTAAATTCCGGGGCGCAGGCGCAATCGAGCATCGAGGTGCACAAGTATTACGGCGGCGCCGTGGTCCTTGCGGTTTTCCTGGCCCTGGTTTTTCAGGGCGTCTTCCACAAGTTCGGCCACTGGTCCGAGCTTGTTGATCTGCCGCTGTTGGTGACCATTTATTTCGGGGTGAGCCGGCGCAATCCCGTGAGCGGGATGTTTCTGGGAGCGGCCGTCGGTATTCTTCAGGACGCCCTTAGCCACGACAATCCGATTGGCCTCTACGGAATCGCCAAGACGCTCGTGGGATACCTTGCTTCCTCGGTGGGAGCTCGCATTGACACCGAACATCCGGCCAGCCGCTTTGCTCTGATTTTCCTATTTTTTCATTTTCATCAAGTTGTTTTTGCAATATCGGAGCGCGTTCTGCTGAATCATCCTGCCCCCTTCTTCACGATGCCGCTGCTACGCGATTCCTTGGTCACGGCTGGTGTAGGTGTGCTCATTTTCGCAGCTCTCGACCGTCTGCGACGCTCTTCCTAACAGTAACGCCTTGCAATATTGAGCGCATTTAGAGATTTATTGGGAATACGAGGCTGTGGATGGATTAAAATCGATGACCCCGGCCTAATTCTACTTGCGAGCTTTATTTTCGTTGGTTCACAAGCACGTAGTCGAGGAGCGCACCAAATGATTTTGCGGAAACTCCCTCACCGCAGAATTCCCGGATACCTGATCTGTTGCTTGCTGTGCGCAGGGTTGTTGCTGAGCGCCCGAGCGGCTCAAGCTGATCCGGCGGCCTTCGATTTGGTGGGGCCGAGCCTGGAAGTGAATGTAACGCGGGCCGGCAAAACACTTCCGATAGCCGATGTCGCAAGCCTGCAATCGGGTGACCGGCTTTGGATTCATCCGGATTTTCCCGAGAGCCAATCGGTTCACTACTTGCTGATCGTCGCTTTTCTGCGCGGCACGACGAACCCGCCTCCGGAAGATTGGTTTACGCGAGCGGAAACCTGGAATAAGAAAGTTCGGACTGAAGGAATCGTGGTAACGGTGCCTCCTACAGCTCAGCAGGTTCTGATGTTTCTGGCGCCGGAGACGGGCGGCGATTTTTCCACCCTGCGTTCCGCCGTTCGCGGGCGGCCGGGCACCTTCGTCAGAGCCTCGCAGGATTTGAATGAAGCGAGCCTGGAACGTTCACGGCTCGACAAATACTTGAGCGAGGTCAAACAGACTTCCGAAAACGAACCCAAGGTGCTGCAGCAGAGGTCGGAAGCATTGGCCCGCACGTTGAACATCAAAGTCGATCAAGGATGTTTTTACAAGCCGGAGGAGGAGCAAGCTCCGTGTCTGACGCAAAATACCGATCAGCTTGTTCTGGATGATGGGCACACGCAGTCCATGGTAGCGGCCCTGACGGCCGGTCCGTCGACAGATTTAATCGGAGCTGTGAGCGCGACGCCTCTTGCCGGAGGAGGATCCTTCAGCCCGTATGTGGGAGCAATTGTCGACATGGCCAGACTCATGGGGACTTTGCATACCGCCGAGTATCAGTATATCCCGGCGCTTGCGCTGCCCCAGCAAAGCCATTTGAATCTTCGACTGAATAGCCCGCCTTCATTTCGGAATCCGAAATCCGTCCTGGTGATTGGGTTGCCGCCAGTGGAAGCGCCGCAGCTTCCTCCGCTGCGTGCCGTGAGTCCGGACGAAGTTTTGTGTCTACAGAAAACGCAACTCGTTCTACCGGTCCAAGGCGCGCCCTTAGTGTTTTCAACTGCGATTGCGCATGACTTCGTGCTGCGCGTACCGACAGCGGCGGGGCAGACGATTGATCTCCCGGCAGCAGCGGACGCCGCGCGCGGCGGCTTTGCAATCGACGCGCATGCCTTGCCGCTGGGAAAGCCAAATTCGCAGGTCAAAGGAACGCTTCGGGGCTTCTGGGGCTTCGATGCGTATGAGGGCCCGAGTTTCAATCTGCGTGCGGCCCACGCCGGCGGGTGGACGATTTCTCCGGAGGACCGTAGCGCACTCATCGCGGACCGAGAAGATACCCTTCATCTCAAATCGGAATGCGCCGTGTGCGTGGAACAGTTGACGATTGAAAACGCTCGGGAGAAAAATCTGAATGCCACATGGAAGATAGCGAAGCCGGACGAACTGGAGGTACGAGTGCCGCTAAAGGGCGAATCGGCGGGCCCGGTCAAAGTGAAGGTGAAACAATTCGGCATAGCCGATCCCGAGGAACTTCAGTTGGTTGCGTATTCCGAGGCCGCCCATCTCGATAACTTCGCGATCAATATCGGCGACCGGCAGGGCGTCCTAACTGGAACCCGACTGGACGAAGTGCAGAAGGTGAAGCTGGGTGGAATGGAGTTTGTGCCCGGGAAACTGTCGCGCGCGGACCAGAAGGACGAGTTGCCGTTATTGGCTTCGAATTCGGATATGCCGCTGGCGGCGCCACCCGATCAGAAGTTGGTCGCGTACGTTTCCCTCAAGGATGGCCGCGTCCTCAATTTGCAGACGACCATTGAGCCGGCCCGTCCCAAGGTGGATTTGATCGGAAAGAGCATTCAGACTGGCGCCAGCGGTTCGGCGATTCGCTTCGCGAGCCAAGATCAACTTCCGCAAGACGGCCGGATGTCTTTTTTCGTGAAAACTGAAATCCCCGACAAATTTCCGAGGACGGAAAAGATCGAAGTGGCCAACGAGGACGAGTCGTTCAGCACGTTGCTCAGCATCAGCGATGGCAACATCGTCTTGCAGGACTCACAGACGGTACTTGGCATCGTCGATCCTCTTAAGAATTTCGGACCTTCTGCATTTGGAGCGCTGCGCTTCCGCGCCATCAGCGAGGATGGAGCCAAGGGAGATTGGCAGCCGCTCGCGGATCTAGTGCGAGTCCCATCACTCAAGGAAATTCGCTGCCCCGACAGTCCGGATAAACCTTGCAAGCTCAGTGGGACGAATCTCTTCCTGATTGACTCCGTTGCCTCGGATTCGCAATTCACCCACACAACACCCGTGCCGCTAGGTTTCGCCGACAGTTCGCTGACAGTTCCCCGCCCAAACGGCACGCTGTTGTACATCAAGCTCCGCGACGATCCATCAACCGCGGACGCGGTGGTCCTTCCGGTGCTACCGGATCAACAGTAACTTTTGGGCGCTGCCCTTCGATGAGAGGGGAGCGGCTGCCCGTCTGAATGATATTATTTTCCTCGCAGGCAGGATCGCTTCAGGGGACAGATTTGAGCCAGTCTTCAACACCAGCCGAGATTGCGATCGAGCACCGCCGGAGCACTCGCGCGGTGCTGGCTTTGCCAATAGTCGTCAAGGGCGTTGATGCGCTGCATGAGCCGTTCAGAGAAAATACGAATACCGTGATGGTGAGCTGCCATGGTTGCAAATACCAATCCAAGCATTACGTGCCGCGAGGCTCGGTCGTCGAGCTCGAAATTCCCCGGAGCCGGCAAGGTGCGCCACGCCAAGTTTCCGGAAAGGTGATTTGGGTTCAGAGGCCGCGCAATACCCGGGAAGTTTTTCACATTGCGGTGGATTTCGAGGTACCCGGGAATGTATGGGGCATCCCGTCTCCCCCTGGAGATTGGTTTGCGGTTCCGGGCGATCCGGAGCCTTCAACTCCCGCCGACCTGCCGCCGCGACCGGACAAGCAACCCATCGAAGCGATCGAAAAGGAGCATGCGACAGCTTCGTGGGACGAAAGCGAAATCGCATCAAAAACTAGCCAAATAAAGGCTGGAACCGCAACCGCGAGCCGCGAAGCGGATACTGTGGAAGTGGAAACTGTCTCCGGTGATACTGGGGTAAACGCTGAGATTCGCTCGGTAATCGAAAACGCCGTCAAGGCGGCGGTGGCGCGGCTCGCCAAGTCAATTGCGGACGAGGCGCGCGAAGAGCGCATTGCCGCAGCCGCGCAGTTGGACGCCAACGTCCAGCAGGCCGTAGAGGCTGCCATAGCGAAGCTGCCTGCCCCGCAGCGCAAAAAGTCCAAAAAGAGAAACTAGCCAGCTACCGCGCGCCCAATTTGTCTACCAGTTCGGATTGCCGCAGGCAAAGTTTGAAGCATCGCTGGTGCTGCCGGAGCCTTTGTAGACGGCCACCTGGGGATGCGGGCAGAGCGGCCGCGTCTCATCGATCACGCCCTTTGTCAAATGCGATGCAACGATTTTCTCGGGTGCCGCGCCGTGCTCACGCCACTGTTCGAGGGCGGTGAGAGAATCAAAAGTGTTCGGAGCGGCTCCGCCTTGGCAATGCTGCATGCCCGGCACAAAAAACAGCCGCAGAAAATCCTGCGTCTTCTGCTGACCGCCCATAGCATGCTCGACACTTTCGTAATAATTGAGGCTGTTCAGCGGCATGATGGCTTGATCGGCCCAGCCGTGGTACATAATGATTTTTCCGCCGTGCGACTTGAAGGCTTTCAGGTTCGGATCGATGGCATTCACGATTGAGCCGAGGCGAGAATCCGCAAGGCGCGTGTCGCGATCTACGTCGAAGGTGCGAAAATCCCAGCTTGGATTCGCGAAAACCATGTACGCGAAAAAGCCTGTGCCGATGCTGATTGGCTCGGGACCAGCAGCCATCCCGCTCCATGCCAATTCGCTTCCCGGCTCGAAGCCCGGAAATATCTGCTTGCCATCGGAATACTTCGCGCCTGCGTAAATCATTTGTGCCGTCTTTACTTGCGGGGCGGTAAGACATGTGGGAGCATCCGCGCCCTGGCACTGAACGCTTTTCGGGTCGAAAGGACAGCGAGTGGGATCTTCGATAATGCCATCTGTTACGCCGTCCTTGGAATCGCAGGCAGCGATTGCGCCCGCGTGCAGTACGGCATACTTCGACGGCGGGATATAACCCGGCGCGCTCATTCCGTCCTTCAGTGCGACCCAACTGATGTACTCCGAACCCGCTTGAAGATGCGTGATGTAGTTCGCCGGCGCGCCGGCGATGATGCCATCGTAATCGTCCGGGTAGCGCTGCGCCTCAGTGAGGCCTTGCTTGCCGCCAGTGGAGCAGCCGTTCCAATAGGAGAGTTTCGCGGCAGAGCCGTAAAACGCCTGGATGATCAGCTTGGAATCCACAGTCATTTCATGCACGGCGCGGTAAGACCAATCGATAAGTTTTTCGGGATGACCCATGGCCCAGCTTTCGTCATTACCGGACGCGTGGCCGGTATCAGTGCCGG
Source organism: uncultured Acidobacteriota bacterium (assembly GCA_963823145.1). Taxonomy (GTDB): domain Bacteria; phylum Acidobacteriota; class Terriglobia; order Acidiferrales; family UBA7541; genus Palsa-295. Next base: position 1,160,030 of record CAWGJZ010000002.1, read on the forward strand.
CGGTGGCATAGCCCCGTTTTAGAGCCGTTTCAAGCGCTGTGTACCCAATTTGGCCGATAAAGCCGCCATTGCCGACGGCTTCGAACTTTCCGTTCCAGCTCGCCGCCATAGGAAGCCAGACTTCAAAGCTGATACGCGAATCGCTCGTTGGCGCGGAAAACGCGATCACGCGGCAAAAGGGCTGAGAGATGTGAAGATCGCGTCCTGGTCCGATCGGCCCGGCGGGAATTGGGATCACCAGGTCCGGTGGCGGATTGATTGCCGTGGCGGACGTGACTGTCGCGTTGGGAATCTTGAGAGACGGGAGACTGTCGCAGGACTGCTGCGCCGCGGATTGTCCTGGTGCAGTTACAAAAATCGCCAGACAAATGAAGGAGGAAAAGAGTGCGAGCCAAAGCCTCATGCCGATGCCTCCGTGAATTACCGTGCTCGGAAATCCTTGCGTGTGACGTATACACCGCGGCGCGCTTGTGCGCAAGAGTTCTGGTCGTGGGTCCCGAGCCGACGATCACGGCATCGTACGTTGTCTTTCGAGGCACTGACGATGGCCTCACGGCCTTTTTAAGGAGAAGAGGTATGGACGGACGCCGCCGGGGATGAGGCGTATTGGGAGCTAGAATCCTCCCGGGCGAAGTAATTTCGCTCGTACAGCCCACGGTAGATCCTACCGGCAATTTCTGAAGCGTGGGGTCCGCTGATAATGCGGGCGCCTCCGTGGAGCAAAACCACAATCACGATTTTCGGGTGAGCCTGGTCGGCGTAGGAAACAAACCAGCCGAGGCGTCCGCCGACTCCTTCGTCATTGCAGGTACCTGTCTTCCCAAGGTCCTGTTCGCCATCCGGGTCATAGCTGCGCTTAGCCGTCCCGTAAAGAACAGCAGCCAGCATTCCCTCTCGCAGGTCCGGAAGCAACGGAGCAATATCGAACCGCTCGCGAATCCGAGGCTCGAAGTTCTGGCGCGCGTCTTCCGTCCTCGGATATTGCAGATAATATTGCGTGCCGCCATTGGCCAGCATTCCCACCAGCGATGCAAGCTGAAAGGGCGTGATGCGGATGCCTTCGCCGAAGCTCGACATGCGCGCCACCCCCCCGAAAAGCGGCGCCGATGGAGGCAGCGATCCGGGCTGCTCTTCAGGAATGTTGTAACCCACGCGCTGCCCCAGGCCAAGCAGAGCATCGTATTTCAGCACGCGATCGAAACCCAACCGCGTCCCCACTTCCTCGAAGAACTTGTTATTGGAATGCGCCATCGCCTCCGTCAAATTGATGTAGCGGCGCGGCGCAACTCGTATCATCGTGTCGCGCGTGATGACCCCTTCCTTCAGGGCGGCCAGCGCCACGAATGGCTTGATCGTCGAGCATGGCTCGAAACCGGCGGAGAAGGCCATTTTCTGGTTGACGATGGAAAGGATGCGGCCGTTCGTGGGGTCCACTGCCAGCACGGAGCCTTTTTCGTGTCCCAAGGCATCCACGGCAATGTTGCGTACCACTGGGTCATCGTTAGTGACGATGTCATCCTTCGCGGGATCGACGTATTGCACGACTCTTGCTCGGTGCTTGTAATGATGACGCGCGGGAGCTCTCCCAAATGCAGTTGGGGGAATGCCAATAAGGGCGAGGCACAAAATCGAGACGGCTTGTTTAAGAGCTGGGATCGTTTTCATATGACAAAAGTTAGATGCGGCAACGCCCTGGCGCGGTGAGCCGAGGCTCAGTCTAAGTAACTGCGGCGCACCTGCGCAACTAAATTACCCATGTATTTTCCACCTGTGTACGGCAAGGCGCAACTGGTCAAGCGGACAGTTCGGCGGCATGCTGCTCTTGCAGTTGCCTCTTTAGACGCCGCCGCGGACGCAACTTCCCGCGGGCCCGCTGCTGCGTTACCATAGAAGAGCGGAACGCTCGTGTCGGAGGTAAGGACAGGATGTTAATTGCGAAATGGGCACCCTTGATTCTGCTGCTTTCATTGCCGGGGCTTACCGCCGCACAACAATCGCAGCCTCAAACTCCGCCCGCCTCGGACCAGCAGCAGGATCCACTCGCCGCTGCCGCGCGCCGCGCGCGCGAAACTAGGAAGGACCAGGCGAAGCCTGCAAAGGTTTGGGATAACGAGAGTCTGGCTTCTGCACCCGGCGCCATAAGCGTCGTCGGCCAGCCCACTGCGTCAGACGATAATTCTGCCCCTGCGGATGAGGCCAAGTCCACAGCGGGGGCACTGCCCGCGACCAAAAATATCCCCTCAATCGAAGCGGGCCTGAACGAGGCCAAGGCCAATCTCCAGAGCCTCAAGGTCGATCTTGATTTACTTCAGCGCAAATACTCTCTCGACCAGCAGACGTATTACGGCAAGCCCGAATATTCCTCCGATAAAGCCGGCGCCGCTGCCTTGGCCAGCGAGAAAAATCAAATTGCGTCGAAGCAACAGGAAATTGCCGACGCCGAAAAGAAAGTTGCCGATTTGCAGGCTCAACTGGACGCTGCGAGCAAATCTTCAAGCAACCCCCATTAGATTTTTTGGGAAGTCTCGCTACCGTGTTGGCGCCTCAGCTCCTGGAAAATCCAGTATAACGATCTTGCCATCGGACTCGCGTTCGAGCGTCGGCGCGTATTCGCCCAGCATTTCTCGCCGCCACCATAGTCCCTGCTCCCGTCTGGTTTGCTCGCTCGTGAACCAATACTGATAGACGACGCTGCGCACTTCCTTCGGAGGCGTGCCAGGGAATGGATTGCGCGCAAACAGCTCCAGTACGTCGGAGTCGTTCGCTAACAGTCGCTCTTCGGTCCACAACACGAAGCGATACTCGCGCCAGTTTCCCAGCGACGCGAACCAGAGGTTCCATTCGAAACGCGGCTGATATGGCGCGTAGATTCCCGGTGGTTTGCTCGGATCCTGTGGCTTGTACCGGAATGGATATGGGGTCCAGGCCTTTCCATCTAGCGACCCTTGGAACTCGATTTCGTACCGCTGGTGGGTCATGTTGGCAAACAGCGCATACCGATTCGCAATGCGAAATGGTTCGAGCATGCTCACAGGCTTCTGTGGCAGCGGAACGCTCGGCGCCAGCGTCCAGATGAAAATGGCGGTCGTCGCGTAAAAGACGAGACCCAAGCAGATACCTGCCACCGTCTTACGTACGGGCTTGAGCCGTTTACGCCAATCGGCGCGCCAGTTATCTGCTGGCGTTCCCGGCGCCGAAGCTCCGTCTCGCTTTCGTTCAAACGCACCTCGAATCCGCTGCGGGATCACCCATTCCACGAAACGATCGTCGAGCAAGAGGAAGCCGAGCGAAAAAACGAGATAATTCAAGAACGCATAATTACCAGTAAGGATGATGCTGATTTCAAACGGCGCAACAATCCAGAAGCATGCGATTCGAAATCGGCGCGGCAAAAACACCATCCATACCAGCACTAGTTCGGTCGCCAGCGTGTAGAAAACTGCCGAAGCGTGGAACCAATGCGGGAAATGTCCCACGAACCATCCAATCCACGTAGGCAGCGGCCCATTCTGATAGTAATCGTCCATGGCCGTGAAGTGTCGCCACGAAGTATCGCCGCTTGCCATTTTGGCGAAGCCTGATTCGAAATAAATCCGGAACCATTCCCATCGGAGCAGAAACAAACTTGCGCGCGATGACGGATTCGCGCGCCCCAGACCCGGCAAAAATCCCGGCGGCGCGAAGAACAGGCTGATGAAACCCGCGCCCAGAAGCATTCCGTCCGATTGGTAGCTGGCAAAATCTTGTGCGGCGCCAATGAAGGAGAGGAAGCAGACGAAGCAGATTGCCAGTGTTGCCCGCGGCCAAATGTTCAGCGTCAGCAGTACGGACGCCGCCAGCCCAACCCAGCAGACCAAGATCAGCGCGCGGTCGCTCGAGCTAATCCAAAAAAGCGTGGGCGCAAACCAGAAGCGCGCTGAGTGAAGTGCCGAGGAGACCGCCTGCAAGTAATCTCCCGCGGGCAGAATCCCGCTGGGACCCAGCAGGCCCTTAATCTGAAAAATCAGCGAATAAAACGCCGAAAGATAGATGAGGCCGAGCGCTCGCAGGAAAATCCATCGCGGCCAGAGATGCCCCGGATGTTTTTCGTCGGAAAACTCCGGGCTGAGCAGCCATTCCACCCACGCCCTTAAGCGCTCTTCCATCGTCCGCGATTATACTGGCGTTCGACTGCGGCGGGATGGGCTTGCGTTATCGCTGCGGATAGCCGCCCGGCAGCGAGCGCAGGTAAGCGATGATGGCTTGCGCGTCCGCGTGATTCATGTGGTAGATGTGCATCGGCGGCTGGATCGGCAGCCCGTTCGGACCAACTCCCTGCTCGAGAATCTGCTCGCCCTGTTCCTCGGTGAACTGCTCGAATCCCGCTAAACTCGGCGCATTCATGGCCCAGTTCGTGTTGTGGTGAACCGGCGTGATCCAGATCGGCGCGCCTTGCAGCCGCCGGGACTCGTCCAGATTGCCGCTGCCATCCCGCGGCGTGTGGCACTCTTCGCACATCGCCACGTTCTCAACCAAATACCGCCCTCGTTCGACGTTGCCACCCTGCTCGGCAGTGGAAGGAGCTTTCTGCGCAGTCTTTTGCGCAGCAGCCTTCTGCAAAGATGTTTTGGGACTCTCCCGCGACGACAAGCGCGATGCCCCCAGTCCCACCGCTAACAACACGAACAAACATAGACCCAATCGGCGCATTGATTTCATGAGATTTTTAGTCCTGAATTAAGAGATGCGGCAGGTTTCGCTAAATCGTTCATCGCCGCGTGCACGCGAAAGTATCCCAAAAACAGCGTTTCCCTGTCCATTAGGTTTTTCAGTTCCGTTTTTCGTGAGAACTGGCGCGCCGGCTAAATCGGGAGCCCGGCGCAAGAATCGTCAAGACGCCGCCCGCCCGTTTCAGTAGACTAAGCCACCGTGATTCGAAGCGCCCTCGCAGTATTGGCAGGCATCGTCACTCTGACGATCACCTCGTTCGCGATAGAGGCCGCCGTCGATCCCTTGATGACGCGCCTATTTCCTCACGCTCTGCCCAACCGAGTCGCCATCAGCCACAATCTGCCCGCCACGTTGTTCCTGTTCGCTTACACGGCTTCATGCGTCGCGGCCGGCGGCTACGTTACCGCGTGGCTCGCACGACGCTCCCCCGTGCTCCATTCTCTGCTCATGGGCGTGGTCCAGGTCGCCCTCACGGTCTTGGCGATGACGTCACCGTCGCTTCGCAACGAAGCGCCCTTGCGCGATTGGATTGGCGCGCTCGTGTTCACCATCCCGGCGGGTTGGTGCGGAGGCCTGCTGCGCGCGAAGCAAGCCACGAAAAAAGATCCATCTCAAGAAGCTCCCCGACGAGCGACCGCATGATCGCGTATTTCCGTCGATAGCCGTGCCAGCGCCCACTTCGCATGTTCGGCAATCAGCGAATCATCTGAAGATGCGAGCCGGTCGAGCACGTGAATCACACGCGAATACCCCGCCGCGCTCTTCTCCACTCCCGAATTTCCCAAGGCCACGCAGGCATTTCGAACTAAGCCTCGCCACTTGGCGCGCTTGACGGCGCTCCGCCGAAAAATCGCGCTGAATTCCCGTTGCGAGAGTCCCGCCAGCCATTCGAGTTCGGGCCAAAGGAGCGAGAATCCAGCTCCATCGTTCGAGCCCTCCCGCTCGTCATCCACGCACGTATCGATTTCAGCCTCTGAAACTTCTCGCGGCTGAAAAGCGAAAACGCTCGTCACCGGCGCCTTCCGGTTCCACGGACACACATCCTGGCAGATGTCGCATCCGATCACTGCCGCGCCCATCTGCGGACGAAACTCCTCCGGAATCGCGCCTCGCAGTTCAATCGTTAGGTACGAAATGCAGCGGCGCGCATCCAGCATGTACGGCTCCGGAAACGCCTGCGTTGGGCACGCATCCAGGCAGCGCGTGCAGCTTCCGCACAGATCGGCTGGTGGCGCTTGGCCGACTGCAAGCGAGGCTTCGAGTTCCATCGTAGTAACGATCACGCCCAAAAAAAGCCACGACCCGAGCCGCGAGTTGATCAAGCAAGTGTTTTTCGCAAGCCAGCCCAGGCCCGCGTATTTCGCCGCTACTCTTTCGATGATCGGCCCGGTGTCCACATAAGACCGCGCCTCGAAAGGTTCCGGAAACTGAGCGCGCATTTCCGCGATCAGTCCTCTCAGCTTTTCCTGAATCACTTCGTGGTAGTCATCGCCCCAGGCGTAGCGCGAGATCCATCCGCGCGGTAATTCATCGGCCGCTTGTCGTCCTTCGTCGCAAGATCGAAGCGAGGATCGAGTTGTCGACAGCGGTTGCGGCGCGTTGTAATTCAGCGCCACGACGATCAGACTCCGCGCTCCTTCCATAACCAGCCGCGGATCGCCGCGCCGCGCGTCGTACAAATACTTCATCTCTCCCGCGTACCCGCGCGCTAGCCATTCGGGCAAGCGCTCAAGTTCCCCAAAAGCTCTCGGCTCACCTGAGGTTGCCGAAGGGATTAGTTCCCCATTCACTGGCGCGGCACCGCACAAATCAAATCCCGCGGCGCGCGCGCGATCGTTGATCCATTCCGTTCTTTCGGCCGGCGTCATATTCCGATCATGCACCAAGCGAGCGCCGCCGAAAAGTCAGGTTTTGTTCTTCGCGATTGCCGTTCACATCCATTCGCGGTATTTATATCAACCGGGGGGACTCATACCCATGAACAGACGATCTTTCTTCAAAGGTGCAGCTGCGTCTTACGCCGCTCTTTCCGCTCAGCTCACAGCTGGCGCCGCACAGGTCGGCGCCGCACAAGCCAGCCCCGCCCAAGTCACCATGCCCGTGCGCAATGAGGATGCCGCCAAGCCTCGCAAAGTCCCCTACAAGCGCATTGCCACCGAAGAAGCCTGGGGCCCGGCGGAAATGTTCGCAATGTATCGCAAATTACTCGACGAAAATCCCTACGCCCACCCAGGGCTCGCCACTATGTGGGGAGACACCGGCGGCACCCGCAGCGAAGGAGGCGGCAGCGGCGGCAATCCGATCGTTGCCAGGTTGGTCGATATGGGCGAGCGCCGCATCAATGACATGGACGCCAGCGGCATCGACGTCGCGCTTCTGCTACTCACCGCGCCCGGCGTGCAGGTCTTCGATGCCGCCACCGGTTCCTCGCTCGCGGCATCGACCAACGATCAGCTCGCCGAGGCGATTCGCAAGTATCCCACTCGTTTCGCAGGTCTGGCCGCCATCGCTCCGCAGGACCCAAAAGCCGCAGCGAAGGAAATCGAGCGCGCCACGAAGCGCCTCGGCCTGAAAGGAGCCGTCGTCAATTCACACACCGAAGGCGAATATCTGGACGATCCTAAGTTTTGGGAAATCTTCGAGGCCGCCGAAGCCCTGAATGTGCCGATTTACATTCATCCTCGCGAGCCTTCCCCGCAAATGCTTCAGCCGTTCCTCCAACGTGGTATGGAGCGGGCGCTCTACGGCTTTGGTGTCGAGGTCGGCCTGCACACACTCGCGCTCATTACCAGCGGCGTGCTCGATCGTTTCCCGAACCTCAAGATTGTCATCGGCCATGCGGGCGAGGGTCTTCCGTACTTGCTGTATCGCATCGACTACTGGGAGGTGCACAAAAAGCCGTTCATGCCAAAACTGAAGATGCTCCCCAGTCAGTACATGCGCCGCAATATCTACGTAACCACCAGCGGCGTTCCATGGGCGCCGGCCATCCTGTTGGCGCAATCCGTCCTGGGAATGGATCGCGTGCTCTATGCGATGGATTATCCCTACGAGTTTCAAATCGAGGAAGTCACCATGACCGATAATCTTCCCTTGAGTGACGCCGACAAAAAGAAACTCTTCCAGACCAACGCGGAAAGGGTCTTTTCATTGTGACCGGACTCGCAGCCGCGCCTGCGCGGCCCGAGTCTGCAACAAATAGATGACAGCGCTCCCACCGGTAACCACCAGCAGCCCCACGATTTCTGCGCGCGACGCCAGCGCAATCAGAAGCAGCATGCTGCCAATGCCAATCGCGGCCGCGGCTCCGAGCCAACGGAAGTTCAATGGCGCGCCCGCTACGGCCACGCCACGGCGCGCCAGCCGCCAAGCTGCCGCGCAGCCGCCCATGTAGAAAACCGCCGTGGCCAATGTTGAGAGCACAGCCAATTCTGCAAAGGTTCCACTCAATGCGAGTCCGGCCGTCAGCCCCGCGTAGCACAAAATCGCGATGTGCGGCGCATGGGTGCCTGGGTGGACGCGCCCGAGCGCGCGCGGCAGCAATCCGTCGCGTGCGAAAGCAAAAAGCATTCGCGGCGTGCCGAGGATGTCGCTGCCGATCCAGCCGAACATTGATAATCCTGCACCCGCCAGCATCAGCAGGCGCAACGTGGGATTAATCCGCGCCATCGCATCGGCCAGCGGCACTGTCGAATGCGCCAGCGCAGGACCAAGCATCCCCTGCGCGATAACTTGAATGGCGATGTACAGCCCTATAACAAACGTCATCCCCATCGCTAGCCCCCGCGGAATGGTGCGCGACGGTTCCGCTATCTCGCCGCTCGCGGCCAAGGGCGTCTCCATGCCGGAGCACACGAAGAGTGCGAGAATCACAGCGCGCCCCAGTCCCGAAGTGCTCACATGTATTGTCGGCACAAAATTCACGCGATGCATTGCGAACGCGCCCGCGATCACAAAAATCGCGATCGGAATCAATTTGAGCGCAGTTGCCGCATCCACCAATCGCGCCCCACGCGCCACGCCGCCGGTATTGACCAGCGCGATGCCGCCGATCACGCCGATGATCACCGCCGCATGCGCCGGCACCACGAATCGCGGCGGCAGCACGCTTACGACCACGTCAGCAAGGGCCGCAGCCACACCGCCGCAAGCGAGAGCATCCCCCAGCCACAGCATTGTGCCGGCGATATAGCCCGCAAGGGGCCCAAAAGCAGCTTCGATATATCCATAGGCTCCGCCGCTGGTCGGCATCCGGCTGCCGCCCTCGGCAAAGCAAATCGCCACCGCGCCAATCGCCACCCCGCAGACCAGAAAGGCCGCAGCGGCATAAACACCCATTGAAGCAGCGATCTCACTGGGCACCGCAAAAATGCCGGCGCCGATAACGATGTTGACGATACTCGCTGCCAGAGCCCAGGATCCGACGGCTCGCACCAGCCCCGCATCGCGTTGGTTCTCCTTCACGCGCAGTACCCTAGCATGCGCGAGCATGCCCGCACAGCCCTCTTGCATAACCAAAGGCCGCTCATTGCCACGTTTTTTCCAGCTTGCGGCCGCACATGGATTCTCGGGCGGTCGGGGCACACGATAGCTCCGACCTCTCAATGACAGGATGGAGACGCCAGCGATTCCTGAGGATTGCATCAGAGGCACCCGGATTATCTTGTGTGCGAGAATATTACCGAGGTGACCGCGTGGCGCCTGCGACGGACGAGCGTGCCAACCCCCAAGGCTCGCGCAAGGATCTCGGGAATTTCACTGGGCCTTCCTATTCGGGGCTGGCGGCGCACTTCCGCGCGGGCGGCTCGAATTACTCGCAGACAACGTACGATCCACTGAAAGCGTTCCTCCCCGGGCATATGTGGACCTGGATTTCACATGTTGCGAAATTCTGGTTCAAGAAGAAACACAACTTCAGGGATTACACGACCGACGGGAAAGGCAACGGTATTTATGAGATTGGGGAACGGTGCACGATCGACTTGATTGGAGACTGGGGAACGGGAACGGATGAGGCGCAGATGGTGGCGAGCCTGGTGGCGAAGTCGCGGCCCGATTTCACGATTCACTTGGGGGACGTGTATTACGTGGGCGACGGCACCGAGGTGAAGGAAAACTTTCTTGGCGTGAAAACCAGCGGATACACGGCGGTGAAATGGCCGATGGGCACGAAGGGGAGCTTTGCGCTTTCCGGAAACCACGAAATGTACGCGCACGGCAGCGGGTATTTCGGGTACGTGCTGCCGAAAATGGGACTGAGGGACGGCGACAGTGAATGGGGCTGCGGCCAATGGGCGAGTTTTTTCTGCCTGCAGAACGAACACTGGCGCATTCTGGCGATTGATACGGGTTACAACTCGGCGGCATTCGACTGGGGGCGAGTCCCAATCATCCAAAAGACCAGGTTCATCCGGACGTCGCTGCATTTCAAGCCCCAGTGCACGATTCCGCCAGCTCTGATGAAGTGGATCGAATCCACCGTGAATCCCGATGGAGACAATCGCGGACTGATCGTGCTATCGCATCACGGCAGCCATTCGTCCTTTGGCGAGTGGTATCAAATTCCAGCGAAACAATTAGCCCAGGTAATTCACCGGCCGGTGATCTGGTTTTGGGGACACGAACACAAGCTCGCCATCTACGACAAATATGCGGTGGCGGGCGGGATCCCGACATATGGACGCTGCATCGGGCATGGCGGCATGCCTGTGGAACGAGGAGCGCTACCCGACATCCACGAGTGCCGCTGGCTCGCATGGGACAACCGCCGCTACGACAACGGGGAAAAGATCAACGCGGGTTACAACGGTTGGGCGAAGGTGATTCTGGAGGGGCCGAGGATGGGCGTCGAATATTACGACTTGCACGGCGAGCTGCTGTTCACGGAGAAATGGCGCGTGGATTTAAAGTCCGGCGCGCTCGAAGGGCCGAATCTAAAGAAGACTCTCGACGACCCGTCGCTGCATTTTCGTGAGGCGACCCGTGTATAGAATGCGAAAAGGGGACAAGGCACGGATGGGTTTTGTAGAAATGCAAAGGCCGAGCCATTGAGGCTCGGCCTTTAGAGGAAGCGCGTTTCTCTAGTGGTGGACGTAGATGCCGATATCAAACTTGTGATCCCAATCGGCGTGATGCTCGCGGCACCATTGCTTGTCCGCCTGGAGTTTATCGACGGCGCGATCGACTTGGCGGCTATGTTCGCCGTGTTTCGCGGCTGCTTCATCGACTTTGGCCCTATCGGCTTCGATCCGACGATGGCAATCTTCTCTGTAGTCGTGGTCGGCAAAAGTCAGCTGGGCCGCTGGTAGCATGAAGGTCACAGCTAATGCCAATCCCAAAGTGAGTCGAGTGATTTTCCCTTTCATCAGTCATCCTCCTAGTTACGCGGTCTACTGGGTCGTTGGGTACGTGGCACATGCTAAAGCATTTGCTTCCAACTACCTATACGTTGAAGCCAGTACTACAATGTGTGGCTTGCTGTAGGCGCAAAAGCGCTGCCGCGCGGCGCGAAGGTTCAAAGGAACCTCCGCGCCGACTGCAAATAAGAACCCAAATCAGCCGAAGAGTTTGCGAGCTTTAGGGGAGCTTGAAGACGTAGACGGTGTCGGCGGCGACGATTGCTACGCGCTGTTTGCCGTCTCTGCCTTCGTAAGTCATGGGGTTGGCGTTGGCGTTTTTGGCTAGATTGACGACCCAAAGTTGCTTGCCGGTTTTCGAATCGAAAGCGCGGAAGCGCTGATCTGAAGTCGAGCCGATGAATACCAGATCGCCCGCAGTAGCGATTGGACCTGCGCTACCGGAATTGCCGGTGAGCTGCTTATCCTCGGGGAGACCTTCGGTGATGCCCAATCGGACTTGCCAGGCGATTTCTCCGGTATTGGCATTCACGGCGATCAATTGGCCCCAAGGCGGTTTCTGGCAGGGCCAACTGCCGAGCGGCTTGCCATTGGCGTCCTTCATCATGGCGCTAAAGCTGAAGTAAGGGCCGGGGCCGTTGACGCTGGCGCGGTCGTATTCCTGTTTTGAGCCTTCCGTACCTCGGCCGTAGTTGAGTCCTTCCTTTTTCTTTTCCATCCAGCCCAAGAGAGAGACGTCGTGCGTTTGAACGAAGATGTAATGCATGTGAGGATCGGTGGCAGTGCCGCCCCAGTTGGAGCCGCCAGTACCTCCGGGAAACTGAACGGTGGTTTTGGGCGGAGTGCCATCCTCGTGATAGAGCCAGCCGGTGAACGGGCCGGCGTTGTAGAGTTTGCCGCCATTCTTCTCCAAGACTTCCTGGCACGCCTTGGCGTGCTCGCGAGTGGTGTCTTCAGCGGTGACGATGTCTTCCGGCTTATAGCTGTTCCGGGCTAGCGGCGGCGGCTTTAGCGGAAATGGTTGCGTGGGTGAATACCACTCGCCGGGAACGTCGCCTTTCGGAACCGGGCGCTCTTCGACGCCGAAGACTGGCTTGCCAGTGTCGCGATTGAGGATGAACATCAAGCCCGTTTTGCCGATGGCCACGAGCGCGGGAATTTTTTGTCCGTCTTTATCGACTTCTACAAAGCCGGGTCCGGGAGGTAGGTCTTGATCCCACAGATCGTGGTGGATGGTTTGGAAATACCATTTCAGCTTGCCGGTGTCGGCGTCGACGGCGACGATGGAATTGCCGAAGAGGTCATCGCCGGGGCGATCGCCGCCGTAGTAGTTGGGCGAAGGGCCGCCGATGGGCATGAAAAGCGTATTCGTTTTTGGATCGACGGTCATGTACCAACCCCAGACGTTGGTGCCGGAACGGCCTTTCCAGCCGTCGTTGAGCCATGTGTCGTGGCCGACCTCGCCGGGCTGCGGGACGGTGTGAAAAGTCCAAATCAATTTTCCGGTGACGGCATCGTAGGCGCGGGTATCGCCGGGAGGTCCGATGGGCAACTCTCCGACGCTGGCGCCGAGAAACGCGAGATTCTTATAAATTGTGGGGACGCCGTCATACGCGACGGTCATCTCGACGATTCCATTATTGCCGAAAGTGGGCACAGGCATTCCAGTAGCAGCATCGAGAGCGATCATCTTGCGGCTGAAGGTGGTGAAGATGATGCGGGGCTTGTTGTCCTTGTCGCCAGGCCAATAGGCGACGCCGCGAGTGGGCCCTGCCGCGATATCGTAATGCCAGAGTTCCTTTCCGGTATCGCCGTCGAAGGCGATCACCTTATTGCCGCCGGCCAGATACATGACGCCGTTGACGGCAATGGGAGTGGCTTCAAGGCTGCCGCGAGTGGTCAACTGCTGGGTCCAGGATTGGGTGAGCTTGTCGACGTTGCGGGTATTGATTTGCTTCAATGGCGAGAACCCCATGCCTTCGAGGTCGCCCCGATACATGGGCCAATCTTTCGTGGGATTCTGCGCGGCGGCGCCGGTTGCAAAAGCGAGCGGCAAGATTGCAAGGCCAGCCAGGAGCGATATCCATTTCTGCTGCATTCGTTAGTCCCCCTCAGTCTATAAGTCGCGCAGATACTATCAGCAAAGTGGGTGAGACGCGCGGGATTTTGCGGTGGTTACAGTCTGGAGGTTAGAGACTAGAGACTACCGAACATTCGAGCTGATCCACGTCACTCAGGGTGAGAGGGCGCCCTGTGAGCGAGGAGGATGGGGTGCCTCGCGCCAAGTATGATTGCCGGGCACGACATGTCATACCCCTGCGAAGGGCCCTCACGGAGGGGTGCGGTGGTTGTGCGTGGATCGGAGAGAGATTCTTCGACTGCGTGTCCCGGCGCTTCGGACAAAACCAAAAGGCGCGGGACACTCCGCTCAGAATGACGACGGTGCTAGGCAAAACCGGCAGCGGTGGGATGTGAGAAATGAATGAGGTTGCGAAAAACGGAGGGGCGCGGTATATTTTGCAGGTAAGGCAAGCGCATTCAATAGAATGACATCGGAGGCAGTGATCCATGGAATGGACCGCACCGCGTCACGAAGAGATTGACCTGAATTGCGAAATCAGCTCGTACGCTAACGCCGAACTGTAGTTTTCTAAATGCGCGTCAAAATCCTCGGCTCCGCGGCCGGGGGTGGATTCCCGCAGTGGAATTGCGGCTGCGCGAATTGCAGCCGTCTTCGCAGTGGTTTGCTTCGAGGCAAGGCCCGCACGCAAGCGCAAGTTGCAGTCTCTCCCAATAACTCCTGGATTTTACTGAACGCTTCTCCCGATCTCAGGCAACAGTTCATGGAGAACCGCGAATTCGCACCAGCAGGGCCGGGGCGCAGCACACCTGCTTCCGCGATTATTTTGACCAGCGCCGACGTGGATTGTGTTTTGGGACTTCTGCACCTGCGCGAGTTTCAGCCTCTGCGCATTTATGCGACTGCGAGCGTGCGACGAGTATTGACCGAAGAGAATTCGTTGTTCCGAACGCTCGAACGATCGCACCCTCCGGTTCAGTGGGAATCGCTGGCGGTGAATGAGGCGGTTTCAATTCTGGCGCAACCTGCTTCGCCGAATAAAACAGGGATATGTTGCCGGGCAGTACCGCTCGATGGAGATTTCCCGGATTATGTGAGCGAACGATTGCGGCGGAGCCTCCCTCGGGAGGAGGCTCTAATCGGTTTGGAATTGGAACACGACGGGAAGCGAATGCTTTATGCGCCGAGCATTCCAGGGAGCAGCGACGGTTGGAAACGATGCGCCGCGGAAAGCGATCTTTCGCTGATGGACGGAACTTTTTGGAAGAATGACGAACTCGTTCGAGTGATGGGCAGCGGGAAAACGGCGCGGGAGATGGGGCATATGCCGCTTTCCGAAGAAGACGGACTGCTCAAGCAGATGGGAAACGTCCGTGGTGGGCGGCGCATCCTTATCCACATGAACAATACAAATCCGCTGCTGGACGAAGAGAGCGAACCGAACCGCGCAGCGCGCGAGGCGGGGTGGGAAATTGCGTACGACGGGATGGAGTGTGAGCTTTGAGCGAGCCTGAGCGCGAGACAATTCTGCCCGAGACGGAATTCGTCGCGCGGTTTCAGGTGATCGGCGAGGAACGCTATCATCACAAGCATCCCTTTCACCTGCTGATGCATGAAGGAAAGCTCACGCGGGGACAACTGCAGGCGTGGGCGCTGAACCGGTATACCTACCAGAGCCAGATTCCGATCAAGGATGCGTCCATTTTGGCGCGGAGCGACGATTCGGATTTTCGCCGGGCGTGGCGGAAACGAATTCTGGATCACGACGGCGCCGATGGAAAGCCCGGCGGCATTGAGAAATGGCTTAGACTGGTGGAGGCCACCGGCCTTCGTCCCGAGCAGGCGATTCGCGGCGAGGGGATTTTGCCGGCCACGCGATACGCGGTGGAATCGTACGTCCATTTCGTTCGTTCGCGGACGTTTCTGGAAGCGGTGGCATCTTCGCTGACGGAACTTTTTTCGGGCAAGCTGATTACGTTGCGGATGGACCGGCTGCGGCAGCATTATCCGTGGCTTTCGAGCGGGCTGGATTATTTCGAGGCGCGAATCACGCAGGCACCGGAAGACGCGAATTTCGCTCTAGCGTGGGTGGTGAGGCATGCGCGAACGCGGCAGGAACAAGAGCTAGCGCTGGGGGCGCTTCGCGCCAAGTGCGATATTCTGTGGGCCATGCTGGATGCGCTTTATTTTGCGTACGTGTTGCCGGGGTGGCCACCCCCGGGTGCGTTTCAACCGGATCGGAACGCTGCGTGAAGCCTGAGATGAACAGCCGTCCTCATCTTGCGCCCGGGTGCCGGTTGAACGAAAAGAACAAGCCGCCGCGGATGCTGCTGATGCCGGAGCGCGCGCTGCGGCTGAACGGGCCGAGCCTGGAGATTGTGGAGCGTTGCGACGGATCGCGTACCGTTCAGCAAATTATTTCGGAATTGCAGCAAATATATTCGAAGGCCGAGCCCGGGAAAGTGGAGCAGGACATTCTGGGGTATCTGGACCTGCTGAACACGCAGGGCGCGCTGGATTTTGAGTGAAATCGCGGTACGCGCGATCGGCAGGGAGCGGCCTTTTCAAATGAACGCGATTCTACCTTCGCCGCTTGCGCTAATCGCCGAGCTAACGCACCGGTGTCCGCTGCATTGCGTTTACTGCTCGAATCCCGTTTCGCTGGCGGCGCGAGATCGCGAGCTTTCGGCGGAAACCTGGGGCCGGGTGCTTGGAGAGGCGGCGGAGCTTGGCGTGCTGCAAGCGGATTTCACGGGAGGCGAACCGCTGGCGCGTGCCGATCTTGCGGAAATAATTCGCGCGGCGCGCGGCGCCGGTCTTTACGTGAATTTGATTACATCCGGAATTCCGCTTGATGAGAAGCGGCTGGGGGATTTGGTGCAAGCGGGGCTGGATCACATACAGATCAGCTTTCAAGGAGCACGAGAGGAAAGCTCGATTGAATTCGCGGGGACGCAGGCGCAAGAGCGAAAGCTGCGCGCGATCGAATGGATCAAGCGGCAACGGATTGCGCTTACGCTAAATTTCGTAATTCACCGGCAGAATGTGGATCAACTGGAGGAAATGCTGGCGCTGGCGGAGCAGATCGGTCCCGGGCGCGTGGAATTCGCGCATGTTCAATATTACGGTTGGGCATTCACGAACGTAAGAAACCTGCTGCCAACGCGCGCGCAGCTAGAACGCTCGCTGGAGGTTATTAAGCTGGCCGAGGAGCGCCTGCGCGGGAAAATCAGAGTGGAGTACGTGGTACCGGACTACTACGCGAAGTATCCGAAGCCGTGCATGGGAGGCTGGGGACGCAAGCTGATCCTTATTACACCCGCCGGAGAAGTGCTGCCCTGCCACGCGGCGGGCATGCTGCCGGGCATGAGGTTTGAAAACGTGCAAGCGCAACCGCTTCGGAAGATTTGGGAGGAGTCTGGAGCGTTTCAAAAATTCCGCGGCGAGGAATGGATGCCGGAACCTTGCCGAAGCTGCGACCGTCGCGAGCGCGATTTCGGCGGCTGCCGATGCCAGGCGTTCCTGCTGGCCAAAGATGCCGGCGTTACGGACCCGGTTTGCTCGCTTTCCCCGGAAAGAGGGATCGTCGACCAGATATTGAAGGATATAAACGGGGCGCTCCCGGCAGAATCCTCGACCAAAACCGATTGGATCTACCGTTCCAATCCGGCCTGAGTCCGCTTTTTCCGCGGGTCGCAAACATTTTCAGAGGTCGCACGTTATAATGCCGCTCCATGTTCCCGGCGCAACGCATGCGCACATCCACGCGTCGAACGTCGCATGAAAAGGCTCAGCCATTGAGGGCATCCGCCGGGAAGTTCCGCGCGTTGCGCGCAGCGCATTTCATTTTCACAATTATTTTGACGCTGGGCGTTTCCTGGAATGTTCGCGCGCAGGGGACGCGGTTGGAAGGAAGTGTCCACGACACTACAGGAGCGGCAGTGCAGGGGGCCACCGTTAAGCTGGCCGCGAATTCTTACACTGCGGGGACCACGACAGATGCGGCCGGGAAGTTTGTGTTCGAAGGGGTTCCGGAGGTGGCTGGGACGGTGACGGTGACGGCGGATGGGTTTGAGCCCTTGAAGCAATCGTGGACGGCGGCTACAGCGCTGGAGATGAGTTTTGTGTTACAGCCTCTTACGGTGAGCCAGCAGGTGGTGGTTACGGCCGCGCGGACCTCGACGCCGATGGGGGAATCGCCGGTCAGCACGATTCAACTGACGCGGCGCGATTTGCAGCAGACGCCGAATCTGACGCTAGACGACGCGCTGCGGCAGGTTCCCGGATTTAGTCTTTTTCGGCGATCGAGCAGCCGGATTGCGAATCCGACGACGCTGGGAGTGTCACTGCGGGGGCTGGGCAGCGGAAGCGGACCGAGCCGCGTGCTGGTGCTGGAAGACGGGCTGCCGCTGAACGATCCTTTTGGATCTTGGATTTATTGGGATCGCGTGCCGAACGAGTCGGTTGCCAGCGTGGAAGTAGATGAAGAGGGAGGATCGAGCCTATATGGAAGCGACGCATTGGCGGGGGTGGTGCAATTCCTGACGCGGCGTCCGAATCCGGGCGGGATTTCGATTGAGACTTCCTACGGCAACCAGAATACGCCGGACCTTTCACTATGGGCGGGCGGGGAGAAAGGCAGATGGGAGTCCACGTTCAGCGGCGACGTGTTTCACACGGACGGGTATATTTTGGTGCCGCAGGACCAGCGGGGAAGCGTGGACACGAAGGCAGGCTCCGAGCATGGGACCGCCGACCTGATGATCGGGCGGAAGATCGGGTCCGACAGCGAAGTTTTTGCACGCGGATGGTATTTCGATGACCGGCGCCAGAACGGCACTCCCGATCAGGCCAATGATATACGGCTCGGCGAGGGCGCGCTCGGAGCGAACCTGCATCTCGGCGCGATCGGATCACTAACGCTGCGCTTTTACGGAGATGCGCAGACGTATCATCAAGGATTTTCGTCGGTGGCAGGGAATCGCAATTCGGAGATTTTGGTCGATCAGCAGACAGTGCCGGCGCAGGAGGTTGGGGGATCTGCGGTGTGGTCGCGCGGTCTGGGCAACCGGCAAACGCTGGTGGCGGGATTCGACGATCACGAAGACATCGGCCACAGCAATGAGATTCAGTTTTCCGGCTTGACGGGAAAGCATACGTTCGACACTTTTTCCGGCGGACATCAGCGCACGGCAGGAGTGTTTGGCGAAGACTTGATTCAAATTGCGCCGGGATGGACGCTGGCGGCGAGCGCGCGGTTCGACGACTGGCGGAATTTCGATGCGTTCAAAGTGCAACAGCCCGTGAATGCTCTGGGAGCGCCATCAGGACCGCCGATAAATAGCTTTTTCGCGGTACGGAGTTACAGCGCCTTCAGCCCGCGGTTGAGCGTGGTGCATGAGATTGGCTCGCACGTTTCATGGTCGGCGTCGGTCTATCGCGCGTTTCGGGCGCCGACGCTGAACGAGCTGTATCGCTCGTTCAGGGTGGGAACCGTGACAACCGACGCGAACCCCGATTTGCGGGCGGAGCGGCTGACGGGCGGCGAGACGGGAGTTGATGTCACGGGATTTCAGCGGCGGCTGGAAGTGAGAGGGATATTTTTCTTCAATGAGGTGATCGATCCGGTGACGAATGTTCCATGTCCGGCGGCGATGCCGCTGCCGACTTGCCCGTTGGCGTCAACGGGGACGACGCAGCTGCGGCAGAATCTCGGACGCACGACTGCGCCGGGATTCGATTTGAACGGCGTCGTCAATATTACTCATCGCTTGCAGCTTATCGGTGGCTACGAATACGTAGATGCGAAGATCGATAGCGCGCCTGGGCTAGGGCTCGCGGGATTGTGGGTGGCGCAAGTCCCGCACAGCGTGCTCACGTTTCAGGCGCGCTACAACGATCCCGCCCACATCGTGTTCTCGGTGGACGGCCGCATGGTGGGCGTGCAATTTGACGATGCGAACAATATGTTTCCGATGGGCCGGTTTTTCGTGATGGACGCGATGGCATCGCGCAACATTCGAGGCGGGGCCGAAGTTTTTGCGGCCGTCGAGAACCTGGCGAACGAAGAATACTTGATCTCCGCACAGAGTGGACAGGAAACAGGTTTGCCAATTTCGGCGCGAATAGGATTCCGCTTCAACTTTCCAAAGCGATAGCGGCGCGGGAGTGCGACTCGTTGGTTAGTGGGGGAAGGGCATTCGGGCAGGTTTCCTGAATAGGAACGAACAATTCCGTCATTGGCGCGACTCCAACGAAGTAAGACGGAGAAACTATCCCAGATCAATAGACGAAACGGATTTCCTAAGTTTTAGCTGGCGTTCATAGGGAGCCTGCTCAAGGAATATTATGGCGACGATTCCGCAAACGGCCGCAATACCGGCGATCGCACAGGCAGATGCGACAGAGAAGTGAGGAATCACCAGAGCGACGATTCCAAACAGCACTCCCACGGCGTAAAGCACAAGGACGGCGCCGCGGTGGCCAAGCCCCAGGTTCGACAGGCGATGGGCGGTGTGGTCCTTGCCGGGCGAAGTGAAGGGGAGCAACCTGCGGCGAGCGCGGGATATCGAGACGAGAGTGGTATCAAAGATCGGCACACCCAAAATAAGGACGGGAACCAGCCAGCTAATCGAACGATGAATTCCTTCCGGCCGAATTTTTAGACCGAGAGCGGCCATCAAGAAGCCCAAGAACATGGCTCCTCCGTCGCCCATGAAAATTCTTGCTGGATTAAAATTCCAAAGCAAAAAGCCGAGTGCGGCTCCGAGGGTTGCGGCGGCCAGGGTGCGGACCATGGTTTGACCGCTCAAAGTTGCAGATAAGAAGAAAAAGGTCGCGCCGACAGCCGATATACCGGCACAAAGACCGTCCATGTGATCGAGAATGCTGAAGGACGCCGTAATGCCGACGACCCAAAACATAGTGAGGCACCCGTCGAGGATCAAGCCGCCAACGCCCGGGACGAAACGAGCAAAAATGTCGGCGCGGATACCGGATGCCAGCAGAAACATAGCTGCTGCCGGCATACCCACGAAAAGTTTGACCTGGTGATGCAGCAAGCGGCCGTCGTCCATTCCGCCGACTATAGCAAGCAGTGTGGCGCCGGCCAGAATGCTCGTCATTTGCTGCTGTGGCGCGGCGTGAAGCGTCAAAAGAATTGCCAGAACGAACCCAAGGTAAATGGCGATTCCCCCGAGAAGGGGAACGGGACGCAAGTGGACTTTGCGCGGACCGGGATGATCGACCATCCCATACTGGAGGGCGAAGCGCCGAACGGGAACAGTCAAACAGAGCGAACCTAGCAGTGCTACTGCAAAGGCGATCAGGTCGGAAGGAATGGTCATCGAATTCCAATGTTGGTCATGTTTTCCGGCTAACTGCTCGTTTCCTCGAGACGGTTCGGCTCAAACACGCGGCGGAACGTCTGTCCGATGAGGCCTGCCGGCCTCAAGTCCGACTTGATCCACGATTTCGGAAAAACGCCGCAATTCCTTTAATCTAGCATACTTCCCCGCCACTTCCCGAGCACGGCGTCCCATTAGGGCTAGACGGGCCGGATCGGATCGCAGCTCGCGAATAGCGGCAGCCACAGCGACCGGGTCATCCGGATCGACAGCTAGCCCGCTCCCAGATTCCACGACAATGCGGGCCGCGTCACTGGATGGAGATGCGACGGCGAGGACTGGGCGGCCCATAGCCAGGGTCGAATAGAGCTTGCTGGGCACAACCACCCCTTCGAGTCCGCGGCGGATGGTCACAACGTGCACGTCGCCAGCCATCATCACATGGGGAATTTGTTCGGGCGGACGAAATGGGAGAAAGCGAACGTTCGAAGAATTTGAGGGAAAGGCTTCGAGCGAAGCGCGATTTGCGCCGTCCCCGACAAACACAAATCCGACATTTTCATTGCGCAAGAGCTCCGCGGCCGCAAGAAGGGTATTCCAGGCACCGTAGAAGCCCAGATTGCCAGCATGAAGTACGACGAACGGGAAGCCGCAGCGGATTTCATCGACGATTTTTGAGACGCTTGGATCGCCTAGGTCCGGCATCGCGGGGGGCAAGGATGCGCCGCTGCGAACGACAGTTACTCGCTGTGGGGTGACACCCTTGGCCACGATGCGCTCGCGCATGTCGTCACCCAAAACGATTACGCGAGCGGCTTGTTTGAGCGCGCGACGATGCATGTTTTCCCAGCGATGTGTCCAAATGCTGGGCTTCATGATGTTTCCTGCGACGGCCATTTCTGGGTAGAGATCGCAAATGTTGTAGACAAACGGGCAGCGCGTGATCCTCGCGACGAATGCCCCGGCAATCCCGGCGATCGGTGGGTCCGTCATCGCCAAAACCATGTCCGCCTGAATCGCCAGGGCGCGGGGTATCGCTAAGGCGAGATATGACAAGTAATTTGAGACGCGCCGGCGCATTTGGTGGCGCGGGTAGGCTGTGGATCCGACACGCTCGACATGCACGCCGTTACACAGGTCAGAGCGGAGCAATGCCCACGGATAGAACTCGTCGGGATCGTAGGAGGGGCGCGCCGCCACGACCGTTACCTTGTGACGCTGCGCCAGGGTCTCAGCGATCTGTGCCGCCACTTTCGCAGTTGCTGACGTATCCGGGGGGTAGTATTCGTTCAAAATCAAAATGTGCATGCGAGCTTAGTCTGCATGACTAGCCAAGCGCCCATCGGATTTTTCGGGAGCGGCGGCCGCGGATCGTCTCTCGAGAACAAAATTTCCCATCACCAGGACGTCCATCCGAGTTCGGCGAAAGCAGTCGAGTGCCTCTTCGGGGCGGCAGACGATTGGCTCATTATCATTGAACGATGTGTTCAAAACGGCGGGCACTCCGGTGAATTCGCCGACGGAGTGAAGGAGCTTCCAGTAGAGGAGATTGGCCGATCGGCTGACTGTTTGTAGGCGCGCCGTGCCATCCACGTGGGTTGGGGCGGGAATCGCGGAGCGCTTTTCCGGGCGCACCGGGTAGGCGAAGGTCATAAAAGGCGAGGGATGCGCCTTCTCGAAAAACTCTCCGACAGCTTCTTCGATGATTGAAGGTGCAAACGGACGAAACGCTTCCCGATGTTTGATACGCCGATTCAGCGTATCCTTCATTTCGGGACGTCTGGGATCGGCGAGAATGCTGCGGTTACCCAGAGCTCTGGGACCCCATTCGGCTGCTCCCTGAAACCAACCTACAATTTTTCCATCAGCGATGTGCCGTGCGGTCGATTGAACAAGCGCGTGTTCGGTGAGTTCTGAGATATCCGCCTCGCCCGACGAGAAAGTGCGATCCAGAACCGATCGAATATCAGAAGAAGAAAATCGCGGGCCCCAATACGCGTGGTCCATAGTGAATTCGCGGACGCCTCCGATGCCGTGATGCACGGCGAACGCAGCGCCGACGGAAAGGCCCGCGTCGCCCGCCGCAGGCTGGACGTAGACATGCTCGAAGGGAGTAGAATTAAAAATCTTGCCGTTGGCGACGCAGTTGAAGGCCACCCCGCCAGCCAAGCACAGCGCCGTTTGTCGGCTGTGCTTCGCGAGGCCGTTCCAGCAAGCCACCAGAACTTCTTCTAAGGCAGCCTGCATGCTGGCCGCCAGATCGTAATGCCGCTGACCTAGGGGTTCATCAGTCCGTCGGGCTGGTCCGAGCCTTTTTTCGAGATAAGCGGAAAAGAGCTGGCCAATTACCGGAGTGCGGGCAGCATCGCGCCAAGTCATGTCCGCGCCATTATTCTGATGCGTAAAATATTCAAGTCCCAAGCGAAAGGAAAACGGTGAATCCGATCGAACGATGCGCCGAAATTCGTCGAGAAACTGAGGCTGGCCGTAGGCAGCCAGGCCCATCACCTTGTATTCGTCGCCAAATTTCCAGAAGCCGAGATATTGGGTGAGCGCCGTGTAATATATCCCCAGCGAATGAGGGAACGCCACCTCGCCAAGTGTGCTGATTTTTGCTCCTTCGCCCACGCCGCACATGAAACTTGCGAAGTCGCCCAAACCGTCCGCGGAGAGCACGGCTGCCCGATCGAACGGCGACACAAAGAATGCGCTTGCAAGATGGGCGCGGTGGTGCTCAACGCGGTGAAATTGAGCCCGGATCCCACTCGGGTCAGTTTCAAATGCACCGGCGATGTCTTCGCGAATGCCTGCAAAGCGACGGATCACGCGGGCGCGATCGAGAGCGAACGACGGCATGAGCACGGCGTAGCGCAACTTTGTGCCCAAGCGAGCCCACGGATCGCGCGGGACGGCAATGTGATCCACTTCGGAAAGTTTTGCGCCAGCCTGATCGAGGCAAAACTGGATTGCGCGAGCGGGCAACCCAGCGGCGTATTTCACTCGATTGAGCCGTTCTTCTTCGACAGCCGCGACGAGTTGGCCATCGACGACGATTGCCGCGGCCGCATTCGCATGATAGGCATTAATGCCGAGAATGATCATTGGGTTTTAGATGCGGCGCTGGTCACGCGCGCGTCAGCCAGCGATTAAGCTACAGCCGCGGGTTCGCGCAATCCGGCCGCGTCCGTCCGATCACCTCGAAGGTTCCGTTTTACCCATTCGTTCAACACGTAAAGGCTCCACGGACGCGACCATGTTGTGCGACCGTTCAGGAAATCACGCCATACGCCGCTCGCAAAGCGTGCGCCAAGCTCCGGCTCAAGACTTGGGGACCAGTCCGCCAGGCCGGCGGCGACACGTTTCCTCAGTGCGCCGCGCAGCCAATTCTGCCAGGGGAATGTGAAAGTTCGCTTTCGCTGCGATAAAACCTGGGCGGGCAAGACGTCAGTGAGCGCGTCGATGAGAAGGCTCTTGGGCTGCTTCGAGTGCGCCTTTAGGGACTCTGGAAGCGACAAGACGTACTCCACAAGCGGGCCATCCAAGAATGGCACGCGCACCTCAAGAGAGTTGCTCATGCTCATGGCGTCAGTATCCCGCAAAAGAATATTTAGCAGGTAGGAGCGCAGCTCCAGCCATGAGACGCGTGTGAAACCGTCCATTGATTTGGTCTGGCGGGTGGCATCACGGAGCCAGCGCCACCAAGGCAGCGTCTCCCAGAAAGCACACCCGCGAGGCTGCCACTCGGGGATCATGCCCGGAGTGAAGAGCAAACGTGTGAAAAAGTACGAGTCTGGGAACAGATCGGGATACTGAAATGCGGCTAAGGCTTTTCGCAGACGATCGGGTGGCACTAACATTGCCCCTGTAAGGCTCATCACCTCTCCGCCCGCCCGACGGAGAGAACGCGGTAACAGACGGCCGGCCACGGACGTATTGGCGAGTGCGGACCGAGCGCGAAAGGAGGTGTACCCGCCGAATACTTCATCGCTTCCTAAGCCGGAGAGAGCGACTTTCAGCCCTGCTTGATGAGCTGCCCACGAAATCCAAAAAGTGTTGATGCCATCCATGCTGGGCTGGTCGAAGGCGCTAAGCGCATCATCAAATCGCGCAATCATATCGTGCTCGGAGAGAATGAGTTCGCGGTGTTCCGTTCCGAGGAGCCGCGCGGTCTGGCGCGCCTGCTCGGCTTCGCTAAATTCGGCATCGGGAAAGGCCACTGTGAATGTGCGGATACCGCCTTGCGACTTACTCGCGAGAGTCGCAAGCGCAGTTGAATCAATTCCGCCACTGAGAAATACGCCAACCGGAACATCGGCCACGAGATGGCTGGTAACGGCGTCCTCTAGGAGTCTGCGTACTTCTTGCGTTGGAGAAACTCTCTCTCTAGAACCACGCGGGATGGCGATTGTCTCGTTTCTGCTTTCGGCATCCCAATACTCGGTCGGTGCCACAGAGCGCGGCATCTCGTCCACCGAAATGCGGAGCGAACACCCGGGAGGCAAAGATGCAACGCCTTCGACTAGCGTACTCGGCTCACAAACGGAACCGAAGAGAAGGTACGCTGGAATTGTCCCGGATGCGAGACGCCTGGGAACGTTGCCGCTCGCGAGGAGGGCACGCACTTCCGATGCAAAGAATAACTTGTGCTCAACGAACGCGTAATAGAGTGGCTTAATGCCGAGGCGGTCTCTTGCCAGAAAGACTTGAGTGGCACGAGCGAGCGGGCCCTGCGGCATTTCCACAACCGCAAGCGCAAACATGCCGCGCAGGTGTCGAACGCAACGCTCTCCCCATTCCTCGTACGCGTGAACGATTACTTCGGTGTCGGAACGAGTACGAAATCGGTGGCCCGCGTTTTCCAGCTCTTTGCGAAGCTCGCGAAAATTATAAATTTCGCCGTTAAAGATGGTCGCCAGCGTCTGCGTTTCATTCCATACTGGCTGGCTTCCGCCAGGAAGATCGAGAATGCTGAGGCGCCGCATGCCTGCTGCGACTGGTGGCGAGAACAACACACCCTCGCCATCCGGGCCGCGGTGGGTCATAGCGTCCATCATCCGGCGAACAGATGCCTCGCCTGTTTCTCTTGATTCAACTCCGATGACGCCACATATTCCGCACACTGTAACCTAGTCCTTGGAAACGGGCGCTAGTTTCTTTTCGTCGGGGGATTTCTTTTGGCGGCTGGAAATCTTTTTCCTCGTCGCGGACTTTCGGGTGGAACTGGTCCCGCGGCGACCGATCACTGCGGCAACCGCCTGGCCGATCTCTGCCGGACTCTCTACGGTGTGAATTCCGGCGGCGCGCAGAGCCGCATATTTTTCAGCGGCAGTGCCTTGCCCACCGCTGATAATTGCGCCAGCATGACCCATGCGGCGGCCGGGCGGCGCGGTCTGTCCAGCAATAAAACCCACCACCGGCTTTTTCACGTGCTTTTTGATGAAGTCAGCCGCGGCCTCCTCGGCATTCCCCCCGATTTCGCCGATCATCACGATCGCGTGCGTTTCAGGATCATCGTTGAACATTTGTATGACTTCTACGAAGTTCGTGCCGATAATCGGGTCGCCGCCAATACCGATACAAGTGGATTGCCCGATGCCCAGGCTCGAAAGCTGCCCGACCGCTTCGTACGTTAATGTACCGCTGCGGCTCACGACTCCGACATGGCCTTGTTTGTGGATGAATCCGGGCATGATTCCGAGCTTGCATTGGCCAGGAGAAATTATTCCGGGGCAATTCGGGCCGATGAGACGCGTCTTCGAGCCCTTTAACGCTGCGGCAACTCGAACCATGTCAAGCACGGGTATTCCTTCGGCGATGCAGATGACCAGCGGCAAGCTCGCGTCCGCTGCCTCCAGAATTGCGTCAGCAGCAAAGGGCGGCGGGACGAATGCCATCACCGCGTTTGCCCCAGTTTCGCGAACGGCATCCACCACGGTATTGAACACCCGCACACCGATACGCTTGGTGCCACCTTTGCCGGGAGTGACGCCGGCTACGATTCGCGTGCCGTAGTCAATCATTTGCTGCGAGTGAAAGCTGCCTTCGCGGCCGGTAAGGCCTTGCACGATAACCCGCGTGGCTTTATCAACAAGAATGCTCATCGCGTCTCGCCCGCCAGCGCAACAGCCTTTTCGGCACCGTCTTTCATTCCATTGGCAACGGTGAAATTCAGACCGGAATTCCGCAAGATTTCCTGTCCCCGCCTAACGTTCGTGCCTTCCATCCTGACGATCACGGGCGTTTTGATTTTCAGCTCTTTTGCCGCGCTTACAATGCCGCTCGCCAGCATGTCGCATCGCAGAATGCCGCCGAAGACGTTGATGAAGACAGCTTTTACGTGAGGATCGCTCAACAGTATGCAAAACGCGTTTTTCACGCGCTCCTCGGAGGCGTCGCCGCCTACATCGAGAAAATTCGCCGGCCTGCCGCCACTCAGTTTGATGATGTCCATAGTCGCCATCGCAAGGCCGGCACCATTTACCATACATGCTATCGTGCCATCGAGCTTGATGTAGTTAAGTTTGAATTTTGAGGCTTCGACCTCGAGCGGCGTTTCTTCATCCAGATCGCGCAGCTCAATCAACTCAGGATGACGATAGAGCGCGTTGTCGTCGAAATTCACTTTGGCGTCTAGCGCTACGAGTCTGCCGTCGCCGGTAATGACGCATGGATTGATCTCCAAGAGAGAAGCATCCGTTTCGACGAACGCGCGATAAAGCGACCGGAGGAAAGCCACCGCAGCGTTAACCATTTCGGTCGGAAGCCCCAGGCCGAACGCGAGCTTCCGGGCGTGATAAGGCTGAAAACCTGTCTCCGGATAAATCGGCTCGCGCAGAATGGACTCGGGACGATCCTTCGCGACTTCCTCGATTTCCATGCCGCCAGCCATGCTGGCCATAAAAAGAGGCGCGCGCGCCACGCGATCCACCAAAAGGCTCAGATACAGTTCGCGCCGGATGTCGAGCGCCTCTTCAACTAGCAAGGACCGGACCATCCGCCCCTCCGGTCCGGTCTGCGGGGTAACGAGGTTCGCGCCCAGGATGTGCTCAGCGAACGATGCAACCTCATCAATCGACTTGGCGACTTTCACACCCCCGCCTTTGCCGCGCCCGCCGGCGTGGATCTGAGCCTTGAGAACCACGGGAAGTCCCAAGTCTTCTGCCGCTGCGCGCGCCTCGGCCCTGTTGCGAGCAACCCTTCCGCGAG
The DNA here is from genome assembly GCA_963823145.1 of uncultured Acidobacteriota bacterium. Lineage (GTDB taxonomy): Bacteria > Acidobacteriota > Terriglobia > Acidiferrales > UBA7541 > Palsa-295. Next base: position 1,187,728 of record CAWGJZ010000002.1, read on the forward strand.
GCACGGGAACGCCGAATTCGGCGAGAATTGCCTTGGCCTGATATTCGTGGATCTTCATCAGGGTTCGACGTCGTCAAAATCTAGGCCGGGAAATGCTAGAATTTACGAACCGATAAAGCACTTTAGTGTACTTGTAAGCTGAGGGACGGGCAAGGCGGTAAAAACAATGCTGCGCGAGACGCTTCTAAAAATCACCGCGAAAACCGATCTGTCGCGACGCGAGGCTGAAGAAGCCATGGAAGAGGTTCTCTCCGGGGGCGCCACAGACACACAGATTTTTGCTCTTCTCAGCGGTCTTCGGGCGAAAACCGAGACGCTGGATGAAATTGTAGGTTTCGCAAGCGCGATGCGGCGTCACGCCAAACCGATTTTCCTCACAAGCCAACCAACCGCGGACAAAGCCCTTGTCGATACCTGCGGCACCGGCGGCGATGGCTCCGGTACATTCAACGTTTCCACGGTCGCGGCATTTGTGGTCGCGGGCGCAGGGGTTCGCGTGGCGAAGCACGGCAACCGCTCGATTAGCTCGCGCTGTGGTTCGGCGGATGTCCTCGAGCAGCTTGGTGCGCGCATCGACCTTGCATCGGAATGCGTTGCCCGTTCCATAGAGAGTGTTGGCATCGGCTTTCTTTTCGCTCCCGCCGTTCATGCGGCCACCCGGTTTGCAATGCTGGCGCGGCGCCAACTGAAGACGCGGAGCGTCTTCAATTTGCTCGGACCGCTCACGAATCCGGCCGGAGCATCTGCGCAGCTTGTTGGCGTGTATGATAAAGGTGTAACCGAGCTTATGGCTCGGGCGCTCGGTGAACTGGGTGTCCGACATGCCTTTGTGGTTCATGGGGAAGATGGGCTGGATGAAATTTCGATCTCGGGTGTTACCCACGTTGCGGAGATGCAGGACGGGCGGGTGCGCAGCTTTACCGTCACTCCCGCAGATTTTGGATTGCGTGGCGCCCCTGTCGAAGAGATTCGCGGCGGCGACGCGAAACAAAACGCCGAGATCGTTCACAAAATTCTCGGCCGATCGTTGCTCTATCGCGACTTTGGCCCGCACCGCGAAATCGTGCTTGCAAATGCGGCAGCGGCGCTGGTCGCAGCAGGCCGGTCGGCGAATTTCCTTGAAGGTGTGCGCCTCGCGGCCCATTCGATCGATTCGGGTGCAGCGCGCGAACGCCTGGACGCTTTCATAGCCTTCTCGCAAATTGAAGGTAATCCTGCTTTCCCATAGTGTGCGTGTCGATAGGGTCGGCTCCTTCCCGATTGGCTGAGCCGAATCGCATCGGTGGGACCTTAAATACTCAGAAAATTCTGCAGCAACTGAAAACCGGCTTCCGTAAGCACCGACTCAGGATGGAATTGCACGCCCTCCACCTTGAGCTTCCGGTGGCGTAGGCCCATGATTGTGCCGTCGACCGTTTCGGCCGAGATTTCAAGCGTCTGGGGCAGCGATTCCCGTTCTACGATCAGAGAGTGGTAGCGCGTGGCGGGAAAATCCTGCGGCAGACCACGAAACACCGTCCTGCCGTCATGATGAATCTCACTCGTCTTGCCATGCATCACGCGTGCTGCTCGGATTATGCGCCCTCCGAACGCCGCCCCGATCGCCTGGTGCCCCAGGCAGACACCGAGGATCGGAATTTTCCCAGCAAAGCGCTCGACCAACGGCACGCTGATGCCGGCTTCAGCTGGTGTGCACGGTCCGGGTGAAATCACAATCCGTTCGGGCTCGAAATACTCAATCTCATCCAGCGTAATTTGATCGTTACGGCGCACTTCGAGTGACTGGCCCATCTGCCCGAGATACTGTGCCAGGTTGTATGTGAACGAGTCGTAATTGTCGAGAAGTAGAAGCATCGTGGTCTTGCCAGAATAGCGCGAAATCAAAACCGTCGCCTGAAGTGAACCCTATTCTTTGCTGCCTCCGCGATGTGCAATTTCGAGCGCCTTGAGCACAGCTCGGGCCTTGTTCCCTGATTCCTCGTATTCCCGCTCAGGCACCGAATCCGCCACAATTCCTGCCCCTGCCTGGACATACGCTCGCCCGTTCTTTGCAATCAACGTACGAAGCCCGATACAGGAATCGAGATTGCCGGAGAAATCGAGATAGAGGATCGCGCCCCCGTAGACTCCCCGTCGCGTGGGCTCGAGTTCGTCGATGATCTGCATGGCGCGGACCTTCGGGGCACCTGAAAGCGTCCCCGCTGGAAAACAAGCCATTAGCGCGTCGAAGCAATCGACGTCTTTCCGCAAGCGTCCGCGAAGACTCGATGCCAAGTGCATTACGTGGGAGTAGCGCTCGACGAACATCAGCCGCTCCGCCTTAACGGAGCCGTATTCGCAAACCCGCCCGAGATCGTTACGGCCCAGATCGACCAACATCACGTGTTCGGCTCGTTCCTTTGGATCGGCGAGGAGCTTTTCTTCCAACTCCTGGTCTTCCTTTTCATTGCGTCCGCGTGGCTGCGTGCCGGCGAGGGGGCGATAAAAGGCGTCGCGTCCCTGCACCTTTACAAGCATCTCTGGCGAACTTCCCACAACGGACATATCGCCTAGCTGTAGGTAATAAAGGTACGGTGAAGGGTTGATGACTCGCAGCGCGCGATAGATATCGAGCGAATTTGCGTTTGTTCGCGCCTCGAACCGCTGACTCACCACGATTTGAAACGCATCGCCCGCTCGAATGTATTCCTTAGCTCTCTTCACCGCGTTGGTGAAACTTGACTTTGTCATGTTCGAACGGACCCGCAGGGAACTGCCCCTTCGCGCACGACCACTCGGTGCCAGAGGTTTTTCGAGCAGCTTCTGCGTGCGGCGTATCTCTCGAATCGCTGCATCGTACTTGGTTCGCAGGCTTCCAGGCCCTTCGGTAAACACGTTTCGGATCACCCACACCCGGTGCTTTACGTGGTCGAATGCCAAGAGGCCTAAATAAAACATCATCACGCAGTCATCTGCGGCAATGTCGTCGAGGCCTGTGTCTGGAATCTGTTCGACGAGGCGCACCATATCGTAGGAAAAGTACCCGATTGCGCCTGCGACCAGTGGGGGAAGTCCCGGCAAGCGCACGGCGCGATACCGAGCCGTGAGCCGCCGCAATCCCTCAACCGGATTTTCGTCGAAATGGACTTGTTTACCTCCGTTTTCGAGCGTGCAGTGCCGACCACGAGCCCGGAATACTTCTTCCGGGTTCACAGCCGCGAACGTATAGCGACCAATCGTCTCGCCACCTTCCACACTTTCGAGTAAAAAAGAGTATTTTGCGCCGCGTGCGATGCGCAGGTAAGCGCCGACAGGAGTCAGGAGGTCCGCCGTATAGGTTTCGTAAACCGGCACCAGATTCCCTTGCCGCGCCAGACGGCGGAACGTTTCGAAGTCGGGTTGAATCATTTCTAAGGTCGCCTGTCAGCGCCGCGTCCGGGAGCGCGCAAATTCCGCTCACTAGAGAGCATGCGGAGAACCGCGCGGCGCATGGCTGACACGGGGGCTCGATGGCCCGTCCAGATTTCCCATTGTGCCGCACCCTGCGCCACAAACATTTCCACGCCGGATACCGTTTGAATGCCGCGTCGTGCGGCTATTTCGAGAAGCTTCGTGGTTTGCGGACGATAGATGATGTCAAATACCAGTTTGCAATTCAATTCGTCCGCCTTTAAAGGGGAACTCCCTACCGAAGGGTGCATTCCCACCGGCGTCGCGTTCACGATTACATCAAAAGCCGTGTGGCGCAACGCGTCTCTTTCCACTGCTTCGCCGCCCACTGCCAGCGCGAGGCGCTTCGCTCGCGGCAATCGCCGGGCACTCACGAAAACCGCGCTGCCCGCCTGCGCAAGCGCGTAAGCCACCGCGCGGGCTGCCCCTCCGGCTCCCACGATCAGCACTCGACTGCCGCGAAGTCTAGTCCGCCGTTCTAAAGTCTGGAGTACACCCACATAATCTGTGTTGTAGCCATGCAGTCTTCCGCCGCTCCGCACGACAACGGTATTCACTGCCCCGATTTTTTCGGCGAGGGGGTCGCATCGGTAAAGAAATCGTAAAATACTCTCCTTATGAGGCAGCGTCACGCTGAAACCTTTGATACCAAACGGCTGGAGCGAATCAACAAAGTCTTGCAGGTCGCGGGTAAGGAATGGCAAGCACACAGCATTCACCCGTCGCGCAAAGAAGCCGGCATTCTGCATCGCGGGCGAAAGCGAGTGGGCGATCGGGTCGCCGATCACGCCGTAGAGACGAGTTCTGGCACCAAAATGGTCCGCCCGATAGGTCCGTCTCATTTCTTCGAGCGAGATTTGTCCAGGGGCCGTTGAATTTTCGACCGGCGCATATGCAAACTGATTTTTTCTCCGAAGTGCTAAAAAACGCGTCGGCAGCGCCACGTCGCCCATCGGCACGGCAACGATGTTTTGCCGGGTCTCCGCAAATTCCAGTAGCTTCCGGCTTTCGGTCAAAGAGTTACATCGCGCCGCGATCTTGATCGCGTCAGATCGGCCACCAGCAAGTTCGGCGGCTACTGCCGTCAGATCCGCTGGCGGTCTCTGGAAAAAATGTGCTGACGTCAGTCGCCGGCCGGGCCGCAGAAGCACCTCGAGCAACTCCGGGGAACGCTTGCGCACCGTCTCAATCTCTAGGTCGTACCATTCACAACCGGCTTGAATCGCCTCGGCCAAATGCGCTAATTGTCCGGCAATTGTCCCGCTGAACTGCCCCCCGGCCTCCTCGCGGCGACATGTGGCGATCAGCGTTGCTCGCGGCCTGCGGGCAGCTAAGTGGCGAAGAAAAATCCCAATCTGGCGGTCGTCCGAAAGCCAATCCAAACGAAGTTCTGCCATGCGCGTCAGGCGCAAGGCCTTGCTGAGCTGCTTGCGCATGGCTCCCGCATCAGGAGCAGCTATCACTGCGCAGATTTTGCTCGTCCCTAACACCTTCATCTTCAATCCGTTCCCGAGCAGTCCAGCAAGCTTTCAGCCGCTGATTTCGGGGAGTCTTCGCTTCTACCATGCCGTGCACAATGTGTAAAGCCCAGCCGACCATTGCCTTGACGCCCGCTGGATGCGTCTGCTACGTTCGGCTTGCCGAGAGAAGCCACTTTCAGCGCGGGATTCGATAAGGAGCGAGCATCAATGCACGGAAAAACTGTTCTTGCGACCCTAGTGTTGACAGTTTCCGCAGTAGCTGTGGCAGCGCAGGGTCAATCCTCCTTGCTAACACCGGGGGTTTTATATTGTTCCGGAGTCGTCTCGAATGAGAAGGTGCCACAGGATACCGTCCTCATCACCGGGGAGCAGTCGAACTCTAAACTGACTTTCGACGAAGGCGACTACGTATACTTCAACAAGGGCGCTAAGCAGGGTGCGAAGGTAGGCGACGAATTTCTCGTAATTCGGCCTGTCGCCGACACAGGCGGAATTGATTGGACAAAGTGGCAATCTTCCATTCTCCACAAGATGGGTACCGTGTGGGCAGACGAAGGTCGCCTCAAGGTAGTCGTTGCGCAGCCCGATGTCTCGATCGCGCAGGTGGAGGACACTTGCGACCCAATGCAGCGTGGCGACTATGTCGTTCCCTTTACCGAGCGCCCTGTGCCTCCACTGAAACCTGCCAATGACTTCGACCGGTTCGCTCCTCCGAATGGGAAGCCTCTAGCGATGATTATTACCGGGAAGAGGTTTCAGCAGCAGGTCGGCACGCAAGATATCATCTACGTAAATCTTGGAAGTCAGCAAGGTGTAAAAGTTGGCGATTATTTCCGAATATTCCGCTACCAGGGAACCGAGCACGAGACTGCATACACCCCGCATCGTACCGCCTTTGACATTGAGGGTGTCCAGGGACCGAACTGGGGTTTCGGCCGTGCGCCATCGAAGTACAACTGGAGCAATGTGCCTAGGGAGGATGTCGGCGAGGGGATCGTGCTACGCACCGGGCCGAACTCATCCACCGTTCTTATCACCTTCGCCTTACGCGAGGTTTTTCCTGGGGATTATGTAGAGATCGAGTAGCCAGGTTTCAAACGATCGGGCGAGTTGCGCCCTTCTTCAGTCTGGAAGTCCGATTCGCCGAAAGTTTCAGCGGTGAAAGTTTCGATCACAACTCCGCTGGCTTTCCAGGCTTCGCGCTTTAGTCCAGCTTTGACGCACGCCTCTTCCAAAAAACGCGGGGTGCCCCATCCCCGCTCCACTGCTACTTGGGGAAGCAACACGCCGCGGCGGTACCCTCGGCTCACGATCACTCCGTGCTTTCCCGGTTCAATCTCTTCCGCTTTGCTCCGCCGGGGTGGTGAAAGAATCGAAATATTGACCTTGATCTCCGCAACCTCGTCTGGCCGAACGGGCCTAAAACGCGGATCTTCCAGTGCGGCAGCTCGCGCGCAGCGAGCTATAACCTTTGCGAGAGGCTCTTTTGAATTAATTTCACCGATGCATCCGCGCAGCTGGCCGTGGTGTTGCAGCGTGACAAAAGCCCCGGTTAACCCGGCGGAAGGCACATTGCAAGGCGCGCTTGCGACCGGTTCGGTGCCTTCAACTGCCGACATCACCGCACCGCGGGCCAAATCCAAAAGCAACCGCCTCTCCAGGCTATCGAGTGAGCGCATCCTGGGGCTTTTCTTTCGACTCGACTAGCACGACGCTGCTTCGCCGCCGTTCTTGAACCCGGAAGTTAATCTGGCTCCAAAACATCTGGAAATAATGCATAGCTGAAAGCACAGCCATTACCACCACTAGCCATAAGAGAACCGTGCCGACTGTCTTGAGCGCTGGATGCTTTGCAGTCAAAATGACGGCACACCCGGCGAGCACCTGCAAGACCATTTTCGTTTTCCCCAACGGCGAAGCCGGAATGACTAGCCCTTCGACGGAAGCAATTTCCCGCAGTCCTACAACAATGAATTCGCGGCCGATGATGATCACCACCATCCAGGCCTGCACCAGCCCCATGGAGACGAGTGATATGAATGCAGCCGAAATCAAAAGCTTATCCGCGATCGGATCGAGCAAAATCCCCAAAGTCGTAATTTCGCGCCTGGTCCGTGCGAAATAGCCATCCATCGCATCGGTCGCAGCCGCCACCAACAGGATAAGCACTCCCCAAACTTCAAAATGGATCGGTAGGCCCCAGAAATTCCAATTCGGCTGGCGAGTTAGCAAGACTACAACCAGAAGAGGAACAAAAAAGATCCGAAGAATCGTTAGACTATTCGGTAGGTTCATTTCATTCTTAGGTGAAAGCAATCGGCACCGTTAACCTAACCGCTGGGCACTTTGATGGGCCCTCCGAATATAGTCCCCGCATCTGGTTGAGTCAACGATTCAAGGTTAGCGGCTCGCTCACAATTGAGAAGCGCGCCTTCACCAGACACAACTCCTTGATCTGGTAGCCTCTTACACGCGAAAATGCCACATTTCTGTGCAAATTCTATGGCGACCTCTCTCGTCGGCAGCACCGCTCACGATCAGAACAGATCTCTTGCTAACGGCCTTACAATCAATGACATGTATGAACAGTTTCGCGTAGGGCGCACAGGCGCCAACAATTTCCCTTGTTCGTCTGGGCTTTTTCCGCCCTGTTTTCCACAAGGTTTTCCACACTACCCGCCCCAAAACCGCATCGCAAAGAGTGGCTCTCTTGGCGCTTTCTCTTTACGGGATACAGCCTATTTATTGAGGTGACGACGTTCGGTCTGGCTTCTTCGGGTGGGCGATTTGGCACCGAATCCACCCCATAAGTGCGCCCCGATGTCGGCAGACACCCTGCCGGTTTGTAGGTGGAGGGACCGCCGCAGTTGCCTGGTTCGACGGTATGCTCTCAACACCGTCGAGGACTGCCGTTATTTGATAACAGTAGGCGGCTCCTATTGCCACGTTCGTGTCCAGATACGAGGTGCCTGATAGTGGCGCCGAATTCAGTTTCGTAAATTGGCCAGGGCAAGAGTCGGCTCGATACACATTGTAAGTCAGCGAAGGATTTTCTCCTGCATCCGGACTTGGCGTCCAACTCACTCGCACGCTATTTTGCGCGTGAGCAGGCACTGCATCCAGTGCGAAAACCAGCGCCAGCACTAAGGCAATTCGTTTCATTTGAGTCTCCCTTTGTTGCCCGCGATACTGCGCGAGCGAATCGATCAGCACGACAAGACGTGCACACGAAATCGTATCGCCGTAGTCGTTGCTGCGGATTTCAAGTTCCTGTGGACTATTTCAGAGAGAGGAGAAATCGCGGGCGCGGGCGGCTCAATCCAAGGCGAATTGCTGCAGCCGTCTGGCGGTTGATTGGGGTAGCTCAGCCTCAAGAAAGAAATGACCGTCAGCGAATTCCGACCGAAGGACGCGACCCCTTGCCTCGACTAGCGAAAGATTTCGTCCGTCGGACGCCGGCATTCGCAGCTTGAGACGCACCACGGGATCGACTTCCATGGCCCGGTCAATCCGCACTAACAGATCCGGCAATCCGGCCCCGCGCGCGGCTGAAGTCAGAATTTTCGCGGACCCATGTCGACTGGCCCCGATTAACGCGGTCAAATCCTCTTCACCCAGCCGGTCGATCTTATTCAGAACGTGCAGGCGCGTGCGGTCCGCGACGCCAAGATCTTCGAGTACTTTGCGAACCTGTATGTCGTGTTCCGCATGATGAGGATTCGAAACGTCCGTGACGTGGACGATTAGAGCTGCTTCCTGCACTTCTTCAAGTGTCGCGCGGAACGCGGCGATCAATCCGGGAGGTAGGTCCCTGATAAATCCGACTGTATCCGACAGCAGAACGCGGCGGCGCGAAGGCAATCGGATCGCGCGAATCGTCGGATCGAGCGTGGCGAACATTCTCTCCGAGGTCAGTACCTCTGAACCGGTTAGCGCATTAAACAGAGTCGATTTTCCAGCATTTGTATAGCCTACCAAGGCAACCATGCCCAGCGGCACGCCTTGTCGCGCCTGTCGCCGGTTGGCGCGTTGCGAGCGTACGGTTTGAATCGCCTTCTGGATCTTGGCCACCCTGTCCCGAACTCGTCGGCGATCCGTTTCTAGCTTTTGCTCGCCCGGGCCACGGGTACCAATGCCGCCTCCAAGTCGAGAGAGATCGTCGCTACCTCCCGCCAACCGAGGAAGCAGGTAATTGAGCTGCGCAAGTTCCACTTGGAGTTGTCCTTCACGTGTGCGTGCGTGCGTGGCAAAGATGTCGAGGATAAGCTGCGTGCGGTCAATGAGACGGCAACCGATACCCTTCTCCATATTGCGAAGCTGCACCGGAGTTAGATCGTGATCCACGATTACCAAGGGAACTCGGTGCAGGTTCACCTCGGCCCTGATTTCTTCGAGTTTACCGCGTCCGACTAGAGTCGCCGGATCGAGCGAATCGCGCACTTGCAAAATACTGCCGGCCACGGCTGCGCCGGCGCTCTCGACCAACTCGCGTAATTCGTCGAGAGAGTCACTGTTGGCGGCGGGATTCGAGCCTCTGAGAGCCTCAGCCCGCGCGTGTTTTTTCAGGGAGACGCCTACAAGCAGCACTCGCTCCCGCCGATCGACAGGTTGAGGTTTCTTCATTCGGATCCCGGGAGGTGGGACTGGGCGGCTGCTCGATGGCTATGGCTCACGACAGTTCGGATTATACGCCCATACGCCGCCCGACTATTGGCGAGGCCCAATCAGTTTCCGAGTTCTTCGCGGATTGCCTGAGGGGGTCCGATGTCGTAGGCTGTACCGGGTCTCCGGAGCGGTCAACCGCCGGTAGCCACATCCTCCGAGGATGACATGAATAAGTCACGATTACCCGTACCTGGAATACGTCCGCACCCGCAAGGAATGCTGCTATTGCCCATCAACTCCCGCGATCTTACCCTGCCGAAGAACTCGGAATCGCGCTTCATGGAATCGTCGCGTTGAGCGACCTCATTCAGCCCCGGAATCCTGGGAAGGCGAGAATTCTTCGCCTCTTGGGTTATGGACTGGCCATCATCGGGCTTTACAGGGTTCTCTACTATTTCCACATTGTGCAGTTTCTGCATGAGCTTGCAAACGTCAGTTGGCGCTGGGTTCTCCTAGGTATGATTTTCGATGTGGTCAGCTATGCTGTCCAAGGTTTGCGGTGGAAACTGCTTCTGACACCCTTTGGAAAAGTGCGGCTTACGCACGCGGTTCGAGCCGTATATGCCGGATTGTTCACCAATCTGATTTTCCCCCTGAGACCAGGTGAAATTCTACGTAGTTACCTGCTTTCAGCCTCGGAAGACATTGGTTTGGGACGCGTCTTGGGTTCGGTGGGAGTCGAACGCTTTGTGGACCTGGTTATCGCCACCGCGCTTCTTGCCATGGTTTCACTGTTCGTCGAGTTGCCACGACGCTTTCAGCGCGTCGCGGATACGCTTGGCATCGCAACGCTCCTCGTGCTCGGCGTCGTGGTGCTCGTCATTCTTTATATAGAAATTAAGCTAGGCACCGCGTCGGGGCCCGGGGCTGCCCGTCGCCGCCTGCCGGGTAAAGTTATGGCTGTACTAACAGACTTGCATGCTATGGGTACAGCGCCGAGCTTCTATCTTGCCGTAGTGACCTCCCTGCTGATGCCCCTTTTTCAAGTCCTGGGTCTGTGGGCGATGATGCATGCTTATGGCCTTCATTTGTCGTTTTTGGCTGCGGTGGTCGTGCTGCTAGTTATCAACCTTGGCGTTTCTCTTCCCAATGCGCCCGCGAACTTCGGTTCGTACCAACTCTTTTGCGTAGTCGGATTGAGCGTGTTCCAGGTCGAAAAGTCGACGGCAACTGGCTTTTCCTTCTTTGCTTTCGTCGCGCTTACCCTCCCGCTGGCGCTTGTCGGCTTCCCGGCATTGCTGCGCAGCGGCCTTTCTCTTCGATCCATGCGTGAAAAGGTGGGCAGTCTGTCCAGACAGGCCCTGAGTGGGTCGGCTTAAGGAATACTGCAACAACCTCATGGCACATCCACTTGAATTCGATTGAGTCCTAACCAGTCAGCCGTTATATAGTTTACTTTTCAGCCTGCTTGCCTTGAGCGAAGCCGAAGGACGCGCGTCTAGCATTAGAAATACCGCGGACGCTCGCAACCCTCTCGGGCACATAGAGAGGCAGCTCGCGCCGGGCAGGCAAAAAAGAGATTGTCATCTCCATGGCCGCGGACTTCAACAAACATCTCGATCGCGCGCGGCGCAGCCTCGAACGCAACAAGCTGCGAGAAGCCGTCACAGAGTACCAGTTGGTGTTGAACGATGCGCCTTCGAACCACGAGGCGCTGCAAGCTCTGGCTGACATCTACACTCGCCTCAACGAGCCCTCTCTCGCGGCACAGTACTACGGAATGCAGTTCGATCACCTCCTCGATTCGGGCGACTCCGCCAAAGCGGCGGCTATTTTTTCGCGTTTTCTGCGCCCGTTCCCGCAGCCGCCGGATCGGCTCATGCGTTATGCCAATCTCCTGCAAAAGCAGAATCATCCTGCCGAAGCTCTCGAACAGTTCGGAGTCGCCGCCGAGCAGTTCGTCGAGCAACAGCGCGCCATCGAAGCCCTTGCGTGTTATGAAAGTATGGCGGCTCTCGACCCGGAAAATTCTGCCCGGCACGTCGCCCTTGCGGAACTCGCCGAGGGACTTCGGCACGCAGATCTGGCCGGGCGCAGCTTCCTTCGCGCTGGACAATTAACCCAAGCAGCTGGTGGCCTCGACCAAGCTTTGGAGTTCTTTGAAAAGGCTCACAGTCTTCTGCCCAATGACCGGACGGGAGCACTACTGTTCGCCGAGGCTAAACTTCGAAAAGGTGACGCGCAGGGTGCCGCGACCCTGCTTGAGCCCTTCGCTCCAAACGAAAAGGACACTGCTTTCCTGGCCCTTTTCGGAGAAAGTCTTTTGCGCTCGGGCCGTCTGGATCACGCTCGAGAAGTTCTTGAAGCTTACTACAAGCAAAATCCGCACAATTTCGAAAAATGGTTCCAACTTATAGGAGCATATGCGCGCACGGCTGAGGACACAAAAGCGGCCGCTTTGCTCGCCGAGGCTAAAGACTGGATGCGGGCTGGTCGGAAAGATAGCGAACTCGCTTCTCAGTTGGACCGGCTGGCTTCCGCGCATCCCGCATCGCTGCCGCTGGCTCAGACGATCGCACGGATTTACGAAGAGATGAATCGCGAGAGCAAGTATTTTGACGCTCTCGTCCGGCTCTTCGACCTCTATCTCGTGGCTGGGCGGATGAAAGAAGCCTGCGACGCGCTCGACCGCCTTGTCGATATCGATCCCTACGATTACCGCAACCAAGAGCGCATTGCGAAAATCGAAGGTAGTGTGGACCCCGCCTTTTTGCAGAATGTGCTTTCTCGCGCGGCCAAGGCCGCCACCGTATCATCGCACGCAGGGGGATTTTCGGGCGCCGGGTCCGAGGCCGCCGCCGGGCCCCTTTCCGAGGACGCGCGCGCGCAGCAAACCCTGGAAGATTTGATCGTGCAGGTGGAAATATTTCTTCAATATTCCCTGCAGGCCAAGGCGGTGGAAAGACTCGAACGGATCGGAGAGCTCTTTGCCGGAGAGGAAGACAAAAATGAGCGATTGCGCACCCTATACGAGCGCGCCAACTGGTGGCCCAAAGGAATGCCGCGCAAATCGGTTATCCCACCGTCACCCGCGCAGGTCCGGCCGCCCGAGCCCTCGGCAACTTCCGTGACGCCTGCGGCGTCGGCGACGACCGCGGTGGAGACCCGCCGCGACCTGGCCGCGATTGCGGAAATCAACCGGCTGATGTATCGTCAGTCGACGCCGCGCGAACTTCTCTCCGCAACCGCTGCCGAGATCGGAAAATATCTGGGTGTAACGCGCTGCCTCATCGCTTTCGGAGCGGCAGGCGAAGCGCCGCAAATCACCGCTGAATATTTCGCGCCCGGGAATCTGGCAACCGGCGCGTCTCGCGTTCCTGCAATGCTTGCGATGATTTCGAAAGTTACGCCGGATCCCTTGGGCAGCATCGAGCTTCAGGCGTCAAGCACTCCCGATCTGCGCGATCTGGGGTTCGAGTCCGCTCTGGCAGTCGTGCTCATGGATAAAGAGACTCAAGCTCAGTCCGGAGTCCTGCTTGTTGGAGACGCATCGGTCCGGAAGTGGAAAGCTAACGAGAGTTTTTTCCTGCAGGCGGTGGGCGACCAACTCGTGCTTTCTGTGAGTCATACCCGTCTACGCTCCTTGGTTCGTTCGCTGGCTGTCGCGGATGAAAGGACGGGTCTGCTCAGCCGGAGTTCTTATGTCGATTGTCTGCTGATGGAATCCAATCGCGCCCGTTCGCACGGCACGCCGCTTTCGCTTATCATCGTGCAGGCTGATCGAGGCGGCGACCTGCTTCGCCAGCATGGCGATGCCGCCGTCGAAAAGTATGTCGAACAGCTCGCACATGCCCTTTCCTCTTCCGTTCGCCAAACCGACATCGCTGTCAAATACACGGCGTGGTCGCTGGTTTTTGTCTTGCCCAACACCTCCCTTGAAAATGCCAGCGCGCTTGCTGAGAAACTCCGCCAAACAGCGGCCGCGGTGCGGCCTTCTTGGGGGTCCCAGGACTTGACCGTCAGTGCTATTGTGGCCGAAGCTTCTTCGCGGCCGGGGGACGAAAACGAGGACCAGGTCACGGAATGGATCAATCGCGCCGAAGCAGGACTCGACGAGGCGCGCCAGCGTGGTGGCAACGCGCTCGTGCCTCTCGCAACTCCCTAAAACATGGTGACTCTCTGATGGCGCGACAAAAGGGCGAGTTGCACGGCGACCTGAACGCAGTGGGCTTGCGCTTCGGCATCGTCGTAAGCCAGTTCAACGCCTTCATCACGGACCGGTTGCTCGCGGGCGCGCTCGACGCCTTCACGCGCGCCGGAGCGGACGAAGGCCAAATTGAGATCGTGCGCGTCCCAGGCTCGTTCGAGATACCTCTGACGGCCAAGAAGATGGCGGGGAATGGCAGATCCGATGCGATTGTTTGCATCGGATGCGTGCTGCGCGGCGAGACTTCCCATTACGATTACGTCGCCTCGGAAACAGCGCGTGGCATCCAGCTAGTCCAGCTCGATACCGGCGTGCCCATGGTATTTTGCGTGCTTACTTGCGACACGCTTGAACAAGCGATCGATCGTGCCGGACTGAAGGGCGGCAACAAAGGTTATGAGGCCGGACTCGCCGCAATCGAGATGGCCCGACTCTTGCGCAATCTTTCGCCTCATTCCGCGCCACTTTCCGCATCCAAGCCGCGGAGCCGCCGGCGTTGATGAGCCTCCGCCACAGATCCCGCGAGTTCGCCCTGCAAATGCTTTTCGAATGGGACATGACGCATCAGGATCCCGCACGCGTCCAAAAGCTCTTCTGGAAATCAGCGCGGGCGTCGGATACGACTCGCCAGTTTGCCGGGGAATTGTTCGAAGGGGCCGCGGCCCAAGTCGCCGCCCTTGACCAGATCGTTGGCGAGCTCGCGGATAACTGGCGCCTCGAACGTTTGGCCGCTATCGATCGCAGTATCTTGCGGCTGGCGGTTTACGAATTGCGCCTCGGCGCCACTCCGCCAAAAGTCGTGATAGACGAAGCACTTGAACTTGCGAAGAAATTCTCCTCTGCCGAATCGCCAGCTTTTCTGAACGGCATTCTCGACGCCGCTTTGAAAAGCCTTGCGACGTAGATCAAAGGCATTCTTCCCTATTCAGTTCCTTACAAACTTCCCCGCCACAATTTGCGCCGCACCCCAAGTCTCGGCGCCTCAGCTGGCGCCAGTCGCCGCTATGGAAGGCTGGCCCACCAATCCGGCCTTTCTGGTTCCACAGTTTCGGCTACAGCTTGCGGACGAATGCCGTCACTTCGTCGAGCACACGCTTGGTGGTTTTCGCTCCAGTCGTCTCTGCATAGATTCGCAGCATCGGTTCGGTGCCGGAAGCGCGCACCATGGCCCAGCCCACATCGCCAAGGTAAACCTTCACTCCATCCATATCTTCACGACGAGCGATCGGCCAATCCAGGAACCGCGTGAATTTCGCGTCGGCGAAGCGTTCGATGGCCTTTTCCTTTTGGCCGTCTTTCACGGTCAGATCAACTCGTCCGTAGTGATGCTCACCAAATTCGTGATGCAGCATCGCAACCAAATCGCCCAGGCGCTTGCCGTGCCAGGTCATCACTTCTGCCAACAACAGTGCGCTGACGGTCGCGTCGCGCTCCGGAAGATGCAATTTAGTCGCGATCCCGCCGCTTTCCTCGCCGCCCAGCACCACATCGCTTTCCAGCATGCGATCGCAGATATATTTGAAACCGATAGGCGTCTCCCAAACCTGCCGCCCGAACTTCGCGGAAATCTTGTCGATCATTTTAGTGGTCGAAAATGACTTCACCACTCCGCCGCTGAGTTTTCGCGCGCCGGCAAGATGCCATAGCAAAATGGAAAATATCTGGTGGGGTGTAATGAACGTCCCATCATGGTCGATCGCGCCGATACGGTCGGCGTCGCCGTCAAACGCAAAACCAGCATCGTAGCCGCCGGCGCGAACGGCTTGCCGGAGCGCTTCGACGTGTGGCTCGATCGGCTCGGGGTTCACTCCGCCGAAGAGCGGATCGCGGCTGCCGCGAATCTCGCCGGCCTCGATACCGTGACGGCTAAACAGGTCGTGAAGGAGACCTCGGCCCGCTCCGTGCATTGGGTCGATCAGAAAGCGAAGCTTCGAAGAGCGTAGCCGGTCCCAATCCACCAGACGATCAAGTGCCTCGAGGTAAGGCGCTCGCACATCGAGGGAATGAATCAAATCCTTTCGCGGCGGCAATCGCGGTACTCCATCGCGCAGAACTTTTTCCAGTTCCGTTTCCACCTGCGCTACGATGGCCGCCGAAGCGGAACTTCCGTAGCTTGCCTTCAGTTTCACGCCATTCCAGCGGTAGGGATTGTGGCTCGCCGTAATCTGAATTCCGGCCGCCGCCCCGCGTAACCTCACCAGCAGGGAAAGCGCCGGCGTGGGACATGCATCGGCCGATAGCCACACCGGGGTTCCCGCGGCCGCAACGGTCTCGGCTGTCACGCGCGCGAAACGCTCGGAGCCGAAGCGCGTGTCATATCCCACCAAGATGCCACTGCCGGGCTTTTCCGCGCGCGCCACGTAGCGCGCAATGGTGTGTACCACAATTCGCAGATTATCATCCGTGAAGTCCTCGGCGATTACGCCCCGCCAGCCATCCGTGCCGAATTTGATCTTGTCGGACGGACCTTTGCCCGCTCCGGTTTTGTGGCGATCGGACAACCGCACGCCCTGTTGTTTTCTTGTTCGACTAGGCTTCATATTTTCTCATCCCGTATATTTCCGTCTTCTCTAAAATCAGCGGGTTTCACAGCAGACGTGACAGCCGTTTCGCCTCCAGCCATTTTACGATCTTTCCAACTTCCTGCGAGCGGTCGCGCGGACACAGCAGCAGTGCGTCCTCGGTTTCCACTAGGACAAGATTGCGAACGCCGATGGCGGCAACAAACTTCTTGGGGCTCCAGAAATAGTTGCCGCTCGCGTCGAACGTGAACGAAAGTTCAGCGGTAACATTCGCGCCGGGCTTTGCCGCCAGCAACTCGTATACGGCGGCCCACGAACCGATGTCGCTCCAGCCGATCTTGGCTGGAATTACGAAAACGCGCGAACCCCCTGAGGCGAACCCAGAACCTCGTTCTCGCTCCGTTACTCGCGCAGCGGGCTCCATGATGGCGTAGTCGACCGAAATGTTTTCTAAGCGCGGATAAATTCGCCGAAGGGCCGAGGCGTAGCCCCTCGTGCCGATATTGTTTCCCAGCCGGATGAGCGCGTCATGCGTGGCTGGTAGAAACTGTCGCAAATTTTCCAGGAACGTGGAAACTCGCCAGAAAAACATCCCGGCATTCCAAAAATACTTTCCCGACGCCACGTATTTTCGTGCAAGAAGAAGCTGTGGCTTTTCCACAAAGCGCCGGACTGCGTAGGCAGCCGCCGCGCGCTGCCGGCCCGCCATGTCTCCTCGTTCAATGTAGCCGTATCCTGTCTCGGGTTGGGAAGGCGGTACACCGAGTACCACGAGGTTCCCGGGAGTGCGCGCTAAATCGAGCGCCGCTCGAACCAGTGCGCGATATCGCCGTGCGTCAGCAATGTAAGTATCTGCCGGCAGCACGGCCATTAGCGCGTCGCCATGTTCGGACGCCAAATGAATCGCCGCCAAGCCGATGGCCGCAGCTGTGTTGCGGCCCACAGGCTCTGCCAAAATATGCGACGCAGGAACGCCCCGCAGCTCTCGGCGGACGCCAACTGTCTGCTCTACATTCGTCACCGCCCAGATGTTGCGCGGCGGGATCAGAGGAGCGAGCCGCGTCATCGTCTCGCGCAACATGGTGTCGCGGCCGACGATGTTCAGCAGTTGCTTCGGTGTGCGTATACGGCTGCGTGGCCAAAAACGCGTCCCGCGCCCTCCGGCAAGCAGTACGGCACACGACGGGAGCCTGTCGCCTTTCGCACCCTTCCGCTCGTGAGTTTTCATGCGCGTTATAGTAGCGGACTCCTCGCTGCGATAGAAGGAGCTCTGAAGCCAGGTCACGAACGGCGAGGTAGCACTCCGCCGGAGTCCTGATTAATACGACAATAAATTTCAGAACAAAGTTGAGATAGAATCAGCTCACGTAATTCGAAAAGGTTTCGAGCAGGACGATCTAGGGCCTACTAGGGAATGCAGGAGGGAAGCGATGAAGCTCCTGAATTGGACGCGAAGATTTTCCCGGCGCGGTTTTCTCGCCGGGAGCGCCGCGGCGGTTGCCGCTGTGGCCACCACCGGCGGCACAGTTCTCGTTGATGCGCACGCGGAAACGCCCGGCGCCGCCGGCCTGCGCCAGGAAGAAGTTCGCACGCTGCTGAAATTCACGCGCGACCTCTTCCCGCACGACCGCCTCGACGATTCCTTTTACGCGAGAGCGGTCGCTCCTTTGCAGCAAGAAGCCAGAAAAGATACATCCACCAGAAGGTTGCTCTCCGGTGGTGTCGATCAACTCGATCGTTTCGCCATGGCTTCTTCGGGCAAACCCTATGTGGATGTTTCCGATGAAACAGCGCGCGTAGCGATGATCAAGAAAATCGAAACCGGCGCATTCTTTAACAAGGTCTACAATGACGCAATCGTCGGGCTCTACAACCAGCCCGAAGTGTGGCCCAAATTCGGCTACGAAGGCCCATCATCCGCAAAGGGCGGCTACCTCCACCGCGGATTCAGCGATATCGATTGGCCGGAAAAGGCGTGAAAATGCCATGCCCGCGAAATTCGATCTGAACGATTCATCCGTAGTTGTAATTATCGGTTCCGGCGCCGGCGGCGGCACGCTGGCGAATGAACTCGCGCAAAAAGGTATCTCTTCGGTGGTGCTCGAGGCCGGCAAACGCATCGAGATCGCTGACTTCAAAAACGATGAAGACGCCATGTTCGCTCTCTTCACCTGGCTCGATCCACGCACCACCTCGGGTTCATGGTATGTCGCTAAAACATCGCCCGATCTTCCCGCCTGGACTTGCAAGCTAGTCGGCGGCACCACGGTGCACTGGGGCGCCTGCGCACTGCGCATGAAGGAATACGAGTTCAAGCCGCGCACCCGTTACGGCGCGATTTCCGGCGCCAATCTGCTCGATTGGCCCATCGATCTTCACGAGATGGAGCCGTATTACGACCGCGCCGAACTAAAAATGGGCGTCACTGGCACGCACGGAATTCCGCGCTTGCCCGTCAGCGATCACGGTAAAGTCCTTTTCGCAGGCGCAAAGAAAATCGGCTACACGAAATTTGAAACCACGAATATGGCCATCAATCCGGTGCCGCGTGATGGCCGCGCCTCCTGCCAGCAAACCGGATTCTGCATTCAGGGATGCACTTTCGGTGCAAAGTGGTCCACGCTGTACACCGAAATTCCCAGAGCCGAGGCCACGGGCAAAACCGAAATCCGTCCGGAATCGCAGGCCCTCCGCATCGAGCACGATGCTTCAGGGAAGGTTACCGGCGTGCTTTACGTCGATAGTAAAGGCGCCGTCCAGCGTCAGAAGGCGCGCGTCGTCGCGGTCGCCGCAAATTCGATCGAGAGTCCCCGCCTTCTGCTCAACTCTCCTTCCAGCAAGTTTCCGCAAGGCTTGGCGAATTCCTCAGGGCAAGTCGGCAAGAACTACATGCGCCACATGACCTCCACGGTATTCGCAATTTTCGATAAGCCCGTCCACATGTACCGCGGCACGGCCCAATCCGGCATCGTGATGGACGAGGCGCGCCTCGATACCAAGCGCGGCTTCGTTGGTGGTTACCAGATGGAGCTGTTGCCCCAGGGCCTGCCCAGCTTCGCGCAAAATATCGTCCCCGGCGCATGGGGACGCGACCGCGCTTCGATTATCGATAGCTACTCGAATATCGCTGGCGTCTGGCTGATCGGCGAAGACTTGCCGCGCGAGACCAATCGAATCACGCTGCATCCCTCTCGAAAAGATAAATTCGGCGTGCCGATTCCCAACGTCCACTCGGACGACCATCCCAACGATCTCGCCATGCAGAAGCACGCCATCGGTCAGGCGGACGCGCTGTACAAATCCATCGGCGCCAAGCGAACCGTTCACCGCTTGCCTTTCCCGTCGACCCACAACATGGGCACCAACCGCATGTCCGAAAAGCCGCGCGACGGCGTCGTGAACCGTTACGGCCAGGCGCACGACGTTCCGAACCTGTTCGTGTCCGATGGCAGCCAGTTCCCATCCAGCAGTGCAGAAAATCCCACGCTAACAATCGTCGCCCTCGCCATCCGCCAGGCCGAATTCATCGCCGACCAAATGTCCGAGCGCGCGATTTAACGATCATGTCTGCGTTCGAACGCGACGTCCAATGACGTTACAAGAGCTGGTTCTCGATCTGTCCGACTCGCTTGCCCATATTGATGCGTCTGGTGAAACCTTCCGAATGTTCCAGCCTGGCGTTGGCCCGTTTGGCGAACCTCAGTTGGTCAAGCGCATTGCTGAAGAGCTGAATCTCCTACCCCGCTACGGCGGCGCTGTTCGCACAAAAAGAACTCCGGACCTTCTCATACTGAGTCAGTGGGCCGTCGAGATCAAAATTGCTCGTCCATTCGGAGACAACGGAAAGGAAGCCGAAAACTGGTCTGTCAATCTTCTGCACCCTTATCCGGGAAACATAAGCACGATTGGCGATTGCTATAAGCTTCTCAACTACTCAGGTCCCGAGCGTCGAGCGGTACTTGTAATCGGCTATGAGCATGCGCCGCCGAAGATTGATCTTACTCGCCTCGTAGCTTCCTTCGAGGTCATCACCAAAGATGTTCTTCATATTGAGCTGTCAGAGCGCATAGAAACTAGCCGCGAAGGTATGAGACATCCGGTCCACCAATCGCTCAGGGTATTTGCGTGGGAAGTGTTGGGCCGGTCGGCTGGCGAATTGGGTTCCTAAGGAGTTTTAAGACGGCCCGTGGGTACCGCTCTTCAAGTAGGGCGCAACGCGATTCACTAGAGGCTGGCTGGGATCTTCGCCGACGAATCGCTGAAGCACTTTGCCATTCCCGTCGGTGAGAATAAACGTCGGAAACGCATGTACTCCGTATTGGCGCGACATTTCACCGTGCAAGTCGAACTGCTGTTCCCAATTCATTTGATTCTGCGCCGCGAAATTCCGGCCGGCGCTCTCGTCCTTATCTTCGTTGATGCTCACCACCTCGAGGTCGCTTCCGTACGTTCTCTGCAGCTCTCTTATCTGTGGAACCGATTCGCGGCACGGCCCGCACCACGAAGCCCAAAAATCCAAGAGCACCATTTTCCCGCCGCCAGAACCGGAAGGAACCGCACAAGCAGAGCCGCCGACGATGCTGATTCCTCCTCCGGACCTCGGCAGATTGTCGTCGTCAATCATCTTGGCGGCCTTCGGCTCACTCTGCTTCTTGGCCCGCGCGAGCCGCGCCAAATCTCCAAGAGACGTTGGCTCAGCCGATTGGGCTGAATCCGGCGGGTTTTGCTGCGGCAACGCAGCCGGTTCTGAGTTTTGCGACGTGTCCTGTGCGGCAGCGCCGCTCGCGCACAAAAGTGCTAGAATTCCCAATCGCGAGAGGAGTTGTACTCTTCGCATTCCCGCACGCTTCAAGGCATTATCTCCGGACCGCGTCTTTCCTTCAGCTTGGGTTCGCCGACAAAACCCGGCAATAGTACCGATGGGGTATGTGCTCCGGAAGGCATCTAGGCGCGGTCAGCACCTTTGAAGCTCACCTGCTCAACCTCCTTCACCCATGATTTGACATCGCGCGCGCGCCGGTGCTAACGTGCTGCGCGTAACCCAAGACCTCGTCTCCCAGGAGGTGACTCCATGCCTTATAAATTCACCGTAAATGGACGCCCGGCTACCGTCGACGTGCACGAGGACACGCCCTTGCTTTGGGTGATCCGCGACGTCCTCAATCTTCACGGCACGAAATACGGTTGCGGAATGGCGCTCTGCGGCTGCTGCACCGTGCACCTCAACGGCGAGGCCGTGCGCTCCTGTACCACCCCGATTACCCATGCGGCCGGCAAGCACATCACCACGCTCGAAGGTCTTTCTGAGGATGGCACTCATCCCATTCAGCTCGCGTGGAAGGAAATCGACGTGCCTCAGTGCGGCTACTGCCAAGCCGGTCAGATGATGACCGCCTCAGCCCTGCTCGCAAAAAATCCTAAACCCACTGACGCGGATATCGACGCTGCCATGGATGGGAACATCTGCCGCTGCGGCACCTATCTGCGCATTCGCAAGGCAATTCATACCGCGGCCGAAATCGCCGAAAAACGCACCAAAAAGCCAGCCGCTGTCGGGGTCTGAAGCACCCACGGAGCGTAACAAGGAGGCCTTATGGAAACCACACTCGTCAGCCGTCGATCTTTTCTTCGTGTGACAGCCTTGGCCGGAGGCGGCATGCTGCTGGCCTCCTATCTGGAGCCGATTACCGAGGTTCTCGCTGCCCAATTTGGGCCGCCGGTTACGCTTGTGCCGGCTTCGTTCATCCGCATCGCGCCCGATGGCATCGTCACGATCATGGCCAAGAATCCGGAGATCGGCCAGGGTGTGAAGACGATGCTGCCCATGCTGATCGCCGAAGAGCTCGATGTGGATTGGAAGGACGTGCGAGTCGAGCAGGCCGACCTCAATCCGAAGTATGGTTTGCAGATCGCGGGCGGCAGCACGGCCACGCCGATGAACTGGGAGCCGCTGCGGCAAGTAGGCGCCGGTGGCCGGCAGATGCTGATCGCCGCCGCCGCGCAAAAGTGGGGAGTGCCGGAGTCGGAATGCACCACCACTCCCGGTCGCGTGCATCACACCGGCAGCAAACGCTCCGCCGGCTACGGTGAACTCGCCGCCACGGCCGCCACCCTGACCCCTCCCGATCCGAAGTCGCTGAAGATGAAGGATCCAAAGGACTACAGGATCATCGGCAAGACCACCCCCAACGTGGATATCGAAAAGATCGTCACCGGCAAGCCGATTTTCGGAATCGACTTCACCACGCCGGACATGCTTTTTGCCAACTTTCAGAAGTGTCCCGTCTACGGCGGCAAAGTCGCCACTGCAAACGTCGACGAGCTTAAGGCGCAGCCTGGCGTAAAGCACGCATTCGTCGTCGAGCCGGTGGGTGATTCCAGCGTGTTGGCTGGTGGCGTTGCGGTCGTCGCGGACACCTGGTGGCAGGCGCGCGCCGCGCTAGGCAAGCTGAAAGTCACCTGGGACGAAGGCCCCACGGCCAAGCAAAGCAGCAAGCTCTACGCGGATACCTCCGTGGAGTTATCCCAGAAAGAACCCGGCCAAGTACTTCGCAAGGATGGCGATGCGGACGCGGCTTTTGGCAACGCCGCGCATGTCGTGGAAGCCGCGTATTCGTATCCATTCCTCTCCCACGTCCCACTCGAACCCCAAAACTGCTCTGCATCTTTCAAGGACGGCAAGCTCGAAGTTTGGGCGCCCAGCCAAACGCCCGCGAATGGCTTGGGACAAACCGCAAAGATCTGCGGCATCGATCCCAAAGACATCACCGTTCACCTCACCCGCGTCGGCGGCGGCTTCGGTCGGCGTCTCACGGACGACTATATGGTCGAGGCGGCGTATATCGCCAAGCAAGTCGGCGTGCCCGTGAAGTTGTTGTGGACCCGTGAACAGGATATGGCCCACGATTATTACCGGCCTGCAGGTTTCCACTTCCTGAAAGGTGCGGTGGGTTCGGACGGAAGAATCGTCGCGTGGCGCAATCACTTCGTTACCTTCGGTGAAAACGACCGCTTCGCGCAAGCCGCCGGTCTCTCCGGTGAAGAATTTCCTTCTCGCTTCATCCCTAATTTCTCGCAACTTTGCTCGATGATGCCGAGTGGCGTTCCTATGGGCGCGATGCGCGCTCCCGGCAGCAACGCAATCGCGTTCGTCATGCAATCCTTTATTGACGAACTGGCGCACGCGGCCGGCAAAGACCCGGTTCAGTTCCGGCTCGATTTGCTCGCTGCCACGCCTCTACCATCCGCTCCGCCGCCAAAAGGCACACCGATTGCCTTCGCGCCGGTGCCGTTTGACGCGACCCGCATGAAAGGTGTGCTCGAGATGGTCGCGGAAAAGTCTCGCTGGGGCAGCCGCAAATTGCCCGGAGACACCGCCATGGGCGTCGGTTTCCATTTCAGCCACCGCGGCTATTTCGCGGAGGTCGCGGAAGTTCGCGTCACCGGCGGGTCCAACGTGCGCGTCAATAAAGTGTGGGTGGCCGCTGATATCGGCAGCCACATCATCAATCCCGGCCCCGCTGAGAACCTGGCTCAGGGTGCGGTTATCGAAGCCATGAGCCATGCAATGGGCTACGAAATCACCATCGATGCGGGCCATGCGGTGCAGAGCAATTTCAATAATTACCCGCCCGTGCGCCTCACGCAGGCGCCGCCGGAAATCGATGTCATGTTCCTGAAGTCGGACAATTCGCCCACAGGCCTGGGCGAGCCGGCGCTGCCGCCTATGATTCCGGCGCTCACCAACGCGATTTTCACCGCCACCGGCAAGCGCGTGCGTGCGCTACCGCTCCAAACGCAAGGTTTTAACTGGGCGTAGGCGGGCGGCAAATCTAGAAAGGCGCGGCCAGCGCACTCGGCCTTGTGAGCGTGGGCCGTCGGCGTAGGGGCACAGCATGCTGTGCCCGGCAAACATGCTTGGCTACTTGTGCGCCATCCACCTCGTACAGACGGAGCGTTTGCGCTTGGTGTGTTGAAGAACCGCGTCGTCTGGAAGTCTGCCCTCCCGCTTGCTAAAACCTTGAGTGCCTAATGACCAACCCTCCATATCTTAGGATTGCAACCGAAGAGGCCTACGCCCCGCCCGAATTATTCGAGCGGTATAGAAAGCTTCTTGAAGACGGCTCGCATAACGATCCCGGTTTTGCGAGCTTCATGGGGTTCTACCTCAATAATTCCGGCCCGCGCCTCACCGAGATTCGCGCGCAGATTCAGGACCTGGGCGAGCGCCGCATCCGCGACATGGACGCGACCGGAATCGCCAAGCAGATTCTTTCGCTCACCTCACCCGGCGTCCAAGTCTTTGATGCGCCAACCGCAGTCTCGCTCGCAACGTCGTTCAATGATCAACTTGCTGAGGCGATTCGGAAGCGTCCGGATCGCTTCGCGGGACTCGCCGCCATCGCTCCACAAGATCCTTCCGCCGCCGCGAAGGAATTGCAGCGAGCCGTAAAATCGCTGCACCTCAAAGGCGCGATCGTGAATTCCCACACACGCGGCGAATATCTTGACGAGCCGAAGTTCTGGGAAATTTTCGAGGCCGCGGAATCACTCGGCGTTCCGATTTATCTGCATCCCAATACGCCCTCGCCCGGAATGGTCGGCCCATTTCTGGAGCGCGGGCTTGACGGCGCCGTCTTTGGATTCGCCGTCGAAACCAGCCTCCACATTCTGCGAATCGTTTTCAGCGGCGTATTCGACCGCTTTCCAAGATTGCGCATGCTTGCCGGCCACCTCGGCGAAGGCCTTCCTTACTGGCTCTTCCGGATAGATTTCATGCATCAGCGGCTCACTGCCAACAACCGTTACGCAAACGTTCCCAAGCTGCAAAGAAAGCCCAGCGATTATCTGAAAGAAAACTTCTACGTCACCACCAGCGGGATGGCGTGGCAGCCGCCCATTTTGTACGCGCAATCCGTACTCGGCGTAGATCGCGTCCTCTACGCCATGGATTATCCCTACCAATTCGTGCCGGACGAGGTGAAGGTCACCGACGATCTCCCCATCAGCGACGCCGACAAAAAGAAGCTCTACCAGACGAACGCCGAAAAAGTGTTCGCGCTGTAGCCGCTTACTCGACCGAGTGAGTTCTGCGCATTTTGATTTAGAATGCAAGCCGCCCGTGGGTGAATTCTAACGAGGAGGGAATCCATGCGGAGACGCGAATTTCTTGCGGTGCCTGTTGCGATGGGAAGCTTCATTGCTTTGTCGGGCGGTGAAACAGCCGGTTCGGACCCCGCGCCACCGCGCTCAAATTCGCTCGGCGTGAAGGCGCTCATCTTCGACGTTTTCGGCACCGTTGTGGATTGGCGCGGATCGATCATTCGCGAAGGCGCGCAGTGGGGCAAAGAGAAGGGGATAAATATCGACTGGGGAAAGTTCGCCGATGAGTGGCGCGCAGGCTATGCTCCCTCCATGGATAAAGTGCGCAAAGGCGAGATGCCGTGGACCAAGCTCGACGTGCTGCATCGCATGATCCTGGAAGACCTGCTGACGCAGTACAACATCGTCGGCCTGGCGGAAGAAGAAAAGGACCACTGGAATCGCGTGTGGCACCGGTTGACCCCGTGGCCCGATGCAGTCGAAGGTCTCACGCGTCTCAAGAAAAAATTTGTCATCGCCACGCTTTCAAACGGCAACGTCTCCTTGCTGGTCGATATGGCCAAACACGCAGGCCTTCCGTGGGATACCGTTTTCTCCGCGGAGCTTTTTCACCATTACAAGCCGGATCAGGACGCTTATCTGGGCGCGGTGGAACTTCTCAGCTGCAAGCCCGCCGAGGTAATGATGGTGGCCGCGCATCCGCCGGATCTCAAGGCCGCGCAATCGTGCGGTCTGAAAACGGGTCTCGTGCCGCGTCCTTTGGAGCACGGCCCCGCGCACGGCGCGTCAGCAGCGAAGAGTGCAGCCCCAGCCGTCGAGAGCGCCGCCGCTTCGGCGAAGGATTCGTTCGATACCACCGCCCGCAACTTCATCGAGCTCGCCGCGAAGCTGGCTTAGCGACGCCTCGGAATCACGCGAAAGCGACGGCTAAGCTCGGTACCTTTTCTTGGCGAGTTCTTCGAGGCTCGGATACGAGTGCGCCTCCACAAATGTTTTTTCTGGTGGCTGCGAACGCTCCTTCATTGCTCGCACCAGCATTTCCAGCGCGATATCCATCGTCAGCGAGGTCAGCACGGCCGCGCGAAACACCCCTTGATCCACCAGCGGCTTGATCTGTTTTGGAATTCCCACGCCCGCGCACGGCAGCGCCAGCCATTTCTTTCGTTCCGCGTCGCTCATCGTCTCGAACGCTTTTCTAGCCCCGAAAATGAAATCCGCATTTTGCGACGCGATCACCCGCGTTCCCTCCGGCTTCACCGTCGAAAGATTCAGCCACGACGACACGGCGGTGTAAGCGCTTTCCGCCGACGAGCCTTGCACCTTCACACTCTTCACGTCCACATTCTTGGGTTTAGCGCCGTCCAGGCCTTCGAACCGTCTCGACGCGATCGAGCTCATCGACGGTCCCCGCAGATACAGCACCGTGCCTCCTTCCGGCAATATCGCTCCCATCTGTCGTCCTTGAATTCGCCCCACTTCCACGTGGTCCTGCGACACCTGGAATACTGGAGCCTTCGCGTTTTTGCGGAGCGTCCCAAGGTAATCCACCTGCGCGTTGCTAACCATCCATCCAATTCCCGCGGCAACTGCCGCCTCGGCCACGCGCGGCAATCCTGCCGCGCTAACGGGTTCCAGAAGGATGCCCTGCGGCCGATCGGCAGCAGGCGCTTGGACGAATTTCAGCAGTTGTTGGCCCTGATTCACCGGATCCATCTCCGCGTCCACCACTTGCAGTTCCACTCCCAGTCGATCCGCTGTGGTTTTCGCAATCGCCACCTGTTCGCGCAAGTAGATGGCGTCGCCGGGAATTGACAGCACACAGTTCAATTTTTTCACGATTGGTCCCAAGAGTTGGATTTGATGGTGGCGCGGATTTCCATTTTGGCTTGTTAGCCGCGATCGCGATCTTAACGGCAGTCTCTGATTTGCACCTCAGTCTCGCGCATCCTACGCTGCTCGCGTCTTCGATACAACGAATTTGCCGCGTGCGCGATCGGCAATGAAGCAGCATACACTCGCTGCACATTCCATTTGGATGGTCTTGCAGGCGCCGTGATCGGCTGGTACCCTCGCGTCCTCTGTAGCGCCGCGCGTTTTTCGTAGGGGCATAGCATGCTATGCCCGGCGAGGATGCTTGGCTACCTGCTAGCCATTTATCTCCGCGTATGCGGCCGCCGTCGAATTTGTCTTTGGTACGAATCCTTAGGAGGCATCTGAAATGAAAATTCCAATTTTGCAAATCCTGCTTGTCGTTTCGCTGATTTGTCCCATGCTGGCCGTTGCCGCCCCGGGCGGCGATTCCAAGGACCTTGCCACGGAGGTCGCGGCGCTGAAGGCTCAGGTCGCGCAACTCTCCCACCAGGTGCAGCGCTCGCAGGACTACATCGACATCTGCAATCTCCAGGACGCCTATGGCTATTACGTCGACAAGGCCAAATGGGACGAAGTTGCCGATCTTTTCACCAAGGATGGCACCCTCGAAATCGGCCTGCGCGGCGTTTACAAGGGACAAGACCACGTCCGCGCCTATCTCCACAAGCTGCCCGACCTCACCTATGGCACGGTTTTCAACCACATCCAGTTGCAGCCCATGGTCACCGTCAATCCCGATGGCAAAACCGCCAAGGGACGCTGGCGCGCGTTCATGCAGGTCGGCCAACTCCACAAGCGAGCCCAGTGGGGAGATGCCGTCTACGAGAATGAATACGTGAAAGAAGACGGCGTGTGGAAGATCAAGAGCCTCCACGCCTATTTCACCTACTACGTTCCATTCAACAAGGGTTGGGACCAGGGCGGCGATCCTCCGCCCGCCGCGATTCCCGGCCTCCCTCCGGATGAGCCTCCCACCGAAACCTACAAGCTCTACCCGGACGTCTACGTCCCGCCCTACCACTACAAAAACCCAGTCACCGGGAAATGATCGTCCGAGCCGCTTTTTTATTCCGCTTGTCCCGTTTACCCTGAGTGACGTGGCGAGGCGACGAAAGAAGCGTGGGATCAACAACCCTGTTGCTTGCCCAGATGGGGGAAGCTAGTCCCAGTGGGTCATGGGTTCATACTCGCATTTGCAGCGGCGTATTTGGCTACGTCGCTGGTGTGATTCATCTCTCGTTTTAGTGCTCGCAGCGAGCGAAGGCACTCGAAAGGGGGTAGGCAATATGGAACTTTCCGAAGTAACACTATTGTTCCGACGAGCCTGCGCGAAACAGCTTTGGAGTACGACCTGGTTCCTTGTGTTGATATTGGTGCTCGGCCTGGTTATTTCGAACCCCACGATAACGAATTCGAGATCTAGCATCAGGACGGCCGCTAATTCTGCTGAAGGGCAAGCGCCGCTGCGGGTTGTCAGATGGCAGCGACCAGGTCAAGGATGGATTTATGTTCTTGATCCCAATAACGGGAACGAAAATGCTGAGGTCCTCTTGGTCGATCCGAACACGGGTACCGTGCAGGGTATCCTTGAAACTGGGTACGATCCCGATTTTGCCGTATCCCATGACGGTACGCGTCTGTACGTAGTATCAGGCCACAGCTGGCTATCTGTCTTCGACACACAAAACGAAACTGTCCTGAGTTCAGTGAGGGTTCCAAATAGAGCGATGTATACCGTACTTCCTTATATTTCCAGCTTGGCGGTTTCTCCACAGGACAAATGGCTATACATCGCAACGGTCGATGAGACTGGGCCCCACGCCAATTTCAACATAGCCATTTTCGATGCCGTTAGCGAGCGTTTTCTCGACGAGGACATAGCTTTGCCGGACTGCGGTACTGCCCGTCTCTTGCCAGGACCAGAAGAAGGAGCGATGGCAGTTCATTGCATAGACACAAACGATGTGCGTCGCCTTCGACTCGCGAGCAATGGAACCGTGACAAGCGAGAACCGAATCGCCTTGCCTTCAAATAGACGGACCAGCGACGTTGCCCAGAAACTTCTATATCGGGCTGCGCTCGTTTTTCAGAGCGGGGGTCAGGGTTTAGGCGTTGTCATGGGAGATGGCACCACATTTTCAGGCAGCCTCGTCGATCATGCGAATTTCACAAAAGCGATGGCGGGTAGCGTGGGCCAGTGCGTTCCCACGCGCGAATGGCCAGTGTCCAGTGACGGTTCGCGCGTATACGTCGGGATATCGCCCTGCGACGAGTACGTTGGCACCGGCTATGTTTCCGACATTGCCATCTTTGACGCAATGTCCTTGGTGGAGCTAGAAAGGACCACAGTGGCTGTGCCATTCTGGTCCCTCGCCCAAAGCCACGACGGTGCAATCATTTTTGCTTCGAGCCCAGCGACACATTCATTGTTAGTGCTCGACGCTAACAGCCTGAGAGAGATTCGCCGAATCGAAGGCGTCGGGAAAACACCAACTTTGCTCATGATTGCTCCCTGATTGATGTCAAATTTGCTGGCGGGTGGAACACCCTTTCAAACACAACCGCCTGGCTTCTCCTCGCATAAGGAAGTCACACTAGAATTCCCTCACAGCACTCACGAGGCTGGCCACTCTGACCCGCATAACGCCACCGGAATCACTGTAGTAAATTCGAGCCTCCAGAAAAGTCCACAGGAACCACTTGACATTTTCAAATCTCTTTCATGCTAGCGTGAGTTGAGGGCGCTTTCGGCCCCGGAAAGGAGGAGATGAGGACACATGGGCACGTTCCCATCCTGCTTCGGAAAAAACGGTCAGCGAAGCGACCGCAGTGCCTTTCGATCATGCACTTCGGCCCCAGAGCAGGCCAGGTGGCATCCCCTTTCAAAGCGACCGATCGGAAGCGACCGCGCACCGGGCGCCGCATCTTTGCGAACTCACACTATTTCCGACGGTCTTTCAGACATTCGACGGAATCCAGCTCGTCACACAGGTCGAGTAGAACTGCCCCTAACTCCCTTGAAACCAATGATGTGGCAAATTCTACCCGTCACAAAACCGGAAGCCTCAGATCTTCGGCAGGACGATACCTTGCTGGGACTGGTATTTGCCTTTCTTGTCCTTGTACGAGACTTCGCACTGCTCGTCGGACTCGAAGAAAACAACCTGGGCTAGTCCTTCGTTGGCGTAGATTTTGGCGGGCAGCGGAGTGGTGTTGCTGATCTCGAGGGTGACGAAACCTTCCCACTCCGGTTCGAACGGCGTGACATTGACGATGATGCTGCATCGTGCGTACGTGGATTTACCGACGCAGATCGTGAGCACGTTGCGCGGAATGCGGAAGAACTCGATGGAGCGCGCGAGCGCAAAAGAATTCGGCGGCACGATGCAGACCGCTCCCTTGAACTCGACGAAAGAA
The DNA here is from genome assembly GCA_963823145.1 of uncultured Acidobacteriota bacterium. Lineage (GTDB taxonomy): Bacteria > Acidobacteriota > Terriglobia > Acidiferrales > UBA7541 > Palsa-295. The sequence goes on from CAWGJZ010000002.1 coordinate 1,218,363, forward strand.
TTGGGGTCGAAGTGCTTCGGATCCACGATAGTGGAATTCACATTGGTGAAGATGCGGAACTCGTCCGCGACGCGCATGTCGTAGCCGTAAGAGGAGACGCCGTAGCTGATCACGCCGTCGCGCACCTGGCGGTCCTCAAAAGGCTCGATCATTTTGTGGTCGCGCGCCATCCTGCGAATCCATTTGTCCGGCTTCACCGACATGGACGATTCCTCCCCGGGAATGGAAATTTGTAACGTGGGTGGGACCGCGCAGTGTATTACACAGAGGTGCGCTTGACAACCTGCAAACCTCTGACTAGCATGGAGTTCCGGCCATGAAAAGAGGTTTGTGGAGGAAGTTGTGATCAAGCTCGACATCGTAAACGCCATCGTGCAGAAAACAAACGTCAGCCGGGCCAAAGCGGAGCAAGCGGTGGAAGCGGTTTTCGAGGCGATGAAAAATTCGCTCGGCCGCGGAAGGCGCATCGAATTGAGGCGCTTTGGCGTATTCAACGTGAAGCCGCGGAAGACCGGAATCGGACGCAACCCGCGCACCGGACAGCAGGTGAGCATCCCACCGGGCAAGGCCGTGCGCTTCAAACCCGGCAAAGAACTTCAGGCACTACCGGCTCCCGCCAACAAGTCCTGATCTTCGCGTGGAGTTCTTCGTTTGGTATCGCGCCAATTCAAGTGACGCAGACGCGGTGCTCCGCGACTTTTTCTGCGTACGGCGCATCCAGTTCACATGAGAATCTTTTCGAGCGTCAGCCGATGAGTGTGCGCCAGTGAGCGAAGGCAACGGGAATGGGTACAACCGCTTTCCGGTGGAGGTGCTCGAAGCACGCTACGCGCCCGGTGCGGAGTTTCCTCCGCGGCCGCCGAAGCGACGCCCCCTTTGGCCGGCACTGATTCTATTTTTGCTGACGGTGCTTTCGACGCTGGCAGTTGGCGCGGAATTCGGTCAAGCGTACGCGGAAAGCCGTCAGCCATTCTCGGGCGGCCAAGATCCGCTGTCGCTGATGGTGTTTACGTTCGAGCATCCTGCCGTGCTGGCGCAGGGCATACCGTTTTCGTTCACGCTGCTGATCATTTTGTTCGCACACGAAATGGGGCACTACGTCGCGTGCAAAATCTATGGCATCGACGTGAGCTATCCGTATTTCATTCCGGCGCCAACACTGTTTGGAACTTTTGGCGCGGTGATTCGGATACGTTCGCCGATCACGACGCGCAAGGCACTCTTCGATGTGGGGCTCGCGGGTCCCGTAGCTGGATTTGTGTTCGCGCTGCCGGCCATGGCGTACGGAGTCGCAACGTCGAAAATCATTCCGGGGACGGAGCGGAGCGCCGCGATCATCTTCGGGCATCCTCTGCTGATGCGTTTTTTTAACGGCGTATTTCATCCTCACATGGACGTGACCTGGCTGCTGCTGAATCCAGTAGGGCGCGCCGCGTGGGTGGGACTGTTCGTGACGGCGCTGAACTTGTTGCCGGCATGGCAACTAGATGGCGGGCATATCATGTTCGCCGTGGCGAGCAGGCGACATTGGAGGATTTCGATCGCGGTGGCGCTGGGGCTGCTGGTAATCGGCCGGTTCAGCTATCTTTGGTATGCGTGGGGCGGCCTGCTGCTCGTGCTGACGCTGCGATTCCGGCATCCTCCGCTTGCGGACGAGTGGAAACCACTCGATCCGGCGAGGCGGGTATGGGCGCTGATTGCGCTGGCGATTTTCGCGTTGTGCTTCACTCCGTGGGCGGCCGTGATCGGCTCGGGATAGAGCCTTTGGCGGTTAAGAGAGATTCGTGGGATCGACATCCACTATGACGGCGGTGGCGGGAAGTTCTTTTGCGACGCAGAAAGCAAGTGCGCCGGAAAGCGCTTTTGCCAGCGCTGAGCGGTGGGGCGATTTCAATACGAATTGGAAGCGGTAATCGCGGCGCAGGCGCGCAAGAGGCGCGGCGGCGGGGCCGAGAATCTTTACGCCGCGTTCCTCGAACGGCGCGAAATATTCCGCGAGCGCGCGGGACCAGCGAATCGCGTTCTCGACTTTGCGGTCGCGCACGAGAACGGTGGCGAGCGCGGTGAACGGCGGATAGTGCAGGATGCGGCGGAAGTGCGCCTCCTTTTCGTAGAACGAAACGTAGTCCTGCTGCGCGGCATATTGAATGGCGTAGTGTTCGGGATAATAGGTCTCGACGAGAACTTCTCCGGAGAGTTCGCCGCGCCCCGCGCGTCCTGCAACCTGTGTGAGCAACTGGAATGTACGCTCGGCGGCGCGAAAGTCCGGGCGGCCCAGCGCGAGATCGGCGGCGACCACGCCGACCAAAGTGACTCGCTGGAAATCGTGGCCCTTGGCGACCATTTGCGTGCCCACCAGAATATCGATTTCGCCATTCGCGAACGCGCCTAGCACCTCCTGGTATTCGCGCTTGGTGCGAACGGTATCGCGATCGAGGCGCGCGATGCGGGCGGCGGGGAATTGCCCGCGAAGGTATTCGTCAACGCGCTCCGCACCGTCGCCGACGAAGTACATGTATTCGGCATGGCATTTCGGACACTGCTTCGACGGGCGAATCGAAAAGCCGCAGTAGTGGCATTCGAGGCGCTGGCGACTTTTGTGGTAGGTGAGGGCGATGCTGCAATTCTGGCATTGCACGAACGCGCCGCAACTGCGGCAGAGTTGAGACCACGAGTACCCGCGGCGGTTGATAAGCACCATAGTCTGAGTGCGCTCTTCGAGACGCAGGGCAATGGCCGCACGAAGCGTCTCCGAAACCGGAGCGGCGCGATGCTGGCGTCGAAATTCCTCGCGTAAATCCACGATGCGAACTTGCGCGAGCGGGCGATTTTCTACGCGCGACGCAAGGTTGAGCAGCCGATACTTTCCGGCGCGAGCGTTGTGGTACGTTTCGAGCGATGGAGTGGCCGAGCCGAGCAGCGCGACTGCCCCTTCAACACGCGCGCGGTAGACCGCAGTGTCGCGTCCATTGTAGCGAGGCGTTTCTTCCTGCTTGTAACTCGATTCTTGCTCTTCGTCGACGATGATGAGGCCGAGATTTTCAAGCGGTGCGAAAACCGCGGAGCGCGTCCCCACAACCACGCGAGCCTCGCCGCGGCGAACACGCCACCATTCGCGGGCGCGTTCGATATCCGGAAGGCCGCTGTGCAGGATGGCAACAATCGCGCCAAAACGAGCGCGAACCAGCCTTCCCAGCCACAGTGTGAGCGCGATTTCAGGCACCAGGACGATCGCGGTCTTTCCGCGCGAGAGTGCCGCTTCAATCGCTCCGAGATAGACCTCCGTTTTGCCGCTGCCCGTGACGCCATGAAGCAAGCCAGCCGAAAATTTTCCGGTTACAATCCAGCGCCAGATTTCTTCGAGTGCTTCCTTCTGCTCGGCGTTCAAGACGTTGGCCGGGGGAACGAAGTCCGTGTCCCATGCGTCTTCGCCGGGAGTGAGCGGCTCTTCCCAAGTGAGCAGCGCGCCTGCCTTTTCGAGGCGCTGCACAACGGCGCGCGAGGCACCTGCCTTCGCCAACAGCAATGGGAGCGGCAGGGGACCTCGCGTGGAGGCGAGCACTTCGCGGATTCTGGCTTCGGCTTCACGGGAGGAGGCGTTGGATTTCGCACGATGATCCGCGGCACCGGTTTCGTTGGGCGGATTCGGATTCCAGGCGGCGATTTTTTGAGTGCGGGTTTTTCGCGGGCTGACAACATCGCGTGCAGCCAGATAGCCACGGCGCACGAGTTTTTCGGCGGCGGCTTCGCCGCCGGGCCATCGGCGGACCCGCGAGGCAGGCGCGGAGTTTTCTTTGTCGAAATGGTGCAGTAGATCGAGTTCGGCATTCTGGAGGCCGACGATTTCTTTGGTCGCGGTCAATTCATGCAGATGGGTTCGACCCGAATCGGTGAGCGAAAATGTACGGTTATGGCGAAGATCGATTTCGGGCGGCAACATCGCGCGAAAGGCTTCGCCGACAGGAGCGAGATAATAGCGGCTGATCCAGTGGCCCAACTCGATCAATTTCGGCGGCAGTGCCGGAAGCTGATCCATCAGTTCGGCGATTTCTTTTATCTGGACGGCGGCGGGAGGTCGATCGGATTCAGCGACGCCGACGCCGATCATGGCGCGTTTTCCAAAGGGCACGACTGCGCGACGGCCCACGAGGGATTGCCCATCGAAGGATGTAGGGACAGCGTAGGTGAACGTCGAGTGCAGGGGCACCGGGAGCGCTACTTCGCAATAGCGAGGGGGCATGGCAGCGCAATAGTGTAGCAGCCCGCGCGGGCTGTTCTTATCCGAAGAAGATGTGGACGGTGGGTGCTTCGAGTGGCGCGTCAATCAGGACCCAGAGAAATTGACATCACGGCATTTGCCCTTGGAAGAAGTTGAGCGCCAATTTGATCGATTTGGTCTCATTGGAGACATGGTCTCCTTCAACTGCGACGGCCTGTGCGTCCACACCGTGGGCGCGAGCGATCTCGGCCGTGAGTGGTGCAGTGAAAGCGTAGTAGGTCTCTTCCGTTCCGTAGAAGAGCCGCACCGGACACTTAATGCTGCCGGCGTATGCGAGCGGTGAACGGAGTTGGATTTCTCGCGGATCATCCAAGTCGAATGGCGCGTTCCGGTTCGCGCCTTTGGCATATTTTAGATAAAGAGCTTGGTCGGGCGAGCCGGAAATGGACGCGGCACCGGCAAAGCCCGGATAGAGCTCGGCTGCCAGCAATGCGAGTGTTCCACCCACACTGTGGCCCGCGACGAAGAGCCGGTTCGCGTCAACGAAAGTTTGGCTGCGAAGAAGCTGAGCAGCCTCTATCACGTCGTCCACTTCGCCATAGTACATCGTAAATGTTCCGTGCTGACCGTTCTCTCCGCGCACAGTAGGAATCATCACAATGTAGCCTGCGTCGCGAAAGGACTGGGTAACCGCCCAGTCTTGCGCTTCGAGTTCAAAACCAGAGTGCAGGAATAACACAGCAGGATGTTTCGTTGTGTCACTGGGAGAGGGGGCGTTGATCCATGCCTTTAGTTTGAGGGTTCCGGATGCGTAGATAATTTCGTGAGCTCCCGGAGGCGTAATCAGGTCGTCCCATTCAGCGGGCGGTGGACCCGAGCGCAGGATGTTCGTTTTAAAACGGCTGCGCGCTACGCCGAAGTCTTCCCTCTGAACCTCGACCAGAGCGTGGTAATCGGGCGAGGTCGTTGACGACTGGGCAGCGGCAACCCTAACCGCGGTGAACATTCCGATGACGATCGCGAGAAAACAGCTGAAAAAGCCAATCGTTACAAGTCGCACGAGGCACGCGTCCCTGTTAACGCTATTGCAAACCAACCAGCATCCATCGTACTACGACTCGGCAGCAAGATTGGTGTCGGCGAGAAAGTGCCGCGCTCAGAGTTACGGTACGCACGCAAAGCCAGGGCTGAAGCCCTGACTTGAGCTGCGCGTTGTTTTCGCGGGGTTAAAACCCCACGCAAAGAGCGGGCGAGACGCCGATGCTACGATTCGGTTCAGAGGCTGACGAGGACGACGCCGACGAAGATGAGGAAGATGCCAAACCATTGGGTACGCTCGATGCGCTCGCGAAGGAAAAGCCAGGAGAGCAACACGGTGACCGCGCCGTAGAGCGACGCAAGCACGCTGACAACGGCGACGTGCCCGGTGCCCATTCCAGCGTTATTGGCCACGAAGGCGCAGGTGTCCATCAGGCCGACAACCAGCAGGACCCACCAGATGTTGCCACGTGGAAGCGGGAGCGATTTGCCGGTAGGAATGCCAACCAGGACAAGCACCGCGAGCGTGGTGATACGCACAACCCAAACCGAAACAGCACTGCCGACGAGCGGAACGACGTGAAATCCGAGCCACCAGAACATTACGCCGTAGCCAATCGAAGCAAAAATCGCCATGGCTGCGCCCTTGGAAAGGTGTGCGTCGGACGCGTGGCCGCTTGCTGAAGCGCCTCTCGGTTTGTCGGATGCGAATGAAAGTGCCGCAAAGATCACGCCGACGAATGTGACCGCAAGGCCCGAGGCGCGAAGGGCGTGAACGCGTTCGCCGCTGAGCAGAGCGAGCGCGACCGTGAGAGCGGGGTACGCCGAGGAAACGGGTCCGGCAATGCTCATCACGCCAATTTCGAAGGAGCGATAGAGCGCCAGGGAAGAAACTGTGTTGATCAGACCCGCAACGATGGCGAAAACCCAGGGCTTCCATCCCGGAGCCATGCCGCGCGAAAAGACGCCAGCTTGCCACAGGTAAATGGTGAGAACCAGGAAGCCGAAGAACTGCATGAGCATCAGCGTGCGGTAGGCTCCGATGCGCCGCGAGGGAAAGCGCGCGGAAAAATCCGCCACACCCCAGCCGAGAGCCGCCGATATTCCGAGGAGGATGTCCATACTTTTTCTCTAGGGCCATCGTCATCCTAGGCCAAGTCCCGAGCTTTCCCGTCGCGCCGCTTCTGGGCGGCGCGGATGCAGTCCAGGCTCTCGCCCGGCTCGAAAATCCACACTCACCGTGGACGATTTTTCTTTACACCAACAACCACTTGCGCGATTTCACCCCGCGGTGTAAAGATTTACCTCGTATCCTCGTACTACGCCCACTTGCGCCCCGCTTCTGTATCGCGCTTTGCAAAATAAAGCGGGCCCCTTCGCTCAGAATAACAATCCTGGTTTGATGTCACTTGCGCTTGGGCGTGAGGCCGAGGACGGCCATCACTTTCTGCAAATCTTTCCAAACTTCGCCTTTTGCGTTTGGATTCCGCAATAGATATGCCGGATGGTATGTCGCGATGAGCTTAGAGCCGCGATAGTCAAACCATTCGCCGCGGAAGCGCGAAATGCCTTGGTTGGTTTGGAGGAGCGTCTGCGCAGAGCACGCGCCGAGACAGCAGATTACTTTTGGCTGGATCACCCCGAGCTGGCGAAGCAAAAAGGGAGAGCAAGTGGTGATTTCATCGCCTTCGGGAAGGCGATTTTCGGGCGGGCGGCATTTGACGACGTTGCAAATGTAAACGTCGGCGCGGCGGAGGCCCATTGCCTCGATCATTTGGGTAAGCAGTTTGCCGGCGCGGCCCACGAACGGCTCGCCCTGAATGTCCTCGTCGCGGCCGGGACCTTCTCCGATGAAGACGAGTTGCGCTTTCGGATTGCCGACGCCGAAGACGATTTGGGTTCGAGCCTTGTGCAGCTTGCAACGCATGCAATTTGGTCCGATGTCGGTTCGAATGCGCTCGAGGCTATCGTTTTCGATGCGTTCCTCGAAAAGGGACGCTGCGGCTACGGGAGGAACGAAACCGAAAGCGGGCCTCGGTGCCGTGATAGGAGCGGGAACGGAGCGCGAAGCCGTGGCGGCAGCCGCTAATCGCAAATCGGATGCTGCTGCAACCGGGGGCTGGACGGAGGTTCGCGCGACCTCCGAAGTCCTCGGTGAGGCGCCTGGCGTGGCGGCTGATCGTGCGGTGCGGCTGAGATAGTAGGGGCCGAGGCCAAGATCGTCAGCGAAACAAAGCCAGGCTTCCGCGCGAGTGCGGCTCGATTCATCCATTGGGCGCAAATTATCGGCGAGCACGCGCGGATTCACAAGAGGGCATTTGAACCGCCGTACAAGCGACATTTGCGCGCATGCCGGAAATTGACCGGGCGGTTTCGTCGCGCCTATACTGAAGTTGCTGCGGCTGAGCGCGGCACCGGTGCGGTAGACGCTGTGCCGACGCTGAATTACAGAGAGAAGAGATCGCGTGGAAAAGGCTGTCATCTTGAGCGCGGTGCGCACACCTATCGGGAAATTCATGGGCGGACTTTCGCCGCTCACGGCGCCGGAGCTGGGCGCGAAGGTGATTGCGGAATCCGTGAGGCGCGCTGGAATCGACCCAAAGCAAGTGGATGAGGCCATCATGGGCAACGTCCTGCAGGCGGGCCTGGGGCAAAATCCGGTACGGCAGGCGGCGTTGAAAGGAGGTCTGGACCCGCGCGTGGCGGCGATGACGATCAACAAAGTCTGCGGCTCCGGGCTGAAGGCGGTGGCGCTCGCGGCGCAGGCGGTGGTGCTCGGCGAGTCCGAAATTGTAGTTGCGGGCGGCATGGAGTCGATGACCAACGCGCCTTATTTGTTGAAAGGTGCGCGCACCGGTTTTCGGCTGGGCAATTCCGAGCTGCTGGATTCCATGATCGTGGATGGCCTCTTGGACGCGCACGAAAACTTCCACATGGGGATGACAGCCGAACTCGTGGCCGAAAAATATGGAATATCGCGGCAGGAGCAGGATGAATTTGCTCTGGAAAGTCATCGCAAGGCGGTGCGCGCGACTAAGTCGTGTTTCGTGAGCGAGCAAATTGTTCCGATTGAGCTACCGCAACGAAAAGGGCCGCCGCTGATAATTAAGGCGGACGAATCGCCGCGCGAAGACACTTCACTCGAAGCGCTGGGGAAGCTGAAGCCAGCGTTCAAGAAAGAAGGTGGTACGGTGACCGCGGGGAACGCGCCCGGAACGAATGACGGAGCGGCCGCGGTTGTGGTGACCAGCGCCGAAACTGCCGCGCGGCTTGGCAGGCCGGCGATGGCGCGAATCGTTGCGCAGGCGGTGAGCGGCGTCGAGCCGAAATGGGTGATGATGGCCCCGGTGGACGCAGTGGAAAAGCTGCTGTCGAAAACCGGGTGGGAGCGCGACAAGGACGTTGATCTCTACGAGCTGAATGAGGCTTTCGCGGTGGCAGCCATTGCCGTGACGCGACAACTGAAGCTCAATCCGGAGAAAGTGAACGTCAACGGCGGGGCTGTGGCGCTGGGACATCCGATTGGCGCGTCCGGCGCGCGGATATTGGTGGCGTTGCTTTATGAATTGCAGCGGCGGAATTTGAAGCGCGGCGTCGCGGCGCTCTGCCTGGGCGGAGGGAATGCGGTGGCGCTGGCGGTCGAGCGTCCTTAACAGAATTCTGTGATTCTAAAAACATGATCTGCCCAAAATGCAAGGTGGAATACCGCGAGGGTTTTGCGAAATGCTCGGATTGCGACGTCGAGCTCGTGGACAAACTCGATTCTTCTTCGAAGCGAGCGGGTCCATCGAAACAGGATCGCCCGGCGCTGGCTTGGCGAGGAGACGATCCGGTGGTGTTTAGCGCCGTGCTGGCTGCTCTAGGTGACGAGGAAATTCCGAATTACGAAATGTCCGATCACGAGCAACTCCCCTTTGAGCCGGCTATTCCCAGGCCACAGTACGCTATTTTTGTGCGGCACGAAGACTTGTCCCGCGCGAAGAAGGCGATTCAGGATGTAATCGGAAGCGACGCGGGCGACTGAAGTGCTCGCCATCGTGAACGCCTGATGTCCGCTGAGCCAATCAGAACGATCGCCGTACTGGGTGCGGGCACAATGGGAAACGGCATCGCGCACGTGTTCGCCCGCGCGGGCTATGCCGTGATTCTGCGGGACGTCGAAACGCGATTTCTCGATCGCGGCATCGCAACGATTGCCAAGAATCTGGACCGCGAAATTAAGAAAGAGAAAATCACCGAGACGGAGAAAGCCGCAGTGCTGGCGCGGTTACACCTCACAACTGAGATTGGGGCTCTCGCAGCTGCGGATTTTGCGGTCGAAGCCGTTCCCGAACAGCGGGATCTGAAAATACGCGTGCTGCAGGAAGTGGACGCAGTATTGCGTTCCAGTGCGATTCTTGCCAGCAACACCTCTTCGATTTCAATCACCGAACTGGCGGGGCAGACTCAACGGCCAGATCGCTTCGTTGGCATGCACTTTATGAATCCGGTGCCGATGATGGTCCTTGTGGAGGTGATTCGCGGGCGCGCGACAAGCGATGCGACCTTTCAAACAACCATGACTCTGTGCGAAAAGCTGGGGAAAAAACCCGTGGCGGTGAATGACGCGCCGGGCTTCGTCGCCAACCGCGTGCTCATGCCGATGATTAATGAAGCCGCGTATGCGGTTATGGAGGGCGTAGCCACGCCGGAGGCCGTGGACACAGTGATGAAGCTGGGGATGAATCATCCCATGGGCCCGCTGGAGCTAGCCGACCTGATCGGACTCGACGTGTGCGTGGAAATTCTCGGCGTCATGGCGAAAGGATTCAGCGACGCAAAGTACCGTCCCTGCCCGCTTCTGCAAGAATACGTCGCTGCCGGTAGATTAGGACGCAAATCCGGCCGAGGATTTTATCAGTATTGACGCGAACGCAGATCGTCGCGTGAGAACGCTGCTCCAGCTTGAACTAGTCTTCTCCACAAGTAGCTTCGCAGTTTCCCAAGAACAACAGAACCGGGTTCGCATTGCTGGGAGTCGTCGACAACACTAGGATTTTCGTAGGTGAGACGACGAGAAAGTCTCCAGTGAAAGCAGCAGGTGCGGTTAGCGCCAACGTGCCATTTCCGGTGGTCGAGCTAAGCCCGGCATACGTCCCGGTCACGGTTTGCGCTGAGGAGTTACCGCCGGAAGCGCCCTGGTCCTGCGTGCCGGCGATCGTGCCGGCTGTAGAGGATATATTCGCCAAGGTTACGGAACCAGAAATGTCAGTAACGGGGGAGGTGGCTGGCTCCGAAGTGCCCAAGACAAATGTGGAATCGAGAGCCGAAGCATTGAGATTGAGCGGGGAAGGTGACTGAGGCTCGAAAATCCCGAAAAATGGAACGGGCGTGCTGCTGCTAAGCGATTCGCCGATGGCGAAGGCTTCGTTTTGATCGATGATGTAAAAAACCAGCGATATCGGAGTAGAAATCCCTGAATCGACTCGACCGTACTGATCAGACGTAACGAAGTTGAGGCCCCCCGGGTTGAAAGGCGGCATCACTGTCCCCGCCCGATTTTCGAGTATGGAAATATTGTAGCTGTTGCTGCTGGATCCGGCGAGCGAGACAAGCGCGAGATCAGGCACATAAGTGCCGCTTCCCGAAGGGAATTGCCCGACCATACCGGCTACACTCGTCGCCGTGAAAGTGCTTCCCGCCACGCCCGAGAACGGCGATCCAGTTTGCGCAAGCATCTTTCCGGCGGTCAGAAAAGGAGTGGTCGAACCCACGGCGTCGGTTTCAACAAGGAATGCTTCTTTGTTGGATACCGGATAGACGCTGAAGGTCATGCTACTAACGTTGATGTTTACCGGCGAGAGCGTCATCGTGCATCGGGTGTTTTGCGGGGCGGATGCGAACGCCTTGAAACTTCCCGAGAGACCCCCAATTCCGGTGCCGCCCGTCACGCCGTTCGGAGCGCTGGAGTCCGCCTCGCCGGAGGAAATCGTACCTTGTCCCGCCTGTAAAGCTGGCGGGGTCGCCAAAAAGCTGCCGATGACGACGGATGGTCCTGCCGTAAAACCCCCCCCAGCCGTTTCCTCGCCGGTGACGCCGAAGGCATAGTTTCCAGTGAGCGTGTTGAAGGCGCAGGTGTTCACGGTGCGCTGCTCGAGCTGGCCCGATCCGCGAATGCCGCTCGAATCGAATTCGATCAGGCGGCCGTGCGCGCCAGCGGCATCGATTGCAAAAGCATAGGTGGGCGATCCGGTGAGGCTGCTGAAAACCAGTTGGCCGCGATGGTCACCGCCGAGCGTGTAGGTGCCTGTGAAAGTCTGATTCTTGGGCGGGCCGGCCAAGGTGTTGAAGTCTTCCACGCCGTTCGTTATGGTGCCGGCGCCATCGGCGGTGAAGCTGCCTGCTATGACCACTTGTCCGCCGGAATTGAATCCGCTGAATTCAAAGGCGTAGTCGCCACTTAACACCCCAAGGTTGCCCACCGTGATGCTCAGGTTTGCGGTAGCGGTCATGGGAGTTACTTCAGAGTCGGCGACTTGAACTGTGAAGTTGAAAGTGCCAATCGTGGTGGGCGTGCCGCTGATGACCCCTGTGGAAGCCAGGGACAGTCCGGGAGGTAGGTTCCCCGAAGTTAAGGTCCACGTGAAAGGTGGAACGCCGCCAGAGGCCTGCAAAGTAGTAGCCGCATACGCTTGGTTTGGGACGCCACCCGGCAGAGTGGTTGTCGTTACCGCTAGGGGCAACGGCGCGCCGATGGCAATGGTCAAAGCCTGCGTGGCGGAAGTGCCTTTTGAGTCCGTCACCTTGATGGTGAAGCTGGAATTGACCTGCGCCGTGGGCGTGCCGGAAATTGTTACGGAGCGTGTGGTGCTGCTACCGAGCGAGAGCCCGGCCGTGAGCGAGCCCGACGCGATAGACCACATCAAAGGCGGGACGCCGCCTGTGGCCTTCACTGTAGCTGTGTACGCGCTGCCGAAATTTCCGGCGGGCAGGCTGGTGGATGTAACCTTCAGCGGTCCCGGTATGTTACTGCATCCGTCAATTCCGATGCATGCCACAAGTAGGGCAAAGAATAGAAACAAGAACCCAGCGCACTTCAGCATGGCCACACCTTGAAGCCTTTCCAGGAGTGTATGAATTGTCTACCCATTTAGAACATAAGATGGCTCGAATCCGGCCTGGAAATGGCCTCGGCAATGACCTATCAGGTAACTGAGCGCGGCAAAACGGAGAGGAAAAGCACAGTTTGCGACTTTCGCAACCCAGCGCAACGGCCGATGGTGTGCTATTTTAGTTTTCGCACTTCCCTCGGCTTCTAGGTTCGGGCCGGATCCATGTCCCCAAAAGCCACCGCCAAATCTGAAGAAATCACCATTGAGGGCGTATTTGGTCAAGGTGGAGTGCTCGAAAAACGGCATCCGGGATATGAATTCCGGCCGTCGCAGCTCGCCATGGCCAAGCTAACCGAGGAAGCTTTCGAGAAGCACCAGCACACGGTGATCGAAGCCGGCACGGGGACCGGCAAGACACTGGCTTATCTCATCCCAGCGATTCGCAGCGGGCGGCGCGTGGTAGTTTCAACGGCAACCAAATCGCTGCAAGAGCAGTTATTCCAAAAGGATGTTCCTTTCCTGCAAAAGCATTTTGCGCCCAATCTCAAAGCCGCGATGATGAAGGGCCGCGCGAATTTTCTTTGCCGGCAAAAAGTGCACCAGATGGAGGGCCAGGCGTCGCTAAAAGGCATCGATGAAGTTGATTGGTTCACACAAATCCGCGATTGGTCCAAGCTCACGGAGACCGGCGACCGCAGCGAACTGACTTTCCTGCCGGACGATGCCGAGCTCTGGAATCGCATTGACGCGCGCAGCGACCTCTGCACCGGTCAGAAGTGTGCGGAATTTCAACGCTGCTTCATCACGGCGATGCATCAGCGCGCGCAGGAAGCGGATTTAATTATTGTCAATCACCATCTTTTTTTCGCCGACCTCGCTATTCGCCAGGAGGATTTCGGTTCGATCTTGCCCGAATATTCCGCGGTGGTCTTCGATGAGGCCCATGAAATCGAGGACGTGGCCAGCGATTATTTCGGACGCCAGCTTTCGAGTTATCGCTTCGAGGAGTTGGCGCGGGATACGGACAATATGTTGCGCGTCTTGCAAATCGATGCCGCGCCGTTGCGGCGACATCTCGCGCGTCTGCGCGAACGTGCCCGCAGTTTCTTTGAGCGTTTCCCGGAACGTGAAGGGCGGTATCCCTTCGGTCCGGCGGAAAGACATGCGTTTCTCGATAGCAGTCGCGAGGAATATGGTGACTTGGCGTCCGCGGTGAAACGCGTTGAAGCCGAGCTTTCCGCTCTTACGCCGAAACCGGAAGAAGTGATTGCAATGGCCCGGCGCGCCGCGGAAATGCGCCGCGAGCTCGCGTTCCTGATGGAAAGCGAGGAAAAGACGTACGTTTACTGGTACGAGCGGCGAGGGCGAGGTGTCTTTTTGGCCGCGACGCCGATCGACGTGAGCGAAATCCTGCGCGAGAAGCTTTTCGAGCGATTCGATACAGTTGTGCTCACTTCGGCGACGTTGGCGGTCGGCGACAGATTCGATTATTTGAAGCAGCGCCTCGGCGTGATGCCTGCGAATGAGACGGTATTGCCGCAGGAGTTCGATTATCCGGAGCAGGCGCTGCTCTATATACCGCGCGCGCTTCCGGACGTCCGCAACCCGGCGTTTGCGGCCAACGCAGCAGAGGAAATCTCGCGCCTGCTCGAAATTTCGAAAGGGCGGGCCTTTTGCCTGTTCACCAGTTACGTGCAAATGCGCGATATTTACGAGCGAGTGTCATCGCGAGTGAAGTTCCCGCTACTGCTGCAAGGGACGGCGCCGCGTTCGATCCTGCTCGACCGCTTCCGCTCGACGCCCCACGCTGTGCTTTTTGCCACTTCGAGCTTTTGGCAGGGAGTGGATGTCCCTGGCGCGCAGCTTTCGTGCGTGATTATCGATAAGTTGCCGTTTGCGGTGCCGAGCGACCCGATCGTTGCGGCCCGTGTGCGCGCGCTCGAAGAAGACGGCCGCAACGCGTTCGCCGAATATCAAATACCCGAAGCCGTCCTGGCGCTGAAGCAAGGGTTTGGCCGGTTGATCCGTTCGAAGACAGATCGCGGCATTCTCTCGATTCTCGATAACCGCATACGGCGCATGCAATATGGTAAAATTTTCCTCGAGTCCTTGCCCGAATACTCGACCACGCAGGACCTCGCGGAAGTCGCGCGCTTCATGGAAAATCATCCGCAATAGCGCCGTTCGTCGGTGCGAAGGACATTCATGTACGAAGTCAGTGTTGATGAAACATTCGCCGCCGCGCACAATCTGCGCGATTACCACGGTAAATGCGAGGATCTCCACGGACACAACTACAAGGTACGCGTGGTGTTGGCCGGTAAAGAACTCGATTCAACTGGCCTGCTTTACGATTTCGTCCACCTCAAACGCGTGATTCAGGGCGTTATTCGCGAGATGGACCACAAGTATTTGAATGAGCTTGCGCCTTTCGATAAGCTCAATCCGTCCGCCGAAAATATCGCGCGGCATATCCACGACCAGGCTGCCAAGCAGCTTCGCGAGATGGCGAATGGTGCCGCGCTAGCAAGCGTAACGGTCTGGGAGACCGAAACATCGGCGGCCACGTTTCGGCCCTAACGGGCGTGCTTGCTCACCGGCCTCCACGACGCATGGCTGGTTTTTCATGGTTATCACCGAGATATTCAAGTCCATCCAAGGCGAAGGCACCCGCGCGGGTCTGCCCTGCATTTTTGTTCGCCTGACCGGTTGTAACCTGCGTTGCACCTGGTGCGACACGGCGTATGCATTTCACGGCGGGACAAAGTACAGCACTGATGGAATCGTCGATAAGATCCATTTTCTTGCTGGAAATCCTCTGTCCGCCACTCGCCTGGTGGAAATTACGGGAGGCGAGCCGTTGTTGCAGCCTGAGACACCCGAGCTTGCCGAGAAGCTGCTCACAGCTGGATATACGGTAATGATCGAGACGAGCGGTGAAAGATTTATCGGCAATTTGCCGCGTGGGGTCATCAAAATCGTGGACGTCAAGTGTCCCGATTCGGGCGAACCCGATACATTCAACGCTGCCAATCTGGATGCCATGGGACCCGACGACGAAATCAAGTTTGTGATTGGCAGCCGTCGGGATTATGATTTTGCGCGCAATTTCACACGGGAACACCGTTTGGTGGGGCGTGTTCGCGAAGTATTATTCTCGCCCGTCTTCCCTGATCCGGAGGGACGGTGGCCTGGATTGAATGCGCGAGAGTTGGTTGAATGGATTCTCGCCGACGGGCTCCCTGTGCGTCTGGGATTGCAGTTACACAAATTCGTCTGGGATCCGGCAACAAAGGGTGTCTAACTGCGATTGATGGTGGCAAAGCCTAAAGCCGTGGTGCTGCTGAGCGGAGGAATGGATTCGTGTGTCTCCGCTGCGATCGCGGCTCAGACGCACAGCCTCGCCTTGTTGCACGCGAGCTACGGCCAGCGAACGGAAGAGCGCGAGCGTCGCGCCTTTGAGGAAATCGCGGAGTTCTTCGGTGTGCGCGAACGGCTGATCGTGCGATTTGACGTGTTCGCGCAAATTGGTGGGTCGGCCTTGACCGACCGGCGAATTGCTGTGCCGGAATCGGGCGAAGCGCTTGCGCTCGGACCTCGGATTCCGGTCACCTACGTGCCCTTTCGCAACGCGCATTTCCTTGCGGCCGCGGTAAGCTGGGCCGAAGTAATCGGCGCAAACGCGATCTACATTGGGGCTGTGGCGGAAGATAGTTCCGGTTATCCCGACTGCCGCCCCGAATATTATCGGGCGTTCGAAGCGCTGATTCGCGAGGGGACGCGCCCTGAAACTCGCATCGAAATCCTTACGCCGGTGATCGGCATGCGAAAGAGCGAAATCGTTCGACGCGGCTATGAACTTGGTGCGCCCCTTGAGCGAACCTGGTCTTGCTATCAATCGGATTACGAAGCTTGCGGGACGTGCGATAGTTGCCGCCTTCGCCTGCACGCTTTCGGCGAGGCCGGACTGCGCGATCCTATCGCTTACCGGGTGCAAGTTGCGCGATAATAAGTCCGTGGAATGAGTCCATCGTTTTGGGGGATGCCGCATTTCGTGATTCTGGGAGACGAAAATGATCAGACGACTGATTCCTGCTTGGATTGTTTTGGCGGTCGCACTCCTTTTGCCTACAATTGCCGCCGCGCAGGACGTGCGCGTAACCGGTCAGGTGCTGGACCGTGACGGCAAGCCGTGGGCCGGCCTCACGGTGGTTATCAAAAGCGATTCGGGTCGCACCTTCACACTTAAGACTGACAACAATGGCAACTTTAGCCAGATCGGGCTAACGCCCGGGCTGTACACCGTCACCGTGATCAGCCAAGCTAACAACCTGAACTATTCCGAAAAGCACCAGTTCTCTTCGGGAGAGGACAACAACGTAACGATCAATTTCAAAGCCATTCTTGCGCAGCAGTCCACAGCAAATCCCGAGCAGGAAAAGAAGAAGGAGGAAGCGGTCAATCAGTTCAAAAACATGAAGGCTCATGTTGACGCCGGCGTAGCGGCACTGAGCAGCGCCGAAGACGTCCGCAAACAATTAAAGGCAGCCTCGGCTGATCAGAAACCCGCCCTTGAGGGCCAGATGAAGACTGACTACCAGACCGCCGTCACTGAGCTTCAGCAAGCCGAGCAGGCCGCTGCCGCCAACCCCAAAGACACCAAAAACCATGCCATCATCTTATCGGATCTCGGCGTTGCCTATAGCAATTCGGGTCAGTATGACCAGGCCGTCACTTCTTATCAAAAGGCCATCGAGTTGAATCCCCAAGCTGGTTACTACAATGGTTTGAGTTCTTCCTTGGCAAATTTGGCGGCAGCACAGACCGATCCTGCGGCCGTTACTTCCAAAATCGCCGACGCTGGCGCCGCTTGCGATAAAGCCAGCCCCCTCCAAACGCCGCCGAATCCAACCGATACAGCTCGCTGCTGGAAGAACATCGGAATTGTCCTCAGCAACAAAGGAGATTTGAAGGACGCGATTGCTCCTTTGCAGAAAGCCACTCAAGCTGATCCAAAAGACGCTCAGGGATGGTATTTGCTCGGAAGCGCTTTCACGGGCACGATTGACTCAAAGCAGGTAGGCGACAAGATGACTTACATCATTCCCCCGGGTACCAACGATGCGTATCAAAAGTGTATCGATGCGGACCCCAATGGGCCATACGCGGCGCAGTGCAAAACAATGCTGGATTCGCTGGCCCAGATGAGTGGTGGTGCAAGCACAATGGTTGGCGAGCGCAAGAAAACCAACAAGAAATCGCACTGAAACCAAGGGGAGTATTCTCCCTGCGCAGTGGTGGCTCCGATTTGATACAAGGTTGGTTTGGTATTTTTCCGTCTGTAGCTTCTGCTGCAGCAGGGAGTAGATTTGCGAAATGATCTGCCCGCAGTGCCGCAGCAGCGATTGCTATCGGTCACGTCGTGCTGGTGCAATCGATACCGTGTGCAGGCTGATCGGACTCAAACCCTGGCGATGCTACACATGCAGCTTTCGGTTTTATGCTCGCCGAGTGCCCGCCGTTTTCTGCCATTACGCTCATTGCTCGCGCTGCGGTAACTTCGATTTGCAGCGCATCGACTCGGACCGCGTACCGCCGGGCATCCTCACATCCATCGAGCGACTCCTTGGGTTGCCCGCCTACCGTTGCAGCCCATGCCGGGCCAAATTCTTCAGCATCCTGCCCCATCGCCGCATCCTTCCCTCGACGATGCCGCCCCGCGATCCTGAGAGCAGCGAGTCCTAAGCGGCGCGAAAGGGCAAACTATTCGATTTCAATCGGCGATGTCTTGGCTCGGCTCCGGGCCTGCGAGCGAGAGCAGCAAGCGCCGCAGTTTTGAGCGGTCCTCGATCGCCATGCCGACCGTTTCGAAGCCCGCTTGGCGCGACCGCACGAATCGCACCACAGTCTGCATGCTGATCGAGCGCAGTCCCGCCGGAATCTTTAGCGTCGCTTCGGTTCCCACCGCGAGCTGAATGTCGCCGCTCAAAAGGCCCCCCTCGAGACTGAGGACGCTGATTGCCGACGAATATTTTCCGCGCGGGGAAGTAATCACGGCCGGTACATTCCGCGGCAATCGAATGCGCCGGTACCGCCGGTGCCTCACTACGTCGCGCTCCGGTGCCGGGTCGAGCGGCGCGAGTGCCATCACTTTGGCGTCGAGCCCCGACTGCGGCAGAAACGCTCGCATCCATTCCTCGTCGAGCTTCATCAGCGATTGGGCCGCAGCCGTTCGAATTTCCTCAGGGTACGCCCAGCCGAACGCCTTGCGCGATTCGACAAACCGCCGCAGGCCGTCAATGGCGACGGTCGCGCGCATCCGGCCGAGCGCTTCAATGGCTTTTACCCGCAGGTACTCCGGCCCTCCCGTGACGATGTCCCCCTCGGCGAGCTGCAGCAGCTTGTCAGCGGTTTCCGGATCGCCGCACATCCCGATTTCATCAAGCGCGAGCGGCAGGACCATCTCATCGAACTTTTCGATCAAATTTGCCAGTAAGCGGCCGCGCTCCGGCGCTCCTCCGATAGAAAGCTGGCGCACCACGGCGTCATGGAAACTGCGGCCGCCTTGACGAAGTCGTCGACGCAGCAGTTCGTCAACAGCCCCCGTGTCGAGGCGGCTCAAGAGTCCCACCACCGTGGCGGCTTTCGCGGGTGGCTCGGACTTGAGTACTTCCTTCAGATGTCTCGCGCAAGCGCCGCCAATAGCCTTCGCTAATTGGACGATATTTTCCCGCTCGCTTTTTCGCCACGACCGCGCCAGACGCACTGCGAGATGCTCGCTTGCGCTCTGCGGCAAGCGCATCAGCACGGCGATCAATCCATCAGGCATCGCCTCAGCGGTCAGAGCTTCTTCGATGAATTCCGGAATCCTGTTCGCCACTCCGATGCGGGGACGAAGGCTTTCTGCCCAAGTGGGACGCACTTCCTCCAGGTCCGCCAGCGAATCCAGCGCTTGCTGCATAGCTCGATAATAGCGACGGGAGGCAGACTCCTGGCTTAACCTTACGAACGCGGCACTCAACAGCGTCTGAAGTTCCTGGTCCGGTTCCGCAGAAAGCTGTTGTCCGATTTGTCCCAAGGCATCCTGCAAACGCCGGCTGGCCCCTTTGCTATAGAGCTCCGCCAGCTGGCCCAGCCCGATCGCTGCTTTCTTGCGTGCTTCTGCGTCCTTGTTGCGCACGCACGACGCGTACTTCAGCAACACGTCGGCCGCGGCGTCCGCCTCGCCTCGTCCCAGCAGTTCTTCCACATATTGCTGCACATTGCGCGGCGGGATGCACCAGGCTTCCTCCGATGTCAGCACCGCGCGCTTGCCCGACTCGGGCACGGCCGCCCAGAACTGCCGGTCCAGCACGTCCGCATGGGATTCTACCGACATTCCGGCGCTGGCCATTTTTTCTTCGCGCGCTGTGAGCAGTTTGCGCAGCGTTTTCAGCTCATGCCCCATTTTCTCCAGCATTTGCCGGACCGCATTCACGCGCACTTCGCCGCGCTGGAAGCGGTCGAGTGCGAATCGAATCGCCAGGCTCTCCGCCAACTGCAGCAGCATGTTTTCGTCGACTTTTGCCGAAGGTGTCTGCGCTGCCACGGTAGCGAGCGCTTGCCGCAGCGTTACCTGCGCATTTTGTGGCAGAGCACTCAGCTTCCGCTGCCACGCCATCTCGTCCAACCGTTCCGGCTTACCGGTCCGTGTGGCCTCACCGAGCTGGCCCAACAGCCTCAGCAAGTTGTGCATCTCGGCTTCGCCAAGCGGTGGAAGCCCGCCGGCGACGCCGCTCGGCACTGCGGAAACGTATGCTCCGTTCGCGCCGGAGCCGCCAGCCCCGGAACCACTGGTCTCCGAGCCGGCTGCGCCGGGACCTCCCCCGCCCTGTCCCGACGGTCCTCCATGAGCGCCTTCCGCAGCCGCAATCAACTGAATCATCTTCTCCGGATTCCGGAACCAATCCTGCACGCGGTCCGCATCCGCGCCAAGCGTCTTTGCGGTCAGTTGCGCTGCCACGCGCGCTTCGGAAAACGCGGCGTCTTCAGCCACAAACCGAATCTCGTTGACGCGTATGCCCGAGCGCGTACCCTTTCCAAAATAGTGTTCCAGCCGTTCACCGAGCGAGCCCGCTTTCGAGCTCATCTCTGTGAACGCCTTCGTAAGGCGCAAGAATTCATCGCGCTCCACCTCTGGTAGGAAGCAGATGCTAGCCACACCTGCGGCATTCAGCAGGTCCGCGAAGCTGCGCTCGGCGGGCGTCGATTCAGTAGGCATTCCATCTAGTAGAAGTTGTGAGCCAGACGCCCCCAGCAACAACCCGTCAGTCCCTGCCGAGCGCACCGCTTGTCCGAGCTCTTTCCAGCTCGTTTCAAACTGGCTGACCGAGCGCGCGTGCTCTAATCCATACAATCTTGAGTACTTAAGCAGGATGTTCAGGCTTCGGACGAAGACGCGGGCATTCGGAGCGGAAGACTCATTGCTGGGTGCACTCACCCCACCTGTTACCAATGGCATCGGTTAATTCTCGGTACAAGTGTACTAGAACCCCCTACGAGCGAAATGGTACGGATGTACCATTTTCGCAACTGACAACTGCCTGCAAACCCTACAGCGGCAACCGAACCTCCACCTTCAAGTCTTTAATCACCGGCCGTACTCGCCCGATCACCTCGCTAGCCCGAAGGGTCTCGCTCAGCACCACCAGCGAGCCATCTTCAAACCCGCAAATGGCGCAGAAATAGTAGTTCGGGAACGCCTGGTGGTAAGCGTCGGCTCCGCGCCTCGCAAGGTCGCCCTCCAACACGGGATCCGCGCCCTCGCCCACGGCTAATGCACCCCCAGCGCGCACACCGAACGTCTCGCTCTGGAAACGTCCTATTAACCCTTCCAGAGAAGTTGGCTCCGGAGCCGGAATCACCAGCGACCGCTTGTTCGCCTCGCGGTATTCAATCCCACGCCCCTCGCAAAAATCGCGCACTCGATCCAGGTGGCTGAAAAAGTCCAGCGCCCATGGTTCGTTTCCGGCGATCGCGCGAATCACGCGGCTCCAGATTCTAGCCGCGTCCTCTCCGCGCACTGGCTCCCGATTTTCGTCCGCCTCCACCAAGTCCAGCCCTACGGCGCGCACCTCGGGACCGAGGTCCAGCGCCTCAATATCTAGCAAGTACATCTACGCCTCGTCGTCCGCGTCGGGGGGAAACTGCCTTTGGAATTCGGGGGATTGCTTTCGTATTTCGAGCCAATCGAAGAACGCGCCGGGAGTTTCAAGCCAAATTGCGAACCAGTGAGCGACCTCTTCTTTTTCCGCCCGTTTCTGGGCATCCACTTTGTTGTTCCTCGAGATCATTTCCGCCCGCCGCCGGCCCAGAAGCGCAACCTCGCGAACGCGTTCGCCCGCCTCACGTTCGCCTTCCGCCGCAAATTTTCGCAGCAGCTCGTCGAGCCGCACTAGGCACATCTCCGCCTCGTCGAGCGTTGAAAAGTGCAGCAGGTCCTCAAACTCCTCTTCATAACGGTCTTCGGTATCCGATCGTGTCGACCATGCCACGCGCAAACCCGCCTCCTTCAGAACGCTCACAATGTAATCGGCCCCGGTTTTTCCCCGGGCGCCCAGGCGCGCCATCAATTGGCGGCGGATTTGCTCGATCTCGGCCGGCGTGAAGCGCGGCTTGCTCATAGCCCGCGCAGCTTCAAGAATCAGCGTTTTTTTCGTAGCCGGATCGCTCGCAGGCTTCTTGTCAGGATGGTGCGCGCTCAAGGCTTCCTCAATGTAGGAGTCTTTCTCAAGGCAGGATCGGATTTCGCGCCCGCCGCCAGCAATCGCCGCAAGCGCGCCACGTTGCGATTGTGTTCGGCGAGCGTGCGGCTGAAAAAGTGGCCACCCTTGTCATTGGCTACAAAATATAGGTAGTCCGTGCTCGCGGGCGATAGAGCGGCGCGAAGCGACGCCTCGCCGGGATTTGCGATCGGCCCGGGCGGCAGTCCCGCGTGTTCGTAGGTGTTGTAGGGCGAATCGACTCGCAGATCCTGTGGTCGCACGTCCTTCTCCCGACGCCCCGCCAGTTCCATCGCGTACTGCACCGTGGGGTCGCATTGCAGCGGGTCTTTCAGCCGCAACCGGTTGTAGAACACTCCCGCCACCAGCGGCCGCTCCTCCCCGTTGGGCGTTTCGCGCTCCACCAGTGAGGCCAGTGTGACGATTTGCTCCGGCGTAAATCCAAGGGACAAAGCCTGCGAGTTTTGCGTATCGATCACATCCCAAACCGCGCGGAAGTTCTGCACCATCCGCTTCACCACCTGCTCGCACGTGCTGTGGCGCGTGAATTCGTACGTCGACGGGAATAAAAATCCTTCCAGGCTTTGCGCCTGCGGATCGAGGTCGGATATCAGGGACGTATCGTGCGCCGCAGCAAGGAATTCCTGGCGGCTGCAGATCTTTTGCTGTTCGATTTCGGCGGCGATGTCAAACGTCGTCCAGCCTTCAGGTATCAGAATCGTGCGGACGAAAATTCGGCCGTGCGCGAGCTTCCAGAAAACCTCGCGGGAGTTCACCGGTTGATCGAAGAAGTATTCGCCCGCTTGCAGCGGCCGCCGGTAATGCCAGTCGCTGAAGAGCGCGAAGGCCAGCCGGCTCCGTATCACATCATCGTGTCGTAGTATTCCGGACACGCCCCATCGCGAGGTGCCTTTGGGAACGTCTACGAAAACCTGTTGGGGACGGTGGCCGCGGTACGGCCGGCTGATTTGAGAGTCGAGCCACGCAGCGCCGGCGCCCAATGCGGAAATAGCGAGCAGGGCCAGCAAGCCAAGTTTCCGCATGCTGCGCTAATCCTTCTCCACGGAACCGCTGCGTCCGTGGTCCCGTTTTTGCTCCAGGTAATCGCGCAGAAGAATCGCTGCGGCCACGTCGTCAACTGGACTTTCCCCGGGGCGCCCACTCCTTGTTTCCGTCACCGTCCGCCGCGCCTCCCAGCTCGTCAGCCGCTCGTCCCGCAGTTCCACTTCAATGTCTGTCGCCTTCTCCAGGCGGAGAGCAAAGCCCGAGGCCTCTTCTGCCATCACCCCAGCCTCGCCCGTCAAGTGTAGCGGATGGCCCACAAGTATGCGGCAGACTCCGTTTCGGCGGCAGATTTCGCGCAACCGTCTCATGTCCTTTTGGCGATTCGTCCGCCGCATCGTCGTCAATGGCTGCGCAGTCAAGCCGAGCTCATCCGATATCGCCAGCCCGATCCTCTTCCGGCCATAGTCCACCGCCAGAATCCTCCGAGGTTTTTCCTCGCTTCTTTCGCCTGCCGGGTTCCTGCCGTTTGGGATCGTCCGGATCAACTTATCTTCTCATTATACGCATGGCCCCTTCGACTCAAAATTCCGCTTCGGCCTGCAAGTTTTATATGGACCGCGCGCATAAGTTAGATAAATCCGCACGCATTGTGGTTACTGCTTGCGGCCGCGCTCGCCGCTTTCCCACGCCCGCCAGAATCCTTCGCTCTTCATCTCATGGACCAGGCCAGTTTCCTTCAGCAACTGCTCGATCTGGACGCGCGACTGGCGCTTCGCAATCGGCTCGCTCGTGTCTGCAAGCGCATACGCGGTGATCGCGGCAATCCCCGCCTGCCTCTTGAGCGCGGCAATACCTGTTTTGTCGAAGATATCCGCTGTCGCGCGGTCATTCGCGGGCTTTTGATTCGGATCGAGCGTCAAAATACCTTCGAGGATGAAATCGAATCTGTCCGCATTGATTCTCGCGTCGAGAGTGAAATCCTTGACGCCCATCGGCGCGAGTGGTGTAAGCGCTTCGCGCACCGGACCCAGCGCATCCTGGCGGCCCGCCATTGAATATCCGCTCACTGCGCCAATCCCTCCATCAAACAGGATTGCCGCGCTCGTCCGATCGAGTTCGGCGTGATGCGCGCGTGTGTACGCCCACGATCCTAGCATCCTCTGTTCTTCACCTGTGAACAGCACGAAACGGATCGAGCGCCGCGGCACAGATCCCGACGAATGAATCACGCGCGCCGCGTCGATCACTAACGCCGCGTCGGAACTGTCGTTGAGTTGCGCTCCGAGCACGACGAATTCGTCCGGCTCTTCGCGTCCGCGAATTTCCGCCACCAAGTTCTCGGACCCCACGGGGCCGGCCACCGCCTTGGCGCGCTCCTCGCCTCTTCCTGCAGGAACCGTGACCTTCTCCGTGTGCACTTCGTCCACGCCCGCCTGGCGAAACGCTTCCACGGCCCACTCAACAGCTCGCTTTGCTTCTGGCGAACCAGCCACTCGTCTTCCCATGGTGTTCGTCAGATAGCGCAGATTTTTTTCAAGCGGTGATGCGCCGAGCGCGCTCTGCATCATCGCGGGCGCCAAATCCGCGCACGATTTGCCCACTGAACACGTGCCAGCTCCATTCGGAACCTTCCAGCCGCTTGGCGGATTAATCGGAGAAACTTGCGCGGAGCAAATCGAAGAAAGCAACGAAACTCCAGCCAGTACTACTGGAACCCACGTCCAGGTGCGCATCGCGTAGAACGCGGCACGATCGGAACGTTCGCTCGTCTCGCGTGCAATGATCTTTTTCATCGTGCGTCGGGATGATAGCGAACACTACGCCGAGCGGCCACAGCGATTAATAGAGGATTTTGCTGTGGAAAAACCGTACCGCTTCGGGAATAAAGTGCCTACTACGGGAAACTTCTACACAGAATACAGTGTTCTCTGTATTGGACCCATAACACATCTCTTTTGCCGCGTGCAACTTACGAAGACGGACAAACATTGGCAACGTAGCTGCCACCAGAGTTTTCACCAGCCGCATTGAAGTGCGCGTTATTTCCCGGAGACTTGCGCGTTTTGGATCATCCCCCGGGAATCACTGTAGTTCCCGTTTGGAAACATTTCAGTCGTTTCGTCGGAGAGAGTTCAAAAAATCCCCTCGTTACCCTTTTGGGGCGTGGGACGGGAAGGTTCTATTGAAGAAAGTACGTGACGTCTCAAAACTGCTAGACAAACGGAAACTCGAACGCAACCAATCCAACCACTTCGTATTCTGTGAAAAGCGAAGCGGCCTTGCACAATTCCACGGTGCCTCGGACTCGGACATGGACTCCACCATCGAGCGCATGGCCAGCATGCTGGCCATGCAATGCCTGGTTCGCGGTTCCGAGCCGGACGATTTCGCAATCCTGGTCCCGATGGATAGAATGCTTGCCGGCCGGCTGGAATCGCGTGCCAAGGAACTCCTTGATGAAGGCCGCTCCATCGCCAATCCCGCTTCGCTCAGTCCCCGTCAGCAGGAAATTTTGCACTCAATCCTGTGTAATCACGCCAACAAGGAGATTGCCAACAAACTCAACATTACCGTGCGCACCGTGAAATTCCATATTTCCACCCTGCTCACCAAATTCGGCGCGGAAAACCGGTCGGAGTTGGCCCGTAGGGCTTCGGGTTTCCTGCGCACCTCAATGCATGTCGAAGATAATTTCCCGAATCAATCCCCTGGAACCAGACGCGACGATTTGCGTCCCATTCCCGTTGATTCTCAGGAACGTGCGCGTTCGAAAGCCGGAAATCTCCGGCTTTCACACCAGCGGATCCTCACCGCATAAAATAGCCGCCAACCGCTCCATCCCGAACCCAGCCTCGGGATGGCGGCCTCTCCCAAACAGCCACCTGCCATTCCGAACCCGTCGCTCCCACACGTGGCATTCCTCTTGCCCTCTTCTTCAAGCCTCTATCGCCAGCGTCCAGAATGTAGCGCCACCACTTCAGGGTGGCATCTCGACCGCTATCGCTGTGGTATCGTGCCGAGGCCCGATGAGGAGAGAGAAAATACTCGCGCCGGAAGCTCCGCTTGGCGTAGCCACGCCATCGTCCGCCGGCAGAACTGTTTTCGGTGTGATTCTCGCCATAAGCTTCTGCCATCTGCTGAACGACATGATGCAGATACTCCTTCCCTCCATCTATCCAAATTTGGCTTCGGGATTGGGGCTCACGTTCGGGCAGGTCGGCGCCATCACCATGGTGTATCAGGTTACGGCGTCGCTGCTTCAACCTCTGGTGGGCCTGCAGGCGGACAGGCGGCCCGCGCCGTTTGCGCTTCCCGGTGGAACGATCTTCTCGCTCGCCGGACTGGTGGTTATATCGATGGCGCACAGCTACGTGATGGTGCTGGCCGGAGCGGCGCTGCTCGGCATAGCGTCATCGATCTTTCATCCGGAATCTTCGCGCGTAGCGCGCATGGCGGCGGGCAAGCGCCACGGGATGGCACAGGCGCTGTTTCAGGTGGGCGGCAATTTCGGGTCCGCGATAGGACCGATCGCGGCCGCGCTGGTTGTCGTGCGCTTCGGACAGTCGAGTCTCGCTCTCTTCGGCTTGTTGGCCTTGCTGTCTTTCGCCGTCTTGTGGAACGTCGCCGTTTGGTATCGCAACCACGGTCTGGCTCGTCTCGAGGAAGATCGCAGGAGTCTCGAACGAGTCACCTTGCCGCAGAGCGCTGCCAAGCGCGGCGTCGCCATCCTGCTTGTGCTCATTTTCTCAAAATACGTCTATTTGACGAGCCTCACCACCTACTTTACCTTCTACCTGATCCAGCACTTCGGTGTCTCCATTCGCGTGGCTCAACTGCACCTATCCGTCTTTCTGGCAGCTGTCGCAGTCGGCACATTTCTGGGCGGGCCGCTCGGCGATCGTATCGGGCGCAAATATGTGATCTGGGTGTCGATCCTCGGCGTGCTGCCGTTCACGTTACTGCTGCCGCACGTCAACCTTTTCTGGACGGGAGTGCTAAGTGTGATCATCGGGATGGTGCTCGCTTCGGCTTTTCCCGCGATCGTGGTGTTCGGCCAGGAACTCGTGCCCGGCAAAGTAGGGATGATCTCCGGCCTGTTCTTCGGTTTCGCTTTCGGCGTGGCCGGACTCGGTGCCGCCGTGTTGGGCCGCGTCGCCGATGCTTACGGAATTTATACCGTCTACCGGATCTGCGCTTTCTTGCCGGCAATCGGGTTGCTAGCCGGTTTCTTGCCAAACCTGCGACAACGCGAACACCCCGTCGCACTTTCTATCGCAGACCAACCTCAATTACGCCGCTCTGATCCCTATGAGTGACTAAATAGACAGATCGATGGATCGTTTTGGACCACCGAGCAAGTCTCTTGGAATAGAATTTCGGAGAAAGCGAGGTATTCCATCCCTCTCACACCTCATCGCCAACAACGTTTTCCATTCGTTTCCGGAATTCAAATAATTGCGCTCGACACGCAAGCTCACATCGCTGCGCACACAGAGGATTTGAATATATCCGGCTGCTTTGTGGAGACGACGGATCCCTTCATAGGTGGAACGAAAGTCGGACTCAGAATCTCGCACGATGGCACGGTCTTCGAAGCGCGAGGCACGGTTGCCTATTCACTAAGTGGGAAGGGAATGGGAATTACATTCACTTCCATTGACCCGAGCAGTATCGCCATCTTGGACGCCTGGCTAACGGCGCACACCGTGACTGACTAGCTTGTAGGTCCCAGGTCCCAAGGCTCTCTTCTCGTTTTCGCGCTAATCAGGAGCTTGCTGCTTTAGCGCCAGCCGAGTCCTGGGGCAACAGTCGTCAGAATCGCCTCCATGACGTGCGCATTGTAGGCAACACCCAGTTGGTTTGGAACGGTCAGCAATAGCGTGTCGGCTTCCGCGATCGCATCGTCTTTTCTGAGCTGCTCGATCAGGACATCCGGCTCCGCAGCATAGCTACGGCCGAAGATCGCCCGTGTGGGTTCGCCAAGGAAGCCGATCTGGTCCTCTTCCTGACCTCCTCGCCCGAAATAGGCACGATCGCGGTCGTCGATCAACGCGAAGATACTGCGGCTCACAGAAACACGCGGAGTGCGAGTGTGGCCGGCTTCCTTCCAGGCTGCGCGAAACGCGCGAATCTGCGCGGCTTGTTGGACGTGAAAAGGCTCACCGGTCTCGTCCCATTTGAGGGTTGAGGATTGCAAATTCATTCCGAGCTTTGCGGCCCAGGCGGCCGTGGCATTGGAAGCCGCGCCCCACCAGATACGATCGCGCAATCCTTCCGAGTACGGCTCAAGACGCAGCAGCCCAGGCGGATTGGGAAACATCGGACGTGGGTTCGGCTTAGCGAATCCCTTACCGCGCAGCAGCTCCAAAAACTCTTGGGCGTGGCGCCGGCCCATGTCTTCATCGCTCTCGCCTTCCGTCGGCTGGTATCCGAAATGGCGCCATCCATCGATTACCGCCTCGGGGGAACCCCGGCTGATTCCCAACTGCAAGCGCCCGCCAGCGATCAGATCCGCAGCGCCAGCGTCCTCTGCCATGTAATAGGGGTTCTCATACCGCATGTCGATCACTGCGGTGCCAATTTCAATTCTTTGCGTCTTGGCCCCCACCGCCGCGAGCAATGGAAATGGCGATCCCAATTGCCGCGCGAAGTGATGAACGCGAAAGTAAGCTCCGTCCATTCCCAGGCGCTCGGCTTCCACGGCGAGGTCAATGGATTGCAGCAGTGCGTCAGCCCCCGACCGCGTTGCTGACTGCGGCGAAGATGTCCAATGGCCGAATGAGAGGAACCCAATTTTCTTCATGCAGGTTAGTCCCGTCTTCTGTCCTTGTGGAGTTAGCAGATCCAAGTATTCCTGCAGGCAGGCGCTCGCCTCGTGACGAAGATCAGCTCATTGCTCGCGCCGGTGGTACCGGCTACCCCCGCGCAGGCGTTCCACCAGCACGTAACCAATCAATGCAGCGACAATGGCCACGAGGAAATTTTTCCGCGTAAAGATATCATGTAAGTCCCAAAGCCAGCCTTTAGCGCGGCCGTTGGCCGTCCTTTCCATCTCGCCCATCAGAAGGTTGGAATAAAACAGAAAAATGATGAAGCCGACTTCGATGATGGCTCTCCAGACGTTGTTCTTCATGTCACAATTGCCCTTCGGCCTGGCAGCAAAGCCAACGACACTTTCCTTCGCATGAGGCGTCAGGGAAATCTAACGTCACCGGCAAAAACAGGCAAGCAAAACCGGTCGGATCTCGCTTCTAACTTCCAACTTCTAGCCCCCGCCTCCAGAACGTCAGCGCCGGAGGCGCGATTTGTAATTAGCCCGGCACGCAGCGAAGCGCAGTGCCGGGATACGGGAACGAAAATTGCAAAGTCCCGGAGGGACGATTGAACGTTTCTTAAGCCCCCGAAGCTCCAAGCGTCGCCATCAAGGTTTAAACGTAGCGCCGCGGTCTTCAGCGCGGCAGCATTCTTGCGAGCCACCGCCAAAGCCAGCAGCAACGAGGCCGAATTTCCGCCTTCCCGTGCTCATGTGGAGTGCGGGAGCTTGCTCCCGCTGTCTGCCGACCGGGCTTGCCCGGACGTGCTCCTCGCAATTCAGCCAAGGGGCACCGCTGAGACCTGCCTCGGCGAAGTGATGCTTTCTCGTAGGGGCACGATACATCGTGCCCGGCAAGCATGCTTGGCTACTTGTCGCCCATCCGCCATCGACGCACGTGCGTGACGTTTCTCATCTGGCCGGCTCGCCCCCTCCAGCCTCCAGCTTCTAGCCAGGTTTAAACGTAGCGCCGCGTCCTTCAGCGCGGCATCTTTCTTGCCGTCTCTAGCTTCCAGGTTCTAGCATCTAGCCTCCAGAACAAGTCCCGGAGGGACGATTGAACGTTTTCCTTCGTGTGCTTAGAGTGCCCTTTGGGCGAATTGCGGAAAGAGAGAGCATTTTAGGGGGTCCGAGTTTCAGCTCCGACATAAGCCGCAAAATAAATTGTGCTTTAGTCCCTGAAGCTCCGAGCGTCGCCATCAAGGTTTAAACGTAGCGCCGCGGTCTTCAGCGCGGCAGCCTTCGTCACGGCAGCACGAACACTTGGCCGACTTCCACGGCAACGCCGCGCTCAAACTGATGCTCGTCTCGGGTAGAAGGGCGGGGTTTAAGCCCCGCCGTAAAGACGTCACGCGAAGCGCGTACCTTTCGCGCTGCCTCACCCGCGCGAGCCTTCCGCCTTCCCCGTGTCCGGCGGAAGTGTCGAGTAGAGTGCACCGCGATCCTTTATTTTCTATTGGTTGCGTCACTTTCTACTCGCCCCTAGTGTCGATTAGAGCCGAGATATTGCCGCCCGCTCTGGTCGTTCGATGATTTACACCCATGACTGTGTTAGAATCGCTACATTATGCATAGATTCGTGTTCGATTTAGCGATTCAGCTTGGGTTATGGCTCCCGATCTTGGTCGCCATCTTTATGGTGTTGTTCGTGCAGAAGTCCGCGCGGAAGGAGCATTACCTTAAGCGCGTTGCCAGCAAGTACAGCATCTCGCCCTTGTTCGGTCATTCAAGGCTAACGCTACTCAGGGAAGTACAGAAGCGTTCTATCTAAGCGTTGGCTCCTTCAGAAACCTCCCGCGTTACAAGGCATACAGAGTCCAAAAACGCGCCCTCATCCCGGAGCTTGGTCCGTGAGTCCTGTTCCTCTCAGTCGTGTTCCTCTGAATGACGCTTATTCAATTGTCAAGGAGCGATACTTCCGGCCCCCGTCAAGAGGGCGGATTCTTTCAGCATCAGAATTAGGCTGACAGGTTGCGGCGAGCGGTGCAAGCGGTTGTGGCGTGGACTTTGTCCAGACGCCCTAACGCGCTCGCAGCCCGAGGACTTCTTCTGGAGGGATGAGGAAAGCCCCCCTCGCAGAAGCAGCGATTGAACCCCTAGCCTCCACATTATATTCGCTTTATATTCGCCCTATGATATAGTCGGAAAGAAGCCGGTAGCGTTTCTGAGAGGCTGAGTTGAACGCTGTCGTTTGGCACAACCGCATCGACATTCTTGGCGCAGCATTGCCCAGAAAAAAATCCACAGCCCCCAAATTATTCACAGGGCCGGGTGCTCTTGCGTGACGTGCTCTACTCTGCGATACAGGACGCGAACTTCTACGTGTTGAAAGGGTTTCGGGCGCGTCGGATTGACTGCACCTTCGCTCGCCGAAGTTCCTGTAACTCAGTAGGGTGACGCAGAGGTTCGGTTAGCTATGAGGCAAATGAAAAGAAAACTAATCGCAGTCGATCTCTTTGCCGGCGCGGGCGGGATGAGTTTAGGATTCGAGTGGGCAGGCTTTGCGGTAGCCGCCGCCGTCGAGTACGATCCCATTCATGCGGCTACACATAAATTCAATTTCCCGAATTGTGCAACGATCTGCCGCAATGTATCCGACATTGACGGCGCGTATATTCGGTCGCAATCATCGACCCTGAATGGCGACACCGACGTTGACGCTGTCTTCGGCGGAGCACCTTGTCAAGGGTTTAGCCTTATTGGCAAGCGGTCTTTGGAAGACCCTCGCAATCACCTCGTCTATGATTTTGTCCGCTTGGTTGCGGATATTCGCCCCAAGTTCTTCGTATTCGAGAACGTGAAAGGCTTGACGGTCGGGAGGCAGAAAAAATTCCTACATGAATTCCTCCAAGAATTTCAGAAGCGCGGCTACAACGTTCGAGAACACTACCAAGTTTTGAATGCCGCCGATTATGGCGTCCCGCAAGATCGGCATCGGTTGTTCTTGCTGGGTTCGCGGAAAGGGCTTCCCCTCCCGCAATATCCCGCCCCTACCCATTCGCTGGACGGAGATAAAAGGCTCGTGCGGCTCCGACGTACTCCTTGTGTTTGGGACGCCATCGGGGATTTACCCGAAGTCGACGATTTCCCCGAACTGCTTGGGCGCGACTGGACCTTGGCGAAGTTCAGGTCTGCGAGTGACTATTCCAGGCCATTGAGGCAGCGTTCGGATTCCAACGGTCGCGAACTGTTGAGTTCGAGTTTGCGGACCGTCCACACTGCCATGTCGATTCATCGGTTCGGAAGAACCGCCTATGGGTCAACGGAGCCCGTGAGTCGTTTTTTCAAACTTGATCCATCTGGAATCTGCAACACGATACGCGCGGGGACGGCGAGTGATCGCGGTGCTTTTACTTCGCCACGGCCAATTCATCCTTTTTCGCACCGTTGTATCACCGTGCGGGAGGCGGCTCGTCTTCATTCCTATCCCGATTGGTTCCGTTTCCACGTCACGAAGTGGCACGGTTTTCGACAGGTCGGCAATTCGGTTCCCCCGCTCCTCGCAAGGGCGGTTGCACTCGAGCTAGTCAAGACGCTCGAAATCAAGTCGGAACGAAATCTTGGTCCGCACGCCGCTGTTGAGAATCGTGACGGCTCGCTTCTCCAACTGGACATGTCCGATGCTGCGGAATTATTCGGCGTTCCGCGCAACGTGATTCCTCCACGCCGCCGAACTTCTGATGAGGCTTATGTCTAGCAAGCCTAGCGAAAAGAAACTTAATCGCTACCAGTCAATTCTAAGTCGGATTTTCTTCAATCACTTTGCCGAAGGAGTCGAACAATTCGACTTTGCGCGTGAGGAAATTGAACAAGTCGGAGCAATCCTAGAAGTCAAGTTGCCGAAAAATTTGGGAGATGTGGTCTATTCGCAGCGGTATCGGGCGGAATGGCCGCAAGAAATCAAGGCGACCATACCCGCAGGCAAAGATTGGATTATCGTGCCTGCCGGTCGAAGCCGTTACAGGTTCAAATTAATTCGGGGAAGTAGCAAAATCGTCCCTCGCTTGAATGCCGCCGTGATTAAAGTTCCTGATTCGACTCCGGAAATCATTGCAAAATACGCCCAAAGTCAGGAACAGGGGGTGCTCGCACGGGTTCGGTATAATAGACTCGTTGACATATTTCTCGGTATCACCGCTTACTCTCTCCAAAATCACTATCGGACAACGGTCAGAGAGATGGGACAAATCGAAATCGACGAATTGTATGTGGGGGTAAATCGAGAGGGACAGCAATTCATTGTGCCCGTGCAAGCCAAAGGCGGTTCTGACCAACTTTCAATCGTTCAGGGATTACAGGATATCGCCTGCTGCAAACAGAAATTCCCTACGTTAGTGTGCCGCCCGATATCTACGCAGTTCATGCCTGATGGGGTTATCGTGATGTTCGAGTTGAGGGAAGAGGAGGATTTGATACCGAGAGTCGCCGAAGAAAGGCATTACAGCCTAGTTCCCGCGTCGGAGATAAGCGAGGCCGATCTTGCTCGCTATCGGCAAGGTTGAGGTTTTTTGACTAGAGGCCATGGACCACGTAAGTCAGACCGTTCGGTCTCGCATCATGGCTTCCGTCCACACACGCGGGAGCGGTACGACCGAAGTGCGAATGATGGAGGTGCTTCGCAACCATCGATTGCGGGGCTTTCGCACACAGTGGCGAGTGCGAGGAACACCTGATTTCGTTTGGCCGCGACTCAAGGTGGCGTTGTTCGTGGATGGCTGCTTCTGGCATGGATGCCCGCGTTGCTGCCGCGTATCAAAAAGCAATACTCCGTTCTGGCGGCTCAAGGTGAAGAACAATCGTTCTCGGGACAAGCGTGTCAGTGCCGCCCTGAGGCGTCGGGGATGGAAGGTCTTGCGAGTTTGGGAGTGCACGGTACGATCCGTCGTCACTGTGAAGCGGATTAAGCGAGCACTCGAAGCCCGAGGATTTGTGTTACGAAAAGAAACCGCGGCGTATTCGCTTTACAACCGATCTGCCACACTTTAGAGCCCCGTCATCTACCGTGGATGCAACATGCGGCGAGTGGCAGACCCCCTGCTCCGAATTTAGGTTTCCCAAAGAACTTCGCAGGCGAGAAACTCACTGATGACAGAGCGAACCAGCACGGAACCTTGGGCCGAAGCGAGATATCGGTATCGCCCTGCTTGAACGGTAATCCAGCTGTTGGATACCTCGGCTTGGGCGACTACGAGACGCTGTATCGCCCGGCTTCCAACTTCTGGCCAGACCGCAATCGATGGTGGAATCTGAAACTGGGGGCGTGCGTGCTCGTTGAGACTCGTCAAAAGAACAAATGAAATGTGGCTGGGCGCTTGGTGCTGAGGCTCGCTCAGTTCAAATGCAGCATGCCCCCGCGCGAGCTTTAGAACAACGTTTTGCACTCTTTCGCGCTCAATTTCAAAGCCGGTGGCTCCGCCTAGCGCAGAGGTACGGGCCTGAGAGAGTTTGGCGGCGAGGCGGGGCTTTTGTTTTAGTATGTGCCTGATTTTTGGCCGCTGGACGTTGGTAACGGACCCGGCTAGGGCACAGTCGACAAGGCATGCGACGTATTCCTCATCAAGTGAGAAACCCCCATTACAGGTGGCACATGACGGAACGGCGGGTAAATTCTCAGGGTAGGTTCGTCAAGCAATATCCGCGAGGGCACGTGGTCTCGTGTCTCGG
Source organism: uncultured Acidobacteriota bacterium (assembly GCA_963823145.1). Taxonomy (GTDB): domain Bacteria; phylum Acidobacteriota; class Terriglobia; order Acidiferrales; family UBA7541; genus Palsa-295. The sequence goes on from CAWGJZ010000002.1 coordinate 1,252,953, forward strand.
TGGGACGCCCACAATGAACACATGAAGTAACTAGGCGTTCATCCGCGTATGACCGTAATTGCTCCATCGGACTGATCGTCGCCGCGCGAAGGGCCTACATTCCAGCCGGGGCGGCCTTCCGCTGAAACTCTGCGAATGTTCTCCCCGATTCAGCCAACTCCTTCAACAGCGGAGCCGGCTCCCACAGCATTCCGTGCTTCCGATGCAAATCGCGGATGTCCTCGTAGACTTTCTTCAGCCCCACGGAATCCGCATACCACATAGGACCACCACGAAACGCCGGAAAACCGTAACCATTCACGTAAATCGTATCGATGTCGCCGGCGCGCAGCGCGTAGCCCTCCTCTAAAATCAGAGCGCCTTCGTTCACCAGAGAGTAGATTTCCCGCTCGATAATTTCTTCCACCGGAATCTGCCGCTGGGGAATCTTGGATTCCTCTCTCCATTTCTGCACCAGCAATGCAACCTCGGGGTCGGGAGTCGCCCGCCGCTCGGGGTCGTACTTATACCAACCCGAGCCGGACTTCTGGCCCAGCCGTCCCATTTCCACCAAACGGTCCTCGATGAAAGGCTGGCGCGCGCCAGGTTTTTCGAGGTGCCGGTATTGTTTGCGGATGTGATAGGCGATGTCCAGCCCGCCCAGGTCTCCCACCGCGAGCGGCCCCATGGCCATGCCCCAATCCATCATAGTTTTATCAACAACCTCTGGCGCCGCTCCCTCTTCCACCAGAAATTGCGCCTCGCGAATGTACTGCAGGAACATCCGGTTTCCAACGAAGCCCCGGCAGTTTCCGACCAGCACTCCAATCTTTCCGATCTTCTTGGAGAGCTGCATGCAAGTGGCAATCACATCCTTGCCGCTCTTTTTCCCGCGAACCACTTCGAGCAGCCGCATCACGTTCGCCGGACTGAAAAAGTGCATCCCGATTACGGATTCCGGACGCGAAGTGCTCGCCGCTATTTCGTCAATGTTGAGCGTCGAAGTGTTGGTCGAAAGAATCGCGCCGCGCTTGCACACACGATCCAGTTCGGCGAACACTTCCTTCTTCAGCGGCATGCTTTCGAACACGGCTTCGATCACCATGTCCGCGGCGGCGAAATCGTCATAGCTCAGCGTGGTCTTGATAAGTTTCATCCGCTCATCCACGTAATCTTGCGTGAAGCGGCCGCGCTTTACCGACGTCGCGTAATTTTTCTGAATCGTCGAAAGCCCCCGATCGAGCGCCGCCTGGTCCGTGTCTTTCAATGTCGCGGAAATTCCGGCGTTGGCGAAAACCATGGCAATGCCGCTTCCCATCGTTCCTGCGCCCACGATGGCGACGGAATTCACCGGAATCACCGGCGTATCTTTCGGAACGTCCGGAATTTTGGAGACTTCGCGCTCCGCGAAAAAGACATGAATCAGCGCCTTCGACTCGTCGGAGTAAAGGCACTTGTCGAAGAGCCGCGCCTCCTCCTCGCATCCTTTTTCAAACGGCAACTTCGTGGCAGCTTCGATCGCGTCAATGGCCGCGAGAGGCGCAGGCAAGCCGCGCTGCTTCTTGCGGACCACTTCTCGCGCGGCCGAAAAAATCGGATCGTTTTCATCCGGCGATCCCAGCTTCTCGTCGCGCTCGCGCGTTTTCGGCGCCGGCTTCCCGACAACCGAGCGCGCAAACGACTTCGCGCCCGCAAGCAGATCCCCTTCGATCAGCTTGTCCAGAATTCCCACCTCGAGCGCTTCCGGCGCCTTCAGCGGCTTGCCGTTGGTGCACATCTCAATCGCTTTTGCGACGCCCGCGAGCCGTGGCAGCCGCTGCGTGCCTCCCGCGCCAGGAATGATGCCCAGGTTCACCTCCGGCTGGCCGACTCTGGTATCCGGAGCCGCCACGCGATAGTGACACGCCTGCGCCACTTCCAATCCGCCCCCCAGCGCGTTGCCGTGAAGCGCCACAACAACCGGTTTGCTGCAATTTTCAATTCGTAACAATAATGGAAGAAGATTGATCCTTCCCCCCCTCCCCGACGTCATTTGCACAAACATATTTATGTCGGCGCCGGCGATGAAAGTTCTGCCGGCGCCGATCAGGACGGCGGCTTTTACCGCGGGATCTTTTTCGACGGCTTCGATGGCGGAGGCGAGGCCCTCGGGAACGCCTGGGCCGATTGCGTTTACGGGCGGATTATCGATGGTGATGACGGCAACGTCCCCGTCTTTGGCGTATCGAACCAGGTCGGTCATGGGGTCGGTTTCTCCGGGCCGGATAGTATGGGCATTTGGTGCGCATTGCAACGGTTTTGGGTCGAAACTTGCCGCTTCAGGGCCGCGAAATGTTTCGAGTTAGAAGGAATTTGTGCAAATTTTTGCTTCGAGCTAGAAACACTTCCAGCAGCAGAAAACGGGGGCTTCGGTCCATCGGGGCGCGCGATTTTAGTCAGCAAAGTCACCTGAAGATATTAGTACGCAGGGGGGCGATTGCAAGCGGACCCTGGCGCGGGAAGCCGAGCGACGGGGAGCTGGGCGTCGTTGACGGGTGGTTGGGCGACGACTATAGTGGCCGGAAGATGCGGCGGCGGGGAACTTGCACTCTGTTGCGCCATGCTGCGTGATCTCAAATGGATTCGGGACTACTCCACGATTTTAAGAAACTACTTGGCGCCGGCGGAGTGCTGCACGAGCCTGAGGATTTGCTGCTCTACGAGTACGATGGCTCGGTGGAGACGGCGCGTCCGGATTGCGTGGTGTTTCCGCGCGGGACAGCGCACGTGGTAGAAATCGTGCGGCGGGCGAAAAAAAATGGCGTCCCCATCGTGGGACGCGGCGCGGGGACTGGACTTTCGGGCGGGGCGCTGGCGCGGCATGGCGGGATTATCGTGTCATTTGCACGGATGAACCGCATCATCAAAATTGATGTGGAAAATCAGCGAGCGGTTGTGCAGCCGGGCGTCGTGAATTCAGATTTGAGTCTGGCCGTGGCGCACGCGGGATTGCATTTTGCTCCCGATCCTTCGAGCCAGAAGGCCTGCACCATCGGCGGGAACGTTTCCGAAAATTCGGGCGGGCCGCACACGCTGGCTTACGGTGTGACGACAAACCACGTAGTTGGACTAAAGGTTGTGCTGCCCAGCGGCGAACTTGTGCGGCTAGGCGACGCCGCGCTGGATACGCCCGGATACGATCTGACGGGGCTTTTCGTGGGCTCAGAAGGAACATTTGGATTGGTGACGGAAATTACGGTGAAACTCACGCGACTACCGGAAGCGGTGAAAACCTTGCTGGCGATATACGACTCGATTGACGACGCAACCGAAACGGTGGCCGAAATTACGGCGCGCGGAATCACACCGGCTGCGTGCGAGATGCTGGACGGCTGGACGATCCGGGCAGTGGAAGATTACGTTCACGCGGGATTTCCGCTAGATGCAGTTGCGGTGTTGCTGATCGATGTGGATGGATTGCGCGAAGTGACGGAAGCGGATGCCGCAGAAGTGGCGGACGTATGCCGGGTGCACCACGCTCGGGAAGTCCGCGTGGCTCGCGACGCGCACGAACGGGAGTTGCTGTGGAAAGGGCGCAAGAACGCGTTCGGCGCCGCCGGGCGGTTTGCACCAAGCTACTACACGCAAGACGGCGTGATTCCGCGCACAAAACTTCCGGCCACGTTGCGCCAAATCACCGAGATCGGACAAAAATACGGCCTGCAGATCGGGAACGTATTTCACGCCGGCGACGGCAACCTGCATCCGATCATTCTTTTCGATGAGCGGAATGAAAAGCAGTTTCGCGACACAGTCCGCGCCGCCGATGAAATCATCGAGTTCTGCATACAGATGGGCGGCACGATCACGGGCGAACACGGCGTGGGAATGGAGAAAGACCGGCTGATGCCGCTGCTTTTCAGTGAAGCCGATCTGGGGCTAATGAAGCGCGTTCACGACGTGTTCAATCCAGATTCGCTGTTGAATCCCGGGAAGATTTTTCCAAACTCCAAGGGCTGCGGAGAGATCTACGTGCGCCCCAAGACGACGGTGCCCGCGCCAACGGCATGAGCACCAGAACCACCACCCCGATATTTTCCCGATTGAGTGAAATTGTTGGAAATTCAAATGTAATCGCCGATCCCGTGCAACTTGCCGCGTACAAAATTGACGGGCAGAGGCCCAGCGCCGTCGCGCGGCCCGCATCGAGCGGGGAAGTGGCCGAGGTGGTGAAGTTCGCGGCGTCGGAAAAACTCGCCATCGTGCCGACGGGGGCGCGAACGAAATTAGGGATCGGAATGCCGCCCCGGCATTACGACATCGCGCTTGAAATGGCGCGGCTCGATCGAGTGGTGGCATACGACCCGGGCGATTTGACGCTGGGCGTGGAACCGGGAATTCCGTTGCAGCGGCTGGAGGGAGTGCTGGCGGGGCACCGGCAGTTTCTTCCACTCGTGGCGCCATTCATGATCCAGGGCACGGTGGGCGGCACGATCGCGTCGGGCACCGATTCGTCGCTGCGGCAGCTTTACGGAACGGCGCGGGATTTTGTCCTGGGGATGGAGTTCGTAACCGGCGATGGCGAACTAGTGAAGAGCGGCGGGCACGTGGTGAAAAACGTGAGCGGCTACGACATACACAAGCTGATGATCGGAGCGCTGGGGACTCTCGGCGTGATAACGCGAATCAACTTTCGGACATTCCCGCTGGCGGCGGAGACGCGGACGTACGTGACAGCGTTCAGCGGAGTAGACGGCGCGTGCGAGTTCCGCGATGCGATTGCGAATTCACACTTGCGACCGCAGGGCGTGGAAATCATTGGCGCGCGACAGGGGAATCCGCTGCCCGGCGGCGAAAGCCTCCGGGAACTGCTGGGCGACGGCGAATGGTCTGTTGTGGTTTCTGTGGCGGGAAATCGTCCGGTGTTGGAACGTTACCACCGGGATATGGAAGCACTCTCAAGGCGAGCCGATGGAAACTTAATCGAATCTTTCGGCGAACTTGGCGAAGGCGATCAGGAAACAGTTGCGGCCTACGTCCGAGAGTTTGCGGCGACGGCCTCCGGGCAGACACCTCCGACGGCGATTTTCAAAATCAGCACGCTGCCCGGAAGGCTTGCGGGGCTGGCGGAAAGCCTGGTTTCCTGCGCCGAGCAACACGATGTTCCGTGGAGCATGATGATGCGCGGAGTGGGGGTTACGTACTTCAAGCTGAGTGCGGCGGATGGGACGGCGGAGTCTCTGGGGCGGCTCAAGGATGTGTCGTTTATGGTTTTTCGCGGGTCTGACGAAGACGACTGGGGCCGAGCGGTGCTGATTGCGTGCCCGGCGGAATTCAAGAGCGAGCTGAACGTGTGGGGCAAGGCGTCTGGCGATTTACCGCTGATGCAGGGATTGAAGAAGGTGTTCGATCCGGGGAACGTGCTTGCGCCGGGGCGATTTGTGGGAGGGATTTAGGGCGATTGGTTTGTAAACGCATTCCCGCGAAGGGCAAGCGGGATGACGGCGTGTCCCACGCAGATCTCTCTTCGATGTGAATGTTGCAGCCTATTACATTGAAGAGAGATTCCTCGGCTGCGTGTCCCGGCGCTTCGCGCAAAGGCAAAAGCGCGGGACACTCCGCTCGGAATGACGGCGCAGTGGGGCCGGGAAACGAAAAAGCAGATCCCTCGAACTGCGGGCCGACCGCTCCGAAAACCGGAGCGCGGAAAAAAGGTCGGCCCTCCGCTCGGGATGACAACTTAACGCAAGAAATGCAACCGGGTGCCCCACTCGCGTGAGGCGCGCCCGTTGGGACGAGGCGGATGGTGAGCAAGTAGCCAAGTATGTTTGCCGGGCATAGCATGCTATGCCCCTACGACAAAACGGCACTTCACCGAGGCAAGGCTGAGCGATGCCTCCCCGCATGAATGCGGGGACTTCCACCGGCCTGAAAGGCTTCGGAGACTGCACGAAGAAGGCAGCGTAGAAGATGGCGGTGGGGACTAGCGGATTCACGGCGGTGGACAAACCGGAGTATGCAGATTACTCGAGGTGCGTTCATTGCGGGCTTTGCCTGAATCACTGTCCGACGTACCGGCTATGGGGACAGGAAGCGGACTCGCCGCGCGGGCGCATTCGCCAGATGCAACTCGTGGATCAGGGGCGGCTCGAACTGGGCGATGCGTTTGTGACGCACATCGACCGCTGCCTGGATTGCCGGGCGTGCGAGACGGCGTGTCCCTCGGGGGTGGAGTACGGAAAATTGGTGGAGATGGCGCGGGCGCAGATTGCGATGCAATATCGGCGTCCGATTCTTTCGCGGCTGGCGCGCGATTTCGTTTATCGGCGACTGCTTCCTTATCCCCGGCGAATTGGCGTGGCGGCGCGAGCGTTGCGGCTTTATCAGCGCTCCGGATTGGCCGCGCTCGCCCGCGGGAGCGGCATTTTGCGGCTACTGGGACTGCAAGATCGCGAGCGGCTGCTGCCGAAGATCGATTCGAAATTTTTCTTCGATGAGATAGGCAAGACATTTCCGGCGGCGGGAGAACGGCGGGCGCGCGTGGCATTCTTTGCGGGCTGCGTGGCGCAAGCAACTTTCAGCGAGTTGAATCGCGCGACGATTCGGGTGCTGCAAGCGAATGGCTGCGACGTGGTGGTACCGGCGGGACAGGTGTGTTGCGGGGCGCTTCCGGCGCATGCGGGCGAGCGAGAAGTGGCGCGAAAACTGGCTCGTACGAATTTGAGCGCGTTCGGCGCTGGAAATTTCGATGCGATTGTGACCAACGCGGCCGGTTGCGGCTCGACGCTGAAGGAATACACTCACCTTTTTTCTGCCGGCGATCCAGCGCAGGAGCAGATTGCCGGATTTGTCGGCAAGATGCGCGATGTGACGGAATTTTTGGCGGACTTGGGGCTGGTCGCACCGATGCGAACGTTGGCGTTGCGGGTGACGTATCAGGATTCGTGCCATCTGGCGCACGGGCAGAAAATCCGAGAGGCTCCGCGCAAACTGATTCGCGCAGTGCCCGGCGTGGAACTGGCAGAAATGCAGCTTGCCGATCAGTGCTGCGGGTCGGCGGGGGTTTATAACGTCACGGAAACGGAAGCGTCGATGGAATTGCTGGCGCTGAAGATGGAGTGCGCGCGAGAAACGAAGGCGCAGGCGATCGTTACCGCGAATCCCGGGTGCATTTTGCAACTTCGCGCGGGAGCGGAGATACATGGCACGGGGCAGGAAGTGTTGCATGTGGTGGAACTGCTGGATCGGGCCAGCAGTGCCTCTTAGCTGACTGCGGGGAGCACGCCCGGGCAAGCTCGGACGGCAAACAGCGGCGGCAAGCTGCCGCACTCCACATGAGGCGTACCCGTGGGACGAGGCGGATGGTAGGAGTAGCCAAGTATGTTTGCCCCTGCGAGAAAAACAGCGGGTTTTGGGACGCGCTTGTTCGGTGGCGTCATCGCGAATAAACTCCGGGCCTATTTTTCGCCGACGAGGTAGCGGCAGCCGCGCGGGCCCATGCGGGCGGAGTGGGTGGCTCCGGCGGGAACGTCGCAACGCTCTCCTACAGCATAAGTATGAGACTCGCCGTTCATGGTTAACGTCATTTCGCCATCGAGAATGATGTGCGCGGTGAGGCCGGCGTGGGTGTGATCGGGATAGAACGCGTTGGGGCGATCCTGCCAAGCGAAGGTGTGTGAAAAGCCTTCGGCTTCGAGCTGCTCCTTCAGGCGGCTTTCGTTTAGGTCAGGCATGATTGGTAACGCGCGGCCGTTCGTAGGAGGCGGATGGCGAACAAGTAGCCAAGTATGTTTGCCGGGCACAGCATGCTGTGCCCCTACGAATGCAAAATGCAAGACAAAGGCGCCCGCCTACAAACCGAGGCTGATGGTATAAAGGCGTCGGCTCCTTGCGAGCGAGTAGACTTGGTTGCTTTGTGAAGACGACCAGGACTCGGAGGGAAGGAGCCGAGCGATGAAGATTATAGGATGCGATTTTCATACGCGCCAGCAGCAGATCGAAATGTTGGACACGAACACCGCAGAGGTTGTCACTCTGCGGTTGGAGCACGCCAACAGCGAAGCGCGGCGATTTTACGAGCAGTTGGGCCAGTCGGCGATTGTGGGGATCGAGGCCACCGGATACACGTTGTGGTTCGAGAAGATGTTGGCCGAGCTGGGGCACGAGTTGTGGGTAGGAGATGCGGCCGAGATTCGTTCTTCCATGATCGAATAGATGGCTGGTGGAACCAACGTTACCACCGCACGATTGAACCAGCGAGCCTTGGTCGGCTGATGCAAAAGCAGAGCAAAAGATTCCTGGTAGGGAAAAGCAAAACCCGACCGGGGTCTCCCCGGTCCCAGAACAAAACGATCAGTGTGTCTTGACAACGCCGACGCCTTTATAGAGGCCGCTACGCCGGCAACCGCAAAGGCGCGGGACATCCCACTCGGAATGACAGCTCGACAGCGAAGCGATCCCGCGGCGCGCTACATCACCGCGGTGCTGTGCTCAATTCCTTCATCAGCCGGTAGGTGAATTCCACGGTGGAATAGAAGCTGTTGATGTCATCGCGCTCGTCACGACCGTGCCACCTGAGATCATGGAGGTCGTTCCAGCCGCCCCCCACTCCATAGCTCGGAATTCCCGCCGCGCGCGTGAAGATGCTGTCGGTCGCACCCGCAGCCATTTCCGGCAGCACCGGCACGCCCGGCCACATGGAATGCACGACCTTTGCGACGGCAGCCATCACCTTGGCATCGGGCACAGTTTCGATCGCGGGCTGCACCTGCTCCATCAGCGACACCTTGATGCTGGGATCGCCAGCCACCTTCTCGAGCGTCACCAAGGTCTGCTGTTCCGTCTCGCCGGGGAATACGCGGCACTGAACCGTCGCGTCCGCGCTCGACGGCAACGCATTTTCCTGGACGCCCGCCTTCAACATGGTGGCAACGCAGGTTGTATGCAGGATGGCATTCATCGCCGGATCTTGGGCCGCGCGCGCAGCCGCAGCCTCATCCAGCGGCTCTTTCGAGAGAGCCAGAAGATCGGCTTTTTTCTGTCCGTTGAGCATTTGCGCGATGGCCGCGAAATAGGCACGCGACGTCGCATCTGTCTTATAAGGGAATCGATACTGCGAAAGCCTCGTCAGGCCATTCGCCAGTTGATAGATGGCATTATCGGGACGCGGTTCAGAGGAATGGCCGCCCTTGTTCGTCGTTTCCCATTGAAAGGTCATGTAGGTTTTCTGGACGGTCTCGATTCCGAAATCGATCCGCTTCCCGTTCAGAATTTCGCCCGAGCCGCCGTCCGGATTCATCACCAAACCCGCATCCACCAGATCCCGGTTGTGCTTCAGAAGATAGGCAGGACCATCCTGCTCCAACCCCACTTCTTCGTCCGCTGTGAACGCCGCGATAATGTCCCGGTCGGGCACGAAGCCTTCTTGCTTCAGACGAATGAGCGAAGCGGCGACTGCCGCATCTTCATCCTTCATGTCCGATGTGCCGCGCCCGTAGAAATAGCCATCCTTCTGGGTAAATTTGAACGGCGGCAGCGACCAATCCTGCGGCCGCGCATCCACGACATCCATGTGGCAGATCCACATGACGGGTTTGCCAATGCTCTTGCCTCTCAGGCGCACGACGAGATTGACCTGATTGGGCCACTTAACTTCTGGCACCGTATGAATTTCAGAATCAGTGAAGCCGGCTGCTCTGAAGCGTGCTGCCAGCGCCTCGGCCACCTCTTTGGTGCCGACATCATGTACGGAGCGGATTTCGACGATCTGTTTGAAAATATCGCGCGCGAGTTGTTGCTTGGCTTCCGGCGGTTTTGGCCCTGGCCGCGGCAAGTTTTGCGCGCTCGCCATGGCTGCGATAAACAGAAGCGCACCGCCAAGCGTACTGATCGATTTCAGCATGCGCCCCCTCGCTACGCTCAACCAGGGCTAATGGGTTTCGGCGGTGCCGTTGGGATTGGCGGTGGTCGGCGCGGTGCCGTTGGGCGCGGGCGCGCTGGCGGACGGTGGCCGAGGCGGCGGAGCCAACCTTGGTGGCGGCGGCATTGCCACGCTGCCGTCCAAAGCGAATGTGTAGATTCTCGCCTTTCCGCCGCGGCCGGAAAGAACCGAAACGTATTGCTTTCCATCCAGACTGTAGGTGACGGGATTTGCCAGCCCGGGAAGGAGTTTTACGGACCAGAGCTTTTCGCCTTTGTCCGCGCTGAAGGCGACGAATTCTCCGAGGTTGGAAGCTCCGAAAACGAGATTACCGGCAGTGGTGACTGTGCCGCCACCGTTCATCCCCGGAACTCGCCAAACTTCCTTTTGGGTGACTGGGTCTCGAGCCTGCAGGAAGGCATCGTTTGGAGGTGGAGGCGGGAGCTCTCCCGCCTTGGCACCCGGAGGAGGAGGAGGAGGCCGAAACACGATTCCCCAGTTGTAAGCGCCAAGCTCGGGCTTGAACCGCTCCGCAGCTATGTATTTGAACGTGCTGTCGAGAGAGGGAAGATAAACGAGCCCGGTGTTGGGATTGTAAGACATTGCTTCCCAGGCGTGGCCGCCGGCCGGGCCGGGCGACGCCTCGATGGGATGTTTTTCGTAACGCATGTCCGGCGCTTCGTGCGGGCGTCCGGTTGCCGGATCAAGTCCCGTGGACCAGGTGACTTTTACGTAGGGCGCGCCGGAAATGAATTTGCCGGTCTTGCGGTCAAGCACGTAGAAATAGCCATTTTTGGGCGCCTGCATGATGACGTGGCGGAGTTTGCCGTCGATCTTGAGATCTGCAAGAGTCAATTGCTGAACGGCGTCGTAATCCCATTCGTCGGCTGGCGTGGTTTGGAAATGCCAGACGTACTTTCCCGTGTCGGCATTCAGAGCGACGATGGAGCAAAGAAAGAGATTGTCCTTGGTCGTGGGATCGCGAAAACCCTGCACCCACGGGCCGCCCTGGCCGATTCCGATGTAAACCATATTGAGCTCAGGGTCGTAGGTGATTCCGTCCCACACATTGCCGCCGCCGCCGAGTTTCCACCAGTCGCCAGCCCAGGTCTTCGCGGCCATTTTCATGGCGTTATTTTCAAAGGGCTTGGAGGGATCGCCGGGGACCGTGTAGAAGCGCCAGACCTGCTTGCCCGTTTCGGCGTTGTAGGCAGTGACAAAGCCGCGGACGGCGTACTCGCCGCCAGCGTTGCCGATGATGACTTTTCCGTTGGCGATGCGGGGAGCGCCGGTGATGCTGTAGTCCTCGTTCTTATCGACTGTCTGGACTTGCCAAACGATTTTGCCGGTGTCCTTATCCAAGGCGACGAGCCGCGAGTCGAGAGTGCCGACGTAAACTTTGCCGTCGTAAAGAGCGACGCCACGATTTGCAGGGCCGCAGCACACGCTTGGGCCGGTGCGAACCTTGTCGGGCTTACCCATCGACCCGGGCGGAAAGTTCACATGGCCGATTTTGGGATCCCAGCGCCACTTTTCCGCGCCGGTGCGCGCGTCCAAGGCGACGACAACGCTCCACGGCAGCGTTGCGTACATCACGCCATTCGAGACGATGGGGGTGGTCTCAACCGTGCCGCGATCGGAGTCGGTGTCGTAATACCAAGCAAGTCCCAACTTGGAGACATTGCTCGCGTCGATTTCTTTCAGCGGGCTGTACCGCTGCTCAGTGTAATCGCGGCCGTTGGTCAGCCACTCGCCGGCGTCCTGGGTGGCGTCGCGCAGCGCCTTGTCGTCCACGCGGCTGGCGTGCTTTGTAGCAGCGGCGGCAGTCCACACCGCCGCAATCCCAAGAACAAGGCACCACCCTATTGCTTTGGTTGTTCGCATTTCGATGGATCCCCCCGATGCGCCGGACATTCTAGACCAAATCGCCCTGCGGGAACACACTAAGAATAGGGCTGTAGCACAGAGTCCGCGCGCATGCTCGTAAGATGAGCGAATTCTGCAAATGGTGGCGCGATTGACACCCGGCTGTGCGCCCGATAACCTTGTGCCCCATGAAAATTATCGTAGCAGACAAAATCAGCGAACGAGGAATCGCCCTGCTTCGCGAAACGGGATGGGAAGTGATCATTCCGCCGGCGGCTTCGCTAGCGAGTGAGCTCGCCAATGCTGAAGGGTTGATCGTTCGCAGCGCGACGAAGGCGAATGCCGCGCTGATCGAAAAGACGCCGAAGCTGCGCGTGATCGGGCGCGCGGGAGTGGGCGTGGACAACGTGGATGTGGAGGCGGCCACGCGGCGCGGAATTTTGGTGATGAACACGCCGGGAGGAAACGCGGTGAGCGTGGCCGAGCATACGTTTGCGCTGATGCTGGCGCTGGCGCGCGCGGTGCCGCAAGCGAATGCGTCAACGCAGGCGGGGAAATGGGAAAAGTCCGCATTTTCGGGGACGGAACTGCGCGGAAAAACGCTGGGGCTGGTGGGCCTGGGGCGCGTGGGAATGGAAGTGGCGCGGCGGGCGCGCGGGCTGGAGATGAAAGTGCTGGCGCACGATCCGTACGTGACGCCGGCGGCGGCGCGCGAAGTGGAAGTGGAGCTTGTTCCGCTGGACGATGTACTGCGCGAATCGGACGTGGTGTCGCTACACACGTCGCTTAGCGCGGCCACGGAAAAGATGATTGGCGCGGAGGCGTTGGGCAAAATGAAAAAGGGCGCGCGGCTGATAAATTGCGCGCGCGGCGAGTTGATTGACGAAGTGGCGCTGGCGGAGGCGCTGCGCTTGGGGCATTTGGGCGGCGCGGCGCTGGATACGTTCGCGCAGGAGCCGCCGAAAAATTCTCCGCTGCTCGGCTTGCCGAATCTGATCGCGACGCCGCACATTGCAGGGTCGACTGCCGAAGCGCAAGAGGAAGTGGGCACGGCAATTGCGCTGCAAGTGCGCGATTATTTGGCGGATGGATTAATTCGCAACGCGGTGAATATGCCGGCGCTTTCACCCGATCAGTACCGGAGGATCGGGCCATATTTGGAATTGGGGGAGCGGCTGGGATCGTTTATCGCGCAGGCGGCGCCGTCTGCGAGCTTCAGCCGCATTCGCATCGGATACGCGGGCGAGCCGGCGGAATTGGGTTCGCACATGATTCGCAGCGCGGTGCTGACCGGGGCGTTGAATTCGGTGCTGGATGAAAAAGTCAATTTGGTGAACGCGTCTTCGATGGCTGCGGCGCGGGGATTGCTGGTCGAGGAGAAAACGCAGCGGCGCCAGCGCGGCTTTCACAACACTATCGAAGTGACCATCGCAAATGACGGGCGCGAGTTCACGTTAGAGGGAACGGTGGGACAGGATGGCGTGCCGCGAATTATTTCGCTGGATGGCATGAGCCTTGAAGCGCCGCTCGAGGGCACGCTGCTGCTGACGCGGAATGTGGATGTGCCGGGCGTGATTGGGCGGATCGGGACGGCGCTGGGGACCCTGGGCGTGAACATCGCGACGTTCGCGCTGGGGAGGCGCGCGCCCGGCGGCGGAGGGGAGGCGCTGGCGCTGGTGGGACTCGACGGCGAGATTAGCGCGTCGATTGTGCAGAGTGTTCGAGCGCTGCCGTCGGTGACCGAGGCGCGGCTGGTGCGGCTTGCGGCTGCGGTTCCATTTGCCGCCGCGAAGGCGCAGGGCGCGCGCCTGCGCTCGGAGTAAAAGGCGACCGCTGCGAAGGGAAGGTCAGCGGAACAGCCCGGGGCTAAAGCGCACGAGTGCTGAAGGGCTCCTATCCCCCGCATAAATGCGGGGGCTTCCACCGAAAAGCGAAGCAAAAAGAGTCGGCGGGACGCCGGCGCTACAAGAGAGGCTTCCACGTACTGGACGGGCGGTTGAATGCGGGCGTTGGCGTGTGCTAGCATCCCGAGTTTCCGGCCTTTGGCGTCCCCGTCCAAGGGCGCTTGAAGGTTCATCGCGCAGCCGCTGGGGAGCGGGTTCGTGATGTCGATCGAACGCAGCGCAAAGCACGAAAACGCAGTCCTGATTTTTCCCTCGCGAAATGCCTGCCCCTCGCAATTTTTTTGTACCTTTCCGCGAAAATCACAATTACGCCAATCGAGGTGAAACATGAAATCCTATGGCACTGAATGGATACGCAACGTGGGCATTGTCGGCCACGGCGACACGGGGAAGACCCAGCTTGTGTCGTCGTTGCTATTCACGGCTGGGATGACGCCCCGGCTCGGCAAGGTGAGCGACGGCTCAGCGGTCACCGACTGGGACGAAGAGGAAATCGCGCGAAAGATTTCGATTAACACCGGCGTTGCGTATGCGGAATGGCTCGCGCCGGAGTCCGCGGAAAAAACCAAGATCAATTTTCTGGACACTCCCGGTTATTCCACCTTCATTAATGAGACGAAATCGTCGCTGATCGCGGCCGATGCCGCGCTGATTCTGGTGGACGCGGCGGCGGGCGTGCAGGTGATCACCGAAAAAGTGTGGGACTACGCGGCGGAATACGATCAGCCGCGCGCGTTCGTTTTGAATTGGATGGATCGGGATCTGGCGAGTTTCGAGAGGGCGCTGGCGTCGCTCGAGCAGGTGTTTGGGCGCGGTGTGGTGCCGATTCAACTGCCGATCGGCTCGGACAAAAGTTTTCGGGGCGTGGTGGATTTAATTGCGATGAAGGCACTGACCTACGCGCCGGACGGAGACGGCAAGGCGAAGGTAGGCGAAATTCCGGACGAACTTGCCGAGGATGCGAAGAAGGCGCATGAGGCGCTGGTCGAACTGGTTGCCGAGGGCGACGACGACCTGATGCAGGAATTTTTCGACAAGGGGACGCTGCCGATCGAGGATTTGAAGAAAGGCTTGCGCGAAGCCGTGCTGGCGAAGCGGATACTTCCGGTGCTGCTGAGTTCGGCGCTGCACAACATTGGAAGCGATGCGATTTTGAATTTTGTGGCGGAGATTTTTCCTTCGCCCGCGTTTCGCGGAAAGGTCGCAGGCCACGCAGGCTCCGATGGGAAGGGCGAGGTGGAACGAAAAATCGCGGACTCGGAACCGGTTTCGCTATTCGTCTTCAAAACGGTGGCCGATCCGTTTGCGGGGCGGATCAATTATTTCAAGGTGATGTCCGGTGTGTTGAAGAATGACGCGACGCTGACGAATTTCAATCGCAGCTCGCAAGAACGCTTTCAGCACGTGCAGGTGATGCAAGGGAAGACGGCGACGGGTGTGAACGATCTGCACCCGGGCGACATCGGGGCTATCGCCAAGCTGAAGGAAACCGTGACAGGCGATACTTTGGGCGACAAGAGCGCGCCGATTTTTTATTCGCCAGCGCGCATTCCAGAGCCATCGATCACGTTTGCCATTGAGCCAAAGACGCGGGCGGATGAAGACCGGATCGGCGTGGCCATCCACAAAATCCTGGAGGAGGATTTGGCGCTGCGTTTTGGGCGCGATCCGCAAACGAAGGAGTTTCTGCTTTCGGGGGCGGGGCAGCAGCACATTGAAGTGGTGGTTGCGAAACTGCGCAAGCGCTATCACGTGGAATTGACGCTGCACCCGCCGAAGGTCCCCTACCGCGAGACGATTCGCGGCAAGGCGGACGCCGAGGGGAAACACAAAAAGCAGACGGGCGGACACGGGCAGTTCGGCCTCTGCCGCATCAAGATGGAGCCGCTGCCGCGCGGGAAGGGAGTCGAGTTCGTTGACGATGTCTTTGGCGGCGCGATTCCGAAGAACTGGATTCCGTCGGTTGAAAAGGGCGTTCGCGAATCGGCGGAGCGCGGATTTTTGGCTGGGTTTCCGGTGGTGGATTTCCGCGTGAGCCTGTACGACGGCAAATACCACGATGTGGACTCGAGCGACATGGCGTTCAAGATTGCAGGATCGCTCGCGTTCAAGGAAGCGATGAAGCAGGCGCGGCCGGCGCTGCTCGAACCCATCATGCACGTGGAGGTTTACGCTCCCGATCAATATTCGGGAGACTTGATGGGCCACCTTAGCGGGCGGCGTGGAAAAATCAGCGGGAGTGAAACACGGGCGGGCAGCGTGGTGGTAAAAGCGCTGGTGCCGCTGTCGGAAATGCTGAGTTACGCGAACGAGCTGATTTCGATGACGCAAGGGCGCGGCAGCTATTCCATGGAGTTTTCGCACTACGATTTCGTGCCGCAGGAAATTGCGGAGAAGGTAATCGCGGCGCACAAGCCGCACCACGAAGAAGAACACGAGGCGGCAACCGCGTAGGTCAAGTGCGCTTTCGAAGCCCTTAGAAAAGCCAGAACTTGTGGTGCTTTTTCGGGGCTGGGGCGGCATTGGCGGTCGCCGGCGGGTCCTGCGCTGGCGCACTTTGAGCGGCAGGCGAAGCGGCCGGAGGGTGTTCGCTCGACGTGAAGGCTGGACAACCGAAGCCGTAGCACGGACCTGTTTGAAGGATAGCGCACGCCGAAAAAGGAAGCGTGCAGCAACACAAAATTAGCGCAGCCCCGAGCTTCTTCATCGCCGTCCTCTTTTCCAAACTAAGTGGTGTGCAAAAGCGGGCCTGAATCGCCTGCGTATATCTTGGCACATAAGATATTCGATGCAGGACGTTTTCCAGAGGAGGCATCGTCAGAGCCAATAGAGAAGGGAAGGCGAAGCCCCGAGTTGCGGGTGCTGTAGGAACGTTGAAGATCCCGCGCGGATCATGAAAAGCGGGGAAGGAAAAAGCCGGTGCGGCGGCGGTGCTCGCTAAAGGCGGGGCCGAATTCTCCCGCCAGCAGCACCTCCTCTCTTTTGGATTTCCAGGTGAGGTCCGCCAGGAGCAAGAGGAAGGCCAGCAGCGCGCCGTACGTGCCGATGGCGAGAGCGGTGCCAGCAAGCGCGACGAGAACCCCGGTATAGATGGGGTGGCGAATATGCGCGTAGGGGCCAGTGCGGATAAGCTCATGTCCGACTTTCAAGGCAACCGATCCGCTCCAGTAGCGGCCAATGTGGTAGCGCGCCCAGATGGCAAAGGCGATGCCACCCAACGCCAGGGCAGCGCCCACCCGGGGCAGCAAGAGGTTCCAAGGAATAAACCGCCGGCCGAGAAAACCGGCTGACCCGAAGTCGGTATTCAGGAGCACTAGAGTGACGATGACCGCGGCCCACCGCATGAGGCGGGACCCTGCGGGCTCTCTTTTCCTGATTCTATTTACCGACAGGCTGGCAAAAATCCAATACAGCACGAAAACCAGCCAAGCGGCACGAATCAGATTCGCGGTAACGTTCATTTTTGTTCGCCTGCAGGATTCATCACTATAAACCAAATTGGCGCTTGCTGTTTCGGCGTGAAGTGCGTCAATCTGCCGCGATCATGAAGCCATCCAAAAACAAATTGGGCGACGCAACGCTGGCAATCCACGCAGGCGAGGAAAAATTTCACGTAGGCGCGGCGGTGGGAACGACGATTTCGCGGACCTCCACTTTCACCTTCGCGAGCACGGAGGAAATGAAGCAGTGGGCCGAGGGAAAAAGCTCGGCTTACATCTATTCGCGTTATGGGAATCCCACGCTGGCGGTGGCTGAAAAGAAGATCGCGGCGCTCGAGGGAGCGGAAGATGCGGTAGTGACGGCGTCAGGCTCGGCGGCAATTTCGGCGGCGCTATTTTCGCTGCTGCGCGCGGGCGACGAGGTGATCGCCACGCGGCAGCTTTACGGCGGAAGCTACAAGCTGTTGCGCGACACGCTCCCGGGATTTGGGATTGCGGTCCGGTATGTGGAGTCCGATCTGGCGGGAATTGAGAAGCTGGTTGGGCCGCGGACGAAGGTGCTGTATGTGGAATCGCCGACGAATCCGACGCTGCGGCTGGTGGACTTGGCGAAGGCTGTGGCTTTCGCGCAGGAATGGGGCTTGGTTTCGATGGTCGACAGTACGTTTGCCAGCCCGGTATTGCAGAAGCCGCTATCGATGGGATTCAACATTGTGTTGCACAGCGCGTCGAAGTATCTAGGCGGGCATTCGGACGTGATCGCGGGAGCTGCCGCCGGAAGCAGCCTTCTGATGCGCGGCGTGCGGGCCAATGTGATCCAAATCGGCGGGTCGATGGATCCTGAGGCGGCCTTTCTGCTCGTGCGCGGGATGAAAACGCTGCAAATCCGAATCCGGAGGCAGTGCGAAACGGCGATGGCAGTGGCGCGGTATTTGGCGAAGCATCCCAAGGTGGAGCGCGTTCACTATCCCGGACTTCCTGCGCATCCCGATCACAAATTGGCGAAGCGGCAGATGCTCGGATTTGGCGGAATGATGGCGTTTGATTTGAAGGGCGGTTTGGCGGCAGCACGGCGTTTCTGCGACCGCGTCAGGGTGTTTTACCTGGCGGCGAGCCTGGGAGGCGTGGAATCGCTGGTGATCCTGCCGGTGTACACGTCGCACTATAAGATGTCTGGATCGGAGCTGAAGGCTGCGGGGGTTCAGCCGGGGACGGTCCGGGTGTCGATAGGGTTGGAAGATGCGGCGGATCTGATAGAGGACCTCGGGCAGGCCCTTGGGTAACCGAAGGGATCAGTCGCCCCGACAAGATGTCGAATCGGCATCGCGTAAGTGGTTGTCCGCATGGCAACTCCACACCGGGCATGACATGTCATGCCCCTACGGAAGAAAAGGCAATCCCTCACACCAGACCGCTTGAAACTCTGGTAATTCAATCCGGGAAAATGCTATAAGCGTCGCCTTAGATGACCGAGGCGGGTTGGTCCAGCATTTTCTATCCAGAATAGCGGCTAAAGTCGACTAGTACTCATTGTCCTGTTTTCGTTAACGGGACGTTGCATTATTTGCTGTTAGTTCCATTGACCGGGGCCTGAAGCATCCGTAAGATTTGGGAGTTGAGCTGAAATCGCGCTCAACGGCGGCGTCGAGGGCGGCGCCACTTTGGTTCAAAACTGGGCTTACACGGCGGAACATGAAACATCGAACGGCGACAATGGGATTTGCAGCAGCGGTGGGGATACTGTTCCTCGGTGGGTGCCAAGGGACCGTGAGCAAACAGGTTCGCGTGAGACCTCCGGCGGCTGCGCCGAGCCCGGTGCCAGCGGTCGATTATGGCCGCCTATACTTACCGCTGCCTGAGAACGCACGGGCTACGGCAATCGCTTCCGTGCGTCCAGCGATGGACGTTCTTGTGGAGCAAGTTCAGAAGAGCTTTGATAAAGGTCAGCAAGATTACACGGCAGGAGATGTTGCCAAGGCGCAGGCCGATTTCGACGAAGCGGTTAATCTGATTGTTAACAGCGGTTTCCGAAGGGATGCTGATCCGCGACTTCTGAAACTGTTCGATGAGATTGGCGAAGCGACCCATTCCGACGAACTGAACGCCGAGGACACGGAAGACCAGAGTGAAGAGACAGCGGAAGCGCCCGAGCAGCCGGCGCCTATCGATGACATCGCCGATCTCACGCTACCGGCGGGGGACCCGCGGCTGGCCGCGACGGCCGAGCGAGAACTGATCAGCGTCCGGCACGATTTGCCGCTGACGGTGAACGATTCGGTCCTGCAATATTTGAGCTTTTTTACGAGCACGCGCGGCCGAGCCATCGTTACGCGGGGCCTGGAGCGCGAGGGGCGGTACGGCGCGATGATCCGGCGCGTGCTGAAGGAAGAAGGAGTGCCGCAGGACTTGATCTATCTGGCGCAGGCCGAGAGCGCGTTCCAGCCGGATGCGGTTTCGAGGGCTGGAGCGCGAGGGATCTGGCAATTCATGCCATATCGCGGCGAGGAATACGATCTGGAGCGCACGAACTGGGTGGACGAGCGCAGCGATCCTGAAAAAGCGACACGGGCGGCGGCGCGGCATCTGCGAGACCTCTACGGCATGTTTGGCGATTGGTATTTGGTGATGGCTGCGTACAATTCGGGGCCGCTCAACGTGGCGCGAGGGATCGAGCGGACAGGCTATGCCGATTTCTGGGAGTTGCAAAAGCGCAACGCGTTGCCAGGCGAAACGAAAAACTACGTCCCCATTATTCTTGCCCTTGCTCTGGTAGCGAAAGCGCCCGCGCTCTATGGAGTGCAGGTGACACCGGAAAAGCCAGTCCCGGCCGATACGATCACTTTGGATCACCCAATCGACCTTCACCTTGTGGCGGACGCGGCGGGAGTGGATTTGGACGACATTCACGCTCTCAATCCGGTATTGCTTCGCAATGTGACGCCGAATGAATCGGGATTCCACCTGCTGATTCCCGCGGGGACAGAGCGCGCTTTCGACGAGAATATTGAACAGGTGCCGGAAGACAAGTGGACGAGTTGGCGTTTGCACGCGGCCGAGCAGGGAGAAACGCTTTCGGATATCGCGCGACATTATCGGGTGACGGTCGCCTCCCTTGAGGCAGCGAATCACTTGGAGGCGCATGCAACGGTGCCAGCCGGCTTTTTGCTGGATGTGCCGACGGCGCCGCCGGTGGTGCGGATGGTCCGCTATCGCGTGCAACGTGGAGACACGCTGGCTGGGATTGCGGATCGCTTTGATGTGACTGTCGCGCAGATTCGGCGATGGAACCATATTTCCGGGGCTCACGTGCGGCGCGGAACCAGGCTGCGCATTTATGCGGGTGGCGCGCCTTCGGGGGCGGCGCGGGCAAGGTCCTCCGCAGAAAATTCGGGAGCGCGGGTTGAAAGCGTATCCGCATCTACGCACCACGTCCGCGCCGCGGAAACTCAAGCGCACCGCGTAAAGCCCGGAGAGACCCTATATTCGATCGCCCGCGCGAATCGGACAACGGTGTCGGCTCTAAAGCAGGCGAACCCGTTTCTGGCCGAGCGGTCGCTGCAGGCCGGAGATGTTTTGGCGATCCAGCAGTAAGTTTTAGCCCCCCTGAAATAATCCCGCGATCGAAAATCGGCGGATGGCGGGAAATCCCTTCCTGCAATCGATCGTTTTTCCTACGCGAACTTTTGTTTAGTGCGGAACGCCTTTTAGGCGGCCGAGGAGCGGGGGCTCCGATGTATGCTTAACCGTCACCGCGCTTTGGGGACGTTCGCGGAGACATTCGGAGAGGCTGCTTGACTGGAAAAAAGCGCAGCGTCGATTTGACGCAGATTTCCGAGTGGGATGACGGCAAGGTGCGACGCAAGGAGGATTACCTTGCGGTCGAGGAGCCGCTCGAAATTCGCGTGGGCGATGAGCCGCTAAGCGTCACGATGAGGACGCCGGGGCACGACCTTGAATTGGCGGCGGGGTTTCTGTTCACGGAAGGCTTGGTGCAACAAGGGTCGCAGATTATTGCGCTCCAAGACGATTTTCCCGATGAGGAAAAGAATCGCGGGAACGTGGTGCGCGCGGAACTTGCGCCGGAATCGGCGCCGGACTTCGAGAAAATGCGGCGTCATTTCTTTGCGACTTCGAGCTGCGGCATTTGCGGCAAGGCTTCGATTGATTCGGTCCGCGCACGAACCATGGCGCCGCCAAACCCGAATTTTATTTTGGATGCGGAGGTGCTGGTGCGACTTCCCGATGCGCTGCGCGCTTCGCAAGCGGTATTCGGCCGCACCGGCGGTCTGCACGCGGCGGCTCTTTTTAGCGCGAGCGGCGAATTGCTGGTTTTGCGCGAGGACATCGGCAGGCACAACGCGGTGGACAAAGTGATCGGCTGGGCGCTGCTGGAGAATCGCGTTCCGCTCAGCGAAAACATCATGCTGGTCAGCGGCCGAGGCGGATTCGAAATCGTGCAGAAGGCGATTGTGGCGGGCACGCCGGTGTTGGCGTCGGTTTCGGCGCCGTCGAGCTTGGCGGTGCAGCTTGCGCGAGAACTTCGCCTAACGCTCATCGGTTTTTTGCGCGGGAGGCGTTTTGTGATTTATTCCGGTGAAGAGCGGGTGGCGAAAAAGTGACCGCTCGTCCTTGTGAGGCTTTGTGAAACGAACGCTGCCACCGGAGGCTTTGGAGGAAGTTAACGCACGGCTGGAACAGGCGCATAAGGCTTTTCAGCGGCGCTATCCCGGACCTTCAGCCGAGCGCCAGCCGGTTCATGTGGTTTACGGCGGCGCGCATCTCTTTCGGGCGGGTACGGCCAAGCGATTTGGCGAACTCGCACTGAAATCCCTCGACGAATATGCACCCAACTTTGCGGCATTTGCCAAAGCGGTAGCGCTGCCGGACGCGACCGGTTTGCCAGATTCAGCAGAGGCGACGGAAGCGATCGCGAAATCGATCGAGGCCGATCCAGAAATAGCGCGGCGTGAAAACCGTCCGGCGTGGTTTGCACACGCTATTTATCGCCGCGTGCGCGAAAAGCTTCAGCGCGAGCCTGTGGAAGATTTCCGCATCGATTTCGAGGACGGCTACGGCAACCGGCCCGACGAGGAAGAAGATGGGCACGCTGCGACGGCGGCGGATGAAGTAAGCGTCGCGATGAATGCAGGTGAGTTGCCGCCGTTCCTTGGAATACGAATCAAGCCGCTGACGGAGGAACTTCGTGCGCGCAGCATTCGCACGCTTGATATTTTTCTGACGCAACTGGCTTCGAAATCGCGCGGTGAATTACCGAAACATTTTTGCGTCACGCTACCTAAGGTGGCGCTGCCAGATGAAGTTGCGGCGCTTGCGGATATCTGCTCGCGTCTGGAACCGATGCTCGATTTCGAGCCGGGATCGTTGCGCATCGAACTGATGATCGAGACACCGCAAGCGATTTTCAATGAGCGCGGCGAAGCGGATCTGCTGCCGCTGGTGAACGCCTCGCGAGGACGTTGCGTGGCCGTTCACTTTGGGCCGTACGACTACACCGCTTCGCTGAACATCGCCGCGACGTATCAGCCGATTGTGCATTTTGCATCGGATTTCGCGCGAGCGGCGATGCAGGTTGCGCTGGCAGGCACTGGAATTCGGCTGGCCGACGGGCCCACAAATATCATGCCGATCCCGACGCATCGAAGCACGAAAGAAGGACCGAAGCTCGGAGCTCGTCAGCTCGAGGAGAACCGCGCGGCAGTTCATCGCGGTTGGAAGCTGCACTACGAGAATGTTCGGCGGTCGATGGCGAACGGCTTTTACCAAGGATGGGATTTGCATCCGGCGCAGCTTCCGGCGCGCTATGCGGCCGTCTATTCATTTTTCCAGGAGAATCTTGATCTTTCCGCCGAGCGGCTTCGCAATTTTGTGGAGAGAGCGGCGCAGGCGACGCGCGTGGGGCAAGTGTTTGACGATGCCGCGATGGCGCAGGGACTACTGAATTATTTTGTGCAAGCGACGAACTGCGGCGCGCTAAAGCCGGCCGAAGTGGAAACGCTCGCCGGCTTGTCGCAGTCCGAGCTTCGCAGCGGATCGTTCGTCAAGATTCTGGCGGGGCGATCTTCGTAGGGGTGGGGCGGGAGCGGGGATCGGCGAGCGCGGTCAGAGTTTATTGAGACCATCCAAGGCCGCGACTTTGTAGGCTTCGGCGAGCGTTGGATAGTTGAAGACGGTATCGCGAAAATATTCGATGGAACCGCCATAGGCGAGGACGGCTTGGCCGATGTGGACGATCTCCGTGGCGCGCTGACCGATGATGTGGACCCCCAAGAGCTTGCGGTCATTGCGATCAAAAAGAAGCTTGAGCATGCCCGTCTCGTCGCCGAGCATCATGCTTTTCGCCAGTTCATTAAATTTCGAAACGCCGACCTCGTAGGGAATTTTTGCCGCAGTCAATTGCTCTTCGGTCTTGCCGACCATCGAAATTTCAGGGATCGTGTAGATACCGTAGGGAAATCGTTCCGGCATGTGTTCGGAAGGAGCGCCAAACATGCGGCAGCTGGCGAGGCGGCCTTGCTCCATGGATGTGCTCGCGAGCGCGGGGAAGCCGATGACGTCGCCCGCAGCGTAGATATGTGGGACATCTGTTTGAAAATCGGCGTTCACGCTGATTTTGCCGCGAGGGTCGGTTCGAAGGCCCGCCGATTCGATGCTTAGACGGTCGCCATTTGCTTGGCGGCCGACGGCGTAAAGAAGCACGTCACCTTGGACCTTTTTCCCGCTCTCCAATTCCGCAAAGACGCGGTCGCGCAGCGGATCAATGCCGACGCGCGTGACTTTTTCGCCGAGGCGGAAGGTGGCGCCCATCTGGCGCAGGTGGTAGGCGAGTGCGTCCACGATTTCGCGATCGACAAAATCGAGAATTTGCGGGCGCTGATCGATCAAAGTTACTTCGGCGCCGACCGCGGCCATGAACGAAGCATATTCGAGGCCGACAACGCCGGCGCCGACAACGATCAGCTCGCGCGGCAAGGCGCTGATGCTCGTGAACTCGTCAGTATCGAGAATGCGTTTGCCGTCGAAGGGGATATCGGGGCTTCGCGCCGGGCGCGTGCCGCAAGCGATGAGGATATTTTCTCCACGCAACGCGATCTTCTCATTGGTGCCATCTACTTCGATGGTGTGCGGATCAGCGAATTGCGCCGAGCCCTGAAAGATGGCGATGCCATTGCGCCGCAATTGAGCGTGAATGACTTCGGTTTCTCGGGAGACGATGGTGCCGACACGGAACGCCAAGTCTTGCAGGGAAATGTCGCTATTGCCGCGATAATTGCTGCCGTAGAAGGTGCGTACGGCGATTCCAGTAAGCTGGAAGATCGCTTCTCGGACGCTTTTGCTGGGAATCGTCCCGGTGTGAACGCACACGCCGCCTAGCATCACGATGCGGTCGATGATGGCCACGCGTTTGCGCAACTTGGCCGCGCAGATGGCCGCCTTTTGGCCGGCGGGGCCGCTGCCGATTACGATCAGGTCATAATTCTGGTCGGCCATCAGAGGTTTTCGTGGTCCGTTTAGGCGAGCGCGATCAAGTCGATCTCGATGCGGGCATCGCGCGGAAGGCGCGCGGCTTCGACAGTGGAGCGCGCCGGCGGATTCTTGGCGAAATAGCGCGCGTAAACTTCGTTCATCGCCGCGAAATCGCTCATATCCTTCAAATACACGGTCGCTTTAACGGCTTGATCCAAGGAAGAGCCCGCCGCTTCGAGGATCGCTTTGAGATTGTCGAGAACGCGGGCAGTTTGCCGCGCTACGTCGCCTTCGACCAACTGGCCGGTAGCGGGGTCGAAGGGAATTTGCCCCGCGGTATAAACGAAACCGTTCGCTTTGATTGCTTGCGAGTAGGGGCCGATGGCTTTGGGGCCTTTGTCGGTGGAGATTACGCTTTTCACGATGCCTCCTCAAAAGAAAGTTACAGAGTAAGGTTAAATGGCGATTACAGCGATGTGCACGGCCTGCATGGGTCCCGGTGAAGCGGAATACCGAGATATTGTACGCCAAGCGTCACTGACCGTTTTCCAGAACGGCGGAAGACAAAGGGTAGCGGTCGAGGAAATCCTGCGGAATCCCTTTTTCGTTCAGCCACACGCGGAAGGGTTTCGCTAGATCTCGATTGGTTGCCTGTTCGAGAGCGGAGCGCAAATCGTCATAGCCTATTTCCTGGCCACGCAGTAGCGCGACCAGATGCGCCAGGCCGCTGCGCATTGGGGCTTCGCCGCATATGTCCTCGAGTTCGATATAAAAGAGCGGCGCCTTGGCGAGCGCGATGCGGCGCTGCGCAATGGGATCGGTCAACATGGTGAGGCCGAGGGGCGTTTCGTTCGCCTGCTTCCGAGCTTCCTCGTATCTTTGCAGGTAGCCAAGGATGCGATCCCGGCGCGCCGCCGGGCCGTTGCGCGCTTCGTCAATCACGATGGTGGCATATTCGGGTAAACCCTCTCCCATGCCGAGAGCCGCATCGGGCGTGGGGGCCAGCTCGTCACCGAACCAATTGTGCGCGAGCGCGTGGCTGACAATGTCGAGAAACTGGCTGCTATCGACTCCCAGGTCGAGCGCCGCGGGATTTACGATCGCGCCACCGGGAAATGCCGCAGCGGCGGCGGGACCTTCCTCGCTTTGAGCTGATCCGCGCAGTTGCGCGGATTCGACGATGTGCGGAGCGGCAACATTTTTATCGAGAGGCCCAAAAACAGTTTCCAGCGTGCGCCAAGCCGAAGTGATTTCTTGCTCTGCGGGCGCCGGATCACCTTTTAGCGGCTGGATTGTCCAAAAAGACGCGGACTGCGGATCGCGGCCGGCGGGCCCTCGCATGTAGCGTCCCGCGACGACGAAGGGCGGCAAGTCGTTGTTGGACAGCTCAAAACGATATTCGATTTCGCTGCCGACCTTTTTTTGGCCTTTTGGAGTGCCTCTGGCCAGGACCAAGAAATCGGCAGGGACGCGAATGGTGTAATCGGTGTGATCGGGACGGCTGGGCGCGCGTGCCATGAGATGTTTCGGCGGCTGAAATTGCGGGAACCATCCTTGTGAGCCAAGGTGAAAATCGTCTTTGTCGAGGGTGATGCGGGGCCCTCGATTCGCCGGCGAGCGGAAGGCGTATTCGATGGAGAGATCGCGGGTTTGCTTACGGGCCCATGGCGGATCTAGCGGAAGGCGAAAGAGGTTCGTCTGCGAGTATTGATCCCCTTTCGAAAGGTCGGAGGGCGTCACTTGAGAGCCGTTGACCGTAACTTGGAGATCTTGACGGCCGAACGACCTCTGATTCGGCAACACTACGTCAACGAACGTCAAATCAGAGGTGCCAGAGTTTTCAAACTTGTAGTGCGCGGCGATTCGCAGCGCCGGAGGGTCGCCAGGAACGAAACGGACTTGGCACGATTCCTTGATGGCGCGGTACCCCGGCGCGAGCGGGGCGCCACAGGAATACCCGCACAACAAAAGGAGAATCGGGATGAGAACGAGGAAGAGCGAGCGCGAAGCAGGGCGACTCAAGATGCGAAGATTCTACCGGGGCGGGGTGAACCTTAAAAGCCGGAAAATCGGCATTCAGTCCGGCTGAAGAAGAGCAGGCATGGTCGCGCTTCAGGCGTGTCCGCGCTCTTTGATTTCCTTGAGTTCCTTTTCGCGCTTCTTGCGGTCATCTTCTTCCTGGCGCTCGAATTCAGCCATTTCTTCCTCGGTCATCTGGTAGTCCTCACGAGAAGCGAACATTACGTTTCGGCTGGTTTCGCGCGAAGTTCGAACCGCCCGGCGGCGCTTCTTGGCCCGACCGAAGCCGCCGATAGAGCGTATTGGTTCTGCAATGGCGCCCGATTCGACCAGAAGCTCGCTGACCTTTTCGAGGAACTCGTGGAGATGGTACGGTTTTTGGAGGTAGGGAAGGCTCTCGCGTTCAAGCACCGTTTGAACTTGCCCGGCTCTGGGGGGTGACAGCAAGAAAAGCACACTGAGGCGCTTTCGCGGAGGTTCGTCTGGGTTTTCCGCGGGCGCGGCAAATTCGGCTTGGACGAGTTCTCTTAGAATGGCGAAGAGGGGTCCTTTCGGATCAGCCAAGGCGGCGTTAACAATCACAAGGTTCCAAGCGCCGGTAGCCAGCTCGGCCATCGCGTGCGCGGGCCGCGTAACGACACGAATCCGCCAATTTTCGACGTCCAGAAGGCTTTTGAGGGCATTCTGGCTCGCGACGTCGTTGTCAAGGATCAGGATGCCTACGTCTGCCACAGATTTCTTCTCCTAAGGGGTCTGTCCAGTATAGCGGCTGCTGCGGGAGGAGGACGGACGCCGACGGGCGGGCTTTCCAGGTCTGAGATTCGGCGCTTGCCGGCGAACAAAAAGCAAAACTTTTAACTTGACAAGGCGAACATAGGGCGAATATATTGCGAAAGTGCGGCGAGGTCAACAATGGCCACTTCTCCCATCCTTCGACCAACTCCGGCGACGCTTCGGCGCCAGCCGGAAAAGCCGAAGCAAACCAGTCTCACGCTATTCCCCACAGCCGCTCGCCACGGCACTTGTGAGCTACCAAGCGATGCTTCCGCGCCCCCTCCGGCGCCTGACCGGAGCAGGAAGCCCGCGACGGAACTGGTTGGCATTGCGCGCCTCGCCGCCTCGTCCCCTCGCGCAGAAGCGAAACGAGGGACGGAGTATTTTCTTCTCCCAGTAAAGTCGATTCTGAACGAGTGTCATTCGGAGCGAGTACCGTTCAGATGGACGGTGAACCCGTATCGCGGCTGCGAGTTCGGCTGCCACTACTGCTACGCGCGCTACACGCACGAGTACATGGAGCTGGATGGAGCGGACTTCGAATCGAAAATCTATGTGAAAGAGAATGCGGGCAGGCTAGTGGAGCGCGACCTGGCCCACGACAAGATTTGGGGCGAGCACATTGCGATCGGAACGGCAACCGATCCGTACCAGCCGGCAGAGAGAGAATTTGGCGCAACTCGAGCGATCCTGAAAAAAATGGCGGAGCGGGAAGGGTTGAGCCTTTCGATCACAACCAAATCCGATCAGGTGGTGCGCGATATCGATTTGCTACAGAAGATTTCCGGGCGTTCTTCGCTGACGATCCACGTGACTGTGACGACTGTGCGCACACGCCTGGCGCGGATGCTGGAACCGCGCGCGCCGCGACCGGATTTGCGTCTGGCGGCGGTGCGGAAACTACGCGAGGCGGGAATCAACGTGGGAGTGAACGCGATGCCCATTCTGCCGGGCCTAACGGACAGCGAAGCGGACCTGGATGCGCTGATGCGGGCGGCGCGAGACTCCGGCGCGCAATGGATTGCGGGGAACGTGCTTTTTCTAATGCCAGCTTCGTGGAAATCGTTCATGAGGTTTTTGGAGGCTAAGTTTCCGAAGCTTGCAGGGCAGTATCGAGATTGGTTCAAGGGCTACGGAAATGCGCCGGAAAGCTATCGCAAGGAAATTTCCGAGCGCGTGGAGCGCCTGCGGCGCAAGTATGGCCTTGGATCGCGCCCGAAGAGACCGGAGACACAGTCCTGGCATTCGCCGCAAATGCAACTCCCATTGGAAAACGGAGAGAAATAATGCCGAAGAGCGCATCAGCGAAAAGAAAACCGCGCCGGGCTGCCGGTTCCGCGCAGTTCGTGCCGGCGTCGCCGAAACTTGCCATCGTGCCGGCGGTTGCGGCCGAGAAGCGGGTTCGCGGCGTCAAGCTGAAGACGGTGTCAACACTGACGATGGCTTTCGCTCTGATATGCCTGGGCGCATTCATGGCCGGGCGTCCCTCGGTGTCAGCGGAGGGGCCAATCGCCACTATTCCGGAACTCAAGGAGCGCGCGATGTTGCAAGGATTAAGGACCGCAACATACCAGGTGGAGGATCTTGCCCGAGCAAAAGAGTGGTACAGCACGGTACTCGGCTTAAAACCTTATTTCGATCAGCCGTTTTATGTGGGATTCAACGTGGGCGGCTACGAACTAGGGCTCGTGCCGGCAACGGACGCGGGTGAAAAGCGAGCGCCCGCGGGAATTGCGTACTGGGGCGTGAAAGACGCTCACGATGCGTATCAGCATCTGCTCGATTTTGGAGCGAAGCCGCAGGAACCGGTGCAGGATGTCGGCGAAGGAATACTCATCGGCGCTGTTTACGACCCTTTCGGCAATGTGCTCGGTATTATCCAGAACCCGAACTCCAAGGCTAGCGGAGACTGAAATCGTTTCAGACTAAGGAATAATGATGCGTGGGGTGTCCTGAGGAACTGCATCCGGGGACAGTGGGAAACGCGCACGCAAGAAGTCGAGAAACGCGCGCGAGCGAGGGCGTCCATTGGATTCTTGCTTGCCAAGCCGCAATAGAAAAACGAGCAACTGAAAAATATCGGAGTCCTTCAGTCCGGGGAAGTTGGAGCGTCCCGATTCGCTCTTTTGAAATTCCTGGAGCGACTGCGAGATTTGCGCGTAGAGGGCGCGAGCCGGAGGAGCAGCCGGCGGCCGCTCATAATAGATGCCGCTGCCGAGCGTGCGATACATCTCGGCCAGGGATTCAAGCGCGGAGTAAACGGCGCTATCGTGCAGATCTCTGTGCTGGACCTGAAAGGCGAGAATGGCAGCCGCGATTGCTGTGACGGCGGGCCAGCGCTCGTAGACGAAATCCACTGGAAACTGAATATCACGGTAAGGGAATTCTTCGGGGGATATAGGTGAGCGATGCTCCGCTTCGTAGCGGTGCGCCACCACTAAATACGGACAATCAGACGGGCAATCGATTGTGACTTCGCGTTCGCGTGCGCAGCAAATCGCACAAATCTTTTCACCCTTGGCGGGACAAAACCGCTTGGGCGGACGCTTCCCGCAGATCGGACAGGTCATTCGAAAGCCTCGCGCCTGTTGAACCTCGAGGACTCGCGGGCGTTCACTTTATGAAGACTTTTGGTTCGACCGACATTCCCAATCGCAGGGAGTCGTCCTTGTCTTCACCAGGATCGAGAACGATTTTCACCGGGACGCGCTGCACGACTTTCACGTAATTGCCGGTGGCGTTTTCCGGGGGCAGCAGGCTCAAGCGCGCGCCACTCGAACCGGCGATGCTATCCACGTGGCCCTTGTATGTGCGGCCATTCTCATCCGCTTTTATATCGACACGCTGGCCAGGCTTCATATATTTCAACTGTGTTTCCTTAAAATTCGCGGTGATCCAGATATCGTTCAATGGAATCACGCTGGCCAGTTGTTGGCCGGGCTGGACATTCATTCCCACTTCAAGATTCTTGGTGACCACGCCATCCGCGGGAGCCAACACCTTCGTGTATTGCAGATTCAACTCAGCGGCTTCCAGCGCCGCTTCCTTGGCTTTGACGGTCGCCGCAGCGGAAAGGGCGCGGGCGCGGATGGAGGCGACCTGCTGAGGGCCGGTCTGCGAGGAGCGGTACGCCGCTTGGGCCTGAGCCAGGCGCGCGCGGGCTTGAGCGACTTGTTGCGAGGAGGCTGCCACTGAAGCCTTTGCGGAAGAAACCGCCGCACTATTCGCCGCGGCGGCAGCCACAGCCTGATCGTACAACTGCTCAGAAATTTCCTGTTTTTCGACGAGTTGTTTGTAACGACCCAGATCGTTCTGCGCCTTGACGTTGTTCGCTTGCGCCTGAAGGAGCTGTGCTTGAGCGGCGTCCGCCTGCTGCAGGGCAACTCCAATTCCGGCTTCGGCGTCTTGGACGTCCGCCTCGGTGGTGGACACCTGATTCGTCGTGCTGACTGAAGTTACCGGTACGTCGATACCCAAAGAATGCGCCGTTGCTTCGGCGGTGGCGACGTCCGCGCGTGCTTGATCGACGGCGACTTGATAATCGCGGGGATCGATCTCGGCAAGCACATAGCCCTTGGGGACGTGTTGGTTATCGTCCACATTCACTTTGGAGATGTAACCCGAAATCCGCGCGCTCACGGCCATCAGATGACCGTCAACTTCCGCATCGTCGGTGGATTCGTAGCTTGAAAAATAACGCCACGCGAAGAACCCTCCCAGCAAGACGATCAAGATCGCGACGACCAGAAATATTCGCGCGCGGGGACGCTGGCGAAAGTAGTTGGACGGGCGAGCAGGCACCGGAGGCTCAGCCGAGTGAGTCTCTGTGCGAGCGCGGTCTTCGGCGGGAGGGCTGGGTGAGACTTCGGTTTCGGTACTTTGTGCCATGTCTTATTTTCCTTTAAAGTATTCTTTAACACCTTCTTCGGCAACTCCCAAAGCTCGGGCCAGGGAAATCTTTGCGTAGTTGTCCCGGTACAAACTGGAGATGTAATTTTCGTGAGCGCTGGCGACGGTTTCCTGCGCCTGCACCACCTCGACCGTATCGGTGACTCCAGCTCGAAAACGGTCGCGGGACTGTGCGAGCGTTTGGTCAGCCAGTGCGATATTGCTCTGGGCCACGGCGACTTCTTCTTCCGCGGATTCCACATTCAGGAGCGCGGTGCGAACTTCCTGGTCAATCTGCGCGCGGAGATCCTCGAGATGTTCTCGGCTCTTTTCCAGGCGGGCGTCGGCTTCGAGAACGTCGCCGTGCACCTTGCCGCCTTGGAAAATGGGAATGGCCAGTGTGCCTCGCACGTCAAACACGCCGTGCGTGGAGAGTTGGGGGATCGTCCCGGCCAGACCGTAATCAGCGCTCACGGACAACGAAGGCAAATAGCCGGCTTCGGCAGCCTTGCGCGAAAATTCCGCGGCGCGCATGTCCTCGCTGGCAGCTTTGAAATCGGAGCGAGACTCGTAGGCTTGCTTCAGCGCAGATTCGACCGTCATGCCGACGAACGGTTGGTAAGGAGATTTATCGGTCAATTCGAATTGCTGCCCCGGAGCGAATCCGATTACACGCGCGAGGGTGAGCTTCTGAATGGCGAAATCGTTTTTTGACTGGATGAGTTGCTGCTGGCGCGTCTTCATCTCCACTTGCGCGCGCAGCCCGTCAATTGCGGGTGAAGTTCCTGCTTTCACCTGATCCGACGCCTGGTCGTATAAAGATTGCGCCGTCTTTAGCTGGGCATCTGCCGTGTCGATGCGGGCCTCGTCCGCGATTGCCTGCAGATACTCGTAGCCAACAGCGAGAGTCACCAGATCGCGGGCGTCCTTATATGTGTCTTGCGCGGATTTGGTTTCTTCGGATGCCGCATGGGTGGTGTTAATTGCCTTCCAGTCAAAAATATTCTGCGTGACAGAGGCTCGCGAATCGATATAAGAGAAGGGCCCGACAACCGCAGGGATTGTCACCCCAGGAAATTTGAAACTGAAGCCGAACTCGGCCAGATCGACCTTCGAATCCGCGACGTAACTCGAGGTGTTCACGTTGGGCAACAAGGCGCTGAGTTGCCGCCAGCGCTCTCCGCGAGAGCTGCGAACATCCTGGCCCGCCAGCAGTAGTCCGAGATTCTGTCTCAAGCCGCGCGATATGGCGTCCCGCAAGGAAAGCTGCACGACTCCCGGCTCCAGTTTTCCCGGAACGCTGCCCAGAAAAGAGCCTTGAGGGGAAGGGGTCCCAGCAAGCCCAGAGGTTCCAGAGCTGTAACTTGAGCCAGTCGCTGGAGCGTTTGTCCCGTCACTTCCGGTGGTCGAGGCTGAGGCCACTTGCGCTTGCGCACGTCCCGCCACTAGCGGCAGCAAAGCGGCCAAGAAGACGAAAAAGACTGTAGCCCGGCACATCACAGCGTTGCCTCCCTTGGGCGGTTGTAGCTTGGATGAAACCAAAGACATGAAAGACTCAGCACAAATGACTTCGAATACAATTAAGGGCGCACCGAGAATCACGTGCGTGTACTACGTGTATCGACATTCGCGCGCTTGTTGCCAGCGGCAAGATTGCAAAAGAAAAGATTCCATGCGCCTTCCGCAGTTTCGTGCAATGAGGAATCGGGGTGCAGCGCCCAGGCCAGCG
Source organism: uncultured Acidobacteriota bacterium (assembly GCA_963823145.1). GTDB lineage: Bacteria > Acidobacteriota > Terriglobia > Acidiferrales > UBA7541 > Palsa-295. The sequence continues at coordinate 1,285,935 of CAWGJZ010000002.1, forward strand.
TAAGCCCGAGCAAGAGCATTTGAGTCAGCCGCGCGAGGTTGGCAGGGGAGTGATCGCGCCGAATTTCGCCGCTTTTCTGTCCGAGCCTTAATATTTCCGCCAGAAGTCTTCGGGCGATCGATAGCCGCTTCTGCAGTTCCGCGCGCACCGGCGCACAGGACGCGTGAGCGGCGTAGATAGCCCGAAGGAGGGCAGGGGGCGACGAGGATTGGCCCGCGAGGTCCGTCGCCAATTCTTTCAGTGCCGGAAGGACCGGACCAGATTTCGCCTTGTCGAGAGCGCGCTTGACGGCGGCCACGCGCTCGGCGCCTAGTGTGGCGAGGACGTGCTCTTTGGTCGGGAAATAATTGAAGAAGGTACCTTTGCCAACGTCGGCGGCTTCGGTGATGTCTTCCACCGTGGTTTCCAGATAGCCGCGCTCTGCAAAGAGCTTCAACGCTGCTTCAAAAAGGCGTTCGCGAGTTTCCGCCCGATGACGTTCCCGGCGGCTCATCCCGGGGCGCAAGCCCGGCCGAACACCCGAAACCACGGGGTCTCCGCGAGGTTTGGACAATTCAATGACCATTGGACAATTACGACTATAAGTCACAATTAAGTTCAAGTCAAACTCCGAGGTTTTCGCTTGCGTTAGGCGTTCTTGGGTGGGTGCTCCTGCCGGGGGCGCCCGAAAGCGGTTGTGAGGACTAGTGCGCCGAAAGTGCTGAAAGTGGGCACAGTCCGAGGATACGAGGAGAATGTTTACACGGCGGGTGGAATTCGCGCAAGTACTTGTTGGTGTAAAGAAAAGTCGTCCATGGTGACAGGGTATAGATCGGTGATTCGACGTCCAAAACGGCTGGGGCGCAATGGTCTGAACCCATTGCGCCGAGCCGGCCAGGGAATGTTGATCAGTTGGAGTGGTTCTTGGGACTGTGTTGATTCAGGAGGTTAATGAGCTGTCTCGCCGATCTCGGAATCGGAACGGCTCCATGCAGGGCGACATCCTTCGCGTCGATGTCCTTGCCGTAGATCCGGCGGTTGGCATCGTTATCCGGACGCAAGGTCGACCCCTCAAGAGAGATACCGGCGAAGAGCCCGCGTGCTCGCGAGTAGGTGAGAACTTCGGCGCGCATGGTCACGTCGGTGTCTGCTTCCGCGTCGCGGCCCTTAGGTCCCGCCGCAGCCGATGCATCTGCTCCGAGTTTCACTTTGCTGCTGAGAATCGACTTTGCACCTCCGTCGTTCATCACCAGCAGGACGAAGTCGGTGGCCTGGCCGCCGATTTGGAATCCGAAGCTGCCGCCTTCAAGGGCCATCATCGTGGGCGCGCCCCAGGGGCCGCGGAAATTATCGCCGCTGCGACAGGTCATAGCCCCGCGGCCATAGCTGCCGCCTACGATAAACGCCGCCTTCAGAACCGAGGGAATAACGATCACGCAATCGGCCTTGTCGAGCAAGCTCTGCGGGATATCGTCGGGAATATCGAGGATTTCCTTCATCACTTCCCCGGCATTTTCCAGCCGGCCTTCATCTTTGGACTTATCGTCAGCCCGCGCCGTTCGCGGAGCGATGAACATTGGAAGACCCGTGAGTGTCAGCGTCAGCAGAAAAAGCAATGTCCTCTTCATGGTCACAGTGCCTCCTGAATTCAGCGTACATCATATGTGTGCCGGCGTGGCAACGCAACCTTTGCGGCATGAGATCCTCGAACCGCGGGTGATCCGTAGTTCGCGTACGCAGTCGTTCGGTCCCGCTGCATCCATTTTTCGATCACTCGCTCGGCGTAGCGTGCGCAGCGGCTGACTTCATTCCTGCCATAACCTGAAGCTCGGATGTAAGTCGTTTCCACTTGCGAGGATGTTTCTTTGTATTGATAGGCGCGCTGAGATCCCCGTAGTACTCCAAGATATTTTCTCGCAGCCCATCGGGAATTGTCCTATTCGGGCCGGAGGTTAGACGATCCACCAGCTTCGCGTAAGTGTCGTCGGTCAGGGCATAGTCGCCGGCCTTCACTCTGGCCCCGGTGTCGAGGTCCCGGTTCGGCAGATCGAGCGCCGCGGTCGGATGGGCCCGTAGCGCGTCCAGAAGGCCTCGGTATTCGCCGGCGGAACGGTTGACGCTTTCGATGTACCACGCTTCCGTTTGTGCATTGGGAATCTTGATGGCCAGGTACGAAGCCGGACCTATCTTGGGAATAATTTTGATTACAATCGCGAGCAGATGCGATCCGATGCCGGGCTTTCGATACGTGTAAGCCCAATGCCGCTCATAATCCGCCTGGCGTAGCTGTTTCACAAACTGCTGATATTCGGGGCTGTCCGTATCCGGCGCGAACTGCTTGCCATGCAGAACGATTTCGGCATTGGAAAAAATGGGGATCAGACTGCGAACCGATGCGCGGTAGCTCTTCATCGCAGGTCGCGTCTTGCCAATGAGTTCGCGAACTTCAATTCCGTAGGTGGCGACAAATGCGCGTTCCAGCAGCCCGCGCGGCACTCGAAAGCCGATGAATCGCATGAACGCGGGCGGAGCGAAGGTGCGCTTGGAAAGCTGTGCGATATCGAATGCGTACTCCGTCCGCACATGCGCGTGCGGGTTTTCATCGTAGGTTACGATTGGGCCATATTTTTTCGCCAACCCGGGAAAGTCGATTCCGGTGGAGGGATTGACGGCGATCGAGTGACCGATCGAATCGCCGATATAATGCGACAAGGCGCCGATTGCAAAGGCATATTCATCGACGTTGCGCGACTCTCGAAAGAGATTGTTGATGAAATCGCCGGCGCGCACATAGTGGGTGAGGTCACTGAAGAACTTGTTGCCGAACGGGTAGTAACCCAGATCTTGCGCGGCGCAGCCGCCGTAGGCGAAGGCGTGAGCCTCGCGTAACTGCGTGTCGGTGGAACCGGGGAAGCGTTCCAGCAGGAGCGGGCGAATCGCGCTTCGCCAGGTCAGGTCAATTAGCTCTTCGTGGGTAAACACCGAGTAGGCGCCGGTGGCGGCCTGCGGCGCGACGATCGCAGCTACCGTCAGAGCCGCTAGAACAACTCGCCAGCTGCAAGTTTTCAACGCGGCCCTCTCCGCAACACACACACTATTTCAGATGCGCAGCCCGCGCTTCGGGCGCCAACGCTTCTCCCAAGCTCGATGGCCCGCTGACGACGAAAGAGTAATAGCGGCGCTCGGTGTTTGCCATTTCATACTTGACAAGTATCGACAGCGAGTAGTACAAGCGCGGCCAGCATGGGCGGTGGGGCAGCAGGAATCGCTATATTACGCAAAAGCTAATACGGAGGCCGCCATGCCCAAGTGTGTGAGAGCGTCGCAGCGCGTTGTAATTTATGTCCTTGGTGCGCTACTTCTGTTGGCAGTTGGCGCGAAGCATCTCCAGGCGCAAGCCGTCACCGGAAATATTTCTGGTACTGTGACGGACTCGAGCGGCGCTGTCATTGCGGGCGCGAACATTCAGGTGAAGAACACTGCGACCGGCGTGACACAGACCACGACCTCCAACTCTCAGGGGCGTTATAACGTCCCAGATTTGACCGTCGGCACCTACGATGTTCAGGCTTCAAACAGCGGATTCCAAACGGTAGTTCACGCGGGTGTCAATCTCACCGTCGGCAGTCAGCTCGTTGTCGATCTCTCCCTGCCCGTCGGCCAAGCCCAGCAGACAGTAACGGTAGAGACCTCGGTCGCGCAGGTCGAAACGCAATCGACGGCAATTTCCGCGCTCATAAGCCCGCAGCAGATGGTCGATTTGCCTCTAAACGGCCGCAACTTCGAGCAGCTGATCAATCTCGTGCCCGGCGCGACACCAACAGGCGCCGGAACGACCACCCTTTATGGAACGGGGCCGGGTTTTTCCATCGCCGGAGCTAGAACCGAGGGCGAGCAATTTTTGTTGGACAACACCAACATGTCCGATTTCTGGAACCATCAAGCCGGCTCGCAAGTGCTGGGCACGTCGCTCGGCGTAGAGGCGATTCAGGAATTCTCGTTACTGACGAACACCTACAGCGCACAATTCGGCGGCAATGGCTCCGTGATGAACGCGGCTTCGAAATCAGGTACGAACGACTTCCACGGTTCGGCATATGAATTTCTGCGGAACTCCGCTCTCGATTCCCGAAGCTATTTCGAAGCGGCCTCTAAACTCAACAAATTGGCGTTTCGCAGAAACCAGTTTGGCGGAAGTGTGGGCGGCCCGATCAAGAAGAACAAGCTCTTCTTCTTTGGTAACTATGAGGGTTTCCGTCAGGCCCTAGGCCAACCGGTCTCGGGTGTGGGAATCCCCGAACCCTATATCGTTGGAAACGGTGTCACGGGCCAACTGCCGTGCAGTGCACTTTCTGGAACCTCCCCGGGTACTCCTTATCCCGGCTGTCCTGCCGTGGCATCAGGCACACCGGGTAGCGCGACGAACCCATTTCAAGGCGTGCCGATCGGCAGCGGAGCGACCGGGCAAAACGCCGCAGCCGCGTCTGCCATAAATGGCGTCCTGGGCCTCTATAGCAAATATGCGCCTCCTCCCGCTGGTGCCGCGGACCAGGGCGGCTATTACTTCACTACGACCAGCGCCACCCAAAGATCAAGGGAAGATTACGTCCTCGGGCGAGTCGATTATACGCTTTCCTCGACCGACAGCGTTTTCGGGCGCTACGTGTTCGACCGGGCGTACAACCTCAGTCCGCTCACCGGCATTTTCGGCGCGGCCCTGCCCTTATGGCCGGAGACGGATCACAGCAAGAACCAGTTCTTCACCGCCGAAGAGCGGCACATCTTCTCGTCCAACGTGGTGAATAACCTGCGATTCATGTTCACTCGCACGTTTGAATCTTCATTCTCGAATTCCACATTGCCCGCTGCTTCGGATCCTTTGAACTTCAACCCCGGCCGCTTTCCTGAAGACGCATTCGTGAGTCCGGACTTTTTTACCATCGGCGGGGTTGGCAGCAACCAGTTTGTCTCAGACGCCATCGCCCAAAACAAGTTTGGTGTCGGAGATGACGTGGCTTGGAACCATGGGGCTCATACGTTCACATTTGGCGCGGACATCCTGCGGGTCCAGTCAAACGTCTTCGCGCCTTTTGAATTCGGCGGCGATTACATATTCCTTAACCTGCAAAACTTTCTCCAGGGCGTGCCGTTTTTGGGATATGCGGTCGCGAATAGCCCATTTACTGACAACCCAGCGCGTTACTTCAGGGAAATTGATATCGATCCGTACTTTAACGACAGTTGGAAGGTCAATTCGCGCCTGACGCTCAACCTGGGTGTTCGCTATGAGTACGGCACAAACCCATCCGGCTGGCCTCTTTACACTGTGCCGAATACTCCATTTGGGAACGGCTCATTTGCGCACGTCAATCATGTGTTTCAAAGCAGCCCGAACCAGAAGAATATCGATCCGCGAATCGGTCTGGCATGGTCGCCCTTTGGGGACCAGAAGACCTCTATCCGCGCCGGCTACGGAATCTTCCATGACCCGGTTGCTCCTCGCACCTACGCGTCCGCATACTACTTCGACCCGCCGTATAACTATCACCAATTTGCCCCAGGAACGATGAGCTTCCCGAACGCTTTCTTGACGGCGCCTCCAGCGCTGCCGCCGCAAGACGTCCCGACTGCCTGTGCGGCGGATAATCTCTCCAACAACAGCATCGGATGCACCAGCTTGGGTGACGGAGTGCCATTCAATACAACCAAGGCGCCCTACCAGCAGCAATGGAATTTGAACGTGCAACGAGATCTTGGCAGAGGAACTATCTTGAGCGTTGGGTATGTCGGCTCTCGCGGGGTGCATCTGTTCAGCCAGCAAAACTTGAACCCGTCGATCACTAGCACTGCAGTTGCCCCCGGTTGCGGCGTAGGCCCCTTCGGGGGACTCCTTAACGCGTGCTCCACCCCAACCGGTACTCCCTGCGTCCCAACGCTCGTGAACGCGAATTTGTCGAGTTGCTACTTTGGCGCTTTCGATCCCATCCTTCGCGCCGTGGAGCCAGTGCTACCGCGCGTGAACGACAACTATGCCTCTCTCAACGAAAATGTGACGAAAGGGACCTCCAATTACAACTCCCTCCAGGTGAGCGTAGTTCGCCAGGCTGCCAGAGGAATCACCATGCAGCTCTCCTACACTTATTCCCATTGTCTGACTAATAACTCCGGATCGTACGGGCTGGAAGAAGGCGCGGTTGGCCTGCTCGATCCGTACGATCCGCGGTACGATTACGGCAACTGCAGTTTCGATCTCCGCCACAACTTTGTCGGCAATGTGATCTATCAGTTGCCATTTCGCGGCAACCGGCTGGTAGAGGGCTGGCAGGTCAGCGGCATCTTCACCGCGCAGACCGGCACTCCATTCAACGTCCTCGACGGTTTCGACCAAGCCGGACTTGACAATAACGTCGCAGATACACGCCCAAACGTCATTCCGGGTTGCAATCCGTACGTCGAGAGACGAGCCCTCGGGCCTACAGGAATCGTGGAGCCTCAGTGGATCAACCGCTCTTGTTTTGTGCTACAACCAGCCGGTACCCTGGGAAACGCAAGGCAAAACCAGCTTTTCGGACCTCGTCTCATTAACTTGGATTTTGCCCTGCTCAAGAACACGAAGATCACCGAGCGGCTTCAAGCGCAGTTCCGCGCGGAGTTTTTCAACATCGCCAACCGCACGGATTTCCTGGCGCCGAACGGGAGCCTCTTCACCGGCGCGGCTAGCCCGATCGGGTGCGCGCCTCCTCTTTGCGCCCTCGCTGCTGGCGGAGGCGATGGAGGTTCGCTCGCGGGAAGCACTTACGGCTTTATCGCCGCTACGGCCCCGAACACCCAGCGCGAGATTCAGTTCGGCCTGAAATTGATCTTCTGATCGATCGTTGCTGGCAGTTGCTCCGCCGAGGTGGATCACGGTAAGATTTAGAGATTGGGCTAGGACGAGTGGGATTAGCTGGGGCTCATTTCACTCGGCCTAACCTAAGTTTCGCGAGATAGCAGTTTTTCCGCGCGATACACTGTTGCCGCGTGAGTTAGACGCGGCTAGGCTCCAAAGATAACCCACAATCGGCGAAGAGTCTGCCCGGGAAATCTCCACCCCTTTGGAAATGCCGGCCCTCAAACGCGAACCTTTGCGAAGACTAAGTCGGGTCCCCGTCTTCATGTTCGCCCCGCGATTTCGCGTGAGGCGCGGCCGCATCGCTGGGACAGACCGACGCCATTTTCATCGTATCTAAATCCTCGTTTGCGGATTCCAGCTTGAGGCGGCAGTTTCATAATCGCCGCGAGCGCGTCAGCTTTAGCAACGGATATAATCATATTGACTTATCTAATTTATTCGTATTAATTTACCACTCTTTGCCGAGGTGCTGATTCGAATGCACTACTTATCCGAAATCGATGGCGTCCCGAGCAGAGTGTTGTTGCGCTCAGTCCCACATCGCGGTGTTGGCCGGTGCGGATTCTCATTGCCGACCCGCTTATTGGCGCTTGTTGTTGCTTTTCTGGCGTTCGGGCCGCTGGCGGTCGCGCAAGTATCCGCGAGCCTGTCCGGCACAGTTACCGATCCAAGTGGCGCCGCAGTCACGTCGGCCGCGGTCGTCGTGCGCGATATGCATACTGAAGTTCAGCGTGATACGGCCACGGATGCCTCCGGGCGGTATCAGCTTCTTGCGCTTCCTGTGGGCGAGTACGAAATCAGCGTGAAAAAGCAGGGATTCGCTGAGGAAATCAGAAGAGGTATAGAACTCGCAGTTGGGCAGGATGCCACCGTCGATCTGCGCCTTCAAGTTGGGGAAGTCAATCAGCAGATTACGGTGGAGGCAGATGCGCCGCCGGTCAGCGTTACGACTGCTGACGTCTCAGGGCTGGTCGGCGAACGTCAGGTCAAGGACCTTCCATTGAACGGGCGCAGTTTCGACGAACTTGTGACGCTAAACCCCGGCGTGGTGAACTTTACATCGGAGAAGACCGGCGGAATAGGTGTGTCAAACTCGACGAATGGAAACAACTTTGCGGTGTCCGGAAATCGACCGCAGCAGAACCTTTTTCTCCTGAACGGTGTGGAGTACACGGGAGCGGCAGAAAACAACATGCAGCCGGGTGGGACCAGCGGACAGCTGCTAGGCGTGGACGCTGTGCGCGAATTCAATGTTTTGCGGGACTCTTACGGAGCTGAGTACGGCAAAAGGCCCGGGGCCCAGGTATCTATCATCACGCAATCAGGCACCAACCAGTGGCATGGGTCGGCATACGAATTCCTGCGCAACAACGATTTGGATGCGCGAAATTTCTTTGATGTCAGCTCAGCGCCTCCGTTTCAGCGCAATCAGTTCGGCGCTTCGCTGGGTGGGCCGATCCAAACCGATAAAACATTTATCTTCGCAAACTACGAAGGCCTGCGGCAAAACTTGCATCAGACCTCGGAAACGTTTGTACCTGCTGCCGACGCGCGCAACGGCACCCTTGTGCCCTTGGGGTCTTCGTGTACCGCGGCGCAAAGGGCTGCGTGCGCGGCGGTTGTGACGCAGCTGCTCAACTTGTGGCCCGTCGCGAACGGACCCGAGCTTACACTGCCGAACGGCAATCCCAGCGGTATCGCGGAGCTATTCGCCAGCCCGCTGCAAACCATTCGAGAAGACTTCGGCACCGCGCGTGTGGATCATGTTTTCTCAGCGAAAGACACGCTCGGCGCGGTGTACACGATTGATGACGGCGCGGACGTGACGGCAACAGCGGCCGACCCCTACAGCACAGATTTGGCTCGGTTGCGCGAACAGGTGCTGAGCCTCGAAGACACGCACGTTTTTTCGCCCGCATTCGTGAACACGGCGCGACTTGGATTTTCTCGGGCAGCCTACTTTTTTCTTGGTGAACCGACGCCGGGAACGCCAGCCGCCGGTCTGACGAGCTTTGTTCGCAACCTGCCGACTGGTGCCGTGGTTGTGGGAGGCAGCACAGCATCGAACCCGGCCACGCAGCTCGGGTTAGCCGGAAGCAACAATGGCACCAACCTGAACGTCTTCCGGAATCTCTTCACCTATGAAGACCAAGTCACGCTCACGCGCGGTAGGCATCAATTCACCTTCGGTGCGTGGTTTCAGCAGTTTCAATCCAACGAAAATCTGGCGCTCAGTCAATATGGTCAAGCGTCGTTCAGCGGCATCAACGCGCTGCTGGGCGGAGTCGTCGGAACGCTTACGTACGATCCCGCACCAACGCAGATGAATTGGCGGTCGCTTTTTGTCGCATGGTACGCGCAAGATACGATTCGCGTCACTCCGAAGCTGACCTTGTCGCTCGGATTTCGGGCGGAGTCTTCAACCGGCTGGAACGAGGCTCACGGGCGCGCCGCCAACTACTTCTTCACCAACGGCGTGATCAATTCCGCTCCCCACGTGGGCACGTCCGCGTTCAATGTCAACAACTCGAAATTCCTGCCGGAGCCGCGCATCGGCGTGGCGTGGAGTCCATTCGGCAATACGACAGTGGTTCGCGCCGGATTCGGAATGTATAACGATTTGCAAGATGCGCTGGGCTACCGGATGGACCAGAACGCTCCCTTCAATCCGACGTATGGAATTAACAGTTTGCCCGTGGCGAATTTTCCCGTGCCAGTTTCGCCCGTGCCGTCCACCGCGAAACTGTCGCCCGGTGGCGTTCAGCCAGATCTGAAACCGCCTACGCTGATTTCCTATTCCTTGCGTCTCGAACAAGAACTCACTCCGAATACCTCGCTCACTGTTGGCTACATCGGTTCGCACGGCTATCACGAAATCATCGGCGTGGACGCGAACGAACCGGCTCCCGTGGTTTGCCCCGCGTCGGCGTGCCCGGCGGCCTTCCCGGCCAACTTTGGAGCGCTCACGGGAGCTCCTGTTCCCGCAGGGACGTACTACGTTCCGGCCGCCTGCAGCGCTTCAAACACGACCTGCAACGCTAGCCTTGCGGGCACTTGGACATGGTTCGCGCTAGGCAACAGTTCTTACAACGCTTTGCAATTGGATTTAACGCATCGCTTCAGCCGCGGCCTCTCGCTGCGCGGCACGTACACCTGGTCGAAGGCTCTCGACGACGGCGATTCATTGAACGGCACCACCGCGAACAACGCCCCAGGCCTTGTCTCCAACCCGTACAATTTGCGATCAGATAAGGGTCTCGCCACTTACAACGCACAGAATGTCGCTGTTATCAGTGCCATCTATGAACTACCGTTTGGGCGAGGCAAAGCCTATGCGAATTCTGTGGAGGGTTGGAGCGATCGCTTGATCAGTGGATGGTCGTTAAACAGCGTCGTTACAGCCCAATCCGGTTTTCCCTTCACGCCGCAACTAAGCTACAACCCTTCGCGAAATGGCGACACGAAAAATCCCGTGCGACCCTTCCTCAATCCGACCTTCACCGGACCGGTTGTGCTTGGCAAGCCTGATGAATGGTTCAATCCCGCCGCTTTCATTGCTCCACCAAACAACAGCGGTTTCTACGGCAATGCTCGCAGAGACACGCTGAACGGGCCGGGGCTCGCCACGTGGGATTTTTCGGTGATGAAGGATTGTGCTCTTCGCGAGGGATTGAATCTGCAATTCCGAGCCGAAATGTTCAATCTTCTGAACCGCGCAAACTTCAACACGCCAAATCTGATTTTGGCGGTGTTGCCGCCCGGCTCTACGATTCCGCAAGCGAATCCCGACGCGGGTGCGATTACCAGCACCTCCACAACGTCGCGTCAGGTCCAGTTCGGGTTGAAGCTGCTCTGGTGAAAGAATAACGCGCACAATCTTGTCCCCTTGTAGATGGCCGTCCGGCTCTCTCTGAAATCATCCCACTGCCGATCTGTGCCATGTCCGCGCATCCGGCACGATTTGCTCTGCTAGAATCGGCAATTCGGTCCTGAGTCAGTCTCGCGATATGAATCAAATCAAGTTGCCACACTGGCTGGCGAAAATTATTGCGGTGATGGGCGGCGGGGGATTGTTCGTCGCTACTTTCCTCGACTCGTCGGTAATCACGCTTCCGTTTATCGCCGACGCGCTGGTGATCCGCTTATCCGCGCAAAGGCCGGCGCGCATGCCTTACTACTGTGCGATGGCGGCGCTCGGATCGCTGGCAGGCTGCATTTGGATCTATTTGCTGGCGAAGAAAGGCGGCGAGGCCTACTTTCACCGCCACGGTGGCAGGGGTTCGCATAAAGTAAAGAGGTGGGTGCAAGGTCATGCCTTTCTCAGCGTATTTATTCCAGGGATCCTGCCTCCGCCGTTTCCATTCAAAGTTTTCGTGCTTGCCGAAGGAGTGTTTCAAGTTCCGCTGAAAACGTTTGTCTTGGCGCTTCTGCTGGGCCGCGCGCTGCGTTATTTCATTGAAGGCATTCTGGCGGTCCGATACGGCGACGCGGCGCTGCTGTTTCTCACCGCGCATAGAATTGGTTTCGCCGTTTCGCTCGCGGGAATTATTGTATTTCTCTACGTCATCAGCCGCTTGATATTTCCGAAAGCGCCCGCAACGCCATGAAAGCCGGCAATTGAGCCTTACGGTTCCGTCGACGAAGCGAAACGGAATTCCTCGCGCCTGGCTTGCAGGCGGCTGTCGTAATCGATCCGAAGTAGCACGTTCGCAGGTTCGGTATCGTCCGCCTCAAAGCGAAGATCGCGCACCTCGAAGCGATAGTCCGCTTCAATGCGCTGAACCTTCGCTATGGGGAATCGCGCGTACCCCAAAAATTGAGCCGTTGCTGGACTTTTCTCCCCCAGCTCCAGTGCCGGCGAATCCTGTGGCTTATAGTGGGTGATGCTGCTGTTGGAATCGAAGGGCCGGTTCAATCCTACCTGGACGTCAATAGTTTCCAGGGTATCGTCCGTCACCACCACGCCACGCCAGTCAAACGGCGCCGAGCCTTCTGGAAACGCGCCGGCCGAAAGTGGAATGCGCCCGTGGTATTCACGCAAAAGCAACAAATCAACCGCCTGGCTGTGCAGATTCGCTTTCCCGCCGAAATACACTGCCAGAAGCAACAATGTAATGAAGCCCGCCAGCCGTCCGGTTCTTTTCTTTTGCTCGCCCACTTCTTCATTCACCAGCTTAAAAAGCAGAGGCAACAAAAGTCCTGCCGCCAGCAGAAGCAAAATCCAGAGATCGAAATTGGTGACGAGATCCCACGCCGACCAATGCGTTTTGAATGGCCACCAAAGTTGCACTCCAACTCCGCTAGCCAGGTCAAGCAGCAGATGTCCGGCGGCGCCGATGGCACAAACCACTAGTGCGCAGCGGAAAGCCAGTGGCGGAAACGATTTTTCCGCCAGCGCCGTCCGTCGAGGATATTTTCGATCGAGCACGCAAAATATGCCCGCGAGGGTGCAAGCCATCAGCGCCGAACCTGCAAGGGAGTGCAGCACCGTGCGGTGAAATCGAATGAAGGAATGCGCTCCGCCGAAATAGCTCAGGTAATCGAGATCGGGCGCCACACCGGAAACGATCAGCATCGCCGTGCCGAAACGCGGCAGGCGGCGCTGTCCCGCGCGTGCAAAGGCCAGCGAAGTCAGCGCGTGTGTGACAGGTTCCAAGATCCTGCTTTTCCAGAGCTAGCGCTCAGGCGTTACGATCGATAGCGCGTTCGGCACGATTCGAAACGCAAGCGGTAACGCCCCCACCGGTTCGCCGTCCACCTGCGCGTAAATCCGCTCGCTTGCCGCAGCCTCGCAAATAATTTCGGGCGATTTCCACGCTTCGATTCCATCCATTTTGCGAAGCGAGCCGAAGAACAGCGCAGGCAGGCACGCCACGTAGCCCATTCGGTTCCGCCGTGAGTTCGTCACGAATTCGAACGAATCTTCGAAAAGGCTCGCGCCTGTCGTGATTTTAAACGGCCCGCCATAATGCGCCGTCCTGCCCACCACAATGATGGTGGCTTTACGCTCCTGGCCCGCCGAGCGGACTCGTATTTCGGGAAAGCGGTATTGGAAAAGTTGGCGAAAACCCTCAAACCAGTACGCGACGATTCCGGCTTTCCTCTTCAGGCCAGGATGCACGCCGTTGACGATCGCTCCATCGGGCCCCGCGCCCGCCACCGAGAGAAAAAATCGCCCCTTCGGCGAAAGCAAGTCGGAATGGTTTCCATTCAGCGGGAATGCGGCGCCCAGCGCGATCCTCCGCACAGTTCCTCCGGGAATCAGCGTCGCCGCGCGCCGGATATCCCACGGAACGCCCAGTTCCTTCGCCAGAATGTTTGCTGTACCCGCGGGCAGCAGCGCCATGGGCACATCGCTTCCCGCCAGCCCGTTGACGATCTCGTTGATCGTGCCATCGCCGCCACAGGCGATCACCATTCCGCGGCGCTGCTCCACCGCTTTCCGCGCCACGTTTGTCGCCGAGCCCGGCGCTGTCGTAGGAGCAAGTTCCGTTGCGATGCCTGCATCCTTCAAGATTCGCGCAGCCTGCTCCACATCGGCAAATCGGCGATGCCGTCTGCGCCCACTCGTAGGGTTGTAAATCAACAGCGCGTCTTTGATATTGTGCGGCATTCGACCGGGAGATTACGCCGATAGACGCATTGTATAATAAACGTCGCTCGCGTGAGACCACCATGTCGAAGACAGCAACGATGAAAATCTCCACCGCCGCCAGAGAGATCGAGGAGATGCGCGAAAAAATTCGCCATCACGAGTATCTCTACTATGTTCTGGACGATCCCAAGATTTCCGATGCGACCTTCGATCGCCTGATGGAGCAACTCAAGAAGCTGGAAGCCGAGCACCCGAACCTCATAACGCCCGATTCGCCAACGCAACGAGTTGGCGGCGCGCCCCGTGAGGGTTTTCGGCAAGTGCGCCACAAAATTCCAATGATGAGCCTCGATAACGCGTTCTCGTTCGAGGCGCTCGCTGAATTCGATCGCCGCGCTCGCCAAACGACCGGCCGCGACAAGGTGGAATACGTCTGTGAGCAGAAGTTTGACGGCTTGAGCCTTTCGCTGATTTATGAGCAGGGCAAGCTTGTTGCCGGTGTTACCCGTGGCGACGGGACAACAGGCGAAGATGTCACTCCGAATGTCAGGACAATTCGCTCCATTCCGCTGGGCATCGACCCGTCGCAGCTGAAGGACGCCGGTGTGAAAGACAGTTTCGAAGTGCGCGGCGAAGCCATGATGACGCAACGGGCATTTGTCGACCTAAACGAGCAGCAGGAGGCCCAGGGCGGGAAGCGGTTCGCTAATCCGCGGAACGCGGCGGCCGGAGCCGTTCGCATGCTCGATCCGAACATCACAGCGTCGCGCCAGTTGGAGTTTTTTGCGTACTACCTTCTCGTCGATGGCCGTATTCCGAAGAAGCGTCATTCGGAAGTTCTCGAAGCGCTCAAGGCTCTGCGCTTCAAGGCGAGCTACGACTGGCAGGTCTGCCCTGGGATTGAACAAGTCGAGCGCTACATCGACCGCGTCGAAAAAAGGCGTGAAAAACTCCCCTACGAAATCGACGGCGTTGTCATAAAGGTCAACGAGATCTCGCTGCAGAACGAATTGGGTTTCACTTCGAAAGCTCCACGTTGGGCGATTGCCTACAAGTATCCCGCCCATCAGGAAACCACCGTCATCAAAGAAATCCGGGTCAGCGTCGGACGCACCGGCGTTCTGACTCCGTTTGCCGTTTTCGAGCCGGTGCAAATCGGCGGCGTCACTGTTGTGAAATCGACGCTCCATAATCTCGATGAAGTGCGGCGGCTCAATGTTCACGCTGGCGATACTGTCCTGGTCGAGCGCGCCGGCGAAGTAATTCCCCATGTGCTGAAAGTTGTCAAGCACGGCACTGAAGAGAAGGAATTCGAAATGCCATCGAAGTGTCCGGTGTGCGGCATGCGCGTCTATAAAATGGAAGACCTGGTCGCGTATCGCTGCGTGAACGTCTCATGTCTGGCTCGGCGCCGAGAATCGATCCTGCATTTTGCGGGACGTCACGCCATGAACATCGATGGCCTGGGCGACAAGATTGTCGTTCAGCTGATTGAGAAAAATCTGGTGAAGGATTTTGCCGATCTCTATCGCCTCGATTTGGAAACGCTCTCCGGCCTCGAGCGCATGGCCAAAAAATCCGCGCAGAATCTCCTGGATGAAATTGCTGCCAGCAAGAAGAACAGCCTCGACCGCCTCATTTACGCGATTGGCATTCCGTTCGTCGGCGAACGCACCGCGCAGCTCCTAGCCTCGCATTTTGGGTCCATGGATAAAATTGCTGATGCCGGCCCGGAGCAGCTGATGGAAGTCGGCGAAGTAGGTCCTAAAATCGCGGAGGGCGTGCGCGAATTTTTCGCGGAATCCGCAAATCGCAAAATGGTCGAGCACCTACGTGAAGTTGGCGTGAATATGAAAGACGAGCGCGCCGCTCCCAAAAGCGCGAAGCTTGCCGGCATGACCTTCGTATTCACTGGAACCCTTGCCAATCGCTCGCGCGAGGAAGCCGAAGCGCTCGTCGCCTCTCACGGCGGCAAAGCCGGCTCATCCGTGAGCAAGAAAACCAGCTACGTTGTCGTCGGCACCGACCCCGGCTCCAAATTCGACAAGGCCAAATCCCTCGGCGTCGAAATTCTAAACGAATCCCAATTCGAAAAGCTCATAAACTCGAAATAGCCGTAACCTCGCAAGCAAACGGGATGTACGGAGAAATCCATGCGCAGAATTCGTTACCACGTTGCGATGAGTCTCGACGGCTACGTCGCCGGCCCGAACGGCGAAGCGGATTGGATCACGCCAGAACCAGATGTGGATTTCGCCGCGCTGTTCAACGAATTCGACACGGCTTTGGTGGGCAGCCGCACGTTTGAGGTAATGGTGGACGCGGGCCGAGCGACGATTCCGGGAATGAAGCTGATTGTTTTTTCCCGGACGTTACGTCAAGCCGACTATCCGGAAGCGACGGTCGTGGCGGAGAGGCAGAAAGAGGCACTGACATCGCTTCGCGAGAAACCGGGAAAGGACATTTGGTTGTTCGGAGGCGCAACGTTGTTTCATAGTCTGCTGGAGCAAGGATTCGTGGACACGGTCGAGGTATCGATCGTCCCATTACTGTTGGGCGGCGGAACTCCGCTGCTGCCAACTCCGGCCACGAGAAAGAAACTCAGCTTAACTGGCCACAGAATCTACAAGAGCGGCACTGTTGCGCTTCAATACGCAGTGAAATAGTCCCCACCCTCCACGCCGAGGCCAATCAAAAGTCCACACCAAAAGCTTCCAACCGTGGACGATTTTGGGTGATTATGCACTTGACACAGAACCGAGATTGGGATAGATTTATGGCATGTCGGACTCGCAACTACAGAAAGCCCACGCCGAGTTTACTCTCGCACTAGCAAAACTCAAAACATGCAGAGATGCAGCAGAAAGGCGCGACGTTTTGGTCATCTTGCGTCACCTGTTAGCCAAGATGGACAGGCTTATGAGGGAAGAACTACTATGAAACTGATAGATGTTCACCGCCAATTTAACACAGATGACAAGTGCCTGGATTACTTGGAAGCGATGCGCTGGCCCTCAGGCGTCGCCTGCATCGCGTGCGGGTCTCTCAAGGTCTCGCGGATTACACGGGAAGCCAAATCCAAGAACAAGCGCACGCGCATCTACCAGTGCCTAGAGCCTGAGTGCAAGCACCAATTCTCTCCGACCGCTGGCACGATATTCCACGACTCGCACCTTTCGTTGCAGAAGTGGTTCATGGCGATTGCGCTGATTTGCGAAGCTAAGAAGGGCGTATCCGCGTGCCAGATGCAGCGACACCTTGGAGTGAACTACCGTACCGCGTGGCACCTCTGCCATCGCATCCGCAAGGCCATGACGCAAGACAACCTGATTCTTGATGCCCCGGCAGTCGAAGCGGACGAAACCTACGTAGGGTCTCACATCACTCGTCCGCGTTTTGCGCGTCGCAAAACGAAAAAGGATGATGTCGTGCTCGGCATGGTAGAACGCGGGGGCGGCAGACTGAAACTCGTTCCCGTAGCGGATACCAAGGCTGCGATACTGCGGCCCATCCTAGAGAAGCACATCAGCGAGCAAGTGGGCACGATCTACACGGACGAGCACCCGATATACATATTCGCGCTCAAAGATAAATTCCCCGGCAAGCACGAGACCATCAGCCACAAGGATGCCTACGGTATCGGAGACGTTCACACCAACACGATTGAAAATGCGTTCTCGCTATTCAAGCGGGGACTGTATGGCACGTTCCACCAGGTCTCTAAAAAGCATCTCGCGCGGTACTGCGATGAGTTTTCCTATCGGTTCAATCGCCGCAAGGAACAACCGCAACTGTTCGCGGAGACTACTAAGAACCTGCTGAATGGGGAGCGGCTGACCTACGACAATCTCACGGCTTCCGAAGTATCGGAGTCTTAGAGCCGCGCCTGCCAGTAGCTTTTATCGAAGTGCGCGGTACGGGCTTGGTCTTTAGAACCTTTGAGAGCAACGCGTCGAATTTCTCTTTTTGAACCTTCATGCGACGATGATAGCATGAGGTGGACGGGGCCGGAAGGATTCGGACCTTCGGAACCTGCGCGAACAGGTTCACTCGGATTATAAATCCGGCGCCTTAAGCCACTCGGCCACGGCCCCGATCTTTTAGGCTACTGTCTTCAGTCCTTCCGGTTCCTTCGTCCCGGCTTTCGGCGCTCGCGGCTCGGTCCGATTCTTAGAGGCTTTAATGGGTTTCCTAGCGACTCTCTTCCTCGGCTTCCTCTGTACCTCTGGTCCGGCTGCCACTTTTTTCAAGAACGATGGGTCATACCATGTGCGTAGACCAAAACTACCGTTCTTTAGCCGATGGAACTTCCCTGCACCACCTGTATTTTTCGCTAGCGACATCGCGAGGCTCCGAATCTTAAGGGCATCATCGCCCTGCCATCCCTGTAAGTCGAAATCGAATCCGCCATCCCGTAGTGCACGGAAGATGTCTTCTGGCTTACACGCTTGATGTCGCAACGCGAGATATTCAGCGGCGGATGTCGCCAGCCCCTTTCCGTAGAACTGATCATCCCTAATCACTCCGCCTTTCTCGCTGTCATCCTCTGGATACAAGGGGTCCTTCCCCGACATCTTCATCAGCATGTTGATCGTTCGTTTTGTGTCGGAAACAGCCTGAAGCTGTTCGTCTAGCTTGCGCCGCAATACCGCAACTGCGGGGTCCAATTCGTCTGGCATTCTGCTCTCCTCGCCCTGCGATGAATAAACTACCAGACAGGTGCCAAGAAGTGAAGGAAATTCTCCAAGGCCGTATGTGCGCTTGGACCTAATCTCCCAAGGATTAGCCAGAGCTTCAATTTGTTTAACGGCACACGCCTCGACCCTTCCAGAAAAAATCTTAATCGCCCCTTGGCCGAAAAGGCCAGAAGGTGATACACTCCGTAGCCGGAAGGGGAGAAAGGTAAGTGCCTGAAGTATGATAGACGGACCGGAAGCAGTAAAGACATCCGCAACAGAAACGGTAAGAGTGGTGACCGTAGGCGTTGGTAAACCGAAACGCCCGGAACGCCCGGCTCCCGTAGAGTTCACCTCGATAAGCCAGCTGTTTCTTCGTTTCAATGAGATATTCCTGGAAGGGAAAAAGTCGCTGATCCTCAGTCCCTGTGGGCACAAAATCTACTGCTTTGAGCACCACTTCTTCCACATGGCCGGTATCCTTGTGGAAGGGATACCTGAGTTAACTTTGCCCAAAGAACGGAAAATAATCCAGAGCACGACAGACGGTTTCGCACATTATGAATTGAGGGAAAACGGTTCTCGTGCAAGGCACCTTGCATCGGCACGCGTGACGCTCGAAGCCCCTGACGAGGTTTGGACCGAGAATCCTAAAGTAGAATCAGCAACGTGGGTATATGTGAAGGAATTTGACAGCAAGCCCTACGCTTTCTCAGTGGTCCTTGTTGGCGTATGGGAAGCCAATTCGTCGATCCCTGTCCCATTTAGTAGCTTTCCGGTCCGCCGACGACATGTTAAGAAGTGGCAGTGCGGCAAGAGAATCTACCCCTAAAACACGGATGGCCACCCGTGAGAGTGGCCACCGTGAGTACGCTGCCGGGATTTCACCGGCAATCTCTTCAGGGAGAACTATAGGTCACTTCTCCACATTTGTCAATGTGACATTCTCCACAAAAAGAGCGAACATAAAGGGAAGATTTTGTCAAGAGGGAAGCCAGTGCGGAAGTTTGGAAACTCTGTCGCTGCCCTGTCACGGCTCATAGATTTTACCGCCTTTCTGTGTGAAATGCATAATCACCCGATTTTGCCCTTTGAATTGTTGAAGTTACCTCTTCCGACGCCTCAAAAACGTGCTATACTGCTTATGCTGGAACGCTGCGTTCGTCCCCTCGTCCGTAACTCTCAGAAGGAAACCTTCCTAGCTCGCTGCACGCGCGCACTTTCCAGCATCGCATCACCGCGGGTCCGTTAATCGATTCCCGCGCGGAACATCGCGTATAATCATTCCAGCGGGTGAGCCGGGTGATCGCCGGCCCGCTCCGCGCAAGCGGAATGGGCGGGAGGAAAGTCCGGACTCCGGCCGTGGCGAACTCGCAAGAGCCGGCCACGGCAGGGCAACGCGCCTGGTAACGCCAGGGGGTTGCGTCACATGGTGCGCGAAAGCGCGTTCGCGGCGCAGCTACGGAAAGTGCCACAGAAAATTAAACCGCCGGTGATGCTTGTACCTCGGTGGCAGGCTTTCGGAAAAACCGGAAGTCCGCCTCTTTCGGTCGGGCGCATTTGGCAAGGGTGAAAAGGTGGGGTAAGAGCCCACCGCTCGGATGGCAACATCCGGGGCACGGAAAACCCCGCGTGGAGCAAGGCCAAATAGGAGGGGAGGGCCGGCCCGGCCCGTAAGCTTGCCCCGAGTTCGCTTTCGCGAATGAAGGGCGTTTCGCTCGCAACCGCGAAATGCTGTGACCCTCGGGTAGGCTGCTTGAGTCCCGGAGCGATTCGGGACCTAGAGGAATGATCGCCGCGTGGCGTGTGCCCGGGCATCGTGATGCAAATCACGCTGGGTCGCGCAGCGAACAGAATCCGGCTTACAGGCTCACCCGCTATTACCTCTTTTCTTGCTCAGTTCGGTTTCAGCGCCCCCAGACCTCTCCCGCGCCGAGCATGCGCCCACTATCTGCGTACCTTCTTCCTTTTCGCCTCGGCTTGTCCTCCCCGAAACGGCGGTGTAGACTCGGCACCGAACGAGACGAAAGGAAGAGTGAACTATGTCAACGCAAGCAACCGGATTTAGTCCCGATCAGGTCACCCCGCCCGCCGGCAATTTCATTGGAGGGCAATACATTCCCGGCGATGGCGCTGAGTACGATGTCATTCGGCCTTCCGATGGCCACGTGATCCGCTCCGAGCGCGGAGCCAGCGCAAACCTCGTTGACCGCGCGGTTACCGCCGCGACGAAAGCCTATAAAACAAGCGGTTGGGCGGAGATGCCTCCCCGCGCGCGCGCCAAGGTTCTATTTCGCTGGGCGGATTTGATCGACCAGAATCTTGAAGAGATGGCGAGGCTCGAATCTCTGGCATCCTGCCGCTTGATCAACGAGACGCGCCACTTCGATATCGGGTTCGCCGCCGAGACCATCCGTTTCTTCGCCGAAGCGATCGATAAGCTGGATGGCAAGGTACTCGCTTCCGAGGCCAAAGTGATCAGCATGTACGTCAATGAACCCTACGGCGTGGTTGCGGCAATCTCGCCCTGGAACGTACCGCTCGTGCTGGCGGTTTTGAAAGTCGCGCCAGCGCTTGCAGCAGGAAACGCTGTTGTCCTCAAGCCATCAGAGCTGACGCCGTATTCCATTCTTCGCGCTGCGGAGCTGGCGCATCAGGCGGGCGTGCCGGCGGGGCTCCTCGCGGTTCTTCCGGGCCTCGGTCCGGAGACGGGAAGCGCGCTGGTGAAGCATCCTCTTGTGAATTACGTATCGTTTACCGGTTCCACAGCAACAGGAAAGCAGGTGATGATCGACGCCGCGAACAGCGGGTTGAAGCCCGTCTGCCTGGAACTTGGCGGAAAAAGTCCGCAGCTCGTTTTCCGTGACGCGCCAAGTCTCGATCGTGTGGCGGACATCATCGCTGGAAATATCTGCTTCAACGCAGGGCAGGTGTGCTTCGCGGGGACCCGCCTCGTGGTGGATGAAAAAGTCGGCGACGAACTTACCGAAAAAATTGCACAGCGGCTGAGGAGTCCGAAGCCGGGTCCCACCTGGGACACGCAAACAACGCTCGCACCGATCATCTCCGAAAAACAAGGAACGCGCATCGAAGGTATCCTGAAAGACGCCAAGAAAACGGGCGCTGAAATCGTCATGGGCGGGGGACGCGAGCAGACCGGCAACGGAGGAGTCTTCTTCCAACCGACGATCGTGCGCAACACCAAACCGGACAACGCCGCGATCATCAACGAGGTGTTCGGCCCCGTCCTCACCGTGCAAAGCTTTCATGATATCGACGAGGGAGTTGCGCTCGCGGATCATCCAATCTACGGGCTCGCCGGCGCCGTCCACACCAGCGACATCAACAAAGCGCTTCTTGCGGCGAAATCGATTCCTGCGGGAACCGTGTGGGTGAATACCTATGCCGAGCTCTCGTTGAACGCGCCCTTCGGCGGATACAAACAGTCGGGCTTCGGACGAGATTACGGCATGACCGGTCTTTCAAAGTACATGAACACTAAGACGATCAACATTCGGCTGAGCTGACGGTTGCATTCGCAGCGCGTCTCTACTTTGGAGCTCTGAGGTACTCGTCAACGGCTGCGGCCGCGCTGCGTCCTTCTGCGATCGCCCACACCACCAGCGATTGCCCGCGGCGCATGTCACCCGCGGCAAAAATCCGGGGCACCGAACTCATGTAATTTCCCTTGGTCGCGATGTTGCTGCGAGCATCGAGTTCCACGCCGAATTGATCGATCATCCCGGGCTTCACGGGCCCCGTGAATCCAAGCGCGAGCAGAACGAGATCGGCGTCGATGGTAAATTCGCTGTCGGGCACGACTTCAAAGTTTGGCGGAGGCCCCACGCGGACGGCGTGCAACTGCTTCACGTTGCCGCCTTCGTCGCCGGTAAATTTCGTGGTGCTCGCGGCCCAATCGCGGACGCCGCCTTCCTCGTGTGCGCTTTCGGTGCGCAGCTGCAGCGGCCACAGCGGCCAGGGCGTGCTGGCATGACGATCCTGCGGAGGCATCGGCATAATCTCGAATTGCAGCACAGACTTCGCCTGATGCCGGTGGCACGTGCCCAGGCAATCCGCCCCCGTATCGCCGCCGCCGATAATCACCACGCGCTTGCCTGTGGCGAGAATCTGATTCGAAACGTCGTCCCCTGCGATGCGCTTGTTCTGCTGCGGCAGAAATTCCATCGCGAAGTGGATACCCTTCAGGTTGCGTCCGGGCACTTTCAGATCGCGCGGACTTTCCGCGCCACCCGCAAGCAGGATCGCGTCGAACTGTTTCCGCAGATCTTTCACCTTGATGTTGCCGCCCACGTGAGCGCTCGTTTGAAAAACAACGCCCTCCGCTGACATTTGCGCCAGCCGCCGGTCGAGCACCGTCTTTTCCATCTTGAAGTCGGGTATGCCGTAGCGCAGCAGGCCGCCGATACGGTCGGCTTTTTCGAACACGGTCACCGTGTGCCCCGCGCGATTCAGTTGTTGCGCGGCCGCCAATCCAGCCGGCCCCGAGCCGACGACAGCAACGCGCTTGCCCGTGCGTTTCTCCGGCGGTTCGGGCGTGATCCAGCCTTCATTCCACGCGTGCTCGACGATCGTCTTTTCGATCAACTTGATCGCGACCGGCGGCTCGTTGATGCCGAGCACGCACGCCGCTTCGCACGGCGCTGGGCAGATCCGCCCCGTAAATTCTGGAAAATTGTTGGTGGAGTGCAGCACCCGGATCGCTTCCTTCCACTCGTCGTGGTAGGCCAGATCATTCCAATCCGGAATGATGTTGTTCACAGGACAGCCGGTGTGGCAGAAGGGAATTCCACAGTCCATGCAGCGCGCCGCCTGTGTGCGGACTTTGTCCTCGCCGAAGGGCTGGTACACCTCGAAATAATCTTTCACGCGCTCGTCAACAGGACGGCGCGGAGCCGTTTCTCGCGCATACTCCTTGAACCCGGTGACTTTACCCACGAATCACCTGGCCCGTGGAATGTTTCCCGGACTTCGCGGCCAGCACGCCCGCCGGCACTCTCGGAATTCCGAGAACGCGCTTGTACTCGTGTGGAAATACCTTGACGAATTTCGGCAAAATGGATTCCCAGTTTTCGATGATCCACTTCGCCTGCGGACTTGCCGTCAGCTCGCTATGCCGCGCGATCAGTTCGTACAGTTTCTCGATGTCCTTCTGATTTGTAACCGGCTCGAGGTCCACCTCTGTTCGATTGCAGCGCAGCGACGCAAAATCGCCAAACTGATCCAGCACGTACGCAATCCCGCCCGTCATGCCCGCCGCGAAATTTCGCCCCGTGCCTCCGAGGACCACAACCAAGCCATTTGTCATGTACTCGCAGCCGTGATCGCCGACTCCTTCCACCACCGCCGTCGCACCGGAATTGCGCACCGCGAAGCGTTCGCCGGCCATGCCGCCGAAAAACGCCTCGCCGCCCGTTGCGCCATAGAGGCACACGTTGCCGATCAGAATATTTTCCTCGGGGACGAATTCCGATTTTCGCGGATGGTAAATAATCAGCTTGCCGCCTGAAAGTCCTTTGCCGACGTAATCGTTAGCGTCCCCTTCGAGCGTAAGCGTTACGCCCTTCGCGAGGAACGCGCCAAAGCTCTGCCCCGCGCACCCGGTGAATTGCACTTGTATCGTATCGTCCGGCAAGCCAGGAGAGCCGTATCGCCGCGCGATTTCGCCGCTGAGCATCGTGCCCACCGTACGATGAATGTTGCGTATCGGCATGCTCAACGAAACTGGCGTGCGATTCTCGAGCGACTCTTGCGCCATTTCGATCAGCTTGTAATCGAGCGCCTTCTCTAGGCCGTGATCCTGCGCGATCAAGTTGCGCCGCCCAACGTGACTCGGCATCGGCGGGTCGTACAAAACGGCCGAAAGGTCGATGCCCTTCGCCTTCCAGTGGGTGATGTCCGCGCGCTGCTGCAGGCAATCGACGCGCCCCACCATCTCATTCACCGTGCGGAATCCAAGCTCAGCCATCACCTTGCGCAAATCTTCGGCGACGAAGAAAAAGAAATTCACCACGTGCTCAGGCTGGCCCGCAAACTTCTTGCGAAGCTCGGGATCCTGCGTCGCCACGCCCACCGGGCAAGTGTTCAGATGGCACTTGCGCATCATGATGCAGCCCATGGAAATCAGCGGCGCGGTGGAAAATCCAAACTCCTCGGCGCCCAGCAGCGCGGCGATTGCCACATCGCGCCCGGTTTGCAGTTTCCCGTCCACCTGCAGTCGCACGCGGCTGCGCAAATCATTCAGCACCAGCACCTGTTGCGTTTCGGAAAGCCCCAGTTCCCACGGAACTCCGGCATGCCGGATCGAACTGATCGGCGAAGCGCCCGTGCCTCCGTCGTATCCGCTAATTAGGATCACGTCAGCGTGCGCTTTCGCCACGCCTGCTGCCACCGTTCCCACCCCCGCTTCGGCCACCAGCTTCACGGAAATTCGCGCGCGGGGATTCGCGTTCTTGAGGTCGTGTATCAGTTGCGCCAAATCCTCGATCGAATAAATATCGTGATGTGGAGGCGGCGAAACCAGTCCCACCCCGGGAATCGAGTGCCGCACGCGCGCGATCACTTCATCCACTTTATGCCCGGGAAGCTGCCCGCCTTCGCCCGGCTTTGCGCCCTGCGAAATTTTGATCTGCAAATCATCCGCATTCACCAGGTAATTCGTGGTGACGCCAAACCGCGCCGAAGCCACTTGCTTGATCGCGCTGCGCCTTAAATCTCCATTCTCATCCGGACGGAACCGCACTTCATCCTCGCCGCCTTCGCCGGTATTCGATTTCCCGCCGATGCGGTTCATCGCAATCGCCAGTGTTTCGTGCGCTTCCTTGCTGATTGAGCCGAATGACATCGCGCCCGTCGCGAACCGCTTCACGATTTCCGAAGCCGGCTCCACGTCTTCCAGCGGAATCGGGTCTGCGGCTGGCTTGAAATCGAACATGCCGCGCAGCATCAGCAGTTCGCGATTCTGCTCGTCGATCGTTCTCGCAAACTCCTCGAAGGTTTCCGTCTTGCCTTCCCGCACCGCGTGCTGCAGCTTGCTCACTGTGACCGGGTTCAGCAGATGACGTTCGCCGCGCACGCGAAACTGATATTCGCCGCCGACGCGAAGCTCCGTTTCCGACTCGCTCGGGTGCTGCATCGCAAACTCGTGCTTCATCAGCGATTCGCGCGCCAGCACGTCGATCCCCACACCTTCGATCCGCGACGGCGTGCCGGTGAAGTAGCGTTCCACCAGCGACCGATTCAGTCCGATGGCCTCGAAGATCTGCGCGCCCTGATAGCTTTGCAGCGTCGAAATTCCCATCTTCGAAAACGTTTTGAGCAGCCCTTTATCCACGGCCTTCATGTAGCTTTTGAAAACTTTGTCCCACGTGCTTTCGGAAGAAAAATGCTCGTTCTTGTAAAGGTCCTCCAGCGTCTCGATCGCCAAGTAGGGATTCACCGCGCTCGCGCCATAGCCGAGCAGCAGCGCAAAATGCATCACCTCGCGCGGCTCGCCTGATTCGACGATCAGCGCCACCTGGTTCCGCGTCTTTTCGCGAATCAAATGGTTGTGTACCGCCGAAAGCGCCAGCAAGCTCGGAATCGGCGCGTAGCTGCGATCGACGCCGCGGTCGGAAAGAATCAGTAAGGTGTAACCGGACTTGATCGCCAGAGAAGCACGCTCGCAAAGTTCTTCCACCGCTTTCTCAAGTTCCTGTTCGCCTCCATCGGCGCGAAACAGCGCCGAAAGCGTGGTTGCCAGAAAATCTCCCCATTTCACCCCGCGCAGCTTTTCCAATCGCCAATTTGAAATGATCGGATGGCGCAACTTCAGCGTGTGCGAATTTTTCGGCGTCTCGTCGAGGATGTTTCCTTCGCATCCGATGTACGTGTTCAGCGACATCACCAGGTCTTCGCGAATCGGATCGATCGCCGGATTCGTCACCTGCGCGAAGGTCTGCTTGAAATAGCTGAAGAGCAGTTGCGGCTTGTCCGATAGGCAAGCAAGCGGCGTATCGATTCCCATCGATCCCACCGGTTCCTCCGCCTTAGCCGCCGCAGGCTGTAAAATCGTTTTCAGGTCTTCATCCGTGTAGCCGAAAGCGCGTTGGCGCATCAAGATTGTTTCGTGGTCCGTGGGTTGGACATTCGTCGGACTCGGCAGGTGATCCAGAGTAATCTGGTTATCCTTCACCCACTGCGCGTAGGGTTTGCGGGCCGCCAGCTGTTTTTTTACCTCGTCATCCGAGATCAGTCGCTTTTGTTCCGTATCCACCAGCAACATGCGGCCGGGCGCAAGCCGCCCCTTCATGCGGATTTCTTCCGGCTTGATCATCGGCAACACGCCGGCTTCGGACGCCATCACTACCAGCCCGTCCGCCGTCACCAAATAACGCCCCGGACGCAATCCATTCCGATCGAGTTTCGCGCCGATCACGCGCCCGTCGGTAAATGCAACCGCTGCGGGCCCGTCCCACGGCTCCATCAGCGACGCGTGATATTCGTAAAATGCCTTCACGTCCTCCGGCATTGCGGTGTCGTTGTCCCACGCCTCGGGAATCAGCATGGACATCACATGCGGCAGGCTGCGCCCGGCGAGCGTCAGCAACTCCACGGCATTATCCAGCATCGCCGAATCGCTGCCGCCCGGCGTGATGATCGGCAGCAGTTTTTCCATGTCTTTGCCGAACAGAGGAGAACCCAGCACGGATTGCCGCGCGTACATCCAGTTGGCGTTCCCGCGCAGCGTGTTGATTTCTCCGTTGTGGCAGACGTAGCGGTAGGGATGCGCCAGTTGCCAGCTCGGAAATGTATTCGTCGAAAAGCGCTGATGAACTAATGCCAGCGCGCTCGTCACGTCCGGGTCCGCCAGCTCTTTATAGAAGTGCATGATCTGCGGAGCCAGTAAAAGTCCCTTGTAAACGATGGTCCGCGAGGAAAGCGAAGGGATGTAGAAAAACCCTTTCTCTTTCAGATCGGATTCGGCCGCCAGAAACTCCGCCCGCTTCCGCATCACGTAGAGCTTCCGCTCCAGCGCATCCTGATCCATTCCCCGTCCGCGCCGGACAAAAATCTGTTCGATGTAGGGCTGCGAATTTCGCGCCACGCGCCCGATCATGTCTCCGTTGATCGGTGTGTCGCGCCATCCGAGCACCGTCAGGCCCTGTTCGCGCGCGCATTTTTCCACCATGCCTTCGCACAGGATTCTTTCCTGCGGGTCCACCGGCAGAAACACCATTCCAATTCCGTATTCGCCGGGCGCCGGCAGCGTGAACCCAAGCTGCGAGCATTCGCGCTCGAAAAAGGCGTGCGGAATCTGGATCAGGATGCCCGCGCCGTCTCCCGTTTCCGGATCGCAGCCGCATGCGCCGCGATGCGTCAGATTGATCAGTATCTGAATGCCTTTCAGGACGATATCGTGCGATTTTTGTCCCTCGATATTGGCAATGAAGCCCACGCCGCAGGCGTCGTGCTCATTCTTGGGGCAGTAGAGACCCTGAGCCTTGGGCAGGCTCAGAAATGGATATGCTGGCTTCATTTCCCCGCGATTTTTCGCCTTCGGATTCTTGCTCATCGCCATGGTAATCAGGACAACCCCGATTGGCCGCAAATCTACTCGAACAATAATACACCGGATGGTCGCAATTTGTTCCTGGAGCGTGGCGCAGGCACTCTTGCCTGCGCACGTAAGTCGAGGCAAGCAGTAAACCGCAGCAAGAGTTGCGTGCCACCAGCAAACTGAGTCACTGCCTCGGAGCGGAGACCGGACCTGCAGCCAGTGAAGCGCCTTATCCATCAACCTCCCAGTCCTTCCGCCGGATAAGCGATTGACACCCTCGAGCAATCAGAGGATTATTCGGGCGCTTTGCCCCGCGCGTATAGACCATGAACGACAAAAGTTTCTACGGTTGGAAGCTGCTGTTCATCTTCTGGCTGATCATCGTGCTGAACTTCGCATTTCCTACCTTCGCGACTAGCGTCGTCAACACCTATATGGCCAAAGCGATGCACTTGAATCGCAAGGAGCTGGGTCTGGCGTTTTCGGTTTTCAGCCTCATGGCCGGATTGCCGGCTCCGCTCGTCGCCAAGTCGATCAACAAATTCGGCCTTCGTTTCACTCTGTTTGTTGGAACTCTTTTGACGTCCTGCGGCGCCTTCCTCATGGCCTCATTTGTGAAAACCACATCGGAGGCGATCGTGGTTTTCGGGATTGTAGTCGGCGCGGGAGTGGCTCTCGCTGGCACGCTTGGGCCGCAGGTCGGCGCGGCTCGTTGGTTTCATCGCAAGCGCGCTCGAGCCATGTCGCTTCTGCTTACGGCATCCGGCATAGGCGGTTTCATCGCCGTTCCGACACTGAACGCCATCATCGCGCGCTTCGGAACTTGGCGAGCCGCGTGGTGGTGCATGGCGTTCATGTCGCTGGCAGCGGCCGTTGTCGCCGCACTGTTCGTCAAGGACAGTCCCGCGCAAATGGGACAGTTCCCGGATGACGATGCGGCGCCGCGCACCCCTGAATCTTCAGCGCTGCCTTCTCGATCCAGAGGCGGAGTTTACAAGACCGACGAGGATTGGACTCTCAGAGAGGTTCTTGCTTCGCGAAGCTTGTGGTTGCTCGTCCTCACCTATCTCGGATTTTTCATGGGCTTTTTCATCTACATCGCGCATGGCGTCTCGCATCTCGAAGGCCTCGGATACGCGCCCGGCGAAGCGGCCAGATCGATCTCGATCGTTCTGATTTCCTCGATGATCGGGCAATTCGCCGTGGCCGCGCTCGGCGACCACATCGAGCCGCGCTACATTTCGGCCGTGGCTGTCTGCCTGTACGGCGCCGGAACGCTGCTCGCGATTCGCGCTTCAGGGCCGGGCGGGATTTATCTCTATGCGATTTTGATGGGAACCGGTTTCGCCGCGGCCTTCACCTGCCTGATGACAATTCTGAGCAACTATTATGGATTGAAAGCCTACCCTGCTGTGCTGGGAGTCACCATGCCGATGGGCACGATCTTGGGATCGGTCGGTCCGGTGACCGCGGGATATTTTTTCGATAAGTACGGCACCTATTCGGGAGTCTTCGAAACGGTCGCCGGCTTGTGTTTTGCAAGCGCAATCCTTTACCTCTTGGCGGTTCCTCCAGTGAAGCACTCCGCGCGCACAGCCTCTCAGCCCGCTT
This sequence comes from uncultured Acidobacteriota bacterium, assembly GCA_963823145.1. GTDB lineage: Bacteria > Acidobacteriota > Terriglobia > Acidiferrales > UBA7541 > Palsa-295. The sequence goes on from CAWGJZ010000002.1 coordinate 1,315,244, forward strand.
CGCAGCGTATCTAACGTAGACTACTTGTCCGCTCCGCGACACCCAAGCGTCCGATTCTCCGCAAGTTACCGCTTTAATTGCAAATTCTGATGGCAACCAATCCGAATTTGAATTTGTCTCTCTCGCCTTGGACTTCCTAAAGTGGAGTATGAATCTGCATTCCACCTCCGACGCGCACCGCGATATCGCGTTGCTCCACCAGATTGGCGAGCGCATTGCCGCCGCCGATCCGCTCACCACGGTTCTCGATCTGGTGGTCGAGTTCGTTTCGGCCGTGGTGAAATGCGACTCCTGTTTCGTCTATGTCCTGGAAGGAGAAGATCTTATTCTGCGGGCTTCGCAGAATCCTCACTCAGACGTGTTGGATCGCCTGAAGTTGCGCATGGGGCAGGGAATCACAGGTTGGGTGGCTGAAAATAAGCGGCCCGTCGCCATAGCCAGCAATGCTTTGCTCGATCCCCGCTTTCAATTGTTCGAGGAATTGCCGGAAGACCGCTTCGAGGCTTTCTTGTCTGTGCCCATTTTGTGCCGCGACAAATTAGTCGGCGTCATCAACATCCAGCATCGCGAGCCGCACCAGCACAGCCAGCGCGAGATTCATCTGATTTCAACCATCGGTTTTCTGGTGGGGCCGGAAATCGAACTGGTCCGCGTTGAAACGGAAAGTTCGCGCTCGTTCGAACTAGCCGAAGTACGCCGCACCGTCGAAAGCGCGCAGAAAATCATCGCGCGCAAGCTTCGCATCAGCGAGGAAGACGCCTACCCCCTCCTGCAAAGGGAAAGCCGTCAACGCCGCAAGTCCATAAAGGAAATCGCCGAAGCCATCCTCATCGCCGACGAAATTGCTCACCTCTGACGGCGCGGCGGGAACTTTCAATCATGGTTTGGTGTGGACGCGAAGCATTTGAATCGGCTTGATTGCGACATTCGGCGGGATATTGTCTTGCAGTTCGAGCAAAGGTGTAAGCGTGCCCTCTTGCGCGTTCAGGGGCGTGAACTTCCAATTCATGCCCGTGCTGTATTGATCCTTTTCGAGGACCACGAAATAGAGCGCGCCAGCCTTGAAGTGGACATTCAGCAACGGGGCATTGCCGTCATCCGCGTGAGTGCCGTCGATCAGATTTCCGTCCTTATCCGTAACCACATCGAAGTTATTCAAAGTGCCGTTGAGCTTCCCGTCTTGTTCTTTCAGAATTAGCGTTGCGAAGACTTGGCCCTTGAAAGTTGCTTTCCATGTGCCCACGAACGACTTTAAGTCCGGCGCATCGTCTTTTGCAGGCGCGGCGCTCTGACGAGGCGCGGCTGAAAGGCACAACGCACTAAAGCAAGCGACAGTTAGCTGGAATAGGCTGGCAGCCGCCAACATTCCCGCTCTGAATCTTGCGTCTGCACGGCTGCGGCCGATCAGTCTCATGGCGACTGCCTCCAAACAACTTCGCTTACGATCCCGTTGATGCATAGTGGCGAGTGCCGAAATTCCACAGAGAAACCGCCAGCGTGAAAAATGCGGCCGCGACCACCGGCACCATCGGCGCGTATTCCGGCGTCACCGCGCGGCCCAGCAGTCGCACGCTAGGGTAGAACGAAGCAAGCCCAAAGGGAATCACCCAGCACAGGACAAACTGTACTCCGGCGCTGTAAATCGAAAGCGGGTAGCGCCCGAAGGCGATCACGTTCCAAACTGGCGGGCTGACTCCAATGCGATCCTCGAACCAAAAAGACACGCTGGTAAGAATCAAAAAAACCGACAAGTAAATCAAGCCCGCGCAGAGCCCGAAGAAAAGCAGAATGGCGATTTTTTCCGGCGTCCACTCGACCCGAAGCCGCCGCGCCGCCCACGCAACACAGAAAATTCCCGTAGCTACTTCTTGAACTGCCTCAATGCGGAATTGCTCGAAGAGCACCTGAAATAACGACGAAACCGGCCGCAGCAGCACGCGGTCGAATTTCCCTTCGATAATGTAATTGTTGCCGAAATTGTAGAGGTTCAGGCTGATTACGTTGAACACGCCGTAAGGAATCAGCGAAAAACCATAAAGAAACAGCACTTCGGGAAAGGTCCAGCCGGCCAGCCGCGGGATTCTCTGGAACAAAATTAGGACGAATGCCAGTTGAAAAATCGTCGCGGCGAAACTGGTGCCCAGGCTGATCAGAAAGTCGGCGCGATAGCCGATCTGTACTTTCAGGTACTGTGTAAAGTATCCCCAGAAAAGCATGGCATGCCGGCTCAGTGAGGACGCAAGATTTGAGAGGCGAATTTGTTCCGGCATTGTTAGCCTCCCTGGATTGTAATCGTGCGCAGGGTGCGACTCCACCACAAGTGCGCGAGGACAATCAGCGCAAAGACCCAGAACCACTCGGTAGCCAGAGCTTGCAGCGCGTGTGTACGGTCGAGCTTCCCGAGATAAATCTGAAGCGGTGTATAGGCAATATGCTCGAACGGAAGCCACGCCAGAATTCGTTGAATTGTTTGCGGGAAAAATGTCATCGGGAGCAGCAGCCCGGAAAGCAACTCGATCAGCCACTGCTTGGCGCGGATCAGGGCGAGAATCGACTTCAGCGGAATCGCGCAAGTGCCGATCATCAAGTTGATCGCGGCCATCAGGAAAAAACTGCCGAGCACGGCGACCAGAAAGAAGAGGAAATTGTCGCTCGATGCCGGTCGCTGAAGAGGAAACACGAGCGCCACGACCACTGCCGTCGGCAAAGTGAGCAATCCCAGGCGGAACGCGGACTCGCCCATCGCCCGGCAGATCCACATCCATTGCACCGACACCGGCTTGATCAAATCCATGGCGATCTTACCTTCGATAACCTCGTAGGCCATTTCCTGATCGATCGTATTCCAATAAAACGAGCGGATGATCCAGCCGACGCTGACGTAAGTTATCATTTGCGAAAGGTTGTAGCCGGCAAACGACGAAGCGGAGCGAAATACGGCGCTCCAAATGAAGTAGTAAATCGTCACGTTGAGCGAATACGTGATGATGCCGGTGAAGTAGCGCAGGCGGAACGCGAGAATGTTCACGAATCCGACGCGCGCAAATTCCGCGTAGGGCGCCAGAGATTCAACCAGTTCGCTCATGCCAAGTTCACGCGACGATCTTAGGTAGACGCACGGCCGAGCGCAAGGGCGAGCGCCTGTGGCCTTTCTCGCTGAGTCCGGTAAGTGTCAGGCGGATGGAAAAGCGGCACGCGGTGAACTACACTCCTTCGTGCTTCAGGCTGCGCGATTACCAGCAATGGCGTTACGACAATTGGAGGAATTGGTATGCAGCGTGCGATCAATGAACCGAGCAAAGCAAACGAGAAGGCGCTGGGTCCTGGTGCGCTGAATGGTAAGCGCTACATCGAATCGTTGCGCGATGGCCGCGAGGTTTGGGTTGCCGGAGAACGGGTGAAAGACGTTACCGCACACCCGGTTTTTGCGGGGATGTGCCGCGAAATGGCGCGGATTTACGACATGCAGCACGCTCCCGAAACGATCGACCAGATGACGTTCGTGAACGAAAACGGTGCGCGCGTCTCGTATTCGTATCTGGAGCCGAAATCGTACGATGACCTCCTCCTGCGACGGCGCAACGCGGAAATCTGGGCGCAGGAATCGTTTGGGATGATGGGACGCTATCCCGATTTCTGCGCGGCCATCGCTATCGGATTCAAAAGCGCGGGCGACGAGTTGGCGAAATTCAATCCGGCATTCGCGAAAAACGCGGCGTGGCATCACCAATTCGCGGCTGAAAACGACCTTTGCCTGGGGCACGGGCTCCACGATCCGACCATGGATAAATCGCTGCGCCCGGAGCAGGATCCGGACCGCTGCCTTCGAATCGTGAAGGAAACGGACACCGGCTACATCGTACGCGGCGCGCGATTGGTAACGCTGGCTCCGCTCTGCCACGAAATGCAGATCGCTCCCACCTATCAATTGAACGAGCAGGAAAAGGATCACGCGATTTGGTTCGCGATTCCCGCCAATGTAAAGGGCCTGAAAATTATTTGTCGCGAGCCATTCAGCGACCGCAGCGCATTCGATCATCCCGCATCCTCGCGATTCGACGAAGAAGACGCGATGGTAGTTTTCGACGATGTGCTGGTGCCATTCGAACGTGTGTTTCTGGCGCGAGAACCTTTGGCGGCGCGCCAGCTATTCGGGCCGCGGGTAATGACGTGGACCGGGCCTTCGGCGACTGTGCAAGCGATCGCGCGGATGGAACTTCTGATCGGCGTGGCACACCTGATGGCGAAAACCGCCGGAACGGACACGCGGCCGCTAGTACAGGCAGAGCTTGGCGAGCTGGTTACGTATCAGCGAATCCTGCGGTCCATCCTGCGCGCTGCGGAAGTGGATTGTGTGAAATTGCCGAACGGATTGGTGGCGCCCGGGCCGATGATTCATCAGCGGTCGCTTACGGCCCTGGTTTCCGAGCGGATCATCAATATCTTGGAGCACATCGGCTCGAGCTCGCTGATTTTTGCGCCGAGCGAGAAGGATTTTGATGCGGCGGAATTGCGTCCGCTGCTCGATGTATATTCGCGGGGCAAAGGCGCCTCCGGAATCGACCGAGTGAAGCTGGCCAAGCTGGCGTGGGAGTTGACCGGCGATCAGTTCGGCGGACGGCAACAATTGTACGAGCGGCTGCATTCGGGCGATCCGCAAACTGTGATTTCGCTCTCCTATCTGCAATACGACAAGAGCAAAGCTGTGAAGATGGTCGAGCGGCTGATCGGAGCGAGATTTGCGGTGTGATTTTGGCGTTTCGTTGGGCTGCTAGGGCAGTTCTAGCTAGCGATCAGCGTAAAAGCCGGCTCTGGCCTGGACCGTGAAGCCCTTTTGTTTGGCGACGAGATGAATCCTGTGATAACCGATCTCGGCGTCGGGGCCTTCGGGAGTGTAGCCGAGGCTGTACTGATTTCGCAGTTCCTCTTCGATCTGCGCGTAGATTTTGTCGATTGGCTGTTTGCCTGAGACTTCGAAAAGCCGGCCGCCAGTTTCCTCGGAAATCTGTTGGAGAACTTTTTTGCCATTCGGTCGCTCTTCTTGCCGCGGATACTGGCGACGCCCGCCGCCACCCATCGGGCCCATGCCTCCATGCATGCCGCCGAAACCTCCGCCTCCACCTCGGTGTCTTTCGTCACCGGGAAATAAAATGGAATAAACAAGAGTATCGGCGCGCTGGGCCGCTTCGATAGCGCTCTGCAATGACTCTTTGCTGCCGCGATCGACTCCGTCGCTGAGGACAATGATCGCCTTTCGGCCCTGCTGCTTTTTCATCAAATCATCGGAAGCAAGCCAAATGGCATCGTAGAGCAAAGTTCCGCCGCCGCGGCCGTCGGAGCCGGAATCGTAACCGGGCGCTCCATTTCCATTTCTTTGTGGCGTATCGAGCAAGTCGAGCGAGGACTCCAGCTTCTCGCGCGACGAAGTGAGGTCCTGAAGCAGCTCGACTTCGCGATCGAAATGGATCAGGAAGGCTTTGTCCATGTCCTCGCGCAACACATGGTCCAGAAAGGTGTAGCTGGCGTTACGCTCGTCGCGAAGAACGCGGCGTTGACTCCCACTCGTGTCGACAAGCAAGCCGAGGGTCAGCGGGAGATTGTCTTCCTGCAAGTAATATTTGATGGTCTGCGGATGGCCGTCTTCGTCCAACGTGAAATCGTCTTTGGTTAGATTGCGGATGATGTTGCCGTGCTTATCCCGCACAGCGGCGAGCACGTTGACAACTTTCACTTTGACGGAAATGTTCGGCGCCTGCTGGCTTTCGAGAGGTGCGACTGCCAGCAGTAGAACTAGCGAGAGCCGAAGGCCACGAACCATCTTCATGTGGGTTTATTCGCCCCGATTGGATGTGTAGCAAGGTGTTTTGGTTTGTCGGCGCCTAGGCCGGGACTTCCAGCGTGGCTTGGCCGGCATAGATGCGCTTGACGATTTCCTCAATGGATTCGTCTTCGATGAGAAGGTCGCGGACCTCAACGGCGGCGAGGATCTGTCGGATCAAGTCGGCGGTGGCTACTTGAGTGCGATCGAAACTGATGCGAAAGGTCAGCTCATCCACTTGGTCGAGATGGAGGCCGTCGCGCGAAAATGCGACGACGCGACCAGCTTCAGCGCGGTCCTTCAGCGCGAACTTGATCTGCTTCGTGCGGAGCAACCTTTCTTTCAATTGATCGAGCGGGCCATCGTAGAGGACGCGGCCGTGGTCGATGATCATGATGCGCCGGCAGAGCTCTTCAATATCGTCGAGATCGTGAGTGGTGAGCAAAACGGTGGTGCGAAACTCGCGATTGATAGCACGCAGGAAGTGTCGGATGTGGTCCTTGGCGACCACATCGAGGCCGATGGTCGGCTCATCGAGGAAAAGCAGCGGGGGATTGTGCAGCAGAGCTGCGGCCAGATCGCAGCGCATGCGTTCGCCGAGCGAAAGTTTGCGCACGGGAGTGTGCAAGTAATCGCGAATGCCGAGTATTTCGTTGAAGCGCTCCATGCGCGCGTCGAAATCCTGCTGCGATACATCGTAAATGCGGCGCAGCAGCTTGAACGACTCGATCACCGCAATATCCCACCAAAGCTGAGTGCGTTGGCCGAAGACCACGCCGATGGTTTTCACGTACTGCGTACGCTGGCGAAAAGGGACGAAGTCGTTCACGACAATTTCGCCGCTGGTGGGAACGAGAATGCCGGTGAGCATTTTGATAGTCGTGGATTTGCCCGCGCCATTCGGTCCGATGTAGCCCACCATTTCGCCCCGATCGATGGAAAAGCTGACGCGGTCCACAGCCGCGACGTTGCGGTACTCGCGGACGAAAAGATTCTGGATCGAGCCCAGAATTCCTTCGCGACGATGGAAGGCGCGAAAGTGTTTCGAAAGCTCGCGGACATGGATGAGCGGGCCGGCGGTCATGACCGCAAGAATTCTAACATTTGCGGCAGGCTACAGCAGAACCCCAGCTAGTTATGGTGCGCGGCTTGCTGCTTTTTGTATGCGTCCCAGGAAATGGAGATAAGATACGCGTGGATGGCATCCACATCAGCGGGGCTGAGGATGCCGTCCCACGGAGGCATTCCCGCGTTCTTGAGTACGCCGCCAAGGACAATTTGCTGAAACGCGTTGTGCGTTTCGGGGCTCATCCTTCGCAAATCGGGCGTAAGTGTGTGTGGCGCATTTGCATGGCACGAAGCACAACGCGCGGCAAAGAGCGCGCCGCCCTGTTTAACCGTCTCGGCAGAGGCGGTTAGAGGGGGTGGCTGCGGAATCGGCCGAATCGGTGGCAGAAGCGGAGGAATTGGCGCAGGACCGCCGCCCAGTTTGAAAGCGATGATGCGGCCTTCGTTCCCGCGCTCATAAGCAGCGCTATCCGGATGCGGGAAATTCCAGCCGCCGCCTCCCCACGCAGCCATCACCGCGACGTATTGGACGCCATCCACCGTGTAAGACATCGGCGCCGCGATCACTGTGGTTCCAATTTCAATGCTCTTTAGCCTCTTTCCGGTGTCCGCGTCGTAAGCACAAAACTGTCCCGTGCCTGTGCCCTGGAAGACAAGGCCTCCTGCCGTCGCAAGCACTCCGGCGTGATCCCACCAATCCGCCGAGGGAGCTTCCCAAACGACTTTGCTGCGAATTGGATCCCAAGCGCGAAGATACGTCCTGCCGGAAAAGATCGAGGTTTGGCCATTTTCAATTTCCGGAATGTAGACGAGCCCCGTCTTCGGATCGTAAGACATCGGGTTCCAATTGTGTCCACCCATCGGCGATGGTGAAATCAGATTCTTTCCATCGGTCGAATATCTGAAAGCGCGCGCGTGAGCGGCTTCCACCGGGCGTCCGGTCTTCATGTCGACGTGACTCGCCCAGGTGACGGGAACGTATTTGTTGGCGGAGAGAAGTTTTCCGGTCTGGCGATCAAGGATGTAGAAGAAGCCCGGTTTCGACGCTTGCATAAGCACCTTGTGCGTCCGGCCGCCAACTTTTCGATCGGTCAGGATAATCGGCTGCACCACGTCGTAGTCCCATTGGTCGCCGGGAACCTGCTGGTAATACCACGCCATGCGGCCGGTGTCCGGATTCACGGCGATGATCGACGCGATGTAAAGATTGTCGCCGCCATTCGGGCTGCGCTTGGATCGGTCGTAAAAGGTTCCGTTGCCCGTCCCGAAATACAGAAGGTTCAGCTCCGGATCGTAGACCATCGAGCCCCAGACGGTGCCGCCACCGCCCATGTTCCAATTGCTTTTGGGGTCCCAAGTTTTGGCCGCGGCCACAAGTTCAGGATTCTCGTAAGGCTTGGATGGATCGCCGGGTACCGTGAAGAATCGCCACGCGAGTTTGCCGGTATCGAGGTTGTAGGCGGTGATGTAGCCGCGCGCGTCGTATTCCGAGCCGCCATTTCCGATGACGACAACGTTTCCCGCAACTTCGGGCGCGCCGGTGGATGTGTAGCCTTTTGTCTTGTCGATTATGGTGTCGGCCTGCCACACCACCGCGCCGGTAGCCGCATCGAGCGCAAAAAGTTTTCCATCGAACGAAGCGACGTAGACCTTGCCCTTCCATACGGCTACGCCGCGATTCACTTCATCGCAGCATGCTTCGCGGTTCACGCGCAGGTCGGCGTGCGGATCGAAACTCCAAATTTCCTTGCCGGTTCTTGCATTGAGCGCGTAGGCCTTCCCGGTGGATCCCGACGTGTACATCACGCCATCGACGACGATGGGCGTAGCTTCGAGGCCGCGATTGGTGTGCGTGTCGTAGTCCCACGCAAAGCCGAGGCGATCGACATTCTGCTTGTTGATCTGGGCGAGCGGGGAATAGTGGCCTTTGCCGAAGTCGCGGCCCGAGGTGAGCCACTCTCCCGGATGCTTGTCGGCCGCGAGGAGCCGCTTGGTGTCGATCTGACCGCGAGCCGCGGCGGGATTGCTTTGATCACCGAACGCAATTATCTTCAGCAGGCCATAGCCTGCGAGCGAGCAGACTAGGGCTGCCATTGCGAGGCCAGACACAACTCGGAACCTCAAGAGCATAAGATCAATCTCCTCCAGCCATGCAGCTTGAAAAAAATGGGAAGGGAAAAAACCGGCGCCACCCCGGCGCTGCGGATTGCGCTTGCTGAATTACAAATATCAACAGATCTTTCGCTCCGAAAGCCGCCTTCTGCAATTCAATCTTAGTGGTAGTGAATCCAAGGCGACCGCATGTTGTACGGGACGCCGATAAACACTGCCTCGATCTGCTGAATTTTGCCATCCCGAATTTTGAATAGTTCCAGCAGGCAAAGCGTGCTTGGCGTTCTCATGGGAGAGTGTATGACGGTGCCGTCGGTGAGAGCAAAGTTGGCCAGCCTGCCGGCGTGATCGATGAAACCCGCCGCCATCACCAGGCCGCGCTCTTCGTCCACCAGGAAAAAACGGCGGTCGCGAACGCGGTCGTCGTAGCGGTAATTGCCAAGCTTGAATTGTTGCGCGCAACCCAAGTTCGCAACGGGGATAATTTTCATCAAGTCGGGATTGTGAGTTGTTTGCAAACCATTCTCGATGCGATTGCAATTGTCGTCGAATTGCGTGAAGAGAACTCCGTCGTTGAGCTGGAGGGTGCTGAAATATCCGTCCACAAGCGCGATCATGCGAGCGCGGGGACGTCGAAGCTCCGGCGGAACGATTTCGTTCAGCACCGGCTTCTCGACGAGGTTGGGTTTGCTCGGGAAAGGACCGGCGCCTTCGCTGCGCCGGATCAGAGTTTCGGCCTCGGAAATTTTGCCATCTTCCACTTTTAGCCGAAGCGCGAAAACGGAGGTCGCGTTGGTCTCGTCCACGATTCCGTAGAAGCCGACTTCGCCATTCGTAGGATCAGCCATCCGAAGATTGTAGTTGCCGAGGCCGGTCACGGTGCCCCACACGCCATCGCCGATATCCATCATCACATTATTTTCCGAGTAGCGGAAATTCTTTGCCAGCGGCAGGCGCGACGGATCCTTCATCTTCAGTGCGTCGAGATATTGATCGAGGAGGCCATACAGGCAGGCGCGGTCGCAATTATGCGCAACGCCAACCTGCCCGTTGTCCGCGGCGCGAACGCGGCCCGGGTGCGCCAGCAGCGCCACGCCCAGTGCAACAATCGCGAGACACCATGCGACCAAAAGCACTTTCCTGGGGATCATTTCATCCTCCGGATTGATCGGCGGGAAGATACTACATCGAGCGAAAACTACAAGGGGTTTCAATAGCAGAGGAATCGGCGCGTCGTTGCGCCAGGCACACCAAGAAAGCTGCCTCCGAGACTATCGGCGGCTGCCTTCCTGGCTGGCTTTAGGTTGTGATCAGCTCAGATTCCTGCACGCTGCGCGGGCTTAGTGCTGCAACGCACTGGGCCGCGTGAACAGCGATCTCAGGTCGACGCCCAAAGTGAGAGTCCCCGCGTCATTATTGAGTTTGATGCTGTGAACGTAAGCGGCCTCGATATAAAACGTGCGTCCGGCCATCAGCCGAAGCCAAGACGAATAGCCGCGATCGTGGGTGACGTCGGATATGGTTTCCCCTGGAGGAGGAGCCAGAAAGAAGTTCGTAACGCCGTTGTAGACCTTTTGGTCGCCCCCAGGAAACAGCTCATAATACGATTCCCCCACGGTCACATAGCGAACCACCCTAAAATCCACTCCGCCTTCCACGTCGCCCGTGAAGCCGAGGGTCTTGAACGAGTCGGCGAGCCGAAATGGCTGCGAGAGCAAACGAGTATCCAAAACTCCGTTCGCGATCCCCGCGTTCACAAATGGGTCGAACCGTCCCATCGGAACGTCGAAGTGGTTGAACCAATCGGCGCCTACTCTTCCCGTGCTGAACGCTCCGGTCTCCTGGGCCGGCACGGACACGGTGAAGGCCGTATCGTAATTCAGGCCGCTGCCGTTGAATGTCAGCCTCAAATCCCCATACGGATCACCGACGTTGTAGTTCCACTGATGCGCCTGTCCGGGAAAGGTCTCCCGCACCAGATAAACGGGAACTCCAAGGTCAGCGCCGATGTGATCGTTGAACTGGTATCCGAAGCTGGTATCGAAAATCAAAAATTGTCCAAAATTACTATCACTCGCCCGAATGTCTTCGTAAGCTGTTATTCCCCGCTCTTGGTAACCGTAAGCCGGCGCCTGTGCGAGAAGTGTTTTGCCGCCCAGTAGAAAAACTAGGGCAGCCACGGTGGCGAATACGATCGTTGATCCATATTTCCATGACCTGAGTCGCATTTTCCCTCCCCATCCCTTAAGTTCGCAGTACGTGCAGTCTATTTGGTCCAGTTACGCATGCCTCATGAGAGCAGGAACAGGAGGCCGATTGCCCGGCCTCCTTTCCATGTTGGTCCGGCCTTACATTAGTGAGGGGCTGCCGGAGTGGTGGCTTCGTGTTGTTCGATTGGCGTCCTGGCTGGGGCTGGCTTGACGGGCTTTGTTCCGTTCGCAGGAACATGGTGCTGTTCTATTCGCTCGTGCCGCTGAGCGAAGTAGGACGAATTGCTGGCCAACTCTCTGCGGACCTCAGGATTCTTGTTAAAGAAGGCCCGCAAATCCTTGTGGTGGTGCAGGTACTTTTCATCCTTGCACAAGGATGGGTTAGCGCTCAGGTCTCGATCGACGTCCTTGTGCTTATCGAGGAATCGATCGAGTTCTGCGGCCTGCTTGTCCGTCAGATTCGGAGCATTCGAGGCTCTTCGGTTTGCGTCGACACGCCCTGCGACTTCCCTCGAGTCGAACCGATTGTCCCGGTTCACGAAGTAAGAGGGATTCGCGGCGAACTCTTGCCTCGCCTGAGGGTGTTCGTCAAAGAAAGATCGCAGATCCTTATGGTGACCGAGATACTTTTGGTCATTGACCAGGGACGGATTCTTTCTGAGATCCTTGTCGATGTCCTTGTGGTCGCCAAGGAACTGGTCCATCTGGTCGCGGTCCCGATCCTGGTCTCGATCCGGATTGCTATTTGCCGCGTACCCATTCTGGGAGTTGGTTACGCGTGCATCCCGGTCGCGATCCTGGTCTCGATCCGGATTGCTATTTGCCGCGTACCCATTCTGGGAGTTGGTTACGCGTGCATCCCGGTCGCGATCCTGGTCTCGATTCGGGTTGCTATTTGCCGCATACCCATTCTGGGAGTTGGTTACGCGTGCGTCTCGGTCGCGGTCCTGGTCCTGAGTTGTCCGCGCCTCTCTCGCATCGAATCGGTTCTCCCGCTGCACGAAAAAAGAGGGATTTTTTGCGAACTGCTGCCGCACATCAGGATGATCGTTCAGGAACGTCCGAAGATCCTGGTGCTGATCGAGATATGTTTTGTTGTTTGCCAGCGACGGATTCGCTGTTAGGTCTTTGTCGATTTGCTGGTGATCATCCAAGAACCCATCCAATTGACGAACTTCTCCGGTCCTCAGGCCAGGATTTTGTCCGTTCCCATTCCGGTCTGCGTAATTTTGATCGCGGTCCTGATCTCGGTTTTGGTTGTTATTTGCCGCGTACCCGTTCTGCGAGTTCGTAGCGCCCGCATCCCGATCGCGGTCTTGATTTGCCCGCGCATCTTTGGTGGCAAATCGGTCTTCTCGATGCGTGAAATAAGCAGGATTCTGCGCGAACGCTCGCTGCATTTCAGGATGCTCATTCAGGAACGATCGCAGGTCCTTATGGTGATCGAGATAGTTGTGATCGGTTATGAGTGAAGGTTTGGCCCGCAAGTCCTTGTCGATATCCTTGTGGTCATTCAAAAACTGATCCATCCGGTCGAAATCCGGGTTCGTATTTTGCTGGCCCGCCGCGGTGGTCTCGGTAGGGGCAGCAGTTTGAGCTGGACCTTGTTGGCCCCTCGCGTTAGCAGGCACGAGGCTCAACACGAGGGCCGCACTGCCTATTAGCCCTGCGCGGTACCAACTTCTGATAAAAGGTCTCATAAGAAAGTTACCTCCGTTGTGGAGTCGTCTGTGTTTGCAAGTGGCCTTTTCATCCGCAACACAAAAACCTTTCACGGCGCACCTCCTTGGCAAGTTGCCGAGGATCCCTACTCTCGTTTTTCAGCTGGGATTCGGGCTGGGGAACTACTGTCCCGGTGGCTCGGGGACGGTGAGCGCCGGGACTGCACTCGCGCACAGCATGGCCCCGGCCTATTTTTCGCGCTATCAGCCGAAACCCCTATAGGAGCGCTGAATATCGCCGTAAGGGCTTCAGTGTAGAAAATTCTGGCGAATCAAAAGAGAAAGCCCAACGGCCACAGCGCGCTGCGGAAATTGCGCCGGCTGACCGCGCCCGTGGCCACGCAAATAATCCTGTGGCGCGTGCCAGCGAGTGCCTCGGGACCCAAACAGTGCTTACTACTCAGTATGAAACCTAGAGGCCAGGTCGGAAGATTGCCGGTTGAAGAATCGCTGGGCAAACAGACCAATCTGATGGCAAAATCGGGCGGCCTTTCTCGGCGTTGGACCATCTGAACGACCTGAACCATCTCATGATCGAACTGTGCCAATCCAAACGGGGGACCCATGGGCAACGAAAAGCGTTTTGACGTGGACCGAATGAAGGCGATTGACGTCCACGTGCACATCGAGCACGAAGGAGCAGGAACTGAAACCGATCAGGCGGCGAAGGAGTACTTCGGCGGCGCCGCGGCGCGAGGGCGCAAGGAGATGGCCGAATACTATCGCTCCCGGAATATCGGGTGCGTGGTTTTTACCGTTGATGAGCGGCTTACCGGCAGACCGGTCGTGCCGAACGATGAAGTCATCCAGTTTGCCGCGGAAAATGCCGACATCATGATGCCTTTCGCGAGCGTGGACCCGACTCGCGGGCCCGAGGCTATCAGTGAGGCAAAACGTCTAATCGCGACGGGACTACTCCGCGGATTCAAGCTTCACCCTCCCTTGCAGCAATTTTTCCCCAACGATCGCGTGGCCTATCCGCTCTACAAGGTAATCGAGGATGCGGGGCTACCCGTAGTGTTTCACACGGGGCACAGCGGCATCGGCACGGGAATGCCCGGCGGCGGCGGAATCCGATTGAAGTACGGCAACCCAATGTATATCGACGATGTGGCGGTCGATTTTCCGGACATGCCGATTATCTTGGCGCACCCGTCATTTCCGTGGCAAGACGAAGCAATCTCGGTTTGCCTCCACAAGCGGCAGGTGTACATCGATTTGTCGGGTTGGTCGCCGAAATATTTCGCTCCGAATTTGATTCAATACGCGAATTCACTGTTGAAGACGAAAATGCTCTTCGGGTCTGACTATCCACTGATTACTCCCGACCGATGGATGGCCGATTTCGAGAAGGCTCCCTTCAAGGACGAGGCGCGGCCGCTGATTTTGAAAGAAAACGCCATGAAGCTCTTCGGCCTCACGTCCAAAGCCGCGGCACCCGCCGCAACGGACTAGGCAAGGAAGCTGATTAGGAAAAACATAGCGTCCCTGCGTTCAAATAAGTAGATAGCGATAGCACGGCGCCCGTTCCGCCACGCCCCGCCGTAAAGGAGGAGTCATGCAGGAATTCGATCCTCACGTTCTCGACGAGAAGGCGGTCCCTCCGCCAGAGGATTTCAGCAAGCGCGCACGGGTGCGTTCGCTGGAGCAATATCGCGAGATGTACGAGAAGGCCGAGCGCGAGCCGGAAGTGTTCTGGGGCGAGCAAGCGAAGTTGATTGACTGGTTTGAGCCTCCCACGAAAGTGCTCGAATGGAACTTGCCGCACGCGAAGTGGTTCACGGGAGGAAAACTCAACGTCGCATACAACTGCCTGGATCGGCACTTGGAGAAAAATCTCAACAAGCCCGCTCTGCTTTGGGAGGCGGAAGACGGCTCATCGCTTCAATTCACCTACGCGGAGTTGCACGACCGCGTGTGCCGGTTCGCGAACGCGCTGAATTCGCTGGGCGTGAAGCCCGGCGACTGCGTGGCGATTTACTTGCCGATGGTTCCGGAGCTGCCGATTGCCATGCTCGCATGCGCGCGGATTGGCGCTGTGCACTCCGTGATCTTCGGGGGATTCAGCGCCACCGCGCTTGCCGACCGGATCGCGGATGCAAAATCGAAAATACTGATCACCGCGGATGGAGGTTTTCGCCGCGGGAAGATCGTTCCACTGAAAGAAACTGCCGACGCCGCGCTCAGGAATTGCCCCACCATCGAAAAATCAATCGTTGTGAAGCGCACCGAAGAAAAAATCAGCTGGCAAGAGGGCCGCGATCTTTGGTGGCACGATGTCGAAAAAGCAGCTTCGCCGGAGTGCGAGGCGGAAGCCTTCGATTCCGAGCATCCGCTGTACATTTTGTATACCAGCGGCACCACCGGAAAACCGAAGGGCGTGCTGCATACTTCGGCCGGCTACTTGCTGCAAACGATGTGGACCACGCAGATGGTTTTCGATCTGCGGGACGACGACGTCTACTGGTGCACCGCCGACATCGGCTGGGTCACGGGTCACAGCTACATCGTTTACGGGCCGCTTGCGAATGGCGCCAGCGTTCTCATGTACGAAGGCGCGCCGGATCATCCGCGCCGCGACCGATTTTGGGAAATTGTGCAGCGCTATAAGGTGACAATTTTTTACAGCTCCGCCACCGCAATCCGTGCGTTCATGGCCTGGGGCATGGAATGGATCGATTCGCATGATATTACCAGCCTGAGGCTCCTCGGCACCGTCGGAGAATCCATCAATCCCGCGGCGTGGAAGTGGTATTTCGAAGCGATCGGAAAAAATCGCTGCCCGATCGTCGATACCTGGTGGCAGACGGAAACAGGTGCGATGATGATTTCGCCGTTGCCGGGCGCGACTCCCGCGAAGCCCGGCTCGGCGACGCTGCCGTTGCCCGGAGTGATCGCCAAAGTCGTAAACATGCAGGGACAGCCCGTGGCACCGGGCGAGACCGGCTACCTCACCATTCAGAAGCCGTGGCCTTCGATGCTGCGTACAATTTATGGAGATGACGAGCGCTACGTCCGCGACTACTGGAAAAAAATTCCCGGCGTTTATTTCGCGGGCGACGCCGCGCAGTGCGACAAAGACGGATATATCTGGGTACTCGGGCGCGTGGACGACGTGATCAAAGTTGCCGGCCACCGGCTCAGCTCCATGGAAATTGAAAGCGCACTGGTTAGCCACGCCTCGGTGGCCGAGGCCGCTGTGGTTGCGCGTCCGGACGAGATCAAGGGAGAAGCGATCGTCTGCTTCGTCACATTGCGCTCGGGACAATCTGCTTCCGGCAGTTTGCGAACCGCGCTGATGGAGCACGTCTCCATGACCATTGGAACGATTGCGCGCCCGGCGGACGTTCGCTTCTGCGATATTCTGCCGAAGACGCGCAGCGGCAAGATCATGCGGCGCCTGCTGCGCGAAGTCGCGCACAAAGGCGGCGTCTCAGGCGACACCACAACCCTCGAAGACATGAGCGTCATCGAGCGCATTGCAAAAGCTCAGGGCCAGGAAGAGGAATGACGCTTCAGCAATTCAATCTGCAGCATAGCCGGAAATAACTCGCGCTAATTCCGCTCCAGCTCGCCGATTGCAGCGATTCTGCCATCGCACGCGAGACGCTTTCTTGTATATACTTCACGGCTTGACGCAGCGCCGCACGCCGCGTCGTCGCTTGGAAATCGATCCGTTAGTGGGGGACCTCTTGCTCACATTTTTACTACGCACGCCTGTCTTCGCAGTTGCTTTTATTCTCGCCTGCATTCTTCCTCGGCCAGCGCAAGCGCAAGAGACTGGCGACTGGCCGATGTACAGCCACGACCTGGCCAGCACACGCTATTCGCCTCTTGCGCAAATCAACTCCAAGAATGTTGCAACGCTCACTCAGGCCTGGTCGTATCCGATGCGGCCGGGAGGAAAGGGTCCCGCCGCCATCACCTTCAGTGAAGTTACTCCCATTGTGGTGAACGACGTGATGTATCTCGCCGCCGGCAATCGCATCCTCGCGCTCGAGCCCGAAACTGGCAAGGAAATTTGGAGCTTCCATCTCGAAAAGGGCCTCGTCCCGCAGCGCGGCGTCGCCTATTGGCCCGGAGACTCGAACAATCCCGCGCGCATTATTTTCACCAGCCTTCACAAGCTCATAGCCCTCAACGCAGTCACGGGCAAACTCGATCCAAAGTTCGGCGCCAATGGCGAAGTCGAAATGGACGTGCCGTTTGCCGAGGTCCCGACAATCTACAAGGACATCATCATCGTGGGCGCCAATGTTTATGGCCCCGGCGAGACAAATCTCCACCCGCAGGACGAGGTTGGCGCCGGAGTCCCCGGCGATTCGCGCGCTTACGATGCGCGGACCGGCAAAAAGCTGTGGACATTCCACACCATTCCGCAGCCGGGCGAGACCGGCCACGATACCTGGGGTGACGATAGCTGGAAGGGCCGCGGCGGCACCAACGTATGGTCCATCACCATGACGGTTGACGAAAAGCGCGGCATCGTTTACATGCCCATCGGCGGCCCGGCGGCGAATTATTACGGCGGAGACCGCCCCGGAAATAATCTCTTTTCCAATTCACTGGTCGCAGTCGATGCAAAAACCGGAAAGTTGAAATGGTATTTCCAGACCGTTCATCACGAGCTGTGGGACTTCGATTTGCCGCCTGAGCCTGTTCTGATCGATATCGATCACAATGGAAAGAAAATTCCAGCCGTCGTGCAAATGGGCAAATCTCCGTACATGTTCATTCTGAATCGCTACGACGGCAAGCCGGTATTCGGCGTCCAGGAGCGTCCGGTGCCCAAGGGCGATGTGCCCACCGAGCAGTATTCCCCCACGCAGCCGTTCCCGCTCAAGCCTCCGCCGCTCGCGCGAGATAGCTTTTCGGCCCAGGATTTGGTCACCGCGGACGATACCACTCCCGAGCACGCGAAGGCCTGTAAGGAGCTGCTGGATAGCTACGGTGGCCTTTACAATGCCGGTCCTTTTACGCCGTGGGGATTTCGACCCGAGGGCGGCCAACCCAAAGTCTCCTTGGTTTTTCCTGGCGCGACAGGAGGAACGAACTGGGGCGGCACCGCTTCCGATCCAACCACAGGTTACGTGTTCCTGAATGTACAGAACTCGGGCTCAACGGGCTGGATCGAGAAGAATCCGAAATTCCAGCCGGAATCGGGCGGCCCCGAGCTTCCGTATCATCGAGGCAGCGGAGCCGGCAGCCAGTACGCCAGCTTCAGCGCCATTGCCAAGGACGCGAGCGGCCACAGCCTCGGCAATCTTCCCTGCCAGAAACCGCCATGGGAAAGCCTGCTCGCCGTCAATGCCAACACCGGAGACATTGTCTGGAGCGTGCCGCTGGGGATTACCGAGGGGCTGCCTCCTGGAAAGCAAAATACCGGGAGGACAGGAGCCTTCGCCGGTCCAATTGTTACCGCCGGCGGTTTGGTTTTTATCGGCGCGACAAATGATGATCGCTTTCGCGCCTTCGATACCAAAACCGGCAAGGAGCTCTGGTCCACCAAGCTCGATTACGCTGCAACCGCCGTCCCAATCACTTACGAGGGCAAAAACGGCAAGCAATACGTGGCGATAGTGGATGCGGGAGGCGGTCCCGGCGACAAACAGGCGCTACTCGTTTTTGCCCTACCGTAACGTGGCGCAGGCACTCTTGCCCGCGCGCGTAAGTTGAGGCGATCGGTAAGCGACAGCCACGAGTGGCTGTGCTACCAGCAAACTGAGTCACTACGGAACGGCGGACTTCCTCGCAAATTGCCTCACGAAGCGCACGATGGCTGTCGGAGAATTACGGCGGCTCTTGCGGGGTTGACGTTTAGGGCTGCGCGCTGCTCGGCCGATGTATCGAACGAACCTATCAGGCGTTGGCTGAGCGGGATGCGGGGCGAGGTTGGTTCCTGTCGCGGTGCGAGCGAACCCGCGATACCCGGGGCATCGGTGCGCCCTCAAACTCCATCACGTCGCTCGCTCGATAGGGTTTTTCCCGCTCGCACGACCGGCAGCGAAGGCTGAAAACGCGATCGTGCTCCTCGTGGGGGAGAGACGAATTTTCCCGCTCCGCTGCGGACATCCTGCCCGCTAAAATAGAAGGCACCGGTATCGGCTGTCTGCAGGATAAACATCGCACCCCAAGGTAAGATTGCTTATCAGCTTCCGTCATCATCATCGAAATGCTCCTCAGAAATTGTAGTTATTCAGGCGAAGGGAACCCAATCATACATCCCTGGCGTGTGTAATCCAAGGGGCATTTGAGATCGCGTATTCACAAGATTCTAAAGGCTTTAGTTTCCCCTTAGTCGCAAGTTTTCCACAAAGGAATTGCGTGCTGCAGTGTCACCTTCCGCTCGCCTGCCCGCCGTGCGCGTCGCGATTTCGAAGCGCAGAAATCCCACCATGCGAGATGGCAGACGCGTTTGAAAAAATCTTCTGCGAATAGTCGAATGGAGTATCCTATGCGGCGCAATAGCCCGTGGAATTTGCTGATTCGCTGTTGTTTCGCCGGAGAGTGATGCGTGCCTGGTGGTCGTCGCGGTCTTCAAAACCGCTGCCCCGACACTTCGTGCCGGGGGGTAGGTTCGATTCCTACCCTCTCCGCCAACTTTTCCAAAGTCGTATACTGGTTTGTGGTTTCCCGGAGGTAACCGCTCATGTTGGGTGAAGAAGCACCACTGAAGCTGACGGCGCTTTCATCCTGCGCGGGCTGCGCATCCAAGCTCAGCCGTCAGGCTCTGACGCAAGTCTTGCATCAAGTGCCCATGCTGAAGGATCGAAACGTTCTGGTCGGGGCGGCTACCGGCGACGATGCCGGCGTCTATCGCATCGACCGCCAGCGCGCGCTGGTGCAAACCACGGATTTTTTCACCCCGATCGTGGACGATCCGTATTCTTACGGACAGATCGCGGCAACCAACGCGTTATCCGATGTATACGCCATGGGCGGGCGCCCCCTAACCGCGCTAAATCTGGCCGGGATGCCTGCCGATACCATTTCACTCGACGTGGTGAATCAAATCCTGCGCGGTGGGGCGGAAAAGATCAAAGAGGCAAAGTGTGTGCTCATCGGCGGACATACCATCAAGGCGCCTGAGCCAATCTTCGGCTTTGCCGTAACCGGCGTCGTGTCGCCACAGCGCATAATGACCAACGCGAATGCCCGACCGGGCGACACGCTCGTCCTCACAAAGCCGCTGGGCACTGGCGTCATCACCACCGCCGTCAAGCGCGGATTGGCCACGCCCGAACTCGAAAGCAAAGCCATTGCCACCATGTCGCGCCTCAACGAAATCGGCGCGGAACTGGCGGAACGCGGCTTCGTAAAGGGCGCCGTTGATGTAACCGGTTTCGGCCTTTTGAGCCACCTCGGCGCGATGTGCGCGTCGAGCCACGTCAGCGCGGAAATCGAAGCATCGAGTGTGCCGGTGATCAGCGAAGAAGTCTTCGACCTGATCGCCCAGGGTTGCATCCCTGGCGGCAGCCGCGACAATCTCGCCTACGCGAACGAGTTCACCGAATGGGACGGGACGAGCAAGGTACAGAAGGCCTTGCTCACCGACGCGCAAACGAGCGGCGGCCTGCTGCTCTGTGTCCCGCAAAAGCGCCTCCCAGCCGTTTTGAAGCTTCTCAAGGCTCGCCGCGCCCTCTCCGCAGCGATCATCGGCCGGATTGTGCGTGCCGCGAAACCGCGAATACGAGTTCGTGCATGAATGCCTCCCGGCTTCGGGCGATACCATCTGTCGAGAAGGTCCTGCAATCCCTCGGTGACGCCGGACTTCCTCGTCCGCTGGTCCTCGACCAGGTGCGCCGTGAATTAGGCGCGCTCCGCAAGCAGAAGACGATTCCGGAATTTGACGCCGTGGTGTCGGCGATCCGAGCGAGACTCCGCAGTCTGTCCGCCGGCCGCATTCAGCCTGTGATTAATGGCACGGGAATTCTGATTCACACCAATTTTGGACGCGCCCCGCTGGGGCGGGCCGTGATCGAGAAACTGAAGGCAATCGGATCCAGCTACAACAATCTTGAATATGACCTTACCGGCGGAGCGCGAGGCGGACGCGCCGCCTATCTCGAGCGGGCGCTATCCATTTTGTGTTCCTCTGAAGCCGCAACCGTGGTGAACAACAACGCCGCTGCCCTGGTTTTGATTCTGCGCCACTTTTGCGAAGGGACCGAGGCCGCTTCCCGGCGAAGTGCCCGCAAAGGCTCACGCGGAATGCGCGCGCGCAAAAATGAAGTGATCATTTCTCGCGGCGAACTCATTCAGATCGGAGGCGGCTTCCGCATTCCGGACATCCTCGAATCCAGCGGTGCAAAACTGCGCGAGGTGGGCACAACCAACCATACGACGATTGGAGATTATGCTCGCGCGATCACGCGCGAAACTGCTTTGATCCTCAAGGTTCATCGCAGCAATTTTTTTATGGGCGGATTCGTTGAGTCTCCGCACCCACAGGAAGTTGCGACATTGGCGCGAAGAAAACGTATTCCCTTTGTCGAAGATCTTGGCAGCGGCGCTATCGTCGAAACGGAAGCGACGACGGGAGTGGAACACGAGCCTACTCCTGACGAAGTGATACGTCGCGGCGTCGATTTAGTCTGCTTCAGCGGAGACAAGCTGCTCGGAGGGCCGCAGGCGGGCATCATTGCCGGCAAAGCCGCGCTCGTTAGCGCGCTCAAGCGCAATCCGCTGTTTCGCGCGCTCCGGTGCGACAAACTGATTCTATCCGCGTTGGAAACCACCGCCGATATCTACCTAGGTTCTGGAGCAGGATCCAGCGCATCGGATGAAGCCATGCGCGCTACGGCATGCATTCCGGTTCTGGAGATGCTGAACGCGTCGTTGGATACATTGCGTTCGCGCGCCGATAAACTCATGTCGGCGCTTGCGGGGCTTCCATTGAGCGCCAGTGTCGGCGTCGGGCAGGCGCAAATCGGCGGAGGGACGCTGCCACAGTCGGTGATTTCCTCGGTGACCATCGATCTCTCCCACAAAACGCTTAAGCCGCAAGATCTCGCCACAAGATTGAGGGAACACACTGTGCCGGTAGTCGGATATATCGCGCGCGGTAAGCTGAAGTTGGATTTGCGGACGATTTTCCCGCGCCAGGACGCTCAAGTGGCCGCTGCAATCAGAGCGGTGGTGGCCGAAAGCGTTTGACGAGAATCGGCGGGCGGCTTCGTTCGCGTGAGTTTCTGAAGGAGAAGTGATTCGCCAATGGAAGGCGCACGCCATTTCATATTAGCCACCGCAGGACACGTGGACCACGGCAAGAGCGCTTTGGTCAAAGCGCTTACAGGCACCGATCCCGACCGCTTGCCCGAAGAGCAACTAAGAGGAATCACAATCGATCTCGGTTTCGCGCATCTCGAACTGCCATCCACGGCGGGCAAATCCCCGATAATTCTCGGAATTATTGACGTGCCGGGACACGAAGATTTCGTAAAAAATATGGTGGCGGGTGTCGGTTCGATTGATTTGTCCCTGCTCGTTGTGGCCGCCGACGATGGCTGGATGCCGCAGACCGAAGAGCACTTGCAAATTCTCACCTATCTCGGCGTGAAACGCGCCGTTGTGGCACTGACGAAAATCGACTTAGCGCAAAACGAACAAAGCATCGTGGCTGCGATCCGCGAAAAATTGAAGGACACGCCGCTTGCGGACGCGCCAATTGTCGCCACATCAGTTGTCACTGGACGCGGAATCGGCGACGTGAAGACCGCTCTCGCGCAAGTTCTCGCGGACGCACCAGCTCCGGCGGATATTGGCAAGCCGCGCCTGCCCGTTGACCGCGTATTTAAATTGCAAGGCATCGGAACGGTAGTCACCGGCACCTTGAGCGGAGGAATATTGCGCCGCGGGCAGAATGTGGTGATCCAACCTTCGGCCAAGACCGCGCGCATTCGCAGCGTCCAATCTCATAATCGCGACTTGGAAACCAGCGGGCCAGGTTCGCGCACCGCGCTCAATCTTTCCCTCGATGATGTCGAGGATGTTCATCGCGGCGATGTGATCACCTCGAGTGAGTTGGGAGGGCCGAGCAGCACCATCGACGCGCTCCTTGAGATTTCCGCGAGGGCCGCGCGTCCCGTAAAGGACGGCGCGCGTGTGCACGTTCACCACGGCAGCGGAAACACCGCCGCTCGAATTGCTTTTCACAACCGCGATGATTTGGCGCCCGGCCAACGCGCCTTGGCTCAATTGCGAGTGGAAGAACCGGCCTTCGTATTTGCGGGAGATCGGTTTGTGCTCCGGGATTGGTCTGAACACAGCACGCTAGCGGGAGGAATTGTTCTCGATCCGGACGCGAGCCAGCGCCTGTTTCACGGCGAGGCCCGTGCGCGATTTCTTTCTCCTCGCGCGCAGGCTCCGGATGACGCCGGAAGCTTCGTGGCTTCACAATTGGCGCGAGATGGTGCTGCGAAAAAATCTCAGATGCTTCGGAAATCGCGATTCAGCGCGGACGCTGTTGCTGCCGCCGTTTCTAAGTTACAAGCGGACGGCAGCGCCATGGTTGCGGACGAGATGGTAATCGAGGCTGCCGTCTGGAAGAAAGTCCGGCAGCGCGCCGTCGAAGCAATCGACGCGCGGCACCGGGCGCACCCCGAACAGGCCGGCTTGCCTCTCACGGATTTGCGCGCCACGCTCGAATTGGATGCGCCCGTCGCCGAAACATTTGATGCCATCGTCGCGGATTTGTGCGTGCGCGAATTTGCTCGTTCGGGAAATGCGATTCGCCGTGTGGCTCATCGCCCCGCTCTGTCGCCGCAGCTTCAATCAGCCAGCGCGCGAATCCGCGCCGTGCTGGCCGCCAAGCCGTTCGATCCGCCCTCGCGAAAAGATGTGGCCCCGGACGTAGCGTCGCAGCAGGCTTTGCGATTCCTGATTGAAAGTGGCGAGGTATTCGAGGTGAGTTCTGAAATCGTGCTGGCCGCCGAGAGCGCCAAGCGCGCCACCGAAATGGTTCGCGAGTTCATCCGCTCCCACGGACCGGCAACCGTAAGCGAATTGCGCCAGATGCTAGGTAACAGCCGCCGCGTCGCGCTACCCCTGCTGGAACGGCTGGACCGCGATGGCGTGACGCTGCGCCAAGGCGACAAACGGTCTCTGCGGCAGCCGATTCCGCAAAGAGTACTACGCTGAGCTTCGACACACTAACACCGGCAGCGCCGGTCGAAATCGAAACCGGCGTTATCTGCAATGAGTTTCTCTCCGCGATTCCTGCTCTAAATTGTGGGCACGCTTGCGACCAATCATTTTTTCGCCGCCCCTTAACAAAAGTAAGTCCTTATAGAGCAATAACTTACGATAATCGCAACGCCGATGTGAATATTTCGAGCTACGAGAAACCATAGGATGGTATACTGCATCGTAATCGCATGAGCCAAAAACGAAAAGGAACTGGACGTTTAGTGCCGACCCGGCCCACCGGCGTGGAGTACCGTGTAAATTACGGAATCCACGTCGTTTCCGAGCCTCGCAAACATGGTCGAGGTATCAGCCCTGCCCGTTGGGCGCGCTGCTCCGTGCGTTCTTCGAGCGCCCACCGCATACCCAAGGGAGATTATTTCCTTCACGCTGATGAGGGCGGTGTCTTCCAATTAAAGTATACGGGCAACGTTTGGCAGTATCTCGCCGCCGCGTAAACCCTTCGCCGATTTATAATTGCAGCTCCTCCCCTTAACGGGTAGAGCTGCGTTCATTCAGTCTTGGCTATCGACTACAAGAAGAAGCTGCGGAGAGCGTCCTGTTCGTCAGGGAAATCGGTGAGTATCGTGTGAAGATTTGTAACTTGCAGAACTTCCTGGGCTCGAGAGCTTAGGTCAACTGCTTTCAGCTCAGCGCCATTCTTGTTAGCCGTGCAGAACCCGCGAACGAGCTGGCCGATGCCCGAGCTGTCGAGGTAGGTAACCGCTTGAAGGTTAAGCAGTACCTTCCTCCGTCCCTCGCGGAAAAGATCTGTCAACAACTCGTGGATCGCCTCCCCTTCAATCAAGGTGAAGCGGCCCCGAATATCGATGACCGTAACGTCGCCAAATTGGCGAGTCCCAACACCAAACCCCAAGGCCGCTCTTCCTCCGGAGCCGGTATTCTAATCCACTCGGCCTGGAATCGGAAGCCCACGCTAGAGGGACCATCCCCTGGATCCCAGCCCAGTCCCCGGTCAACAAAACGCAGCGGAAAGTTTCGCGGAAAGGGTCTATGATGGCGCGCGGTTGCGCCTGCCAGCACAGCGCACATTACCCCCCAGCCTGAGAAGGAGAAACGATGAGAGCCATCAACGAAATCACCATCACGGATGCGGCGCTCGAGCAAATGTCATCGACTTCCAGTCCGCGCCTCCGCGAGATCATGGCGTCCTTGGTACGCCACTTGCACTCTTTCGCTCGCGAAGTGGACCTCACGCCGGCAGAATGGCTCGAGGGAATTCGCTTCCTCACCGCGGTCGGCCAGAAATGCACGGAGCATCGCCAGGAGTTTATTCTTCTCTCGGACACTCTCGGCCTCAGCGCGCTCACCAACGCCCTGCACGATAAGCGCGCCACCGCAGCCGCCACAAAATCCAGCTTGCTCGGCCCCTTCTACCGCCAGGACGCCCCCATGATGAAGCTTGGCGACTCCATCATCTCCGAAAGCGAAGGGACCGAGGTTGTCTTTTACGGGCAAGTGATCGATTCGAATGGGCGCGGCATTCCCAACGCGCTGGTACAGGTCTGGGAGCCCGACGAAACCGGCAATTACGATTTGCAGAAGCACGATCCCTCGACGATGGATCTTCGCGGATGTTTTCGCGCTGATGAGCAAGGACGCTATTACTTTCGCGGCCTCTGCCCCACCGGTTACATGATCCCGATGGACGGCCCCGTCGGCGACATGATCCGCGTGCAAAAGCGGCACGGTTATCGTCCCGCCCACATTCATTTCGTGATCGGCGCGCCGGGCTATCGCGAACTCGTCACCGCGCTTTACGTGGCTGGCGACGCGCATATCGATTCGGATACCGTTTTTGGCGTCGACGAATCGCTGGTCATCAGCCTGAATAAAACCGACCGGTCCTCTCCTCTGCCAGACTTGCCGAGCATCCATTACGATTTCCGCCTCGCTGCGGCAAAGGATCAAATGACCGGACGTGTGGGCGCGGACCCGTCGCAGATCACCGGCAAAGCTACGGGAAGCGTGGCATCGCACTGATCCGGGAGTCGAGGGCGCGGGAAATCGTGAAGAGCCGGATCAGTTGGCGGCGCGGCGATGAATCTCCGCGCGGACCAGCTTCGCCCCGCCCGCTAGCGCACTGAGCTTTCCAAATGCCACCTCTGCGGGCAGATACTTCATTCCGCAATCGGGCGCAAGAACCAGCCGGTCTGACGGAACAAACGGCAGCGCGCGCTTGATTCGCGCAGCCACAATCTGCGGCGTCTCCACCTGGTGGGTCGACAGATCGATCACGCCCAAAATGATCGTTTTCCTCGGCAGCTTCGCCAGCACGCTAGTATCAAGCGACGACTGCGCCGTCTCGATCGAAATCTGGCGAACGGGCGAGTCCGCCAGTTCCTCCAGAAACGAATAAGCCGCCGGCCTTCCCGGAACCAGCGCCGCGTAGCCAAAGCAGATGTGAAGCGCGGTGGTTCCGCCGATGCCCTCGAGCGCCCTCCGAAGAGCGGCCAGCCCGAAGCGCCGCGCTTTTTCCGGGTGCGCCTCCATCCACGGCTCGTCGATTTGAACGATGTCCGCCCCGGCCGCGAAAAGGTCTTTCATCTCGGCATTCACGGCGGCAGCGTAATCGAGAGCCATTTCCTCTTCGGTGTCGTAGTAATCGTTCTGCGCTTGCTGCGACATCGTGAAAGGTCCCGGCACGGTAATCTTGATCGGGCGAGAAGTGTTCGCGCGCAGAAATTGCAAATCGCGCACTTCCACCGGATGTCTGCGGCGAATTTTGCCGACTACCCGCGGAACGGAAGTTTCGCTTCCGCTGCGGCTGATGATTTTGCCGGGATTTTCGAGGTCCACTCCATCGAGCGCGGTGGCGAAACGATTCGAATAGCTTTCGCGCCGCATCTCTCCGTCCGTTATCACGTCCAATCCCGCGAGTTCCTGCGCGCGAATGGCGAGCAGCGTGGCGTCATCCTGCGCTTGCTCGAGCCACTCGGGCGCCACGCGCCACAATTCCGAAGCGCGCACTCGCGGAGGCATCCGGTGCGCCAGTTTCTGCCGGTCGATCAGCCAGTCCGGCTGCGGGTAAGAGCCGACCAGCGAAGTAGGTAGCAGCGTCATGGGGAATTAACTGTGGGATTCACACCGCGCAATTGTCAAGCGGATTGTGGCGCAGGCACTCTTGCCTGCGCGCGTAAGTCGAGGCAATCAGTGAGCCGCAGCCTCGCTAGACCGAATGAGCGGAAACGGCCGCTCCAGCCGCAGCGCGGCGCGCGCGCACGCGAAGCACTTTTCGCTGATTGGCCTCCAGCACTTCAAACCGTAGCCCGTCAAATTCAATCACTTCGCTAGTGCGCGGAACATGGCCCGCAACTCCATTCAGCAGTCCCGCGATAGTAGTCGCATTGGGATGTTGCGTCGCCGCTTCCAGTTGAACCCCGAAAAGTTCACCGAGCTTGTCCACGGGCACGCTCCCGCGCAGAACCATGGCCCCGCCCGATTCGCGGATCACATCCGGCACCGATTTTCGGTCCTCTTCGCCAATTTCTCCCACGATCTCCTCGACCAGGTCTTCCACGGTAACCACGCCTGAGACCAGTCCATATTCGTCGATCACGATGGCCATCTGCTGATTGGTTCGCTGCATTTCCTTCAGCAGTTCGGATCCGAACTTCATCTCGGGCACAAAAAGCGCCGGCCTCATAATCTCGCGGACGGTGCGGTGCGCGGCGTCCCGGTCCGGTACCTGAAGCATCTCGCGCGCCATCGCGATGCCTGCGATGTCGTCGAGCGACTTTTCGTAAACCGGCAGCCGTGAAAACTTCGTCTCCACCACGCGCTCGCGAAACTCCTCGAGTGTGGCCCTGGCGGAAATGGCGATCACATCCGGCCGCGGCGTCATCACCTCGCGCACGCGTTTGTCGCCGAACTCAACCACCTGTTCGATCAACCGGGCGTCGTGCTGTTCGATGATTCCTTCTTCCGTGGCGGCGTCCACGAAAGCCTCGATTGCTTGCTGCTCCTTGGCGGGCGTGCTCGGCTCCTCCTCGGAAAGCCGGAGCACGGAAAGAATTAGATCGATAAATGCGTGAATCGGCCAACTAAGCCACAAGAACGCTCTCACCACCGGCACCAGCGGCGCCGACCAGTTTCCCGCCGATCCCGCGATCAGGAGCATCGGCAGCAGGTGCATGGCCACCACAACTTCCGTGCCCAGCAGCAGCGCTGCTTCCACGATCGCTTCCCGGACGTCGGGGACGAGGAAAAAAACGCCTAGGGTGGTTACGGCGGCCACCGCCACAAGCCACAGCCGCGCGAGCAGGCTGAAAGCCAGCGAGGCGCGCGCTCGCTCCATTTTGAATCGCGGCTCGATCTCTGATTCGAATGTTTCCAGATGGCGGTGTGTGCGCCCTATCGAAACGCGCCCAAGTTCCCGGTACACGCGGTCGAAATACGAAGCGACCACCAACCCAACCGTGAGGACCAAAACACCGAAGGTATAGAGAAAAATCTCCATCGCTAAACCAGCCGGAGCACGCGGCGCATCTTCTGCTCGCGACGGTCCATTTGGCCGCGGTCCGTCTCGTGGTCGTAGCCCATTAGGTGAAGCATGCCATGAAGCACAAGGATGTGCATCTCTTGCTCGAAGGTGCGACCAAAACGGCGCGCGTTGCGCCGCGCGACCGCCGGAGCGATTGCGATATCGCCGAGGTAGTTGTCGCCATCAGGTTGATTTCCGTTCGATCGCGAATTCTTGCGACTCGGTTTGCGAGCGGATTCAACGGGGAATGACAATACGTCTGTCGGGCCGGTCTTGCCACGGTAGCGGCGGTTCCACCGCGCAATTTGAGCGTTTGTGACCAGGCAGATGGCAAATGAGCCGGCGGGCAAATGCAAAGTCCGCCGCGCACGCGCGAGAAATTGTTGGAGCTCGGCCAGGGGAATTTGGGTGCGACGCTGGCGGTTGAGGATCATGAGCTTACTACCAAGATTTTTGCCGCCGGAATCTCTGGCCCAGGCCAGCTGGCGAATCGCGCACAAAAATTATTCGCCGGAGGCGATCACTTGCCACGCGATCTCTTTGCCTGCGCCTTCGCTTTGGTGCGGATCGGCCGCTTTGTGGCGCCGCGCGCATTGGCGCGTTCGTGCTTCGCCTGAGCCTTTGCTCCAATGGCGGCGCCGGCCGAAAGCCGAGGAGTTTCGCTTGCGGCGGATTTTGCGCCTGCGGCTTCTGAAGTGCCGGCAGCCTGCTTACTATGATGTTTCGTATCCACCGCTTTCGGACCGGCAGTGGCCTCGCTTCCTTTACGCTTTTTCTTGTCTTTTTCTTCTTTCTTTTTTGGTTCTTCCTTGATTCCGGCGAGAGACCGCAGGGCTTTGGTCCGGTCTTCCGGCGTACGCGCCCTGCCGCGAAGCTGCAAGTCGAAAATTTGCTCGATAATCTTGTCGAACTTGGGGCCGCGAGGAACGCCGAGCGCGTCCAGTTCCGCAAAAGGAAGAGCTAGGCGCATCGGCCGCCACTTTTGAATGTAGGCCCGAATTTTGGAGTTCACGCTGGAACTCGGCATTTCCGCTTCGATAAAAACCAGCATCTCCGGTGGCACGGAGGCGAGATAAAAATAGGCGTCGCGAGGCGAATTGGTTTTGCGGCTCTTCAAGACCTTTACGATCTTCTGCGCTTCGGGAATCAGATCCTCGATAGCGTTGATTTCGGCGGCGCGAAAACCGAGCTGGCGGAGAGCTGCTGAGGCTTCGCGTGATTTCAGGCGCCCCAGGATCGCGTTGATCACCGCCGTCTGCAGGCGAGGACGAATTCCAGCAACCTGAAAGTTTCCTCGTACGCGGACGAGTTTGTGGAGGCTGTCGTAATCCGGCTTGCGGTGTTGCAATTGGGGATGAATCGCGGCCAAAAACTCTCGCGCTTCCCACTGCTTTAGCGTCGCCGCCGGATTTTCCTCGCGCGCCAGTGCGCGAAGCGCGTCGCCCGCGTCCGCGCCCTCGATATTGCGATGAAGGCCGCGCTCGATGGCCAGGTCGAACCATTCCTGCGTGCGCGATTCCATCTTGCAGCCCATGCGCGCGGCGTAGCGAAGAATACTCATCAGCCGGATCGGTTGGTTCGTGAACGCATGAATCGAAAGCGCCCGCAGCTCCTGGCGTTCCAGATCGGCGAGGCCGTTGGTCGGATCAAGCAGCAGGCCGCGGGACTGCGCATTGAGCGAAATGGCGATGGCGTTTACCGAAAAATTGCGCCGCCGCAAATCCTCGGCAATTCCCGCGAATCGATGTACGGGTTTTGCGCCGGGGCGATCGTACACGTCGTCGCGCGCCGCCGAAATGGAACCGTCCACGTCCCCCGCGAAGATCATCTCGTAGTGGCGCAATTCCTCGTCTTCTGCGACTACCCGGGCGCCGCCTTTTTCGAGTTCGCGAACGATGCGAACGGGGTTCCCTTCAATTGTGAAATCCAGTTCGCGAATCGGCTGGCCCGAGATGAGATCGCGGATAGCGCCGCCGCTCAGATAAACGTTCAGATCCTGGGCCCTGGCCAGCTCTTGCACCCGCTCGAGCGTGGCCCGCTGTTCGGGCGAAAGCCTGCTCTCCAGCAAGTAGATGTAATCGGGCATGAAATGCCCCTCCCCCCCGTAAGGCCGCGCGAATGATTCAGGCGCGCGGATGATGTGCTTTGTATACCTGCTTCAATCGCTCCTCGACCACGTGCGTATAAATTTGTGTCGTCGCTATGTCGGCATGGCCGAGCATCATCTGGACGGAGCGAAGATCGGCGCCCCGGTCGAGCAAATGAGTTGCGAAGCTGTGCCGAAGCATGTGCGGCGTGATTGCTTTCCGAAGCGCTGCCTTCCGCCCGTAGGTCCCCAGTGTTTTCCAGAAAGTGATGCGGTGCATCTTCCCGCCTTTCTGATTGAGAAAAAGGCAAGGTGAGGAACCCTCGCCCAGCAGCTTAGGACGCGATTCGCGCAGATACTTGTCCACGATTGCCAGCGCTCGCTTGCCGACGGGAACCAGCCGCTCCTTGTTGCCTTTGCCGATGCATCGCAGGCAACCGTCTTCCATCCGTAGGTCCCTTACGCCCAGCCCGCACAGCTCGGAAACCCGCAGCCCGCAGGAATACATCAGCTCGATCATGGCCCGGTCGCGCAGCCCCACCACCGTGCTTGTGTCCGGCTGTTCGAGCAGGCGATCCACTTCCGCCAGGCTGAGAAATTCGGGAAGGCTCTGCCGAAACTTGGGTGATTGGATGGTCGACGCGGGATCTTCCACGATGTATTCTTCCATCAGCGCAAAGCGGAAAAAGTGCCGGATGGTCACGAGATGGCGCGCTACCGAGCGGCTGTCCAGGCCCTTGCGGTATAGCGAAGCCAGAAATTCCACCACGTGGCTGCGCTCGATGTCGGCCGTCTCCAGATGGCGCTCGCCCGCGAAAGCCATGAACTTCACCATGTCGCGCCGATAGGCCGCGATGGTGTTTTCCGAAAGGCCTTTCTCAACGCGCAAGCTGTTCACGAACGCTCGAATATTCGCTTCCAAGATTTTTTATCCTCAACTCTCGCTGCTGCCGGCCGCGCCTATGATTTGTTCCCGTCTCGGGTTCACGTAGCTCACCCCGCCTTCACGGGGTGAGGGTGTTCGGCTCAGGGCTGACGCTCCAAGCTACGCGGCCCGAACCCTCCCGCGCCGAAGCAGCAGGAAAACTTCCCGAAGCTCGCCGCAACGAAAAACCCACGCCAATACCAAATAGGCCGCGGCTGAGGCCGCGATCATTGCAGCGAGCAGCCCCGCTTGCGCCGTCAGATGGCGCGCTTCCGGGAAATGCGACAAACCCAATATGGCGTAACAGGCCGCCCCCATCGCCGCGGCGCAAACCGAAATCTTCGCCAGAGATCGAAGTAGCACGTGCCCGTTCAAACGCCCGTGGCGCTTGCGAAACAGGAAATAGAGAGCGGCGAAATTGAAGTACGCCGTAAGCGAACTCGCCAGCGCCGGGCTTCCGTTGGAAAGCTCGCGAAATAGAAACAGCAAAAACACTGAATTGAGAAGGATGTTCAGCCCCAGTGCATAAGCGCCCACGAGCGCCGGCGTGGCCGTATCTTGAGCCGAGTAGTACATCGGCGTAATGATTCTGATGGCCGCGAAAGCGGGCAGCCCCAACGCGTAAAAGAGAAGGGCGTGGGCGGTAAGCGACGTCGAGACCGGATTGAATAGCCCGTGTTGGAAAAGCACCTGGATGATCGGGCGGCGCAGCAGAAACAGTCCCACGGCGGCCGGAATAGTGATGAATGACACGATTCGCAGGGAGAAGCCAAAAGTGTCCTTGATCTGCTCGCCTTCTCCTGCGGCCTGCTGATGGGACATTGCCGGCAAAAGAGCCGTGGACATCGCAATCGCGTAGCTTCCCAAAACCAGTTGCATCACCCGATCTCCCAGGTAGAGCGAGGTGACGCTGCCCGCTGGCATTCGGGAAGACGTGGCAAAAATTGTGTCCACAAAAATGTTGATCTGATACACGCCCATGCCGAAAAAGCTCGGCCCCATCAGCCGCGCCACTTTGCGCACGCCCGGATCCGAGAACGAAAATTTGGGCGCGAAACTCATTCCGCGCCGAATCAGCGCTGGAATCTGCACGGCAAGTTGTAAAATGCCCCCGAGCAAAACGCCTACCGCAAGCGCGACGGCCGGACCGCGGAATCCCCCGGGGATCCACCGCAGCAGCGGGCGATAGACCACCCCGATGGAGCATGCGATCAGGCCGATGTTGAAGAAGACCGACGATGCCGCCGGCACCGCGAAAGCGCCAAGGCTGTTGAGGATTGCGGCCGCCACTGCGGCTAGCCCGATGAAAAAGATTGCCGGGAAAATAATCCGATTCAGATGGGTGGCCAGATCCCACGCCGAGCCATTCGCTCCGAGAAATGTGTATAAGCCAATAACTTGGCGCGATAAAATTGCCCCTAGGGCCGCCGCGGCCGCCAGGAAAAGCGCCAGATCCCAAAACGCCCTTTCCGCGAATGTCCACGTCTCGCGAGCGCTGCTCTTCCGAAGGTATCCCGTGAACACGGGAATGAAGGAAGCGCCGAGCGACCCCTCCCCCATCATGCGGCGCACGAGTCCGGGTATCCGGAAGGCCAGGACGAAAGCGTCGGCCGCGGGGGATGTGCCGAGGAGGAGAGTTACCCGTTGATCGCGTAAGTATCCGCAAATGCGGCTGATAATGGTGACGAAGGCGACGACGGAGGCCGATCGTAGGATTTGTCCTTTGCTTTCGATCAGCGGGGCTCCAGCGCTAACCCTTTAAGCACCAACGAGTTGACAAATGCCGAGACAAAGATAACATAGTCCGCGAGAACATAGCAACGCCTCCGTGCCAGAAAAGGTCTAGCGGCGTGAAAAAACGTGATCCAGCGTCGGCTCTCAAGAAGGTGGTGGTGCTCCTTCTGGACCGGTCAACCCTTAAGGGATATCTCGACGCGAGGACGCTCGGCCGTTCCGAGGTGATGGACCTCCTGACACCCGACGGGGAACACCATTCCGTCCAACTTCAAGACATAAAATCAGTGTATTTCGTACGAGAGTTCGGCGATTCCTTCGAACCGGAGCGCAAGGCCTTCCTTAGTCGCCCGAAAATAGACGGTTTGTGGGTTCGGCTGCGATTCCAGGACGAGGACGTAATGGAAGGCATTGTTTCCAATGACTTGATCGAGCTCCTGGACGGTGGAGTCCGGTTGACACCCCCTGATCTGCACGGGAACGTGTTGCACATGTTTGTCCCGCGGACGGCGCTGGCCGAGGTAAAGGTCCTGGGGGTGGTCGGCGCGGCGCGACGAACGCCCCGAGCTACCCGCGAAATAGCTGCCGTCCTGGAAGCACAATCCAAGCTTTTCAGCGAGTGAACCGCGCCTAAACCTGCCTAAAGTTGTTTCCAGTTAGAATTCTAGTTAGAAGCATCTTCACAGCAAACTCGAAGGACCTCTTGCGGTGGCACGGTCCAAATTGGCTCTTTACAGGCTGCTGATGTACTCTATATTGGCCTGAAGGAAGGAGCCAATGTTACCGCTTCATTTGCAGCCAGAAAGCCACATTCCACTGTACGTGCAATTGCGCGATCAGCTTCGCGGGCTGGTGCATTCCGGCGAACTTCAAACGGGCGACCGTATCCCCGCGAGCAGGGAACTGGCCGTGCAGCTTGGCGTCCATCGAACCACGGTGGCCAACGCTTATGCCGAACTCGAATCAGAGGGACTGATTCAAGGACATGTGGGCCGAGGGACGTTTATTTGCGGTTTGCCGCTGAAACAATTTTCACCCGCGCCGCGCACGAACGGAAACGGAGGCCCTGCGCGATGGGATGCGCTTTTCGCGGACGAGCGAGGAGACGAAGGGCTGAGCCGCCTGATGCCGGAAGTGCCCGCGGGCGCCATCGCTTTTACTGGCGCGCGCCCCTCGGAGGAATCTTTTCCACTGGAGGAATTTCGGCGCTGCACCAACGCGGTCCTCAAACGAGAGGGGCGGCGAATTCTGCAATTCGGAGCGACGGAAGGCTATGAGCCGTTGCGCCGCGCGCTGATCGAATGGTTTCGCAGCGAAGGGCTGAACGTAAAAGAGGAGCAACTTCTAATAACGGACGGCGCCCAGCAGGCGATCGATCTGGTGTGCAAAGCGTTCATCCGGGCGGGCGATTCGGTTGCGCTGGAAAATCCGGCCTATCCGGGAGCCATTTCGATTTTGACGGGCGCGCGCGCCCGGATGCTGGCGGTGCCCGTCGAGACGGACCCCGAACGCTCGAGCTACGCGGGACTGGATGTGGACGCGCTTGAAAACATCCTGTTGCAGAATCGCGTGAAGTTTATTTTCGTCACGCCGGATTTTCACAATCCCACCGGCACGGCCATGCCGGCGCCTCGGCGGCGGAGGTTGATCGAGATAGCGGCGCGCTATCAGGTCCCTATCATCGAGGACAGCATCTACGCGCGCACGCGCGTGCGCGGGAGCGCGCTGCCGTCGCTCCGATCGCTCGACGTTCATGGCAACGTGATACAAATTGACAGCTTTTCGAAAATCGCGTTCCCCGGCTTGCGCGTTGGCTGGTGTATTGGAGCGCCGAGCGCGATTGAGCGGCTGCGACTCGTGAAGCAGTCGACGGACCTGCACACCGACCAACTATCGCAAGCGGCTCTGGGGGAGTTTATCAGCCGCGGGCACCTGACGCGCCATCTCGCGAAAATGAAGAAAGTGCATCTGAGCCGGCTGGAGGCCATGGAAGCAGCGCTTGAGAAGCATATGCCGGAGCGAACGATGTGGACGCGGCCGGAAGGCGGGATGGCGGTGTGGGTGACGCTGCCGGCGGGATTCGATGCCGGCGATTTGCTGATTCATGCGCGAGAGCGCGGGGTTTATTTTATCCCTGGGCGACACTTTTATTCGCAAAGTCCGCGAGCGAATACGCTGCGCCTGGGATTTTCAAGCGTGGACGAAAAAAATATTACTCGGGGCGTCGAAGTGTTTTGCGATGTGGTGAAGGAAGAACTTCTCAAGCGGCAGCGGGGTGTTCGCGATGAGGTACGGGCGCGGGTGGCGCTAGTCTAGCGGGAATGGGTGAGCGAATGCTGCTAAAACCGAATCCGACAAATCATTGCTTTGGCTGCGGAGGCGCTAACGCGCGGGGCATGCAGTTGACCTTTGAGCAGGACGACGAGGCGCGCCAAATTCGCGGGATCATGCGTTTGGGAGCCGAATATCAAGGCGGAGTGGGATTCGTGCATGGCGGAATTGTTGCGACGCTGCTGGACGAAGTGATGGCCAAGGTGAACCGCTTCGGCCAGGACTACGCGGTGACCGCGCAGCTCACGGTGGAATACTTGAAGCCGGTGCCGGTCGACGAAGAATTGATCGTGAATGGATGGGAAGTGGAACGCGACGGGCGCAACCTTCTTCGTGAAGGCGAGATTCGCGATGCTTCGGGCGTGCTTCTGGCACGGGGAAAAGGACGGTTCGTCGCAATTGATCCCAAGAAATTCCGACCGGGGATTGCGACGGCGGATGCAAGCGAGCGAGCGGACGGCAAACGAATTTAGATTCGCAAAAGCTTCCGGCACGGATTCGAATCGTCCGGGAGAAAAGGTGAACGATCATGGAAGCGATGAACGGAAATAGTCTGTGGCGCGTAAAAGTGGGACTGGCGGAAATGCTGAAGGGTGGCGTGATCATGGACGTCACCAATGCCCAGCAAGCGAAGATCGCCGAAGAGGCGGGCGCTTGCTCGGTGATGGCGCTGGAACGCGTGCCGTCGGATATTCGCAAAGAAGGCGGCGTGGCGCGCATGGCCTCACCGCGCGTGATCCGCGAAATCATGGATACGGTTTCGATTCCGGTAATGGCCAAGGTGCGTATAGGACACTTTGCGGAGGCGCAGGTTCTGGAAGCGCTGGAAGTGGATTACATCGACGAAAGCGAAGTGCTGACGCCAGCCGACGAAGAACACCACGTGTGGAAGCATGGATTCAAGGTGCCGTTCGTTTGCGGCGCGCGGAATCTCGGAGAAGCCTTGCGGCGCATCGGCGAGGGCGCGGCCATGATTCGCACCAAGGGCGAGGCCGGCTCGGGCAACATCGTGGAAGCAGTGCGGCACATGCGCGCGATTGTGGGTCACATGAAGAAGCTCACGACGATGGGCGAGGAAGAGCTGATGCATGAAGCGAAGGAGCTGGGCGCGCCATTCGAGCTGGTTCAGTGGGTGGCGAAAAACGGAAAGCTGCCGGTGCCGAATTTTTCGGCGGGCGGCATTGCTACTCCGGCTGACGCCGCGCTGGTGATGCAGCTTGGAGCTGAAGCGGTATTTGTAGGCTCAGGAATTTTCAAGTCAACCGATCCGGCGGAGCGGGCGCGGGCGATTGTTAAAGCCACCACGCATTACAAAGATCCGAAAGTGGTGCTGGAGGCGTCCGAAGAGCTTGGCGAGGCGATGAAGGGGCTGGACGTGAGGCAGATGGACGAGAAGGATTTGCTGCAGACGCGGGGATGGTGAAGAGGCAGTGGCTAGAAGTGAGTGAGTGTGGTTGCCGCGACACTCTCGGGTGCGCAAGGTTGCAGCACGTCCGGGCTAGCCCGGACGGCAAACAGCAAGAGCCCCTCGAGGTTCAGGGTAAACAAGCTCCCGCACTCCACATCAGGCGCCGGCGGACGCGAGGCGGATGGCAAGCAAGTAGCCAAGTACGTTTGCCGGGCACGATGTATCGTGCCCCTACGGAAACAGGGATGGTGATTGCGAATTGGTGAGGCGATGAAAGTTGGGATTGTTGCGATACAGGGGGATTACGAGGCGCACGGGCGCGTGCTCGAGCGGCTTGGTGTCGAGCATCGTTTCGTGCGGCGACCGGACGAGCTTCTTGGGCTGGCTGGCGTCATCCTTCCAGGAGGCGAGAGCAGCACGCATTTGAAGGTCATGACCGAGGAGGGACTCTTCGACGCGCTGAAGCAGTTTGCCGCGGATGGCGGGGCGTTCTTCGGAACTTGCGCAGGTGCGATTTTGCTGGCACGCGAGGTGCATGGGCCGGCGCAAAAATCGCTTGGGCTGCTCGATATTTCGATTTTGCGGAATGGTTACGGGCGGCAGCTTGCGAGCGACGTTCATCTGGGGCCGACGAAGTTGCGCAAGGAACCCTTGGAGATGGTTTTTATCCGCGCGCCGATTATTGAATCCACCGGCGAGGGAATCGAAGTTCTTGCGGAAGATGCTGGGCATCCGGTGCTTGTTCAACAAGGCCGCGTGCTGGCTGCGACTTTTCACCCCGAGTTAACGGATGACACCGCCGTTCACGAACATTTCATCAGCGGCTTGAAATGACCCCCCGGACGACGACCGCAGTGTGTCCTCTGTGGTAATTCCAAGAGAGATTCTTCGACTGCGTGCGCCGACGTTCGCTAGAAAGCGCGAACGAAATACAAGGATCGGCGCACTCCGCTCAGAATGACGGATTGGCGACGGGCCTAGTCGTAATATTCCGCGCCGAGGTGGGTGATTAGGTCTTCGCCCATCATCCAGCGGAGAGTGTTTTTCAATTTCATCAGCTGGATGAAGAGGTCGTGCTCGGGATAGACGGTGCGCGCGCACATGGGAGACTTGAAATAGAAGCTGAGCCATTCCTGAATTCCGCGCATGCCGGCGCGTTTGGCTAAATCGAAAAACAGCGCCAGGTCCAAAACGATCGGCGCGGCCAGGATCGAATCGCGACAGAGGAAATCCACTTTGATCTGCATCGGATAGCCGAGCCAGCCGAAAATATCGATGTTGTCCCAACCTTCTTTGTTGTCGCGGCGCGGCGGATAGTAGTTAATCCGCACCTTGTGATAAATCTTGCCGTAGAGGTCAGGATAAATATCGGGCTGCAGAATATATTCGAGCGCGCCCAGTTTCGATTCTTCCTTGGTTTTGAACGAGCCCGGATCGTCAAGCACCTCGCCATCGCGATTTCCCAAAATATTCGTGGAGAACCATCCATGCAGGCCCAGCATGCGGGCCTTGAAGGCGGGCGCGAGAACGGTTTTCATCAAAGTCTGGCCGGTTTTGAAATCCTTGCCGCCAATGGGGACATTTTTTGCTTTGGCGTAATCCTCGAGCGCGGGAATATCCACGGTGAGATTCGGCGCGCCGTTGGCGAAGGGAACGCCTTCGCTGATGGCCGCGTAGGCATAGAGCATGGAAGGCGCAATCGAAGGATGATTCGTCTTCATGGCCTTCTCGAAGGATTGCAAATCTTTGTGGACGTCTTCGGGCTTCAAGAAAACTTCCGTGGAGGCGCACCAGACCATCACCAAGCGGTCGAGTTTGTTCTTCTTTTTGAAGTTGCGGATGTCTTCGCGGATTTGCTCAGCGAGATCGAATTTTGTTTTGCCCTTCTTTACGTGAGTGCCGTGAAGGTTTTTCACATAGTTCTGGTCGAATGCGGCTTTCATGGGGCGAATGGTCTTCAGAAATTTCTCAGCTTTGGCGAGATCGCGTGCGTCGAGAACTCCAGCCTTGGTGGCAGCTTGATGCGCGTTGTCGGGAAAAACGTCCCAACCGCCGAATACCAGGTCGTCGAGTTCAGCGAGCTTCACGAAATCTTTAATGCGCGGGATGCGGTTTTCCGTCCGCTTGCCGAGTCGAACGGTGCCCATTTGCGTGAGCGAGCCGACCGGCGCGGAATGGCCCCGGCGAACGAGCTCGACGCCCGCCATTAATGTGGTGCTCACGGCTCCCATGCCAGGGGTCAAGATCCCCAATTTTCCTTTTGGCGGAGCAATGCTTACCGGCCTGCGCATTCAATTTCCCCCTGACTCGTTCGAAAAATGCCGCGCCGGGTTTTACCGCGGCTTCGGAGCGCGTCTCACCCTAAGCGGCGCGCTGGTTGGAACGGAGCACAGCATGATGCGGCATCCAGCATTCTTTTGCAAACCGAATCCAAAGCGCGCTAATCTTGATTCAGGGTTTATGCGCCGTCAGCAGCTTGGGAGCGGCGAAGCGCATCCACAATTTATGAGAAGCGATCGCGAGAGTGCATGGCTCTCAAAAGCATTCAAGGCAGCCGCGGCCGGC
Organism: uncultured Acidobacteriota bacterium; assembly: GCA_963823145.1. Taxonomy (GTDB): domain Bacteria; phylum Acidobacteriota; class Terriglobia; order Acidiferrales; family UBA7541; genus Palsa-295. The sequence goes on from CAWGJZ010000002.1 coordinate 1,354,910, forward strand.
GGTTTCGAGCGGGCCTACCAACAGGTCCGAGTGGATCAGGGAAAATATCTGCGGCATTTGCAGCGCGCACACCGGCTGCCCGTTCAGTCATGGGAGGAAATGCTTCTGCTCGGGCCGGAGGTTTTGAATCCGATTGCTCGACGGACCGTTTCCGGCGCATCGAAAATGGCCGCGCTTGAAGGAATGGGGCTGGGACTCGGCGGTTTTTTGAGCGTTGTGCCGGACATGGGGATTCTTTCCGCGATTACGCTGCGGATGATGCAGAAACTGAGTTTGCTCTACGGGTTCGATTACGCCACCGAAGACGAGATGGTCGCGCTGTGGATGGCGACAGCCAGCGCGGCCGGGTTGGACTTGGGGCGCGATTTCGTCGAGAAGCAGGCGATGGAGCGCCTGGTGCCGCGAATCATCGACCGGATTGCGGTGAAAGTGGGAACCGAGATCGCCGAAAAATGGGCGGCGCGAATTATTCCCGTACTGAGTGCCGGAGCGGGAGGCGCGATCAACTATTATTTCGTGCGAGCCTGGGGGCGGCGCGCGCAAAGACATTTTCTCACGCGGCATTATTCCGCGGCCTCACAGCGTGGCCTCGTGGTAGCGAGCCGCGCTTCGTCTCGCGCTCAACTTCCACCGGTTGCGATTAGCAGCAGCGCGATTTCTTAGGGATTTCGTTCGAGCGCGGCGCGATCCCAATTGCCTAGCGTGGCGCCAGCTTCGTAGGTGCTTTGAAGGAAGTCCACTAGCGCGACCTTGGGATCGTTTGCGGCGCGCACATCGTCGTAGGACAGCAAAAATTCTCCAAACTTAGCGCTATAGAAAGCCTGCGCCGGCTGCACTGGGCTGGTGCGAAAACCCGAAGGCTCGGGCACGGCATAGGCATAGAACATCGGCGCCGCGAATTCGCCGCCTCCCGGCCACCAACCGGCGCTGATTACTTCGTGCGAATATGCCTCGCGGGTCATTGCGTCGGCGCCCGGACGCTCGGGCGCGCGGCGTCCTGAGAAGCGCGTGACCGCCAGATCGAAGCTTCCCCAGAAAAAATGTACTGGGCTGGCCTTGCCGATGAATTGCGCGCGGAATTCCTTATAGATCGTGTCGACTGTTGCGAGGATTCGCCAGAAACGATGGGCATATTGCGGATCGTAAGAATTGTGCGTGACATCGCGGTCGAAGCGTATCGGATTTGGAACTTCGACGGGCATGGGCCAGATTTTTGGTGTGATTCCAAGGCTCGCGAGAATGTTCATGAACTCTTCGTAGAAGCGGGCGACGCTGCGGGGAACGAGGGTCATCCTTTTCATTTCGCCGCGGCTGGTCGCGATCGTGAGCGCGTGATCGATGAAATCGAATTCCACCTCGAAGATTCCGAGCGAGTAGGGAATCGGCGAAGTGGTGAGGCCGCGCGCGCTGACGTACAACGGGACTTCCCACCAGTGATTGGTGAGAGGGCTCAGCGCGAGGCGGAGCTTGCCGACGATTTGAGTCCACATGTGGAGGGTGTCGCGCGTGGCGCTCCATTCGGCGAGCGGGAGCGGCGGCCACGCTTCGACTGTCGACAATTGCGATGTTGTGGATTTAGTCGCCATGAAGATCAGACTTCCATTTTATCGACGTAACACCAGCGCCAGTCTTCTCCGGGCTCAAAAGATTTCACTATCGGATGGTGCTGTGCGTGAAAATGCTTGGTAGCGTGCTTGTTTTTTGAACTGTCGCAGCAGCCGACATGGCCGCAGGTGAGGCATAGGCGGAGGTGGACCCAGTCGTCGCCCATTTTCAGGCATTCCTCGCAGCCGTCAGCGCTAGGCGTGACGTCGCGAATCTCTTTCAGATGATGGCAGGTCGTAGCCATGGGACGCCTCCCTTTGAGGTGTGATAAAGAAGCGAAGTGGATTTCGTATCCAAGCTTCCATTGAACGCCATTCTAAACGCGGCTGCAAGTGGGGAGGGGCGGCGCGTCCGCCGGCTTCAGCGCGCTGACTTGCCCGCGGACACGGTGGAACTGGCGCGCTTTCTGATTGGCAAAACGCTGGGGCACGATTCGCCGCGTGGACGGTTAGCCGGACGGATCGTGGAGACGGAAGCGTATCCTGTGGGCGATGCGGCGGGTCACGCGTTTCCGGGGTTGCGAGTTGCGAACCGTTCGCTCTTTTTGGCGCGGGGGCATGCGTACGTTCGCTTCACGTATGGTTCGTGCTGGATATTCAATATCACGTCCGAAACGCACGGTGTGGGCGCGGGAGTTTTGATTCGAGCCATCGAGCCGGTGGAGGGCATCGCGTTGATGATTCGCAATCGCGGCGTTTCGCGGGTGACGGATTTGGCGCGCGGGCCTGGGCGGCTGACGGCAGCGCTCGGGATCGACAAACGGTTTGATGGGATCGACCTGTGCGATTCGAAGAGCCCGATCTGGCTGGGTGCGGGCCTGAGACCTGTGCCGAGAATTGGCGTTAGCGTGCGCATCGGAATTTCGCGCGCGGCGCACCGCAAATTGCGTTTTTATGAGCGAGGCAGTCCGTTTGTGAGCGGGGCGCTGCGGCTGAGAAGTTAGCGTCGCTTGCGCCAGCAGTAAAAACCGAGCAACAGCAGATCCCTCACACCGCCTTGGAATGCAGCCGGGTTCGGGATGGCAACTTAACGGCAAAATAGGACAGTGCGTTTGCCGCGGCGGATGAGAGATGGTTCGGACCGGCATGCTAGAATCGGGTGTTTGAAATTGTTGAAGGGACGCGCTGAGATGCCGAAGGTTGGATTCGTGAGCTTGGGATGCCCGAAGAACCTTGTTGATAGCGAGGTGATGATGGGCGCGCTTGCGCAGGCGGGGTATGAGATTACGCGGCGGGCGGATGAGGCGGACGTCCTGGTGGTGAACACTTGCAGCTTCATCGAACCGGCGCAGCGAGAATCCGTGAACTCGATTCTGGAAATGGCTGAATATAAGAAATTCGGGCGCGCGCGAAAACTGATTGTCGCGGGATGCATGGTCGAGCGGTACAGGAATGAAATTCGCCGGCAGATTCCGGAAGTGGATGCGGTGATCGGGACGGGCGAAATCGACAAAATTCTGGAAGTTTGCAGCGGCGAACTTCGCGGGGATGAAGGCGCAATCGCGGAGCTGCCGACGTATCTTTATCACGACCTTACGCCGCGTATTCTCGCTACTCCGCGACACACTGCGTACATCAAAATCAACGAGGGTTGCGACCATCCTTGCACGTTTTGCGTGATCCCGCAGCTGCGCGGGAAATTCCGAAGCCGCCGGTTCGAGTCCGTGGTGCGGGAGGCGGAAAATCTGGCAGCAGCCGGCGTGCGGGAAATTTCGCTGATCGGGCAGGACACAACTTACTACGGCGAAGACCTCGGGCTTCGCGATGGACTGCCGCTGCTGCTCGAACGCCTCGCGCAAATCGAGGATTTGCACTGGATTCGGTTCCTCTACTGCTATCCGAATCGCATCACGCCGAAATTGCTGGAGACGATTGCGGCGCATCCGCGTCTCGCGAAGTATTTGGACATTCCACTACAACACGCGAGCCGAAGCGTTCTTGCGCGCATGAAGCGTGGCTCGAACGCAGAGGCGTTCTTGAAAATGCTGGCCAAGATTCGCGCCACCATTCCCGGCGTTTCGATTCGGACTTCGTTTATCGTGGGGTTTCCAGGCGAGACGGAAGAGAATTTCCGCGAACTTTGCGATTTCGTTAAGGCTGCCGAATTCGACTGGATGGGAGTTTTCTCGTATTCGGATGAGGATGCGGCGAAGAGCTTTTCGCTCGACAATAAAATCGACGCAGAGACGATCGAGCGCCGCCGCAGCCAACTGATGGCGATTCAGAAAAAGATTACGACGCGGAAGTTGAAGCAGCGAATCGGTCAGCGCGTGCAAGTGATGCTCGAAGGCCCGTCAAAGGAGACGGACCTGATTTGGGACGCGCGACTCGAGGGCATGGCGCCCGAAATCGACGGCAAAGTCTATGTGACCGAGTTCGAAGGCGTCACCGATGCGGCGCAACTTCCGGAGCCGGGGACGCTGGCAACTCTTGAGGTGACTGGAACGAAGGATTACGATCTTATTGGTCGCGTGGTTGAATTTGCGGCACCGCCGGTCGCCGCGGAAATTCCGCTCCCGGCGAAAGATTTGTTTCCGATTCTCGCGTCGCGCTGAAAGAACCTGCCCGAAGATGGCAGGCAGAAACGGCTAACGAACGAACGAATGAGCACTACCGTCAGCCAGCAATCGGTTCGCGTGCCGGAGCCCGAGTTGACGCCGGATGCGATGATCGAGCGGGCGATTGCCTTGCAGCCGCGGCTGCGCGCCGAGCAGGATGAAACCGAACGCCGGGGACGCTACTCCGAAGCTCTCCATGAGGAATTTCGCAAGGCGGGATTTTATCGGTGCTTGCAGCCGCGGCGCTTTGGCGGCTACGAATTCGATGTGAAAACCTACTACCGCCTCGGAATCGAGCTTTCGCGCGGCGATCCGTCGGTGGGGTGGTGCCTACTTGTTAGCGCGGGCCATGCGCTGATGCTCGGTTCTTATTTCAGCGAAGAGGCGCAGGCCGAGGGTTTTGGACCTACCGGCGATTTCGCGGCGCCGTCCGTGGCGGCTCCCAGCGGCACGGCGACGCCGACTGATGGCGGATGGCTCATAAAAGGAAAATGGGGATACGCGAGCGGCGCTCCGTATGCGACGCATTTCATGCCGAGCGTCCTCATTTTAAGCGAACAGGGGCCGCCGCGCGCGGGACTTGCGCTGATTCCGCGCTCGCAGTGGAAAATGCTGGACGATTGGGGCGCGATCCTTGGCATGCGTGGGAGCGGATCGAACTCCATCGAGGTGGAGCAAGCGCGCGTCCCCAAGAATCACGTGATCGAGCTGGACATGCTCAACGTGGATGTGACGAACGGAACGCCCGGCGCGCGGCTGCACGGAAATCCGATGTACGCGGGACGCTGCCTTTCCTTCTTTCGCGCGGAGCTCGATGCGATTTTGGTGGGCGTGGGCTACGCGGCGATCGATGAGTACGAGAACCTGATCCGCACCAAGAAAACGCTCTATCCGCCGATGCAATTGCGCTACCTGCATCACGATTATCAGCGCCATCTAGGCCTTGCGCTGGGCATGCTGAATGCGGCCAAGAGGCTGGTTATAACCTCGGGCGATGTTTACATGGATTATTGCCGGCGCGGATTCGAGGGCGGAAAACCGTTCAGCCTTGAAGAAGACCTGGAACTCGTTGCCAGCCTTCAACACGCTGGACGTCTTTCCTGGGAAGCTATCGAATTGCTGGCTCGCACTTCCAGCTCAAGTGCCGCGAAAGACGGCGAACGCATGCAGCGCTATTATCGCGACGCTTCAGTTTACCGGAGCCATCTCTCGTCACAGTACGACATGCTCGCGCAGCGGCTCGGGCTAATCCATCTCGGCCTCGATCCAGGCATGTCGACTAGCGACCGCGGCGCAGCGCCGAAAGGCGACGGCGGGAGCCGGTAGCCGGTTTCGGCCCTCCGCGCGAGTGTCGAGTAGAATGTACCGCCGTCCTTTGTTTTCCGTGACTTGCGAGACGTTCTATTCGGCACGTGTGTCGATCAGATCGTCACCGGCTGAAGCCGGTCTTATTCGCAAGCTTTGCGGCACGACTAAAGTCGTGCCCTGACGAAAATCGATGCATCACACCGACCCGGTCCGGCCTCCGGGGGCCGGGGGTAGTGGCCTCCGAAAAACCCCCGGGGCGGCCGGGGAAGATCCGCTCGGTTTGTCTGCGCTATTCAGTTGTCAAAGAGCAATCCTTCCGACCCTCGTCAAGAGGGCGGATCACGTCAACGTCGCGATTAGGCTGACAGGTTGCGGAGAACGCTTCAAGCCGTTGTGGTGTGGACTTTTTCTAGAGGCTTGAAGCTAGAGACTGGATGCTGGAGAAGGCACCGGCTACCCGGGACAGATGCTTGATCGCGGCTGGCTAGGAAAGCGGCACGGTCAGCAACTGCTAAGTACTCGACCACCGTGGCGCGACGACTAGAACAGCTCCGGATCGCTTCCCTGACCAGCGCCATTTTTTTCTCTCTTGACTCTGGAGATAGCTCCAGAGTTTATGCTTGTGCACATGGCAGCGGCTACTCACATCGGGAAGGCTGCGAAGCTGGCCGGTGTCAGCGTGGACACGATCCGTTTCTATCAAAAACTCGGACTGATCGATGGGGGGAGCCGCAGCGCGGGCGGTTATCGGCTATTCAGCGAGGGGCAGATTCACAACCTCAAATTTGTCCGACACGCGCAGGAACTGGGTTTCTCGCTGAATGAAGTGAAAGAACTGCTGGCTTTGCGGCAGAAGCCTCATGCGTGTTCGGAAGTGCAATCCATGTTGAAGCACAAACTGGCGGACGTGCGCGAAAAGATCGAAATCCTCACCCGCCTGGAAGTTGAGCTATCCGGCGCGCTACGCGGCTGCAATCGCGAGTTGCGCGCCAAACGGGAAGTCAAGCATGACGACTGTTGTCCGCTGCTATCGAGGCTTGACCGAAGCAATCACGAAAGAGGAAAAAGAAAATGACGCAGGCGGAACAAGATCACCAGAGAAACATTTCTGGTTCAGGGAGCACGCTCGTAGCCAGCCTCGCTGCGCTCGGCAGCGTGATTGTGGCCTCAAGCTGCTGCATTCCGTTGCTGCCGTTCGCGCTGGCGGCAGGAGCAGCAGGCGCATCAGCCTTTTTCGTACAGCTCCGGCCGTACATGCTTGTTCTATCGGTTTTATTCATTGCATTCGGATTTTACAAATCCTGGCGCGCGAAACAGTGCAACTGCAAGCCGAGCAGGATCAGCACGTTTCTTCTGTGGTTTTCGGCGATCGTGGTCTTTGCCTTCATTTTCTTTCCCCAGGTGATCGCTAATCTTGTGGCCGACGGATTGGCAGGCAAGCCATGAAGCGAATCTTTCTGATTGCGATCGTTCTTGTTGCATTGGGAATCGCAGCTTACGTTTACGCCGGACATTCGACCCCCAAAGGACAGCCGCCTATGGTGAGTTTCTCATCTGACGGTCCGGCGCCTCTGAAGGCTGCGTTCAACGCTTCGGCATCTTCCGTCCGGGTTATCGTGATGCTTTCGCCCACTTGAGCCGTTTGCTTGCGGGGGGCCTCCGCAACTGGACAACTGCTACGGGAGATTGGCAATGAGAATATCCGTGTTTTTGCGGTTTGGGAGCCGGTATTGGTGACTGATTTCGGGCCTCCTTCCACCGCGGCCCTCGCCCGCATTCCGGATTTGCGAGTGGAGCAATATTGGGATCGAAAGCGAACTCTGTCGCACCTGCTTGGGGAGCGCAGCCGCTCAACCGTGGTGTGGGACCACATTGCGGTTTATGCGCCTGGAGAGTTGTGGCAGGATGCGCCACCCGAACCGTCCTACGCTGGCGATCCGGTGGTTCGTAAGATCGGCAGAGCAAAAGAGGCCGTGCTGAACTTGCTGCAGACTGGCACAAACCAAGCCGCGGTTGAAAAATGACCGACGACATCGTCGTATATTCCCAACCTGGTTGAATGTTCTGCGATCAAGCGAAAGAGTATCTTTCGCAAAAGGGCATCAAGTTTCAAGAAAAGGACATTACGCAAGATTCTGGCGCCTTGGCCGAACTCAAGAAACTTGGCTATATGACAACGCCGGTGATTGTGATCGATGGCATGGTAATCGTGGGATTCGACGCCGCGAAGATCGACCTTGCGCTTTCCGGCTAGCAGATACTGTCCTTGTTCCTATTCCCAACGACCAACGCACATTCCTCAGGGGGCTGAAAGACCGGGCTCGCCTCGGTAACCTGTTTCGGTTAACGCGAGGAGCACGCCCGGGCAAGCCCGGGCGGTAGACGGCGGTAGCAAGCTCCCGCACTCCACATGAGCGGGCGGCGCGGGGTGATCGCGGCTGGTCAGAGTGAGACACAAGCGATACACTCAGCAGCCGTCATGCAACATTCCAGGCTGGCCGCACGTCGCGAGTTTCTGAGGTTTTTGGCAGCGAGTCCTTACGTCGCCGCGCTTGGCGGAGTTGCGGCATTCCTCGAGCGAAGTGCATTCGCGCAGAATCCCGCAGAAGTTTCCGACGTCATTTCGAATCCTGCGCAAGCCCTCGATGTGATGGATTTCGAGGAAGCGGCGCGCCGCAAAATCCAGCCCGGCCATTGGGCGTACATGGCGAGCGGTGTGGACGATGATGCGACGCTGCATGCCAACCATGAAGCGTACAAGCACGTGGAGTTGCGACCGCGTCGGCTGCGGGACGCCACCAAGGTGGACATGCGTGTGGAGCTGTTCGGGGAGGCTTTCAGCAGTCCGATTTTTCTGTGCCCGGTTGGCGGGGAAGCGGCGTTTTTTCCGGAGGGCGAATTGGCGGCGGCGCGAGCGGCCAAAGCGCACGGCACGATGCAAATACTCTCCACGGTGACCACGACGCCCGTTGAGGATGTGAACAAAGCGCTGGGCCGGCCGACGTGGTATCAACTCTACGCGCCGAATTCCTGGGCGGCCTGCCAAGCAATTCTGAAGCGCGTGGAAGCTGCCGGCTGTCCGGTGGTCGCGCTCACGGTGGATAACACGACGGGGCGCAACAGCGAGACCTATCTCCGCGCGCGCCGGAAGTACGCGAGCCAATGCGTGGCTTGCCACCAAGGTGAGCCCGGCAGAGACACGAAATTTCCGATGTTCGACGGCATCAACATGACTGGCGTGAGCGTGACGAATCCTGGGATGGATTGGGCGTTTGTCGATCGGCTGCGCAAATTCTGGAAGCGAAAGCTGATGATCAAGGGCATCGACACGCGCGAGGATGCGCGGCTGTGCGTCGAGCATGGCATTGACGGCATTTTGGTTTCGAATCACGGCGGACGCTCGACCGAAACGGGGCGCGCGACCATCGAGGCGCTGCCCGAGGTTGTGGCCGAGGTCGGCAATCGGATTCCGGTGTACGTGGATGGCGGCGTGCGACGGGGAACCGACGCTTTCAAGGCGCTTGCGCTGGGTGCGAAGGCTGTGGGGATCGGGCGGCCTTTTTTGTGGGGGATGGGAGCGTTCGGCGAGGCGGGCGTGGAGCGCGTGATTGAAATCCTGCATGGCGAATTGAAGCTGGCGATGGGGAATTGCGGCACGCGCACGGTTGGCGAGATTACGCGCGAGTATGTGGTCACGCCCGATTGGAGAACGAAAACCCTCGCCCCGTAGGGCGGGGTGAGCGGTGAGGGGTCGGGCTGGATTGTCTCGGTGCAGGGGCGTGGTGCGCGTGTTTGTGCTTTGCGGTATGCTTTCGTGATGGAGCGGCGCTGCCCTGTCTGCAACAAGCTTTCAGATTCCGAGAGGAACGCGGATTTCCCGTTCTGCAGCGAGCGTTGCCGTCTGCTGGATTTGGGAAACTGGGCGAGCGAGAAGTATGTGATCAGCGAGCCGGCGTTTGACGAATCGATGTTCGAGGATCTGGAACGCGATTTGTCATCATCCGAGGCGGATGGTGACGAATGAGGGCGGGCGCCGATTCGGAAATTTCCACGGTGCCTGAGCCGCAGCCCAAATCACCGCCGACGGCTGGGCGCAAGCCCCGCTTAGCGCTTTTTGTAGCAACGGCATGTGGACTTGGCTATCTTCCGAAGGCGCCTGGGACGTGGGGTTCTCTTGCAGGCGTCCTGATTTACTATCTCATTCAGTTTTTTTTACCGTTGAACAGCGCAACAGGCGGGCTGTTGGGATGGGGCGCCCGTGCCGCCTGGACCTCAATGACGGTGCTGCCGATTGCGATTTTGATAGCGGTGGTTGGCGTATTGACTGCAAATTCTGTTGAAAGATATTCCCGGACGGAAGACCCACAATTTGTGGTTATTGACGAGGTTTCCGGGCAGTTGTTCGCATACATGTTCGCCATTGTCCCCGCCAACTGGAAATATTTAGTGCTGGGTTTTATACTTTTTAGAGTGTTTGATATTTGGAAGCCGTTCCCGGCGCGGCAGGCGGAATCGCTGCCGGGCGGCTGGGGAATCATGACGGATGATTGGGCCGCCGCGGTTTACGCGGGGATTGGATTATGGATCGCGCGAGCGGCGGGGCTTTAGCAAGGAAGCAGATCGTTCTATTTGGCAACACTGAAGAGAGATCCCTCGACGGAGTAGCGAATCGCTGATGAAAATGAACGGGGTTCCGAGAATCGAGCGAGTGAAACCGGGGGCGGCGCTACCGGGCGGAGAAGTGTCGATTCACGGCGTTGGATTCAATACGCGAAACCACACCCGGCCCCAAGTGCAGTTCGGTACGTGTGATGCGACCGTGATGATGGCGGCGGACGATCATCTGATCGCGGCCGTGCCCGAGGGGGCAACGGGCGGAGCGGTGCGAGTGCGAATGGGCAGCGTGGAGAGCGCGCCTTTCCCAATTTCACTGGGGACGCAGATTGCGGACAATCTGCATCCAGTGGGGAATCCGGCGGTCGATTCGGAAGGAAACATTTACGTCACCTTCAGCGGACAGCGCGGGCAGAAGGTGCCCGTGTCACTCTACAAAATCACATCGAATCATGTGGTGAAGCCGTTCATCACGGAACTGATGAATCCAACCGGATTGGCCATCGACCGCGACGGCCATCTTTTTGTTTCCTGCCGCCATGAGGGCACCATCCATCGCGTATCGCCGGACGGGCGCTCGATGCAGTGGATTGAAGGCATGGGTACGGCGACGGGAATCGCGTTCGATAAAGCGGGAAGCCTTTACGTGGGAGATCGCAGCGGAACGATTTTCAAAATTGGACCGGACCGCGAGATTTTTGTTTTTGCAACGCTGGAACCTTCGCTTTCGGCGTATCACCTGGCGTTCAGCCCGGCGGGAGAGCTTTTCGTGACCGGCCCGACCACATCGAGCTTCGAGCGCGTGTACCGGATTTCTCCAGCGGGCGAGGTGAGCGTATTTTTCCGCGGCTTGGGCCGCCCGCAGGGGCTGGCATTCGATCGCCAGGGGAATCTCTATGTCGCGGCATCGCTGGGCGGCAAACGCGGGGTCGTCCGGCTAACGCCGCAAGCGAAAGCTGAGGTGGTACTTGGCGGCAGCAATATCGTCGGGCTAGCGCTGTTGCCCACGCATCGCGCCGTGATCGCCACGAATAGTGCGCTGTTTACCCTCGACTGGGATGTCGAGGGACTGCCTCTGAACGGCTAAGTGGCCTCAGCAAATTCGAACATACCTGCCTATTTAGACGACGGCTTGTCCTCAAATTGAGTGGCGGCGGGTTCGAAAATCGCCTCGATGGGCCGCCGGAAGAGTTCGGCGATGCGAAAGGCAAGTGGCAAACTCGGATCATATTTGCCGGTCTCGATAGCATTCACCGTCTGGCGAGATACTCTGAGTCGCGCTGCCACTTCCGCCTGGGACCATTCATGCTCAGCGCGAAGAACCCGAAGGCGGTTTTTCATCGGGTGCTAACTCGCGCGATACGCTTCGAGCGCTTGCGGGCGGCTAACTAACTGAGCCAGTTGCTCTGTTGTGGCGTTGCCGACGAGTCGGTACTGGCCAGCTTCCACTACCGGAACCGACCGAATTCCTTTTCTCGCCGATATCCGCGCTTTGAGAGTAAGATCGACTGTTGTGAGCGTAAAATCCATCTCTTTTTGCAACGCTTTCAGACGGCTTTCCACGATCGGGCAGAAAGGGCAGCCCAAAAGGGAATAGAATTTGACCTCGATGCGGGCCTTCTTCATGTTCGCCGGTAGCTTATCGTCGACGCTCCCATAGCCCCTCCATTTCGATATGCGCGGGAAGAACCGCAGATATGCCCATTTTAGGCAAGGCAGCAGAATCGACCACAAGAGCAGGGCCGTCCAATTGGCTCGATAGGCGAAGAAAACCAAACCAATCAAGTAGCCAGTCGCGAACATCGCCCCCGAAACGTAGAGGCTCAGAACCGTGCACTCTTGTTTCGCGGCAGTTTTTGGATCGTGAGCGACGTTTTTCATCTGTATCTCCACGCGGAGAAAAAGTAGGCGAGCAACAGCAGAAACATGAAGGGACCCCCAACATCACTCCAAGTCGCGTGATAGATTCCAGCGCGTTCTAATCCGGAGAAAACCAGAACGAGAATGGCGGTCGGCACGAACGCGATGGCCAAGGCTTGCAGCTGGATTCGCTGCTGGAACTCATCCGACTTTAAGACCGCCCAGACGAACGCCACGGTAACGCAAATCCACATGAGGGCCGGCAAGAAGGCAACAATTGGTCGGGTCCGAGAACTGAGTCCTCTGTACTTGAATACCCAATCTACGGCGAGCTCAGTTGCAAAGGCAACCGTCCACCACAGGAACATGGGTCTCCGCAAACGGGAGAGCCAGCTGCAATCCGCCGTCATAATGGCAGCCTCCAATCAAGAGGCATTGTAAATGTTACTTGTCTATATGTCAAGTATACTTGACTTAACAAACGGCCGATTCCCTGGGCTTCTTCGATGCAAGGCTCGTTTTTCTAGCGCGGTCGTCGATTCGTAGAGGAGAGGCAACGTAACTTTCGGCACTGTTCGCTTCCGCGCTGCCTTGCACTTTGTAGCAGTCATCGAGTAAAACTCTTAGACAATGAATGCGGAGATTATCGCGATCGGTTCGGAACTGCTGACGCCCTACCGTTTGGATACCAATTCACTTTTCATTACGAATGAACTGAATCAGGTGGGCGTCCGCGTGGTGCATAAGGCGGTGGTGGGAGACGCGCCGGGCGAAATGCTGTCGTCCTTCCGGCACGCGCTCGATAGAGCCGATGTTGTGGTGTCGTGTGGCGGACTGGGACCGACGGACGACGATCGCACGCGGCAGACTGTGTCGGAACTGCTGGGGCGCAAGCTGTTGCGAAACGAAGAGGTGCTGCAAAAACTGCAGGAGCGATTTCGGCGATTCGGACGCACCATGCCGGATATCAACACCAGGCAGGCTCTGGTGATCGAAGGTGCAACAGTGATGCCCAATCCGCGCGGCACCGCGCCGGGACAATGGATTGAAGCGAAAGGCCACATTTTAATTCTGCTTCCCGGGGTGCCAAGCGAAATGCGCGCGCTGATGGAAACCGAGGTCAAGCCGCGGTTGGCGAAACTGGGGATCAAGGAGCGGCGTTACGCGCGGGACCTCCGCATAGTCGGTTTGTTTGAGTCGGAGGTGGAGCAGCGCGTCTCCCCGCTCTACGCGCAGTATCCTGATACGGACACGACCATTCTGGCCACATCGGGCGGCATCCAGCTCCATCCGAGTATCTGGTCCGACGACCCCGCAGGCGCCCAGGGACGTCTAGACGAACTGGTGGGGCGCATGGCGCTCGTACTCGGCGAGAATTTAGTTTCCACGTGCGGTGAAATGATTGAAGACATTGTGGGGCGCCTGCTGATGGAGAATCGAGCAACGATTGCCGTCGCGGAAAGCTGCACCGGAGGATTGTTGGCCGAACGGCTCACCAATCTTCCAGGTAGCTCGGCATATTTCCTGGGCGGGATTGTCTGCTACAGCAATGATTTGAAGACGAGACTGGTGGGCGTGCCGGCGGAGATGATCGAAGCGAAGGGGGCCGTGAGCTCGGAAGTGGCGCTGGCGCTGGCCGAAGGCGTTCGCAAGTTCACGGGCGCAACGTTGGGCATCGGAATCACGGGCGTCGCGGGTCCCAGCGGCGGCACTCCTGAGAAGCCGGTTGGGCTGGTGCATATTGGGATCGCGGATGAACGCGGGCCGCGCGAAAAGAGTTTTCAATTCCTCGGCGACCGGGAGCGCATTCGATTCTTCGCCACGCAGAATGCGTTGGATGCGGTGCGGCGATATTTTCTGTTCCCGCAGCGCGCATGAGAGCGCGCAGGCCGGCGGCCATTGAAGTGTTGGCGTAGAGAAAAATGCGGCTCTTTGTGGCGCTTGATTTACCGGCTGACGTGAGGCGCGCGCTTGGCGAAGTGATCGCGAAACTGAAGCCGCTGAGCGCGGACGCCCGGTGGGTGCGGGCGGAAGCGATGCACGTTACACTGAAATTTATCGGGCATGCAATTCCGACTGGCGACGTGGAAAAGCTCGACGCGGTGTGCGCGGCGCTGGCGACGGTTTGCTCCGACCAGCCCGTGGAAATAAGTTTTCGCGGCGTGGGATTCTTTCCGGATGCTTCGCGCCCAAGAGTGATCTGGTCCGGAGTGCAAGGATCGAAAAATCTGGCGCCGCTGGCCGCTGACATTGAGAAGGTCCTCGAGCCGCTGGGGATTTTCGCCGAAGACCGCTCTTTCTTGCCTCACCTGACCCTGGCGCGCTTCAAGCCGCCGCGCTCGGGCAAGAGTAGACGTTCGCATGCAGCAACCGGCGAAGCGTTGCGATCCGCCGCCGCGGAAATGGCGCAGAGAGATTTTGGCTCAACCCGCGAGACGGAATTTCATCTCTTTGAAAGCATCACGAAACCTTCCGGATCGGAATATCGGAAAATGGAGACCTATTCGTTCGTGAAGGGATCCGAGTGAGCGTCTACTGGCTGCTTGTGGTTGCCGCGTATCTATTGGGGTCGATCCCCTTCGGGCTGCTGATCGTGAAGGCGCTGGGCGGCGATGACATACGCTTCGCAGGCAGCGGGAATATCGGCGCCGCAAACGTGGTGAGAAATGCGGGCTGGTTGGCTGGGTCGCTAACACTGCTCTTGGACGCGGGCAAAGGCTACCTTGCCGTGTGGCTGGCAGGCCATTACACGCATGGCAGCGGAAGGTGGTTGGTGGCTGCGGCGGTGGCGGCTGTTGCCGGCCATATTTTCCCGGTGTGGTTGCGATTCAAGGGCGGCAAGGGAGTGGCGACCACTCTGGGAGCCTTTCTGCACGTTAGTGCCGGCGCGGTGGCCGCTGCGGGAGCTCTCTGGTTGCTGGTAGTCCTGTTTTGGCGTTACTCGTCACTGGGTTCCATTGTGGCAGCGGCGTCACTGCCTGCGCTGGTGTACGTGTTTTATGCGCCGCGGCACGCGCCGCCAACCTATATGGTGGCTGGCACGGCGGTCGTCTCGCTGCTAGTTCTCGCGAAGCATCAAGCCAACATAAAGCGCCTGATCGCCGGCACTGAGAACCGGCTGGGTCCGCGCCGCTAGCTAAAGGCGTGGCTTATACGGCACGCGCAGTACCATCGTTTGATTGTCCCCTCCCTCGGGCTCCGATAGCATCGATAGCTGGTTGTTTCATGTCCATCGAATCTCTAACGCACCTCTCGACGCGCCGCCTGCGAATCCTGTGGATCGTGCTGGGTGCGCTTCTGCTCGTCAGCATCACGCCGCTATGGCTCTATCATCGGCAGGCGCTCAAGCTGAGCGAGGATAAGCTGCAAGATACGGAGCGGGTGCAGCAGAGCGAGATCACGCGTTCCCTGGCGACTGAGACCCTGCAATTCGAACAGGGCTTGCGTGAGCAGCTGCTAAGCGAGCGTCAGCTTCTTGCGCTTACCGGCTGGATCGAGAACGTGGACGATCCGAGCCACGCACCACAGCTTTCGCGGCTGCTGCAGGATTTCGCGGAGAACAATTCAAATATTCTGTACGTGACGGCGGTAGGGAAGCAGGCCAAGGGGCAATCGGCTGGCAGCTTCAACGCGGACGAGGACCCATTCGTCCAAGCGGCGCTGAAGCGCGCGTTTACCTCCAGCATTCAGGGTTTCGATTCGATCAGCGAGCCTTTTGCGCTGGGGCAGGGCAACCGGCCCGCGTTGGTGGTTTCCATACCGTTGCTCTCCGACGGGCAGTTCTCCGGAATGGTGGCGGCGGTGGTATCGCTCGAGCAGTTGCAGGCTCGGCTGCGGGATGCCAGCGTGCGCGACAGGATGGTTTACATTGTGGATTTGGATGGGCGCATCGTTGCCTATCCAGACACCCGGGCCTTGGTGCCGGGGAGCGACGTGAAGTCAACTTCACCGCTGGCCAAGCAAGTGACGGAACTGCCGCAGGACCTCCGCGCGACCCAAACCACGAACTTCCGCATACGTTCAAAGGATGGGCGCCATTCCATCGACATGATCGGAACCTACAGCACGATCCCGGAGTTGCGGTGGGCGGTGATTGCGCAGCGGAGCCTGGACGATGCGCGTGTGGACGCCGGTGTGACCGAGTTGACGTCGGAGGCGCTGCAGTTTGTCGTCGGAGTCACGTTCGCCGCTCTGATCCTGGGGTATCTCTTCGCCGTGGGGATTACGCGACCGATTCGCGGCCTGGTCGAATCGACGCGCGCCATTAGCCGCGCGGAGTTTCACGAGCGCGTGGAAGTGCGCGGCGCCGCGGAGATCAGCGAACTCGCCGAAACGTTCAACCACATGGCGGGCGACATCGAGGAGCATGTCGAGAAACTGCAACAGGCCGCCGAGGAAAATCGCGAGCTATTCTTGGGCTCGATCAAAATGCTGGCGGCAGCCATCGACGAAAAGGATCCATATACGCGCGGCCACTCCGGCCGGGTGGCGAAATATTCCAGCATCATCGGCGACGGCCTGGGAATGAACGCGGAAGATCTTGACCGGCTGCGCATCTCGGCGCTCTTGCACGACGTAGGCAAAATCGGCGTGGATGATCGCGTGCTGAAAAAGCCGGGCCAGTTGACTGAAGAAGAATTCGAACTCATGAAGCAGCATCCCTCGAAGGGCGCCAACATCATGCGGCCCGTGGCGCAATTGAAGGAAATGCTCCCGGGGATCGAGTTGCATCACGAACGCATGGACGGCGGCGGCTATCCGTATGGCCTGCAAGGCGACCAGATTCCGCTGATGGCGCGCATCATCGCCGTGGCCGACACACTCGACGCGATCACTACCAACCGGCCCTACCAGTCCGCAATGGACCTGGAATATGCGCTGAGCCGCATCCGTTCGCTGGCTGTCGCCAAATTTGATCCGGCGGTCGTCGCTGCATTGGAAGCGGCTGTCGCCAACGGGCAGCTGCGGCTTTCCGCCACGCTGGTCGAAGTCTGACGTGTGACGGCGCGTTCGGATCGATCTACCTGTCAACCCAGCGCGGGCAACTCTTCCCGCAAAGTACAGCCGCTCATGCCCGCCTGCATCATTTGCGCAGCGAGATTCAAGACGCGGCTTGCCGCCTGGTGCGGATTCAACCCGCGCGCGTGGATATTCGAGATGAGGTTTCGGTCAGCGTCGGAATGAGTTGCGCCCGGGCGATATGCCATGTACGCCGAGAGGCTTTCCGCAGTGGCTAAGCCTGGGCGTTCACCAATCAGCAGCACAGCGACGCGGGGATTCAGCAATTCGCCGATTTCGTTGAGGATTCCCACACGGCAGTGATGAATCACGAACGCGCGGCCTATTTTCCAGCCGCTCGCCATCGCTCCTTCGTGCAGCAGCGGCAATAGCGCAGGAACTTGCGCCGCCACCGCCGGGACGGAAAGGCCGTCGCCGATTGCAATTTGAAGGTCGCTTTCCGCCGAGCAGAGCTTTCGAATTTCGTCTTGCGACGCGCGATCAAAATGGCGGCCGAGATCTGGCCGCAACAAATACTCTTCTTTGCCAATCGCCTGCGTGCGCGTTTCGAAGAGCTGCCATTGCCGTACGAAAGACGCGCCGAGTATTTTTTGAAGATCGAGCTCCGCGCGAACGGCATCGCGCGCGGCTGCGTGGGCCTCGCGCAGATCCATCTGCGTGCTTGTGCGGTAAGCCGCTCCGGCGCGTCCCATTAGAATGCGAGCGGGCGTGCGCGCACGAATCTTGCGGACAATTTCGGGCAAGTCCGAAGCCAGTAGCGAGGAGTCCGGTTTGTCGCTCATTCACACGATCTCCGCGAGCGACGATTCCAGACCCTGCATTAACTGCCGGCGGGCGGGCGCGTCCAGCAAGGCAGGTTCCGCATCGTGATAGATCCCGTTTGATTCGAGCCATTCCAAGAATTCGGGAGCGGGCCGGAAGTCAAAGAGCCTGCGCACGGCGAGCGCATCGTGGTAGCTGGTGGACTGGTAATTCAGCATCACGTCGTCGGCACAGGGAACGCCCATGAAGTAGTTGCAGCCCGCCGCGCTGAGAAGCAAAAGCAGATTGTCGGCGGAATTTTGATCGGCGGCGGCGTGATTTGTATAGCAGACGTCGCAGCCCATCGGCAGGCCGAGCAGCTTGCCCATAAAATGATCTTCGAGGCCGGCGCGAATAATCTGGCGTTCGTCAAAGAGATATTCGGGGCCGATGAAGCCGACCACGCTATTTACGATGAAAGGATCGAAAGCCCGCGCGACACCGTATGCGCGGGCCTCGAGTGTGAGTTGATCGACGCCGTGATGAGCTTCGGCGGAAAGGGCGCTGCCCTGGCCGGTTTCGAAATACATGGCCTGCGCGCCCTTCCATTTCACGTCGCGCGCGCGATGATGCTCGAGAACCTTCTCGCGTCCTTCGCGCAGCGTCGCCAAGGTGACGCCGAAACTGCGATTGGCTGCCTCCGTGCCTGCGATGGACTGAAAGAGCAGGTCCACGGACGCGCCGCGATCCATCGCGGAGAGCTGAGCGCCGATGTGGGCGAGGCAGCAGATTTGAGTGGGCACCTTGTAGGTTTCCACCAGACGATTGAGCGCATGCAGGATGGCGCTCACGGTTTCGACGGAATCCGACGCGGGATTCACGCCGATCACGGCATCGCCGCATCCGTAAAGCAAACCCTCGAAGGCCGCTAAGAGAATTCCACCAATGTCGTCGACCGGATGATTCGGTTGCACGCGGATGCCGAGCACTCCGCGCTCGCCCATGGTGTTTCGGCAGCGCGTCACGTTGCGGATTTTCGATGCGGCGAGGACAAGGTCCTTGTTGCTCATGATCTTCGCTAGCGCGGCGGCGATTTCGGGAATAATCGCGCGCTGGATTTTTTGCAGATCCATCTCGGAAGTTGCATCGTCGAGGATGTGCTCGCGGAATTCGCCTACCGTAAGGCTTTTAATTGGCTGAAAGGCATCGCGGTCGAATGTGTCGAGAATTAGACGGCTGACTTCGTCCTTGTCGGGATCGATCAGCGGCTGCTGGACGATTTCAGCGAGGGACAAATCGGCGAGCCGGCGCTTCGCGGCTACACGTTCGCGCTCGGAGCGTGCAGCTAGGCCAGCCAATTGGTCGCCAGACTTCTCCTCATTCGCCTTGGCGAACACTTCGCGGAGATCGGAGAACACAAATCGCTCGGGCATAAGCGCGCAGGGGCGGGAGCGGAATTCGGCCTCGCAATCAAAAAGTAGCATCAATGGGAGGGCAAGCAAAGTCCCCGGTGTCTTCGGCGTCCGCCGGCCAGGCTGTCTGGATCGGGAGCAACGTGTGAAGTTTGTGTGTATCCTCAGGAACTCTCCGCCAACTGGCTCCTTGACGAAATTCCATAGGTCGTTGAATGTGGATTACCCCTTCAAGAGCTCTGACTTCAGCCTATAGCTATTCCCCCTTCCGGGCTGCCGGAGCCGGTTTGTCTCGACGGTGCCATGACATTCAAAACCAGAATTATTGCAGGATTCGGGGCGGCGCTGGCCCTATTGATTTGCGTTGGCCTTCTCTCTTATTGGAGCGTTGTACAAAACGCGAACGAACGGCAGTGGGTGAACCACACGCACCTGGTGCTGGAAAAACTCGACGCGCTTTCCGCCAATTTGATTGACGCCGAAACAGGCGAGCGAGGCTACCTGCTCACCGGCGAAGAGTCCTACCTTGAACCCTACGACGGCGCCGCCGGCAGGGTTCACGAAAATTCAAAAGACTTGAGGGAATTGACCGCTGACAATCCCCTCCAGCAGCGCGCGCTGGATCGTTTGGATTCTGTGATCGCAGTGAGGCTCGCACTCCTGGACCATGCAATCGAGATTCGGAAGCAAGGCGGACTGGCCGCCGGGGCTGACTTCGTTGCGGAAGGTTCGGGAAAGCGCGAGATGGATCAGGCGCGGATGGAAATCACGGCAATGAGGCAGGAGGAAGGCGGCTTATTGGAGCAACGTTCACTGGGGGTTGAGAGGACGTCCTCGAGAACGCGGTTAGTGATCGTACTCGGGAACGCGCTAGCTTTCTTCCTGTTGTCGCTGGCCGGCGTCGTTGTGCAACGAGAAATGGGGCAGCGCAAACGCGCCGAGGATGAAATTCGCTCGCTGAATGCCGATCTCGAGCGGCGCGTCGACGAGCGCACAGCGGAGCTTGCCGAGCGAATGAAAGATTTGGCGCGCTCCAACTCCGAACTTCAGCAGTTTGCCTACGTGGCTTCGCATGACTTGCAGGAGCCGCTGCGAATGGTGGCTAGCTTCACACAACTGTTGGCCAGGCGGTACAAGGAAAAACTGGACGACGATGCGCGAGACTTCATCAACTATGCCGTCGATGGGGCCACGAGGATGCAGACATTGATCACGGACCTGCTCAGTTATTCACGAGTGGGAACGCAGGGAAAGGCACTGGAATTGACGCGATGTGACGATGTGCTGGATCGCGTCCTCAACAACAATCTCAAACTTGCGATCAGGGAAAGCGGAGCCGTGATCACGCGGGACCCTCTGCCAACGGTGATGGCCGATCCTCTGCAACTCGGCCAGTTGTTTCAAAACTTGATTGCCAACGCGATCAAGTTTCGCGGCAAAGATTCACCGAGCGTGCAGATTTTCGCCGAACGTCGAAACGGCGATTGGGAAATTTCCGTGTGCGACAACGGCATCGGCATCTCCCAGGAGCACGCCGATCGAATTTTCGTGATTTTTCAGCGGCTTCATACCAAGACGGAGTATCCCGGCACGGGCATCGGTCTGGCCATCTGCAAAAAGATTGCCGAACGGCACGGCGGGCGGATTTGGGTGGAGCCGACACCGGGCGGAGGCTCCACTTTTCGTTTCACCATTCCGTCGCGACAATTTTCACAACTACAAAGGAGAGAACACGATGAACTTCGAGTCCCCGCTTCAATCAGTTGACATCCTGCTCGTGGAAGACAATGCCGGAGATGTACGGCTAACTCAGGAAGTGCTGAAGGAAAGTAAAGTGAGCAACAACCTGACTGTTGCGTCCAATGGAGAAGAGGCGCTGGCCTGCTTGCGTAAGCAGGGCAAGTACAAAAGCACGGTTCGCCCGGATTTAATCCTGCTCGACTTGAATCTTCCGATAAAGGACGGACGGGAGGTTCTCGCACAGATCAAGGGAGATCCCGATTTGAAGCGCATTCCCGTGGTAGTCCTTACAACGTCCAAGGCCGAAGAAGACATACTGAAAACCTACAATTTACACGCGAATTGCTATGTGACCAAGCCCGTGGACCTGGATCAATTCGTCCGCGTGGTGAAATCGCTGGAGGACTTTTGGCTGGCGATCGTCAAGCTTCCGAACCACAAGCAATGAGCGATGAAAGATTGAAAGTGCTGCTGGTTGAAGATAACGCCGGGGACGCGCGATTGATCCAAGAATCGCTCTCCGAAGCCAAAGGAGATCCCTTCGAGGTGGAGACCGCCGACAGGCTGTCGGCGGCTCTCACTCGCCTGGACAAAGGCGGGATCGACGCGGTCCTACTGGACCTCGCGCTGCCGGACAGCCAGGGATTGGCCACTTTCGATACGATCAAAAGCAAGGCTCCGACGATTCCGATAATTGTGCTGACAGGTTTGGGCGACGAGGCGCTGGCGCTCAAAATGGTGAAGAAGGGAGCGCAAGACTACGTCGCAAAAATAGAACTGAGCGGAGGCATCCTCCCGCGCGCAATTCGGTATGCGGTGGAGCGCGAACGAGCCGATCAGCAAATCCGCAGGTTCAACGAGGAACTGGAACAGAGAGTAAGGCTGCGCACTGCTGAGTTGGAGGCTGCCAACAACGAGTTGGAAGCGTTCAGTTACTCGGTCTCGCACGACCTGCGGGCGCCGCTTCGTCACGTGGATGGATTTTCCAGGATCCTTATCGAATCCCAGGGACACAAGATGAACGAGGATGGCCAAAGATACTTGCGCGAAATTCTGGACGCCACTCAACAGATGGCGGGAATGATAGAAGACCTTCTCCGGCTGGCGCAGATTGGCCGCCAGGAACTGAAGCTACAGAAGACTAACATCAGGGATTTGATCGATGACGTGCTGGCAGGCCTCAAAAGTGAAGTTTGCGAAAGGCGAATCGAGTGGAAAGTTGGCGCGTTGCCTTCTTTGGTATGCGATCGAGGGTTGCTAAAACAGGCGCTCACCAACTTGGTGGGGAATTCCGTGAAGTACACGCGGCCGTGCGACATTGCGGTGATCGAAATTGGCCAGATGGCGGCTGAAGAGCAGCCCGTGATTTTCGTGCGAGATAACGGCGCAGGATTTGAGATGAAATATGCGGACAAGCTATTCGGCGCGTTTCAGCGCCTGCACCGCCAGGACGAATTCGAAGGCACGGGAGTGGGCCTGGCAACCGTCCACAGGATCATCCGCAGACACGGCGGGCGCATCTGGGCCGAAGCGGCACCGCAAAAAGGCGCCACATTCTATTTCACACTCTCGTAAACGCGGGCGATTCTCACCCTGTCTCCTCAAGCTGAAGTCTCCGATCTTTGAGGCATTTTAGATTTTTCGCAGAAGCTTCATCTTTCCCTTGCACGGCGCGGCCTCGCGCTCCTCTGCTAGAATGATTTGGTCTCCGATATATCGAAGAAATCCATGATTACATTGTTTGGGAAACCGGAGCCGACGCTTCT
Organism: uncultured Acidobacteriota bacterium; assembly: GCA_963823145.1. GTDB lineage: Bacteria > Acidobacteriota > Terriglobia > Acidiferrales > UBA7541 > Palsa-295. The sequence goes on from CAWGJZ010000002.1 coordinate 1,377,532, forward strand.
GGAACGGCTCAAAGAATCGGTTGCAAAGACGCGCACGGAGTTGTCGGCGCGCGTGGAGCAATTGCTGACGGGCAACCGGCCCGTCGATCCCGAGCTGCTGAAACAGCTCGAATCCGCCCTGCTCAGTGCGGATATCGGCGTGCACACAACGAAGGAAATCCTGGCAGCGCTGTGCGAGCAGGTAAACGAGCACAAAATCGACGACGCGGGACAGTTGAAGCAAGAATTGAAGCGGCAAATCCTGAAAATCCTCGAAGCACCCGCTGCAAATTCCGACGGCAAGATGGCGTCGCCGCCCCGCGTCCTTTTTGTCGTGGGCGTGAACGGCACCGGAAAAACTACGACGATCGGCAAGCTCGCGAATCGTTTGAAGAAAGAGGGTGCAAGCGTAGTGCTGTGCGCGGCGGACACGTTTCGTGCGGCGGCAATCGAGCAACTGGAAGTGTGGGCGCGGCGCGCGGACGTCGAAATCGTAAAGCAAAAATCGGGCGCTGATCCTTCCGCCGTGATTTTCGACGCGCTTTCCGCCGCGCAATCGCGCGCCGCCGACATGGTAATCGTGGACACGGCCGGCCGGCTGCATACCAAGTCCAACTTGATGGCCGAGCTCGAAAAGATGAAACGCACGGCGTCAAAAGTGGTGCCCGGTGCGCCGCACGATGTGCTGCTGGTTCTCGACGCAACGACGGGGCAAAATGGTCTGAATCAGGCGCGCGAATTCTGGAGCCAGGCGGGCGTGACCGGTATTGTCCTGACGAAGCTCGACGGCACGGCGAAAGGCGGCATCGTTGTAGCCATCGCTCACGAATTGCACCTGCCGATTCGCTTCGTTGGCACCGGCGAGCAGATCGATGATTTGGTCCCCTTCGACGCGCAAACCTATGTCAACTCGCTCTTCGACTGACACAGCTTCCCCGGCAGATGAGAAGTGGATGGCTCGCGCGCTGGAACTGGCGCGGCGGGGAATTGCGCTCGCGCATCCGAATCCGGTGGTTGGCGCGGTCCTGGTGAAGGATGGCCGCGTCGCCGGCGAAGGGTTTCATGCTTACGATAGGCGCGACCACGCTGAAATTCTCGCGCTTCAACAAGCTGGCAAGAAGGCGCGCGGCGCAACTCTCTATGTAACTCTCGAGCCCTGCTGCACCACGGGCCGCACCGGGCCGTGCACCAAAGCCATAATCGCTGCCGGAGTGCGACGAGTCGTCGCCGCAATGAAAGATCCGAATCCTGCGGTGGCTGGGCGGGGCTTCGCTGAGTTGAAACGAGCGCGGATCTCCTCGCGCGTGGGGAGCAACGAAGGGACCGCGCGGACGATGAATGAAGATTTTGCCAAGTGGATTCGCACCGGGCAGCCTTTCGTGACGCTCAAGACCGCGCTGACACTGGATGGAAAAATAGCGGCGCACGAAGGGAGCGCTACTTGGATTACCAGCGAAGCGTCGCGCGAAGAGGTTCAGAGAATTCGCCACGCTGCCGACGGCTTGCTCACCGGAATTGGCACGGTGCTGGCCGACGATCCCCGGATGAGCGACCGCACGGGCAAGCCGCGCAGGCGAAGACTGTTGCGCGCTGTGGTAGATTCGCGGCTGCGCCTGCCGCTGAAATCAACGCTGGTAAAGTCTGCGGAAGGCGACGTGATGGTTTTCACGCTGCAGCCGAGCGATTCCTCCAAAGCGCGTGCGCTCGAGCGAGCAGGAGTGAAAGTGGTTCGGGTTCCCGCGCGTCGCGGGCGCGTGGATTTGCGGGCTGTGATCCGCGAGCTTGGCAAGCGCGAAATTTTGAATCTGGTGATCGAAGCCGGAGCGGAATTGAATGGCGCCGCGCTCGAAGCGGGAATCGTGGACAAGATGATTCTTTTTTATGCGCCAAAAATCATGGGGAGCGGCGGAGTGCCGATGGCGCGAATCGCGCCTGCTTGGTTTGCGAAATCGCCCGCGCTGACAAATTTGAAATTGAGCCGCTACGGCCCGGACTTCGCTGTGGAAGGATATTGTCACGATGTTTACGGGAATCACGGAAGCCGTCGCAAAGATTGAGTCGCTCGATCGCAGCGAGGATAGCGGGCGGCTGCGCGTAAGCCTCGCGAACGCCGCGGACATTGCGCGCGAAATCAAGCTGGGCGACAGCATTTCCGTGAATGGCTGCTGCCTGACGGTCGCAGAGTTCGGCGCCGATTATTTTTCTGCTGATCTTTCGGGAGAGACACTGCGCCGCACGGCGTTCGGCGAAATGAAGACGGGTGGCTTGGTGAATCTGGAACGGCCGCTGGCAGCGGGCGCGCGGCTGGGGGGACATTTTGTGCAGGGTCATGTGGACGATATTGGCCGCGTGACGCGACTTGTTGCCGAAGGAGAAAACTGGTGGCTTTCGATGCGCGTTCCGGAAGATTTGCGGCGCTACGTGGCGGAGAAAGGCTCGATCGCAGTTGATGGCATTAGTCTGACTGTGGCGCGCTGGCGCGAAGGCATTGCCGACATTGCGATCATTCCGTTCACCTACGAGCACACAAATATTTCCGCCATGGTCCCTAATGATGCGGTGAATCTGGAATGCGACATCCTGGCAAAGTACATCGAAAGCCTGCTGGATGCGCGCAAGGGGCGCGCGGCCTCGCACCTTACGATCAGCAGGCTCGTTGAAGAAGGCTTTTGAGCGACGAAGGGACAAATGCACTCGGCTGAAGCAACTCGGATTTTAGTGGCGCTGCTGCTGGGTGCAGCGGCGGCGGGCGCCAACCTGCTGGGCGGATTGCTGATCACGCGGAGGCAGTGGTCGCGCCGTTATCTAAAATATTTCATCGCACTGGGCGCGGGATTCATGCTGGCAACCTCGCTACTGGAAATGATTCCGGCGTCGGTGAAGCTGCGCGGGGATGCATCCTCATTCTTCTTCGACGACACGGAAGCAGTCTTCGTTTTCGTGCTGGCCGGATATTTTCTGGTGCATTTCTTCGAGCACACGGTGGCGCCGCATTTTCACTTTGGGGAAGAAACCCACAGCGAAGAAGTGTCGCACGCGCACGCTAGTTATGCCGCGCTGCTCGGACTGGTGATCCATACGTTTTTCGACGGTGTGGCAATTGCCTCTGGCCTGTTGGTCTCCTCGTGGCTTGGAGGCGTGATCTTCATCGCGATTTTCCTGCACAAGATTCCCGAGGGGTTCACGGTAGCGTCACTAATGCTGGCGAGCGGGCAGAGCCGCGCCGCGGCGTTCGCGTCTTCGGCAGTTTTGGGAGCGGCAACGCTTGCGGGAATGGCGCTGATGTTCGTACTGAAAGGAACTGTCGCGAATGCGCTGCCGTTTTCAGCGGGCGTCACGCTGTACGTTGCGGCGTCCGATTTGATCCCCGAGGTGAACCGCGAGCACAGCGTGGGAATGGCGGTACTCGTATTCTTGGGGGTCGCGATTTTCATCGCGCTGAAAGCGATGTTCCGCGTGAACGTCTAGCACGCGATCCGCGCGCAGCTGATTCCGACTTGCATTTGTTGGCACTGAAGAAAAATACTGAAAGAAGGAGGCCGCCGATGCCTGAACCGCGAAACGCCAGTCTGCCGCGCGAGCGTTTCGAGACCGCCTACGCCGGAAGAGCGCCGTGGAACATTGGCAAACCACAATCCGTATTCCAGGCGGCGGCGAATAAAGTTTCCGGCTCAATCCTCGATGTAGGTTGCGGCACCGGCGAAAACGCACTGTTTTTTGCGGACAAGCGCCATGCGGTGACGGGAATAGACTTTCTCGAGGGGCCAATCATCGAAGCGCAGGCGAAAGCTGTTGAACGAGGGCTTTCGTGCACGTTCCTGGTGAGAGATGCTTTGAAACTCGACGAGTGGACGGAAGGATTTGACAACGTAATCGATTCCGGCTTGTTTCACGTGTTCTCCGATGCAGACCGCGCTCGATATGTCCGGGGCCTCGAGACTATCCTGAAACCCGGCGGTCGTCTGCTGCTGCTTTGTTTCAGCGACCAAGTGCCGGGAGAGGTGGGACCGAGACGCGTGAAGAAGGAAGAATTGCGCGAGGCGTTCGCCCGAGGCTGGGAAATCGAGTCCATTGAGCTAAAGCGCTTTGAGATCCGTCCTGAGACGAAGGCGCTTTTCATGGGCGAGGAGCCCAAGGCGTGGTTCATGGTCGCACGACGCGCCGGGTGAACGCGCATGCGAACTCTGGCCACTGCTGCTGATCGCGAGTCAATCCTCCAGCGTATCGCCTCGTTGAGACAATCTGATGGGCGGCGGTGGGGAAAAATGTCCGCGCATCAGATGGTGTGCCATCTGTGCGATGCCTATCGATTGCCACTGGGCGAAAAGACCGCGAGTCCCGCGCCAGGATTTCTGCCGCAGACGGTCATGAAATGGATCGCTTTACAGTTGCCGCTAAAATGGCCGCACGGTGTTGCCACGCGCCCGGAGATGGAGCAAGGCGTGGGCGGAACGCCGCCAGCCGAGTTCGAAAAAGACCGCGCAAACCTGCTGTCCATTGTGCTCCGGTTTTGCGACACTGCCACGCCTTCGGAGCCGCATCCATTCTTCGGCGCGATGGGCCGGCAGGAGTGGCTTCGCTGGGGCTACTTGCACGCGGACCATCATTTGCGCCAGTTCGGCCGCTAGAAGCCCATTCTCAGCGGCCCACCATTTTTTGCAACTCTTCGGGGTACCTGGCACCCTGCGCCGCGATCTTTGAGGCTGCGGCATCGATCTCACGAAGATCGTCGGACGTCAGTTGGATTGCAACCGCTCCGATGTTTTCTTCCAGCCGATGCAGCTTCGTCGTTCCCGGGATCGGCACCATCCACGGCTTTTGCGCAAGCAGCCAGGCGAGTGCGATCTGAGCAGGCGTCGCTTTCTTCTGTCCCGCGATCTTGCCGACCAAATCGACGAACACTTGATTCGCTTTCCGGTTCTCGGGCGTAAAGCGAGGGACGCGGTTGCGGAAATCGGTAGCATCGAACTTCGTATCTTGGCTGATCGTTCCCGTAAGGAAGCCCTTGCCAAGCGGGCTGAATGGCACGAACCCGATCCCGAGTTCTTCAAGTGTCGGGATCACTTCCTTTTCAGGCTCTCTCCACCAGAGCGAGTATTCACTCTGTAGTGCCGCGACCGGCTGAACTGCGTGCGCGCGGCGGATTGTTTGCACACCCGCTTCCGAAAGTCCAAAGTGCTTTACCTTGCCCTCCCGAATCAGGTCCTTAACGGCGCCCGCCGTGTCTTGGATCGGCACGTTCGGGTCGACGCGATGCTGATAAAACAGATCTATGACGTCAGTCTTGAGGCGCTTGAGCGAGGCTTCCGCGACCTGCTTGATGTGTTCTGGCCGGCTGTTTAGTCCGACCGACCCCGGCGGCCGAGCTGCGGTACTCTTAGGATCGAGGTCGAATCCGAACTTCGTGGCGATTACCACCTTGTCGCGTACCGGAGCAAGGGCTTCGCCGACGAGTTCTTCGTTCGCGAACGGGCCGTACACCTCAGCCGTATCGAAAAATGTGATCCCGCGCTCCACGGCTGTGCGGATCAGAGAGATCATCTCCTTCTTGTCAGCAGCCGGACCAAAGCCAAAACTCATTCCCATGCATCCCAGGCCGAGAGCCGAAACTTCCAGACCGCTATTTCCAAGTTTGCGCTTCTGCATTGTTTCTCCTTCCGGCTACCGCGAATGGTAGCCACGCTTGGTAATGGTTTATCTACCTTAATGATGCCATGTCGATGACGAAACGGTACTTCACATCGCTCTTCAGCAGGCGTTCGTAAGCCTCATTGATCTGCTGAATTTTGATGAGTTCGATGTCGGCAGTGATTCCTTTTTCGCCGCAGAAATCCAGCATCTCCTGCGTCTCGCGGATTCCACCGATTGCCGAACCCGCCAAACGGCGGCGCTTCATGATCAAGTTGAACGAAACCACCGGGCTCGGCTTTTCCGGCGCGCCGACGAGCGTCATCGTGCCGTCGAGCTTGAGCAGTTGAAGATACGCGTTCAGATCATGATCCGCCGAGACCGCATCCAGGATGAAATCAAACGTTCCGGAATGCTTTTTCATCGCGGCATTGTCTGTGGAGACGATCACTTCGTCCGCCCCGAGCCGCACCGCATCCGCCGACTTGCGCGGCGAAGTAGTGAACAGCGCGACATGCGCGCCGAATGCCTTGGCGAATTTCAGCCCCATGTGGCCCAGCCCGCCCAGGCCGACGATTCCCACCTTCTGCCCCTTGCCAACATTCCAATGGCGCAGCGGCGAATATGTCGTGATGCCCGCGCAGAGCAGCGGCGCCGCGCCGGCCGGATCAAGCCCGTTGGGAATACGCAGCACGTATGCTTCGTCCACAACGATGCTATCCGAATAGCCGCCGTACGTAACGCCGCCGAGAATCTTATCCCCGCCGTTGTAGGTCAGGGTCAGATGGTTCTCGCAATACTGCTCCTCGCCTGCAAGGCAACTGGCGCACTTCCGGCAGGAATCGACCATGCAACCCACCGCGGCGATGTCACCTTCCTTGAATTTCGTAACGCCACTGCCGATTCCGGTCACTCGGCCGACGATTTCGTGCCCCGGCACGCAGGGGTAAATCGTGGGCATCACGGAGTGCCACTCGTCGCGGACCTGGTGGAGATCGGAGTGGCAAACGCCGCAATACAAAACTTCGATTTGCACGTCTTGGGGACGCGGAGCGCGTCGTGTGATGGATGCCGGCGCCAGCCCCGACTTCGCGCCGCTCGCGGCAAAAGCTTTTGCTGTGTAAGTCTTTTCTGCTACCGCCCGTCGTTCTGCCGTCTGCTGCATGAGAGTAAATCTCCTTTCGTGAGATTCACTCTACCCGACAGGCGGAACCGGTTCACTAGCACAGCGCGCCAATCTACTAGCAAAACGCGCCAGGGGTCTGGGTCGATTCTGCGCTCGGAGCTGGCGGGTTCTCTCTGTCAAGAGGCCCATCGCTAAAACATTAGTGATTTTGTTGGCAGGGGCGGTGGAGATCGGACTAAAAGAGACGCTTAAAATTCGTAACTTATTGGTTCTACTAAACGCGAAAAACGTCTGAGCCGGTTCTGCGCTCGGCTTCAAAGCACATTTCGTGCTTACAGTCTCTCGTGCTTGTAGTTTACAAGTCGAGACGGATGTGCTATCCTCCGGGAAGACGCAAGGAGGGCGTCAATCAGTGTCGAAAACGGGCGAGAAGGTATACCAGTCCGATCGGACGCTACTCCAACGCCTCAACCGCAAGTTCTCCGACGTAGACGGCAAGCCATGGACGGTCAAAAAGGCGCGGGGCGGCGTAGCGAGGCAGATGGGGCGGTACTATGTCATCGATAGGGAAGGCGAGGTCGTGCAGAAGAACATCGACCTCGAGAAGTGGGCAAAGCAGCACAAATGCCTTTTCTCCTGGGAAGGGTTCCATCGGAGGTTTCCACGATCACCGGAGAAAAGCGTGGAATCAGTCGTGCCGGAGGCTCTCATCCCGCTCTACTGCTCGAACGAAGCATTCAAGAGAGCGATCGACGAGCTAATCAAGGACCGAACGCTCTACGAGAGCCGAGCGCTTCACTCGGCGCTTGCCGCCGCATTTCGAAAGGGAACAAAAGAACCGCACGTCGCCGAGTGATCCGGTCCCGCTGTCGTTTCCAGTATGATGCTGCGTGGTCAGGCGACACCTAAGAGCCGCCGGTCAAGTCGAAAGATACCTTGTAATAGCGGACATCGACGTTTTGCGTCGCCGCCAAAGCATATGTAAGTTTGGGATCCAGCAATCTTCAAGACGCTTGCTGGTGGCACGATGTTCGAGATACGAAAAGGTAGCACTGCCATAAAGGGAAGCGCTCCAGATGTCCAGAAGATTCTGACGCCGGAGCAGCTTGCGAAATTGTTCGAAAGTCAGCCGCCAAAATGAGAGCTGAGCGAGTTACGCACGTCCTTGAGTCAGTTCGATGATTTGCCCAAAGTGCGAGACCGAATCTGGCGCGTCCCTCTTTTGCTATGTCTGCGATACTTACCTGCCATCCGTATCGGCCGGAGTGAAGGCCAGTATCCCGGCGCGCCTTGGCGCATATCTCCTCGACGTGCTTGTTCTTTTGACCTTGATGTTCGCAATTGGAGCCGTAGCCGTAGCAGCAGGCGTCAACGTTAGTCTCTTTTATCGCGCTCACGGCCTGGAAGCATTTCTCCTCGTTATTCTCATCGCAGGATTGACTTATTTCCTGATTTTTCTTTGGCTGCTCGCGCGCGGCCAGACGCCAGGAAAATGGCTTATGGACATTCGCGCCGTCGACAAGCGCGACGGGTCCCAACCCGGACTTGGACGCATGCTGCTCAGAGAGACGCTGGGTAAATTGGTGAGTGGATTCTTCCTGGCACTTGGATGGTTTTGGGTGATCTGGGATCGCGACGCCCAGGCGTGGCATGACAAGATCGCCGGAACTGTTGTGCTTTATCGCCGTACCGACTCCCGCAAGCTGCTTGCTCTTGGGCTCCTGTTTGGAGCAGCAGCTTTGTGTGTGGGTTTTGCGTATGCGAATTTTACACGTGTCTTCATTCAACAAACAGAACGCGAGGACATCGCGGCAAATGAGGCGGATGTAGTAGGTTCGCTCCGGACCATCGATACCGCTACAGGTGCTTTCAGGGATACTTACGGAATAGGCTTCCCCTCGTCACTGAGAGATATGGGAACCAATGTAGGTGGCTCCCAAAGCACAAGTTGCACGAACGCCGAGCTCATTGACAACGCACTGACATCCGGCACCAAGAGCGGCTACAAATTTACATTTGTGCATGGAAATACACAGGTTCCGACCTCTCTGGTACCTATGGGGTGCACCGCGGGTTACTCGGATGGTTATGTGGTGACCGCGGTTCCGACTGTGCCTGGCGTGACGGGCCAGCGCTCGTTTTGTACAGACGCGACAGGCGTGATCCGGTACAACACTACGAGCACAGCGGACTACACAGGTATCTCGTGCGATGCGGCACAGAGCCCTATCGGGCAGGGCAACGATAGCCAGAGTACATTACAAGAAACTGTGCCAGAGGGAACAGGGCTGCAATTCACACGGACTCCGGTCCTAGGTTTCCGTTTCGGGGAATCCGCCCACGATATGGGCGAGAGGGCAGGCACCTTGGGTTTTCACCTCACGGCTTGTGGGCAGCGAAGCGCAGACACGCCTGACTATGTCGATTGCAAACTCCTCCGCGATAACGGCGACTCGCTCACAATATCCTTTCTCAATGGCAAGCTTCAGCGGCTTGAACTCTGGTTCAGGATTGAGAACTATGATCAGGTCTTGCAAGCAATCGAACGCGATCACGGTTCGCCCCGAATCATCGATAGCGGTTCGCTCCAAGGAACCGCCGAGTGGGGATCCGTCGCCGAGGGCGTCAATATTTCCCTTGGTAAGACTGCTGACATGACGCAGGGATGGCTGGACGCGACGGAAATGACAATTTCTCGATAACTTAAATTGCTGCCCAGCGCTGACCAATGTGATGGGAAATCTTAAGCTGAAGCCTGCGCATGCTTCCGGGTGGATATGCGTGGCGGATCGTCTTCAGATAGCACGACCGGTGCGCGATCGGGAAATTCAGCGACAATGCGCACGTCGCCGCCCATGGCTTTGACTGTCCTTCGCAGTGTAGAGATCCCCAGCGTCCCTTGACAGCCATATAAGTTCTTATATAAGATTGGCTGTGACTAGCCCAGGATCGCGAACCTGGATTCGTTGGCTCGGGGACTCGCAAGATGTTATCCGTGGCTTCTCCAAAGAGGCACGCCAGAACCTTGGGAACGATTTACAGCGTCTCGACGAAGGCGAGGAGCCTTTGGATTTCGCTCCCATGGGCGCGGTTTTGCTGGGCGCTCTTGAGCTTCGGGACCGCGATTCGGAGCATTGGTACAGAGTCCTCTACATCCCGTTGGACGGCTTGATTTATGTATTGCACTGCTTTACGAAGAAGACCAACCAAACGCCGCAAAAAGACATTGAAACCGCCCGAAAGCGACTCCAGCTTCTAAGACAGGAGGTCGCGAGGCGGAAGAAAGAGGCCAAGCATGAAAAGTAACGTGTTCGAGCAAATCGGTTTCTCCCCCGAAGAGGCAGCCTCACTGAAAATGAAGTCGGAGTTACATTCGCAGATAGTGAAGGCGATCAAAAAGCGCGGATACACCCAAGCGGACTTGCAAAAGCGATTGGATGAGTCACAACCAAGGGTCAGCGATTTAATGACGGGGAAGATTTCAAAGTTCAGTTTCGAAACACTCATCACTTACGCCGAGGCGCTGGGCTTACACCCGCAAATTCTCGTCGAAGCACGCTGAGGAATGAACGGATTTGCTTTGATTAGCTGGGCCGCTCGCCGGCACCCTCAAACGTCGAGATTGTCGATTATCACTAGGAGAATCGTTATGGGACTCAGCGCAATCCATCCAGGTGAGCGCTTAGCCGAGGAATTGAGGGCTCTTGATATGAGCGCGGCGGAGCTGACGCGAAGAATCGGCGTGCCGACCAATCGCGTCACGCAAATCCTGAATGGGACACGCTCCATCACCGGCGATACCGCGCTGCGCCTCGGCCATTTCTTCGGCACAAGCGCGCAGTTCTGGCTCAACTTGCAGAGCCTCTACGACCTGCGAATTGCAGAGAAAAAAGCCGGGAAATCCATCAAGGCGCTTCCCAAGCTGAATCGGCATGTGCCTGTCCACGCATAAACCTTCGGAATGCGCGAACGCGGTTGGGCGCTGGTCAATGGCAAAGCGGGGAAAGCCCGTTTTTGGGCCTTCCTTTAACTACTTGATATACAACCACTTAAATAAAGGAGGCCAAACGGTGAGCCATCCAGGCCCTTTCACCATAGACGATTTTTCTTTACACCAACAGGTACTTGCGGCAATCCCCCCTCTGCGGTGGATAATTTGTGAGTATCCTCGTAGTGCGCCTTCTCGCACTTCATCTCCTCCGCGACTTTGTGGCACAACAAGTGTTAGATAAACTGTGGAGGCTATGGCTAGGAGCGACGTCCAACTGATGCTGGACGTGAAGGCCGGGGACGACTCGTCCTTCGACTTCTTGTTGCGGAAGTATCGCTCGCCGCTGGTCAACTTCCTGAACCGGATGGTCCGCGACTCCTCGACGGCGGAGGACCTTGCGCAGGAAGTTTTTCTGCGCGTCTACCGAGCGAGGAAGCAGTACACTCCGAGCGCAAAATTCACCACCTGGCTCTTCCGCATCGCAACGAATGTGGCGCTGAATTCGGTGCGCGACACGCGGCGCCGGAAGATGGAAGTGTCTATCGACGCGACTACGGATAACGAGGACTCACGGCCCATGGAACTGCGGGCGCGCGAGAAACGCATCGATGAGCATTTGCTGGAGCGCGACCGAATAGAAACCATCCGGCGCGCGATTCTTGCGCTGCCCGAGAAGCAGCGCACAGCGGTTTTGCTGCATAAATACGAAGAGATGGATTATGCGGAAATATCAAGAGTTCTTGATTGCTCGGAAAGCGCTCTGAAGTCGCTGCTTTTCCGGGCATACGAGAGCCTGCGGGTACAACTGGCGCCACTTGTGGCCCAGCCGGTGGATCATCGCGCAGGAGAAGGAAGGCCATCATGAAATGCGAGGAAGTTTCAAGGGAACTGATCGAACATCTGAACCAAAGCGCGGAATCCGCACAGCGACGCGAGGTGGAAGAACATTTGGCGGGCTGCGCCGCTTGCCGAAAGCGAGCTGAGGAGCTCCGCGGGATCTGGAACGTGATGGACGAGCTGCCCGCAGTCGAGCCGTCGTTCGGTTTTGACGCGAGGGTGCGCCAGCGCGTGGCTGCCGAGCCTCGCCGCAGATGGTTTGAATTGTTTGTGCCGCAGCCAAGGCTCGCACTCGCGATCGGGCTGCTGATTGCGCTGATGGTTTTGGTGATGAAGCTGCCGCTGAAGAACCCAGGAACACCGATTACAACCGTGGCGACGCAGCAAGAAGACTTCAATGCGATTAAGAATTTGGGAGTGCTCGAGAATTACGACGTAGTGACCAAGATGGATGCGCTCTCCGAATTGACGCCCGTCGTAGCGCCACCCGAAGAGTCGCCGCAAAGCGGGACCGCGAGCAATGACTAAGGGAGCGATCTAGTGCGCGGCGCCAAGTTGGCCTTGGCCTTCTGCCTTGCGCTCCTGATGGGGCTGGCGGCGCAGCCTGCTCGCGCCCAGAACGGCCGTCGAGCGCAGGTCTTGCGGCAGCGCAACGAAGCCAAACGCGAGGCGAATGCCAACGCTCAGAAGGGCAAACCGAACGCCCGCGCAATGGAAGGTCTACCGCCGAAATGGGTGGGCCAATTAAGGGACATGCCTCCCGAAGAGCAGCAGCGGTTCATGCAGAATAACGAGCAATTCCAGCATTTGCCGCCTCAGCGGCAGGATCAAATTCGCCGAAATCTTCAGAGATGGAATAATCTTTCCCCCGAACAGAAGCAAAGGGCGCGGCAGGCGGAAGCGGCCCTGGAGCGGATGACGCCCGAGCAGCGCCAGTACGTCCGGAGTACTCTCTTGCCGAAATGGCAGGCAATGCCGCAGGAGCGGCGACAGGTCCTGAATCGTCATCTCGCGATGTTGCGCAACATGAGTCCCGCCACTCAGCAGGCTGTACTGAACGATCCGCGATTCATGGAGGGGCTCAGCCCGGATGAGCAATCGATGCTTCGAGATCTGAATTCGCTGCGAAATCCGCCGGCGCAGTAGGGTCGGCATCGAATCTGCGCCTTCGAAGCGAGCCTAGAGTTTTACCTTCGGCCTCCGCGCCTCGCTCAATCTGAGTGGCGCCGCGTGTTTCATCCCCGAACACTAATCTCCGTGAAAAAAAGTGTGCCGGCCGCTCCGTGGGCTCCGCAACTGAAGAAATGCACAGAAATCCACAGGGCGAATTGTTGACTTTTAGAAAACAAATTTGAATTTTACGGGCATTGAACCGCAAGCCGTGGCGGACGCGCGCCTGAGCGTCTACTAGGGCTTGTGGTTTAGATCGTTTCATCCCAACCGCGAGCGGCGCGCGCGTTGATTGCGCCAATCCAAAAAAACTTTCTGAAATGTGAAACATTCTCCTTGACAAGAAAAAGAACGCCTCTACAATCGGGGCACAAAGTGGTAGAAAGTAGCGGATAGTGGTTGGAAATGTCAGGCAGTGGTTAAGGTGACAACGCGAGTGAAACCGAAGGCGGGCACGGCGTCCGAACTTCCGAACAGCATCCATGCTACGCGGCAACTATCCGGGGACGGTCGACGAGAAGGGGCGGGTCAAAATTCCCGCCGACTTTTTGGCCGAATTGCGCCGCGCAGGAAAGAAGTTCTACGTGACGAGCGCCAGCGGCGATCATGCGAGAGTCTATCCCTTGAAAGTGTGGGAAGAGATCGAGCAAAAGCTCGCGAAGAAGTCATCCTACAATCCAGCGAAGCAAAAGTTCCTGGCACGAACCAACTATTACGGTCAAATGGTCGAGGTGGATGGACAGGGGCGCATTTTAATTCCACCCGTTTTGCGGGAATCCGCGCAGATGAAGGGCGAAGTGGACGTGCAGGGAAACCTCACGTACCTCCAAATCTGGAATCACGCGCGATTCGTCGAACAGTTGAGCCGTAACCCGATCACGGCGGAAGACGAAAAGGCATTTGACGAACTGGGCATCTAGGGCTTGAGCGTTTTGCATACGCCCGTTCTGGCCGCGGAAGTGATGGAGTGGCTCCGCATACGGCCCGAGGGAACGTATGTCGACGCGACAGCCGGCACGGGCGGACACGCACTCGAAATTGCCCGGCGCCTAACGACGGGGCGGCTGGTGGCGATAGACCGGGATCCCAGGGCGCTTGAAATTGCGCGGGAAAGATTGAAGCAGTACGCAGAAAAGGTGGTTTTGGTGCACGCAGAGTTTTCAACGATCGGCGATGTGGCGGCGAAATTGAATCTGCCTCCCCTTGATGGAGTGATCGCCGATTTGGGCGTATCGAGCCTGGAGCTGGACAGCCCGGAGCGAGGATTTTCGTTTCGATGGGCGGCGCCTCTCGATATGCGCATGAATCCCGATTCGCCGTTGACGGCGGACGAAATTGTGAACCACTGGCCGGAGAAGCAACTGGCCGACCTGCTCTATCACAAAGCGGAGGAGCGGGATTCACGCAGAATCGCCAGAGCTATCGTTCGAGCGCGGCCGATCCGCGACACCGAACATCTGGCAACGGTTGTGGCAGGAGTCCGAAAAGCAAGGGGAAGGCAGAAACTGCAGCCCGCGACAAAAACGTTTCTGGCGCTGCGGAATGCGGTGAATCGAGAAGAGGAGGAACTCGAGCAGTTTCTTTCGCGGACCCCTGCCACTTTATCTTCCGGAGGACGCTGGATCGTCCTCAGCTACCACTCGCTTGAAGATCGTCCTGTGAAGCGAGCGTTTCAACGGTTCGCGCGAGAGGGAAGCTTTCGCGTGCTTACGAAAAAAGTAATCGTGCCCAGCGAAGAGGAAATCCGAATCAATCCTCGCGCGCGGAGCGCGAAGATGCGCGTGGCGGAAAAATTGTAAGGCCCGGCCGCATAAGACGAAGGTTGATCAGAGGGATTTGAGATGACGGAATATCACACCGTAAAGCGAATCGATAATTCAAGATTGATGCGTCCGGCTGCAGCGTCGCAGGCGCGGGATTTCTGGCGGAGATTGGCCACGGCCGCGGCGCTGGCCGCGTGCTTACTGTCCTATGCATGGCAGCACTTCGAATGCATCCAGGTGCGCTACCAGATTGAGCGGCTCGATGCCGAACGCGCGCGCTCCGCGAACTTGAATCAGCAATTGCAATTGGAAGTGGCCACTTTGCGCTCGCCGATGCGCGTGGATACCATCGCGCGGAATCAGCTTGGCCTAACCGTGCCGGTGCCCGGACAGGTAGTGCCGGCCGAAGGTTCCACGGATGCCGTGGTGGCCGATGCGCGCCCGATGGGGCAATCGACGCGGCCATAGTGCCAGCCCGGTGCCGAACATGTGGCCGCTTGGTGGGGCGGCCCGTGGCTTTCGGCGAGGGTTGTAGGAGAAGAACGTTTTTTCCGATAGGTAGGCGGAGTCCATGGAGCAGCGCAATCCGCGTCTCCGCTGGTTGATCGTTTGGGTAGCGGCCGTAGTTTGGATCGTGGTGGTGCTCGGCCGGCTGAGTTACCTCCAGTTGTTCTGCTACAGCGAATACCTCGCAAGAGCCCAGCGTCAACAGCAGCGAATATTCGAGATCAGTCCGATGCGGGGCACAATCTACGACCGCAAGGGACGGGAACTCGCAGTCAGCCTGCCGATGGACTCCGTGTTCGCCGATCCAGCCGACATCAGCGATGTACCGATGGTGGCGCGGCTGATTTCGCCCGTGCTGGACGTGCCCGCCGAGGAAATTGAATCAAAGATAGGTCAGTCGCGGACGCCCGTTCGCCTGGCGAAAAAGCTTTCTCCCGATACGGTGCACCGGATCGCCAACATGAACTTGCGCGGGATATTTTTCGAAAAAGAGAACCGGCGCGCCTACCCAGAGCGGGAGCTTGCGGCTTCGGTGCTGGGATATGTCGATGTGGATGAGAAAGGCTTGGGTGGGATTGAATACTCCTTCGATAAGCAGATTCGCGGACGCCCGGGTAAAGTGATGGTGATGGCCGATGGGCGGCGCCAATATTACGACCGCACGGAAATGGCCGCCGATCCCGGCGCAAACGTCACGCTGACCATCGACGAAACGATCCAGTACATCGCGGAAAAAGAGCTCGACCGGGCCATCGAGGAAACCCACGCGAGGGCGGGCACGGTTGTGGTGCAAGACCCGAACTCGGGCGACTTGTTGGCGGTGGCGAACTGGCCGACGTTCGATCCCAACGATCCCGGGAAGTATTCTGATGACGATCGCAGCGATCGCGCCGTCAGCGCCGCATATGAGCCGGGTTCGACGTTTAAGGTGCTCACGCTTACTGGCGCGATTGAAAACGGCGTGGTCACACCGGACGATTTGATCGATTGCCAAATGGGGTCAATTCTGGTGGCCGGCAGACTGATCCACGACTGGCATCGATTTGGCGTGCTGAGCGTCCGCGGGATTCTGGCGAATTCAAGCGACGTTGGCGCGATCAAGGTTGCGCTGCGGCTGGGCGCTCCGCGCTTTTACGATGCGATACGCGCGTTCGGCATAGGACAGGCAACGGGCATCGCCTTGCCAGGAGAAAATCGCGGGCTGCTGCGGCCGATCGAGAATTGGTCCGCGAACTCGATTGGCTCGCTGGCGATGGGCCAGGAAGTAAGCGTCACTCCCATTCAGATCGTTTCCGCCATTTCTGCGGTCGCCAACGGCGGCACGCTATTTCGTCCGCACATTCTCCGCGAGATTCAAGGCGACGCACCTGCATGGATTCACAACGCGCCGGGACCTCAACAGGCAACCGATGCCAGATCAGCGGCGGCGGTGCGCGGAATGATGGAAGATGTGATGCTCGAAGGGACTGGCAAGCACTCTCAGCTCGATGGATACACCTCCGGAGGGAAATCCGGCACGGCGCAGCAGATTGATCCCGCCACGGGCCGCTACTCGGCGACGCGTTACAATGCATCATTCGTAGGTTTTGCGCCGGTGAACAACCCGGCCGTCACGATTTTGGCGGTGCTGGATTCGCCGGTGGGGCAGCATCATGGCGGTGCGGTGGGCGGCCCCGTGTTCAAGCGCGTGGCCGAACAGGTATTAGCATACTTGGGTGTGGCGCACGACGTGCCCTTGCCGTCCGATGTGGAATCCGCGAAGAACGAGGAGCGTAGGCGCGGATCTGCCGCCAAGTCGCAAGACGCGAAGACCGACGATTCAACAAGAGAGACTTTTGCAGCATCTATAGGAAAGACCCGAAAGACGGAAGCCACACCCGCTGCGGCGTTCTCGGAGCAGGATTCGATCGCCGTTCCCAGCCTTGCCGGCCAGAGTGTGCGGGGCGTCACCGAGGCATGTTCGAGATTGGGATTAGCGCCGGTGCTGATAGGCGACGGCGTAGCCGTTGAGCAGTTTCCCGAAGCCGGCACGCAAGTGCAGCGCGGGAGCCAAGTGACGGTTCGATTCGGACGTTCGGGCAAGCTCGAGCCGGTGGCGACCCGGGGGAGCGGGAATTGAGGGTCAGCGTCAAACCAAAGCCGGAGATGAGAGAAAACAAGCAAATCGGCACAGTGGAAGCGCGCGGCATGAAAATCAAAAGACTGCTGGACGGCGTCGACGTGGTGAAAATCGTCGGCACGGCTGATGCCGAGGTCGTCTCGCTCGCTTACGACAGCCGCCGTATAGGGCCGGGCGCAATTTTTTTTGCTCTGCGCGGCGAAAAGACGAACGGAGCAAAGTTTGTCGCCGACGCGTTGCAGCGCGGCGCAATCGCTCTGGCAAGCGAAGATCCTCGACCGGATGGTATTCCCTCGCATGTTACCTGGATCGAGTTGGCTCCAGGCTCAGCCCGACGCGGCTTGGCGCGCGCGAGCGCAAATTTCTATCGGCATCCGGCCGATGGTCTTCAGCTAATCGGCGTAACCGGCACCAACGGAAAGACCACGATTACGTTTCTAGTGGACTCGATTCTAAGGGAAGCGGGCCTTAGGTCAGGCCTAATTGGAACGATAGAGCACCGAACCCCCAAAGCCACCCGCGCAGCCGCAAATACCACGCCCGAATCGGCGGATCTGCAGCAAATGTTCGCCGAAATCCGCGACTCGGGCGGCACACACGTGGTGCTGGAAGCGAGTTCGCACGCGCTGGCAATGGAGCGGCTGTGGGGCTGCCATTTTGGTGTCGCGATTTTCACCAATTTAACCAGAGATCACCTCGATTATCACAGAACGTTTGAGGACTACTTCGCCGCAAAGAAAATTCTATTCGAAGGTACTGGGGCAGGCGCGCCAGGTATCGGAGTGATCAATGCGGACGATCCCTACGCGGCACAGCTTACGGGACTGGCGCGGCGCACTCTCACCTACGGGCTGAAGGGCGCTCCCGAGGTGACCGCACGGAAATTCGCGCTCTCATTCGATGGGCTCGAATTCGTCGCCGGCACGCCCATCGGAAGCATCGAGGTGCGCTCGGCACTCGTTGGGCGGTTCAATGTGTACAACATCCTGGCTGCCATAGGGGCGGGGATTGGATTGAACGTCGCCAAGGGCAAAATCGAGGACGGCATCGCGAAGCTCCAATCTGTTCCGGGCCGGTTTCAACGTATCGATGAGGGACAGCCATTTCTGGTCGTCGTTGATTATGCCCATACGGACGACGCGCTGCGAAACCTGATAACGACGGCTCGTGAGCTGGGTCCTTCGTCGCGGATCATCACGGTTTTTGGGGCTGGCGGAGAGCGAGACCGCAGCAAGCGGCCACTGATGGGTGAAGCGGCAGGTTCGTTGAGCGATCTGGTTGTGCTTACCGGTGACAATCCGCGAGGCGAGGATCCGCTCCGGATCATAAATGACGTAGTGGTGGGACTACAGAAATCAAACGCGAAATATCGGATTGAGCCAGACCGCGAACAGGCGATTGCTGCCGCATTGGAAGAAGCGCGGCCGGCCGATATTGTCCTGCTTGCGGGCAAAGGCCACGAAACCTATCAGGTGCTGCGCGACGGAGCCATTGATTTCGACGACCGCGAAAAAGCGCGAGCGATCCTGCGTAGCAAAGGCTATTCAAAAACGCGCGGCAAATGACGGTCGGCACGGCAAGCGGCCGATAAGTTAATCGGAGACACCATGCGGTGGACAGCAGTTCAAGTTGCTGAAGCTCTCGGCATTTCGCCGCCGCAGCAGCTTGAGCGATCGGCTGCGATCGGTGGCGTGTCCATTGATTCCCGCACCGTAGGGGTCGGGGAACTGTTCGTGGCAATACGCGGACCGCGACACGATGGTCATGGCTTCGTGGTCTCGGCTTTGGAACGTGGAGCGGTCGCTGGGTTGGTGGCGCGAGCACGCCTGGGTGATTACCCGGACGAGATTCGCGGCAAACTATTCGCGGTTGACGACACGCTCGTCGCTCTACAGCAACTAGCTGCGTACGCCTGTAAGATCTGGCGTAAGGGTCGGACCGGGCGTCTGATCGGCGCGGTAGCGGGTTCCGTCGGCAAGACGACTACGAAAGAAATTTTTGCGGCGCTTTTAGGCGCGCGGCATCGCGTACTGAAGACACAAGGAAACTTGAACAACGAGTATGGGCTACCGCTCACGCTGCTGAAGCTTAGCGACGAGCACGATGCGGCGGTAGTCGAACTGGGGATGTCGCATGCTGGAGAACTCGCGCAACTGACGCGAATTTGTTCGCCTGATGTCGGTGTTGTCACGCGAGTCGCAGTGGAGCATCTGGAGTTTTTCTCATCGCTAGACGAAATTGCGCTCGCTGAGCGCGAACTGATCGAAAATCTTCCCTGGCCGAATGCGACGGCGGTGTTGAATTCGGATGACGAGCGAGTGGCCGGGTTTGCGGATGTTGCCAAAGGCGCGGTGATCCGCTTTGGGACGCGCGGCGAGGTGGAGTTTCGGGCGGAAGCAATCGAGGAACGCGGCATCGAGGGCGCGGAGTTTGATCTTGTTTCGCGCGGGCGGCGTACGCGACTCGAAATACCTCTGATCGGCCGGCATAACGTGATGAACGCGCTGGCGGCCCTGGCAGCCGCCAGCGTATGGGGCATCGGGGCGGACGAAGCTAAGGAAGTGTTTCCTAGCCTCACAGCGGCCGACAAGCGCGGAGAAGTAGTGCGATTCGAGGAGGGGTTTACCGTCATCAACGATACCTATAACTCGAGTCCCACTGCGCTGAGCGCGCTCGCCACACTGCTCGCGCAAACACCAGGATATCGACGGCGAATCCTTGCCTCGGGAGAGATGCTGGAGTTGGGCGCCTCTTCGCCCGAGCTGCACAAAGAGTGCGGACGTCTCGTCGCCGGATTGCGGAAAGTAGATTGGATTTTGGGTGTGCAAGGGCACGCCGCGGATCTTGTAGCTGCGGCAATTCAAGCGGGGCATCCGCAAGAGAAAACGGCCTTCTTTGAGAATTCTGCCGAGGCGGGAAAGTTCCTTTCGGAATTCGTGGTGAGTGGAGATCTGGTGCTGCTGAAGGGTTCCAGGGGAGTACGCATGGAGAAAATCCTGGAAGCCGTCAGCACCAACCACCGGCGATCCGAGCAGAGTGCCGGATTGCAGCGCGTTGACGCCGGCCGCGAAGGCCGCCACTAAAATGCTCTATTATTTTTTCTTCTTCATGCTGCGACGGCATTTCAGTCCGCTGAACGTTTTTCGCTATATCACCGTGCGCACAGCCGCGGCAAGTTTGACGGCGCTCTTGCTTTCGCTTCTGCTTGGGCCATGGATGATTGAGCGGCTGCGCTCACTTCAAGTAAAGCAGTACATTCGCGAGGAAGGTCCCCAGCGGCATCAGACAAAAGCAGGAACGCCGACTATGGGTGGACTGCTGATCGTGGCGGCGATCGTGATTCCGACTCTGCTATGGGCGGACCTGCGGAATCCTTATGTGGTACTGGCCGTGGCGGCTACGCTGGCCTTCGGGGCGATCGGATTTGTTGATGATTACAATAAGGTCGTTCGCAAGCAGAACCGCGGCTTAACGGCACGAGGAAAATTTGCATTGCAGGTTCTGACGTGCGTCTTCGTGGGCGCAGTGCTGATCGGATTGCAAGCGAGGGGGGTATATTCGACGCAATTGAGCGTGCCGTTCTTGAAGAAGCTGCACCCCAATCTCGTGATTGGCTCGCTGCTGGATAGCCGTTTTATTTGGCCGCTCGCATACGTGCCGTTTGTTTTGTTTCTAGTTTTAGTGATTGCGGGCTTATCCAACGGCGTGAATCTCACCGACGGCCTCGACGGTCTGGCCATCGGATGTGTGCTGATCTCGGCGGTCGCGCTGACCGTCCTTACCTACCTTTCCAGCAACGCTCGTTTCGCGGATTATCTCGATATTCAGAGAATACCGGACGCCGCCGAGCTGACAATTTTCTGCGGATCGCTCGCTGGAGCTTCGCTCGGATTCCTTTGGTACAACGCGCACCCCGCGGAAATATTCATGGGCGACGTGGGTTCTCTGGCATTGGGCGGTGCGATAGGGACGGTCGCGGTAATCTTGAAGCAGGAAATCCTGATGATTTCAATCGGCGGCATTTTCATAGTGGAGCTGCTGTCCGTAGTCATTCAGGTGGCTTCCTTCAAGCTGACAGGCAAGCGAGTATTTCGCATGTCTCCCCTCCACCATCATTTTGAGCTGGTCGGGTGGAGCGAATCGAAGATCATCGTGCGATTTTGGATCGCGGCGTTGGTGCTGGCGCTTTTTTCATTGACCACGTTGAAATTGAGGTAGGCGGGATGCGACCAGGTTTCAACCTCGAAGGAAAGCGAGTCTTGGTGGTTGGATTAGGGCGGACTGGGCTCGTAACGTCCCTTTTCGCAGCGGGTTACGGTGCCAAAGTTACGGCTACGGACATGAGGACGGAAAGCGATCTCGGCGAAACAGCCTCCAAGCTGCGGGCCGCGGGAGTGAAACTGGAGTTAGGTGGCCATATCCCCTCGACGTTCGTCGGGCAAGACCTGATCGTGGTGAGCCCGGGGGTGTCTCCCAAGCTCGAAATGATCGAGTTGGGGCGGTCATCGGGCGTCCCAGTGTGGAGCGAAATTGAACTAGCTTGGCGCTTCCTGCGCGGCAAACTCGTTGCAATTACCGGCTCAAACGGGAAGACGACCACGACTTCGCTGGTGAGTCACATTCTGCGGACAGCGGGAATAAACACGCTAACTGGCGGGAATATCGGGGTTCCGCTTTTGTCGCTGGTCGAATCGACGACCGATTCGACGATCACAGTTGCAGAGGTCAGTAGCTTTCAATTGGAAACAATCGAGAAATTCCATCCAGAGATCGGAATTCTCCTGAATCTGACGCCCGACCATCTCGACCGGCATACGTCGTTTGAAGAATATGCTGCGGCGAAGATGCGGCTTTTTGAAAATCAGCTCGACCGTGACTTCGCTGTGCTCAACGCGGACGATTCGGAAGTAACCAAGCGTATGCCATCGGGTCCGCACATCTTTTTGTTCAGCCGCCGCAAGCGAGTCGCCCAGGGCGCATTCCTTCAAGGCAATCAAATCATGATTCGGCACGAAGGTTCGGAGCTTGGGGTCGGACGGCGAGACGAAATTTCACTGCGCGGCGAACACAATCTCGAAAATGTCCTTGCAGCTTGCGCTGCGGCGCACCTCGCCGGTGCAGCTCCGGCGGATATTGCGGCTGGCGTGAAGAGTTTTCAAGGCGTTCAGCATCGTCTGGAGCTTGTTGGCAAAGTTGGCGGCGTGGAGTTCTACAACGATTCAAAGGCCACGAATGTCGACGCAGCCCTGAAAGCAATTGAAGCATTCGCTGGCCCGCTCATCGTCATTCTGGGTGGCAAGGACAAAGGAAGTCCCTATACCTCATTGCGAGAGCCGCTGCGGCAAAGGGCGCGGCGAGTGATTTTGATCGGCGCTGCGGCGGAGAAGATTGCTTCGGATTTAGGCGATGGCCTCTCGACATTCGAAGCCGGCACGCTCGATCGGGCGGTGCAAGCGGCAACGGAGCAGGCGGAGCCGGGCGACGTGGTTCTGCTGGCGCCCGCGTGTTCGAGCTTTGACCAGTTCGAGAATTACGAACATCGCGGCCGTGTTTTTAAGCAGCTCGTCGAGAACTTCGCGAGGGCGTCGAAAGAGAAAGCATTCGCGCGGAAAGGATAGAGATGCCTCGTAGCTTGCAGCACGATCGGAAATTGTTCGGCGTCACTCTGGCACTTTGCCTGATCGGCGCCGTGATGGTCTTCAGCGCCTCGGCAGTGACGCTCCGCGAGCAAGGCGGCAATGGCTACGAATTTCTTCTTCGTCAGCTCCTCTGGGCCGCGTTTGGAATGGCCGGAATGTTTCTGTTGATGAATACCGATTACCGCAAGCTGCGTCAGCCGCGCGTGATTTTCACGGCTCTATCGGTGACGCTGATTTTGCTGCTTGCCGTATTGTTCCTGGACCGAACACATGCCACGCATCGCTGGGTACGCCTGGGACCGCTCAGTTTGCAACCCTCGGAAATCGCCAAGCTGGTCGTGATTTTCTACCTCGCATGGTTCCTGGAAATTCGGCGCGACCCGCGGGGACCCGACGTAAACGACCTGACTAAGACGCTTCTGCCCGCGTTGGGGGCGGTGCTTCTGATTGTCGCACTTGTTTACAAAGAGCCGGACATGGGCACGGCTTGCATGATTTTCTTTATTGCCGCCGTGATGCTGTTTATCGCCGGACTATCGTACCGCTACATTTTCGGAGCCGCGATAGCGGCCATTCCGCTGATTTACATCGCCATTGCGAGCGTCCCGTACCGCTTGCAGCGCGTGCAAGCGTATTTCACGCCGGGCGCGGACCCCCAGGGCCATGGCTTTCAGTTGGCGCAGTCGCTGATCGCGGTTGGTTCGGGAGGGTTCACCGGTGTGGGCCTAATGGAGAGCCGACAAAAGCTGTTTTTTCTCCCCGAGGCTCACACGGACTTCATCTTCTCGGTGATATGCGAGGAGGCGGGTTTTATCGGCGCGATAATCGTTCTCACACTCTTCGCGGTTTACGGTTGGCGCGGGTTCGTGGCTGCGATGAAGGCGCCCGATGCCTTTGGGCGGTTTTTGGGGATTGGCATCACAACCATGGTGGTCGGTCAGGCGCTTTTGAATCTTAGCGTTGTGCTGGGTCTGGTCCCGACAAAAGGGATCCCACTTCCCTTCGTCAGTTATGGCGGATCGAGCCTGATGGGAATGCTGCTCGCCACGGGAGTGTTGCTGAACATCAGCCAACATGCGGATGAGACGTGAGCGCTGATGCGAGGAGACTTTTGATAGCGGGCGGTGGCACCGGCGGACATGTATTTCCAGCCATCGCCATTGCGAAGGAATGGATTCGCCGCGGCACTAATGGGGGCGATTCTGGAGAGAGGCAAGTCGTGTTTGTAGGAACCGAGCGCGGAATCGAAGTGCGGCTTGTGCCACAAGCGGGCTTTCCGCTCGAACTGATTCGCGTCAGTGGCCTGAAGGGCATCGGCGGGACGAAACTGCTGCGGAATGCCGTGATGCTTCCGGCCGGCCTGTGGGACTCCGAAAGAATTCTTCACCGTCACCGTTTCAATGCGGCTTTCGGCGTAGGCGGATATGCCTCCGGTCCGATGATGCTGCTGGCGGCGATGCACCGCATACCTACAGTGGTTTTCGAGCCAAATGTCGAGCCGGGATTCACCAACCGCGTCCTTGCAGCGATCGCCACCAGGGTTGCCGTCGCGCAAAAGGAAACGGCCGGCCGGCTGGGATCCAGGGCAACTCTTACCGGCTGTCCGATTCGCCCGGAGTTCTTCGCTATTCCGCCGAAGGAGCACCGCGCCCCGTTCACGTTACTGATCACTGGAGGAAGCCGCGGCGCTTTGCCGATCAACCGAGCCGTGGTTGATTCGCTAGATCTGCTCGCGGCGAGAAAAGATCGCCTTTTCATCGTGCATCAGACCGGAGAACGTGACTATAATGCTGTTCGCGAAGAGTATGAGCGGCGCCAATTCCAAGCTGAGGTCGTCCCCTTCATCGAAAATATGGCGGAGAGGTTTGCTCAGGCCGACCTGATCGTTTGCCGGTCGGGTGCCATTACTGTCGCGGAGGTATCCGCCTCCGGACGCGCCGCCATCTTTATTCCCTTCGGTGCTTCGACTGACGCGCACCAAACGGGAAATGCCCAGGTGATGGCAAGCGCCGGAGCCTCCCGGCTGTTGCTTCAAGACGAACTGACTCCGGAGCGCCTAACTAACGAAATTTTTTCCCTCCTGGACCAGCCCCGGAGAATTCAAGAGATGGAAGACCGCGCGCGTTCGCTAGCACGTCCGCGCGCGGTTGAAGATATCGTTGACGTGATTGAGGCGGTGGCCCGGCCGTGAACATCACCTTTCGCAATTTTCAGCGCATTCATCTGGTCGGGATTGGCGGCAGCGGCATGAGCGGCATTGCGGAAGTTCTGCTCTCCAGCGGCTATGGCGTTTCCGGATCTGATTTGAAATCCTCGCCTGCCACCCAGCGTTTGCGGAAACTGGGCGCGGTGATTCACGATACGCATAAGGCCGAAAACGCGCACGGTGCCCACGTGCTGGTGGTTTCCTCGGCCGTGCCCGTTGACAATGTGGAAGTAGCCGAGGCCCATCGGCTGAAGATTCCGGTGATTCCTCGCGCCGAGATGCTCGCCGAACTGATGCGGCTGAAACATGGTATCGCCGTGGCGGGCGCCCATGGCAAGACCACCACGACGTCTATGGTGGCGTCGATACTCGCCACAGCGGATCTTGACCCAACCTTCGTGGTTGGCGGCCGCGTAAATCATATCGGGGCCAATGCAGCTGTGGGCCGAGGCGAATATATGGTGGTCGAAGCGGATGAGAGCGACCGCTCGTTTCTCCTTTTGGCGCCTGTTATAGCCGTGATCACCACAATCGACCGAGAGCACCTCGACCAATACAGCTCGCTCGAGGAAATCCAAGAAGTGTTTCTGCAGTTCGCCAATCGCGTGCCGTTCTATGGCGTTGTAGTGCTCTGCCTTGACGAACCCAACGTCCAAGCAATCGTCCCGAGGGTCAAGCGGCCCATCATTAGTTACGGTACGTCGAGCCAGGCCGATCTGGTTATTTCGGACGTGAAGCTCTCAGGGCTTTCGAGCGAGTTCTCGCTGAAATACCGCGGCGAGGATTTGGGACTTTTTCGTCTGCCTTCACCGCCCGGAATTCATAATGTCCGCAATGCTGCGGCGGCGGCGGCGGTGGCGCTCGGGCTGAACGTTCCGGCGGACTTGATTCGTGAAGGGCTGGCACATTTTTCAGGTGTCGGCCGCAGGTTCGAAATCAAAGGCGAATTTTCCGGTGTCACGCTGATAGACGATTACGGCCACCATCCTGCTGAAATTCGCGCCACGCTGGAAGCGGCGCGAGGCTGCGGCTACAAGCGCCTGCTGGTACTTTTTCAGCCCCACCGTTACACGCGCACGCAGCATCTTTGGGAGGATTTCCGCCTGTCCTTCAACCAGGCCGACATTCTTGTTCTGACGGACATTTACGCCGCCGGCGAACCGCCTGCGGAGGGCATCACCGGCGAGCTTCTCGCAGAGGCGATCAGCTCGGCGGGTCACAAAAGCGTCGTTTACTCGAGCACATTACAGGGTGGCATTGAATATATTTTGCGCGAAGCACGCCCCGGAGATGCCGTTCTTACGATCGGTGCGGGCAGCGTGGGGCGCGTTACCGAAGAGCTCGCTGTTTTGCTTGGTTCAAGGGTTTCGATTTTCAATGCGGATTGATGAAAGCGTGTCGTCGCGGCTGAAAAATCTCGGCGCTGAAGTGCGGCATGACGTTTCGCTCAAGGAGAAAACTTCCCTGGGCATTGGAGGTATCACGGACGAGGTCCTCTTGCGCCGTTACGAATCGATTCCAGAGGTGATGCGGTTGCTTGAAGACGAAAGTATTCCGCACCGCTTCCTTGGCGGTGGCACAAACGTGCTGATCGCCGATGGTGAGTTGCCATACATCGTGCTGCATCTTCCCACGTCGCACCCCGGGATGAGGATAGAAGGCAACGTGGCGTATGTAGATGCTGCAGCGGACCTCGGCGGAATGGTGACGTTTTGCGCGAAACGCGATCTGGGCGGAATGGAAGGACTGATCGGCGTCCCAGGCAGCGTGGGCGGCGCTCTGCGAATGAATGCCGGAGCGTATGGCACTTCGATTGGCCCTCATGTCCGCGAGATAGAGTTGTACCGAGCGGCCTCAGGCGAGCTTGAAACGATTCGCGGGACCGACATTCGTTTTGATTACCGGCACACTTCGTTTGCGACGGACGATGTGATGCTGCGTGTGAAGCTGGAATTGCCGCCGAAGCCATTCAAGGAAATCCTGGCGGGAATCAAGGTGTGCAACGAGAAGCGCAGGGCAAGCCAGCCTTTGAATCAAAAAAGCGCCGGCTGCATTTTCAAGAATCCCCCCGGAGGATCGGCGGGCCGCATGATCGACGAACTCGGGCTAAAAGGCCACCGCGTGGGTGACGCAATGGTGAGCGACCGGCACGCGAATTTTTTCGTCAATGCCGGAAGTGCGAGCTGCCCGGACATGCTAAGGCTAATTGACGATGTTCGCGAGCGCGTTTGCGGCGCTTATGGGGTTGAGCTTGAGAACGAGGTAATCGTTTGGCAAAACTGAAGTCCATCGACATCGAGACCTATCCTCCGGAAATCATGGTGGATGAAGAGCCGAAGTATCTTCGGCGACAGAAGCCGCTCGAGATCAAGCGGCGGAAGTTTGGCCGGAAGGCGTGGAAAACATATCTGCAGGTGACGATGTGGGCGGCGGTGGGTGTTGCCGGCGCGTGGGCGGCGTACGATTTCAGCCACTTCCTGCTAACTTCTCCTGAAACAGCCCTGATTCATCCGGAGCAGATTGTACTCACCGGAAACCATTACGTAGCACCGGCGAGCGTAGTGAGTATTTTTGCGCCGGATCGCGGCAAGAGCGTCCTTCTTATTCCACTGGACGAGCGACGACGCGAGATCGAGGCACTTTCGTGGGTCGAGCACGCAACGGTAAGGCGTGTGCTGCCGAATCAAATCGGAGTTGAAATTACCGAGCGGACTCCCATCGCGTTTTTGCGCGAGCCCGGCGACCTAGCGCTGATCGACGCGCATGGCATGATCCTCGCACGGCCGGTCAGAGGCAACTTTCATTTTCCCGTTGTGACCGGAATTATGGATGGCATGCCGCTCGATAGCCGAGAGGAACGCATGCAGCTCTTTTCCGGGTTCACGCAGCAGATCGAGTCCGTGCGCCCGGATGCGGTCGATCGGATTAGCGAAGTGGATCTTTCCGACAATCACGATTTGCGGGCGACCCTCACCGGTTTCGAGTCTGCTGTCGCGACCACCTCCACGCCGGATTCGCAGGCGCCGCCGCACGTAGATACGCCCGTGCTCGTGCATTTTGGCGACAGCGATTTTGCCGGCAAATATCAGACGCTCGTCGAAGAATTTAATGATTGGCGCGCCGAGACAGGCGCCATCGAATCGGTGGACCTGCGGTTCAGCAGGGAGGCCGTTGTCAACCAGGACGCAGTCGCCATGGTCCGACAACAACCGCGGAAAATGGCCGTGACGAGCACGCGAAGGCATTCGAGATAGGAGCAGGATTTGACCAAGAAAGAAAGGCATATTGTGGCGCTGGACATCGGAAGCACCAAGACCTGCGCCCTGGTTGGCGAAATGGAAGAGGACGGCAGCGTGAAGTTCGCGGCCCTCGGCGCGGCCGAATCCAAAGGCTGGCGAAAGGGCCAGATCGTGAATCTCGACTTGGCCGTCAGCTCGATTCGGCGTGCGGTCGATGAAGCGGAGACGGTTGTGGGTGTGCCGGTGGAATCAGCGATGATCGGCGTGGCTGGAGGCCACGTTCGCGGCGTGAATAGCCGCGGCGGCGTCACCTTGGGCACACGGCCCCGCGACGTTCAACGCGAAGATGTTCGGCGCGCCATCGAGGCCGCCCGCGGAGTCACACTGCCCGAGGACCGCGAAGTGATCCACGTATTGCCGCAGGAGTTTTTTCTCGACGCGCAGGACAATATCCGCGACGCGATCGGCATGGTCGGCCATCGTCTCGAGGCCAGCGTGCATATTGTTACCGCATCGGGCGCGGCGACCCAGAACATCGTCACCGCCGTCAATCGAGCAGGCGTCCGCGTGGATGACACTGTCCTCGAGCCATTCGCGGCAGCCGAAGCGTGTCTGACGCAAGACGAGCGCGAACTGGGCTGCTGCCTTCTCGATATCGGCGGCGGGACCACGGAGATGATCGCCTACACGGGCGGTGTGGTGCGCCACACGGGGGCGATACCCATCGGTGGAGATCACTTTACGAATGATCTCGCGGTAGGTTTGCGTACGCCCGTTCCGGAAGCTGAAAAGATCAAGCGAGAACACGCGCAAGCATGCCGCGAGCTTCAAACGGAAGACCTTCCCATCGAGATTGCGAGCGTGGGGGATCGTCCGCCGCGCACGGTATTCACGCGCATGGTCGGAGAGATCATTGGCGCGCGCGCCCAGGAATTGCTGATGCTCATTCGCGACGAGCTTCGCCGCGCCGGCCTTCAATCGCAAATCCCGGCGGGGATTGTTCTCACCGGCGGCGGATCGCAGCTTCGGGGACTGGTGGAGCTAGCCGAGCGGCTGTTCAATTTGCCCGTTCGCATCGCCGTGCCCCGTGGTCTTGGACAAATGAGCGAAGAGGTTTCCCGGCCCGAGTATGCGGCGGCTGTAGGGCTGCTCGTCTACGGGGCGCGCACGCGGCGCTTTGCGGGCGCTCGTCCTACTGGTTTGATTGGCAAGTTGAAAAGTATGTTTGCGGGGGCGTGACGAAACAGAGACGGCAAAATTTTCTTGGCGGCCACTGGATCTGGCCCGCCGGCCGCCGGTCAAAAAAATTCGGACGTTGTACCACTGGGGAGGAAGCATGGGAAAAGAGTCGAGCATTCGCGTTTCATTTACTGAGGAATTGCAGGACGGCGCCAAGATCAAGGTGATCGGGGTCGGTGGCGGGGGATCGAACGCCGTCAACCGCATGATCCGCGCCAAGGTTGAGGGCGTCGAATTCATCGCCGCTAACACCGATCTGCAGGCGCTGAAGCTTTCGCAATCGCCCGTGAAGCTTCAGCTCGGAGCAAAGCTGACCAAAGGACTGGGTGCCGGCGCCAATCCCGAAGTTGGCCGCAAGGCCGCGCTCGAGGATACCGAGAAAATTCTGGAAGCTCTCGACGGCGCGGACATGGTGTTCGTCACATCCGGCCTCGGCGGCGGCACCGGCAGCGGTGCCGCGCCTGTGGTCGCGAATCTGGCGAGTGAGCTCGGAGCGCTCACTGTTGCGGTCGTCACCAAGCCGTTCGCGTTCGAAGGCAAGCGGCGCATGCAGCAGGCCGAGCAAGCACTCGCCGAGCTCATCGGTTGCGTCGATACCGTAATCGTCATTCCCAACGAGCGGCTGATGGAATACGTCGAGCATGGGACGAGTTTCTTCGAGGCATTTCGCATCGCCGACGATATTCTTCGCCAGGCTGTCCAAGGCATCTCAGACATCATCACTATTCCCGGCATCATCAATCGCGACTTTGCCGACGTGAAAACCATCATGTCCGGCCAAGGCTACGCGGTGATGGGCACTGCCGTCGCCACCGGTTCGAACCGCGCGATCGACGCCGCAAACCGCGCGATCAACAGCCCGCTACTTGAAGACAATTGCATTAACGGCGCGCAGGGAATCCTGATCAATGTCACAGGCTCATCCACTCTGTCACTCCACGAAATCCACGAGGCGTCCTCGATCATTCAGAAAGCCGCGCATGAAAATGCCAACATCATCTTCGGCGCGGTGCAGGATGATGCCATGAAGGAGTCCGTGAAGATCACCGTGATCGCAGCCGGCTTCCGCGAAATCGCGGGCAAAAAACCGCACGTGCGGCCGTCGTATCTGCCGAAGACGTGGAAGGCCGGGCGCGAACAGCCCAACGTTCCCGTGGCTCCCGAACAAACCAATGTCGTCCAGCAGGTCGCGAGAAACGTCAGCGAGGTAATTCATGAAGTTCCCGCCGACGATCTCGACGTCCCCACGTTTCTCCGGCGCCAGGCCCAAAAGGCCTAGCGGACGAAAGTTGTGCAAGACGGCGCAATTCGGGTTCGGCGAGAACTCATCTCGGAGTTAGTGCGGCTCGCACGGCTGGACCCGGCGCGTGAGTGCTGCGGATTATTGGCGGGAAGCAAAGGCGCGATCGCGCGCATTTTCCGGGCGACAAATGTTGCAAGCCATCCTGCGACGGCGTACGAAATAGCGCCGCAGGAATTATTCAGCTTGATGAGGGAAATTCGCGCAGCCGGCCTCGAGTTGATGGGAATTTATCATTCTCATCCCAACGGGAAAAATGAGCCCTCGCCGCGCGACATCGAGCTTGCGTATTACCCGGACACCGCTTACCTGATAGTTTCGCCGCAGCCTAACGCCGCCCGGCCCGTCCGCGCATTCTCGATTCGCGACGGCCGCGCGACCGAACTCGATATTGAAATCGTGTAGCCCGCGAAAGTCAGGCTGCGCGCGTGCCTACCTGCTGGAGAGTTTGAAGGTACCTGACGACATCGCTCCTCGAAAGCATTCCAACGAGTTCGTTTCCTCTCATCACCGGCATTTGATTGATCCCATCCCGTCCCATCTTTTCGAATGCCGTCCACAATTCGGCATTCGCGTCGATCCTGCTCAGTTTCTCGATGGGAGTCATGGCTTGCGCTGCGGTGGTTGTCGTCCAGGAGGACCGGGGAACTTCCTTTAGGTTGTGCAGGGTCAATAGCCCGGCCTCGCGGTCTCCCTGGTCCACCAGAAAACACCGCCGGCCGTGTGAAAGAATCTCCTGATCCACCAAATCCTGCAGCGGAGTGCTTCCCGGCACGTGAGTACACATTTCCCCCATAGCTTCCGATACCTTGTGGCCCACCAGAAGCCCCTGCACCATCTGCTGCTGGATTTGCGATCCGGCCGCACTTTCTAGAAACCAGCCGATGAAGGCGATCCACAGCCCGTCCGCAACTCTCCCTGAGAGTACTTGCCATACTCCCCAAACGATAAAAAGAAATCCGAAGAACCGGCCGGTGCTTGCGGCGATCACCGTTGCCCGACGGAAATTCTTGGTCGCACCCCACACGATGGCGCGAAAAACGCGGCCTCCGTCCAGGGGAAATCCTGGTATCAGATTGAACAGTCCCAGCAAGCCGTTGATGAGCGCAAGATACTTCGCCACAGCCAATGCGGGCGCAAAATTCCCAAGCGATCCTTCGAGAAAGAAAAAGATTCCTGCCAGGGCGAAGCTGGTTATGGGACCGGCAATCGCAATCAAGAATTCGGCTGTGGCGTTGGGAGGTTCGGCTGCAATCTGCGAGACGCCCCCAAAGATAAACAGCGTGATTCGATGAATCGGAATCTTGTAGCGCAGTGCGACCCAGGAATGAGCCAATTCGTGCACAATGATGCTGGCGAAAAACAGCACCGCAGTCACAGCGCCCATCACCCAGTACTCGCCGCTGGTGCCACCTTTGAATGCCGCAGGATAATAGTTAACTGCCAAAAGCCAGGTAATGAGGACGGCGATCAAAAACCAGGAGTAATCCAGATCGATCGGTATGCCAAGAATGCGTCCAATGGGGATTGTGTGGCGAAACACAGCTCACCTGCCTTTTATCTCGCTTTCGGGCCACCCGAACCTCTCATTAGTGACCAACGCGGGCGCTTGCAAGACTAGCCTCTGTATCTTTGATGCGTGAGGCGTAGAGAGGGAATTGCTCGGCGAAGGCGGCCACTTCGGCACGGACGCGCTGTTCGGTTGCCGCGTCGCCGATGTGGTCCAGTACTTCTGCAATCCATCCTGCGATTCTGTCCATCTCCGGCTCGCGCATGCCGCGCGTGGTTACTGCTGGAGTGCCAATGCGTATTCCGCTGGCCTTCAGTGGAGGCAGGGGATCGAACGGAATCGAGTTTTTGTTCACGGTAATGCCGGCCCGATCGAGCGCAGGTTGCGCCACGCTGCCTGTGAGGCCGCGAGAATTGATATCCACAAGGAAGAGGTGATTGTCTGTTCCGCCACTGACGATTCGATAGCCGCGCTTGGCGACGGCGACCGCGAGCGCCTTCGAATTCGCCACCACTTGCGTTTGATATTCAGCGAAGCCTGGCTCAGCGGCTTCCTTCAAGCAAACAGCCTTTGCCGCGATAATGTGCATTAGGGGACCGCCCTGAATGCCCGGAAACGTCGCGCGATCGAGCTCCTTGGCATATTGTTCGCGGCATAGAATCAGTCCGCCACGCGGACCCCGCAGCGTTTTGTGCGTGGTCGTGGAAACGAAATCGGCGTGGGGTATCGGGCTCGGGTGAATCCCGGTTGCAATCAGGCCCGCGATGTGCGCCATGTCCACGAAGAGTAACGCGCCCACGGACTGTGCGATCTTGGCCATTCGCGCGAAATCGATGATCCGCGAATAGGCGCTGGCGCCCGCCACAATCATTTTCGGCTTATGCTCGCGCGCCAGACGGTCGAGCTCGTCGTAATCGATGGTTTCCGTGTCTTTCGCGACGCCATAGGGCACAAATTTGTATGTCTTGCCGGAGAAATTCAGAGGATGCCCGTGCGTTAAGTGGCCGCCGTGCGCAAGGTTCATACCGAGCACGGTGTCGCCCGGCTGGAGCGCGGTCATATAGACGGCGATGTTGGCCTGTGTTCCGGAATGCGGCTGCACGTTCGCGTGGTCCGCTCCGAAGAGCGCTTTCGCGCGATCGATCGCGAGCTGCTCAGCCTGATCCACGAATTCGCAGCCACCGTAGTAGCGTTTCCCTGGATAGCCCTCGGCGTACTTGTTCGTCAGGACGGAACCCATTGCTTCCAGCACCGCCTCGGAAACGAAATTTTCCGAAGGAATCAATTCGAGTCCCGTCGCCTGGCGCTGGATTTCGTTGCGCAGCACGGCGGCAATGTCTGGATCCGTTTCCTCTAGCGGTCGGCTCATTCTGCGAAGTTCAGGAGTTTCTTTGATCATACGTGCGCTCATCTTAGCAAAGCGGCTTCACAGTAGCGAGCGGCTGCTCGGCCGATTAATGGGTCAGTTTGGCTTGACAGCCATTTTCGTTCTAGCCTTGGAGTATCTCAAAACCTGCCAGTTCAAAAGCAATCCCGGTCGTACTTTCGTCGTAGCAATATCCTTCGAGGCAGTTTGCGTAGCCGTCTTGCAGCCATAGAATAAACCCCATCCCGTGGACCAGTCCGTCAACTCTAGCTGCTGGACCACTTCTTAGTCTCTCGCCTCCGATGGCACCCCCGGAAGCTCGTCCAACAGTGAAATCGGTGTAAAAACCAGCGCCAGTGTTTTCCCGTCTGAGAACAGTCGCGGTCGACAGTTGAGCCATAAGGGCGGCTCGATCCGCCCGATGATATTCGCAAATCGCGCCGAGCACGGCTCGCTCGAGCGGCGTGAAGTTCGACTCCATGGATTGCATGTAATGTATAGGAGCCCGAAGGGCGCTCCAGTGTTAATTATCAAACTGACGCACTATCCTCGGCTGCGGCATTCTACTTGGCTTTACCTGTAAAGAACGAAAGGTTCACGGCGTCGGCCATCGCTTTGTATCCCTCGTCGTTGGGATGGAGGTGGTCGCGAATGTTGTAAGCGGGTCGAATTTGTTTCGGATTTGAGGGATCCTGAACGACGGCGTCGAAGTCGACAGTCGCATCGTAAGCCCCGCTCGTGAGGGTCCATTTGTTTACCGCTTCGCGAATCGCTTCGCCCTGCTCGCTCGCGTAGGCTGCGCCGACATAAGGGGTCAGCGTTGCGCCCATCACTTTGATGCCGTGAACGTGCGCTCTCTCGATAATCTGCTTGTATCCAGCGATCAGATCGTCGGCGGTGACAGCGTCGGCCGGTTCAGCGCCGGGGAGCGAGCCGATTCCAATATCATTGATGCCCTCCAGGACGATCAGCCATTTCACTCCCGGC
This sequence comes from uncultured Acidobacteriota bacterium, assembly GCA_963823145.1. Taxonomy (GTDB): domain Bacteria; phylum Acidobacteriota; class Terriglobia; order Acidiferrales; family UBA7541; genus Palsa-295. The sequence continues at coordinate 1,412,138 of CAWGJZ010000002.1, forward strand.
TGGCTGAGAACGTCGCGGTCAAATCGCTCCAGGGCCGAAACTCCTGCACCATCGTTGAGAAGCCGGTTACCGGAGATGCCTTCGTTTACGATGGCAAATTTTGCAGTGGCCTTGTTTGCCTCCAGGCGCTGGGCTAGCTGGCTGGGCCAGCTGCGGTCCGTGTCCGGCGTGGACGTGGCACCGTCGGTTATCGAATCTCCGAATGCCACAATTGACGCGGAATCCTTCGGCGCAAGGACGTCCACTGCGGAAATCCAATACCACATCTGAACGGTGGTCGAAGGCTCAATCGAAGCCGCCGCCGTGAAATCACCGGGTTGAGAGATGTATGTGGTATGCAGGCCGGTGAGATGGACGGTGGCAGACGAAGCTTCACCCGGAATATAAACGCTAATCACCAAATCTCCCAATTTGGGCACTTCGAGATCAACGGGATCGCTGAGGACCTCGGCTCCAGGCGGGATGTTGAACGAAGGGCCGCCGCTGAACATAAGAGGGCGGTCTGAACCCGGAACGATCGCGGAATCCTTATCCCGCAGCGCGACATGCGCCGCTCCAATTCGAAGGGCTGTTGTCCCAAAAGCATTTGAGAGCTGTACGCGCACGCGATGCCCGCCGATGCTGGTACGTACGATCATTCGAACTGTTTGGTTATGGATTGTTGGCGGCGCGGGAAAAATGGGAGGTGGATTGTTTGCGCCCTGCTGGCCGGCGGGAGGTGCCGGCGGCCGGAAAGCCCGCGGAAACACGAAGTGCGATGACTGCGGAGACGCAGCCCACGTGGCTACCCAATGATCTTGCGCGACCGACCGTGGAGCGGAGCAGAGCAGGACCGATCCGACGATGCACACTATGGCGAGCAGGCCGCGAATTTGATTTTGTGCGCGCACTTTCTCTCCTTGGACGCAAAATGGAACGCGCAGATATTAGTTCACCGGGGAGTCCAGAGCAACCCGAACTATCCCATCGCCCGTAAGTCTGGCCCTCACGAATGCGCGGCTCGTCGGGCGCCCCCCAGCGCTTTCTTCAACACCGCTATTTGCCCCGCATGATACAGATCGTGCTGCACCACTCCGTGCAGCATCACGTAGCGCGAATGATCGGTTCTCTTGCTTGGCTTTTCGTCAAGCTGGTCGTCGCGCAAACCTCGAACCGTTGCCCACAACCGGCCGTGGCCTTCGACCAGGCTCTCAACAGCTCTACGCCAGGCGGCTTCGCTTACTTCCCAAACTGGCGGCCAATCCTGTTCGGTCTTGATGGACAAAGCCTCGCCCACCAACTCGCGCCGCACGATCGTGTTCCACGCGGTGATATGTTGCACAATCTCCCAGATCGAATGCGCGCCCTCGATGGCGTGCTTCGAAGCATCTTCCGCAAGGAGGCCATCGATCAAACTTTTCAGTGGCGGCCCATGCCATGCCTCGCCCGAAAACGCTCGATCCATCTGGTCAAGAATCCGGTCAATCTCGCTCATAGCTCCCACCTCCGCCGGACTGCGCACTCCTGAACTAGATGCTGCCATTTTGCGCCGGGACTAAAGAATATTAGTATATGTTCCGATGGTTCCGCGCATTCTTGCGATGGCTGCTTGGCTCGTGCTGCTTGCATCACCCGCCGCATGGTCATGCACCTGCTCCCAGTCGTCACCCGGGCAATGTCCCGGATTGCAGCAGGCCGACAGCATCTTTCTCGGCACGGTTGCAACCATCAAAGAAATGCCAAATGCACCGGCGGCGCCGCGAACTTCTTCGCAGGACCAGGGGACTAACTCGGCGGGGGGTAAGTCGGCCGATTCCACGGGCGCGCCGGTGGACACAATCGCGTCGCGGCTCACGCGCTACCATTTTCATGTCGACGAGCAGCTCGCCGGCACGGAGTCCGCAGCGGCTTCCGAAATCGACATTTTTTCCGGTGGCTCGGATGGTGATTGCGGCTATCGTTTCAAAGCGAACGGCCAATACATTGTCTTTGCGCACCGTGGCAAGGATGGGCGGCTATTCGCAACGATCTGCGACGGCACTCGGTCCGCGGGCGACGCTCGAGCGCTTTTGCCGCAATTGCGCGCCATGCGCGATGGACAGCACGTGGCGTCTGTCTTTGGCGTTCTCCGCCGCGCCGATCCACCTTTCTTGACTGCCGCAAATGATCCCGACGAGCCATTGCCCAACGTGTCGGTGAAAATTCGTTCGCACGACGACCGCTTCGAGACCAGCACGGACGCAGACGGGGTTTTCCGGTTTTACGACGTTCACGCTGGCGAATATGATCTTACGACTGATCTTCCTGCTGGCACGGGGCTCACTCAAAAATCCATTGGAAGCTTGCAGCCATTCACAATTCCAGATGGCGCATGTTTCGAATACGACGTCGATGCACTTCCCACAGGTTCCATTCAAGGCAGTGTGCTCGGCCCGGATGGCAAGCCGCTGGATCTCGCCTCTCTTGAACTTTATCGCGCCGGGAACTACAGCTCTTCTCGTCCCGGTTTGTGGGCGTTCCAAGGAGCTGAAGGCGGTTTTAATTTCGATCACATCGGACCGGGAGACTACATCCTCGTATTCAACAGGGCGAATCGCATGAACCCGAACGCACCGTTCAAGCGCACGTTTTATCCCGGTGTCGCGGACTTGACCGAGGCTCAACCGATTCATCTCGACGATGGACAGAACCTTTCGAAGATCGATATTCGCGTCAGCGATCGGTACCCAGCGCGACGGCTTCGCATCCAGTTGAAATGGATCGGTGCTAGGCCGTCGGGGAACGTTACGGTAGCTATTAAGGCCGACCAAGGCGAGAATCCGGCTGCGGACATAATTGGAGACGATTTGTATGAGGTTACGCTGCTCGAGTCCGCGAGCTACACAATCTCCGCCTGGGAGGATCTCGATCCCTGGCGCACCCCATCGCGGCGGAGGCGCAAGGCCGATTGCCCGCCGCCGGCACGCGTTGATGCTACTTCCGTGAGCGTCTTAGGTTCCGATGCTAACGTGAAGAAAGTGACTTTGACATTTGCCAAGCCGGGATGCGGCGAGATTCAGCAATAGAGCCGCACTTGAACGCCGCTGTCCGAGGGCATGATGGCTGACATCCGACCTTTTCGCGCATACCGCTACGATTCGCACCGGGTCGCCCTCCAAGACGTTCTCACACAGCCCTACGACAAAATCACTCCCGCAATGCAGGACCGCTACTATGCAGCGAGCCCCTACAATCTGGTCTCGGTGGAAAAGGGCCGCTCCGCGCCAGACGATTCACCCCAAAATAATGTTTACACTCGCGCAGCGCACAAAGTAGATGAATGGATCGGAGAGAAAATCCTGGTGCAGGACACCGCTCCGAATATTTACGTGTACTCGCAGGAGTTTTGCGTCCCCGGAACGAATACGCGCCGCACTCGGATAGGCTTTATCGCCCTGGCACGGTTGGAAGCTTACGAGGCTCACGTCGTTTTCCGGCACGAGCACACGCTGTCCGGTCCGAGGGCTGATCGCATCGAACTGCTGCGGCACACGAACGCCCAGACCGGCCAGCTCTTTCTCCTGTACGACGACCCGTCAAAACAAATTGACACCTGGCTCGATCAGGTGGCTCGAACGAACCCGGAAGTTGAGTTGCACGACGAATTCGGCGTAACGCACCGGATGTGGCCGGTTCCGGATCCGGCTTTCGCGGAGCGGATTCAAAAGGCGATGGCGGAGAAAAGCATCGTGATTGCAGACGGGCACCATCGCTACGAGACTGCACTAAGTTATCGCGACGAATGCCGCACACGCGCCGGCAAGGCTGATCCACAGGCGCCATACGAATTCGCGATGGCGACGTTTGTTAATACGCATTCGAAGGGCCTCACGATTTTGGCGACGCATCGGCTCGTGCGCAATCTTCCGGACTTCAATTTCGATCGCTTTCGCACTGTTCTTACTCTTTATTTCGATTGGTATGCCTATCCTTTTGTCAGCGCTGAGGAGCGCGCGGCAGCCTACGCGGAATTTCGAAAAGACTTAGAGCGTCCAAATCACGGCCGACGGGCCATTGGCGCGTACCCGCGCCCGGCCCAACCCGGCGCTGACGCGTTCTATCTTTTCGTGCTGCGGCGCGGCGTGGACCTTGAGTCTCTGTTACCGGATGTTTCCGAAGGCCAACGCGGCCTGGATGTCGTTTTGCTGCACCGGTTGATCCTTGATAAATGTCTCGGGATCACTGCGGAAGCGGTGACCACCGAGAAAAACCTCGCGTATGAGCGGGAGATGGAAGCGGCCATCGCTTCTGTCGATCGCGGAGACGCGCAACTGGCGCTGCTCTTAAATCCGGTGCGCGTGGAACAGGTGATGAAGATCGCGCTTGGGGGCGACGTCCTGCCGCAAAAGTCAACCGACTTCTATCCTAAGATGTTGAGCGGCATCGCCGTGTACCGGATCGAACGGCGGCTTGGCGACTGAGAATTGTCGCAGCGGACGCAGCAAACGGGCTCCCTTTGAGCGCATGCCGCGCTGCGCTCCAAGTATCAAAATTCTAGTTCGGCAGTTCGTTCACTCCTAGGATTGACGAACTGCCGAACTTAGTGGTGGCTACCGGATGCCGAGCAGACTGCACGCATTCTTGTAGTAGATTTTTTCGCGATCATCCTTCGAGATATCCAGCGCATCGATGCAGCGAATCGTTTCGCGTATGTACATCGGACCGCCCTCGGGATCAAACGGGGCGTCGGACGCGAAGAGCACGTGGCCCACACCGTAGAATTTCAGAGCGCATTCGAGCGCGGCTTTCGATCCGAACGTGGCCGTATCGGCGTAGAAAAACCTCTTGAAGTATTCGAGATGAGGCCGCTTCAATTCCTTCAGCAGCTTGGTGTAGTCCGTGTCCGAGGTGCGCTTGCCCAGCTGGTCCCAACCGGGCCCGACGCGGCCTTCGAAGAAGGGAACCATCCCACCGGCATGATGGATGATGAATTTCAGGCCGGGCATATCGTCGAGCATCTTCGAGAAAACGATACGCGCCTGCGCCGCGCTCGATTCGTAAGGCCAGCCGAAAGTCCACCAGATTTCGTAAAGCGATGTCTGCTCCGTTGAGAAGTCCGGAATATTTGCGGTGCGCGCGGGATGAATCCAGATGGGCTTGCCGAGCTTTTCCATTTCGTGAAATAAGGGGCGGAATTCGGGCGCGTCGAGCGATTTGCCGGAGACGTTGGCGGGAATCTGAATGCCGCACGCGCCGAGCCGCTGAATGGAGCGGCGCGCCTCCGCAATGGCACCTTCCGGATCGCGCATCGGCACTGCGGCGAGAAAGCTGGGAAAGCGCTCGGGATATTTCTGGCACAGCTCAGCCATGCCATCGTTGCCCAGGCGCGCGAGTTCGCGCCAATCTTCGGGCGAGCCGACGGCGTCCGGCGGGGGTGAAGCGAGCGAGAGAATCTGTTGGTAGCCGGGAAATTTGTCCATCACTTGGAAGCGCACTTCAAGGTTGGTCATCATCGGGACGCCTTCGCTGCGGCGGTGCATGTCGCGCATGTGGCCGGTGACTTGCAGCAGCTTTTCATGGAAGGCTTTGGGCCAGATGTGGGTGAAGACATCGAGTTTGCGGATGGTATTTTTGCTGGCGCCGGACTTGCGGGCTCGAGATTTACGGGCGCCTGATTTTGACTGGGATTTCTTCGCTCGTGTCGGCATATCAGTTGCACTCCCTCGTGTACTGCTGGATTATTTCCATTCGTCGGCTGTTTCGTTACGACCGATATACATACCATTCCATTCGGGATGCAAGCCAGCGGCGATTTCGACGCAGCGTTGAGCGCATTTTTCGAGCTGACCGTCGGCCGCGTTGCCGGGCTGCGTAACCGCCTGTGCAAACATGCGGCGCAGATTCGCGACCATATCGGGCATCCAGCGCTGGGCGTCCGGAGAGTTGATGGTGGCTTCGGCCATTTGCGTGATGGCGCTGCCGGGATCGGCGGCCACCGCCGTGATGCCGAAATCCTTCACTTCGCCGGCGAGCAACTGCATGAAGCGCGCTTGCGAAGTCTTGCCGAGGCAGTAGGCGGAAAGATTTGGCGTGACCATCTTGGCGCGCGGCGAGCAGATGGTGATGATGCAGCCCGCGCGGCGCTCTTTCATCTGCGGCAGCACAGCGGTGGCAAAAAGAAACGGCGCGCGGAGGTGAACGGCTTGCGCCGCCCACCAATCGTCGGGATCGATTTCGCCGATGGGGCCGAATGGGCCGGGCACGCCCGCGTTGCTGACCAGAATCGAAATGGGACCGAGGCGGCGCTGCGTCTCACCGACGACGCGGGCCACGTCCGCGCGATCAGTGGCGTCGCCCACAACAGCCAGCCCGCGGCCGCCGGCGGCTTCTACCTGCGCCACGGTCTCGTTGAGTTGAGCCTTGGTGCGCGAAGTGACCGTTACAGAGGCCCCCTCGGCTGCGAATCGCGCCGCGATCGCTCGGCCAAATCCTCCGCCCGCACCGGTGACGACGGCAACTTTGCCTGCGAGCAGCTTAGACATTCTGCCTGCGCTTTTTCACGGGCAGAGATTCTACGCCGGATCGCTGATCGGAACGAGCGAGAACTATTTGCCAGGAGAGTCAGGAATCAGGAGCGAAAGCGATAGATTGGCTCGCCGTCGCGGTGCCTGAAGCGCTCTGGGTGCAGCAGGTCTTCGATGGCCGATTTCCGCGCTAGCTGAGCTCTTCCGCCGCAACCCAGTTGCCGTGCACCTGATTGCGCAGACGCAGCGGCACGTGCGCCGTCGCGATCGGTCCCTTGTCGAGATGCTCGGCTTCGAACACCAGCACATCTGAGAGCTGCGTATCATGCAAATCTGCGACCAGCGCAAGATAGCCCTCGTGCCCCGGTGTCCTCGATGGAATGTGAACTTCTTCCTGGATCGTCACCGGTCGCGTCGGATGCCAAGACTTCATCTTGCCGCTTTTTATTTCCAGCCGGCTGAGCGTATTGAATCCGGCACCCACTGGGCCCGCAACGATCGGCGGCCCGGCCTCAGGATCGAAGCGCTCGTAATAGCCGATGGAATAGTCTTTCATATGGTCTTTATTCGCGATGCGCGGGAAATCGCCGGAGGGCGCGAGCTTGTATTCTTCGAATTTTTCTCCGGGCTTGGACATGTCGAATGTCCAGCGCACCACTCGGCCGTATGCGAAATCCTCGGCTTTCGGATGGATGTGTGATGCTTCTTGAATGAACGGGAACGGCGCGTATTTGCCGATGCCGAAATCCAAATGCACGAATTTGCCTTCCGTATACGCGTTCATGAAATGAAACGCGGAACACGCGGGGTGGCGGAACCACCGCATATCGCTGGTATGGCCGTCGATCGGCATGATGCCAACGTATGCGTCCTTCTCCGGCTCGAAAACCCAGTGCGTGCCGCCGGCCTTCATGCGATCCAGATCGGCGGTGGTGGGGAACACGGGGAAGATCACGTGCTCTTTGGAGACAGCGAAATCGTGCATCAGCGAAACGTAGGGCACCTGGAACCATTCTTCTTTCACGAGCTGGCCCTCTTTGTCCGCCACACAGTAGGAGACGTCGCGCGTTGCCAGTCCACTCGCTTCGTAACCGAAAAAGTGCAGGTCTTGCGTTTCGTTGTCCAGGCGCGTGTGCGCGGTCATGGTCTGGCTTTTTAGTTTGCCGCGATAGTTGAAGACGCCGATGGTTTCGAGCGTTTCGGGGTGAACTTCCACCGCGTGCCCGTCTTCTTTCAGCGTCAACAGCTTCCCGCCATGGAAAATCGGCGTCGTGTTGTTCACGCAGCGGTTGACGCCTTTCACGCTGGGATCGTCCGTGTAGGGATTCCGGTAGAGACCAAAAAGTCCGCGGCGCGCCTTGCGATCGGCTTTCAGGCGATCGGTCATGATGTACTTCATCTTGAAATCGATGTGGCCGTTCTCGAATTTGAATGCGCTGATCATGCCGTCGCCGCTCAGGTACGTGTCGTGGCCGAGCATCGGCGGGTACTGCGGATCGGGAATCGTGCGATACCACGTGCCGTCGATTTCTGCTGGTAAATTTCCTTCGATCACCAGGTCGTAGATATCGCACTCGGTGCGCATCGGCGCATTGAATCCGGCGTAGTCAAACGTGTCCGGGAATTTCATTGTCATTGGGTGGCTTACTCCGTCGTTTTGCTGATATAGGCCTGAGACCTCTCTCGTATCACTTCGGAAGCAGAACTGTCAACCGTCCGCGCCGAGGTTTAGTAGTTCTGAAGGCGCGAGGCGAGAGCATAATACTGGCATGCAGCGTGACGCTAAGCTGGTTGTCGTCCAATCGTGCGGCAGCCGCGCTGAGGCGGAATTGGCGAAGGGCGCGCTCGAAAATGCCGGTATCCAGGCCATGATACAGTCCGATACGGCAGGAAAAATGCGCGAACACCTTGCATGGTCTGGTGGCGGGTTTCGAATTCTGGTGCGCGAGGAAGATGCAACTCCGGCGCGCGATGTGCTCACTCCAAAAGCTGACGATTCTGAAGGCGACTTCGAAGCCGACCGCGATCCTTGATCGTCTCGATATCCGTTTAACTAAGCTGACCTGTCAACGTGCCGTCGCCACCGCAGCTCTCGGCCTTTCGCGGGGAATGATGGCGGTGCCGGGGCGCGGCGCCGGCTCCAGAAGCAACTCGTCGAAATCGTCCTTGGGAAGTAGAAACCGCCCAGCCAGCGCATCGTAATGGCCGGATGAGAGCTGGATGCACATTTGCGCGCATCGCGCGAGTCCGGTGGCGGGATCGCCGGTATGCTTGACCTTGGTGAGATAGTCCACCATTTTCGGTACCCATCGCTGGGCGTCCAGAGACTTGATGGTTTCTTCGGCCATATCCGTGATCACCGTGCCGGGGTCGAGGATAAAGACGTTGACTCCGTGCGGCTTGGCCTCGGCTGCGGCATGTTCCGCCAGGCGTATCTGGCCGCTCTTGGAGACCCCATAACAGCTTAAGTGCGGAGTGAACCACTGCCCCCCGCAGCTCGTTACATTGATCACGCGGCCTTCGTGCCGTGAAACCATCCCAGGCATGACGGCAGTCATATAGAGAAGAGTGCCCCGTACGATCACATTCTGCGCCGCCCACCATTCGTCCGGATCCAACGTCCAGACAGGTCCGTAGGGGCCGGAGACGCCTGCATTGTTCACGAGGATGGTGACGGCTCCAAATTTCGCTTCTGTGGCGGCGACAACGTTGGCTACGTCATTGCGGCAAGCAACGTCACCCGGGACCGCGAGTGCCTGGCCACCGAGAGCTTCGATCTGGCTCGCAGTTTCGTCCAGCTTATCCTTCGATCGCGCAGTGAGCGTTACAGCCGCTCCGGCAGCCGCCAACCCCAAAGCGATAGACCTGCCGAAACCGCGGCTTGCCCCCGTGACAATCGCGGTTTGTCCCGCCAGTAGTCCCGCCATTGCTTCTTCCCTTGGCGTCCCCGCCGCTACTTCATCGGCTCACCCGTTACCGGATGAGGATAGTGAAAACGAACCCGCGTCAGTCTCAGCCCAAGCGCACCCGGACTGTCGCCCCCAGGGTCGTTCCACATTTAGTTTTTAACGTACACCCGCCTAGCAGAAAGGAAAAAACCGCCCGCCTAAAGCGGCCGCTACAACCGCAAAGATGCGGGCACTTACCTTGCTACGCTTCGCTAATAAACTTCGTCACCAGGCACGCCTCGAGCCCCTCGATGCCTTCTTCGGAGCCGTGGCCGCTTTCCTTCATGCCGCCAAACGGCGATTCAGGCACCGAGATCGCAAATGTGTTCAGCCCGACCATGCCTGCTTCCAACTGCTCCCCAAGCAGCTTCACCATTCGCGATGAATTCGTGAACGCGAACGCTGCCAGCCCGTACGGCAGCCGGTTGGCCTGCTCCATCACGCTGTCAAAATCCGAAAACGGATTGATCACCGCGATCGGTCCAAACGGCTCTTCGTTCATGATGCGCGCCTCGTTCGGCACGTCAGAAAGCACCGTGGGCGTGTAGAAATACCCCGGACTCTTGAGTCGCGCCCCGCCGGTTCCGACCTTCGCGCCAGAATCGCGCGCATCGTTCACAAATGCTTCCACCGCGGCCAACCGCCGCGCGTGAATGAGCGGACCCATCTTATTCCTCTCATCGAGGCCATCGCCTACGGAAACTGCTTTTGCTCGGTTTACGAAGCCTTCCACGAAACGGTCGTAAATCTTCTCCTGCACGTAGAATCGCGTGGGCGAAACGCACACCTGCCCCGCGTTCCGGTACTTGGCCCCGACCGACGCGTCCAGCACTTTGTCCACGTCCACGTCATCGAATACGATCACCGGCGCGTGGCCGCCCAATTCCATGGTTGTCCGCTTCATGCCGTCGGCGGCTAGCTTCATCAGGTGCTTGCCCACCGGGATCGAGCCTGTGAACGAAATCTTGCGGATCACCGGCGAAGCCAGCAGGTAGGAAGAAATGTCCGCTGGCACGCCATATACGATCGCCAGCACGTTTGCGGGCAGCCCCGCATCCACCAGGCAGCGCGCTACCGCCAGTCCGGACGCCGGCGTTTCTTCCGCCGGTTTCAGGATACACGAGCACCCCGCGCCCAGGGCCCCGCCGATCTTGCGCGCCGGATTCCCCAGCGGGAAATTCCATGGTGCGAACGCCGCCACCGGCCCCACAGGTTCCTTCACCACCGTCAGGCGCGTGCCCGGAGCGCGCTGCGGCAGCACGCGTCCGTAAGCGCGGCGCCCCTCTTCCGCGTACCACTCGAAAATATTCGCGGACATCATCACTTCGATCCGCGTTTCGTGAATCACCTTGCCGGATTCCGTCGTGGCAATGCGCGCAATTTCTTCTTTGCGTTCGCGCAGCAGGTCTGCGGCGCGTTTCAGGATTCGTCCGCGCTCGTCGGGAAAGATCGCGCGCCAGGTCTTGAAGCCTTCCTGTGCCGCCGCAAGCGCCCGGTCGAGGTCAGCCTTCGTGGCATGCGGGACGTGCCCAATCACTTCCTCGGTAGCGGGATTGACCACGGGCGAGCTTTCCCGCCCTCCGGTTCCCAACCACTCGCCGCCAATGAATAGTCCTAGATCCGCGTAGGCCGCGGCCAATTGCGTCGCCATACCCCTGCTCCCAAAAGTTTTGCGGAATGATTTCACGTTTGCCGGATGCCCGTCAAGGCATCATCGTGCGGTGCGACCGATGCGAGTGCTCAGGCGAGCGTCCAAATGAGGGGTACTAGTCCTATAAGTGAAAATGCCAGCAAGAGGCAAAGACTTTGTGTTCCCGTCTTTCGATCTGCAAATGCGAAGGAGTAGAAGGCCTTTATTGCGTTGTTGCTGGCAGCGGCAATCAAGATTGCAGCAGCAGCGGGAGCCATCGAGGTGACCGTGCCCGCGGATTGCGTCAGGCTCAGTATGAAGGGATCCACATCCGTTACGCCCATGATGGCGGCAAGACCAAAAAGGCCCTTCTCGCCTAAATGCGCCACGGCCCACGCCGTAACCACGAGTATCACGATAAAAATGCCGCCAAATAGAAAAGCTACCCAAAGCTCGAGCGGATTACGAGGTACGTAGTCTTTCTTTATTTCCGTTGATTTATCGCTTGGACGGAGGCTCCACAGCCATGCAGCGCCCGTGCCGATGACCGCTAGAACCAGCAGCGGCAGGACTAGTCTTGTAAGCAGTTGCCAATTGAAAATTCCGATCAGGGCCGCTAGGCGCAGGTACATGATCCCGGAAGCCATGAGAATTCCGCCAGAAAAGAGATGTGCGGAACCGTCTGCTTCCTTGGCCCGCTTCGCCAAAACGATCGTCGTCAGGGTGGATGAATAGGCTCCTCCGAGCAGTGCTCCAAGCAAAACGCCGCCCTTTCCCTTTGTAAGAATCTGTAGCAGGTAGCTGGCATACGAAATGGCGCTGACTGCCGTGACCACGAGCCATGTCTTGAACAAGTTTATATGGTACGGACCGATGTCCTGGTTCGGCACCACAGGCAAGATCACAACTGTCAGAAACAGGAATTTCGTGAACGTGAAAATTTCCTGCGCTGGGACGCGTTTGGAAAGCCCCTCCAGAAAGACTTTCAATTCCAATAGCAACAAGCTCAGCACCGTCAGCGTGCCCGCGACCCAGAAGTGTCCCTGCGAAACCAACGCGCCCACCACGTAAGTGGTCAGCGCCGATAATTCCGTCGTGACGCCGGCGCTTTCCGCGCCTTGCAGCTTGTGTTGGTAGGAGAGCCAGAGAAATGAAGCGACGACGGCAAAGCCCACGGTCAAAGGGAGCAGCTGAGCTCCGGACACAAGATTCAACGCGTAGCCCAGCAAACCGATCAGCGGGTACGTTCGTATGCCGCCGAATATGTACTTGTCGACAGTCGCTTTGTGCTCTTCGCGCTCAAACCCAATCAACGCGGAAAGCAAAAGAGTGACAACGATCTTCGCCGCTTCGCTTTGGGCAAATTGCGACGGGCTAGCGAGCGCACTGAACATAAGTGAATGAAGCTACCGGCCACACCCGGCCGGATCTTGACGCGCGAGCGCGAGCAGGATAGCGGACATCCGAAGCTAACTCAACTTTTCTCTCGCCGGAAACATCCCATTAAAGTACGTGAGTTGATCGTGAAGGGGTGCAACGGTTCAAAGATCCCAGCCCCCTTGCCATCGCCAACGATTCTTGTCACCCTGAACTGGATTCGCGAATAGGGAGATTCAACATGGACGATTCCGAATATGCGGGAACCACGACGGGAGTTTCCTCCGAAACGATGCAGTCTGCTGGAAAGGCTGCAAGTTCAGACCGGCCTCTCTCCGCGGAAGAACTCCGCAAGATCGATGCCTATTGGCGCGCAGCCAACTACCTTTCCGTTGGCCAAATCTATCTCTACAAAAATCCGCTGCTTCGGGAGCCTCTCAAGCTCGAGCACATCAAACCTCGTCTGCTCGGCCATTGGGGCACCACTCCCGGTTTGAACTTCATCTACGTTCACATGAACCGGCTTATCAAAAAGCTGGGGCTGAACGCCATTTTCGTCACCGGCCCCGGTCACGGAGGACCCGGTATTGTGGCCAACACCTACCTGGAAGGCACCTACACCGAACTCTATCCAAAAATTTCCCGCGATGAGCAGGGCTTGCAGCGACTGTTCAAACAGTTCTCGTTTCCAGGAGGCATTCCCAGCCACGTTGCACCCGAAACGCCGGGATCGATACACGAAGGCGGTGAACTGGGCTACTCGCTCGCCCACGCCTATGGCGCCGCTTTCGATAATCCGAGCCTCCTGGTTTGTTGCGTGGTCGGGGACGGGGAGGCCGAAACGGGTCCCTTGGCAACGAGCTGGCACGCCAACAAATTTTTGAGTCCCGTTCGCGATGGAGCAGTTCTTCCAATTCTGCATTTGAACGGCTACAAAATCGCAAACCCGACCGTCCTGGGCAGAATGACGGACGAAGAGATGACCAAGCTTTTCACCGGATACGGCTACACTCCGTATTTTCTCGAAGGCACTCATCCGCTCGACATGCACCAGCGCATGGCCGCCACGCTCTCGGCTGTCATAGACGAAATTCGCGCTATCCAGGACAGGGCACGCCTCGAAGGCGAGGCCCGGCTTCCGGCGTGGCCGATGATCATCCTCCGCACGCTCAAAGGTTGGACCGGACCGAAGGTGGTTGATGGAAAACCGGTCGAAGGCACGTGGCGCGCCCACCAGGTTCCCCTCGCCGAAATGGCTACTCACCCCGAACACGTGAGGCTGCTCGAAGAATGGATGAAGAGTTACAAGCCAGAAGAACTCTTCGATCTCGAAGGAAAATTTGTCCCAGAACTGGCGGACCTTGCCCCCAAAGGCGCCTCCCGCATGTCCGCCAACCCCCACGCGAACGGGGGGGTGCTGATGAAGGAGCTGGTGATGCCGGATTTCCGTGAATATGCGGTAGTTGCGGCGAAACCGGGGCGCGAACTTGCGGAAGGCACACGGGCGCTTGGGAGGTTTTTGCGCGACGTTATGAAACTGAATGCGGCCTCGAAAAACTTCAGAGTCTTCGGACCTGATGAGACAGCCTCGAACCGTCTCGACGCCATTTACGAAGCAACCGACAAAATTTTCATGGAGCCCTTGCTGCCGACCGATGAACATCTATCGGTGAATGGGCGAGTGATGGAAATTTTGAGCGAGCACATGTGCCAGGGATGGCTTGAGGGCTATCTGTTGACGGGGCGCCATGGATTCTTCTCCTGCTACGAGGCCTTCATACACATCGTGGACTCTATGTTCAATCAACATGCGAAATGGCTCAAGGTGACGCGAAATATTCCCTGGCGGCGGCCCATCGCGTCTTTGAATTATCTGCTTACCTCGCACGTCTGGCGCCAGGATCACAACGGGTTCAGCCACCAGGATCCAGGGTTCATCGATCACGTGGTGAACAAGAAAGCGGATGTGGTGCGGGTTTATCTGCCTCCTGACGCGAACACGCTGCTCTCAGTGGCCGATCACTGCCTTCGCAGCCGCAACTACGTGAATGTGATTGTCGCGGGAAAGCAGATGGCCCTGCAGTGGTTGGACATGAAGTCCGCGATCGAGCATTGCACCAATGGAATCGGAATCTGGGATTGGGCCTGCACGGATTTGGGAACCGAGCCGGATGCCGTGATGGCTTGCGCAGGAGACGTGCCCACGCTGGAAACGCTGGCGGCGGTGGATCTGCTAAGGACGCACTTTCCGGATATCAAAATTCGCGTCGTAAATGTCGTCGATCTGATGGCTCTGCAACCCAAGAGCGAACATCCGCACGGGTTGTCCGATCCAGAGTTTGATTCCATGTTCACAACCGACAAACCGATCATTTTTGCGTATCACGGGTATCCCACGCTGATTCATCGCCTTACTTATCGCCGCACGAATCACGACAATTTGCACGTTCGCGGCTACAAGGAAGAAGGCACAACGACGACGCCATTTGATATGGCCGTATTAAATGACCTGGATCGTTTCCATCTGGCTGGAGACGTAGTTGATCGGGTGCCGCGGCTGCGAGAAATCGGGGGGCACTTCCAGCAGCATTTGCGCAATAAATTGATCGAGCACAAACAATATGTCGGCGAATATGGCGACGACATGCCCGAGATCCGCAATTGGAAGTGGTCGCATTAGTCGATGAAGATTCTCGTCGTCAATTCCGGGTCGAGTAGCCAGAAGAGCTGCGTCTACGAAATCGGCGATACCTTACCTGACGATCCTGCAAAGCCGATATGGGAAAGGAGAATCGAGTGGGAGCGTGTGGAGAATTCTTCTCGACGACAGGTACTGGAAAGGTTGTTTCGCTCCTTGTATGAGGGCCACGATCGAATTGTCGAAAGGCCGTCCGAAATCCGCGTCGTGGGCCATCGTATCGTGCACGGTGGCAGTAAATTCCGCGATCCGATTGTTATCACTGACGAAGTGAAAAGCGCGATAGCGGGTGCTTCGGCCTTTGCGCCTCTGCACAATCGTGCGGAACTCGAAGCTATCGAACTCATCGAAGCTCTCATGGGGCCGATTCCGCAAGTAGCGGTCTTCGATACGGGCTTTCATCAACATCTTCCGCCCGCCGCGGCCATATATCCAGGACCATACGAATGGTTCCAGCGGGGAATTCGGCGATACGGCTTTCACGGAATCAACCACGAATACTGCGCGCGGCGCGCCGCTCAGCTACTCGGAAAGCCGCTGGATGAGCTTCGGGTAGTGTCTTGCCACCTCGGCAACGGTTGCTCACTAGCGGCCATTGCCGGCGGCCGCAGTGTAGACACGACCATGGGTTTCACTCCACTGGAAGGGCTGATGATGGGCACGAGGGCCGGATCAGTCGATCCGGGGATTTTGACGTATCTAATGCGCGAGGATGGGATTGACGACCGGCGGCTCGATCAGGTCCTCAACGACGAATCGGGGCTATTGGGAATCTCCGGTGTATCGAGCGACATGCGGAAAGTCTTGGAAGCCACGAAATCGGGCAACGAGAGGGCGAGGCTGGCCTTCGAGATCTTCATCCACCGCTTGCGCTCCTATATCGGCTCGATGGTGGCGGTGCTAGGCGGCGTCGATGCATTGATCTTTACGGCTGGGATTGGAGAGAATTCCGCCGCCGTACGAGAAGCGGCCTGTGCAGGCTTTGAATTTCTTCACCTCAGGCTCGATCCGGCCGCAAATAATCAATCCTCGGTCGATCGGGACATCGCCGGGCGCGATTCTTCGGTGCGCGTGCTCGTGATCCATGCGCAGGAAGATTGGGCCATAGCAGGGGACTGCTGGAAAATTTACTCAGGGAGCCCAAGCACTCTCTGACCGACGTAGCCCGCCACTACCGACTGCTGAAAGCTGGGCCTTGTGACGGCGCCAGAGCAGCTGCGGCGGATCCCGTTCGGCGGGAGTGGGAACCCAGATTTTCGGGAAGCGATTGGTCAGCAGCAGATCGAGACTCAGCCGGGCGTCTCGCTCATCGGTTTTCTGCTTGCGCACTTCGCTGGCGCGAATCTTCGCGGAATTCCCGATCCAGAGTTCGTGCCCCAGTTCCGACAGCAGCCCTCGAACCAATGAAGAGGGCCGGTCGCTTCTACTCCCACTCGAACCGGTTTCGGCACCCGGTAGAAGCTGCGCGCTTCCCTGCTTTCGTGTTCCAGGCGACGTTCGGTCAGCTCTCCGGTCGATTCGTCCAGCATGGCAATCTGCTGATAGCGCGTGTGAAAATCACATCCTATAATGATCATCGCTCGGCTCCTTTCTTCCGAGCCTTGGTCGCTAGCGCAACCAAGTCTACTCGGAGTAAGGAGCCGACAACGTCATCTAATCAGCCCGCTCTTTGCCGGTGAAACGAGTCACTCGCCGCACGCAGCAACGGTGTCAGAACTGGTAATGCGAAATTCTGCAAGGCTGGACAACTGAAAACTTCGATCATGGAAGACACTGCGAAAATCGAATGAAGCTGTCGGCCCAAGATAGATTCCGACGATGCCCTTAGAATAGGCATAGTGGAACATATAATTGGGAGCAGCGTCGAAAACCATCCATACGTCGGTGTTGTGCAGCACTGATACGACTTTTGGAGGAAACCTGAGGCGCTTATAATCTCCCAACCCCGCGTCGTTACACTTTCGAAAGTAGGCGAACGCAAACCCATGGTGATCGGTTAGGCACACTTGAAAGAACGAAGGCTTTGTCAAGCAACACTTCTGCATCTACTCTGAAGCCCGGTACTTCTGAGCGTGGTGTAACGAGAGTTCTGAAGTCTGGGTGAATCCAGTTTCGATCAGATCTCCGCCAGCCTTCGATAGCCGAGAATTTACCTTGGATCCCCATGCGATGGTTCGACCGGTACGAGAGCGCCCAATCAACTCTTCGGTCTAGCTTGCGACTGCGCAGTGGCTCCCGAAAGCAGCTCACGAGCAGAATGAGCATTTGGGCACCTCGCGTCATTCGCAGCCTCCAGGTATATCGCAGTCGAACTCCTGGAGCGCCAACAGCTTGTGACATTCCTTTGGCCTTCCGGTGGCAGCGATGCAAATACTCATTCCTCATCTGGGGATCGCAGCGCACGGCACTCTGCGCGGCCTCCACCAGCAGCATTCTCATAAACCAATTTCCCTGCTTGCTGATCGATCCCAATCGCTGCTTCCCGCCGGAACTGTACTCTCGCGGAATTAGCCCCAGATAGCTGGCCACTTGCTTCCCGCGCGGAAAGCGAGAAACATCTCCCATGGTCAGCACGAAGGCCATCGACGTGATCGGCCCCACTCCCGGTTGTGTCATCAGCAGCCGTGCCCTTTCATCTTTCAGCGCTGCTTCCGCCACGGCTTGATCCAGCGGAGCAATCTGCTCATCCAACATACTTTTCACCTTCCACAGGTCTTCTCGCCGCCGGCTGGCCCGCGGCCTCAACGGCAACACGCTCCGCACCTGTTCTCCGCTGGCTCCGAAGTTTCGCTTAGGCGTCACTACTGGATTCATTGCTAGGTGTTGCAGCTCATTCTTCACCTGCGCCCGAATCCGCACCAGCTTGTAACGGTGAATCAACAGCTGTCGCAGATCTTTTCCTTCACTCGAAGGAGTCCAGATGCGCGGAAACCGCCCTTCCCGCAGCAGTTTCAAAATGAGCGCTGCATCCCGCCGGTCATGCTTCTAGTTGCCGTGGATCGCTGGCCCTAATTTTCGCCGCGTCTCCGATCCATACCTCGTGCCCTAGCGACGACGCCATCTCCACAAACAGTGGCAGTTTCCCGTGGACTCCATTCGGTTCAGTACCGAAACGGCAAGCCCGCGGTAAAACTTCTCCGCCTCTCCCGAAGCATGCTCGAGCTTCCTTTCCTCTGTCTCTCCCGTCTCGGTATCCATCCAACACACTTGCTGCCAACTGGGATGGTAATCACACCCTATAATCAGCATTCGAAGGCTCCTTTCGAACCGAATTCGCTTCGGTCCTCCAATCAGAAGCGTACTCAGTCCGACCGGAGCCTCGTTCTGACGGTCAGATCGCGGCGTTAGCAATAGTCCGAGACCGCTCCAGGATTCAGCTCAACCGCTACGAACTGAGAACGCATTCATCCCCTCCAGGTGCTACCGGCGCAAGCCTTTGCTGCCGCCCGAGCGGGCACGCAGTCGTTATCTGAAGACTCTGCTGAGGTTCGGGAACGGTAAATGACTTTGCGTTGATCGGTTATGTGGTGATGAATTGGGAAAGATGCGCCACCCGCCCCCTTACTCTTGGTGGGTCATGAATACGATTGTTCCATCCACCTTACTAAGTTGAATGACTGCTGTTCCCCCATAGGACCCTTCCGGGTGTAGGGTGCCCTTCGACAGTCCTTAGATCTCCTTGCCACCTTGCTCTAAAGGGCTCTTCCCCGGATATCGTTGCTACGCCGTATTGCGCGATCGCAGCGGCTTCGGCTATTTTGACTGCGGTCGATTCGTCCGGCACAAAACCATTCTTGGGATGGATAGACTTTGCCGTCTTTAGTGACCTATCCAAAGCCGCCCACTCGTCCGTGCGCTGCGGCAAAGACCAAAGGCTGACCGTGAATGCTAGGCTGCCAAGGAGCGGCAATAAAACGATGCTGCCGTTAATTCTCATCATGGCTCTCCGGGTCTGAAGGTAGTTTCCTCGAGGGTATTTGCATCGATTCTGACGACGTCTCCGTTAGGCAGCCCCACGTAGGACGCCTGAAAGTCGGGATGCTTATAGCCGAGGATTGTCATGTCGTGGGTTCGTTGAATGTCCTCCCCGCTAGGGCCGACTTGATTTGGGTGCGAATGACTTTCGCCGACAAGTTGGGTTCCGTGCGGAATAGGAGCGTCGTTGAGGACCAATGACCTTTCTTTTCGAGTCCGTGTGATATTTGATCACGTTGTCCTTGGCCTCATTTCAAACCGTATAACTTAGCCTTGTCATACTTATTCAATACACTTCTCATTCTTGCCAGCTTTTCGTCTGCTGCTGTCAACCGTCGCAGGATCCACTGCCTATTCACTTTACAAGATCCCGTCCTTGTAGTGATGCCGCAGCGTGTCGGTGGCGACGGCGGGGGCGTTTGCTGACATGTACCCAACCAGAGAAACCCGCACCCCAAATGGCCGTCAAGGTCGGCGAAGGTTTCGGGATTGTCGCTGACCATGCCATAGAGGTTCAGGGTCTGCGGGTTCGACAGGTTCGCGTAGGGTACTGGCTCGGGGACTGACGACCAGTCGGCCGAGAGCCAGCGACCGAAGCGATTCGAGTAGTAGCGAGCGCCGAAGTCGTCATTCTGTGTTTCTGGATCGCGCTCCTTGCCCTCGAATTTGTAATTCTGCACGCAACTGACATTGATATCGCGCTCGCCGCCGAAAGGATAAAAATCCGCTTCGTAGCACGCGCTCGTCTGACCATCCTGAACAATCGTTCGCGAGCTGCCGAGCACATCGTCGATGTAATAATACACGCCAGGGCCGCCCCCGCTGTTCTCGAGCGAGGCGTTGAACGGCAGAAACCACGGCTCGGCGAAACCGATGATCCGGCCTAAAATTTTATTCATATGGGATTTATCTGGTTATGGGGCAGACTTTTACATAGGCTGATACTTGTCGTTTAGAATACCGGGTTGTCTGAATCCGGGCTGGAGACGCGCGCGGCAATTCAATAGTTCTCGTGCATGTGGTTCAGGCTTCCATTTCGCAGCGAAGAATTTGTGGATGCCTGCCCGAATTCCAAAGCGTTCCGCGGATTCGAATACGTTGCTTCAGATGGGAGGGAATATGCATGCAGCGGGATCCGGGCTTGTTCCACGGCCCTCAACAGTCAGGCTGTCGGTCCGGTTTAGTGAGCGTCGTCGCCTGCGTGGAAGTCGAAGCATACGCGGTGCTTGGGTGCTTTTGAGCGTGTCGCTGATATTCCTAGCCGGAGCCCTTCCAGCCTCAGCGCAGCGCGTGGATGCGACGGAAGCATCGGCCACGCTCGACTTCCAAGCATCCAATTCGCCGCAGGAAGCGGCGCAGAATAAAGGGTCAAGCGGCGCGCCGCTTACGCTTACCTTGGAAAGCGCCTTGGAGCGGGCACGCGCCAACGCCCCGCAGTTCAATGCCGCCGTGACGGCCGCGAAGCTGGCGCATGAGGATCGAATCCAAGCCCGGGCCGCGCTTTTGCCGAACGTGAACGCCACGACGCAATATCTCAACGACCAGGGAAACGGCAAGACTTCTAACGGCCGCTTCGTAACGCAAGATGGCGTGCATGTGTATCGGGCCTGGGGCGTGCTGCACGAAGATCTGAGCGTCAACACGCTGACCGGGGCCGGGTATCGAGGCGCCTCGGCGGCGGAAGCAGTCGCCAAGGCTCAGGAGGAAATCGCGCGCCGCGGGCTGCAAGTTACGGTGACGCAGGCTTACTACGGGCTCTTGGTTGCCCAGCGCAAATACGCCGCTGCGCAGCAAGCCCGGGACGGAGCGGAAAGTGTCTTGAAGATCAGCGAGGACATGGAAAAGCAGGGTCAGGTTGCCCACAGCGACGTAATCAAGTTTCAGATCCAATTTAATCAACAGGATCAGGCATTCCGCGAAGCCAACCTGGCGATGGGAAACGCGCGCCTGAACTTGGCCGTTCTGCTTTTTCCAACGTTCAATCAGGATTTTAACCTCGTCGATGACATGGACACCGCGCGTCCGTTGCCTGGCTTTGAAGAGACGGAACAGTTGGCTCTGAAAGGGAATCCGGAACTTGCGGCCGCTGCCGCGACACTGCGTCAGTCGAATATGGCAGTCTCGGTAGCGCGAGCGGCGTTTTTTCCGACGATCAGCTTAGATGTGGATTACGGAATCGAAGCGAATGCTTTCGCCCTGCGGAGCGTGGTCGCTGCCGACCCGGCTAAAGGCAGGTTGCCCAACCTCGGATATTTTGCGACCGCCGCGTTAAACGTGCCGGTGTGGGATTGGGGCACGCGCTGGAGCCAGCTTCACCAGGCAGAAGACCGCAGATCGCAGGCGCACCTTGAACTGACGTTCGCCCAGCGGCAGGCGGTGGCCAATCTCCACGCCTACTACGAGGAGGCCAGCACGGCGCGATCCGAAGTAGACTTGTTGCGGAACTCCGCCGATCTGGCGGCTGAGAGCCTGAGGTTGAACACGCTGCGGTATCGTTCCGGAGAATCGACGGTGCTCGACCTGGTGGACGCGCAGAATACTCTCACCCAGGCGCAAGGCGCTTATGCCGATGGTTTGGCTCGGTACCGCGTAGCGCTGGCAACGCTGCAAACGCTCACTGGGAGCTTCTAATCGATGTCTGAGCCACTTACCGGCCCACTCAGTGTTGCGGCCACACCGAAATTCATGATGAGCCCCTTGGCGAGAGCGCAGGCTGGGCCGCGAGCAAGGCGCGCGGTGCTTATGCGTCAAGGTTTTGTTGCTTTCGCGCTCGGTGTGGCCGTGGGCTTGGCAGCTTGCTCTGGCAGCGAATCGGCCGACAAGGAGCCGGTGGTATCGGTTCAAGCGGAGCCCGCGCAACTGACCAATATTCAGCAAAAAGTTGTAGCGGAGGCGATCCTTTATCCTATTCACGAGGCGGCGATCACGCCCAAAGTAAGTGCGCCGGTTCTGAAGTTCGATGTGAACCGCGGCGACCACGTTCGCGCCGGGCAGCTTCTAGCTGTTCTCGAAAACAAAGATCTGGCGGCAGCCGTAACCGAAAATCAGGGCGTTTACGAGCAGGCCCAGGCGGACTATGCGAACACGATCTCGTCAACGCTTCCCCAGCAGATTCAAGCTGCGAAGGCCGATGCCGAAAACGCGAAAGCCGCGCTGGGAGCCGCCCAACGGGTTTACGACGGCAGCAAGAATTTGTACGAACAGGGGGCTCTGGCAAAGAGGCAGCTCGATCAGGCCCAGGTTGCCCTAATTCAAGCGCAGACGCAGGAACAAGCCGCACAAGAAAAGCTGCAAAAAATGGAGGCGGTGAGCAACGCAGCCCAGCAGAAATCTGCTGCGGGCCAACTCGCCGCTGCTCAAGGAAAATACCAGGGCGCACAGGCTCAACTCGCGTATTCGGAGATTCGCAGCCCCATTGCCGGAGTTGTCACGGACAGGCCGCTATATCAAGGCGAAATGGCCGCCGCAGGAACTCCGTTGATCACGGTGATGGATGTGTCTCGAATCGTGGCTCGCGCACATATTCCGGAATCCCAAGCAGAGCATTTGAAAGCAGGCGATCCCGCTGAAATTTCATCGCTAGACGGTAAGGATAAAATTTCTGGAAAGGTGACAATCGTCAGCCCGGCTCTCGATCCCAATAGCACGACCGTCGAAATCTGGGCTGAAGCAAAAAATCCCAAGGGACAATTCAGAGCGGGCGCCAGCGTGAACCTCACTATGGTTTCAAAGACCGCTGCGGACGCCATCGTTGTCCCCAAAAGCGCCCTACTCGTCGATCCAAAGGAAGGCAGCAGCGTAATGGTTGTGGGCTCCGACGACCGGGCGCACCAGCGCAAAGTTCAGACCGGCATTCAGGAAAACGACCGCGTGCAAATTGTCCAGGGGCTAAAGGAAGGAGAAGTTGTTGTGACCGTGGGGGCATACGGCCTGCCTGACAACGTAAAAGTAGCCGTGCAGAAACAAAATGGGAATGCCGCCGAATAGGGGCGAAAAACAATATCGCGCGACGCTGACGACCAGCGGAGACAGACCCTGAACTGACAGGCCGATCCACTGATGAACAAATCCACCACTGAGACACAATCGCCGAGCACATCCTCACCGGCAGGTGTTCCCGGGCCAGAGCACACTGGGTACTGGATTGTTCGTCATTCGAAGTCAATCATCTTTCTGGCCGTCACGCTGGCTCTGATTGGCGGCTACCTCGCGTTTACGATTCCGGTGGCAGTCTTTCCCTCGACCGATTTCCCGCGCATTCTGATCGGCGCGGACAACGGCGTCATGCCCATCAACCAGATGCTGGTGACCGTCACCAGACCGATCGAAGAAGCCGTGAACAGCGTCCCGGGGATTGAGGACGTCCGCTCCATTACCAGCCGAGGGTCGGCGGAAATCGATCTTTTTTTCAATTGGAACGTCGACATGTTCCAGACTCTAGCCCTAGTGAACGCGGCGATGGCGCGCGCGCAAAGCTCCTTGCCGGCAACTGTTCAGATTGAAACGCACCGGCTGACCTTTGCCAGCTTCCCGATCATCGGGTACAGCCTCACATCCGACACCGTGCCGCAGACTCAATTGTGGGAACTGGCGACCTATGAGATGAAGCCGCGATTGAACCGTCTGAACGGCGTGTCAACGGTGCTGGTGCAAGGCGGGCAGGTACCGGAGTTTCAGATCACGCCGGACGCGTCCAAGCTGTTGCGGGCTCAGGTCACCGTCCCCCAAATTTTGGCGGCGGTGGGGACCACAAACCTCATTGCCTCTCCCGGTCTGCTGGAACAGAACCATCAATTATTCTTGACGCTCGTGGATGCTCAGGCCCATGCGGCATCGGAAATTTCCGGAATCGTTGTGAAAACCACTCCGGCCGGCGCGCCGGTCCGCATTGGCGATGTTGCCGATGTCCACTCCTCTGTGCAGCCCGTGTACACGATTGTCACTGCCAACGGAAAACCCGCTGTTCTGTTGAGCATCAACCGCCAGCCCACCAGCAATACGGTGCAGGTTGCCGATGAAGTGCACACGGAAATCGAACAGCTCAAGCGAACGCTGCCGCCCGGTGTCACGATCAGCAGCTATTACGATCAATCCGATATCGTGAAGTCTTCGATTAAAGATGCCAGAGATACGATTCTAATCGGGTTGGTTCTCGCGTCCATCGTGTTAGTCGTATTCCTCCGCGATTGGGGCACGTCTCTTGTCGCGGGACTGGTGATCCCCGTTACGATTCTGGTCACTTTCATTGTGCTCAAGATCGTAGGCGAGACCTTCAACTTGATGACTCTGGGAGGACTGGCGGCCGCCGTCGGGCTCGTCATAGATGATGCGATTGTGGTGGTTGAAAACATCGTTCTTCATCGCGACGCCGGCGAAGAGCGGATCGAGGCGATCCACAGCGCCCTTTCCGAAATCACCGTGCCTCTAATTGGTTCTACCTTGACGCCCATTGTGGTGTTCCTGCCCTTGATCGCGATCACTGGAGTGACGGGAACGTTTTTCCGGGCGCTTGCGATCACCATGGCTGCGGCGCTATTTACGTCACTGGCGTTGGCTCTGGTTTGGACGCCGAATTTGAGCCGGCATTTCATACACAAGCACGGAGCCGAACCGGCTCCCCGCAGAGGCGTGGAAGATGAAGTTGACCGGGCAGATCTGGGGGTGAATGCCTCCGCGCAGGGACGTGAAATGCAGCGCCTGATGGCTGCGGAGGAAGCCTCAATGCGAGGCTTCTTCGGCCGCGTGATCACGTTTTACGAACGGTGGGCGCGGCGGGCATTGGAACATCCCATTTGGTTGGCCGCTATTTGCGCGATTCTGATCGTGGGTTCTTACTTTTGCTATCGGGCTCTCGGATCGGATCTCTTGCCGGCAATGGACGAGGGTGGATTCATTGTCGACTACATTATGCCCGCCGGCAGTTCACTACAAGAGACCAACCGAGTCATCGCGCACCTCGAGAAAATGATCGCCGCAGTTCCAGAAGTCGCCAGCGTATCCAGGCGCACAGGCCTGCAATTGGGGCTCGCGACCGTCACGGAAGCGAACACGGGAGACATTTCGGTGAAGCTCAAGACCAAGCGGAGCCGGAGCGTCTACGACATCATTGCGCAGCTTCGGGAGGAATTCGCGCAGCGGGAGCCTTCCGTGGACATCGAATTCACGCAGGTGCTCCAGGACATGATCGGAGATCTCACCAGCGCGCCCGAACCAGTGAGGATTGAGCTCTTCTCGCCCGATGCGGACTTGCTCGGGCAGTGGGCGCCCAAAGTGGCGGACGCGATCAGCGCGATTCAAGTGAGCGGGAAGAAGCCCGTAGTCGACGTGCTGAACGGGATCGACAATACCATCAGCGGCCCGGCCGTGACGTTTAACGTGAACCCCAGCGTTGCCGAACGCGCCGGTTTTACTCCCGAAGAGGTTTCCACCGACGCGGAGGCGATTCTGGAGGGAGCTCAGGCGCCCACTCCGGTGGTGACTAACGATCGCGCGTACACCATACGCGTCCGCTTCCCCGACGCGAATCGCTCTTCGCTCGACGCGATGAGCAACACCTTGCTGGTTAGCTCCAGCGGCCAGACTGCCACCCTGGGCTCGCTCTCGACGATTACGCAATCGCCGGGGCAGACGGAAATTCTTCGCGACAATTTACAGCGCGAAGTCGCTGTTACGGCGCGGTTCGAAGGGCTGGATCTTGGCAGCGGCATCCGCGCCGTTCAAAAAGCGGTTGGCGGACTCCAGCTGCCGTCTTCGATACGCGTGGAATACGGAGGCCTGTACAAGGAGCAGCAGAAATCTTTTCACGATCTCGTCGTCGTGCTGGTGCTTGCGCTTGCGCTCGTCTTCATCGTGCTTCTCTTTGAATTTGGAGGGTTCGCCGGGCCGCTGGCGATTCTCACGTCCGCGCTACTCTCTACTTCCGGCGTCCTGTTCGCTCTTTGGATTACCGGAGTGACCTTCAACATCGCCTCGTTCATGGGATTGATCATGGTGATCGGCATTGTGGCCAAGAATGGGATTTTGCTGCTCGATGCCGACCAGAAATTCCGCGCCGTCGGATTTTCGCCCGAGGAGGCCATGATTCAGGCTGGAAGAAGGCGCTTGCGTCCCATCGTAATGACCGCGCTGGCTGCAATGTCCGGCATGCTTCCGCTTGCGCTTGCCTGGGGAGCGGGATCGCAAATGCTGCAGCCGCTTGCCATTGCTGTGATCGGCGGGATTTTGATCTCCATGGTGCTGTCTTTGATCATTACGCCGGCGATGTATTTCAATTTGTCGCGAGAGCGTACGAAGTAGCGCATCTGAACGCACAATCGCATAGAACTTTGTACTTTTCCTAAGCCGCGGAGCGGCGGCCGTAACTAGCCCGGCACGCAGCGAAGCGGAGTGCCGGGCTACGAGAAGCAAAATCCAGAAGTCCCGGAGGGACGGTTGATTCTCGATGCTTGTAAGCGCCCCGCGATCGCACTGCGTGTTTTCGCTCAGCTTGCGCTTCGTGCGTCGTCTTGCACCGCGTGCCCTCCCCACCATCGCGCGGAATAGACAATCGCCGCGGCGACCAGCCATCCTGCGGCGTACATCGGTTCCGCCTTCCACCGTAAAATCGCCGAGTGCATCAGGCCGATCCACGAAAATCCCGCCGCAATCAAGCACCAAATCGCCGCTCGCCCGAAATTCCGGTCAATGGCCTCGGTTACCACGGACGCAATCACCAGCACCAGAAAAAGAAATCCGTTGCCCAGTCCTTGCACCGACGACCAGTAGATGGACCGGTTCAATGCGGCTTGCACGCTGGCACCGGCCGTGGAAATCTGCAGCGCGGGCAGCGCGGAATTCACCGCTGCCGATACCACTGCGCCCGCGGGCAGCACGAATCCCAAAAGAACCGCGCTCAAATATTTTCGATCCACTCGCCGCAGCGTCGCCGTGCCTACGCCAACCGATACGTACGCGATCATCGCCGCCAGAATCGCCCACGGGAATAGTCCCGCCATGAACGAAATCAAACCGCTCATCACCACGCCGAGAAAAATCACCGGCGTCCAGAATGCATAACCGATGCGCGCCCCCAGCGCTTTGTACGGAGGATGCAGCGCGTAAATCACCGGCGACACGATGCTGCCGGCCAGCCCGGCGATCAGCGTGCCCACCGCATCGCAGGCCACCACGCTGCGCGCGTCATAATTGTCGCCCGCCGCAGTGCCTCCTTCCACGGACGCGATATCTTGCAGCACGTGGTAAATGGAAATGGGAGCGATCACGGAAAGATACGGCACCGCCAGCACCATGGCGTGCAACGGTCCCGCAGTCGGCACGAACGGCAGCACGAACGATAAGCCGGACCATACCGGATGTATGTAACCCACCAGCACGCCGAGAATCAGGGGAACCAGCCACGCCACCAAAAATGGCGGCAGCTGATAGCGAGTGATCGGCACGCCTGCGAACACCGCCACGCACACGATCATCAGCGCGGCGATTCCCACCAGCGGCTGATCGAACACGCGCTGCAGCAAAATCAGCGCGAGATAGCTATACATCGCCGCGCCAAACACCGTCATCGAAGCGGGCACGGGAATGTAGCGCCGGAAAGCGCCCGCAAAGGGGGCCGCGATCAGCTTGATGATTCCCGTCCACACCACCGCGGCCGCGCCGATTTCCCACGCCCGCTCCGCGTCATGCGTTTCCAGATAAACCGGCAGGAAAATCGAAAGCGTGTACGCCAGAATCGCTGGAACGTTATTTCCGTAAGCGTGGGCCGTCACGTCCTCGCGGTTTTCGCGTTTGCTCAGCCGTACTCCGAGCCACGCGAGCCCCGCGGAGCCCGCCAGCAGCCCCGGCGCGAATCCCGGCACAATATGTTCGAGGCCGAATTTTAGAGAGACGCCGATCGGCGCCAGCAGCAGTACCGGAATGAACATCTGCGCGATGATGCAGCCGACTTGCGCGATCGTCGCGTCAATATCCCCGCGAGTCAGCGTCCACCACGGCTGCGAAATCGCGTTTCCGCCAGCCGCCAAGGAAGTCTCCTTCGGCGCGCGATCGAGAAACCGCTCGGCGCGTTAGACTTTGAACGATTCCAGCGATTCGGGAGCAAATAGTTCCGCCGGCTTCAATAGACGCTTCGCCAAACCTTGCTCGTGCGAGTACCGCAGAAACGTTTCCAGCGTGTGCGCGTTCCGTTCGAGCCCGTAGGGCCAGAAGTCCGCGCCCATCAGCGCCCGCGTTTCCTCCGCGTGGCGGACAAGCCAGGGAAGCATAAAGTGGAGGGCGCCCGAATCGTATAGCTCGTCGTGTGCAATCCGCTTCGCCTGCGCGAACGCCCCGTAGAGCGACTGCGCCACCCACGGCGATTTTTCGTAAACGTCGCGGCGAATCACGATCGTGTGCATGATCGGAAATATTTTCGTCCGCGAAAAATATTCCTGTTCCACTGCCTGATAATTTTCGAAGAGGCGCCGCACTTTGCCGGAACCATTTCCAAACGTCGAAGGTGCGCGCGCCGTGTACAACACATCGATTTCACCCGATTCGATCATCGCGGAAAGCGTCTTCGTAGCCGGAATGGACCCGATTCGGATCTCCGGCGGCAGCGTCAGCGCGATTTTTTCCGTGCGTCCCGGCTCCTCTTCGCCGCCGCGAAAGTAGGTGACGCTGCTTGCCGGAACTTTGTAGTCGTCGCTCAGGATGCCCCGAATCCACACGCCCGCCGTCATCTGAAATTCCGGCACGCCCACGCGCTTGCCGACCAAATCTTTGGGCTCGCGAATTCCGCTGCCGCTGTGAATAAAAATGCAGGAATGCCGGAAGAAGCGCGAAGGAAACACCGGAATGGCAATCAGCCGCGGATTTTCGCCGAAGAGCGAGAGCGCGTAGGACGATAGCGATATCTCGGCGACATCAAACTCGTGATGCCGCAACATCCGAAAGAAGATTTCCTCGATGGGCAGGTCCAGACAGTTGAGTTCGATTCCCTCCACGCGCCCGCGTCCGTCGAATAGCGCCCGCGTCCGGTCGTAATTCGAACACGCCATCGAAAGCCGCAACTTACCCACGCCCAATTCCCCCCTCACGTCGAAGAGATGCGCCCCGCGCGCGCCCGCCGCCCGTTTGGTGCCCACAGTATACTCAACACTTCTGCAATGAAAAACGTCCAGGTCGCTGGTCCTGCAAGGGGTGCCACAGCCATTTGCCTTCCCCGCGGGCAACTGAAAAAAAGTCCACACAACCTCACCCTTGCAACGCTTTCTTGCAGTGCTAACCTGAGCCGGAAAGGAGAACCGCAATGTTTGGTGAGCTTGGAAGCGGTCGAAGCGGCCGCTTGTTTCGGGCGAAGCCGAAGGCTGTTTCGCCGGCGTTTTTGAATCTGGCTCCTAGTCGCAACGCCCAGTCGGGCCTCGTCCGACCGGCCCTCCGCCACCGGCGGCTCTACTCGTCACACATGACGAGTAGAACATGCTCCAACTCATTGAAAACAAACGACGGGCGTCACGGCTACCCGTCACAGAATCGAGGGGGCAATCTCCGAAGTTTTGGGCCACTTCGCAGGGAAAAGTCCCATTTCACTTTTTTCGCCGCGCCTATCGGGAGTAAACTAGCCCACGGAAGCAGCGTGCAAGAATCGAGATCGAGATGGCTCAAACATCACTCAAGGTAAATGGTAAGTCACACGTTGTGGACTCCGATGCTGATTGTCCCCTTCTCTACGTTCTTCGAGACAATCTCGCCCTGAATAATCCCCGCTTCGGATGCGGCCTGGGACAATGCGGCGCCTGCACCGTCCTGATGGATAACCGCGCGGTGCGTTCCTGCCTCTTGCCGGTTTCGCGCGCAGCCGGAAAAGAGATTGTCACCCTCGAAGGATTGGGCTCTGCGGAAAATCCCGATCCCGTTCAGAAAGCGTTCATCGACGAGCAAGCTTTTCAGTGCGGCTACTGCCTCAACGGTTGGGTGCTGACAGCAAAAGCGCTCTTGCACAGGAATCCTCATCCCACGGAAACGGAAATGCGGCGCGCGTTTGAAAGTTTGATTTGCCGGTGTGGCAGCCATGTCGGAATTCTCGACGCAGTGCGCAAAGCGGCCGGTTCCAAGAACGAGGGCGCATAATTCATGCCCGATAAAGCCCTTCTATCGCGAAGAGAATTTGTCCGCGACGCAAGCGGCCTGCTGATTGGATTCAGCCTGGCTGACGCAACGATTCTCCCCCGTGTGCTCGCCGCATCGCCCGAAGATGCGACGAAAACTACTTCTCCCGGTCAGCTTGATGCCTGGCTGCGAATCGAAAAAGACGGAACCGTTCGCGTGTTCACCGGAAAAGTGGAAATCGGAATGGGCGTCGAAACGGGTTTCGCGCAAATTGTCGCCGAGGAACTGGACGTTGCTCCGCAGCGCGTGCAATTCGTAATGGGCGACACATCCACAACCACCGATCAGGGCGGTGTTGGAGGCAGCACATCCATCGCGCTTGGCGCGAAGCCGCTGCGAAACGTTGCTGCGACCGCGCGCTATTTGCTCTTACAGCTTGCCGCACAGCGCCTCGGCGCGCCGCTCGAGCAACTTCAGGTGCGCGATGGAATCGTCAGCATTCAAGGAGACGCTGCCAAGAGCGTCGCGTATGGAGATTTGGCCGGAGCGACGGATTTGAACGATGCGCTCAAGGTTTCTGGCCGGGGCTTTGCCATCAACGTCGAAGGAGTCGGAAAACCCAAGGATCCAGCGAACTACATTGTGGTCGGGAAACCGCTTCCGCGCGTGGACATCGCTCCCAAGATTCTCGGCCAGTGGCAGTACGTCACTGACGTGCGCGTTCCCGGCATGCTGCACGGCCGCGTGATTCGTCCGGCGCGCGCCGGCGCGAAGCTCGTCAGCTTGGACGACACACGCGCGAAAGCAATCAGCGGCTACGTGAAAACGGTAGTGGAAGGAAATTTTGTCGGCGTCGTGGCCGAAAACGAATGGGCGGCCGTCCGCGGCGCACAAGCTGTGAAAGTCAGATGGAGCGAAGCTGCGCCGGCTTTTCCGGCGCACACGGATCTGTACAACCACATGCGAACCGTCGCGCCCAAGGCCAGCAAGGAAACCCTGAAAAAGGGCGACACTGCCGCCGCTTTCGCAAGTGCGGCCAAAAAAATCGAAGCCACTTATGAGTCGCCGTTTCAGTCCCACGCGACCATGGGTCCTGGTTGCGCCGTTGCGGATGTCCATTTGGACGGCCTCACCACCGTGTGGTCCGGTGGGCAAAAGCCGCACGCCCTGCAGCAAGGATTCGCGGAACTGTTGCGAGTGCCTCCGGAAAAAGTCCGCGTGATTTGGGTTGAAGATGCCGGTTCGTACGGCCGCCCCGGTTTTGAAGATGCCGCGGCGGATGCGGTGCTACTTTCGCGCGCTGCGGGGAAGCCGGTTCGCGTGCAATGGTCGCGCGAGGACATGACGGCGTGGGGAACCAAGGGTCCCGCCGTGGCCTGCGAAATGTCCGCCGCCCTCGACGCGCATGGCGATGTGAGCGGGTTTCAGTTTACCTCGCGCGCATTTTCCGGCGGCCAAGTGAGTTTCTTGCCGGCGACGGCCGGGAACTTTTTGGGCGCCCAACTTACGGGGATTCCGAACACCAGTGGCGTGGACGAGTTCGCGCAATGGGGCGAAGAATGCGTGGCCTATGCGTTTCCCAATGTTCACGCGGATGCGCATGTGGTTCCTGCCTTTTTGGACGTGGAGTCTCCATTGCGCACCACTCACTTGCGCGACCCCGAAGGTCCGGCCACCACGTTTGCAACTGAATCCTTCGTGGACGAAATGGCCGCGGCGGCCGGCGCTGATCCTATTGAGTTTCGCCTCAAGTATCTGGACGACGAGCGCCTGACGGCCGCGCTGACGAAGGCAGCCGAGAAATTCGCGTGGGACCGTCGGCCTTCTCCGAAACACGCCGGCACTTCGGAAATTGCGACGGGTCGCGGCGTAGCTGTGGCCTTGCGCGGAGGAACCCGCGTGGCCACGGTGGCGGAAGTGGAAGTGAATCGCCGGACGGGAACGGTTCACGTGAAGCGCTTCGTCTGCGTCCACGATTGCGGATTGATCGTCAACCCCGAAGCGCTCTCCGGGACGGTTGCCGCGAATCTAATTCAATCACTGAGCCGCAGTCTGAAAGAGGAAGTGACGTTCGACGGTTCTCACGTAACCAGCGTGGATTGGAACACGTACCCTATCGCACGCGCGTCGGACGTTCCCGATCAAGTGGATATCACGCTGATCAACCATCCAGAGATTCCGCCGAGCGGCGCCGGCGAGCCATCGAGCCGGCCCACAGCTGCGGCGATCGCCAACGCAATATTCGACGCAACTGGTGCGCGCGTGCGGCAAGGACCGCTTACGCCGTCAAGGATCAAAGCCGCGCTCGCCGCGGTCCACCCTGCCTGACCGATAACCACCAGAAATTTGAGATGTGATCTTTTCGTACGTCGAGGGGCGGCGCGGTGAGTCCGTTCGTCCTGAGGCTTTCTGAACTCGGCATTGCTTATGGCGGAAGCCCGATTGTCGAAGGACCGCCAGAAACGATGCTGCCGCCAGCTAGGGATGCAGCGAAGCGAGTGGGATGATGCGTCTGCTCAGTCCAGGAACGTGACTTTATTAATCTCGCGTAGGGTGGTCAGGCCCGCGCGTACCTTCCTAAGGCCCGAATCTCGAAGAGACGACATGCCATCTTCTTTGGCGGCTCGCTTAATTTCCGAAGTTGGGCGCCGGCTGATTATCAACTCGCGGACCCGGTCGGAGAGATTTAAGAGTTCGCTAATGGCGGAGCGCCCGTAATACCCGCTTCCCGAGCATTCGAGACATCCAGCCCCCTCATACATGGAGACGCCAGCCCATTCCGCAGGGTCCAGGCCGGATTCGACTAGCGTCTCCGGCGGACAAGCCACTTGTTTTTTGCAGTTCTTGCAGATCGTGCGAATCAGGCGCTGGGCCATGATGCAGTTGAGCGCAGAAACAAAGTTATAAGGCTCGACTCCCATGTTGATGAAGCGCCCGATGACGTCGGCAACGTTGTTGGCGTGGACGGTGGTGAAAACGAGATGCCCTGTTAGCGCCGAATTGATGGCGATCTGAGCGGTTTCCTGATCGCGGATCTCGCCGACCATAATCTTATCGGGATCGTGGCGCAAAATGGAACGAAGGCCGCGCGCGAAGGTCAAGCCCTTCTTCTCGTTCACCGGAATCTGGGTGGTACCGCGCACCTGATACTCCACGGGATCCTCGATGGTGATGATCTTGTCTTCTTCGCTCTTGATCTCATTGATGGCGGCGTAGAGCGTAGTGGTTTTGCCGGAGCCCGTGGGACCAGTGACCAGTACCATGCCGTAAGGCTCGCGGATGAAGCGGCGGAAGCGAATCATCTCATCGCGTTCCAAACCCACGACGTCGAGGTTTAAATCGCGAAACTTCTCGCTGAGGCTTTCCTTATCGAGCACGCGGAGCACGGCGTCTTCGCCGTAGACAGAAGGCATGATTGAAACGCGGAAGTCGACGAAGCGGTTCTGGTATCGCACGCGGAAACGTCCGTCTTGGGGGACGCGGCGTTCGGCGATATCCAGGTCACTCATCACCTTGATTCGCGAGAGAAGCGTGTCATGGATTTCCTTAGCGAGGGGATGCATGGCGCATTGCAACATGCCGTCAATGCGATACCTTACGATCACTCCATCGATGCTGGTTTCCACGTGAATATCGCTGGCCCGCCGCTCGAGAGCCGTAAAGATGACCGTATCGAGAAGCCGAACGATCGGGCTCGTGCCAACCTCGGCGGTGAGCTTCTCCATGGAAATATTTTCGTCAGAGTTTTCGTCCTCGGAAAGAACCTTGAGCGCAAACCCTTCCGAGGCACGATCGAGAACCCGCTGCGACTGTTCGGTACGCTTCAGTATGTTATTGATCTGCGACGGAGGAGCGACCTTGATTTGAAGGCGCTTACCGAGGTGCAGGGCCAGTTCGTCAATCAGTTGGAAATGACTGGGGTCGGCGATAGCGATAGTGAGAGTGGCATCGTCAAGCTCGAGCGGCACAAAATTGTAGCGGAACATCAATTCCGCCGGAATACTGCGGACGAGTTCCGCCTTTATGGACTGCTCGCGGAGGTCGAGAAAGGGACAGCGATAACGGACGGAGAGTTCGCGGGCGCGCTCAATTTCGGCGGTGTCATTCAAATTTTCAGCGATTAACGGGTTAGCGTCAGTGACTGCCATCAGGGATACTCCTGAGATGCTTCATTTTTTTGTTCCTTCGATGTACAGCGCCCAACAGTGCGACGACAGCCAAAAAAATAAAGTTCTGTTCTGCACACGAATCTCAGTTCTGGAAATTGTTGCGTGCGTTTCCGGCGCGTCTCAGTTCGTGTTCCAAATTGAAACAGAGTAACTGATGAGAACTTGTCTTGAAGTGCAGCGCCCGCAGGAGGTTTCTCTCGGCACGCTCTGGAGTAAAAATAATGCGAGCCGATCGTTCTTGTAGCAAGAAAACGATTTAAAGGAATGCATCATTCTGCCCGAATCAACAGCGATTGATGTGAAGAGGCGCTTACCCAGGGCGATGGAAGAAGGATCTCCCGGGGGCGGCGGAGCCGTGAGCGGAACTGCCAAACGGGAATTGTCGCCCGAGGAGCGCGCCGAGCTACTTGATGTCAAAGCATGGGATCCGATACTGGAGATGTATGGCCGCACAATGAAACTAGCGGTAGCGCTCACCGATGCAGAAGGAAGGCTGTTGGGAGCATGCCACAATGCCCAGCCCATCTGGAGCGCCCTTCGCGGCTCAATGATTGGAAAACAGAGCGGGTGTCCCTTCTGCCTGAGTCCGCTCTCACCTTGCACCGCGGTTGTCGATGCATTGCGAACGGGGGTGCCCACGATCGCACGCGACACAGCCGGCCTCGCCCACGTGGCCGTTCCTATATTGTTGGGCGACCATCCGCTGGGGGCTATTCTTGCGGGGCAAGTTCCCAGCGAATATCCCGAGTCACTTTCTCTGCAGCGAGCCTCGAAAACATTTGGAATTTCGACGCAGTTGCTTTGGAGCTTGTCGAACCAACAACGTCCTGTGGCGCGGGCGACCTTGCGATCGGCCGGGGAGCTGCTGTTCACACTCGGCCAGGCTTTCGTACAGCAGCGGTACGGCACCCTGCTCGAGGCGCACGTGGCAGATACCAACGCTCAGTTTCGATTGTTGGTTGACAGCGTGACGGACTACGCGCTTTTTACGACCGACGATCGCGGACGCGTGACCAGCTGGAACAGTGGAGGGGAGCGGATGCTGGGCTATCACGAGGAGGAGATCATCGGCGGAGAATTTTCGCGGATGTTCACCTCCGAGGACATTCGGAACGGCGTTCCGGAGAAACAGCTGCGCAAGGCTTCGCAAGACCGGCGCACGGAAAATGAAGGCTGGCGGGTTCGCAAGAACGGAACGAAGTTTTGGGCCGATGTCATCATTACGGCGCTGGAGGGAGAAGCCGGCTTCGCCGTGGTGATGCAAGACGTTACAGACCGCAGGAAGGCGGCGATCGAATTGGAAACGGTGCGACAGGAACGCATGAACCTTCAAGAACAGTTTCTCTCTCACGTCTCGCACGAACTTCGCACGCCCTTGACGGCGATCTATTTTTTCGTCACCAACTTGTTGGACGGAGTAAACGGCGATCTGTCCTCGGGACAGCGCGAGGCCTTGGAATCCAGCCTGGAAAATATCAATCAGCTCAAGGACATGGTCAGCGACCTTCTGGACATTAGCCGCGTGGACGCGCTGAAACTCACCGTGGATCCTCAGCACATGTATGTGCCGGGACTGATTCAGGAGGTTCTCAGGACCTGCCGGGCGAATGCTAAGCTGAAAGACATCAACTTAACGGCAGACATTACACCTTCTCTTCCTTCCGCCTGGGCCGACCGCGCCCGAGTCCGTCAAGTCCTGATTAACCTGATTGATAACGCAATCAGATTCACAAACGAACGCGGCACGGTGGCCGTACGGGCGCGGGTCTTCGCCGAGGACAGCAGCTTTCTGTGCCTGTCGGTGGTGGACACGGGATGCGGAATCAGTCCAGCGGACTGTCTTACAGTGTTCGATCGCCTGGCACAAGTAAAGAGTGCTGAAGAATCAAGCCGCAAGGGTCTGGGGCTAGGGTTATTCATATCCAAGGAATTAGTAACGCGCCAGGGTGGCCGAATCTGGGTGGAGAGCCGGCTCCAAGAAGGCAGCACGTTTTCCTTTACGTTACCGGTTTTTTCACTCGCGAAATTGCGCGATTCACTTTTCACGCGGGAAAACCTGGCGGCAGGTTGCGTGACGCTTTTTTCCATCGACGTTCCCGCCATCGACGGAACCGCTTCCGGGAAGGATCTCCCGGTGCTCCGGACGGCCCTGGAGCGTTGTATCAGCGCCGACCGGGACTTGCTGTTGCCTGCCGTGACCGAGGCAGAAGCGATTAAGACGCTTTTCGTTGTGGTTTGCACTGACACGAAGGGCGCCGAGGTCATCAGCGCGTGTTTTCGGAAAGAGCTAGAGAGTTTCTACCACGGCTCGAGCATTCAGCCAGCTATTTCCGCGAGCAACGTGCAACTCTCCTCCGACGAGCAGCCATGGGAAGAACGAAAAGCAGAAGCGGTGAACCGGATCGACAAATTGATTCAAGCGCACGTGCTCGAAAGGAGCGCCTCAAATGAGTGGAAAGAAAATTCTGATAATCGATGACGACGAACATCTTTTGGTGGGTTTGTCCGCCAAGTTGAAAGCCAACGGCTATAACGTGGTTTCCGCCATGGATGGGGTGGCCGCCGTTGCGATGACGCGGGGCGAATCGCCGGACCTGATCCTTCTCGACCTGGGGTTGCCGGCGGGTGATGGATTTGTTTTCCTGGAGCGATTGCGGGCCCTGGCTCCGCATATAGCCACTCCGGTGATCGTGCTCAGCGCCCGAGATCCCAGCGGGAACAAACAGCGCGCGTTGCAAGCAGGGGCGGTTGCTTTCTTGCAGAAACCTCCAGATAATCGCGAACTGCTTAGCGAAATCGGGCGCGCGTTGGGAGAACGAGCCGCGATGTCCCAATTCCTCAAGACCTGATCGAAGCCCAGTGTCCGTGTTATTTTGCGGTGCAGGGTGAGGGATTCCAGCCGGAGGCATCAGCGAGTTTCTTGAAGTGCGAACTGGTAATGAAGGGCTCGGAAAGATACTTCGGGTCTGTGACGATGGTTGTCACCACCAGCCAGCGGTCGCCGTTCGGCGCCTTGAAACTATCGAAATATTCTAGCAGCTTGGTGTTGGCGCTATAAGGGACACCATTCTTGCGAAGGTATCCAGGACGCAGGTGCGTGGTAACGACCTTCAGGTAGCCTTCCGGGGCTGGCCCTGCCGAACCGGGCGCCGCACCAAAGGCGTTAAAGAAGCCTCCTTGGCGGAGTCCTTCCCAATGCACGACGGAATAGCCTTGCCATTGAGGGACTGATTCCGGCGGTGGCGATGAGCCGAAATGAAAGAGGCGGGTTTGCATTCCAGCATCCGTTTCCACGCGCAAGGTGTTGTCGTTCTCCCAGGAGATGTGTATGCGTCCCGGGACACGCATGATGGCGGGAGCGCCATACGATTTGCACTGCTCGCCTGCCGCTTCGTCCTTCGCCGGATCCCACATGTCGGCGACGCGCTTTCCATCCGAGTTGAGCGGCACGCTTGCGTAGTCGCCCTTGCCTGGGGTGATCATGCGCCAGCGCCAGTCTTCGGTGACGATCGAGACCCAATAGCCCGTGAAATCGAGAGGGGCCATTTTGCGACCATTTACTGGAGGCTGGGGCGGCGGGAATCCGAACTGGGCGTGGGCACAGGCTGGCATCAGGAGCGACACGATCGCTGCGGCAATCAACAGGATGAATCGTGACCGCTTCGCGATTTCACTCTTTCGCAAAGGACGAGGTGTTTGTGCGAATTGGTTGTGCTCTTCGTGTTGGCTAATGTTTCGCACTCAGACTCCTATACACAGCCTCGACAAACATGTCCGTCGTCCAGGGTCCTGTGTCCGTGCCGTACAGAGGATCGTAGTCTCGCGTGGGCCTTGCTGCTTCCGCCTGCTCAAGCGTCATACCCTTGCTGACCATGTCCTGAACCCGGTCGCGAATGATCGTGACCATTTCCTGATAAACCACCACGTCTGCCTGATCGCAGAGCCGCCCATGCCCCGGAATCACCATGGTGCCTCCTTCGTCCTTGCTCTTGACGTCAGCCGGAATGGTCAGATCGAGAAGGTGATTCAAGCCGGCGATAATTCCCTGGATGCTGCCCCCTTTTGCAAGATCGATCACCGGATAGCTATCAGTTCGAAAGATATCGCCGGAACTGATGACGTCTTCGCGGCGAAAATAGGCCATGCTATCGGCGTCTGTGTGACCCGGTTGGTGAAAGACGCGAATACTATCGCCATTAAACCAGAAACTCTTCTGGGAAGACTCATAGGCGTCCGTGGGCCAAGCACCCTCCGGCATCGCAGATTGCTTTCCCGTGGGAGCGCTCATTCGATCGAGAATGGTTTGAAAGGCGATGATGGCTGCCGTGTTGCCCGCACTGGCGCCAATGTCGCCTACGACGTTGCCGCCCGTTATCGTGCTGCCAGCTTTCGCAATCTTCTCGTTCCCGCCGACGTGATCCGGATCGTCGGTGGTGTTGATGATGAAGCGAATCGGTTTGTCGGAAAGGGTGCGGATCGCGGCCAAGACCTGGTCGCTCATAGCGGCGAGCCCGGTATCCACGAGCAAAACACCGGTTTCGCCAACCTGGACGGTGATGTTGGCTCCGGCACCGACCAGCATGTAGATGTTGCCTTGCACTGGCAGTACATGAACGAGCGCGTCGGCTTGCTTACCGTTCTCCTGCGCGTTCGGGGCCGAAACGACGGCGCCGACTCCTAGCAGGGCGGCGACTGCGAACGCGGTTGAGGTGATTCTCATCGGTCCATATGTTTCTTGGCCGGACGCGGCAGCGTGGTCATGTTTTTCATTTTCAATCTGTATTCCGGATACATCGTCTCCGCACCGCCTCTTGCAGCTTGGGGAGGAATGCCGTACGCGGCTGGAAACTCGTTGAGAAAAGGGTTTGTCCCCGGTAGATGATTTGGCACAACTCCGCTCGGGCGATTCACCTCGTCCACCGCTTCGCACGGATACGGCCCGATTTCCTGCCGCGGTGCGCTGACAAAATCCGTTGTGCGAATAAAAGGTTCGGTCAGGTACGCCGGGTCGGAAATCAGGACGGCGACAGTGAGGTAACGATCATGCCGCATGATGTAGGTTGTGACCGTGGCTCTGTCGCTGCGGGGAATACCGTTTCTCCGGATCCAGCCTTCCTTGAGGTGGTCGGTGGTGACCTCAAGAATGTCCCCCTGCCACTTTCCAGTAGAGAAGCCCTGCCAGGTGTGCGGCGCATAGGGCGGCGGGTGCGGGCGACCGTCCATGTAGATGGTTTGTTCGGGAGACTGCCACGAGATGTGCGTGTGGTAGGCGATGAGCTTCTGGGTCTCCGGGTCTACTTCCTTCCAGATCCTGAGCAGGGCAGGTCCGCGCCACGCATAGTCGGAGGGGTGGGGTCTGCACTGATTCTCGGGCAGTTCCAGAAGCGTAGCGTCCCAGCTATCGCCTCTGAGGCGCGCGGCATCGTTGATCGGTAAGCCGAGGTAGTCCCCAATCTCCGGACCGGGGATGCGTTCAGGCTCGTCCTCATGGAACCGGTTTGCCCATTCCCCGCTCGGATCGGTTTGGGCGAGCGCGGGGCCAGCCATTAGCGCGATCAGCAAGAGCGAAAGGCCCAGAACTTTGAATCGGTTGGCCGGAGAAACCACGGGAATCATATTTTAGCCTCTATATCGGCACACCATACCCTACAATCCTTGAATACCAAACGGTCGGGCCAATCGCTTGCAGAAACTCCACTTGAATGGACAGATTCATGACTTTGCGCTAAGGAAAGAGCGAGCTTCTACTAAACGCAGGGCCAGGTAAAGAGGACGGGAGGCGGAAGGTCCGAATGGTAGGTCATGATTCTGCTCATCATAGTGGAATTCCTGCAAGCCGGAAATTGTGCGTTGCCTTAGCCTGAGTGTGACGCAGGCAAGATGGAGTACATCGACCGTCGACACGCCAATTCAACAAACTGATACTCTGGCGCTTAAGCCTTTTCGACAGGCGTGCACTTGTGCTCGGAAAACCCAGGAGGATTGTGATGGTGAGTAATGAAAAGAACCAGGCTGGCGAGGCGAGCGGTCCGGCACGGACACGGCCGTTCACCTCACTGGAATTCATAGACAGCCTCCGCGACGATCGGGAGATTTGGATTTATGGTGAACGCGTCAAAGACGTTACGACTCACCCTGCGTTCCGCAATACCGTTCGGATGATGGCGCGCCTGTATGACGCGTTGCACGATCATCGGAAGGGCGTTCTCTGTACCGAGACCGATACCGGCAACGGTGGCTATACCCACAAATTCTTCAAAGCATCACGCAACGCGGAAGAAATGGTGGGAGCGCGCGATGCGATAGCTGAGTGGGCGCGCGTGACATACGGCTGGATGGGTCGCAGCCCCGACTACAAAGCTGCCTTTCTTGCGACTCTGGGTGCAAACTCGGACTTCTACACTCCATTCCAGGAAAACGCGCGCCGCTGGTACAAGAAAGTGCAGGATGAAGTCACGTTCATCAATCACGCGATTGTCAATCCTCCGGTGGATCGCAACAAGGAACTGGCCGAGGTACGCGATGTTTACATGCACGTCGAAAAAGAAACCGACGGCGGCCTGATTGTCAGCGGGGCCAAGGTTGTCGCCACGACTTCCACGCTCACGAATTACAACTTTATCGCGAACAATGGCGCGCTGCCCATCAAGACCAAGGATTTCGCCTTCGTCTGCATCGTCCCGACAAACGCAAAAGGCTTAAAGCTCTTCTGCCGGCCCTCATATGAGATGACTGCAGGCGTGATGGGCAGCCCGTTCGACTATCCGCTATCGAGCCGGCTTGACGAGAACGATTCGATTCTCGTGTTCGATAAGGTTTTCATACCGTGGGAAGATGTCTTTGCCTATGGCGACATCGAAAAGGTGAATAACTTCTTTCCGCGTTCTGGTTTCCTTCCGCGATTCATGTTTCACGGTTGCGTGCGCCTGGCGGTGAAGCTCGATTTCATTGCCGGTTTGTTGCTGAAGTCCGTCGACGCTACGGGCGCAAAAGATTTTCGTGGCGTGCAGGCGCAGGTCGGCGAGGTGCTGGCTTGGCGCAATCTGTTCTGGGGCCTCACTGACGCGATGGCGCGCACAACCACTCCGTGGACGCCGGGTTACGTACTGCCGAATCTCGATTACGGGTTGGCTTATCGCGTGATGGCGAGTATGGCTTATCCGCGGCTGAAAGAAATCATTGAAAATGTGCTCGCCAGTGCGCTGATCTATCTCCCATCCCACGCCAATGATTTCAAGCAGCCTGAAATTCGCAAGCACCTCGATCAATACGTGCGCGGCTCAAACGGTTACTCGGCCGTCGATCGCGTGAAGCTGATGAAACTGATGTGGGACGCAATGGGAACGGAGTTTGGCGGGCGGCACGAGCTCTACGAGCGCAACTATTTCGGCAATCACGAAAGCATCCGCTTTGAAGTCTTGATGGTCGCTGATTCCATGGGACAATCCGCGAAATACAAAGGCTTCGCTGAACAATGCATGGCTGAGTACGATCTGGACGGCTGGACGGTGCCAGATCTGATTAATCCGGACGACATTAGCGCGGTGATGAAGAGCGGGAACCTGAAGCGATAGACGAAGCAGGGGAGAGATTCCATCGAACGCGCTCAGCCTTTCGACCCCATTCAGTTTCGGAACGCGCTAGGGCGCTTTGCCAGCGGCGTGACCGTGGTTACCGCTCGTTTTGAGGAACGCAC
Source organism: uncultured Acidobacteriota bacterium (assembly GCA_963823145.1). Lineage (GTDB taxonomy): Bacteria > Acidobacteriota > Terriglobia > Acidiferrales > UBA7541 > Palsa-295. The sequence goes on from CAWGJZ010000002.1 coordinate 1,454,198, forward strand.
GCACGGTATGACGGCCAACGCGTTTGTGTCCGTGTCTCTCGATCCGCCGCTCGTGCTAGTTTCATTGGACAATCGCTCGTACATGCATCGCATACTTCCCCGCGTTGGACGCTACGGCATTAGCGTGCTGGCGGAAAATCAGCAGGTGCTGAGCAATCACTTTGCGGGACATACTGTCGAAGGTCTGCGAATTCACTTTACTACTCGGAACGGGATTCCTTTTCTGGAAGGTGCGGTCGCGTATTTCGTCGTGCAGGTAATCGACGCGCATCCGGCCGGAGATCACTCACTGTATATCGGCCAGGTGGAGTACTTTGAATCCCGGGATGATAAGCCGTTACTATTCTATGCTGGAAGTTATCAGCAGCTGGGCATCCAGAAAGCAAAGCCAACGCCCTGGCCGCAAGACGAGTTTTCGCTGTTCTCGATCGGCAGCGTTGATCCGCCAATCACCTAGTCTCGACAGCGTCTACTTGCTCGGTCCTTCTCCGATCTGTGAACGAGTCAAACAGCGCGTGCTGCACTAATCGGGCCGATAACCGACATTTCCACCGAGAAGTCACACACAATTAACATTTCCGTCAACCTGCATTCAACCGGGATGCGTAACTTGCGTCTGCGTCTAGGAGTCCTGTAAGCCGATAATCGTGAGCGGGATGTGGAATTTCAAGCAGCCGTTGCGAGTGTGGTCCTCATTGTGTTAGTTTCTGCGGCGCAATGAGTCCCTGCGTGCATTACTCCTCCGGCTTCACTTGAATCTGATCCCCGAAGACGCCAGTTCGTCGTTTTCATTTTCATTAGCATTCCAATCCTGCAGCCAATGGCTGCGATTAGTAATGGCTTAAGTACTGAGATCGGCACCTTCGAATATTCCGTATTTAAATTTCAAGGAGGAAGTAATGCGAGCACTTGCGACATGTGCAGTGGTCCTCGGCTTAATTGTGTCGCCGACGCTGGCCAGGGCGGGCGGCCCAGGAGACAAGGATTCGGCAAATAAAGCCGGTGCTGCAAATGGAAACTCGGCGGCCAATGCTACATCTGCGGCGGGCGCCCCGGCGCCGGCAGCCACCGCCGACACAGCAGCGAAGGCGGCGCCCTCCAGCATGGAAGTCGAAAACCAGTTGCAGCAGATGCGCGATCTTCTGGAAGCGCAGTCGAAGCAGCTTCAGGAACAACAGCAAAAGATGAATCAACTCGAAGAGCAACTCAGCGCTTCACAACCGGGGCTGATGCCAGCGGCTGCGCCTGGAAACTCCGCGAGCGCACCGGTCGGGCCAGTTGGACCAGTCACGGGCGCGGTGGCGGCAGCACAGCCTGCGCAAAAGGAAAACCCGGATGAGCCTACTTCCTTGCACTTCAAAGGCGTGACGCTTACTCCCGGAGGTTTCTTCGCGGCTGAGTCGGTGTGGCGCCAGAAGGCTCTCAGTGCCGATGTCAACACACCGTTCAACTCCGTTCCGTTTTCAGGCGCCGACAATGCTGGTATCTCGGAGTTCAATGCCTCTGCGCGTCAGTCGCGCATCAGCATGCTCGTTCAGGGGAAGCTCGACAACGTCAAGATCGGCGGCTACTACGAAACAGACTTCCTCTCCGCCGGAGTTACGTCCAACGATAACCAGAGCAACAGCTTCACCTTGCGCCAGCGCCAGTTCTGGGCGCAGGCCGCCCTTAACAGTGGCTGGACTTTCACTGGCGGGCAGATGTGGAGCCTTGTTACGGAAACCACGAAGGGCCTGGACAACCGCACAGAGGCTGCGCCGGCGACGATCGATGCACAGTATCATGTCGGCTTCAGTTGGGCGCGGCAGTACGGTTTCCGCGTGACCAAGAACTTCAACAACAAATTCTGGCTTGGCTTCTCGATTGAAAACGCGCAAACAACCCCAATCGTCAACCACGGCGCGAGCGGTAACTACTTGGTTGGTGCCGCCGGTACGAATGGCGGCCTCCTGCCCTCCGTCAATAATTTCACGTACAACGCCAATCCCGACTTCATCGTCAAGGCAGCTTGGGAACCGACGGCCAATACCCACTTTGAGGTCTTCGGCCTCGTCAGTGACTTCCGCTCCCGTGTCTTTCCGTGCGCGACGGTCAGTGCGACCACAGTTTGCGGTGGCTTCACCGGGCCGTCGGGCGCGCTCGCTTTCAACGACAAGCGTGCTGCTGGAGGTGGCGGCGCGAACGCTCGTATCGCGTTGCTCAACAAGAAGGTTACCTTTGGTGTGCACTTCCTGGGCGGCGATGGTGTCGGTCGCTACGGCACCTCACAGTTGGTCGACGCAACCGTTCATCCCGATGGCACGCTGGAACCAGTCCGCAGCTATCAGGGTCTGGGCACGATCGAGCTTCACCCGACGCCGAAATTGGACCTCTACATGTACGTCGGCGACGAGTACGCCCAGCGGACCCAATACAACTTTACACCGACGGGATTTACCGTCGGCTACGGTGCCACCGGACTCAAGAACTTCGGGTGCGCGGTCCCGCAGGCTCCGGGATCGGGCGGCTTCAGCCCGACCGCCCCGGCAAACTGCACGGGCGACACACGAAACATCATGGAAGGCACCTTCGGCTTCTGGTATCGCTTCTATAAGGGGCCGAAGGGCACCGTGCAATTTGGACCGCAGTACTCCTATGTCACCCGAACCGCATGGAGCGGCATCGGACATGGTACCCAGAACGGCGTGGCCATCACAGGGCCAGGCACGCCGACCGCTTTCGATAACATGGTCTTTACCTCGTTCCGCTACTACATACCCTAACGCCCGGCCGTGTAACAAACTTCAAGTTCGGATTGCCCCAAAAGTGCAATCCGAACTTGAGAATCCGCAAGCTGATCAAATGCAGTCAGAGTTCGCCACACCCGGCCCCAGCTATTCTTCTGTGGTTCTTACAGGGAGCCCACGAAGAAAGGTGAATACGGTATGCAAGTACTTGTTCGATGAGAACGTATCGAGGGAGGACATCCGGCCATGAACCGAGCACCTCGTCCGTGAACATTGCGAGTCGCGACGCCATCCTGTTGGCGCACGCTGCATTCGGCGTCCTAGGCACGTTATCGGCACCATGGGTCTTCGTCAAGGCGCTGAACGCGCGGGAAGAGAACGCGGGACGGATACGGAAGAGCGCTCGTACCTAACTCGCAATCCCTGGTACGTCGCCACGGGCGCGCCGAGCAACGCCAACGCCAGCATGGGCTCTTTCGACTTGCGCTACACCCTGCCCAGCTCCGCTCCGACGCTCGGAAAATACTGATCGCATCGCAGCGGTTTACCGGTCCGGTGCGGGCGCAATCCCGCACCGGATTTTTTCCTTGGATCCGTCGCGCAGCCCGCCAGGCGGTCTTCTCGACCGAATCGAACCTTGACTTCCGCGTTAGTCACGTGTATATCGGAACCGGATATCGTGATTCGGTATCGAATAGCGATATCACAATCGCGCGGATCAGCCTTCCGAGGAGCGTAAGTTCGGAAATTCCGGATAGAAATTCTGGATGAAAGGGAGCTTGGGAATGAAACCAGTCCTGGTGGGACTTGCCGTCATTTTTCTTGCCGGTTGCTCGCGGCAGCAAAATACGGCCTCCGACGCCGCTCTCGAACCCAAAGTCGCGAGTCTGCGAGAACAATTCAACGCCAGCAAGCCGGGGCTTGGCGAGATCATGGGCGTAATTCAGCAGCACCACGCAAAGTTATACTATGCCGGAACTAAAGCAAATTGGCCTCTGGCGGACTACGAGTTGACCGAAATACAAGAGAATCTTGACGACGCTATGCAATTCTACCCTGGTAAATTCAAGGAAGTGCGCCTACCTCTGCCGCAGCTCATCCCCGCCATGACCAAAGGAAGCATTGCCCAGGTGCGGGAAGCCATCCAGCAGAACAATGAGAAATCGTTTGTGCAGGCTTATCAGGCCCTTTCCGTATCCTGCTCGAGTTGCCATGCGGCTGCGAACGACCCATTCATAAAAATCCAAATCCCCGCCCCCGGAATGTTCAGCGATCAAGACTTCGCACCCTGACATCTGGTTGGAACAGTGCCGGAAAAATGACCGCGAACCGCTCACAAACCAGTACCGAAAGCACGCCGACTGAACCGCGTGAACTGTACTCCGGGCTCATCCGGCTGCACGTGCTTCACCATGCTTGTCACGAGCCTTTTTTCGGCTTGTGGATGATTGAGGAGCTCGCCCGCCACGGCTATCGCTTGAGTCCCGGAACGCTTTACCCGCTGCTCGCGGCCATGGAACGCAAAGGCTTGCTGCACTCTTCACGCGAGCCTGTGAAGGGAAAACTACGCCGCATGTATCGGGCCACGCCCGCAGGCCGCGCGGCCCTTCGCATCGCAAGAAAACGCGTTCAAGAGCTTTTCGGAGAACTCTTCGAGGACCATTGATGAAACTTCGCGCTGCGCTGATCGTACTGATTCTTCTGGCCTGCGCCAAACCCATCTTGGCCGGTCCGCCGTTCCAGACTGACGATCCCGAGCCCGTGGATTATCACCATTATGAGTTTTATACGTTTGGTAACGCCGACGGCACGGGTGTGGAGATGGATACAGCCGGTCCGGCGGTCGAATTCAATTGGGGGATTCTTCCGAACACGCAGTTCCATATCGTCATCCCCGCAGCGGCAATCATCCCCTCGAACAATCCGAAATATTTTCCGTCCGGCTTGGGGCCAAGCGCCTTTGGCATGGGCGACATTGAGATCGGCGTGAAATATCGGTACGTAAAGGAAACAAAGCACCGGCCGATGATCGGCACGTTCACGATGATCGAGGTGCCCACAGGAAACTCTAATCAAGGGCTGGGCGTCGGAAAAGTTTGGGCCAAATTACCCGTCTGGCTGCAAAAGAGTTTCGGTCCTTGGACCACTTATGGCGGCGTGGGTGAGCAGATCGTTCCGCAGACCGGCTACAAGAATTTTACGTATGGCGGATGGTTACTGCAGCGGGACATCGGCAAAAAGTGGACGCTGGGCACCGAAGTATTCTCCCATGGGGCAGAAGGGTTCGGAACTCCGCAGATTAGAGGCTCGACGCTCGTGGACTTCGGCGGGTATTACTACATCCGGAATCCCGGCTTTCAGGTCCTTTTTTGTTACGGTCACGCGGTGGCTGGTATGCCGGAAACGTATGCGTATTTGGGGCTCTACTGGACGTGGGGAGGCTCCAAAGATAATCCGCAATCCGCGAAGAACCTTCTCGGGAAGCTCCACCGATTGGAAATTCCGGGCTTGAGCGCAAAACTCTCGGGCGACTAAACCAGGTCGTCGCTTAAGAGATCGAACCCTTGTTGCCTGGTATGGGTTGTTGCCAGGAAGTAAATGCCGCAGGCATCCCAATCCTTGATTTCCGAATCACATTGACCTTATGATTGCAAGTGTCTGGCTGAGGGCCATTTTGACGCTCAGAATATTGGGGTTTTCAGAAAGCTGCCTGTCTAAACCACGTGGATATCGAGCTGCAAACTGACCGATCATTGTCGGTGACGCGTTGTCGAGCCCGTGATAACTCCGTCGGTATCCGCGTTCGTGCGGCAGCAGTCATAGTTCTTCTCTTCGCAGTCGCCGCGCTGTCCACGCTGGCCAAAGACGGCCTCTACTTCTCCAGGACGAGCATCGCTCGCCACACTTCCGATACGACGAAGATGGTGACGAGCCAAGCTTTTATGGTGTTCGTCTGTGAAGAGGAAGCCGTCGCCAAGGCCTGCCCACCACCGCTGGTCCAGGACGCGCTTCCGATACCGGCTGCAACGGCTCCCGCACGCCAAATTGGCATTGTGGTTTCGATGCAGCATCGCTCTCCTCCAATGCTTTCCGCCCTTTAGTATCACTGCGCGTCGATTGATTTAATTCATGGTGGTTCGGGGACCGAATTCGTACGACTGCCGGTCCCGGCCCATAGCAAAGTACTTCGGGACAGGAGGCTTATGCCCATAACTCCGTTATCGCCGGGCGATCTGGAGCAGCTGCGGCGAATCAGTACCTGTGTGGTGGCGAGCGCCATTGAGAGCTTTCGGCTTCGCTTGCCGAACACGGGATTCGTTGACTCGAGCATCCGCTGCATGTTCCCGGAGCGCGCGCCCATCGCCGGGTACGCGGCTACGGCCAAAATTCGAAGCGGGAGCCCTCCGATGGAGAGTCGCGGCCCCTATTATCAACGCACGGATTGGTGGAACCACATTTTGAGCGTGCCGCAACCCCGCGTTGTCGTGATTCAAGATATGGACTCTCCGCCGGGACTGGGAGCATTTGTGGGGGAAGTAAATGCGAGCATTTTGCTCGCGCTTGGCTGCGTCGGCATGGTGACAAATGGAGCGATTCGCGATCTGAACGAGGTGCAGCTGACGCGGTTCCAGGTGTTCGCGGGCAACGTTTCTGTTTCGCACGCTTACGCGCACGTGCTCGAATTCGGCGGAACGGTGGAGGTTGGAAGAGTGAAGATCAAGCCAGGTGACTTGCTTCATGGTGACCGAAACGGTGTTCAGACCGTTCCATTGGAGATCGCGCCAAAGCTCCCGGCGGCCGCGCACCAAATTATCCTTAGGAGGCAGCGTCTCATTGGGCTCTGCCGCTCAGACGAATTCACGTTAGAAAAACTGCGCCAAGCAATCGCAGAGCCGGATCCAAAGCCATGAAAAATCCAATGCCCGCTGCTAAATCTCGGTTCGAATCGAGTGAAGCAATGCATACAGCACTGCCCCGTTTCAGCAACAGTCCCACGCTAAAAAGGTACAGGGGTTTCGCAATGGCAGTTCTGATCGTTCTATGCGGCTGCGGACGAGCAGCGAAAGTGAACGCCAGCGATGCCGGCAGTGCCCTTCCCGTCGCGGTGGCTAAAACTATGAGGCGCAATTTGTCTAGCACATTGGACATTGCTTCCGAATTTGAGCCGTACCAGGAAATCAATGTGTATGCCAAGGTCTCCGGGTACATCGAGAAGCTCGACGTTAATTGGGGAACGCATGTCAAACAAGGACAAGTGCTAGCGGTGCTGGAGATTCCCGAGCTCCAGCAGCAGCTTGAATTGGACGAATCCACGGTTAAGCGCGGCGAGCAAGACCTGGCCCGCGCGAATGAGGAACTCATGCGGGCCAAATCGACATACAACGTCGCGCATCTGACATACACGCGCCTTGCGGGAGTGCAGAAGACAAGGCCCGAGCTGGTGGCTCAGGAAGAGGTGGATGTCGCGCAGGGGAAAGACCTGGAAGCCAGCGCCGGCGTATCCGCGGCAGAGGATTCGGTTGCAGGGTCGGAGCAGGCGCTGGTTGGGGCGAAGGCTGCGTACGAGAAAGACAAGGCGATGTATGGGTATGCGCGGATCACCGCTCCCTTCGATGGCGTCGTGACCGAAATCGACGCATACACCGGAGCACTGCTTCCGGCGGGCACATCCTCGAATAAAGGCGATGAAGCGTTGTGCCACTTGGCGCAGGACAGCTTGCTCCGACTAGTGATACCGGTACCGGAATCTGCCGTGCCGACCATAAAGATCGGAGGTACTGTCGAAATTCGGGTGCCGGTGCTCAATAAGACGTTCCAAGGAACAGTGGCGCGCGTGTCTGACCAAGTGGATCTTTCGACGCGAACCATGTACACGGAAATCGACGTGCCGAATCCGCATCTGGAAATCGTCCCGGGAATGTACGCCGAGGCATCCTTGGTGCTGAAGCAGCGGCCGGACGCGCTGTCGGTTCCGGTAGAGGCAATTGACCGTCAAGCAGGTGGCGCAACCGTCCTTCTGGTCAACGGGGAGGACCAAGTCGAGGAGCGCCCGGTCCAGCTTGGGATTGAGACTTCCGATCGGGTGGAAGTGCTTTCGGGGCTCGACGAAAACGATCTCGTCGTGGTCGGAAATCGCAGCCAACTGCGTCCTGGGATGAAGGTTCAACCAAAGCTAGTTTCGAACGCTCCGACCAGCGGAGGCATGTGATGTCCGGCTTCTCGATCCGAAACCCATACTTCATTGTTGTAGTGTGCCTGATTGTCGGGGTGGTCGGCACGACGAGTCTCGTGCGCATGCCTGTGGATTTATTCCCCAGCATCAATCTTCCGGAGGTTGTGGTGGCCACTTTTTACAGCGGCATGCCTCCAGAGGACATTGAGACGGAAATTACCGGGCGCTTTGAGCGGTTCTTCACACTGGGCAGCGGAATCGAGCGCATGGAATCCAGATCGCTGCCCGGAGTCAGCATCATCAAGGTCTATTTTCAGCCGGGTACCAACTCGGACTCCGATGTGGACGAAATATCGAACCTGGCGATGGCGGATTTGCGGCGGATGCCGCCGGGAACCCTGCCGCCAGTGGTCGAGAAGTTCGACGCATCCAGCTTGCCTGTCTGCCTGATTACGCTACAAGGCCACGGGTTAGACGAAACGCAGCTTCGCGACCTGGGACAATTCGCCGTGCGCAACCAGATCGCTACGGTTCCGGGAGCTTCTGTGCCGCCGCCCTTCGGGGGAAAGTACCGCCAAATTATGGTCTACGTGGATCCGGCGAAGCTACAAGCCTATCAACTGAGCCCCATGGATGTGGTTCGGGCGGTGAACACTGCCAATTTGATCTTGCCAGCGGGAGACGTGAAGATCGGCCCGTACGATTACAACATTTACACCAACAGCCAGTTTCCCGACGTGCGTGAAATCAACGGGCTCCCTCTGAAGACCGTCGGCGAATCAAGCGTCACTGTCGGGGACGTGGGCCGCGCCGAGGACTCGGCCGAGATTCAGACGAACATTGTGAGGGTCGACGGCCAGCGCTCGGTCTATCTGCCGATTCTGAAGCAAGGCGGCGATACCAACACAATTCAGGTGGTAGACGGCGTGAAGAAGCTAATCGGCAAGTTGACCGATATCCCTAGCAGTCTCAGACCGCGTGTGGTGTTCGACCAGTCGCTCTATGTGAAGAGCGCAATCGAGACACTGCTCCACGAAGGCGGTGTGGGCTTGTTGCTGACGGCCCTGATGGTGTTGATTTTTCTGGGCAGCACGCGCGCCACAGTGGCTGTTTTCCTGTCGATACCACTGTCAGCCCTGGCTGCAATCATCGGCCTCTATTTCGGCGGAAGCTCGATCAATTCAATGGTTCTCGCCGGTCTGGCACTGGTGTTTTCGCGGTTAATCGACAATGCCGTCATCGTGCTCGAAAATATCTTCCGTCATTTGGAGCTGGGCGAATCGCCCGAAGTGGCTGCGGAGAGGGGGGGGCAGGAAGTGTCGCTGGCGGTTCTGGCCGCCACCTTGACGAGCGCGGTTGTGTTCTTCCCGGTGACGTTCCTGTATGGGGTAAGCCGCTTTCTGTTTTCGGCGTTGGCTATGGCGGTTGTGCTAGCACTGTTCGCGTCCTATGTCGTGGCCATGACGGTGGTGCCGCTATTCTGCGCGCGGTTCATCAAGTCGCCTTCACATGTCACCGCTGTTGAGGACGGTTCCCAACCGGCGTTGTCGTCGGTACCGGGACCGCGCAGCGGGATACTCGGCTGGGGTGAGCAATTCAACGAACGCTTTGGCCAGATGTTTCATCGCTTCCTTGAGGTCTACGAGCGCTACGTGCGCCGCGTACTCGAGCGCCCAAAGACGGTCGTGTGGGGAATTTTAGGAGCGTTCGTTCTTAGTCTCGCTCTGTTTCCATTTCTCGGTTTGGCATTCTTTCCCAGAACGGATGCTGGCCAGTTTGTGATCAACGTAAAGGCACCCTCTGGGACTCGCGTGGAAATCACCGATCAGGAAATCGCGCGGGTGGAAGACATCATCCGGAAGACGGTCGCTCCGAAGGATCTCAAATTGATCGTTTCGAACATCGGCGTCATCCCGGGTTTTTCCTCGATCTATACGTCGAATTCCGGACCCTATACCGCGACCGTGCAGGTGGCGCTAAACGAAGGACACAGCGTCAGCAGTTTCGAGTACATGAGCCGGGTTCGCCACAACCTGCAGGAGGAGATGCCGGAACTCAGCACCTTCTTTCAATCCGGAGGCATGGTTGACGCCGTGCTGAATCAGGGCTTGCCAGCACCGATTGACGTCCAAGTAAGCGGATCAAACTTGGATTCGGACTTCACGGTGGCCGCTCGCTTGGCGAGAGAAATTCGGAAAATTCCAGGAGTGAGCGACGTATACATCCCACAAGACGTCGATTACCCCTCTCTTCAGCTCAACGTGGACCGGCTCCGCGCAAGCGAACTCGGGTTGAGCCAAAAGGAGGTTGTGGACAACGTCATCACCGGCCTTACCTCCAATGGAATGATCGCGCCGAGCTATTGGATCGATCCCAAGACCGGAAATGACTACATGCTGACGGTGCAGTATCCCGAGCAGGATGTCCACAGCCTGGGGGACTTGCGCGACATTACGCTGCGCTCTCCGCATGCGCAAACGCCCGCGTTCTTGGATGCGGTGAGCAAAATCACACGGTTCAGTTCTCCCACGGAAGTAGATCACTACCAAATTCAGCGGTCTTTCGATGTCTACGTAAATCCCGCGACGGAGGCCCTGGGAGGTGTTGCCAGCGCTGTACGCAAGATTGTAGCGGCGGCCAACCTGCCGCAAGGCACGCGGGCGAATCTGCGAGGAATGGTTCAGGGGATGGAGGATTCGTTCCGCAGCTTCGCAATGGGACTTTCTCTTTCTCTGGTGCTGCTCTACCTGATTCTGGTGGCGCAGTTCCGCTCATTCCTGGACCCAGTGCTCATCCTGCTGGCCGTGCCGACTGGGATCATCGGAGTGTTGCTGATTTTGCTGCTTACGGGAACGACCCTCAACGTGATGTCGCTCATGGGATTGATCATGATGGTCGGCATCGTGGTTTCCAATAGCATCTTGATCGTGGAGTTCGCCCATCGTCTGGAAGAAACAGGGATGTCGGTGCGCGACGCGATCATTTCTTCGTGCCGCATCCGGCTGCGCCCGATTCTGATGACGTCGCTGGCGACGATCATCGGATTGTTTCCTCTGGCGCTGAAATTGGGAACCGGGAGCGAACAGTATGCGCCGCTCGCGCGCGTGATCATTGGCGGCCTGATTACGTCCGTGGCCTTGACGATCTTCATTGTGCCGGCGGCTTACTTGCTCGTGTATCAGCGCCGCACCGAGGCGCATGCCGCGGGGGAGGACCCGCGATGAGAATGTCAAGCCAACTGATATTTTGTTCCGTTCTTGCCGCAATCAGTTGCCGAGCCGCGGCCGCCCAGGGCGTGCAAAAACTGAATCTAAAGGAAGCGGAGGCCATCGCCATTCAGAATCATCCCCAGATTCAGGCGGCCACCGCATTGGCGCAGGCGGCCAAGGCCCAATTGACGGAAGCACGTTCTGCGTATTACCCAACGGTCGACGGCAGCCTGACCGGAGTGGATGCAGAGAACAACAGCCGCATCGCTGCGGGATTTTTGAATAATCCAGTCATTTATGAGCGTTACGCGAATGGACTGGCGGTGAATCAGCTCATCACCAATTTTGGGCGCACGCACCAACTCGCGAAGAGCGCGAATCTCCACGCCCAAGCCCAGCAAGAGAATGTCGTCACTTCCCGCGCCGATGTTCTTCTTGGAGTCGACCAAGCCTACTTCGCGGTTCTTCGGTCGCAGGCGGTTTTGACAGTTGCCCAGGAAACCGTCAAGGAACGCCAGCTTGTTTCTGATCAGGTGATAGTGCTCGAACAGAACAAAATAAAGTCCGGATTAGATGTGAGTTTCGCCAACGTAGCGCTGGCGCAAGCGCAGCTTCTTTTAATTCAGTCTCAGAACGACGTTGATGAGTCATACTCTCAGTTGTCCGAAGCGCTGGGTTATGGAGAGCAGCGGACATTCGAACTGGCTGACGAGCCTTTGCCTTCCGCGCCGCCATCGGACTTCACCGATGTTCTGCAGCAAGCCCTGAAAAACCGTCCTGAATTGATAAGCCTTCGTCTTGACGCGAACGCGGCGCAAAGCTACGCCACGGCGGAACGGGACTTGTGGTTCCCTACGATCTCGGCCGCGGGCGCAGCGGGACTGACTCCCTATGGCGCAGACCAACTCGCATCCCGCTACGCCGCGGTAGGATTTGACGTCAACATTCCGATCTTTAACGGGCACCTATTTGGGGCGCTGCGAAGCGAGGCGACCGCCAGGGCGCGCGCGGAGGATCAGAATCTTCGTGATCTGCAAGATCGAGTGGTACGCGACGTTCGGATGGCCTGGTTGAACTCCAACGCGGCTTACCAGCGCCTTTCCGTGACCGACAAGCTGCTGGCGCAGGCGAATCAAGCCCTGGATTTGGCCACGTCGCGGTACAAACTTGGACTCAGCTCGATCGTCGAATTGAGCGAGGCACAGCTGAATCAGACGCAAGCCCAAATCGCTCAAGCTGGAGCGAAGTACGATTATGAAGGCCAGATTTCGCTTCTTAAATACCAGACGGGACTGCTGCGGTAGCGATTTGGTTTCTGGCATTTCATCGCCCCATAGGTAGATTCGTTGAACAGGGTTTTGATGGACTGCCTGAAGCTTGTTCCGCGAGCTTCTACAGCAAAGTCTGTATGGAAAAGAGACGGCGGTCCGGCAACTTGCCCGCTTGCGGCCGATTTTAATCGCCGTAGCCCATTACATGGGGAAGAACGGCAGGCGGAACTCGCAATACCAGACCGTTTTTCCAGCTTGAATCATAACCTGGGTTTCTGTTACAAAGATAACCGAGTCACCAGTGGGTTCTGCAGCAGGCGCTGCGCTGGTTTCAACGGCGCCACCGGCAGCTTCGCTTAGAACTTCAAGCCCAGCCAAAAACCGCAACGCGACTTTCAGTACTCGTTAATCGTAACCGGCACTAATCCACAGTTCCACCGAATTAAATTCCACATTCCGGGAGGAGCAATGGTCACGAGACTCGTCCAAATTGAGCAGGATAGTGAAATTCAGCAGCGTCTGGCCGCAGAAAGGGTTCGCCTGCGTCAGCTCGCCGGGTTGAATCGGCCCAACCACTTCCACCGGCCGGTGGAGCGGGCGTTTACTGCGGAAGAGCGAAGCAGGGTAACGATCCTCTTCGGAGGTTTCACTTGGAAGCACGAGGATCTAATTCGCGCCGTATTCCAAGGCTGTGGCTATCGCTGCGAAAAACTTCCGGTGCCGGACGTGCCTGCTTTCCAGATCGGCAAGGAATACGGCAACAACGGCCAATGCAATCCGACGTATTTCACGGTGGGAAACCTGGTGCAGTATCTGCAGTTTCTCGAGAAGGAAGGCGTCCCGCGCCAGGACATCCTCGACAACTATGTCTTCTTCACGGCCGGTTCGTGCGGCCCGTGCCGCTTCGGCATGTATGAGGCCGAGTATCGCTTCGCATTGAAAAATGCCGGTTTTGACGGTTTCCGGGTGCTGCTGTTCAAGGACAGTGATGGAATCAAGGCCGCCTCAGGCGAACCAGGCCTAAAGTTCTCGATCGACTTCGGATTCGGCATGCTGAACGCGATGCATCTGGGCGATGTTTTCAACGACCTTATCTACCAGATTCGCCCATTTGAAGTGAACAAAGGCGAGACGGACCGTGTTTTCCGCGAGACGGTTGACAGCCTGTGTGCCGACCTCAAGAACCGCCGGTCCTTTGAAATCGAGGAGCGTGCGCCGGAATGGGCCAAGCCGAAGTTTAAGTCCAACAAGATTCTGCGGAACACCTTCAACGTGTTCGGCAAGATGCACGAGCATCTGTGCGGAAAGGACTACCTTAACGCGTTGGCCGCCGCACGAGAGAAAATGGACGCCATAGAAGTCGACCGCACGAAAGTGAAACCGGTGGTGAAAATCACGGGTGAATTCTGGGCGCAGACTACCGAGGGCGACGGCAACTTCAACATGTTCGCTTTCCTAGAGCGCGAGGGAGCCCAGGTCCTTGTGGAGCCGATCGCCACATGGGTGGCTTACCTGATGTATCAGGCCAAGGCGCATGCGAAAGCGAAATGGCCCGTCACCCGCCCGCACCGGAGCCCGGAATGGTGGGAACTGAAAAAGCACATGGCCAATCAAATGGCGCTCCGCAAGAAACTCATGATGATCGGGGTCGGTGAAACAATGTGGTATTCCCTCTATCATCGCGTGATAAACCGTCTCGGCGGAATCACCCATCACCTAGTTGACCAAACCGAGCTGGCCGAACTGGCGCATCCGTTTTACAACCAGTTCGCGCGCGGTGGAGAGGGTCATCTCGAAGTAGGCAAGAACGTTTACTACACGGTTCACAAGCTTTGTCACATGGTTCTGGCGCTCAAGCCCTTCGGCTGCATGCCCTCCTCCCAATCCGACGGCGTGCAGTCGGCGGTCATCAACAAATTCAAGGACATGATTTTCCTGCCCATCGAAACCTCGGGCGAAGGCGAAGTCAACGCCCACAGCCGCGTGCAGATGGCTCTCGGAGAAGCCAAGGTAAAAGCCAAGGCGGAATTCGAGGAGGCCCTAAAATCCACAGGCAAGCGGTTGGATGACATCAAGAGCTATATCGGCGAGCATCCGGACCTTCGTCGGCCATTCTATCATGTGCCCCATCGGCCGGGGGTTGCCGGAACCGCCGCCCAGTTCATTCTGCACGTGAGCGATCGCATGGATTCGAGCAGGCGTTTCTGGCATCGGTCGCGGGTGCCGGGAGCGCAAGTTCCGAGCGCGGCATAGACACAACCACAACAGGTCCACACAATTCGAGGATTAGGAAGAAGGCACATGCCCCACGGTCGCGATCGCGAAAATCGCTTCATGGTAGGTCTCGATATCGGCTCGACCACGGTAAAGGCAATCGTCGTCAATGCTGCTACCGACGAAATTCTTTGGCAGGCCTATCAGCGCCACGAGACCAAGCAGCCCGAAAAGACCCTCGAATTCCTGCGCCGCATCGAGCAGGAAGCCGGCGTGAACGCGCACAATACCCGAATGTTCTTGACAGGTTCGGGCGCAGGTGTTCTGGCGGATCTGGTGGGCGCGAAGTTCGTGCAGGAAGTCACGGCTGTCGCCTTGGCAGTCGAGAAAATGCATCCCGAAGTTTACTCCGTGATCGAGCTCGGTGGTCAGGACGCGAAGATTATCGTCTTCAAAGACGATGACGAAAGCGGCCGCAAAAAAAAGATCCCCTCGATGAATGACAAGTGCGCCGGCGGAACCGGTGCGGTCATCGACAAGATCAATGCCAAGCTCAAAATTCCCGCTCAGGAGCTTTGCGAGCAGGGGTATCACGGCATCAAGCTGCACAAAGTCGCCGGCAAGTGCGGTGTGTTCGCCGAAACGGACATCAACAGCCTGCAGAAGGTCGGCACCCCGCCGGACCAGCTCATGGCTTCACTTTTTGACGCGATCGTGCTCCAGAATTTGAGCGTACTTACGCGTGGCAACACCCTGCGCCCACACGTCCTCCTCCTGGGCGGCCCCAACAGTTTCATTCGCGGCATGCGTGAGGCGTGGCAGGCTAACATCCCGCGGATGTGGCAGGAGCGCAAAGTCGAAATACCACAAGGCGCCAAACCGGAAGACCTGATCAAGGTCCCGCAAAACGCCCAATATTTCGCGGCCATTGGTGCGATCGAGTTCGGGAAAGTCGAAGACGATTGCGTAGGTTGCTACCAGGGCGCGGACCAGCTGGTTCATTACATTGACTTCGGCCGACAAGAGGAAAAGGCCAAATCCGGCGGCTCGGGACTAGTGAAAACGTCCGGTGAACTGGACGATTTCCGCGAGATTTACCGCCGCAAGAAGTTCACTCCCGCCACGTTTCAAAAAAACCAAACCGTTGCCGGCTTTATCGGAATCGACGGCGGTTCCACCTCCACGAAGGCTGTGCTCCTGGACGAGGAAGGCAAAATCCTGTGCAAGTCTTACCAGCTATCCAACGGCAACCCGATTGAAGACACCATCAACATGTTCGAGAACTTGCGTAAAGAGGTTCAAACGCAAGGCGCGAAACTCGAAGTGCTGGGGGTGGGAACAACGGGCTACGCCAAAGACATATTGAAGGATGTTTTGAAGGGCGATGTCGCACTCGTCGAGACCGTGGCCCACACCGAATCGGCCTTGAAATTCTACGAAGACCCGCACGTCATCGTCGATGTCGGCGGCCAGGACATCAAGCTGATCGTCCTCAAGGACGGTCGCGTGAAGGATTTCAAGCTCAACACGCAGTGTTCTGCCGGTAACGGGTATTTCCTTCAATCAACGGCGGAAGGTTTCGGAGTCAAAGTGGAAGATTTCGCCGATCTTGCCTTCTCCGCGAAGTCCATGCCCGTTTTTGGCTATGGATGTGCCGTATTCATGCAGTCTGACATCGTGAACTTTCAGCGGCAGGGCTGGCGCGCGGAGGAGATTCTCGCCGGTCTCGCGGCCGTGCTTCCTAAAAACGTTTTCCTATATGTCGCCAGCATCCCCAATCTGGCCGCACTGGGCTCCCGGTTTGTTCTCCAAGGGGGCACGCAAAACAATCTTGCCGTCGTGAAAGCCGAAGTGGACTTCATCCGCAGCAGTTTTCGCGCTGCCGGCAAGAAGCCCGACATCCTCGTTCACGAACATTGCGGCGAAGCCGGCGCGATTGGCGCTGGCGCCGAAGCCCTGCGCTTATGGCGCAATGGCACACGCACCACATTTATCGGGCTCGAGGCGGTTCGAAAAATCGAATATCGGACCACGCGCAACGAAGACACGCGCTGCAACTTCTGCAAGAACAATTGCCTGCGTACCTTCATCGACATCAAACTCGATAACAATACCCACATGCATGTCCACGAGCTAGGCGCCACGAACGCGCACGCGCATGAGCATGAGCGCCATAGCGATACTCGCGTGGACGTGACCCTTGAGTCCTTGATTCCTCTACCCGTTACGCCCGTGAAAAAGAAGGCCAGCAAAGTGCCGCTGATGTCCGACGAGCGCCGGCTGATCATCGCCACGTGCGAAAAGGGAACGGTGGAGGATGTGAACGACATGAAGGGAATCAAGGCTGGTCTGGACCAGATCCGTGAAGCCAACCCGAATTTCGTGGATATCGCCGCGCGCGAAGTTTTTCGTCCGCGGAATGCGAAGAATGTTGCGGATCCGGCTCTCACCCGAGCATGGACGAAAGCCGCCAGGGAGCGCGTCGAATTGATGCAAGCGCGAGGCCAACTCCGCGTTGGGATCCCGCGCGTCCTCAACGCCTACGTCTATGCGCCGCTCTTCAACGCCTACTTTGAAAGCTTAGGGGTGCAGCCCGAAAATATCATCTATTCTGATTACACGAGCCCGGAGCTTTATCGAGCCGGAGCGAATCGCGGCTCCATCGATCCGTGTTTTCCGGCAAAGATCGGCATCTCCCACGTTTACAATTTGATTCAGGTGAAGCATCGCAAGAAACCGCTCGATGCGATCTTCTTCCCCATGATCGACGTACTGCATTCCCCGCTCGTGAAGCTCACCGGAACGAACGCTTGCCCGACCGTTACGGCGACCCCGGCGACGGCCAAAGCTGCCTTTACAAAGGAAAACGATGTGTTTGAAGAGATCAACGTGAAGTACGTCGATCCAATTCTGAATTTCGCGGATCGGAAGCTCCTGACGTTCCAGATGTACGAAGCTTGGAAAGCAATCCTCGGATTGTCACAGGAAGAAAACGACCGCGCCGTGGCAGCCGGCTATGAGGCGATGGAGGATTACGAAACGAGTATCCGAAAGCGCGCGCGTCAAACCCTGGACCAGCTCGAACGCGAGGATCGCATCGGCATCGTGATGCTGGGTCGTCCCTACCATCACGATCCCGGCTTGAATCACGAAATTTTGGACGAGTTTCAGAAGCTCGGATATCCGATTTTCTCGCAGAATACGCTGCCCCAGGACGAAGACATGCTCGAGCGCCTTTTCGGAGACGACGTTCGCGCGGGTGCAGTCACCCACGCACTCGATATTTCAGACGCATGGAAGAACTCCTATTCCTGCAGCACCAACCACAAAATCTGGGCCGCGAAGTTCACAGCTCGCCATCCCAATCTCGTCGCCCTCGAAATGTCCAGCTTCAAATGCGGCCATGATGCCCCCATCTATGGCGTCATCGAGGGCATCATAGAGAATTCCGGAACGCCTTACTTTTCGTTCAAGGACCTCGACGAAAACAAGCCCGCAGGATCGATTCGCATTCGCATCGAAACGATCGACTACTTCCTCAAGCGCTACCGTGAGGACATCATCAAGCGCCGCAAGCTCGAGCAGGATATCGACGCACAGCTCGCGCAATACGAAGCCCAACTCCGCAAGTCTATGCAGCAGGCAGAACACGTCGCCGCGGATTAAATGGTTCTTCCGGGACCGGAGAGAAATGGTCGCCAGACCTGCCGGCTGCAACTAATTGAGAGTGGGGGCGCGCGGATTTGAACCGCGGACCTCCTGCGCCCGAGGCAGTTGCAAAAAATCTATCTCATTGGTCCGTCCACCTTTGTTCTGTGTCATGGTAGTGGGTTTTGGACCTAATTTGTCGGTACTTGGACCCAAGTTGGACCTAGCTTTTTTCTTCGCGACTAGACAGACGGCAGGTAGCCGCAACTTATACTCGCCTACCTCAACATGTCCGTCAGCCACGTTGATCGGGTACTTACTTTTCTCAAGGTGCAAGATCGCGTCCTGAGTTACCCAGAACACTTTGCTTGCTCATCTGGTGACAGTGTTCATGGGATGCATTTTTGTCCTGAGTACTTAAGAGACTACTCGGGTCTGGCCGAGCGGCCCTTGTGACCGAACGCGGGTGAGCAGTATTGGAAGCTTTCGGGGCATATTTATCGCTCGGATGAGAGCCGAGCCAGTCGCAAACTCTGCCAGAGCGGTTTCGGGTGATGAGACGCTCGGCAGTCGCCCTATGCTGACAGATGATGCTACATGGCTCATGCACGTTAAACGCGGTTACCCGAGACGCGGTCTAGATGTTCCACAAGTCGGCTTATCGGTAGTTGAGCACGTTCCGAAGGGCTCAGCTTCTTTTAGTACATACCTCCCATGCCGCCTCCATGGCCTGCACCTACAGCGGCCATTTCCTCCTCTTCCTTGATATCAGCGATCAATACTTCGGTGGTCAGCATTAAGGCAACAATCGAGGCGGCATTCTGCAATGCGAGCCGAGTGACCTTGGCTGGATCAATCACGCCGGCCTTGATCATGTCCCCAAACTCACCGGTCTCCGCATTAAAGCCGAAGTTATCGTCCTTTGAATCGCGCACACGGCCCACGATGATCGCCCCTTCATGCCCGGCGTTTTGGGCAATTTGGCGTGTGGGTTCTTCGAGGGCACGCTTCACGATGTTCACGCCAATAGCTTCGTCGTCGTGAAGTTTGAGGCGCTCAAGCGCCGGGATGCAGCGAAGCAGGGCTACACCGCCGCCAGGAACGATGCCTTCCTCGACCGCGGCACGTGTAGCGTGCATGGCGTCTTCGACGCGAGCCTTCTTTTCCTTCAGCTCGGTCTCGGTCGCGGCACCGACTTTGATTACGGCCACTCCGCCAACGAGCTTCGCGAGGCGTTCCTGCAGCTTTTCCTTGTCGTAGTCCGAAGTGGCATCCTCGACCTGCGTTCGGAGCTGCTTGATGCGACCCTCAATCTCGTTGGCTTTGCCCGCGCCCTCGATGATCGTGGTGTTCTCCTTGTCGATGATCACTTTCTTGGCGCGGCCGAGCTCTTCGATCTTCACGTTTTCGAGCTTGATGCCGAGATCTTCGGTGATGGCCTTTCCACCGGTGAGCACAGCGATGTCCTCAAGCATTTCCTTGCGGCGGTCGCCGAAGCCAGGAGCCTTCACCGCGACGCATTGCAGGGTGCCGCGGAGCTTGTTGACGACGAGAGTCGCGAGCGCTTCACCCTCGATATCTTCCGAGATAAGCAACAGAGGCTTGTTGATCTTGGTGGCCTGTTCGAGCAAGGGCAGTAATTCCCGTAAGGAACTGACCTTCTTTTCGTGAATCAGAATGCGGACGTCTTCGAGTACGCACTCCATGCGTACCGGATCGGTGACAAAGTAGGGCGACAGGTAGCCGCGGTCGAACTGCATGCCTTCGACCACTTCGAGTGCCGTCTCCATCGTCTTCGATTCCTCTACCGTGATAACGCCGTCTTTGCCCACCTTCTTCATGGCGTCGGCGATGATCGAGCCGATCTGCTTGTCGTTATTGGCGCTAATCGTGCCAACCTGAACGATCATGTCGCCTTTCACATCTTTCTGCAGTTTCTTGATCTCCCCAACGGCGACTTCGACGGCCCTTTCGATGCCGCGCTTTACTCCCATCGGGTTAGCGCCAGCCGCTAGGGTCTTTACGCCCTCGCGGAAGATGGCCTGGGCGAGGACGGTCGCGGTGGTGGTGCCGTCGCCGGCGACGTCCGACGTCTTCGAAGCAACTTCCTTCACCATCTGTGCACCCATGTTTTCGAGCGGGTCGTACAGTTCGATTTCCTTTGCCACCGTCACGCCGTCCTTGGTGATGACCGGTGCACCGAACTTCTTTTCGATGACTGCATTGCGCCCTTTAGGGCCGAGCGTGATCTTGACCGCGTCGGCCAAAATGTTGACTCCGCGCAAGATTGCCTGCCGTGAATTGGTACCCGTTACAATTTGTTTTGCCATGTGACTTTACCCTCCCGGGTGTCTGCAACCTTATGTCCGGCCCACAATCTCGGATCGGAGAGACTACTTCTTGCTGGATGCCGCTTTGGCGATACCGCTGACTTTCGCCAGAATCTCTTCCTCGCGAAGGATCAGATATTCCTGTTCATCAATCGTGATATCGTTGCCGGTATATTTGCCGAACAGGATGCGATCGCCGGGTTTAACGTCAAGGGGAATGCGTGCGCCCTTCTCGTTAAGCTTCCCGGCACCTACGGCGATCACTTCCCCTTCTTGCGGCTTCTCTTTGGCCGTGTCGGGGATGATGATTCCACCCTTCGCGGTTTCCTTCTCTTCCAACCTCCGCACTAATGCGCGGTCGTGCAGGGGCGTCACGTTCATAGTCATTGGTCCCACCTCTCTCGATTCAATCTAAAATTCACCAAAATCGCGTTCTACTGGCGGCTGGCGTTCAGGGCCGGAAGGATTTCAAATTGTTCTGGCGCGCCGTTGCCAGATCGTCGGCTTCCTTTTTCACGCGAGCGATTTCCATCTGTGGAGCGTCATCCCGTTCCTGCTTCGCGGCCGCGGCACTGGAGGCTTCCGCCTGGTCATTCAGCTGCTTCGAACACATGACGAGCTGGAAGGCGTTGAGAAAGGGGGTGCGCGAAAGAATGACGGAGTATTGCGGGTCTTCCCACTGAGCGATCGGCGCTTGCGGGGTGCCGTAGGTTGAGTTTGCTAGAGAAGCAGGTGCCGCGACAATCGGTATGGTTGCGGCCCCGTATTTAGCCGAGATAGATCTTGTCATGTCTTCTGCGGTCATCCCTTCCGTTGTGGAGCTGTCGTAGGTCACTGCCATTTTGTAGAGAGCGCCGTTGTAGAAGGAAAATAAAATCTGTTGGACTGGGTCAACGGGCGTGGAGGATTGGTAAGACGGCATGGGCCACCACGTCAGCTCCTGGATCAACGCTGGACTCTGATGGATTACGCTGGCATCCGCCGGTTTCTCGTTAACCTGCTTTGAAACCGCGATCAAACTTGTTCCAAGCGAAAAGTTCCGGTACCTGGAAAGGTCCTGCCCGTAGGCCAATGGGACGAAAAGCAGGGCCGCGACAAAGCAAATCACCATATTTCGTGCCGTTTTCATTTCGGATCTCCTTCAAGGGATAAGCGCAGCGGTGCTGTGGACTGGCTCGCTGTCTCTTCCAGAACCTCTACTCGGGCGCTTCGTCTGCGCTCACTCAAGCCGCGGCAAGGCTCTGCTCCACCCCGGTATCGAATGTCTTCGTGCGGGAAAGAGAAAATGCCCTTCCGTACGTGCCGGGAACACGCGTAAACGGTGGTGTAAGGCACCCCGAGGAAATGTTTCGGGGTCACGCGCGTCACTTCCAGGGAATTGGACTGTCCTAAATCTGGATTGGCCAGGATTCGCTTGACGGCTCGGTGCACAGTCGCCATTCCGTCATTACCGAAAACAGTCGAGGTGATTTCGCCGGCGAAGGAGAAAAATGTCCACCCTGCGCGTCCGATCTCTCGATTTAACTTGTCTCCGTCGAAATTCTTCACCAGTTTCCAGCCGCGCGCAAAGGGCTCGGTCTCGACGTGCACGGCTTCCGGCAAGAGTGCGCCGTCGTTTATAAGAATCGCACCTGCGTGAATTGTGTCTCGCACCAGATCCTCCTTCATGGGGCTCGCCGCATGCCGTCTTTGCCCGACGTTCTCGGATTACCGAACCCGAGCGCCGCTCTTCCCGCGGCCTGATTCCTGCCTCGATCAAGGAAGAGCGGTAATCCGTGGTACCTAGTTGCCTGCGTGTTCTTCCGATTCATTTCGAGGTGAATGCTTCTGCAGCACTGAAACCAAGAGACGGCCAGACGGAGGAACTTTTGCTTCCCCGTCGATCACGATCTGTCTTGCCGTGAACTTGCGACCATAGACGTCCGCCGTGGCGTCGTCATCGGGCCGAAGCGTGGAGCCTTCGAGAGAAATGCCGGCAAAGAGACCGCGCGAACGTGAGTAGCTGAGAATCTCCGCGCGCATGTACGCATCCGTGTTTGCCGCAGCATCGCGACCCACGGGGCCTGCCGCTACGGAAGCATCGCCGCCCAACTTGACTTTGCTCTCCAGAATGGAACTCGCGCCTCTATTATTCATGATCAACAGGACGAGATCGGTAGCCTGTCCGCCGATTTGAAATCCAACGCTGCCGCCTTCGAGGGCGTACATTGCTGGTGCGCCCCACGGTCCCCTGAAATTCTTGCCGGTGCGGCAAACCATCGCACCACGGCCATAGCTTGCGCCGACGATGAACGCTGCCTTTAGGACGGAGGGAAAAACGATGACGCACTCGGCCTTGTCGATTACCTCTTGAGGGATGTTCTCGGGCGTATTCATAATTTCGTGCATCACAACTCCAGCATTGTGGAGCCGCTGTTGTTCTTTGTTGTTTTCCGCAAAGAGTGGCGCGGTTGCGATCAGACCCAAACACACAACGAGAATTGATTTACGTATCATTACTGACCTCCATGATCAGAATTGCGCCTCGGCAGATTTCCCATCTCCGAAACATTTGCTTGCGCGCGTGCCAAGCGCTACCGGCGGACGCCGCTATTGCTATTCCCAACACGGTCAGATTGGACCTATCCGAGGCTCGATATCTGTCTCGTTAAGCACACATTGGCGCTGTGGTTCCTGGGTTCATGATGCGGACGAGCCGCTAAGAGGCGCCAAACGCATGGAATCAGGCCCGAAAACGGCAGCGCACTAGTTGGGTTTTCGGAGTTCACTTACCAGCCCCTTGGCCTCTTTCATCCGTTCTTTATAGAACGCCGGGCTCAAGAACGCCCCTTTGTCTCCGGTCCGCAAGTGCTGCTGGACGCCCTTCTTCGATAGGAATAACGCCAACGCAACGTACGTCTTGATTTCTTTTTCCAAGAACTGAATCGCTCGTCGTTTAGACTCATCCATTTTTCGTCTCCGGCTGGCAATTCGCCGTCTAGTTGCGTCGACGCATTGGCCGACAGCATCCCCCCCTAGAGGCGACCAAGCAGCAAGAGAATGACAACAACGACAAGGACTATTCCCACTCCCCCAGTGGGGAAATAGCCCCACTCCCTACTGTGCGACCACCGCGGAAGAGCACCTACGAGCGCCAAAACCAAGAAGACGATCAAGATGGTTGCAAGCATTGCTTTCTCCTCTCTTCTGTACTACGCCAATGTACGAATACAGCTTTCGTTCTCCAACACCGGGCGACTCGGCTGCGTTGCGTTTGAGTCGCCCTGGTGGATCGGAACGATAGCTAGAGGACGACGTTGATCGAAATGCGAGTTCCCGGATAGGACGGGTTGCACAGGTAATACTCGCCATCGATGTAATCGACGTAGACGTCATCCGTGTAATACCAATCCGCAGGCCACGGCTCAACGAAACCAAACCAATAGCCACCGTACTGGAAGCGAGAATATCCGCCGACCAGCCTTGGGCTGCCGATGCGGAATTCATGCTCGCGCCCAAACTTGGAACGGAAACGATCGTCAGGGATGCGATCTTGGCCCCTGGCACTGAGTCGCAGTGCCGGCTCGGCTCGCTGTCTCCGCTCTTCATCCGGAGTTCGCTGAGCGTATTGTTGCCTTTGCTGGCCGTGCTGCTCTCGGGCTTGCTGCTGCTGTTTGTTCTGGTTCTGCTGCTGGGCGTGCTGCTGTTGCTGCTGTTTGTTCTGGTTCTGCTGCTGGGCGTGCTGGTGCTGCTGCTGTTTGTTCTGGTTCTGCTGCTGGGCGTGCTGCTGCTGCTGCTGTTTGTTCTGGTTCTGCTGTTGAGCATGCTGCTGTTGCTGCTGTTTGTTCTGGTTCTGCTGCTGGGCGTGCTGCTGTTGCTGCTGTTTGTTCTGGTTCTGCTGTTGAGCATGCTGCTGCTCCGGCCTTGCGGACTTGTCCTGTTGTTGCTTTTCGGGCTTCGGCTGCTTTTCCTGTTTCCCCTGGTGCTCTTGCTGATCTTGTCGTGCATAAGCTGGAGCGGTAACTCCGAGAAATAGAAGTAAAACTGTTGGGCCGATAACTGTAATGCGCCTCATAAGTGTTGCCTCCGTCCCTGCGAATTCCTGCGCCAGGCGCTGGTTGCGTCTGGCGCGGTAGTGCTTTTCGTTTCTCTGCCTTTTCCTAGGTTCACTTACGTCCCGACGCGAATTCGGGACAGCGAGTGAAATACCCCGAAAATGTTCAAAAGCCACAAAACTGTCGCGATGACTACGACGGCGTTCAAGATGGACTTGATCGTTCCCTCCATTGGTATGAAGCGGTTGACCAGCCAGAGGAGAACCCCTACTACCATCAGAACTATCACGATTTGAAGTAAAGGCATGTGCGTTGACTCCTTTTCTACCGAAAGTCAGATACCCCGGCGTGCCCGCAGTTTCGGGCCGATTTCTATGTTTATCCGAGAATTCTAATGACCGTGTGGAGCGGAGAGGCTATCGCGGTCTTATTCGTGTGGAAATTCAGGATTCTTTTTCGTTTGCGCCTGCTTACTTTTCCTACGAAAGACAAATTACTAGGTGGCACAACTTCATGTCTGTCCGGTTGCGGACATATTTACAACTATGCCAGTCGAGTCAGCAGCGGGCAAACCTGCTTCGCCGTCCAGAACCGACGCTCGGCTCGAACGCTGGTTCATCCAGACGTTCAGGGAGTGTTCCTTTTGGGACAGATCGCTTCCGGGGCGGACTGTACTGTGCAAGGAGCAGTTTCCCGCTTCGGGAGTTCGTCAAAAGGAGGCTTTGATATGAACCGTACCTACGATATTTTTCGAATACTCCCTGATTTCGCGCCTCTGTGGGTCGAGGCCGTGGTTGGGCTGGAACAAGCCAGGAAACGCTTGAATGACCTCGCCGATGTTGAATCTGCGAACTACTTCATCTACGATTCCCGCATGTCGACCTTCATCAAGCCGCATCCTGCCGGCCCGACTGTTCACGCAGCAGGAATAGGAGATAGCCTTTGAAGGCGCCGGACTTTTCCCGATAACTAGGCTCTTTGTTTTGTGAGGTTTCGCCGCTTCAATTTTGTCGCATCTTCGTAAGGGAGTTCTACGATGCCAACAACTAAGATCGCTCCGAGAATTGTTACGATTCGCGATGCGGGGAAACGAAATGGGAAGGCAGCATTTGACGCCGAGGCTTTCCTCGAATCGGCGGGTGTGGCTAGAAAGATTGTTGAGTTTCCCAGAAAGGCCACCATCTTCGCACAAGGGGTTCCCGCCAAGACTGTCATGTACATTCAAGAAGGAGGTGTGAAACTATCCGTGGTCAATGAGGTTGGCAAAGAAGCTGTCGTGGCGATGCTGGGGCCTGGCGACTTTTTTGGAGAAGGTTGCCTCGCAGGACAGCCAATTCGAATTGGGATGGCCACCGCGATTACGCTGACTACGGTGCTTGTGATTGAAAAGGATGAAATGACGCGAATCCTCCATGCGGAGCACGAATTCTCCGATCGCTTTATTTCTTATATGCTCACCAGGAACATCCGGATCGAGGCGGATTTGGTTGATCAACTCTTTAATTCCACTGAAAAACGCCTGGCTCGAGCCCTTCTACTGCTTGCTCGATACGGTAAGGATGACCAGCCTCAAAAAGTTCTTACCAAGGTCTCGCAGGAGACGCTGGCGGAAACAATCGGGACGACGCGCTCCCGGGTAAATCTCTTCATGAATAAATTCAAGAAGTTGGGCTTCATCAAATACAACGGCGGCCTTCAAGTCAACAGTTCGCTCCTGAGTGTTGTCCTCCACGACTAATCGAAGCAACTAAGTGTTAGCGCTCCCGGTTCTGTGGGCCTCGTTCAAACGCTTGCACACCTGTAACCGCTCGACAATATTGAACACTCCGCGGGACTGTGCTAATCTGCAGGTCATGTCGGCAGCCCGACGTGTTTTCGTTAGGGGCCGTCGTCCTCCGCCCAAAGGGAATCCGAGAAGCCTTGCTTTCGATGCCCAAGTGTTTCTCGACTCGGCCGGGGCAGCGAGAGATGTCAAAAAGTTTGAGAGAAGGGAGCTCCTCTACTCTCAAGGTGATGCGGCTGAGAGCGTCATGTACGTGCAAGAAGGCGGTGTGAAGCTTTCCGTCGTCAATGAAGCCGGCAAAGAGGCGGTGATCGCCATTCTCGGACCGGGAGATTTTTTTGGCGAAGGCTGTCTGGCAGGTCAGTCTATTCGCATGGGGGCGGCTACCGCCATTACGCCTAGCACCGTCCTTGTTATTGAGAAGAGTGAAATGTTCAAGGTGCTTCACGAGCAGCACGCCCTCTCGGACCGGTTCATCACTTTCATGCTGGCGCGAAATATTCGAATCGAGGAGGACTTAGTCGATCAATTATTTAACTCGAGCGAGAAACGGCTTGCCCGCACTCTTCTCTTGCTCGCCCGTTACGGTGAAGAAGACAGACCCCATGGAGTACTCCGGAAAATATCGCACGAAACGCTGGCGGAGATGATCGGCACAACGCGCCCGCGAGTCAATTTTTTCATGAACAAATTCAGGAAGCTCGGTTTCATCAAGTACAACGGCGGTCTTCAGATCAACACTTCCCTCCTGAGCGTTGTCCTGCACGACTGAATCAAGCCTCAGGCGCGGCCGAAACCCACGTTATTGATTTTCCTACCGAGGTAGAAGGCTAGTTCGGAAACCGGTTGAACACATGCCCTCGCATGAGCCGCTTCCCATATACGGCACCATTGCCGTGAGGACCTGCTTCCTTGTGATGTGTGATCGCGATTGCGGCCAGATACGTTGCTCGCTCAATCAATTGGAATTCCCAGGATGACGGGTGGCGCGGAACGCAACAGTACAGCTCCAGCGATCCAAGCAGTTCGTCGTTCTCGCCAACAATGCCCGCAGAACAGAAAGGATGCATACCAAAAAGGGATGCGTTGAGCGCAATCGCGGCGAGATAGGTTGCATCGTCATTTCGCACCGAAATGAGCGAAACCAAGTTGCCAATCTGGCAATCGAGAGCACGGCAGATTTCATTGAGGACTTCCGGGAGGGGCGCATAGGCTGAAATGGATCGAAGGATTTGCTCTTCCGCCCCCACCAGAAACTGGATCCGTTCGCCGGAATTTGGATGCGGCTGGCGTTCTTGAGGCCGACCGCGCCGACGAAAGCGATTTTCGCCCATTGAACCCTCTCCTTTTCAAGTCGTGTACCTTATGGATTCAGCTTAGTCCGGCCCGAGCCGCTCTTGACCGTGTGTGTTTCATGGCATAGAGAGCCCCATCCGCTGCGTACAAGAGGCTTCCAATGGTCGCAGCATCCTTCGGATAACTGGCAACTCCTACGCTGACGGCAAGAGCTGGCTCTTCGGCATCCTTCGCAAGAAGATCGCAAATTCGTTCTGCTACCAACGTCGCCGAAGCGGCGCTTGTCTCCGGCAGGACCAGGGCAAACTCGTCTCCGCCTTGCCGCGCTGCGGTATCTACGGACCGACTGCAGTCAGCCAGGATTTGCGCCAACCTGCAGAGCGCCCGGTCCCCGGTCAGATGACCAAATCGATCGTTGATCTCTTTCAATCCGTCAAGATCGAGCAACAGAAGCGAGAATTCCCGTTCCGTGCGCTTGGATCGGCTGATCTCCGCATGCAACACCTCGAAAAGCCGGCCATGATTGGCCAAACCGGTCAGCGAATCGCTCAATACCTGACGACGCAGATGATCCTCAAGACCACGCTGTTCTGTAATGTCGACAACAATGATTTCGTAGCCAGCAAAATCTCCAAGGTCGCTAAAGACACCGCGGCCGCTGAGCCTAGCTTTCAGAATCGTGCCATTTTTCCGCTTCCACTCTATTTCGACTGACTCGATTCGGGCTGACTCGGGCGAGCTTCCGGGCGATGGCTTCCCCTGCTTAAGATCGAGGACGATCTCAGACGCACCGTCCGCCGCCAAAAGCTCCTCTTTCGTGGAGTAACCAAGCATGGTCAAGAGGGCATGGTTGACCTCAAGAAACTTTCCCTGCGCATCGCACCGGCATATTCCGTACGCGGGATTGTCCACCAGCGCGCGATACCGCGATTGCGAGTGCCGCAAGGCCTTTTCTGCCTGTTCCAGCTCGGCGCGCAGGTTCTTTTCGTTCACGGCTCGGCGAACGGCCATCGGCAAGTGAGCCATATGCTCTTGTTCCACGTAATCGAAAGCGCCATGGCCCGCTAACTCCGCCAGGGATTTACCTCCCCGGATGGTGGTCACGAAGAGAAGCGGCGTGTCCTGTACGGTCTGATGTAGGAGCTGCAAAGCCTGGGAGCCTTCCCAGTTCCGGCTCGGGTACTCGGCCAGAACCACATCATAGGATTGGGAGCGCAGCTGTTGCATGCACCCTGTTAGGTTCAAAACCACATCGGCGGTGACAATGAACAGCGCTTTCTTCAGCTCTCGCAGGCACTTGTCTACTACCTCTGTGTCGCCGTGGACGAAAAGGATGCGGATAGAGCGGCGTCTGTGAGAAGCCGTTTCCTCCGTTGGGAAGGTGGCCAGATCAAGCTGCAAATCGTTCGACACTAGGTGTTGAACCCCAAGATGGATCAACCACACTGCCTATGGATATCCGGGTGCGCGGCTAAGAGTTGCCCACTTCCTGTTCACCATAAGCCGGTAAGAAAACGGAATCTGTTCACTTTTGGACAGTTCCGACAGGATGTGTGCGCAAGAGAACAGAAATCGACTGTCCCCGGCTCTAGGATGGAATCGAAGGCGGTGTTTCAACGTGAGTTCAAGCAGCCAATTCGCGCGCTTGATGTTTATCTACTTCGCAGCTGCGATATGCACTTCGGCTCAGACACACAGCGTGATTCCAACAAGCGCAGACATCGTTGCTCGGATGGCCAAGGCTCAGGCTGAGAACCACGATAACGTACACCCATACATCGTCACGCGGGACTACAAACTATTCGGCCATGAGAGTTCTCTTGAGTCCAAGTCCCATGTGATTGCCGAGATAACTGTTGTGCCTCCGGACTCCAAGGAATACATCATCGAAAGTGCCAAGGGATCCGGGTTGGGAGAAAGAGTTGTTCGCAAAATGCTCGACGGGGAGGTTGCGTTTGCAAGGGATTCTGGCTCGACCGACATCACGGGCAAAAACTATGATTTCCTGCTGGTCGGCGAGGATGACCTGAACGGTCAGCCCTGCTACGTGCTCCAGCTACTTCCCAGGCGAAAGTCTAAGGACTTGCTGCGGGGAACCATTTGGGTGGATGCCCATACCTACCTAACTCGTCGCGTCGATGGCGAACCTGCACAGAGTCCGTCTTGGTGGTTAAGGGATGTGCGCGTTGTCCTAGTCTATGGCGATGTCGGCCCTATGTGGCTGCTGACGTCTTCGGAAGCAACAGCCAACGTTCGAATACTCGGACGATCCACCATGGTTTGGCATAACGTGAGCTATCAAATGGGCGAGCTCACTCCTGGAGCTTCCGTGGCCCAGACCACGATCTCAACGGATGAGACAATCGCCGAGGATCAACGGTGACGTGGCAGTTTCTCAGGGCGGAGATCGACGTCGCAATACGGGACTTCGGCCTGCTCGAACGCACGACATGATCGAGCTTGAATGGGCGCGGAGGAAAAACATGGGGCTTGAAAAGCTGAAGGGACGCGGACGGCTAGTGCCGACGCTGGCGACGGGACTCGAGTATCAGGTGAATTATGAAATCCATTTTCCTATTCCTGAGCGGGAGCCCATGCGGCGACTGACGTCGAATCACAGGTGATCCTCGAAATGTCGCGTGCGGTCAGCCCATCATCACCGGATTCCAGAAGGACGTTACTTCCTCCATATCAATGTGGGCCAAGTCCATCAAGTAAAGTCAATTGACGGCAAGTGGCATTACCTTGCGACCCACTGACCCCCTCTCGCAACGTGCAGCGAATGAATAGTCGGGGAAGTTGCTGAGGCCCAGAGTAGGTACGGCGCCGTTCCGCGAGGTACGGGCGGCGATTCAAGTGTGAATACAGTTACCTGACCTGCGGCGACGAACCGCCGGCAATGGCCAGTAGTGATTCGGTCAGTGCCGGTGATTCGCATAGGCGAATAGCTAGTTCAGATAGACGCTGATTGCGATTCGATCCCGAGGATACCGACGGTTGTACAGGTAATATCCGTCGTCGCTGTAGACGATATACACGTCATCGTTGTCGTACCAATTGTCTCCCCAATACGCCGGCCAGGGGTCCATGAAACCGAACCAAAAGCCGTTGTACTGAAAACGCGGATACCCCCCATACAGCTCCAACGGATATCTAGAGATACGGAACGAATGATTCCGTCCAAAGCTGCTGCGATAGCGGTTATCTGGAATGCGGTAGCCGTTGTAGCCGCCACGTTGTTGCCAGTCCCGGTGCTCGGACTGCCAGTTATTTGAGCGATGCTGCTGCCACACGGCTTGCCGTTCACCCTGCTGCACGCGTTGCCGCTGCTGCTGAGCGCGTTGTTCCTGCTGGCGGTTCTGGTTCTGCTGCTGTTGCTGAGCGCGCTGCTCCTGCTGGCGGTTCTGGTTCTGCTGCTGTTGCTGAGCGCGCTGCTCCTGCTGGCGGTTCTGGTTCTGCTGCTGTTGCTGAGCGCGTTGTTCCTGCTGGCGGTTCTGGTTCTGCTGCTGTTGCTGAGCGCGCTGCTCCTGCTGGCGGTTCTGGTTCTGCTGCTGTTGCTGAGCGCGCTGCTCCTGCTGGCGGTTCTGGTTCTGCTGCTGTTCGGGCTTGGCCTGCTGCTCATGCTTCGAAGACTTGCCGTCTTGTTTGTGTTCGTCCTGCTGTGCGTAGGTCGGAACGCAGGTGCCCAGAAGGAAGAGCAAAAATCCCGTGCTGATAAGCCGGACTGTTTTCATGAGTGTTACCTCCATCACCGCAATTGCCGTCGCCACTCTCAGCGCGAGTACTCATTCAGGTCCAATGTGAACGCGAGAAGCGGATGTGTACATCCACAAAACGTTCAGAAGCCAAAGCACAATGCAGATGATCGCCGCTGCATTCAAGATGGTGTTGCGCTGCCGGGCGCTACTTCTCTGAGTGGTTCCTCGGAGACTTCTTGTTCAGCGTGGCGAGCAGCAATCTCGCCGAGGCCGGCGCGTGAACCTTGCTATCGATCACGATCTGCTTCGCAGATACGCCCTGTCCGTAGATTCTCCCGTTCCCGTCTCCGTCCGGTCTTAGAGTCGAGCCTGCCAGAGAGATCCCGGCGAACAATCCCCTGGCGCGCGAATACGACAGAATTTCCGCGCGCAATGTGACATCCGTGTCGGCTGTAACGCTGCGACCCTTCGGTCCGGCCGCAGCAGACACGTCGCCGCCGAGTTTGACCTGGCTGCTGAGAATCGCATCCGCCCCGCGCTTATTCATCACCAGCAAGACGAAATCGGTGGCCTGCCCGCCAATCTGAAAACCAAAGCTCGCGCCCTCAAGAGCCATCATCGCCGGCGCGCTCCAACGTCCGTTGAAATCCGGCCCGCTCCGGCACGTCATCACGCCTCGACCGTAGCTGCCCCCGACGATGAACGCTGCTTTCAGGACCGAAGGCAAAACGATGACACATTCGGCCTTGTCCAAAATGTCCCGCGGGATATCGTCGGGGACATTGAGGATCTCGACCATCACCTGACCCGCGTTTTTGATGCGATTGTTTTCGTCTTTTTGGGCGGAAGCAGGTAGGCCTACTACTCCAATCAAAACGAGTAGCAATAAGATTCTTCTCATCGGCGTGCTCCCTTGAAGCCTTCCGGCAACGATAAAGTTCAGGCGTCAGCGAACATTGATTTGTTTCCCTGCTAACACTCAGTCTTTTAGTTCTTCGTGCTGTGGTTGTCGGTGACAGGCGTCACAAGCTTAAGCGACCTGCCCGAGCACAACTGTACAAAAAGAGACAGTCCGCTTCATTGGGGTTTTTTGGCCCAGAAGCGCGGCTGAGATCGCAATAAAAAGGCACAGGCCCCGGATGACTACCGGGGCCTGTGCCGATCCGATTACTGGCGCCCGGTCATGGGGAGACTTTGAGATACGGTCCCGACGGTGGTTCCGATCACGTCCCCCGATACGACCATTTCTACACGACGGTTCTGCTGTCGTCCTTCTGCTGTATCGTTGGATGCAACGGGTTGAGTTTTTCCGAAGCCCTGCGAGGTCATTGACGCCGCTGGTATGTTTTGGCTCGCCAGGTATTCCATCACCGAGCTGGCGCGTCTCTCCGAAAGTACTTGGTTCATAGCATCGCTGCCGACGCTGTCCGTATTGCCCTCAATGGCCAACTTGAGATCCGGATAGGCGAGAACAATTCCCGATATTTTGGCCAGCTTTTCACGCGCTTCTGGGCGAAGCGTGTACTTGCCGGTGTCAAAAAGCACGTCGGACAAGTTCACAACAAGACCGCGAGCCGTGTCACGTGTGGCCAGGATGGCGTTGAATTGCAGCAGCAACTTGGCGCGAAGTTCTTCACGATCACGCACGGCTTGCTGGAGCTGCTGATCCGATGTTGCGGCTGCGGCTTTATTTCGCTCTGATTCCGCCTCCGCGTCTCTTTGCCCTTGTTGGGCATCTGCCGTGGCTTGATTGGCATCAGCCGCAGCAACACGATTCCGGTCTGATTCGGCCTGTGCATCCGCCGTGGCTTGATTGGCGTCAGCCGCAGCCGCGCGATTCCGGTCTGATTCGGCCTGGGCATCTCGCTCTTGTTGCCGTGCCACCGCACTCGCTTTATCGGCTTCCACGCGCCGATTATTTGCGATGCCGGTGGCTGCGTCGGCGTCCGCCACTCGATTGGCCGCTGCGTTCCTGTCCGCGTCCAAGCGGTCGGCATCGATCCGTTTTACCGCGATTTCACGGGCGTCGTCTGCCGTCTGCACAACTTCTCGCGAAGTGGAAATAAGCGTCTTCTTGTCGATGTGCTTCATTGTCGCTAGAGCATCGGCTTGCTTCATCTGAGCGACAGCATCCCCATAGCTGGAGGTTGCGTTCTCTTCGGCGCCGGCCGACTTAGCGATACGCACCGCATTACGCGCCTCATAGAATTCGAGCGGCAATTTGGCGCTCAAAACCACGGGATCGAACTTATAGCCCGTTGGAATGTAGCCACCCCGGTCAATAAGCTCATACCGGGCATCCACCTCTTCGCTCGTACCTTCCGTGTCTGGTCTAATTTCATTTTCGAGGACCACTGCATTGCTCGGACGCCTCACAGCGTAATAAGGTTCGGCAGTCACTATGAGGGCAAACGCCTGGAGGTCCGTTGTGACATCCAGCTTGCTGCGATGGTTATCGCCGACCAATACTTCGCCTAGGTTAACGGATCGACCTTCTGGAGAAATCGCCCACAGGACATATGTGAGATACTCATTACCAAAAGTGGTTGGTCTATCGAGACCTGCGAATTCGGCGTCGACTTTTATGGCGCCGCGCTTGCTCTCCACTCGCGCTTCTCCCGTCGCTGCTGGCATCAAGTCGGTACCCCGGAAATTTATCTTCGTGCTGCCGCTGCGGTGCTCATATTTGACCGCACGCGTCGTCCGGACTACGCTCGCTCGATATGTGGGCGTCTGATTGGAGTCGCTGGAGGTTGCGATTTGGGCCTGAGCTACCGTTGATGCGCTCAAACCCATGAGGACTGCCAAGAGTACTGCTGAAATCTTCATGGTGAGTCTCCTTGAAAAGCTGCGTGGCGCTAGTATCGGTGCTTTGCGATTCTGAATACTGTCCGTTAAAGTGCCTTTTATCTTGAAGTACCCAGCTCGGCAGTAGCGCGTTTATCAGGATTTGGGCGACCCTTGGGATTTTGGCTGCAGGAACCGGTGAGTCTCGCTGCACAGTTTGGAGACCAACAGTATAATTCCGGGAATGGCGCTAGCTACTCTTGCCAAGAAAGTACGTCCTTCGATTTTCGTTTCTCGCTCATAACTCATGGTGTCACCCCGCCAGCCAATATATTCCCGTTTGATACACAGTTCGGCCCGCTGGACGAATGGCGATAACGAACTAGCCCCGTCGTGATGGTGCCATCAGCATGGAAGCAGCGAAGGATACGTCCGGTTCCGAACCCCGCCGCTCTCTGGCCAGCGCCAGACAATCGCGTTTTCTCGTAGTCAAATTCGCTCCGCAAATCATTAGGATTACGTGCCGAATGGAACATACATCCCGAGGCTGGCGATGCAAAGTGGTTGCTGCTGGGGTTCTGAATCTGGGTATCTCGGGTTGGAGGGCTCTTTCATGCACTGCACAAATCGGTACATCTGTTCACTGTTCTGGGACGACCACGAAGACCGCGCCTACAGGCGTTACCTGGTGGAGCAGCACAGGAGTTATCGCACTACAACAGGCAACACCACAGAGTGCAGCGGTATGACTGGAACTGGCGCCACAGTCATCCGGACCGCGATTAACGGAGGCCGATGGAAAGCAGAGTGACCCAAGCTTGTTGGACCACTCTGGTGCCGTCAGAATTGATATGAGTGGGAAAAACTTTCGAGTCGTACAGGCAGGCGAGCGCACCAACGTCGACGGAAAACCAGTAAGGAACAAAGTACTGTTGGCAACGCCTGATAATGAATACGAGTTGATGCGTCCTGACTTGATGCATGTGGACCTGCCGCATCATCTCAGCCTTCATGAGCCGACGCACAAAATCGAGTTTGTCTACTTTCCGAACCGAGGGATGGTTTCTCAAGTTGTAGTAACCAAAGACGGTCGAACCGTCGAAGTCGGTGTCGTGGGCAAGGAGGGGTACCTTGGGGCAGGACTGGCAGCCGGCCTGAGCAGAAGTTCCGTGCGCGAGATAATCCAAATTGCCGGCGATGGCGTCCGAATTATGGCGAATGCGCTCGAACGCATTCTGCGGTCGGCGCCGCAGCTACAGATGATCTTGAGTAGGCATACGGGGCTTCAAGGAATGCAAGTCGCACAGACCGCAGCGTGCAATCGGCTGCACGATATACAGCAGCGTCTCTCGAGGTGGCTGCTGATGACACAGGACAGAGCGGATTCCGGGGTGCTTCCGATCACCCACGATTTCATTGCGACCATGATGGGTACCGACCGATCCACTGTTAGCTTGGCAGCGTCAGTGCTGCAAAAAAAGGGAATTATAGAATACGTGCGAGGTGCGGTAAGGATTGTGAATCGGAGGAAACTCGAAAAATCCGCTTGTGAGTGCTACGACGTGATTCAGCAGTTCGAGGATGACCTTGGATTGAGATAGCAATTTCTGCCAGTGTGGGGTGCGCCACAGACAGCAGCCTCTCTCTATGGCTAATGTTCGGGCCTCGAATCTAGGGGGGTATGCCACAGAGGCGATGCGTCGCAGACTGGTATGGGTCGAAAAACAGAATTTTCAGGGCTGGGCTTGCACCGAATGCGCATGGGCGTTCAACCCTTTAGGGCCACTCGTTGGCAAATCAATTGACGAAATGAAGATGCACTACGAACAGCAGCGCGACAAGGAGTTCACGTCGCATGTCTGTGCCGAGCACCCGAGAGCCATAAAAGATTCCCGTTAGCCAAATCACCGCCGGACTATACGCTGTGTAAGCCTCTGTTCGTGCAAAGCTGTTTTGGTCCGCGGCACCCTAACTATTGGCACCCTCGGGCGGCTCTCCGCGAATCTGGCGCTCGTTCTATACGATTGCTGGCCTCGCTCTCATGAAATGCAAAACGAGTAACACTAGGCCCACAACTAAAGCAATGTGAATGAAAGCAGTGGTTACGTGAAAGGCAAAAAATCCCAGCAACCAAAGAATGATTAGAACCGCTGCGATTATACCAAGCATGTTTTCATCTCCTTGCGATAGGGTGCGAGAGCATCCGCGATCTCGATCTGTCGAACCGCAGTGATAGCTCCTCGTGGTCTGGAAACTGCACAAACGAGATTAGTCACAGAAAAGACGCTAATCTGTCTCGTTGCGAACACCTTCTCACGATGTCCTATCGTTCAAGGTGATGCCGCTGAGAACGTCTATGTGCCCGCAAGAAGGCAGTGTGAGGCTCACCGTAGTCAATGAAGTCGGGAAAGGGTCGGTCGTCGCCGTTCCCGGACCGAGTGACCCTTTGGGTGAGGGCTGCCTGGTGGGTTAGTCTGTTCGCATGGGGCAGAGCACTGTGCAAGCGCCGGGCCTTCGTCCATTGGCCCTTAATCGAAATTCCGAGGTGGTGCGCGGGCCTGACAAGCTCACTCATCGCCATCCCCATATTCAGCCTGCCGACCCTGGCAGCGAGGTCTCGAAAAGGCGAAAGGAATCCATCAACTCTCCGGCGAACTCCTGCCAGTGCTTCTTCGTCGTGGATGCCCCAGAAATCCAGCAGCCGCCCGGTCTTGCAGTTGTAAGCGAATCTTTGACCGCAATCCAAGCAAGTGATGTAGGTTCCCCGACTAGAGCCAGTTCGGTGTCCGGATAGGCTGAATGAGATCGGCTCGCGCAGCGTTATCGGAGGACCCTTGCGCCGATGGGGACAAAGAAAAACAAGACGAAGCAGCGTCCGCAAAAGAAGCGGGGCCGCGAGGGCGATACTCCACCAGGGCACCGCACGGAGGAGCGATCTTTTCGCTTTGAGCAGCCTTCTCGCTGCCGAGCGATATTGAACTACAGAGCCCCCGAGTCTATATGCTCGGGTCAGTTTTTTGTGCCGTAGAGGTTGCATCTGAGCGCCTCAGCAGGAGGCTAGCCGCCTCGAAAATTCGTGTCTGTACCGTTGTGAACACTTCGTAACGGATTTGCCTGTTTGTCTCGATACTGCCTTTCTCGCCTCCCCGCCCGGCGCGCTCGCCGTGCTGTGGGCGACCTACAGGTACCGCTATGCGGAAAGCCCGGCATCAAGCGAGGTGTTCAATGGCCCGCTATCTGTGCTTCAGCGATGAGGGCGTCGATCAGCGCGTCAAGGAACTTGCCGCCTATTATTTTTATGGACCGATAAGCGAAGTCGAAGAAAGAGCGCGTGGCATTGACTGGCTGGGACGCGACCCGGAGCGCGACCAATCCAGACGTGAATCCGCTACCTTTTCCACGTGATCGTTGACGCGCGCTTTCTCGGGAAGCATCCATTTTGGGGCAATGTGGCACTGCGAAGCTCGACTCCGGCTGCTCGATTTGGGAATCTGATGGTTTTTCGCGGAACCTGCGCCCGCGGCCCCATTCTGGCGGGAAGGCTTTATCAGGATCGCTCTCGGAAATCTTCGCCGAGAAACCCGACTGGACAGCCGCGCAGCGATTGTTGGAGGAATCGCCCTCGACCCGAGTGCCTTCTTCGTGCACATCGAACTCGGAAACGTTTTCCTGACTCAAGGCCAGCGCGATCACGCTCTGCAGTCCTATTTCTGATGCCCTGAAGTACGCGCCCGGTGATCCTCAGCTTCGCCAGCCAATCCAGGCGCAGATTCAAAGGGTGTCCTCAGGCCCGGCTGCAAGTCGATCCATTGCGCGATCCATTCCTGGAGTGACTTCCCGCAGCTCTGAAGAAATCACCGAACCGCCCGCCTCGTTTCTGACCTAACAGGACGCCGCAAAGCGTGCTTCTTAGGGGGCGGAGCTTAGCTTAGACAGATAGGGGTGAACACAGGAACACTCACAGTGTTCACCCCTAAAGATAGGCGTTCCGTTCACCTAGGCCCCTTCGGCAAGGCTCCGTCGAAGAATACACTGCGGAAATTAGCTCTGCAGAAAGACCGCGGACGAAAACCTCGGTTTGGGCGGGAGCGACCCTCTGTTTTGGGCGAAAATGCCGCCCAAACGTAATGCAGGGGTCGCTCCCGCCCAAACCGATCCCGTCGTGCGATGCAGGTTTTGTCTCAGAGGTTAGGGTCGATCAACAGCGGCAAGACGAGGCCACAGTCCGTCCGCACTTTCGGCGATTTCGCCAAAGACGATTGGATGCCCGTGGTTTTGCCGACTCTCAAGTACGCAACACAGAAGCACTACAAGTACATGCTCGACGTGCATCTCGTTCCGGCATTCGGCAAGCGGCAACTTCGCGAGCTCTCGCGCGAGGAGTTGCAGAGCTTCCTTAGCCAAAAGCTGAACGGCGGATTGTCATGGGAGACGGTCCACCACTTCAAATGTGGCCTGAGCAAAATTCTCAGTGCGGCCGAGGAATGGGGCTACATCACGGAGAACGTTGCTCAGAAAACGAAACTCCCGCGACGGCAGCGTGGAGTGGAGCGGGCGGTCCTCACTCCAGTCCAGGTGCGAAACCTCGCCGCCGGTTTGAATGAACCGGCACGCTCGGTCACGTCGCTGCTAGTGCTGACTGGCTTGCGCGTTGGAGAGTTGCTCGCGCTTCGCTGGGGAAGTATCAATCTGTATCCTCGTTTGCTCCGCGTTTGCGAAACGGTGTACGACGGACATTTCGATCAGCCCAAAACGAAGCGCAGTGCACGAAACCATCCCGATTGGAACGGAGACAGCAGAAATTCTCGCTGCGCTCCGTCCCGCTGATGTTGATCCGAAGTCTCTGGTGTTCGCCACGCGCGAAGGATTGCCATTAGAGCGATGGAATCTCTTGCGCAAGCACCTGAAGCCTGCCGCGAAGAAATTAGGGCTTCCTGGTGTCACGTGGCATCTTCTGAGGCATAGCCACGCGACGATGCTGGACTCCGTGGGCACGCCGCTAGGAACGATGCAATCGCTCCTCGGGCATTCCACGCCGGAGATCACGCGAGAGACTTATTTGCACGCGGTCCCGGAAGAACAGCGTCGCGCGGTAGAAAGCGTCGAGAGACTTGTATTTGGACCCAAATGGACCCAAATTCAGGCTCCGACGCAGACAGCACCGGCAAGATGGAATTGAAAACAAAGAAGTAAGTGGTCGGGGCGTGGAGATTTGAACTCCAGACCTCCTGCGCCCAAGGCAGGCGCGCTACCAGGCTGCGCTACGCCCCGACACGTGCGGGAACTTATTCTAGCCCAACTTGTGCATCCGCTGTCAGAGATGCGCGACCGAAGATGTGTGAAAGCCGTGTTGGAATGCGAGTCGCAGGGGGTTGCCGGACTACTTGGGCATAAGGCTGGCCCGGGCTTCCTGAACGGTGGGGTATATGCGGAAAAGCTGACCGACGTGGGTCATGTCCATGAGTGCTTTCACTCGCGAATTCACACCCACGAGCGCTATTTCGCGGTTTGCTTTTTGAGCGGTTACGTGGGCGCCCACAATCGCGCCGAGGCCCGCCGAGTCCACGAACGGCACTTCGCTTAGGTCGATGATGAGAATTGGCGAAGTTTCGGCTCGCGCCGCAGTCTGAAAATCGAAAGTCGTCTGAATCGTGAGCGGACCCTTCAGGGATAGGATCTTCTGACCGTCACGAGCCCCCTGCGAAGGGAGTATCTGCATCTTTTCTGAGGCCATGTGGCGCGTACTCTAACCTAGAAGCGTCTAGTTCGGCGTTAAAGTTCGGTTACAATCGCAAGGTACGGTGGGCGGCCACTGATGCGCCGCCGGCGAAGGCAAGGCTCAAATATCGCCGGAAGTATGCAAACAAATGCACATCTTGAAGTATCGCTTTTAATTGGCCGGATTCTAATGCTGTAAACTAAGAACTTATTCCCGCCGAGAAAATGTTATGCTTGGCGCTCAACATGCAGTAGCCTCCCCCAGCGGTCCCTGTGGGGGTGTATATGAAGCTAGTTCGATGGTTGTGCGTCGCGATTCTGGTTGCGGTTGGGATATCGGTGGCGACAGCTGTAGCGAAGGCGGATGGAGTCGACCCGCGCGTCATCGTCAACAGCGACGGTCCCGACCCGGTGAACTACAATGGCCAGGGCCCGCTTGTGGAGACTTTCAACCCAGCTGGATTTTCGATTGATTTCGCCTATACGGGAACCACTCCACTCACGAGCTTGCATCTCCAGCTCAAAGACACTCCAAAGGGCGATATCTTCGAATGCTTCAGCAACGTATGGGCAAATTGCAGTTTCGACACTGAGGACTCTGCTGTTGACACGCTTTCGTTTGACGAGGATCAAACCTCAACTTTAAACTTCTTCTTCTCCGGCGCGGGTCCATGCCAGGACAATGGCGGAGTTGGCGGGCAATGCCCAGGGTCCCTTAACAGCGGCGCTACCTTCGGTGTGACCCTGGATACGCAGACTCCTGAGCCCTCGACGATCTTGCTTCTCGTCGCTGGAATGCTCCCCATGCTGCTTCTGACTAGGAAGCGCTGGGTAGT
Source organism: uncultured Acidobacteriota bacterium (assembly GCA_963823145.1). Lineage (GTDB taxonomy): Bacteria > Acidobacteriota > Terriglobia > Acidiferrales > UBA7541 > Palsa-295. Next base: position 1,494,921 of record CAWGJZ010000002.1, read on the forward strand.
TCACCGCGTGTCTAACTAAGGTTTATTCACGGCGTACTCTTTCATCATGCTGGCAAACTCGGGGTTGCTTTGAAGGCCCGAGAAATCGATGTCTCCTGCCGCGTATTCTGCCGGGTAGTGCTTCGCCAGCGCCTCTCGCAAAGCTTTCAATGCGTCACCTGAATTCCCCAGCACCGCATTGATCGCCGCCGCGTCGTAGATATAGTTGACGTTGCTGTGGTCCATCGCTCGCACGCGGCGAATCAAATCAATAGCCTCTTTGGAATTTCCAATCTTCGCGTAGGCGAGTGCGATTTCCGCCATCACATCCGGATTGCGCGGGTTCGTCTCCAATTCCTTGTAACCGAGCGAGATTGCCTGTTGATAGGCCGCGTGGCTCTTATCCTGTTCCCCGGCTGCCCGGTAGGCATCGGCTAGGTTGACCATTGTAACCGTGTTATTCGGATTGAGCGCCACGGCCTTTTCGAACATCGCCGCGGAGTTCGTATACTGTTTCAAAAAGAAGTAAGCGGTCCCAAGATTTGAGAAAGTGGAAAAGAATGGTTCAATTTGAAGAGCTTTCTGGAAGTAGGGTATGCATTCCTGATACTTGCCCTGCTGAAGGTAAACGACGCCCACATTTTCGTATCCCGCGTCGATATCCGGCTCGAGAACAGTGATCTGTTGAAAGGCCAGCAGCGCCTGGGAGTAGTCCCCCAGTTGAAAATAGGCATTGCCGAGGGCGTCCTGGTTTACCCAGAAATATGGATTGAGCTGGACGGCCTTCTTAAAGGCCTCAATGGCCCGCGGACCGTCGCCACTGTCCAAATAAGCTTTTCCCAGCCGACGATAGGTGTCATCGGAGTTGGGTGCCAGCGAGAGGGCGCGCTTCAGTTCTGACACGGCCTCTGCGGACTTGCCAGTGGCGCTATAAACGGCTCCAAGTATGGAATGTACCTCCGGCAGTGCGTCGTTGAGTTGGTCGGCTTGCTGGGCGGCTGCGAGAGCTTTTTGGGTCCAGAGGCTGTCTTTCCGTGTGCTGTACATTCTCAGGCTGGCGTCTGCTATGCCCGTATAGGCCAGCGCAAAGCTAGGATCGGTCTTTAGAGCCTGACCGAAGAAGTCCAAGGCCGCTTGTATGCTCTTGGCATCGTGTCCGCGCAGCGAATTTCGCCCTCGAAGATAGAAGTCATAAGCGGCGACGTTTTCAGTCGGCCGCTCCCCTGCTTTGGCGGCTTCCTCGTTCGTCGGCTTCAGATTCAGGGCAGATACCAGCGGATGGTAGATCTCGTCCTCAAGCGTGAAGAGATCTGCTTTGACGCCATCGAATTCCTGGCTCCAGAGGAGCTTATCGTTCGCCGTATCCTGGAGCTTCAACACCACCCGAATCTTGTCTCCCGAGCCCTGCAGCGTTCCTTGGATCACGAGGTTGGCGCCGAGCGCTCCGGCAATTTTGGGCAAGGGCTTGGTTAAGTCCGCCTTGGCAATGGCATCCTCAGGAGTTACGTGGACATCCCGCAATTGGAAAAGCTTTGCGGAAAGGGCCTCCTCGATTCCGTCCGCAAGGTAGCCGAGTTGCGATTGGTCACCGAGCACCTGCAGCGGCAGGACCGCAATGAATTGCCCGCTCTCAAGCGGAGGCACGCCGGAAACGCGCGAGCTTTTCGCACTACCGCCGCCCCGGAAGATCAAATGTCTGACCGGGGGGACTGCCAATGCCAGAATTGCGAGCGTCAGCACGGCTGTGACGATCCAGGTCCATCGGCGCTGCGCAAAATCGGGAATCTGAATCTGGACGGTCCGGCTCTCAGGACGGCTGATTCCCGTCCGACTGGCGCCGGCTGAAGATTTGGCTGCCTGCAAATCCAACAAAATTTCGTTGGCGGTTTGATACCGTGTGGCCGGGTCCTTTTCCAGGCAGCGCATAATCACCGCGTCGAACCAAGCTGGGATCGACGGGTCGGTCGACCGTGGGCTCTTCGGCGTTTCCTGAAGCCGCTGGTACATCACCTTCAGAGTGGTTTCACCGGTGAACGGCACGTTCCCCGTGACCATCTCGTAGATAATCAGGCCGTACGCGTAGAGATCGCTGCGCTGATCGGCCGGATTTCCCTCCACTTGCTCGGGAGACATGTAGCGTGGCGTGCCAATAAAGGCGCCCGATCTGGTCATGCCGACTGAGTCGTCCTCAAAAGATTTCGCCAGACCGAAATCGGAAACGTAGATGTGGTCGTCCTTGTCGACGAGAACATTCTGGGGTTTGAGATCGCGATGAACCACGCCTTCGCCATGCGCGGCCGCGAGCGCTTCGGCAAGCTGCCGCGAAAAACTAAGGGCGCGCTCGAAAGGTAGTTTCGGATTGTCGCGGAGGACGTGATAAAGATCGGGGCCCTCGACGTAAGCCATCGAGATGAACTTTACGGGTCCGACTTCGCCCATATCGTGAATCCGGAGAACGTTTTTGTGCGAAACCTTGCTGGCGAGAAGCAGCTCTTGCTTGAAACGCTGAAGCGCGCCAGCTTCACCTACGGTGCCTTGGCGAATAACTTTTATTGCAACCGTGCGGTCGAGCGTTTTGTCGCGAGCTTTGTAGACGCGGCCCATTCCCCCTTGCCCGAGAAGCGATTCGATGTGGTAACGCGGGCCGAAATCGCTGCCAGGCTCAAGAGCCGACATGTCCACCACGCGAATAGTGACATCATCGCCAATAGGCATGGGGGTACCACAGTGCGAGCAAGACTCGGCGAAGTCAGGGTTCGCAGTGCTGCACTGAGGGCAAGTCATCCTGAATACGCCTGTACAGAATGCCTGAAACGAGTTAGTGGATTATCGGCCAAGCTCGAAAGCTGCGCAACTAGAATGTTGCGCGGAAGTGGTGCTCCCCCAAATCCCAATTTAGGTGGCGATGCTCAGAAGTTACGCACCCCCGCTGTATCCCACAACCAGGATGGTGATGTCGTCGGATTGGGGTGCGCCTGCGGTGAAAGCCTTCACTCCGTTGCGAATCGTTTCCGCAAGCTCTCCCACAGTCTGCCCCTTGAAGTCTTCCACGATTTGCCGCAGGCGGGATTCCTCAAAGAGTTCCGCGCTGATGTTCGCGGCCTCGGACACCCCGTCCGTGTAGATTACGAGAAAATCGCCCGGCTCGAGCTTTACCTCCGCGCTCTGATATTCGGCCTCGGGAAACATGCCAACTGGAAAATTCGCGCTCCCCAGCGCCTCAACGGAACCTGAGATACGCCGGACGAGCGGGGGGACGTGGCCTCCGTTGACGTATTCGAAGCGCCCAGCCGCGTCCAGCACGCCATAGAAAACGGTTGCGTAGCGGTCGTCTCCGCTGCGCTCGCAAAGATACCGGTTCACGCGCGAAAAGATGCCGGGCAGCGGGATATCCATGGTCGCGGTCGTATAGAAGACGCCTTGAAGCAGGGTAGCAAGCAACGCCGCGGATATACCCTTTCCGGAAACGTCGCCGACAAAAAACCCGTGGCGGTTGCCATCCAGCTCAATCACGTCGAAGCAATCGCCGCCAACGGAGTAGCAGGCCATCGTGGAACCGGCCACAGCGAGGTCCGGCAGATTCGGCAGTGTCTTGGGCAGAAGCTTCTGCTGAATCTGGCTGGCGATTTCGATTTCATGGTCGAGGCGCGCCTTGGCGCGCGAGGCGGCGAAAAGGCGGGCATTTTCCACCACGGTGGCGGCTTCGCGCGCGAGCGTTCGCAAGACTTCGCGATCCAGCGCGGAAAAGGCGCTCGAAGGAGCGCGGCTATCGAGATACAAAATTCCGAGGAGTTCGCCCTGGCGCGCGGAAATCGTAGCGTCGAGCGCCTCAATCACGGGCAGTTTATCAATGGGGATGGCAACAATGGTACGAAGAGCGAGGCGGGCCATGCTTTCCTGCTGGCTGGTCAGTCCGCTGCCCTCTTCCGTTTCACTGACGATCAATTCACGCCGCGTGCTGGCGACGCGCTTCAAGACGCCCTGCGAGATTTGCACCTCTTCGGTGCGCAGACTGGCGCCCTGCGCGTTGCGCGCGACGGCGGTTTGTACCTCACCTGAAGAGTTGTGAAGCAGGAGCACGCCGCGCTCCGTTCGGGTGAGGGCGATGGCGGCATCCAAAACGGCCGTGAGGATGTCTTCGAGCGCGAGCCCCGAGCTGAGCGCGCGCGCCACCTCGAGCAGGACGCCCAAGTGATGAAGTTCGCGCGGCCCCGACTGTTCGGGAGCGGGCGCTTCGATGCGCTCGACGATTTCCTCGATCGTCGCGCCGTCGCCAACGTAGATCACCTGGTAGGAATCGGCGACGCCGAAATCGATTCGATCGCTGGGCTTCAACTCGTGGCGGAGAATTTTTTCTCCGTTCACAAAAGTGCCGTGGCTGCTGCCCATATCCTCCAGCACCAGCTTGCCATCGACGGTCAATATTTGCGCCTGGTGGCGGCTGACTCGGCTGTCTCGCAGGGTCAACTCGTTTCCGGCTTGCCGGCCAATCCGAAAGGGCGAGGCGGTCACTACCACATCCCGGCGCGTGCCGTTGGGTTCGACGACGACGAGTCTTTGGCCGTTAGGCATTGTCCATTGGCTCGCGGAAATGGGCGCTGCCACTCAAAAAGTTGCGCGAGGCAGGTCTATGGTAGGGAAACTCGCGAGCGAAGTAAACATGAGCGGTAGCCCGGCCGGGTCCGCCGGCCGAGGCCGAAAACGGGGAGGACTTTGGCGGCAGGGGATCATGGTCCGGTAAGCCGTTTTCGTGGGCCCCCACTTTTATGTCGGGTAGAGCGCGTCCCAACCTTTTGTTTTCTAGCACTTGCGACACGTTCTACTCGGCCCTTGTATCGATAAGACGGGAGACCAGTTTGCGTAGACCTCTGCTAGCGCCGGGGGTAAAGCCCGTCCAAGACGCGGGACGCTTTCCGCTGGTCTAAAGTCCAGTTCCCCCGCATGAATACAGGGGGCTTCTACCAAACGGCAAAATCCACTTCTAATCCAGTTGTCAAGGAACCATTTTTCCGACTCTCGTCGAGAGGGCGGATTAACTCAACATCGCGATTATGTTGACAGGTTGCGGCCGGGCAGTGCAAGCGGTTGCTGGTGTGGACTTCTGGGGACGAAACCGGAGAGCTCCGACTTGCTCTGGGGCCGGCACAAAGCAGAGTTATTACGACGCGTAACCCGGGCTGGGCTCAGGCTTGCGCATTTCGAATTAGGCGAAGACAGAGATTCTAAAAGACCCGCATGATCAGACACTTCAAGTAGTGCGTCTCCGGCATGGTGAGGATGATGGGGTGATCCTGAGCTTGGGTGCGACGCTCGACTATTGAAACAGTTCTACCGGCATCATTGGCGGCCTCCGCTAGAATCTGCAGAAAAAGAGCTTCGCTGATATGGTAGGAGCATGAGCAGGTGACCAGGAATCCGCCGGGAGCAAGGAGCTTCAAGGCGCGCAGATTGATTTCCTTGTACCCACGGCGTGCCGCCGGAATGCTATCGCGATTTTTGGCAAAGGCCGGCGGATCGAGAATGACCATTTGAAAGCGGCGGCCTGCCTCGTCATATTCCTTTAGGAGGTCAAATGTGTTTCCTTCGCGGAAGTGGACGTTGGAGATCGCGTTCAATTTTTGATTTCGACGTGCAGCCTCCAGCGCAGCCGGCGCCATCTCAATGCCTTCAGCGTGAGAGGATTTGTCCGCAACTGTGAGCGCGAATCCGCCCTCATAGCTGAAACAGTCGAGCACCTCTCCGGAAGCATAGCGGCGCGCAGCCCGATGATTTTCCCGCTGGTCCAGGAAAGAGCCTGTTTTCTGACCTTTCGCCAAGTCGTGGATGAATGTAACCCCGTTCTCGCTGGCCAAGACCTCCGTAGGAACCTGGCCATAAAGGACGCCAATCCGCTGATCGAGGCCCTCAAGCAAACGAACCTTCGGATCGTTGCGTTCGAGCACGCCTTTAGGGGCAAACATCTCCACAAGGATACCGACGAATTCACTCTTCAGCCGGTCGGTAGATTGGCTGAGGGTTTGGATGACCAAGTACTCGCCATATCGGTCCACAATAAGCGAAGGAAGCAGATCGCCTTCGCTGTACACGAGCCGATAGGCGTCCGAATCTTCCACGACTAGCTTACGATAGGCGGCTGCACGCTCGATTCGCTCCACGAAGAACAGACGGTCGATAGGAATGTCGCTGCGCGTGAGAAGGCGAATCGAGATCTGCGATTTATCGCTGTAGAAGGCGCGCCCTTGAAAGCGGCCGCGATCATCGGACACGCGGACGACGGCGCCGGGGTCGGCCTTGACGGAGGAGATATCACTCCGATAAACCCATAGATGTCCGGAACGCAGACGTTCGACCCCACGCGAGCTGATGACCACCGATCCTTCGTTGACGGTCGGAACTGCTGCTGGAGAAGTCATGCGCTGCGCGGGCCACCTTTATCGCTCATGCTTATCGCCGAGTGATACGAGAAAAAGTCCCGCTCCATCAGCCTCCCATTTTGCGCTTTCGGTGAAGCTTCATGGCGGCCGACCGCAAAGTATCAGAAATGTTTTTGTTGGTTGTCAGCTTCATCAAGTCCGTCGCCGTGAGGCGAGGGAACAGATGCAGAGTGACGTCCAGCGGCGTCTTCGGATTGTTTACGAGGTTTCGCATGATTGTGTAGCTCTTTATAAATATCCGAGTCATCGAAATCGTTCGCAGAATCTCTCCGCTCAAGTTGGTCATCGCTGAAAATGCCTCGACCTCCGTCTCGGTTAAGCGTGGAGATTGGAGGACACAGCGTTGCACCAGCTTGTTTGGGTCGCGGATCAAGAGCATGCGCTCCGAGCGACCGCCTTTCAGGGCCAGGGTCAAGCGTTGCACTACATTCATATGAGCGACCCTTTGAAAGAGGGTCTGCCGCTTGATGGGGTCAGGCTCAATTTCCGCCGCGGCCTCTTCGATTTCCTGCATCGCCAGAGCGCCCTTTTGCATTTCTTCAAGGAGCGCACGCTGTTCGGTATTTGTCGCGGACGAGGCGGACACGGCAAGCACCAACTGCGGGTCAGAAATAAACCGTTCGAGGTTATCGAGCAGCGCCTGTATGCCCGCCGAGGTTAGATGCGACGCTATCCGTGCAACGTTCGCCGTAGGACAGCAGCCGTTGCGAGCCAAGGCGTCAGCGATACCCTTTTTATCGGGAAGATTATCGGCGCAATAGGCAAAGAGGCGAGGATCTGCATCTGGCCGAGCACACGCTGCCAAGAAGTGTTCCGTTGGGCGGCTTAACAGCGCGCTTTGTGCGCGCTCGGCGATATTGGAATCTGAATCTGAAGCTAGCACAGCGAGTAATTCAACGCGGTCTTCGGGACCAAGCGGAGCGCCCTCGGCGCAGATTGCCATCTTCTGTTCCGGCCGGGCGCGCCCGGAACGGATCTGTTCGCGCAATTCGCTGCTAATGGACTCCTCCAACCGGGCGCAGATCGTTTTTGCTTAACTCGATGCGCGCCATTCTACCCGGAGTAGGGGGAAATGGGACGCTTCGTCCATTAAGATTTAGCCGCACGCCACTTGCCCGGCTGGAGACAATCTCAAGAGTACTGCGCGCCTCGAAGTTATGGGAGTAGCCGGCTCGGACCCTTTCATGGAAAACGGTTTGTCCGTCCGCGACGACTTTTAAGTAGCCCGGCTTTTCAATTCCGATGCGCAGCGCAAGAGTGGCTCCTGGCGCCGGATCCGACGCTTGGGCGTTCCCAGCCGCAGCCGCGGACCCCGTCTGTACCTTTGTCTGATTTGGAGCGCTACGCTGGAAATCCGGCGATGCCGGCACAGAGCTTGCGGCTGAGGCTACGGGGGAATGCGGTTTGTGCAACATGGCCATGAGTCCCGATCCGAAGAAATGGTGCACGAGCAGTCCGGCCGCCAGCAACGCGAAGAGGATGACTGCCGCGCCCACGACCGGTCGCCAGTTCCGGCCAGGTTTGACGAACTGCGCCGCCGCGCGAGTGTTCGCGTCGGCCGAGGTTTCAAGCGAGTATTCGGCTACCAAATTATCTTCGTCGAGTCCGAGGTAACGCGCGATCGAACGGATGAAGCCGCGATTGAACGCGCCTCCGGGCAGCTCGTTCCACCGGTCATTCTCTATTGCTTCCAGAAACCTCGTGCCGATGCGCGTAGCGGCGGAAATTTCGTTGAGGGAGACGCCCCGCATTTCGCGTTCCCGCTTGAGGTGTTCGCCGAAAGGTGTTGAAGACATTCCCTAGGAACCTGCGAAAAATATAGACGCGGGGAGAATCAGTGTCAATGACACCCGAGCGCAACGAAGAGGAGTGACCCATTGGCCTTTCGGCAATGGCGCGGTATTGGCCGTTGCGACAGGTTAAAATGGTTCACTATAATGCCAATGTTGCCTTCCGAATCCCAAGACGCAACAAAGAACGGGCCACCTGGACGGCAGCGCCGGGCTTACGATGGAAAGCCTTTCGACGGCGTTGAGCGGCGCCACAATGCCACGGTGCCGCTGGAACCGCCGGATATCAGTGAAGTTACCGTGTTTCGAGAGCTCGGCAAGGCGCTGACCTCTTCGCTCCAGCTTGACCAGGTGCTGCGCACCATCATGGAGAAAATCAACGAGGTGTTGCATCCCGACACGTGGTCGTTGCTATTGATGGACCTCGCGAAAAACGAGCTGTACTTCCAAATCGCCACCGGCCAGGGCTCCGAGGCTCTGAAGGACATGCGTATTAAGGTGGGGCAAGGAGTGGCGGGTTGGGTGGCTCAGTCCGGCGAACCTGTGGTGGTTGCGGACACTAGCGTCGATTCGCGTTTCTTCGGCCAAGCGGACGAGAAGACCAAGGTAGCCACCCGTTCGATCGTCGCCGTTCCCGTGCGCTTCCGCGAACAGTGCCTCGGAGTGATTGAGCTAATCAACTGCATCGGGCCGGAGGGATTCAGCCCGCGCGACCTCGCCTTGCTACAAGCTCTTGCGGACTATGCCGCAATTGCGATTGAAAACGCGCGCCACGTCCAACGCATTCACGAACTGACGATCACCGACGACTGCACCAGTCTTTACAACGCGCGCCATTTGAATTTCATGCTGGATACGGAAATTTACCGATCGCATCGGTATTCATTCGAGTTCTCGGTAATTTTTATCGATCTCGACCACTTCAAGAACGTAAACGATACCCACGGCCACCTGATGGGATCGAAGCTGCTTGCAGAGATCGGTGAAGCGATTAAAGAGAAGTGCCGCATGATCGACCTTGCGTTCCGATATGGTGGCGACGAGTTCGTTGTGCTACTACCCCAAACCTCGAAGGAGAATGCCCTCGGCGTGGCGCGTCGGCTGCACAATCTTATCCGCGAAACGCGCTGGCTAAAGGACACAGGACTAGATGTGACGGTAACCGCAAGCGTGGGCGTGGCCTCTTACCCTACCGATTCGCGAACGAAGGCCGAACTGCTGCACCTTGCCGATGAAGCGATGTACCTGGTGAAGAACACCACCCGCGATTGCGTGGCGGCCGCGGGCCTGGGAGTGCTACCCGCGCCTTGATGTAGCCCACGCCTCGTTGTTCCTGGCCGAACACGCGCCTATACTTCTCAAAAGAGGGAACTACAGATTGTACAACCGTGAAGCTGCGCGCTACGCACGTTGGGCGGCATGGGCCGCTGCGCTGATCACACTGAGTGTGGCCGGCGTGTACGGCGGGCGGATGGTTCGCGAGGCGCGGGCTCGCAGGCACGCTCCCGCTCCTGTACCGGCCTCCATCCAACAACAGTCGGCGCAAATCTCGTTCTCAAAGGTCGAGCAGAACCGCACTGTCTTTACGATTCGCGCCTCCCATGCCACCCAGTATAAGGATAGAAACCGTTCGCAACTAGAGGACGTATGGATCACGATTTATGGCAAGGAAGGTGACCGCGACGACAACATCCACACCCGCGAATGCAGCTATGAGCCGGAAACGGGAGATGTGCGCTGCGAAGGTGAGGTGCAGATCGATATCGGAAGCACGAAGTCCGCTGCCGGTAAGGATGTCGCGTCGAACGCAAGCCTCGAAGTAACAACCAGCAACCTGCTGTTCAATCGCAACACGGGAGAAGCGTCAACAGAGGCGCCGGTCGCATTCCGGTTTGCGGGTGGAAACGGACGAGGCGTCGGCGTCAGCTATAGCACTCGCGATTCGATGGTGCGCGTGGAACACTCGGTGGAATTTGACATGGCGCCCTCCGGCGCGACAGACAATTTGCCCATAAGCGCGACTGGAACGAGCCTTGAAGTGCGCCGCAACCAGAGAAGCGTGGTGCTGGACGGACCTGCGCTGGTTCGGCAAGGCGATAGGGAGCTTTCGGCGGGCGCAATCTCGGTGGAACTTGATCCGGAATATCGAGCTCAGCGCGTGACCGCCGAGGGAAATCCGCGAATTCGCGCGATGGAGGGCGGCGCGAACGAAGCGGTTTCAGCGGATCGCTTCGAGGCCTCCCTCGACGCTACGGGACGTGTGGAACGGGTAATTGCGGATGGCCAAGTGTCCGCGAGCCGGCAGGCTGCGACGGGGTCCGATCGTTTTTCAGCCGGCCATGTGGAATTCGAGATGCTTCCGGCAGGCAACTTGATCAGGCAGATGATCGCCACGGGCGGTGTTGAGGCGGAATCGCGCAAGGGAACTGACTCGCAATTTCTGAAGACAGCGGCGTTGCGCGTAGTTTTTTCCGGTGCGAGCGGCCGTGTTTCAGGAAAACCGGATGCTAGCAGCGGTGGCCGGGTGGGGAGCCAAAAGATCGAGATGGCCGAAACGCTCGCTCCAGCAACAATCGAATCGAAAACGGCGGCTGAGGCGACCACGCTACGCGCGAAGCAATTTGTGGCCGAGACCGGCGCTGACGGACGACTCAGAAAATTACTCGGACATTCCGGCGTGGATATTCGTAGGCAAGCCAACCACGGGAACGAGGACGTTATCTCGGCAGCAGAGCTTGCGGCCACATTCGGGGCGCATGGGAAATGGGACACTCTCGACGAGACGGGAGATGTCCATTTCAGCCAGGCGGGACGTGAAGCAACCGCCGCACGAGCTGAGGTGGTTCGCGCCAGCGATACGATCACGCTGGACGGTTCACCGGTTCTTTCCGATTCGATGAGCCGCTCGACAGCTGGCAAAGTGGTGTTCGACCAGAAAACGGGCGAAGTGAACGCCGTTGGAGGAGTGGTCTCGACCTATGTTCCAAGCGCGGCAGGAGACCCGGTGGACCTGGGCTCCGGCGCCGCCCACATCTCGGCGGATACGCTTTCAGGTTCGGCAGGGTCGGGTCATGTCGTCTACGCGGGCCACGCGCGGCTGTGGCAAGGAGTGGCTGTGCTGGATAGCGATCAGATTGAACTTTGGCGCGATGCCAAGAAACTGCAGGCCATAGGGCATGTGGTCGTCGTTTTCCCACAGGTCGGTGGACCGTTCACCGAATTGCCTGGGAACAGGCCGGCGTCCCGCCAAGCTTCTTCTTCCCAAGCAGTCTTGTGGAAGGTTCGCGCCCCGGTACTCACGTATTTGGCCGATGAGGGCAAAGCCCAGCTTGCGGGCGGCGTTCAAGCTGACTCGAGCGAAGGCTCGCTCGAGTCCCGGACCCTGGACGTGTTTTTGGGACCGGCGACGGCTACGTCGGGTGGGAGCAAGGGGCATGGTCCCCTAACCGGAGCGCTACCTACTACCTCGGTCGAAAATGGGTCCAAAACGCAGCTCGCGGCTGGCGGCCGCCAATTGAACCGCGTGGTAGCCCAAGGCAACGTGGTGGTCCATCAGGGTGACCGGCGAGGTATGGCCGAGCGGGCCGAATACACGGCTGCCGATGGAAAGTTCGTTCTTTCCGGTGGCCAGCCGACTCTAGCTAATGCTCTTAGCGACACAACTACGGGCCATTCGTTGACCTTCTTTGTAGCGAGTGATACGATTTTAATTGACTCGCAAGAAGGTTCGCGCACGCTGACGAAGCACCGGATTGAGAAATGAACCGGCATGTTGAAACTCCAGGCCGCCGAGCTCCGGAAGTCGTATCGCCGCCGGACTGTCGTTAACGACGTTAGCTTGGAGATTCAGCAGGGAGAAGTGGTTGGGCTACTCGGGCCGAACGGCGCGGGAAAGACCACGACGTTTTACATCCTAGTTGGACTTGCTCGCCCCGATTATGGGCGTGTCTTGCTGGATGGCGAGGATATCACCGACCTCCCCATGTACCTGCGGGCCCGCAGCGGTATCAGCTACCTTCCTCAGGAACCTTCAGTCTTTCGGAAACTGAGTGTGGAAGAAAATTTGTTTGCGGTGCTGGAAACTCTGTCCGTGACTCCCGAACAAAGGCGCGACAGAGTGGAGGAGCTCTTGGCCCAAATGGGACTAGAAGGGGTGCGTTCCAGTCAGGCCCACGTGCTTTCGGGCGGAGAGCGGCGGCGTCTGGAAATCGCGCGCTCACTGGTGCTCTCTCCGTCTTTCGTTCTTTTGGATGAGCCTTTTGCGGGCATCGATCCGTTGACCGTGGTGGATATTCAAAAGATCATTGCGGACTTAAGCGAAGCTGGAATTGGCGTTTTAATTACCGATCACAATGTGCGCGATACGCTGGCCGTGACCAACCGCGCTTACATCATTAGTGAAGGTAAAATTCTGGCCGCGGGCACGCCCTTGGAACTTTCCGCGAATGCCGATGTTCGCCGCATCTACTTAGGAGAGAGTTTCCGGCTCAACTGAATCTTATGAACTGGCTCGCACCCAAACTGCACCTTCGCCTGGCTCAGAAACAGATATTGACGCCGGGGCTAGTGCAAATGGTCAGCGTGCTGGCCCTGAATCGCCTCGAGCTTCGGGAAATGATCAATCAAGAAATCATGGCCAACCCCGTTCTCGAGGAACTCGGTGAGGACGGCGTTACCGGCGATAGTTATACCGACGAGGCCTTCCTAAAAAAAGAAACGGAAAAGGTTCCCGAGACCGAGGCCCCCAATCCCTTCGATGAGTTCGATTTCGGATCGTTTTTCACCCAGTATCTTGATACTGGAGCGGAGCGATCCGCCGGAGGCGAGCACGAAGAAATCGAAAGACCTTCGTTTGACAAGTTTCTGTCGTCGCCCGCGAGTCTTACCGATCACTTGACATGGCAAATGAGCGCCAGTATTTGCACCGAGACCGTTGGTAAGATTGCTGAATCAATCATCGGCAATCTGGATGAAAACGGGTACTTGACGGCTACACTGGATGAAATCGCACAGTCTGGAAACTATTCGATGGAGGATGTCGAGGAAGCTCTGGCACTCGTCCAGGAACTGGATCCCCCCGGAGTTGGCGCGCGCAATTTGGAAGAGTGCTTAATCCTGCAGGTGAAGGTGCTTGATCCACAAAATATCCTGGCTCAGCAGATCATCGCCGAGCATCTGAAATTTCTGCAAAATAACCAACTCAAGGAAGTCGCGCGCGCGCTGAATCGTCCGGTGGAAATGGTGAAACGAGCGGTGGACGTTATCAAGCGTCTCGATCCCAAACCGGGCCTGCGCTACAACAAAATCGAACCCAGGCTTGTCGAGCCGGATGTTCAATTCCGCAAAGTCGACGGCGAGTGGCAGGTTTTCATGAATGATGATGACGTGCCGCAGCTCCGCTTGAGTCCCACGTACCGCCGGCTGCTGGCGCGCGATGCCGCCGACAGGGACGTCCGCAATTATGTCAAGGAGCGCTTTACTGCGGCGATACAGTTGATGAAGAATATCGAGCAGCGCAAACACACTATCCTGCGCGTTTGCCATTCAATTCTTCGTCGCCAGGGCGACTTTCTTGATTACGGACCGGACCACCTTAGACCGATGATGATTAAGGAAGTCGCCGAAGAAGTTGGCGTGCATCCCTCTACTGTGAGCCGCGCGGTGGCGAATAAGTACGTGCATACGCCGCAAGGCGTCTTGGAGTTGCGAAGTTTCTTCTCCGAATCCGTCAACGGGCCGCAAGGCGGCGACATGTCGCTCTTATCCCTAAAGCGCCGTGTGAAACAAATGATCGAAGCGGAGGACACTGCCCACCCTCTCACGGATGAACAGATCACAAAGAAACTCAGCGATGAAGGCATTCAGGTCACTCGCCGGACCGTGGCCAAATACCGCGAAGATTTGCGCATCCCGAGCACCCACCGCCGCCGGGTAAAGGCTTAAGCTGCGATCACCGTGAAGCGCCCCGATCGGAAACGCCACGCACGCCAGCTCGTAATTCTTACTGGTCTTTCCGGGTCCGGTAAGGGGTCGGTTCTTAACACCTTTGAAGACCTCGGGTTCTACTGTGTGGACAACCTCCCCGTCGCGCTCATTCCGACTTTTAGCGAGCTTTACGAGGAAGGCCGGGGTGAGGTGGAGCGCGCCGCGCTCCTGGTCGATGCGCGGGAGGGCGAGCAGCTTGAAAAGCTACCCGGCATATATCGCAAGCTGGCTCTCGAACATGCCACAAGTCTGGTTTTCGTTGAGGCGAGTGATGCGGCGCTCCAGCGCCGTTTTAGCGAGACACGCCGGCCTCACCCGCTCGGCCGCAGCGGTTCCATCATCGAGGGAATTCGCGAAGAGCGTCGCCGAATGGCTGCAATCCGCCGCCTCGCCGACGTCGTTATCGACACGACGAAGTTCAATGTCCACGAGCTGCGTCAGTTTGTTATTGACCGCTTCCAGAATCCAGGGCGTCGGCCGCTATTGGCTTCGCTTGTGAGCTTCGGATTTCGATACGGCATTCCCGCGGACGCCGATCTGGTTTTCGACGTGCGCTTTCTGCCGAACCCGCATTTCGTGCCGCGCCTGCGTGCTTTCGACGGAAGAAATTCGCGGGTCGCGCGCTACATCCAATCTTTTCCGCAGACAGGAGAATTCCGGCGTAGGATCGAGAGCCTATTGACGTACCTGATCCCACACTACATCAGGGAGGGCAAAAGCTATCTGACGGTCGCGTTCGGATGCACGGGAGGGCGGCACCGATCCGTAGCTCTGGCCGAAATGACCCGCCGCGCGCTCCAGAAGAAAGGGTATGCCACGAAAGTGGTGCACCGCGATCTCGATAAATCCGTATCGTGAACATCGCGACCGGCGGCATTTCACAGCGAGCAGTGGCTTCGTGGGTCAACGCGATTACGGCTTGCGAGATGATGGGACGATGCATAGCCTAAGAGGCTCTATACGGCATCCCGGCGGCAAGTAGCGCCGACGGGTGGGGGTATCGCAATTGAACGATTCAAAATCGATATGGTGAGTCCGTCGCCCAGAGCAAAGCCACCTATCCCGCCCGCCACTGCGCGGCAAGAAATCGTTCGCCTGTTGGGCTATCTGCGTCCTTATGTACCGCGCCTCGTCTTAGGCATTGTCCTCATCGCTGCAATGGGGGCGGTCGATTTCCTGATTGCTTTTGCCTTCCGTCCCGCGTTCGACGTGATTTTGAATCCGCATTCCACAGCACAAGCGCTGACCTTATTTCAAATACCGTTTACGCACCAAATGGTTGACTTGCATTCCTTCGTCCCTCGCCATTTTCACAATGTTTGGACGGTTTTCGCGGTCGCTCTCCTTCTGCTCACATTTATTAAGGGGGCGACGGAATACGTGGGAAGTATTTTGATCCAGCATGTGGGGCTCTCCGGTGTCACCGATCTGCGCAATGACGTATACAGCCAAGTGGTCCAGCAGCCGGTGGGGTTCTTTCAGCACAATCCCACCGGGCGCGTGATGTCCGCCGTTATCAGCGATATCGAGCAGATGCGCAGCGCCTTTTCCGATTGGTTCGCGGAATTCTTTCGCCAGCTCTTTGCCCTGATCGCTTTCGTCACCGTTTTGCTGGTTATCAACTGGAGGATGGCTTTGGGGTCGGCAATTTTAATCCCGGCGGTGGTTTGGCCGGTTAGCAAATTCGGACGCCGCATTCGCCGCTCGTCGGAAAAGAGCCGTTCCCGTCTGGCTGATCTCAGCGAAATCCTCCAGGAGACGATTGCCGGAAATCGCGTGGTGAAGGCGTTCGGGATGGAAGGTTTCGAGATTCGCAAATTCCGCGAGGCGGCGCGCAATCTGCTCCGCGAGAATATGCGCTGGATTAGAGCGTTCGCTGCCACATCGCCGGTAATGGACATTCTGGGAGCGGTCGTGATTGCGCTCGTGCTCCTCGTGGCGCGCGGCGAAATCAAAGCTCACCGAATGACGATCGGATTATTCGTCTCTTTCGCCTACGCGCTATTCAAGTCTTACGAGCCGATCAAGCGCCTTGGAAACGTCTATCAACTCTTCTTGCAGGCCGCGGGCACTGCGATGCAGGTATTTACCTTTCTCGATCTGCCAAAAGAGATCATGGACGCCCCTGAAGCAAAAGTCTTGCCGCCATTCTCCAGGTCGATCGAATTCGACCGCGCAAGCTTCGCCTACGGCGCTGAACCGCTAATTTTGAAAAACATCGACCTGAAAGTTTCCGCGGGCGCTGTTGTCGCCATCGTGGGATCGAGCGGCGCCGGAAAAACTACACTCGTCAATCTACTTCCACGCTTTTACGCGGCGACTTCGGGTTCGATTCTGATCGACGGCCACCATCTTTCGGAAGTGACCCTTCGCTCTTTGCGCGAACAGATGGCCATCGTCACCCAGGAAACAATTCTCTTCAACGATACGGTTCGGAACAATCTCTGTTATGGTCGCCCAGACATGCCCGACCACAAAATCATGGCGGCGGCTCAAGCTGCTCTCGCTCACGATTTCATCACTCGCATGCCCCAGGGTTACCAAACGGTGATCGGCGATCGCGGGCAGCGTCTCTCCGGCGGTCAACGTCAGCGTCTGGCTATCGCCAGGGCCTTGCTGAAAGACGCCCCGATTCTGATCTTGGATGAAGCCACGTCTGAGCTCGATTCCGAATCAGAGATGCTCGTTCAGAAAGCGCTCAACAATCTAATGACCGGCCGGACTGTTTTTGTGATCGCGCATCGTCTTTCCACGATTCGCCGCGCGGACATGATTGCCGTGCTCGACGACGGCTCGATTCGCGAGCGCGGCACGCATGAAGAGCTCCTGGAGCGTGGCGGGACCTACGCGCGTCTCTACGAAATGCAATATCGCGATGCCGAAACGGTCACGCGCACGGCCGGCCCGGCGTAACCCACGATCCTGGTCGCCGGTGTGCGTTATTTCTGGACGCAGATTTTCGGAAAACGTAAGGTTTGGTCGATAAGTGGGAAACCGAATGTCCACAAAATCACAACCCGCGCCCGCTGATTGGCCGGACTCACCGGAGCCACGAGTCCGTCGGGGACTGAAATCGATGACCGGGTACGGAGAAGCTCGGCTTAGCGATAGCGGTTTCAACCTGCGAGTCGCCATCCGTAGCGTCAACCATCGCTTCCTCGATCTGCATCTCCGCATGCCGGAGGGTTTCGAGCCGATCGAACCTCGCATACGCAAAGTAGTCCGTCAGCATCTGCGCAGGGGGCATCTCGATGTCACGGTGCGCCACGAACTGGTGGGGCCATCCGCTGTCGGAGTCAATCAGGAAGTGGCCGCAGCGTATCTCGATGCCGTCGATGCGCTGCGAAAGCAATTCGGTATATCGGCGCAGCCGGACGTAGCCGCAATTCTGCGTTTGCCCGGAGTGATCGGTTCCGCGGATGCGCCGTTAGACGAAGATTTGCCACGCCTTGAGGAGCTAACTGCAAAGTGCCTCGCCGCGGCGATCGATAAGCTCGATCGCATGCGGGAAGAGGAAGGCGCCGCGCTACTCGGCGAGATGTCCGGCCGGCTTTCCCGCATCACGAACCTCACGGCGAAGGTCGAGACGCTGGCTGAGCGTGCTCGCCCCGTGTTTGCCAAACGTCTTCAGATGCGCCTCAAAGAGCTTCTCGGCGAAGCACCCTTCGATCCTTCGCGGTTGGCACAAGAGGCCGCCCTTGCTGCGCAACGAAGCGACATCTCCGAGGAAATCGCCCGCTTGGCCAGCCACGTAAGCCAGTTTGAGACGTTGCTCTCCGGCGCTGCCGACGTCGGCAAGAAACTTGACTTCCTGTTGCAAGAAATGCAGCGCGAGGCCAACACTCTGCTGTCGAAAACTCCCGGTAACGATGCCGAAGGCCTCGAAATTACCGCGCTTGCGCTCGAGATGAAGTCCGAGATCGAAAAACTTCGCGAACAGGTGCAGAACATAGAATGAGCGAGTCCGAACCGCTGGTTCTTATCGTCTCCGGCCCTTCCGGATCAGGGAAGTCCACGCTTGTTGGCAAGATTTTGGAGCTCCCCGGGACGATGCTATCTGTTTCGTGTACCACGCGCCCTCCGCGTAAGACGGAAAGCGAGGGCAAATGGTACAATTTCGTATCGGAAAACGAATTCCAGCGAATGGTTGAAAGCGGCGAGTTTCTGGAATACGCTCAGGTGTTCGGGAAAAATTGGTATGGAACGCCGCGGAAATCGCTCGACGAAGCGCTCGCGCTAAAAAAGGATTTGGTTCTCGAAATCGACGTGCAGGGAGCGCTTCAGGCCAAGAGAGAGTTGCCCGGCGCTGTCGCGGTTTTCGTTCTGCCGCCGTCCGCTGCGGATCTCGAACGGCGTATACGGGAGCGGGGGCAGGATTCAGAAGACGAAATTCGGCGCCGCCTCGAGCGCGCGCGCCAGGAAATGCTCAACTATCGCAGCTATGATTTCGCCATCATCAATGACGATCTCGATCGTGCCGGACGCGAAGTTCAAGCTATCGCTCTCGGCTCGCGTTGCCGCATTGCCAGAAAAGAACCGCGGATTCGTGAAATTCTGAAGTCCTTCGGAGGCTGATTTGCTCATGGCTGCTCTAAGACAAGTTCCGGATAGCCAGTTTGCTTATGTCGTGGTCGTCTCCCGTCGCGCCCGGCAGTTGATGATCGGCGGGCGTCCGATGGTGGATAATCCCAAGTCGCGCAAGACTTCGCGTATCGCGGAAGAGGAACTGCAACAGGGCCTGCTCGAATACGAGTTGCCTGAGCTGCCTGAAGGATCGGAAGAGGGCGACGCAAAGCGCCGCAGATAGTTGGCAGGTTATCTAGCGGCCGCCTTTTTGCCCTGAGTTTGCGTTTGCGAAGGGCGGGCGCTGAGCTCATCCCCATGAAAATCGCACTGGGTGTGACCGGCGGAGTAGCAGCCTACAAGGCCGCGGAACTCGTTCGCCGCCTCCAGCAGGAAAAGCTCGACATCCAGGTCGTGATGACATGCTCCGCGCGCGAGTTCGTCACGCCTCTCACCTTCGCCGCGCTAACGGGCAAAAAAGTAATCACCGAAATGTTCGGTGCGGACGATGCCGCTCCCGCAAACGTTGAAAGCGCTATCGAACACATCGCCGTGGCCCAGCGCATCGACTTGCTTCTTGTCGCGCCCGCTACCGCCGACATTCTCGGCCAGTTCGCGCACGGCATCGCTAGCGATTTCCTTTCGACGCTCTATCTCGCCGCCAAAGCGCCGGTCGTCGTCGCGCCCGCGATGAATGTCAACATGTGGGAACATCCCGCCACGCAGGAAAATTTGAAGACGCTGCGCGCGCGTGGCGTTCACGTTGTCGATCCTGACGAAGGCTATCTCGCGTGCGGTATGACGGGCGCCGGCCGCCTGGCCGCTACGGAAACCATCGTTCGCAAAGTTTGCGCCGTGCTGGGACTGCGTCACGATTTTGAACGCCAAACGGTGCTCGTAACAGCCGGTCCCACTTGTGAAGACGTTGATCCCGTTCGCTTTCTCAGCAACCGCTCTTCCGGGAAAATGGGTTACGCACTCGCCGAAGCTGCGGCCCGCCGTGGCGCGCGCGTAATCCTGATCAGCGGACCTACGGAATTGTCTGTGCCCGAAGGCGCCGATTGGGTTCCGGTGCGCTCGACGGACGAAATGCGAAAAGCCATTCACGAACGATCGATTGAAGCGAGTGTCGTTATTATGGCGGCGGCGATTTCGGACTATCGCCCGGCTGCTGCGCAATCGCAAAAGCTCAAGCGCGGCGACAGCCGGCTCACGCTCGAACTCGAGCCCACGCCTGACATTCTCGCCGAGCTGGGTGCGTCGTCTGCGCGTCGGGGAAGCGATCGCATCCTGGTCGGGTTCGCCGCGGAAACCTCCAACCTCGCCGAAAACGCGCGGGCGAAGCTCGCGCGCAAGGGTGCGGACATGATCGTCGCGAACGACGTCACCCAAGAAGGGGCCGGTTTCGACACGGACACCAATATCGTCACGCTTTTCCTTCGTGACGGCCGCGAAATCCCGCTCCCGAAGCTAGCGAAGTTCGATGTAGCCAACCAAATCCTCGATCACATTCTCCTGCTTCAAGGAAAGTGACGATCCAGCAGGCATCATCACCCTACCCGCCGGACGCAGAAAAGAAAAAAGGGTGGGTCCACAGCGAGGGTGCCGCAGTTTCAGCTTTGTAATCTGGGAATCAGTGTCTGTTTGCTGTATGCGCCGCCACGGCTCTCGGTCGATTCGGCTACTGAAACGGCCGCCACCGTTCGCGCAGGCAATGTGCCCAAGACGGCGCGCGCCGTATCGAGGATGGTTAGAACGGTCGGCGACTTTTCAGTTTTTCGCCAAGCCATGTACACGTCGATTCTCGCGTCACGATGGAGCCTTCCGCACTCATCCCGAATGCCGGAACAAAATAACGTCGCCGTCCTGCACGACGTACTCCTTGCCCTCGAGCCGCACCTGAGCCTTCTCGCGCGCGGCCGCGAAACTCCCCGCTTTCAGCAGATCCTCCCAATTCACCACGTCCGCCTTGATGAAATTCTTCTGGATGTCGCTATGGATCGCGCCGGCGGCTTCGGGCGCAGTCATGCCGCGCTTGATGGTCCAGGCGCGGCATTCCGGCTCACCGCAGGTAAGGAACGAAATCAAGCCGAGCAGGCGGTAGCTGGCCTGAATCAACCGGTCGCGGCCCGATTCCGTCAAGCCATAAGCGCGCATCATCTCGCCGGACTCTGCGTCATCCAGTTCCGCCAACTCCGCCTCGATCTTTCCGCAAAACGGCACCACGGCGGTCTGCCGCTTCGACGCCAGCTTTTCCAGATGGTGTTTCTCGATCACTCGATCGATCTCCGTCGCTTCCTCGTCTCCTAGGTTCAACACGTACAGCATCGGCTTGCGGGTAAGAAACATGAAGCCGGTGAGCATTTTCTCTTCTTCCGGCTTGAGTTCGAGCTCGCGAAGGGGCGTCTCAGCCTCGAGCGTCTGCCGGCAGCGCATCAGAAGCTGCAATTCCGATTCGAGCAGCGTATCCTTCTTTTTTTTCAGATCCTTCTCGATGCGTTCGATGCGCTTCGCCGCCTGCTCCAGATCGTTCAAAATCAACTCGATATCCACGTTCACAATGTCGCGAACCGCATCAAGCGGCCCCGGCTCGTGTGGCACCGCCGGATTTTCGAACAGCCGTACCACGTGCGCCAGCGCGTCCGCTTCGCGCAACGGCACAAGCGAAGCCGAATTCTTCTCGCGGTCCTTCTGCAAGCCGCCGATATCCACGTACTCGATCGTCGCGTATGTCACCTTCTTCGGCTTGAACACTTCGGCGAGCTTCGCCACGCGAGCGTCCGGAACGCGCGCGATTCCCACGTGCGCCTGATTCGGCGAGCTTCGCGCATCCACCCGCGCCTTCGTGAGGATGCGAAATAGGCTCGTCTTCCCGACCTGCGGCAGCCCAATAATTCCAGTTTGCATAAGCGGTCGATACTAGCACAGCCGTTCGCGGCGTTGAGTGGCACGCGTCCACGCGCAGACAAAGAAAAAAGCGCCCCGGTTTGCCGGAGCGCTTTTCAACAGCACTTGAATTATTTCGGCGTTTATTTCTTCGCTTTTAGCGCGTTGAGCGCCAGCGTCAGCCGCGACTTATAGCGGTTTGCCGTGTTCTCGGAAAGCGTCCGCTTCCGAATCGCCTTATCCAATTCCGAAAACGTCGCAGACGCAAGTTTTGCAGCCTCGCCGCCATCCGCCGCTGAAAGTGCGGCCCGCATGCGCCGCATTGCCGTGCGTACGCGTGTCCGGTTCATGCGATTAATCGCCGCCCGGCGCTCTGTCTGCCGGATATTCTTCAATACGGACTTGGTCTTTTTCTTATGCTTTACAGGGGTGCCCTGCGCCATTCATCGCTCCTTAGCTCTTGATTTCTGCCTAGCAGGTTAGCTGACACACACATCGCTGTCAATTTCCTCACCCACAAAGTGGTAGGACGCGGATGCGAAGCTACGCAATATCGCCCATAACCGCCATCGCGGCATTCCGCCCATTGATGCCGATCACGCTTCCTCCCGGATGCGTGCATGCTCCGCACAAATACACGCCCGCCATGGGCGTGCGCGCCGAAAGCCGCCTTGACCACATGTAGGGAGGCAAACACTCACCTTGAAAAATGTGACCGCCGGTGAGTCCGACCTTCCGCTCGATATCCGGCGGACCAAGCACCTGCGCATCGATCACCGCATCGCCAATATTCGAACAAAACCGCGCCAGCGAACTGAGCGCGAGCCGGCGCACTTCTTCCCGCCGCTCATCCCACGTGCCGCGCGCAAACTTATATGGGACATACTGCGCAAACACACTCATCGTATGCTGCCCTGCGGGAGCGATTGTCGGATCGTGCGCGCTTTGAAAATACAGTTCGCACCATAGATGCTCGGGCAACTCGCCGCGCCGGGCGGCGGCAAATCCCGCCTTCCACTCATCTTTGGTGAGCGGTATGTTGATTTGTCCGTAGTGGTGTGGCCGATCGGTTCCGGGACGCGCCGTGAAGTTGGGCAGCTCTCGCATTAGCACGTTCAGCTTCACGGTGCAGCCCTCCATCGGGATCTCCTCCGCGCGCCCGCGCCACGCCGAATCGGCCGCGGCGCCCAGCAATCGCAGCGTCTGCCGTGGGTCGGCATTCGACACCACCACGGGCGCGGCGATGAATTCGCCGCCCTCGAGCCGCACGCCTTCGCCGGGCACAATCCGCGCGACCGAAACGCCCGCGGCAACCACTGCCCCCGCTTCTCGCGCCGCATCGCAAAAGTAGAACGAGACCATGCCCATGCCGCCCTTCACGTAGCCCCACATCCCGGGCATTCCGCCCAGCCGCCCCGATGCATGATGAAAGCGGATGCTGGCGGTTCCTCGATCGAACGGGCTGGCATTGGTCCCAATCACTCCTTGCCCGAGGTACGCCGTCTGCAGTCGTTCGTCGCGCAAATAGTGTTCAACGAACTCCGCCATCGACCACTCGAAGAGCAGGCGCTTCGCTTCTTCGTCCTTCCCCAGCCGTTCCTCAATCTGCTCCCGCGTGGGAGCCTCGCCGATCCACACATCGCCATCGCCCGCCGGACGCAACACATCGCGCAACCTTCGCAGCACGTCGCTCATCGCGCGCCAGCCCTCCACATCTCCCGGAGCGAAAGTGCGAATTTCCGCCTCGCACTGCTCGTCGCTATCCCAAAGTTGAACGCTAGATCCGTCAAGAAAGGGAACGAAGAGCCCATTTATCGCGGGTATCCACTGAAACCCCCGCTCCGGCAGATTCAACTCCGAAACAACCAAAGGATGCAGCAATCCCGCCAAATAAGCGCAGGGCGACATGCGAACGCCGGGGAAAGGTTCTTCGATGGTGCACGCGCCACCTACTCGCGCGCGGCTCTCCAGCACCAGCACGCGTTTACCCGCGCGTGCCAGGTATGTAGCGCAGGCCAACCCGTTGTGGCCGGCTCCGACGACAACCACATCCCAGCGGCGCGTGGCTAATTCACGAATGGGAGCAGGCAATCCAATTTCGCCAAGGACGGCGGCCGTCGGTGAGATCACGGCTCGTAGTATCTACCGCCGAGCGCCCGTTGCAAAGCAGGCTCTCCGTTCACGGCGCTCCCCGGACGAATCAGCGGGGCTGGACCGCAACAATCGCTATGTATCCGAGCTTTCCATCCTTAACCGCACGCAAGGCCGCAGCGGCAAAACGCTTCGCATCTGAAAAGTTCAAGCTGGGGACATCCAGCTTTTTCAGGCCCGCCGCTATTTCGGCTCCCAATAACCTGCCTTGGATTTTCCGGACCAACTCTGTCAGGGCCGGACTGTGATCTTCGATGTGTGCGAGTGTGAAATTTGTGTGCTGAAGGGTCTCAACATAGTCTTCCACCGGCCGAGCGTCACCGACACAGGCTATCCACGATAACAGGCCATCGAGCTCCGGAAGCGGGCCCGTGATCCTTGAAGTTTGCCGATGTCGCCAGCAGTGCAAGAATCAACAGCGGAATCCAAATCCAGAGCTTCTCGATAGGTCCGAGGAGCAGTACGATCATGGCCACGTAAAGACCTGCCGCAAGATATCCATCCGGGATGCCAAAAGGTTTGGCGAAAGCCGCGTCGGCGACCGTTTCGCAGCCCTTTTTGAAAATCGGGCACCAGAGATGCCTTACAGCGCGGCTCTGATAAAGACCCACATAGAACATCGCCGCGGTGCTGGCAGTCGCCAGGCCCATCGCGAGGAAGCGGTCCGTAGAGTGTGTCAGATGTTGCTGCATCGGGCTTGAGCAGTCTATGACTATGGCGCAAAGGGTCGCACAAGCCGCCGAGAGCGGCGCGCCACCATGCAGAAAAACGAGGCCGGGCGAGAAGCCCCGGCCCCGCGCGCGCGATTATGACCCGCTCTTAATACTCACGACGTGGATCGTGTCAGTCGCCTTGTCGTAGGTACCCATCACTTTTACCTTCTCGCCGGCGAACTGAACCGGCTTTTTCTGGTCATCCAATTTATAGGTTGTTTTTGTTGCCGGATCGTACAGAACGAACTTCGCGCCCATTTTCACGCAGCCGAGAGTACATTCCTTGGCAGTCTTGATGTTTGCGTGCATCTTCATCATTCCTTCGTGTGACCCCATATGGGCACAAGAGCTATCCATGATCTCCCCGGTGTACGTCTTGCTCTTTGGAGCGGCCAAAGCCACAGCCAAAAACATGAACGTCGCCACGAAGCCCAGCGCAAGCTTCTTCATCTCTAGTCCTCCTCTGATTTGAATTACCCAATTTACATTCTGGCCCTATAAAACCTCGGACAAAAGGGTTTCAAGCCGCGCGTACAGCCGGGCACTGACGGCAAGAGGCACCTCGAACGGATCGACATCGAGCACGATCTTCAGTGTACGCCTCGTTGTATCGGCGACCACGCGGCACCGGCGGCAATGAGCGATGTGTTCTTCGAGCGCCTCCCTCAGTTCGGAAGATCCATCGCCATCCACGTAGCATGAGAGGTTCTCCAGCACGTCCTTGCAGTCCAGCGTCTTCTTCATACTTCCTTCCTTGCTGCACGCATCAGCCGAATCGCAACCGAAATTCCGGCGCCTTCGGCAGCGTGCAAAATCCTCTTAGTTAAAGTTGGCGGCACCTGCAAAGATGCGGCAAGGGCTTCGCGTACCAGCAGCCGAGCCCGCAATACGCGCGATTTTAGCGCGCCCACGGTAATCCCAATCGCATCGGCGGCCTCCTCGGCCGTCATTTCCTCGATATCGCGGAGGACGAATGCCTCGCGGTAGATTGCTGGAAGTTCGCGGATCGCCGCTTCGACGATCTGGCGCAACTCCTGCTTGCCGTAAAGTCTTTCAGGATCGTTTCCCCAGGACTCGGTCCGCCGCGGCGTCGGCAATTCGCCGTCGCCGCAAGAATCATCCAACGAGACGAAATCGCGCCGCCCCTGCCGCTTTTGAATGGCTTCGTTGATGGCGATTCGCGTCAGCCACGTCGTGAACTTTGACTCGCGCCGGAACTGCCCCAGGTGCCGGAAGGCCTTGATAAAGGTGTCTTGCATCGACTCCTCGGCATCTTCGATGTTTCCAAGAACGGACAGGGCCACACGGAAGACGCGGCGCTCGTGTTTTCGTACCAGCGGCTCGAATGCTCTCCGGTCGCCGGTCAGCACGTGATCGACGAGCATTAGATCGTCCTGCTCTGGGACACAGGGGCCTGTCGGCTGGCTTTTCTGCATCACTGATAAATGGGACAGGCGCTGTGTGGCAAAAGATTCAAAGAATCTTCAGACTTACGCCCAAGCGGGAACTAAGCGTGGGACGTAATTTGCACAACCGACTCTGGGAGCCTGTGCTCCCCGGTATTTCGCTTTCAATTGAACTCTTTCACACGGATCACATTGTCGCCGGCAAAGGTGACGAACACCGTTTTTGCGGGCGGCGTACCGTAGATCCAGTCCTCGGTTTCCTTGCCGTCGGGTTCGCGCTCGCGAACCTTGTGGTCCGGCCGCCCCACCGCCGCAATGACCATGTCCTCATCCATCCCCACCATTGCTTTGTGATCCGTGATGGCTTTTTTGAATTGCGGCGGAATCGTATCGATCCAATTCACTACGGCCGATTGCTGCTTGGAAAAATCCAGCATCACTCCGAGGTCGCGCTTCAAATCTTCGGGAGTCATGTCCGGCAGCGGGCGGCCGTAATCCAAAATCAGAACGCCGCCAATTGGTTGTCTCGGACCGGTATCAGGGGGCGGCGTGCTAGACATATCGCCCATGCCGATCTGCAGATGTTGGCGCCAATTAAAATGCTTTTTTCCCCCGCCATTTATTTGCACACGTATTTGTTTGTAGCGAAATTCGAGCCCCGTAATTTGAATCGTGTCGCCTTGGCCGGCGGCCGTGCCCCACAACCTCAGCGCGTCTCTCAGATGTTGCGCGTCCAACGGCTTGCCAACCGCAAGCGTGAAGCCGTGTTTTCCGGCGGGCAGTGAATGCACGAGTTTCGCATTCTCGCCATCCACTCCTCGAATAAGCAGCAACCGCGATTCAGGCTGAAGATCTTTCGCAGGATGGTCCGGCTTTGGCGTTGTCTGCGTGGATACGGCGGATTGTGCCGCCGCCTCAATTTTCGCAAACCCAAAAATACCGGCCGCGAAAGCAATCGCAGCAGCAAGTGCGACGATGTGACGTACGCCCATGGCCAGCCAGTATCCCTATTCTATTGCTTTTGGCCAAATCCGGGGAAATTTTGGCGCTGTGCCAACTCAGATGCAATTTATCGGCAGAAGTTGCTCAGCAGCTTTCTTTCTATTGAAGGAGAACGGGTGTTCAGCGAAACTGGAGCGGGATAAGAGAATCGAACTCTCGCCTCCACCTTGGCAAGGTGGCGTACTACCACTATACGAATCCCGCCCGTGATGGGTTGTTTCGAATAATATTCTATAACAGGTCGCGTGTCAGCAGGACAACTCTCCGCGAAACACGTGCGATGCGCCCCGGCGAAAACACACGCGCAAAATCGAACGGACGCTATGAAGCAGCCCCTTCGCGATCCACTTCCAAAATCCGAGTGGCCTTCACGACGGGGGATTTTTTCTGGCGTTCGGCGAAACGCTCGGCGCGTTCGCGGTCGATATAAACGCGAGCAAACTTCTCGCCGTCGTTGTAATAAACAGTGACCTGCCAGTGGCGATGCTTGCGGCGGCGGTCACCCCGCTTACCGCCTGATTTTACAGCCTTTTTTCTTTTGGCCATTCGCAATCACCCTCGGTGCCTTGGACTATTACAGAAGCCCTACGCGCGGCACAAGTAGCAAGTTTGCTGTTGCTAATACTACTAATTAGATGCATTTCGAGGTCGCAAACGGCCCCGCAACCATACCCTGACGGGCCATTACGGCGTCAAATCCGACGGCTTCAGATTCAGGCCGGTGACGGCGCCCTTCTTGACCTGATAGAGTGAAGTACTATTACTATCCTGGGCGAATACGAACTCGCCGGTGGCCTTCGAAAACCGGATGGTGGACTTTTCGCCCTTCGAATTAGTCAAAACGACCGTGATTTCCGGCTTCGCCAGAGATTTGAGGTCGGTGGCCGAAGGATGGTCGATTATCTGGTCGGCGGTGAGGCCGGTGAGGGCGTCGACAATCTTCCATCCCGACGCCGGCTTTCCCTTTTGCTGCTCCGGAGCTTGAAAAGTCCACTCTTCGGAATCCGCGTTTTTGCGGCTTACCGCTAGCGATCCGGCGGCATCGGTAATTTGAATTTGTTGCATGTCCGAGGCGGCGACGTCGACGACTTTTTTGTCGCGCAACTGGGCGAATTTTTGAGTCAGCTTCGAGTAGACGTCGTCGCTTATGGTGAAAATTGTGGGGCGAGAAGCATCGCGAGCGTAGTACGCGCTTCCGGTCTTTTTGCCAACGAGCAACGTCGCCGGCGAGCCTTTGCCCGCTGTTGCGGTGAAAGTGATGGCAGGTTTCTGCAGGCCGTACTTATCGAGGTGTTCCGGTTTTTCTTCGACGATGGAGCCCATTTTCGCGTTGGCGACGGATTGCAACAGGCTGTCCATTGCATCCGGATCGGCGAGAGTGGCGCCCGGCTTGGTGAAATGCCACAGATCGTTTTTCTTGGAGGCTTCGAGCTGACCCGAAGGGTTGGCTAAATTGAAGGATGAAACTTCGGCGGCATCGATATGCAGAATGTTGCGGTCCCGCAGATCCTCGAGGGATTTCCCAGCGCTGGTGGCCAGCAGATCCGGCAGCAGAGAAACATTCTGGGCGCCATCGACAATGGTGTAGGCGGAATCGCCGGAAAAATCCTTGCTGCCGATGAGAATAGTGTGCTTCGACCCATTGCGAAGCTGGAATTCCAGGGAGACCTGCGGGGGATCGAGGCCGTAGACTTTGCGCCGATCGGCCGTGCCCGGTTCAGTTTGCGAAACGGTCGCGCCGGCAAGCTGGTCGGCGATGCCATCAATGGTTGGCTGATCCGCTTGTGTTTCGATCGGTTGGACGATATTCCAGGTGTCGCCGTTCTTTTCCAGGTGAATCGCCGGTGTGTTCGGCTCGCCGGGGTGAGCCAGTGTGATCGAAGAGATGTCGGATGCCTGGATTGAAAACGCGGGCTTCGAGACGCTTACCGCCGGCTTCGCTTCATTGCCTTTCTTCCAATCGAAATAATAGACAAGCCCGCCGAGGACAATGGCGCAGAGAAGCACGATCAGAGTTGGTTTTTTAATCATACCGATCCGCGGTTTCCTGTTTCTACCGGCGCTTCCACCATATTGAGATTCCCACCAGAATCACGATTCCCGGCAAGAAAAACATCTCGATCCATCGCAGTGAGGCGGCCTGCGCTTCCGTGAGTATGATGTGGCGGCTGGTTGCCGACTTCGGGCGAATGGAAATCAAGTTTTCGTCCTGCGCCAGCCAATCGACGGCATTAAAGAAAAGATCGCCATTGTGCTGCAATCCGATCCACTGATTTTCGGCGAAACTGGAATTTCCGATGACCACCAGACGAGCAGTCTTCGCCCCGTCGGTGCGGTTGGCAGCGACACCCAATGAAAGGGGGCCGGCAGTCTTGGGATCAAACCGGACTTCGCGGGCCAGTTTCGGAATCGTGAAACTGCGAGGCGAGGTTTTTAGCAACTCGACGGCCACGGGATCGCTCTTGGACTTGTCGGCAATCGTCACCGTGCGCGCAAGCTGAAAAAAAGTCATGCCGCCCTGCAGTTTTTTTGTGATCGGACTCTCGCCATAATCCACTACCAGCGGTGTTTCCGGTCCGGTCCCAAACAAGCGGCCTACGCCGCTGGCATCGACCACAATGTTCGAGGCGACATTGATGTTCCAGGCGTGGAAGATGTTATCGAGCTGAGGGTCGGTCTGCGGATCGACTTCGATCAGGGCTTTTCCTCCATCGTCCATATATTTCCCGACCATGACCGCTTCCTGAACGAAGAACGACTGCTTCGGACCCGCGATCACAGTTACATCGCACGTCGGCGGGACGCCATTCTCCGTGACCAAGTTGACGGACTTTGTGTCATAGCCCTCTCGCTTGAGCCCCTGGTCCACGTTCGAATAGCCCTCCGCGCCATCGTCTGTGAGGGATCTTTCGCCATGGCCGGTAACGAAACAGACCGTCTTGACCTTGTTACGCGTTACCTTGAGGATTGCGCTGGTAACGTCTTGCTCGGAAATATTCTCTTCGGCGCCGGCTTCCAAAGGTTGCTTTCGCGAGCCCGACTCCACGATCACGTCGCCCATGTGAGTGGCGCCAAATTCCTTGGCAACGTCCGGTTTTTCGGTGGGGTCCACATTCTCAAACTTGATGTGGTCACTCAGGTTCCTGTATTCGCCCATCAAATCGTCGAGCTGAGGACTGGGCACTTTGTCGAAGCGCGCAATGTTCACATCCGACTTGAGTCCCTTGACGGCTTCTTTGGTCTGGTCCGAAAGAGTGAACAATTTCTCGCTGGTGAGGTCAAAGCGCTTGTGATGCCTGAAGCCTACGAAGTTCACCAACCCGAGAATAATGATAACGGCGATGGTTAGAATCGTGGTGTTAGTGCCGAGTTGGGAGGAGCGGCGCGAAAAGAATTTCACGATCCCGCCGAATCCCACCACGATCGCGGCCAGGATCAGAACCGCCCCGCCGATCAGGAGGATTTTACTGGTCAGGAGGAGCTCGCCCTGCAATGAATATCGGACGTAACCGCCGACGAGGGCCGCCGCGCCCAGGCTTCCGATGATTTCCGCCCATTCGTTACGAGTCCACTTCATCCTATGATTCCCTCCGCGACTGCTGGAAAGCGTAATTCCAAGCCGTCAGCAATGATTGGTCAGGCGCGCCGCCAGCGCATCGAATCGACCGATCGCACCGTTAGAAAAATGAACAGAGTTATGAAGCTGAGATAATAGATCAGGGACGAGGTGTCGATAATCCCCCGCGTAAAATCCTCAAAATGATTGATTACGGATAAATAGTGCAGCACCTGGCCAGGAGTGCTGCCGGCGTCACGCGAGCCGAAATCGAGCGCCCAGAGAAGCAAGAAACAGCCGAATGTAAGAACGCCGGCGATAATCTGATTCTCGGTGAGCGACGAGAGGAACGCGCCGAGCGCCAGCAACGATCCGCCAAAAAGCAAAATGCCCAGATAGCCGGCCAGAATTATCCGGAGCGGCGGCATCGGCGAAGTGTGCAGGTACATGAACAGGACAAAAATGGCCGTGGGGAGCAGCATGGCGGCGAAGAGCGTAAGGGAGGCCAAAAACTTGCCGAGCACGATATCGATCTCGCGGATCGGCGAAGTCATCAATAACTCCATGGTTCCGCGTTTCCGCTCGTCGGCAAAAATGCCCATGGTGAGCATGGGCATCAAAAAGAGAAGTATGAGGGCAACCAGACCGAGAAAGACGCGAAGCACCTGGCTGGCGGCGTCGAACGCCGGCGCCCCCATTCCCTGCAATTCCTGCATGGACTCCTGGAGGGCGCTTTGCACGTAGAGATTGAAAAAGAAGCCGCTAATAAAAAGGAAAAGTCCGACGACCGCATAAGCGATCGGAGAAACGAAAAAATGGCCGATCTCCTTGCGATAAATCGCGTATAAACCCCGCATCATTTCCTCCGTTAGTTTGACGCCTGTGCGTGAGCGGCGTCATCCGTGGTGAGTTCGAGGAAAATATCTTCCAGGCTGAGGCTGATGCCGCGAAGCTCGTAAAGCGCCCAGCCCTGCTCGACGATTTTGGCGGCGATCTGGCTGCGTATATCCTTGCCGGGAGCGACTTCGACATTGGCAATGGAATGGCCGTTGGAGCGCGACGCGCTGACCTGAACGCGCGCGGCGCCGGGAATTTTGGTCAAGAGATCCTCGAGAGGCTTTTCGGCGGCTTGCGCGTCAATGTAAATTCTCTGGCCGCCCTTGAGCTGGGACGTGAGATTCTGCGGCGTATCCACGGCCGCGACTTTGCCTTTGTTGATGATGACCACGCGGTCGCAGGTCATGCTGACTTCGGGCAGGATGTGAGTGGAAAGAATAATGGTGTGCGTGCCCGCCAAGCTCTTTATAAGGTGACGGACTTCGATGATCTGCTTGGGATCGAGGCCGACGGTGGGCTCGTCGAGGATAATTACGGTGGGATCGTGCACCAGCGCCTGGGCCAACCCCACACGCTGTTTGTAACCGCGAGAGAGACGCTTGATCAACTCCGTGCGTTTGTCGACGATGTTGGTTTTTTCGAGCGCGCCCGTAATGCGCTGAGGCCGC
This sequence comes from uncultured Acidobacteriota bacterium, assembly GCA_963823145.1. Lineage (GTDB taxonomy): Bacteria > Acidobacteriota > Terriglobia > Acidiferrales > UBA7541 > Palsa-295. The sequence continues at coordinate 1,526,891 of CAWGJZ010000002.1, forward strand.
TTGTCAGCCGGGACGTTCTTGATTCGCAAAACGAAATCCAGATAGGTTTCGACGGTCATATCCGGGTAGACGGGCGGCACCTCGGGCAGATAGCCAATGTGCCGGCGCACTTCCATCGAATCTCCGAACACATCGAATCCGGCGATGCTAGCCGTCCCGGATGTAGCGGGCATGTATCCGGTGAGAATGCGCATGGTGGTGGTTTTGCCGGCTCCGTTGGGGCCCAGAAAACCGAGAATCTCACCTTCATTTACGGTAAAGGAAACGTGGTCAACAGCTGTAACGGGACCGTAGGACTTAGTCAGATTTTGTACTTCTATCAATGCGACCCTCCATAATCATGATGACGACAATCGTAGTGAGGATGCCAAGCAGAGAAAAAATCTGGCGCTCAGCAGATTCCCAAACAGATGTTTATACCAAAAATCTTGTGAAACGGGAGATGTAAATGAAAATTTGGGCGGTCGGTCAGTTTGAATTTGACGCGCGGGGGCGGATTGTGACTCTGATAGCAGTGCGGTAGTCGAAGTGCTCAGGGCCCATCGGAGGAAGTACCGTGCAGCCTCCGTAGCGTCTGGTCAAGGATAGGCTCCGCAGTTGCGCGAAATGTGGTTAAATCGCCATCGGATATTTTCCCAGAATGTATAAGGGCCGATTGTAGGGCGACGATTTCAATCCATGCATCGCGCAGGGCCTTTTCCATTTTATTGGGCGTTAACGTCATGGCTATTCGTTTTCCAAAAGTATTCTGTAGGGGACTTGAACCGAGAATTCTTTGCCGCACTTTTTACAGGTAATCGTTTGTTCGTCCATGATTCCAGAACCTCCAACGCGGGCAACGGCCACTGCCTGATTTTCGTCTTTGCATTCCGGGTTCGGACAGAAAACCCTAAACATTCCTGACTGGATGGGTTCGGCGACGCGGTTTTCTTCGCTCAAGTCTAGGTCCTCCGATCCGGGGATTTTAGCGTGCGGCTTTTGTGCATGGTGGTTGCTAAGACTTGGGCCAGTTGATTATCCGAACGTCTTGCTCTCCACGAACCTCTAAGTGTCTTCGGAGGCTTTCAGCTTCCTGCTTAGTTGAGCATCGGTATTCTTCGACGCCCGCGAGCCTAGAAAATGGATGTGCATGAATGACAGAAACCGTGCAGTTCACGTTTCTCTCCTTCCCAGAGAAGCAGGATCGTATCACAAAGAACCAGTATCGGAGTTGAAACGGCCCCGCATTTAATGGAAACTTCCCTTCACCTAGAGGGGAAGATGACACTCCTGAAAGATATTCGTTTATATGTTTCTGGGTTTTGGCCAGACTGGTTATCAAAATTGAGCGGGATTGCCTCTGTAATTCTTCTGTTTATCGGAGCCTTTTGGCCAATTAAGAGATGGGAGATATTTTTGGCTTCCGTCGTCTGCTACGTCGTCGCGTCATTTAGGGTGTGGCATATTGAACATCAGAAGTGCACAGAAGCCGGGCGGCAGTTAACTGACCTAATATTCCACAAACAGGCCGCCGAGGAAAGAAAGGATGAAACGGATGCCATCGTCCGTAAGGCGGCTTTCACCAGCTTCAGAACCCTAGTCAAACATATGCACGGGAACGCCGCGCCTAGGTTTTTCTTGAATGAAAACTGGGTTCGGCAAATCGCAGTACAGAGCGGCAGGACGATTGCTGAAATAGACCAAGCAATTGACCGCGTAGATGGAACGTTCCATTGGCAGAAAGAATAGGCGGCAACTGGATATACACATTGCCTCGCAGTTCGGAAAGCAAAACGGAAATTCCGGTTAGGATTGCCGCGAGCGAGACAGGAGGGCTTCGCGTCTCAAGGGCGTGACGTCCTGAGGCGCGCAAGCCCTGCCCGATAGGAATACTCGCGAGTGGCGCGGCGTTACCGATGGTTCCCTTTCTCTTGGCCGCCGCCTCCGCCGCGATTCGAGGGTTTCACGTTGCGGTCGGCCGGAATCCCTCGGCTGATGGCTGGCGTGGCAGGCCTTCCGTGATTCTGGGCCGCAAGCTGTCCGCGATTCGTGGAGTAGCTCCGCGCGTGCTGCACTTGGGTGCTCATGCGCGGAGCAGTTGGCTCGCGTCTCGCGGCCATTTCAGATGATCGCGGCCGAACCTGAACGCCGTGCGATCCGCCATTGAAGCTGGTGTGGGAAACGCCTCTGACCCGATTGCCGGCGTTATAGTTGTACACGTTGTGTACGACGCGCGTGTCCACATGGTTGTAGGCGCGGTTGTAGAAGAAGTGGCCGGAATGCCAATAGCCACCCTCGTAGCCGAGGCCGACATAGCCAAAGCCGTAGTTGATGCCGCCGTAGAAGCCGATGTGCAGGCCCCAGTGGCCGGGATAAAAACCATAGCGGCCGCCGTAGAACCCCCAATAGCCGGGCGTCCAGAGCGCGCCCATATAGGGTGGCTCGACCCACGCGCCGGGAACCCAGTAATAGCCAGCCGGGCTCCAGGCCCAATAGCCGGGAGTCCAGATGTAGCCGTCGGCGGGCGGTGGTGGCTGATCGTAGACGGGCAGCGCTGGAGGAGGCTGGGTTGCCGTTTCTGTGGGCTGCTCACCGTATGATTCATCGGGAGGCTGGCCGGGAGTGGCCGACTGGGCGGGTGGTGGCGGAGCTTCAGTTGTGTAGGACGGCCCGCTGGCTGCGAGGTTGCCCGCGGCGGGGTCCTGGCCCTGGTCCGGTGGGGCCTGGTCCTGCGCGCCCGCAACTGCGGCGGCGCTGACCGTGGGAATGATGGGGATCAGCCGCTGGTAACAGACTGCTACGCAGAGGGCAGTTGCAAGGGCAAACAAGACCCACGGCGCACTCCGAGGAAGACGGTTCATGGCACCCTCCAAGTCTCCGGACGTTGCCCGGGGTCCCGAGTGTAGCGCGGCCGGGTGCGAATGGCCATCGAGCTCGCGCCGCACAACGGTCAAGTTAGATGCGATCGCACCGCGGTGGATTGAAGCGGACAATTGTGTCGCGCTGATCGCATTACTCCGCCGAAGCAGGTAGTGCGGTTGTTTCGAAACCAATAAGCGAGTGACGACGTACTCGGAGACTGGCCACCGAGGAAATTGTTGGCTACATTTTGCTGCGGAGAAAGTCTTCGGGCAAGGCAACGAGCGCGACTTGGGATGCATCCACATGGCTGACGGATTCCCGTTATTTTTGGGGTGGTTCTGCAGGCATTCACCAATACCGGGCTGGCCGGAGATGTGCGTTGACACTACCGGGCCGTTTTGCTATTCAACTTGTTCCGCGATTGCGCCAGGGAGCGCATGGGAAGCTTCCGGTTCGGGTGGGGCGCGTCTGAAAGTAATTCCGCAGGCGATGAAGGAAATGGCGGCCGTATGCCTCGGCTGCGTAACTCCGCGCAAGGAGAGCAGACCTGATGACAGGAATTCTGGTAGCCGCATGAAGAGCGCCCGTGTCGCGCTTTATTTTCTGGCATGCGCGGGGATCGCGATTTTCTGCGGTTGCGGCGGCGGAAGCTCGTCAACGATCACCATTGAGATTGTGCCGCCCGGCACGGGTAACTCGGTGGACGTGGGCTCGACCCAAGCGTTGACATTCACCGCGATCGTTGCCGGGGACACCAAGAATGCGGGCGTCACCTGGAAGTTTACCGGATCAAGCTGCTCGGGCAGCGGCTGCGGAACGCTCTCGAACGTCACCGCCCAGTCGGTGACATATACGGCGCCCACGGCGCTGCCGTCTACCACGGCGTTGAGCGTAACTTTAACTGCGACATCGGTGACGAACACGTCGATCACGCAGACCGCCACGATTACCGTGGAGCCGGTGCCAACTTTCCTGACGACGGAATGCAATCCGACTGGAGTGTTGCCGTGCGGGCTTCCGAACGGAGAAAACGGGGTAGGGTATAACACGACCATCTCGTTCACCGGCGGCGTGGCACCCTACACTTTCAATAAGCCTGCTCTGCCGGCGTGCCTGCAGTTGGTGACTTCCAGCACAGGCACGACCGCCGCCATCTCAGGCAAGCCGTGCGGCTCGGGATCAACCACTTTTACGGTGACGCTGACCGATAGCGGGGGAGCGGCTGCCGTCAGCCAGCAATTCACGATCGACATATCCCCCGCGCCGGCGCTCTCGATCAGCACCACGTCGCTGACGCCGGGCACGGTCGATGCGGTTTACGCCGGCGCGGTAGCAACGCAGGGCGGAGTGGCTCCGCTGGCCTGGAGCGTAAGTTCCGGCGCTCTGCCGCCGGGGCTCACGTTGAATCCGGCTAACGGGCAGATAACTGGAATCCCAACCACTGCGGCGGTGTATTCGTTCACCGTGCAGGTTAAAGACTCGGCGCTCCCGACAAGTCAAACGGCTATGCAGGCCCTTAGCATCACGATTACAACGCCTGCGCCGCTTTTTATTACGACATCAAGCCTGGCCGCTGGAGTTACGGCCACGGGGTACAGCGGGACGCTTCAGGCCACCGGGGGAGTGTTGCCATACACGTGGTCAATAACAAATGGACAGCTCCCCGCGGGTCTGAGAATTGATAGCTCTGGAGCGATCACGGGAACTCCGGTTCTGGTGGGTACTTCGACGTTTACCGTCCAAGTGGCGGATTCGGAAGTGAATCCGACTACCGGCAATCCAAATCCGATGACGGCCACGAAGCAATTCACCATCGCGGTTACGACTGGAACGACTAACAACAAGCTTCTGTTTAGCGGCTATTCATTCCTTTTCACCGGCTTCGATAAAGATGGCACGGTGGCAATCGGCGGCTTTCTGACGGCCGACGGCAACGGAAACATTACTTCAGGGAGCGAAGACGTCACCCGGGTTTCCAAGGTTGTGACCGGCGCCTCGATCACCGGCACGTACTCCATCGATTCCAATGGCGATGGCCACGGAACAATGGAATTGATCGCAACGCTGGGGCAAAACACTCTCACCACGGACTATCGGCTGGTACTCGATTCGAATGGGAATGCTAAATTTTTCGAGGACAAGCCCGCGACTTCCAATGGGGACGCGCTGCAAACTCACGGCGAGGGAATAATGAAGCCGATTGTTGGCTCGAGCTTTTCGGCTGCCAACTTGAGCGGCAATTACGCTTTTGAATTGGCGGGCCAGGATTTGTCGCAAAAGGCGGCCGCGCTTGGGGGCGTGATTAATGCTGATGGCAGCGCTACTTTTTCGTCGGGCTTGAGCGATTTTAACGACGCGGGTACATTCAGTTCGGGCACGGTTTCGGGCAGCTTTTCATTCATTGCGGGCAATCGAGGCACGGCTTCGCTAACGGTTCCATTGCCGAGCGGGCAGGCGACGCTGAATTTTGTGTATTATTTCGTTTCACCTTCCGATCTGTATCTCGTGGAAGTCGATAGTTCGCCGCAGGGGAACGGCGCGCCCACGGAGTTCCGCTTGGCGGGCGAGATGATCCTACAGCAGCCGACTACTTCGTTTAGCTCATCGATCTTGCAGGGAGTGAGCGTGGCAAGTGGGAGCGGTATGAGCGGCGCGAATGCCGATGTGTTCGCGGGCTTGCTCACCGCGACGGTATGCAACGGCAGCACGGCCGTGACGCTGGCGTACGACGAAAACAATGGTGGAGCAATTGCGTCGCCATCTTTTTCGGGCACTTGTACCGTCAATCCGAATGGACGCGTCACCTTCGCCGGCCTGGGCGCTTCGGCGGCAGCTACGCGCGTCGCGGTAGCCTATCTGACGGGGCCGGGGCAAGGCTTCATTCTCGGCAGCGACGGGGCTGTTACCACGGGACTGCTCGAAGAACAGTCCGGCGGTCCCACTTTCGGGGATCCGTCGGTGCTGGACGGTTACACGCTGAGCGCTCCTTTTATCGCCGACACATCGGTGAAGAATATCGTGGGCCAGGTGACGTCGGACGGGGCGGGAAATATCTCCGGCACAGTGGACGAGATCGATCCGCCCGCTACTGCGGCGCCGAATCTGGCTGAGGCGCTGGCTGGTACGCTGAGTATCCAGCCGAGCGGACGCGGGACGCTGACACCGTCGGGGCCGGTCCCCAATGGCTTGCCAGCGTCGGCGATCTTGTACATCGTGTCCCCGGCGAAAATCCGCCTGATTTCCAATGATCCTGCCGACCAACATCCGCAAGTGATCTTCCTCGACCACTGATGGTTTATTAGCTGGCCGGAAGGTGGCGCGAGGGCTACTTCTTGGCGTCGGAATCTTTCTCGAGCAGCTTCAGAGCCGCGGAGTTGATGCAAAAGCGAAGGCCAGTGGGCGCAGGGCCGTCCTCGAAGACGTGTCCGAGGTGGGCATCGCAGCGGCTGCACATCACTTCGGTGCGGCTCATTCCGTGGCTGATGTCGCGATCCATTTCGACATTATCAGCGGCGATCGGCTGATAGTAGCTCGGCCAACCCGAGCCGGAATGGTACTTGGCATCGGAGGCGAAAAGCGGCTGGCCGCAGCAGACGCACACGTAAGTGCCTTCTGTTTCCGTATCCTCGTATTCGCCGGAGAAGGGCGGCTCCGTTCCTTTTTTTCGCGTTACATGGAACTGCTCGTCCGTTAACTTGGAGCGCCACTCGGCATCGCTCTTTCGCACTTTTTCGGTCATGATTTTCTTCGCTCGTCAAAAAAGTAAAATATCTCTTACAAGCTTACATCAGGCGGCGGCCGTGCGCACGCTCTGCCGCCCGTGTAAATGTTGAGCCCGCTCGACCGGTAATTTCTACGTTACACGCCATAGACAATTTGGATTGGACTCTCGGCGCGCGCAGCACTACAGTTTCGGCACGCCGTTAAAACAGTTGCGGCGGGGGTTGCATGTCTGTGACGGGACACGACGCAGGCCGAGCACCAGCCCTCGACCCATGAGATAAATGAGGTGAGTTAAGATGGCGCAACCGGGCGCTCAGATGAAAGCAGCTACGGAAGGAACCGAGAACGTGACGGGAAACGGCCAGAGTCGCGATGCAACGTATGTCCTGACTTTCGAGGAGATAGGCGAACTCGCGCGCGAGGGCGGCAAACCAGCCGAAACCCTGATGAATGTGGTGAAGTTGATCGCGCGGAGATTCAAAACCGAGGTGTGCTCAGTATATCTGCTCGAGCCGGACAGGGCCAATCTCGTGCTGGCAGCGACGGTGGGCCTGCGCCCCCAATCCATCGGAGCGTTGCGCCTCAGCCTAAACGAAGGGTTGGCCGGGCTGGTTGCCGAGCAGGTGCGGCCGGTCGCCGTGGAACACGCCCAGACTCACCCGCGTTTCAAGTATTTCAAAGAGGCTGGCGAGGATGCCTACCAGTCGTTTCTCGGGGTTCCGCTGATCGATCGGGGAGTGCTGCAAGGCGTTCTGATAGTTCAAACCATCGAGCCGCGCGTTTTTAGCGAGGACGACATTCGCATGCTGCTGGATGCCGCCGCGCAAGTTGCTCCGGTGGTGACGCAAGCCCGCGCTCTCGGCAATTTCATCGCTCCCGCCCAGGAGCGGCTGTGGGCATTGGCTCGCAATCTTTGGTGGAGTTGGGACCACGATTCCACCAGCTTGTTCCGCGATCTCGACCCACCCCGCTGGAGGCAGCTCAATCACAACCCGGTGGCCTTGCTGAAGGAATTGCCGGCCCATGAGATCGAGCGGCGCGCTGCGGAGCTGGTGTTGCATAGCCGGATTAACTATGCCTATCGCCGCCAGCGGGAATATCTGGAAGCGGACCGCACTTGGGGCGCGATGCACGCGGCAGTGCTGCGCCCTCGTCCGGTGGGATATTTTTCAGCGGAATTCGGAATTCACGAATCCGTTCCGGAATATTCGGGCGGCTTGGGCGTCCTCGCCGGGGACCACATCAAGAGCGCTTCCGACCTCGGAATTCCGCTGATCGGTATTGGTCTTTTTTACGGGCAAGGATATTTCAGGCAATGGCTGGATTCGAGTGGCTGGCAGCAAGAGGATTATCTGCCTACTGACGTTGGCCATCTGCCGATGGAACTCGCGATCGGCGCCAACGGTGAATCTGTAACGGTGCAAATCGATATTCGCAGCGGATCAATTCGCGCGAAGGTCTGGCGCATGACGGTGGGGCGCTGCGATCTGCTGCTGCTGGATTCCAACGTAGAAGGAAATGCACCCGAGGATCGAGAGCTTACCTCGCGCCTGTACGGCGGCGACGGGCGCATCCGCATCCGTCAGGAACTTCTGCTCGGCATTGGAGGCTTCCGCGCCCTGAAAGCCATGGGGGTCACGCCCAGCGTTTTGCATCTCAATGAAGGGCACAGCGGTTTTGCGGTCCTCGAAGCGGTTCGCGACGCCATACAGGAAGAAGGCTTGACCTTCGATCAGGCGGTTTCGCGTGTTTCCCGAGGAGTTGTGTTCACCACGCACACGCCTGTTCCCGCCGGCCATGATCGGTTTGACGCAAATCTGATCGAAGAGCACCTGGGGCCTCTTCGCGAAGCTCTCGGCCTCTCTCACGACCAACTCTTGGCGCTAGGCCGCGAAAAGCCTGAAAACAACGCCGAAGATTTCTGTATGACCGTGCTAGGCCTGAAACTTTCCCGTCGCGCCAACGCCGTCTCCGCTCTGCACGGCGAAGTGTCGCGCGCGATGTGGACCGGCCTCTACCCCGGTAAATCCGAAGATGCCGTTCCCATTGGACATATCACCAATGGCGTCCACGTTCCCACCTGGCTTGCGCCGCAAATGTTTCGCCTTTACGTCCGTCATCTAGGAACTGGCTGGCACGAGCACAGCAGCGAAGCGCGTCTTTGGCAAGGCATCGAGAGCGTGGACGATGGCGAGCTTTGGGAAACGCACCTCAATTTGAAGGGTCAGCTTCTGGAGTTTGTGCGCCGCCGCGCCGTAAACCAAGCCGAGCGCCGCGGTGAATCTCCGGAAACGCTCAAAGCTTTAGGGAGCGTGCTGAGTCAGGATGCGCTGACCATCGGATTCGCGCGGCGTTTCGCCACCTACAAAAGAGCAAATTTGATTTTGGCCGATATCGAGCGGCTTACTTCGATCGTCAACGATCCGGCGCGTCCCGTGCAGTTCGTGTTTGCGGGCAAGGCGCATCCGCGCGATGAGCCCGGCAAGCGAGTGCTGCAGCAGATTGCCGAACTGATGCGTGATCCGCGCTTCGCGGGCAAATTTGTTTTCATCGAGGATTACGATATCAACGTGGGACGCCACTTCGTCCGTGGCGTGGACGTGTGGCTCAACAATCCCCGCCGCCCGCTGGAAGCCTCGGGGACAAGCGGGCAAAAGGTGGTTCTCAACGGCGGTCTGAATCTTTCCGTGCTGGATGGCTGGTGGGCGGAAGCCTACGACGGCTTGAACGGCTTCGCCATCGGCACCGGTAGGACGAATTCAAACATGGACGTTCAAGATACGCGCGACGGCGAAGCACTGTATCGCACGCTTTGCAACGAAGTGATTCCGCTCTATTACCAGCGCGATCGTGACGGCCTTCCCAGAGGTTGGATCAAACGCATGAAGCGAACCATCCGCACCCTCGGCTGGCGCTTCAACGCCGACCGCATGGTAATGGACTACGCGCTGAAATGCTACGTGCCCGCTGCCGGTGGCACCTCCAGCGACATGCGCCCCGCCTGCTAGCCCCGCACGCGATGTCACGGTCATCGGCTATTTGAAGTAATACTCCAAATGTCCGGTTAGCCCTGCCAGCTCAGACGGTCGACGCAACACTATCTTAAACAGGTCATAAGACTACACTTCCCCTAGAGAACCGATCTGTCCGGCTCCCCTCAATCAGAGCTAGACAGGGCTGTGTTCCATTTGAATCAACTCTCGCGAGCGACTTTAGCTCCTTGGACTCGTGCAAGTAGACTTCGAGCTAGTGTTGCATCGACCCATTGAGACCGCCCCGTTAACCAGGACTTGACTGCGACAGCCCTGGGATGGCCACGCTTTCGATTGCGTAATTACAGGTGTACATTGCCTCTCATGACGAGAGAAAACTGGTGGACTGCGGCGAAAATATTCCTTGGCTTGCCTGTGCTGTTTTACGCTTTGCTATCGTTTCTTGAGCCGCAAAGGGAGATATGGCGAAAGCCGACGAAAAAGGTGCTGGTAGTTTTCCTCATCGCATGGGGCGCGGTCGTCTGTTTCATTGTGCTCGTTTTTGTTTGGAATGCTCAGAGGTAGGAGAGGTGTTCGTACCGGGACCCATCTTACCGGTTACCGCGTTTATCCGGCGTCGGCACAGATAGGCAGGCTGCCAGTGCATCGTCTCGTTTAGATCCTGATTGATCCGGCTCAAGATTCCAGTTTCGCGCGTACAAATAGGTGATCAAGCCTCAGCCCGCTCATACGCAGGCGGTGTATACTCGCGGCCAAATCTGCAGTCCGCCAGGAGGCACCAAAATGGAGTCATCGACCGCCGCCAAACAATCGGCCCCGCCGGAAGTTGTGATCGGACAAATGATGACGGGGGCTTGGGTGACAAGGGTCATGTCGGACGTGACTAGGCTCGGTGTGCCGGACGTGCTCAAGAAGTACGGCCCGACCCGCGCCGTCGAATTGACCGCCATGCACGGAATCAAGGCCGCGCCTGATGCGCTTGAACGTGCGCTGCGGGCCTGCGCAAGTTTGGGAATATTTACCGAGGACTCGGACGGAAAGTTCGGCCTTACCGAATTGTCCGAGGTGTTGACTGCGGACTCGCTCGATTCTATGAAGAGCATGGTCCAGCTGATGGGTGGTTTGTTGTGGAAGGTATGGACAGGACTTCCGGAAGCGCTACGAACTGGAGAGCCACAGGCTCGTAACCAGGTTGGCATGGACTTTTTCGAGTATCTCGGCGCGCACCCGAGTGAGATGGAAGAATTCGGAGAAGCGATGAAGGGCAATAGCGTCTTCTCCATGAACGGTGTGCTAGAGAAATGTGACTTCACGAGCGTGAAGAAGGTCGTGGACGTAGGTGGCGGATTTGGGCACCTGGTCGTCGCGTTGCTTGGAAAATATCCGCGCCTTCGCGGAGTCCTGTTCGACCGCCCCGAGCTGATCCCGGTGGCGAAGGAACGATTGCCCGTCAATGATCCGGCTGTGGCGTCCCGCCTGGAGTATGTCGGCGGAGATATGTTTGAGTCAGTTCCTCCTGCGGACGCCTATGTTCTCAAAATGATCGTCCACGATTGGAGCGACGCGCAATGCATTCGGATTCTGAAGAATTGTTGCGCGAGCATGCAGAGTAATGGCCGCGTGATCTGCATCGATGCGGTCGTTCCGCCAATGGGCGTAACTGCCGATTCGATCGCAAAGCTTCTAGACCTGAATATGCTACTTGTTTTGTCCGGCAAGGAAAGAACCAGAGCGCAGTGGGAAGAGTTGTATCACGCGGCTGGGCTTGAGATCCGAAGCATCGCTCCCATTCGGGACCACGTCTTCTCCACAAGTATCGTGGAGGGAGCGATACCAAGCCGCGCGAGTAGCTAATCGCTCTTGGGTTTTTCGTTCAAGCCCGGTCGGAACTGATGCTTGCGCTATCTCGGCCCTCGGGGTGAATCGCGGCCTCTCCGCACGCGGCTAACTCCTGATTAGTCGGGCGGTCTCAATGGGTCGATGCAACACTAGCTCGAAGTCTACTTGCACGAGTCCAAGGACCTAAAGTCGCTCGCGAGAGTTGATTCAAATGGAACACAGCCCTGTCTAGCTCTGATTGAGGAGAGCCGGACAGATCGGTTCTCTAGGGGAAGTGTAGTCTTATGACCTGTTTAAGATAGTGTTGCGTCGACCGTCTGAGCTGGCACGGCTAACCGGACGAATACCGGCCCAGCACTGCCTCGGGCCAGTAGGTGGCATTCTTCTTTTGTGCCAGGTACGCGGTGTTTTGCGAAGGGTGCGGGGGTGGCGGATGGTCACCGCGAGCGCTACTTGCCCTTCTGTGCCAGAATGCGTTCGATCTGCTGGATGTGGTTGATGTCGTGTCCGGCGTACATCAGCACAATCGTCTCCACACTCTCTTCGCCGCGCTCGGAGTGCATCCCGTGGTGCTTCCACTGTTCCGAAGTAAGCGATTTCAGCAGCGCGACATTCGCCTCGCGTAATCCGCGGTATTGCTCGAATGATTTCCGCAGGTCGCGCTTATCGTAATGCAGCGCGGTCACCCAAGCATCCTGGTCGAAGCCGAAGATCGGAGTTCCGGGCTGGCCGAGAATCGCGCGGATTCGATAGCCTCCGACGAGTTCCGTATCCGCAATGTGCGCCACGATCTCCGCAATCGACCACTTTCCCGGTGCCGGCCGCTTGCGCGCCTTTGCGGTGCTGACGCCTTTCAGTAACTTGGCGAGTTTCGCCGGCGCCGCAGCTTGCAACTTCAGTGGATCGCGCCCTTCCAGGTGACTCAACATTCGTTTGCGATATTGCTCTGCGGTTTCCTGCATGCGGTTCCTCCTGCGCTGAGCGACGGCTGAATGGCTCTGATTCTAGAATACCAGGCACTTTTCTGGAACGACGGCCGGCGCAAAACAGTGGGTCAGTTTCCGGTTGGCGCCAGTCGCGATGTCACTTCTCTCTCTGCCAGGTCATTAGCACGTGGACCGGTATTTCGTTCTTCACGGCAATTGTTAAAAGCGAAGGTGGGTCGATCTTGAAATCCGATAGCGTGGCCGGAATGGTGCCTGATATCTTCGTCTCGTTTCCTTCCTTCACTTGTTCGAAGGGAACCTGTTTATAGGTGGCAGTCTGACCGGCAAACTGGACCTCCAGATCGGCATGAATGGTTGCTGAGGCAGACGCGTCTTCGGGCAAACTGGTACGCACAATGACCATCGGAAATTCCCCGCCACGCGTCACTTGAAGCATGTGAAGATCGCGGTTGGTGTCCCCGGAATCGAACGATTTAACGGGCACCGCTATTAGGAAATCGCATCGCCCGGCGTGGCAAACGCCCTTGCCTCGCGCCGCGTGGCTGACGCCATCAACTTGATGCAGCGGGTGAGTCACGTGATAAGTGAGAGTCGACTGCGAAAGGATCCATTGGCTATCAGTTTGGGCATGCGTGGGGAGCGCGAGGAACAGAAAGGCTATTAGTATTTTGCCCTTCACGAGGCCTCCTTACCACTTGATGGATACGGACAAAATGGCGGCTCCGTATGCCGCAGCCGTCACGATGGCCACTGGTCCGTGGGCACTCGCGATGCCATGAACTTTTTCCCCTTTGCTTTTTTGATTAAAAGCCATCGCCCCCAAAATGGGTGTCAGGATCATGCCTGGGCCGTGAATCCAGGCCAGAGCCTTGTGCAGGCGGATCGGCCCGCGAGTTTCGGTTCCTGGGATCTTTGGAGCGCGAATGGCGTAATAAGCGCTCATGAAATACAAGTCCCCCGTAACCGAGCCGAGAGCAAGATGCGCATAGCGGTCGGACTTAGCGGTAGCCCTGCCGCCCGAGAAGGGCCCCAGAATCACCGTGGCGATCAAAGGAGCGGTGTCTATCAAGCCGAGCCGCTGATGGATCTTAAGCATATGCGACCGTTTGTCGAGCCTCGCTTGAAGCTGGGCATTTCCCTGGGTCTGACTCGAAGAAAATCCGAGGTCCCCCAGCGAAAGCACCCCACTCAACGTTAAATTCATCGTTTGCTTGGCTTCTGCGGTCATCGTCACTTTAGCTACGTTGGTGCTGAACCCTTCGGCTGAGACGGAAACCTCGTAATCCCCAGGTACAAGGTTTGGCACGTTGTAGAGGCCCGCTGAATCAGTCTGGGTTTCTGCCGATTGACCCGTGGCGACGTTTTTAACAGAGACTTTGGCGTTGGGAACGACTGCTCCCGATTGGTTGGTGACTGTGCCGGACAACGTGGCGCCCGCGACCTGCGCACGCAATGGCTCAGAGATCAACAGAAGAAGCATGAGAATTCCAACGCCGACGACCAGCTTCGTCGCTCTTGCTTTCATTGCGGCTTCTCCTCTCCAATTAAAGTGATGGCCGAGTGGATATGCTACAACGGATGCTCTGACTAACGGACGAGATGTATATATCACCGGACAGCCATACCAGAATTTCCAACGGCCTGTTCCCAGGGGTACGATGCGGTAAGGACTTGGATGAAGCGATAGTAGAAGTCCAGGCCTTCGTAGAAAGAGGCTACGCGGGGAGCAAGGCCGGCGCAGCAATCAACACCAGCGCAAGAAACAAGACGATGTGTCTCCAGAATTTCATTCGGTAGCTCCCGAATGAAGAAGTGAAAGCCTACCAGACGCCGGCGCTTCTCGCCAGAGAAGCTGATTGGCCAGCCTCGTTTTCCATCTTGGAAACTGAGCTTTCCAAGCGCGTCGGACCTTTCGGTCCGCATCGTACAATTTAAGTGGTTCAGGGCATGCAGCCGCTTGGGATGTAGCCGGCCGCTTGCCTCGATTCGAGCTCTCAGAGGCGAACACAATGGATACCAAAGCGGCGGACGTGCGTCCTGGGACGCAGGCCGCGCAGGCATTCGTTCAGCCACCGGTTAAGCCCGAGGATCAGGAACTGGCGCGTAAACGCGAGGAGCAAGCCTCGCTCGAAGCCGAGCTTGCCGAGCGAGAGCTGCGCTCGGCCAATCTGCGCGCGGAACTCGGCGCTTTCGAGCGGCAATACCTGTACTTCGTCGGATCGCGCTACGCCGAGCTGGATGAACTGAAAGCACAAATTGCCGAGCGGCTGGCGCGGGAACAGCCCAGCAGCGAGCGTGCGCAGAGGGCGGCTCGCGATGCGCGCGCGCGCGCCCATGAAACCAAGTCCGTGGCAGGTGAGAAATCCGTCAGGGAACCGCGAGCGTTCGAGTCCTCGCCGGAAATGAAACGGCTCTACCGCGAAGTTGCCAAGCGCGTGCATCCCGACCTTACCTCCAATCGCGAGGACCGCGCGAAACGGCAGCAGTTGATGGCCGAAGCGAACGAAGCCTACGAACGCGGCGACGAGGCCAAGCTCACTAAAATTTTCACCGAATATGAATGTAGCCCGGAAGCTGTCGAGGGCGAAGGCGCGGGCGCCGAACTCATTCGCGTGATCCGGCGCGTCAGCCAGACTCGCGGCAGGCTTGCTGAGATTGAGGCCGAAGCGCAAGAAATGCTGCGCTCGGATTTGTACCGGCTTAAATCCCGCGTGGACGAGGCTGGCGCGGCGGGCCGCGACGCTCTGAAAGAGATGATCGCAAAGGTAGAGGAACAGATTGCTCTGGCGAAGCGGCGTTTGGAAGATCGCGAATCGCCCGACTAACGAAGCGGAATCGAGGAGAGCACGTCAAACGAACGACTCCATGGAAATGCACGAAAAATCGACAATGAAAGAAGTGGTTCCGGCGCCCTCGCGAGCGCTGGTGGTGCGTTCGGCTGCGATTGTCGCGCGCGGGCTGCGCGACCTGACGCGCGATTCCAACTGGCTGGTGAAAAAAGTTTTCAGTGGGCGCTCGTCGCATCTGGCGATTTCACACCACGGCGAGCTATGCGCGCTTTCGCCGATGGTCCGCCATGGAACGGAACGCCTCACGCTCTACGATATCGAAATGAGTGTGCCTACGCTGGCACTCGCGATCCCGGGAGAGCCGTCGGTCTCCGTTCCGGGCTTGCCCGCCGCGTTTGCGTGGTCGCCCGCCGGACGATACCTGACGGCCGCCTGGGGCGGATGGCTGCCGGAGCTGCACGTCTTCGACATTGAGGGGAAGGCGTATGTCGGCGCGTTCGGCGATTTCGCGCATTTTCCAAATAGCCTCGCTTGGTCCAGCAGCGGAAAATATTTTGCTTGTGCTTCCGGCGGCGGAGAAGCTGCGCGGCTGCGATTGTGGGAAGCAACCGAAAAATCGCCCTCGGCGATGCCATTTTCCGCGGAAACTTGTTACGAGTTTGACGCACCGATTGCATCTAACGAGAAACAGTTAGCAGCAGATTCCGCCAGGGAAACCGTCGACGAAGGGGTGTTTTCGGGCTTCGGCGGCACTGCTTTCAGCCCAGACGAAGGGTCGCTCGCCACCGTGCTCCAGAACGACGGCGAATGGGCCGATGACTCTATCGCCGTCGTAGAAGTACCGACTCTTGGCGCCCAAAAGACCTATCAGGCGCAAGGGCGCGTCACCGACCTTTGCTGGATGTTCGACAGCCGTCAGCTGATTTATTGCTCAGCGGGACAGGCCTACCGGATCGCGCCCGAATCCAGCGAAGCCGAAGCGCTGCCCTTTGGCGCGGAGCTTTGCGCCTGCCATCCGCACCTGCCGCTAGGACTATTCTTCAGTTCGTGGCTCAAAAACTCCGCGAAAGGCCGCGTATTCGTTGTCGATTTGAATCGCCTCAGCGTGTTCGACGAATATCCAGCGGAGGGCGTCGTCGATCTGCGCTGGAACGTGGATGCCGCGAAGGCATACGCCGTCACCGCCGAGGGCCTCGCCTACATTTACGAACCCCCTCTTTTTTAGTCGGCAGCGACGACGGGCGCATCCCTCGTCGCTGGCTTTCACTTCGATTCCATCACTCCGCGCAGATTTGCGTATAAAATAGACGCATGAGGATTTTGCTCTTCAGCGGCAAGGGCGGCGTAGGCAAAACCAGCCTGGCTGCGGCAACCGGCGTCAAACTCGCCGAACTCGGCTACCGGACTTTGGTGATGAGCATCGATTCCGCGCACAGCCTGGCGGATTCGTTCGATCTTGATATAGATCTGTTTCACAACCAGACCTCAGATCCCTTTTCGATTCAGGAAGGGCTCTCGATTCTTGAGCTGAACATTCAAAAAGAAGTGAAGCGCCACTGGCAGGAAATCTCTTCCTACGTGATTTCGGTGTTGCGCACCACGGGAATCAGCGATGTAGAGGCCGAGGAATTGGCGATTCTTCCGGGCATGGAAGAGCTCAGCGCAATGATGTACATCAACCAGTATCGCCGTGAGAAGCGATACGACGTGATCGTGCTGGATGCCGCGCCCACGGCCGAATCGATGCGATTCGTCAGCATGCCCACCACGCTCGATTGGTACATGAAGCACATTTTTCCGTTTCAGCGGAACTTGCTGAAGGCGGTGCGGCCGATTGCGAATCGTGTTGCTCCGTTTGAACTGCCCACTGACAACTATTTCGCAAACATTCGTAATCTCTTTGAAAAACTGGAGGGTATCGACGAAATCATGGAGGACCCGCACACCACGTCCGTGCGGCTGGTCACCAATCCGGAGAAAATGGTCCTGCGCGAGACGCAGCGCGCGTTTGTCTATTTTTCGCTGCACGGCCTGACGATCGACACCGTGATCGTGAACCGCGTGCTTCCCCAGGAGATCAAGGATAAGTGGTTCAACGAGTGGCACAGCTCGCAGGAGAATGTGCTGCGCGAGCTGGACGAGTACTTCGCCCCGGTACCGGTGAGGCGAGTGCCATTGTTTGCCCATGAGGTGCTTGGCAAGCAGCGGCTGCGCGAGCTTGCGAAAGTGTTATATTCTGAGCGAGAAGATCCGTCCGCCGTAACCCAGACCGAGAAGCCTTACGCGTTTGGAAAACGGAATGGCAAGTACGAGGTGCGGCTGCGGTTGCCGTTCACCACCAAGGGCGAGATCGGGCTGTTCAAGAAGGGCGACGAACTCGTAGTGGAGATTGGCACGCTTCGGCGCCACATCGGCCTGCCGCGCTCGATGGCAGCCCTGGTGCCCGCTGGAGCGAAACTCGAAAATCGGCTGCTTACGGTGGAAATGAAGGAGGCGCAATGAGCGCACAAAAAACAACACGGCAAGAGGCGAGCCAACGCACGACCGGCGAGCGCTGCCTGTGCCGGGAAGTCCTGGACCAATTTCGCGAGACGTTTGGCGTCTCTGAAAACGTTCGGGAACACTTCACAAATTCTCGCATCGAATTCCTCAAGGGAATTCGCGCGGTGATTGATAGCCGCATCGAGTCCCTCGGCAAGGCCGGCCAGCGCGGCACGAAAATCGCCGTGGAGTAGTCGGTCGCCTACAACACTCCTTTAGCTTTTGAAGCCGGGAGTTGAACCCCCGGACAACCGCGCTTGCCGCAAATGGATTTCCTCATGTTGACCGTTGGGCAGACTCTAAAGCCTTAACCGATATGATTGCTGTGCGTACCCGCCACCGAAAAGAGCGCCGACTTTAGGCAATACGCGCAACGCCAGCGTTGATGAATGGTGATATTCTTATTGTGGAAGGGTAGGAACATGTCACCAAATGAAAATCGGCACCTTCCGGACCGATTGATTAGGATCATAGAAACCGACGCGGAACAGCTTACGCAGGGCACCGTCAAACAGTTGCAAACCAGCCCACGAACCCCCTCGTATCACAATCTTTCCTATGGCGAGCTACACGACCGAGCCTACGCGGTGTATCACGATCTAGGTCGCTGGCTTTGGGAAAAGTCGGACCGGGCGATTCAAGCTTGGTATAACGATCTCGGCGAGAAAAGATACAGCGAGGGCATACCTCTCGCCGAAGTTCTGTGGGCTTTGGTTGTGACGAAGAACCGTCTAATGGACTATCTCGGCAAGTGGGGTTTGGCGGATTCCGCAATCGAACTCTACCAGCAGCAAGAATTCGATAGGATGGTCGGCCACTTTTTCGATCGGGCTCTATGCTATGCGGCGGAAGGCTACGAGCATCACGCATCTATTCACAGCAACAGTGGGACGGAAACGATAGCGGGTTGAGCAGGCTCCTTTGAGGATCTCGACCCGCTCTAAAAGTGTTCGTTACGCCCCGTGGCTGGTTTTCGGCGCGCTACCGCTGAATAGCGGTAAAAAGCAGAGCCAATAAATAAAGCCAGAGGCCGTCCATGAAATGCCAGTAAAGGGCAATGTTATCGAGCGCCACTTGGCGCTTGGCCCTTGGCGCCACTCGACTAACCACGAAAGCGAGCAAGACGATTCCGCCTAAGAAGTGAAGGCCGTGCGCCCCGGTAATCAAGTAGAAGAAAAAGCTTCCGGGATTGGAAGCAAGATGCAGTCCTCGTGCACTAAGGTCCCGCCAAGCGACGATCTGGCCGGCAATGAACGCGAGTCCCAACAGCAGAGTGACGCGTATCCAACGAGCGGATTCCTTGCTCGCGTCGGCGCGCAGCGAGTGCCTCGCAAATTCAATCGTCAAACTGCTGCCCAGAAGAATGGCTGTATTGACGTACAAGGCATAGGGAAGTGAAATCGAAACCCAATCCGCCGAACGAGCCCAACGCAATTCCAAAACGAGCGTCAACGTAGCAAAGAGAGTCACAATCCAAATAATTGTCAAGAACGTGATCATGCGATACGCGCTGAGAGGGGTGCCCCTCGGTTCGAGTTGTAGAGTATCGTGAGGCCTATAAACGGGCTCGCTGGGTCCGCCTCCTCTACGATTTCCATCGGTACCAGACGGGGAAGGCTTTCGTCCGGGCACTGTTACCTTAGAACGTACGATAGTAGCCATGTGGAATTCTCTAGTTTCTACCGTGGTCCCTCTGAGTCATCTTGCGTTTCCAAATGGTGGCTCAGGTCTGCGCGTCGAATCGGATGATACCACCGCGTTGGTCGAGAGAGCAGTCAACAGATTAGCAATTCTCCCCGTGGGCGCTTGTTAGCACGGCACTGAAAGTTAAAAGATTACTGAGTGATCGGGTGAAGTGGCGGGAAGCACGACGGCGCGGCTCATACCGTGAAACCACATTTCGAGAAGGGTCCGTGATCCATTGCTATTTTGCTTGTACACAATCGCGTCATAACCGTAGGGATTTGGTCGTTTTACCCACTTTCCCTGGGCCTTGGCAACCGTGTCCCCAGCCTTTACAAAGTTTACGGTGACCTCGGGGCTGTAAATCTCCCAATTGACAATGAATTGTTCGGTGGGTGCTTCTGCCAATCCGTGAGGTGCCGTCGAGGAAACCAAAGTCAAGCCTCGGGACTGCCTTGGGAGCGAATGCGTCTTAAAGCCGTGGGAACGTAAGTTCGTACCCGCCACCTGCATCTCCTCCGCGTCACGATAAGGTCCCGCGATTACTTGATACGAATTCATCCACAAATGGCGCTTAGGAATTACGATGGCATGAATTCCGATGCGCGCCAGGTCGTCCGTCGTGTTGCGAGCGCCTAATTCATCCTTAAACCGGCCGGCGTCGAAATACCTTCCGAAAGGCACGCCGGAATTGATTTCCACAATGTCCCCCGCGTTCTCGCTGGAATTTCCCGCCGGCTTCACTGCCATGACGGTGGCTTTCTCAGCGGAGGGATCGGCCGATTCAGGTTGGGCAGTCCCGCCGGGCTCCGGCAGGGGAGGACCGGGGCGAGCCGTCGCAGAATCAATTATCGGCAAAGCTGCGGTTGACGGCGCGAGCGAAATTGCCGGAGCGACCAGCTTGGGTTCGAGCTTGGCCGGCGCAGGCTTGACCGCCTTCGCCGCGGGCTGGGCTAGATCCTCCTTCAAACCTGAGGACGGGATCGCAGCAGGCGGTAGAGCTGCCGCCGTGGCGGTCCGCGAGGACGTAGATCCGGCAGCCTGGGGAGGAGCAGACGTTGGCGCAGGCGAAGCCAGTTCGGAATGCGGTGTTGCCCCGAAGTGTTCTCCCAAAAGGATTAGCGACTCGCCGATCCGATGCTTGTACGCGTGAAACAGGAATATCGCAGCCACCACAACCGCGATGAGGATCCCAGTAGCTAGACCGCGCGAAAACTCGCCCCATCGCGCCAGCGTTCCGAGCCATCTCGGCAACCCCCTCAGCGTGCCAGAGCCATGCACAGCGCTCTTCTCTGGCTTGCTTATGCCCGAGTGGGCCATGGCATTTAATGGCGGCTGCGCTGCGATCTGCCTCGCAGCAGCAAACGGGTCTGAAGATTGCACGATCCAGTTGCGGATTTGCTGGCCGGCTTCCGCGGACAGGGTATTGAACCGAAGGCCTCCTGTCTTTCGCGTCTCATCTGTCCATATCAGCCGGCCATCGGCTTCGATTCGCCTGCCGCCTGCTGAAAACCAGAAATGGATCGTGTCACTTCGTTCAATGGGAGCGATGGTGTGAAAACAAAGTCCTTCGTCGGAAATATTCACGACGATGCCGCCGCAGTTTGAGTCGAAAGTGATGTAGGCGAGCGCGGACAGGCTTATCCGCGGGCTTCTGCGACGTTCCGGCGTCATTACTGGCAGCGCCATAGGACGATGGAAGAAAAAAACAAGTGGCGGCGAGCCGCTGGACACATTACGAAATCTCAGTGTCGAGTAGCCGGCATACCTTGTTCTAACCGCTGCGGGGTGGGGTCGCGCGGGCCGTTTTCACATAGAATCGTTCCGCTTCGGAGGCTTCGTGACGTTCTGAAGGAAAAGCGAAATCCTCCGCTCGCATGGCGGACCGATCGCTGTCGATTATACGAAAAGTGAGTTGCAAAGCAATAGACCGAAGACGTCGCTAATATCTGACTTTCGCAAACTGAGACACTTCTGGGACATTCGTCGCGGTCGCGCTCCTTAAGCATAGGGAACAGCGAGCCCTCTGTTCGATTGGAGGTTCTGCCGCAAGAGACCGACTCAATGCCCCCCGAACTCGTATCGGTGGATTGTCGCGCTCGCCCGGTGCAGAATCGCGACGTGTAAGCCGTATCATTGGAAGGCCCTGACGGTGAGCGTCAATACGAGAGGAGAATTCGATGAAGACGAAATTCCTTGCCGGCATCGTTGCGCTTTTGTTCGTCGCTTTGCTCAGCTATCGAGTTGCGGCGGCGAGAAACACTACGCAAGCACGAGCCGAAGATCGCGCGCAGATCGAAAATCTAATGTGGAACTACAGTCGTGCCCTGTACGCGCAGAACCCCGATGCGTACGCGGCCCTCTATGCGCCAGATGGTCAATTCGGCACCGGCGCCAATGCCGTCAAGGGACGCGAGGCGCTCAAGAAAATGATCGTGAATCTCAAGCAGCGCCTGGCCGGGCAGCAGCCCGTATACGTTATGGACTTGAACACCTCCGTGGAGTTTCCTGACCGGGATCACGCGCACCTGGAAGCGTACTGGCTGGAGGCCTCGCCACGGACAGGCCCGAATGTGCCCGCTCGCTTCGCGAACGCTGGACGCGAAGTTGAAGAGCTCGAGCGCGTAAATGGCCAGTGGCTCATCAAGCTCCGCGACGCCGCGCCAAAGGACTGAACTAATTTCGGTGAGGTATTATCCGCCCCCGCTCTGATCTCGATGGTGGTAAATGCGGAGCCAAAACGTGCGCCACGGCCAAAATGAAAATTCCAGCTAACGCTTTTCGCGGAGGCGGTTGCTTGATCGCGTCGAATCATCCTGCGAGTGCGGGTATTCGGCACGATTGGGTTGAAAGACCACGAACAACGTCACATCGGAAATCCATTCATGATCTAAGATCTTCGTAGCCACACGAACCTCGTTTCTCTTACCTGGCTTCCGGCGATCAATCGATAAAGCGCGGTCAGCGCCACACCGCCCGCCATTGCACACATGTCTGTGAAAATCATCCTCCCGTGGACGAGAGAGCCGAGAGTACTCGTCATGAATCCTCCTCCGATGCCGCCCGCTGCGCCCATTACGACATCCATCACCAGATCGCGCCCATGACCTGCGATCATCTTTCCTGTCAGCCAACCCGCAACCAAGCCATCTATGACCCAGAGCAGTGCATGCATACATTTCTCCTTTGGCCGAGTCCTCGAATGGCGAGGTGCTTCTGTGTCGCGCGAGCCTTGTTTGCGGCTTATTCTTTGCCCGGCAGTGAAGGGGCGGAATTGTCCCGCCCTGCAGAGAACTGCCAGTTGCCTTTAGGCGGTTGCCGCAGCCGCGATCTCGTGGAAGGTTGGATCAGCTACATCGAACGTCTCGGTCTCCACGTCCGGTGTTCCCTCAACTAACGGCGCGAGAATTTCCGTCACGTCGGAATAGCTTGAACGGTTGTGCGCCTCCGCACTTTCCGCCCCGTCCCACAAGCTGATCGTGAATACTTCTCTCCCGGACGGTGCAACGAACGTGAGTTCGTTTTGGAACCCCTTCTGTTTCCGAAGGGCGGGAATAACGTCATTTTCGATTCTTTCCCTAAATTCGTGAATGCTTCCCGGCTTAAGATGCATGTGCACTCCACGTGCAAACATTTGAGCTTCCTTGTTTTTCACGGCGCAAGAGGCAGCCGAGATAACTTCTTTTGGTTCATGTCAGCTGAAAATCGCTCAGTCCTGTTAACCATCGTGGGTTAATTAACTTGATTTGTCAATCCAATTCAGGGACTATCTTTTAATGGTTAATTATTCGTGGTTAATCGCCGGGAGGAGGCACCGTGGACGTTTGTCTGGTGATAAAACAGCGGCTGGAAGAGTTGGGGCTGGAACAGAAGGACCTGGCGACTGCTGCCGGGGTTACGGACTCATACATCTCCCAGTTACTGACCCGGAAGAAGCTGCCTCCCGCACCGGATAGAACAGATATTTACGACAAGATCGGGAAGTTCTTGAAGCTGCCTGCCGGAAAGCTGTCCGAACTGGTTGAACACCAGCGCAAGGACGAGTTGAAAAGAAGTTTGGGGGACCCGCCCGCGCCTTTGCTTAAAGAAGTCCGCGAACTGATCCTCCGTAAATGCACACCCGACAAGAGACAACAAATTCGCGAGATTTTCGAGAGGCATCCCTTTGGCGAGCTCGAGCGGCTTGTTACACAAAAGCTCTTGGCCCTCGTCAAGAGAGTCGCTAAAGAAGAATTGGAAAGCGAAAAGTGGCTTCAACTCGTGGCCCAGCTGAGCGGTCGAAGCTACGAACAAATGCGGGTGATCATCCTTGAGTTTCTGGATACGGATGCGTTTAGCGTCTCCGCCGAGAACTGCGTTACGTTTCTGAATCCGCTGATAGAATCCTGGGATATCGATCTCATGACGTTTGCGATGGAGATCGTACTAAACCGGACTTTGACTCAAGGGTACCCGAAGAGATTCGAGTTCGTTGAAAAGGATACCGAGCAGCCTCTCGAAGAGGAGCAGGGGCTCAAGGAATTCCTTCGGGATCGCTCCTGGAGCGGTGATGCGACCGAGGAAGAGATCGAGTTCCTGAGGCGGTTGAGGTTCAACGGGAAAAGCCCGACAGCGCTGTATTATTACCGGGAATTGCAGGGCCTCAGAGACCCGCTTCACTTTCGAAGTCCCGCGATTCAGGCCAGGCAAACGAAAAAAGTGGGCCGGTCCCAGCCGGAAGGTTCAATTGCTCCGATGCAAAAACACGTGGACGCCAGGGGCATCGAGAAGCAGTTGCAGCTTGATGGCAGGAAAAAAGCAACAAAGCGCTGGGCGGAAACCAAACACAGCAGTGGCCGCCATACTTGATTCGGTCTCAAACTCGGACCATGGTTGAGGCTGGTGTAGTTACGACATCAACCGGGTAAGCGGGAAGCTGGATTAGCTCGATGCGTGACCGGAGCGGAATTTTAGTTCTCCCGACCTCGGCGGCAGACTTGCAGAGTCAGGCCGGATTCATCCCGATCATTTTTTGCGTGCATTGCCAGATTTCGGCGGCTACCGCGGGGTCGCGCGAGAGCGGGCCGGATTCCGCCGGCTTGCACTTAATGAAGTATCTTCCAGAAACCCCCGCCACTTCGGGCGAGCTTGCGAGATACAACGACGTTTGCGCGCCCTTCTTCGAATCCAGCATGAAGGGCTTCATCATCGCTATGATCATCTTGAAGACGAGGGGTGGATCCGTGGGCCAGATATTTGTCGCGACCACCCCGGGATGCAGGCAGTTCGCCGTTACGCCCGTCCCTTCGAGCCTCCGCGCCAGCTCGAAGGTAAACGCATTCATCAGCAGCTTCGATTGGCCATAGGCGGCTGAAGGATGGTATTTCCGCCGCTCGAATTGCAGATCGTTCATATCCAAGTGGGCGCGACGCTGAGCTTCCGACGAGACGTTGACGATCCGCGAGGGCGCGCTGGCTTTCAAGAGATCGAGTAGGAGAAGCGTCAGCAGCGCGGCGCCCAAATGGTTGGCGGCCAGCGTTGTCTCGATGCCGTCCGTGGATGGCTTGCGTTCCCGTATGGCTGCGCCTGCGTTGTTTATCAGCACGTCCAGGCGAGGGCATTTCTGCTGGATTTGCCCAGCCAGTGCTCGCACGGAGGCTTGCGACGACATTTCTGCCGTGAGAAGGTCAAGCTGAGAAGAGCCTGAATCGCGGCGGATGTCCTCAATCGCCGCTTGACCTTTCTCCGCGTTCCGGCATACGAGCACAACGCGCGCGCCCATTTTCGCAAGGCCGAGCGCTGTCTCCTTGCCGATTCCGCTGTTCGCGCCCGTGACAACGCACGTTTTTCCGCTCATGTCTGTGGGTCTATTCACGCGTAGCCTCCAAGGTATCAGTAGCGCTAATGGAGAGGGAGACTGGCTTCGGCGTTCAGGCTTGAGTCGGCGCGCTCTCCGGCGAGAAAGCGGGCATGTCCGGCGGCGGCGATCATCGCGGCGTTGTCCGTTGAAAGCGCCCGGCTGGGGAAATAGACTTCGATGCCGCGCTGTGCGGCTTCAGCTTCGAATGCGCGCCGCAATTCGCTATTGGCTGCGACGCCGCCGGAGACGAGTACCGTGCGAGCGCCCTCCTGTGCCGCCGCGGCGATCGTGCGCGAGACGAGATTATCGACCACCGAACGCTGAAAGCTGGCGATCAAATCCAGCGTCGCATCGCTCGAAAGGGCGCGCAACGCATCGGCGCTGCGTTCATCGCGCGCGAGTGCCTGGCGCCGCGCTGCAATTTCCGGTTCGAGCTGCGGATTCCGCCGGATGTGATACAGCACAGCAGTTTTAATTCCGCTGAAGCTGAAATCGAATGCGTTTCCGCTGGTTTTCGGCTCCGCGAAACGAATGGCCTTCGGATTTCCATACGCGGCGAGCCGGTCGATGATCGGGCCGCCGGGATAACCGAGCGCGAGCATCCGGGCGACTTTGTCGTAGGCTTCACCGGCGGCGTCGTCACGAGTGCCGCCGATTCGCGCGTAGGAAAATTTCCGCGCACCGTTCTGGCTTTCGGAAGTGACGCGATAAATTATGGTGTGGCCGCCGGAAACGATCAAGCAAACGGCGGGCAGTTGCGGCTCGCGTCCCGCGGCGTGGGCTTCGAGAAACACGGCGTGTACGTGGCCTTCGAGGTGGTTCACGGCGATCAGAGGCTTACCGAGCGCCATCGCCAGAACTTTGCCGTAGGTGACGCCGACTAAAAGCGCGCCGATCAGACCGGGGCCGCAAGTCACGGCCACCGCGTCGACGTCGCGCAGAGTGAGCTGCGCCTGCTCCAGCGCTTCGCGGACCACCGGAACGATTTGGCGGAGATGCTCGCGCGAGGCGAGTTCAGGCACCACGCCGCCATATTTTCGGTGAATGTCGTTCTGCGAGGCGACGACGCTCGAAAGAATGCGGCGCCCGCCGGCGACGACGGCCGCGGCCGTTTCGTCACAAGAGGATTCGATGCCCAGAATCAAATGTTCGGCCACGGTGACTGTTGTCCCTGAATCTAACTGAGAGTGGCTGGAAAATCGCTATGTTAGCATGGAGGAGAGGCGGTTCAGCGTTCGGAATGGAACGCTGCAGAGAGGACTGCTGACGAAATGATGGCTGAGAAAGTAAAGAAGGTGCGAAAGGCAGTTCTGCCGGTGGCGGGGCTGGGAACGCGTTTTTTGCCCGCGACGAAAGCAATTCCCAAGGAAATGTTGACCGTGGTGGATAAACCGCTGATCCAGTATGCGGTCGAAGAGTGCATCGCTTCGGGAATTGAACACGTGATTTTTGTGACTGGCCGGCGCAAGAGCGCGATTGAAGATCACTTCGATCTCGCGCCGGAGCTGGAGAGTTTTCTCGAAGAGCGCGGAAAACCGGCGCACGCGAAGATGGTGCGAGAAATCAGCGGCGGCTTGCATTTCAGCTACACGCGGCAGAGCGAAGCGCTGGGATTGGGCCACGCGGTTCTTTGCGCCGCGGAGTTGGTTGGCGACGAGCCGTTTGCCGTGCTGCTGGGGGACGTGATCATGGAAGGCGCCGTGCCCGCCACGCGCGAACTGATCGAAATTTACGAGGCCACGGGCGCGGGCGCGATTCACGTAGAACGCGTGGCGCGCGAGCGCGTGCACCTTTACGGGATTGTGGACGCCGTTCCCGACAAGAATTCGCGATGGGGCGATAAGGTTCAGCGCGTCAGGGATCTTGTGGAAAAACCTACGGCGGAGAAGGCGCCATCCAATCTGGGCATCACGGGGCGGTACGTATTACCGCCGGAAATTTTCGAGTATTTAGCAGAAACGAAACCCGGCGCGGGTGGTGAAATCCAGTTGACCGATGGGCTCCGGCGTCTCGCCGCTGAGAACAGGCTGATGGCGTGCATCTATGATGGACGAACCCACGATGCCGGCGACAAACTTGGATTTCTGCAGGCGACGGTGGAACTCGCGCTGAAAAATCCGAAGCTGGGCAGCGGCTTTCGCGAATATCTGCGGGGACTCAAACTGTAGCGGGAGGCGCGGCGCTACGCCGGGCGCGGGCGTTACCGTTTTCTCTTCGCGGCGCCCTTGTTGGAATTGTCGGACGCGGTTGGCTTGGATTCCGTCTTCGATTCAGACTTCGAGTCTGTTTTCGCTTCCGAGGTTTTATCGGCGGTCTTGGGCGCGCCGCCATCACCGGAACCCTCGCCGGCCGATTTCGGCGCAGCTCCCTTGCCGCCGTAATCGGTGACGTACCATCCGCTGCCCTTGAACTGGATGGCGGGCGCGGCAATTTGGCGCTCGGCGCGGCCTCCACATTTTGGACACTTTTGTCGCTCCGGCGCCGAAACGCTCTCGATCTTTTCGAAGCGCTTTCCACACTTCGCGCACTTATATTCGTAGAGCGGCAACTCTAAAACTCCTCTCACTTCGCAAAGATACGCTGATAGAAATCAGGCTTGCGCAACGCGCCGCAGCACAGGAATTCTTGCCTGGCGCAGGACGTGCTCGACCACGTTTTCCCGCAGCCGCGAGGCGTCGTAATCGAAATGCAGAATGTTGGATTTCTCGTCGACGCGAAATCGCTGCAAGCCGTAGGTATTCGCAAACATACCGAGTGCGCGAAACTGCTCCGGCTTTAGCTTCTCCTGCAATTCGTAGCTTACGGTCATGAATGTCATAAGCGTCAGTATAGCATTGCCGCATAGAGCGCCGAGCCGTGCGTGCCCGGCCGGTAGCTATAAATGAACGTTTCGGAGCCGGAGCGCGTTTCCGATCACGGAAACGGAGCTGAACGTCATCGCGGCGCTGGCAAAAATGGGGCTCAGCAGCAGTCCAAAAAACGGGTAGAGGACGCCGGCTGCGATGGGAATGCCCGCTGAGTTATATAAGAACGCGAAGAAGAGGTTTTGGCGGATATTGCGCATGGTGGCGCGACTGAGGGCGCGCGCCCGAGCGATGCCGCGCAGGTCACCGCGCAGCAGAGTGATTCCGGCGCTTTCCATGGCGACATCCGTGCCTGTTCCCATGGCGATGCCGACGTCGGCTTGCGCGAGCGCGGGAGCGTCATTCACTCCATCGCCCGCCATGGCCACAACATGCCGCTCGGCCTGCAATTGCTTGATGATTTCTCCCTTTTTATCGGGCAGCACGCCGGCGTGAACTTGATCGATGCGCAACGTGCGCGCCACCGCTTCGGCGGTTGCGTGGCTATCGCCTGTGATCATCACGATTCGAATGCGCTCGCGATGGAGGCGTTCGATCGCTTCGGGCGTGGTGGCTTTCACCGGATCGGCAACGCCGATAATTCCAGCAACTTTGCCACCGATGGCGACGAACATCACAGTTTGGCCGTCGGATTCCATCGATTTGGCGCGTTCGTCGAGACCGCCCGGAGTTATTCCGAGTTCGATCAACAAGGCTCGATTCCCGAGCGCGGCAGCTTGGCCTTCTGCGAAGCCGGTAACTCCCTTGCCGGTGAGTGAGCGAAAGGCGGTAATGTTTGCAGGCGCGATGTTTCGTTCTTTAGCCGCTGCAAGAATCGCGGCAGCGAGTGGATGCTCGCTCGCGCGTTCGAGCGTGGCGCTCGCACGGAGAACTTGCGTCTCGTCAAAACCATTTGCAGCGATGACGGACGTGACGCGCGGGCGGCCTTCCGTGAGCGTGCCGGTCTTATCCACGACGAGCGTATCCACTTTTTCCATGATTTCGAGCGCTTCGGCGTTCTTGATCAGCACACCGGCCAGCGCACCGCGTCCTGTGCCGACCATGATGGCCATGGGCGTTGCAAGTCCCAGCGCGCAAGGGCAAGCAATGATGAGTACGGCAACGGCGTTGAGCAGGGCGTGCGCCATTCTTGGCGCCGGGCCAAACAAGGACCACAAAATAAATGTGAGAAGGGCAGCCAACACGACTGCCGGAACGAAATAGGCGGATACACGGTCCGCCAACTGCTGCACCGGCGCGCGGCTGCGCTGTGCCTC
Organism: uncultured Acidobacteriota bacterium; assembly: GCA_963823145.1. Classification (GTDB taxonomy): domain Bacteria; phylum Acidobacteriota; class Terriglobia; order Acidiferrales; family UBA7541; genus Palsa-295. The sequence continues at coordinate 1,556,206 of CAWGJZ010000002.1, forward strand.
ACTGACCATGCGGACGATTTGCGCGAGAAGGGTTTCGTTGCCCACGCGTTCGGCGCGGATCACGAGAGTGCCCGTGCCATTCACGGTTCCCCCGGTTACGCGGCTGCCGCCGGTTTTCTCGACTGGAATGGGTTCGCCGGTGACCAGCGACTCGTCAACCGAACTTGATCCATCGATTGCGATTCCGTCGATGGGAATTTTTTCGCCGGGGCGCACCCGGAGCACATCACCAACGGCGATGTGCTCGACTGGAATGTCAATCTCCGTTCCGTCGGCGCGAACCAGGCGGGCGGTTTTCGGGGAGAGCTTCAGCAGCGCGCGAATGGCGGCTGACGTCCGACTGCGCGCGCGCAATTCGAGTACTTGGCCGAGCAGAACCAGCGCGGTGATCACCGCTGCCGCTTCAAAATACACGGGAACCTGACGACCGGCCAATCGAAATGCAGCCGGGAAAATACGGGGGAAGAGAACGGCGATCACGCTATAGACATACGCTGTGCCAGTGCCGAGCGCGATGAGCGTGAACATGTTCAGGCTGCGATTCACGACCGAAGTCCATCCGCGGTGGAAGAAGGGCCAACCGCCCCAAATTACAACCGGCGTGGCAAGCAGCAGCTCAATCCATCCGATCGTGCGGGCCGTCAGCACGCGTTGCACGGGTTGACCGGGAATCATGTCCGACATTCCCAGCGCAAGAACTGGGATTGCGAGAACGACGCTGACCCAAAACCGCCGCGTCATCGACACAAGCTCTGGATTTTCCTCTTCCTCGATTGCCGCGGTTCGCGGTTCGAGCGCCATGCCGCAGATCGGACAAGTTCCCGGCAGGTCGCGAACGATTTCCGGATGCATGGGACAGGTGTATTCGATTCGAGTGGCCTGCGTGGGTGGAACGTAGGGCTCGAGCGACATGCCGCATTTGGGGCACGGACCCGGGCGATCTTGGCGCACCTCGGGGTCCATCGGGCACACGTAAACGGCGGGCTTTGGCGGCGGAGGGACCGCGGGCTTGGCAATCGTTACTGGATTTGCCGCGCCTAACTGAATGAGCGATGCTGCGCGACCGGAATCGGCTGGCTTGGCGTGAAGATAGTTTTCGGGGTCGGCGCGAAATTTGGCGGCGCAGGAAGCGCAGCAGAAGTAATACATCTTTCCCCCGTGCTCGGATTTTGCCGGGGCGCGCTCGGGATCAACTGTCATTCCGCAGACAACATCTCGTTCCATGAGCAACCATTATGGTGGGCTTTTATATGTGCCGGAAGCAAGAAAACGCGAACGATCCGGGAGATCCGGCGCTCACGGGAGAGAGTCTCCGACGGCTTGTCCTGGCGCTTCCCGCAAAAGCGAAGACGCCCGCCTGAAAAACGAGGCGGCCGCTACAGAGGCAACGGCGAAGGCGTGGGATACTCCGCTCAGATGATAGCGATACGCGAAACGATTGGCATTCTCAGCAGGAGGTAGAACGGCGGGATCCCGCTGCGACCAAGTGCGAGGAGCACGTCCGGGCAAGCCCGGACGGCAAACAGCGGGAGCAAGGGCCCGCACTCCACATGCGATGTCCCTTCACTTTAGGCTGACGATATGGGGGAGCGAAGCATGCGCCAGAGCGTTTCGCTACGATGGCGATGCGGCGGCGCGTGCTACGCCTTCGATTTTGCGAATCATTTCGTCAACTGTAAGGATCTGCGCGAAGAGGTAGCCGAGCGTAGCGCAGGTGGCCTTTTGAAGCTCCGCGGCGGAAAGGCCGTTCATTGGGGCTGTCGCCGTTCCGTCGCTCAGGAAAATCACGCGGAAATCGCGAACAGCGGCCTCGCGGGCGCTGGTTTCGCAACAGATGTTGGTGGCGATACCGCTGATGATGATCGTGTCGATGCCACGGTTGCGAAGGATCAGCTCGAGATCGGTGCCGTGGAATGCCCCGAAGCGTGGTTTGTCGAGCAGAATGTCGCGGGGATCAACGACGAGCCCTTTGTGCAGGGCCGCTGAAACGGTTCCCTTGTCGAGAATGCCCTCCTTCGCGTAAGGATTGAACTCCGCGAGGGTGCCAAGATTGGAGTGGTCCGGCCGAACAACGACACTGGCGTGGATGACGAGAATTCCGGCTTTGCGGCAAGCGGCGGCTAGACGGTTCACCCGCTCAAGAATGACCAAACCGTCGGGCGCGGCTATGGGAGAGTTTTCTACGAAGCAATTTTGCAAATCCACGTTCAGCAGGGCCGTACGCTCGGGAACAACGGCGAAGTCCACCATGGCGAGCCTCCTGATAGTGCGAGGATTCTACTGTCAGATGCGCCAGCAGTCGAGAAGAAGGTTTCAGGGCTCCTTCAGCACAGAATCCAGATAGGCCATCATCGTAGGGCTAGTCCAATCCTGCGGCCCAATGATCTTACGGTCGATGCGCCCCTTGCGGTTGATCACATACGTTTCTGGATAGACGGTGGTGCCGTAGGAAAGCGCTATTCGCTTCGAGGGATCGAAATACGTGGGGAAGTCGATATTGTAAGTTTTGAGAAAATCCTCGTAACCGGCTTGGCTGTCATCTACGCCCGCGTTAACTCCAAGCACCACGCCGCCTGACGCAGCGATACGCTGCTGTAATTGGTTTAATGCAGGGGCCTCGTCGCGGCAGGGCGGGCACCAGCTGGCCCAGAAGTTGAGGAGGACAACTTTCCCACGCAAATCTGAAAGGCGAGTGGCTTTGCCATCCAGGGTGAGAGCGAAATCTTTTTCGGGACGTCCGCGGAGGCTCGGCTCGCCCTGCTGATACTGCGGACGAGCGAATAGAACGAGCAGGCCAGCGATGAAGGCGAGAACGAAGCCCGTCTTCAGTTTGCGTTTTAATCCAGTATCCAAGGCCTTATAATAGAAGCATCTTCAGCTTGATCGCGAATAGTTTAACAGCCCTTCGGATCGGATCGCAAAAACCTTGATCTCCGCCATCATCCCCGCGCGAAACGAAGAAGCCGCGATTGCGCGCGCGGTAGAATCCGTGGCGGCGCAACCTGAAGTGGCAGAAGTGATCGTGGTGGACGATCAATCGAGCGACGGTACCGCCGCGATTCTCGGCGATCTGGCCGCGCGAATGCCGAAGCTGAAGGTGCTGGATGCGGGCGATCTGCCACGAGGATGGATCGGCAAGAATCATGCCGCATCCATTGGAGCAGCCGCCGCTAGTGGCGATTGGCTGCTATTTACAGACGCGGATACATATCACTATCCTGGCTCGGCGCGCAGGGCGCTGGGCGATGCCGTCGATCACGATGCTGTGCTGGTTTCCTACTCGCCCGAACAGGAAATGGAAACATTTTGGGAGCGCGCCCTGATTCCATTCGTTTACTGCCGGCTGGCGGCGAGGTTTTCGTTCGCGCGTGTGAACGACCCGACGTGCCCCGACGCGGCCGCAAACGGCCAGTTTCTCCTGATTCGACGCGACATCTATGAGTCGCTCGGGGGCCACGCGGCTGTCGCGGCACAGATTCTTGAAGATGTGGCTCTGGCTGAAGTCGTGAAAAATTCCGGACAGGCGATTTACTTTTCGAATCCCGTCGGAGTCGTGCGCACCCGCATGTATCGAAGTTTTTCCGAGATGTGGGAAGGATGGACAAGGAATCTTTACCTCTTATTCAGGGATGAGACAGAGCAGACTAGAGAGATCTTTATGGTTGTTATTATCGGTCTTGCGTGCCTGATTTGTCTTTCGATTTTTGGCTTACGATCACATCTGACGGCCCTATATTGGTCCGCAATGGCCGTTGTCTTGATTTGGTGGCACGTGCGGTATGCGTTCGCCCTTCGCAGGAATCATTTTCAGATTCGGCTCATCGAATATGGGTTGATTGGTGGGTGGTTGTACATGCTGGCTCGCGGCGTTTCGTGGTGGAAGAATACGCACGGGCAGGTTGTTTGGAAGGGACGAACGTATCCGGCGGGCGCTCGATGATCCGAATCACACGCAAAATCGAATTCTCTGCGGCGCATTATTATCACAATCCGAATTTTTCCGCCGAGGAGAACCGGAGGATTTTCGGTAAATGCAATAATCCGCACGGCCACGGGCACAACTACGTGCTCGAAGTGACGGTGGCCGGGGAGCCAGATCCGAACACGGGAATGGTGCTGGATTTGAAAGAGCTGAAGGATATTTTGCAGCGCGAAGTGGCCGAGCGCATGGATCATCGCCATTTGAATTTCGAAGTGCCGGAGCTCGCGGGGCAGATTCCCACGTGCGAAAATATCGCCGCCGTGATCTGGCGTTTGATCGAGCCGAAAATCACCAAGGGGAAACTCGATCGCGTGCGGCTTTATGAGTCGCCGGATTTATTCGCGGACTGCACGGCGGAACGCAACGGCGTGGCCGCGCCGGAAGCGCGAGGCAATCGGTGAGCGATCCTGTAAAGCTTTCGCTAACGCGCCGCTATCGCTTTTCCGCCTCGCACCGGCTGCACCGTGCGAATCTAAGCGAGGAGGAAAACCTCCGCTTGTACGGCAAATGCAGCAACGTGCACGGCCACGGGCATAACTACGTGCTTGAAGTCACCATCACGGGCCCCGTCGATCCGGCTACCGGAATGATCGCGAATCTGGGAGAGCTCGATCCGTTTGTGGAGCGCGAGGTGATCGAGCCGTTCGACTACAAATATCTGAACGAGGAAGTACCGGAATTCGCAGTGAACGTTCCTACTACCGAAAACGTCTGCCGCGAGATATACCGCCGCCTGAAAGCGTTTTCGGCGGCGCGCATCGCGCGGGTGCGGATCGAAGAAACCAGCAAAAATAGTTTTGAATATGACGGCGACTCCACCGGCGCGGAACAACCTGCGCCATGAAGGCTAAATCGATGAGCGAAACGAAGGTCACCGACGGGGAGATCATTATTCCCAGTGCAGACGGCGCCGGGAAAATAGCGGAACTGGTGCGGGCGATGATCGTCCAGCTCGGAGAAGATGCCAGCCGCGAAGGACTGCGCCGTACTCCGGAGCGTTTCGAAAAGGCGCTGCGCTATTTGACCAGCGGCTACCGCCAGGATCCGGAGAAGCTTTTGAACGGCGCGATGTTCAGCGTGGGATACGACGAAATGGTGGTGGTGAAGGATATCGAGCTCTACAGCCTTTGCGAACACCACCTTCTTCCTTTTTTCGGCAAATGCCACGTGGCTTACATTCCCAATAAGAAAGTGGTGGGCTTGAGCAAGATCGCGCGGTTGGTGAATATGTACGCGCGGCGGCTGCAGATTCAGGAGCGCCTCACCAGCCAAATTGCGCAAACGATCGAGGACAAGCTGATCCCGCAGGGTGTGGGCGTGATCATCGAGGCGCGGCATCTTTGCATGGTGATGCGCGGAGTGGAAAAGCAACATTCGGCGGCCGTGACCAGCGCGATGCTGGGCGTGTTCCGCGAAAATAAGCAGACCCGCGACGAATTTCTCTCCTTGGTTCGCGGAGCCAAATAATTTAGTGCTCGCCTGATGGCCTCCTGGTACGCACAAAGAGTCCGGCGCTACGAGCAGATGCGCTTCGATCAGGAGCCGGCGCGCCGCATTCTGCCCTTCGAGTGGGGCCTGGACCACATTGGCGGAGGCGCGGGTTGCGCGAACCCGCGAAAATTCCTCGATGCTTACGTCGAAGACGCGGTGAAGAATAGCGACGAATGGTATGCCGCGCCGCCCGCCGACGATTACGCGCTTGCGGATGGCGTGCTCACGTTCACCAGCGCGGTTGCTTCACCTTGGCACGAGAATAATCGCGTTCACGGACAAGTTTTTCCGGCGTCGCGCCGCGAGAATGGCTTAGGGCGCGGGCCGGCCGTGATCGTTCTCGCGCAATGGAATGCGCGCTGGGAAGAGCAGCAGAATGTTTGCCGATGGCTGAGCCGCCTGGGAATGACGGCTATCAAGATGAGCCTGCCATATCACGATCGCCGTAGGATTCCAGGCCATCCGCGCGCGGATCATCTTGTCGGCCCGAACATTGGGCTTACCATGCAGGCGGGGCGGCAAGCTGTGGTTGATGTTCGGCGCACGCTGCGCTGGCTGGAGCAGCAAGGCTACGGCCCGCTCGGAGTGCTGGGCACCAGCATTGGCTCCGCGATCGGGTTCATCACCATGTGCCACGAGCCTGCATTGCGTGCCGGCGCGTTTCTACACGCTTCCACTTACTTCGGCGAAGTGGTGAGCCACGGACTGACCACGCAAAATGTGTGGGAATCGTTGAGCGCAGGCGTCTCGCGTGAGGAGTTGCGCCAGTATTGGTCACCCATCAGCCCTTTTCCCTACATTGCGAATCTGCGTGGGGCAGGGAAGAAGGTTTTGCTGATTACCGGACGCTACGACCCTACTTTTTGGCCTGAATTTACCGACGCACTTCTAGAAAAATTGCGCGGCGAGGAAATTCCATTCGAAAGCTTGTCGCTGCCGTGCGGGCATTATTCGATGGGAGTCGCGCCGTTCAGCTACATCGCCGGCCATCGATTCGGTAGATTTTTGCAGCGCTCGCTTGCACGAGCTAACGGATCAGGTCGCTAAATTTGCCCGTCTCGACCGCCCCGGAGACAGCTTCGATATCGGGCGCGAGCGAACGGTCGGAATCCGCGCGCTTCGATAGCGACCGCACGATGTCGTAGGCCTCGCGCGCTTCCAGCCCGGGACGCAGAGGCGCAAGGAAGTCAATTCCCTGGCAGGCCGCAAGGAGTTCGACCGCGAGGATGTTTCGCAAATTCGCGAGCATGGGCGCGAGACGGCGCGCCGCTCCCATCCCCATCGAGACGTAGTCTTCCTGGTTGGCCGAAGTAGGAATCGAGCCGACTGAGTGCGGGGCCGCGAGCGCCCGCATTTCGCTTGCAAGCGCGGCTGCCGTAACCTGCAAAATCATAAACCCGGAATTGAGTCCCGCCTCGCGCACCAAAAATGCCGGCAGCATACTAGTCTGCGGATTGGTCATCTGTTCGATGCGGCGCTCGGAAATTCCGCCTAGTGTTGCAACAGCGACGGCCATCTGATCGGCCGCCATCGCCAGCGGCTGGCCGTGAAAATTTCCGCCGCTGACCACTTCGTCCGTTTCGGCGAAAACGAGCGGATTATCGGTGGCGCTGTTGACTTCGATTGCGAGCGTAGCGCGAATTTGCGTGATCGCATCGCGAACGGCGCCGTGCACCTGAGGCGCACAGCGCAGGCTGTACGGATCCTGTACGCGCGGGTCGACATCAGGTGAGCGGTGAGACTCGCGGATTTCGCTGCCACGATTCAGCCGCTCGATGTTACGCGCCGTGACCGCGGTGCCGGCGTGCGGCCGCACCCGCATAATGCGCACATCGAATGCCGCAGGACTGCCGCGCAACGCGTCCAAGGAAAGCGCTGTTGCCACGTCCGCGGTATCCGCGGCGATTTCCGCTTCACGCAACGCGAGCGTCAAGAGCGCGAGCATCGCCTGCGTGCCGTTGAGGAGCGCCAGGCCCTCCTTGGCTTCGAGCGCAAGCGGAGCGATTCCGGCAGCACGCATCGCATCGCCACCGGGCATCGCACGGCCTTGAAAGACCGCTTGACCTTCGCCAATCGCCACCTGCGCAAGATGCGCGAGCGGCGCAAGATCGCCTGAAGCGCCGGCGCTTCCTTGCGAGGGGATCACGGGATGCACGCGCCGATTGAGCATCGCGATCAAAGTCTCGGCCAAGATCGGGCGCACTCCAGAAAAACCCTTGGCGATGGCGTTGGCGCGCAAAGCGAGCATGGCGCGCGTGGCCGACTCGCTCAGCGGGGCGCCAACTCCGCACGCATGGCTGCGCACCAGATTGAGCTGAAGGTGGCGAATTTCGTCAGGCGAGATTCGCGTTCCGGCCATTTTGCCGAAGCCTGTGTTTACGCCGTATACGGCGCTGCCGGCTCCGATAAGCTTTTCTATCACGGCGCGGGATGCCTTCATCTTCTCTCGCGCCGCCGCCGATAATTCAGCTTCCGCGGCGTCGAGCACAAGACGATGCAGGTCCTCAATCGTCAGATGTTCGCCGTCGATTTGAATCCGCGTCAAGTCCGCACGCCCGTGCCCACCACGATTTCAAGCGGCATCGACAACTCGTTGCTAGATGAGAGTTTCCTCAAACCTGCAAAAATCTCGGCTTCTGCTTTCGCGCGGGTTTCCGGCGTGAGCTTCGCGATCAGCGGCCGAAAGGGCGCGGCTACTTCGGTAAACTGCTGCCAGTACTCTTCCGGCGTACCCTTCCAATGTCCGGTGACGGTCCGTACTTCCTCTCGCACATCGGAAAATCCCGCCTCTTCGAGCCGCCGCAGCAGCAGCCCGCGTTCGCCGAACATGAACGCATGGGGTGCGTCCGGATCGGGTGGCGGCGCTTCGACGTACTTCATCAATACGCCGATCGTCGTGCCCAGAAACGGTTGTTCGCGTTTGCCCCATACGACAAACGCTACTCGCCCGCCGGGCTTTAAGACGCGGCGGCATTCGCGAAACGCCGTCACCTGCTTAGGGAAAAACATGACGCCGAAGCGGCACGAGACTAAATCAAAGGATCCATCCGGAAAGGGAAGCGCCTCCACATCCGCGACGCGAAACTCGATGTTCCCGAGCCGCTTCTTTTTCGCCAGTTCCTCGGCGAAAGCGATCATCCCGGGACCAAGATCGGTTGCCGTAACGTGCCCGGACGGCCCAACGGCTTCCGCAATCGACAATGCCGGATCACCCACGCCGCTCGCTAGATCGAGCACTTGCATTCCGGAGCGCAGTTGGGCTGCCTCAAGAACTGCGGCGGTTGCTTCGCGCGTGAACTCGCTCATCCGGTCATGCCATTTCCGCCAGGCAGCAACCGTTTGTTCGTCGGTCCACTCTTCCCGAAGTTTGTCGCGGAATCGTGCGATTTTAGCGGGATCGGGAGCGCTCATCACTCACCTCTCAAATTAGAATTGAATTTTGCGTTTGGATGCGCGGAGCCATCGGTGTGGTCTGCCGCAAAATACTTGCGGTACTTTTCGGGCAGGGATTTCGGCCGACCCAGCTTATCGCAGATCACGTGCGTGGTTTCGCCCGTGGCGACCAGCTCACCCGAGGCTTGATTCACAATCTCGTACTTGAAGCGGATCGTGCGGCGCTGAGAACTCGAGAGCTGCGTGCGAACCACGAGCACCTCATCGAAGCGCGCCGGGCGCTTGTAGCGGCATTGCGCCTCGGCCACCACGATGAAGCTATCGTCTTCAATTTCCATCTGCCGGTATTCGAATCCGACTTGTCGGCAGAGCTCGACGCGTCCCACTTCAAACCAGGCGAAATAATTCGCGTGATAGACCACCCCCATTTGGTCCGTCTCGGCATAGCGCACGCGGACTGTTGTCTCCGAATAGTCGCTCATGGTCTCTGTCGCGCGCGCTAGTCTACTCCGCTGTCCATTTCGGAGAACGCTTTTCGAGGAAGGAGGCAATGCCTTCCTTGAAATCGGGCGTCGAGCGAATGTCGGCATTCGCGTCGATGGCCTGCTCTAGCTCGGAGCGCACGGCGGTATCTTCGAAACCCAGGAGAAACTTCTTCGTTCTCGCGATGGAGGTAGGGCTCGCCGCTATCAGTTCAGATGCAATCTCATGGGCGCGGTCCATCAGACTTTCGGATGGCACGATTTCGGTAACCAGACCGATCCGGTGCGCTTCGATTGCGTTGATGATCCTTCCCGTGAGCAGCAGTTCGCGTGCAGCACGATCGCCAACCTGGCGGCGAAGAAAAACCACCACTAGCGCTGGCATGAAGCCAATCTTCACCTCGGGATATCCGAACTTTGCCTCCGGCACAGCGACCGTAAAATCAGTTAACGTTGCCAGCATACAGCCCCCCGCGATCGCCGGGCCGTTCACCGCAGCAATAACCGGCTTTGGGAAACTGTACAGGCGATACAGCATTTTCGACAATCGTCGTGCGTCCTCGAGATTTTTCTGTTGCGTTTGTTTTGCCAAGTCTTGCAGCTCATTCAGATCCATTCCCGCGCAGAAGGCTTTGCCCGCCCCGGTTAGGATCACGACCCGTGCCGGTCCTTCTTCAGCCTGCTGGAACGCGCCAATCAAATCGACGACCATTTGCGACGAAATGGCGTTGCGCTTCTCCGGCACGCTCAGCGCGATCGTGGCGACCCCGCGGTCGTCGCACTGAAAAGTCAGCGTCGAATACCCCATGGGATGACCCCTCTTGGCGGACACTACCGGACACAGATAAGCACCGAATGTGACAAAAATCAAAGGTTGTGAATCGCGGGTAGTGCTTCAGTTTGCAAATTGAAGCACTACCGAATCGCGCGGCAGCTAATCGGATGGAAATTAGTTTGGTTTCGCCGTTTCAGGCTCGTGCGCATACTTCTCGCGGAGTTCATGCGTCATCGCGCAGGCGATGGCGAGCGACTTCGTGTCAATCCCAGTGGCCGCGCCGCGCGACGCAAGCGCGGTCAGCACTGCTTCGGTGGGAATGTTGCCGACAAGTTGATCGCCTGCGAACGGACACCCTCCAAGCCCGGTCAGCGCGCCGTCAAACCGCCTGCATCCCGCCTCGTAGGCTGCCAGCACTTTTTCAGCGGCACGCTCCGGCCGACTGTGGAGATGCACGCCGATGTCGATCCCCGCCACGCAGTCTTTCACGGCGCGATACAAATCCGCCACGTCGGAGGGAGATGCGGTCCCCACGGTATCCGCAAGCGAGACGGTTCGCACTCCCACATCCTTCAGCCAAACCAGTGCGTCTTCCACGATTTCGGCCCCCCAGGGCTCGTCGTACGGATTCCCGAACGCCATGGAAATGTAAATCACCAGCTTCCGTCCCGCAGCCTTGGTCTCGCGTTGAAGTTGTTCCACGAGCGAGCGCGATTCCGCGCGGGACATATTCGCATTCGCGCGACGGAAATATGCGGAGATGGAATAGGGGTAGCCGACCGTCGTCACACCCGGCGTAGCAAGTGCGCGGTCGAGTCCCTGTTTGTTGACAACGATGCCGATAATATCCGGCGCCTCACCCGACGGCAGCTTTGCTCGGCTCACGTCTTGCATTACGGCTTCGCTATCGGCCATCTGCGGCACGTGCTTCGGCGAGACAAAGCTCACAGCATCAATGTGCCGAAAGCCCAGCGACACAAGCTGCGTAAGATATTTTACTTTTTCCTCGGTCGGAATCTGCTGTGCGATCCCTTGCCACGCATCCCGCGGGCACTCGACGATGGTTACCGCGTCTGCCATCAAGTTTGCAAAACTCCCGTCTTAAATTCTGCGACGTGCGGATTCAACGCTGCCGCTTCCAGCGCCTCGATCAACGCCTCGCGCGTGTGCGCCGGATCAATTATCGCATCGACCCACAATCGCGCTGCGGCGTAGCGCGGGTCGGTTTGCCGCTCGTAGGTCGCGCGGATGGATTCGTACAGCTCCTTTTTGTCGGCGGCGCTGAGTTTCTTCCCTTCGCGTTCAAGCTGTTTTATTTTCAGTTCGACCAGTGTACCGGCGGCCGACTCTCCGCTCATCACCGCGTAACGCGCCGTCGGCCACGCAAAAACAAAGCGTGGATCGTACGCCTTCCCGCACATTGCATAGTGCCCGGCGCCGAAAGTGCCGCCGCAGATCACCGTGATCTTTGGCACCACGCTGTTCGCAACCGCGTTGACCATCTTCGCGCCCGCGCGAATGATTCCAGTCCACTCAGCTTCCTTGCCGACCATGAAACCGTTTACGTCGTGCAGGAAAATCAGCGGCACCAGATTCTGATTGCAATCGAGAATAAAGCGCGCGGCCTTGTCCGCCGATTCCGTGTAGATCACACCGCCGAATTCGATGCGCTTTTCATCGGTTCCGGGAGCCGAGACGGTCGCATTCTTCTTTTGGTTCGCCACGATTCCCACGGCCCAGCCGCCGATGCGCGCGTAGCCGCACAAAACGGTCTGTCCCCGCTCCGCGCGGTATTCCTCAAACCTGCTTCCATCCACGATTCGCGCGACGATTTCGCGCGTGTCGTACTGCTTCGAAGGGTCCGCGGAAAAAATGCCGTAAATTTCCTCCGGCGGATACGCGGGCGGCTCCTGCCGTATGTGGTCAAACGGGGCCCCGAGAGGGTGACCCATCTTGTCGACTAAAGCGCGTACGCGTTCGATGCACGCTTCGTCGTTTGGTTCGCGAAAGTCGGCCGTACCGCTGATTTGCGCGTGCACTCGCGCCCCGCCAAGTTCCTCGAGCGAAACTTTCTGCCCGATGGCCGTTTGCACCAGCGCGGGTCCCGCGAGAAAAAGTCCGCTGCCCTCGGTCATCAACACGTGATCGCACATCACCGGCAGGTACGCGCCCCCCGCCACGCACAGCCCCATGATCGCGGCAATCTGGGGAATACCCATCGCGCTCATCACCGCATTGTTCCGGAAAACGCGCCCGAAATCGTCCGTATCCGGGAAAACATCCTCTTGCAGCGGCAGAAAAACGCCCGCCGAATCCACCAGATAAATTGTCGGGATGCGATTTTCGATGGCGATGTTCTGCGCGCGAATCACCTTCTTCGCAGTCATCGGGAAAAAGGCGCCGGCCTTCACCGTCGCGTCATTGGCGATGATCATCACGCGGCGTCCGGCAACGTTCCCCAGTCCCGTGATGGTTCCCGCCGCCGGTGCGCCCCCCCATTCGGCATACATCTCGAACGCGGCGTAAAGTCCGAGCTCGAAAAAGGGCGTCCCCGGGTCGATCAGCCTGGCGATTCGCTCTCGAGCCGTCAGCCGATTTTTTTTGTGCTGACCCGCAATCGCTTTGTCGCCGCCGCCCTCGCGAATTTTCTCTTCATCGTTTTTGATTTCCGCGACGCGGTCGATCATGTCGCGGCTGTTCTTTTGGAACGCGGGCGCTTTCGGGTCCACGCGCGTTTGAATCACGGTTCCGGCAACGGGCACGGGTTCGCCGGTCGCTTCCCTCCGAGTTGACACGTTAGATTCCCTGCCTCGCCGCGACGCGCTCGCGTATGAAATCGATGATGGCTTGCGTGGTGGTCCCTGGAAGAAAAACCTCGGCGATGCCCGCCTGCTTCAGCGCGGGAATATCCGCGTCCGGAATGATGCCGCCGATCAACACGGTTACATCATTCATTCCCTTGGCGCGCAATAGCTCCATCAGGCGCGGGCAGATTGTATTATGCGCGCCGGAGAGAATCGAAAGCCCGATCACGTCCACGTCTTCCTGCAGTGCGGCGCACGCGATCATTTCCGGCGTTTGACGCAGCCCGGTATAGATCACTTCCATTCCAGCGTCGCGAAGCGCCCGCGCGATCACTTTCGCGCCGCGGTCGTGGCCGTCGAGACCGGGCTTCGCGATCAACACACGTATTTTCTTCTCGGTCATGTTTTTAGGTGCTTTTGAATTGTATTCCGATACGTCGGCATTCGCCACCAGCGCAAGCTTTGTGGTTTCCTGGCATCGCGCCCCGCGCCGTGGGGCGTTTTCGCTTTTCAGCGTCGCGCGTTTTCCGTAGAATCCTTAATTGTTCCGGTGCCGAGGTAGCTCACCGGTAGAGCGCGGCCCTGAAAAGGCCGGCGTAGGCAGTTCAACTCTGCCCCTCGGCACCATCCCCGCGCTGTTCACACCATTTAGCTGAGATATATCACGACGCTGCGAAGCTCAGTTTCGATATTCCTGCGCCGTTCCTGTGCTTGCAAGCGATCGAACTCAAGCTGGCTCATCTAGGCTTCGGAAGTATCTTTCGAAAAGGCCTTTGGTGTATAAGTGTGCCCGTCCCTGCGGCGATCCTTGGGGCAAACACTCTGGCGGAAACGAGCCGCATCACACAAGAGGAGGATTTGTGCGCAACATCGGCGAAATCTACAGTATCGCGTTCTTGATCGGGCGGATTTTGATCGGTGGATTTTTCATCATTGCGGGCATCAACCACTTTGTCCGCCTCAACATGATGACCGGATACGCCAAGATGAAAGGCACTCCAGCGCCATCTCTTGCCGTAATGACTAGTGGACTCTTGCTCCTGCTTGGCGGTCTCAGCCTGCTGCTTGGTTTTCACCCTACCATCGGCGTGATTTTGCTGGCGATCTTCCTGCTCCCCACCACGTTCATGATCCACAACTTCTGGGCGGTCCAGGATCCGCAAGCCAAAATGAACGACCTGGTAAATTTCGAAAAAAACATCGCCATCCTCGGCTTGCTCTTGATGACGCTGTTCATCATCCGGCCGTGGCCCATGAGCCTCGGCCGCTAGGACGGAGACGATCAGCCTCCAGGACGTGTAGCGCCATCCCTTCAGGGAGGCATCTTGATCTTCTTCGTCTAGCCGCAGCGAAGGGTTTTGAAATTTAGAATTTGCGGGGCGATCTCAAATTCAAAACTGGACAAGTTAGTTACGCTTTCAACATAGACGCAGCGTGACGCGGCTGGAATATTCTCAGCCAAAGTAGACTAGCAGGCCGAGGCTTCCTTTTTGAGCGCCCAGGCCGAAACCCTCGCTATGTCGCGTCCCGCTGGACCGTGGCTCTACCGCCCGTGGCTGGATTTAATGGCCGGATGCGGCGCGTGGTCGGCGCCTCTGCTGATCGTGGCCACGTGGCTGACGCCTTCGCACACGCACGCCTGGGCCGTAGCGTTCTATTCCCTCGCCATGATTTTCAACTACCCGCATTTCATGGCGACAATCTATCGCGCCTATCACACGCGCCAAAATTTCGAGAGATACAAAATCGTGACGTTGCACGTCACGCTGCTGGTAGTACTCACCGGCATCATGCTGCACGCTTCCTACCGATTGCTGCCCTGGGTGTTCACCCTTTACATCTGCTGGAGCCCGTGGCATTACTCCGGACAAAACTACGGGCTGCTGATGATGTTCGCGCGGCGCAGCGGCGCCACAGTTGCGCAAACCGAGCGCCGCTGGTTACGCGCAGCCTTCGTAGCTTCTTATCTGATGCTTTTGGCCAGCTTCGAGACGGGAGGTTCCGCCGACCCACTGATTCTCTCGCTGGGTCTGCCCGCGAAATTCAGTTTGCCGGCTCGCCTGATACTGGGAGTGGCATTCGCGCTCTTTACCTTTCTCGGATTCAAGGGATTGGTTCGCCGAAGCGGCGTGCGCGCGATGGCCGCGCCGCTGACGCTGGCCCTCACGCAGTTTCTGTGGTTCGTGTTGCCCACGCTGTTGGAATTGCACGCCGCCTACCAGGTGCCACAAACGCGCTACAGCAGCGGAATCCTGGCGGTGCTGCATTCATCGCAATATCTCTGGATCACCAGCTATTACCAGCGTCGCGAAGCGCAGGCGTCTGGCCAGGCGAAGTGGAGCATGGCCGGCTACTTTCTCACACTCATCGCCGGAGGCATCGCCCTGTTCATTCCCGGGCCGTGGCTGGTGAGCTACATTTTCCGCTTTGATTTCACGACAAGCTTCTTGATCTTCACGGCGCTGGTCAACATCCATCATTTCATTCTCGATGGCGTGGTGTGGAAACTGAGGGACTCGCGCGTGGCCTCGTTGCTGATTGATCCGGCCGCTAAGGTTACGGCGAGTGAACGCGATGCAACTTCGGCGAAGGGCGGCAAGACCGCGGCAGCGGCGCCTCGATGGACGGCTGCGGCGAGCTTGCGCGTGGTTCTCGTAGCGCTGCTTTTGGTATGGGGTGCGACGGACCTGATTCGCTTCACGCTCGCCACCGATGAGACGAACCTCTCCGCGTTGCTTCATGCCTCCAGGATGAATCCATACGACAGCATGGTCGCCGAGCGCATCGCGTCAGCCGAAAAACAAGTGGGCCACGATGAAGAAGAGATTGCGGCACTGTCGCGCGCGGTGGCGATCAATCCGCAAAATGCTGCGCTGCAGCAAGCTTGCGCGCGAGCGATGATTGCCGACGGACGTTATCAGGAGGCCTACGACCACTACGACAAAATGCTTCAATTATTTCCGCGAGATGTCGACGCGCTGGTGAATTACGGCCTCCTGGCCGCGCGCCTCGGCTATCCGGAAGAGGCCACGGATTCGTGGCAAAAAGCCGTGGACGTTGATCCGAGCCAGGCAAACGCTCACCTGTATCTCGCCGAAGCGTTCGATCGGCAGGGTGAACTTGCGGCCGCCGCGCGACATTGGGAGAGATATCTCGAGCTCGCGTCCGCAGGCGGAGACAATTCCACCGCGGCAATCGGAAAGCGTATTTCTCTCACAGTCCAACTTGCGGACGACGAGGCGCGCATCAATCATGCCGATCGAGCGCTCGCCGAGTACCAGTCCGCGATTGCCTTGGCGCAACGCTCTAGCGACGCGCGGCTCCAGAGTCTAGCCCTTGCGCACTTGGGGGATTTGCAGGAGAAAAGCGGCGATGCCAAGTCCGCCGCTCAGTCCTATCAGCGCGGACTGGCCCTCGATTCAACCGTCGGCGACCCGCGCGGGGAAGCCATTGATTGGTTCAACTATGGGCAGTTCTTGCGCCGGCATGGAGTGCCCGACGAACTCTCCTACGCGTGCTTCCTGCGCGCGCAAGATCTGCTGCAGAAGTCGGCCGCGCCGGAATTAGCCACGGTCGAAACGGCCCGGGAACAGGTTCAAGCTCGCTTGGGCAAAAAGGTTCGAGATACCGAGAAGAATCTTCCGAGTCTGCTTGCCAGCGCGGCGAAGTTGCCCGCAGCTTCTTTCTGAAAGTAGGCCATCGTTCCTGACCAAGCCGCCCGCCTTTGTCGTTCCCACGCAGTTTGCGGGCGCGCGGCGTAGTTCGAGTAATCTGCTGTTGGTCTCGCATGAAGCGCCAACCACGGCTTTGGACGCGGCGCGCTACGGACTTCGACGCTTGGCTGGCTGCACATCCGGCTCCCAATGGCGACTGGACAAAAGACTTCGCGCGTCCACGAGTTGCCGAAACTTCGCAGGGTCTCCTCCCACGTCAGGGTGATGGCGGCGAGCCGCTTTTCGGAATGCCGACTCGATCTGATCATCTGATGAACCGGGTGGAAGGCCGAGCAGGCGCAATGCTTTTGTGTACTCGTCCTCCTGCGAGCGCCTTTCGCTGCGCGAGCGCCCGCGGGACTTTTCTCTTGGTTCACGCACTGCTTCACGAAGGCCATCGAAGATTTCGGAAGCAAGCCCGCGCTCCGCAACGTACTGCTCTACCACGTCCAAAACACTTTCGAGTGGAACGGAGCGGAAATCGGGCGACTTTCTAAGAATTTCCTCCCACTGCGCGCTGCTGAGTTCGAGCGTCTCGCCTAGAGGCAGCGAATACTCCACAGTCTTCCAACTGTTTCCGCTGTTCCCGCCCCGTTCGGGAATGCACAGAAAGAATTGCGTGCGCCCGGCGCGTTCTTTCGTTTTGACGAACATGGAGATCGCGGCCAGTCAGATTCTAATGTACCGCCCAGTCTTCAGCGCCGCGGAGTTTGAGCGGCCAATCTGGGCAACCCCTCCCGTGACGTTCCCGAAGTCCACAGCAACAGCTAGTTGCATCGGCTTGCGGCTTCCAACTTGGTGAGGATGGCGGAATGCACCATCCGCCCTCTAGACGAGGTCCGGAAAGATTGCTCTTTGACAACTGAATATGGAATAACGAGGACGGGCCACGAAGGACCTTCTTCCCGGCCGCTTTACTCTTGTGCGCCGCCCTGCATTTTCGGGCGTCAACAGCGCCCTCCTCGCTGGCCTCGAATTGTCCGCTTCTGACCGACACAGCTGTCGAGTAGAAACGCTCGCAAGCCACAGAAAACAAAAGATGATGACACCACCTACCAGGCACGTTTTTAAGGAGTACGTTCGCGGCGGTTACGCGCCGGATCGGGATGTTCTTTGCCGGTGATACTCGCTCCAGGTAAGAGCGATCACGAGCAAGTCGAACACCGACAAGAAAATCATGGCTATCGAATGTATGAGCAGGAAACGGTAAATCTGATAGCCGATAAACCCCGCTAGCACGGCGATCATCACTGGGTAGGCCCACAACTCGTTCATCCAAAGCGCAATCACCAGAATGAGTTTCACTGCGCCGTGCGACAGAAGATACCAAGTAGCAAAATGTTTTCCGCTGGCCCCAAAGCCTTCGAGGTAGTGCCTCAGGTGCCTGGCAATAAAGTCATGGCGATCTTCCGGCAGCTCCGTGACGATGAAGGCCATGACTATTCGATTGAGTGCGTCCGGTGAAATTTTCAGGAAGGCGATTCCCGCGATGACCTCGGTGAGCGCGCCGAGACCTTTCAAAGCGATGCTTACAAGAAAGCTTTCATGAAGGACTGAGGTTGAACTGAGCTTGTGCACGGGTAAGGTCAGGATACTCGATTGTGAGGTTGCCAGGTGCTGCGAGCTGCAGCTAGGTGCCGACGCGTAATGATCTAGTGAGATTCTTCAGCGTGGCGATGGCCGAAAATGCGGCCAGTTGAGACGTGCGCGGATTTGTTTTCGAGGGCACGTTTTCCACGCGCATCGAGAGGCGGCCGAACTCCCCCTGGACGCGAATCTCGTGCACGTTCTCGCTGCCTCCGGGCACCGCGACCACGCGCACACGCACCGCGGCCGACGGATCGACGGCCAAGCGTAGCGATGCCGCCACGTTCGAAGTTGCCGGAAACGCTCGGGCGGCGTCTTCGGCCGGACCGTCGAAAATGACCGTGTCCTCTTTCATGCCATCGAGTTGAATCCCGCGATCGAGGACGTACTTCGAGCCGGCGAGCGCCTTCACGGGCTTGCGGCTGGTCAATTCCGCGGATTCGATTCGGCCGATCGAGGCGGATTTAATTCCGTCGAGGCCCGCGATGGCGCCTGACGGAACGTAGATTCGGCAGCCTTTCGCGCTGGCTTCGCGAAACCATTCTTCGCGGCCCAGGAGTCCGCCGACACTCATAATCAGCATGTCGCGTCCGCGCGCCAGCGCCTTCGGCACGAAGTCCGGAAGCGCAGCCTGGCTGGCGGCTTCGACGGCCAGTTCGCAGCGGTCAATCATATCTTCGATGGGCAACACCGGCGGGTGATTTGAAAGTTCCGACGAAAGTTGCTTGGCTCGCGCGCAATCCTGGTCAGAGAGCGCAACAAGTTCGGCGTCAACTTGCTTTTGATTGAGAGCGGTGGCGATGGTTCTGCCGATGGCGCCAACGCCGAGGAGTCCGATTTTCAGCATGTTGCGCCGCCTAGGCCAGCGCGAGCATGCGGTCGATGGCACGCTTCGCCTTGCGCGCGATATCTTCCGGCACGCGGATTTGAGGGGTCATGGTTTCGAGCGATTGAATCACCTTGTCGAGCGTGATTGTTTTCATGAAGGCGCAAACGGCGTTGGGATTCACTGCATGAAACGTCTTCTGCGGGAATTTTTTGTTGAGCTGATGAAAAATTCCCATCTCGGTGCCCACCGCGAATTCCGTAGCCTCCGATTCGCCGATGTGCTTGAGCATTCCCTCGGTAGAAAGGAAAAAAGTGCGGTCCTGCGGCAGCGTGCCATCCACCGCCTTAGCCATGCACGAGCTGACGCAGCCGCACTCGGGATGCAGCAGCAACTCGATATCGGGATGCTCCTCCAGGATTTCCACCACCTGCTCGGGTCGGATGGTCTTGTGCACGTGGCAGTAACCCGGATATGGCACGATGTTGCTGCGGCCCGTCTGCCGGGCCACCACCTCCGCCAAAAACTTGTCGGGAAGGAATAGGATGGTTTTATCGGATGGAATCGAGCGCACGACCTTGGCTGCATTGGCGGACGTGCAGCAATAGTCGCTCTCGGCTTTTACAGCTGCCGAAGTGTTGATGTAGGAAACTACAATCGCGTCGGGCAATTTTGCTTTCCACTTCAGAAGCTCTTGAGGAGTGATCGAGGCCGCGAGCGAGCATCCTGCGCGCAGATCGGGCAGCAGCACCGTCTTATCGGGAAGTAAAATTGCGGCAGTCTCCGCCATGAAATGCACTCCGCAGAAGACGATCACGTCCGCATTGGTCTTCGCAGCGGCTTGCGAAAGCTTCAGCGAATCGGCAACTGCATCGGCAACTTCCTGAACTTCCGGACGTTGATAATGGTGGGCCAGCAGAATGGCATTGCGTTCCGCGCAAAGAGCCCGGACGCGCTGCTGTTTCGCGCGAATCTCGTCCGCCGTGTCGTCGATCTCTTCAATGACGGGAAGAGTGTAGCGTCCTTCAAAAATTTCCTGCGTCGCTGCGCTTGCCATATTTTTGCTCTCCGTGGATTGAAATTATTACGAAATTCGCTGGCACACATCGAGCGCGCGGGCCGAGTGCGTCAAAGCGCCTACCGATATCGCATCCACACCGGATGCAGCGTAAGCCTCAACGTTCGCTTCGGAAATTCCACCGCTCGCTTCGATCAGGGTGTCGTCCCATAATTGTTCGCGCCGGAGTGCATCGAGAATCGTCGCGATCGCGTCCGGGGCCATGTTGTCCAACATCAGCAGGCATGGGTAATCGTCCGAAGCATCGGCCCGCAGACGGCGAAATGTTTGCGCGGCGGCGCGCGCCGCATCTTCGCCGCGGACTTCGACTTCGATAAAGGCCGATTCGCCGCGGAACTTCCAAGCCTTTTCAATTGCCAGAGGCGCCGCTTCCGCTTCCGTGCCGGCCAAAAGCGCCAAATGATTGTTCTTGATTAGAATGGCGTCACCCAGGCCCAGACGGTGCGTGCCGCCATTGCCGAGATGCAAAGCCCGCTTATCGAGAAGACCCCAGTGAGTTTTTCGGGTGCCGACGACTAGCGCGGTGAAGCCACGCCGCTTCACGCGCTGTTGCAGGCAACGGATCGCGGTGGCGATCCCGCTCATTCGTTGCACGAGGTTCAAGCCGACTCGTTCGAGCGAAAGCAGCTCGATTTGATTTCCTTCGGCGCGCAGCAATGCTTCGTCCGGCCGGATCACTTCGCCATCTTTTTTTTCGATCTCTACATGCAGGCCATGCGAACGCAGCAACAGAGCAAATTCGTTCACGCCGGCAGCTACGCCGCCTTCGCGCGCTGACACGGTCGCCGTTGCGCTGCGGCTTCTTGTTCCTACGGCTTCCGCAGTCAGGTCTCGAGCGCCAAGATCAGCCTGAAACAGAAAATCGGTAAGCGCGCGGACGGCCTGGCAATACTGCGGATTGTCGATTACCAGGCTAGCGCCGCGGCACAGCGCGTTTTCAATTCGTTGTTGTCGAGCGTTGGTCATTATGATGAACGCAATACTATTTCAGCAGAAAGCCACGCCTCCGCAGCGCCGTCTTGGCGCGCGCAATCATCGCAGGACGCGACGCCTCTACGGTGTGCAAATGCACTCCACGCGTCAGCGAAGAAAGAAGAGACGCGCGCGAGGAGCGGACGCGGCCCAAGAAATCCTGCACGTCCGCGCGCGACTCGATCATAAGAGCGCCGCGCAACTCGCCGTAAATTGGATGCTCGACGATGACGTCGAGCACCTTGACTCCGTTGTCGACCAGGATCTGTAGCTCTTCTTCAGTTCGCTCGGGAAGGTGCTTGCAAGCAAGCAAGGTCCGGTGCGACCGGCTGGGCTTCTCCGGAAGGCGGTAACCCTGGGGCGTGGCTAGAATTTCCTCGCCGCCTGCCCGCAGGATGGCGACATCCTGCACCAAGCACTGACGGCTAACACGTAGACGCTTGGCCAGTTCGCCGCCCCGGACGGGCTGGGCATGCGCGCGCATCCAAGCGATGATTCGCCGCCGGCGCTCTGCCGCACTATCCATCCGACCTTCGACGCCCGGCGGTGGTGTGGGATTGATCTTCATGCCGATGCTGTCTTGTCAGATATCTTGACCACTGTCAAGCCTAGCACAATAGGGAACAGTTCGCATACTCGCGAACGCCTGGCTGGGACGAAACTGGATACGGCGAGCCTGCCACTCAGCTTCGCGACTCCGTAGCTGCGGCCGAGAGAAATCGCAAGGGCGTTACTTTGGCGGCATGGACGTCGCTATTGCCTCGGACCGGCGGGGCTTACGTGAGGCAATATGGACGCGGGCGAATCCATTCATGACCCAAACGGGAGAACGGCGAAGTGCGCGTGTGCTTCTGGACGTTCCGCTGCTGATTTGTGGCGAATCCTCCGACCATCAGGCCTTTCGCGAAGAAACATTCACGGTAACCGTGAGCGCTCACGGCGCATTGGTGATGCTTGCCACAAGAGTATCCGTAGGCCAAAGAGTCGCTCTTCGGAAGCTCACAGATACCGTCGAAATCGGGGGGAAGATTGCGTATACGGGAATGCCTTATGCCGGTTTGACACAAGTCGGGATCGAACTCGACCAGCCATCACCAGGATTCTGGCCTGTCAGCCAACCTCCAACCGACTGGACAACTTCCTAGACGCACAGTGTTCGAAGCTGGGCGTAGAAAAAAAACTAGCCGTTGAGCTCGACGAGCCAGGAATCGAGAAGCTCCAGTTGATCATCCGCAACGTCCAGAAAAGCGACGCCCATGCCCATGCCGTCCTGCACGTAAATGATCTTTCCAGTAGCGACGAAGTCCCCGCGATCGCGTGAAATGCGGAGTCTGATGCGGGTCTCTCGAGGAAGTGGGTTGAGGATGTCCACGTAACATCCCTTGCGGCTGATTTCCGAAATGCGCCCGGAAATCCGCACGTCGCTGACCGGCTCGATCACTTCCGCGGTCGCGATAAGCGAATAGCGCGGCACCGTGCGGCGTTCACTTCCGGACGGTTCAGTTTTAATTGGCGACCCGGCTGAATCGGTGCTCATCGCAGCACCTCCCAAGATGCCCTTGGTTAGATTGGCACAAATGCAGATGGCGCCGCGAACGAATGACACGAGGGGACACCAAAGCGCAAACATCCTCTAATTTGGCGCCAAACCTACTAGTACAGGGGTGCGCCGGCCGTTCGAGCCGTATTCCCGATGGCCGCATGAACCCCATCCATCCCCTTTTGTGCACTCTTTTTGGGGCGGCGAAAAAACCACAGATGATGGTCTGGGAACGAGGAGTTGCAGTGAGGATACGGGAGTTGCTTTCAATCATAAGCATAGGAGTACTAAAACCACAATCGTCATCGGCGCGTTTGGAGACGACCGCGAAGAGGATCTGTCCTCGGGGAATCAACGGCAAGGCTTACCGAGTCGAGCATTAGTGGGCAACAGACCTGCGTTCTATCAATGCAGTTGATTCATCGGTGGGAAAGCTCTACTCTTCATACCGTTCCGGTCATCCGATAGCTCGGCCATTTTTCATTGCACGGACACGTATGCGCCCAGGGGAGCAGCTCAGGGAACTTCGTAACCGACTCGGCGTGACTACGCGCGAAGTGGAAGAATTCAGCCGCAGCATCGCCGAAGATCGCCAGAACGAAGAGTTCTACATCTCGAACGCCTGGCTAACCCAGTTGGAGAACAAGAATTCAATTCCCAGCATCTACAAGCTCTACAGCCTCAGCGTAATCTATCGTACGAAGTTCAACGATCTTCTCGTCGTGTTTGGTATCGACCTGAACGCCACCTCAAGGTACCAGCTCGCACTTCCGCTGCAGAACACTCATTTGACATCGTTCGAAGCGCCGAATCCCGAAAAGGCTATTACTTTCCCTGTGCGGTTCGACAAGAGTTTCAATCTGGAAAGCACCAGCCTAATTGCACGCATGGTCGAGGTGTGGGGAGAAGTCCCAATCGCGCTGATTCAGAAGCTGGATGTACGCCACTGCCAGTATGGTTATATAGGGATGCAGGACTACATGATGTATCCACTGCTGCGTCCCGGATCATTCGTACAGATCGACAACCAGCCGACCCGCATGCAAGCCGCGGAGTGGCGCACGGAATTTGACCGGCCCATTTATTTCGTCGAACTCCGGGATGGCTATGCGTGCTCCTGGTGCGAAGTGCGCGGTTCTCACCTTACGCTGATTCCGCATCCGCTATCGGGCTGCACGATCCGCCAATTCGTGTATCCCTCGGAAGCAGAAATTATCGGCCAGGTGACCGGAGTGGCGATGCGCCTGATCCCCGCGAACGGGGATTCAGACGAGCTTCCAAAATTGCCAAGGCGATCTTGAAGGTCGAAAAAAGAAGCTGCGCCGAGAGCAGATCGGCCTCCACTGGGACAGCCACGCGATAGGGTTCCAACTTCCGCCACGCCGTTAGGAATTCACCCGGACTGGTGTGCGTAGATTTCATATAGGCCTCCATCTGGCACACCACATTCTCGAGCGAGCAGGCCACGAGCTTCCGAAAAACCTCCCGGTGACAATCCGCCAGGGCCTCGCAGGCTACTTCTTGGCTGAAGCGGGCCGCGAGTCCATCGTGATAGTAAAGACCGGTGTTGTAGTCCCGCAGGGATGCCAGATAGATAAGCTGGTCAAGTGCCCGTGGAAGTTCTGAAAGCGTGCGGTGGCGGACATCTTCAGCGGCCTCTTGAACGTCGAGTCGTCGAGGTAGAGAACTCACGAGCTAGTTCCTAGAGTGAAGCGCCGGACGGGCGGCCAGGCAGCGCTCCAAGGCCAGCCGAATTCAAAAATGCGAGAGACCGCTCCGAGATCCTGCAAACTTGAGAGGCAGTCGCAGCCGTTGCGCCCACGATTCGAGGCGCGGCGTAGGGGCCCCCGACATACAAAACCAGCTGAAGCGCGCGGCAGGCGAGCAGCAAGCCGGCAAACTGAATTGCGAGCGCCAGTTCCGTCCGGAAGCTCAGCCGGGCGTAAAACCGCGCCGAGCCCAGGTGGAAGCGCATGAGGTTGAGCACCCGTTTTCTAACCTGCGCAGCCCATGCGAGGGCAACGCTTTTGCGCTCGCTGAGAAACATCGCGCACACGGGCTCGGGCGCCTGCGATCGGACGTAGTCGAGGTCTTCTCGGGCAAAGATCCGGCCGATCAGCTCCATCGGCAGCAAACCTGTCTGCAGTGCAACTAAGGCCTGTCGTGCTTCGACCAGGGCCGCCGAACTGGCTTCCGCGCGCGGGCTCCGCCAAACAAGGAAAATGAGCGACGCAACGAGCGCCGCTCCTATCAACAAAAATAGGATCAGTTGAATCAAAGATTCTTCCCTAGTAGATATCTTCCTGCCGAGCGGCGAAGCTCAATCCAATGTATTACCCGCCGCAACTAAAGTGTCGAATCAGCGCACTGCGATCTCGCCCGGCCCACTCAGGGCCGAGCCGTCTTAACCAGATACGCGCGCAGCAGGCCAAACGCAGTTTTTGTCCTCGCCACAAACGCCTCATAATCCGCGTCAAGCGATATAGCCGGCTCCGGAACCGGCTCGGGATGATAAGACCAAAGCGCAACCATCCACATGATGAGCGAAACGTCGTACGAAAGAGGTTGGACAACCTTCCATATTTCGTCGAACACCAATCCTGCATAGGATCGCATCGCGAGGCTCACAAGGCTGGTTGCGACATACAGACCGTAGCCCGCGATCATACCTTTCATGTTTTTACCGATCCCGATCCGATAATACGAGATTATTGCTAATAGACCGCAAATAAAGATCGCCTGTACGGTTCGTAGGTTTCGTTCAAACTCAATCATCATCCCTGTGGACCACTCAGTTCGCGCTATAGGATAGAGGGCGCAAAAACCGAGGACTATCGCAAAAGCCAGCAGCCCGCTTATCCTCGCAAATCTCGACGCACCGGGATACGGCGCAAGAACATGATTTAGGATTTCCAGAAGGATGCCGTAACCGAGAACGAGTGTCAAAAGTTGGAACTGCCAATACCCGTGAGGATAGATGCCTGGGAGCATGATTACTACAGAACCAACCAAGACCGAGCCGCTGTATGCGTAGAAAAAGGGGTATCTACGAATCAGGCTCGTCGCTAGGCCGCGGCATACGAGCAAGGAATCCGCAAAGATGCCTAAGAGCCAGATAGACCAGAAAAGCGCCATATTTGCGTCTCGAACGATTGCGCATCGTAACACAAAGAGCGCAAGAATGGGCATCGACACCCATCCTTGCGCTCCATATCAGCCGCGTTCTCAGCGTTCAGGTACCGGGGGTACCGACCACGAGCACTCGTTCCCTAGAATTACGCTGCTAGAAGCGTGCCATCATGGGGAGGCACCGGTCCATCGGCTGCCAGAAGCGCACCATCATGGGGAGGCACCGGTCCATCGGCTGCCAGAAGCGCACCATCATGGGGAGGCACCGGTCCATCGGCTGCCAGAAGCGCACCATCATGGGGAGGCACCGGTCCATCGGCTGCCAGAAGCGCACCATCATGGGGAGGCACCGGTCCATCGGCTGCTAGAAGCGCACCGTCGTGGGGAGGCACGGGCCCATCGGCTGCCAGAAGCGCACCATCATGGGGAGGCACCGGTCCATCGGCTGCTAGAAGCGCACCGTCGTGGGGAGGCACGGGCCCATCGGCTGCCAGAAGCGCACCGTCGTGGGGAGGCACCGGTCCATCGGCAACGGCTAGTGTCGTGTGAGACGACATAGCCCTCTCCAAGCGCAAACCCGTCCTGTTCGCGGGCGACGCGGCAAGTAGAAGTACGCTTAACGTCAGCGCTACCAACCAAACGCAATTACTCGTCTTCATGTCTGTTTCTCCTCTGCCATTGGAATGACCCCGATTCGGCGGGAGAGTATCCTTCCGGTCAATTTGCGCGCTGTTGAGTGGTTCCGTCTTGGATAGCCGAGCAATTTGGGGCATTCACGCTATTGCTAATGCCCGGCGTTGCATTGGCGCACACCCCTGGGACCAAGTTCAGCGGAGCGCCTGGAGACGTTTCGAGCCAGCGGTCACTAATGAGGTGCTAACGAGATTGGAAACTCTGCGGGATATGCCTATGGAGTTTCACGGCGGATTGCGGTACTTAAGGTATTAGCCGAGGGCGCGGTTTACAAAAATGAGTGAAAATCAACCTTCCTCCAATGGCGCAAGCGTGCGCCCGGAAATGGTCCGCGAACACTTACGGAAACTGGATCGCCGTCAGTGGTGGCTGTGGTCGTCCACGGTACTCGTGCTGATTCTTCTCAGCATTGCCGTGGCTTCCTTTTCTTTTCAGAGTATGTTGAATCATGACCAAGGCACGTACTCTTTTTATCTCAATCACGCCGTGCGCTCGCTCGTCGGACTGGTGCTGATCTTCAGCGTTTATCTCGTATATCAACAAACGATGATCATTCGCATGCGCAACCAATTGGCCGATCAAATCGAGTCCCTGGCCAAGGTCCAGACACTTACGGACGAGGTCTACAAGTTAGCCGCACTCGATCAACTTACCGGTCTTTATAATCGCCGCTCCGGCGAGCAGCGCCTTGCCGAGGAAATCAGCCGCGCGGTGCGCCATCAACGCCCGCTCACCGTCCTTTTGATCGATCTTGATGGGCTGAAACAGACCAACGACAAGCTTGGCCATGCCGCGGGCGACTTGGTCTTGAAGACTTTTTCCGAGCGCCTTCAAAAGGCTATTCGCGGCTCCGACCTGGCTGTGCGGTTGGGCGGGGACGAGTTCATGGCCCTGTTGCCCGAGTGTCGCGCGGAAGAGGTTAGGCACGTCATGGGGCGCATTGAAGGCCTTGAGGTCGAATACGAGGGTACTCGAATTCCAATTCGATTCTCGCGCGGCTGGACAGACTACAAACCGGGGGAGACTTCCGAAGAGTTGCTGAAGCGCGCGGACGAGGCCCTTTACGCCGACAAACGCGCCGGGAAACGCAATCTTTCGCAGCCGCCGCAGACGGTGCCGCAGGTTGTACTTTAGTGTCCGCCTACAAGCGCAATCTATTCAGCGTTTTTGGCCACCCGGAACTCGATTTCCTGCTGTTTCTTCCCAGGCAACCGGCGGCGATGTTGTCCTTGCGCGATCTATGCCGTCGTCCGTAATATGCCCTAGTTGCATGTAAGATACTCCCCCGTATAGGAAGTGATACGATGCCCAAGGAAAAGCCCAAGGTGAATATCGGCGAGGTCATTCGATCGTACCGCAATGACCGCGGCCTCTCGCAAGGAGATATCGAGCGCCGGACCGGCCTTCTCCGTTGCTATCTATCGCGCGTGGAGAACGGCCACACAGTCCCATCGCTTGAGACGCTCGCGAAGATTGCCGAGGCCATGGAAATCAGCTTGGCCGATTTTTTCCCCGGCACCGACACTCCGCAAGACCGCGAAACCCGCAAGGTTCTGGGCGAACTTTCCGATGAAGAGATTCGTTTCCTCGCGGAAATCAAGAAATATTCAACCAGTTTATCGAATGACGATAAGCGGCTCGTCCTGGCCATGATTCGCAAGATGTCCATTGTGATTCCGCCGCCACCGCGTAACGGCAAATCCGCGGGTGCCAGCCACCGCACAAACGCCTGACCGCTCCTTTTAAGTTTCTTGTTCCGCTGCAACCGCGGGTGTGACGAGCGTAAAAACATCGCAATGTCATTGGTCAGCTTCTGGTTGGCGCCTTGGGCGGCCAGCCGACTGTCTGTTTGAAATGATTTCCGCGTAGTCTACAACTCACGCCATAATCTCCGCCTCTGCTTCCTCTCAGTCGGTTTACCGGTCAAATACCGGTCACATGAACAATGGACAGGCATTGTATAAAGTAAAATTACGCTTAAATCTGTCCATTCAATGCAACAAGAAAGAATCTTTCATTAGGTAGGGCGACGCTTGGTTCAAGCGCGCGAAACGCCCTTGAATACAATTCTTCATCTTGTTCGGCGATGAAACAACGATAGCCCCCGGTTCGGAAGAATGACACGACCGATTCCGCTGAGAAACCATAGGTTTCTAGCCCACAGCCCGCATGAACCTCGACGAAGCAGTCTGGTTGATGCTTCAGTGTTTGCGCAGCACCTTCCAGAACCTTCACTTCGAAGCCCTCGACATCGATAAACAGAACTTCTGGAATGCCGTGTTGGAGTGTGAGGTCATCGATGGACAGGGAACGCACGGGCCATCCGCTTTCAAAGTCAACGTGCCCATTTCCTCCTTCACGGAAGAACAGGGTGCCCGATTTTTCGGCCGCGGCAGCTTCAACAACCTTCATCTGCGGCGTGTTGTTTAGCTTACCGTTTTGTCTGGCAATCGCGGCGTTGTGGTAATCCGCCTCTACGGCTACTACCATTCCGCGGCGGCCGACGATCTTGGCCATCATCAGCGCGAAGATACCCTGATGGGCGCCGACGTCGAAAACTCTTGCTCCAGGCCGTAGTCGTCCCTGCCTAAGTAAGTTGATTTCGTTTAATTCCGGCACGTCCCTGTCATACCAATTCCAGGCGGTCGGATCGGTCAAATGAATCTTCAGTGGAAAACCGCCGTAGGTATGATTCACGCACCGAGAGAGAGAACTGTACAACCTATTCTGTACATGCCTGAATCGCGCTTGCTGCAGGTTCAGCCAAACTCTATTAGGCAGCAGATCTCTAGCCAAGTTCTTGAACGCTGAAATCATTGGTTAAGCCTCCACATCATGCTGGTAACCGGAATTTTCGATTTGGACCTCTGACCCGCGCGTGGTACGCGACGACGTTTCCACCGGAGCAGAAACTTCAAGTGAGATCAGCGGGGTTCTAGGATTCGCTCAAGCAGCCTGTGGGTTCGAGAGAAGAAGATTATGTTCGCTGGACACACAACAGGTGGAGTATGTCGTCCGCGATCTGGAAGGTATGGATCAATGAGTAAGCCGGAAAAGATGCAGCGGCCTGTGGGCGCCGGACATCGGCCAAGACTGGACGCCTCTCATGGAGCATCTGGGTCTTGACTATCGTCACGGCATTTCTTACGAATACAACGAGAGAGAAATCGTTCGAGGTGTCGTCGACGAGGTTGATCAGCTCAGGAAGCTCCATGGTTGCGAGAGTGCAGAGTAACAAACCAACCACAGTCGCGAGCGTCAATTTGATGCGCATGATATCCCCGGAATGCTCACTCAATTTTTATACAGTGAAGCGGCGCCAGCGCAAAGGTTCAATTCGATAAACGGCAAAAAAAAAGAGGTGACGGTACTAAAGGGATTGCCGTATGTCTGTCCCCGGCTGGCGCAGCAGGTTAACTCTCCTGATAAGTTGAATTACCGCCTATTTGAAGCAATGCTTCACTTCTACGGTCAGGCCGTTAATCAGGACTGGCACCATTGTTTCCGAGTTGCCGACTCCACGGGGGATTTGGGCCAGACTTCATTCAAATTGGGCTTGGCGCGAGGTATGATCTCGTCAGATGTATGCTTGAAGCTCTACGGGTGGGAGATACGCGATGAAGGCAGTGATGCTGCATGAGTACGGCGGTCCCGAGAAGCTGAAATTCGAAGACAACGTTCCCGAGCCGCAGATTAGGGGAAATACGGTACTGATCGCGGCGGCCGCTGCGAGCGTCAATCCAATTGACTGGAAGCTGCGTTCAGGGATGCGACAGAAGGATTCTCCGTTGTCGTTTCCGGCTATTCTGGGCCGCGACGTGAGTGGCGTCGTGCGGGCGGTGGGCGCAAATGTGAAGCACTTCAAGGCCGGCGACCGCGTTCTCGCATTAACTAATAAGACCTATGCCGAGCTGGTAGCCGTGGAGGATTCGGACGTGACCCATCTGCCGGACGGCGTGGACCTGACGGACGCGGCCGCGATCCCGCTGATTTCTTTGACGGGAGACCAGCTTGTGCGCCTTGCGGCAAACGTCAAAAAAGGACAGGTTGTTCTGATAACGGGAGCGCTGGGCAGTGTTGGGCGCGCGGCAGTGCATACGGCGAAGAAGATAGGCGCTCAAGTGATTGCAGGTGTTCGCGGGAAACAGCTGGATGACGCGCGTTCCTTCGGTGTTTCTGACGTGCTTGCGATTGATGACGATAAAGCGATTGAGAAATTCCGCCTCGTAGATGCAATTGCGGACACCGTTGGCGGCGTGGTTGCAGCCAAGCTGATCGCAAAGGTAAGGCAGAGCGGCTCCTTTGGGTATGCCGCTGTCCTGCCGGAAAGCGCGGCGGCCAAAAATCCGGGAGTGAAGATTACGCGCGTGCGCGCGCAACCTGATCCATCCAAGGTGCGTGAGTTTGCCGATGACGTGCGCGATGGCAAGTTCGTTCTGCCCATTGGTCGCCGGATGCTGTTGCTTGATGCGGCTGAAGCTCATGTCCTAGGGGAGAAAGGTGGCATCGGGAAGATCCTCCTGTTAGCGCCGGATTCACAACGCTGACTTCCACCTGCAAACTGAGTCACTACACCTCCAAGGCGCGCTAGCGTCGGTATCGGTGAATTCGCTACAATAGAGACAATGTCCCGGAAACGGCGCCAAACAATTGGAGTGAAGGTCGGCAACGTCCAGGTGGGCGGAGGTGCGCCCGTGGTGGTTCAGTCGATGACCAACACGGATACTGCTGATGTTGCTGCTACTGCCCAACAGTGCTTGGAACTTGCCCAAGCAGGGTCCGAACTCGTCCGCATCACCGTAAACGTGCCGGAAGCGGCGACAGCCGTTCCGGAGATTAAGAAGCGACTGCTCGATGCCGGCTGCAACGTTCCGGTTATCGGCGATTTCCATTACAACGGGCACGTGCTGCTTACGAAGTATCCGGATTGCGCGCGCGATCTCGATAAATATCGAATTAATCCTGGCAACGTCGGCCATGGGCAGCGCCGCGACGAACAGTTCGCAACCATCTGCAAAGTGGCGCGTGACAACGGCAAGCCGGTCCGCATCGGCGTGAATGGCGGCTCGCTCAACCAAGAACTCGTGATGCTCAAAATGCAAGAGAACACGGATCGCGACCTCGGCAAGACATCTGAGGACATCATTAACGAATGCATGGTGCTTTCCGCGATCCAGTCCACCGAGCTGGCAATTGAGTCTGGCCTGCGAAAAGATCAGATCATCATCTCGTGCAAAGTTTCGCGGCCCGGCGATCTGATTTCGATTTACCGCGATCTTTCAGCTAAAACCGATCAGCCGCTTCATCTGGGCCTCACCGAAGCGGGAATGGGCGCGAAAGGACTCGTTTGGTCTGCAGCGTCCATGGGCATTCTGTTAGAAGACGGAATTGGCGACACGATTCGCGTGTCACTAACGCCGCGTCCCAGCGGCGACCGGCGCGACGAGGTGTACGCAGCTTGCGAGTTGCTCCAATCGCTGGGCCTACGTTCCTTTGCGCCGAGCGTTACCGCGTGTCCCGGTTGCGGGCGTACTACCAGTTCTACATTCCAGGAGCTAGCTGAAAGCATTCAAGGTTATATCCGCGACAAAATGCCCGAATGGAAGCGCGAGTACGAAGGTGTGGAGGAATTGAAACTTGCCGTGATGGGTTGCATCGTCAACGGCCCTGGCGAATCGAAGGCCTCGAACATCGGCATCAGCTTGCCGGGCACGGGCGAGGCGCCGCGCTGTCCCGTATACATCGACGGCCAAAAATTCACCACGCTTGAAGGCACCTACGACGAGTTGTCTGCCGCGTTTCAAGCACTCGTCAACGATTACGTCGCTACGAAATACCACAAGCGCGAGACGCCGCTGCCCGCGTCGGCCGTTACCGCGGCTCCCGCGGCGGTTGCAGCTTCGAAAACATCTCTCCGCGTTATCGCCTAATTCATCTCGCTTAAAGCAAAGTCCTCAGGAGTAATTCCTTGCGCGGATTCTCGCACCGGCTAAGATACGCTCGCGGTTCGATCGTTTTGAGGAGCGCGCAACTGAAAAGAAGCGGCAGGGGGCTCCGCAGTTGCTGAAACGAAGACGGCGCTTCTAATCGACAGAAGAGCTGAGTAGAACATGAGGTAACTTATTGAAAAGAAAGGGCGGGGCCACAAGCTACTCGACACCTTCGCAAAGGTGGTCATCTCGCGAAAGGGAAACGGTGATGACGGAAAGCACGGCAAACTCGGCTGGCTCGCACCCGCAGCCGCCTCCTCACTGGGAGCGCGGCTTCTGGAGCCTCATCGTCACTCAGTTCCAGACGGGGTTCAACGACAACGGGCTGAAGTTCCTGGTCACGTACATCGTCGTCGCGATGAATCTGCCGCACGCGCAGCGCGACCGTTTGGTACCGATCGTCGGAGTGCTCTTCGCGGTTCCTTTCATCCTTTTCTCGATGGTCGGCGGCTACTTCGCGGACCGCTACAGCAAGCGCAGTGTGACGATCGGAACGAAGCTCTTCGAACTTCTCGTCATGGCGTTTTTCATCGCGAGTCTGGCTGCACGGAATTTGCCGATGGAATTCGCGGGCGTGTTTTTGATCAGCACGGAGGGCGCCCTTTTCGGTCCTTCGAAATACGGCTTGCTGCCGGAATTACTCCCCGAGCAGCGACTTTCCTGGGGTAACGGCATCATCGAATTTGGAACGTTTCTCGCCGGAATCGGCGGGACAATCGCCGCAGGTGAGCTCGCCGAACGCTACCAAGGTCGCGAGTCGATAGCCGGCTTTCTGCTGCTATGTTGTACGTTCTTCGGGCTAATCGCGAGTCTGGGAATTTCGAAACTTCCAGCGGCCGATCCTACCAAGAAATTTCGGTGGAACCAGATCGGCGAATTCGCGAACCAGATGAAGACGATCGTGGCGGATCGGGTGCTCGGCTGGGCGGTTCTCGGCAACGCGTATCTTTTTTTCCTTGCGGCACTTCTGCAACTGACCATCATCATTTACGGGCACGATGTGCTTCGCATCGATGATGCCCACATCACCTATTTGCAAGCGGCAGTGGCCATCGGAATTGGTCTCGGCAGCATTGCGGCCGGGTATCTCTCCGGCGGAAAAATCGAATACGGATTGATCCCGCTCGGCGCCGTGGGGATGACGATATTTGGAGCGCTGCTTTACTTTCGGGCTCCCGCGGATTTCTTGGCGAGCTTGCTACAGAGCTTGGTTCCTCGAATTCCCGTGGAGTTGGTTGGGAAGATTCTATGGATAGGTGTGGCGTGGGCTCGCCTTCGAATTTGTGATCTAGGATTCCTAGGCTTCTTCGGCGGACTGTTTGCGGTGCCGCTTGGCGCGCTCATCCAGCATCGTCCGAAGCCTGAGGAAAAAGGTGGCGTGATTGCCGCAGCCAATCTGGTTTCGTTCATTGGCATCGCGATCGCGTCCGGCGCCTACTACGTTTTCACGGATATTTTTCATCAAACGCCGGCAGGAATTTTTCTCGATGGCGCAATCCTCACACTAGTCACAACAGCTTATTCGATCTACTTGCTGCCGGATTCGCTGCTGCGCTTTCTGCTTTGGGCGGCGACGCATTCGATTTATCGCATTCGCGTGGAAGGGCGCGAAAACATTCCCGAAAGAGGAGGTGCGCTTTTTGTTTCGAATCACATGTCGTTCGCGGATGCGTGCTTGCTGATCGCTTCGACAGATCGCTCCATACGCTTCCTGATGTTCAAGGGTATTTACGACCTGCCGTACGTGAAGCCGATCGCAAAAATGATCAGGGCGATACCGATTTCCTCCGAACTGCGGCCGCGCGAAATGCTTCAGTCCTTGCGCGAAGCCACGAACGCAATCAAGAACGGCGAAGTAGTTTGCATTTTCGCCGAGGGGCAGATCACGCGCATCGGGCAACTGCTGCCGTTTCGACGCGGGATGGAGCGGATCATGAAGGGAGTCGATGCGCCGATCATCCCCGTGAGCCTGGACGGCGTATGGGGCAGCATCTTCAGCTTCGAGCGCGGGCGTTTCATGTGGAAGCTGCCGCGATCGATTCCGTATCCGGTGACGGTGAGTTTTGGCAAGCCGATGCCGGCCACTTCGACGCCCTTCGAAGTGAGGCGCGCAGTGCGGGAGTTGCAGACCGAGGCCTATTGCCACCGCAAAAAGCACATCCGCACGCTGCACCGCTCGCTGATTCGAACGGCGCACCGCCATCCCTTTCGCTTTGCCATGGGAGACAAGAGGCGTCCGCGAATGAAATGGGGAGAGGCATTGCTCAGCGCGATTTTTCTTGCGCGAAGGTTACGAGGGAGCTGGAAGGGGCAGGAGATGGTCGGAATTTTGCTGCCGCCCTCCGTGCCAGGCGCGCTTGTCAATTTTGCGGCCATGCTGGCGGGAAAAATACCGGTGAATTTGAATTACACGGCGTCGGACGAATCGCTGGCTTCGAGCGCGGCGCAGTGCAAGCTCGAAACCGTGATCACGACGAAGCCGTTGCTGGATCGGATTCCGCTGAAGGTGCCCGGCAAAACGATTTTACTCGAAGAAGCGGCGGCGCGTCCGGGATTTGGCGAGCGGCTCGTAGCGCTGCTTCTCTGGTTTCTCCCGGGCGGAATGCTCGAGCGCGCCATCAGTGGAGAAAAAAACGAAACTCCAGACGACCTCGCGACAATCATCTTTTCGAGCGGCAGCACGGGCGAGCCAAAAGGCGTGATGCTCACCCATTACAACGTGGCGTCCAACATCGAACAAAGCGGACAGGTGTTCATGTTTGACAGCAACGACTGTCT
Organism: uncultured Acidobacteriota bacterium; assembly: GCA_963823145.1. Lineage (GTDB taxonomy): Bacteria > Acidobacteriota > Terriglobia > Acidiferrales > UBA7541 > Palsa-295. Next base: position 1,591,439 of record CAWGJZ010000002.1, read on the forward strand.
ACTTGGTGTGCTGCCATTTTTTCACTCCTTCGGGTTCACGATAACGCTGTGGCTGCCTGCCGTGCTTGGTGTCGGCGTTGTGTACCATCCCAGCCCTCTCGATCTCACAGTCATCAGCGAGCTTGTTCGCGACTACCGCATCACTTTTTTACTGGCTACGCCGACCTTTCTGCAAGCCTACACGCGCCGCTGCTCGCCCGAGGATTTCGGCAGCTTGCAGTTTGTGGTGGTAGGCGCGGAAAAACTTCCCGAGCGGCTGGGGCGGGCGTTCGAAGATCGCTTTGGACTAAAGCCGCTCGAAGGGTATGGCGCAACGGAGTGTTCTCCCGTGGTTGCCGTGAATACGCACGATTTTCGGGCGCCTGGATTTCGCCAGGTGGGTGGCAAACGCGGCCACATTGGGCATCCGCTGCCAGGCATCAGCGTGCGTATCGTGGACCCCGAAACGCGCGAACCGCTAGCAGCAGGGGCGGCTGGGCTACTGCTGGTGCGCGGGCCCAACGTGATGCAGGGCTATTTAGGTAAGCCGGAAAAGACGTCCGAGGTGTTGCAAGATGGTTGGTACGTCACCGGAGACATTGCCGCGGAAGACGAAGACGGTTTTCTGACAATCACCGACCGGCTCAGTCGGTTCAGCAAGATCGGCGGCGAGATGGTGCCGCATATCAAGGTCGAAGAGCAGCTGCACGAAGTAGCGGGCGCTACCGAACAGAAATTCGTGGTCACAGGCGTGCCTGACGGGAAAAAGGGGGAGCGGTTGGTGGTGTTGCACACGCTCAAACCCGAGGAATTGAAATCAGTGCTGGAAAACTTGCCGCAGTCCGGGTTGCCTAACCTGTGGACACCGCGCCCAAATCAATTTTTCGCCATCGAGGAGTTTCCGCACCTCGGCACCGGGAAACTCGACTTGCGCCGCATCCGCGAATTGGCCCTAAAGTTTTCGCCTGTGGAAAAGGAGTAGCTCAGACCATCCTCGTGGGACATCTCGAAGCGCCGATGACTGCATTCCGGCGGCGCGGGAAAGCCGTTCGACCCCCAATTTCCGCACTTCAGAAGTTACCGTTTGTTCGAGACGCGAGCCCTCGCTAAAATTGCCAATGCTGGAGAACATTCGGCATGGACAAAAACGAAAAACACAATTCGTTGCCAGGGCGAGCGGCTGTGACGCTGCGCCGGGATTGTCGCCGAATAAGCTCCGGTCCCGCGAAATAGCCGTTTCCTGCAGCTAACCGTTTTATCAAAGATCTAGCGGCAACCTGGCATCCACATTGTTTTCCAGTTCTCGAACGACGCGGCCGGGGCGCGCCTCTCGGGGCGAGGATTGACGACGCGTGTCGCAGTAAGTGCTAGCCAGTCACGTTCGGCAATCCTGCTTCGGCCCGGCGCTCGGGAAAAGGTAGCGTATTTAGCATGTGGTCGAATCGATTTGCATCCGAGCGAGGGGGCGTCTCGATTGCCAAGATGCCCCCCCTCGATTTCTCGGAAGACTGCGCGCGGAACGTTAGAAAATTCCGAGTTTGATGCGCAGGAATTTCTTGGGGTTTTTGCGGAAATCGGCGATCAGCAGCCGCATGTCGCCGGTGAGGCCCGTGACATTGTCGTAGAAGGTCGGATCGGTGAAGAATTTTCCGAGCGTGCCCTGGCTGGAGTTGAGTTTGGCAGAAGCGTCGCGGATGTTGGCGGAAGCGTCGCGCAAATTATTGAAAACGGTGTCGTCCGTGGCGAGCTTGCCCAGCGTGCCTTTTCCCGCGCGCACATCGCCGAGCAGGGCGTTGCTTTTCTGCGCCACGCCCTCGATCTCGTTGTACGCCGTGGGATCGTAGACGAGCTTGCCGACGGTGCCTTTCTGATCGCGCACCGCGCCCATGACATCATCGAGCTTGCCAACCACCGAATCCGCTTTGTTATAGAGTTCGTCGGAGGCGACGAATTTCCCGAGGCTGCCTTGGCCCTGCTGAATCGAAGTGGTGATCGCATTTACATGAACAATTGTGTCGTCGAGATGATTGTAGAGGCGGGGATCGTTGAGGAACTTGCCGATGGTTCCCTGGCCCTGATTTACCTTGGTGATGATTTGGTTAAGCTGGTCGGAAAGAGTGCCCAGATTTTCAACGACGTCCGAGCCGCGTTGGACGATCTGTTTCATATCCGCCTGCTCCGATCCGGGAACCGCGCCATTGGCCTGGAGCACCGACCCCGTTAGTCCGCGAGTGATGCTGACATAGCGATTTCCGAACAAGCCCTGAGTGACCAGCGAGGCCGTCGAATCGGTGCGTATCTGATCCTGGAACTTTTTGTCGAGGCGCAGCACAAGGGTGATGTTGTGCTCGTGATCCGTGGGGTGCGGAGTGAGCCGGATAGATTCGACATTACCGACTTCAATTCCATCGAGAGTGACGGGCGCGCCAGTTGCCAGCTCGTCCACTTCAGGCAGATAGGTGACCAGGCGATATTTCGGCCCCAGAAACCCGCCGCCTGTCACGTAGAAAATTGCGACAACCACGATCAGCAGCCCTACCAACACGAATACGCCTACTCGAAGTTCGGTCCACGTCAGTTGCTTGCGTTGCGCCATTGCCATCCCTCCTCGGCGGTACGTGCTATTCAGCGGAAGCCATAAACATCTTCAGGTAATCATCGGATGAGTGAAGCAAATCCTCGGCCGGACCTTCAAAGTAAATCTTGCCGTCTCGCAGAACAAGAATGTTGGTAACCGGACCACCTTTGTGTTGGCCTTCGGTGCCGGCGGCCACTTTGCCATTGCCATTGGAGCGAATCACGCGGCCGCTGGCACGATCAAAAGAGAAGCGAGAGAGCCCGAACGCGTCCTGCACACGATGTGTTGCCATCAACGACGTGACGCCCTGGAGGTCGCGGCCGCGCAGGATCAGAGTGATGATGGTTTGCGAAGTGACCGGGTCGAGGCCGGCGGTGGGAGAATCGTAGAAGACAAGGGGAGGACGATCGACCAGCGCGCGGGCAATCGAAACGCGCCGCCGCATTCCACCGGAAAGCTCCGCCGGATATTTTTCAAGCGTATCCTCCATTTCGACGAACCGTAGGGCCTCGCGGACGTGCCCATCGATTTCCGCCTCCGCGACGTTTTCTTCGCGCAGCCGGAACGCCACATTCTCAGCCACCGTCATGGAATCGAACAGAGCGCCTTCCTGGAAGACGAAGCCCAAATGCCGCCGGAAGTCGAGCAATTCCTCTTCGGACATGGCACCAATATCGTGGCCCATCACCCAGATGCGGCCGGCATCCGCGTCGAGCAGGCCTGCCGCCAACTTCATCAGCAGCGTCTTCCCCGAGCCGCTTTCGCCAAGCAGGACCTTTGTTTCCCCTGGCCAAACTTCGAACGAAATACCGTTGAGTACTTCCTTTTCATCGAACCCGATGTGGACATCATCGAAAGCGATAAGCGGTTCGCCCGGTACCATCGCATTCACGTCGGTTACCGGCGCCGGGCGCGGTGGGAGCTGCATACGCAATTATAGATGGAAAGCGGAGCGCTCCGCAGCCCGGTTTTCCGGGCCAAGGAACGGGAGCGCGGCGAAACGCGTACTTAGGGATGGAATGCGTACAGCAAAATGCGGGAGAGAAATGCATCCAACACAATGACGGTGACGGAAGAGAGCACAACGGCTGAGGTAGTCGCGCGCCCCACGCCCTGTGTCCCGCCTTTTACGCGCAACCCCTGGTGGCATCCAATCGTCGCAATAACGAAGCCGAATATTAGCGGTTTTACCATACCTTGAACGATGTCTCCGGGAGCCAAGGCATCGATGGCTCGCGTCCAGAACTGGACCGCCCCGAGCCGAAGCGTGAAATGCGCGACCACGAATCCGCCAATGAGTCCGACAAAATCCGCAACAGCTACCAGGAGCGGCAGAACGAGTGTGGTCGCGACAACGCGGGGCGTGACCAATTTGCGGATCGGGTCCGTGCCCAGCGCGCGCATCGCGTCCACTTGCTCGGTGACGATCATGGAACCGAGTTCGGACGCCATTCCCGACGCATTGCGGCCCGCGATGACGATCGCCGTGATCGTCGGCCCGAGTTCTCGCACCAGGGCGAGCGCCACGGCGTCGCCGGTGAGGGCGGTTCCGCCGAAGCGCTCGAATTGCGATGCGGTTTGCAGCAAGAGTACGGCCCCAATGAAAAAACCGATGATGAGCACGATGGGAAGCGAACCAATGCCGATGAAATCCATCTGCTCGAGCACGTCCGACCAGTAGTAAGGGGGAGTGAAAATGTTGGCGACGGAGCTCATCGCCAGCAGGGAATAGTCCTGTAAGGAAAAAAGCTGGCGCTTGACCGCATCTCCTATTACCGCCAGGGGGGAAAGCGTTTCGCCTGTTTGGGGCATCGTGTGCGAGGCGGCCCTCGGGTGCAGCCTAATCTAGGAAAGCCTAACGTCCGCCGCACATGCCGTCAAGCAAACATCCGGCATTACGTCCACCGATTTGCGATCACACCGCCGCTGATCTGCGCGCGGCCTTTACGCCTAGGTGAGCGTCCGGTAGAATCCTTCGTCTATCTCGAAAGGCAAGCGATAGAACATGTTGCGATTCGTAACTGCCGGGGAGTCTCACGGGCAGGCGCTGGTGGCCTGGATTTCAGGGCTGCCTGCAGGCGTCCCCGTGGACCTTGATTTCATTGGCCGGGAGCTCCGCAGGCGGCAACTGGGATTTGGACGTGGCGGCCGGCAACGAATCGAAAAAGATCAAGCCGATATTCTTGCCGGAGTCCGGCATGGCAAAACGATCGGGGCGCCCATCGCTTTGCGCATCGAAAATCGCGATTGGAAAAATTGGGAAAAGGCATTGCCCGTGGAAGATAGCGACGGCGCCGATGATTTGCAGCGCCGGCTCACCGCCCCACGGCCCGGTCACGCGGACCTGGCAGGCGCGCAAAAATTCAATTTTCACGATGCGCGGTATGTGCTCGAGCGCGCGTCCGCGCGTGAAACGGCCGCGAGAGTCGCCGCGGGATCGCTTGGCAAGCTGCTGCTGCGCGAGTTTGGGATCAATGTCTTGAGCCACACGATCGCGGTGGGCCATGCCCGGCTGGAGCGCGCGGTTTCATGGGAAGAAATAGTTGCGGTCTGCGAGAATCTCGAATCGCCGCTGCGCTGCGTCGATTTGGATGTGGAAGCGAAAATGAAGGCTGAGGTGGATCACGTGCTGCGCGCGGGCGACTCGGTGGGCGGAATCTTTGAGGTGGTGGCGCGAGGCGTTCCGCCGGGGCTGGGAAGCCATGCCCAATGGGACGAAAAACTCGATGGTCAACTGGCGCGCGCGGTAATGTCCATTCAAGCGGTGAAGGCGATCGAAATCGGCACGGGCGTCACGAACGCAGGAAGCTACGGCTCCGAAGTGCAGGACGAGATTGCGTATGACGCAGAGCGGAAGCGCTTTAATCGCACGTCGAATCGTGCGGGCGGCCTCGAAGGCGGAATTACCAACGGGCAGGACGTGGTAGTGCGTGGGTATCTGAAGCCAATTTCGACGCTGCGCCGCGCGCTTTTGACCGCGGATATGAACACGAAGGAAGCCGTGAAGGCGGCGTACGAGCGCTCCGACGTTTGCGTGGTGCCAGCGGGCGGCGTGGCGGGCGAAGCGATGGTGGCGCTGACGCTCGCGGGCGCGCTGATCGAGAAATTCGGCGGAGACTCGATCGAAGAAATGCGCCGGAATTTCGACGGCTATCAGCGGCAATTGGACAACTTTTAGATTTTAGAGGGGAACGGAAAAGGCACGATGATTCATCCCATTGTGAAATATGGCGACCCGATTCTGGAAGCGCCGGCGAAGCCAGTAGAAAATTTCGATGAGGAGCTGCAAACTCTCGTCGCGGACATGTTCGAGTCCATGTACGCGGCAAACGGCGTGGGACTGGCCGCGCCACAAATCGGAATCGGCAAGCGGCTCAACGTGATTGACGTCAGCAACGGAAAAAACCCCGAAGCGAAGATCGTCTGCGCGAATCCGGAAATCGTTCATGCCGAAGGCGAGCAGCGCGAGGAGGAAGGCTGCCTCTCGGTGCCAGGATTTCGCGGATATGTGCCGCGGCCGTTGTATGTGACTATTCGCGCGCAAGACGCAAGCGGAAAAGAATTTGAAATGCGCGGCGAAGGGCTGTTGGCGCGCGCATTTTGCCACGAGATTGATCACCTCAACGGAGTACTCTTCATCACGCACCTCAGTATGCTGAAGCGGGACATGATCAAGCGCAAAATCCGCAAGCTGAAAAAAGCCGGCGAGTGGTAGACGGCCGTGCCGCTGCGAATCGTATTCTGTGGCACACCGGCGTTTGCGGTGCCGTCGCTCGATCGGCTGATCGCGCAGCCTGAATTCGAAATCGTCGGGGTTGTCACTCAGCCAGATCGCCCGCGCGGGCGCGGCCGGGAAATTGCGATTTCGGCGGTGAAGGCGGCGGCTGTAGAAGGGGGGATTCCCGTTTATCAACCGGAGGAAATTAGGTCGGGCGAGGCTTACGAATATTTGCGACGCATCGCGCCGGATGTAGTCGTGATCATCGCGTACGGGCAAATTATTTCGCCGCGCTTGATTGCGATTCCGCGGCTGGGCTGGATCAATGTGCACGCGTCGCTGCTGCCGAAATATCGCGGCGCCGCTCCTATCAATTGGGCGATTATTAATGGCGAGACGCGCACTGGCGTAACCACAATGCAGATAGACGCGGGTCTCGATACGGGGCCGATGCTGCTGAAGTACGAGACCGTGATTGGCGCGGATGAGACTGCGCCGGAGCTGAGCGCTCGGCTGTCGGAAGCGGGCGCGCCGCTGATCGTGGAAACGCTGCGGAAACTCGATCGCGCCGAGGTCACGCCCACGCCGCAGGACAATTCGCAAGCGACGCTTGCGCCGATCCTCAAGAAGGACGATGGGAAGATCGAGTGGCAGCTCAGCGCGCGGAAGATATACAACCGCATCCGCGGCTTGCAGCCCTGGCCCGGCGCGTTTACCACCTTTCGCGGAAGGAATTGCCAGATTTGGGGCAAGCCGCTCAAGCCAGTCGCGGCGGGTGGCGAGCCCGGCATCCTCTTGCCGACGCAAGAAGATGGATTGCTGGTGATCTGCGGCGGGCCCGCGGCCTCAGTCTTACGAGTCGAGCACATCCAAGTGGAAGGCCGCAACCGCGTCACGGACTTCGAGTTCATGCGTGGGGCGCGCATCCAGCCGGGTGAGCGCTTCGGCGCGTAGAGCCTCACCATGGGTGTCTCCCCATCCAGAAAAACCGCATTTGACGTGCTGCGGCGCGTGGAGGAAGAGGGCGCGTATGCAAGCGACCTGCTGCACGCGGCTCTGACTCCGCATGTGAAACCGGCCGACGCGGCGCTCGCTACTGAAATTACTTTGGGCGTTCTGCGCTGGCGAAGGCTGCTCGATTTTCTGGTCGAACGGCATCTCAAGAAACCTAGCAGCCGCCTCGATTTGCCGGTAATACTCGCGCTGCGAATGGGTCTATATCAGCTGCGGTTTCTGGACAAGATTCCGGCGCGCGCGGCTATTAACGAATCTGTCGAACTGGTAAAGAGCGCCCGAAAAAGTTCCGCGGCTGCGCTGGTGAATGCGGTGTTGCGCAAAGCGGAGGGTGAAGCGCAGTCTCCCGCAGAATCATTTCTGGCGCCGGACATTCCACTCTACGAGCGGCTCGCGATTTTGCATTCGCATCCGACGTGGCTCGTCGAACGATGGCTTTTGCGGCTGGGTGAAGAGCAAGCGGTCGCGCTGCTTCGCGCCAACAATCAGACGCCAAAGCTAAGCTGCGCGGTCCAGGATTTCAGCCGGTACGAGGGGGTGCTAGGCTCCCTCGCGACGGCCGGTTTGCGAACACAGCCCGGAGTGCTCCTTAGAAATGCATTCTCGGTAAGCGGGGGAAGCCCGGCCCGAACCGAGGCGTTTCGGGAGGGCCAAATTTCGATTCAAGATGAAGCTTCCCAGGCTGTGCCACTGCTGCTTGCAGTTCAAGCGGGAAATCGCGTGCTCGATCTGTGCGCGGCACCGGGCGGAAAGACTGCCGCACTGATACGCGCTGCTGGAAAGGCCGGAGTAGTGATTGCAGCGGATCGTCACACGCATAGGCTGGCCGCCATGCGGGTGCAATTGGAACGGCTCGATGCCGGCAGAGCGCATCTAGTGGAACTCGATGCCGAAGAGCCGCTCCCTTTCGAGGCGCAATTCGACCGCATTCTCCTCGACGCCCCGTGCTCGGGCACAGGCACGCTTGCGCGGCATCCGGAAATTCGCTGGCGGCTGGAGTCAAATCAGCTCGCGGAATCCCATAAGTGCCAAGTAAGAATGCTCCGCGTTGCGCTGTCGCAACTTGCTCCCGGCGGAAGGCTGGTTTACTCGACGTGCTCCATGGAGCCCGAGGAAAACGAGGAGGTGGTGGAGGAAGTGCTGCGAGACATGCCCTCGATACAGCGAATTTCGCGAGCCGACGCGACGCAAGCACTTACGCCGCACCTCGCGACAGGAGTTGATCCAGCCACGCTATTTGGCAGCGACGGACATTTTCGGACATCGCCGTCCCAGCATCGTACCGATGGTTTTTTCGCCGCTGTTCTCCAATCCGCGGATGTTCTCGTTCAGAATGATTAGTGACACTCGGTAGAGTGTCGCCATGCAAATACGAAGAGGGAAGGTGCCCAGAGCGCGCGAGCTTTCGCGTTTTGGGTGCGAGCTGAGCCGGGTTGGTCAGCTCCGGTTGGCCTGGATGAGTCATTATCTGCGTCATGGCCGCAATGCGGCTTTTACCTGCCGCCACTTTGGGATCAGCCGGCAGACGTTCTATCGCTGGTGGCGGCGCTACGATCCTCATAACCTCTCCACGCTGGAGGATCGTTCGCATCGCCCGCATCGGCATCGCCAGCCGACCTGGACACCCTCGCAGAGCGAAGCCGTTCTCGCTCTGCGACGCGAGTATCCCCGCTGGGGGAAGGACAAACTGGTCGTGCTGCTGGGCCGCAAACACGTTCGGCTTTCCACGTCCATGGTGGGCCGGATCCTGAACGACCTGAAGCGCCGCAGCGTGTTGGTGGAAGCTGGGGCGAAAGGAGCGATCCGGCGGCGCCGCAAAATGCGCAGCCGTCCCTGGGCCCGGCGAAAACCCCATTTTTGGCCTATTCGAAGGCCGGGTGATCTGGTGCAGGTCGACACCAAAGAGGTGCGACCGGCGCGCGGCGTGGTACTGAAACACTTCTCGGCCCGCGACATGGTCTCTCGTTGGGATGTGCTGGAAGTGCACGAACGCGCCACTTCGCTGGCCGCGGCTCGCTTCCTGGACACGCTGGTCGATCGCATGCCTTTCCCCATCGCCGCCCTGCAGGTGGATGGCGGCAGCGAATTCGCTGCCGAATTCGAAATCGCTTGCCAGCAACGAAACCTGCCGCTCTTCGTCCTCCCACCGCGCTCGCCCAAGCTTAACGGGCAGGTCGAACGCTCCCATCGCACGCACCACGAGGAGTTCTATCAAGTGATCCCTGATCGCTGGAACGTCACGCAACTCAGTCCCCAGCTCCGTCGCTGGGAACACATCTACAACACCGTCCGCCCCCACCAGGCGCTCCACTACCTCACTCCGCTCGAATTCCTCGAGCGCTGGAAGTCTCACAAACAGAAAGCCGAGTGTCACTAATCATGTGGACGAGTACAGCGGATCGCGCATCCGCGCCCAGGCGTGCTAGGCTCATTAGCGGAGGCGCGGACGCGTGAATTTCCGGGAGCGTTTGCAATGGATTTTACGGATGGCGCTGCTTCTGTTCGTGCTCTCGTCCGTGGGATTTCTCAGCGCACTGATGGCCATGCGCTTCGAGATTCAGGGCAGGGAAGTGGCCGTGCCCGATCTCGTGGGCAAATCAGCCATTCAGGCCAGGCAGATTCTTCGTGGACACCGGCTGAGTTTGAAGATCGAGGACAGGATCTACAGCAATCTCCCCGTTGACGCCGTGGTTCGGCAAAGTCCGCCGCCGAACATGAGCGTGAAAGCCGGACAGGATGCGCATGTGGTGCTCAGTTTGGGGCCGCAAAAGGTCACGATCCCGGATCTCCGGGACGAGAGTTTGCGCGCGGCACAGGTGGAGCTGCTTCGCGCCGGAATGCAGCTCGGCGAAGCGTCCAGCATTTATCTTCCGGGCGGCGAGGAAGACTCCGTTATTCAGCAAGATCCAGCCCCCGGTACCACGGACGTCACCAGTCCTCATGAGGATCTGCTCGTCTCGCTTGGGCCGCGGCCGCTCGCGTTCGTGATGCCGGAACTCGCGGGGCTTCCGTTTGTTGAGGCCGAATCGAAATTGAACGCGTCCGGGTTGAGAGTTTCGAAACTTACGCCTGTCACGGCGCCCCAGGGGTCTGCCGGCACCGTGGTCGGACAAACGCCGGCGCGGGGCCAGCGCGTCGACTCAAGCACGAAAATCGAATTGCAAATCGCGCAATCGCAATAGCATCTCCCGTCGCAGTGGCCCAACCACCTTCTACGAGCGCAATGGAAGGCGGAAGAGTAATGGTACGGGAGCCGCGGCTGCGACTGATCTGCGCCTTAGGCTATCCCATTTGGCGGTAAAATATTAAGTGGTCTACCGATCTCTGGCGACGTATGATGTCGCTGATTTCAAAATTCATCCCTCTCGGGGAGGTTGGTGCACACTAAAATTTGAGGAGGTAAAGAATCATGGATAGGCGAAAGATGTTGAAGTACTTGGGAATCAGCCCCGCCTTTCTTACCGGTTTTCCTGCTGGCGCTGAAACGACTCGAGCGCGGGTCCCATCAGCGAATGGCGGAGGCCACGCGGAAGGCATGATTACCGTCATGAATCCCGCGATAGCGGGCAAGTTGGCGGCCCGCGTTCCTCTGGCCCCACCCCTCGATAGTCTTCAAGGCAAAAAAATCTACATGGTCAATCTTTCCTGGGAGGGCCCGGATGCCGCGAACTACTTCTATGGAGCGATGACGGAATGGCTTGACAAGCATTATTCCGGCGTCAAGACAATCGTGAAAGTCACGGCCGAGGGTATGTTTGGGAGCGATCCCTCGATCCTGAAGGACATCACTGCCAGCAAGGCAGACGCTGCTATTGTCGGCGTCGCTGGTTGAAACGGCTGCTGCGCGGCCGTGAGCCGCTGGGCAAAGCAAATCCAGATGCAGTGCAAGATTCCCGCCATTGGCGTCGCCTCCTCAAACATCGTGCATTACGCAACCGGCTACGTAGCGAAATATCAGACGGGCATGCCGATCCGATACGTTTCCGTGCCCTTCCCATTCACGGGTCAACCGCGCATGGTCGACGTAGGTTACGTGACTGGCAAGGACATGTTGACGGGCCAGCCGCTGATGACCGCTGTGGTCAATGCGCTCACCAGTCCTCTAACGGCCGAGGAAAAGGTATCGGGAGCTCCGTCGGAAGAGGCGGCGGAGCCGAGATTGCTTCCACCCGATTCCGAAGAGAACCTGCGGCAACTTTTCGATGATAAGGAATGGACCGATTTCAACTCGATCATCCTTCCCACCGAACGGCGCGTGACCGCGATGCTCAAGGGCACCAGTCACAAGCCCGACGAAGTGATCAAAACGATCAATATCACCGGCGGCGCGCGGCCACTGACCGTCGAGAAAGTCGCCATCAGCGCAGTAATGGCCGGTGCATCGCCAGAGCATTTTCCAGTGATTTTGGCCCTCGCGACGCAAGCGCCCTTCGGCAACTCCACCAGCTCGATGGCGAATATGGTCGTGATCAGCGGCCCGATCCGCAACAAGCTGAAATTCAATTGCGGGACCAATGCGATGGGGCCGTACAACAGGTCGAACGCCGTCGTCGGCCGCGCCTTCACGATCATGTCCAAAACGGCGGGCGATCTTCGGAACAACGTGAATGCCTGGGAAACTCTGGGCAACACCATGCAATACAACAATATGTGCTATGGCGAAAACGAGGAGGCCTTGCCCGAGGGCTGGGATCCTCTGCACGTCGAAATGGGCTTCAAGCCTACGGATAATGTCCTTACCGTGGGAACGGGCTGGAGCAGTATCGCCAGCGTGGGAGCCAGCCAGAGCATCTATCCGACGCACTACTTGATGCGCGACTACATGAGTTCGTTTTGCGCATCCGGCTCAGCGGCCACCGTCGTGATCGATCCAACCGTCGCTGGGCTCCTCAAGGACACGCATGGATTCAAGACCAAGGCCCAGTTGAGCGAGTGGTTTTCGCAGAACATTCAGAAAACCGCCGGCTCGTATTGGGGCAACGGCGTAATTCAGAGTACCGCCGTTCCGTTCGCTCTCCAGGGTCTTGAGCCCTACGCAAGCTGGAGGAAGCTGCCGGACGACGCTCTTATCAAACCATTCACCAACCCCAAGGCCATCCACGTTGTCGTAGCAGGCGGAAAAGTCCAAACCATGTGGTTTGTGACGGATTTTGGCATCCGCCGGGGCGTGTTGATCGACGACTGGGCGTAGAGTTAAAATTAAGTTGACCAGCAGCGGGCGCGGGGCGCAAACCCCGCGCTCGTTCCCTCAGAAGGGAGTGGGTTATGAAGCTCTGGGCGGGCTTCTTCTTGGGATTCTTGATGCTTGTGCCGGCGGCGGTTTCCACTCGCGCGCAGGCGTCGTCCGCGGCCAAGGCGGAACAAAACGCTTCGGCGTCCGCGTCCGCAAAAGAGAAGATTCCTCTTCCGCAAGTACCGCGCATCACTGCTGAAGAAGTGCAGCGTCTGATCAAGGAAAAAGGGAATGTCGTGCTTGTGGATACCGACGATTCCGAGAGCTACAGTGACGAGCACATCAGGGGTGCGGTCAACATCGCGTACGATCCCACGGCCGATCCCCGCGCACAGGACGAGACGCTCTCCGCGCTTCCTGGAAACAGGTTGATCGTTTTCTACTGCAATTGCCCCCACGAAGAGGATAGCGCTCCGCTGGTGCTGGAGATGTGGGAGCTAAATTACGACCACGATAAGGTGAAGGCACTCCAGGGCGGTCTCACCCGGTGGGAACAGCTGAAATATCCCCTCGCTGGCACCTCCATCAGCACCGCATCGGCAGAAAAGGGTAACTGAAGGTCGTCCCTCATGTGCGTTTCCGTGCTGCTCGGCCGGCACGGAAACGCAATCGTACAAACCCGCCGGGATTTCGTGGCAGGAGTTTTTGACACATAGCCCGCCGTGTGTTCAGATGGCCGCCGGAGAATTGATATGCGGCCGTATCGTCTGGCCTTGGTGCTTGCGGCGCTTCTTGTAATCATTCTGATAATTGTTCCACTTTTCTCGGTGAGTATCGGCCTGCTGGTCGACCGGCTGTGGTTCAATCACCTCGGTTTCCGCGAGATCTTCGTCACGGTTCTGGGGACGCAACTCGCGCTGGGTGTTTGCTGCGGGGTGGGATTTCTGGCGGTAGCCGGGCTGAACTTTTGGGTCGCTCAAGACGTGGCGTTGCGCTCGGGATATCGGCGGGCAATCACACGGATGATCGAAATTCCCGCCATCGAGAAATTTCCTTCCTTTCTTGGACGCCTGATCTGGCTCGGCCTTGTCCTCGTGGCCTGGATGGTCGGTCAATGGGCGGCGGGGCACTGGGGGACCTATCTTCTTGCGACGCACTCGGTGCCCATAACACGGACCGATCCGATCTTCAGGATCAGCCTGAGCTTTTACCTGTTCCGCCTGTCTTTTCTTTTCTTTCTTTACCATCTCGCACTGATCATCCTGGTGATCAGCCTGCTGGTGGCGGCGCTGCAGTATTTCATCTCAGGCGGCGTGTGGGTTTCGCCGCGCGGCCTGGGTATGGGCCGCAATGCCCGCCGGCATCTGATGGTTTTGGGAGGAATATTCTTTTTACTGTTTGCGTGGCGCGCGAGGCTGGGCATGTACGACCTGGTGTTTGCGCCGAGCGGCTTGGTGTACGGCGCCGGGTACACGGACGTTCACGTGGGCTGGCCCGTACTCTGGATTCAGCTCGTGCTCTGCGCGATCACCGCGATTGCCTTTTTTGCGGGGGCTCCGAAGGGTGAAATACGGCCGGCAGGGTATGCAGTCGGCGGCGTACTCGGGGTGGCGCTCCTGGGAGGATTGGTGATTCCCTTACTGGTGCAGCGTTACCTCGTTGCGCCGAGTGAGTTGGAGAAGGAGGTCCCCTATATCGCTCGGAACATCAAGTTCACCCGGCAGGCTTACGGGCTCGACAGGTTTGATGAGCGCGACTTTCCGGCAATTCAGGACCTAACAGCTGCATCGATCGAGCAGAACACAGCCACGATGCGAAATCTGCGCTTGTGGGATCACGATCCACAGCTCACCACGTTCCAGCAGCTTCAGGAAATCCGCACTTATTATGATTTCGCGAGCGTTTTCTACGATCGGTACACGATTGATTCGCAACTTCGCCAAGTCTCCCTTTCGGCCCGAGAACTGTCGGCGGATAGCCTGCCGGACCCCAACTGGGTCAACCAGCACCTGACTTACACGCACGGATACGGGCTGTGCCTCGGCCCGGTGAATGAGTCCACTTCGGATGGCCTGCCTGTGCTCTTCATCAAGGACATTCCACCGGTCTCATCTATTTCGCTCAAGGTTACCCGGCCGGAGATTTATTACGGCCAAGTAGCCAACAATTACTGTCTCGTTGGAACCGGGGCAAAAGAGTTTGACCATCCGTCCGGCGAAGATAACGTCTATAAAGCATATCAAGGTTCGGGCGGCATCTCGGTAGGCGGCCTCTGGCGGAGGCTGGTTCTTGCGCTGCGCTTCGGCGATATCAACATTCTGATTTCCGGATATATTCAGCACACAAGCCGCATCATGATGTACCGGCGCGTTTTGGAGCGTGTTGAAACGCTCGCTCCCTTTTTGTCTTACGACACCCATCCCTATCTGGTTGTTGCGAACGACGGATCATTGCAGTGGATCGTGGACGCCTACACGACCTCCGACCAGTATCCCTACTCCGAGCCGAGCCAAGATGGGGGCAATTACATTCGCAACTCCGTCAAGATCACTATCAGCGCCTACGACGGGAGCGTGAAGCTTTACGTCAGCGATCCGTCCGATCCGTTGATCCAGGCCTATCAGCGGATCTTCCCGGGCGTTTTTCAACCGCTCTCGGAGATGCCGCCGGACCTCCGTGCGCACATTCGTTACCCGCAGGATTTTTTTGCTATTCAGGCAGCCAAGTACGCCGTGTATCACATGACGGACCCGAGCGTCTTCTACAGCAAGGAAGACTTGTGGCGCGTGGCGACGCGGTCGGTAAACGGGACGTCCACGCCGATGAGTCCTTATTACGCCATCATGAGATTGCCCGAGGTGGGAAAGAGCGAAGAATTCATCCTGATGGTTCCATTTACGCCCGCGCGGAAGAACAACATGATTGCCTGGATAGCGGCCCGTTGCGATGGAGCCGATTACGGAAAGGTTCTCGTTTTCACTTTTCCTAAAGAAAAGCTGATTTACGGACCGGAACAGATTCAATCGCGCGTCAACCAAAGTCCTACGATCTCTCAGCAGCTGACCCTTTGGGACCAGGGTGGATCGCGGGTGATTCGCGGCACATTGCTCGTGGTCCCGGTCCAGAATGCGGTGCTCTATGTCGAGCCGCTGTATCTCGCCGCCGAGGGAGGCTCTTCAATCCCTGAATTGAAGCGAGTGATCGTGGCCTATTCCGACCAAGTGGTGATGGAGCCGTCACTCGAAGATGCCTTGAACGCCATCTTCAGTGGCAATAGAAACGGGAACGCGGAAGCGGCCGCTTCTGGGGCCACGCCGCCGACCGCTTCGAACTCTGCAAGAGTCCCCGCTTCTATCGAGAACCTGATCCAGCAAGCTAACCAGCATTACGAAGCGGCTCAGCAAGACCTCCGTCAGGGCAATTGGGGAGGCTACGGGCAGGAAATACAGAAGCTTGGAGAGATTTTGAAGCAGATGCCGGCGAAGAATCGCTAGTCCCCAGGGGCTGCGACGGGTTGGCCGGGACTCTTGAAGCGGACCAGTCCTGCCGCGAAGGTCGGTATATCGGGCCTGCAGGCTGCGACGAGCCCCCGTCGCTATGCTAAGATTCACCCGACACCATGAGCTACGCGAGAATCGAGATCGCGCCGTCCATTTTGGCCTCAAATTTCGCCAAATTGAGCGATGAAATTCGCGCTGTTGAGGACGGAGGTGCGGACGTGATACACGTGGATGTGATGGACGGGCATTTCGTGCCTAATATTTCCATCGGGATTCCGGTCGTCGCGTCCCTCCGCAAGGCAACCCAACTTCCTCTGGACGTGCATCTGATGATTGAGCGTCCCGAGAAATATATCGACGATTTCGTGAAAGCGGGGGCCAATCGGGTGCTGGTGCATGAGGAAGCGACTGTCCATTTGGACCGGGCTCTGGCCATGATCCGCGAGCTTGGCGCTGAAGCCGGCGCGGCCATCAACCCCGCCACGCCCATCGCAATGCTGGCGGAAGTTCTCGACAAAGTGGATACCGTTCTGGTGATGTCCGTGAACCCAGGTTTCGGAGGGCAAGAGTTTATTCCGGGAGCCCTTGAAAAAATTCGGCAGCTTAACCAATGGCGCGCACGCTATAATCTCGGTTTCCGGATTGAAGTGGACGGCGGCGTGGATGCGGAAAATGCCGCCGAATTGGCTCAGGCCGGGGCGAACACTCTCGTTGCGGGAACTTCGATCTTCCACACGCCCGACCCGGCGGCAGCAGCGCGCCAAATGCGCAAGTTAGCAACCCAGGCTCTTAGTCAGAGAGCCTAAAATAGCGATTGGGGTCAGTCCTGATGAAAAGACATTTTGTGGCGATGACCGTGATTCTCACCTTTGCGGGATCGTTGTCGGCTGGGCCGCTGGGACAGAAGAAACCTAAAATCACGAAGGTAAAGACGCCGGCGGCCCAGAAGAAAGCCGACTCCAGTGAATCCGCGGAACCTGACAAGGTGCTGTACATGCGGGCAATCGAGGACGTCCGCCACAAAAAGTTCACGGAAGCTCGCCTGGATTTTCAAACGCTGATCAACACCTACCCCGACAGCGAATACCTGGCCAAAGCGAAGCTCGGCGTAGCCGATTCGTTCTACAAGGAAGGCGGCACCTCGAATCTCACTCAAGCAGTGGACGAGTACAAAAACTTTATCGTTTTCTTCCCGTTTCTCGACGAGGCCGCCTATGCCCAGATGCAGGTTGGCATGGCGCACTACCGCATGATGGAGAAAGCGGATCGTGACAATAGCCAGGCGGAAGCGGCCGACCAGGAGTTTCGCATCTTCCTGCAGAAATATCCCCAGAACCCTCTCGTTCCGAAGGCGACGCAGTACTTGCGGAATGTCCAGGAAGTGCTGGCCGACGGTGAGTTCAGGGTCGCTCGCTTTTACTACATGAAACAGGATTACCGGGCGTCTCTCGCGCGCCTCGTGGAGGTGTCGGACCGCTATCCGCTGTACAGCGAGAGCGATGATGCTCTTTTCATGATGGGCAATATCTACTGGCGCGCGAAGCAAGTCTCCAAGAACGAAGACGACAAAAATCATTGGGCCGACCTGGCCGCCAAGTGCTACGAAAGGATCGTTCGCGATTATCCTCTTTCGGATTCAGCGTCTGAAGCCAAAGCTCGTTTAAAAATGATGGGTATGCTCGTTCCTGCGGCTGACCCAAACGCCGTGGCCCGAATGCGCAGAGAAGAGTTGTATGAGAAGGAGCACCATCCCAACCGGATTATGAAGGTGCCGCTCGCGGTCATCAAATCCAACCCCAACGTTTCCGTCGCGGCGCATTCGGGCGAACCGAACCTCAATCCGCCGGATGATCTGATCTCGGCAACGGATGTTTTGAGTCGGGACGCCGCAGGTCCTACGTTCAGCGTGGTTGGCGCGACGGTCAGTACGTCAAACGGGAGCGGGGGCGGGAGCGATTCCGGCGGTGGTTCAAACTCGGTTGAAACTGAGACGGTTACTTCGCCCAGTGATTCGACCGCCGATCCGCCGTCCGCGCCTGAGGCAGCAGCGACCACACCGTCTGCGACATCGTCCGATCCGCAACCTGCGGATAGTTCGAGCACAAATGCAGCGGCGCCCCAAACCCCTGCTGCAGACAGTTCCAAATCCAGCACCAACGCCGGCGCTGCGCCAAGCGATCCCCAGTCCGAATCCACCAGCAAGAAAAAGAAAGGCCTCCACAAGATTGTGCCCTGGTAGGCACGTATTTACCCCCTGCTAACAACTGTAGCACTCTCACCCACGAGTTCGTTGACGACCCTTATCTGTAATGGTGCAATAGGTGAGATACAGGCGCGATTCATCCGCGCGAGCATGGGAGTCCGGTGCCCAAAATTCTGATTGCCGACGACAATTCCAACGTCCAGAAAACGGTTGCGTTAGTCTTCCAGGAGAGAGGTATCCAGGTCGTCTCGGTGGGCAACGGAGAAGCGGCGGTGCGCCGCATCCCCGATCTCGACCCAGACTTGGTGTTAGCCGATATTTTCATGCCCGTTCGCAACGGTTATGAGGTTTGCGAATTCGTTAAGAAGGATGAGCGCTTTTCGCAGATTCCGGTGATTTTGCTGGTCGGGGCATTTGACCCGCTTGACGAAAAAGAAGCCCGGCGCGTTGGCGCGGATGGCATCCTCAAAAAACCCTTTGTTCCGCCCGATGCGCTGATTGCCATGGTAATGTCCGCGCTCGAAAAGAATCCACGAGCCGCGGCCGAACTTGCGAAGGCGAAGGAAGCCAAAGAAGCGCCCGAGCCGCACCCGATGCCCGAACTTGAGGTTCCCGCGAGGAGGGAAGCCAAGCCACTGCCGTATTATCCTGAGCCGAGCGCTGAGGAAGCCCCGCTGGCATACGGGTTCAGTGGCGGTGGCCGCGCTCTAAGCGCTGAAAAGAAAGAAGCACCAAGCCAGCCGGTCGCCCTGACTAGCGAACCGGCCGATGATGACGTGGGATTCGATGATGCAGCCGACTGGCGGCGCGGCGCCCGGGATTTCGAAATTCCCGCCGAGGCGGCGAATTTGCCGGCATTTTCGTCCGACGCCGATTGGGAACCGGTTGCGTCTTCATCGCTGCCTGAGGTGGCTTCAGACGATGTGGGTTCGGACGCAGTGGCCCCGCGAGAATCGGACCCACCCGCTGTTGTGCCATTCAGAGCGCAGGCGTTGAGCGAACTCGAGAATTCCGCGGATGACTTCTTTGAACCTGAAGCGCCGTCGGTGGCGCCCGTCCCGTCCTCAGAAGCCGTCGAAGCGAATTTTGAGCAGCCTCTCACGGCGTCCAGGTTCGACGAGCCAGCTTTCGAGTCCCATACCGAGCACACGCCGGACCCGCCGGCACAGCAGACGCACTGGATGGATGCCGTTGCAGCCTCTGCATCAGAACATCCACAACCACAAGGCGATTGGATGGCTGCGCTGGGCGAGCAGCAGGCAGAGCGCGCCCTGGCTGATGCGTCTGGGCAGCTGAGCGCCACTGAGGCCAATTCCGCTTCGGTTGAGGCGCCGCCCGAATGCGCTGAATCGATGGATTCCGCTGCGCACCCCGCTCGCGACGAGGCATTCTTCGCCGAGGAACCGGAGCCGGGCGAACCAGCGCAAGATTTTTTCGCTCCCGAACCGCCAGCCCCCAAAGTGAGCGAGGAGTTTGAAGCCCAGCCTTTTGCAAGCGCAGGCTTCGCCACGGAGCAATTCTTCCCGTCCGAAGAAGATGATCGCGCAAGCCGGAATCAGATTTCGTTCAAGGACCCGGCGCTTGTGGAACCTCCGGCGGTGCACGTAACGCCCGAGCCGTTGTTGGTGAATGAGGAGCCGCACCAATCCGCAGAATATGGTTCGCATGCGGAGGAGCTTCCGCCCGCCCATTCATTTTTTGTGCCCGAAAGCGATCAACCGAGCATAGAGGAATCAGGGGCGGACGATGCAGAGGCGCCTAATAGCGCCCCCATACCGTTGCTTTCCGCTGCTAGCGATGTCGACGAACGCATCCGAACTGGCCATCCGCCGAATCGGGAAGCGCTGGCAGACATTCCATTCCTTGTTCCTCCGCCGGGTTTCCGTCCGGACGCGCCGCAGGAGGAATCTGCCGCCAGCTCCGATACGGTAGACGCCGTAGTGCAAAAAGTCCTCGAGAAACTTGAGCCGCAGCTTCACGAACTGCTTTCGCAGGGCGTGCTCAAGCCTTTGGTAGAAAGCCTCCTACAAGGCGAATTGACGAAGAAAGAAAGATAGTTCCGCACAAAAGCTCCCCAGAAATGTGACGAGTAGAACGGTCATCAATTCTTTGTTTTCAATCAGTTAGAGCGGTTTCTACTCGGCCCGAGTGTCGATAAGAGGATTGCGTGGCCGCCAGTTCAGAGCCCGGCTTCGCGAAAGGAAATGCGGGCGATCGCGGCCCAGTCGGCTTCACCCATCCCCTGAGCCGTGGCGGCCAGCATGCGATCGCGAATCAGACTGGCCATCGGCATTGGGACAGAGACAGCTTCAGCGGCCTCAAGCGCTAATCGGTTATCTTTCATCCCCAAAGGCATGCGGAAGCCGACAGGCTCGAAATTGTCAGCGGCGATCATGGCTCCATAGGTTCGATAGATAGGCGCGGAAAAAAGCGTTCCGGTAACGACCTCGAGAAATTTGCCCGGGTCGACTCCGGATTTTCTGATGAGCGCAAACGCCTCCGCCAGGCTTTCGATGACCGTGGTAATCAAGAAATTGCCGGTGATTTTCACCAGATTGGCCGCAGGCGCCTCCCCGCCGACAATAAACGTCTTCTGGCCCATTGCGTCAAACAGGGGGCGACAACGTTCGATCTGTTCGGCTGAGCCGGCAGCCGCGATGAAGATTTTCGCAGCAGCCGCAGCATCCGGGCGACCGAAAACGGGCGCGGCAATATAGTGCTGTCTTCTTTCGCGATGTGCCGCCAGCAAACGATGCGACATGGCTACACTCATAGTGCTCATCGAAATGTGCACGGAGCCGGCGGGAAGCAAGTCGATGATCTTACCGTGCCCGAAGATTACGTCTTCCACGGCGTGATCGTCCGCCAGCATGGTAATCAACGCCTCTGCGCCAGCCGCGGCTTCAGCGGGGGTGCCGGCAACCGTTGCCCCGAGAGGCCGCAATTCCTCTGCGCGGCTTCGCGTTTTGTTGTAAAGGACCAGCGTGTGGCCTGCTTTTATCAGATTGCGGGCCATAGCGGAACCCATGTTTCCGATGCCGACGAAACCTACTTTCATTTCGGGTATCCCTCAGCTTTCTTTCAGCGCGTGGCGGCTCGTTCACCGCTCTCCGCTTTTTGCAAATCCGGCCGCCAGCAGAGCTCGGCAAGTATCCGGCTACCGGAACGTAACAGGTCGGCCTTCACACGATCGAGATCATGAAACAACAGTTTGCCGTTGCGTTTGCGCCACTCGCCCGCGATCATCACCGAATCGATGTTCGCCAGATTCGCTTGCATGACCACCGTGGCAACCGGATCGTGGACAGGCCAAAGATTCAACGCGTCGGCGCGGATCAGGACGAGGTCGGCTTGTTTGTCCGGAGTGATCGTACCGATCCGATTCTGGAAGCCGAGCATGCGTGCGCCTTCGACCGTGATCCATGACAGAGCCTCGCGCGCCGGAATGGTGGAAGTCTCGGGGATGCCTCCGGTAGCGGCACGATGCGCGGCGTTATCGAGAGAGCGCTGATGCGCGAGCGCGATCCGTGCGACGGTCAGCATATCTCCCGAAATCACGCTTTCGAGATCCACGCCCAGCGATGGCGCGGCACCCAGCTTGCGCAGTCGGCCGGTGATCGGGTGGCCGTGGCCTTGAGCCATTTCGTCCTCCGGCGCGACCGAGAACGTGACGCCGCGGTCCACGAAGCGGGCCAACCTCTCGTCGGAGAGGTCATTTCCATGGACGATATTGACGAAATCCTGGACGAGATTTTCCTGCTCGAGCACATCCCAACCATTCGGAGTTTTCGGAGGACTGCCACCTTGGTGCATCGAAGCGATCAGTCCCAATTCGCGGGCCAACCGAAAATCGTGCACCGCGACATCCAAGGTTGAAAAATGCGGGCCCAGGATTGCGAGGCCGAGCGTGAGCAGTTGGTCCCGCGAAGAGAACGGGCCGCGGAGCAGGCGCTCGACCTCGCTTCGCGGATGCGGAACCTCGGAATAATGAGGTTCACCGGGCTTGGGATCGGGTTTCGGTGAACCGTGAAAGAAGGCGCCGCGAATTCCGGATTCGCGAAGGCCTTCGATTGCCGCGTCGGTGTGCGCGGGGGTCGGATTGTTGTGGCACCAATCGACCAGAGTGGTTGTGCCGCAGTTCATTTGATTCAAAGCGCCTGCTAGCGTGGCGATGCGGATGTCTTCCGGAAGGAACCGTGTCGCCAAGCCGGCATGAACCCATCGAAAGTATTCAAGCAGCGTCCAGTTCGAGGAGATCGCGCGCAGCCCGGTCTGCCAAGTGTGCATGTGGGCGTTCACCAAGCCCGGGATCACGATGAACGAGCGACCGTCAATTATTTCCGCGTCAGGCGCATGGATACGGGCGCCAACGTCGGCGATCCGCTCGTTTTCGATCAGAATGCTGCCGGGACGCAGATCTCCCGTTTGGGGATCCATGGTGATGACGGTGGCATCGTGGATGAGAAGTCCGCGCACCAAGTCATCATGCTGATCGCGTCGCAGAAAAGCAACAGCAGGAGAGAACTACCAACGCATGTCAATTCTGGGAGATGTGCTTGGCGTGAGGCGCAAGCACTGCCTCGCGGGCGTCGGCAGCTTCAGGAACCGCCTGGCGTTTGCTCCCGACGGGGCGCAACTTCACCATGGCATCCATGTACGTATAGAAGACCGGCGTGAGATAGAGCGTCACGAATTGAGCAAAGAGCAGGCCCCCGACTACGCAAAGACCGAGCGGACGGCGGGCATCAGCATCCGCGCCAAAGCCGATGGCGATAGGCAAGGTGCCCATGATTGCAGCGGCGGTGGTCATCATAATTGGACGGAAACGGATCACCGAGCCCTGGTAGGCGGACTCGGCGGGCGAGATTTCGCCTTGGCGCTCGAGGTCGAGTGCGAAGTCAACCATCATGATGGCGTTCTTCTTGACGATTCCGATCAGCATGATCAGGCCGACAAAACCATAGATGTCGAGATCCATGTGAAAGATAGAAAGGGTGAGCAGGCCGCCGAAGGCAGCAGCAGGAAGGCCGGAGAGAATCGTGATGGGGTGAATGTAGCTTTCGTAGAGAATGCCGAGCACGAGATAGATCACGAGGATGGCCATGATGAGCAGGATGGGCAGGCTGGTGAGCGACTGTTGGAAAGCTTGGGCGCTGCCTTGAAAACTGGTGGTGATGGAGATGGGCAACATGGAACTGGCGAGTTTCTGCACTTCGTTAACGGCTTGGCCGAGCGCGACTCCGGGACCAAGATTGAAAGAGATGGTGACGGAGGGAAGCTGGCCGGTATGGTTGACAGTGAGCGGACCCACGTTGGTAGTAAATTTCGAGACGGCGCTGAGCGGAACCAGCTGACCCGAAGTGGAATGAACGTAAAGATCGGAGAGCATGTTGGGATCTGCCTGGAAGCGCTGCTGCACGTCGAGAACAACCCAGTATTCATTGTTCGAAGTATAGATAGGCGAGACCAATCGCTGGCCGTAAGCGCTGTAAAGTGCGTTTTCGACTTGCTGTGGCGTGACTCCCAAGGCCGAGGCTTTGTCTCGATCGACAACAACATTAGCCTGAGGATTCTTGATTTGCAGGTCGCTCGTAACGCCGACGAGGTCAGGAACATCCTTCATTTTTTGTTGCAACTCCTGGGCGTAGTGGTAAAGCGTGCCGGTCTGCGGGCTAGAAAGAGTGAACTGGTAGAGGCTCTTGCTCTGCTGTCCGCCGATGCGGATGGCCGGGGGATTCTGAAGAAAAACCTCAATACCAGGGACTCGTCTGAGCTTCGGGCGAAGCTCCTGCATGATGTCGTTGATCGTCATGTGGTGCTCGAAGAGAGGGCGGACGAAACGGACGACAGAGTCGAGCACGGGCGTATGTCCGTAGCTGTTGACCAGGCGATCGTAGGCGGGGCTGTCAGTCCAAGGACGGTCGGGCTTGTCCCGCAGGTGCAAGAATGCGTTGCCGTTATTCAGCCCGTTGCCGCTAGTGTCGCTGACCGCCGAGTGGAACTGCACAACGTTGGGATCAGCCTGGAAGATGCGATTGATCGCTTGCTGATGAGCCACCATAGCATCGAAAGAGATGCCCTGATTGGCTTGGGTGGAAACCTGAATTTGGGAGAGATCCTCCTCGGGCAAGAAGCCCTTGGGAATAACCCAGAATTCCCAAATGGTGCCGACCAGAATGGCCGCGCCGACCAGCATGATGAAGAGCCGGTGCCGCAGCGACCAGCGCAGGCTAACTCCGTACCAGCGCAACGAGCCTTCGAGAACGGCTTCCAGTTTGCGGTAAAACCAGCCATGTTGCTTTTCGTGCTCGGGGCGAAGGTAGCGGCTGCACACCATCGGGGTGAGCGTTAGCGAGACGAAGCCGGAAACGAGCACCGCCGAGATAATCACGACGGAGAATTCGTGGAGCAGGCGGCCAAAAACGCCAGCCATGAAAAAGACGGGGAGAAAGACAGCCGCGAGCGAAAGCGTCATCGAGAGAATGGTGAATCCGACTTCCTGGGAACCGTCTAGCGAAGCCTGGAGCGCGTTCTTGCCCATCTCCATGTGGCGGACGACGTTTTCGAGCACCACGATGGCGTCGTCCACAACGAAGCCGACGGATAAGGTAAGGGCGAGCAGGGACAAGTTGTCGATGGTGTAGTCGAGCAGATACATCACCGCGAATGTGCCCACGATCGCCATGGGCAGCGCGAGGCTTGGAATGACTGTGGCAGAAGCATTTCGGAGAAACAGGAAAATGACGAGAACGACGAGGACGACGGCAAGGAGAAGCGTGAACTTCACGTCGTTGACTGACTGGCGAATGGGGACGGATCGATCGTATTCGATCGAGAGATTGATCGATGGAGGCACCAGGGTAAAAAAGTGCGGAATAAGTTTGCGGATGCGGTTAACGATATCGATGGTGTTCGTGCCAGGCTGGCGCTGAACGGCCAGCAGGATGCCCGGGATGCCATTGATCCAGTTGGCGACGTACCGGTCTTGCACGCCATCGTTAACGGACGCGATTTGATCGAGACGTACCGGGGCGCCATTGCGATAAGCGACGATGAGGGGACGATACGCAGCGGCGTCATTAAGCTGGCCGTTGGACTGGACGTTGTAGGCCTTATTAGCGCCGAAGAGCGTACCCATGGGCAAATTCACGTTTGCGTTTTGAATGGCCTGCTCCACTTCGTCGATTCCGATCTGGCGGCTGACCATGGCATCGGGGTCGAGACCCACGCGCACGGCGTAAGTGGCCTGGCCGTTGATGTTGACTTGAGCAACGCCAGGAATCATGGAAATCTGCGTGGCGATGAGATTTTCAGCATATTTGTCGACATCGTAGAGCGGCAAAGTCGGCGAAGTGACAGCGAGCAAGAAGATGGCCTGATCGGCAGGGTTGACCTTATGGAACGTGGGAGGGAAAGGCATATTGGCAGGAAGTTGATTGGCGGCAGCGGAAATTGCGGTTTGGACATCCACGGCGGCGGAATTGATATCGCGGCTTAGTGAAAACTGAAGAGTAATTTCGGTGTTGCCGAGTGAGCTGGTGGAAGTCATCGAATCCAAGCCCGCGATGGTGGTGAACTGTTTCTCGAGGGGTGTGGCCACCGATGAGGCCATGGTATCGGGGCTGGCCCCGGGAAGTCCGGCGGAGACTTGGATGGTGGGGAAATCGACGTTGGGCAAATCGCTGACAGCCAAGTCGCGGTAGGCGAGAATGCCGAAGCCAAGGATGGCCAGCATGACCAAGCTGGTCATCACCCGGCGGTCAATGAAGATCCTGCTGAGATTCATCGGATTCCAGTGCTATCAGAGCGTTTTAGTAAAATAGACCTTCGTGCCCGGGACCAGGCTCACCTGGCCGTCAGTGACGACGGTTTCACCGACGGAGAGACCTTGCAAAATCTGGGTCTCATTTTCGACAGTCTGCCCCACCGTTACTTGCTGGACGTCCACAGTCATGTTCGGTTTCACGACGAAAACGAACTGCCCTTGCTGGCCCGACTGCACGGCTTGCGACGGCACTACCATCACATTCTGTTGCTCACCTAAGCGCAGAAGGACGCTCGAATATTGGCCAGGCCAGAGGCGGTGAGCCAGGTTCTCAAACGTCCCCATCAGCACAATCGTGCCCGTGGTTGCGTCAACCGTATTATTGACGAAGGAAAGATAGCCCTTCTCGGGAATGGTGGTATCGGGCGGCGTGGCCTGGACGGGCAGTCGCGATGTTGCCATGGCACGCTTGATCTGGCCCAGATATTGCTGCGGCACGGAAAAGGTGACGTAAAGGGGCGACACTTGATTGATCACCACGAGCACTGGCGCAGCGTTAGCCGCGACCGTGGCGCCTGAGTACACGAGCTGTGCGCCGGTAACACCGCTAATTGGAGCGTAAATCGAGCAGTAGGAAAGTTGAATTTTCGCGGTTTGGATGGCCGCTTCATCGGCAGCGACGGTGGCGCCTGCCGACGCGGAAGTAGCCTCGGATTGGTCGTACTGCTCTTTGGAGACTACGCCTTGCCTGTAAAGCTGGTCGTAGCGTTTCAGTTCGAGCTGCCCGAGCTGGGCCTGTGCTTTGTCTTTGGTTAGCGCCGCTTGAGCCTGGGAAAGCGCGGCAAGGAAAGGCGCCTGGTCGAGACTAACCAGCAGGTCGCCCTTACGAACAAACTGGCCCTGCCGATAATTCACCTCTTTTACGATCCCAGCCGTTTGCGATTCGATCGAGACGCTTTTGAATGCTTGGCCGGTGCCAATGGCATGCAACTCGATTGGCATCGACTTGCGCTCAACTTGAGCGACGATCACGGGCAAAGCGGATGTGTTCTGCGGTCTCGCAATAACGCCGCTGGCACGAGATCCCTGCGCCGGCCCGACGCTATCCGCGCAACCGGCGAGAATCAGGATGGGCAAAAGTGAAATGGATGCGAGGAATTTACGACCTGTGATCATTCGTTCCAGTATCCGGCTCCTCATGGTAACGGTCGCTTGCAAACAAGCGGCCTGACCAGGATCTATTCTACCAGCGGGAGATAGAGTTCAACTCTTTGACGGCTTCGACTGCAGCAGGGTTCCCCGCCTGTTGAGCTCAATTAAATTCCCTGCTAACGGAGAAAATAGAGGTCAGCCGTGTTCCGCTCAGCCGCCGGATAGTTCGCGCCGTTCCTGGGTTTTTATTTCAGGAGGTTCAGTATGTCACTCGGCAAGCCGCTATCATCGGGCTTCTTCCAGCCCTTTTCGAACCATTTCTCCCAGTTCTGCGCCCAAGGGCGTCCGTAATAGTCGATGAAATCCGGATCGCCTTTCGTCAGTTGAACCGGACGTCCATTGACGTTCTTGATGTTCGACAGGCACTCGATGAAGGTAAATCGCGCATTCGGATCGCCGGCGACGGCGCGACGAAGAAAACGGTCGCGGACGCGCACGGGCTGAACCAGCGAATCCGGGTCATACCAGATCGCCTCGTGGTCCAGGCCGACGAAGTGGTGCTGCGCGTCATACATGGGTTTGAACGTTTCCACCGTCTCCATCTTGTTCGAAAATTCGAAGAGGGTGTGCTGCGACCAGCCCTGCACGTTGGCGGTCCAGCCGACGAGCGTGTCGCCATCCCAGAAAGCGATCGTCTCGCCATACCACTGCGGAACTTTCTGGACGTGCTGCTTCTGGCCGACCAGGAACTCGCGAATAAAGTTGTCGGCAATGCCCGAAAGGAACTCGACGCGGGTCGGTGTGATGCTCAGCTCGAAGTTGGATGCCTGGGAGGGAGCAGCCCACCAGCGGGTGAACCCCTCGGGCAGGCAGAAAGAGGCATTCCACTGCTTCGAGTTGTCCACCACTTCGTGGTAGATCTCCTGGACATAGCGTTTCTGATACTCAGGGGTGAGGAGCGAGAGCAGCGTCGGCACCTGGTTAATGCCGCCCCAGTGCCAGCGTTCGCCGCGTCCGAGGAAATTGAATCCGCGACCGCGACGGTCGGGGCCGATGAAGCCGGGTGAGTCAGTTCCGTTGGGATCGCGGACGTAGAAGCCGTCCCAATCGGGCGTAGTGGCTTTGGTGTAGATGGTGGGGCCGCCATGCGCCTTGGCCTGGGCGAGGAGAGCCTCATAGTGCTCTTTGGCAGTCTTGTAGGGATACGGACTGACGATACGATCGCGCGGGAAGTCGATGCGGCAATCACCCCAGGAGGCTGAGTTTGGCGGATTGGGGCCGATGCGTCCGCTCTCCCACATGGCGTCGATCATCTGGCGAGGGGTGTTGCAACGGTAGTAACGCGGGTCCATCCACGAGGCTTTGTCCAGATAGAAGTTTTTCGACGTGAAGAGATCGATCGGAAGAGGAGTGACGCCCGGCTGCGGCGGCTCCGAGACCGGCTTGGGTTGGGGTCTCGCGAATCCCCCGGGTTGCGGAGCCTGTGGATGGTCGAACCGGCTCGGATCGAGAACGGCGGGCGGCGGCTCTGGCTGGCCGGTCAGGACGGGATTGCCGCCCGGCGGGGGAGTGAACGCTCCCGGTGCCTGCTGTGCGCGCGCCGAGTGGGTTGGGCTCGCAGAGACACATACGACGATAGCGGCGACGACGAAGCCCCATAATCGCGCTTTATTCATGACTTTTACCTCTTTTCACCATTTATTTCGTCTGGAGCCCAAAGTACCGGCGGCACCAAGTGCATCGTGTAGTTGCACTCTACGGCAACAGGCGGTGAAATCCATCGTTCTCGCGTTCTTGATTGAATTGCGCACTTCGTACTTCTTCCTTCTACAGCAAGAAGTGACCTTTTTGATGCGTAATCATTTTGCACCCGAGTGTCAAGCTTCCATCGTTAGCAACCGACGTGGACGTGTTTTCCTTCCACTGTCCAGGTGATATGCTCTGGCAACGTCGCAACGTAGGTTCGACGGCTACAATTGCGTTGCGGGTGCGAAAATCACAACGAGTAATGGAGGGGCAAAGCAGATGCGATTTCGTGGATTGCTTTCGGTTTTCATGATCGTGTTCGTACCTGTGATGGCCGCGGCTCAAACTCCGACAGGACACGGCATGTCGACCCAGAAGCACTTAACAATGACGATAACGGGCTTCGCCGACGGCTCCGACATTCCGTTGAAATACACCGCGGCCGGCAGCCAAACGTCGCCAGAAATCACGTGGATCAACACGCCCCCAGGCACAGTCACCTTCCTTTTGCACATGCATGATATGGACTTTAGTCGCAACCACACGACCGACGATCAACTTCATTGGATTGTCTGGAATATTCCGGGCACGGCGACGGGGCTGCCGGAAGGTGTCCCGAGCGGCGCTCGGTTGCTGGACGGAGCGTATCAGGTCAGCGCGAGCGGGCCTAGTTATCGAGGTCCAGGCGCGCCAGCCAGTTTCCCGCGGCACCATTACGCCTTTGAACTTTTTGCCTTGGATACGAAGATCGACGTCCAGCCTGGCACTGACGCGTTTGAAACTCGCACAAACGTAATGAAAGCGGTACAGGGACACATCCTTGAGAAGGCCGTATACGTTGGCCTTTTTCACCGTCCACAATAGCCGTTAAGACGGCGAGGGCCAACTGGCGTTGATTCGAAGAATTTAGGCGGTGCGCTTAAACGTGGAGAATTGGGGTGAGCGATGGGATTTGAACCCACGACCCTCGGTGCCACAGACCGATGCTCTACCAGCTGAGCTACGCTCACCGCCCGGGAAAATCATAGCACGTCGATGAGCGCGGGCCTACGGCTTGGGGGACTTGGCGTACGAATGAGATGATTTCAAGGCTTGGTCGAGAGGAGGCGAGACGATTCCTTAATTCAATTCAGCAGTTTGAGGGCGCTGTCGTGGGCGCCAATGCGGCCGAATGGGCGCAGTACGAGGATACGAGGAGAATGTTTACACGGGGAGGCGAAACGTTGCAAGTAGTTGTTGGTGTAAAGAAAAATCGTCCACGGTGAATTTGATCTGAGGGCTGTTTTTGTGCGATGCGTCGAGGCAGAGGCTCTTTTCGATTAGGTCTTGCGGCGGAAGGGAATCGGGGCGGAACGTTTCGGCGGCTCAGAGCACAGCTTGAGGTGGGCACGGGCTTCGCCTGCCCAGAGGCCGTTGGGAGCGAGGCGGAGATAGAGCAGCCACTCCTCGCGAGCCAAATCGCGCTCTCCGCGTTTTTCATGGGCTAGGGCCAAGTTGAAATGAACGTCGGCGTGGGCTGGCATCGAACGGGCCGCGCGGACGAGATGCTCGATGGCCTGGTCCATGTCGCCGCGCTCTTCGAGGACACAACCTAGGTTGTAGCGCGAAATTCCATTCAGTGGATCTAGCCGCACAGCGCAAGCGAATTCGGCGAGCGCCTCGTCGGAGCGTCCCATCTGATAGAGGGCCACGCCAAGGTTGATGTGCGCATCCACCCATCCGGGCGCAAGCTCGAGGACGTGGCGATAGTTCTCGATAGCCTGCGGCAGAAGCTCAGACTGTGTTTCGCAATCGAGCGCGGCTTGGAAAAGCTGTTCCGGGCTAGGGCTCGCCATGGAATGAAGCTTCGAGGGTGAAGCCGAATCGAAAAGAAAAGCCCACTGCCGCTTGATGGGACTGAACGGTCGCGCGGCGCCGGGAGGAATCACCAGCACATCGCCGCCTTGATCGAGAAATTGAAATTCCTGCAACGGCTGCTTGGAGCCGCCGAACTGCTCCTCAATAAGTTTCACGGCGCGCCGGACACGCAGCGCCGGAACGCGCCTTTCGGTCAAGCGCTGTAGAGTCCGCAAGGCCACCAGATCGCGAAAGGTGTAAAAGCGCTCTCCCCAGCGTGCCAGCGGACGCACCAGCCGTAGCCGCTCCCAATAGCGCAGGCGGCTCGGCGCAACGCCCAACATGCGTCCCACTTCTCTTTGAGTATATCGCTGCGACAAGCCTGATTCCCCGTAGTGGTGCTTTCGCGAATGATTATGCACCCGTTGTCAACGGGTGTGGCGCGGAGGTTGGTGTAAAGACTGTGGAAATCATCCGGGGCGATTACTAACAGACCACACGCGAACTCATGCAGATTGAACGGCCTTCGCCGCTTGCTAGACTTTGAAGGATACCTGCCCTCCACGATGGCTCTCGAAAACACGGAACGGCTGTACCTGGAGCGTCAAGTGACGCTGGCGCGCGCAGTGATCGCGGCGCTGTCACTGGTTGCGCTTCTGGAGACTTCCGTGGCACCCGTGAGCCGGCTAGCGATCGTGGTTGTATCGTCCTATTTGGCCGTGGCGCTGATAGTCGCGCTGGCGGAGCGTTTTTTGAGCGAGACGCAGCTGCGGATTCCACTGGCGGCGGACCTCGTGGTGCTGGGTGCTTTCCTGTATTTGACCCCCTCGGTGTCGGCATTTTGGTTTCTCTTCCTGTTCACGGTATTTGCGCTGGCGACACGAGGGAACATGAGGGCGCTGCTGGTGCTGGTGGGGGTTGCGACCGTTGCAATCATCGTGCGTGTGGCTCTGGAGGAGCCATTTCGCTGGCAGAGCATCGGGCACTGGGTAGTGATCGGCGTAGGAACGCTGGTTTCCGGGCTTGGAATGGGATTTGTGGGCGCGCGCGAACAGCAGCACGTCGCGCGGCAGCAGTTCATGGAGAAAATTACGGGGCTGCTGCAATTCGAGAGCGGCTTGAATGAGTCGATTCGTAAAATGTTGGGCGAGCTAGTGCTGATTTTCAAGTGCGAACGGGCGTGCCTGGCGATTCGCGATGATGAACTGGAGCGGCTCTTTATCTGGAAGGTGCGTTCGGATACCTCTGAGCCGGGCGGACCCGAGGCCCTTTCGCTGTCGCGCTCCGATGTTTTTTTGCTCGACTCGCTGGAAGTTTCGATGGGGTGGAACGGTGGAAATGGCGGCAGGGGCCGAGGCTTCGGATGGGACCGCCGAAGCGGGGCGCGTTTTCGGAATGTTGCACCGCCTCCGGAATCTACGTGCAACGAGCTTGGAGCGCGATCGTTGATGGCTGTGACGATCGAAGCGAACGGACGTCCGGCGGGCCGCGTGTTGCTGGCGAACCCCATCGAACCACGGAGCCGGTTTTCCGCAGGAGACTTGCGCTGGCTTGAACAGATCATCCGGCACATCGCGCCGCCGCTGGAGAACATCTTTCTGCTGAGGAGTTTGCGGGCGCGGGCGATTGAATCTGAGCGGAGCCGCATCTCGCGGGATCTGCACGACGGAATCTTGCAAACGCTGCTCAGCTTGAAGATTCAGCTCGACGTGTTGCGGAGGAAGCTTCCGGAAGGGCCCGAACAAGCCTGCCAAGAATTGGCGGGCCTGCAGAAAACCGTGCACCAGGAAAGCGAGGAATTGCGTCGCATGGTGACCGATCTGCGCCCGCTGCGCGTGGAGAGCGCCGACATGCGAGAGTTGATGCACGGCTTTGCCGAACGCTTCCGCAGCGAGCATGGCCTGGCGGTGGATTTGTTCATAGAAAACCGCGATTTGAGGCTTCCGGACCGGGTTTGCCGGGAGTTATTTCAGATTTACCGTGAGGCACTTCACAACATAAAAAAGCATGCGAGTGCCAGCCACGTCGTGGTAAAACTAGAACAAGACGAGGCGAAAG
Source organism: uncultured Acidobacteriota bacterium (assembly GCA_963823145.1). Taxonomy (GTDB): domain Bacteria; phylum Acidobacteriota; class Terriglobia; order Acidiferrales; family UBA7541; genus Palsa-295. The sequence continues at coordinate 1,624,161 of CAWGJZ010000002.1, forward strand.
TGTTCCTCGTCGTGGACGACAACGGCCGAGGGTTCAGTTTTTCTGGACTCTATACCAGTGAGGAACTGGATCGGTTGCGTCTCGGGCCAATTTCAATCAAGGAACGGACCCGAGGAATGGGTGGCACTCTGACGGTAGAATCAAACCCTGGGCACGGGGCCCGTCTGATAGTCGAAATTCCATTGAATTAACATGCCGAAAACAAAACAGGCCATCCGAATCCTGGTTGCGGACGACCATGCGATCTTCCGTGATGGTCTGCGCAAGCTCCTCGAGGTGACGGACGAGGTGGAGATCGTCGGTGAGGCGTCGAATGGCGTCGAATGCACGAAAATGCTGCAGAAATTGAAGCCGGATATTCTGCTGCTTGATTTGCGAATGCCCGAGAAAGACGGCTTGGGGGTTCTGGAAGAGGTCAATTTCGATACGCTTCCCACTCGGGTGATCGTTCTCACGGCAGCCGAGGACGACCGCGACGTGGTCCGCGCCATGCGCCTGGGTGCGCGCGGCGTGGTCCTGAAGCAATCCGCGAGCGATCTGCTGTTGAAGAGCATCCGCAAGGTGAACGACGGCGAAATTTGGCTCGATAATCGCATGACCGCCGAAGTGATCGACGCCTTCAAAAAGTCCTCCGAGTCTGGCCAGCGACGGGAAAAACCTCTGCTGAGCGACCGCGAAAAGGAAATCGTGCAATTGGTGGCCCAAGGGTTCCGCAACAGGGAAATCGGCGAAAAGCTATTCATCAGCGAGCAGACGGTAAAGAACCACCTTCACAATATCTTCGATAAGCTCGGCGTTTCCGATCGTCTTGAACTCGCTCTGTATGCCATCCATCATCGCCTGATCGACCAGGCGTAATCAGACGTAGGGTCCCGCCCGCAGACAGCTGACCTCTTTCTATTAGACTTAGGACTACCTAACGCTGCGACTTCGACACAGTACTTCTGTACCAGCGGGGCCACAGTGAATTGGCCCTCTTGCTCTATTGGCTGAAATTGGCCCCACCCCTATCCTGAATGGGCAATTGGAAGACTGAAGGAGTGCCTTGTGTCCTTGAAAGAAAGACGTATTTCGCGGCGGTTCCTGATGCGATTGCCGCTAACCGTCCGATGGACGGATGAGAACGTGGTCGGAGAGGCCGCTACGGAATCGCGCGAGGTCAGCTCGCGAGGCTTGTATTTTCATTTGCCCAAGAGCCTCAAGAGCGGATCACCCGTCGAGATCGTCATGACCCTTCCCCACGAGCTGACTCAGGCGGGGCCGGTACGGGTTCGGTGCCTGGGCCGGGTGTTGCGGAGCAGCCCCGAGCACTCAGGAGAAGTGGGCGTGGCCGCGGCCATCGAACGCTACGAATTCATGCGGAACGGAGAGCACGCCGCATAAACAGTTTCTTACCCTGACCCTGCGGAGGGGTGAGAAGAGGCCGGGCGCTCGGGTCCCTCAGCCTAGCGCTCGGCCGTTTTATTTTGCCTCAGTTTCGGTCCGCTAGCGGACCGTTCCGTCACCGAAGCGCCACCCACCGAAATCACTTTGGCAGCCGTGCTGTCAAATTTTCAATTGACAAAAGTCTATTAAATAAGTAGACTTAATGGTATAAGAGGAAATCGAGCGATGCGTATTTCTCAACGAGGACTTTACGCGCTGCAGGCCCTTACCGTGTTGGCGCGGCGTCCGGACGAGATCGTCAAGATCAAAGCCATCGCCGCCGAGGAGCAGTTGCCGGAAAAGTTTTTGGAGGCGATCCTCCTGGAATTGAAACGCGCGCGGATCGTAGTCAGCCTTCGCGGAGCCAACGGTGGCTATCAGTTGAAGCGCGCGCCGCGGAAAATTTCATTGGGCGAAGTGATCCGCAGGATCGATGGGCCGCTCGCACCGTTTGAGGATTTTGAGTCCTTGCGCCGGCGCGTAAACACCGATCGGAAACACCGCCCTCTGTTCCGAATCCTTCTGGACGTTCGAAACGCTACCGCAAATATTCTGGATTACACCTTCCTTTCAGACCTCTGTTATCGTAGCCGCAACTAAGTTCCTTCGGGCTCAGCCGTCTTTATCCGTCAAGAGAACGCTCACCTTGTTTCCGGTTCACCGGTTAAGACGCGAGCCGCAAAGCCAAAAACCAGGAGATCTTGATGCGGATGGATTCCGGACGCAAATTCAAGCGAAGCTTTACCGCGCTGATTCTCGCGGTCACCATGGCCCCATTGTCGCGGGGCGGGCCGCCCGGAGACGGGGCTTCTTCATCGCTGCAACTAGAGCTGGAGCAATTGAAAGCCAGCGTCGAGGCTCAGTCCCAAGCGATCAATGAGCACAGCAAGGAACTCGACAGCGAGCGTGCGGCGCTTAGTGAGGAGATGGATCAAATAGCGAGGCTCGAGGCGAAGATCGGTGTCGCGCCGATCGCCGCTGATAATGGGGGCGGTCAGAGTTCCGCAGCGCTCGCCTCCCCGTCAACGCAGCCGGATCAGACGCAGACGCCACAGGACCTCTCGAACCGGATTGGTAACCTGGAGAACAGGTTCAAGAGCTTCGGTCCATTTTCGTTGAGCGGGGATTTTCGATTACGAGATGAGCCCTCCTTCGGCGGCCCGGCCAACCAGTCGCTGGACCGAAACACGGAGCGCTTTCGCCTGCGGTTCAACGTGGACGCGAAGTTGAATGACGATTTCAACGGCGGTTTCTCCCTGGCATCGGGCGATGTAAACGACCCCACGACCACCAACCAGACAGTTACGGACTTCTATGCGCGCAAGCCCATCGCCATCGATAAAGCTTTCGTTGAGTACACGCCTCACCAATTCAAGGCACTCACCCTGATTGGCGGGAAGTTTGGATACCCGTGGTACAACACAGAGCTCACATGGGATAAGGACCTCAATCCCGAAGGCCTGGCCCAGACGCTCGTGTTCAACCTGCAGACCCCAGTCCTGAAGAAGATCGCGTTCGTCGGCTTCGAGCTGCCGTTTGCCGAAGTCGCCGGCGTATCGCTGAATAACCAGAGCATCGTCCAGAGCGTTAGCTATGGAGGCCAGATCCAGACCACGTGGCAACTCGCTCCCTGGTTGAAATTCGGTGCGTTTTCGGGATTCTATAATTTCCACAACGCCGACCCGATTGCGTTGGCTTTGGCAAAGGCGAATTCGAAGAACCCGCAGACACCTTTTACAGGGGTGCTCCCACTCGGGACGGGCAACACCGTCCAAAATTCGATCTATACCACCACGGCAACGGGCTTCATCGCCAGCGGTGGAACGAATGCGCCAACGGGCGTCACCACGATTACAAATGCCCAGTTCGCTTCGAAATTCGGTTTGCTCGATTCGCTCGCGCGCTTCGATCTCACCACATCATCTGAGAAGTGGCCCATCGCCCTGATCGGCGACTACGTGCAAAACACCGAAGCCTGCGCAAACTTGCCGAACATCCTGCCTCCGCCGGCCAATGCCGCGCCGTCGTCAAAAGGCCCGGGAATGGAGTACTCGCAAACGGTCAACTTCGCGTGCAATTCGCATCAGCGGCGCGGATATTGGGCGGAAGCGCAGGTTGGACGAGCGCAAAAACGAGGGGACTGGCAATTCGATTACGCGCGCATTTTCATCGAGCGCGAGGCGGTTCTCTCCAATTTCGATTACAGCGACATTCGCCAGGGCAGCAACGTCACCCAGCACCGCGCCATGGTGATCTACCAGGCGCACCGCAACATGCAACTTTCATTCACCGCGCTGGTCGGTCGGCCGCTCAATTTCAGTAGCCCGAAGCCGTCGGAGGACTGGCTCAAGCGATTACAGCTCGATGCGATCTACTCGTTCTGACGCTGTTCACGTGGTTCCCATACCGAAACGAACGTGGCCTATCCCTCGTTGGGTTATCGCGATTCTCTCCTTCGCCTGAATTAGCGATTTTTCTCGGTCGAAGGTTTCCGGGATGGAAGAGACAATCCTCTCTGCACTAAAGATGCTCGGCGTACCCTGCGCATTACATTAAGCTCCGCGATGCCATACCGGAAGGCCACTTTGCAATTGGTCGAAATTAGTGAGACCATCCACCAAGACGGTTTCGGTTTCCCCCGGGGGCGCAGTATGCCCTATGGCTTCGACTTCGATTCGGCGAACCGCATTCTTCGTTGCCGCCTCAGCGGCCAGGTTAATGACGACGTTCTGAAAGATTTCTTTCAAGCTGGGTCCAAGCACGCCATCCGCCTACGCCCCGCTGCGGGAGTCGTCGATCTGTCGGCAGTCACTTCATTCGATGTTTCCACTCCGGCGATCAAGGCGTTGGCCAAGTCGACGCCGGTATTGCACGATCCGGAATTGCGGCGCGCCGTCATTGCACCGTCCCCTGGAATTTACGGAATGATGCGGATGTTCGAGATGGAAGGAGAGGCGACGCGCCCGGGCCTTCAGGTGGTTCGCAGCGAGCGCGAGGCGTGGGCGATTCTGGCGGTGTGGAACCCGCAATTCGAGCCTCTCAATACCTAGCAATTCTCTCGGTTGAAGGGTCTCCGAGATCGAAGAGGCAATCCTCAAGGGTGCTTCGCGCACCCAACGGGTTACACCGGATCCCCGTACAGCTTTCGCGTCGCTGATTCTGATTGGAGAGGACTGCCGGATCCGGAGGCGGGGCGCCAAAGGTTTACGGATTCCTCCACTCCCAACCCATATTGTCATCTGTGATGGTGATTCTTTTTCCCAGTCGGGCATTGAGCGATCCGGAGGTTTCAAACGACTAAAAGGCAGTTGATTGATTGAGGTCTTTTGCCAAGACGGCGTAGGCTTCGAGCGTCTTGTCGGACTTTGGGTCGCTTGGAGGAAAGACAGCTCGACCGTCGATCTTGTATTGGCGCAGGATCGCCATCCACCGCCCCTCGTTAAGGCGCATCGGATCGTCACTCACCGCAAGAAAGTTCAGCACTCGAAGGCCGAAAGGGAAAACATGGAGCCCGGTCGCTACCACATCTTCGGAACCTGTCGTGTTGTAATAAAAGACTCCGCCCTTGTTGAGATGCGAACGGGCGATTTCCAGAAAGTCTGCGGAGAGAAGAACCGAGGAGTGGTCGCGCCAATAAAAGCTTGTGTTCATAACGATCACGTCATATCGCGCCTGTGGATGAGCCACCAGCCAGCGTCTGCCATCGTCAATGTAGATATGAACTCGGGGATTGTGTAGGAGCGACGCGACGGCGGGATATTGAGAGATGAGTTGCAGATAGCCCGGATTTATTTCCACCACGTCCAAGGATTCTAAGTCCGGATGATTGGCGAAAATCTGAACCCAGGAACCTGACGAAAGCCCGATCATCAACATGCGCTTAGGTGACGGATGAAAAAGACTCAGAGCATACGCCCGAATCACGAAATTGACGTCGCGCGCGGGATCTGTATTGAAAGACCCATCATACACTCCATTCCCAAAAACAGTAGCGTCGCGCGTGACGGCTATCACGCCGTTCCGGTTTTCGACAACATGAACAAACGGGCCTCTCACCCGAGCGCCCGGACCCAGGATTAGTTTCTCAAAGAGCCCCGAGTAACAGATTGGAGCAACTGCCAACGCGATCACGGATGCAAGAATCAGCGAAGGCGCCCAGCCCAGCATGCGCCAATCCCCTCGCCCCAAAAAAAGTGCGAATGTCCCGGTGACAGCCGCCGCCAGGCCCAGATGCTCGCAGACTGCCTCTAAGCTGAAGTGATGCATCCAGACGAACCCTATGAGGAGGCTCCCTAGCGTGGAGCCGAAAATATTGGATGCATACGTCCAGCTCACTTCGCTTCCAGTTCGGGAACCTGCCGACACGCCGACTTGGCATGGAAGTGGCAGAACTGAACCAAGCAACGCCACTGCCACGAAAAATGCGGGGACCGCCATCAGAAACCACGTCTCGCTCCAGCGAACCTGGATGACAACCGGAGCCCACCTTAAAAGCGAAACGCCCTTCCATTGAAGGAATGCCACCAGAGGCGGCAAATACACTGAAATTCCTCCGACGACAAGGAGAAGTAGGCCGACGATTCGGATCATTTCATTGGACCTTCTGCCTTTGGTACCCTTTTCTGCAATGTAGGAACCCGCGGCAATGCCTGCCAAATAAGTCGAAAGTAAGAGTGCGAATGCGGGAGCGCGGTCCTTCGATGCCAGCTCAAACACTCGAAACCACGCAATTTCGAACCCGAGCGCAATAAAGCCGGAGATTCCAGCGAGGAGTATCGCGAAGCGCAGCGGAGGTTTGGCATCACCTCTGGCGGTTGCGAACGCCGTCACGTGAGGCGACTTGCTCCGAGCCGGTTGATTGCGGCCAAGAAAGACTGCTGTCAGGCCCACTACAGCATTCACACACGCTGCAAGCATTACCGATCCGGATTGGCCCAAATCACGCAGCAGGAAGCTCGCACAGAGATAACATGCCACGGCCGAGCCAAAAGTATTGAGAAAGTACAAGAGCGCAGCAGAGGAACCCACGCGCCCGGTCCGAAGCACGAGCTGTTGAACGAGCAACGGCAGCGTGGCTCCCATCAACATCGTGGGAAGGATCAAAAGCAGGAAACCAAAGACGATCGTTGAGGGGAGGCTGGCGCCGGCTGTGAAGCCTGCGGCCCAATGAAATATCTTCAGCGAACACAGGCCGAAGATCGCCACTCCCAGTTCCGAAACCCCGAAGAGCGAGATGGCCCGCCGAGGACAACGAGCGGATGCCCACCCGCCCACGAGGCTTCCCAGTCCGAGGCCGAGCATGAAGGCAGCCACAATCACGGCAACTGACTGTACGTTCACGCCGTAGATGGAGAATAAGGCTCGCTGCCAGACAATCTGATAGATGAGGGCCGGCATGCCCGAAACGAAAAACAAGGAACCGAGGAGCACGCCTTGCGGTTGCCGATCCGATTTTCCGGAACGGAATAAACCTGTAAGAAAAAGAACCAAGTCGAATAAGAGAACAACAACAATTGGCAGGGTAACCATCGACTCTCAAGATTGTAGCAGGTGCGGCTACGCCGACATGGGGACCGGAAGATACGCGATGTCCGAACTGTTACGTTCAGAGTGTCAGAAGGCCTTGTGCACACGCAACTCGATGCCATAGCCTCCGTTTTGATCACGGAGGACGGTCACAGACGTGCGCTTGTTTAGGTCATACTGCAGCTCGACGGTTTGGCTTTGCGTGCTTGTAACGTCGGTGCTGAACGTCAAAAGGAGGCTGCCGGTCACTCGCTCCTGAATTGCGACCTGGGCACCTGGGTTTCCTTGACTGTTGAGTGCCAGTGGATCGATTGTCAATTGCGAGATACCGGTCAAATTTTCGAGCTTCCCCGCGACCTGGCTGCTGACGCCTTGTGCCAGCAGAGACTCGGCGCCCATGGCTGGCGATGGAGTGGGCGAGGCAAGCGCTTCTTCGGAGGTATTACCGAATGCCAGCAAGTGAACAATGTCTGACGGCGCTAAGGACGGCTCAGAGGTGTAATTTGTTCGCAATCGGTCAATTGGTCCCGACAAATTGAGCGTGATCTTGTACTGCTCGATGGTTGTTCCGACATATAGCTGCAAAACCGGTTCTGTGCGCGCAGGATTCGCAAAATCGATTGTGCCGCTTTGTACCTCGAAGCGCTTACCGAGAAAAAAGACTTCGCCACCCGTCAACGCAATTCGTCCCAATAGCACGGGGTCGGCCAGGGTTCCCCTGACATTGAGATTCGCTGAGCCTGCCATGCTCAGCTTACTGCTCGCCAACTCAAGTTGCTGCGCAGACTGCACAGCTACGTTCAATTTCATGTGGCCTTCGAACGGAGAAGCAGGGCTGCCTGTTGAATCCTCCGAGAAATAGCCCGCGAAGTTGGCCAAATCGAAGGACTGTGTAAAAGAAAGGCGGTCCACCAAGACCCGCCCCGTAAGTGTCGAATCAGCAGGATTGCCCTGGACGTTAATCTGCCCACTGAGAATCGAGCGCAGTCCTTCCGGGTAACGGATGCGGACGGATTGGGCTTTCACGCCAAGGTTGAAGGCCGTTTCGTGGCCATAGGATACAAAGCCCGTGGCCGAAATTTTACCTCCGCCAGCCGTGCCCGATAAGTTCGCAATGTCCGCGCGATTACCGGAGATATTGACTTGTCCCGTCAGACCTTCGATCCCAAGCGGGCTCGCGTTAGCGGAAAAGGCTAAATCCTTGAACTGAAGCCGCCCGAACATTTTGGGCTGAGAAGAGGTACCTTGGCTGTTCAGGTGAAGGTTAATCTGCCCGGACGAGCGGATGCTGGGCACGAGAGTCTGCAGCATCGCTACATCTAGCGATCCGTCGGCGGACAGAGAATATCCTGTTGCCGCACCGTGGATTGGCATTCTGCCCGCAAAGGTGAGATTTGCACCTGTGCCGCGAATTTGGGCGGAGGCCACGATCAGCTCGCCGTCGTGAAGATCGGCTCGCAACGGACGAGCCAATTCCAGATGGGCACTTCCATAAGTCATGCTAAAGGTAGGAATCTCGAGGCGAGCTTCGAGTTGCGTCGGTACTTCTAGCGGACCCTTTAGATCTATATGAGCAGCTGTTTCTCCGCCCACCTTTGCGCTTTGCGCAGGAATCACGTTGGCTAGAACAGCCGCTACCGGAAAAGCATGCACATCAACCGACGCAACGGCGTAACGGTTCCCCGTCAGATCGATTCCTCCCCTCGCGTCCACAGAGCCTTGGTCAATGACGGAATGAAGCGTAACGTTCGCGTGTTGATGCTCGACAGAAATCTGAGCGGCGATGCTGGAAATGACTTGGTTCCGAACTTGGAACTGCGGGGACGTGAGGTTTCCTTGAAGTTGGGGATTGTCTATTGTGCCGCGCCCGCTCAGGGAAAGGTCCGCCGCCCCCTCAAGAGGGACGCTGCGCTGGACTGCTGATATCTTATCGAGTTGGATTCCCCGGCCTTGCAGGTTCAGTTCATATGCTCGCGTCTTGAGCATATAGCCGACGTCCGCGGAAATTGTGCCGGCCGGAATTTGCAGATTGATGTTTGATTTAATCGTCCCCTGATGGAAGTCCGCCTTGAGCGCAAGGCTATTGATCGCTTCGTTCCATGCGGATCCGCGTGTAAGCGTGATGGTTGTGTTGCCTTCGGGAGCCTCTCTCGTCCCTTTGATAGAAACGTGAGCCGAAACCGTCCCGGTAACCGGGTAGTGCAGTTGGGCCATGTCCACGATGTCGGCAACAGCTAGATTTGCCGCCGCGAGCTGCAACTGCACGGGCGCGCTCGGAGGAATTGACCAGTTATGTAAAGCGCTGCCGCCACTGAAAGAGATCTGTTGGCGCGGACCTGCTACCAGGATGCCATTTCGGATCGCTATCTGAGAGGAGCTTGCTGTGACATTCAGTGCAAGTGAATGCCAGTGGCCTCGGTCGACCGTCAAATTCTGCGATGTTAACTGACCTCGGACTTGGGGATTTTTAGCAGACCCGCTGATGGTGGCATTGAATATGGCGCTGCCTCCGAGAGCGGGAATTGCAGATGTTCGTTCCGTGGAAGGCATCGCGTTTTGGACCAGCGCGACAAGGGAACGGACCTCGCCCAGGTCGCCCGCTGTGGCCAGCACAGTGAGATTCGAGTTGGCACCGCACCGCGAGCCGAGAGTTCCTGATACCGTAATTCTTGTGGCGCGCGTCTGCAAATAAGATTGCCCGAAAGAAACAGTGCGACGTGACCCGTCATAATCAGCATTTACCAGGCCAGTGACGGGAATGTCCGTAGTAGTCGTGGAGGCGCCCTGAGTATTCGATATAACAAGCCGCACGCGCGCAACTGCTTTGTCAACTGAGCCGGACCACGACGCTCGCGTATTCAAATTCACTGTGCCGGTCAAAGGAATCTTTTGAGTGGCGCGTGCCGAAAGCTCATCGCTCGCACGCTTGAGTGAAATGCTTTTCACCGACGCGTCGAGGCGCGACAACGTCGCTGGCGCATCCAAATGCAGCATCTCCCAATTTGCTTGGGCGTGTCCGCCCAGAATATCCGCGGCGAGATCGCGGACCCGCAAGTTTGCGTCTTTCAATTCGTAGTTGGCGCTGATTGCGTTCGCGGCGAGCGAGCCATTACTTGTTTGAAACGAAAGTGTGCGGCTTCGCATGCGGCCCTGCACTTCCAGCGCTGCCAACAATGGCTGTTGCCCGCTCGCGCGATAAGCGAATTTGCCGTCGAACGCCACGTCTCCCGTGGGTAGGGAAGCCGAATGGATTGCCTTTGCCAGCTCATTTGTAAAGATCTCGCCGTCGTAGGCTCCCTCAATGTTGGGGCTCGCGTAATTTGTCAAATTGCCGTTGAAGGTCAGATGGGAGGCGTCGCTGGAAATCAAAAGGCGATTCACGCGCAATCCCGAACGGCTGGCTACGAACTCTAATTGCGCGGCGTGCGTAAGGTCATACGACTGCTGCGCCATCAAGCGGCCTTTGTCGTATGAGAGCGATCCCGCGTATTCGCCGGTAAAAGGCCTCGACCGGGATTCGAACTTTAGATCGTGCAGGTCGGCTTCCAGCGGAACTCGCGCGTCGTTGTAATAGATTTCTCCCGAATGGATCGCGCAGTTCCGCACGTTGAGATCAAAAATTGTATCCGGGACACTCTTGTTACTCGATTGCCGAGGCGACGGCAGGTTGCTTCGGCCTTGCGAATCGATCCTCACGCGAAGGACAGCTTGATCGAGAACTAGCTCTCCGAGTTGGACCTTGCCATGTAGGAGAGGAAGCAATCGCAGGCTAACGCCGATGCGCTTCGCTTGAAAAAGCGCGGGCTCGTTCCTCGCCGTGTCGTCAATGCTGCGAATCACAATGCCATGAGCCTCTAAGCCAAGGTGGCTCCAGTGCGTCTTTAGCGTGCCAATCTCAACGTTCATTCCGGCCCGCTCGAACGCCTGTTTTCGGATCTCCGACCGTACGAACTTTCTGAACACGTTCGAGTTAAGGATGACAATGCAGAGGAGCGCGAAGCCCAGCAAAACCGCCGGAAGGGCGATAAGGAGTTTGCGAGCGATGTGCTTTTTCTCCACCGTATCCTCTTAGCGAGTTCGTTCCCGTTGCATCAGAATGATTGCCCCAGTGTTACGAAATATTGAGTCGCTTTGATGCCCGGAACTGATGTGATGCGATATCCGAAGTCGAACCGAACCGGGCCAACAGGGGTTTGGTAGCGAAGGCCGGCGCCTACCGAGTGAGTAAAGTCGTTAACGAACTGAGAAAGACTGATGTTGCTGTACACGTTGCCGCCATCATAGAAGAAGACCCCTCCGAGTCCCTGCTTGATTGGCAATGGAAATCGAGCCTCAGTGTTGATAATGAAAAGCATGTTGCCGCCCACGGGAACACTGATCAGAGTGCAGGTGGCCGGATTCGATGGGTTGCTGCAAACAGGTACGGGCCGCTGCGGTCCCGCTCCATTGATCGGAAATCCGCGCAGCGAATCGGCGCCTCCGGTAAAGAATCGTTCGCTGAGAGGAACGTCGCTTCCAGAAAATGGTGTCGCTAATCCCAAGCGGATATTGGTAGCCCACACTAGCGAGGGCTTAATGGGGACGTAGAACGCGCTTTGCCCAAGGAACCGCACAAAGTCTGCGCTCGCTCCCAGCGACTTTGAAGTTAGGCCAAAGTCGAAGGTCTGATAGACGCCATGGTGAGCGTCAAGCGGTTTATCGCGAGTGTCGCGAATGTATTCGCCATCGAACGTCGAAAGCCGGACATGGCGGTCTTGTGGCGACACCAATCCAGGAATCAGAAGGTTATAGAGGTTCGTTCGCTGAAAGCTGTAGCGAAGAATTGCATTTTTTGTATGCTTTTTATCCAAAGCTCTTTCGACTTGAAATGAGGCTTGGCCAAGTTCCGCGGTGTAGATTGGGTTCTGAGTGGTTCGTTCGCCGGAGACGCTGAATAGTGAACTCCAAGACGATCCATGCAAACGCGGATCAGCGTAGTTGAAAAAGCCGCGCTGATCTAACCGCGAGAGAACGGTACCAATCGTTGCTGTCTCCGCCTTGCCTCGTAGGTTGTGACGAGCAAAATCGAAGCTAAAGCGCGGCCCGACGTAACTCTTCTGGCTGACGGTAAACTTATTGCCGAGACTGATGGGCGGGATTCCTGGAACCGCCACCGAGTTGACAGGAATGTTTTCGGCGCGGGGAGTGATTTCGAGTCCGCCGCCAATATCCATCGAATTGAGCGTCGACTCGTGAATTTTGACCAGCACTTCCTCCTGGGTTTGATCTACAACAGGCCGTAACGGCTCGACGCTCGCCCAATCGAAAATTCCGAGATCATACAGATCGCTTTCCGATTGCAGGAAATGTCCTTCACTCAGGGGCTGACCCGGTTTCAATTGTGAGGCAATGACTTCTTTAATGAACGAGGCCTCGGTATGATTCGCGCCAACCAAAACGACATCGCTGATGTGCGCCCGCGTGCCTTCTTCGATGGTGTAGGTTACGTTGACCGTGTGAGGCTGGGCCGGTGCGGTGGAGGCGGCCGATCGAACCGCGGCATTTAAGTATCCCAGATCAAGATAGGCCGCGAGCAACCTGGTGCGGTCTGCCTCCATCAGCTTTCGCGAAAAAGGCCGCCCTGGCCGTAGTTGCAAAGGATATTTTCGCGTCAGCGCAGACAAAGATTGTGTCTTGTTGCCGACGAGTTGGAACGCGCCAACTTTGTCTTGCAGCCCCTCGTGGATCTCAAAGGTGACGTAAACCTGAGGGTCGAAATCCTCAACCTTGGGCTGGATCGAAACGTTTTCGAAACCCTGATCTTTGTACAGCTGAGTCAGCGAATTCACACTCTTGCTCAATAGTTGTTCGCTGTAGTTTCCCTGCAAGAAGAGGAATCCCTTCTTGATGTAAACGTGCGATTTTAGCTCTGCGTCCGGGAAGTAGCGGTTGCCGTCAAAATAGACGCCGGCTTCGCGATGCTTTGGGCCGCGTTCCACCTCATAAACGATCTCGAGTTTCTCGCTCGCTCTATTCACCTTCGAGTTGACCTGGGCATTGAAATAGCCTTTGGTCTGGAAATAGGCCCTCAGATTGCGCCGCCCTTCTTCGATCAAGTCCTGATCCGCGGAACCTTCTTCGTAGATAGGGATCAACTTGTGAAGCGTCTTTGAGGACGCGTGCGCGCCGGTGACACGGACGGACACTTCCGGTCCGGGCACCAGATCCAGAGTCACATCGACGCGATTCGCGTGAGGGTCGTAGGTCGAGGAAGCCAACCTTACTGAGGGTGCGAGCCGATCCTGGGTCCTCAGCCGTTCACGGATAAAGTCGATTGACTTGGCGATGCGCGGTTCAGAATATTTTTGGCCGGACTTGAGAGTTACCCGTTTCAGTTTCGCCCAGATGCCCTTGAGGTCAGCTTTCAAGTGCTCGCTCTGCCGCTCCGTGATTCCGGTGAACACGATTTTGCGGATGCGCGCCTGTTTCTCTAGGTCGCAGTGGAAAATCACGTTCACGATCCGATGCGTCTGATCACGGCTCGTTTCCACTTGGACCGCGGCGGCGAAGTATCCTTCCTTGTGAAGGTAATCGAGCAAGCCCTGTTGGCCTTTGGTCCCGAGGCCGGAGAAGTATGGCGACTGCTCGGGGATATCGACCGCCTGAAGAAGGGCGGTGTAAGGGAACTTGGTCCCGGTCCCCAGAAAGTCGATCACTCCTGCATAATCAGTGGGCTGTAGGATAAATAGAACTCGCAGTCCCGCTTGCTCGGGTTCCAGGCTTACTTGCACCTCGGAGAAAAGTCGCGTCTGCTGTAGGGCTGCCACGCTCTCGTTCAGCTCTCGAGCTGCAAAAGGTTTTCCAGGTTGCACTTCAATCCGCTGGCGCATCGATGCTAGGTCCACGTCCCGGCGGGCCGAGATCTCCACGGTGGAGACGATTTGGCCGTCGAAGCCGACATAACTGGTTGGCTGGGTCTGCTGGGCGAAAAGCAAACAGCCTGCGAGAAAGTGGAGAATGGGGCAGAGCCAAACGAGCAGATAGGGAACCTGCCGGGGGTGACGCCGTGGAAAGCCATCGGTCGGACGCTTCTTCACTAGCTCCCCGCTTCGCTCTGGCCTTTCTCCAGCTCGTGATCGGTCTCCGCACCGACCAGAACAATCAAACAGGCGGCATAAATCCATAACATCAAAATTATAAAACCACCCAGAGCTCCATACAGGCGCGGGTACATCGAGAAATGTCGGAAATAGATATTAAATCCCGCAGATAAAGCCATGAGCGTAAGAACCGCAAAGAGTGTCCCCGGCGTCAGCCAGCGCCACGGGCGCCGGACGTCGGGTAGGAGGAAGTTAAGCAAATCGATCACCAAGAACATGAGCATAACGGTCACAATCCACCGCCCGATTTCCCACACGGTCCGCGCTAGGCTTGAGGGCCCCATGTCGGCTGAAAGTATTCTCGATTCCCAATGACCAAAGGCCATAAGGCCGAAGGCGCCCAAGGCAAACACCGCGGCGAGGATCGTTACTGCCGTTCCGATGGCGCGCTTACGCCAGTAGGAACGAGAATCTCGAACGCCATAAGCAATGCTGAGCGACTCCATGAGGCTCACGAATCCTTCCGAAGCGCTCCAGACCGTCGTCACCAAGCCGAATGAAAGGAATCCAGCGGAATAGTTGACCAAGCCCAAAATGGTTGAAAACACCAGTTCCTGCGAATCCCGGGGAAGATATGTGACAACCCACGTCACAAACGATTTCCATAGGGCGCTATAGGGTAGCCAGCCCACCATGACCGCCAGAACAAGACAAAAAGGAAAAAAAGAAAGTAGAAAGTAAAACGACGTTTGTGCAGCGAGGTCGAAACAGTTGTCCAATTGCAATCGGTGCCAGATTCGCTCTAACACGGCCGGCGGTCACGCGGATTTTCAAAGGCACGCACCTCCTAGTCTATGGGGCGGTGACGCCGGTTGCATACGGAGAAAACCGGATAATAGCGACAATTTTCTTGTAGCCGGGTCGGCGGCCGACGCTCCTTGGCTCAAGGAAAACAGGGATCCAGTTGCAAGGTTAGATCAGAGGTTGAGTCCCGCCGTAGCCCTTCTCGTCGAGAATCCTCAGGTGGGATAAATGATGTTGCCCCACCGTCCTGCAAAGGTTTCCAGCAGAGCATTTCGCGAATTGCGATAACCAAAATAATGCGTTGCGCTATTTCCAATCTTGCGTTTAATGTATTTGGTCGCGTATCAAACGGCAGACAAAGCGTCGGGCCGAGAGCGCTGGTCTTGAGTTGAACCGCGGCAACGGGGGCGTTCCCGTCCTGCCCCACTGAAGTAGTGCGAATGAGGATTCCCCATTAATCTCGGCGACCAACTCGATTACTATCGCATCGACAGCGTTGTTTCCCGCAGTGATATTGCCTCGGTTTGTCGCGCTACCGATCTCCGAACGAGCCGACAAGTAGCGATCAAGGTTCCGCATCCTGAAATGGAAAGCGATCCCGGGTTTGCCGACCGGTTTCACCGCGAAGAAGAGATCGGCAGAACTCTCAGCCACCCTGGCCTTTTGGAGGTTTTAGCCGACCAACACCACAGTCAGCCATATCTGGTCACCGAGTGGTTCGAAGGCAAGTCGCTGCGCCAGATTCTTGTGGAGGAAAAGAAGCTGCCTCCCGCACGCGCGACGCAGATCGTCCTGAAGATCTGCGACGTTCTTGCTTACATTCATAATCACGGAGTCGTACATCGAAATCTCAGGCCGGAAAATATTCTCGTGGGAACCGGCGGAGAAATTAAGCTGACGGACTTTGGCGTTGCGGCGAAGGAAGGAGCGCCGCGGCTTACGTTTACGAGCATCGCGCAGATCGTCGGATCGTCACCGTACATTTCTCCTGAGGAGTTGAAAGGGCAGCGAGGAGACGCGCGCAGCGACATCTATTCTCTCGGGGTGATCCTGTACGAACTGTTGACCGGCAAGACGCCATTTCCCGGCGCGGATCCTTTTGAGCGGCTCGCGCAGCATCCCGTTCCGCCGCGTGAGATCGATCCTTCGATCTCGCCTCAGCTGCAGGAAGTTGTTTACCGCGCTCTTGAACGTGAGCACAGAAATCGGTACGCGAATGCCCACGAGCTTGCCCAAGACCTTCAGCGCCTCGATCAAGTAGGAGTCGTTGCGGAGCGCCCCGAGCTTCGGGATTGGAAGAAGGCGAGCACGGCGCGATCCCGAAAGATCCTCCTTTATGCCGCCATGGCGCTGATTCCCATCGCACTTTTCGGCTTACTCTTGTATTTCGCGCGGCATTAGGCGAAAGGGAGGCAAATCACTCCCGCTGAGTACTTGCGGAACCAATGATTTGGATTCAAAGGACGAATTGGACACCGATTGCCGCCGCTGCTAGCCTGTTCGGTGCATCTGCTGATCGCCTTGGATGATAACCGTGGGGTATTAGATTCGGTGGCGGGCCCCTGTTCTGCTGACCCGCCTGAGGAGCAGATGGGTCGCGCAGCCGACTTTGTCAACGCACTTGTGAGAAGCGGCAACTGTAAAGTTTATGAGCTGGAAAGCGATCAACTGGTCTTGGAGGTCCAGCTTCCAGGAGTTTCCAGCCAAAGGCGTTGGCTCCATTGAGGGTATCGCTCAAGCAGGGTATTCTGACGAGCAACATCGCGTAGGCTCATCGGCAGACGCACTGATGCTTGGGAGCCGGTCCATTCTCAGGCGGTACGGTACTTCTCTTTTCTTTATAGCTGTAGCATTTGTCTCCACTCTGCTGCTTCAGCGCATTGTCCCATATCCATTTCCATTTCTATTTTTTGCTGCCGTGATGATCAGTGCCTGGTTCGGGGGAACAGGGGTGGGGTTTTTCGCGGTCGTCACTTCCACCGCGACGGTGGATTATTTTTTCATTCCTCCTTTTCATTCCTTCGCGATTACAGCCACAAATGGAACGTACTTTGCAGCCTTTGTTGTTTGTGCGCTCGTGGCGAGCTGGGTGAGCGCCGCCAAGAAACAGGATGAGGAAGCCCTGCGAGAAGCCCGGGACGAGCTGGGACTTCGAGTCGCCGAGCGCACTGCGGACCTCCAAAAATCGAATTCCGAGCTGAGGAAGAGCATTCAGCAACACGAAGAGGCGCAGCAGGCCCTGATGAAGACTCAGGCCGAACTCGCCCGTCTTGCCCGCATTTTGACGATGGGCGAACTCACTGCTTCGATTGCGCACGAGGTAAATCAGCCGCTTACTGCCGTCGTAAATTCAGGTAACACATGTCTTGAATGGCTCCGGGCGCAGCCGCCGAACCTCGATGAGGCCCGCCAAGCTGCAGAAACGGTAGTGCAGAGTGGCACGCGGGCCGGCGCGGTGATGAGCCGAATTCGGGCCCTGTTTCAGCACCGCGCCCCTTCCAAAGACTGGTTCGACATAAACGAGGCGACACACGAATTGGTGATGCTTTTGCGGCAGGAAGCTACCAATCATCGGATCACCATACGAACAGAACTTAGCGCAGACGTGCCGCTGATTCGAGGAGACAAAGTGCAATTGCAACAGGTCGTTCTCAATCTTATGATGAACGGCATCGATGCGATGCGGGACATGAGTGAACATTGGAAAGAGATTCTTGTTGTTTCTCGGAAAGAAAACTCTTCGGGCATTCGAATCGTTGTGGAGGACTGCGGCGTTGGAATCAGTCCGGAAACAGCAGAGAAGATCTTCGAACCTTTCTTTACCACCAAGCCCGAAGGGATTGGGATGGGATTATCGATCAGCCGCTCGATTGTTGAATCCCATGAAGGACGCCTTTGGGCCATGCCGCGTCCCGCGGGCGGCGCTATATTTCAGTTTACGATTCCGACGGGCGCGTGAGGCGAGTAAAAACGAATGGCTACTTCTAACATCAGCTCGTCGATTTTCGTAGTCGATGACGATGCTTCCGTCCGCGACTCGGTTAAAAACCTGCTAAAAGCGGTTGGATTCCATGCAGAGACATTCGGGTCCACCGAAGAATTCATGAATGTCGAGCCGCCTGAAGCACCGAGCTGCTTAGTGTTGGATGTAAAACTTCCCGGAGTGAACGGCCTGGATTTCCAAGCTCAACTCGAAAAGGCCGGCATACAGATCCCCATTATCTTCATCACCGCTCATGGCAATATTCCGATGACATTACGGGCCATGAAGGCGGGGGCTGTGGAATTTCTTTCGAAGCCATTTCAGAAGGAAGACCTTCTGGCCGCTATTCATCAGGCGCTCGATCGCGATCGCGCCAGACGCGAGGACCAGGCGGAATTTTCAGCCCTGCGATCGCGAATCGACAAGCTCGCTTCGCGGGAGCGCGAAGTAGCTTTCGATATTGCCTTACTGAACAAAATGGCCAGCCGCCTTTCGGCCGCGGACCCCCTACACGCCGCGCTGGATGAAGTTGTGGAATTCGTTACCGCCGTGGTCGAGTGCGATTCGTGCATGATCTATGTGCTGGAAGGCGACGAACTCGTCCTGCGCGCGTCCAAGGATTCGCATCCGGAGGCTCTGGGCCGTCTGAAAATGAGAGTGGGGCAAGGTATCACCGGCTGGGTAGCCGAGCACAGGAAACCTGTTGTTGTAAGCGAGCGCGCCTACGCCGACCCGCGATTCATGCTATTCAATGAGTTACCCGAGGACTATTTCCAAGCGTTTTTGTCAGTCCCTTTGGTGAGCGGGGGAGAACTCGTCGGAGTAATCAACTTGCAAAATCGGATGCCACAACGATATGGCAAGCGGGAAATCAACTTGGTCGCCACGATCGGCTTTTTGGTCGGCGCGGAAGTGCAAAGGGCGCGGCTCGAAAGCGAAAAGTCCGAACTCTCCGATCAACTGGAAAAACGAAAGCTCGTGGACCGCGCCAAAGGCATTCTGCAGCGCGAGTTGAAGCTTACTGAAGAAGAAGCTTACCGAACGATGCAGCGCGAAAGCCAGCAGCGGCGCAAGTCGATGAAGGAAATCGCCGAGTCCATCATTTTAAACGATGATTTGAAGCGGTCCGCCCGCTGACACCGTCGCGCGCCGCATTAACATCGATAAAACGGAATCCGAATCGTTGTGATTCAAAGTTTGAATTTGACTCTCCGATCGAAAGCCCGCAATATGCACCCGCGAGCAACGAAGCCCGCAGATCCCTCATCTCGCTGGCGAGTTGAGAGAACTCCTCTTCAACAGTAGGCGTTACCAGTCTTCTCGGACACGACGCCGTGTCCACTCAATTAAGTACATCGCGCTCGACGAAGAGCAGCTGAATCAAGTCACAACGCGGATGGAATCTTTGATTCATCCGCTGAGTGGCGCCCTTTGGCCGGAGGGCCGCGCATCCTGCGCCTGAGCCGCGGTCCGAGTTTGGGCTGCGCCGGAGACGCTTCCGTTTTCCTCCGCCAAGGGCGGTCGCCTTTAAGCGGTCGAAGAGGCCGCAGGAGAGCTGTTTTTATGAGCGAACGCACGATTCTGGTGGAGATGATTCTGGCTGGGTTTTTCGCTGTCGCCTGTATTCGCGCCTCGGTACCAGTGGCGACCGGCAAGCTGTCTTTCGGCGCTTTGCTTCACCTCCCGGGGCGTATGGAGCGGCTGCGCCGCTCGCGGTGGCAGTGGTTCTCGATGATCGCGCTGCTTTTGGTGATACGGCTTCAAATGGGCGTGCCGATCGTGCTTGAGGCCATCGTCGCGATTCAGTTTTTGATCTTCCTTGCTCTTCCGGCAGCGGCTGTGGCTGCACAAGGAGCTCGAAAAGAGTGAAGCAGTTGTTCGAAGTCGCGAATTTTGTCCGGCGGCTGCGAACGCAAATGCGTTTCGGAGAACTGTCGCGTTCGCCGCTGCGGCTGCTGCGCTTTACTTTGCAAGGCGACGCCGCTGAGTGCGATTGGCTGGCGCGTCCGGCGGATGCATGGGACGAGGTTCTTCCGCGACAGGTAGGCGAGCGCAATGCATCAATGCAGGCTCTGCAGGACGCGGTGGCGATCCGCAAGATGATTTTCGACCTCCTGCCGGAAATTCGCACCGTTGAACTCCGGGCCTTTCGTCAATCGGCGCGCGAGCCGCCCCGGTTAGTCATCTCCGGCACCGTTATTCGGCAAGACGCGGAAGTAGCGAAAGTAACTTCTCCAGTGATGCGGGCGAAGTTATACGGCTTTCGTTTTTGGCTGGATGACGGAGTGTTGGTGACGTTGCAGCCGGAAGATCGCGCGGTTTCAAACTTTTAATGTTGAATCCATTCGCAAGGACCTTTCGGGGTCGAGGAGGTAATTGTTTATGGCAGCAAATAGATCGCAGGGAAGTTATTACACCCTGTTTCTCGCGGCGGCGACCGTTTTCTGTGCCGGCATCTTTTATCACTCGTCCGGTTTAGGGAAGCTGCTGTTGTTGGTTGGTGCGGTCGGTCTGATCGGCAGCTTGTTCGGGATGATGAGTATCAAGTCGCTGGAGGGAAAGTCGGCGCTGAAGCCCTCGTCTCTGGCGATGAAGTTGATGGGTGCCGGCTGCAGCGCACTTGGGTGGTTGATCACGCTGTTTGGCATGCACCTTACGCCGAGCACCGCCGGACGCATCGTACTCGCGTTAATCGGTATAGGGGTAAGCCTGTTCGGGATCATTGTTATTTTGCCTGCGGCCTTTAACAAGAACGCAGTTTGGAAGAGCTAATGCACCGGCTAAGCAGCGGCAATCCAAAATACATTTAGGAGCTGAAAACGAAGATGAAAAAATTACGAAACTTTTTTCTGGGCTTGGTAGTCTTCACGTTCGCGCTAGGGATCGGTGTCGCTGCTTTCGCCCAGGCCCCTGCTGCGGCGCCCGCGGCTACTGCAGCAGCTCCCGCGACAGTACCAGCCGACTCTGAGCTGAAGGCAGCCGCGGCCAAGGCCCCTGCGACTTCGGACTTGGCAAAGGGCGACCCGGGCGGCACGATCACCGGAACGATCAGTGATGTTCCCGCAGCCGACTCCAAGGTGGGTGTCACGGTGTCGGATACGGCCAACCAAGTCGGTCAGAACAAGATAGCCATCAACTTCGTATGGACGCTGGTCACGGGCTATCTCGTCATGTTCATGCAAGCGGGGTTCGCCATGGTGGAGTCCGGCCTCTGCCGCGTGAAGAACGCCAACCACACGTACATGATGAACTTCATGGTGTACGCATGTGGGTTGTTCTCGTACTGGCTGATAGGATTTGCCATCCAGCAAGGAGGCTCGGCCGGAAACGGAAACTTAGGAGGCCTCCAGTCGCTGTCCGTTGAACACACAACCTCTCTGTTCGGCAAGACATGGGGCATCTTTGGGGGGACCGGATTCTTTCTATCTGGCCACACCTATGACGTAGGCGTCATGGTGCTCTTCCTCTTTGAGATGGTGTTCATGGACACCGCGCTCACGATCGTCACGGGGGCATGTGCGGAACGCTGGAAGTTCTTGGCGTTCTGTGTATCGTCCTCGCTCATGGGCGCTCTTACCTATCCGATCTATGCCAACTGGGCATGGGGCGGGGGATGGCTCTCGCAGCTTGGAGTGAACAATCAATTGGGCAAGGGCTACTGCGACTTCGCGGGCTCCGGGGTCGTGCACGCGGTCGGAGGGATAACGGCTCTGGCTGTGACCATGATCATCGGCCCGCGCATCGGGAAGTTCAACCGCGATGGATCGAGCAATCCGATTATCGGTCACGACATTTCGGCCGTGCTGATCGGGTGCTTCATCCTCGCGTTCGGGTGGTTCGGATTCAACCCTGGCAGCACGCTGGGTGCTTCGGCGGCCGGAAACTTGCGGATTGGCACCATCGCGGTGGACACGATGCTGGCTGGCTGCACCGGAACCTTCGGCGCGATGCTCTATATGTGGATGAAGAACGGTAAGGTCGATGCCTCGATGAGCGGCAACGGCCTGTTGGCCGGACTCGTCGCAATCACAGCTCCTAGCGGCTTCGTCAGCACGGTCGGCGCCTGCATTATCGGGCTTGTCGCCGGCATTCTGGTCTGCTTGAGCTGCTCCTTCATCGAGAATGTCATGAAGGTCGACGATCCTGTCGGCGCCGTTTCCGTTCACGGAACCTGCGGCCTTTGGGGCGTTCTTTCGGTCGGGCTGCTGGCGGACGGCACGAGCAATTACGGGGGAAGCTGGAATGGTGTGACGGGGTCGGTTACCGGGCTGTTCTACGGCGACGCCACTCAGTTTGCGGCACAGCTCGTGGGCATTTCCACACTGATCGGTTTCGTCTTCACCTTCAGTTTCCTTATGAACCTCGCCCTCGAGTTCTTCGTCGGGCAGCGAGTTTCGGCGGCAACGGAAATTGCGGGCCTGGATATTCCGGAGATGGGACAGCTCGGCTATCCCGAGTTTGTATTCAAGCCGGAACCGGACGTTCTGGTGCAAGCTGAAAAAGGCTACGCTGTTGCTTGAGTTAGCTGTACACGCCTGGCGGCAAGGTGCGCCTCGGCCACGCGCCTTGCCCGCTAGGTCGTGCGAATCATTAAAAAAAGTCTGCCGACACCCGGCGATTCGAGGACAAAAAATGAGTGATATTTCGATCGTACCCAGCAACGAAAAGATTCCGAATTCCTTGATGGCGTCCGAGCCTCTGCTTCCGGTAGCTTCCGTCCCGGCCAAGACGCAACAAGTTCTTCGGAGGATGTTTGCCGATCCGCGATTGATCGAGAAGCAAGAGTGCGCCGACTTGGTGGCAGACTTGCGCCAGTGTGTTGTTCAGCACCCCAAAGTCTCCGAATTGCGCGTGCTGCTGGGCATGGCTCTTTGCGTGAATCTGGATGCTCAAGCCGCGATGGAAGAACTTGCCGAGGCAGTAGCGCTCGCGCCGGATAGCTTCATTGCGCACCTGAAGGCGGGAGAACTGTGGATGCGGCTGCGCGTGATGAATAAGGCGGAAGATCATACTCGCTACGCGGCGATGCTGGCGCAAAATCTCGCGCAGTCGGAGCTGGCTCGGCGGCAGGCGGCCACGATTCGGACCATGAGACAGAACGGCATCGAACGCGATGGCTATCGAACACCGTGGCTTTCTGTTGGCCGGCTTCGCCGATTATGGACACGGAAGCGCCACAGCGAGGAATTAGCCACCGCGGACGCCCAGTAACGATGCAACCGGTTCTTCAGCTCGCCTTGTTGCTGGCGATTCTGCTGCCGGCTCTGAAGATCGCAGCGTCGATTTGTACCCGATTCGGCATCCCCCCCATCCTCGGAGAATTGCTCACCGGCGTAGTTCTCGGTCCAGGTGTGTTCAACCTTCTGCACTGGCATCTGTTTCGTGGCGGGCAAGCCAGCGATACGCTCCTGCTGCTCGCGCAGGTCGGTGGCTACGTATTGATGTTCATGGCGGGCGTTGAGACGGATATTGATCGAATGCAAGAAGCCAGCGTCACTGCGTTTATCGTGGCGCTCTCCGGCGTAATCTGGCCGTTTTTTCTGGGCGCGGGCGTAGGGCACCTGCTCGGCTTGTCTTGGACCGTTTCCCTTTTCATCGGCGGAGCTTTGACAGCTACGAGCGTCTCAATTTCCGCGCGAACATTGATGGACGCCGGGCGGATGTCGTCCAACGAGGCGACGGTTATCCTCGGCGCCGCTGTGATAGACGACGTGATGGGACTGTTCGTGCTGGCATTTCTGGCCGCGTCCATCACAACCAAGGGAGAAGCCTTTGGCATCGCGTCGATGTCGAGCGCCTGGTTGGAGCAGCGGCTCGCGCCGGCGGCAAGTCATCCCCTCGTCGTTCAGATGCTGATGATCGGTGTCTTCGCGACGCTATTTTTCGTTGTGGGCTACACAGCCGCAAAGCGCTGGCTGGATCCTTTAATTCTGCAACTGCGCAAACTGGCCGCCAATGAGGCGGTGCCGAGCTGCGTACTGGCTTTGGTCCTAGTATATGCTGTCTCGGCCGAGTGGCTGGGCAGCGTGGCTGGGATCACCGGCGCGTACTTGCTTGGATATGTGTTCGCCGGCTCCGAGTACAAAACCGACATCGAGCGGAGCTTCTATGCCATTGGCCATGGGCTGCTGATTCCTCTCTTTTTCGTTTCCATTGGTCTCTCCAGCGACTACCGGGCACTATCGGGTCATTGGACGCTGATGTTCCTGATACTCGTGGTCGCGATTGTGGGAAAGCTGGTCGGCTGTGGGCTGGCGGCTCTCGGTTCAGGTATGGACTGGGTGCGCAGTCTTCGCGTCGGCTGCGGCATGATGTCGAGAGGCGAAGTGGGCTTGATCGTCACCGCCATGGGTGCTAGCACGGGCATTTTCGGGAGGCCCGAGGTGGCGGTTATGGTGGCGGTTGTCCTTCTTACCACCTTGCTGACTCCGATTGCTCTCCGTGGTGCCTTCCGTCTGAAATCGGTGCAAGACTTCGAGGAAGGGCTGTTGAGTCCTGACACGGAAGCGACCGAGGCGAAGCGGCCCATTGAGCCAATGCGTAAAGTGGATAGGGAACCGGAGCAAGATTCATCCGCGGAAGGGCCCGCTTTGGCGCTGGATTTATGACGGAGTCGCTGGCGCTAGATGCTCAGGCTGAAACAACTAAGACGTCACGTAAAGTGGACGTATAGTTGGCTAACCGAACAAGTCCCCCAAAAACCTTCCGTGCCCGAAATCCCCACTTCGCGATCTGTCAGAATCGTTGAAGATTCGCTTGCCCAAAAGTGCGCACCCGCCAACCTCAAAAAGAACTGTTGTGGCGTCAGCAGGAATCTTAGGTAGGTTTAATTCACGGATTGAATCGGGCCCGTCGGATTAGCGGATTTCACTTGTCTGGGAATCCGACTTATAAGGACGCGCGTCAATCACGACGCATTCACTCGATGACATCCAGTTTGGACGACAGCCGTTGCGAGGATAAGTCAGGAACGCATGCGCTGTTCCGCCGCTTTAGCACGCCTGACAGCGCAATGTCGGAATATTACAGTTGTGTGAATGAGCGCCGCCTTCCATAACTCTTGACAAGCAACTCATCTGGCAAGTAAATAGTCTGCGAATCTTGACCAGATCGGAAGGCGCCCTTGGCTCAGACATCCCGCAGAGAATTCTTTAAGGCAGCGGCTTTCGGCGGAGTTGCCGCGACCATCTTCGGATTCGATCTCAAGCCTGCCTATGCCCAGCTCAAAGAGTTAAAGATCGCACGCGCTGCGGAAACGCGCTCCACATGCCCCTACTGCGCGGTCGGTTGCGGCGTGCTGATCTATACGATTGGCGACAAAGCGAAGAACGTCACACCGCAAGTTATCCATGTTGAGGGCGATCCCGACCATCCCACGAACCGTGGCACGCTCTGCCCCAAGGGTTCCTCACTCGAACAGGACATGCTGAATCCCCGCCGCCTCACCAAGCCCCAGGTGCGCCGGCCCGGTGCCACTGAGTGGCAGGATATCTCTTGGGAGCAGGCGCTCGATGAGATCGCCGGTTGGACCAAGAAAACACGCGATGCAACATTCGTTGAAAAAGATGCGAACGGTCACACCGTCAACCGCTGCGAGGGCATTTCCTTCATCGGTGGCTGCACCGATACCAACGAGTTCAATTTCCTGGCGATCAAAGCGATGAGGAGCCTGGGCTTGGTTTATCTCGAAAACCAAGCACGTGTTTGACACGGCCCCACGGTCTCAAGTTTGGGACCGACTTTCGGACGCGGGGCGATGACCAATGGCTGGATCGATATAAAAAACACCGACATGATGCTGATCATGGGCGGAAATCCAGCTGAAAACCATCCCTGCGGATTCAAGTGGGCGATGGAGGCCAAGCGCAATCGCAATGCAAAACTAATTTCCGTTGACCCACGATTTACGCGCACCTCCGCAACCGCCGATCTGTTCCTTCAAATTCGTGCCGGCACGGACATCGCTTTCCTCGGCGGCTTAATTCGCTACGCCATCGAAAACAACCGGATCGCCAAAGAATATCTGGTCAATTACACGAATGCGGCGTTTATCGTGAAAGAAGGTTTCAAGCTGCCGGAAGACGGGCTTTACTCTGGCTTCGACGCAGCGACGCATTCCTACGACAAGTCCACTTGGAACTACGAGCAGGGTGGTGACCTGAGCGGCAAGGCGAGCGCTGTGTCAGCGTCCGCACACGTGGCCGCTGCGCACGGCGATCCTCCGGCGCACCCCGCAGCCCCGGCTCCGCCGCCCATGCTTCCGCCGAACACGGCGTACGATTTGACGCTGCAGCACCCCCACTGCGTGTTTCAACTGTTGAAGCAGCAATATTCGCGCTATACGCCGGAAACGGTCGAGCGCATCACCGGCATACCCAAAGATCAATACCTGAAAGCCGCCGACATGTTCACGTCCGTCCGCAAAGACGGTGACATGAGAAAGGTAGCGACCATCATCTACGCCGTGGGCTGGACGCAGCACACGTTCGGCACACAAATCATCCGCACTGCCGCAATGATTCAGCTCTTGCTCGGAAACGTCGGACGCGCCGGAGGCGGCGTAAACGCCCTCCGTGGCCATTCAAATATTCAGGGCGCAACGGACATGGCCGGACTCTACGACAGTTTGCCTGGATACCTCAAAATGCCGGTTCCGGCCGATGCGGATTTAGCTGCCTACCTCAAGCGCGTGACGCCCACCCCCTCGAAACCGACGCCGTGGAATTCCATGAATTATTGGTCCAACACTCCGAAATTTTTCGTGTCGTTGATGAAGGCTTTCTACGGGGATGCGGCGAAGAAGGAGAACGGATTCGCGTTCGATTACCTGCCGAAAGTGGATCGCGACTATTCGTGGACCCATATCTGGGACGATATGTACAACGGCAAGGTGAAAGGCATGTTCGCGTTTGGGATGAATGGCGTGATGATCGGTCCGGACACGAACAAAAATATCAACGCGCTGAAGCGGGCCGATTGGCTGGTCGTAGGCGAAATATATCCCGACGAAACGAGCGAGTTCTGGCGGGCCCCTGGAATCACTACCGACGAGCAGCGAAATATCAAAACCACCGTGTACCGCTTGCCCTGCGCCGGTTTTGCAGAAAAAGACGGCAGCATGACCAACTCCGCGCGCTGGGTCACTTGGAAATATGCGGCCGTGCCGCCTCCAGGAGATGCCCGGCTCGATCAGGACATCGTTGCCCAGATCTTCTTGCGCGTTCGCGACCTCTATAAGAAAGAAGGCGGAAAATTCCCTGATCCAATTCAAAATCTCAGCTGGGCCTATGCCGATGCCGCTCACCCGCCGCTTGCACAAGCGGCGATGGAACTCAACGGCAAAGCGTTCGCCGACGTAAAAGATGCCACGGGCCAGGTAGCGGTCAAGGCAGGCCAGCAATTGCCGGGATTTGCATTGCTGCAAGACGACGGCACAACGATGTGCGGCAACTGGATCTACTCCGGCATGTGGACCGAGGCTGGCCCGCAAATCCAGCGCCGTGGCACGGAAGATCCATCGGGCATGGGCGTGTATCCGAATTGGTCCTGGTCGTGGCCCGCGAATCGCCGCGTGCTCTACAATCGCGCCTCCTGCAATGTTGACGGAAAGCCGTGGGATCCCGATCGCAAGCAGATCTGGTGGAACGAAGCCGCTGGCAAATGGGCTGGCAACGATGTGCCGGACTTCAAGCCCGATTCGCATCCGAAGGATCACCTGGGCCCGTTTATCATGAATCCCGAAGGCGTCGGCCGATTGTTCGCGCCGATCGGGGTCCTCGTGGACGGGCCTTTCCCCGAGCATTACGAGCCGATCGAAAGCCCGTCCCCTAACCTGCTGCATCCACAGCAATCGAATAATCCGCTGGTGACGAAGTTTAAGACGCCATACGATAAATTCGGCACGCCGGAAGAGTACTCGATCGTCTGCACTACCTACCGCCTGACCGAGCAGTATCACTACTGGACGAAAAACAATCCCGTGAACGTGCAGCTGATTCCCGAACCGTTCATTGAGATTCCCGTGGAGCTCGCGGACGAAAAAGGGATCCGCGCCACGGACACGATCAAGGTGATCAGCGCGCGCGGAACCTACATCGCTAAAGCGTTCGTCACGCGCCGTCTGAAGCCCATGATGATTGACGGCAAAAAGGTGTATCAGATCGGCTTGCCCATTCACCAGGGCTTTCGCGGAATCACGGAGGATGAAGGCCGAGACGCGCGGACTCCCGCCAACCTGCTTACGCCATCGGTCAGTGATCCGAATGCCCATACGCCGGAATCCAAGGGCTTTCTCGTGAAGGTCGAGAAGGCTTAGGGAGCGCATCGTGAGCCAAGCGGCAACCGAACTCGTCAGAATTTCAGGGCATACAGGGACGGTCCCAGGCGCCGGCCTGAACCGGGAGTCTCAAGTCTGCAAGCTCGTGGACACCTCCACCTGCATCGGCTGCAAGGCCTGCGAAGTAGCTTGCCTTGAATGGAACGGTTACACCTTCAGCGAGACCAGCTTCGACAACAGCTACCAGACCATGCCGGAAACGGCGTGGAATTATTGGAACCTGATCAAGTTCAATGAGCACGAGCGCGAAGATGGCAGCTTGATGCTGCTGATGCGCAAAGACCAGTGCATGCACTGCGAAGATCCCGGATGCCTCGCGGCTTGTCCGGCCGATGGCGCAATCGTGCAGTACGCCAACGGCATCGTGGATTTTCAGGAAGCGAACTGCATCGGTTGCGGCTACTGCATCACCGGGTGCCCGTTCAATATTCCGAAATTCAGTCCCAAGGCGCACAAGGTTTTTAAGTGCACGCTGTGCAACGACCGCGTATCGCAGGGCCTCGAACCGGCTTGCATCAAAGCATGCCCCACCGGCTGCTTACATTTCGGCACCAAGCCGGAAATGAAAGAACTCGCCGAAACACGCGCCACACAACTGCGCGAGCAGTCCGGTTTTCCGGACGCCGGCGTGTACGACCCGCCCGGCGTCGGCGGCACGCACGTAATTTACGTCCTGCATGACGCGAAAAATCCGGAAATTTATGGTGGCCTTCCGAAAGATCCGCACATCCCCTACTCCGTATGGCTTTGGAAGAAGCCGCTGAAGTGGCTGGGCAATCTCGCAATCGTCGGAGGCCTGGCTGGCTTGGCGTTGCACTACCTGCGCTTCGGTCCGAAAAAGGTCGAGCCTACTCCGCCAAATGAAGAGAGGCGCGTATGAGCACCGGCGCCGTCCCGCGTTCCACTACCGTCGTGGACCGGAACCAGGAATTGATCGAACGGTACAGCTTGGCCGAGCGCGTCAACCACTGGCTCGGCGCAATCACGTACATCTATCTTCTAATGACCGGTCTGGCATTCTGGTCGCCCTATTTGTTCTGGATGGCGGTCGTAGTAGGCGGCGGCACCACCGCAAGGTTCTGGCACCCCTGGGTCGGCCTGGTTTTCACGGCTTCGCTCTTCTGGTCGTTCATCCAGTGGCGCCGCGATATGCAAATTGACGACAACGATCGCGCCTGGGGAAAAGCCATCCCCGAGTACATCAAAAACGAAGACGACAAGCTGCCGCCCGTTGGCCGCTTCAACTACGGCCAAAAACTCTTCTTCTGGGGAATGTTTTACGGCGTGATCCTGCTCCTGATCAGCGGCGTCTTCTTGTGGTACACCGAGTCGCTCGCGTGGAGCATGCGCTTCGTCCGCTATGCGGCGATTTTGATCCACGCCAGCGTGGCGCTGATCACCATCGGACTGTTCATGATCCATGTGTACATGAGCACCATCCTCGAAGAGGGCAGTTTCGGCTCGATGATACACGGCACCGTCACGCGAGCCTGGGCCTGGACTTTCCACCGCGAATGGTACGAACAGGTCGAAGGCGGTCGCGCATCCAAGCGATAACCCGGCCGATGACCCCGGTTAGGACCCAAGCAATCCCGCAGTCCCGATGGGACCGGCGCATCCGCCGCGCGAACGACTTAATTTCTGCCTATCCATTTGCCACTGAGGGACTGCGCTTCTACGCGCGCGTCGCGGAGTTGCAACGTATCGTGTACGCCGATGCGGGAGAAGTGTTTGCCAGCGCGCCCAAAATTTCGGAACCTGCGTCTGTGCGCGAACAACTAAGTAATCCGCATCTTCTTCCGAGCTTCGCCGGGTTTGCCGAAGCCGTCCGGCAATTTGCTCCGGAGCCGCTCGCGACCGCCGCTGCGCAAGTTGCGGGGCAGGGGCCGGATGCGCGGCGGCGGGCCATCGACGATTTTCTGCGTGGCGGCTTGACGCCAGAATCCGCCGATGCAGCGCCCGATTCAACCGACGTTTACGGCGGTTCGTCGCTCCACGAACGGCTGTTGGCATGGATCTTTCTCCAACCCTTCGCGGAATTTTTAGTCGATCGGATGAAGCCCGCGAAATTGGATGCCACTCCTTTCACGTGTCCAATCTGCGGGAGCAATCCCCTCGTGGGCGTGCTGCGCCCTGCAGGTGACGGCGGGAAGAAGTTTCTCCTCTGCATGTTGTGCGCGCACGAGTGGGCGTTCCGGCGAATTTACTGCCCGGCGTGCGGCGAAGAGCGCGAGCCGCAAATGGGATTCTATGCTGCTCCGGAGATCGCGCACGTGCGCGTGGACGTCTGCGACACCTGCCACACCTACCTAAAAAGTATCGATTTGACGAAGATCGGGCTCGCGGTTCCTGTTGTCGATGAGCTGGCGACAATACCCCTCGACCTGTGGGCGCGCGAGCACGGGTATGAGAAGTTGCAAATTAATTTGCTCGGAGCCTGAGCCTACCTGCCAAGCTCAAAAAATGTGTTTGTGGGAAAACATCCACGCGCATTTTGGACGCGCCGAATCGACCAGATACGGGAGGCGTCGCACAAGGGTTATTTGGGCAGACCCGCTGAAATCTCGGTTATCCGGGGAACCAATCCACGCTGATGCAATAGCTGAACGACGTTTCAGATTTTGAGCTCGTTCGATTCTAATCGAGCACCCGGTAGCGTTCTCACTTTCCACTGGCCCTCACAATGCGGGACCGCTTCTCTTCGAGTCTGACGATTTTTTCACGAATCTCGTTCAGAGGATCTCGCAGTTGACCAACGAAACGTGGTCCGCTTGGAGGTTAGGAACCTGGCGATAGCGCGGGATGTCTCTGAACCTTGCTCCGTGTTTGTTAAAAGCTGGCTCTGTGGCAGCAATCAGGACACCTTCGATTTCGTTGAGCGTGCTCTCGATTGTTCCCGAAACACGCTTCGAGTTGTCGTCCCGTGTCGAAAGCCGATCGTTCTTATTCACGCCCGACAACCCTGCTGAAGTACTGCAATCGGGGAGGAGACAGTCGAGCGTGTGAGTTCGCAATGCGACGAAGAGCCGATCGTTTCCTTTGCCCGTCTCGCCACATAAATCGGACGGCGTGCCTCATCGCAAGCGAGCTGCCTTGCGGAGACTAGTCAACCTTTGCGGAACATAGCAGAGATCATGCTGGACGCGGAGATGAAACCCGAAGAAGCCTTCCGAATCAAGGTCGAGATCATCTTCAAGCAAATGACCATCTTCAATCCTTTCGACAAAACGAAGGCCACGCGCCTAACGATGCCGATGACCGATAATGTGCCTTAGCAATTAAAGCGCCGCGTGAAGAAAGTCGAGCGTCTGGCAACTCCCTTTGCTTTTCCCTCCCCACACAACGCTCAGACAGCAATCGGAAGCGTGAAAAAGGATCACCGCCCCGCCCTAGATCGGGCCAACATCGAGAACCGCTTCAGGCTATCTGACATTCGTCACACGTTCGCGAAGGGGGCTGCCGTGTCAGACATAAACCTTCCGACCCTAGCCGCGATCCTTGGGCACACGAACATTCAGATGACCATGCGGTACGTTCACCCGGCAGCCGAGGAGAAGCCGAGCGATTCACAAGTTTGAGAAGTTCCGCACCGGGGCAACCATCAACGCTGTGGCGGCCCAAAGAAGTCATCGGGTCACGACTGAAATGATGGGGACCATCCTTAAGTTATTGAAAAGAGTGGCGCGCCCGGAGAGAGTCGAACTCCCGACCTTCTGGTTCGTAGCCAGACGCTCTATCCAGCTGAGCTACGGGCGCATCCCTTTGGAGAAACTGCTTGAACGGCCAATACAATCGAAAATTGTACCATACGTTCTGGTGTCACACTGCCAACCGCCGTGGGTAGCGAAGACAAATTCAGGCGCGCAGTTCGGTTTCCAATCGCGCGAGAAAGCGGATCACATCAGAGGGATTGCGCACGTAATAGCGCGCGCGTGTGGCGCGGTGGTCGCCAACTCGAACGGTGATTTGATCCTCAAGAATCTTGAAAGCGGGTTCATCCGTCCCGTCGTCTCCCATGTAAATTGCGGGCGTGCCTGGCGGAAGATCCTTCAGAATTCTCAAAACTGTAGAGGACTTTCCTGCAACTTCTATGGGAAGTATTTCCCAAACTCGGTTTCCGTTTAGGACGTGAATTGCATCACCCCACCGCGCGAGAAGCGTGGCCAGCGCGACGGAGGCGGCATTCCTTGCTGCCGGTTTGGCTTGGCGATAATGAATAGAAAAGGTGAGGGCCTTATCTTCAACCCAAACACCGGGCCAAGCCTGAAGAGTGCGGCGCGCCGCCCGCTTGGCAGCGCGAACGGCGGCAAGAGTCGTGGGGCTGATGCGAGTGCTTCCTCGCTCCGATTCGGCACCGTGCAGCCCGAAATAATGCAATCCTTTCACGTTCAGCAATGCCTTGAGATCACGAACCCGGCGGCCGCTGACGATGGCTACGAACAGGCTTCGATTAGCCACAAGCCGGCCGAGCACCTTCTTGACTTGCGGTGGCACGCGGACTTCGGAAGGATGGGGCTTGAGTGGAACCAGGGTTCCGTCGCAATCGAGAAGAACCGCGATTTTTTGTGCTTTCCGCAACCGGGCCAGGATTCGACGAACGTCTGCAAATGCGGATTTCGACCGGCGGGAGGTCCGCCAGTAGCGCTTTTCGGGAGATTTGTAGTCGGCCAAATCCTCGGGTCCGAATAACTAAGATTGCTTTGCAGCCAATTCACTTTCTTCGACTCTGATCTCAGAAAGCTCGGTGAGGAGATTTCCGGCCCAGCGATACACGTTGTGCTCTCTTACCATCTGGCGCATGTGGCGCATGCGACTCTGGCGCTCCTCGGCCTTCATCTCCAGTGCTTCGCGAATCGCGTTCCCAAGTTGTTCGGTATCGTAAGGATTCACGATGATCGCATCCCGGAGTTCGCGAGTGGCACCCGTAAATTGACTCAGGATGAGAGCGCCCTCGCCGTCAGTGCGCGAGGCAACGAATTCCTTGGCCACAAGGTTCATGCCATCGTGAAGCGAAGTGACCATGCAAAGGTCCGCTGCACGGTAATACGGCAGTATCTCGCTGTGACTGTGATGACGCGTCAAGAGTACGATCGGCTTCCAATTTCCGGTTGCGTATTTCGCATTGATGCGGGCGGCTTCAGCTTCGACTTCGTCTATCAGGTCGTGGTAGCGCGGGATCGTTGTCCGGCTGGGAGCACCAATTTGAACAAACGTGAAACTGCCCTGATAGGAAGGCGATTTTTCCAGGAAGCTCTCGATTCCTCGGAATCGTTCAATGATTCCTTTGGTGTAGTCGATGCGATCTACTCCGAGACCCAAAAAACTGGCCTGAACACCGAGATTTTTGAGGAGGGAGGCGCGCAGATCGTAGGGCGAACCATCGGCCGCCTCAGGCTCGCGCTGTGCCTCGCGAAAATCCACGCTGATCGGAAATGGTTGCACGAAGGTCAGGTGATCGCGCCGCTTCACGGCAAAGCGTTCCCATTCGATTCTGGATTCGAGAACTGCGTCCACGGTCTCCAGAAAATTGTTGCAGTGGGCTTGGGTATGAAAGCCGATCAGATCGGCTCCGAGCAAGCCGTCGAGGAGTTCGCGCTGCCAGGGGCAGATGCCGAAAGCTTCAGGATTGGGCCAAGGAATATGCCAGAAGATCGCAATACGAGCGTCGGGACGTGCCTTTTTAACGATCCGCGGCAAAAGCGCGAAATGATAGTCCTGCACGAGCAAAAGGGGATGCTGTGAATTTTGCAATTCATCCAGCACGACGGCGGCAAATTTTTGGTTCGCCTGTTGATAGCTCTGCCAATCCGACGTGCGAAAGGTGGGACGAGTGTGAGCGATATGGCATAGCGGCCAGAGGCCTTCGTTCGAGAAACCGTAATAGTATCCGGCCTCTTCTTCCGGGCTGAGCCAGACGCGTCTGAGAGTGTATTCCGGCTTGTCCGGCGGAACGCGCAGGCGATCGTGCTCGTCCACCGTTTCGCGATCCGCATCGCCCGAACCGTGGGCAATCCAAGTACCGTCGCAGGCGCGTAGAACCGGCTCAAGCGCGGTAACGACACCGCTCGCTGGAACCGATATTTCGATACCTTTTCCGCGGTGAAGGTGAATATAGGGTTCGCGATTGGAAACGACGAATAGCGCTCCTTTCAGCTTACGCTGCAGGCTCACCCGCAATCGTTCAGGGGTCCAGAGAGACTGGCCCGTTTCCCGAAGCCGGGCCTCCTCGGTCGCGGCCGCTCTGGCTTCCGCTAAACTGCGGGCGAAATTGACCACTTCCTGGGAAAACGGAGCTAGGAAGTCTTCCTTGGGCAACTCAGGCCGCGGAGTCATCTGCCCTCCTCGCAGATCTTTCATCCACTGCGCCATGCGCGAAATGGGCAGCACAACCGTCCAGCGAATAATCAATACAGTCAAGAATACAATCAGGAGGACTTGAGCGATGACGTGCCAGATGGTTTCCCGCCAAATGCTCTTACTCTGCGCCTCGATGTAGTCAGCATCATGAAAAATAGCCAGTATGCCGGAGAGCTTCGCGCCGTCATGCAAGGGTAAATAATACGCGTGGATCGCGGCGCCACCGAGTTTGAGGAATTCGCTAACGCCATCGTCCGC
Organism: uncultured Acidobacteriota bacterium; assembly: GCA_963823145.1. Lineage (GTDB taxonomy): Bacteria > Acidobacteriota > Terriglobia > Acidiferrales > UBA7541 > Palsa-295. The sequence continues at coordinate 1,658,929 of CAWGJZ010000002.1, forward strand.
CTTTTCGACGCGAGCAAGCGGGACAGGAGGCGGCGTAAACCGCGAGGCCAGACTTGAACTTTCGGCGATCACCGCTCCCTTGCCATCGTAGACAACCACACCGGCTAGACGCTGCCGGTTACCGAAGCGCTCCACGATGTGCCGGAGTTGCTCGTGCGAACTTCGCTCAAGGGCGGGCTCGACAATTTCCCCCAGGCTCTCAGCCAAGATTTGAGCTCTTCGCTCGAGATCGGCGCGCAATCCCCGCTTCTGCGATATGACTTCGTTTCGAGAAATAAAAAATGTGACGAGGGTGATTCCGATCACCAGGGAAAGAATTAAGCGGAGGCTGAGTCTCACGATAAGTCCCTCTGGACGAGCACGACCGACAATGAATTCCGGAAGCCGAAAAAATCGTGACACTGTCGCGACAGCCACCAGGATTACCTTTACCGCAACCCCGATGCCCTACATCGCGGGCGCTAATATTTTACAGCAATAGATGCTCTTCCAGCTTTACTCTCTTCTGTGCAATCGGCAAAAGGTCTTCACGCGCGGGGACGGGGAAGCGACGAGTCCAGGTTCCGCGGGAGTTTCAAGGCAGCCCGGCCTTCCGTTCTTCGCACACGCCAATCGCGAAGTCGGTCCATATAGAGATAAACGACCGGAGTTGTAAATAGTGTCAACATCTGGCTGACCAATAATCCACCGACAATGCTGATGCCGAGTGGCCGGCGCAGCTCCGAACCTGTACCAGTTCCGAGAGCCAGCGGCAGACCACCGAGCAGTGCTGCCATTGTGGTCATCATAATCGGCCGGAAGCGCAGCAGGCAGGCTTGATATATGGCTTCCCGAGGAGTCTTGCCTTCCTTTCGCTCGGCATCCAAAGCAAAATCGATCATCATAATCGCGTTTTTCTTCACGATACCAATCAAGAGAATGATGCCTATGATCGACATTACGTTTAGATCGGAGCCCGAGATTAGTATCGCGAGAATGGCGCCAACGCCGGCGGACGGAAGAGTGGAAAGAATGGTGATGGGATGAATGTAACTCTCATACAGCATTCCAAGCACGATATACACGGCGAAAAGGGCCGTGACAATCAGAATAGGCTCGTTCGCGAGCGAGGCCTGGAATGCCTGCGCCGTGCCTTGAAACGTAGCCAATATCGATCCGGGCAAACCCATCTGATTTGCCAACCGATTCACGGCCGTCACAGCTTGTCCGAGGGCGACGCCCGGGGCGAGATTGAACGACAGGGTAACGGCAGGGTATTGCCCCTGATGATTGACGGTAAGAGGAGTGGTTTTTAATTCGTAGTGCGAGAAGGCGCTGAGAGGAACCTCAGTGCCGTTTACTGAACGCATATAAATGCCCTTGAGAGCGTCGGGATTTCGTTGAAATTCCGGCCCAACTTCCATTACCAGATGGTATTCGTTCAACTGAGTGAAGACGGTTGAGACTTGCCGCTGGCCAAAAGCGTCGTAGAGCGTGTCGTCGATCACCTGCGTGTCCAGGCCCAGACGCGCGGCGGTATCGCGGTCGATAACCAGCGTAGCTTGGAGACCCTTATCTTGTTGATCGGTTGAGACGTCGCGCAACTCCGGTAGCGTCTTCAGCTTGGCCAACAACCGGGGCGACCAAGTCTCCAAATCCTGCAAATTCTCGCTTTCCAAGGTGTATTGATACTGCGCGTTGCTGGAGCGCCCGCCAACTCGAATATCCTGATTGGCTTGTAGATAAAGGGTGGCCCCGGGCACGGCCGCAAGCCTTTTTCGAAGGCGCTGGATTACCTTGTCGGCGTTGATCTTTCGTTCCGAGAGCGGCTTCAGCATAATGAACATTCTTCCGTTGTTTATCGCGTTGTTTCCTCCGACAAACGCGATGTTGCTCTTGACTGCGGGGTCCGACGTGACGATCTCGCTGAACTGCTTTTGCTTTACTCGCATGGCATCGAACGAGACATCCTGGGAAGCCTGGATCGAGCCGCTCAATAGGCCCGTGTCCTGCTGCGGAAAGAAGCCCTTGGGGACGTAGTAGTAAAGGATGGCGCTCAGGAAAACCATCGCTATCGTAATGGCTAAGGTGACTGGCTGATGAGCGAGTACCCAACGAAGGCCCTTATCATAAGCCGCAAGTAGCTTCTGGAAACCCGTTTCACTCAGGCGGTAAAGAAAATTGTGGCGTTCGTTGCGAATAGGTTTGAGAAACTTTGCGCACATCATCGGCGTGGCGGTCAGCGAGACGAGCAGCGATATCAAAATCGTTACACTCAGGGTGACCGCGAATTCACGAAAGAGGCGTCCGACGATGCCACCCATCAGCAAAATAGGAATAAAGACCGCGATCAACGACGTGCTCATTGAGAGCACCGTAAAACCAATTTCTTGCGCGCCTTTCAGCGCCGACTTCATCGGCGACAACCCGAGCTCGCGATAGCGGGTGATATTTTCAATTACCACGATTGCGTCATCCACGACGAATCCCGTGCAAATGGTGAGCGCCATCAGGGAAAGGTTATCGATCGAATATCCGACCAGATACATCACGGCGAATGTTCCGACCAGCGATACGGGCACGGCGACTGCCGGAATCAGAGTTGCCCAAAGCGTTCGCAGAAAGACGAAAATCACCAGGATCACCAATACGACTGTGATCAGCAACGTAATCTGTACGTCAGTGACGGAGGCGCGGATCGTCATCGTGCGGTCAATTGCTACCGTCAGATCAGCGGAAGCTGGAATGGAAGCCCGCAGCAGCGGAAGCATCGCGTCAATGCGGTCCGCCGTGCCCACGATATTTGCACCCGGTTGCCGATTTATGATGAGCAGCACTGACCGCTTGCTATTTACGACTCCAGCGACGTAAAGGTTCTCGACGGAATCGTCCACCGTGGCGATATCACCCAAGCGCACCGGTGCGCCGTTGTGGTATGCAATAACCAGAGGTCGGTAGTGATTCGCGTCAAACAATTGATCGTTGTCGGTCAGCGTCCATCGGGCGATTCCATTGGCGACGTCGCCCTTTGGCTCGTTGGAATTCACTTGCCCCAGCGCGGCGCGAACGTCCTCCAGCCCAATTCCATAGCCGGCTAGCACGGCCGGGTTTAGCTCGACGCGAACGGCCGGCCGCGCGCTGCCGCCGACGTACACTTGGCCCACACCACTCACCTGAGACACCTTCTGCGCAATGATCGAGTCGGCAATATCGTACAGCCGGCTCTGCGGCAACACGTCAGATCGCAAAGCCAAAATTATTACGGGAGAGTCGGCCGGATTGATCTTTCTGTAGTAGGGAGCGCTCGGCAGGTTCGCCGGAAGCTCGCCGGACGCCGCATTGATCGCCGCTTGTACATCGCGAGCGGCGGCGTCGATATCTCGATTCAGGTCGAATTGCAGTGTGATTGAAGTGCTGCCAGCGAGGCTGCTGGACGTCATCTCGGTGATTCCGGCAATCCGCCCGAACTGGCGCTCAAGGGGTGTGGCTACAGCCGACGCCATGGTTTCCGGGCTTGCTCCTGGGAGGGTCGCCTGCACCTGGATTGTTGGGAAGTCCACTTGGGGAAGCGGGGCGACCGGCAGAAACTGATACGCAATCATTCCCGCCAACAAGATTGCCACCGTCAAAAGCGAGGTGGCGATCGGTCTTTTAACAAAAGGTGCGGAGATGTTCACTTTCTGGCTCTATTTCAAGATTTTCTCGCAGCGTTCAATCAGTTGTGGCTTCCGATTCTTGCGCATGACTAACGTGATGGTGGCGAAAACGCATCGCTAACCGATCGAACGCCAGGTACACGACAGGAGTTGTGTACAGTGTCAGAATTTGGCTGATGAGCAGGCCACCGACGATGCTGATGCCGAGCGGGCGGCGCAATTCCGAGCCTGTCCCGCTCCCCAGAGCGAGGGGGATACCGCCTAGCAGCGCCGCCATCGTGGTCATCATAATGGGCCGGAATCGCAGCAAACAGGCCTGATAGATCGCCTCGTGAGGTGGCTTTCCTTCCTTCCGTTCCGCATCCAGCGCGAAATCAATCATCATAATAGCATTCTTCTGTACTATACCGATAAGTAATATAATTCCGATCAGGGCGATCACGCTAAAATCCTTGCCACAAACCCACAGCGCGAGCATCGCGCCCACGCCAGCCGACGGAAGAGTGGAAAGGATCGTGATCGGATGAATGTAGCTTTCGTACAGCACGCCAAGAACGATATACACGGTTATGACCGCCGCCAGGATCAACAGAGGCTCATTGGCAAGCGAATTTTCAAACGCCTGCGCGGTGCCCTGAAAGCTCGGATGCACCGAGAGCGGCAGATTGATCTGCTGAGCGGCCTTGTCAATTGCGTCCACGGCGCTGCCTAGCGATGCGTTCGGAGCTAAATTAAACGACAAGGTCACCACTGGAAATTGGCCCTGATGATTTACGGCCAGGGCCGTATTGTGCCTCTCTAAATGCGTGAATGCGCTCAACGGCACCTGTGTGCCGTTGGACGACTTTACGTAGATATCCTTGAGTGAATCGGGATTCTGCCGAAACTGTGGATCGACCTCTAGTACGACGTGATACTGATTCAGCTGTGTGAACATGGTGGAGACTTGGCGCTGGCCGAAAGCGTCGTACAAGGTGTTGTCGATTGCCGCCGGCAAAACTCCAAGCCGCGCCGCCGTGTCGCGATCGATCACCAAGTCCGCCTCAAGCCCTTGGTCTTGCTGGTCGGAAGCGATATCGAGCAGTTGTGGCAAAGTTTTCAATTTCGCCATCAACTTCGGAGCCCATTGCGAAAGCTCCACGGGATCCGCGTCCTCAATCGAATATTGGTACTGGGTGCGGCTTACGCGATCCTCGACCGTTAGGTCCTGCACGGGCTGCATGAACAAGGTGATGCCGGGGACATTTGCCAACTCAGGCTCAAGTCTCTGGATAATTTCCGACGCTGTATACTTGCGCTCATCGCGCCCCTTCAGGTTAATTTGGATTCGGCCGCTATTCGGCGTCGTATTCGTGCCATCCACTCCGATGAATGAAGATAGACTGACAACGTCTGGATCCTTCAAAATGACCGCGGCGAGCGCCTGTTGGCTCTGGGCCATAGCCGAAAACGAGATGGACTGGGGCGCCTCCGAAATCCCTAGAATTACTCCCGTGTCTTGCACGGGGAAAAAACCCTTGGGAATGTAATAGTAAAGAAGAAATGTCAGAAGCAAAGTGCCCACTGTAACGATCAATGTGATCGGTTGATGGCGCAAGACGACTTGCAGGGTGCGCCCATAGAAAGCGATCATGCGGTCAAAAAAGCGCCCCGTAGCCTTATAAAACCTCCCTTGCCGGGATGGGTCTTCCCGGCGTAGCAGCCTCGCTGACATCATTGGCGTGAGTGTGAGAGAAACGAAAGCCGACACCAAGATTGTCGCTCCCAGCGTAACGGCGAATTCCCGAAACAGCCGTCCGATGATGTCGCCCATGAAAAGAAGGGGAATCAGCACTGCGATGAGGGAGACAGTCAGCGAAACGATGGTGAAACCGATCTGCTCGGACCCCTTCAAGGCGGCATTTAGGGGCGAGTGGCCTTCCTCAATAAAGCGGGCGATATTTTCGATCATGACGATGGCATCATCAACCACGAAGCCCGTTGAGATGGTGAGCGCCATCAGCGAAAGGTTATCGAGGCTGTAACCCGCCAGATACATCACACCGAACGTTCCTACAATCGAGAGAGGAACGGCCACGCTTGGAATGATCGTGGCGGAGAGACTGCGGAGAAACAGGAACATAACCATCACAACGAGACCAATCGTAAGCATCAGCTCGAATTGAACGTCGCTTACCGAGGCTCGAATCGTTGTGGTCATGTCCGTGAGCGTAGTCACGTGCATGGACGACGGCAGTGACGCTTGCAAACGCGGAAGGAGAGCCTTCACGCGGTTTGCCACGCCAATGATGTTGGCACCCGGCTGCCGTTGGATATTCAAGATCACGGCGGGCTGGGTGTTCATCCACGCGGCCTGCGTCGTATTTTCCGAGCTATCGGAAACGGTGGCTACGTCCGATAGCCGAATGGGCCCGCCATTTCGATACGCGATCACTAGGGGACGATATGCATCGCTCGAAAGAAGCTGATCATTGTCCTGAATGGTGAAGGATTGGCGCGGTCCGTTCAGATTACCTTTGGCTTGATCGACGTTGGCACTGCCCAGTGCCGTGCGAAGATCTTCCAGACTCAATCCGTAGGAAGCGAGCGCTGTTGGATTCGCTTGCACTCGCACAGCGGGTTTCTGCCCTCCGCTAATGGTGACTAATCCCACGCCGGATAGCTGCGAGATCTTCTGCGCGAGGTTGGTATCCGCGAAATCCTCTACCTTTTGAAGTGGCAAGGTGTCGGAAGTTAGCGCGAGAGTGAGGATGGGCGTGTCGGCAGGGTTCACTTTGCTGTAAATCGGGGGATTTGGTAAATCGCGAGGAAGGTACGTTGACGCCGCATTGATAGCCGCCTGCACTTCCTGCTCGGCTACGTCAATGTCCTCTTTCAAGTCGAATTGCAGCGTGATTACCGATCCGCTTAGAGAGCTTGTGGAGGTCATCTGCGCCAACCCGGGTAGCTCTCCGAACTGCCGCTCCAGCGGCGTAGTGACGGCAGATGCCATCACGTCCGGGTTGGCACCAGGGTAAAAAGTAACGACCTGAATGGTTGGATAGTCCACCTGCGGTAAGGCGGACACCGGAAGCTGCAGGTAGGCCACCATGCCCGCCAGCATCACCCCCACCATCAGCAAGGACGTGGCGACCGGCCGGAGTATGAATGGTTTGGAAGGACTCACGGTTAAAGGTCCGGCGACGAACTCGAGCCCGGGCTGGCGTTGGGATTAGGCAGCACGCTGGACTCGTGTGGGCTCACGAGCGCCCCAGCTTGGAGTTTCTCCGCGCCATCCACAACGATTTGATCTTTTTCAGCCAATCCTTGGCGGATCACCGAAATATTCCCCTCGGCAAAATCTACCTGGACTGGCCGGACCTGCGCCTTGTTATCGCTGCCAATGAGATAAACGAAGGACCCTTGAGACCCGGTCTGAATCGCGGCTGAGGGAATAACGAGCGCATTCTTGCGCTCGCTGAGGAACAATCGAACATTCACGAATTCATTGGGCCAAAGCAATAGGTCAGGATTATCGAATTGCGACTTCAGCTTGATCGTACCCGTCGATTGATCGATTTGATTATCGATTGTTAGGAGTTTACCTTCCGCGAGCTTCGTTTTGTCGTCGTGGCTGTAGGCGTCTACCGTGAGCCGCTGTTTCCTCATCTGCGAGACCACCTGTCCCAGGCCATCTTCAGGCAGGGTGAAAATCACGGCAATGGGCTGCACCTGCGTAATCACGAGCATACCGTTGGCGTCCGTCGCATGGACGATATTGCCCGGATCGACCAGTCGCAAGCCGACTCGCCCAGTTATCGGCGAGGTGATTCGGCAATATACCAATTGAAGCTTGGCGCTGTTGATTTGTGCCTCGTCCGATTGAATGGCGCCATCATACTGGCCGACGGTAGCCTGCTGTGTATCGACCTGCTGCCGCGCGATGACTCCCTCTTGCCACAGTGTTTGGTAGCGGGACAGATCAACCTGCGCGTCCTTTTGTGACGCCGTATCTTTCGCAAGCTGCCCCTGAGCCTGGGCCAAAGTTACCTCGTAAGGGCGCGGATCGATCTCAGCAAGCAAATCCCCAGTGTGAACGAACTGTCCTTCCCGGAAATACACCTTCATGATCTGACCGTCGACCCTGGTGTGAACGGTGACGGTATTGAAGGCTGTTACCGAACCCAAGCCCGTAAGGTAGTAAGGGACGTCCCGTTTCTGCACGAGCGTTACGCCCACAGAGATCGCCATTGGCTTGGATTGTTCCTTGCTTTTGGCCGCTGCCATCGCATTCTGGTGCATCCTGAAACCGGCAATCGCTGCGATGGCGATCAAAATCAACAACACAATCCAGACCCACGCCCGCCGCCTTCTCGGTTCCGTCCCCAACTCGGGGGCAGAAGGTCCTGGAGGCAGCGAAACTTCCGTGCCGGGTATACGCGAAGACGTGAAGTCTGTAGACGGCGACGACGTTCTCGAAGGCGGCATGTGGACCTCAACCGGTATTTTTCCCAACTTTAGACGTTGGCAGTCCCCTTATGGATACACGAACGTGAAGGCCGCCGGCCTTAGGTGTACACATCACGCAGATGGCCAAAAGTGCTGTCCGCATGGCGCGCCGGGAGTTGACCCGCCAACGAGCCAACACATAAGATGTAGGATATGGAGTTCCATGAGTGACAGTGTTTACGGGGAAGTGCATCTCGTCGGGGCTGGCCCGGGCGATCCCCGACTACTGACGGTCAAAGCTCACGTCCTCATCGAGAAGGCGGGTGTGATTCTGCATGATGATCTCGTTCCTGCCGCCATTCTCGCCGTGGCTGGACCGCAAGCCGAAGTCGCCAACGTTGGAAAGCGCTGCGGCGCAAAGGCAATCACTCAGGCAGAAATTAATGCGCGGATGATCGAATCGGCCCGGCGTGGTCTGGATGTAGTCCGGCTGCACGGAGGTGATCCCACAGTATTCGGGCGTTTGGCGGAAGAAGTGGAAGCTCTTGAAGGCGCAGGAATTCCCTTTGAAATCGTTCCGGGAGTCACTGCGGGAACGGCAGCGGCGGCAGCGCTAGGCTTTTCACTTACTGATCGCCGCAGAAGCTCCCGCGTGATTATGTTGAGCGGTCACCGTGCTTCCAAGAATGCTCCGCAGGAGAGAACCGATTGGAAGGAGGTCGCCCGCGAGGACACAACACTCATCGTTTACATGCCGGGCAATAATTTCTCCCCTTTGCGCGAGCAGCTTTTGGCCGGTGGGCTCTCTCGGGATACGCCAGCCATCCTCGTTTCACACATTGGTATGCCGGAGCAGCAGCAGCGTGTCGCCACCCTCGCCGATTTGGATGTGCTGCTGCCGATGGATACGCCGGCCGTTCTGATAATCGGACGCACCCTTGATCGCGTCAGCCGCCGCGAGCAACTGGACCATACCCGGCACTCTATCGATTCGGTGAGCTTGCTTCTTTCGTTGTTTTGATCGCCGATCTGTCGTGGAAAAACTAAAACTGTTCGGTTCGTGTTAGATTCCGGTGGATCGTCCGGCTCTATTGCTCGGAGCGCCTCTCTCCATATGCCTGACCGCAGACAAACGAATATTGACTGGATCGACGTGGTTTGGCTGTTGTTTCTCGCCGCGCTGGCTCTTCTTCCGCCCATCAACGAGATTCATAAGCAACTGATCCTTTTGGGGTTTGGCGTATTCCAATATTTTGAGAGCGCGTTGGTCACCCGACTCCCGACGCGGGGCGCCATCTACAGCGTTCTCATAAAGATCGCATTGGCCACACTTTTGCTGGACCATACCGGCGAAGTTGCTATCAATAGCAGGTATTATTCGATCTACTATTTGCCGGTCGTCACAGCGGCAATCTATTTTGGCCCGTTGGCGACGCTCCTTTGGACGGCTCTGGCTTCGCTGGCTTACTGCTCCTATCTGATTCCTGCGCATTGGGAATATGAGATTACCGCCCAAAGTTTTTACGATTTGGCAATTCGAATACTGTTCTTTTTCCTCGCCGCCATGCTGGTAAACCGCTTCGTGGTGGAAAATCGCCGCCAGGTGGCACGCTATCAGGCACTGTCGCAGACGTTCGAGGAAACAAACAGGCACTTGCAACGCGCGGAAGACGAAGCCCGCCGTTCAGAGCGTCTCGCCGCTCTGGGGCAGATGTCTGCAGGGCTCGCTCACGAAATCCGCAATCCGCTGGGCGTTATCAAGGGGTCGGCGGAAATGCTCGCTCAAAAGCTGCAAGACTCGAGTCCACTGGCAAGCGAACTTGCTGGATACATTTCCTCCGAAGTGAATCGCGTAAATACCTTGGTAGCAACGTTTCTCGATTTTGCACGCCCTTTGCGAGTCGAATTGCAGCCGCAGCAGATTCCGGATATCGCCGACCGCGCCCTTGAATCCGTGCGAGTTCAGTTCCCGGAGTCAAACATCCAAATCGAACGCCATTACGCAGCGGGGTTACCGGACGTTCTCTGCGATCAACAGCTCTGTGAGCGTGTGTTCGTCAACCTGATTCAAAATGCATTCCAGGCCATGAACGACTCCGGCGTAGAAGGCGAGAAACGCCTGCGAATATCCGTGAAACCAGAAATATTCCGTAGTCGTCCTGGCGTGGGCGCCACGATTGAGGATTCAGGACCCGGCGTGCCCGCGGAATCGCGCGAGCAAATCTTCAATCCGTTTTTCACGTCGAAGAAGGACGGAGTGGGGCTGGGCCTTTCGATCGTTGCCAAGATCATGGATAACCACCACGGCTGGATTCGCCTCGAGAGCGAGTATCAGAGTGGCGCGCGCTTTCACCTATTTCTCCCGGTTGCGGGTTCGTGAAACAATCGATTTGATTGGCCGGGTACGGCTCGAGCACGCCTATGAAGACTGACAAAGCGTCGATCCTTGTGGTTGAAGACGAGGCCAAACTTCGCCGGTTAATCGAACTCCAGTTGGTTGAGGAAGGTTTTCATGCGGGCACCGCCTCCGATGCCGAAACAGCCTTGCAGTTACTTAACCGAGAACGGTTCGATCTTGTTCTCACGGATTTCAAGCTACCGGGAATGAACGGCCTCGAATTCCTCCTGGCAGTGAAACGCGCCAATGCGAGTTTGCCTGTGGTGCTTATGACCGCCTACGGCAGCGTCGAATCAGCCGTCGGCGCCATGAAGGCCGGCGCAAGCGATTATGTCTTAAAGCCCTTTTCCCTCGCCGAGCTGATGCTCGTGATCCGAAAGGAACTCGCCTCACACGAGTTGCGGCAAGAGAATCGGGCTCTCCGCGAAGCGTTAGGGCATCGTTACGAGTACAAAAATATCGTCGCACGAAGTGACAAAATGCAAGCAGTTCTCGGCCTTGTCGAACGAGTGGCTCCCACCAATGCGACCGTCCTCGTTGGAGGCGAGAGCGGCGTTGGCAAGGACCTGGTGGCGCGCGCGATTCACGAACACTCGAACCGAGCCTCCGGCCCATTCGTAAAGATTAACAGCACCGCCATCCCCGAGAATCTTCTCGAAAGCGAGCTTTTCGGTTACGAGAAAGGCGCCTTCTCCGGGGCCACCTCGGCGAAACCAGGAAAATTTGAAACCGCCGACAAAGGCACGCTCTTTCTCGATGAGATCGGCGACGTTCCTCCGCCGACTCAGGTGAAATTGCTCCGCGTGCTCCAGGATCGGGAGTTCGAGCGCCTCGGCGCCACAAAGACGCTAAAAGTAGATGTTCGCCTGATCGCTGCCACTAATCGTGATCTCCGCGATGCGCTTGAGGAAGGCACATTTCGAGAGGACCTCTACTACCGGTTGAATGTCGTAGCGATCGATATTCCGCCCTTGCGCGAGCGCAAGGAGGACATTCCGCCCCTGGCGGAATTCTTTTTGCATAAGTTCGCCCGTGAATCGGGCAAGCCGGTTCGCGAGATCACGCCCCAAGCCATGCAAGCTTTGGAGGATTTTCACTGGCCCGGCAACGTGCGCGAGCTCCAAAATATAATTGAGCGCGCGGTGACCCTTTCTTCCAGCGAGATGCTCGATGCCGCCGATATTCGCCTCGATCGTCCCGCGGGGCGCGCAACGGCGGAAGCCGCGCCCGTGTTGCCGCAAGGATTTACACTTGAGCAATGGGAAGACGAGATGATTCGCGAAGCGTTGCGTCACGCGAACGGCAATAAAAGCCAAGCCGCCCGGTCCCTCGGACTTTCTCGTAATGCCCTCCGTTACCGGCTATCGAAGATTGGCGTTCCAGACCCTCCTGAGAAGGACTAACTCGGACGGCAAGGCGCGATGGTGACCGAAAGCAGAACTAGCTTGAATTTTATTAGGGCGATTCCGCTTGCTCCCGATTGCACGGCGCGGTCTTTTTGGACATCAACAGCGCGAAAGCAATCTGGGCGCAGATGGCGCCAATCGTATCCAGCAATACGTCGGTGACCGCCGGGGTGCGCCCAGGCACAAACATCTGGTGAAACTCGTCGAGCGACGCGTAGCAAGCTACGATGGCAATCGTGGCGAGGGCCCACAGGATGCGCGCGTCGCGCCTGCCGGCGCGTATTCCGCGCAGAACCAGGAGGCTCAAAATAAAGTACTCGACGAAGTGCCCGCATTTGCGGATGACATGATGAATTTCAAACAGGGTGGCCGTCGCCGCGTGCGGCATCAGCCAGTGGAGAATCGGAATAATGATTCGGCCTGTATTGTCCGACGTGAAAGCCGAAGTTGAAAAAAGAGAGATTACAACTGCCCACGCCAGCGCGGGCCACCAATGCCTGAGCCAGGACACCTATTCCAACCGGTAGTTTGGCGCTTCGCGGGTGATAATCACGTCGTGGACGTGGCTTTCGCGCAGTCCAGCCTGAGAGATGCGGATGAACTTGCTCCGCTCCTGCAACGCCTTCAGGTTTTCGGCGCCGCAATATCCCATCCCGCTTCGCAAGCCGCCGACGAGCTGTTCCACGAGGCCGGAAAGAGGTCCTTTGTATGGCACCTGCCCTTCGATTCCTTCCGGCACGGACTTGCCCCGCTCGGCCCCCTCCTGCGCATAGCGGTCTGCCGAACCGGCCTCCATCGCGCCCAGCGATCCCATGCCGCGATAGGACTTGAACGTGCGGCCCTGATAAAGGATGGTCTCGCCGGGTGATTCCTCCGTTCCCGCAAAAAGGCTCCCGATCATCACCGCCGATGCCCCTGCGGCGAGGGCCTTGGTTATATCACCAGAAAATTTAATCCCGCCATCGGCGATTAGCGGAACGCCCGATCCTTGCGCGGCGCGCGAACACTCCGCAATCGCGGTGATTTGAGGCACGCCAGCCCCGGTGACGACGCGCGTGGTGCAAATCGAGCCAGGTCCGATGCCGATCTTCAGGCCGTCGATTCCGAGGGAAATCAAATCGCGAGTAGCTTCAGCCGTGGCAACGTTGCCGGCGACGAGTTGAACGTCCGGCAGGCGGCGCTTGAGCGCGCGTATCGACTCCATCACGCGCGCAGTGTGGCCGTGCGCCGTATCGATGGCCAGCACGTCCACTTTCTCGCGAGCCATTTCTTCTGCGCGCTCCAGAAAATCGCCGGTCGCGCCGATCGCCGCACCAACGCGTAAGCGGCCTTGCTCGTCCTTTGTCGCGATGGGGAATTCCAGCTTCTTCTGAATGTCCTTTACCGTGATCAAGCCCTTAAGGTTGAAATCCTTATCCACGACCAGAAGTTTTTCGATGCGGTGCTGTTGCAACAGGCGTTCCGCCGCTTCGAGCGTGGTGCCCACAGGCACGGTGACAAGATTCTCTTTCGTCATCACATTGCTTACCGGTTGATCGAGATTGCGCTCGAAACGCAGGTCGCGGTTCGTCAAGATGCCCACCAGACGCTGGCCGCGCGTAACCGGCAGGCCCGAAACCTTGTACTTGTTCATGATGTCGAGCGCTTGGCGCACCGACATTTCTGGTGCGATCGTCACGGGATCGACGATCATGCCGCTCTCCGAACGCTTCACGCGGTCGACTTCTTCGGCTTGCCGCTCGATGGTCATGTTGCGGTGAACGAACCCGATCCCGCCTTGACGCGCGATGGCAATGGCTAGCCGCGCGTCGGTGACCGTGTCCATCGCCGCCGCGACGATCGGAATGTTCAATGCAATTTTGCGTGAGAGGCAGGTCCGCGTGTCCGCCTGAGCTGGCAGCACGGACGATTTTCCTGGCAGCAGCAGCACGTCGTCAAACGTCAGCGCCTCAGGGATAGCTCCATCAATCATCATCTCTCCCGTGATTTCGGTAGCCACGACAGAAGGCTTCCTTGCCTCGGTTTTTCCCGCCCCTAAATGCCAAAGCCCAGCGAGGTCGCTGGGCTTGAGGAAAAGCTCTCCTGTCGAAAAGTACCTTCATGAATCGATTCTCGATTTTAGGCTCTTCGATCATCGAAAGCAAGGAAAGGCGCGAACGAACACATTGCATAATCGCAAGTCGCCGGCCATCGCTTGGCGCGAATCCGTTACTCCGTAGCTTAACCTCGACGGCTTCCACGGTCTCTTTGGTGCTATACTTTGCGCCTGATTTATTGGGGTGTCGTCTTACTTGCGTGTCGCTTACGTTATTCACGGACCCAGGGACCGGGAAAAGGGCCTAACGCGGCGGCCATGAAGGATATTGCGATCGTTGGAGGAGGGCCGGCCGGTGCGCTGTGCGGCGAGCGCCTGGCAACCCACGGATTCAACGTTACGATATTTGACGAGCGCCTCGCGTGGGAAAAACCATGCGGCGGTGGGCTCACTCACAAGGCCATTCAAGCGTACCCGTTCCTTCTGGAAGGTTCTCAACCTAAGAAAATTGTGCGGACGGCGGAGCTGATTTCGGGCGGCGGCCATCGCGCGCGATTCGAGATGAGCCACCCGATCGTGATCTACGCGAGAAAAGTGCTCAACGGGCTTCTCCTCGATCGCGCCATTGCCGCTGGCTGCACGACGGTGTGCTCGCGCGTGACGAGCGTGAATACGGACGGAGCGCAGGTGCACTTGACAGCCGGCGGCGAAGCGCGGCGCTCGGACTTTGTCGTGCTGGCCGCGGGAGCGCGGAACCAGCTGCTGCCAGAAACGACGGCTCTGGGTACCAAGGATCTTGAAGTGACTCTTGGTTACTTTGTTCCCACCGAGGAAGATATTCTGAAAGTTAAATTTCTCAAGGAGTTCGAGGGATACATGTGGTCGTTTCCGCGCGCCGACCATTTGTCCGTGGGAATTTGCGCGAAGATGGGCCAGAGTCCGGCGCAGCAGCTGCGGCGGCATCTCGATCAATTTGTGGACGAAGAAAAAATTCCCATGGTGGGTGCGCGATTTTATAGCCACATGCTGCCGTCGCCACAGGCGCAAACGATTCGCAATCGCCGAATCGTGGGAAGAAACTGGGCGATGGCCGGCGACGCGGCGGCTTGCGTCGATCCGGTCACAGGTGAGGGGCTTTACTACGCGTTGCGCTCGGGGGATTTACTGGCGCAGGCGCTGGTGGAAGGGCAGCCGCAGGCGTACCCGGAGCGTTTGCGCGCGGCTTTCTCCAGCGATTTGGAATTGGCGGCCCAAATTGCACGGAAACTCTTTCGAGGGAATTTTCTGGGCGGGGCGATCACCACGCGGATGGTGCAATTGCTGAATTATTCGCCGGCGTTTCGCGATTTGATCCGCGATGTCTTTAGCGGCACGCAGGACTATCGGACGCTGAAGCAGAGGTTGTGGGATCAATTTGGAATCACACTGCTTGAATTTATTCGTGGCTGGTTCGGGTTTCGCGGGCTGGCAGGCGCGACGGATGGCGTCGGCCGCGAGCAGTGCCCATGAGGAAACCCAAAGGCAAGCATGGCAAGCGCCGGGCGAGTGGCTCGACGAAACGGCGAAAGCGCCCTGCTGACCCGTCGCAGCACCACGACGGGCCTCGCCTTGGGCTTGAGGCTA
Organism: uncultured Acidobacteriota bacterium; assembly: GCA_963823145.1. GTDB lineage: Bacteria > Acidobacteriota > Terriglobia > Acidiferrales > UBA7541 > Palsa-295. The sequence goes on from CAWGJZ010000002.1 coordinate 1,674,454, forward strand.
CGATCGAACGAGTAGTGCGGCCCGAGCATACGCTGCAGACAATCGATCCGAATCTCCCGGCGGTATTTTCAACTCCTTCCATGATCGGACTGATGGAGCACGCCAGCGTGATGGCGGTGCGGTCGGAATTGCCGCCAGGAACGATTTCTGTGGGCACGCGAATCGAAGTGGATCACCTGAAAGCCGTGGGACCGGGCGCGACGGTAAAGGCATGGGCGCGATTTGTGAAATATCACGGGCGATTTTTGGTGTTCGATGTGGAGGCGCGCTCGGGCGAGCTTTTGATCGGGCGCGGGCGCGTGTTTCGCGCGATCGTCGAACCGCAGCAGCACCACGACAAAGCGCAGGCACGCGTGCAGCAGTAGCTAGTTCTTCTCCAAAAGACTACTTCTTCTCGGAAATTTCCACCGCAGCTCGCGTTGTTTCCCAATCCAAATGCATCGTGCAAACGCCGCCGGTGTGATCGAATGCGATGGTGAAATCCTCAACCGGGGACGGGAGCTTCGAAACTTTCATCGGAATGCGCGCTAAGTCGGATTCCTCGCCCGGGTAGGGAATGCCCCACTCGCCGGTTTGCTTGCTGATGATGAGCGCCCAGGAATCGGGCTTGGGAATCGCAAAAAGCGTATAGCTTCCGGCCGGGACAGTTCTTCCGCCGGCGTTCATGTCGGTGTCGATTACAAATGTGGTGGCGTCATTTGCGCCCGCGCGCCACACCTCGCCATAGGCCACCAAATCGCCGAAGATTTTGCGGCCGCGCATGCGCGGGCTCGAATAATCGACGTGAATGGTTTTACCGTCCGGAAATTTGCACTCCGCTTTCGCGGGAGGACTGGCTTGCGCCAAGGCGGGAGTTGCAGAGAAGGCGAAGCTTAGAACCAGCAGGGTGCAGAGACCAAAGTGAGTCAGGCGCATCGGTTTCCTCCCAAAGCGGTGGTCATAAGCTTAGACGCATTGGAGCGCCGATGTGATTCATCACCCGGCTGCATTCAAGATAGCCCTACCCCAGGGATTTCTCGCGTCGGTTCAAGTTTTCCAGCGACTGCGTGGTTGGGAATAAATGCGAGTAACGCGATCAGCGCGGCGAGCACAGTAAACCAGAGCACCGTCAGCAATTCAACGAGCCATCCTGCAGCTTTTCCGACTCGCGCCAGCAAAAACGGGAGGAAATTGAAAGTGGTGATGTGGACGTAATCCCACGGGTCTTCCTTCATTGCATTATTGTTCAGACCCCATTGATTCATTTTGCCCAGGCTGAATGCCAAAATATTCTTCAGGCGAAGCGCAATCACGAAGGTCGGATGCCCAAGCGTTTCCATTTGATAAATTTCGAGCGGGCACCAGAACATCACCGAGGAAATCTGCACCACTGCGCTCGCAGCTACCAGCGCCATCCCGATTCGCCACACAAATCGGCCTACATCCGCCCGATGGCGCATAAGCAGCGGGACAGAAATGAATGCGGCCATTTGTGCGGCAGTAGAAACGTAGCGGTCGCCCCAGGCGAAATCGCCGCTCCAGTCCGTGAACTTCGCGTAGAAGCAGATGTATCCCAGGATGAGCGCTGCTGCCGAGATTAGATACGCGCGAATATCGGGACGAAAGCGCCTCCAAGCGGCCATTGCAAGGATCGCGGTGAGGATGAGCAGAGGATCAAAAAGGAAAATGGATTTTTCCGGGGTGATGAGTGGCCCCAGGAATCCTACGTGGAAGGGTGTTTCGAACGGATACGCGGCGGGCAGCGCCGGATTCAGAAGTTTTTGCTCGCGGCCGAATAGCTGAATGTAAGTGTTGGTGAAAAATCCGAAGCGATAATACTGATACGCGCGATCCATCAGAAAAAAAGCGACGTAAACGGGGAAACCAATTTTCACGTAGCGCCAAAAGCTCACGCGCAGCGCGCTTCCCCTGATTCCCGTCAGCCACGCCGTTAGCGCGAGAAACAGGAGGACGGCAAGCAGGTCCATCACCGTGGTTAGCCGTGTGAGCAGGTTGGCCCCGAGGGCGAGCGAACCTATAAGAAGAGCGCCGCCGCTGCCGGTTTTCAGCCATTCGTATTGGAAGGCGAGACCGGTCAGAGTGAGAAGCAAAATGTAATTGTTCTCCATCATGTTTTGTGTGTAATGCAGAAACGTAGTGCAGAAGAGCAGCGCGAAGGCGCCCGCGATTTTTTGGTTAGTCGTGAAGCTGAAAAGGCCCAGCAGCCGCCAGCACACCAGTAGGGCGAGCACGCAGACAAGAATATTCGTGGTAAAGCTCACGACGATGCTGCGTACGGTCGGGTCGGCGTCATAGTCGGCGAAAATCGGCAGTTGCTCGGCGTAAGTGCCGGCGATGTCGGCCGGAAGCATCAGCAGCGATTGCCCGATTCCGTACCAACCGTAGAGCTTTCCGTTGCGGCCGTGAATTCCAAACTCAGGGTAGTCGTTGGGGTCGACGGGCGGCTCGGACGTCCAAAAGGAATGCGTGGCCTGCAGGCGATGGGTCGTGTCACTGGTGCCAAGTTCGCCGGATTGCACCAGCAGCGCGGCAAGAAATGCCGTCGCGCAGACTAGAAATAGAGGATTGCGGGAGAGGCGGTGAATGCGAGCCATCATCGCTTGGATGCTAACTCAAAAGTCCACACCCACCGTGGACGACTTTTCTTTACACCAACAAGTACTTGCGCGCCCCCACCCCTGAATCTAAAATTTCTTCTGTATCCTCGAAGTACGCCCTCTTGAAGTCTCGCCGATTGAACGGATTATTTGGAAATGGTCCCGGAGAATGGGGTCGAACCATCACGGCCTTACGGCCACACGATTTTGAGTCGTGCGCGTCTGCCAGTTCCGCCACTCCGGGATTATTTGCCGATGCGCTCGCAGAGCGCACAGGCGGCGATTCCGATAATATCTTGTACCTCTGATCCGCGTCCAGACGGAAGTGGGCGGGGCGAGCACCTGGCTCGCATGGGCGCAACTCAGATGAGATTCAGATCGAGACTCTGGCATAATACGGCTGCCATGTCCGCTACTACTGCAACTCCGCTGCCCAGTGTGAATCGCCAATTTGTTCTGGCCGCGCGTCCCGTAGGGATGCCGAAGGAATCCGACTTTCGGTTAGTCGAGGCGCGTATCCCCGCGCTCGCGAGCGGCCAGCTTCTCATTCGCACGCTTTTTCTATCCGTCGATCCCTACATGCGCGGCCGCATGACCGGCGTCCGCACCTATGCGGATCCAGTGGACATCGGGCAGCTGATGGTGGGAGGAACTATCGGCAAAGTGCTGCAATCGCAGAATCCGCAATTTCAAACGGGCGACATTGTGGTGAGCTATTGGGGCTGGCAGGAGTATTCGATCTCCGATGGCCGCGGCTTGCAGAAGCTGGATGCCAGCCGCGCTCCGATTTCAACGGCCCTCGGTGTTTTGGGAATGCCGGGGATGACGGCCTATTTCGGCTTTCTCGATCTGTGCCAGCCAAAGGCGGGCGAGACGGTGGTTATCTCGGGAGCTGCGGGGGCGGTGGGATCGCTTGTTGGACAGATCGCGAAGATCAAAGGCTGCCGAGCGGTGGGAGTGGCCGGGAGCGATGAGAAGATCGCGTGGCTGACGGGCGAGCTAGGATTCGACGGCGCTTTCAATTACAAGACCACGCAAGACTACGTGGCGAAACTGAAAGAGCTTTGCCCCAAGGGTATCGACTGCTATTTCGATAATGTCGGCGGGAGCGTTACCGACGCTGTTCTTCCGGTGCTAAACGTGCACGCGCGAATTTCGGTGTGTGGACAGATTTCGCAGTACAACGCGGCGAAGCCCGAGTTGGGCGTGCGTCCTTACGTTTATTTGCTGAGCAAACAGAGCAGGGCCGAGGGCTTCATCGTCACGCAATTCATGGAGCGTTATCCTGAGGGCGTCGGGCAGATGGCTCAGTGGATCAAAGAGGGTAAGCTGAAATATCGCGAGCATATCGTCGCCGGATTTGAGAATGCGCCGCGCGCGCTGATCGGCGTGTTGCAGGGCGAAAACACCGGCAAGATGTTGGTGAAGTTCGCGGACGCGTGAGCCGGGAGATTGGCGTTTCCAGGAACAACGCGGCTATTCCTTGGGTTGCCAGGCGCTGGAAAAGTCGTCAAGACGAAAGGTGGGCGGGACTTGCTTGGTGGTGGCGTAGCCGTAAAGGGCGGCCATGAAAATACCTCGTGCCGCGGCGCTGATAATCGAAAGAAGGAGCCAATAGAAGATCATCAAAATGGCGCCCGTCACCACGCCCGTTGATCCGAAAGCTGAGCCTAGAAAAAATGGCAACGCCGCGCCCGGAATTGCGAGTAGCACGAAGATCAGGCCAAAACTGAATCCGCCCACAAGTTGCTCGCCCCACGTTTCGGTGAAGAGCTCGCCGGAGCGCACCAGCGCCTCCGCCGGGCCGAGGTCCTCCGCGGCGAGCAGCGGAACAACGAAGAAAGTTGCCATCGTCCACGCCACGCCGATGAAGCGCGTCACCAGACGTCCGAGCCAGCCGAGGCGCTGCTCAAGCGCGTTCAATAGAATGCCGACCGTCGCTGCCAGAAGCGCCCACTGAAAGATCTTGCCTTTTCGTTGCCAGGCGACCTGAAGGCCGTAATTGATGGTCGCGTTTCCGCCGGCAAGGCGATCCGAAGCTGCGGCGACCAGCGCTACGTTGAAGAACACAACGACGAAGTAGTTGGCGAGATAGAAGACGAATAAACACGCCCACATCCCCTGCGTAAGCGGCGACTGGTGCGAGCCCGACATCGCCGCAAAACCGGTAATTTGCGAGGGAAAAATCAAGGCATACGCGGCGAGGATGATGACAGAGACACACAGGCACGCAATTCCGGAAGCGATCGGCATGTACAACAATTCCTTATCCGATAGCAGAATTCCGAAACTCTTTTCGACGAGGTCCCAGCTCCGGGAAAGTCTTCCGATGAGGTCCTCCTACGCCCGCAAGTTGGACGCAATTCTACCTGAGATTCTTGATTTTGGACTTCTAGATTGTTTCCGATAGAGCCTTGACGTTAAACCCATTCGCCGGCGCGCATCACCGGCTCTGCGTCACCCGCCGCGCTGATACCATCCACATCTATGTGATTCGAGCCGATCATCCAATCCACGTGAATCAGGCTTTCGTTTGCGCCGCGCGACGCGAGCTGCTCTGGAGTGAGGCTGTCGCCATTTTTCAGGCAGGTGCTGTAGGCCTGTCCGAGAGCAATGTGGCAGGCGGCGTTTTCGTCGAAAAGAGTGTTCATGAAGAGCAATCCGCTCGCCGCGATCGGTGAGGAGTGCGGCACCAAAGACACTTCCCCGAGGCGGCGCGCGCCTTCGTCCGTTTCGATCATGCGCTGCAGCACTTGTTCGCCCCGAGCTGCGTGGGCCTCGACAATTTTTCCCGCCTCAAATCGCACCGAAATTTCTTCGATCATCGTTCCTTGATGCGAGAGCGGCTTAGTGCTGGTGACGTGCCCTTCGACGCGATCTTTATGTGGCGTGGTGAAAACTTCTTCGGTGGGCATATTGGGAATGCAGTAGCGCCCGTTGCCCGCGGTCGTGCCTCCACCGAGCCACAGGTGATCGTCGGCAAGACCGACGCGAAGATCGGTGCCGGGACCGCGGAAGTGTAGGGCGGCAAAGCGCTTCTTGTTCAGCATGTCGGCGCGCGCGTGCAGGTGCGCGTCGTGCTGTTTCCATGCGGCGACTGGATCGGGTTGGTCCGCGCGCGATGCGGCGAAGATGGCCTTCCACAGGCGGGCGAGCGCTTCGTCCTGCGGAAGATCGGGGAAGACGGCCGCAGCCCATGCGGGAGTGGCGCAGGCGACGATGGTCCAGTTGATTTCGTGGCGGGTGATCAGTTCCAGCGCCGGACGGTATGCTTTCGAGACGGCGCGATTCACGCGGCTGACCTTTTCCGGATCCTCCTTCGAGAGCAGCGAAGGATCGTTGCCGGTGATCGCCAGACGCGCGGCGCCGTTGCGGTATGCCTGGGCCATGCCTTCGTAGAGCCATGTTGGAGCGGCGTCGAAGCTGGCATCCGGGGCGTAGCGAAAACGAAGCAGCGCGGACTGTTCGTCAGAAAACAAAGTGGTGACGAGAGCAGCGCCGGCTTTATAAGCGTGCTCGATGATGAGGCGCGCGAGCGGGACGGAATCCAGCGTGGCGGTCATCACGAGTTCTTGTCCAGGGCCGAGCCCTAGTCCAACACGCACCGCAACTTCGGCGAAGCGGTCGAGATTTGTTGCGAATTCGTGCGTGCCCGCAAACTGTCCTTTGGCAAAAGTTGTTGTCGAGGTCATGGCTAGCATTATCGCGCGAGCCCCGTGTATCGACAATGCGCGGACGTGACTGGAGCATTGCCTTTTCCGGCGCGCAGTTGTACGTTGGCGGGCGGCATCAAAGGCTATAACCGAAATCCACGCCGGTGCGTCTATGTGGATGGGGGTAGAAGACGTTGATCTTTGTCCCGCATTTGGAAAAGGGGGAACGGAATCATGAATAGGCGCCAATTGCTCTCGCTGCTAGGCATCTCTCCGGCACTTCTAACGGCGTCGCCGGCAGAAGCGGAACGAAAGAAAAAGGACGCGCCCAGCCACGCAGGAAGCGAAGCCAAGTTGACGGCGGTCAGTCCCAAGGGCACTCCGCCGCCAATACAGCTCTACTCGATGGCTCCTCGCGCCAGTTCTCTCGATGGGAAGACAATTTACGTGGTCGACGCCACCAGTTTCCTCGGCAGCGCAACGCTGCTTCATAAAATGCAGGCTTGGTTTCAGCAGAACATGCCCAACGTGAAGACGGTCTTCCGGACGAAGGCCGGAATTTATGCTGCGGACGACGCGAAACTCTGGGGGGAGATCAAGGCGAACGCGTACGCATGCGTTATGGCCATTGGGCATTGAGGAGGCTGCGCCCCAGCGACCGTGAGTCACTGCGTAACGATGGAAAAGATGGGCGTGCCCGCAATCCCGATGTGCACCAAGGCCTACACGGAGCTGGCGAACCTCACCGCGGCAAGGGATGGCATGCCGCACTTGCGGCAGGTGTTCACTCCTCACCCTGTTGGAGGCAAGACAGACGCGGAACTCGCAGCGTATCTGGTGAATCCCGATCCGGTATCGGGAATACAGATCATGAAGGAGATCGTCGACGACCTGACCCGGCCGCTTACGGCGGACGAAACGAAGACCGGTCTGCAAGCCATGCCCGCAGGGCCCGCTACCTTCGGTCCCGACACCTTCGATAACCTGCAAGAAATTTTCATGAACAACGGAATGACGGATTACATGCCAATCATCATTCCCACGGAAGAAAAAGTAGAGGCGATGCTGAAGGCGACGAGCCACAAGCCGGACGAAGTGCTCCGGACTCCGATCCAAGGTGTGGGTTATACGTCCGCGCGATGGGGGTACACGGTAAGACAGGTGGCTGTAAATGCGGTGATGGCCGGCTGCAGGCCGGAATTTTTCCCCGTGGTGCTGGCCATGGCGTCTTTGGGGCCCTTGGGGCTTTTCGGCTCCACCACATCATCGGGCACCGCGATCGTGATCAACGGTCCCATCCGCGACAAGCTCAACATGAATTACACGCTTGGCGCACTGAGCCCCTTCGCGCAGTCCAATGCCACCATCGGCCGATCCTGGACGTTGATGGGCAAAAACCTCACCAATGGTGGTATCCCCGGGGATACCTACCAGGGCGGGCAGGGAAACCAGCTGGACTACAACAATTGTATTATTGCGGAGGACGAGAAGAACAGCCCGTGGACTCCCTTTCACGTGCAGATGGGATTCAAGCCCGAGGAAAGCGTGGTCAGTATATTCGGCGGGCCGGACCTCCGCCAGGGCCATGGCGCGAGGGGCGCCGGAGCCGAAATTGCGATGTTCGACCAACAGATCAGCTTCATGTGTCAATCCTTGGTCGGCGGGTCGGGCGCGCTGGCAATCTTGGACCCGCTAGTGGCGAAGCGCTTGGTGGACCAGGGATATGACAACAAGGAAAAGCTCTCCGAATGGGTGTTCAAAAATACGCAGCGCACCGTGAAGGATTTTAAGGAATCTTTCTTGGCTTCCTTCCACTTGTATCCGCTCGCCCTGCAGGGAAGAGAGCCCTATGCCAGCTGGTACAAACTTCCAGACGACGCGATGATTCCATTCTTCGTCTCAGCCAAACAGATTAACTTCGTGGTTTGCGGAGGGCAGGCCAACGCCTTCTTTCAAATCGCCAACATGAATCACGGCCGGAGCGCGTCCATCGACAAGTGGATGTAGGCGCGACGCTGCTTACGAGCGACGATTCGGAGTGTTGGCATTTAGGTAATGGTCATAGTACCTGGGTATAGAACGACTAGGAAGCGGTTTTCCCATTTGGAGAACCAGTCTTCAGGTGATTAGAACAAAAGGGGAAGGGATTAGCCTCAGAACCAACTCCAGCGCCATCTAGCACGATTCTCCGCATGAGCAGCATACCCGGAGTCCACGCTGTTTTCCGCGGCCCTGAAAATCCCTCCATTGCTTCTGGAGCCTTGCGGTTGGCTCACGCGGTTTCCAACGCGCCACTCTCTCGTAGATGTAACCGTATATTTATCTGAGGCTTAAAAGCAACTGTGTACACAGCCGGCTGCCAGTCAGTTGACGACGATGCCGGACTGATATGGGGCGCCGCGAGGTCAGTCGGTAGAATTGCGGCATTCGGTGTACAAAGACGCGACTACTCGAGCCTCTCCGGGATCGCGTCAGATCCGAGCCCACGCGCCGAGGATTTGGCATCCCCCGTGCCCTTGGAAGAAACTAACGGGGTCACTTGGGGGCATTCGTGGAAGTGAACGGCCAACCGATCTCTTGTCTGCCTGGTTGCCACACCACTGTGCCAGCGGAGCTTGAAGCGGAGAGGCGCTGTGTCCTTCACTTCTTGCTAAGCGTCGAACATACCTGCGCCAGCATGCGCCGCGAGACGGTGATCGGGGGTTCTAACGCGGTGCGCCGATCCGAGATCGCAACCCACGTGAAACGCACAGCGGAGAAACTATCCCGGGTCGCGGTGATCAGTCCGGCTTTGACAGACGACATGAAGAAGCGCGTTCTGACTACCTTCCTCACCTTGATGAACCTGCAGGAGAGTCTCGACCGCTCAAAGGTACGCAACGCGCCTGGACCGGAATCCATAAGTCCGACAGCGGCACGTTCGCTCACTACTCTCGCCGCGGCGCGAGGATAGGGTGAGCCGCAACGCGATGGATCGTGCCTGCTGAAGTGCGAAGGTTGGTCGGTATTTCAACCTTTCCACGTCCACAAAAACGGTCAAGGATTTGCGTGCAGCCGAACCGAATTCCTGGCGATGTTCTGAAGCCTTCGAAAGTTTGGCACAGTCATGGAGGTGAATTCGACTCCCATGCCTCTGGCTGGAAGCGACCTTCGAACCAGTGCCCGGCTTCGCGGTCCCTCTTCGACTTCTAGAGACAGCTCAATTTCGTCCCCAACCGAAACAGTGTTCCTCGTCTCAATGAAGCAACCATTTAGGCTGATATCGCTCAGGGTGCCAATTGTGCTCGGTCCCGAGCCAGCCACAACTCGCGCCGGTATTTTGCAGGGTAGACGACTGAAACTTCGCCTTTCCAGTTGGATGGAGGTCACCGAAATGTTTGTCTCCAGGACTGGCTGCTCCTGCGGCGGCTTGGGCGTTGGCGGGTCGGTTATCACGAGAGGCCGGAGCCGCGGAGCATCCGTTTGCTCGGGGCTATAAAACCGCTCATAACAATCCATACAGCGGAAGGGTCGCCGCCTGAGGAATCGTGAGGAAATGTGTTCGAGAAAAGCACGGCGGTGGGATCTGCGAATTCTTTTGCTCCCGCAAAAGGGGCATCTCAAATCCGCGGTTTTGCTCGGCTTTTCCATCGAAACCTTGCTGGATGAGGTGGCATTCGATGCTCCCCGCCGAACCTCGCCTGCCTCATTGACTGGGTTTCCGATCGCTGGCTGGACTATAGTCTTATTGATGCGCGTTGGGCCGCTTTGGCGGCTTGGTTGTGCGGAATTGTTAACCCCTCGAACACCGGGCGAAATCATGCGCCGGAGGAACTTCAACCTGAAGTGCGGTCTCTAACGATGCTGTTGCGGGCTGGATTTATTTCTTTGGCGGATCGAGTCTGGTGCGTCCGGCCACTTCGCCTGTCATGCCTTTTCGACTTTTAGCGGCGGAGGGGCGCTTGCCGTTTGAGGCTTGTTCTGCATGCCGATTCCCTCGAGTATCAGATCCACTGCGGCGTCCGTGCCAATCGTCGAGTTGATCATCAAATGAAAGCGGTGGCGGTCTGGCCATTCGACGCCGAAGTATTGCTTGATGAAAGCTGCGCGGTCGAGATCGACGGTTTCTGCAAGCTGGTGCGCTTCGCGTTCGCTCTTGCCGGTGGCACGCAGGCGTTGGACCTTTTCGCCAAGCGGCGCGTAAACAAACACGTGAAAGGCGTCAGGCCGGCCTTGCAGGTAGTAGGCCGAGCCGCGACCGACGATCACGCTTTGGCCGCGTTCCGCAACATCTTTCACAACGCGCTCCGCCACCTCCCGGATGCAATCCGTGTCCGCCATCTTCAGCCGCGGCGCGTTCAGGCTTCCTTCGTAGCTGCCGCGCATGAAAGATTTAAAGAGACGGTAGTAGAGGGGATCCCGTTTTTCTTCATGTTCTTCTACCACGCGGCAATCGCATTCCATCAGGCGGGCGATTTCGTTGGTCAATAGTTGGTCCCACAACTTCCAGCCCAGCCGCGCCGCAACTCTCTTGGCGATTTCGGCGCCGCCGCTGCCGTATTCGCGCTCGATGGTGATAATTCGAATCATCGACGTTGAGCGGTTGCTCTGAGCCGGCTTCCTTCTGCCGGGCTTATCGAAGCGCAACCGATGGGAGCTTATCATAACGGGGCTATTCCATCACCACCCGGCGCCCGCTGGGGTCATTCTTCCTCAGAGCGAAGGAAAGGAAAAACATGATGGCCGCTCCGGCCGTCAGAACGAAAAAGGTATCGATATAGGCGAGCGTGTTCGCCTGGGCAATCACAGTGCGGTAGATCAGGGCATATGCTTGCGTCATGGCCCGCTCGGCATTTACGCCGGAAGCCGTGAGGCGGGCGGCCAGTGCGGCCGCGGCGCGCGCGAGCGTAGTGTTTCCCGAACCAACATGCCCCACCAGGTACAACTGGTGGACCTGAGCGCGGCGCGCGATCAGTGTCGTAACAAGAGACGTGCCGACGCTGCTGCCAATATTACGCATGAAGTTGATCAAGCCTGAGACGCTGCTGCTTTTTTCCGGCGGCATGCCAACATACGAAGCCAGGTTGATGGGAACGAACAAGAAGGGCAGGCCGATGACTTGCACGACTCGAATGACACTGGCGACGCCGAAGCTGATGTCCAAGTCCAGACGGACGGCCGAATAATAGAAGCCCAATACAAGACTGAGCCAGCCAAAGGCAATGAGGTAGCGCGCCTGAAACTTCCCGGAAAGAACCCCAATTAGAGGCATGGTGAAGAGCAACACCGCGGAACCGGCGGTAAGCACGAACCCGGAACTTTCGGCGGTGTAGCCCATCAGAGTTTGCAGGTACTGCGGCATTAGAACCAGGCTCGAAAAGTAAATGACGCCGAGGGTGAACATCATGACGTTGGCGCCAAGAAAATTCAGATTCCTGAAGAGGCGCACCTCCACAACGCTGTTTTTCGCAAACCACCATTCCCAGATGAACAGCGAGACCAGTCCAATCGCCGCGAGAATGAAAAACGTGAGAATGAAACGCGAGCCGAACCAATCGTCTTCCTGTCCTTTATCCAGCATGACCTGCAATGCACCCACGCCCAACGTGAGCAGAGAGATGCCAATATAGTCGATTCGGGCGAGAGCATCCTTGATGCGGTGGGCCCAAGGCGGGTCCTCGATGAATTGAAAGACGAGCAGCAGCGCCAAGATGCCGACGGGCAAGTTGATGAAGAAAATCCAGCGCCAGGTGTAGTTATCCGTGATCCAGCCGCCAAGTGTCGGACCGATGGTGGGCGCGACAATTACGGTGATGCCATACACGGCGAAGGCAAGGCCCCGCTTTTCTGGTGGAAACGAATCCGCCAAAATGGATTGCGCCAAAGGCTGGAGTCCGCCGCCCCCTGCACCTTGAAGGATGCGGAAAAAAATCAGCGCACCGAGGCTGGGCGCGATTCCGCACAAAAGAGAACTCACGGTGAAAATGAAGAGACATATCATGAACAGCCGCTTGCGTCCGACTACGGTGACGAGCCAGCCACTGATCGGCAAGACGATCGCGTTCGAGACGAGATAGGACGTGAGCACCCAGGTGCTTTCATCGTTGCTGACGCCGAGGTTGCCGGCCATGTAGGGCAGCGCAACGTTGGCGATGCTCGTATCGAGCACTTCCATGAATGCAGCGAGAGCGACGATAACGGCGATCAGCCAAGGATTGAAACTGGGCCGCCACGTCGCTGGCGAAAACGCAGGCGCCACCGCCTCCGCGGCCCCGCCGGTCGCTACACTGCCGATGCTCTCGGAACTGTCTGCCATTGGGCCGCAATTTTAGTGAGACGGTAATACCCCGTGCAAGCCGTGGGTCGGAGTTCTGCCCGAGACCCCTCAGCCGGTCCCACTAACCTCCTCGAGTCTCCTGATCGAAATTCGATGATGCCGCCGCCCCGCTAGGTTCAAGATTTCAAACACGATTTTTTCTATGACTGTGAATTTCTGACTGGCCCCGAGCGAGCCATTCCGTAGGCTGCGCCTCAAGGTCGTTGACGAGCGCCGCAGGGTGATGCTAGGTTCCCTCTGCAACACGGAGCACGCGGGGAGGCCAATGGTGAATACTGGAGTGTTGAATGAATCTGATTAGATGCTTCTGGCTTTCCACCTTACTTCTCCTGGCATGCACTCTAACGCCAAATTCATTTCCGGTTGCTCGCGCCGCGGGCCAGGAAGCTCCGCCCGAGCAGGCCGCGCCCGCTTCTCGAGCCGCAAAGGCGCCGCCCGACCTCGAAGACGGCAAACAGCAATTCGCGCAGAACTGCTCCACGTGCCACGGAGTCGACGCCGGGGGGCAAGAGGGTCCGGATCTGCACGGTGTTCCGGCCAGCCTAGGCGATGCGGCCGTGCAAGGCATCATCCGCAGAGGAATTCCAGGCACCGCAATGCCGAGCTTTTCCACGGTTACCGATAAGCAAGCCGCCGACATCGTGGCGTATTTGCGAACCCTGAGCGCCACGACCACGTCCGAGAAAACAATCGGCGACCCACAGCAGGGCGAGGCTCTCTACAATTCGAGCGGCTGCTCCACGTGCCATATGATTGACGGCCAAGGCGGCAGCATCGGGCCCGATCTCAGCCGAATCGGGGCGAGTCGCGGCCCCACGAATCTGAAAGAAAGATTGCAAGATCCCGGCGCGAATTTGCCGCAGGTCGGGGGCGGAATTTTTGGCGGTAGCCTGACGCAATATCTAATGTTTCGCACCGTCGAAAAGAACGGGCAGACCGTTGAAGGCATGCGCGTCGGCGAAGATTCGTTCACGATTGTATTGAGGGATGCCGGCGGAAAATTTCACGGGCTGTGGAAGCCCGATTTGCGCTCCTTGGAAAAAGAGCCGGGGAAAAGTTTCATGCCGAGCTTTAAGGACACCTTGTCCGACGCGCAGATGGACGATCTGGTGGCCTATCTCATGACTCTGAAGAGTGCACAATGAAAACCTTTCTCTATGCGTTGGTGTTTTTGGTTTTGCTATTGCCGGCTTCGGCGCGGTCATTCGCGCAGGATGTGACCTACCAACAGTTGCTGCACGCCGACGAAACGCCCCAAAACTGGTTGATGTACGGCGGCGATTATTCTTCCCAGCGTTTCTCCAGGCTTACGCAAATCAATCGCGAAAACGTTCATAACTTGAAGCCGGCCTGGATGTACCAGCCCGACCGTCCTCTTCGCCCGGTGGAAACCTCTCCGATTGTGGTGAACGGAATCATGTACGTCACCGAACCGCTGAGCACGGTAATCGCCCTCGACGCGCGGCTCGGCACGCAAATTTGGACCTGGAGCGCCAAGCTTCCCGAAAGAATTTATACCATCGGAGTGCATCGCTCGAATCGCGGAGTGGCGATTCTCGGCAATACGCTTTACATGGAAACGCTTGATGCGCATCTTGTTGCGCTGGACGCCATCACGGGCGCCGTGAAATGGAATGTCCACGTTGACGATAACAACCAGGGATACGCGATGACGGGCGCGCCCCGGGTGCTCGATGGAAAAGTCATCATCGGCGTTTCCGGAGGCGACGTTGGCATTCGCGGCTTCCTGGACGCCTACGACGCGAAGACCGGCAAACGCCTCTGGCGCTTGTGGACGATTCCCGCTCCCGGCGAACCTGGTTCGGAAACATGGGGAAAAGATATGTCCGGCACCGGCGGCGCAGCCACGTGGGGCACTGGATCCTATGACCCGGAGCTAAACACGCTCTATTGGACCACCGGAAATCCCGCGCCCGACTACAATGGCCACAACCGGGAAGGCGACAACCTCTACACCAATTCGATTCTGGCCATCGATCCCGACACGGGAAAAATGAAGTGGTATTTCCAGTACACGCCCCACGACACTCACGACTGGGATTCGATTCAAGTTCCCGTCTTATTCGACGCCACCATCGACGGCAAGCCCAGAAAGCTTCTCGCGCAGGCCAACCGCAACGCATTTTATTACGTGCTGGATCGCGTAACGGGCCAGTTCATCACCGGCGTCCCATTTGTAAAAGAGACTTGGGCAAAAGGGCTCGACGCGAAGGGTCGGCCCATTGAGTTGCCCGATATAGAGCCAACTCCTAAAGGGCGATTGGTCTATCCCGATGGCCACGGCGGCACGAATTGGAATAGCCCGTCCTACAGCCCGGAGACGAAACTGTTTTACGTATCAGCGCGCGAAACGGGCGCCTACACCGTTGCCGGCGAACCGAAGGTAGACTTTCCAAGCTTCGGTGGAGGCGGAAGAATCAATCTTCCGGCAGACCAGACTTATGGTGCGATTCGCGCGCTGGAAGCAACCACCGGCAAAATGAAGTGGGAGTACCGCATGCTTGCTCCCGCTGAGGACAGCACGCTTGCGACGGCGGGCGGCCTCGTCTTCGCTGGAAGCAACGAAGGCAATTTCTTCGCGCTCGACGCTGAAACCGGCGAGCTGTTGTGGGAATTTACAGCCGGCGGATCGGACTCCGAATCGAATCTCATGACCTACTCGGTCGATGGCAAGCAATACGTGATCGGAGCATCCGGCAACTGTTTCGTAGCCTTCGCCCTGCCGTAAATTCGAATTTGACGTGTAGCGCCACCGCTTGAGGGTGGCACCCTGCTGTGGGTTCGTTCGTAGGGGCACAACATGCTGTACCCGGCAAACATGCTTGGCGCGATCTGCGCCATCCGCCTCGCGCAAACGGGCTCGCCGTTCCGTTGTAGCGGCGGGTCGCTCTAGCCTCTAGCCTCCACCCTCCAGAACATCGTTGCGCGACCCGCACATTTCCTCCATGATCTTTCTCAGAATCCACAACCTCAATGGACCTCACTCTTTTCTTTGCAATTCTTGGCGGCCTTCTCGTTCTCGCCTTTGTCGCCAACCGTCTTGTGCGCTTCACGCGCGTTCCCGACGTCGTCATTCTTATGGCCACGGGCGTCCTCATCGGCCCGCTATTGCACTGGGTCAAGCCCGACATTTTCCGCGGCGCCACGCACGGCTTGGGCACTCTCGCGCTGATTCTCATCCTTTTTGAGGGCGGCCTAGACCTAAAGCTTCGCGAAATCCTCCGCCATTTCGGCTCCGGTTTCTTCCTTTCGCTCTTCAGCTATCTTCTGTGCATGGGAGCCGTCGCCGCCGTTTGCCGTTTGGCGGCGCATCTTTCCTGGCTCAACGCGTTGCTCATCGGCGCTGTTCTCGGCTGCATCAGCAGCTCGATCGTTTTTCCGGCCTTGCAGCAAATACGTTTGCGGCGCGACGTCAAAGTCACCCTCCTCGTTGAAGCTTCCTTAGGCGATGCCTTCGCCGTACTGGCGGTCACCACGCTGCTGGATACTGCTTCGGGGGGAAGCGTCGCCCCGAAAACCGTGGCGTGGTCTTTGGCCTCCAGTCTGATACTCGCCGTGGCCGGCGGCATTCTCGCAGGGATGCTCTGGTCTTACCTGCTCCCGTTTCTTTCCGACGAACGCTTTTGGCACGTTCTCACTTTCGCGGCCGTCCTTCTCGTCTACGCAGGGGTCCATTTCCTTAAGGGCAACGATCTCGTTTCGGTTTTGGTCTTCGGCCTGACCCTGGGCAATCTTCCAACGGTGCGCAAGCGCCTTCATTTGGATGAAACTGCCTCAGCCGATTGGTTCAACGAAATGCCTGTGAAGGCCGGCGGGCGCCCCATCGACGATTTTCACCAGGAGCAAATGCTCACCTTCCACGGAGAATTGGCCTTCCTCCTGCGGACTTTTTTCTTCGTACTCTTGGGCATGCTGGTTGATTACCCGG
This sequence comes from uncultured Acidobacteriota bacterium, assembly GCA_963823145.1. Taxonomy (GTDB): domain Bacteria; phylum Acidobacteriota; class Terriglobia; order Acidiferrales; family UBA7541; genus Palsa-295. Next base: position 1,690,969 of record CAWGJZ010000002.1, read on the forward strand.
GGATGCGCAAAAACCTGCGACTCGTATTGTTGTGTTTCATCGCCATCATGGTGGCGCGCGTAGTTGCAGTGGAGGCCGGACGCCTGGGATGGCCCACGTTTTCCCGGCTTGAGCGCGAGCTGATGGTGTGGTTCGCTCCTCGGGGTCTCATCACCGCCGTGCTGGGCATTGATGTGCTCGAAGCGCGCGGCGACGCCTTCGCGTTTCTCCCCTCGCTGGCCTTCGCCATTATTCTGCTTACCAACGTCACGCTTCTGATCGGCAGCGTGCGCGCGCGAAACCTACCCGCCCCTGATCCCGAACCTGCGGAAGAGGCCACCACACCCGCCTAGAAATCTCCAGCTTCTAGCTTCTGGCCTCCAGCCTCCAGAACGCAGCGCCAACCCTTAAGGGTGGCATCGTTCTTGCCGTCTCCGCGTCAAGGCTTTGACTTGCCAAAGAGCGACGCTGCATACTGCAGGACCGGCTGCATATCGGGCGCACGCACATCTCCTGCGTAAATCTCCAGGAAATTCACATGCAGGCCGGCACTGTTCGCCGCCATTCCTTTGTCCACCGATTTTCTCAGGGCGAGCGGAGGATTTCCTGCAGCGCCCATAACTTGGCTGGGCCCGGCGCCTTGGGAACCACCGCGCATTTCGAAGCCAGTAATAATTCGTCCGCTATAACTCTTGATAAAATCGGTGCCGTCAAAAGCTTCCACCTGCGCGTGGCCGGCATGAAGATCGTTCGATTGAATTGCAAGCCGGCGTCCAAGGACCTTGACTGCCCGTTCGACGACGTCTTGCTTTGCGCGCAAACGCGCAGGACGACCGGATTCCCCCCGCTCAAGAATTGGGAGGCCCGGGGCCGCCAGAGAAACACACTGATTGGGAAACGTATCCGCATAGACGTGAAAAGTCTTTTCCCATGCGCCTAAATATTTAGCGGGCGTATAACCGTCACTGCGCCATTTTTTGACGGCCATCGGAGAGTTGCCGGGCAACGTCATCTCTTCGGAAACCGATGTCGGTCCGCCGGCCGCGATCATTCTAAAAGCTGGCGACTTTCCATACCTTTCACTCAGTTGCTTCATGAATGCGAACCAATGGTCGAGGTACACGGGATCCCATGGCATGGGAAGCTTCGCGACGGTGCCGTGGTCAGGGCCATATGGTATGGGGAACATATCGGTCTGTGCTCCTGCCAAGGCCCATTCAGGAGAAAAAAAACCGGAGAAGATGTCGAGTTGCACCCATTTTTGGGATGATGTCGCGGCAGCGAAGAGCGCATCTAGCTTCGACCAATCCGGTTCTCCCTGGACTGATTCGATGTCGCGCCAATTGATCTGAACGGCGACACCGCTCACGAAAGGATTATTCAAGACTTCTAAATTCCCCGATTTGTATCCCTTCTCTCCTGGAGGGATAACGACGGCTAGTCCGTTCGGTGTCGCATCATCGCTCGATGCGCACCGAACCGCCTCCCGGCGTTGAGCGCGAGCCGGATGCGAGGTCCATGACAAGCACGACAAAAGGGATATGCCAAGCAGAACACATCGAAGCCGTGAAATGCGCATGAGTGCTCTCCTCACTCAAAGCGGAATGACAACGCATATTACCCGGGATTTCCATTTTGACTTGCTGGATGGCCCCTTATACACCGAAGGCCCTCCCGAGTGAAGCAGATCGATTTCGCCGCAGCCCTGGGAGGACCATCCGCCTGATTCGCACTTACTTGCAATCGAATCACATGGCTGCGCCTGCCCAGCCATTCGGAGATCGCCCTGCAGCATCACAGCGGGCGATATGGCATCGTCTTGCCGTCTCCAGCCTCTAGCTTCCAGCTTCCAGCCTCTAGAACGCGAAGCCCCGCATCGAGAAAGAAAAATATTTGAAGTGAAGTTGCGTAATTAGATTGACAATGTGGCCGCATCGGCACACAGTGGCTGTTGACTTGGGATCCTTCAGTTAACCTGAATACAGCGGAAGCTATCTGAATCACCCCTCGCCTTAAAGAAACCAGAAAGACATCCAAGGAGATGCCATGAATACTATTGCGCGTTGGGACCAGTCTCGCGGTGTGACATTGCGAGACCAAGTCAATCGTTTGTTCGAAGACAACTTTGCTCGCGACCATTCGGCTCATGCCGACCTCGCAACGTGGGCGCCATCCGTAGACATCTACGAAACCGAAAATGAATTGGTCGTAAAGGCCGACCTGCCGGATCTGGACGAGAAGGATATCGACGTCCGGGTTGCAAACAATACGTTGACCATCCGTGGAGAGAGAAAGTTCGAGAAGAACGTCAACGAAGATAATTGCCTCCGAATCGAACGCGCCTACGGTTCGTTCTCACGGAGCTTTTCCCTACCAAATACAGTCAGCTCCGAGAACATTCGGGCCGACTATCGCAACGGGGTCTTGACCCTGCATATGGCTAAGCGTGAAGAATCTAAGCCAAAGCAAATCAAGATCAGCGTCTCAGCAAACGGCAAGTAGCCCATGCCTATCGCGTGCGAGGGGCGGCATTCGCCCCTCGTGCGTTCTGGGTGGCGTCTTCCTGCCGCCTCTAGTTTCCAGCTTCTAGCCTCCCGCCTCTTTTTATTCTAGTGACGATCGGGCTGATCGCCGCCGTGACCCTCTTGGTAGCCGGACTCGTAAGCTTTCTGGTCATCGTCTTTCTTGAACTTCCTCTTCCTGGAGTGGTCCTTGTTATGCGCTTTGTCATCCTTGCCATCGCGCATGCCTACCTGATAATTTTTGTTTTTCGAATAGTCCTGCGCCTGAGACCGGTCGCGAGACTGGTCCTGTGGCAACGGAGACGCAGCCCGTACGGCGACTGGAGTGATACCAGCACCTAGCGCCAATGCCAAAACCCAGACACATTGCTTCAAATTCATTCGCATTCGCATAAGACTCTTCCTCCCTTGGTTGATTGATCGAATCGAGCTGGAATTTCCGATTTGGATCTCTTGCTGGTGTTTTATTCTGCCGATGATTTCGTTCTATCCATTCTTCGCGTGTTCCGCCTCAGCTTTTTTTTGAACTTGAGACCGAAGGAACAGTTTCTTTGCCGGATGTTTCGACTGGCTCGGTCCTCTTCTGACGTTTGCCGCCCGCAATGCTCCGGACCTGATAGGACGGGCCCCAGTTGATTCCAGTGCGTCCAGATTCGTGGGTTCCCGTATCCATGCCTTGATTCAAATCCTGTTGCTTGGCTCGCTCGGTCGCGCGGCGCGCTCCTGCGTGTTGCTGCACTTCCGCGTCCAACTCTTTTTCCGCCTTTAAGCTGCCGGATTTAGTTTTCGTTGCATCTGTTTCAGCCATGTCGGCCCCCTTAAGATTTAGAGAACTTGCGATCACCAGAAATATTAGAGCTGTCTTTGTTTGTGCAAAGACTTGAGCCCGCAGATTGCTACTCGTTGGGAAGCCCCAGCCGTGACCATAATCTGGCCGGCAAGGGGAACCCTCCGACATCTATATTCGGCGTCAGGAAAGCTTGTGTCTGTTCCATACCGCACACACGCAGCTCGGCCCAAAGAGAATCCGTATAGCTTGCTGTGCCCATCAGGAAGAAACGGACCGTTACTGGAACGCGATCGTCGGCAATGGCGGCGCGGAAAATGCGTGCGGTTGGTGCAAGGACCGCTGGGGCCTCTCCTGGCAGATCACCCCGCGCGCGCTAACCGATGCGCTTGCGGCTGGCGGCGGTGAGGCAAAGCGTGCCTTCGATGCGATGATGACGATGAAAAAAATCGACATCGCCGCCATCGAGGCAGCGCGGCGAGGCTGACGGGAACACGCCGATACGTCCTTATTCACGCGCAAGCCGCAAGTTATCGGTTCGTGCGTCGGGTTAGTACCGACGAACGTCCTAGGTTTACGATCCAATTCCACTTGCCCGATAAGTCGTGCGTTTGAAGTACTGCTTCACTTTTCCGGTTACCCCGTTAACCAGGTCCTGAGAGGTGGGATGCACTCGATTCGGTAAGTTATAGAGATCGTCGTCACAAGTCCCTGGCTGAGATTATGTTGTTGCGGATCGCATAGTGAATGAGTTCGGCAAGTGAATGCACACCGAGCTTGAGCATAATTCGAGCGCGGTGCGTCTCCACCGTTCGGACAGTGATTCCCAAGATTCCAGCGATTTCCTTGTTGGCCTTGCCCTCCGCGAGGAGCCGGACGACTTCAACCTCACGGGTGGTCAAGCCGCTTAGGGGTGGCTTCTGCTGGCTAGAATGGCTTTCCGCCCTCAAGGTTGCGAAAAGTGTGAACCCCATTGTCGCCACGGCAACAGCCGCGACGCCAGCCAAGCCCAACCGCGAGACGGGGACTGCATACCAGGTTTTTCCAATGAAGTTGGAGGCCTCAAAGGTGACCGCAGTCATAGCTACGTAGTGCATCGACGCAATAGCGGACCCCATAATGACCGCAGCCGTTGCCATTACGAAGAAAGTCCACTTGGGTTCGTGCTGAAAGTCAAAGGCGAATGTAAGCGCCGCCAACGAAGCGATCACTGCTATCACGACCGATAGTCCCACAATTAGGGGATTGTAGTGACATGTCGCATGAAGCCGCATGGCGTCCATGCCGATGAAGTGCATCGCTGCGATTGCCGCACCCATGACTAAGCTGCCAGTGATCGCCTCGCGTCGGCCGAATTTTCCCCGGCTCACTGTGTGCAGGGCGAAAGCCGAGGCGAGTATCGCAGCCAGGAGAGACAACAGAACAGTGGGAACGTCGTAGCGAACTGGAATGGGCAACGCGAAGGCAACCATTCCCACAAAATGCATGGACCAAATACCGATACCCATTGAGCTCGCCCCGGCGGTTAACCAAGTGCGGCGAGCCCGTCCGCTGGTCGCCGTCATGCGCGCGGCGAGGCCGAAAGACGCGTAGGACGCCAAAATCGCGAGTAAAACGGAAAGGGCGACCAGACGATAGTCGTAAAGACCTGAGAGGATTGCGCCAGCTTGGCCCAAGGTGCTCCTTCCGATTTTGGGCTGAAAAACCAACCGGTCGGCAAACCGCAGTCGCTAGCTCAGGACCTGGGAGCGGTAGTGCTTCAGTTACTGCCAAAACTATATATACCGGGATCTACGTACAGCGCAAGCTCGTAATGTGACGAAATTCGAGCTACGGGAGACCACCCTCGTTGACGAACTGCGATGGCCGCGAGAATTGCAACGTGAATCGTGGTACGTGTTTTACGGAATTGCGCTCACATCAGAGTTCTCTTGAACATCCTGGGCCCGGGCCTAAAAAAAAAGAGAGACTTGGAGGACAGTCAATGGGCGACGACGCGAACCCTCTTTGCTCGGCGTTACCGGGCCAGGCTCCCTTTGACGGACTGATAGGCGAATCCACGCCGATGCGCCGTCTGTGTGAGTTGATTGAAAAAACGGGGCGGAGCGCTGCTCCTGTTCTGATACTGGGAGAGACCGGCACGGGAAAGGAACTGGCAGCACGCTTCATTCACTTCGCGAGTTTACGCCGTGAGAAGGTGTTTGTTCCTGTCGATTGTTCGGCACTGACTACTACCTTGGTTGAGTCCGAGCTGTTCGGACATGTCAAAGGTGCCTTCACGGGCGCCGATCACTCGAAGCAAGGTCTTCTCCAAAGCGCCAACGCCGGAACGGTGTTTTTCGACGAAATCGGCGAACTACCGATGCCGCTGCAGGCTAAATTCTTACGCGCTCTACAAGAAAAAGAGATAAGGCCGATAGGGTCCGTCGATAGAATCCCAATTGATGTACGGGTTATCGCGGCTACAAACATAGACCTCGATGCGGCAATCCGGGCCGGTAGGTTTCGTCAGGACCTATATTTCCGATTGAATGTTGTACAGATTAAACTACCGCCACTGCGTGCACGTAAAGTGGACATCCCCTTGTTGGTTGATTACTTCCTTCACAAATTCTCCGACGCCAAGCAGCCGGTCTGTGCCATCGCGGATGAGGCATTGGAGCGATTGCTAGCCTACGATTGGCCGGGCAATGTTCGCGAGTTAGAGAACGCTATTGAGTGCGCCGTGGCACTAAGCTCTGACAGCATACTGAGTGCAGACGACCTGGCTTCGGTCCCCTATCGTACGTGGACCCCGAATGCTCCCGATGGCAACGCGATCGTGCCCCTGGAAGAAATTACACGTCGCGCCATTCTGCACGCCCTGCAGGAAACCGGGGGAGATAAGCGCGCCGCCGCTAGCGTCTTAGGAATTGGCAAGACGACTCTCTACCGCAAGCTCAAAGAGTACGCCCGTGATCCTACTGCCCCAACTGCTGCTGACGTATGAGGTGCACCTCACCATGGAATATTTTTTGATCTGCACAAATCCCGAGTGCCGCTTTATTGTTGGCCTTGGAGAAGGCGCTCAGGCGCTGGAGCGTTCCAAACTGATTATCGACGAGTGTCCGGACTGTGGTCGTCCCTGGTCAAGCGATTGCCCTTTCTGTGATCGTCCATTAGACGCCATCCGGCGGGGCAATCTTTATCTATGCTCGCATTGCGGTAGAGAGCTGCGGCCAGAAGCAAATGCGGATCCAGTACCCTAGGCGGGTGGCCGATCCGTTGGTTCCGACGTGATTTCCTCGCATTGATTTGGAGCGCAGGCGGACAATAACACCCCAAAAGTTGGCAACCGTCGTCACTCACACAGCGGGGGTGCCGCATCCCTTCAGGTGTTGAAGGGTGCGAGCCTTTGAATGAAGCGTCGTCTAGAACGGTGCGGGATTCTATGCTCTCGGCTCTAGCTGCGATGCTAGGTCCTCACTTCATCGAATCGTCGAACTCCCGCATCCAGTCCTTCGTCTTGAGGACTTCGCGCGGCTTCGATCCATCGGCGGGGCCAACGATTCCGTCCTTCTCCATTAGGTCGATCAGGCGCGCGGCGCGGCCGTAGCCGATGCGCAGACGTCGCTGCAGCGTGGAAGTAGATGCGCGGCCCATTTCGCAGCAGACGCGCACCGCATCTTGATAGAGATCGTCGTCCACTTCCTCGTCGTCCTCGCCACCGCTACCACCGGAGCTGCCTGCTGCAGTGTTCTCGTCCTTCGGCGGCTTCAGAAGTTCTTCATTGTAAATCGCCTTGGCTTGTTCGCGCCAGAAATCGCAGACCGCCGAAACTTCGTTCTCGTGCACGTAAGGACCATGAATGCGATGCAGCCGCGACGATCCCGCCGGCAAATAGAGCATGTCGCCCCTGCCCAGCAGCGATTCGGAGCCGTTGGTATCGAGAATCGTCCGCGAGTCCACTTTGCTCGCCACGCGGAACGATATGCGCGCCGGGAAATTGGCCTTGATCAAGCCGGTAATCACGTCCACGGAAGGTCGTTGCGTCGCCAGAATTAGATGGATGCCCACCGCGCGCGCCATTTGCGCCAGCCGCGTGATCGATTCCTCCACCCCATTCGTGTCCACCATCATCAGGTCGGCCAATTCGTCGATCACGATCACGATGTAGGGCAGCGGACGATGATCGTCCTCGGCGTTTTCAAAAAGCGAGAGCGATTGCGGCCTTTCGAACGTCCGGTTGTACTGCTCGATGTTGCGAACGCTGCGCTGCGCCAGCAGCTTCAGCCGCCGCTCCATTTCGCGCGTGGCGTTCCGCAGGACGTTCGCAGCAACCTTCGCGTCGGTAACCACCGGCGTATACAGATGCGGAATATCGGCGTAAAGGCCGAGTTCGAGGCGCTTCGGATCGACGAGCACCAACTTCAGTTCGTCGGGTGTCGACTTGAAGAGCATTCCCATCAGCAGGGAATTGATGAACACGCTTTTGCCCGTGCCGGTGGAACCGGCGATCAGCAGGTGTGGCATCTGCGTCAATTCAGTGGCCCGGATGCGCCCGATCAAGTCCTTGCCAAGAGGCAGAGTTAGTTTGGAAGACGAATGCGAAAATTCCGGCGATTCGATGATGTCGCGCAACGCAATCGTTTCGCGCCTCGCGTTGGGGACTTCGATTCCCACCGTCGATTTGCCGGGAATGCGCTCGATCAGAATCGATTCGGCGCGAAGCGCAAGGCACAGATCGTCGGCCAGCCCTGTAATCCGGCTGTACTTGATTCCCGCTTCTGGCTTGAACTCGAAAGTGGTGACCACAGGCCCGGGATTGATTTGCGTCACGTGGCCGCTGACTTCGAATTCCGCGCACTTCTGTTCGATGGCTCGCGCGCACTCCTTCAACTCGCTCTCGCTCATTTTTTCGCTGCGTTCGGAAGGATGCAGCAGGATCGTGGGCGGCAAACGGAAGGCGGTCTTGTTGCGCGAAATCTTCGGCTCGGCGGAGTTTTTCTTCGGCGGCGCGGGCACCGCGTCGTGGAAATCGATTACTGCCGGACCGCGTTCCCCCAGCGCCGGCTTTTGGAAATCGAGTGCCGGCTTTTCCTCCTCTTCCTCCTCTTCGTCCACTACCTTGGGCGAGACTCGCTGCTGAATGATCGGTTTGCGCCCGACGATTTTGGTTTCTTCCACTCGTTTTCGCAGATACGCCGCTTCGCGCTCCTCGCGCCATTCCTTCGCGCGAGCCAACAATTTTCCAAGTGGGCCTTGCCCCGCCATCGGTTTTTTCATCCACGCGAGCAGCGTGCGGAACGAAAATCGCGTGGCCAGCAAAAGAGCGGCAAGCAAAATCACAACGGCCACCAGATTCGCGCCGACGGGGTTGAAGGCCGCGCGCAATCCGTCGGCAAAAACTTTGCCGAGCACGCCGCCCGCAGGAAGAGAACCGCGCACCTCCGGCATATTCACCAGGCTCAGCTCGGCCGATAGCGACCCCACCATCAGCGCCCACCCCACCAGCTTCGCGATAGGAGTATCGATCGGCTGGCTGCGGAACCAGCGCATCGCCAGAATGAACATGCCCGCAGGAACCAGAAACGCCGCGTAGCCCGCCAACTGGAATAGCGCATCCGCCAGGTACGCGCCCACAAGGCCGATCCAGTTGTGCACCGACCCAAGGCTAGGCGCGGACGCCGACACGTTGAGCGATGGATCGGACGGGGAATAAGAGAGCAGGCTCAGGGCCAGCAGAATCGCAACACTGAGTCCCACGAACCCGATCAGTTCGTTGATGCGCTTGTTGTCACTTGGCGTCAGAACGCGCACGGAAATCTCCTTCACTCCGAGAACGACGGCTGGCCGCTCGGAGGGCGTAGCCCGCAAGTCCCGCTTACTGGGATTGTAGGGACTTTTTCGGAACAAAAAAAGGGAAGGCTCCCGCTCAGCCTGGGTCGCGCGGGCGCTGTCGCGCGGAGCCCATGGGAGGAACGCGAGTGCGGAGGCGACTATAGCAAAGAAAATTGCCAGGGCGACAGGGGTCTTCGGTGGGCGATGTGCTACTCCTGCAACTAGCCCGGATAGCGGGTCGTAACCCCGCGTTGCGCGCCGCTTTTCGACAAAAATGGATCGCTAAGAGTGACCAGCTAGAACGAAAAATGCTCCAAACTAGAAGGGAAATGCTCCAAGCTAGACGCTTTTTTGGGGCGTTTTACAGCGGCGGATTGGCGGAAGCTGCATCCATTTTTCGCAGCGCTTCTCTGAGAACCAGGCGTTCCTGACGCGACAGCGCCCGCAGCAAAACGGCCTGACAGAGCTGCGCTTTGGGCATCACCGCGCGGTAAACCGCCCGGCCGGCCTTGGTGATGCACAGGATTTGGCGCCGGCCATGTTCGGCGTCTCCCGTGCGCCCGACGAGTTTCCGGCGGACGAGCGCTGCCACCACCCGGCTGATCTGTCCCTTGTCCATCGTGGATCGCGCGTTGAACGCGCTGGCGGTTGTCGGCGAATGCTGTTCGAGGTGCGCTAACACGCGCCATTCTGGCAGGCCCAACTTTTGCGGCCGCAAGTACAAGCGCGTCATGTTCCTGTGAATTTTCGACAGCACTTCCAGGAGGAGGTAGCTGGGAAAATTATCGACCTGAAGATTACTGCCGTCCGCCGCCGGACTCAGCCAAGGATCGGTTTTTGTGCGATTCACCGGCTTTGCGGCATTCAGTAGCTGATCGAATGGGGGAAGCAGCATCGCGCGTTTTGGTTTTGGCACTCGCGTAACTCGATTCGTTAGAGCGCTAGCCAATGGGGCGCTCGCCGATGACCGTGGTGCGAACCAAATGGCGGCGCTCGTTTTCATAATCGTGAATGCCGCAGTGTTGGAGAAAACGGTTGTCCCACACGATGAGAGTATTCGGCTCCCAGCGGATTCGGCACTGATACTGAAGTTTGTGCGGGAGCTCCGTGAAATATTTCAAGAGCGCGTGGCTATCTTCGTCGTTCCAGCCGATGAAACCTTTGAAGTAAGCGTCCGTCACGTAGAGAGCTTTGCGTCCCGTCGTGGGATGGCGGCGCGCGGCGGGATGGATATTTTCCATCTGGCTGTCGGTGAAACCGTGCTCTTTCCGCAAGCGGAGTTGCTTATCTTGATCGAGCTTCGAATTTCGCGACCAGATATCTTTTCCCGAATAGCGGACCTGCAAATTATCGACGACGCCTTTCAGCCCGTCGGAGAGACCTTCGTAGGCGAGATACATGTTCGAGAAAGCGGTGTCGCCGCCGAACTTGGGAACGTCGAGCGCGCGCATGACGATGCACTTTGGCGGAGTGAGCAGGAAAGGACTGTCGGTGTGGAAATGAGTGAACGGGACGACGGTGGCAGGCTCGTGAGCTTCGCGGCGAACTTCCTGCATATCCGGATGGCCTGGGAAAATCGGAGCTTGAGGGAGTTCGGTCAAGTCGCCGAAATATCGCGAGAAGGCCTTGTGCTGCTCGGGCGTGATGTCCTGATTGCGGATCATGACGACCAGGAAATGTTCGAAAGCCTTCATGACTTCGGCGAGAACTTCTTCGTTGAGCGGCCTGGAAACGTCCACGCCGGAGAGTTCCGCGCCAGCCGCGCCGGTGAGCGGTTTCACTCCGATTTTTTTAAATTCGGGCATGGGGCGGCCGGCGACGACTGTTCCCTGAGCCCCGCGAATGGCTTCACTGGTTGTAGCGGACATAAAACCCTCCTGCGCATTTAGTGCGATCAAGCTGCTTGACACGCTAGCGCGAATAATGTTGTATTGTCAACAACATTTCATTTCCGAGACTCGGGCGGCAAACGGGAACGGCGTGAGCATTTTCAGCATTTCGGCAGCACCGGCGAGCACTGGGTAAATGCAAACCACACAAGTTCCTGAATCTATGCAAGCGAGCGCATCCGCCGCTTCGCGCGCGCGGTACGCCCTGTGCATTTTGACGTTGATCTACGCGGTGGGGCAGCTCGACAGGCAAGTGATCAGCCTGCTGCTCACCGGAATCAAGCGGGACATGCATTTGTCGGACACGGTGCTGGGACTCGTCTCGGGATTCGGGTTCGCGGGGCTTTACGCGGTCTCGGGAATTTTCGCGTCGCGGTGGGCGGACCGCGGTCCGCGACGCGCGATTATTGCGGGCGGGCTTTTGATCTACAGCGTGATGACGGCGCTGGCTGGTTTTTCGCGGAATGTTTTGCAGCTGGCGGCAACGCGAGTTGGCGTCAGCATCGGCGAATCCAGCGGACTTGCTCCTTCGATGGCGTTTCTTTCCGATTTTTATCCGAACAAGAGCCGCGGACGGGCTCTGGCGATTTTTGCGGGCGGATCGTATCTTTCGACGCTGATAGGTTTCCCCGTTGCGGGATGGATCAACCAGAATTACGGGTGGCGGCCAGCGTTCATGGCGGCGGGTGTGCCGGGGATCGTCCTCGCGCTGTTGCTGCGGTTCACAGTGGCTGATCCGCCGCGGGGCGGCACGGAAATAGAAACCGCGGACACGAGAGTTGTACCGTTTTTCGAGACGTTGAAATTCCTGATGCGGCAGAGGAGCGTGGTGTTTTTGTATCTGGGCGCGATATTCACGGGATGGACACTTTTCACGATGTTGATTTGGGAGCCGACATTTCTGGAGCGGGTCCATCACATGACGTCGCTCGAAATCGGCGGATACACCGGGCCGATTCGGGGAATCTCGGCGCTTGCGGGATCGATTGTGGGCGGAATCATCGCCGATCGGGCGGGGAAGCGCAGCGATAAATTGAAACTGCTGGTTCCTGCGCTGGGCTACGTGCTGGCTTGCCCGACCATGCTGGTGTTCCTGTTCACGCCGGGCCTGCGGGTGATGTTTCCGGTGATGGCGGTGAACTATTTTCTGATTGCGATTCCAACGGGCGGGATGTGGGCGACGTTGCAATCAGTGGCGAAAATTCGAATGCGCGCGCTGGCTTCAGCGGTGTTTTTGGCCCTGGCGAATTTCGTCGGACTGGGAATAGGTCCGCTGGTTACAGGAATGGTTAGCGATCATCTGACGCCGACGCTGGGCGCGGAAGCGATTCGCTATTCGCTGATCGTGCCGTGCCTCACCACAGCGATCGGCGGCCTGCTGATGGTAGTCGCTGCGTTCTCGGTTGAGAAGGATCGGATGCGGGCGCTTGGGGCGTAGCAAGCCTCAGGTAGGCACGTTTTGCCAGTCGTTTCCGAGAGGGTACAGCGAGAGCAGCGAATAGGGCGTATTGAGGATGTTTCGTGGTATCGTCCGCGCATGAAAGAAGTTCATGGCCGTCTCATCAGTTGGTGCATCTACCCTAACTCTAAGAACTCTTTCAGGGGCAAGGTGGTTACCATCGCGGGATGCGGACTGCGCCAGATCTTGACCGCCGCTGTCTGCTTCTGCTTGCTGACAGCTACGGGCAATGCGCTGCCGCAAGACGTGGCGGAACCTGGGATGCGTCAGCAAAGCAGCCCGACAGTAGTCGAGCAGGGCAAATTTACGCTGCACAAGTTCGAGCAGATCATCGGGGAAGAGACCTACCAGATTGTGCGCGAAGGAGATTCACTGGCCGTTAAGATGAATTTCAAGTTTACTGACCGAGGTACCCCTGTTCAGCTCACGGCTTCATTTCGCGGTGGTTTGGACCTGACTCCCCTAACCTTCGAAATAAAGGGAAATAATTCACGCTTCACGACCATCGATGAAGGGGTGGAAGCGCAACCCTATAAGGTACGCCTGCGCAACCGAGAGAAAAGGACCGAAGCGGCGCTGCCAAAGGAATTTTTCACAATCGCAGGATACGCGCCCGCCACGATGCAGATGCTCATGGTCCGATACTGGTCCACACACGGGAAACCCACGGAGTTGCAGACGTTTCCTTCAGGCCGCGTGAAGATCGAGCCGCGCGGCGAGGACAGAATTTCCATCAACGGCAAAGATGAGGTGCTCGAACGCTACACGGTCGAAGGGCTGATTTGGGGGAGGGAGACGCTCTGGCTCGATTCGGCGCTCAATCTGGTGGCGGAAGTTTCTACTGACGCCGAGTTCGATCACTTCGAAGCGATTCGCGACGGTTACGAAAGCGTGCTGGGTACCCTGGTCAGTCGCTATGGGTCAGACAACATGGCCGCGCTCGCAAGCCTTTCCGAAACGATTTCTGCCAGCCGCGCTGACACTCTCGCTATCACGGGTGGCACGCTGGTGGACGGAACAGGCGCTCCGGCGACGCTCGATTCTGCGGTCGTGATCCATGATGGGCGCATCGTGGCCGCCGGCAAGCGCTCACGCGTGACGATTCCGAAGGACGCCACGGTGATCGATGCGCGCGGCAAGACCATCCTGCCCGGTCTGTGGGACATGCACGCTCATTTCGAGCAGGTGGAATGGGGACCGATCTATCTCGCGGCGGGCGTCACGACGGTCCGCGATTGTGGCAATGAATTCGAGTTCATCATCGCGGTCCGCGACTCCATCGCGCGGGGACGCGGACTCGGTCCGCGCATTCTGGCCGCGGGAATTGTGGACGGCTCGGGACCTTTGGCGCTGGGAGTGGCGCGGGTGGACACACCCGACGAAGCGAAATATTGGGTCGACAAATATCACAACGCCGGCTTCCAACAGATAAAAATCTACAGCTCTGTGAAGCCGGAAGAAGTAAAAGCCGTCACTGCGGAAGCGCATCGTATTGGCATGACGGTCACCGGGCATATTCCCGAGGGAATGAATGCCTACGATGGCGTGAACGACGGCATGGACCAGATCAATCACATTGTGTACATCATGGCGATGCTTCACCCTGATTTCCCATCAGGCATGAATCGCACAGACCGGTCGAGAGCAATCTCGGAAATCGACTTGAATTCACCAGAAGCTCAAAAGGCCATCGCCTTTTTGAAAGCGCACGATACGGTGCTGGACCCGACGCTTGCGACTTACGAGTTCAATACTGCAAACACCGCCCACCCACCTGCCAGCTTCGAGCCGGGGGTATTGAAAGTAGCGCCGGAACTGGCCGAGCAGTTGATGGACGTCGAGTCGCCCTCGCCGTTGACAGTTCTGGAACAAAAGGCCTTCGAAAAGGAAGTGGCAGAGGTTGGGGTGCTGCATCGCGCTGGGATTCGCATCGTTGCTGGCACAGATCAAACCGTGCCCGGGTACAGTTTGCACCGCGAGATGGAGCTGTACGTCCAGGCGGGATTCACGCCGATGGAAGCGATCCAGTCGGCGACGATTGTTCCCGCACGAGCGTTGGGGCTTGACAAGGAGCTGGGCACGGTTGAGCCAGGAAAACGCGCCGACTTGATAATCCTGGGTGCTAATCCGCTGGATGACATCCACAATTCGCGCCAGGTCGAGTACGTAATCACAAACGGTAGGCTGTACAACTGCGCCGAATTGTGGAAGAGCGTCGGCTTCAAGCCCTGACGGGCGGGTCCCGCGGATCAAGGGCTCAGGGACCCAACTTAAGGGAGCGCCCTTATGATGCTCACCGCAAGCGCTACAAATGAATTCTCGGCTGGGACTTGTCATGGCGAGGCCCGATTGTGCGCTGGACAGAGTCTCAGTTTTCCGTGGGGTGCTCCGAAGCTGCCTGGTTAGCGGGCGAACGGTGGGATCGCGCCGCGACCAAAGGCGTTAATCGAGGAGATTGGCGTTTCCGGCAGAAGCGACCTTCTTCATGCAAGGATATTTCGCCAACCTGTTTGCTCTGCCGGCGGATTTGTTTCCTAAGGGACGGGTTGCTTCGGTCTTCGGTCTGAACTCCATGGCCGGCACGCTCGCCGCAATTATGATGATTCAGGGCGCCGGCTACATCGTGGAGCATTTCTCGTACGTTCCGGTCTTCGTCGCCATTGCGTTCTGCCTACCGCTAGGAGCTCTTTGCACACAGTTGCTCGTTCGTCCGAATCGTGTTGTTGTGGAAGACGGCGTTTAGCTAGCCAGAAACCATGTAGCCAAGCATGTTGCTTGCCGCAGCCCGCGCGATGCCAGCCCACGCTGATGTCCTTAGGGGCGGGGAGGACCTGCGCTTGCATTGGTGTGAATGCTTTCCGCCGGCGCGAGCGGAGCGGCTTCTGTAATTTTGTAATCCGAATACTCGATGGATAGAAGGGCGTGGCCGCCGAGACGTATCGTGCTGTCGGTTCTGTTCTCGGCCGGAAGCCAGAACTCATCCACCTTCTCGTATTTGTGATTTATCTCGCTCTTTTTGACCCAAAACGATGGGCTCTTGGCAGGCTCGGCTTCGATCCGTGTGAGCGCGAAATCCTTGGCATCCACCCAAATTTTTCCACGATAGAGGAACTTGTTGTGGGATTTAGGCGCAACCGCGAGAACGTAGGCCGGTCCGCCCTGGGAAGCCTCCAGGCCGACCATGGTGAACTCGTAGTTCTTGGCGTTCAGATCCGTGCGCGGACGATTTTTTTCGTTTGCCGCTTCCTTCTCTCCCTCCAACAGCCGGTTGAAAATGTGATCGATGATGAATTTGGAGCCGGACTGCGATATGACCGTAAACTCTCGATCGTTCGGTGAAGCGTAGTGGACGCTGACGATCATCTCGGCATGGTGGTCGCCGAAAGAACCTTTGTATTGCATGCGATAAACCCGTTTGCCTTCGAACTTCTTCAGGGCTGCGGTCCTTTCGCCGTTCCTCTCCTCCAAGCGGCTGACGACTTCATCCACGGTAAGCGGCGGCGCCTGGACGCTGACGGGAGCCGCGTCAACCTGCTGCTCCTGAGCCGCCGACGTCTGGAGAAGAGCGATCCCCGCACACAGCAGAAACAGGGAAACATTGATACGTCTGATGCAAAGCACGTTCGCAGAACCTCCCCGATGCGCTTTCCGCGGAGCACCTGCAGCTCGGCAAGCGCATTTCACTGCGGCCCGGCCACCAATACTTTAGCCTACGATGAATGATTCGCCCTTTGGGTCGCACGGCTCCGGTTGCTTATGATGAGCCTAGGTGATGGCTTCGCGTGTAGGTCTTGGCGCCAACAATCAAAACCTGCTTCGAAGGACGCCCTTTGTAATGGGTTAATCAGGCATGCGCACGAAGTGCGGAATGTTTGAGCCAGTCCGCGAAACGTGTCTGGCTGAGCCGCGCGTCATCGGCCGGAACGAGTGTGCGTTCGCTAACCTCTATGCCGTAATAGCGCGCGTGTGGGTCAGCGACAACCTTGCGCGGATCATTCCATGCGGCAAGAGCTTGCCGGACGAGTTCATCGAGACGAAACTTTTCCGGCCCCCCTACTTCAACGGTGCCATTCACTGATGAGCCCGTCGCGACGCGGCCGAGCGCACTGGCGACATCGTCGGCCGCCATAGGCTGGATGAGTGCAGTTGGCAGGCGTACGGTGTTGCCCTCGGTGGAAAAATCGGCGATGCCCTTGACGAATTCGAAGAACTGCGTCGCGCGGACAATTGAGTAGGGAATTGAGGAAGCTTTGATCAAATTCTCCTGAGCGAGTTTTGCACGGAAGTAACCACTTTCGAGCAAACGCTCAGTTCCTACGACTGACAATGCAACGTGATGTGTCACGCCTGCCGCCGCTTCAGAGGCGAAGAGATTACGAGTTGATGTCTCGAAGAACTTCATCACTGCCGCGTCTTCCCAGGAGGGGGCGTTCGATACGTCAACGACTACCGATGCACCTTTCAGCGCTTCGGCCAGTCCCTCGCCGGTGATCGTGTTGACGCCGGAATTCGGTGACGCCGCGATAGCGTCATGGCCCTGCTCCCTTAACTCCGGCACGAGTTTTGATCCGATGAGTCCACTGCCCCCGATGACTACGATTTTCATGGTTGTCTCCTTGTGATTATCGGGCTGGGCAGACTGCAGATTATTGACCCCGGCGTTTCGAACCTGCCGGTCGTACTCGCTGGGACCGCAAGTTTACCGCAGATCGAACTCGAAAAATAACGCCCCAGGCACAGGGTTCGGTCGGTACGGCGCAATTTCCCTGAACCCTAGCGAACGGTAGATCGCAATTGCAGTCGCCATTGATGGGAGCGTATCCAGCCGCATCCGCTGATAGCCGATCTCCCGTGCCTCGCTGATCAGCGCGTCGATCATTGCGCCGCCTACACGCTTTCCGCGAAACGCTGGACGAACGTAGAGCCGCTTCATCTCGCAAACGTCGCTGCTGAGCGGGCGCAAGGCGCCACAGCCACCGACTTCGTTTCCTTGAAACGCGAGCAGGAGGCGTCCAGCAGGCCTTGCGTAGTCCCCGGGCAGCGTGGCCAATTCCTCTGCAAATCCCTGGAAGCAAAGGTCGACTTCCAGCGACTCCGAATACTCGACAAAAAGCTTTCGAATCGTGGCGACGAACTCGGGTGTTTCCGCGCTTTCGATGCGGATCACAAAACTCTCTCAAGACGGAATCGACTGCTAACAGCGAAACCGTGGCACCGAAGCGTGGCCTCGTAAACAGCCAAATTGACCGGAGCGAAATTCAACCGGCAGGACTTTGGCATAAGCGCCGATCCCGGTATGATCAGGAACCAATTCAGATTCAGGCTTGATATCGAGATGGTTCAGAAGTGAGGGCAACATGACGATTTGGAAATTCATTACGACGGGTTCCACGAAGAAAGCGTGGTTAGCAGCTGTGACGGTGGCTTTGCTTTGTTGCGCGTCCGCCAGCGGTCAAACGCAGACGTGCGACGAAGCATGCCTCGAGGGTTTCATGGACGGATATCTGCAGGCTCTTGCCACGCACGATTCTTCCAAACTGCCGCTCGCGGAGCACCATCGCTACACCGAGAACGGCGCTGAACTCGAGGTGGGCAAGGAGGGGTTGTGGGTGACGTTCAACTCCTACGGGCCATATCGACATGACGTTTTCGATCCGTCCACTGGCGGTGTAGCAACTTACGTCAGCCTTCAGGAGAATCATGAGATTCCGTTTCCGGATTTGCTGATGGTTCGCCTGAAGGTGGTGAATCGCAAAATTGTCGAGATCGAAACGGTGGTCAACCGACATGCGCAATCCGCGCAGAACTTGCCACCGAAGGATCCGAGCTGGCTGGAGATCATGAACCGCGAAGAGCCCACTGCGAAGCGACTCGGGCGCGAGGAGTTGCAGAAGGGCGCGCTTGGCTATCTGCGCTCGGTCGCCTTTCGCGACGGCAAGCTTGCGCCTTACGCAGAGTCCTGCATTCGCCTGGAGAACGGCAATGTGACGGCGATCGGCCCCAACGACACGCCTCCGGTGCCGATTGGACGACAGCCGACCGAGGTTGCGGGCGAGGCGCCACGGCCGAACATGATGGGGATCGGCTGTGCCAAGCAGCTCGATTACGGCGAGTATTCGTTCATCACCGGATACGAGGACGCGCACTTTCCCATCATCGATGTGAAGCGCCAGCTCGTTTTTGCCACGTTCGATTTCATGCGCCGCGGAAACGTGGAGAGTTGGACCTACAAGGGCCACCGATTCGCCATGCCGGAAGGAATGCGCGAGCCGAACGAGATTTTGAACACGGAAATTTTCAAGTTCGTGGATGGCAAGATCTCACGCGTCGAGGCCGTATTCGAAGGCCCGCAGGCCTACAAGCGTGGCACAGGCTGGCCGGGCGGGACCAAAGCTGAGTCTCGTCCGATTGGGCAGTGAGAAATCAACTTGTCTGGTAGATTGGTTTGACCATGATTAAGATTGCCGAATACTTCTTTGCCATCCTCCTCGTGACGTTAGCTGTCTATTTGATATTCCCGTTCTTCCGCGGACTCGAATGAGCTGAATTTCAAAGTAGCCCACTACCCATTTCCTCAAATCCTTGATCTGACGCGTACGAGTGGAATATAGTTGGCGCCATGGCAGCCACTGCAATTCCGGGTTCACAAAGCCGCTTGGACCTGTTTCGAATCGAGGCGGAAGATAAAGTTGCGCTAAACGGCCTCCTGTGGGAGCCGCAGAAGGCCGGCGATTCGCTGGTCGTGATGGTGCCTGGGGGCACGACTGGTGCGGCACTTTATCCGGCGCATGATTACTCGCCTCTTGCCAACGCACTGACGGATAGAGGCTACGCGTTCCTGCTTGGCAACATGCGCGCCTCGTACAACAATCCCTACGCGGAATATAGCGACGCGGTGAAGGACATCGCCGCGTTTGTGGCGTACGCAAAATCGAAGGGCTACGCGCGGATCGCGATTATGGGCATCAGCCTTGGTGGCCCTCGCATGGCGCAGTATATGGCTGAGCGAAACGACCCCGCCGTCAAGGCCGTGGGCTTTATAGCGTCGATTCCATCACCGTATCTGGAGTTTCAAGTTCGGAGCAGCGATGCGGACAAGCGGCGCCTGGAGGATACGCTCAGGCACGCGCGCGAATTGGTTGCGCAAGGCAAAGGCCAGGAGCCAGTCGCGTTTGCGAACTGGTTTCCGGGTGCAGTGTCAGTGATGGGAAGCGCGAAGGGGCTGATCAGCTTCTTTGGAGCGCCGAGCGATCCGAGCGCGCCCAGCTCCGTCAAGTACGGGCCGAAGATCAAAGTTCCCGCTTTGGTGATTCACGGTGATAGCGACGAGCTTTCCCTCCCGCCGAATGCTCAAAAAATTTACGACAGCCTGACGGCGTCGCCGCAGCGCGACTTGGTGTGGGTTAAGGGCGCGAGCCACTATTTGACGCCTGGCCCGCTCGCGGAGTCGTACGCAAGATTGACCGTGGATTGGTTATTGAGAAACTTCCCCGCATCCGCTGGCCGATAGGCAGTCGCGCTCCAATGGCGCGGCGGCCGAGACGGCGGTCGTCCTTTTAATCCAGCTTATGACTTGCGCGGCCTGAGATGCTTCGGCCAGATGCCGTAGCGGCCAGCCGATAAAATGCCGTTCGGATCGAGGGCATCCTTCACAGTTTCATGCAGGCGATGGAGGGCGTGATTGTTGTAGGAATAGGTGTCCACGACCTTGTCCATGAAGGCGATGTGCGTACGGTAGAATCCCCAGCCATGCTCGGCGGCCACTTCGAGGACGCGTTGGTAGGCGGCGCGTGTCTTGGCGTTCACCTTGGGATCGCGAGTGACCGGCAAGCCGTGGAACATGATGAACGAGCGCCAGTGGAACGTCTCCGCGTAGCCGTTTTGCGGCACGATGCCCATCTCTCGGAAGGTGCGCGCGAAGACTCGGCGCGCCTCGAGGATGGCTTCGCCGGAGACCGGAATGATTGGAGAAATATCCAGGTGGCCGGTGACCGGAGCGTCCGCCTTCTGGGAGAGCAGGCCCCCGAAGACGGCGAGGCTCGGAATGCCAAGTGCGCCTCGGTCCGCAAGATTCTCGATCTCCGCGTCGGTTAGCGGAAAGCGGTAGCTAGGTCCATCTTCGAAGGTCGCGCCACTGATCGCAGAGAGGCGCTCTTTCACATGCTCCCACTGCGCCGCCACCACTCTTGCAGGACCGTAGAAGTGAAGATCCGTTTGCCAGAAGTGCAGGCCCTTTGAATCCGCGTAACGGTTCCACTCCTCTGCCGAACCTCCATCGGTCTTGGTATCCAAGGCGGTCTTTTCGTCCTCAGGAGGGCCATTGAACACCGGGCTTCTGATCGCGAAGTGGGTGTTGATCGTCCCCGCGTACATCAAGTTAGCCAGAATATCGACGAAGGGAATGATGTCGTCATGATGCTGAACGCGGGCGCGGCCAATCAGGCACGCCTCCGGCTCTGGGTACAGCCAGAACCCCATTTTGGTGACAACGCCGAAATTCGACTGGGAGAAAATCCCATCCATAAACGGCCCGATCCCATACCTGAACTGCTGCCAGGTCTGGGCAGTCGGAAGCGCCCCCATGCCGGTGCGCACCACCTCCCCGCTGGCCAGCACGACTTCCATCCCGCAGTGCGCGCTGAAGTGGTCGCGATAAGGCAACGGTGTACTGCCAGCGCCGCGGTCGAGCGCGTTGCCTACGGGACTGCCCCACCCTGGCTCGGGGCAGTCGATCCAAAGCTTCAGGTTCTTTTCGCGGATGTAGCGGTAGAGGTCGAAGTAACTCACGCCGGGCTCGACCAGAGCGAAAGCATTCTTTTCGTTCACCTCGATGACGCGGTTCATCCGTTTGAGATCGAGGACAACGCTGCCGGAAAGAACGGGCGCAGAGCCGCCATACGCGAGGTTGCGTCCCGTTGAGATGGTGTAGAGAGGAATAGAGAGCTGGTTGGCAATCCGGACGATCGCTTGAACCTGTTCGACCGTGTCAGGAGCCACCGCAGCCGATGGAACACTATCTTCCGCTTCGCCCCACAGCGGAGAATACGCATCGCGATAGAGCGCCACATCCTCGTCGGACGTAAACACCCACTCTTTGCCGATCAGCTCCTCGAAGTGCTTGAGGGCGTCGCTAAAATCGTTGGCTTTTACTCCCGGCGGCAGATGAATCGTCTCACCTCCGTGCGCTCAATCCGATTGGAACTGCCACGTCTATAATGCCGTCGGTCCGTTGTCAAGCCACCGTTTCCCGAACGCGCCTCGAACTACTGCACCCGGTTCTCGAACAATCAGCCACCAGCAGCTATGAGAGCGCGGGTGGCGGCGAAAGTTCGGGGTGTTGACCGCTTGGGAAACCGGTATATACTTCGCCCCGTCAGACACCCGAACCTGAAACGTGCCTGGGTGGATTGATCGAGGCTCTGGGCGGCTGGCGATTCGCCGCAAGCATCGGATTCGAGTTTTAAGAAAATCATTCTGAGGAGGCAGCAATGAAGAAGTGGCTGGTAGTGGCTGGACTGGCGGCGGCTTTGGCGATCCCGTCGTTTGCGGCGACAAGCACGTGGACGATCGACCCGATGCATGCCAACGCACAGTTTCTGGTGAAGCACTTGGGGATTTCCACGATTCAGGGAGATTTCACCAAGATTACTGGCACGGTGATGCTGGACGATTCGGATATCACCAATTCGAGCGTGAATGTGACGATTGATGTGAATTCCGTCGATACACGGGTGCAGCGCCGGGATGACGACCTGAGGAGCGAGCATTTCTTCGATGTGGCCAAGTATCCGACGATGACCTTCCAATCGACGAAGATTACGAAGGAAGGCGACGACAAATTTAAGATGACCGGGAACCTGACGATTCGCGGTGTCACAAAGGAAGTGACGCTCGACGGGACTGGTCCGACGAAGGCGATCACGGCGATGGGCGGGCTGCGACGCGGCGCTTCGGCGACCACGAAAATCAATCGGCAAGATTTTGGGGTGGCTGCCGATCCCGGCATGGTTGGAGACGACATAACAATTTTGATCGATCTGGAGATGACAGCGCCTGCGGGTACGAAGTAGGCCGACGCACCAGCATCGATTGTTCTCGTGATTGGAAGCGGCGCCATTCGTGGCGCCGCTTTTGTTTTGGGGCTCAGGATGGAGCGGTGGAGAGGCTCAAGCTATTCGAGAACCTCGCGGCGTTGGGTGAGCGATTCGATTCGGTCGAGGCGCGGCTGGTAGCCGATTCCGGGAGCGGAGGGCCCGCGAATGGTTCCCTGC
This sequence comes from uncultured Acidobacteriota bacterium, assembly GCA_963823145.1. Classification (GTDB taxonomy): domain Bacteria; phylum Acidobacteriota; class Terriglobia; order Acidiferrales; family UBA7541; genus Palsa-295. Next base: position 1,713,696 of record CAWGJZ010000002.1, read on the forward strand.
GGCGTTACTTCCACTTCGGGATCGATGATGTCTTCGGCCCAATAACGGCGGCTGGCAGAGACATCGCCGGGAAGAGAAAAATTCGGCAGCGAGGACATGGCGATGTTGTGCGCACGGCCGATGCCGGATTCGAGCATGCCGCCGCACCAGACAGGAATGGAATTCGTCTGGCAAAGATCGTGAATGCGGCGGGCGGAGGTGTGGCCGCCCACGCGGCCGAGCTTGATATTTATAATTTTGCAGGCCTGGGTCTCGATCGCGGCGCGCGCGTGTGCAACATCGTGAATGCATTCATCGAGACAAATGGGCGTATCGATCTGGCGCTGGAGCTTGGCATGGGAAAAGATGTCGTCCCAGCCAAGCGGCTGCTCGATCATGATGAGGTAGAAGGCGTCGAGGTGTTTTAGAAGCGGCGCGTCTTCCAGGCGATAGGCGGAGTTGGCGTCGGCCATCAGGCGGATGCTCGGGAAGCGTTCGCGGAGTGTGCGCACGGGTTCGATATCGCGACCCGGCTTGATTTTGATCTTGATGCGCTGATAGCCGGCAGAGAGAGCTTCTTCGACTTTGGCAGTCAGCGCGGCGGTGGTTGGCTGGATTCCGATCGAAACGCCGCAGGGAATTTCGTCGCGCGTGCCGCCGAGAAGCTTCGCGAGAGGCAGATTTTTTTGCTTGGCCTCGGCGTCCCAGAGCGCGGTTTCGAGGGCGGCTTTGGCCATGTTGTGCCCGCGAACGGGTGCGAGCAGGTCCCATACTTCCGAAGCGGTTCCGATTTCCTTTTCTTTGAGTAATGGCCAAAGATGATCGCGCAGGATCAGCCACGCCGTTTCGACGGTTTCGTAAGAATAAAAGGGATTTTCGCCGGCGGTTGATTCGCCCCAGCCGATGGCGCCGTCTACATCCGCTTCGAGGAGAAGAATACGGCGCAAATCGGACTTGCCGAAGCTGGTCTCAAACGGCGAGAGCAGTCGAAGGTGAATTTCGCGAAGAGTGATTTTGCGAAGCCGCATGTCCGCCTTTCAGCTCTCCACCGGTTCCTGAAGGCGCAAACCGTCGATTGCGGATGCAGGCTCAAGAAGGTAATCCGTTGCGCCCGGGCGCGATTCGACGCCGGTGGCGGCATAGCCCTTGGCGAACCACTGTTGAAACTGTTCGCGGGCCAAAGTCTGAAGGCGGGCGGCGGTCTCGCGGTCGCTATCCCGGATTTCGGCGAGGTTCGCGGGGACCGAAATGCGCTGCGCGGAATCTTTCATCGGGCTCGGGTTATCCGCGAGAATGGATTTCACGCGCTCGGAGGCCAGCCACCATTCCGCGACGAGCCGATCGGTCGGCAGGCCGGCGTGGAGCGGACTTTGCGTAACGCCGTAGCAACCGGGAATATATTTGCGCGCAATCGCACCGAGTCGCACGAAATTAAAATGGGCGTTCTTCAGATCGAGCGGATCGAACGTCCACTCGATTAGATCGATGCCACGCTTGAGCGCGTCCTGGCGCTGGAAAAGTTTTAGACGGCGCCCCACGCCGCGGTTGTGGAATTCGGGGAGGACGGCGGTCATGTGCGAGTGCAGATAGGGCTTGCCAGAACTGAGTGCTGCGAGCGCTAGCGTGAAACCAACCATTTTTGGATTGCTGCTCCCTGCGGCGTGTGTGGCGTCAAACGCGCCGAACACTTGTCCGCCGGTATGATGGGCCACCACGAAGATCGCTGAGGGTACGGCGATATCTTCGCCCCAGACCAAATGTTCGAGACGTACACACTCGTCGTATTCCGCAAGCGTTGCGCAGTGCCGAATTTCAATCTCGTGGTAAGAGGGCGAACGTTCCATTGAGCGTACGTGCAAAGTATAGGCGAGATTTCGGCGGAAGTTTACCGAAACGGGATGGCGAGACGGCAGCGCGCGGCGACTTCATCCGGCCTGAGCGGGTTTCACGCCGGCCAAAAGCGCCAATTCGCGCCATTTCCAGTGGCAATCCACGTCGTCGAAGCCGATTTCGTGCAGCCAGCACAACTGCGTTTCCAGGTCGAGGAGTTTGTTGGAAGGATCTTCATCCGGCCAGCCGATGGCTTCGAGAAACTGCGCGTGCGCTCGAGGCGAGACGGAGCCAACGTGTTCCAGGTTGCAGAAGACGCCGTTCGGGGCGAGGATTTCGAATATTTGTTGATAGAGCGCGCGCTTGTGGTCGTGAATCAAGTGATGGATCGCGAAGCTCGAGATGACGGCGTCGAAGCGGCCGAGCGGCGGAAGCTTGGCGTCAAAATCGTGAGCGACGATCGTGACGCTGCGATCGTTGCGGAAAGCGTCGCGGGCGGCATCGAGCATGGTGGGCGAAAAATCGAGGCCGACGAACTCGGCGGCGGGCCGGAGCGGTTTCAACAGGGAAATAAGACGGCCGGCACCGGTCCCGAGATCGAGAATTCGTTTGGCGCCGGCGGGCACAAATTCGATCAGGGCGGACTCGCCTTCACCGCGATGCGGAATTGAGTCGGCGCGGCGGAGGTAATCCAGAGAATGTTCGACGGTGGACCAGAGATTGATTCCTTGCGATTGCGGCATGGGCTAGCGTCGCTCCTGAATCAGTAAACCGCGCAATCGGTGGATTAGTCCAATTTATAATTCTTGGCTACAGCATAACCATGGCTTATTTAGATTTGGCAGCGAGATGCGTGGCGCGCGAAGCTCAACTTTGAAGCTTGGACTGATTCCAGAGTTCTTCCATGCGGGCGCGCGGCAGATCGGCAAAGCGGCGGCCCTCTCGCGCGGCGGCGGATTCCATCCACTGGAAGCGCTTTTTGAACTTACGATTGGCGCTCTTGAGGGCAATTTCCGGGTCCACGCCGAGAAAACGGGCGATGTTGATGCTGGCGAAGAGTAGATCGCCTACTTCTTCCTCGAGGTGCGGCACCGGTTTTCCAGCAGTCGCCGGGACGATGGATTCGATTTCGCGCCGCTCCTCGTCGAGCTTGTCGAAAATGCCTGCGAGATTTTCCCAGTCAAAGCCGACACGGGAGGCGCGGCGCGTGAGCTGATACGCTTCCAGAGCGCCGGGCAGCGAATGCGGAACTCCGGAGAGAATCGACTCATCTGCGGGCGATTTCGTAGTCGAGGACGCGATCGCCTGGCCTTTCGCCGAGCGCTCACTGGCGCGTTCACTGGCCTTGATCTGTTCCCAATTTTTTAGCACGGCAGCGGGAGTGCTGGCCTTCACATTGCCGAAAACGTGCGGATGACGGCGAATCATCTTTTCGTGCACGGATTCGATCACGTCGGAAATCGTGAAGCGGCCGGATGCCTCGGCCAGGTTCGCGTGGAAAACCACCTGGAGCAGCAGATCGCCGAGCTCGGATGAAAACTTGCGCGGATCGCCCGAATCCATGGCGTCGAGAACTTCGTAGGTCTCCTCGATGAGATATTTCCGGATCGATTGGTGAGTTTGCTCGCGATCCCAAGGGCAGCCGTTTGGCGCGCGCAGACGGGCCTGCAGCGCGACGAGCTTGGCGAACCATCTGCCGGCCAATTTGTCGCGAGAGCTGACGGAAATTCGGGAGCGAACGGAGGCCGGGGTCTTGGCGGGCTTCTTCGTGCGCCGCTTGGCGGGCATTTTCTTCTTTTGCGGCATGAGTCTTCTTTCACCGTTTGAAGTGACCTGCCAATTTACCGGTTGCGGCTGGTCGCGTGCAACTTACGTTTGTGCGGCCCGGGATGCCGCGGTTGTCCTCAAGGCAGAATGCAAAAGCAGATCGCTCACACCGGCCTGAAATGCGGCCGGGTTCGGGATGACAACGTAACCGGAAAGGCCGGGGCCTTCGGGTGTCGAGGCACGCGGGATGACAACGTATGGGCAAAATAACCAGTGCCAGGCAGGTTGGCGGCTTGTGGCGCATGGGGGCCAATGTTAGACTTTTACTTTCACGTGAAGTTGGTGGCGGCGCTCAAGAGCTAGTTCCAAAAGGGTGTTACGTGGCCGATTCTCAACGAGACGAAGGATTCAAGGTCGTAGACCGGCGGCTTTTTACCGAAGAGGGCGAACTGCGCCAAGGTGTTGTTGAACGGGAACGGCGCGATGAAGAAGCGGCAGCGGCGAAAGCCGCAACCATCGAGCTGGAGAAGTCGCGCGTTGTAAAAACTCCGCAGACGGCCGGAGCAGGCGGTCCCGGTTCGGATGTTCGGTCGGGGGGCGACGCGGGCTCCGCGCCGAGCGGAGCCGCCGCGGATGCGATGGAGCCCTCGCGAAATTTTCAGATGCTGGTGGATTTCCTTACGCGAAATGCAGCTGCCATGCTTGGCGGGATGGCCGATCCGCAGACAGGAAAGGCTTATGTCGATCTGGAAGGGGCGCATGAGGTGATCGACATGCTGGACGCTCTGCGCGAAAAGACGCGGGGAAATTTAGCGAAGGCGGACGACGACCTGCTGATGGAGATGATCGGCAGCCTGAAACTTACATACATGGAAATCTCAAAAGCGGCCGCCGCGCAAATGGCCAAACAGGCGGCGCAGAAGAAGTGACGCCGCTTTGCACGCCTGTGCTATTTGTCTGAGATATTGGCCGGTCCTTACTTCAAGCGCCTAGAAGCCTTCCAATGATCCGATGGCCTTGCTGCAATTGAAAGTTTTGGGTTCGGGCACGTCGATGGGCGTGCCCACGCTGGGGTGCCACTGCGCGGTTTGCGAATCAACTGACCCGCACGACCAGCGGACACGGCCCTCCGTGCTGCTCTCGTACGGAAAACGGAATGTGGTGATCGATACGACGCCGGATTTCCGCTATCAGGCCATCCGGGCGCGGATCGATCACCTGAATGCGGTCATTTACACGCATGGGCATGCCGATCACGTGATGGGACTGGACGACATACGTCCGTTCAATCTGAAACTGAAAGGCCCGGTGCCTATCTACGCGGCGGCAGAAACGCTTGCGACGCTCCGCCGGCAATTTTCGTATATTTTCGAGGCCGATGCGGGCAGCTGGGTTCCGCTAGTCGATCTGCATGAAATCGAGGGACCGTTCAATTTATTCGGGACAGACTTCGTTCCGATACCCGCGATACATGGATCCCAGGCTGTGCTGGGATTCCGATTCGGCAAAGCGGCTTATCTTACCGACTTCAGCAGCGTGCCGGATAGCTCTAAGACGCTGTTGCGGGGACTCGACGATTTCATTTTAGACGCTTTGCGATACGTGCCGCATCCAGCGCATTCCAACGTCGAACAATCGCTCGCGCTGGTGGAGGAGCTGCGGCCAAAGCGCGCGTGGTTCACGCACATTTGTCACGATCTAGGTCACGAGCAAGCAAATGCACGGCTCCCGAAAAATGTCCGGCTCGCGTATGACGGCTTGAGCTTTGAGGTCGAACTCTGATGTCGCTCGCCATCCTACACTCCGCCGAGGCTTGGGCAGAACGCTTCGGCAAAAGCGGGAAAGGTACTGCGCTGACAATCGGAAACTTTGACGGCGTGCATCTCGGGCACCAGAAAATTCTTCAGGGTGTCCTCGAGCGGGCGCGGCAGTCAGGGCTGATGAGCGCCGTCCTCACGTTTTACCCTCACCCGGCGCGCGTTCTCCGGCCCGCCGAAGCTCCCGCGCTGCTGGAAACGCTTGCGCAGCGCCTGGCGGCAATTGAGGCCATGGGGATTGAAGCCGCGCTGGTTATTCAATTCGATGCAGCGCTTGCGGAAATTGGCCCCGAGGATTTCGTGCGGCGATTTTTGGTGGATGCGGTGCGAGCGCAGTCCGTTTTGATCGGCACCAATTTCCGGTTCGGGCATCACCAGGCGGGCGACGCGAAGTCGCTTGCCGATCTCGGAGCGCAGTGGGGTTTTGAAGTTGCGATTGTGCCACCGGTGGTCGAGGAGGGAAGTATCGTGTCAAGCACAGCGATCCGCGATGCGCTTCGCGGCGGCAATGTCGAACAAGCCGCGCGAATGCTCGGGCGTCCCTTTTCGCTCGCGGGAGAAATCAGGACTGGAACGGGGCAGGGGCGGAAGCTTGTGGTGCCGACATTGAATCTGGCAACCGAACAGGAGTTGCTGCCCAAGGACGGCGTGTACGCTACTGAAGCGGTGGTTGAAGGAAAAACTTACCGAGCGGCGACCAACATCGGCGTGCGGCCAACTTTCGATGGTGCACGCAGGAGCGTGGAATCGCACCTCTTCGATTTCGGGGCAGATTTGACGAGCGGAAAACTCAAGGTGCGCTTTCTTAAGCGGTTGCGGGACGAACAGAAGTTTTCAAGCCCCGTGGAACTGCGAGCGCAGGTTCTGCGCGATATTGAACAAGCGAAAGAGTATTTCAGGGAAGCGGCAAGCAGAACGGCGTGAGAAACACCACCCTCAGTACGAATCGGTCCGCCGGCTAACCGGCGACCGCCGCCTTGGCGCGGCACTCCTCGCAAAGCCCGCCGATCTCCGTGCGCGCCACGCTAATTTCGATTCCGCAGTCGCGCGAAATCTGCTGCTTTAGGTCCTCGTACAGCTGGCTTTCGAATTCACGGACTTTTCCGCACTGAATGCAGGCCACGTGAATGTGATCGCGAGGACCGTGGCTTTCGTAGTAATGACGATGCCCGCGAAGATGAAGAAGGTCCAACTCGTCGATCAGTCCGAGGTGCTTGAGCAGTTCCAGGGTGCGATAAACCGTGACGCGCGTGATTTTGGAGTCGATTTTCTGCGCTTGCTCCAGTATTTCGGCAGCATCCATATGGCGAACCGCCGATTCAATCACTTGGACCACCACGCGACGCTGGCGCGTGAGACGAATGCGACGCGCGCCAAGCTCGCGCTGAAGCTTTCCTGCGGGTTCGTGAACGTTGATGCGTTCGCCTGTCGAGACGCGATGTGCGGGGGTGGCGGACATCTTACTGCAAGCATTATAGCAAATGAGATGCGGAGCGGCTGCCCACGGGAGCGAACCGAACGCGCTAGTGGCGCGCTTGGATCACCCTCAGGATGTCGTTATACATGAGAAAGGCGAAGATGCTTAAGATGAAGACGAGACCCACTTGAATAAAGCGCTCCTTGAGCGCAACGCTCAAATCCCGGCGAAGTGTCCCTTCAATAGCCAACATCAAAACGTGACCTCCATCCAGAATCGGAATTGGGAGAAGGTTTAGCAAGCCGAGATTGAGGCTGATGACCGCGGTCAGTTCCAGGAGCCTCATCGGACCACGCTTTGCAGCCCGGCCGGCCTCGCGGGCGATGCCAACGACACTCGTTAAGTCGCGCGGGGAGACCTTGCCACTAAAAAGGCCGCCAAGAACTTGCCCGATCTGGCGAGTGCCTGAATACGTGGCGATTCCAGCGTCGCGAACGGACTCAATAAAGCCCTGGCGCTCGTAAATCTCATTGGTTTTTTCACTGACGCCTACCTGCCAAGCGAGTTCACCATCGGCGCTAAGGGTGTGCATGGGCTTGATATCGAATGGAATTTCCTTTCCGTCGCGCCGCACCACGAAGTGGACGACGTGCCCATTCGAATTGCGTACCTGGTCCACAAGCTGCAACCAACTCGCGACCGGCCGGCCATTGATGGAGACAATCTCATCATTAGCCTTCATCCCAGCCCTTTCGGCGGGAGACCCCATAGCAATCTCATCGGCAACTGCAGGCATCGCCGGAAATCCGACCAGCGAATCGGCGGCGTCCTGCCCTTGCGGCACTTTTTCGGTAAGGGTCTGCTTCGCATCGGCACGATCTACAACGATTGAAACGGAGTTGCCGGGTTGGAGTTTATCGATTTGGGCAAGCACTGACTCCCACGAAGGCGTGCTGACGCTGTTTACGGCGATAATTCGATCGCCCGGTTGGACGCTCGGTCCGGACGGCAGCTTCTGCGGCACGGCGGCGACCACGGCGGGACGGCTCAGGTAGGTATCCGTGGGCATTCCCACAAACAAATAGATGCCCCAGAAAATGCCAAACGTCAGCAAGATGTTCATCGCTGGACCGGCGACGGCGATGAGGAACCGCTGCCAGCGTGGACGCGAGAGAAATTCGTAAGGCTCGCCGGTGCGCTCCGCGACAGGATTATCCCCGGCCATGCGGACATAGCCGCCCAATGGAAACGCGCTCACGCGGTAATCGGTGTCGCCGCGTTTTACTCCCCATATTCGCGGGCCCAAGCCAATCGAAAAGACGTCGACGCGCACACCGCACAGCTTGGCGGCGATGAAGTGGCCCCATTCGTGAAGCAAAACCATCACGCCGAGAACGACGCCACCGGCGAGTATGATTCTGAGGGTGTCGGTCATAAGGTCTCTTTATAGTACCGAAAGATAGGAGCCGTGGAAGGCCGACTTCCGGCAGAGGCGCAAAAAAGAAACTAGTTGTGCCGCGCGCCTTTCCGCCCCGCCCGCCGCATCACTTCGATGCGCCCCAGCCGGCGGGCTTCCGCGTCGGCGGCGAGAACATCATCAATACTGCCGAGCGGCCCGCCCGGCATCTTCTCCAAAACCTCTTCGATTGCCTCCGCGATTCCCGGGAACGACAGCCGGCCGTCGAGGAAGGCAGCCACCGCGATCTCATCCGCGGCATTCAGTGCACAGGGCATCGCCCCTCCCTGGCGAAGCGCCACCCTGGCCAATTCGAAGCAGGGGAATTTTCGAGGCGGAACTTCCTCGAAGTCGAGTCTGCGCAGCGCAGCCCAATCCAGCGCACAATTATTGGATGCGACTCGCTGCGGATAGGTTAGCGCATATTGGATCGGCATGCGCATATCCGGTGGCCCCAGTTGCGCCAGGACGGAGCCATCGGCGTATTCCACCATCGAATGCACCATGGACTGCGGATGGATGACTACGCGTATCTTGTCCAGGTCCATGCCGAATAGCCAGCGGGCCTCGATTACCTCGAAGCCTTTATTCATCAGCGTAGCGGAATCGATCGTAATCCGCCGGCCCATCTTCCAATTCGGATGCGCCAAAGCCTGCTTCGGAGTCACCTTGGCGAGTCGCGAAACCGGCGTCTCACGAAATGGGCCCCCAGAGGCGGTGAGGACAAGTCGCCTGACTTCGCCGCGAGTTCCGGCGCGAAGACACTGGTGAATGGCGTTGTGCTCGCTATCGACCGGCAGCAGCGAAACGCCATGCCGCGCGACCGCCGCCATCACCACTTCTCCGGCGGCGACGAGTACCTCCTTATTGGCGAGAGCGATGCTCTTGCCGCGCTCGATGGCCTTGTACGTGGCTCGCAGCCCAACCACGCCGACTGCGGCCGAGAGCACCATTTCGGCGTCGGGGTGCGTTGCGACGCGCTCCATCCCCTCATCGCCAGACAAAATCTCGGGCGATACACGGTCTTTGCGTCGCCCGCCGCCGCGCGCGCCGCGAGATTTCAGCAGGCGGCACAATTCAGCGGCCGCCTCAGTTGTGCCAACGGATACCACCTTCGGACGGTGCTTCTCGATTTGTTCCGCCACCAGTCGGATATTCGAGCCGGCCGCGAGCGCAACTACTTCAAAGTCATGAGGCAATGATTCGACCACGCTCAGGCACTGTCGTCCAATCGAGCCGGTGGAACCGAGAATGGAGATGCGTTTCATTGGCGTGCGTTTCGCGCAGGACGCCGCTGCCGCAGCGTCGGGCAATCCCTCAATTTTCCGAGGCCGTGCAATTCTATAGGGCTTTCGCGAATTTTGCGAATGCGCGCAACGCCTGCATGCTGAACCGCTACCGCAAACTGCGGTGCAGTGTTAGATTAGGGACCTCAGCGCCGCGCCGAATCACAGCTTGCAGCGCAGCGCCTGCCGTTTACCCGATTGCGAAACATTCACGTCGAGGAGAATCCGAAAATGAAGCGCACTTGCACACTGACGGCTGCTGTGTTGGTCGTGATGACGCTGGCTCTGGTCTTCAGCGCAAAGGCGACGCCGGCCCCACAAAGGCATCCCGCATATTTGCACGCTCTCGCCGATCTGCGACATGCGCGGGCGTATATAGCGCATCCCGACAGCGGCGAAATGAGAGATCCGGAGAAAAACGCAATCGAGGAAATTGATAAAGCCATCGCCGAAATCAAGGCGGCAGCCATCGACGACGGGAAAAATCTCGAAGACCATCCTGGACTTGATTCGCACTTGCGGTGGATTGGCCGCCTCAACAAAGCGGCTGCTCTGCTCGACAAAGCGCACGACGACGTCGCGAAAGAAGAAGACAATGGCTCGGCGCAGGGCTTGCAGGAGCGCGTTCTCGGGCACATTGGCAAAGCTCACAAGCACGTGGAAGAAGCGATTTCGCTTGAGCAATAAGGTACAGCGGTCGATACTTAATTCCGAGGTAAGCACAACCATTTGAGCGCACCTTCATTATTGGCAATCCCGCTGGGCGGCTTGGGCGAGTTCGGAATGAACATGATGGCCCTCCGCTCGGGTGACGATATCATCGTCATCGATGCCGGCTTGATGTTTCCGGAGCAGGAATTACTCGGCGTCGACATCGTTATTCCCGATATCACCTACCTGAAACAGAACAAGCGCATGGTGCGCGCCATCGTTCTCACGCACGCGCACGAGGATCACATCGGCGCGATTCCCTACATTCTCGGCGACTTGAATGTGCCGATTTATGGCACGCAATTTACTCTTGCGCTGGTGCGAAAAAAGCTGGAGGAACACGCGCTGCTGGAGTCCGCGAAGTTGCACGAAGTGGCTCCCGGCGAAGTCACCACCCTCGGGCCTTTTCAGATCGAGTACCTGCACGTCACGCACAGCACGATTGACTGCGTGGCTCTCGCCATCCGCACGCCGGTCGGCGTGGTCATTCACACTGGCGATTACAAAATGGATCCCACGCCTGTCGATGGCAAGCCCTTCGATCTTCACGCCTTCGCGCGATACGGCCAGGAGGGAGTCCTCGCGCTATTTAGCGACAGCACCAATGTCGAGCGGCCGGGATTCACTCCATCCGAGCGCGCCATTGTGGTGCGGATGGAAGAGCTATTTCGCGCCGCGCCGGAAAAAGTAGTGGTGTCCTGCTTTTCCAGCTCGGTTCATCGCATCCAGCAAGTGATCAACGTGGCGTGCGGTGTGGGCCGCAAAGTAGGATTCGTCGGCCGCAGCATGGTGGACAATGTCGAGATCGCGCACGGCCTGGGCAAACTTCGTATTCCGGATGGCAGCATCGTCCGGCCGCAGGATCTACGCACCTTCGATCCGAAGCGGCTGGTGGTGCTCGCCAGCGGAACGCAGGCCGAACCGATGTCCGCGCTTTCGCGCATTTCCGTGGACAATCACCGGCTGCTCAGTATCGAGCAGAACGATACCGTGATTCTTTCCGCGCGCATTATTCCCGGAAATGAAAAGGCCATCTTCAGGATGATCGATCATCTCTTCCGCAGGCGCGTGCTCGTTTATTACGAAGGCGGACGCTCCGCGCCGATTCACGTTTCCGGCCATGCCAGCCAGGAGGAAATGAAAATCCTTTTGCAACTGGTGAAGCCGAAATACTTCGTGCCGCTGCACGGAGAATACCGCCAGCTATTTCAGCACGCCGCGCTGGCAGAACAGGTGGGCGCGGTCTCCGGCCAGATTTTCCTGCTCGAAAGCGGCCATCCCGTGGAATTCACCGCCGATGGTCAGGCGCATCAACGCGAGCCGGTTCCTGCCGGACGAGTGATGGTGGATTCGGGATCGCTTGAGGAAATTGAAGACGTGGTCGTGCGCGACCGCAGGCATCTTTCCGAAGACGGCGTGGTAGTAGCCATCATCGCCATCGACAAACACACGGGCCTGCTCGAAGGCACGCCGGAGATCGTCACGCGCGGCTTCCTGCCCAGCGACGACGGACAGGAAGTCCTTACCAAATCGCGAGAAGTAATCCTGAAGACGGTCGAGCAATCCAGCCCCGAAGAAAAAATGGACTGGAGCGTGATCAAGGAAAAAATTCGCGTGGACTTGAAACGCTACCTCAACAAGCAAACCGCCAAACGTCCGCTGATTTTGCCGGTGATTCTGGAAGTGTAGCCGCGCTTCCGCATACGCGTGCGGAAATCCTAACTCGCGGGCTCGCCTCGTTTTCGATATTCCGTGCCATGACGGAATAGGCCGGCCTTGGGCATTTCCTCCGAATAAACGACGCGCGCCGGCAGAAATATGTTCGCGGCCTCCGGTGAGTAGGGCACAGCCACCTGGATGTCCGCGTTGGCGTCGTAGCGGCGCTTGCTGCGAAAGCACATCCCAATCGGAGAAATATCCTCGCAGACCGCGAGTTCGTCGTCTGCATTTGCCTGCCGGATGCAGGCGGTCAGCCGGGTTTTCAGCCTCAGGCGCTGACGTCCGCGCTGGTCGCCGCCGGGCGGGACGCTCGCCTGGCCCTCGCCTCCGCGCCGGCCGCGCGTCCCACGTCCGAAAAGCTTCTTCTCGTCCTCGTGCGGCGCCTGCACCCAAATACTCGGCACTCCGCAGGTTTTGCAATGGCGCGCGATTCCTCGATTGGTTTCAAACGTTCGCAGCTCCAATTCGTTCAGGTAGACCACTTCACGGTTGCGGCAAGAGATGCACTCCAGCAGCATTCGCGCCACTGCGTCGGGAGATTCGGGTACCGTAGGAAATTCCACGCCCCACAGATCGACCGCCGGATCGAGTATTTCCACCGAGTAAATGTAGCCGTCGTCCTGGCGCCCGAACTGTCCCACCACGCGCACTTCGCTCCTGCGGCCGGATTCGCTGGGAGCTCTTCGCTGCATGATCATTCGTTGCTCAGCCTTCAGATCGTGGTCCAGCAGAATCACCGCGCCGTTGCGATTGATCTGCAAAGTCCGCGCAGGCGAGTTGAATTCCTGCCCCTGGCTGTCGAAACCCGAAACTTCCAGCAACAATGTGAGCGAGACGCGATCGGTGCGGCGCTGCCTGCCCGGTTCCATTGAACCTCCAAGGGGTGAAACCACTCGCCTGCACAAGATATCACATCCGTCTTTTGCCGTATCGCAACGTGGCGCAGGCACTCTTGCCTGCGCGTAAGTCGGGGCAATCGTAGGCCACAGGCAAGGGTGGCCGCGCCATCACCAAACTGAGTCGCTACCCATCGGATGCCTCCGGCAAACGGAATATTCCGGTGTCTAACGAGAACGAAGGCTCCCGGCGATTCGGTAGTTACGTAAAGCCGGTGGCATTTATGAAACGAGGAAACCGTGCCTGCCTTGCATGCAACCTTCTGGCGGTACTTGGGTATCATCCAAAGCATGCCACTTCGTCCGTCTCGTCCGTCGGCGGCGAACGATTCGGAACAATTTGAAAAACCTTCGCCCGCATCGGCTGCGGCCGTGCGATTTCCGCCGTCGCTTGCTGCGCTCGTCGAAACATGCTGGCGCAAAGCCGACCCGCCCGCGGAATGGAATCTTGCGCGCGACGATTTTCAAGCCGCACTTGAGCGCAGCGCTACATATCGTTTCGGAGCCGCCCAGCCGCCACGCGAAAATTTAATGCGGGTCTACCTCGAAACGCTAAATCTTCGCGACCTCGCTTTGGCGCGCGCGTGCAGCGCCGGAAACAACGCGGCATGGGATTTTTTCATGGCGCAATTTCGTCCGGAACTTTATCGCGCCGCGCGAGCCATCGTGGGAAACGCAGGCGGCGAGTCCGCGGCCCGCGACCTCGCCGATTCCCTGTGCGCTGATTTGTATGGTTTGCGCGAGCGCGTGGGGCAACGGCAATCGCTCTTCGATTATTTTCACGGTCGCAGCAAGCTCGGCACCTGGCTGCGCTCCATCCTCGCGCGACGGCACGTGGACAAAATTCGCCGCGCTCGAAGAACAGAGTCGCTCGAAGATGACACAGGTGAGCCACGCGCGGAAATCGCGGCCCTGGCATCGGCATCGAGTGCAAACATTTTGCCGGAGCCCGAGCAGGCAAGCTACATGGCCATCCTGCAAGCAACTCTTGCGGCTGCGCTCAATGCTCTCGATCCGCGCGACCGACTGCGGCTCGCGTATTACTACGTGGACGACCGAACTCTTGCCGAAATTGGGCGGCTGCTCGGCGAACACGAGGCCACCGCCTCGCGCAAGCTGGAGCGCACGCGGCGCGATATCCGCCGCAGCGTAGAATCGGCGCTGCGCCTCGACAAAAAATTCAGCGATGAGCAGCTGCGGCTATGCTTCCAATACGCCGCGGGCCAGTGGCCCTTTGATTTGACGGCCAGCTTGCGACATTCTGGAACCGAGGCCGGCTCGCAAGCCGAACCCAGTGCGCTTTCAACGCGGGACTAATGCAGGTGCTGCAAGATTTGCGATTTCGTCCGTTCTAAGATGTTAGGAGGAGCACAGATTCATGGCTTCACCACGGCCCGATAAAACAGGCGCCGAGATGCTGCGTCACAGCCTCGCCCACGACCCCACTGCTGCCGGCGAGTGCCTCGACTCGGGAATTCTGGCGGCCTATTTTGAGCGCTCGCTGAACGCGGAGGAAACGGCGCGTTGCGAATTGCATTTGTCCGGTTGCGCACGCTGCAGGGAGGAACTTGCGCTGGTGGAACGCGCCAGCCGAGACGCCGCAGTCGCTGGACAGGGTACACAAGCTGCAGGACGCCGGGCGTGGGTTTGGGATTGGCGGTGGCTGGCGCCCGTAGCTGCCGCGTTAATCGTTGCAGCGATCTGGACCGTGCAGCGTCCATCTAATTCGAATAGGGAATCGCAGTCGCAAACCTACGTCGCTATGTCCCAGCCTTCCGAGTCGCCGACGAAGGAACCCGTTGCGCCGTCTACCGCGCCTGCGCAAGGCGCGCCTTCCACTGCCGCGCCGAAGTCGGAAATGGCACGGAATCGCGCGCTCAACAAAACGCAGAATTCGATTTCCCGCGAGATGAATCAGCCCTGGGTCAACGAAAAGCTGCACCAAGTTACGCCACTCGATGCTCCCAGGGATGCCGACTCGAATCTCTCCGCGAAGTCGGCTGCCGTGCCTCAGAGCGATTCCGAGGAGCGCGCCGCTCGGAAGAAAACCGAATCCAAGGCACTCGCAGGAGCTCTCCAAACGGTCCCCGCTTCTCCGGTGGTGCCTCCGCCGCCCGCGCAGGCGAACGCCAGCGCGATGGCCCAAGCGGAAACGGATGAAAGTGTGCAGGCTCTGAAGTTGAAGGAGCGAATGGGCGCTGCCGCAAAGCCGAATCTCTACGCACAAAACGGCGCGAATGCCGCGCCAGCGTCAGGCGGATTCGGGGCTATGGCACGAGTGGTGCGGACTCCCGATCCAAAAGTGCTCTGGCAGATATCGGAAAAGGGAATTCTGAAGTCCGAAGACGGCGCCGCAACGTGGCGACCGGTCGATCTGCCCGTGGCAAACGCGCAGATCGCTTCCATCGCTGCCCCATCCGCGCAAGTGTGCTGGCTCGTTGGGCGCAACTCGCTGATCCTTCTCACAACCGATGGAGCGCATTGGCAAAGCATTGCTCCTCCCGAATCGGCGGATTTCGTCGAAGTCACCGCCGACAACGCGTCCTCAGCCACCGTGACGACGTCCGAGCGTCGAAGATTCCAGACCAACGACGCCGGCAAGCACTGGCACGCCCTCCCGTAGCCCTCACCATTCGCCGCAAAATAGCCTGCAAGAAATCCGCTCCTCGCCGTTCTAACTGTGAAGCAGCATTTATCCGAAGGAGACAGCCCATGCCAGCACGCACAACGAAAATTGCCGTCACGGCCGTTCTAGCGGCAACCGTCTTTTTTGTTTCGCCGGGCGGAAAACTGAGAGAGGTCCGCGCCGCCGATTCACGCGGCGAAAACCAGTCGAAGACCGAATACTCCGCCACCACTCAGAGGGACCAGTCCGATGTTTCGGTGACGGTCTATAACTCAAATATCGCGCTGGTTCGCGAGGTCCGCCAGATTCGCTTGCAGCCCGGCATATTCCCATTGCGTTTTGAAGATGTGGCCGCTTCGATCATGCCCGCGACGGTGCATTTTCGTTCGCTGACCGATCCCTCGAAGCTGAATGTGATCGAGCAAAATTACGAGTACGACCTGCTCGATCCTCAGAAACTTTTGAACAAGTACGTCGGCAAGGAAGTTTCCTTCGAGTGGCAAGGCATGGAAACCAAAGCCCTGCTGCTTTCAGACAATGGCGGGCCTGTCTGGAAGATCGGAAACCAAATTGTTACCGGCCTCAGCGTGGGTTCCTATCGTTTTCCCGAATTGCCGGACAATCTTTACAGCCGTCCGACGCTGGTCTGGACGCTCGACAACCGCGGCGCTGACGCGCAAAAGGTGGAAGCGTCGTACCTGGCCAGCAACATGAACTGGAACGCGGATTACGTGTTGACGGTCGCGCGCGATGAAAAGACCGCCGACCTCGACGGCTGGGTCACGCTGGTGAATAACAGCGGCGCGGCCTACCACGACGCGAAATTGCAGCTCGTGGCCGGCGACGTTCATCGCACGCCGCAGATCATGCTCCAAGAGCGCGACATGGTCGCGAAAAGCATGGCTATGAACGCGGCACCCGCGCAATTCGCTCAAGAGAATTTTTCCGAATATCACCTGTACACGCTGAGACGCCGCACATCAATTCAAAACAACGAATCGAAGCAAATTAGTTTGCTCACCGGAACCAACATTCCCGTCGAAAAATATCTTCAAGTCGAAGGCCAGCAATATTACTACCGCAATCCCCAAGGAATCGGAAACCCCATCCCTCAGCCCGTGAAAGTTTTCTACCGCTTCAAGAACGAGCAACAGGCGGGCCTCGGCATGCCGCTGCCCGCTGGAACGGTGCGCGTCTACCAAGCGGATTCGCAGGGCGGCGCGCAATTTGCGGGCGAAGACAACATCAGCCATACGCCGAAAGATGAGACTTTGCGAATCTACGTGGGCAACGCATTCGATGTGGTCTGCGAACGCAAGCAGACCGATTATAAAAAAATCGCCTACGATCTTTACGAGATGGAATACCAAATCACGCTGCGCAACCACAAGAACGGGCCGGTGACGGTGGAAGTCCGCGAACCGATCGGCGGCGATTGGGACGTGGTCAACTCGAATTACAAATGGACGAAGCTGGATGTTTCAACAATCGGTTTCCAGATTCCGGTAGAGAAAGACGGCACCGCAACTTTGGATTATCGCGTGCGCGTGAAATGGTAGCGGATGCGCTGTAGCGAATTGCACGCGAGTGAAATAGATTACCGCTCGGTTGGATGGTCGATCAGCGAGAGCTCGTGCGCGTAAAGGGGATTGGATGGGAATTCGTCCACCAGGCTGGCAAGTAGCGGGCGGGCACGCTCCATCCGATGCTCGCGTTCGTAGGCCAGCGCCAGCATAATTTTGGCAAAGGGTTTGAGGTAGTGGCCGTGGTCCGCGGCGAGCTGCATTTGCTGGATTCCCCGGTCTTTGTCGCCGTGGATTCCGCCGAACCAGAGGAAGGCGCGCTTGACCCCGGAGAGGTTGCCGATCACGTAATTGCTGGCGCCCAGCGCGAGGTAGGCGTCTTTGGCATCCGGATCGATTGCCAGCAGCTTGTTGGCTTCTGCTTCCGCCTGGCGCATCAACCCGAGCCCGGCCATCTGCTTCTTTACGATCATGGCGTCATAGTCCGATTCCATTCCGTCGGCCATTGTCAAGACAAGCAGGGCATGCGCATTCCTTGGCTCGGTTTTCAGTATTTCCTTGGCCATTGTGCGGGCGCGGTTATCGGCCGCCAGAAAAGCCGAATTGCGGTTCTCAGCCGCCGTGCCGTCCGCGCCGTGCAGGAACTTGTCGTCGTTCAGGAAGAACTCCGACGTGAAAATTCCCTTGGCGTTGAATTGCTCGTAGAGATAGCTCGCAGCTTCGGCAGCGGAGCCCATCGCGTCGGAGGGATTCCGCTCCTGGTAAGAGACGAAATCCGCACGCGCGCTCTTGAAATTCAATTCGTAGAGGCTGCGAAATCCGTTCTCGAGCAGGGCGGCAGGGGAAGGCGCTTCGGCAGAGTCGCCCGGCTGTGAGCTGGCGGCATAGCACGGCCAGAGCGACGCCACGCAGCAGAACGCTGAAATTGCTATCAGGCATCCCGCCGCTTGCCCGGCTTTACCGCTCAACGCCATAGTACCCCGCAGCATAAACCTATTTGCCCTTCGGGGGCCCGCTTTAAGTTTTGGCCCGCTACCCTTCATTTTAGTTCGACTGTTCCGGGGGGCCAGGAGTTGCATGGGTTTTGGTACCTACAGGTTATCTCCTAGAAAATCAGTGATTCCCTTGAAGAGCTGGATGCGCGCAGGCGCATCTCCGATGCCGTGGCCGCGTCCGGGGAAGATCATCAGGTCTGCCGGGTACTTTCCGGCGAGGATGAGCTTGTTGAGCACCTCGGACGTATTTACGAAGTGCACGTTATCATCCCCGGTGGAATGCGCGATCATTAATTTTCCGCGAAGGTTGGCGGCCTGATTCGCGGGGGAGGAATCGCTGTAGCCCTCGGGATTGTCCTGTGGCCGGCCCATGTAACGCTCGGTGTAAATCGTGTCGTAGAGGCGCCAGTCGGTTACGGGCGCGACGGAGACGCCGGCCTTGAAAACGTCGGGCGCGTTGAACATACCGTCCAGCGCCATGGTCCCACCGAAGCTCCAGCCCCAAATGCCGATGCGCGAAGGATCAACGTAGGCAAGCGACTTAAGGTATTTCACGCCTATGAGCTGGTCTTCCAGCGCGATTTTTCCAAGATGGTGATAGATGACGGTTTCAAAGGCGTGTCCGCGGCCGTACGAGCCGCGATTATCGAGAGTGAAAATTATGTAGCCCTTTTCGGCCATCATTTCCAACCAGAGAAAATCCTTGCCGTCCCAGGCGTTGTGGACGTTTTGCACTTGCGGCCCGCCGTACACGTTCACAATGACGGGATACTTTCGGGAAGGATCGAAATCCGGCGGCTGGATGATCGAGGCGTAGAGTTTCGTGCCGTCGTCCGCGGAAAGATTCAGGAATTTCACGGTAGAGAGTTGGTAGTCGGAAAGTTCCGGCACTTTGTTTTCGTTGATCGCGGCGGAGAGGGTGCCGTTCATGCGGTCGAGATTCTGGCGGGGCGGCGTCATCGCGTTTGAATAGGTGTCTACGAAAGCGGACTCATTGGGGGAGATGAGGACGTCGTGAGTGCCCGGCTCGCGCGTCACTTTGGTGACGCTCTTGTCCGCGAGCGAGAGCCGGTAGAGCTGAATGTCGAGAACGTTGTCCTTGTTGGAGAGAAAATAGATGAAGCCATGCGCTTCATCGACGGCGGGATGGCTGGCGGCACCGGGACCTACGCCGCCGTTGCCGGTGATAGCCCAATCGCCGGTGGTCAACTGCGCGAGCTGATGGCCCGCGAGATCGTAGAGATAATAGTGGCGAAAACCGGTGCGTTCGCTGGACCAGAGAAAGCGTTTATTGTCCGCGAAGAAATAAAGATCGTCGGCGACGTTGATCCAGTATTTGTCAGTTTCGGTGAGGATGTTTTCGGAAGACCCAGTGGAGGCGTCGCAGAAAAGAAGATCGAGGTGATTTTGCGCGCGATTCAGGCGCTCGATTGCCACGCGCTTGCTATCGTGCAGCCACACGACGCGGGGAAGGTACACGTCCGTATCCGCGCCGGTATCCATCCATTTCGTTTGGCCGTCAGCGACCGTGACGACCCCCACGCGCACGATGGGATTCGCTCCGCCCGCTTCGGGGAAGCGCGTGTACTCGATCGCTCCGGTGAGGGAACTCATGTCCACGATGGGAAAGCGGGTGACGGGCCGCTCGTCCATTTGGTAGTACGCGATTTTTGAAGAGTCGGGCGACCACCAATAGGCGGTGGTGGCGTCGAGTTCCTCGGGATAGACCCAATCGAGCTGGCCCTTCAGAATTTCTTCGCTGCCGCCCGTGGTCAGGGCTTGTACTTTGCCGGTTGCAACATTTGCCACCCAAAGATTTGAATCGCGCACGAAGCTGACCCATTGGCCATCGGGAGAAAATTTGGGATCCGCGATTTCGTGGCCGGCATCGTCGGAGGGATTTACCAGCGGCTTCGCTTCCATCGTTTTCAGATTCAGCAGCACCAGGCTGCTCTCGCCGGAAAAGAGCAGAGCGTCGTTTTTGGGCGACCAGAAGTAGGTTTCGGCTTGGACTCGGCCGAGCCCCGTTGACTGAACGGCTTTTGTTGCTTGCGGCTGAGTGACTTGGCTTAGCACATCGGCGTTCACCAGAACCTTGCGCTGGCCGGTTGCTGCATCCATCGTCCACATTTCGGTCTCGGGCGTGTGATCGAGATAGGAGATGCGCTTTCCGTCAGGTTCCCATTCGATTCCTTCAGTCAAAGAGCCGCTGAGGCTCGGGGCGCCGTAGATTCGCTCAACCGTGAGCGCTTTCGAGGGCCGGGGCCCGGCGAGTGCCGAGGCGGCGCCGAGAACAATTGCGAGCGTGGCGCAAAGCGGTGTCCGCAGGAAGGCAACGAGTAGGCGGCGTTGGAGAAGCGATCTTGGCCCCGCGGTTTTGTGACGGGTAGAGTGCGCGCCGATCGTTTGTTTTGAGTGAGTTAGAGTGAGTTCTACTCGGCCGGTGTTGCGATTAGAAATCGAGGGATCAGCGGAAGCGGGCTCGTCGAGGCGTCCGGTTTCGGGGCGACCGTCGTGCTGCTGCTTCTCTCTGGCTCGAAGATGCATTCAACCTCCTTTGTAGCCACGGTAGCATCATGCCTGATGTGTTCGGTGTTGCAAGGACCTTGTGCTGTGGACTTTTTCGGAGGCGGCGGCGAGGGGTAGCTGCTCGGCAGATGGGCAACAAGGAACACGGAGAAAAGCCCCATGCTCACAAACCGAGCATTGATTGGATAAGAGAGAAGGCTCCTCGCGCCAACCGAGTAAGCTTTTGGTTGAGGACCGAAGCTGTCGGAGCGGAAAGGAGCCTTATGGTTCTTATTGGATGTGATTTTCACCCGCGATGGCAACAAGTTTCTTGGTTGGATCAGGAGACAGGCGAAACAGGGGATCAGAAGTTGGTGCACGAACCGGGAGCGGTGGAGAAGTTCTACGGTCAGTTTCCGGCGGGGTCGCGGATCGGGATGGAAGCCACCGGGAACTGCCAGTGGTTTGTGGAGACGGTAACCCGGCTGGGACATGAGGTGCAGGTGAGCGATGCGGCCAAGATTCGTTCGCATCGAGAACAGCTCGCGGGTGCCCCTGGTCAGCGCAAGCTAGACCGCAGCATTGATTGAGCGCTCTCGTCCCGGTTTCGGCCGGGATTCGCATAGAAGAATCATGGCCGAGGTTCAGGCCGTATCGATGGCTGGTGGAACGATTCGTTTCACCGAAAGATGATTCGCCGTGAAAGTTCCAGAGCTTCGGTCCTCAACCACTCTGGCTGCTGCGCGGTGCGCGACGGCACTGCCGCGCACAGGTGTCTCTTGACAACGCCTTCTCTCTTATCGAGGGGCACCCGAAACGTCAGGACCTAAAGCTGGGGCGTCCGGCTATGGGCGCGGGATGACTTCGGGTTCATGCCTTGCTGGGCAGGGCGTCGGGAAGAGAGGCGTACCATCCTGCAAACGAAGTATCCAAATGCTCCCTTGAGCGCGGAGCCGCAACCTGTCGTTCAGTAAGGCGGGCTGCCCATCGCAGGTTACGTAGTCGTGCTCGTAAAAGACTTTTCCCGTGTAGTCGCCAAATTTGCAACTGTCGACATCCCGCCCGGTCGCCAACCAACAATCAACCCAAGCACCCTGCGGCCGAACGCTTAGTGGGGGCCTGTAGCCTGCCATCCACACGGAATTCGCCGACCATCCTTTAGGTAGTTTCGGTGGGCGGCTAGCCCACCAAACCCGCAGCAAACCTGCGGCGACAATTATCACCAGCGCTGCCAAAACTGCTCCAGTGATTCTCCATGTTCGCATCAGTCGTACCCGCAAACAGCACCAGCGCCTGGGGCCAAGGCTCGGAAAAAGGAGCCGAGCCGAGGATCATTATAGGTTATTGGCAACCCAGCCAGCGCGCGATTGGCGTTCCAAGGGCTCTGTTACTGCGGGAGCTTGCCAGCGGAAATCCAGGTGGCGATGTCGGTGGCTACCTGCTCGTCCACGTGGCCGGGCTTTTCGTATTCTTGGGGGAGTGAGGGGCTGGCGCCGGACATGAACAGGTGATTCAGATCGGGGTACAGCTTCAGAGTGACATTGCTGTGACCGTCGAGCGCGGTCTTCCATTCGCTGAAATTCGTGGCGGGAGGAGCTTGGAAATCGCGTTCGCCCTGGAGAATCAGCATGGGAATTTTCAGTGCCTCAGCCGCGGCGACGGGATTGTAGCCGCGTAGATCGAGCCAATAGGATGAGGGCAACGCACTGCCCAATAGCGTGATCATTTCTCCGGGCTTCAGATCGGGGCTCTCGATTTTCTTGACGCCGTCTTCGACTGCGGTGATCTGTTTCTGATCGTCCGCGGTGGGCGCGGCACCGCCTTTTGCGGCCACGTAATGGACCTCGTCCAGGAACAACTGCTCGAGCGGATGCGTGTTGGCGGCGAGCATGACGATTCCGGCGATTTGCGGATCATTACCGGCGATGCGGGGAGCGAGATAGGCGCCGAGGCCGTGGCCGACGACGAAGATGCGCTTGGGGTCGACCTTGGGCTGCTTGCCGAGGAGCACCACCGCAGCGTGAGCGTCGCTCATCGTTTCGTCGTCCACGGTGAGCTTTGCGGGATCGGCGTTGCTCCGCTCGCCATATTTTAATGTGCGTTTTGTGTAGCGAAACACAACGATGCCGTGCGTGGCGAGGCCCCAGGCGAGGTCTTTTAGCGGTTTATTGGGGCCGATCGTCTCGTCTTGATCATGTGGCCCGACATCTTGCAGCAGGACCACGGCGGGAAATGGACCATCGCCTTTCGGCACCGTGAGAGTGCCGGGGAGTTCAAAATTCCCGTTGACGAGAGTAAGAGGCTGCTCGCTGAAAGAATCGGGCTTGGCATAAGCGGGCGGTGTCCAAGGCGGGGGCGATTCGCGGTGCGGGCCGAAGTGAAGGCCGGCGAGTTTTCCCTCGGGGCCAAAAGCAATTTGCACGTCGATTTCGCCCATTTGGAATTTACATTCGAGGATTACCACGTCGAGAGTTCCGCTTTTTCCGACTCGAGCCGACACCACAGACTCGAACGAGCCCACTGCCGCAAGCAGGCGTCCCCAGGCCATGGCGAGTTGTCCCGGAGCGAGAGCGCCCGAGAGGCGGGCATCATAGCGGCCCTCGACAATATCAAACTGGCCCGACGAGATTTCACCGAGGACTTGCTGCGCGGAGGCAACGACGGGAGGCGGTTGCGCCTCTTTCTTCTGCCGAGCGGCAACAGGCAGCGCGGCAGCTACGAGCGAAAGCAGCAGCAATGTTGAACAAACCTTCATCGGGGATGACGCCAGCAAAGAAAACGGGCGCGCCGCGATTATATACGAGCGCGCACTGCTGGGATTTTTCACGGGAGGGTCACGGCGACTGGGCTACCAGTGAGTCGTCGGCAGTGGCGAGTTCGCCGTGCTTGTCCGCGGCGTGAATCTTTCCGGCGGCATCCATGAAGAAAGATCGGCGCCCCGTTTTTCCGTAGGCCTCCGGAACGGCGGCGAGCTCAAACGTCTGATTTTCCGGTTCCGAGGAAGAAACAATTCTGTAGCGAAACCTATAACCGGCGGTGCTGCCTGCGGCGAGGTGCTCGTTGACGAGGGAAGCTTGCTCGGGCGAAATCTGGTCCTTCGGCGCGGGACCGAGCTGCGCGAGCGAATCGGGCAGCTTGCCATACGCGCGGTGATAGGTTTCGATGGCGTCAGCCAGGCCGCGCAAAGTGGCGACTGCGGCGTCTTCATGCGCGGCGATGTCGGATTCAGCCCACTGTTTCGAGAGTTGCGGGATGTCCAGAAGAACCAAGCCCAGGGAAATAAGCCGCCAGCCACCGTTTTCGCGGACCAGACCAAACTGCGTCTGCTGGCCATCGACCACGTTGACGGGAACGAAAGCGAGATTCTCGTGAACGCGAGGATCGCCGAAGCGAAATTCAGTGGTGGCTTCCGGAGTCTGGCAACGAAGGATGATGTGATTTTGCGGATCAGAATCGAGCAGAGGTTTTCCCGCTTCGCCAACGAGCGAAAATCGCTGGAGCAGGGAAGTACGCTGATCGGCAGGCAGGGCCTTGAAGGCGGCGGCGTTGTGCTGAGTGAGATAGTTCGCGAAGTGGGGTTCGTTGGCACGGCACGCGGCGGAAAGAGCGGCGGCGAGGGCGCTGCCGGGATCGGATTCAGTGCCGTCTTGCGCACGGAGGGGCGCGGCGGAAAGAAACATGAGGAGGACGACCGCAGACACGACCGGAAAGGCAGCGCGAATCGTCATGAAGATTAGGATTTGGCGCGGGCGAGGATGGTTGCCATGTTCTGAGTAAATTTAGAGCGCGGCATTACGTCGGTGCATCCAGCCGCGCGGGCGCTCGCGGCGAGATCTAGCTGCACGTGGGAAAGGAAGCCGACCAGCGGAATTTCTTCACTTGCGGCGCGCACACGCTGGATGGCGTCGAGGGGATTGCCCTGGGCATTCAGGTCGATGAGAACGAGGCGTGGAGCGTCTTTTGCAATTTCGGCGGCGAGAGCCTCGGGTGTGGTGCAAGTGCGGATTTGGACGCTGACCTGCTTCGCGGTCTCGATCAGCTTGGCCTGGAAGAAAAGATCGTCGACCAGGGCTAGGACCTGGGCCATTTTTTGATTCTCCACTTCCGATTGGAACACGGCGAGAGATGGCGCGCAACAGACGAAGAGAAAGGGTCGCGGTGTTTCCGAGGGGAACAGTTTGGGCGGCCAGGGAACACGTACGAGGGGCGCGCGGATGAGGCTGCTGCCGGCGAGTTTTAGGCGGACGTAAACCATTGTAATAATTAAGGTTACGGTTAAAATATCTTCCCTTTGAGCCCCATGTTGGCGATGAGAATGCGCTGGCTATTCCGGATAGCGGGCTTGGAAGTCCGACCGGGGAAACACAAGGGGAGAACATATCATGGGGATGGATGTCACGCTGATACCAACGCCTCGCTGGGAAGGCGGAGTAACTGAGGATTGCGTTTCAGAGCGCCGGTTGTGGACTGCGGTTGTCGCGCGGGCGCTAGAGGATTGGCAAAGGGGAACGCTGCGGGAACGCCGAAAGGCCCAGCAATTCATTTTTGACGACCACGAGGATTTTGAACGAGCTTGCTGCTTTGCGGGGCTCGACCGAGAGAGTCTGCGTTCGCGGCTTCTGAAGATTGGCCAAAAGGTGGAAATGGAGAGCACGTGGAACTAATGCGTGGCAGCGTAACCGCACGGCAGAGGTGCGAAGGGTAAAGCAGATCCTCGTCGTTTCCGACGCCCGCCAACGACGCGGGAAGACGAAGACGCGGGACTTCAGTCGGGATGAAAGGGACGGGGCGGATTCTACAAATAGACTACCCGGCTGCTTTCGCGGCCAAGGTTTCGACCACGGAGATGTTCTTCAGAAGTTCGGGCGGCAAGTGGTGCCGTTCCGCAAAATACTCGGGAGTGTTATAGGAAATCCAGACTTTCGCGGCGGCATCTTCCCAGACGAGGATTTTCAGCGGCAGGTCGATTGCGATAGTGGGAGCAGCCTGCATCAGCGGCGTGCCGCCCTTGGGATTGCCAAAGATCAGCAGCTTCGTTGGCCGCATCTTGAGGCCAACTTTTTCCGCTTCACCGCTATGATCGATCAGCGCAAATAAGTTGACGCCGCCAGCCTTCAACAACTGAAGCAATTTGACGACGGCCTCGTCAACGGAGTGTCCGGTGGGCTTGCTGGCGATTCCATTGGCGGTGGTCATGGCATCGCGGGCCGCCGCTAGGCGGTGCGCACGGCGGAGTAGCGACCGCTATCGAGTGCTTCCTGCGAAACCCACATGCCGTGGAACGTCATGCGGACGCGATGCGGAAGTTTGACGATCGCGACCGGGCCGGCCTCGACATTTTTCGCGTCCAGAATCGCGAGGTCTGTGCGATTTTCCGCCATGCGATTGACGAGCGCGAGCAGATAGCCATCGCCTTCCGGTGAATTCGGCTTGCGCGGAGCAAACAGCGGTTCCTGCACGCCCGAATTTTCTCCGGGGTTCCAAACTTTTGCGTTGCCGGTCTTGTGATCGAACTGGCCGAGGGAGCTGAATCCGATGTTCCCAGCTCCGGGGACACTGGGATCCCGGCAGATGACGTAGCCCTTTCGATACGTCCCGTTGCCGTAGTAGCGGTCATCGGCGCGGGGCATCTCGCACATAAAATCGTAAAGCTGGTCTGTTTTGTATTCCTCGGTGTTGCCGGCGAGATCGAACGTCAGACGCGTGAGATGGGGCACGCCCTGTGAGGGGTCGGGAGGCGTGCCATCGTGGTTGGGAAAGAAGAAGAATGAACTTCCCTGCGAGAGGCACACGTCGAGGCTGACCTTCGAGCCATCCGTTGATCCGTTCATCATGTGGCCAGCGAAACTGGTCGGGCCGCGGAACCAGCGAACGTCCTGGGCCTTGCCGTACCGCGGGACAATCGCGACCACGGTGGGGCGGTCGCGATGCCAGGTGTAGAAGGGGCCTCCCTTCTTCAGCACGTCCACATCGGTAAGCAGCGGGAAAAATGGGAAGATGACGTACTTGTCGGAGATGGCGAAGTCATGAACCATCCCGGCCCAGGGCGCGTTGAACCAAACTTCGTGCTTCAATTTGCCATCGGGACCAATGACGAAGTAGGCGACGTCGGTGGTGCCGTCACCTTTGGCCTGATAGGCGAAAGTTAGGAGCTCGTTGGTAGTTTGGTCGAGATGCGGATGCGCGGACATCCAAACGGACTTGATCGAGCCATTGTAATCGTAGCGGCCAACGGTCTCGAGGGTGTAGGGATTCAGCTCGTAGGGCATGTCGTCCTCTTTGAGGGCGAGCAGCCTACCGGCATGCCAGACGACGTTAGTGTTGGCAGTGCCGGGATTGCAGTTCTGAGCTATGGGATCGCGCGTGTAGCGATTGCGATAGCGTCCGAAGAGAGCGCGGCGATGCTTTTCCTGGATGCGGAAGCGCTCGGTGCGGACGTAGCGACTTTTGAAGTCCACGTGGCCATTATCGAAGCGGAACATGACAACCATGCCCTCGCCGTCGATGAAGATGTCGTCGCCTCCCATGGGAGGATACTGGCGATCGGGGCCGCAGCGATAAAGAATGCCGTTGAGATCTTTGGGCACTTCGCCATAGGTGACTTCGCAATCGCGCAAGTCAGCTTCGAGGCGCATCGGCGCGCCGGAACCCTGGTAGATAGGGATGTCCGGGAAGCGCACTGCTCCTACGGCGGATAATTCTTCGAGGTATACGCTCGACATGGTGAACTCCTGGTTGCGCCGATGTGATCGGCCCACGATTTCCAGTGCTGCGAAGAATGCTAGTCGCAAGCAATCTGGTTTGTCAACGCACGGAGTTCGCGCGGCGATTCAAGATGCTTGCGGGCGGCTCTCGACCGGAGGCTGCGACGGTGCTATCCTCTCGCAGGTAGTTTGCGAGGACTGCCGTGTCAGAATCTCACGCGAATCATACCGGCACACAACGGCGGCGCAGCGAGCGAGTGCCGAAGTCCGTGGTAGTGGTAGTACACGGATTCGACCTGCTTGGCCAGCCGTTCGAGGAGCGCACCTCGACCATCGCACTGAATCTTCAAGGCTGCCGCTATGCGTCGAAGCATCACCTGCCAAAAAACACCTGGGTAACCCTGGAGCTCCCCGAGGACCCCGAACGCCGCAGCACGCGCGCGCGTGTGGCGTGGATTCAGCGGCCGCACTCGGTGCGGGAGTTTTTTCAGATTGCGGTGGAGCTGGAGAGGCCGGCGAACATTTGGAATATCGATTCACCTCCGGCGGACTGGCTGTCGGAAGAAACTTCCGGAGTGGCGGAAGAATCCGTCACATCAGGGAAACAAGACGCTGACAAAAAATCTGAGAGAGGCGATAAGTCTCCCATCACAGCTGACGCCAATGCGCCAGTACGGGAACAGGGCCCATCCGACATGAAAATACCATCGTGGAATTCAGGTTCAGACAAAACGTCCGAGGGCGTGGAACGTCCGACGGAAACGAGCCCGCTCCTGGAGAGCTGGCAATCAGAGATGGAGCAGCAGGTGAAGCGCGCGACAGAGACAGCCGCCGCACAAGCCGCCGAAAAAATTCGAGAGGCGGCAGAACAATTCCAGCAGGAGCAACATGAGGCGCACCGAGCGTTTTCGGAAGAGGTTGCGTCCAAACAGCAAGGGCTGGCCGAGCTGCGCTCGGAATTCGAGCGGAGCGCTCGGCAGTCACGCGAGCTGGGTGAAGAGCTTGAGCGGGCAGCGGCCACGCTGCGCGCCGAAAAAGAAGCGGCCATAGAGTCAGCCGGAAGGATGGCACAAGCGCGCCTGGCTGCGGAGGCGGCCGAGGCGTCGCTTGAAAGGCGCGTCCCGGACCCGTCGAAGGATTCGGCGACCTTCGCGGGCGGCGGCGATGCAAGTGTGCGGGCGCACCTGGATTCGGAGATGGCGCGCGCCAAGACGCAATGGGACGAACTTCTGCAAACGTCGCTCGACAGCAGCATTGAGCGGTTGGTCGGCGAAATATCGCGGCATTCTCAAGAAGTGCTGCGCGCCGTGGAGCAACGAATGTCCGAACGCGTTTCCGAATTGCGCCAGCCCTTTGGGCTGATGCAATCGGAGGCTCGCGATGCGCTTTCCGAACTGAAGCCGGCGCTCGACCAGGAATTGGGGCGCGTGCGCTCCGCATTGTCAGAGATGGAACAGGCCGCAAGCCGGGTGAAGGAATACTCATCTGAGCTAGACGCGACGACTCACGACACGCTCGACGAGCTTCACCGGCGATTGGAAAATATTCTTCAGTCGCAGACGGAAGAGTTGAATCGGCGGGCGGAAAACCTGGTGGCGGGCGTTCCACAGCGCCTAGGGTCCACGCTTGACGCGCTGGGCAATCATTTGGCCGAACGTGTGACGCAGGAGGTGGAAACCAACCTTGCGCCTCGTCTGGAGCGCGCTTCGGAATTAGTGCGGCAGCTGACAGCGCGTGAGATCGAAGGCGAGGAAAGCCTCCGGCTTCATCGCGAGCGGCTGCGCCAAGTCTCGGAAAATAGCCACCGGGAAGCGGTGGGACAGGCAACCGCCACACTCACCAGCCTTCGGACCGATTTCGAGGAGGCCCGAAAAGGGGCCCTTACTCGATGGAGCGAAGAACTGGATGCCGCGGGAGTTCGCGCTTCGCATACCGCGGCGGAATCCATCGGCCGATCGTCGGAATGGTTTCAGCAGGAGGCGCGTGCGCGCCTGCAGGTGCTGACCGAGCAGGCACTGGCGGAGGCCGGCGCGGGCATGCAAGAGAAAACTACGGACGCGGGGCGGCACTTCGACGCGGCGCTTGAAATACAATCGGCCGGCCAACTGGCAAAGGTTTACGAGCGCATCGAGGGCGTCGCCGCGGAAATTTCGGGGCGCGCCCGCACGGAAATCGAGCGGGCGTCGGAAGCGGCTGCCTCGTCGTTCGGGCAAGTGCTTCGCAACATTTCCGAACAGCAAGGACAGCAATTTTTGAGCGACAACCGCGCCGCAGTCGAGCAGCGCCAGCAGGATTTAAAGCAGTTTGCTTCCGAGCTTTTGCTCAATCTGGAGACGGGCGCAGGCGCTTCCATCGATCGCTTTCATGCGCAAATGGCTTCGGAACTGGAAACCAGCGTCGCCGAGGGCCGACGGTTTCTTGGCGCCGAATTCGCATCCACGCTGGATGGTTACCGCGCCGAACGCGAGGCCTACCATGCGGACTGGCTCCGGAAACTAAATCACGCCAGCGACGAAGCGGCCGAAAAATACCAGGAGCGCCTACGGAGAGAAAGCGATTCCTGGGTTGATTCATCGGTGCGTGAGTTTAATGCACATGGTCGGGACGCGATAGAGACGCTGGTGCGTTCCGCGGATCAAGCCGTTCGCGATTCATGCTCGAAACTTTTCGAGGGATTTTCAGAGTTATTGCGGCAGAGAGTGGGCAGTCCTAGCGGGGCTGGAAGCCTCGGCGCTGTTCCCAGCGACGAATCGGCCGGAACCCCGCCGCCCCACAATGAATCATCTCGGGGCGCCAGTGCTTGAACTCTGCAAAGGCTTCGCTGCTGACGTATCACTTCTTTCCGGCTATTTCGCACACAGCGTTCGCTACGTAAGCGATCTGCTCCGAAGTCAATCCTGGATGGAGCGGAAGGCTGAGCACGCGCTCGCAAGCTCGCTCGGCGCAGGGGAATGTTCCGGGCGGCAGCCCGAGAGATGAGTAGGCGGGTTGCAGGTGTATTGGCCTGGGATAATGCACCACGGTTTCGATGTCCCGCTCCGCAAGCTGGGAAACAGTAGCATTTCGGTTGTCGGTGTAAATCACGAACTGGTGGTAAACGCTTTCATCCCGCGGATCATCCACCGGTATTTCGACCCGTGCATTGGCAAGTAGGCGGCGGTACTCGCGCGCGATTTCCTGGCGCCGCTCGGTCCACGCGAATAGGTGCCGGAGCTTGATCCTCAGCACAGCGCCTTGAAATCCTTGCATGCGGTAGTTATAGCCGATGAATTCGTGCTCGTAGCGCGCCGTCTGCCCATGGGAGCGCGCGGCGCGCGCAAACTTCGCAATCTGATCGTCATCTGTGGTCAGCGCGCCACCTTCGCCGTACGCGCCCATGTTCTTGGTTGGGTAGAAGCTGAAAGCCGCCGCGTGGGCAAGTCCTCCGGCACGTTTTCCGCGATAGCGAGCGCCGTGGGCTTGCGCGGCATCTTCGAGCACACGAAGGTTGTGGCGCGCGGCAATTTCGCGAATGGGATCCATATCAGCGGGGCGTCCGTAGACGTGGACTGGAAGGATCACTCGCGTGCGCGGCGTGATCGCCCGCTCGATCAACCGGGGGTCCAGGTTTCCGTTGGCCGGATCGATATCAGCGAAAACCGGCACGGCTCCGCAATAACTGATGGCCTCCGCAGTGGCGAGAAAGCTGTTGGGACTGGTGATTACTTCGTGGTCGGCTTGCACTCCAAGAGCGAGTAAGCCCAGGTGCAACGCGGCTGTTCCCGAGCTAAGCGCGACGCAGTGTTTAGTGCCGCAGAAGTCCGCAAACTCACGCTCGAATGCTTCTACTTCCGGACCGATCACGAAAGAGGAGTTTTGGCAGACGCGGTCAAGCGCGGGGAGAATCTCGTCCCTCAACTGCGCGTATTCCGCTTTCAGATCTAGAACTGCAACTTTCATGACGCGGCGCCTCAAAGCCGGACAAAAACTGTACTGTAGCGGGCCCCGCGCCGCAAGCGCGCGCTCCGGGGTATATGCAAGTGAGGCTCACTGTGAATTCAAACGCTTCGTCGATCCCGAGTTTCCGTGGATAATAACCATTTCGCAGACAAGGCAGCGAAAGGACATACATTGCGCGTCGTGATCACTGGCGGAGCGGGATTCCTGGGTTCCCACCTCTGCGACCTCTTCATCAAAAAGGGTTGGGACGTGCTGTGCATCGATAACCTCATCACCGGCGCGCGCTCCAATATCGCCCATCTGCTTTCGAATCCTCGGTTCAGTTTTACGGAGCACGATGTAACTCGATACATTGAGGTTCCCGGGACGGTCGATGCAGTGCTGCATTTCGCGTCGCCTGCGAGCCCGCCGGATTACCTGAAAGCTCCTATCCAGACCATGAAGGTTGGTTCGCTGGGAACGCACAATGCCCTGGGTCTGGCGCTGCACAAAAAGGCCAAGTTTCTTCAGGCTTCCACATCGGAGTGTTACGGCGACCCGACCGTGAGTCCGCAGCCGGAAACATACTGGGGAAACGTCAACTGCGTGGGTCCCCGCAGCGTGTACGACGAAGCAAAACGATTTTCCGAAGCCATCACGATGGCTTATCACCGCTACCACGGCGTGGATACGCACCTAGTGCGCATATTCAATACTTATGGGCCGCGAATGCGCCTCAACGACGGCCGCGCGCTGCCCAACTTTCTCTATCAGGCTCTGGTTGGCGAGCCGATCACCGTCTACGGCGATGGAAAACAGACGCGCAGTTTTTGCTACGTTTCCGATCTAATCGATGGCATCTACCGGTTGCTCGAATCGGAGGAGCACGACCCGGTCAACATTGGCAACCCGAATGAAATTACAATTCTGGAGTTTGCCGAACGCGTTCGAGCGCTGGTGGGCACCGCGGCGCCCATTGTTTTTCGCCCACTTCCTCAGGATGATCCTAAGCAGCGTTGCCCTGATATCAGCAAAGCGCGCCGCATTCTGAGTTGGGAGCCGAAGGTGGCCCTGAGTGAAGGCCTGAAAATCACCTACGATTTTTTCCGGCAGAAGATCGCCACACCAACGGGCACGAACTGATCGACTCCGCCTCAGGCACGTCGCGCCATCAGTCCGGTCGGCCGAACGAGCGGTACTCGAAGCCGTGGCTTTTCATTTCCCGCGGTGAAAGCAGGTTACGCCCGTCCACGATCAACGGCCGCGCCATCGCCTCGCGAATCCTGTCCCAATCCAGTTTTCGAAACTCATCCCACTCCGTGGCGATCAAAAGCGCCTCGGCGCCGTCCGCGGCCTCGTAGGGGGATTTCGCATAGTCGATCTGCGGTAAGACAGCGCGCGCCCGGTCCATCGCCTCGGGATCGTATGCGCGGACTTTCGCGCCTTCGGCAAGCAGTCGCTGCGCCAAATCGATGGCCGGTGCAAAGCGGATATCATCGGTGTTGGGTTTGAACGCCAGCCCTAGGACGCCCACCTGCTTACCCCGTACGACCCAAAGTGCGCCGCGCAACTTTTCAATAAAGCGATCGATGCGCCCTTTATTGATACGTTCCGCTTCGCGCAACATCGTGAAGTCCACTCCGGAACGCTCGGCAAGATGCACGAACGCCTGCAAATCCTTCGGCAGGCAGAAACCACCAAAACCCAAGCCGGCCGAAAGAAAGCTGGGCCCGATCCGGGGATCGAGGCCCATCGCGCGCACCACCTCGCCGATATCCGCGCCCAGCCGTTCGGCAAGATCGGCGAGCATATTGGCGTAGGAAATTTTCAACGCGAGGAACGAATTGGAGGCGTGCTTAATGAGTTCGGCGCTGTTGATGGTCGTCACCAGCCATCCCGGCGCGGGACCGGCTGGGCACTTGCCATCGTGAACGGGACATGTGAACTTCCGCTCCAGCACGGGACGGTAGATGTCCTGGAGCTGCCGCTCCGTCATTTCGTCGTCGACGCCCACCACGATGCGATCCGGATGGAGGAAATCTCCAACGGCGGTGCCCTCGCGAAGGAATTCGGGATTTGAAGCGACACTAAATTTCACGTTCGTCTTCCGACCATAGACTGACAACGCGCGTTTAAGCTCCTGCCCTGTGCGCGCGGGGACAGTGCTCTTCTCCACTACGAGCTTTGGTGACCTGGCTTCCGTTGCCACCATTCGCGCCACCAAATCGATCGCGCTGAGGTCTGCATCGCCATTCGGGAGAGGCGGGGTACCCACGCAGATGAAAATGGCGTCACCCGCAGAGACGGCGTCGGCGGGATTTGCACGAAAGTTGAGTCTGCGGTTTTTGCGAGCCTTGAGAATTATTTTCTCGAGGCCCGGCTCATAGATCGGAATTCCACCGGACTCGAGGATCTGAATCTTGCTCACATCGCTATCGGTACACACAACGTCATGCCCTATTTCAGCTAGGCACGCGCCGGTCACCAATCCGACGTATCCAGTTCCGATTACCGAAATCCTCAAAAGATCCTCCTACTCGCCTGACTTGTGTTTATAACTACTTCATTTTGCTATAGCTGAGACGAACGGCCAAACAGTTTTACCTCTCATGTTTTTGGGCCGCCATACCTTGCCTGCCAGGCGACCGGCAGAGACGATTTCTCCGTCGCACCCGCACTAGTCGAGTGCAGAGACCTTGGTTGCGGGTCGTGTCGTGCGAAGACTCGCACGAAGCGATTGTGAATCACAGCGGCGTGGCTGGACTCTGGATGCAATTCCATCGAAAATAGGCGAGACTTGCCGGGGAATCCCAAGCACCAGAATGGGACTGGTAGCAACCGGCTACATCGTCCGTCCCACCGGCTGATGGGTTGCGCGGCAGGAAACGCAAGTACAACTTCTGAAGCGGCCGACGCATCGCAGTGAAGGATGCGTCCCGACGGGTAGCGTGGCCCGAACGAGACGAACCGAAACTGGGGAAGTACCGGAAGCGCTGTCCATCCGGCTCGCCCAGCAAGGCGATGCGGCGGCGTTCGAGCGCCTGTACCGCTTGCACAGCCGCAGAGTTTACTCGTTGTGCCTTCGAATGGTCGGGAATACGGCGGAAGCAGAGGATCTGACGCAGGAAGCGTTCCTCCAGCTTTTCCGTAAGATCGCCACATTTCGGGGCGAGTCCGCGTTTTCGACATGGCTGCACAGGCTGGCGGTCAACGTCGTGCTGATGAAGCTTCGGAAGAAGTCTGGCAAGGAGACTTCGCTTGAGCAGGTGACAGAGCCTGATGAGGAATCTGGTACACCGCGGCGAGACTTCGGCACGATCGATTTAAGATTGAGCGGCTCGCTCGACCGCGTGAATCTTCAACGCGCGGTGGATCAGTTGCCGCCGGGCTATAAAGCAGCGTTCATCCTGCACGATGTGCAAGGATACGAGCACAACGAGATTGCAGAAATGCTGGGTTGTTCGATCGGGAATTCGAAATCGCAATTGCACAAAGCGCGTATGCGCCTCCGCGATTTGCTGCAGGAGGTGGTGCGCGAGAAGGCCCGCGAGGAACGGCGAGCCGCAGGTGGCAGCGAGGATTGATCAATGAGAGTTGCGAACTGTAGCGCATTCTTGGAACAACTCGACCAGTGGATGGAGGGTGAGCGCTCTCCTTCCGCTGAAGCACATCTGCGCAGCTGCGAGGCGTGCGGCAATCTCATCGCCGACCTGGACTCAATCCGCAATACCGCTTCGTCACTCGCCGCGAGCGATCCCGAACCTTCCGAGCGGGTATGGAGCGCTCTTCGCGCCCAACTGCAAGACGAAGGGCTGATTCACGCGGTACAGCCAAGCGTGTCCGATACCTTGAAACGCTGGCTCCGCGGAACATTTTGGGTACTGCCGCGTCCCGTGCTAGCGGGGGCCTATCTTGTGGCGCTGATTGCAGTGGGATTTGTGCTCTCGGGCTCGAGCGGTCTGATGAACGACAGCAACCTCTGGATGAGCCGAACGCAGCGTTCGACGCAGCCACTGAGCGCGAGCCTCGCGACGGAGGAGGATGCGATTTCATCCATTGCCGACAGCAACCCAGTGGTGACTGCTTCCCTGCGCAAGAGCCTCGCCGTCATTGACAACGACATCGCTTTGTGTGAAAAAAGCGTGCGCGAAGAACCCCAAAACGAGTTCGCCCGCGACTATTTGTATGAAGCGTATCAGCAAAAAGCGGACTTAATTGCGCAGGTAACGGAAGGCGACGAGGGCCAATGAGCACTTCATGCAATTTGTCCGGATCGTTGAATTGGAAAGTGGCCGGCGTGCTCGTCCCCGGCCTGCTGCTCTTGAGTGCACTGCCGGCGTCGGCTGACAAGATCCAGCGTCATTTCAAAGTGGATGCGCGACCGGTTGTGACCATCCACAATCCGAACGGCACGATTACTGTGCGTGCCTGGACCAAATCGGAAGTGATGCTGGTCGCAACCCGCGCCACGGACCAGGTGGCTGTGGACGCTGAGCAAACCGGCAATCGCGTTGACATCCTCACTAGGCAAGTCGCCGAATCGGCATCTCCCGAATCGACGCGCGCCGATTATGAAATTAGCGTTCCCGAAGACGCCGAGCTACAGATTCACGACGATTCCGGAGGCGTGAACGTGTCGAACGTTCTCGGAGACATGAACGTAGAAACAATCGCCGCGGACGTGGATATGTCCGATGTTGCCGGCTATCTTACGGTGAAGACGGTGGGCGGCTCGTTCCAATGCGCCCGATGCGCCGGTCGCCTTGAAGTTTCCTCAATTACGGGGAATTTTCGGCTGATCGACCTGCGCAGCACCTACGTTCGCGCGCAAACTTCCGAGGGGAATATTCTTTTCACCGGCCAATTCTTACCCAATTCGACCTACCGCCTAAAAAACTACAACGGCGTGATCGAAGTGCGCTTTTCACCCGAGGACTCGTTCGACCTGAGTGCGACCTCGTTGAAGGGCAAGGTACACAACGAGGCCAAACTGGTCCCCCCTTCTCATCACCGTTTTCTCCCGCGCTTCGGCAATGGGCTCTTTGGGTCTTACAATTCCGGCCGAGCCATGGTCGAGCTCAGCTCTTTCGATGGTACAATCAACATCCTCAAGCGAAACTGATTTCGCCGCCGCGCAACAAAGATTATCCGAAACGATGAGCAACGAGATTCGCCCTCGAAGGTTGGTCTGCCTGACTGGATTCATGGGTAGTGGTAAATCAACCACCGCGCGCCTACTGGCCAGTCAACTTGGATGGCTGCACACGGACCTCGATCGCTGCATTAGCCACGCCGTTGGCCTCACGATTTCCGAGATTTTCGCTCGCGCGGGGGAAGCCGAATTCCGCAGGCTCGAAAGCGAGCAACTTGCGCGCATTGTTGCAGAGTACGCGCAGACCCGAAAACCACGCATCTTTTCGCTGGGCGGAGGGACGATCACCCAGCCGCAGAATCTAACGCTGCTCCGGGAGCAGGGTGCTGCGCTCATCTGGCTTCGCTGCCCGGTTGAGGAACTTCTGAAACGCTGCGCGCAGATTACTGACCGCCCGTTGTTTCGCGACGAGGCGAGTTTCCGCCGGCTGTATAGCGAGCGTCTGCCGACTTACGAACTCGCGGACTACCGAGTCGATAGCGACGCGGAACCATCGTGCGTTGTGGAGCAGATACTGGCGCTTGGAATTTTTCCCGAGGTGACCGTATGATGCGAGAGCGAATGCCACTTGCACGCGTTCTTGCCGGCGCGCTTCTGCTTTTCGCTGGCGGCGCGCGCGCAGGAACGCTGACAACAGCAAGCATCCCCGCTTTCCCGGCGAGTCCCAAGCCGGGACCGGTCTTTGCACAGGATAAGGGAACGTTTCGGATTCTTGTGAATGGGCAGCAGGTGGGCAAGGAAGAATTCGAGATCAGTTCGCGCGGGGACGATTGGGTGGCTCACGACACATCGGAGATACAGGGTGCCGGAGGAACGTCGCGTGTCACCGGCACTCTGGAACTCCACGCGGACGGCACGCCCGCGCATTACGAGTGGTCCACTCAAGGTGAAAAGAAAGCTACAGCGACGATCGGCTTCGAGGGTCGCACTGCGACGATCGATCTTCACATCGAAGGCGTGAAACCTTACACACAGCAGTTTACGTTCGATTCGCCGCAAGTGGTAATCCTCGACAACAACTTGTACTACCAGTATGCGGTGCTCGCGAACCTTTACGATTGGAATCGGAAGGGGACGCAGACGTTCGCGGTGCTGGTGCCGCAGGAATTGACGCCCGGCAGTGTTACTGTTGAGTCGGCCGGGACCCACGACGCCAGCGGAAAGAAGCTCGAAGAACTCGCCGTCAAGAGTCCGGACCTAGAAGTCGATCTCTTTCTCGACGGGCAGCACCTTGTTCGCATCGTTTCCCCCAGCGCCAACGCTGAAATCCTCCGCGACAAATAGCTAGGAATAAGGAAAGACGATTTAGCTGGAAGGCGAATTAGCGCGGCACGGCGCGGAAGGCGACCACGGCATTCAATCCGCCGAAGGCGAAGGAATTCGAGAGCGCGGCTTCCACCCGTGCCTCTCGCGGCTGATTGGGAATGTAATCGAGGTCGCATTCGGGATCTCGGCCGAGATAATTTGCAGTGGGCGGCAGAAGTCCGTGATGCAAAGCGAGGACGGTCGCAACGGCCTCAAGTGCGCCCGCCGCACCGAGAGCGTGGCCGTGCATTGACTTGGTGGAACTGACGCCAAGCTTGTCCGCGTGCACGCCGAAAACTTCGCGGATGGCCCGCGATTCCACCGGATCGTTTCCGAGCGTCCCTGTACCATGTGCGTTGATATATCCCACCGCTTCCGGCGCGAGGTTCGCCTCGCGCAGAGCGGCTCGCATGGCTCGCGCTGGGCCTTCAACGGTAGGCTGAGTCAGATGGTGAGCATCAGACGTCATGCCCAAGCCACAGATCTCGGCGTAGATTTTCGCGCCGCGCGCCTTCGCGGCGTCGAAAGGCTCGAGGGTCATCATCGCGCCACCTTCGCCCAGGATCATGCCCCGGCGGTCCTTGCTGAAGGGGCGGCAGGTGTCCGGCGAAATAACGCGCATCGCTTCCCACGCCTTCAGCATGCCGACGGTAAAAATCGCCTCAGCGCCGCCCGTGATGGAGAATTCCGCTTGGCCGTCGCGCACCAATCGGAAGGCTTGGCCGATGGCATGGTTTGCAGATGAGCAAGCTGTCGAGATTGTGTAGACCGGGCCGCTCAAGCCGAGGTCCATCGAAATATGGCTCGCCCCGGCATTGGCCATGGTTTTCGCGATCGTGAGCGGATGGACGCGGCCACGGCTCTGCACCCAAAGATCCTCAAAGCCCGCTTCAATCGCGGCTTGTCCGCCGACAGCCGAACCGCAAACGATCGCAGATTGCTCGCGTAGCGCCGGAGTCAGCTCGATGCCCGAATCGCGGAGGGCTTCGCGAGCCGCGACCACGGAGAATTGCGCAAAGCGGTCGAGCTGGGCGTCTTTGCCACCCTGGAAGTGCTTTAGAGGATCAAAGCTGCGGACTTGCGCGCCGTTCTGAATTTTGAGTCCCACCCCTGAACCGTCGACGGATTGTATCGGGCCGATGGCAGAGCGTCCTTCGCGTAGGCCACTCCACGTCTCGGAGAGGTCGAGTCCCAGCGACGAGACGATTCCAAGGCCGGTGATGGCGACTCGGCGTGGAGCCATGCGTTAGCTCGCCGGGCTGGTTGAACCCAGCGAAGTGTCAGGCGGGGCGGCAGCAAGAATTTTTTTGATGCCTTCGACAACATCGTTCACGGTCTTGATCGAGCGGACGTCATCATCCGGAATCGAAATTTTGAAGGCGTTTTCGAGTTCGAAGAGAAGAGTGAAAACGTCGAGCGAATCGATGCCCATTTCCTGCAGGTTGGTATCGAGCTTGATGTTCTCGGCGGGCACGCGCTTTACGGAGGCCAGCGTGGCGATCACCTTTTCCGCTACAGGATCAGACATCCTGAATTCTACCTCCGCCGGTGAAGTCAACTCGCTCCGCGCGAATCCCTTCTGCCGTCGCACAAGGATTCAGAATGGAGTTTGTACAATCAGACCGTATCGTATGCCAAGGAAGAAATCAAATTCTGACGCGACTTTTCGGACCTCTTAGGTAGGCAGTTCCGATCCATCAGATCGTGCGATGGGCGGATTTTTGTCAAATGGTAAAATTTCAGCCGGTATCATTTGGGTCCTTACACAGGTGCGCCGATGCTTCGCGCCGTCCTGATCACCGGGCTGATTCTCGTGGCGGTCGCGGTCACGTTTGGCGATGGCACGGTTATGTCTTACGCCGACCTTGATCAGCCCGCCATTCAATACAACAGCCAAACGCTTCATGATCCAGGGACGCAGCTCAATCGCAAGATCCAGTTCGGCGAAGTTCATCTCAAATTTGACGGTCCGCAAGGCTACTTGCGATCGGTGCTTGACGCCCTGGACGTCCCGATTCAGTCGCAATTGGTGGTCTTCTCGAAGACGAGTTTCCAGGCAGATCGCATCAACCCGCGCAACCCGCGCAGCCTTTTCTTCAACGACTCGACAGTAGTCGGATGGGTGCATGGCGGTCCAATCATTGAAGTAGCTGGGGAGGATCCCAAGCAAGGCATGATCTTTTACACATTGAGCCAGAACCCCGCGCATCAAGTCCGCCTGTCGCGCGATGTCAACTGTTTGGCGTGCCACGTATCTTACGCGACCCTGGGAGTTCCCGGTACCTTGATGCGCAGCGTGTTTCCGGAACCAGACGGCGCGACCATGTCAGGGTCGGGACAATATCTCACCGACGATCGCAGCCCCTTTGCGCAGCGCTGGGGCGGCTGGTACGTGACTGGCTCGACCGGCTCGATGCCACACATGGGCAATTCCGTCGTCAACAAAGCGGGACGACTGCAGCCGATGCTGCCGAGCCAAGCTCCAGAGCTAGATTCTCTGCAAGGCCAGTTCGATACGGCTGCTTAGCTCTCTCCGTACAGCGATGTCGTCGCACTGATGGTTTTGAGCACCAGATGCACATGATGAATTTGTTAACCCGTGTGGGATGGGATGTTCGCCGTTCCTTGTACCGGGATGAAATGAACCCGGACAAGGGTGACGCGGCCACTGCCAGGCTTGTTCGCGAAACTGCCCGGGAATTAGTCGACTATATGTTGTTTGTGGAGGAGGCGCCCATGAGCTCCCGTATTCAGGGCACGGCAGGTTTTGCGGAGAAGTTCTCAAGTGAGGGTCCAACCGACCGCCGGGGCCGCTCCCTGCGGCAATTCGATCTTCGACAACGCCTGATGCGTTATCCGTGCAGCTACATGATCTATTCAGACGCCTTCGACGCCCTGCCGGACGAAGCGAAATCGGCCGTCTATGAGCGCATGTGGAAGATTTTATCTGGGGGAGAGAAAGAAAAGAAATACGGCAAACTCACTTTTGCCGACAGAAAAGCTATAGTCGAAATACTGCGCGACACCAAGAAGCGCCTGCCTGATTACTTCCAGTCAATCACGCGCTAGCGCACAACATCGGTGAAGGAATTATAAAGACAGCCTTTTCCCCTCGCAGCGATATCGAAGCGCTCGCACGCCCTGGACCATTGTGAAAGATCGTCGCTGCCTGCGAGTCATCCTTACCCTGAGCGTCTTTTGACTACGCGCCTTGCAGCCTTTAGACTGGTGGTCTGTGAGCAACTTCTCTCGCGGTTATGGCGGCTATCGCTTCGACCTGAGCGGTTACTTTCCTCGAGCGGTCAAGACGCTTTGTATCGCGTGCGTCAGCGTCTTCGTCCTGCAGGAACTTTCCGAATTGCTCTTCGGCGCCAGAGGGCGAGATTTCTGGCTGCTGTGGTTCGGACTGGTGCCCATTGCCGTAGTGCATCTGTTCAGAGTCTGGCAGTTATTCACCTACCTATTTCTGCACGCGGGAATTCTGCATATCCTGCTCAATTTGCTGTTTCTGGCAATGTTCGGCGCCGATCTCGAACACACCTGGGGTTCGCGGCGCTTCTATACCTACTTTTTCCTCTGCGGAGTGGGCGCCGGCGTCATCAACGTGGCTGTGAAGATGATGTTGGACCCTCACGGCCTCGGACAGGCATTAGTGCCCACGATCGGGGCATCCGGTGCCATCTACGGCGTGTTGCTGGCCAACGCTGTCCTGTTTCCCGATCGCCGCGTTTGGATGTTTCCTCTCCCTGTAACAGTATCGATGAAGATTTTTGTCGCGATCATGATCGCGATCGAATTCTTCGGCACCCTCGGCTCGTCGGGTGACAACGTCAGCCACATCTGCCACCTGGGCGGAATGCTGGTGGGCTACATCTATCTGCGACGGGGGTCCTACCTGTTCAATTTCCGCAATTCCTTTTCCGACTGGAAGCGGCGGCGGCTGCGGAAGAAGTTCGAAGTGTACCAGCGGGACCATAGCGACAAACCGCCGAACCGCCCTGACAATTGGGTCAACTGAAAGCAGATCTCTTTTCGGCTGCGTGCGCCGTGATACACCCTCGGGATGACAATTCGAAGGCGGCGGAGCGATGGA
Source organism: uncultured Acidobacteriota bacterium (assembly GCA_963823145.1). Lineage (GTDB taxonomy): Bacteria > Acidobacteriota > Terriglobia > Acidiferrales > UBA7541 > Palsa-295. The sequence continues at coordinate 1,755,398 of CAWGJZ010000002.1, forward strand.
GACTGTTTTGCAGGTGAGGGCAGAGTCCGAGGATACGAGGAGAATCTTTACACGGGGAGTAAAATCCGCGCAAGTACTTGTTGGTGTAAAGAAAAATCGTCCACGGTGATCGGCCGATTCGAGCGGTATTTGAGCAGATTCGGCGCAGCGAACGAGCGAGGGATCCCTCGATTATTTGGCTACGACAAAATCAACGACAACGTCGTTGAGGAATTCGAGTCCCTTACGAAAGTTATCGAGCTGAATGCGTTCATTGTCACCGTGGATCCGTGAGAGATCGTCTTGCGTCATCGGAAATGGGAGAAGGCCGTAGGCTTGGACGGCGCGCATCCGCAGCGGCGTGGAATCCGTTGCGCCAGTAGACATATATGGCAGAACCGGTGCCGAGGGGAAGTCTTTGCCCGCGACCCGCGTGATACTGGTGTACAGATCGGAGCTGAGGGAAGAAGACGGAGCGGCTTCTCCTCCGCCAGGCTCGACCTCTAGCCGTACTTGCGGATCGTTTACAAGTTTCTGCAGCTTAGCGACCAGAGAGTCGATCATGTTGCCTGGCAGCAGGCGCACATTGATTACGCCGCGGGCTTCCGAGGGCACCACGTTTGGCCGGATTCCCGCTTGCAGCATCGTAGGGGTGACCGTGTCGCGTAACATCGCGTCCCAAGTCGGATTGGCATCTGAAACCCATCGCGCAGCATGCTCGGCACGGTCGGAGGATTGCAGGGCGCGTATCCATTTGCCGGTTTCGTCGTCTTCCACCGGGGCGAGGCCATCGAAATAGGCGCGTGTGACGGAGTTGAACTGAATCGGGGCTTCGAAGGTGGATATTTTCGAGATAGCGTCCGCCAGGTGCGTGACGGGATTGTCCTTGAGCGGAACGGAGGCGTGGCCGGATGTTCCCGTGGCGATCACGTCCACATTGACCACCACTTTTTCGCTTGCCTGGACACCCACGTACTGAACCTTGCCATTCTTCTCAAAGACCCGGCCGCCTTCGTTCAAGGCGAAACCTGCGGCAATCTTGTCCCAGTGCTTTTCGACTGCGAACGTCATGCCGGCATCGCCGCCCGCTTCCTCGTCTCCCTCGGCCAAGAAGATCACGTCGCGATCCAAGTGCGCTCCCGAACGTTTTAGGGCAATGAAAACGGCGAGGTTAGCGATGGTCATGCTCTTGTCGTCAATCGCACCCCGGCCGTAAAGGTAGCTATCCTGAATGATTCCGGAAAATGGTTCCACTTTCCATTTTGATCTATCCACTCCGACCACGTCGAGATGGCCCATCAGCAACAGCGCACGCGAAGGATCCGGCACCGCGCTCGATGAGAGGCGCGCCACCAGAAATCCGCGTCCAGGAGTGCTCTCGAAGATTTCCGCATGGATCATTTCGCGATCGAGAATGGCCGCGAGATACTTGGCGGCGGCAAGTTCATTGCCGGGAGGATTCGTGGTATTGATGCGAACTAGACCTTGCAGCCAGGATATGGCTTCATTTTCCATCCCGACGATGCTGGACGTGGGTGACGCAGTCGAGGGTGGTGGCGCAGGCGGAGCGGGCATGGGGTGACTCTGGGCCCGGACAGGCAAGATGCAACCCAGCGCACCTACGAAGATCATGAGGACTATTCCTGCGGTTCCGCGCGCCATCCTTTTCCCCTCCGATGGAATCTGAAAGAGCATCGCCAAGCGAGCCAATTCGATACTATCATGTAGGGTTGTCGCGGCCCCGGACGGGCAGCGCGCCGCGTTTCTGGATTGCAATCAACCATCCAGATAAGCCATGAGGGGCATCGAAGGTCTGTGAGGTAAATATGCAGGTGAAGGCGTGTCGTGGCATGGTTTTGCCTATGGCTCTAATTGCTGTGATCGGGCTCCAGCCCTGGAGAGTCTCTGCACAGAATAACGGGCCGCAGCAGAACGCGCCTCCGCAGCAGCCGGAGCCGGTAAAGCCGCCCACCAGTTCAACGCCGAGCGGGCAGCCGCAACGGCAGCAGCCATCGCCGCCGCAAGTGGCAATTTCCGTTCAATCCAACCTCGTTAATGTGGATGCGGTCGTGACGGACCAGGACGGCAACCCTGTTACTGGGTTGAAACGGGAAAATTTCCGGGTTTCAGACGACGGCCAGCCGCAGCAGGTCACGAACTTCGCGCCTACGGATGCACCGCTTACGATCGTGATCCTGATGGAATACAGCGACACCTACTGGGGCTACTACGAGGGCTACTTTGGCGCCAAGGCTCAGTATTGGGCCGACGGATTTCTGCAGAGTTTGAAGCCGCAGGATTGGGTCGCGCTGAAAACTTTCGACCTTCGCACAACGCTACAGGAAGATTTCACCCAAGATAAGCGCTCCATCGATGAAGCCATCCGAACGCTTGGCTTTCCGGCATTCCACGAAGCTGTTTTATTCGATGCGGTCTATGAAACCCTCAATCAGCTTCGGGATGTGAGAGGGAAGAAATCCATTTTGCTTCTTGCCACCGGTTTTGACACCTTCAGCAAACACAATCTTGATCAGATACTCAATCGTCTGAAGGAAACCGAGACTACGATTTTCGCCGTCGGAATGGGCGAGGAAATCGACCTGTATTCTCCGGGGGGAGCGGGTGTCGGTTACATGCAAGCGAAAAATCAACTTCAGACATTCGCCCGTATGACCGGTGGCTATGCATTCTTCCCGCGTTTCGAGGGTGAGATGCCCGACATCTTCAATACCATCGCAACCTATCTGCGCAGCCAGTACACGCTCGTTTTTTCGCCATCAACTCCGCAGGATGGCAAATATCACAAGATCGCGGTCCAGATTTTGGACGAGGACGGAAATCCGCTGATGCTGGTGAACAAGAAGGGTAAGAAGAAAAAGGTGGTCGTGACCGCCCGAGAAGGCTACATGGCGCCCCGTTCTAGTGCGGGCGGTTAAATCCACGCCCAGGCCGGGCGCCACAAGTTATCGGTGGACGCGCCGCTTCACGAATTCGTCCAGCAGGATCCGTGTCAGGCGCGATTGATCGTGGCGGGCGACATTTCCTCGCCGCAGAAAATTTCCAGTAACGTAGCTCAAATCCATCTGAGAAAGTTCGCCGAGTGAGGGGTCGACCGGCTCGGCGCCTTGAGCCTTGTACCGCCGCCGAACAGCCGGTGATATGGGCGATCTATTGATCACCACGAAGTCAAAGAGCCCTGGCCTCGTATGTTCGTAGATCGCCCGCACATGATCGGCGACAGAGTAATGCTGGGTTTCGCCGGGTTGCGTCATCAGGTTGGCAATGTAGACTCGCGTGGCTCGTGCGTGCGCGATCACCTCAACCACTTCTTCCACCAGAAGGTTGGGCAAAATGCTGGTGTAAAGCGAGCCGGGGCCGATGAGTATGAGATCAGCCTCTCGCAATGCCATAAGCGCTTCCGGCAGAGGTCGCACGCGCCGCGGGACGAGGTAGACGCGCCGAATCCGCTTCCGCGAGCGCGAAATTTTCGTCTCACCTGCCACTACCGTGCCGCCTTCGAGTTCCGCCTCCAACGTGACATTCTGCGCCGTCGACGGAAATATTCGACCACGAATTGCCAATACTTGCGCCGACAATTGAACCGCCTTCGGAAAGTCCCCCGTACTGTTGGTTAGCGCCGTCAGAAAAAGATTACCGAAGCTGTGCCCACCAAGCCCGCGGCCGGCGGGAAATCGGTACTGGAAAAGTTTGCTGAGCAGGTGTTCGTCTTTCGAGAGCGCAACCATGCAGTTGCGAATATCCCCGGGAGGGAGAATGCGATATTCACGCCGTAGTCTCCCGGAGCTCCCGCCGTCGTCGGTAACCGTAACAATCGCCGTCAGGTCGGCGATCGGTTGCTTTGTCTCGCGGCTACCCGGCTCGGCGACGTGCTCCTTCAGGCCGTGTAGCATGGTGGAAAGACCGGTCCCTCCACCAAGCGCGACCACCCGCACCGATGGTGAGCGAGGTTCCCGGTTGTTCTTCATGTCGAGAACGGGAGAAATCAGCCTGCGGAGCTATCTCTCTCGGGATACAGCAGCTCGGTGAATCGCGGATCTTCCTGCAAAAACTTAAAGTCTTCGTCGTTGCGAGCGTGGTAGCGGTTTTCGGGGCGCAACTGAATCGCAACCTTAAGATTTTTCATCGCCGACTCGGCTTCGCCCGTCAGGCAATCCAGAGCCGCCATTGCGTAGACGATGTGATCCGCCTTGGGCGTCGCCCGATGCGCCCGATCCAGGTGCTCGCGTGCCTCGTCCCATCGCCCTAGGTTCATGAGGGCAACCCCTTGAGTGTAGTGGTCCTCTGGTGACTTGGCCGCTGGAGCCGGAAGGCGCGAAATCCGTTGTTCGCAGATCCGTAAGTGAACCTTTGCGCGGTCTCCAAGTTCTTTGCTAGGGCCTTCCAATACGCGTTCGAGTACCTGTTGGGCGCGATGAAATTTCTGCTGCTGAAAATGCGTCAACGCCTCTTCGTAGAGCTTTAACTGCTGCTCTTTGGCCGGCGCGTCGGGATCTGGGGGGGCCTTAGACGATAAGCCCTTTTTATCCAAGCGATTACGGTTTGACCGGGGGGCATTTGCGCTGCGAGCAGCATGGCGTTTCACAGGTGAACTCCCAGAAACCAAGCACAAAAAGATAGCAAAATCGGGACAACACGTCAATCTAACAGAGCAAAGGGTAGTGCTCTAATTCCGCATTTAGAGCACTACCGAGCAAAGCTGATTCAGCGCAACATCCTAGGCCTGCAGCAAACTCGAGTCGCTCTGCGGGTTACACGCTGTAAGTCATCGCAGAAGGTCTTCCAGTTGCACCTTTGCATCGGTCTTTGCATCGCGGTATTTCACGATCACCGGGGTGTAGAGCGAGAGATTCCAATCCTTCCCGCGCCCGCGGGGAATGGCGCGCGCCCCCGCTACCACCACTGCGTTCTCCGGTATCACCAACGGCTCGTCGCCATCCGCGCTCGCGCTATGCACCTCGCCCGTCACGATGTCGTACACAGGTGTCGAACGATTCAGAATTGTACCCGTTCCCACCACCGCGCGGCTCTTCACTACAGTGCCTTCATAGATCCCGCAATTGCCGCCGATCAGCGCTTCGTCTTCAATAATCACGGGCAGAGCGCCAACCGGCTCAAGCACGCCGCCAATCTGCGCTGCAGCCGAGATGTGGCATTTCCGTCCGATTTGCGCGCAACTGCCTACCAGCGCGTGCGAATCAATCATTGCTCCGTCATCCACGTACGCGCCAGCATTGATAAACATCGGCGGCATGCAGGTGACGCCCTTGCCGACGTAGCAACCGTCTCGAACACTCGATCCGCCCGGTACGATTCGCACTCCCGAATCCGCCGAAAACCGCTTCGCCGGATATGTAGACTTATCGAAGAAAGGTTGGCGCGTCGCGTCAATAGACATATCCACGATCGCGCCCATCCTGAATCCCAGCAAGATGCCTTTCTTCACCCACGCGTTCGCTTTCCAGCCGCTTCGAGACGCCGCATCAGGCTCCGCCGCGCGCACCTCTCCCACATTCAAGGCATCCTTGAATTGTTGAAACAGCCGATGGTGCTCATTGCTATACCGCGCCGGACTTTCGTCAAACAGCCGCTCGATCTCAGCGCGCAGCATAGACCTGTTGGACTAGCCCGACCGATTCGAGCGCGCCGCGAATTTTTGCCAGATTTTCCGGTTTCGGCGCCACCATCGGCAGCCGCCACACAGGTTCCAGAAGTCCCATGAGCGCCATCGCCGCCTTCACAGGACCAGGATTGGTCTCGATGAAGTTTGCTTCCATCAACCGCGCGTACCGCCGGTGAATTTCGCGCGCTGCGGCGAAATCATTCGCAAGCGCGAGCTGTACAAGCCTCGCCATCTCCGCCGGAATTTCGTTGGACGAAACCGAAATCACGCCTCGCCCGCCCAGCGCCATCAGCGGCAGTGTGATGGCGTCGTCGCCCGAAAGCACCAAAAATCTTTGCGGCACTTTGTCCAGGATCGCGGCCATTTGCGAAATATTTCCGGACGCTTCCTTTACTGCCACGATGTTTTCGATCTCGGCCAGCCGCACCAGCGTCGCCGGCTCGATGTTGACGCCCGTGCGGCCCGGAATATTGTAAAGAATAATCGGCAGCGGGATCGCCTCAGCAATCGCCTTGTAATGCTGATAGAGCCCTTCCTGCGTGGGCTTGTTGTAATAGGGCGTTACGGACAGAATTCCGCTCGCGCCGAGCGCCTGAAATTCGCGAGCCATTTCGATCACGTGCGCAGTATTGGCCCCGCCCGCGCCGGCCACCACCGGCGTCTTGGAGGGGCGCCCTTCCTCAATCGTGATTTCCACCAGGCGCAGTTGCTCTTCGCGACTCAACGTGGGGCTTTCACCCGTGGTGCCGCAAGGCACCAGAAAATTGATCCCTGCGTCGACTTGCCGCCGCACCAGGCGCCGCAGCGCATCTTCATCCAACGAAAGATCCTGCCGAAACGGAGTCACCAGCGCCGTCCCGCATCCTGTAAACATTGCCGTGCCTCCTTCCGCTACACTACTCCAGCTCGCTTACAATCTCGCTAAAGTCGAAAAATCCCTTTTTGCCGACGATCCACCGCGCCGCGCGTAGCGCCCCTCGCGCAAAACCTTCCCGGCTGCGCGCCGTATGGCGGATGGTTATGGTATCGGCCGAGGAATCAAATCCAACCTCGTGCGTGCCGGGGTGCGCTCCAGCGCGGCTGCTGCTCGTATCGATCCGCTTCTCGTAGCCGTTCTGTTTCATTTTTTCAAGCAGCGCGAGGAGCGTGCCCGAAAACGCGTCCTTTTTCGTCGCGTGATGGATTTCCCATGCCCACGCTCCATATTCCGGCTGGTGCGCGAACTGCCGTGCCGCCTCTGCAACGATCTGGCTGAACACGCTGACTCCAACTGAAAAGTTGGGACTCCAAACCAGCCCCGTCCCGCCGCGCTCGACCGCCGATCGCGCCCGCTCCATTTCCCCGAACCATCCTGTCGTCCCAACCACAGCATTCACGCCCAGGCGCGCCAGCCGTTCGATATTCTCCGGCGCCACGGTCGGAGCCGAGAATTCCACGGCAGCATCGATTCCGTGGAAGTTCTCTTTCGTCATACCCTCGAATTTCGCGTTGTTATCCACGTCCAGCCGAAGTTTCACCTCGCATCCGTATTCCGGACTCAATTGTTCGATCAGCCGCCCCATTTTCCCATAGCCGACAATCGCGAGGTTCATCAGGAGTTCCTAACCTACCCAGCCGCCAATAGTTTTCTTACGACGCCGGCATACATCTCCACGGCCTCCGCCAAATCGCGCTTTGATATCCGCTCTTCCAGCGTGTGCGCCACGTGAATGCTTCCCGGCCCCAGCAACAGTGGCGTTCCCCAACTGGTTCCGAACATCGGAACATCCGTGGTGTAGGATACAACCGTCGTCGGCATTCCATCGACGTTTTGAAATCGCATCGGCGGGATGCAAAGAATTTCCGTCACCTGCACATTTTTCCTCGCCACGCCGCTGAAAGCCTTCCGAAGCGGGGCCGGATCGCCTACCAAACGCACTAGAATCTCGGCTTTGGCCGCGTCTGCAATCACGTTGGGTGCGCGCCCTCCCGAAATGGTTCCGATGTTGATCGTGCAGGGACCAAGCAGCGGATCGTGCGGCAGGGACATGCGCCTCACCGCATCCAGGGCATCCAGCAGCGCCTCAATAGCCGATTCGCCCAGCTCGGGATAGGCCGAGTGCGCCATCCGCCCGTGAGCCTCGATCTCAAAGCGCAGAACTCCTTTTGACGCCAGTGCCAACCTATTTTCCGTCGGTTCGCCGTTCACCAGATACTTCGAGCCGCGAGGTGCTCGCGCCGCCACTTCCGCTCCCTTGCTGTTGCGCTCTTCGCCCACAACAAACAGGAGCGCGAAGTTCCTGAGGCCCTCGGCAAGCAGTTTTTCCGCCGCCAGCGTCATCGCTGCGATGATCCCCTTTGCATCGCAGGCGCCGCGTCCCCAAATAGAATCCTCGTCCTCGCGCGACGCGAAAAAGGGCGGCACGGTGTCCATGTGCGTCGATAGCGTCACAAGTGGATTGCCCCAGCACGCCAGCACGTTGAATCGGCCGGGTTCGACTTCCATTTTCTCCACGCACCCGCCCGTGCCCGCCGCAAGTTTCGCAAGATGGTCGTACAGGTAAGCGCCTACTCGGCCCTCATTCTCGGTGATCGACTCGATATCGACCAACACCCGAGTTAGTTCAACGACATTCATGCGTCGCGCTCTTCTATTCTCGTCAGCGTCCTACACCCGTGCTCCGTCTACCTGCAAACGGACGATACCCCAGCAAATTGATCTGAATGGAACGGAAAAGAGAAGGAAGGATACGCGAAACAACCATCCGCGTCTTCACTCCTCGATAGCGCTCCACCCGTTCTTCAACGGATGACAGTGAACAGGCCTTTCAGCCTGTCCCCCAATCGTTCCGATCGCAGTTTATCGAAGCGATTTCGGCGGAGTGTCCTGCCCAATTTCCCCTTTCGCCCGGCCTCCGAACCTGCTCGGAACTTCAAACCCGGTTACTCGTGGCCTCCGCGCCTCTACCAAGAACACAACTAGTCTATTCGCGCAACACACCCGAGTCAAGAAGCGCAGGAAATAGCAGCTTGCGACTCTTAGTGAATGTCGTCGTACACAGTGCGGCCCCCGACGACGGTGAGCACAGATTTTAGTTGTTTGATTCCCTCATCCGAAACTCGCTTAGGATCAAAATAGTCGTCGCTCAGCACAACGAGGTCGCCGAGTTTGCCCGTTTCTATCGAACCCAGGTCCTTCTCCTCGTGGAAAAACCAACCGTTGTCGGCCGTGTACATGCGGAGGGCCTGCTGGCGCGTGACCTGCTCCCCGGAATTGATCAGCGCACCCGTGCAGTCTTTGCCAGTCACCATGTAATAGATTTCGTACCAGGGGTCGAGCATGGAAATGTCGCCTGCATCGGAACCTGCGCCGACGTGAATCCCACTTTCAAGGATCGTGCGATAGGGCGGGCCCGCAGGCTGGCCGGCAGGCGTACCCTGGCCACCCTGGAGATATTTCCAGCCGTGCAGCGCCATGCCCACGCCGATGCCTTTCATGGACTGGAGCGTCTGCGGGTCAATCGCCGGCACATGGGCGATCGACCAATGCAGATCGGCGATCGGGGCGACGCCATTGACCTTTTCATAGGTTTGCGCCGTGAACTGCACCTCCGCTAGAGACAGGGTGTGTTGCTGGTACGTCCAGCCGTGCTTGGCGACCAACTGTAGCGCTGTTTCGTAATTCTCCGGGTGCTGCCCACCTGCAAAATTCGCAAACCACGGGCTGGCAAATTCTCCGATGCCGGATACGCGAAACATACTGTCGCCAAAATCCGGGAAGACATTCAGCAGACGCTCGGTCAAGAGCGGCAGCGTCATCGTTTTGTCCATCGAGATCATGAAAAGCCGGACGCGCTCGTCGAGCTTGTGTTCGTGGTCTAGCGCGAGAATCTGGTCATAGACGGACCACGGATTGGCGCTCGCAATTCCGGGGAATGTAAAGTCGTCCTGTAAATCGGGGCTGTCAGGGTCAGCGAACACTCCCATATCCAGGCTGGTCGTAAGACCGTAGCGCAGCACGTACGACTGAGCGTACTCGGCGCTGCGAATGTTGTCCTCGAGAGTCTGCATGTTGCGCAATAGCCCCAGCGCAGCATTGGCTGCGGGACCTGCCAGCGCACCCGTCGGGCCAACGGTGATGCGTTTGCTCTCGAAAAACTTCTTCGCCGGACTGTTCGTAACCGCCGGACCGAACGTGGCGAAGAATACAGGATGGTCTGGCACTGCTTGGTCGAGTTCCGCGAGGGTTGGCAGCCGATTTTCCGCGAACAGCCGAGGAGTCCAGTCGCCAATCGCGGTCACCCAGGCTCCAGCAGGAGCGGTTCGGGCTCGCTCCTCGAGCAGCGCCATCGCCTGAGGGATGTTTGTCGCTGTCTCGACCATCACGTCGTATCCCGGGCGCTGGCTAAACAATACGAAGTGGTTGTGATTATCGATCAGACCTGGGACGACCACACGCCCGTGAAGATTGATTACTTTCGTGCAAGGATTCAGTTTGCGATTTTCCGGCGGACCGACATAGGCGAAACGCCCTTCCTGAATCGTCACTTCATTGACGACGTGATCCTGCGAATCGAAAGTATGAATCTTGCCGTTGACGAGGCGCAGGTCGCGCGACCAGGAGCAGGCATCCTGGCCCGCGGCCGGAATTATTGTCACCAGCACAGCCAGCCACGTCAGCATTAGAAATCGCATTTGCAGTCCTCCAGAAATCTTGAAATGTGGCGCTACCCGGCTAATTGGCCTCGTTGTAACCCCTTCGTCACAGACGTTTTTTTCACAGGGCGGTGTCGGCGCACAATCTACGCCGTGAGGGGCCGCGCGTCAACGGGTTGTACTCGTCCACATGATTAGTGACACTCGGCTTTCTGTTTGTGAGACTTCCAGCGCTCGAGGAATTCGAGCGGAGTGAGGTAGTGGAGCGCCTGGTGGGGGCGGACGGTGTTGTAGATGTGTTCCCAGCGACGGAGCTGGGGACTGAGTTGCGTGACGTTCCAGCGATCAGGGATCACTTGATAGAACTCCTCGTGGTGCGTGCGATGGGAGCGTTCGACCTGCCCGTTAAGCTTGGGCGAGCGCGGTGGGAGGACGAAGAGCGGCAGGTTTCGTTGCTGGCAAGCGATTTCGAATTCGGCAGCGAATTCGCTGCCGCCATCCACCTGCAGGGCGGCGATGGGGAAAGGCATGCGATCGACCAGCGTGTCCAGGAAGCGAGCCGCGGCCAGCGAAGTGGCGCGTTCGTGCACTTCCAGCACATCCCAACGAGAGACCATGTCGCGGGCCGAGAAGTGTTTCAGTACCACGCCGCGCGCCGGTCGCACCTCTTTGGTGTCGACCTGCACCAGATCACCCGGCCTTCGAATAGGCCAAAAATGGGGTTTTCGCCGGGCCCAGGGACGGCTGCGCATTTTGCGGCGCCGCCGGATCGCTCCTTTCGCCCCAGCTTCCACCAACACGCTGCGGCGCTTCAGGTCGTTCAGGATCCGGCCCACCATGGACGTGGAAAGCCGAACGTGTTTGCGGCCCAGCAGCACGACCAGTTTGTCCTTCCCCCAGCGGGGATACTCGCGTCGCAGAGCGAGAACGGCTTCGCTCTGCGAGGGTGTCCAGGTCGGCTGGCGATGCCGATGCGGGCGATGCGAACGATCCTCCAGCGTGGAGAGGTTATGAGGATCGTAGCGCCGCCACCAGCGATAGAACGTCTGCCGGCTGATCCCAAAGTGGCGGCAGGTAAAAGCCGCATTGCGGCCATGACGCAGATAATGACTCATCCAGGCCAACCGGAGCTGACCAACCCGGCTCAGCTCGCACCCAAAACGCGAAAGCTCGCGCGCTCTGGGCACCTTCCCTCTTCGTATTTGCATGGCGACACTCTACCGAGTGTCACTAATCATTCTGAACGAGAACACGGGCCAAGGAAGGGGAATCCTGGGTCAAGTGGGCTCTTGTTCGCGTGCGTATCCGCTATCGACTTTTCTCCTGGCTTTCGCTACCGTTCGAGATCGCTAAACGGTGTTTTGATGATTCTTATGCTTAGATTTACAAAGGTCTTGGCGCTAGGTGCTTGGATCGGCGCGATTATCTATTTCGCCGCCGTGGTGACGCAGGGGGCGTTCGCGGTATCGCCGAATCGCGATCAGGCGGGGCTGCTTGTTGGGTTTACGCTCGGCGGGTTGCACCTGATGGGGCTGATAGCTGCCTTGATCTTTATTGCTGCTTCAGTGGCAATCGGCAAATCGCTGCGGGCCTTTATCGATCCGGCGCTGCTGATCGTAATTCTGATGGCTGTTTTGACGATTGTGTCGCAGGGCTACGTGATCCCTCGGATGAACTTGCTTCGGGCCCAGATAGGTTCGGTTGATGCCACTCCTGCCACCGACCCGCGCCGCGCTCAATTTGATCGATTGCATATTGCGTCCGTGGATATCGAAAGCGGTATCCTCGTCGTGGGCTTGGTCGCCTTGTTTCTCACAGTGCGTGAAAAGCCAGCTTAGATTTCTCAGCTACGTTGCAAGAGGTAAGCGGCTTACATCCGCTACAGGAGCTGCTTCTTCCTGACGGTAGTTCTCTTCACAACAACGCGTTTCCTGCTCGCCTTGCCGTTTTTGGTGATCTTGCGGGCGGATGGCCCCGCAAGCTGCACCGCGCGCCACATGTACCAGCTTGCCACGGACCGGTAAGGCCGCCAGCGTTCGCCGAACTTCAGAAGTTCCTTCGGCTTGGGGATCTTTCTCTTGCGATAAGTGATCGCATATCCCTTCTGAACGCCGTAGTCGTGAATCGGCAAAATGTCCGGACGGCCCAGCCGGAATATCAGAAACATCTCCACCGTCCACGGGCCAATGCCCCGCACGGAAATCAAGCGGTCTATCGGTTCTTGATCCGACATCTTTTCGGCAGCTTCGAGCGTGGGCACGACTCCGTCGATTGTTTTTTGCGCCAGATCGCGCACAGCGGCGACTTTTGCTTTCGAGAGACCAGCCTTGCGCAACTTCTGTTTCGGCACGCGAAGCAATTCTTCCGGAGTGGGGCAGTTGTCGTTTGTCCCAAGAGCTTTGATGCGAGCGAAAATCGCCCGCGCGGCCTTGCCTGCGATGCTTTGGTGCATGATGGCTTCGAGAAGCGATTCATATACGCTATCGCACTCGTCGAGCTTGAATTCAAATCCGCCGACCTGCGCGATCAGGCGCGCCAGATGCTTATCGGTTTTCGAGAGATGCGCGTGCGCCTCTACGTGATCGAATGGCAGAGGCAAATTGCTTGTGGTCGAGTTCATAGGTGTTCGAAAGAATATCGCTTTGTGGCAGGGAGGCACAATCGCGAACCCGGCGAGCCCGCGTTCGAATCGCCACTTGCACCTAGAAGGCGGACGAGTGCCTACGCAGATTGAATTGTACTGGGCACCAGACGGGCTCGATGGGATAGAGCATGACCCGCCGGTTCGATTGCATCACAAAAGAACCCTATCTTAGGAGAAACCAATACTGCGAAGGATTCTCAGTCTCGCCAGTTCGGACCCGACTGTTCTAGATTGGCACCCTACTGACGCTTGCCTTATTCCGCTGTCGATTGCCCCGGCCGAGCCCAAAGTTCCTGACTGGCGAGCCGCGCGCCCTCGGCCAGGGCTTCCAGCTTTGCCCACATGATGCTGAAGTGCACCCGCCGATTGAACTGCTCCTGCGCAAATCCACAGTCGGTGCTAGCGATTACATTCTCGCGGCCGACAACGTCCGCAAACCGGACGATGCGTTCGGCGATGAGTTCCGGGTGCTCGACCACGTTCGTGCCATGGCTCACAACGCCAGGAGCCAGAATTTTCCCATCGGGAAGTTTGACGTCTTTCCAGACCCGCCACTCGTGCTCGTGACGCGGATTCGCCGCTTCGATCAGATACGCGCCGGCGCGCACCTTCAAAATCAGGTCGACGATCTTCTTGAGTGGCACGTCAGTGGTGTGCGGCCCCGGCCAACTACCCCAACACACGTGGTAACGAATCCGGTCCTCCGGAATCCCTTCTAAGGCGTGGTTCAGCACATCAACGTGGCGGCTCAGCCATCGATGGTAGTCTTCGAAGTTTCCTGGGGGCACCATTCGATCGTAGGTCACGGCGGCTCGCGCGTCGTCGATTTGCAACAGAATCCCGGAATCGGCAATCGTCTTATACTCGGTTCGCAGGGCCTCCGCCAGCGCGACGAGAAGCTCCTCGTCATTGCGGTAGTATTCATTCTTCCGATCGGGGATAGCGCTTGAGGGTGCCGCCACCGGCAGGAACGCCTCTTCGACTTTCACGTCTCGCAGCGCTGCCTTAAAATTCTCGATATCGCGCTGCAGTTCGCCGATGCCCGTGTATTGGATGGGGGCCACGCAGACCACGTCATGCGTGGTCACTCTCGACCAGGTGCGTTCGTTGGGCTTTTCCAATTCAGCGTAGAAATCGCGAAATCGCTCTCGGTCCGCACCCCGCGCGAAAGGGTCCGCGCCGGGTTTGATGGGGCGCTGCTCGAAGCCGCTCAAGCGATCCAGCGCGTACAGCGACCAACTCGTCGACTTGCCAAATTCGCCGTCGTCGATCACGTCGATGCCGGCCTGCGCCTGCCGCTGCACCACTTCGGCCACGCAATCTTTGAGGATTTTGTCATACGCCTGCTCGTCGACGGTTACGCCCTGTTGACGTGCGCGCACAAAAGCGAGCAGCTTCTCTCGGCGGATCAGACTGCCAACATGCGTGGTTAGTATTCGATTCGTGCTTCGTTTCATACGAGACCATTCTTGCACCAACCGGTGCAACAACGGAATCAGCATTAGAAAGCGTTGGGCTTATCGGGCAACTCTGCGCTTAAGCATCTGGCAGAGCGATGATCCATCGAATCGCGATTGACGCGGACGCGGACACGGCATAGGCTCGCCCGTGCGAATCGCCAATGCGGCCTGTATCGCAGCCGCGAGCGGATGCCGGAAGGAATTGCGACGGAGTGATGCACGACAAGAACACCGCCGTGACAGAAGTCGCTGCTGCGCCAATTGAAAAGACATCCCTCGCGGCGTACTACGCGCTCGGGATGCTGACGCTGATCTACTCCCTGAACTTCCTGGACCGCACCGTCATCACCATCCTGATCGACCCGATCAAACGTGACTACCACCTCTCCGACAAGATGATGGGTTTTATTTCGGGGTTCGGCTTCGTGATCATGTATTCGATCTTGGCCGCACCCGTGGCGCGATGGGCCGATCGCGGCAATCGCCGCTCGATCATCACGTGGGGTTTGGTGCTGTGGAGCGGCATGACAGCGCTCGCTGGCGTCGCGCGCAACGCCGTGCAATTGACGCTTTCGAGATTTGGCGTCGGAGTGGGCGAAGCAGCGGGGACGGCTCCCTCGGCGTCCATGATCTCGGATCTTTTTCCAGGAGAGAGACGGTCGAGCGCGATGTCGATTTACCAACTTGGGCCGGTGTTTGGAGGATTTCTCGGCGCTTTCATCGGCGGCTGGGTGAACCAATATTACGGCTGGCACGATGCGTTCCTGGTGGCCGGAATACCCGGGCTGTTGGTGGCCCTGCTATTTCGGTTTACGGTGAGAGAGCCCGCGCGGGGACGTTCGGAGCCAAAGAAGGTAAGCACAATCCAGCAGAATTTGCGCGAGACTTTCCAGTTCATGTTGAGCCAGCGCTGCTACGTGCTGATCCTCATCGGTTTTTGCTTCACAACTTTCACTCAGTTTGGTTTCGGCACCTGGACCGCGCCTTTCCTCGGCAGAATCCATCATCTCAATACCGCTCAAATCGGGACCTACATTGGCACGGTGAGAGCCGGAGCGGGCCTTTTTGGCACGCTCGCCGGTGGATACCTTTCGGATTGGCTGGGGCGCAAGGATGTCCGCTGGCGAATGTACGTTTCGGCGATCTGTTCGATACTCGCGTTTCCAGGCGTCCTTCTTTTCGTCTTCGCGAAGAGTCTTTTTGTGTGCATTGTCGGCTTCACCATTGTCTCGATGATGTCGCCGGTGCACGTGGGGCCCATCGTCGCAGCTTCGCATTCCGTGGTAAAGGTGGGGATGCGCGCCTTTTCGACGTCGATTGTCTATCTCATCTCAGAGCTGATCGGACTTGGATTGGGTCCATTCCTGATCGGTGTCTTCAACGATCACTACGCGCACCGCTTCGGCGTGGGCGTCATCCGTTACTCCATGTCCACGGCCGCGATAACAACGCTGGTTGGCGGATTGCTCTTCATCCTTGGCGCGCAATTCCTGCAGCGCGACATGACCCGTGCACTCTCCGAGTGACTCTGAGATCATTGTTACCGGCGGCTCGACTCATTTGCCGCAGTGGCCCTAATGTTCCGAAGAGGCGCCTCCCATGATTTCGCTTGATCGAATCGAAATTCTACAAGGTGACCTGACGGAAATGGACGTTGACGCCATCGTGAACGCCGCCAATAACGAGCTGCAACTGGGCGGCGGAGTGGCCGGGGCAATCCGTCGCAAGGGCGGCCTCGCCATTCAGTCAGAATGCGACGGGATTGGGACGATTCCCCTGGGCGGAGCAGCGGTCACTTCGGGCGGCAAACTGAAAGCGCGCTACGTGATTCATGCGGCCAGCATGGAATTGGGCGGCAGGACCTCGGCTGCATCGTTGCGTAGTTCGACGGCGCATGCACTTCGCATCGCGGCGCAGAAGGGGCTGAAATCCATCGCCTTTCCGGCCGTGGGCACCGGAATTGCGCAGTTTCCCGTTCGCGAATGCGCGGACATCATGCTGCGCGAGGCCGCGAAACATTTCGAGCAGCCGACCTCGATAGAAAAAGTTTACTTCGTGCTTTTTGATCAGGCCGCACTAGCGACTTTTGTGGCTGCTCTTAAGGATCTTCAGAAGAAGGACGAAAGTTAGTCTTCAGGAATCGCCTTGCAGTTGTAGCGCCGACTCTTCAGGGAGGCAGCCTCAAATGCCAAACCCAAGATCGCGAAAACAATCTCCTTGGCGTGCGTGATCCGCATCGCCCGCCGTCTGACCGCACTCAGTTGTTTTCAGGGCGCCTTTTTAGGACAGGTTGTTTGTCAGCTGCTGAATCGCCGGCAGGTGCTGGAGCCTGAGCCGGTGAACCGCTGCCAGTTGCAGTAGGCGTTGGGGCGGTGCTTTCGGGATTGTAGGCCACTCGCATGTATCGCGCCGCTTCTTCCTGCGCACCGGCCGTATCGTCCCTGGTGTGCTGGGCCAGATTGTATTCGTTGACGGCGCGTTCGCGCTGTCCAAGCACATCGTAAATCTTGCCGATGTAAATGTGTGCCCACACTTCCACCCACTTGGGATTCAAATCGCCGCCCAATGCTGAGCGAAATGCGTTGGCGGCCGCTTGGTAATTTTTCTGATAGAACATCGCTTCGCCGATGCGGAAGTGCGCGAGCGAGTCCGTCGGCTGGATATCCAGGGCTTGTTGATATTGCTGAATCGCTTCGTAATACTTGCCCACGAGCGCCAGCGCCTCGCCGCGGGCGATTGTGGCGCGGATGCGTAGCTGCGGGCTGGATTTGAGCAGATTGTTGTTCGGGTCGATGGTGATGCCGTTCGGTTTCGGGCGTCCAAACGTATCAAGTTTGAATTCGGAGGTCGTGCCGGTGACGAGAACCTTCTTGTATTCGGGATTTCCCTCGGTATCAACTTTCACTTCAACCGGCATCCGAAACGTGTCCAACTCCTGGTGAATCTTGCCGATCACTTCGAAACCTTTGGGCGTTCGATAGACGATGTATTCCAAACTAAACTCGGGAATGCCCGTGGAGTCTAGCCATTGAGAGAAAAAGGAGACGAGATTGAGTTTGGGGTCGCCGGGTTTGGGCGCGGGGGCTTTCGCGGCGGTCAGTTTCTCGAATTCGTCAATCGTGGCGGTTTTGCCCGCATGCTGCTTGTAGAAATCGCGAAGAAGAGCGGTGAAGGCGTCGTCGCCCACCTGAGCGCGAAGCATGTGAAAAACCATAGCGCCCTTATCCACCACAATCGAGTGATATTGGTCGGAGTAGGCCCCGACGCGACTGGCTTCAGCGATGGGTGTGTCCTGTTCAAACATGAGTGCGCCGACGGCAAAATCCTCGAGCGCCTTGTTGAGCGCTGCGACGCCGCCGGATTCTTCCGCATACATGGCCTCTGCGTAGCGGGAAAGCCCGTCAGTGATCCACACATCAGAGGCCGTGGCAGGCAGCACTTGATATCCCCACCATTGGCCCGCCGCGAGCTGCGACAACAGACGATCGTTCACCCTGGGAGTCCATTCGCGAGCGCTGATCAGCAGAAGTCCCGGGGCGGAGTATCCGGGGAGAGATCCATCCGGCATTTGCGCAACGGTGATGCTGGGCTGGCTAGCGAACGCGCCAAACGTGTCAGAGAAATAGCCCATGATCTGCGCAAGCGAGTTTCCATACGCGCCAGCAGTTGAGGCTTGCGAGGGGGGAGTGTAAAACGAAAATTGATCGCCCTGTGCAGAGACGGGCGAAAGTTGCAGATTGCCAGCCACGAAGGACCCTACGGGACCAGCCTGGTCGCAGTGGAAGACGTAAGACGACTGGCTCTGCGCGCCAACGCCGATTCCGGGATGCGCAACCGCGGGATCCGCCTTTCCTGTGCCCGCAACAGTGAAGGTGCTGGGAACGATGATGTTGAAGGTAGCCGTGTAGCGATTCGACGGGAAATCGGTGAGTGGAAACCAGCGCGCCGGAAGCAAAAGATAGGCCGAGGTTTTGTCAACCGAGGCGAAGCGGACACCCCTGGTGGGGCTATCGTCCGCGCTTGAAACCGGCCCGCTGTATTCAAATGTCAATGTGATCTGTTTTCCCGGTGTCGCCGCACCTGGCAGCTCCACGGTGAGCAACAAAGGTGAGTTGTTATCCCGCCCGAAGTTCAAAGCATGTCCGTCGGAGGATTTGACGGAAGTGACTCGCAAATCCGGGTGCAGTTCAACGAGCAGCGTTTTCGCCACCTGATCGGCCACGAAGTCCACCTTGGCTTGCGCCTGGATCGTCTGATCGTTCGGATTAACGATCACTTCGACATCGTAATTCGTGGCCCGAAAAGGAAACGCGTGCGAGGCTTGCGCCGCGGCGGCGGACGCCGTCAGAAGAGACAACAGTAGGATAGCCGTCAATTGATACGCTTTAATCAAGCGGGTTCCTCTCCGGAAGCGGACGATCTAGCTAACTTCAGCTTATTTTAAGATACCAGATAAGTACCCACAGTTGCCCGCGGGCCAGACGGATTTACCCCATATTTCCATTTTGAGCCTCTTCCGCCGAACCTTTGGATCTCGCTATCAATCGTCTGGATGGCTCCGACCGCGTTGTGCTCGACATGGACTCCAGCGAGAGTCCGGTTCATGGTGAGCAAGAGGGCAGCGCCTATAACGGGCTTCGAGTCGGTCTGCTACCACCCCCTGTTTCTGTTCAACAGTCACGGGGACTGCTTGGCGGCGAAGCTACGTCCGGGCAATGAAGCACGTTTACAGTTGAGCCTGCCTGCTCTGGTGACAAGTTCGTGGTCTCGAAGGCAAGACAGGTGTACGATGCGCCAGAAAGTGAGCCAAATCGGAAATCCCGATCTAAATGATTTCTGTTGAATCATTTGCAGCTTGCGTTTGGGAATCTTGGCAAACCACAGCGACGAAATCGTAGAGGTGGAAGGCGACATGACGTTCGATTATGAAACACTCTCCGGCAAGGTGCGTGCCGTCGGCAAGACTGTCGGTCCAGATGGTATTGCGTCGATGGACCTCTACGCCGAATTTCACGAAAAGGAACCCTACGAGGACGTCAAGCTAGAGCGCGATATCTTCTATGGGCAGGATGAGCGGAATCGGTTGGACGTTTTCAGCGCGAAACAGTCAATATCCGGCGACGCACGCGATGTGCTGATCTTCCTGCATGGCGGCGGATTCGCGCTGGGCGATAAGCGCCTCCCGGGCACGCCGTACAACGATAACGTCGCTTTGTGGGCCATGCGCCATGGACTTGTCGGCATCAACATGACATACCGGCTCACGCCAAAGCATAAATGGCCTCCCGGGATAGAAGATATTGCGGCAGCAGTCAATTGGACGCGCAAGAATATCGAATCACGCGGCGGCGATCCGGATCGCATCTTTCTTTTCGGGGTTTCTGCGGGAGCCATGCATGTTGGCATGTACCTGAGCCATTCGCATCTCATCGCCGGGCCGCCGATTGCCGGAGCCGTGCTTGAATCTGGCATTTACGACCTTACCAAAGAAAAGCTTGGCAACGTGGTGGGTGAACCTGTCGCATCATATATGGGCACGGACCAGGTCAAGCTCGCGGAGCGCTCATCGCTCGACGCTCTCGTCAATACCAAGACTCCCATTCTCTATGTGATCTCAGAGTTCGATCCTCCTTTCATAGAGCAATCAAACCTTTTGCTCATGAACGACTTCTTCAAGCGGCACGGCTATTGGCCCAACATCGTACGTTTGATGGGGCACAATCACTTCACCGGACACGCCTCACTGAACACACCCGACGACTATTTCGGTCGGCAGATACTCGCTTTCGTCGGAACTGCACCGCGCGTTTAGAGTCGTTCGCGTCCTGCACATTCGCCTTTACAGCATGCGGGCGAAAATATCCGCGGCTCGTTCGATGGCGCCGCCGACGCCGAGTTTGGCGCGGACCTCGGCAAGCCCCGTTTTCATCTCATCGCGTGTTTCCAACGATTCCAGGAGATAGCGGACCTCTGCTGCGACGGCACGCGGCGTGAAATCGTCTTGAATCAGCTCCGGCACTACACGCCGCCCTGCCACCAGATTGACCATGCCGAAAAATGGCGTGTGCACCATTCGCCGAAGAATCGCGGCCGTCGTTTTCGCGACGCGATAGACGACGACCATCGGCGTGCCCAGCAGCGCCGCCTCAATGGTGGCCGTCCCGCTGGCAACGATAGCGCAGTCGGCGGCGGCCAGGGCGTCATAGGCCGCGCCCGTTATTCGCTTGATATTCACGCCCGAGCGATCGCTATACGGGGCGAAAAGGCTATCATCCAGGCCGGGTGCTACCGCGTGAACAAATTGCAACCCGCCATGCGGCTTCATGTCGCGTGCCAGAAGTTCACAAGCCTCCAGAACCGGCGGATAATTCCGGGCGATTTCGTTCCGGCGGCTGCCGGGAAGAAGGGTAACAATCGGGCGCTCGGGATCGATTCCGTGGCACGCCGCGAAATCCTCGCGGTTCATGGATGGCCGAACTACGTCAGCTAGGGGATGGCCGACAAAATCCACCGGGACTCCGGCATCACGATAAATCTTCTCTTCGAAGGGGAAGATAACGACCATGCGATTCACCAGACGTTTAACAACGCGGACGCGTCCGGCGCGCCACGCCCACACCTGCGGCCCGATGAAATAGCCAACAGGGATGCGAGCGTTTTTCAAGCGCCTGGCCACACCGAGGTGCGTACCTGGTGAGTCGACAAGTATCGCCAAGGAAGCACGCCGCCGAGAGGCTTCCGCCGCCAGCTTACACTGAACGCGAACGACGGAAGGAATTTTGTGCAGCGCTTCAGAGACGCCGACAACTGCAACTTCATGGTAGTCGGCAATCAGTTCGACGCCGGCCTCGGACATGCGAGGGCCGCCCATGCCAAAGAGTTGTGCGCCAGTGCGCTGGCGCAGGGCGGTGGCCAGGCGCGCTGCATACATATCGCTCGAAGCTTCACCGGCGGAGATCAGGATTCGAGGTGGCGTCATGCGGATGGGCTGCGTGCGATGCGTGCCGCATCAATCATCGGCAGGCAAGGGCTGGGAGAATCCAGAGAGCGCGGCTCCGGCTAGAGGTGCTGGGAGTTCCTGCTCCTTGTATTGGAGCTGGTAGAGGCGATAGTAGATGCCGTGAAGGGCAAGCAATTCCTGGTGCGAGCCTTGTTCACGCAAGCGTCCTTTATGGAACACGAGAATGCGATGCGCGTGCTGGATGGTGCTCAAGCGATGCGCGATTACGATGGCAGTGCGGCCGGTGAGCAAACGTTCGAGAGCCTCGCGGATCAGAAGCTCGGTCTTGGTATCGACGCTCGACGTCGCTTCATCGAGGATCAGGAAGTTCGGATTATGCGCCAGGGCGCGGGCGAAGCTGACCAACTGTCTCTGACCGACCGAAAGAGTCCCGCCGCGCTCGGTGACCGGCGTTTCGACGCCCTGAGGCAAGGATTCAAGCAGGGGTCCGAGCCCTACTTCCCTGAGCGCTTGCTCCGTGACCGAGTGATCGATTGTTTCCGTGCCCAGGCGCACATTCGATTCGAGCGTGCCAGTGAAAAGGAAGGGGTCCTGGAGAACGATTCCGAACATTTTCCGCAGATACTGCAAGTCAATCTCGCGAATGTCCACGCCGTCGAGAAGAATCTGGCCGCGCTGGATGTCATAAAAGCGCAGCAGGAGCTGAATAATGGTGGTCTTCCCGGCGCCGGTGTGGCCAACGATGGCCAGGTTCTGGCCCGATTCTACACGAAACGAAACATCCCGCAGCACCCAATCTTCCTCTTTCGGAGCTGGTCCACCGCGATAAGCAAACCAAACGTTGCGGAACTCAATCTCGCCGCGGGGCGCAGGCAAAGAGTGCGCGTGAGCAGCCGAAACGACGGAAAGCGGCTCGTCGAGGAGTTGGAAGATGCGTTCGGAGGCTGCCATCGCAGCCTGCAAGATATTAAATTTCTCGCTCAAATCCTGAATCGGTCGGAAGAAGCTCTGCGCATACATCATGAACGATATGAGTACTCCGACAGCGATTGTCCCGCCTATCACACGCACACCAGCGACCCAAAAAAGGAGCGCGATTCCGCCCATGCTCAAAAACTCCACGGCCGGGAAAAAATAAGCGAAGGCGTTGATTGCGTCTTTGTACGCTTCCATATAAGCGCGGTTCAGGTTGGCAAATTGCTTCCGGGCCTTGTGTTCACGATTGAATAACTGCACCACGGCCATGCCGCTGATGTGTTCCTGCAGGAAGCCGTTGATGCGGGCAATAGATGTACGAATGCCGCGATTTGCGCCGCGAACGTGATTGCGGAAAACGTAGGTCAGCAGCACCATCAATGGAAGCGGCGAAAGCGTGGCAAGGGCAAGCATCGGATGCCACCACAAGAGAAAGATTGCCATGCCGAACAGTTGCACGAAATCATTCAGCATCGCGACAACACCCGATGCGAAAAGGTCGTTTAGTGCGTCCACGTCGGTGGTGGCGCGGGTCACCAGCCGCCCTATTGGGCTGCGGTCGAAAAAGCTCATCGGGAGGCGCTGGAGATGCTGGAAAATCTCTTTGCGCAAATCGTACATCGTTTCTTGCCCAACCGACTGCATGATGCGGACCTGAACGTATTGCAGGCCAAAACTCGCGAGCAGCGTGCCCAGATATGCCGCCACCATCCACATGAGGCCGGTCAATGCTGCGCTTCTCGCAATTGCATGCCGAAAGCCAGGATCGATATAGTGATCGACCGCAATATGAAACAGGAAAGGTCCCACGATGCCCATGCCGGCAACAGCGAACGTCATCGACAGAGCGATTACGACTTGCCAGCGGTACGGCCACATATACTTCATCAGGCGCCGCGTGATCTGCGTGTCGTAGATCTTGCCTAGTTTCTCTTCTTCGCGAAAATCGCTCATTCGCGTTCCAATTCTTCCTCGAGAAGCTGCTTCTGATAAAGGTCGGCGTAGTAGCCGCCGAGCGCCAGGAGACTGTCGTGGGTACCGCGCTCGATGATGCGGCCCTCGCGCAGGACGATGATTTGATCGGCGTCCTTCACCGTCGAGATTCGATGCGCAATCAGAATCGTGGTTCGCTGGCGCATCACGTCTCGCAAGCGGCGAAGGATGCGTTCTTCCGTATCGGTATCGACGCTGGAAAGCGAGTCGTCCAGAACAAGAATTCGCGGTTGGCGAAGAATCGCGCGGGCCAGAGAAGTGCGCTGTTTTTGTCCGCCCGAAAGCGTAATGCCGCGCTCGCCGACTATGGTTTCAAACCGCTGCGGGAAGCTCTGAATTTCACCTGAGATGCCTGCGATTTCGGCGGCTTCCAACACCTCTTCTTCGGCCGATTGGTCCACGCCAAAGGCAATATTTCCGCTAAGCGTTTCGCTGAAGAGAAAAGTGTCCTGTGGCACATACCCGATTGCGCGGCGCAACGAATCGAGCGGATACTCGCGAATGGATCGACCGTCGAGAAAGAGCGTATCGGCGGGAGCCTCCCACAGACGTGCGATGAGGCTGGCGAGCGTGGATTTTCCGCCTCCTGTGGGGCCAACGATGGCGAGCGTCGAACCGGCCGGAACGTGCAAATTAATGTCGTGGAGAACGGTGGGATTGGAAGCGCCTTCCGGACCCGGATACGCGAAATTCAGATGGCGGAATTCAATCTCGCCGCGAATCGAATCTTTCGAGTCAACAACAGCCTGGCCCGCGCGAACATAGCCCTGGCCGTTCCCGTCGGCTGCTATCGCAGCGGACTCATATTGCGAAAGAGCGTTGTTTCCGATGTTCGCGCTGGCCCTCAAAATATAGTTGAGCCGTCCCATGGAAGCCGCGCCGCGCTGAAAAATATTCGTCACGAATCCGATCGCGATCATCGGAAATATCAACTGGACCAGGAACGCATAGAAAGATAAGAACGTGCCAAGCGATACTTTGTGATCCGTCACTTCCATGCCACCCAAGCCAAGCAATATGACCACCGTCAGGCCGATCAATGCGGAAAGGGCGGGGAAGAAAAGGCTCCATGACCCGATGAGCTTGATATTGCGCTCGACGTAATGTCGGTTCGCCTTATCGAAAAGCGCCATCTCCGGTTCTTCCTGCGCGTACGCCCGGATCACCCGGATGCCCGTGAGATTTTCTTGCGCACGCGTGGAAAGCACGCCGAGCGCCGCCTGGATTTGTTCCGACAGGCGATGAATGATTTGGCCAAAGTAGCGAACAGAGAAAGCGACGAATGGCACCGGGATCAGAACCCATAGCGTCAGCACCGGCGAGAGTTTCACCATGAAAAATATGGCCAACACCATGGTCGCGATTGTGGTGGCGCTGTACATGATGCCGGGCCCCAAAACCATGCGCACGGCGTTGAGGTCGTTGGTGGCGCGCGACATCAGGTCTCCGGTGCGATTTCGCGCGTAGAACTCCGGATCCAGCTCCAGGAAGCGGTCAAGCAGATCGCTTCGCAGATCGTATTCGATCTCGCGAGAAACGCCGATCAGAATCCATCTGGTCCAGTAGGAAAAAAATCCCTTCACGAGCATCACCGCGACCAAAATGATGCAGTAAAGGCCCAGCGCGTGATGGCTTAGCGGTGCGTAAAAGGCGAAGAGAGGATGAAGCAGATGTCGCGCAGTTCCCGAAAGCGTGGAAAGCGCTCGCGGCGAGGCCTGCAGGCAATCCACGATCATGCCGATGATCAATTGCGGCAGTGCGCCCACGATTCCAGTAATCGTTAGCGCCAGTAATCCGACGCTCACCATTTTCTTGTAGCGCTTCACGTACGGCAGCAGAACCTTTAGGTGGTCCCATCCCGAGGGTTTGCGCTCGGGGCGCGCGGGCGCTCCGGCAATGGATTGGGTGACGGCGCTCATCAGTAAGTCTTAGTGTTAGACGCGGGATGCATAGGTTCGGCTTCGCCGTTTTTGGGCGTTGAAAGACAATATATATCGTTTGGGTTCCATTCAGGAACTACATCGTTCGGCACTGTTCCCCCGTACATCTCAGACGAGTTTCGAAACGTTCGTCGCTAAGAAGCCGCAAGGATTTCCTTCACCCGCGCTTCGAAGTTTTCCTCTCCCTCGGACCACAATTGCACCCGCTCCAAGGGAATAGCTCCCTCAATTCGCCCCAACCACCCCACCAGCTTTTGAATATTTTCTCGCGTAATATCTCGGTATTTCTCCAAATGTTCCGGCCAAGCCATGGCCTCCAGAAAGCGAGCTTCTTCAGGATTTTGTGCCGGTGCGTTCGGGCCGTCGCGAATGCCGAGTACGCCTCCGTGGCCGGTAAAAAAATGTTCGAACCCGAGGTTCACCTCGAAATGGCCGCTCTGGCGCCACAGCTCGTCCTCATAATGCTCGCCCCGGCAAAACACTTCCAGTGCTTGCGGCTCTTTTCCTGATTTTCCGCTCTCGGCCTCAAACCGGGCCAAATCCCAATAGCCGCCAGTCTCGAATGAACAATCTTCGTGAACATGGTCCCGCGCGATTTCCGTGATTCCCGCCGCGTCAAGAGGCAACGCGCGCAGGTCCAGCTCAAGGACGGTTGGCTCCGAGACGTCCACGGCGCGAATCGTCAGGCTGATGAATCCAGGACGCGTCGCCGAAAAAGGAACCGTCTCCAGAAAAGCGCCGAAGCGCTCGATGATGCGATCCTCCGGAAAATCTTTGCACCAGACGTTCAAATAAGCGTGATTCGCCATATCGAAACATTATAGCGGGGGAGCCCGTCGTATTCCGAAATAGCGATCTGCTTGGGGAACAGCGAATCTGCGCGCGACAAAACTACTTTTTCTCAGGAGGCGCCGCATCGTCGTCCTCATCCTCGGGACCCAAATCAGAGGATAGTCCGAGCAGGCGGTCCTTCAGCGTGTCACCCATACCCGCGAGCACGCCGGCAATGCTCTCCCTCATCCTTTTTTCGGCGGCCTTGGCCAGAGTGTCCAGCACAGCCTGCGAGTGTTGCCCCAAAGTAGTCGCCGAAGCCAGCAGCCACGAATTGGAGGCGTTCTCCAGCCGCGACTTGTATTGTTCGATGGACTCGTCGGTGGATTTCTTCAGGTTCTCCATCCACTCCCGCTGCTGCTTTTGGCGATTCTCTTCCAGCGCCTCGATCAGAGGCGCGAGTTGCGACTGCAGGAAAACCTGCGCCTGTTCGACGCCCTGCGTCATTTTATGGTCGAGCGCCTTCTGAAACTCCTCAAGCGAAGCTTCGCGGTTGTATTCCACATCGGACCGCGCTTTTTCCAGCGCCTGCCGGGAGGCTTCCTCGAACCTCCGCAGCGATTCTCCGGTCATCCGCTGCACTCGGTCGCTGAAGGTGGCTTGAACCATTTCTGCCGATTCACCGAGCTTTCCGCGCTCGCGATCCAGCACTTCTTTTGCAGCCTCTTCGATTTCCCCGCGGCTGTGCTCCACGTACGAGCGCCTGTAGTGGTCCAGTTCCGACGCCACCAGGCTCGATATTTCGGCGGCGCGGCCCCGCAATGCTGTGGCGGATTGCTCCACAGCCTTCTCGAGCGAAGACTGCATCGTGGTTTGCGCTTTCTTCTGATACCAGTCGGAAGCCTTGGAAAGGGCCTCGAACGTCTCGTGTTGCGCTTCGGTGCTCTTCTGCTCGAACTCCTCTTCCGCCTTCGACGCCACCGCGCGGAACGATTCCTCGAGCTCCGCAGGCAGTTTTGCTGCTTCCTGGCGCATCCGCTCGACTGATTGCCAAACGACCTGCTCCGATGCGTTCTGGACCTGCTCGCGCACTCCCGTCTGAATCTGCTCTACTTGTTCGGTGGCCTGGCGAACCTGCTCTCGGATTGCAGTTTGAGCCTGCTCCGTTTCCTGAGAGGCTCGGCGAGCCTCCTCTCGGATAGCCGCTTGAATCTGCGCCGCTTGTTCCCTAGCTTGGTGGACGCTTTCGCCTATGCTCCGCTCGGCCCGGGCAGCCTCCGCGCCCGCGTGAGTCAGCCTGGAAGCGGTTTTCTCCGCCGCCTCGATTTTCGGCGCGAGCGTTTGATCGAGCTCGCCCGAAAAATGCTCCATCGCCTTCCGTGCGGCATCCAGAAGAATTGGTTCAACGTTTTGCACGCGCTCGGAAATGAATTCATCCGCTTTTCGCGCCGCTCCCGCTTGTTGCGCAGAAATGAATTCATGCGCTTTTCGCGCCGCTTCTGCTTGTTGCGCGGAGATCATTTCGTCCAGCCGGCGGCACGATTCATCCAGCGTGGCCTTTGCCGACTCCTCCAGCCGTGCCCGCGTTTCTTCGGTTCGCGCCCGCTCCTGTTCGAGCGTTGCGCCAAAGGAGTGGAAGATGGATTGCGCGCCGGCGACGGCTTCATCCAGTCCAGAGTGGATATTCGCTTGTCTCGCCGCGATCTCCTGCTCCGCTCGTGTTACTGCGGACTCAGAGGCTTGCCCGATCTTTTCCTCCAACTTTTGCGAAGCGTTATTCACCGCGGCGGCGAAGTCGTCGTTCCATCGCTGTCTTGCCGCTGTCGCATCGGCCTCGGCTTGCTCGATGGTTTTGCTGCGAACGCCGTGCGCGGTCTCTTCTAGGTTCTTTTTCCACTGATCGAGATGTTCTTGGGCCGCTTCAGGTGACGACAGAATTCCAAGAGACGGTGTGGCCGCCTCGCGCTGCACGATCACCCGTTCCACTGCTTCTTCCACCGTCTGCTTCAGATTGTGCGCCGCCGTTTGTTCAGCAGCCTGTTTCGCGGCCTCCTCCGCCGCGTGGCTTACAGCGCGCTGCACCGCTTCGCGAACCTTCACATCCAGATTTTCCGCGTTCAGGTGGCTTGCTTTTCGCGCCTCTTCGACGATTGCGGCCGAGCGTTCGGACGCTTGCTGAAGGAACTTCTTGCCCGCCGATTCGGAAACGCGCTCCATCGACACCTTGATGGCGTGCTCAACCGCTTCATGGAGCTGCGCGTCCAGTTGCTGGCGCACAAACGCCATTTCTTCGTTGATCGCGGATTGCGCGTCCCGCCGCAGCGACTTATCGAGTGTGTCCTTGGCCTCCGCCACCATCTTTGCCATTTGCTGAGCGCTGGCGAGGTGAGTCTCCGCCGTCTGTGCCGGTGCGGGGACCACATGGATCTTGTTATCTAGGGCCGCTTCCGCCGGAGCACCAGCGCTGGTTGCCGTTGGTCGTGGTATTGGCGCGGATTTCTCCGTCGTCTCGGGAGTGATTGCAACGGGCATCCCCGGTGCCGGCGGCTTGGCGCCGCCGGCCGCAGGAGAGGCTCCGAAGACTTCGCTGGTCTCATATTGGGCGCTGGGGAACCAATCGTCCGGCGGGAATGCAATCCCCCAGACATTTCCGGCAGTTTCGAATTCAAGCCCGATCTGAAAGAGTTCGCGCACCACTTTCGGCCGCTGTACCCACACCACGCGCCCTTTTACCGTTCGCGGCGGCAGGGCGGGCTCGGTGCGGGGGATTTCGAGCGTAATCATCGAATTCTTCGGTACGTAGTGCTTGGACTGATACTTACAACCGTGGCAGTTGATCATCACGGTCGTCGTCCGTTCCTTGAACGGCTGGCCGAGTGCGTCCACACCCGCCACATTGATCGGTACGGCCTGGACGATGCGGGTGCTCCGGCGTTTCTGCGTACCGGCGTCGTTCGATGGGACGGACTCGACCACACACTCTCCTTGGTAAGGGTAGTTCTAAGGTTATCATCCCAACCCGCATGGTCTGAAATGCCCTGGCGGGGTTGTGCGAAAAGGGTAACTTCGCTCAACGGGAACCACGGCGGTTAGCTCGTCTGGCCAGTTTTGACGAACGATACGGTGCCCGCTGATCGAAATATTGTGCCTCGGGAGACCCGTGCGTCATCGTAATACCAACGTGACCGAGAGAGCGCACAAGTCTCTGAGGAAATGGCTTCTTGTGGCAGCACTCGGCATTGGTTTGCTCTGCCTCCTCTTGGTGCTGGCCGCACATTTTGCCGCTCCAAAGCTCCACGACACAGCTAACCGCCGGGCCCAGGCCTACTTACGAGCCTACTTTAAGAGTGGTGTGCAGGTCTCTTCCGTCCACCTAACTCTCTTTCCCCGCGTCCAGGTCATTGTTGAAGGGCTGGTCCTGCGCCACGAGGACCGGACGGACATACCGCCCCTGATCGAAATTCGCAAAATGACCGTCGATGCCGGGCTGCTGGCCTTGCTGGGGAACCGGCGCGAAATTTCCAGAGTGCGGCTGGAAGGTCTCCAAATTCACACTCCTCCGCGAGTCCCCGGCGGACCTCCAATGATTCATGGCAGCACCACCGACTTTCGAGAGAAATATCCTTTTGTAGTCGATGAGATTGACGCCGACGATGCCCTGCTCGTTCTACTTCGCAAACCGTCGGATGCTGGCAAGCCCCCCAACGAGTTCGCCATCCATCGTTTGGTAATGAAGGGATTCAGTTTTGCTCATCCGGCCACTTTTCACGCTATTCTCACGAACCCAAAACCACGGGGCGAGATTCGCTGCGATGGTCAGTTCGGGCCCTGGCAAGCTGATGAACCCAGTCAGACGCCCGTTTCCGCTAAATATGCTTTCAATCACGCCGACCTCGGAACCATCAAAGGTATCACCGGCATCTTGTCTTCCGTTGGACACTTCGCCGGCCCGCTGAATTACCTCACTGTCGAGGGAGAAACCGATACTCCCGATTTTGCCTTGCGCACGGCCGCTCATCCGATGGCGCTTCATACCGATTTCAAGGCGGTCGTCGACGGAACGAATGGCAACACTGTTCTCACCAGTGTGATCGCGAAATTCCTTCATACCACGCTGCTCACTCACGGAGCCGTCGTCGACGTTTATCCGGGAATCAAGGGCCGCACCATTGCGCTCGACGCTGTCTCCACGCAGTCTCGCGTCGAGGACTTGCTTTCTCTCGCAGTCAAAGCCGATAAGCCCGTTATGACAGGTGCGGCCACGCTGAACGCGAAGATTATAATTCCCGAGGGAAATGAGGATCTGATCGAGCGCCTGCGACTCGACGGGCAATTCGGCTTGGCGAAGGTTCACTTCACGAATTCTGGCGTGCAAGCGAAAATAGATGCGCTGAGTCGCAGAGGCCAGGGAAAGCCCCAGGACTTGGACCTCACTAATGAGCTCTCAAATCTGCGCGGCCGTTTCAAAATGAACAGAGCGGAGGTCGCTTTTTCCAACCTTACTTTTGACGTGGAGGGTGCGTCGGTAGCTCTCGCTGGCGTTTACAACATTGATGGAGGCCAATTGGACTTCCGAGGCAAACTGCGCATGCACGCGAAGCTTTCGCAGACCTTAACCGGATGGAAGTCCGTGGTGTTGAAACCATTCGATCATTTCTTCCAAGGCCCGAATGGCGGCGCCGAAATACCCATCAAGATTACCGGCACGCGCGAGCATCCTTCATTCGGCTCGGACTTCCACGACCCGCAAAACAAAAAGTAGATTCTTACTGTTCCGCTGCCTCCGCTTTGAGGCTCGAAATCGCAAACTTATAATTCGCATCTCGGCCTCCTTCGATCCGATCTCTGTACATTGGACACCGCACAGTTTACTCGGCTCGTCGTGAGGTCGACTTCGTTACGCCATCACTCATCGGAACTTCATTGAAGAGGCTAGGAGGTGGGGCTTGGCCGCAACAAAAAACGGTACTGATGGTACGCGCTTTTGTTGTTGACAGCGTGTAGCGGTTCGGCCACGATGCGCCGCACGCTCACGGTGTTTCGGCTCGTCTTTTATTAGGAAGCCGGGAAGGTTCGAGAAATGCGAAAATCATTGTGGGTTATGCTTGTGGTGCTATTCATGGCTGTCTGCGTGCCGTGTGCCCACGCTGATTCGATCAGTACATTCGATGTCTCGGGGACTGCAACCGCTGTGGCAGGGCAAAGCTGCGGTTCTTCTTGCGCGTTCTCCGGCACACTCACCATTGACGTGACCAGCGGCACGTTGAATGCCGTAGACATCACCTTCCCCGGCTTGGCTTCCTTCACGAGGCTGTTCTTTTCATCGGGATTCTTGACATCGGACTGGACTATTTACGCAATAAACACCGGCGAAGATGCGCTGACTCTTGATTTCACCACAACAAACACACCGGGATCGCTGGTGGGTTTTACCGGCGGCAGTATTTTCGACGGCTTGGTCGAGGAGTATGCTGCCGGGGATGACCTTTACCTCGACCCTACTGGTAGCATCACCGCTCCTACAGCCACGCCCGAACCGAGTTCCGTCGCCCTCATGCTGTTCGGTGTCGGCTTAATGTTTGTGGTGCGGAAGCGCTTAGGTCAGGGCCTACCAGAGGCTCGTTGAACGCAGTAGCTCGCTATTACATCCCGCAGACCGCTGAGCGCCAATCGCGTCCAGCGTCGAACGTATTGCCCAATGCGCCGCTTAGCTAATACTCCGGAGCGGTTGGCAGCAATACAGCTATTGTCTCATTTTGGTTGTGCTACCGGATAACTGACGGGCAGGAAATCACTTATACGTCGCGGCGGCCTTCCATGGCTTTCATCATCGTTACTTCATCCGCATATTCGAGGTCTGATCCTACCGGAATGCCCATGGCAATACGGGTCACCCGAACACCGAGCGGCCTGATCAGCTTCGAGAGATACACGGAGGTCGCCTCCCCTTCGGCGGTGGGATTCGTCGCCACGATAATCTCCTCTACCGTGCCGCCTCTCAGCCGCTCGATCAGGCTCTTGATCTTCAATTGATCTGGGCCGATACCCTGCAATGGCGAAAGCGCTCCGCCCAGCACGTGATAAAGCCCATTGAACTGGCGCGTTTTTTCCACCGCCTGAATGTTTGTGGCCTCTTCAACCACGCAAATCAGGCTCTTGTTCCGCGTGGCGCTCGCGCAGAAAAGGCAAGGGTCGTTGTCCGTGATATTGTTGCAGATCGAGCATTCGCGGATTCTTTCCTTGGCCTCGCGAATTGCATCTGAGAGTGCCAGCGCTTGCTCGCGATCCACCCGCAACAAATAAAACGCCAGGCGCTGCGCGGTTTTTTGGCCGATCCCGGGCAGCCGTCGAAGTTCGTCGATCAGTCGTGTAATGGACGGCGCGAAATCTGGCATGCGCGCTCATTATTGCAAAGTGGCCCGATCTCCGCCAGTGCGTGCCTGGGTCGGGCAGCGAAATCCTTTCCGAACCGGTCTCGCGCCCGAAAAAAAAGTCCACGGGCGCCCACCCTTGACCTGATCCCTCCCGCGGACAAAGATGGAGGCATGGACCACGGAACCGCAATCCAGGCGCAGTCAACGCCCATTGGAACGGCAGGTTATGTGCCCCATGTCATTCTGCTTACCCTTGCAACGGAAGAGAGTGGGGCGCTGGATACGCGAGACGCGGTCCTAATCGACCGTTGAGCCGAGTAGAATGGCACGCAACTCACAGAAAAGAAACGACGCCGACGCACTCTACTCGACACTTTTTAGAAGGGAGGTCAGTCTCAGGACCTTACCCAAAATTTGATCCTTCCCTAAGCCCCTCAATGCCTTAGACCTGCCAATTTTCGGCACTCGCAACTGGCAGCTTGACATAACAGCAAGCCTTGCTATAGCATTTGCGAATGTTCAAGTGTCCGCACTGCGGTAAGAGCATCCCTAATCGCTTGATTACGGCCCATTCTGGGCGCGTAGGCGGGAAGAAAACGGCCAAACGAGGCTCCGAGTACTTCCGCAAGATTGCAGCCATGCGGACGGAATTTAAGGGCGGGAGACCCCCAAAAGATGACACCTAAGCCACCTTGGGAAGATCGAAGCGGCCCTACGCCTAAGCACCCAAGGCCGAAACCGCCAAAACCCAAGAAGGGAAGAAAGCGCGGCTAGCGAGCCAGAGCAGAGATTATAGACGCCAAGATAAGCCACGTAATCCCTGCCCCGAATGAGCGGTACGCCCATCTGACTTCTCTCGCGCCGACAGAGACAGCGAACGCGTGCTCGTCCAAACAGAGGCAGAAAACTTCCCTATGGCCTGCTGCGTCTTCTCTTTGTTCGCGTATTCTAGAGCATCCTTAGCATACGGCGGCGATGGCAACTTAGAGGGAATCCTAGCTACCAGCGCGAGCAAAATCGCAAACAGCAGGAGCAATAAAGCTGGAATCGCTGCAACTAGAACGCTGGATTTGTGCTGCCCCGTGCCATACGCAATACCAATGGAAACAAGGCCAGCACCCGCACCTAGATAGCCAATAAGCGTGTCGGCCTTTCCATCCAAGGATTCGACCCGAAGTGAGGCCATCTCGTATTCTTTAATGGCGTAGTCGAGAACCCACTTGTAATCCGTATCGGCGTTTGGCTGATATTCATCGGAAAACTTAACGGCCAAGCCAATAAGACGGGATTTTGCTCGACCTTCTCCTGAACCCATCCACCATCCAGAACCGATCTTAAGGACTTCCAGCAACTGATTACGTAGCGCAACATTTGGTGTTTTCTCCTTGACAAACAGCAAGGCTTGCTGTTATTATCCTGCCAGTTAAAGGGGTTAAAGTCAATGAAAATCAGCCACAAACTAGCACAATTTGCGGGGCAAATAGGCCGTGGTTCCAGCCGTCCAATCTACAAATTTATCCGCGACATGCTTGTGGGGATCGCGGCGAAAAAGAGCATCATGCTTTCCGATGTGGGCCGCGCACTAAACGAGAAAACCGATTTGCTCTACACCGAAAAGCGTCTATCTCGCAACGTGTGCCACGGCGACATGGACGATGATGCGATTCGCGGACGATACCTTGAAACAATCGGCGGCGACACCAAAAACGCGGTAATAGCTTTCGATCTCAGCGAAATCAAGAAAGAGTACGCCAAGGACATGCCCTACCTTGCCGGGGTCTACGATGCTTCCAACAAGACCACGGCTGACGGCTATTGGCTCACGATGTGTGAAGCCGTCCGCGCAGATGGGAAGCACATTCCGCTATGGCTGAAAGTGTTCTCACAAAAAACTCCGGGCTTCATAAGCGAAAACGAAGAAATCATTTCCACGCTGCGCGCCATTTCTCGCCACACGGACCGCTCCGCTACTTGGGTTTTTGACCGTGGCTTTGATCGCCCTAAACTCATGGACGCGTGCGCGGAACTAGGCATCACGTATGTGATTCGGCAGATCGGAAAGCGAACAATTCTCGGAACAGACGGCGAAGCAATTAACACCTTTCAGGCTGCTCTACAAATCAAGATGCCGTACCGTTTTGCGTGGCGCTCAATTCGACACGGAAAAGCACGGCCCATCGAATACACATGCGGCAGTGCGATTGTGAAATTCCGCGACGGTCGCAAGGTTCAAATGCTGGTCATGCAGCACGGGGCTTTCCGTGAGCCGATGATGCTCCTGTCCAACTGCCTTGATATCAGTCGTGAGTCCGTCACCAAACTGTGCCTAGCCTATCTGCGGCGATGGAGCGTAGAGGAAGCTACCAGGGCCATAAAGCAGTGCTTCGACCTTGAGAACGTCCGTGCCCTAACGTGGACCGGGATACAGCGTATGGTGCTGTTCGCATCATTGGCATGGGCATTTCTCTGCAAGGTGGCGAAAACCATGAAGCCGAAAAGCGCCAAGATTTTGGGAATCGCAAAATGGTTTGGAGACGTGCCCGAGTTTTTCTACTATAGACTAGCGGAATCGGTAGCTCTGCTACTTATTCTCGGCAACGGGAGTGCCTGATACTTCTGGCACGCGAAACCTTGCGTTAAAACGGCTCTCTTTGAAAACTGAATAAAACTCCTTTAAGCATTTGAATGCATTTTCCAGCCTCTTGTCTGTAAATCCGTCCCAAGTCGCAGGGCAGCATGGGCACTTCTCGGGGAAAAAAGCACTGGACTCCATAGCAAACGTGAAGGCCGTCTTACACGTAGAGCAAGTTAATTCCATAAATCTTAGATCACGCGCACCAACTACGACCAATGTCTGCATGATGACTTCGCCTCCGATACTGCTATCTAGTCTGTTTACTGACATATTTCAAGCGCTCCTTTTTTGGGTAAGGTCGAGGTCAGTCTTCGTTGACAGGAATTGCTTCATGGCCTACACTCTGCGTTTGTCCTTACAGGAAAGGTGTGACTGGGCTGATGCGGACATATGTTCCAAAGGGCCGTGAGGCGGAAGCGCTCACGGTGGGGGCTAACTGGTTTGTGATTGACGCGAATGGGCAGGTGCTGGGGCGCCTGGCAACGCGCGTCGCGAGACTGTTGATTGGCAAGGATAAGCCGAGCTACACGCCGTATCTTGACTCCGGCGATCATGTGGTAGTCATCAATGCCGAGCGGATTAAGCTTACCGGCAATAAGATTGACCAGAAAATTTACAGGCACCACAGCGGCTACCCGGGCGGACTCAAGGAAATTCCGATTCGGTTGATGATGCAACGTCGCCCGGAAGAGGTCGTCCGCGAAGCGGTGCTTGGGATGCTGCCGAAAAACAAGCTTCGCGCGCGTCGTGCAAAGAAGTTGCGTGTTTACGCCGGGAATGAAGCGCTTGCCCGCCACACCGGACAAAAGCCTCAGCTGCTCGCGCAGTAACCTCGCGAACTGAGTTTCGAAATTTCGAGTGCTCCGTGAATCGGTTCGTCGCGGTTGGCTCTATCAAGTGACTAGCACCGGGCTAGCCAAGTCAGGAAAGAGGGGGAAAGTTGAGTTCAACGCCTAATTCGGTCGCCGACGCGGCCGGGAAGCAATTCTACGGCACAGGACGTCGGCGGGAAGCGGTAGCGCGGGTCTACATCAAGGTCGGGCCTGCGCGATTCACGGTGAACGACCGGCCAGTGGACGAATATTTTCGCAATATCGCGTGGAACACCTCCGCGGTCGAGCCGCTGAAATTCACGCAGATGCACGACCAAGTTGAAGTGAAAGCGCAGGTGAAGGGCGGCGGAGTGGGCGGACAGGCCGGAGCGGTCCGCATGGGCATAGCCCGGGCGCTCTCAAAACTGAATCCGGAGCTGCGTCCCGCGCTGCGAAAAAACGGTTTTCTGACGCGCGATCCGCGCATGAAAGAACGCAAGAAGTACGGGCAGAAAGGTGCGCGTCGCCGCTTCCAGTTCAGCAAGCGGTAGTTGGTGCTGTTGATTAAATTAATTTCACGGCCGGCAAGGAACCGGCGGAAAAGGATGCTGTCCCGCCACACGGGATCAAAAGCATCCCTTCACTAGAGGAGGTACTTTGGGAGTCGAAATTACGATGAAGGAGCTTCTGGAAGCCGGAGTTCACTTCGGCCACCAGACGCGGCGCTGGAATCCGAAAATGAAGGAGTACATTTTCGGTGAACGCAATGGAATCCACATTATTGACCTGCAGAAGACCTTGAAAATGTTCCGCGACGCAGCGCGCTACGTTTCCGAGCATGCCGCGCAGGGCAAGAACGTTCTCTTTTTGGGGACCAAGCGCCAAGCGCAAGAAGCCATCGCCGAGGAAGCACAGCGCTGCGGAATGTTTTACGTGAATCACCGCTGGCTTGGCGGCACGCTCACGAACTGGGCGACGCTTCAAAAATCCATCAAGCGATTCAAGCTGCTGAAAGCCATGTCCGAAGACGGCCGTATGGCCGAGTTTTCGAAAAAAGAGGGCGCGCGGCTGGACCGCGAGCTGAAACACCTGCGGCAGAATTTCTGTGGCGTCGAAAACATGACCACGCTTCCGGACACAATTTTTGTGATCGATCCCAACGCGGAAGTAATCGCGGTGCACGAAGCGCGGAGGATGGGCATTCCCGTGGTTGCGATCGTGGACACGAACTGCGACCCGAGCCTCGTCGATTGGGTGATTCCCGGCAACGATGACGCGCTGCGAGCGATTCGTTTGTTCACCTCGAAGATTTCGGACGCGGTTCTCGCCGGTAGGCAGTCGTTCGAGCAGTCGCAAATCGCGGATGAAAAGGCGGCTGAAGGGGCGCCAGGCGAAGAGGCTCCGGAGTATGTGGACACCAGCGCCTACGAGCAGTACGAGAAACAAGAAGGCGACTTTGTGGAAGGCGAGCCGTCTTCGACAGAAGAGGTTCCCGCCCCGGTAACGGGCGACGATGAAACTCCCACGTCGTGAGGTGGGGAAGGGCCTGAGATACCGTCGGCTTGGCGCATTCCGTCAAGCCAAATCCAGCTAAGGACCGAGCAGATCCATGGCGACAGCAGCAGAACCCGGCAAGGGCAATCCGATACCGGCGCAACTCGTGAAGGAGCTGCGCGACAAGACCGGCGCGGGTTTCGCCGACTGCCGCGCGGCGTTGATCGACGCCAACGGAGATATCGAGCAGGCCGTCAGCATCCTGCGCAAGAAAGGGCAGGTTGCTGCTGCGAAGAAGGCGCAGCGCGCGACTTCCGAGGGATTGGTTTCCAGCTACATTCACGCAGGAGGGAAGATCGGCGTGCTTGTGGAGATCAATTGCGAGAGCGACTTCGTGGCGCGGACCGAGGATTTCCAGCGGCTCTGCCACGACGTGGCCATGCATGTTGCCGCGCTCGATCCCCAGTTCCTGCGGCGCGAGGAAGTGACGCCGGAAATACTTGACCAGAAACGAAAAGTCTATAGCGACGAAGCGAAGGCCAGCGGCAAGCCCGAACCCGTGATCGAAAAGATCGTCAACGGCAAGATGGAAAAGTTCTACGAAGAGAATTGCCTTCTGGAACAGCACTTCATCAAGGACGAAGGCATTACCGTGAAAGAGTTGGTGGACCAGGCCATCGCGAAGCTCGGTGAAAACATGTCGATTCGTCGCTTTTCCCGGTTCAAGGTAGGCGAAACGGACGGGGTTGCAGCCCCGGCGGGGAGTCCGGAGCCGGTGCCAGAACCGGCGGTTTAGCGTCTTTTGTTCGGCACTCCCGGATACGTTCCTCTGCTGCGAAAAGAGAAAATCTCCCGGGGCCGCGAGATTCCTACGCGGAACCACCCATCATCGAACAGCCTTTTCTCTGTTAGAATGCCGCGAGCCATGGCATCCAAAACAATCGTGAGGAAGGCGCCAAAAGCCGCGGATGGCGCCGCGCGCTCAGGGGAACCCGTTTACCAGCGAATCGTGCTGAAGCTTTCGGGCGAATCGCTTTCGGGACCGGATGCTTTCGGCATCAATGCGGAGACAATCCAGAATATTGCCCGAGAAGTAAAAGAAGTGCACGATCTGGGCATTGATGTGGCGCTCATCGTCGGCGGCGGAAACATCTTTCGCGGAGCGCGGCAGCACGGACTCACCATCGATCGCGCCACCGGCGACTACATGGGGATGCTGGCGACGGTTCTCAACGGACTAGCGTTGCAAGACGCGCTGGAAAAAGCCGGATGCCATACGCGCCTGATGAGCGCCATCGAAATGCATCAAGTGGCCGAACCCTTCATCCGCCGGCGAGCAACGCGCCACCTGGAAAAGCACCGCGTGGTGATTTTCGCCGCGGGCACGGGGAATCCCTATTTTTCGACGGACACGGCGGCCGCGCTTCGTGCGATGGAAATCAAGGCGCAGGTGATCCTGAAGGCCACTCGAGTGGATGGCATCTATGACGCCGATCCGGAGAAAGTGGCGAATGCGATGATGTTCGATCGGATCAGCTATCTGGACGTCTTGCAGAAGGGACTCGCGGTGATGGATTCCACGGCCATTTCACTGTGCATGGACAACAAAATGCCCATCGTGGTTTTCAATATGAACGTTCGTGGAAATTTGAGGCGCGTGTTGATGGGCGAGCGGGTCGGTTCAACCGTGACCGCGGCCTGAAACTGTAAAAGCGGAGGCGAACTTTCCGATGACGACGATTGCCACGAGCAAGGACGCTCTTGCGCAGGCAAAAACTCGAATGGAGAAAGCGGTCGAGGATTTCCGCAAAGAGCTTGCAGGTGTGCGGACGGGCCGGGCGAACGTGTCTTTGCTCGACCACGTGCGGGTGGATTACCACGGGACGCCGATGCCGATCAATCAGCTTGCCACGCTCAACGTTCCCGATCCGGCGAGCATCGTGATCGCGCCGTGGGACGCCGGAGCGCTTCCCCTCATCGACAAGGCTATCCGCACTTCAGACCTGGGACTAAATCCGGCGAACGACGGCAAAGTGGTGCGCGTCCCGATTCCGCCGCTCACCGAGGAGCGCCGCAAAGACCTGGTGAAGCACATTCATAAAGTGCTCGAAAATCACCGAACGGCGGTGCGGAACATTCGGCGCGACCTGAAGGAAGCCGTGGAAAAGCTCGAGAAAGACAAAAAGATCAGCGAAGACGAAAAGAAGCGATCGCTCGATGAGCTTGAGAAGCTTACCCACTCCGAAACTAAGAAGATCGAAGACCTTTCCGCCGTGAAAGAAAAGGAAGTAATGGAAATCAAGTAGGAGCTTCTCTCTGGTAACGCCAAGCCCCAGGCGAGCCTTTCCGCACATTTTTTGACCCGCATGCTCTGAGCGAAAAGCTCACGACGATTGGATTTCATTCCGTGGAAACTCTGGGGGCGGAAGAGATCAACGCGCGTTACTTCATAGGTCGCGAAGACGAGTTACGAGTTTCGGGCAACGTCGGCCGGTTGATGAAAGCTGAGGTATAGCGAAGGCACCGGGCGAAGGAAGAAAGGCCGGCATCCGCGGCGCATTCCTTCCGGCCGCGCAATCAACGAGCACGCGCTTATTTTACCGACTTGTAAGCGGCAGCTAGATCTTCCGGGCGAATCAGCGTCAAAGTGCAATCACCTGTTTTCGCAGTGCAGGCCAGCGTGGCGCGGCGAACGAGTTTTACCGGCGTGCGATTCGGAAATACGACTCCGTAATCAAGCGAGCGCAAGCGTTCCGAGAACGGCTTGAGCCTGTCACTTCCACCGATAAACTTTACATCTTCGACTCGCGCGGATTTTTCGCCGGGCGATAGCAGAATCAGAAAATCAGCCTGAACGTCTTCGGCGTCGAGTTTTCCGGCGGGG
The DNA here is from genome assembly GCA_963823145.1 of uncultured Acidobacteriota bacterium. Classification (GTDB taxonomy): domain Bacteria; phylum Acidobacteriota; class Terriglobia; order Acidiferrales; family UBA7541; genus Palsa-295. The sequence continues at coordinate 1,795,596 of CAWGJZ010000002.1, forward strand.
ATCCGGCGAAGCGCCGCGAGATCCGGCCCGGCTTGTTCGACGAGAGTATCGATTTGCATGTTGCCTCCGAGCAGCAAGATCAACTTGGCACGCGTTTCCGGAAGCGAGCCGGGAGCGGCGAGGGCAAGCGCGTATTGGTGAATGGCGTGAGCTTTCTCTCCGAGTTGTTCATCGATTTGCGCGAAATGGTCGCCGATCTCGCCGGATTGGTCGAGCATCCAGGCCGCACGCACATAGCGCTCGGCGGATACGAGGTCGACCTTTCGAAAATAAACCCAACCGAGCGTGTCCCAATAAGCGCCGAGGTTGGCGACATCGCTAAGGTGTTCGGGCGTGACGTGCGATAAGTCGATTTTTTGGAGGTCGGCTTCGGTCGCGGAGATCGCTGATTCGGCGTAGTGCTGCGCTTTCTTCGAGCTCTACTGCCCGATCGGCCAGATTGTAGGCGATGTTGTTCCACACCGGGGGCGTGGGCGAGAGTTGGGCGGCGGCTTCGAAAGCAGCTAGCGCCTTTTTATCATCGCCTGTATTGAGACAGGCGCTCCCTAAAGCCAGTTGAAGCCCGACGTTTTCCGGCGACAGAATGGTGGCTTTGTCGAGTTCAGGGACAGCGGCGGCGTATTCATGTTGTTCGAGAAGAATTTCGCCGAGGGAGGCATGAGCCACGGAATCGAGCGGATACGCTGCGACCTGTTTGCGAAACACAACAATTGCTTGCGGATAATTTCGCTGTTGTTGGTAGGCGAGGCCGAGATAGTCATTCACGTGCTGGTCCGAAGGATTGACTTCCAGTTGCTTTTGGAACGCGGCGATCGCCGCCTCGTAGTTTCCGGTGCGAAGGCGGGCAAGCCCCAGGTCGTTCCACGCACTTTTGTGGCGTGGATCTATTTGGACGAGACGTTCGAAGAGGGGGATCGCAGAAGCGGCGTTACCTGCATTGAAAGCGGCAAGGCCGGCTTCGAGGAGGTCGTCCGCGGTAGCAGAGGGGGGAACGACGGCAGCGCCCGCGGAACTCTCGAGAGCCAGCGGCTGAGTTTCGTCCTTGGTTATCGCCCGAGTGAAAGCATCGTAATCGTCGGCGCGCGAGGCGGGCAATTCTCGCATTTTGAAGTCGAGCGAACGCTGCGCCGTGACGGTGTGTTCCGCATAGCGATAGCTCGACTTATATTCAGCGTAGTCGCGGGTGAGGGAAGTTCCCACAGGCGGCTGAGCGGAGAAAACTGCGGGGAGCAGAAGTTTCAGGCTGACGCTGACGTTGAGCGGGCTGCCCAAATGAATTGGTTGGGAGAATTCGGCAGGCGCACCGGGAACGCCGATTGCGAGCAGCGGCAATTCGGCCTTCGCTCTTTTGGCCGACCAATCAACAAAATTCGATTGAGTGAAGGCAATATCGAGCGCGAAAGGATCCTTGGTATCCAGAGGATCACTTGGTTTCACAGCGCTTACTTCGCCTTGGATGCCATCCAGAGAGAGAATCGTCTGGCCAAGCTGTGTCCACTGCGCTTTGGGCGTTTTGTGAAAGGCCAGGCGCAGCACGAACTCAGTATCTCCGCGCAGGGTGTAGTGTGCGTGCGCCGTGAGTTTGCCCAGATCGCTTACCTCGCCGTCAATGCGAACGTCCTGGGTAGAGACGAAAGGCGGATCGGCGGGAGTTTTGACGATCTGACCGCCGCCCTCCGATGACACGAGAAGCGCGGATTTGTCGCGCAATGGCGAAGCCAGAAGCCTGAATGGCGCTACGCCTGGCGTTGAATCCATCCAAACAAGTTCGCCGCGAAGCGGAACGGCAGTAACCAGGTGATCGAACTGCGCCGGGGAGGGGAGCGAGGCATCCAGCTTGCGACGGTAACTGATGAGTGCAGCCTCTGAGCGGATCCCCGCGGCATCGAGCATCGCGGCGAGAAGCACGTGCTCGTCATTCGAATCGGCGTAACCGTTCGCAAGGATTTCGGCTGCTCGGTGCGGTTGGTAAGGACCTGTGCCGAAAGGAATGTCCACATGGCGTATTTTTCTTGATACGAAATCGTAGATCGCTTGTGTTTTTTCGATTTGGCTCGTGCGCGATTGCGTGAGTTCCTGCGTCTTCGCACGGATTTCTGGTGACGATTCGACGCGGCTGGAGGAGAGATTCGCGTACCAGCGCGCTACGTCCTGCCAGGAGGCGAAAGTGGAGAGCTGGACATCCGGAGGATTTTCGACCTGTTCTTCCGGCGATCTGTTCGAAGAATGAGAGGGCAAGTGGGCAAGATTCGATCGTTTCCAGCGGTAAATGGTGCGGCCATTTGCTGTCTCAGTTTGGTAGGGCGAGCTAGCGGATGATTTTAGCGCGATTTTTCTGGAAGCTGGAACAGTGATTTCGAGGCGCTCGTCGAGAACGATCGAGTCCTTGAGGAACCGGTGCTCGAACCAGAATTGGCCGGGCGCTGCGGGCGCGACGATTCGAGTGGAGATTTCGTATTCGAGCGTGTCGCCCGCGACTAGCGCCGGGACCGAAATATGTTTTTCCTTGCAGTCGGAGTAAGCGCGGGCGTCGCGCGCGATAGGCGCGATCAGTTCTTTGGTGGCGTCTTCGCCGACAGTTGTAACCTTGCCATCTGGCTTTCGGACGCGGACGTAGCGAACGTCAATTCGCTCGTTCACGGAATTATAAGGAAATACAATTTGGCTCAACTGCTGCGCGCCGGCGTCGGTTTGAACGCGCGCCTTCACGGCGATATCGCGCTCGCCAATGCCGTCGTTTTCGAAACGGGCGGTAGTGGAATATTCCTCGATTACAAACGGCTCGCGGGAATGATCGGGTGGCTTCTCTGTAGAAATCGGCAGCTTAAATTCCGAGCCGCGCGCTGGCGCGGGACGTCCTTGGGCACGAGCTGCGATTGGCAGGATGGAGAGGCAAGCGAGGGCGAGGCAGAGACGATTCATCCGTGCTCCCTGTTGAAATCTTTCGTCACGAGTTTAGGTGCGTTTGCGTGCGTCGGTAAAGCGGGTATCGGGGACCCGATGAGAAATTGGCAATGGGTGAACGAAAGCGACAACTGCAAGCCAACAGTCCCGCGTAGTCTTTCCGAACGACGTCTGGGTACCGCTGCCATTCCGTAAGTCGCGTACCATCTGACAGATAGGCGGGAGTCCCGCCAAAGAAGCCGGTTCCACCGCTGGCCCCTTAGGAACTCATGACCCTCAATTGGTTAGCTAACGGCCAACGGAGCGGCTTCTGCTGCGGAGTGTACCTCTAGGGACCTGGCCACGGGGCGAGAGGGGGGAACAAATGGCGGAAGTCTTTTCGTTGCATATTTCCACAGAAGTATCGTGTTGACACAATTTGTTGTTTTACCTATACTCTTGCGGTTGTCTTCAGGCGATTGTGGCCTGGTGGTGAAAGGGAAGTCTTCGCGCCCCGGAACGCAGAAAAAAGGAACGGGGTGAAGAAGAGCGGCCGAAATGGGGCGCCAGCCCCGCAAAGCCGTGCGAGCCTCTCCGCACTGTAGGATGCAGTTCACTCCTTGGGGTGAAGCGTAGCGTCAGCGGAGTACCTGGCAGTTCCTTCAGGTTTGGCGACCTTTTCTGTTCATGCACTCGCAGAATTTCGCGCGAGCGGCACTTGTGCTGCGCGAAATCGCAACAACAAACGGCTTGGGGAGCGGGGGGAAAAGTGCCGACGTTTTCACAATTGGTGCGCAGCGGCCGCGAGCAGATCCGAGCGAAGACCAAATCGCCGGCTCTCGATGGATGTCCGGAAAAGCGCGGCGTGTGCATCCGCGTTTATACGCAGACTCCGAAGAAGCCGAACTCGGCGCTGCGAAAAGTGGCGCGTGCGCGGCTGACCAATCACGCTGAAGTGACCACGTACATTCCCGGGATCGGGCACAACTTGCAGGAACACTCCATCGTGCTGATTCGCGGCGGACGCGTGAAGGATTTGCCGGGCGTGCGTTATCACGTGATTCGCGGAACGCTCGACGCAGCTGGCGTCGACAATCGCAAGCAATCGCGCTCCAAATATGGCGCGAAACGGCCTAAAGCGGCGCAGAAGTAGGAGAAGGGAACGATGCCACGAAAAGGATGGGTTCTTCGTCGAAAAATTCCGGGCGATCCAGTGTACGGGAGCGACCTCGTGCAAAAGTTCATTTCGAGCATGATGTACGATGGCAAGCGCTCGACCGCGCAAACGATTTTCTACGACGCGATGGACCAGGTGGCGAAGAAAACGAACGACGAGGCGTTCAAGCTTTTCAAGAAGGCCATCGAAAATTGCAAGCCGATGCTGGAGGTAAAGTCGCGGCGGGTCGGCGGAGCAAATTACCAAGTGCCGGTGGAAGTGAACCCGTTTCGGAAACAGTCGCTGGCCATTCACTGGCTGGTGCTGTATTCGCGCACGCGATCGGGAAAGTCGATGACCGATAAGCTGGCTGAGGAAATCATGGACGCCGCGAACGGCCGCGGCGGAGCCGTAAAGAAGAAAGAAGACGTTCACCGCATGGCGGACGCGAATAAAGCCTTCGCTCATTATCGGTGGTAACGAATCGATTTTAATCATGGCACGACAAGTACAACTCGGCCAGATTCGCAACATCGGGATCATGGCGCACATCGATGCGGGAAAGACTACCTGCACCGAGCGCATCCTGTTCTATACGGGTGTGACTTACAAGATCGGCGAAGTGCACGAAGGCACCACGGTGATGGACTGGATGGAGCAAGAGCGCGAGCGCGGCATTACTATAACTTCCGCCGCGACCACGGCTTCTTGGAAGCGATTTGACAAATCCTATCGCATCAACATCATCGACACCCCGGGCCACGTGGATTTCACCGTGGAAGTGGAGCGTTCGCTGCGCGTGCTGGATGGCGCGGTTGCGGTGTTTGACGCGGTTGCGGGAGTGCAGCCGCAATCGGAAACAGTGTGGCGACAGGCGGACAAGTATCGCGTTCCGCGCATCGCATTCATCAACAAGATGGATCGCGTCGGCGCCGACTTCGATCATTCCATCCGCTCGATGCGGCAAAGGCTCTCTGCGCATCCCGTTCCCGTCACGTATCCCATTGGCCGCGAAGACAATTTCGTCGGCATTATCGATTTTATCGAGGAGCGTGCCATCGTCTGGAAAGACGAGACGCTGGGTGCGGAGTACGAAGTTTTGCCGCTGGAAAAATTGTGGGATGCAGCCTATTTGAAGACCCGTCCGGCGCTGGAAACTGCGGTAAAAGCGACGGCGCTAAGCCCCGAATTTTACAAAGAGCATCGCGAGAAAGTGGTGGAGTACATCGCCGAGCACGACGATGCGATCCTTACGAAATATCTCGAACAGCATAAACTAGAGCCGGCCGAGTTGAGGGCTTCGCTGCGCCGTTCCACGATCGCGCTGAAGCTCGTGCCAGTAATCGCCGGGTCAGCGTTCAAGAACAAGGGTGTTCAGCCCCTTCTAGACGCGGTGGTGGATTATCTGCCGTCGCCGATGGATGTGCCGCCGGTGGAAGGCACTACAACTGATGGAACTGAGCCGGAGCTTCGCCGCGCCTCGGACGATCAGCCTTTTGCCGCACTGGCGTTCAAAATTATGACCGACCCGTTCGTCGGGCACCTCACCTACATCCGTGTTTACTCCGGTGTGCTGAAGACGGGCCAATTCGTTTACAACTCGACGCGAAAAACTCGCGAGCGCATGGGGCGCTTGCTGCGAATGCATGCGAATAAGCGCGAGGAAATCGAATCGGTTGAAGCAGGCGACATAGCTGCTTGCGTAGGGCTGAAGAACGCAACCACCGGCGATACGCTCTGCGATGAAGAGAAACCGATACTCCTCGAAAACATCGATTTCCCCACCCCTGTTATTTCCGTAGCCATCGAACCCAAGACCAAAGCCGATCAAGAGAAGATGGGCACCGCGTTGGGCAAGCTTGCGCAGGAAGATCCCACATTCCGGGTCCACACCGATCACGATACCGGTCAGACGCTGATTTCGGGAATGGGCGAACTGCATCTGGAAATTATCGTGGATCGCATGATGCGCGAGTTCAATGTGCAGGCCAATGTGGGTCGGCCGCAAGTGGCGTACCGCGAAACGATTCTGAAGATTGCTACCGGTGAAGGGAAATACATTCGCCAAACGGGCGGCCGCGGTCAGTACGGTCACGCAAAGCTCTCCGTGCATCCGCTGCCCAGCTCCGGTCACGAGGATATGCACGAAATGTCGGTGGACGAGATCGACGAGTTGGCAAAAAGCGTCGCCGGCAAAGGCGGCAAGTGGCATTTCGACAAGGAACATCGCCTGTTGTTCGTCGATAAGATCATCGGAGGCGCAATTCCGAAAGAGTTCATCGCGCCGATCGAAAACGGCGTGCGAGAAGCCATGGAAACGGGCGTCCTCGCCGGTTATGAAATGGTGGATGTTGCCGTCGTGCTCGAAGACGGCAGCTATCATGACGTGGATAGCTCGGAAATGGCTTTCAAAATTGCGGGATCGATGGCGTTCAAGGACGCATGCAAGAAAGCACATCCAAAGTTGCTTGAGCCTATCATGCGCGTGGAAGTGGTTGTACCCGAGGATTACATGGGCCCCGTAATCGCGGATCTGAATTCACGGCGCGGTCAGTTGCAGGGCCGCGAATCGCGAGCGGGAAGCGAAATTATTAACGTGCAGGTTCCGCTGGCCGAGATGTTCGGTTACGCGACGGAGATTCGCAGCCGCACGCAGGGACGCGGCAGCTTTACGATGCACTTTTCGCACTACGAGCAGGCGCCGGGTTCTGTGTCCGAGGAAGTGATCGGGCGCGCGACCGGTAAGGCATTGAAATCCTAATCCAGGGTCCGATTAAAGCGCGCTGAGCCGGAGGAAGACAGATGGCGAAGGAGAAATTTGAGAGGGTCAAGCCGCACGTAAACGTGGGGACGATCGGGCACATCGACCACGGCAAGACGACATTGACGGCGGCGATCACCAAGGTGCTATCGAAGAACAACCCGAAGGTATCGTTTCGGGCATTCGATTCGATCGACAATGCGCCGGAAGAGCGGGAGCGGGGGATCACCATTGCGGTGTCGCACGTGGAGTATGAGACGGCGAACCGTCATTACGCGCATATCGACTGCCCGGGGCACGCGGATTATGTGAAGAACATGATCACGGGCGCGGCGCAGATGGATGGAGCGATCCTGGTGGTGGCGGCGACGGACGGTCCGATGCCGCAGACGCGGGAACACATTCTGCTGGCGCGGCAGGTCGGCGTGCCGGCGATCGTGGTGTTCCTGAACAAGTGCGACATGGTGGACGACCCGGAGCTGCTGGAACTGGTCGAACTGGAAGTGCGCGAGCTATTGAAGTCGTATCAGTTTCCCGGGGACACAATTCCAGTGATCAAGGGCTCGGCGCTGAAGGCGTTGGAAGGGGATGCGAAGTGGGAGAAGTCGATTTTGGAGTTGATGGAAGCGGTGGATAAGAGCATTCCTTTGCCGCCGCGAGATGTGGACAAGCCGTTTGCGATGCCGATCGAGGATATTTTCTCGATCTCGGGGCGCGGGACGGTGGTGACGGGAAGAATCGAGCGCGGGAAGGTGAAGGTAGGAGAAGAAGTGGAAATTGTGGGCTTCCGTCCGACGATGAAGAAGACGGTGACGGGCGTGGAGATGTTCAGGAAGCTGCTGGACGAAGGGATGGCGGGAGACAACGTGGGCTTGCTGCTGCGGGGAACGGAGAAGGATGAAGTGGAGCGCGGGCAAGTGTTGTCGAAGCCGGGATCGATCACGCCGCACACGAAGTTCAAGGCGGAGGCGTACGTGCTGACGAAGGAAGAGGGTGGGAGGCACACGCCGTTTTTCACGGGATACCGGCCGCAGTTTTATTTTCGGACCACGGATGTGACGGGAGACGTGAAGCTGCCGACGGGAGTGGAGATGGTGATGCCGGGAGACAACGTGAGTGCGGAGATCACGTTGATCACGCCGGTGGCGCTGGAGAAGGGGCTGCGGTTCGCGATCCGCGAAGGCGGCCACACGGTAGGCGCCGGCGCCGTTGCCGAGATCGTCGAGTAAATCATGCCTAACGGAGAAAAAATTCGAATTCGCCTGAAGGCCTACGATCACCGCATCCTCGATCAATCCACGAAGGAAATTGTGGACACCGCGAAGCGCACCGGCGCGGATGTTGCCGGTCCGATTCCGCTGCCCACGGTGATCAACCGGTGGACGGTGTTGCGGTCGCCGCACGTGGACAAGAAGTCTCGCGAGCAATTCGAAATGCGCACGCACAAGCGGCTGATCGATATTTTGGAACCAACCCCGGACACAGTCGATGCCTTGATGAAGCTCGACTTGCCGCCGGGCGTTGACGTGGAGATCAAGGCGTTCGGGCGCGAGCACGCGTCGAAGTAGTAGCGCGACCGAGAGAATAGGAAAGAGCGAGCGAAATGGCGGTCAACGGCATACTCGGAATCAAACTCGGGATGACGCAAGTCTTCGCCGACGACGGAACGGCTGTGCCCTGCACCGTTTTGCAAGCGGGCCCGTGCGTGGTCGTGCAGCGGCGCACCAAGGACAAGGACGGCTACGACGCCGTGCAGCTTGGTTTGGTCGAATTCATCAAGCCGCAGCGCGTGACCAAGGCCTTGACGGGTCACTTCAAGAAGGCTGGCGTCGCGCCCATGCGGTATCTCGGCGAAATGCAGATTGAGGATTCGAAGGACGAAACGAAGCCCGGCGACCGCGTCCTAGTCGACGGATTCAAGATCGGCGAGTACGTGGATGTGAGCGGCGTCAGCAAGGGCAAAGGCTTTCAGGGCGGCGTGAAGCGCTGGCATTATCGCGGCGGCGACGCATCGCACGGTTCCATGTTCCATCGCGCGCCCGGTGGTATCGGCGCCAGTTCGTTCCCTTCGCGCGTGTGGAAGGGCCAGCATTTTCCCGGGCACATGGGAAACGAACGCAAAACGTCCAAGAGCCTGCGCGTAGTAAAGATCGATGCTGACGAAAATTTACTGCTCGTGCGTGGCGCGGTGCCCGGCCCGGCCGGCAGCTATATTGAGATTCGCAAGGCCAAGACGGCCCGATAGAGATAGGACAGAGAGACGACCATGCCCGTTGTGGACGTGAAAAATCTCGAAGGCAAGAAGGTCGGCACGATCGATCTGGCCGACGATGTGTTCTCGGCCAAGGTCAACCAGAATTTGCTGCACGAGTCGGTGAGGCACCATCTGGCAGGCCAGCGTGCGGGAACGCACAAGACCAAGGACAAGAGCGAAGTAAGCGGCGCGGGCCGAAAGCTCTGGAAGCAGAAGGGAACGGGCCGCGCCCGAATCGGCTCTATCCGTTCGCCGCTCTGGCGGCATGGCGGCACGGTCCATGGCCCGGTGCCGCGAAGCTACGAATATGCGCTGCCAAGAAAGATGATTTTGGGCGCGTTGCGCTCGGCGCTATCGGCAAAGCTAGCGCAGGAAAAATTGACGATTGTGGAAGGCTGGAAGCTGGAGTCGCATAAGACCAAAGCGTTTCGGCAAACGTTATCGAAACTTGATGGCGATACGAAAACAATTTTACTGGTGGATGTCGGTGCCAACGTGAATCTCGAGCGCGCGAGCCGCAATCTCGACGGCGTCACGCTCGTCGCGCCCGCGTCGCTTGGTGCCTATGACCTGATGCGGCACGACCACCTGATGCTTTCAAAAGAGGCGGCGGGACGATTGAGCCATGCGCTCTCTGCCGTGAAGACGGAACAGGCAGGTTCGGGTGAGCCGGGCGCATCATCTTCAGGGGAGAGCGCCGCGAGGGAAAAAACGAAAAAGGCCGCTTCGTTAAAGGCGGCTCCGAAGAAACGATCGGCTCCCAAAGCTGCGAAAAAGTCCGCAACGGGCGCAAAAGAAAAGTCCAAGCCCAAGGCGAAAAAGGACTAGTCCATGGCGACGAATTTCTATCAAGTGATCCGGCGGCCGATCATCACTGAGAAGGGGTTGGGCGTGAAGGAGACGCAGCACACCGTGGTGTTCGAAGTTGCTCACGCCGCCACAAAAACGGAAATCAAGGAAGCGGTGCAGCGAATTTTCAAGGTCAAGGTTGATCATGTGCGCACCGCGATCTATCACGGAAAGTTTCGCCGCAGAGGTCGCGCGGAGGGATTTCGGAGTGACTGGAAAAAAGCGTACGTAAGGCTGGCACCCGGCGAGAAGATGATCGAGTACGCCGAGAATCTGTAGTTTTAAGGAAGGGACAGCGCGAAGCGTTCCATCCGAGGCACGAGGCAACGATGGCACTTAAAACTTTTAAACCGTATACACCGGCGCGGCGGTTCCTGACGATGCTCGATAAGAGCGAAATCACCAAGGAAACGCCGGAAAAATCGCTGACTGAATCGAAGAAGCGCACCGGCGGACGCAACGCCCACGGCGAAGTGACCTCCTGGCACCGCGGCGGGGGCCATGCTCGTAGATTTCGGTCCATTGATTTCCGCCGCGAAAAGATAGGAGTTCCGGCCAAGGTGGCGGCCATCGAATACGATCCGAATCGCTCGGCGCGAATTGCGCTGCTGCATTATGCCGACGGCGAGAAGCGTTACATCCTGCAGCCCGTCGGGCTCGAAGTTGGGATGACGGTGCAGAATGGCGAGGGCGCGGACATTCTTCCCGGAAATGCGCTTACCATCCGGCACATTCCGCCGGGCACGATGGTCCATAACCTTGAACTCTTTCCAGGCAAAGGCGCGCAGGTAGTACGCGCGGCCGGCGGGGCGGCGCAGCTTCTGAGCAAAGAGGGAGATTTCGCGCTGGTCAAGCTGCCTTCGGGAGAAGTAAGGAAATTCAGCGTGGATTGCATGGCCACGGTTGGCCAGCTGGGGAATCTGGATCACGAGAATGTGACGTATGGAAAAGCGGGGCGCACGCGGTGGCACGGCAAGCGTCCCACGGTGCGCGGAGTGGCAATGAACCCGGTGGATCATCCGCATGGCGGCGGTGAGGGTCGCGTGAAGGGCAATCACCCGCAAACGCCGTGGGGCTTTCCGACCTTGGGCGCAAAGACGCGAAAAAAGCGTAAGGACAATCGGATGATTGTCGAGCGGCGTAAGCCCTAAGGAAAAAGATTTTTTGATGGAGCAGTAAAAATGCATCCGGCGCGGCGGGGAATTGAGAGCACCTTTATGACAGCCACACGAACGTCTCGGCGTGCACCGCGGCGAGCGGCGCGAGCGCGAAAAGCAGTTTCGCGGCGTGTTGCGAAGCCAGTGGCGAGGCCCGTAGCCAAACCTGTAAGTAAAGTATCGAAGCTTGGTCCTGCGACGCAGGTTCTGTACCGGCTCTGCCGCGCAGGATGGGCCGTGATCGTGGACAAGATACCCAACGCGCAAGGGACGCGGTTTGTGTGTCCCTTTTGCCCGCTTTCGCACCGCGTTTCCGGTCCAGTGCGCGGATTTCGAAAGATGCGCCGCGCGCAGTGGGTAAAGCTTCGCCGGGTGGAGGAGTAGGAGAGTTATGCCGCGTTCGCTAAAAAAGGGTCCGTTCGTCGATACCCACCTGCAGGAAAAGGTTGGAGCGCTGAACACCCGGAACGAAAAGAAAGTCGTGAAGACATGGTCGCGCCGCTCAACGATCCTGCCGGAAATGGTGGGTCATACGATCGCGGTCCACAATGGCAAGAAGTTCATTCCGGTGTACATCACCGAGCAAATGGTGGGACACAAGCTGGGGGAATTTTCTCCTACGCGTACGTTCAAGGGTCACGGCGTAAAAGTTGCGCTCGAAAGGGCGGCCGCCGCGGCGGCTGGTCCCGGTGGGGCTGCGGCTCCCGCTGGCGGCGCGCCTCCGGCCGGCAAGTCGTAGGCGAAGGGATAGACGATGGCAACACCAGCGCAAAGTCAGATTGAAGGCGTGGCAAATACGCGGTTCGTTCGCGTCTCGCCGCAGAAGGCCCGGTTGGTGATCGATTTGATCCGGGGACGGCGCGCGGAAGACGCCTTGCAAACGCTGCGCTTTACGAAGAAACGCGTGGCCAAGGAAATCGAGAAGACCTTGCGCAGCGCCATCGCCAACGCTGAGCGCAAAGCTGACGACGCAGGCGAGTCCCTCGACGTGGATGCGCTGTACGTCACCAGTTGCTGCGTCAATGAAGGGCCGCGCTGGAAGCGTATGCGTCCCGCGCCGATGGGGCGAGGTTTCCGTTATCAAAAGCGTACCAGCCACATTGTGGTCGGGGTGGCTGAGCATCAACGCGCCGCGGTGGACCGCGCGGCAGCAGCCGCTGCCGAGGCCGAGGCGTCCAAGGGCGTGCGAGGAGCGGTTCGAAAGGCTCGCAAGGCCATCGAGAAACGCGCGAAGGAAGCGCAGAAGAGAAAGTAAGAGCGGAGGCAAGTTTGGGCCAGAAAACACATCCCTACGGATTTCGCCTGGGCTACAACAAGGGCTGGAGGTCTCGCTGGTTCGCGAAAAAGGACTACGCCGATCTTCTGCATGAGGACGTCAAATTGCGCGCTCAGTTGAAGGACCGGCTCCGCTCGGCGGGCGTCAGCGGGATTGACATCGAGCGAGCGGCCAACAAGCTGGTGGTCCGCATTTACACGGCTCGCCCGGGAATCATTATCGGCCGCAAGGGCTCCGAAATCGACAAGCTGAAGACCGAGGTGCAGAAGCGAACCAACCGCGAGGTGCACATCGACATTCAGGAAGTGCATCGCCCAGAGCTCGATGCCACCCTGGTAGCGGAATCGATCGCGCTGCAACTCGAAAAGCGTGTCGCGTTTCGCCGCGCGATGCGTAAGGCGGTAGACTCGGCGCTGCGATTCGGCTGCAAGGGGATCAAAGTGCGCGTGGCAGGACGCCTGAACGGCGCGGAAATCGCCCGGAAAGAATGGTACTTGCAAGGGCGGCTCCCCCTGCAGACTCTTCGGGCAGACATCGATTTCGGCACCGCTGAAGCGCACACCACGTACGGCCTGATCGGCGTGAAGTGCTGGGTGTATCAGGGCGAAAAAGTGCCGCTACGCTCCAAACCAGCCGCAGCCGGAGCCGGAGCGCAAATCTAAGGGAACAGGCGAAAAATTATGTTGATGCCAAAAAAAGTTAAATTCCGCAAGCAGCAACGCGGCCGGCGGACGGGAAAGGCGTGGCGCGGAGGATCGCTCGCTTTCGGCGAGTATGGGTTGAAAGCGCTTGAGCCTGCCTGGATCACGGACAGACAAATCGAAGCGGCGCGCGTGGCCATTACCAGGTTCATCAAGCGCGGTGGAAAGTTGTGGATCCGCATCTTTCCGGACAAGCCTTTCACCAAAAAGCCGGCCGAAACGCGGATGGGCAAAGGTAAAGGTCCACCGGAACATTGGGTGGCTCCCGTGAAGCCGGGGCGGATCATGTTTGAAATGGCGGGCGTCGATTTGGCGGCCGCCACGGAAGCCATGGCACTTGCCGCGCACAAACTGCCCATCGCGACGAAGTTCGTCACCCGGTCGGAGGAACTCTAGTGGCGCGCAGCGTCGAGAAATATCGCGAAATGAATTCCGACGAGCTTCGGCTTCAGGAGACCGATCTGGCGGAGCAGATTTTCCGCCTACGCTTTCAAATCGCGGCCGGACAAGCGGAGGGTTTGAAGAAACTTCGGGAAGCGAAGAAAGATTTCGCGCGCGTGAAAACCTTGTTGCGCGAAGTCGAATTGAGGAAGGCGTGATGGCAAACGAAACAATGGCCCCCGACACATCGAAGTCCGGGCAAGTTGTCCGCGAGCGCGGAATCAGGCAGGAACTGGTCGGCGTGGTAACCAGCGCAAAGATGCAGAAAACGATCGTCGTCAAGGTTACCCGCACAACCCAGCACCCGCTCTATCAACGCGTCGTGCGATCGGGGAAGAAATACTATGCCCATGATGAGACGGGTGAAGCCCGCGTCGGCGACATCGTTCGAATTGCCGCGACGCGTCCGCTTTCGAGGCTGAAACGCTGGCGGCTGAAGGAAGTCATACAACGTTCAACTCGCGCCGCCTAGGCGCTTGCGAAGAATAAAGGCAAGGGAGCGCGACGATGGTTCAGATGCGGACATGGCTGACGGTGGCCGATAATTCCGGCGCCCGGCAGATAACTTGCATTCTTCCGATTGGCGGAGACGCGGGGTTGACGGCCGGCTTGGGCGATGTGATCACCGCCGCCGTCAAGGAAGCCACGCCGGACGGCCAGGTCAAGAAAGGCAAAGTGGTACGCGCCGTCGTCGTGCGCACTAGAAAAGAGCAGCGCCGGAAGGACGGCACGTACATCCGGTTTGACGACAATGCGGCGGTGTTAATCAACGACGCGAACGAGCCGATTGGAACGCGCGTGTTTGGACCGGTCGCGCGAGAACTGCGTGACAAGAAGTTCACCAAGATCGTCTCGCTCGCTCCGGAAGTCTGGTAGGTAGGCTATGAGAAAAATAGCTGAAAAGCCGGCTCCATTGGGCATACGCCACGGCGACACCGTGAAAGTGATGGCGGGCCGCTCAAAGGGCATGACCGGAAAAGTGCTCTCGGTGAATCTTGAAAAGGCTCGCGTCACCGTCGAGCACGCCAACATTATCAAGAAGCATACTCGCCCCAATCCGTCGAAAAATATTCGGGGCGGCATTCTCGATAAAGAAGGCCCGATCCACATTTCCAACGTGATGCTGGTTTGCCCCGGATGCGGCAAGCATACGCGCGCGGGTCACACGGTGCTGCCCGACGGCACGAAAGTGCGGGTTTGCCGCAGGTGCAACACTACTTTTGAGAGTTAGTCGAGGCAGAGAAGAATGAGCAGCCGCTTACACGAAAAGTATCGCAAAGACGCCGTCCCAGCGCTCACCAAGCGCTTCGGCTATAAGAACACTATGGCCGTCCCGCGCGTCTCCAAGGTCACTTTAAACATCGGCCTGGGCGAGGCCAGCCAGAACGTGAAGCTGCTCGATACAGCCGCCGTCGAACTGGGCCAGATTGCCGGTCAGAAGCCGGTGATTACCCGCGCGAAGAAGTCCATCGCGAATTTCAAAATTCGCAAGGGCATGCCCATCGGATGCATGGTCACGTTGAGGGGAGAGCGCATGTACGAATTTCTCGACCGGCTCTCCGCGATCGTTTTTCCCCGGGTGCGCGATTTCAAGGGGCTGGCCCCGAATTCGTTCGACGGCCGCGGAAATTACACTTTGGGTTTGAAAGACCAGCTGGTGTTCCCGGAAATCGATTACACCCGCGTGGACAAAATCAAGGGCATGAACATCACCATCACCACCACGGCCCGGAGCGATGAAGAAGGACGCGAGCTGCTCAAGCTGCTCGGCGTGCCATTCCGCGCTCAGGGACAGGTCTAACGAGTAAGGAGAGCGACACCGAATGGCTCGAACCAGTCAGATCGCCAAGACTCAGCGGAAGCTGAAGTACAAAATTCGCCAGCGCAATCGCTGCCGGATCTGTGGCCGCGCGCGCGGCACGCTTCGAAAGTTCCAGATGTGCCGCATCTGTTTTCGCGGACTCGCGCTCAAGGGAGAGATTCCCGGCGTTGTGAAAGCCAGCTGGTAAGGACTGAATGAATGACAACTGATCCCATTGCCGATCTTTTGACGCGAATCCGAAATGGCGCGCGTGCCAGGCACTCGCGCGTGGATGTGCCGTCATCGAAGTTGAAAATTGAGATTGCCCGCATTCTCAAGGACGAAGGTTACGTCGTCAATTTCAAGGTTGTCGAGGAAAAGGGCAAGAAGACGCTGCGTGTTTTCTTGCGCTATACGCCGGAGCGCCGCAGCGTGATCACCGATCTGAAGCGCGTTTCCCGTCCTGGGTCCCGGCGCTACGTCGGGAAATCTGAAATTCGCCAAGTTGTCGGTGGTATGGGTATCGCCATTGTCTCCACGCCCCGCGGGCTGATGACCGGGCAAGCCGCTCGCAAGGAAGGCGTTGGCGGCGAGTTGTTGTGCGAAGTTTGGTAACTGAGGTTACAAAAGCCATGTCGCGAATCGGAAATAAGCTGATTGCCGTTCCGTCCGGCGTCAAGATACAGATCAAAGCCGCCTCGGTCGAAGTGCAGGGCCCCAAAGGCAAGATGACGGTTGGCGTGCCCCGTGGAATTCAGTTCGAACAGAAGGATGGCACTCTTGTTGCCAAGCGCGAGGCGGAAGAATTCCGCGCCCTTCACGGTTTGGCGCGCGCTCTCGTCGCCAATGCGGTCACCGGCGTCACGCAAGGTTTCAAGAAGGATCTCGACATCGTGGGTGTCGGCTACCGCGCCGAAGTAAAAGGCAAGAATGTTGTATTGGCGCTCGGCTATTCCCATCCCATCGAGTTTCCGATTCCCGAAGGGATTCAAATCGCGGTGGAAAAGCAGACCCACCTCACCGTAACGGGGGCGGACAAGAATCAAGTGGGCCAAGTCGCTGCAAATTTGCGCGGCTTGCGTCCTCCCGACCCATACAAGCAGAAAGGCGTTCGCATCACGGGAGAGCGCCTCAAGAAGAAGGCCGGCAAGGCCGGAGCGAAGACCGCCGCCTAGAGCCGGTCGAAAAGGAGAGCGACATTGGCAGCACCTGTCCACAAATTATCACGCGAGGCGCATCGTCGGCGAATTCACGTGCGCACTCGCAAACGCCTCGAGGGCACGCCGGAGCGCCCTCGCCTTTGCGTTCACCGCTCGAGCCGCCATATTCGCGCGCAGGTTGTCGACGATGGCGCCGGCCGCACCCTCGTCTCCGCGAGTTCGCTCGATAAGGAAGTGCGCGCCGCGATTAAGAGCGGCGGCAACATCGCAGCTTCGAAAGTCGTCGGAAAAATCGTCGCCGACCGTGCCCGCGCGAAGGGCATTGAGCAAGTGGTGTTCGATCGCGGTGGTTACCAATATCACGGCCGCGTCCAGGCGCTTGCCGAAGCGGCCCGTGAGGCGGGCCTGAAGTTCTGAAAACTATGCCGAAACAAGAGCTCAAAGACACGCTTTCCATCCGCCGCACCGTTCAGACCAATCAGGCCAATCTGAAGGACCAGGTGGTTTCGATCAACCGAGTCACAAAAGTCGTGAAAGGTGGCAAGAACTTAAGTTTTTCGGCGCTCGTTGTGGTCGGCGATCAGGGTGGACACGCCGGCTTCGGCATGGGCAAGGCTCGTGAAGTCCCCATGGCCATTCGCAAAGCCATCGAACAAGCCAAGAAGAACATGGTAAAGCTGAATTTGAAGGGTTCTAGCATTCCGCATCAAGTGCTTGGCTCCTATGGTTCGGGCCAGGTTCTTTTGAAACCCGCGCCGGAAGGAACTGGCGTGATTGCCGGCGGCCCCGTTCGAGCGGTGATGGAGGTTGCGGGAATTCAAAACGTGCTCACGAAGTCGCTCGGCACGTCGAATCCGCACAATGTGATCAAGGCTACTTTTGACGCGCTTCTCCATTTGAAAGACGCGGCCAGAGTTGCCGAATCTCGCGGCAAGAACACCGAGGAAGCGCCGGTCGCGACCTAAGCGGCGGCCAATTAAAGGGTCCAAGTTGATGGCGACAAAGAAAAAGGAATCGGGAACGCTGAAAATCAAATGGGTGCGCAGCTTTATTGGCTGCCCCCGCGGCATGCGCCAGACCATTCGCGGGCTCGGATTCCGCCGCATGCACCAGGTTGTGGTCCGTCAGGACACTCCCGAAACCCGCGGGATGATAGCGAAAGTCCACCACTTGGTTGAAATTGAGGACTAGCGAACATGGCTGACACTCCAACACTCTCGAATTTGAAGCCGCCTCGCGGATCGCGCCATCGAAAGGTGCGCGTGGGCCGGGGAATGGGCTCGAAGCTCGGCAAAACGTCGGGTGCCGGCAATAAGGGACAGCAGTCCCGTCGCGGGTATTCCCGCCGTCCGGGCTTCGAAGGCGGCCAGATGCCGCTTCATAGGCGCTTGCCGAAGCGCGGCTTCTCCGCTCCCTTTTCGAAGACTTTTGCGGTCGTGAACATCGAAAATCTCAATGCTTTTGCGGCCGGTGACACCGTCACGCCCGAGGCGCTCACCGAGCGCGGAATCGTGCGCGCCAGCCGCTGTGGCGTCAAAGTCTTGGGCAACGGCGATCTAAAAGTCGCGCTAACGGTGCGGGCCCACGCGTTCAGCAAATCCGCGCAGGAAAAGATCGCAGGCGCCGGAGGGAAGACCGAAGTCTTGTCATGAGGAAGCTGGTCGAGGCTTTTCGCAATATCTTCAGCACGCCGGACCTCCGTAAACGTGTCTTGTTTACGCTGGGGGTGCTTGGGGTGTACCGCCTCGGAGCCTTCATTCCTACGCCGGGGATAAATACCGACCTCCTCCAGCAGCTTTTCGAGCAGAACAAAGGTTCGGTGCTGGGCATTATCGACCTGTTTAGCGGCGGTAATTTCCGCAGGCTCACGATTTTCGCGCTCGGCATCATGCCGTACATCACCGCCTCGATCATTTTGCAGTTGCTTGTTGTGGTGTGGCCTTATCTGGAGCGTTTGCAAAAGGAAGGTGAGCTAGGCCGCCGCAAGATCACGCAATACACGCGCTATCTCACCATCATTCTCAGCGCGTTTCAGTCTTTCGCGATCGCCCGTACCCTCACCGCCCAGGGCCTCGCTGGACAATCGCTCGTCTATCATCCCGGGCCCAGGTTCATCCTGATGACCATGCTGACCCTAACCACGGGTTCGGCCTTCATCATGTGGCTTGGCGAGCAGATCAGCGACCGCGGAATCGGAAACGGCATGTCGCTCATCATATTTGCAGGCATCGTCGTTGGCCTGCCGCGCGCCGTCCAGGACCTGTGGCAAAAGGTTCAGACCGAGCAATGGGGCTCGTTTACGCCCATCACCATCATTGCCTTGCTGGTTTTCATGATTGCGGTCGTCGCTTTTATTGTCTTTGTCGAGGGCGGCCAGCGGCGCATTCCCGTGCAGTACGCCAAACGTGTGATGGGGCGGAAGGTCATGGGCGGCCAGATGACCTATCTGCCGCTGCGTGTGAATTCTGGCGGCGTGATTCCGCCGATTTTTGCCAGCTCTTTGCTCACTTTTCCGCAGACTTTGGCGCTGATCTTCCAGAGTCGGTCGCCGGCAATCCAGGCGCTTGGCAAAATGATTGGCTGGGGTGAGCCGCTTTATACGCTTTTGTACGTGGTGCTGATCATCTTTTTCGCCTTCTTCTATGTGGGCATCATTTTCAATCCCACGGAACTGGCGGATAACATGCGCAAGTACGGCGGCTTCGTGCCGGGAATCCGTCCGGGACGAAACACGTCCGAACACATCAATCGGATTCTTTCGCGGCTCACGCTGGTAGGAGGCGTCTATCTGGCTGTCGTTTGCCTTCTCCCGGAATGGATGATTTCGGGCATCCACTTGCAACACTTGCCCAGTTGGCTGGGAGGCAATTGGTTTGACACGCATATGTGGCGCTTCGTTCTCGATGGGCTTGGCGTGCAATTTTATTTTGGAGGCACGTCGCTCCTGATTGTCGTCGGCGTAGCGATGGATACGGTGCAGCAGTTGGAAGCGCAGCTCGTCATGCGCAATTACGAAGGATTCGTGCGCAAGGGCCGGGTACGGAGTAGGCGCGGTTAATAAGATGGCCATGGTTTCGGCGGTGAGGATGCCTCTGAATCGGCCGTTGATTTTTCTGGGCCCACCCGGAGCGGGGAAGGGCACACAGTCGAAACGCATCGCGCAACGCTACGGCGTGCCGCATCTGTCTACCGGCGACATGCTTCGCGACGCCATTAGCCGCGGCACGCCGCTCGGCCAAATCGTCCGCCCGATCATGGAGCGCGGCGATCTCGTGCCGGACGACTTGGTGATGAGGATGGTCGAAGAGCGGTTGTCCCAGCCGGACTCCGCCAAAGGGTTTGTGTTCGATGGTTTTCCGCGGACGCTGCCGCAAGCCGAGCAGCTCGACCGCATCCTCGAGCGCAAGGGGTTCGGTAAGCCCATCGTCGTTGATTTTCGGGTAGACGACGATGAGCTTCTTCGGCGTCTGTCCGGTCGTTGGACGTGCAGCATAGGCGGCGAGATTTACAATATTTACCACGCGCCTCCTAAGGTGCATGGCATTTGCGACGCCGATGGCGGAGTGTTAGTCCAACGGCCTGATGATCGCCCTGAAGTGGTGAAAGAACGGTTGGCGGCCTACGAGCGCCAGACCAAGCCTCTTGCGGATTATTACCGGCGCCAGGGATTGCTCGATACCGTGAACGCCGCGGCAAACGTAGAAGATGTGGGCCGTGCGCTCGGTGAGATTTTCAGGCGCGCGGAAGGACGTGATGGTCATCTGTAAATCGCCGGCTGAGCTCGAAAAGATGCACCAGGCAGGCCTGCTCGTGTGGGGCGCGCTCAAAAAAATGCGCGAGATGGTCCGGCCCGGCCTTTCCACCAAGGAATTGGACGAGTTTGCGGAGACCTACACAGCCGAACATCATGCGCGCCCGGCATTTAAAGGCTATCGTGGATATCCGGGCTCCGTTTGCACCTCCATCAATCAGGAGGTTGTCCACGGAATCCCGTCTTCCTCTCGCCGCGTGCGAGAGGGAGACATTCTTTCGATGGATTTCGGCGTCGAGCTCAGCGGCTATTTTGCGGACGCCGCGCTTACTGTGCCGGTGGGAAAGATCCCGCCGCAGCGGGAAAAGCTGATGCGCGTCACGCGAGAATCGCTCGATCGCGCAATTAGCAAAGTCCGCCTCGGCAATCGCCTGGGCGACGTTTCAGCGGCAGTCCAGGAATGGGTTGAGGAGAATGGCTTTTCGGTGGTCCGCGAGTTCGTGGGTCACGGGATAGGAACCCAGATGCACGAGGAACCGCAAGTCCCGAATTATGGTGCGCCGGGTCACGGGCCGCGGCTTCAGGAAGGCATGGTCATCGCTATCGAGCCCATGGTGAATTCGGGCGGTCCCGGCGTCCGCGTCCTAGACGACGATTGGACCGCGGTCACCGCCGACGGCAGCGATTCCGCTCATTTCGAGCATACCGTCGCCGTAACCAATAACGGGCCGTGGATCTTGACGCGCCCGAAGGACGCAACTGGGCCTTGCTGGTGATCGCAAGAAACTAGTTCCAAAGGGAGCGCATGGCAAGAAAGCCGCTGCAAGAAAAGAAGAAGCCGGGCGAGGGAAGTGGCAAGGAAGACGCGATTGAGGTAATGGCGACGGTGATCGAGCCGCTCCCTAATGCCATGTTTCGGGTCGAGCTCGAGAACAAGCATCAGGTGCTCGCCCATATCTCCGGCAAGATGCGCAAGAATTTTATCCGCATTCTCGCTGGCGATCGCGTTGCAGTCGAGCTTTCGCCCTACGACTTGACGCGCGGCCGCATCGTCTACCGCTACAAGTAACCAATGCAGCCGGCTGTTTGGATTTAGGTTTGGATTTAAACGTAGTGCCGGGTGCTTTAGCCCGGCATCTTCCGGTCGCAAGCCGAAGCGGAAGGGACGGAGTAAACGAAATGAAAGTCCGTGCATCGGTAAAAAAGATTTGCATGAAGTGCAAGGTAGTTCATCGCCGCGGCGTGGTGCGCGTAATTTGCGTGAATCCCAAACACCGCCAGCGCCAAGGTTAAGGGGAGGAAAGCCAAATGGCACGCATTGCAGGTGTTGATCTGCCGCCCAACAAGCGCCTGTGGGTCGGATTGACCGCGATTTACGGCATCGGGCAGCAGCGCGCGCGTTCGCTCGCCGAAAAAGCCAAGGTGGACGCAGTCAAGAAAATTAAGGACCTCACCGAGGACGAAGTCAGCCAGATTCGCGCGGCCATTGAATCGGAAGGCCGGGTCGAGGGCGATCTCCGCAAAGAGACGCAGATGAACATCCGGCGGCTCATCGAAATTCAGTGCTATCGCGGACTTCGCCACCGTCGCAATCTTCCCGTGCGCGGCCAGCGAACGCACACCAACGCCCGCACCCGCAAGGGTCCGCGAAAGGGTGCCGTCGCCGCGAAGAAGAAAACAATGGCTCGCAAGTAAATCGGTCATCGAGCTCTTTAGACGCAAACGAAAAGAGGAACTGGCGTGGCAAAAGAACCGAAGGATGCAGCGGGCGCTCCGGCAGCGGCCGCGAAGCCGACGAAGCGTAAAAAGGAATTTCGCAAGAAGAAAGAAAAGCGTGTGGTTCCTCATGGCTTGGT
This sequence comes from uncultured Acidobacteriota bacterium, assembly GCA_963823145.1. GTDB lineage: Bacteria > Acidobacteriota > Terriglobia > Acidiferrales > UBA7541 > Palsa-295. The sequence goes on from CAWGJZ010000002.1 coordinate 1,817,642, forward strand.
GTGCATCCAGGCCACGTTCAACAACACGATTGTCACGCTCACCGATCCCGATGGGCGCGCGGTCAGTTGGGCTTCCGCCGGTTCGGTCGGATTCAAAGGCTCGCGCAAGGGCACGCCCTACGCTGCGCAGCAGGCCGCTGTCACTGCCGCGGGAGTGGCGCGCGATCAGTACGGCATGAAGTCCGTCGAGGTGCGCGTGAAGGGCCCCGGAGCTGGGCGCGAATCCGCTGTCCGCGCGTTGGCTTCTTCCGGCTTGCACATCAATGCCATCAAGGACGTCACGCCGGTCCCGCACAACGGCTGCCGTCCGCCCAAGCGCCGTCGCGTCTAAGTTGGCAGTGGAATTTATGTAGCTCAGGTCCGTTTTGTGGACCTGAGATTTTTAAGCAGTGGAAGTAAAAGGAGAAAAGCACTTGGCAAGACATCGTGAAGCGGTTTGCCGGCTGTGCCGCCGGGAAGGGCAGAAGCTCTTCCTGAAAGGCCTCCGGTGTTTTACGGAAAAATGCGCCATCGAGAAGCGCAACTTCGTTCCCGGCCAGCATGGTCAGGCGCGACGCCCCAAGATGGTCGGTTACGGCGTGCAGTTGCGCGAAAAACAAAAGGTGAAGCGCACCTACGGGCTCCTCGAGCGCCAGTTCCGCAGTTATTTCGAAAAGGCCGAGCGCACCAAGGGACCCACAGGCTCGAATCTCATGGTCATGCTTGAGCGGCGCCTCGACAACGTTGTCTATCGCGCCGGCCTCGCCGGCTCCCGCGCCCAGGCGCGCCAGCTTGTGCTCCACGGCCACATTCGCGTCCAGGGACACAAAGTAAATATTCCCAGCTACCTCGTGAAGGTTGGCGACGATGTGGTCTTGAAGGAAAAAATGCACCAGAACGCCATGGTCCTCGAGGCGCGCAATCTCGCGCAAAGCCAGGGCGTCGCTCCCTGGCTCGATATCGACCGCGAAGGCTGCAAAGCGCGCGTGGTGGCCTTGCCGCGCCGCGAAGACGTGCAGACGCCTCCCATGAACGAGCAGTTGATCGTCGAGTTGTACTCGAAGTAGCGGACAAAATTTCTCGGTTGGTTTGATTGGCCGGCATGATGCCGTCCGAAAGGAAGGTCTAATATGTGGAAAGGTTTTCAGAAGCCAAAGCGGTTGGCGGCCGAGCCGGAGTCGCTCACCGATAAGTTCGGAAGATTTTCGGCGCAGCCATTCGAGCGCGGATGGGGCACCACCGTCGGTAACGCCCTCAGGCGCGCTCTCTTGAGCTCGATCGAAGGCGCGGCCATTACCGCCGTGCGCATCGAAGGCGTGCTGCACGAATTCTCGCCCATCCCGGGCGTGGTCGAGGACGCCACCGACATCATCCTCAATCTCAAGCAGATTCCTCTGAAGCTGAATACCGATCAGCCTAAGACGGTCACGCTCAATGTCGATGTGCCCGGCCCGGTCACCTCCGCGAAAATTGAAGAAGATGCGGACATCGCCGTGCTCGATAAGAATATCTATATCGCCACGGTCAGCGAAGGCGGCAAGCTCGAAATGGAATTGCGCGTCAAGAATGGCCGCGGCTATGTGGCCGCCGACCGCAATTTCGATGAGGATCTGCCCATCGGCTACATCCCCATCGATTCCGTCCACTCGCCGGTTCGCAAGGTGAACTACGCTGTCGAAGCCGCTCGCCTTGGCCAAATGACCGATTACGAAAAACTCACTCTGGAAGTTTGGACCAACGCCGCCATCACTCCGCAGGATTCCATCGGCCTGGCCTCCAAGCTCATCAAGGACCACATGAGCATCTTCATCAATTTCGAGGAGCAACCGGAGCTTCCCGAAGAGGCTGTCGAGAACTACGCCGATCCGCGACTGGAATTTCTCGACCGCTCGGTAGAGGAACTCGAACTCTCCGTGCGTTCCTACAATTGCTTGAAGAATGCGAACATCCAGAACTTGCGCGAGCTCGTCCAAAAGACCGAGTCCGAAATGCTGAAAACCAAAAATTTCGGGCGCAAGTCTCTCAACGAGATCAAAGACATCCTGCACAAGATGGGCTTGAGCCTGGGCATGAAGTTCGATGAGCACGGCCGCGTCATTTGGCCTCCGCTCCCCAGCCAGACCGCACCTCCGCCCGCGGAGGAAACCACAGCGCTCTGAGTTTTTCCGAGAAGCTGGAATGAAACATGAGACACCTTAGATCAGGATCGAAACTCGGGAAGCAGCCTGCGCATCGTCGTGCGGTGCTTCGCAATCTGGTCACCAATCTCATCGAGAAGGAGCGCATCCATACCACTCTCCTTCGCGCCAAAACTGCGCGTCCGCTTGCCGAACGCATGATCACGCTCGGCAAGCGCGATTCGCTTCACACCAGGCGCCAAGCTGCGGCTTTCTTGATGACTCCCGGTGCCACTAAGAAACTCTTCGCGGATTTGGCGCCCCGCTTCGCGGATCGCCCGGGCGGTTACACCAGAATCGTCCGCACCGGTTGGCGAATCGGAGACGGCGCTGAGCTGGCTATCCTCGAATTCATCGGCTCCGAGCTGAAGAAAAAAGAAAAGAAGGGCAAAAGAGCCGCCGCCAAAGAGGAGCCCGAGGAAAAAGAGGAAGCCGCCGCCGAAAAGTAAATTTGAAAAGGAAGTAAACTCAAAAAGTAAACGCGTCCGCATCAGCAAACCCAAAAGGCCCGCGCTACAACGACAGCCCGGGCCTTTTCTTTGGCTGGGGATGATCGGCGCCGCCCCTCGGCTCCAGTGTTCGCGACGGTGTCACTGCTACGCCCGCCTAGATACTTGCGCTCTTTCTGCCAGTGGCTCGCTCATGTGGAGTGCGGGAGCTTGCCCCCGCTGTTTGCCGTCCGGGCTTGCCCGGATGTGCTGCAACTACGCGCGCGCTAGCGTCTTCGTCGTTCAGCCCCTCATTGGTTGAAAACCACCACCTCGCTTGAGAACCACCGGCCCGGCTGGTCGTGCCGAATCTGTCTCCCTTAAGACCTCTGCTAACGTTATGTTCCTGAGGCACTTACAACGCTGTCAGAATGCCCAGTTTGGAACGCGGCCTGCATACTCACCATCGGAATCATACCTGTGGCGTGCCGCAGGGAGAGGGGCCCATGAAAAAATATCTCGCAAGTCTGGCAGTGATCCTGATGTTGTCCGCGGTTGTGCCCGCGCTTGCGCAGGATCAAGCGCCGCCACCGCCGAACGACCAGCAGGGTCAGGCGCCGCCTCCGCCTGACGACCAAGAATACGGGCCGTACTCGGCGCAGCCATCGCCGCAATCACAACCCGGTCCAGGGCAGCCTGACCAGTCGCAATCCGACGAGAATCAGCCGGGAATGGCGCGCCTCAGCTATCTTCAGGGCGACGTCTCATCCCAGCGCGGCGACAATGGAGACTGGGTCGCGGCAACTGTGAACACCCCAATCGCCGTAAACGATCGCGTCTCCACTGGCAATAACGCTCGCGCCGAAATCCAGCTCGATTATGCCGATGTCCTGCGTATGTCCGGCAGCGCCACCGCGAAAATCGCGGACCTCACTCGCACCGGCATCACCGTCCAGATCGGACAAGGTCTGGTCACCTATTCCGTGCTGAAGGGTGGTGAAGCGAATTCGGAAATCGATACGCCGAACTCCGCGGTTCATCCAAGCGGTCCCGGCGAATACCGCATCCTGGTGAATTCCGATGCGGAGACGGAAGTGATTGTCCGCCGCGGCTCGGCCGACGTCTCTACCCCGCAGGGAAGCACGCATGTCAATGAAGGACAGATGATCACGGTTGCGGGAACTGACAATCCTCAATACAAAACCGCGGCCGCGCCCGGGCGCGACGATTGGGATTCCTGGAACAACGATCGCGACCGTACCATCGAGTCTGCCAAGAGCTGGAACCACACGGATCGTTACTACACTGGCTCGCAGGATCTTGATCCCTACGGCGTCTGGTCCGAAGTTCCGGATTACGGCCCCGTGTGGATTCCCCAGCAGGGACCTGACTGGGCTCCCTATCGCGACGGGCGCTGGGTTTACGAACCGTATTACGGCTGGACGTGGGTCTCCTACGAGCCCTGGGGTTGGGCGCCGTATCACTACGGCCGTTGGTTCATGTACAACGATAGCTGGGCTTGGTGGCCTGGTCCCGTATACGGAGACCCGGGATACTATCCGATATGGTCGCCGGCGTATGTTTCGTTCTTTGGGTTCGGAGGCGGCGGCTGGGGTGTTGGATTCGGATTCGGCGGTGGATTCGGAAGCTACGGGTGGCTGCCCTGCGGCCCAGGCGATTGGTACCACCCGTGGTACGGGCGATGGGGCGGGCGCTACAATGGCGTGGGCTTCTCGGGCTTCCATGATCATGAAGGCTTCGGTCCGCTTGCGGGTAGGGGATTCCGCGGCCGCCAGTTTTCAAACTTGGACATGGCGATGCGGAATGACCGCGTACGCGGCGGCATTTCCTCAATGAAGGGTAATCAGTTCGGCCGCGCGGCCGTGTCCCCCCGTCAGGAGCGGATTACCTCCGCGTCGTTCCAACAAGCCAGGATGATGACCGGCAAGATGCCGGTCTCTCCGGCGCGCGATAGTTTTAGCCCATCGGGACGCGCGGCAAGTCCAGCCTCGTTCCGCAACGCTCCGCCGAGTTCTCAACATTTCTTCAACGGTGGTCGGGCGAACGCGGGCGTGAACGGCAGGCAATCGGCATTTGCAAACTCCCGTGGAGGCTCGTCCTTCGGGGCCGGACGGAATGCCGGTTTCGTTCAGCGCCAGTCGGCCGAATCGCCTGCGCGGAATGGTTTACAAAATCGAGGCGGGTTTCAATCGATGAATTCGGGCCATGCGAACGCCTCGGGGACGGTGCAATCCACCCGGCCGGGATGGCGGACATTCACCCCGCCGTCAGGCAGCTCAGCGAATCGCGGCTTGGCAGTCAACTCTGCGCGGGGCGGCTTTGAGCAGTCGGGTTCACGCCAAGCTGAGAGTCGAGGTTCGTGGCAGCACTACACGCCGCCCTCAGGTCAGTCGCGGGCGCAAGGCCAGGCATATGGCCGAGGCTATGCGCAGCCCAACGGTTCCTCCCGAGGAGCCTATTCCAACTCCGGTTCCCGCCCACCGCTTAATATGAGGCAGCCCATCGTGGAGCCTCGATCCTCCGAGTCTCGCGGCGGATATTCTGGCGGTCGCGTTTACAGCGCCCCGCGCGGTGGGTATTACGGCGGTCGCAGCTACAGTGCCCCACGCCCAAGTTACACCGCGCCTCGCGGTGGCTATTCCGGTGGAGGATACAGCGCGCCGCATCCTAGCTACAGCGCGCCCCGCGGTGGATACTCCGGCGGGGGCGGCGGCTACCGAGGTGGCGGAGGTGGAGGCGGCTATCATGGTGGTGGCGGCGGTGGATCCCGCGGCGGCGGCTCCCATGGTGGCGGCGGAGGTCACTCTGGCGGACACGGACGATAACAGGGAGATTCATCCAGCGTGAGCTCTTGAGATTTTGGAGACGGCAATGATGTCAACGCATCTGAGAAAACGGCCCTGTGGAGGCGCCCTTTAGCTATGATGTTGCGCACTCGGACGAGAGGAGCACACCATGCGAAAGATAGGCACGCTACTCACACTGACGCTCTTCGGCGCTTTAGCGTTTGCTGTTTCTGCCCGCTCCACCGCGGCGCAAGATGATCCACCCGACCGGGTGGCGCACCTGAATTACATCCAAGGCTCCGTTTCGTATCAGGTTTCGGGTGGTCAGGACTGGGTGCAAGCCGATCCCAACCGCCCGCTTACTACCGGCGACAATCTGTGGGCGGACAAGGATTCACGCGGTGAAGTGCATATCGGCAGCACCGCGATTCGTCTTTCCAGCGAAACGGGCATCTCTTTTCTGACGCTGGATGACCGCACCGTGCAGCTCCAGCTCGCCCAAGGGACCATCGAAGTTCATCTTCGAAATCAGTCGCCCGATGATGCATTCGAAATCGACACGCCGAATCTTTCTTTCACTCTCACGCAATCCGGCGAATATCGAATCCAGACCGACCCCAATGGAAGCTCCACAATCATCGTGGTGCGCGAAGGGATGGGTCAAGTAACCGGCGGCGGAGGGGATTCGTGGGATCTGCGGCCGGGGCAGCAATACATATTTAACGGAACCGATCAGATTTCTTACGATGCAGTCGCTGCGCCGCCCTTCGACGATTTCGAGGATTGGTGCCAGTCCCGCGACCAGCGCGAAAATGCCGCGGTTTCGGCTCGCTACGTTTCGCGCGATGTTGATGGCTATTACGATCTCGATGAATACGGCGACTGGCATGCCGATCCCGATTACGGAGAAGTGTGGACTCCCAGGGATATGCCCGCGGGCTGGGCGCCCTATCAAGAAGGCCACTGGGTATACGTGGAACCGTGGGGCTGGACGTGGGTTGACGACGAGCCTTGGGGTTTCGCGCCCTTTCATTACGGCCGCTGGGCGCTGGTAGGTGGCGGTTGGGCTTGGGTCCCCGGTCCGATTGTTGTGCGACCTGTGTACGCGCCCGCGCTCGTTGCTTTCGTGGGCGGAGGCGGCGCCAGTCTGAGCGTCTCATTCGGCGGCGGATTCTCAGGAGTCGCGTGGTTCCCGTTGGGGCCGCGTGACGTCTACGTTCCGGGCTATCGCTGCAGCCCGCGCTATGTGGAGAACATCAACGTAACAAACACCCGCGTGGTAAATGTGACGCAGGTAACCAGGGTGTACAACACGGTTTACGTCCAGCACGATACGCGCATCGTGAATAACTACACTTACGCGCACAACAATGTCGCGGTGACCGCCGTCTCGCGGGATACGTTCGTGAATGCCCGGCCCGTTTCTCGCGCGTCCGTTCGCGTTACCCAGGACCAAATTCAGCGAGCACGAGTCGTCGAATCCACTCCCGTGACTCCCGTCCGAGCGAGCTACATGGGCGCGAACGCGAAGATTTCGAATGCGCATCCAGGCACAAGTTTCGCGCAGCGTCCGGTGGTTGCGCGGCTAACGCCTGCGATTTCGCGTCCCGCTCCGGTCTATACAAATCAGGGCCGTCCCGGCAATCAGGGACAATTCAATCACGCGCCGAATAATCCTCCGGCCGTCAATAACAATCGGGGACAATTCAACGGCGCTCAGCCGAATACGCGTTCAAACAATCCGTCGCCGGCCGGCAACGGCGGAAACAATCCACCCCAGCAATCGCGTGATGGCTTCCGGCAATTTCAGCCGCCGGCAAACAACTCGCCGCAGCCCTATCGAGGCACGAACGTTCAGCCTAACAACCAACAGCAACGGCAGATCCAGCAGCAGCCACAATCAGAAGTACGGCCGCAACAGCAGCAGCTTCAGCACCAGCAGCTTCAACAGCAGCAAGCGCAACAGCAGCAGCTTCAGCAAGAGCAACAACTACAACAGCAGCAATTGCAACAGCAGCGCCAGTACCGCTACACGCAGCCGCAAAAGGCGCGAGAGGGAATGTACGACGTGCATCCTCCTCTGAACCATACGCAAGAACAAACCGCGCGTCCGCAGCAGCAGGCGCAGCCGCCGAGGCAGCAGACTCAGGCACCGCGGCAGCAGGCGCAGCCGAAACAGGAAGAGCGACGCCAAGACAATAAGCAGGACAAACAGCACTAGAATTGCTTCTAGTTTGGCGGATAAAAGCATCTAGTTTGAAGCGCGGAACCTTCTAACTAGAAACATTAATGGGTCGGAAACGGTCGCTTTCGGCCACCGTCATGGCGTTTCGCGGAGCAAAAAGAACGCGGACTCCGGCAGCTCAGGACACCACGGAAGCGGACGCGGCCGGCTGAAAACTGGACCACGGAGTGGCGGCTTTAAGCCGATGGTTCACGTTTTCGATGTTCTTCACGCCTTGGTCGGCCAGCCAATCCTCCAGCGCCTTCACTCCCTGTTTGGCATAAATCGGAATCGCATCTTTCCAGGTAGCCCGGCCACAGAGAACTCCAGAGAATTTCACGCCTGACTCGGCGGCTAACTCCAGCGTTTCCGTGAAGACATCGTTGCTCACGCCGGCTGAAAGATAGATGAAAGGTTTTTTGGCGGCGGCCGCGGCGCGCAGGAAATGTTCCTTGGCTTGGTCGCGAGTGTAGGCTGCGTCCCCTTTGCAAGCCTTGGCGCCCGCCACGAAAGCCATATTCACGGGAACTTCGACCTTCAGCACGTCGACACCATACTGCGGTTTTGAAAATTCCTGCATGCTGTGAGCGACAATTTCGGGTTTCTTTCGGGCGTAGCCGATGCCTTTTTCGTCGGCGTTTTCTTCGTAACCGACTAATTCCAAAAAGAATGGGACGTCCGCCGCCGTGCATTCAGCACCGATGCGCTCCGTCCATGCGTGCTTGATCTCATTGATGTCAGGGGGATCGAAAGGCGTGTAGTAGAGAAGAATCTTGATGCAATCCGCGCCCGCGGCCACCAGACGCCGCACGGACCAAATGTCGAGAAGGTCGGGAAGGCGCCCGGGACGGGTATTGTCGTAGCCGCTATTTTCGTAGGCCAGCAGGAGTCCCGCGTTCTTCGAACGGGCCATTGCTGCGGGCAGGCCGTACTCAGGGTCGAGCAGGATCGCGCTGGCGTGCGGCGTGAGGACGCGCACCACAGCGGTTTTGAACTCTTCCAGCATGCGAGGAGGAACAGCGTTTTTGTCCACGCCTTTTTCCTTGGCGATCGCGCTTTTCAAGGAACCGCGCTGGTCCATTGCCGCGGCGGCGATTACGCCGCGCGAATCCGATACAGCGTCGAGGCCCTTTTGCTTGCCTGGCGTAATTTTCATGGCGATCCAATCTCCCGGGCAAAAGTCATAAATTCAAGGCATTCTAGCATAGGCTCCGGTTGGGAATTCGCGGGGAGCGGGGTTGGGGATAATGGACGGCAGTGCGTGACGGTTCAAGGATCGAAGAGAGATTCTTCGACTGCGTGTCCCAGCGCATCGCGCAAAGGCAAAGGCGCGGGACACTCCGCTCAGAATGACGTTGCGCAAAAAAGCGGCAACAAAACAGATGAAATTGCGGCGGGATCGTGAATAGCTTTGCGTTCATGTGGATTGTTTTCGGCGTGACTGTGGTGGCCGCGCTGGCCGTGGATATCGGCGTTTTCCATCGCAAGGCCTCGCGAATAACGGCGAAGAGCGCGCTGATTGAGACGTTTGGGTGGATCGTCCTCTCACTGATTTTCGCCGCGTGGGTCTATTTTTCGCGCGGGCGGCAGGAGGGACTGGAATTTCTGACCGGGTATGTTATCGAGAAATCCCTGAGCATCGACAATATTCTGGTTTTCCTGCTGATATTTCAGGCGTTGCGCGTGCCGGACGAGATGCAACACCGAGTGCTCTACAGCGGCGTGATCGGCGCGTTGGTAATGCGCGGGCTATTCGTTTTCGCCGGGGTTGCGCTGCTGCGCCATTTCCACCCGGTTGTGTTCGTGTTCGGAGCGATCTTGCTGGTGGCCGGCGTGAGGATGCTGCTGCCGGGAGCGCGACAAATGCAACCGGAACGGAACTGGGTGGTGCGAGCACTCTCGCGGGTGCTTCACGTGTCCGATGAATTTCATGGCCGGCACTTCTGGTTTAAGGAGAAGGGCAGATGGAGAGCCACACCGCTGCTTTTGGCGTTGATTGCCGTAGAGGTTATGGATGTGGTTTTCGCGGTTGACTCGGTGCCCGCGGTGCTCGCCGTAACACGAGACAGCTTTATCGCGTACTCGTCGAATGCGTTCGCAATTCTGGGACTGCGTGCGATGTATTTCGCGCTGGTCAGCGTGTTGCCGAGGCTGCGGTTTCTCGAGACTGGGCTTGCAGCTCTGTTGATATTCGTGGGTGCGAAGATGGTTTTGCCGGAACGAATGCAAGTGCCGACGGGAATTTCGCTAGCCATTATCGCGGTGATCATGTCGATTGCGGTGGGAGCATCGATTCTCAGGCCCAAGGCCGAGCTTTGAGCACGAACAAATGTGCTTAACCCTGGTTAATAGAAATTAATGAAGGATTCAGCACCATCCTTGTCGCTTGTGCGTACAATCCCGTCGTTTTCAGGAGCAGGGGGTGATTTCGGGCAGCACGGCATACAGTTGGTGTACATCTTCCATTGAAGCGTCCGTGTGGGCGCGACGCCGAGGGAAGGGTACCCGAGACCTGAAGCGCTTGTAAGATCGGGACACATCTCCTGCTCCCGAAGTCAGCGAGGGGGGAACAATGTACGATCTGCGCGAAAGCAAAATACATGACCAAGTAGAAATACCGAATCGGCTGCGAGCGCTCAAGAGCATGTTGTTAGGCGCGACGTTAGTGACGCTGTTGATTTGCCCTCCGGCATTTTCACAAATCAATTTTGGACGAGTTTTGGGCAACGTCACCGATCCATCCGGCGCTGTCGTAGCGGGAGCCACGGTCACCGTCACAAACACGCAAACCAACGTTTCCCGAACGCTTACCACGGACAGCTCCGGGGCGTACGTTGCCGCGGCGCTAAATCCTGGAACCTATACGGTTCGCGTGGAGGCACCCGGGTTCAAGGTCGTTACGCACCAGGGCGTGGTTGTTCAGGTGGGCCTCGACGCACGCTCTGACGTACAGTTGCAACTCGGGGCGAACACGCAGAGCGTCACCATCACGGAGGCGGCGCCGCTGGTGGATACCACCAGCGCCACTGTCGGTGGAACACTGACCGACACGCAGATCAATGATTTACCGCTCAACGGCCGGAACTTCCAAAATCTCGTTCAGCTTCGGCCGGGCGTAGTCATTTATCCGGGCGGCGGACCCTGGCAGCAGAGCTCGAATGGACAGCGTCCTCAAAACACCGCCTACTACGTGGACGGATTGATGGACATCGATTACAGCTTCGGCTGGACCGTGCTGAACACGGGAACGCCCATCACCGATGCAGGCTCCGTGCTACCGCTTGACGCCATCTCGGAATTCAACCTGGAGCAGAATCCGAAGTCAGAATACGGCTGGCTATCGGGCGAAGTGATCAACGTGGGGATCAAGACCGGCACGAATAGCCTGCATGGAAGCGCATACGCGTTCGGGCGCGATGGCGCCTGGGACGCGCGCAACTTTTTCAATCGCAAGCCGCAACCAATGCCGAGTGTCTCGCTAGAGAATTGGGGAGCCAGTTTGGGAGGTCCCATCAAGAGGGATAAGCTGTTCTTCTTTGGTGCCTTCGAAGAGCGTCGCGATAGTATCGCAAACTCGTTTGGCGAAGGTATCCCGGAGACCATTTCGCAGGCCACAGCCTCGAATCCCGCAGGCGATCCAACTAACAGCATCCCAGATGCCGAGGCGGCGCTAAATTCGATGGGTATTCCAATCAGCGCAGCCAGCGTGAAGCTGTTGAGTCTTTATCCGGCGAACGCCACGAATTCGGCATTCCAGACATTTGGATTTCCCAACACCGACCTAACCGACAACGGTATTGGGAAGATCACCTACGCTATCAATCAGCACAACACCCTCAACGGCATGTTTTTCCACAGCGAGTACCTGGGCGTTGGAGAGGATCACCCATACGTAAGTGACATTTTTAATGTGCACATCCCGATGTCGGTTTGGGTGAACACGGAGAGCTGGACTTGGACGCCGAGTTCCACCCTGGTGAACCAGCTCACGTTCGGTTTTAACCGCCTGACGCAGACTCGCCACGCCGACCAAGTGCCCGCCACGCACTACGGCCTCAACACGGGCGTAACAAGCGTAGGTGGGTTGCCGACGATCAATATTGCGGGCTTTAACTCGCTGGGAACCAGCATTATCAGCCCCATCGGCGACGGCCCGGACCCTGTATATGACGGCCTGGACACCGTGACGTACATTCGCGGCAATCACACGTTCAAGTTTGGCTATGAAATGTCACATATTTCCGTGGACTCATGCTGCCAATTTTTCAACCGCGGTGATATTACCTTCGGTGGTGGAGGCGCCTTTCCCACATCCACGCCCTTGGAGGACTTTCTCTCCGGAAACGCCTCTTTCCCTGCCTTGATCGGTGTAGGAAATGGGGTTCGCCATTTAAAGACGTGGTACTACGCCGGCTTCTTTCAGGACGACTGGCGTATTACGAAGCGATTGACCGTGAACCTGGGACTGCGCTACGAGTATTTCTCAGCTCCGAGTGAAACCAACAACTTGCTCGGCGGGTTCAGCCCGACTACCGGATTGCAACAAGTCGGCAGCAAGGGGTTCAGCAGACTTTACAATCCGGATAAGGCTGATTTTTCACCCAGATTCGGCCTCGCATGGGATCCCACGGGTAATGGGACGACCGCGATCCGCACGGGCGCAGCGCTGATCTGGGACCACCCGAACTTAGCGACCCTAAATGGCGCCAATTCGGTCCCAACGGGATTCCTCCTAAACGGAGTATCAGGCGGCGGCACGATCAATAATGGTCTCTTAGCCACCTTCGTTACGCCGGCCGACTGGAACAGTGTCGTATTCCCGTCTCTCAACGCCCTGCCGTCATGCTCGAGTTTTGTACAATGCAACATCACGTTCGTGGATCCGAATTTAAAATACCCGTACATTGTCAATTGGAACTTTGGGATCCAACACCGCTTCACGAATTCGCTGGGGCTGGACGTCACTTATGTTGGAAACTACGGTGCAAATCTTTGGGCGACGAAGGATATCAACGCGCCCGTTGACCCGCTGAGTGGGGTCCTAACAGGGCCGTTCGCGGCTCAATTTCCCTATCTGGACCACATCAACGAAGACGTAAGTGCGCCCACTTCGCACTACAACGCCTTGCAAGTGCAGCTACAACAGTACGCTTCTCACGGCCTATCGTTCCTTGGGGCTTACACCTATTCGCACGGTACTGACGACGTTGCTTCGCCAGCCGATGGTTATCACTTTTCGCTAATGAAAGGGAACACGGATTTTGACGTCCGGCACCGTTTCACGCTGACGACAACTTATGACATCCCGGGGAGGAAAGCACCTCTCCAGTTACTGGAGGGCTGGGAGCTCAATTCCATTGTGACCCTTCAGACCGGTCTGCCGTGGGGAGTCGTCAGCTCCGGTGCCAACAGCGCGCCGAATGGCGACATCAGTGAGACCGGCGAATTCGTCGATCCCTGGGATTTCTTCGGGAATACCTCCGCTTTCACCTCGGCGTTCAATGCGATTCCGTTTTGCAGCGGGACATTCGACCAGGTCAGCGACATTTCGTGTCTGTCCTTCCAAAACGTCACGGGCAGCTCAACTCCTTTGTCCGCAGCTGAAACGCAGGCGGCATTTGCAGCCTGCACGGCCCACGCTCCGTCGATGACCACGCTGAATAGTTTTGGTTGCTACTACAAGAACGGGGCGGTGATGGTTCCTCCCGCTCTTGGAACGATTGGCACGATGAAGCGGAACCTATTTCGTGATTCGGGATTCCACAACTGGGACCTCTCAATCTTTAAGGATTGGCGATTCGGAGAGCGATTCACTGGACAGTTCCGCGCAGAGTTTTTCAATGTGCTGAACCACCCGGAGTTTGCAAATCCGTTCGGAGTAAACAGCGGCAATGGCGGCACCTTCGAGGACCCCGGAAACCACGGTCTTTTTGGTTCCGGCGGCGCCACTCCGGACGTTGCTGCTGGCAACCCGATCGTTGGGTCGGGAGGCCCCCGAGCGATCCAGTTGGGATTTGAACTGAAGTTCTAGAAGTTAACGACAAGAGTTGACCGCAAGATGCCACCCTTGAAGGGGTGGCGCTACATGAACCAGTGCGCGCCGCTACTTGCGAGGGCGCGCCGAGGGGGGCAGCAGGCCGTTGAGGCGCAGGTAGCCCGCGAGTTGGGAGTAGTGGTCTTCGAGGTCGCCTGTCAATTCGAAGAGCGCGCGCGCTCGGGGCGCTTCGCGGCCGCCGAAAAATTTCACGGTGTCGCCCAGTTGGGAATCCTGGACATTTGCCAGCGCCTTCGAGCAAAAATCGAAGGACGCCTGCAGCGCCGAGGCCATCTTTTCCTTCGAATCGGTTTCGGTGACTTTCTGATCCTGCGGCGCGGGCGTGCCGGAAATCATGGAGCACACGAGGAAATCAACCGTGGCTACGTGCGAAACGATTTTTCCGAATGACCATTGGTCCGCAGTGGGATGGTAACTGTATTTGTCGGCAGGCATCTCGGCGGCGGCGGCGGCGATGAATTTCGTCTGGCGTTCAAAGATCTCGTGGGCGCTTGCCACGACCGGATTGGCTGGAGCAGCTTGTGCGCGGGCGGCAACCGGTACAGCCAAGCAAATCGCGACAACCAAGATCAGTTTTATCGGGTTCATTTTCTCGTCTCTCCCATAGTGTTGGAGGCTCTAACACCATCCCGGCTCCGCGAATGATACAGCATGCGGGGCCTGGCTGCGGTGAATTCGGCGACATCGGGACAGACAAGCACAGGCGCGGCGGCCGGAGGCAAGCGCCCACTCTTGGGAGATGTTGCCGTGCGCTAAATCGAAGAGAGATTCCTCGACTGCGTGTCCCGGCGCTTCGCGCAAAGCCAAAAGCGCGGGACACTCCGCTCGGAATGACGACGCTCGTCGGCGACGTGGCAATCGAGCATGTGGCGGGTGCGGAGTGCAAATGGGCACCTGGATTCACGGACCGGGCATGGCATAGGGTCCGAGGAGGACGCCCGGACAAGCCCAAGCGGCAAACGGCGGCGGCAAGCCGCCGCACTCCACAGCAGCCGCCCACGCGTGCGAGACGCGAGGCAGACAGCGGGCCAAGCATGCGAACCGCGAGATGCCACACGTCAACCGCAAGATGCCACCCTGAGGGGTGGCGCTACATGTGAACTGCACGATCGCCGAACGTCAAGGGCTGACGACGTCGAGGTCGTGGGCGACGATGACCGTGCCGGCATATCCTTTTTTTAGCGCGGCGATCAGGTCTGCTTGGGTAGCGTTACCCATGAAGGCGAGATGCGTAGTGACGAGAGTTTTTGCGTGGGCGCGCGTGGCGATGCCTGCGAGTTCGACTGCCGAGGTGTGAAACGTTTTCATGTATTGAGTCCAATGCTCCGGCGATCGCGGGCTGTTCGCGTCGGGTAAGCCGACATAGACCTCGTGGATGAGGAGGTCGCAGCCGTTGCAGGCTTCCACGACGCTTTCGGCCGGGGCGGTGTCTCCGGAGAAGACGATGCTCTTGCCGGCCGCGTCGAAGCGGTAGCCGAGCGCGAGTGGCCAGCTTCCGTGGTGCACGGCGAATGCGGTTACCTTGACGTTGGAATCCTGATAGATGACGCCCGGTTTTATTTCGTGCGCGTTGACTTTGTATCCGGTCTCGTTCGCTTGCTCCAAACCGGTGATTCGGATGTGAATGTCTTCCGCGTAGGCTTTGAGAATGTTTTCCGCCATGGCCGAAATTCCCGGCGGGCCGTAGAGCTCGAGCGGAGCCGTCCTGCCCAACACCCATGGAGTGAGAATCAGGTCGGGTAATCCGAGGGTGTGGTCTGAGTGGAGATGAGAAACGAAAGCGATGTCGAGCTTCGACGGATCGAGGGCGCGGACTCCGTTTGCGAAAGCGGCATCCGCCTGCCGCACAACGCCCACGCCGACATCGCCGAGGTAGGCTTTGCCTCCGGCGACTACCGCGAGGCTGGGTCCCTGACGGTTCGGCGTTGGGCCGGGAGTGCCGGTTCCGAGGAAGACAACGAAGGGAGCACTCGACGATTCGGCATCGGATCCGCGGGTTTCTTGAGCGCAAGGTGCAGGGATGAGAAGCGCGAGTGCGGTGAAGCTGAGTGCGAAAATGAGTATCCAGGACCGCGCGCCCGGCGTAGTTTTTTCCACGATGCTTGACCTCCGTAGTGCTTGTACGCCGAGAGAGACGGGTTCGCAAGGGCGCATACGAAGAATCGTCTGCCAAACGGAAAAACTCGAGCCGGAAGACTAAGACGAATACATGCTGCGAGAGAGGTAGCGCAGAGGTATCGCGCTTCGCGCGAGTCGTTTGTGGCGGGGATCAATCCCCACCCTTCCACCTGCGAGCATTCGTCGCAGGATGGCGACGATGGCGAAGAGAAAAACCGGCACGCGTTCGGCTCAGAACAACGAGGCCGCTGTGGTTGAAGCGAGGAGCACGTCCGGGCAAGCCCGGACGGCAAACGGCGGGAGCAAGCTCCCGAACTCCACACGGGGCGCCTGTTTGCGCGAGGCGGATGGTGAAGATCACGCCAAGTATGTTTGCCGGGCACAGCATGCTGTGCCCCTACGAAGGCGCGTTGGGCATCCAACTTCGCGCTGTCATTTGTGTCAGGGCTGAGGCCCTGACCCTCCACCGGGCGCTTCGCGCAAAGCAAGAACCCGCGGATTTGCTGACGTGCGGGTCGAGGATGGTTAGGACTTGGAGAAATTCAGGGAGCGCTTGAAGCTGCCGCGTTCGGCGTCGATTTTCTTTTGGAGCTGGAAGACGGCGTAGAGGAGAGCTTCGGGGCGCGGCGGGCAGCCGGGAACGTAAACGTCAATTGGAATCACTTGATTGACGCCCTGCACGATGGCGTAATTATTGAAGACGCCGCCGGAGGTGGCACACGCGCCCATCGAGATGGCCCACTTGGGTTCGGGCATTTGCGCGTAGAGCTGCTTGATGACCGGCGCCATTTTCTGAGAGACGCGTCCGGCGATGATCATCAGATCGGATTGGCGCGGCGAGCCGCGAAAAACTTCTGCGCCAAAGCGGGAAATATCGTAGCGGGAAGCGGCCATGGACATCATCTCGATGGCGCAGCAGGCCAGGCCGAAGGACATCGGCCAGATGGAGCTGCGGCGCGCCCAGTTGACGACTTTATCGAGCGAGGCGAAGAGAATGCCTTCGTCCTTGAGGAAATTTTCGTCCTCGCCGGGCTTTTCGAGAGTTACACCTTTTGCAAGTTCGACGGCCATGGTTTCCTTCGAGGTTGCGAGTCACACCAACTACACAAGTATATTTTGCGCCTTCGCGCGATGATTTGCAAAGGGTGGTACCACGACAAGAAACATTCCGGCAAAAAAAAGCGAAAGCGGATCCCTCGAACTTCGGGCCGACCACTCCCAAAGCCGGAGCGGGGGAAAGAGTCGGCCCTTCGCTCGGGATGACAACTTAACGGCAAAAAATGCAACCGCCCGCCTGAAAAGCGAGGCGGACGCTACAAAGGCAAGAGCAAAGATGCCGGTCTCCCCTTCCCCTTGTTCAGGGTAAAAAGGCGCGGCGCTACAGAGGCAACGGCAAAGGCCCTCGACGAGGGACGCCTTGGTTCGTGCTACCGATTCAACGTCAGTGGACTTCGATGGTGGCTTGGGCGGACTTGGTGTGGGCGGCGGCGTCGGTGGCGGTTAGGGTGTAGGTTGTGGTTTTGGCGGGCGAGACGCTGACGCAGCGCTCGTAGGAGGGCCATACGCGCACGTTGGAGGGCGGGGCGAGGGTGACGCTTTTGGCGTTGGATACGCTGTAACAGAGCGAGGCGGAATCACCGCGGCTGATGGCCGGGGGATTGGCATAGAAAGCAAGAATTTCGAAGCTGTTGCCGCCCATGGCTTGAAAAGTCTGCTGGTCCTGGGTGCGTTTTGCGGCGGCTGCTCTTTCAGCTTTTTCGGCAATGGCACGATTTTGCTGCCAGCGTAAGAAGAAAACCCATCCGACGTAGCACATCGCCAGGAGCAGCACGATGGCCGATCCAATCATGTAGTAACGCATTCCACGGCGTGGCGTCGCGTCGGATTCAGGGTTCGGGGTCGATAGCATACCGAGAGCTCGGGGCCATTGAAGGCTCTAGTCGGGATTGGGGCCTGGGGGCGGGGCCTGCTGCGGAGGCGCAGGTCCGCCGGAGGGCTGACCGGGCGCAGCCCCGCTAACCGGGCCGATCGGAAGACCAAACTGGCCGGACTGCTGGCCGGGTTGTTGCTGCTGCGATCCTTGGGCTTGAGAAAGGCCGTTTTGCACAGCGAGGGCCTGTTCCTCGAGCGGGTTCCATATGAATTCCCAGTCCAGATACTTCTTGCCCCCCTTGTAAACCCTGAGGGAGGGTCGATCCACTTTACTGGCGACGCCGGTTATGAATGCGCCGAGAACCGGACCGTCGACCGGCCCGGTGGGCTTGAGCAGAAGGAGCGGATTGGTGGCCTGAGCGTCACCGGGCGCGCTATTCAATCCAGTTCCAATCGACGTGGCGCCTGCGGGGCCAGAAGGCGGTCCAGGAGCAGCTCCGGGAGGAGATGCGAAAGGAGAACTAGAAGGGGACTGTGAGGACTGCTGGGCGGCTGCGGGTGTGTTGCCTGGTTGCGTGGCCTGCGTGCTGGTGCAATTGGGCGTGGCGTTAGCATTGTCTGAGTCGGAGCTGGAAGCGAGATCGGCTGCGGAAGTGCCAACTTGCGGGCCCGGAAGTTTACAGCCGTTCAGATCGATCAGAGCCATCTGCTGGAGGGTCGCATAGCGCACGCTGCCGATGATCGCTCCGCTGCCATTCACGTAGATGAAACGCCACGAACCGTCGGTGGTATTTATCGGGTCTTTGTAAGCGCAAAAGCGCAGGAAATGGAGTTCGGGCAATCCCTTTTGCAGGTCGTCGAGCGACTGCGGATATTTGCCGGTTTTGTGATAGTAAAGGCGAATAGCGCGTTCGTATTGCTGGCCGCGCCAAATGGTGTCCGACTCGCGCTCGCGGCGGCGGAGAGTGACCACATTTCGCAAGACGACTTGGGAGCTGACAATCATGGCGACGATCAAAAACAGGGCGAAGATGAAAGCGTAGCCGGAGTCGGCGGGACGGTGTTGGGTTCGCGCCAGCGGCTTGGAGAAAAACAGCGAGCGGCGCGAGCGGTGCCGAGTTGAGACGGGAGAAACCATCTACTGATTCGAGCCTTCGTCCGGGGATTGCACGAGGGGAACGGTGGCGTGCCTGCCGCTCGAAATCTCCTCGATGTCGGCGGAATCATTGCCGACATGGTCCAGGCGGAAACGGCCGAGAAAAGTATCGCCTTCGTGAACGATGAGGACGTCGTCTCCGCTGGTGAAAAAGGCGACGCGTTTATTGGAATGGGGCCGCCACGCATAGCCGAAAAATTCAGCCGGAATTTGCACCGGGGGCGGCGGGGGAGCGGGCCGCGGCCCTACGAAGGAAGAGGAGGCCTCCGTCGCCGGATTCTCGACGGGAAGCGGAGTGGCGGAAAAAATATTGCGGTGCGAACCGGAATACTCCGTTTTGCGGATCCTCTCCAAGAGGTCCACATGAAGACGGGGTTCCTGGACGTCGAGAGGCTGGAATTTCGTATCCGCCGCAAAGACGCCGGGAACCGTCGCGACTTGCGTGTGGCTGGAGAAATAGTAGTAACCCGAGTAGGCAACCAGGACCATCAGCCCCGCGAAGATGTAAAGTTCGGCGCGCCGTGACATATGAATCAGGTCCTAAAAAACGCGTGGAGCTCGAGTTCCAACCGCAGACTGTTTGTGGATACGGAATTGATTTTCATTTCATCCAGAAGATAAAAATTCTTGGAGCGTTCGATCCCGTTGATGAACTTGACCACCGCGGGATAATCGGCGTCCAAGCTGGTGGTAACTGAAATTTGAGTAACGCCCGGTTCCTTGGTCTTTTTCTGTTTGAAGGCGAAGCCGGAGGTGCGGACGCCGGCCTCCGCGGCAATAGCTCCTAGATCGGACTCGATGCGGGAGTAGCCGGTGGAACCATCGAGAAATGATTCTTGATAGAAGGACTCGGCATCGTTGCCGGCCTGCGGGAGCGAAGCCCGGATTCTTTCGCCGCGATCGACGTCGGCCTGAAGCAGCTTGGCTTGGGTAGCCAGACGAGTGACCTCGGCGCGAATTTCTCGAGGGTTGCCGCGGCCGCCTTGCCAGAGATACGCGGCCAAGCCGAGATCGAGGACCAGGAGCACCGCCAGGGCGATCGTCACCCACCTTTTCCAGTTTTGTGAATTGTGGGCGGCGTTCATGTGGTGGAGTACCAAACGGTAAGATTGAGGACGATGGGGTCTTGGTTTTGCACACTGGGCAAGGTCGAACGCTGCTCGTCCTTCACCACCATTCCAGAAAATACGCGGGATTTCTCAATAGCCTGAAGAAACTGGATTTTGCTTTGGTCGGTGAGCGCACCGATTTTGAGAGTGACCTCCGCGCGCCCATTCGTGAGGTGCGGTGAAATGCTTATTACACGAACCCCAGCAGGCAGGGTGTTTTCCAAATCGGTGAAAATTTTGGTCCATGGAAAACTGCGCTCGTCGATCAAAGAATTCAGGAACTCGGCACGTGTGAGAACCTGCTGCGCGCCCGGACTACGGAAATAATTTTCCAAGGATTGTTGGCGCTGGCGTTCGGCCTGTATGGTGGCTCCCAAGCGCGCGACCTGCGCGCGAAGGTCCCGGGTGTTTCGCCAGGACGCAAAGGCGGCGTGAGAAAGCATGGCGAAGGCAATGAGGCCGATCGCGCCGGTGGCCACAGCGGCGGCCACAAAAGGCCGGTTATTCGGCTGAGGGGCGGTTGCGAGATTTAGACGTAGTTTCATGGTTGCTATCGAAACAAGCCGAGCCTATGAGGCCGCACCATTCAGCGCCCAACCGGCCAGGGCGTCCAAGCCGTGAGGCAGGAGGTCCTTGGCTGCGCGGTCGAGCCTGGAAGCGCCTTGGGTAGCCGACATGGGGCCAACGGCAACACCTACTTCAGCGGCCAGCGCCTGGCCGAAGACCTCTTCTCTGCCGCCGAATCCCGCGAGGCGGGCGCGATCGACAGTGGAGTTCCAAGAATCCTGATAATAAGCGACCGCCGGAAAGACCTCGTCGAGCATGGCCTGCGGCTCGAGCGAGGCAGCCTCAGCGCGCATTTCGCTGGAGCGATAAACACAAAGACCGCTGCCGTGGACGATCACTGTGGTGAGCATTTTGCCACAGAGACGAACGAGGAGGGTGGCGCCCTGGTCCTCAAGAAGCGGCAGGGTGGCCAAAGTGGAACTGAGGACAACGCTGGGATGGGCTCCTAGCGATTCTACAAGTTCTTCGTACTCGCGGACGATGCTCTGGCGTGCGACGGAGGCGACGACCTCGAGACTGCCTTGCCGCCCTTCCTGGCGCATCCAAGAAACCACGGTTTCCTCGACGTCGAAGGGCACGCTTTTTTTCAGCCGCCAACGCAGCAGGGGCAAAGCGTCGCTCGCGCTGCGTGGCAGATTGTCGAACGGCAAAATAAAAACGCGTACGCAGGGATCGGGAACCAGCAGAGCCACGTGCGCACCGGCAGCGGGAACGCTATTGAATACGCGGCGCAAAGCCGAGCGAACGCCATCGGGCTGCGTAACATTGGTCTCCACCGGCGAGGGCATGACGGCTCCGGCGGGAAGCAACTGAACGGCGACTTCGTCCAAGTGGCCGCGAATCTTTCCCCATCGGGCCGCGGCCACATGCTGGCCGGAAATTTCCACAGCGATTCCGGGGTGCGGCATCTTGTTCAGCCAGGCGTCCACACGGCGCACCAAGCCTATCTGATAGAACCGCGCCTGCAAACCTTCCATGCCAGTGAGGTTAGTCAAGGAACGTGACCTTATTGATTTCGCGCAAGGTGGTTACGCCGGCGCGCACCTTGCGAAGACCTGACTCGCGCAGGAACATCATGCCAGCCTCGCGAGCTGCGCGTTTGATTTCCGAAGTTGGACGGCGGTCGATGATCATTTCGCGAATTCGATCGGAAAGATCGAGGAGCTCGGTGATTGCGGTGCGCCCGCGATACCCGCTGCCCGAACATTCCAGGCAGCCAGCCCCTTCCGCGAAGGCTGCTTCTCCCCATTCCGAGGGATCGAGGCCGGATTCCCGAAGTACGTCCGGCGAATACGTGACACGCCTCTTGCAATTTTCGCAAACCAGGCGCACCAGACGCTGAGCCATGATGCAATTAAGCGCCGAGACAAAATTATAGGGCTCAACTCCCATGTTAATAAATCGGCCGATTACGTCTGTAACGTTATTGGCATGGACCGTGGTGAACACAAGGTGTCCAGTGAGGGCCGAATTGATGGCGATTTGAGCGGTTTCCTGGTCGCGAATTTCGCCAACCATGATTTTGTCCGGATCGTGGCGAAGGATGGATCGAAGGCCGCGGGCAAATGTGAGGCCCTTTTTCTCGTTCACCGGAACTTGGGTAATTCCTCGCACCTGATATTCGACGGGATCCTCGATGGTGATGATTTTGTCCTCGTCGTTTTTGATCTCGTTGATCGCGGCATAGAGGGTGGTGGTTTTGCCCGAACCGGTGGGGCCGGTGACGAGCACCATGCCGTACGGCTCATGAATATAGCGGCGGAAACGGGTGACTTCGTCATGATCGAAACCGACCACATCGAGGGTGAGGTTGCGGAACTTCTCGCTCAGCGTCTCCTTATCCAGGACGCGCAGCACCGCGTCTTCCCCATGGACAGAGGGCATGATGGAGACGCGGAAATCGACGAAGCGTCCTTTGTACTTGACACGGAACCGCCCGTCTTGGGGCGTGCGCCGCTCAGCAATGTCCAGCTCGCTCATGACCTTGATGCGGGAGAGAATTGTCGCGTGCCAGTCCTTCGCAAGAGGTTGCATGGCGTATTGCAAAACGCCGTCGATGCGGTACTTGACGACCACCTCTGCGTTTCGCGTTTCAATGTGGACGTCGCTGGCCCTACGTTCAAGAGCGGTGAAAATCACGGTATCGACCAGACGCACGACGGGGCTCACGCCGGTGTCGCCGCGCGTGAGCTTCTCCATGGAGATATTTTCGTCGCTGTCCTCTTCTTCGCCGACCACTTGAAGGGTAAAACCTTCGGTGGCTTGGTCGAGGACTCGCTGAGATTGTTCCGTCCGTTTCAAAAGGTCGCCGATTTGCGAGGCGGTGGCGACTTTGAGATGCAGGCGCTTTCCCAGGAGCAACGATAATTCGTCGGTGAGATGAAGCTGGCTGGGATCCGCGATGGCAACGACCAGCGTGGAGTCATGGGATTCCAGCGGGACGAAGTTATAGCGAAACATTAACTCTGCCGGAATGCTGCGAAAAAGCTCGGGATCGATGCGCTGCTCGCGAAGGTCGATGAAGGAACAGCGATATCGCTCGGCGAGACGCTTGGCCGCCTCGCGCTCAGTCCGGTCGTCCAGGACGCCGATGGGTATCGGATTGTCGCCCGCTGTTGCCATAAATTACGATCCCCCTGCGGACCCAAGCTGGAGAGAAAACATTGGGAGGTAAAGAGCGACCAGAATAAAGCCTACCACAACCGCCATAACGAGCAGAATTACGATCGGAATCCAGGTTAGCGTACGTTGCAACCGGATGCCGACTTCTTCCTCGTAGAATTCCGCAACGCTTGTGAGCATCGCGGTGAGCGCGCCGGATGCCTCCCCCACCTCAATCATTTCCAGCGCGAGAGCCGGAACGAGGCGGGTTTCAGCCAAGCTGACGTGCAAAGCCTTGCCCTCCTTCACTTGTCCGGCGGCCGCGTCAACAGATTTCGATATGAGTGCGCTGCCCATAGCCGAGGAGGATGTGAGCAGGGCGGGCACCAGCGGGGTTCCACCGCTGATTAGGGTCGACAGAGTCCGGACAAACTGGGCGACCTGAGTCTTCAGCCAAATGTCGCCGAGATAAGGTATGCGCGGCTTCATCCGGTCTATGGCAAGGGCCCCGGCCTTGGATCGAGTCCACAAGAAGACCAGGATGGCGACCACTGCGAGAATCCCGATCAGGATCAGAAAATAGGTTCGCAAAGGTAGCGCCACCGCAAGGAGAATACGCGTAGGAGCTGGAAGGGGCACGTCGAGTTCGTGGTACAGGTTAGCGAATTGCGGCATTGCGTAGGTAACCACGTAGGTTACGACCAGGAGCGCCACCGCCACGAGAACCGCAGGATAAATCATCGCACTGACTAATCTGCTGCGAAATCCAGTGCTGACGCGCAAGTATGCGATGTACTGCTCGAGTACGCCGGTGAGATTCCCGCTGCGTTCGCCAGCCGTTATCACCGTTACGTACACAGGCGGGAACGAACCTTGCGCGGAGAGGGCTTCCGATAAGAGAGCCCCATCCCTTACTCGCTGGCGCACCTCAATCAGGATTGGGCGAATTTGGGGCGCAGCAGCACGCTCCGCCAGAAGGTCCAGGGCGCGCAAAATCGGCAAGCCTGCCTTTATCAGGGTGTGAAACTGCTGGTTGAAAATCAGAAAGTGGTCCGGGCGAATCCTGCGCTCGGAGCGGCGGCTCCCCATCTGCGCCAGCAGGTCGAAATGATTGCGCACCGAGAAAACGTAAAAGCCGCGTTCGGCAAGCTTTTGCCGGGCCTCCCCTTCGGACTGGGCCGTCTCAACCTGTTGGAAGATCCGTCCGGAGGTATCCCCGATTTTGCAAACAAATTCAGCCATTTTGATCGCTCGCGCCGCCGCAATCCACTAGGGCTGAGTTTAGCATAAGCCTACGATCTGGCATGGACGACGCAAGAACTGTCCGTTATTAAGATGTGACATTTTAGAAAAGGCTGTATGGGTCCCAAAAGCGGAAATCCGGTGCGTTAGGGGAGGCACGGGCCGTCCATCGTTAGGGTGTTAGTGCGAACGTCTTCTGGCAGGCTCCAGGCGTATACTAACGATCGCTGGGCATCGGGCGCACGCCGGGGAAGCGGAAATTCGGGTTGCGATGGGCGCGGGCCGATGGGAGGGATACGATGCGATTGAAGATGATTGCCATTTTTATTTTCGTGATGAGCGTTTCGATATTTGCATCGACCGCGGCTGCTCAAGAACCGGCGCCCGATCCGGCGGCGCAAGCTCCCACGGGACAATCCGAGCAGGGCCAGCAAGAGTCGGGTCGGGCGCGTCCCGGCCCGCGACCCATGCGAGGAGGGATGATGGGCGGAGGCATGATGATGCCGGGCGTGATGCTAGAGCGCTCTGGGCGCATGGAAAGACGCGGTCCTGGAATCGGCGGACCGCTGGAGAGAGTATCGAGGTTGCTGGCGGCGCTAGACGACCCGCGCGTGCGGACTGTTCTCGGCCTTAGCGACCAGCAAGCCGACAGTCTCCGAAAGATCATCGTCGATACGGAGACATTCACGATCAAGACAGGAGCCGACATCGCGGTTGATTCGATCGATCTGCGGGAACTTCTTCGAGCGGACAAGCCGGACAGGGCCGAGGTAATGAAAAAAGGCGATGAAATTTCCAAATCCACGTCGCAACTTATCAACCACTACCTCGACGCAATGCTGGCTGCGAAGGCGGTGCTGACACCGGAGCAGCAAAAGATGATTCGGGCGTACATAGAGCGTGGCGCTCCTGCTCTCCCAGCTCCTGCCGCTCGCCCATAAGCAGGTACCGGCTGCCTATTTCGTTGCGCCTTTGAGCGGGGGCGGGCGCTTTCGCGGACGACGGGAATCAGTTTGACATCTGGTGCATTCGGAGATATTAAGACCGTTTGCAGTGAGGTACCTTGAAGTGGGGAGGGGTGGAATGGTAATCGACGTTCACGGGCATATAACGGCGCCGGATGCGCTGTACGTTTATAAAGCGAATTTGGTTTCGCACCGCGGATCGCATGGGCGCGGCAAAGTGGAAATCAGCGACGATGAGATGATCGCGTTCCTCAACCAACCCACCTTTGGCACAGGTAAATCGCATTTCGGTTTGTTGAAGGAAGTCGGCACGGACATGCAGCTGATTTCTCCCCGCCCATTTCAAATGATGCAGGCCGAAAAGCCGCCGAGAGTTTCGCAGTGGTTCATCGAGGAATGCAACAATCTGGTGGCGCAGCAATGCCGCCTTTTCCCAAATGTGTTCAAGGGGGTTTGCGGGCTGCCGGAGACGCCGGGCGTCAGTCCGAAAAACTGCATTCCGGAGTTGGAACGGTGCGTTAAGGAATTCGGATTTGTGGGATGTTTGATCAGTCCCGATCCGAGCGAGGCGACCGACTACGATACGCCGGGACTGGGCGACGAGTATTGGTATCCGCTTTACGAGAAGCTCGTGGAACTTGATGTGCCGGGATACATTCACGGGGCCGGATGCCGCTCGATCCGGCACAGCTATTCCGTGCATTTCATCAACGAAGAGACGATTTCGGTAATTTCGCTGGTCGGTTCGCGAGTGTTTCAGGATTTCCCGAAGCTCAAACTTGTGTGCTCGCATGGCGGCGGAGCGGTTCCTTATCACGCGGGGAGATTTCTGGCGCCGACCTTGAGGCGCGGCCAGAGCATGTTCATGGAGAATTTGCGGAAACTGTATTACGACACGGTGCTCTACACTCCGCTGGCTTGCGAATTGCTGATCAAGACTGTCGGCGCGGATCGATGCATTTTCGGAACCGAACGTCCGGGCGTGGGCACTGCGAAAAACCCGCAAAGCGGAAAGTGGATGGACGACGTGAAGGTTTATATCGATGGATTCGATTGGCTCAGCGCAGCCGATAAGAAAACGATCTTCGAAGATAATGCCAGGAAACTCTTCCGACTGAGTGCCGAAGCAAAAAGCGCCGCGTAGGATTGAGCCTGCAAGCGAAGGCGACGGAATACAAATAGAAAAGAGAAACTAAAGAATGTCAGCATATAGGGCCGATCAAGTGGGGAGTTTTTTGCGACCGCCGGAGCTATTGGAGGCGCGGAAGGCCGATCCACCGAACCCGGAGCGGCTGCATGCAATCGAGGACGCTGCAATCGAGCGAGTGCTGGCCAAGCAGAAAGAACTGGGGTTCGATGTTTTTACCGACGGTGAATTTCGCCGAAGCAATTTCATGGGCGATTTCACCGATGCGGTAAAAGGATTTGATTTCAGCGATGGCGTGGCACGCAACTGGGATACGACGCAGCCGGGTGGATCAATGCTTGGCCGCGGCAGGGTGGCGGGGGTGGTGGTCGAAAAGCTGCACGCCGTGCGGCCGCTGACAGGACACGAACTACCTTTTCTGAAGCAGCACAGCCCCGGCGCAATCAAGATGACGCTACCCAGCGCCACGCAGTTTCCCGCGATTTCGTACAAGCGGGGCAGGTCCGACAAAGCTTATCCGAGCTATTCGGCGATGCTGTGGGATATTGTCGAAATCATGAAGAAGGAGATGGCTCGATTGGCGTCGGAGGGAGTGAAATACATCCAGATCGACGCGCCGCGCTACAGCTATTTCATGGACCCGAAATGGAAGGAATGGATTCGCACGGAGATGAAGGTGGAGCCGGATGCGTGGCTTGATGAATCGATCAAGGCGGATAATGCTTGTTTCGAGGCGGCGCGAAAGCCGGGAGTGACGCTGGCGATTCATTTGTGCCGAGGAAACAGCCGCAGCCATTGGTACGCGGAAGGCGGCTACGATGCGATCGCGGAAAAACTGTTTGGGACGCTGGCGGTGGACCGGTTCCTGCTGGAATACGACGATGCGCGCTCGGGCACTTTCGAACCGCTGCGATTCGTACCCCACACCAAGACAGCTGTGCTGGGACTGATCAGTTCAAAGCGGCCGGAGCTGGAAACCGGCGATGAAATCATCGCGAGGATCAAAGAAGCTGCGCGGCACCTGCCGCTTGAAAACCTGGCACTGAGTCCGCAGTGCGGCTTCGCCTCGACGATGGAGGGAAATTTGGTCAGCGAAGAAAACCAGTGGGCTAAACTGCGGCTGGTTGTGGAGACAGCGCGGAAAGTCTGGAGCTAAGGCTCTTCGGCGCTGAGGTGAAGTCGGAAGTCGGAGGAAGACATGGCAAAAGTGGTGCTGGGCATTGGGTCATCGCATGGGCCGATGCTTTCAACGCCCCCGGATATGTGGCATCTGCGCGGGGAAGCGGACAAGAAGAATCCGAAGCATTTTTATCGCGGCGAGGCCTACGACTTTGCAAAACTGCTGGCGGCGCGCCAGCCGGGGTTCGCCGACAAGATTACTCCCGAGGAACGCAAGAAGCGTTATGACGCGTGCCAGCGCGCTCTCGATAAGCTGGCAGCAAAATTTCGCGAGGTAAGCCCGGATGCCGTGGTGATTGTTGGAAACGATCAGCGCGAGCTTTTTCGCGACGACAATACGCCGGCGTTTCTGGTTTTCACCGGAAGCAAGATTCAGAATATTCCGGAAACGGAGGAGGCCAAGGCGAAATTCCCCCCAGGAATCGCCATCGCGGAGGTAGGACATGTTCCGCCGGGAGGCGCGGAGTATGCGGGGTCACCCGATCTGGGCGTGCATTTGGTGAAATCGTTGATCGACCAGGAATTCGATGTGTCTGAATCGGCGCAATTGCCGAAGACAGACGGGCACGAGCACGGAATCCCTCACGCATTCGGATTTCTTTACCGGCGAATCATGGTGGATAATCCGCCGCCCAACGTGCCGCTGTTTCTGAATGCGGGCATCCCGAATAACCGGCCGAAAGTTGGGCGCTGCCTGAAATTCGGCAGGGCACTGATGAAAGCGATTGAAAGTTGGAAGGAAGACGCCAAAGTAGCCGTGTTTTGCTCCGGTGGGTTGACACACTTTGTGATCGACGAAGACCTTGATCAGCGCGTGTTGAAGGCCATGAAGGAGGGCGACGAAGCCGCGCTGGCGGCGGTTTCGGAAGCGTATCTGCTGGGGAACACGTGCGAGATTCGGAACTGGCTGCCGCTTTCGTCGGGGATGAACTCGCTGGGAAAGAAAATGACCATTGTGGATTACGTTCCATGCTACCGGACCGAGGCTGGGACGGGGAACGCGATGGGCTTCGTTTACTGGCAATAGGGCTTTCGAGAAAAAAATGAGAGCAGAAGCGGCGGCGGGCGATCTGGCTGCGCGGTTGAAGAGGCTTGATACTTGCGCGGTTTCCGATGCGCTCGACAAGCTGAAATTAACCGGGGTTGTGATTGGGCTGCCGCAACTGAGTTCGTCGCGGCGCATTGCGGGCAGGGTGCTGACTGTGAAGCTGGGCGTGGGCGCGCTGCCTTCTGGAGTTGTGCGGCACAACGGGACGACGGCGATAATGTCCGCGCAGCCCGGAGACATTATTGTGGTCGAGCAGAGAAGCGGAGTCCATGCGGCGGCTTGGGGCGGCATTCTTGCGCTCGGCGCGAAGCTGCGAGGTCTCGGCGGTGTGATTGCGGAGGGGCCCGTACGCGATATCGACGAAGCGCGCCAGCACGATTTTCCCGTATTCGGACGCAGCGTTACTACGGTAACTGCGCGGGGACGCATCGTGGAGTTGGCGAATAACGAGCCGGTCAAGATTGGCGATGTGGAAGTGAAGGCTGGAGATTACGCGATTGCGGATGGCAGCGGCGTGGTTTTCATCGCCGCGGAAAATATCGAACGCGTTTTGCAAGCCGCGGAAGAAATAGTCGCTCGTGAAGCAGCCATGGCCAAAGCGCTTTACGAGGGCAAGCCCATTACCGAAGTGATGGGCGCGAATTACGAGCACATGCTGCGCAATTAGGAATATTCCTTGCCGAGCAATTCTTCTTCAAATCAGGATTCATCGATTATCCGCGCGAGCAAGCTGGATACGGCAACGATCAGCGACGCGCTGGATCGATTGGGCATCGCCGGGCAGTGTTTGAACATCAAGCCTCGCGATTCGAAGTTTCGTGTGACCGGGCGTGCGTTCACGATGCTGTATGGTCCTGTTGAAAAACCCGCCGGCACGGTGGGTGAATTCATCGACGACGTGACGCCCGGCTCCGTAGTGGTGATCGACAATGGCGGGCGCGAGAACGCCACAGTGTGGGGAGACATTCTTACTGAGATAGCCCACCGGCGCGGGATCGCAGGGACTGTGATTGACGGCGCGTGTCGCGATACTGCGTTGTGCTTGGAACTTGGTTATCCGATCTACAGCCGGAGCTACTCGATGCGCACCGGCAAAGATCGCGTGCAGTTGGATGCGACGGAGATTACGATCAACATTGGCGACGCGCGCGTGTCGCCTGGCGATATCATGCGGGGCGACGCGGATGGCGTAATCGTGATTCCGCGGCAACATGAAGAGGAAGTGCTGTCTGTGGCCGAAGGAATCGCGACGGCGGAGGATGCAATCCGAAACGCTGTGCGAGGCGGCAAGCGGCTCGACCAAGCCCGCAAAGAATTCGGATACCACCAACTGCAATCTAAACGAACCTAGGCCACATGAATTCGAACTCGACCGCGCCCGGTCACGCCGAAATCGTCGCGTCGACGCAGAGCTACCAGCTAAAGAAGCGTAATGCTAGAATCCCAACCCAATGGCTCCTCCAGTATGCTCACGCTGTGGCCGCCGAGCGACGCACTATACAAGACTCTCCGGAGGTGGTCCGTTAAACGAGTATCGTTGCCCGATACACAAGGGGAAGGGCTTCGGTCCGATCCCAGGTACTCGTTGGATTCCGAGTAAGGTTCGTCGGCGTTCAGATCGGCGACGCTCCTCACACAGATGATCTGCTCCATTGATCCGTCCCGCTTTGGTATTAGTCATAGATACGTGATGCCGCTGCTTTGTTTTTTCCTGTTGACCGTCCTCGCTTCCGCCCAGACACCGGCCTTAGCACCCTTTCCCAGAGATTCGAAGGGGCGCCTGCAAGCTTTCGATTGTGGACAACCGTTCATACACAAACCCCACGTCTGCGACCCACTTTCCTTTTCGAAGGTCCTCGTGGCTGCTAAGACTGCCGCCGTGGTTGTGGCCCCATCACCCTGGGGTGAGGACCTTGAGCCGTCGCGAAGACGGGCGGAAGGGTTGATCAGAAAATGGAATCGCTTTCAGATTGTGGCCGATCCCGACAGTGCTGACTTGGTTTTTCAAATGGTCCAGTTCTATCTAGCGTTTCGTCGTGGTGAAGATGGCAAGCCGGAGCTGCGACCCAAGCCTTTGCCCGCCAGCGAGATTCTGGTTTGGCCACACGGTGCGAATCCCGATACGGACGATGTCGTGTGGCTCGAATACGATTTAGGCAAATGGGAAAATAGCGACACGATTGCGGGCGTTCTGGAGCTGCTGCACAAGGACGTCGAACAAGCCCAAAGAGCTATCAAAACTCGTTAGTTATTCGGGGCGGAGGTGGGGTTGGTGCGCGGTGCAGAGGATGCCGGCGGAAATGATGGATGTGGCGGCGCCAAAGAGTAGCGCAATCCTGATGCTGTGCAAATTTACGCCGCCATGCGCGGCAAGGTTGAAAATCACGGCGACGAAGGATATTCCAATCGATTGACCGAGCAGCCGGGACATGGTGCTGATGCCGCCTGCAGCGCCGCTGCGCTCCCTGGGGGCAGCTGCGACCATGGCGCGATTATTGGGCGCGCCAAAAAATCCGAAGCCGAAGCCGCCGAAAAAAGCACGCCACACAATTTGGAAGACGGTGGGATGCGGGGGAAGAGTGGCGAGCAATACCAATCCACCACTCATCGCCGCTATGCCGATAGGACCTAGTATTTTCAAAGGATAGCGATCCGCCAAATACCCTGAGATGTGAGACGCGATACCGCCCGCGAGCGGCCAGGGTGTGAGCAAAATGCCGGCCCAGACCTGGGAGAATCCCAAGGCGTCAACGAAATAAAACGGTAGGACCACGAATGCGAGACCCTGGCCCATGAACGTAAACAAGGAGGCGGAGACCGAAAGCGCGAAAATGCGGCGCTTGAAAAGGTCGATCGCGAGCATGGGAACCTGAAGCAAAAGCTGTCTGCGCACAACGAGAACCCAAAAGAAGAGCGAGCCGATCAGCTCGGCCGCGAGAATCGGAACGTGCTGGAGGTCGCCGATGCCGTCGATGCCTAACACCAGGAGCGTAACGGCAGCGGCGTTCAGGACGGCACTCCAAACGTCAAAGCGGTGCCTGGTGCCTTCAGCCGGGGCGAGGAATCGTTCCGAGAGACTGAGCGACAAAAGTCCGAAGGGAATGTTGATAGCGAAGAGCCAATGCCAGGAAGCGATCGCCAAAATTCCAGATGCGACGCTAGGGCCCGCGGCGGCGGACGTGAAAACTACCATTCCGCCGAGTCCTATTCCGCGGCCGAGAAGATCGCGCGGGTAGGTGTATCGCATCGCAGCCGCGGACGTGCTCCAGATGCATGCCGCTCCTACGCCCTGAAATGTGCGGGCGAGAATCAGCATGTTCAGGGAATGCGGCAAGGAGCAGCCGAACGAAGCGAGCGTAAACAGCGCCAAGCCGATTTGATAAACGCGCTTGTAGCCGATGATGTCCACAAACGAGGACAAAGGAACTACGAAAACCACTACGGCCAGAAGGAACGCGTTTACGACCCAGATGGAAGCAGCCGGGCGAGCGTGGAGCTGCCTGGCAATATCCGGCAGCGCCGTGTTGGCGATGTTGCCGTCGAGGACAGACATCGCCAAGCCGATGCAGTAGGTGAACATCGCCAAGCCACGGCGGCCTGGCGGCAGACCGTCGGAAGCGTCGACTGCGCTGGGAAATTCGATGCTCAGTTCGGACACTGGCGAAATCCTAGTTTAAGGCAAACGCACAACAAGCATTTTGTTCTTTTCAAAAGATTGCTGAAAGAAGGGGCCGAAGAAGCAACGGTCAAGTTCTTCGTTCGCGAATCATGCGGATCGCGTCTGGGAGCATCGAATCGCTGGGACCGTTGGAACCCTGCTGGGCGCCCGCTTGAATCTCTTCCGGCACGGCATCTCCTTCACCTGGTGCGAGAAACAGGTTGGTTTCGATGCCGTGCTGTTTGGTATAGAGGTCGTAGTAGCGGCCTCCGGCGGCGTAAAGCTCCGAATGGGTGCCGCGCTCGATGATACGTCCCGCTTCGACCACAAGAATCTGATCGGAGCGGCGGATTGTGGATAGGCGGTGAGCGATGACGAACGTGGTTCGTCCATGCATCAGATAGCGAAGGCCTTCCTGAATCAAGGCTTCGGATTCGGAATCCAGGCTGGATGTGGCCTCGTCGAGAATCAGGATGCGCGGGTCAGCCAGAATTGCACGGGCGATTGATACGCGCTGCTTTTGGCCCCCTGAAAGCTTTACGCCGCGTTCGCCGACGAGCGTGTCGTACTTGTCGCTGAAATTTTCGGCGAATTCGTCCACGCGAGCGATGCGGCAGGCGGCAAGAATTTGGTCGTCGGTGGCGTCCGGGCGGGCGAAGCCGACATTTTCGCGGATGGTGCCGTCGAAGAGAAACGTCTCCTGAAGAACTACTCCGAGTTGGGTCCGGTAGGAGTCGAGCCGTACTTGAGACAGATCGACGCCGTCAACGAGAACGCGGCCCGCCGTAGGCGCGTAAAAGGCGGCGATAAGCCCGATGATTGTGGACTTGCCGGCACCGGAGGGACCGACAAAAGCGCTCATCGTGCCGGGCGCAGATTCAAAACTGATACTGTGGAGGACCTGCTTGCCCGTTTCGTAAGCGAAATCCACATTTTCGAATGCGACGTGTCCTTCTATGCGATCGAGGCGAACGGTCCGGTGAGGATCTTGATCCTCGATTTGTTCGTTCAGAACTTCGCGAGTGCGCTCGAGGCCGGCCATCGCTTCAGACATCTGCGGGCCGATGGCCGCAATTTGAGCGACGGGCGCGATCATCATGGCCAGAAGAGCGATGTAGGAAACGAGATCGCCGGGCGTCATGGTGCCCGCGAGAATATTTCGCGCGCCGAGATACATCATGGATGCAGTGACAATTCCCATCAGCGCGGTAGCGGAAAAACTCATGAGAGACGTGGCGGTGAGCGTCTGAAGAACGTTATCGAGGAGTTTCTGGACTCCGACGCCGAAGACTTTCTCTTCGCGTTCCTCAGCGTGGTAGCCCTTGACGACGCGGACGCCGCCGAGCGACTCGGTGAGCCTACCGGTGACTTCTGCATTTAGTTTTGGACGGGCGCGATACATGGGCCGGATTTTTTTGAGAGCCTGGCCAAGCCCGAGTCCAAAAATCAAGACAGCGACGAAGGCGGCGACCGTCATCGAGACGCTCACGCGAAGCAGGTAGGCGAGGGCGATGATCGCGGTCATCATGCCGCCGACAAAATCCACCAAACCAGTGCCGACGAGATTCCGAATGCCTTCGACGTCGCTCATGATTCGAGAGACGAGGACTCCGGTCTTGTTCGCGTCGTAGAACGCCACCGGCAGGCGGCCGATGTGCGCCTGCACCTTGACGCGCAATTCGGTGATCATTCGCTGCGAGGATTTTGAGAGCAGCTGGGTGAGCGAGTAAGAAGTCAATCCCTGCACAATAGTGGCGCCTAGAACCACGAGAACGATCAGTGGGAGCAAGCGTCCCTGATGCCTGGCGATTACGTTATCGAACAAATATTTTGACGAAATGGGAGCGACCAAGCCCGAGACACGATTGACTGCCATCAAAGCGAGCCCGACGGCAAGGATGGCGCGGCGCGGTTTGATGAGCGCCCAAACGTCTGGAAGCATCGCCCAGACGGGCTGCTTCTTGGCTGCACTGGCCGGGCCAGGACCTGAGGAGCGTGCGGATCGTTCGGCCATACGCGCGTGGTTGCCCGATGGACTTCCTGAGAATGGTGGCATGCTAGCTATTCACGTCCGGGCACAGCTGCATCATGCGTTTGCGCGCCAAATCGTCCTGGTGAAATCGAATGGAGATGCTAATGGGCTGCCAAGCATAGTCGATTATAACGGAAGCACGCCCACAGTGCGATGGTGCGATATTTCAGTAGCGGTTAAAGGCGAGCGGTTGCCGGATCGTGCAGGCGAAAATGGGCGACGCGGATGCGCTTGAACTTGTCGTTTTCCAAAGTATAGATGCACCAATTAGTGGTGATGTAGACGTCGCCGGCCTTCATCGACCGGCCCGAAAAATCGGCATGGTCCTTAAAAAAGTGAAACTCAGTGTACATCTCGGCGGCCATCAGGTTTCCCGCTAGCAGAAAATCGCCGACTTCCAAAGCCTCGCGGCAGTGTTGGTGAAGGACGACGTATTGCTGGAGAAAGCCGGCGCGTCCTTTGCGGGTGACGGGTGACGCCTTCGGATTGGCGAGCATGGTGGGATATTCGATCACCACTTCGGGATCGTAGTAGTCCATGACTTGCTCGTAGCGCTTGTGATTGAAGTGATCGATGTAATCGAGAAACTTTTGTTTATCCATTTACCGTTTCCTTTCGCCGGCTGAGCACCTGTTCACATGGCAGCTATATACAACGATGCGCACTTTTTAGAAAGTAGATGACATTACACCCGCACAGTCACTTGACACTCACCCTTCCGCCCGCTATAGAAGATACATGGCCGAATCCATTTTGACTTTTGACTTTGGAACGAACGAAGAAGGCGCTCAGCAGGCTCGCCATAAGATCGAGGGATGGAAACAGGGCTTTCGGCTTGGCAGCAAAATGATATTGAAATTCGAGCGCGCCAACGGGACGGAGCAGACCGCGGAGCCTGATGGCGCATCCGCCAAGGAAGAATCCTCAAAGAAAAAGCCAGCCGCAAAGAAACGTGGTGCAAAGGACGACAGCCAGGACGCGACGGAACCCTCCGGACGGGTGCGTCTGCTGTTGCGGCTGAATTTTTCGGACCACGAAAAATTGTCGCACCAGCGCTGGCTCGATAGAATTCCCGCGGAAGAACCGTTCAAATCGGTGAAAACGGAAACCGTCCGCACGGGCGATCCGGAATTTCCCGCCATTGCGGGGCTTTTCGATTCACTCGATTGAATTTGCAGATTCGCTTGCGCCGGCCTTACCCACCTCTCTAAATACTTCGCTGTATCGACGTTCGCCGGCAGTGCTGCTGCAATGGTTGGGGCGGCTAAGGGTGCCGCTCGCGGAGGAACCATGGGCAAATCCGTGGTCGGATTTTTTGATACGTACGGCGAAGCCGCGGACGTTGTCCGCGACCTCGAGCTGGCGGGGATTGTGGGCGAGCAAGTAGAGCTGGTGAGCGCAGCAGATGAAGAAGTGCCGTTTGCCGACGACGAAGAGAAAACAAGGTCCGCCAAACGAAAGAGAAAAGGAGCGGCGCATGATTACTATATGGAGGACGCGGAATTCTTTGCCGGCGAGTCACGCGGAGGGCGCGCGGCGGTGATCGTCAGGCCGGTTAACTCTGAGGTGGCGGAGACGGCCGCTGCACTGTTTCGAAGCCATGGCGCCCAAAGCCGGGGAGGAGGCTCCGGCCCGGCCGTGGAAAACGAAGAAGCGCGCCCGGAAACTATCGGGTCGCGAACGGTAGCGCAGAAAATACCGGGAATCGGCGCGAATGCCGCCACAACGGGTGGTGCGCGCGAGGATATCGAAGCACGGGGCCAGCAACCGCGTAAGAAAAAGTAGCGTCCTGGAGCTTGGTAAGGCTCGAAATGCCTGCCGCCGGTTCGAGGCTTTGCGGCGCGGCTAATTTGGCTATAATGGCTAGAAGCTAAGAACCCGGCGAAACTCCCCCGCGTCGGAGGCGTTAGGCATGCCCTCTGAAATCAAGACAGTGCGGTTTGACGCGTCAAAATATAGCGGTCTCGATCGGGACACGCTCGTGCGAATGTATCGCGCGATGTTTCTTTCGAGGCGCTTGGATGATCGCGAAATCCAATTAAAGCGGCAGAACAAGATTTTCTTCCAAATCAGCGGCGCGGGGCACGAAGGAGTGCTGGTTGCCGCGGGGCTGCTGCTAAAGCCTAGTTATGATTGGTTTTTCCCGTATTACCGCGATCGAGCCCTAGCGTTGATGCTTGGTGTGACGCCCTACGAAATTTTGCTCCAGGCGGTGGGCGCGAAGGATGATCCGTCGTCCGGCGGGCGCCAGATGCCGTCCCATTGGGGCAGCCGGCGACTGAATATCGTCCCAGGCGCGTCGGCAACTGGCATGCAATTTCTGCACGCCGTTGGCGCGGCGGAGGCCTCGCTTTACTACGATAAATTCTCGAGTGCGCTCGAACAAGCGCGGCAGGGGCCCGAAGGCGACTCGGTAACCCACGAACGCGACGAGATTGCGTACGTCTCGGGTGGCGATGGCTCAACCAGCGAAGGAGAATTTTTCGAGGCGGTGAATGCGGCTTGTTTGCGCGGCGTGCCCGTCCTGTTCTTGATTGAGGACAATGGCTATGCCATCTCCGTGCCGCTGGAGGCGCAGACGGCAGGGGGGAGCATCTCGAAGCTTGTTTCGAATTTTCCGAATCTTGCCGTCGAGGAGTGCGACGGAACCGATCCTCTGGCAAGCTATGCCTCACTCGGCCGAGCGGTGAGCCATTGCCGTGCGCGGCGTGGACCCTCGCTGGTTCACGCGCATGTCACGCGTCCCTATTCGCATTCGCTTTCCGACGACGAAAAACTGTACAAGACGCCGGATGAGCGGGAGGCGGAAGCCCATCGCGACCCGATACCGAAATTCGGGCTTTTTCTGGTGCGCGAAAGCGTGCTGGACGAGCGCGAAATCGAGGCGATAGAGAGGGAGGTGGAGCGCGAAGTTCTGGACGCTACCGATCGCGCGCTTGCCGCCCAGCCCGCCCATGCGGATTCCATTTACGAGTGCGTGTATTCGCCCGATGTGGACGCGACCGGGAAGGATTTTGAAGCTGTGCCGAATTTCGCAGAACACGCTGCCGCAAAAGCTGCGCCGAAAACCATGGTCGAAATTATTTCACTGACGCTGGCGGATGAAATGGCGCGCGACGAGCGGATTGTTGTCTTCGGCGAGGACGTAGCGGATTGCACGCGGGAGGACAACCTCGATTGTGTCAAAGGAAAGGGCGGTGTTTTCAAGGCGACCGTGGGATTACAGCGTCGATTCGGTTCGGCGCGTGTTTTCAACACGCCGATCGCGGAAGCCGGCATCGTGGGGCGGGGCATTGGGATGGCCCTCCGGGGATTGAAGCCGGTGACCGAGATTCAATTCTTCGACTACATTTGGCCCGCGATGATGCAGCTTCGCAATGAACTCGCGAACATACGTTGGCGCTCGGCGGGACATTTCAAAGCGCCGGTAGTGGTGCGAGTCGCCATCGGCGGTTATCTCACTGGCGGAGGGCTTTATCACAGCCAGAGCGGCGAAGTGACATTCACTCACATTCCGGGTTTGCGCGTGGTGATGCCTTCGACGGCGCTGGATCTTTGCGGGCTGCTGCGTACGGCATTGCGCGCGGACGATCCGGTTATGGTGCTGGAGCACAAGCATCTCTACCGGCAGCCGTACAACAGGTCGCCCTATCCGGGCGCCGATTTCACGATTCCGTTCGGGAAGGCCCGCGTCGCCCGTGAAGGAACGGACGTAAGCATCATCACCTACGGCGCCGTGGTTCATCGGTCCGAAGTGGCGGCGGCGGAGCTCGCACGCGAAGGTATTTCCGCGGAAATCATCGATCTTCGGTCACTTAGCCCTTATGACTGGGAAGCAATCGCGGCGAGTGTGTCAAAGACCAATCGCGCGATCGTCGCGTACGAGGATTCGCGTTCATGGGGCTATGGGGCGGAAATCGCAGCCCGCATCGCGGATGAGCTATTCGACGAACTGGACGCTCCGGTTCGTCGCATTGCCGCTACGGATACTTTCTGTGCGTACCATCCAAGTCTCGAGGACGCGATACTGCCTCAAAGCGGTGATATTGCGCGGGCAGTGCGCGATCTTGCGGCATATTGAGATGGCGGTGAAACTTTCAAGGGAGGGAAGCCGTACTTGAGTATGTG
Source organism: uncultured Acidobacteriota bacterium (assembly GCA_963823145.1). Lineage (GTDB taxonomy): Bacteria > Acidobacteriota > Terriglobia > Acidiferrales > UBA7541 > Palsa-295. The sequence goes on from CAWGJZ010000002.1 coordinate 1,856,134, forward strand.
CGGGCGAATCTCGCGAGCGAGGAGGTCTAACTTATGCATTGCGGAAATTGCCAAAGAGAGATCGCGGAATACTCGAATTTCTGTTACTTCTGCGGCGCACGGCAGCACACGCGATACGCCGAACCACCAGGAATGTCCAAGCGGCTGATGCGGTCTTCTATCGACCGCAAAATCGGCGGGGTTTGCGGCGGAATCGCTGAATATTTTGAAATTGATTCGACGGTGGTGCGAATTATCTGGGTGCTGCTGGTATTGATGCCCGTGCCGATCGTCCCGGCATTTATTGGATATTTCGTGGCCTGGATAGTGATGCCTCTCGCTCCCTGGCCGGTCTATCAGCCCGAGCCTCCCGCAGCGGCGCCGCACACCACGCAGCCCGCTTAGGGCAGTTCCAGCGAACTTAGCTATTCTTCTTCGCTTTCCCTGAAAAAGAACGGCCCTCGCGGAATAGCGCGTGATCGAAGGAAATCAGTCCCGCGCCCAGCGCTGCGATGGCAAACGAGCTGACAGCGAGCACCAGCGGAAATTCGTAATGGCCGACCGCCCGCGGGTCCGAAAGAATACCGTGCACCCTCCAAAGGGCGATGGCCATTTCTCCTGCCAATAGCAAGCCTGCGATGCGAGCAAAAAGACCCAAAACGAGCACGCATCCGCCGAAGAATTCAATAACACCGGCGATATAGGCAAAATATCGTGGGAACCCCATGTGAGCGAAAGCCTGCATGGTTTCGCGAGTGTGTCCGAATAGCTTCGGATAGCCGTGGTAGACAAAAATAATTCCAACGGCGACCCGCAGAAGCAACAGGGCAAGAGGCTTCAGCTTTTCAAAGCTCCGCATTAGCACTCCCTTCTAGATTGTTTGGGGAACGACAGCTACGACTCGGCCGGATTGTAGCAGAATCGCGCCGGCTCATTTTCGACACACCGGTGTATTTTCCTGGAAGCAGTGGGAAGCCGCGCCCTTCCGCGGGTGTAGAATCGCACGTTATCTCGAAAATTGTTATCGGGCGCCGCCGCTGATGCGAAAATTGCTGGTTGGTTTTGTGTTGGTGATTCTCATAGCCGCTGCCGCGTATTTTCGTTTCCATCGCTCCAGGGGTCCGCGAGAAATGGCCTATGTTGGCAGCCGACAAGTGATCCTGTGGAGCACGACCGCCCAGGTACGCGAGCAGGTCGGGACTGTGAATTACGGGGAACGCGTGGAGATTCTCGACCGATTTCAAGATCAGCTACACGTCCGCACGACAAACGGTTTGACTGGTTGGATCACCGAGGGCGACTTGTTAACTTCGGAAATGTGGCAAAAAGCCGAAGACCTGGAATCCGAAACCGGGACTCTTCCGGTGGAGGCGCGGGGCCACACCAGGGCGCTCGTCAATCTGCATATTGCGGCGGGCCGAGAAAGTCCGCGAATTCGCCAGCTCGATAAAATGGTTCACGTGGACTTGTTCGAAAGGAAAGTTGCCGAAGTTCCCTTGGCGCCAACCGCCGTGAGCACGAACGGGGCGTCGACGGCGAGAAAGGAAGACTGGTGGCTGGTTCGCGCGCACTTGTCCGACCAGACGACGGCGTCTGGATGGCTGCTGGGAAGATTCGTTGACCTGGATGTTCCCTCGCCACTGCCCGACTACGCAAACTCGGCCGGAATGCGCATCGTGGCGTGGTTTGAATTGAACCGGGTGATCGATACTTCCGGTGAACTAAAACCCCAATACCTTCTGGTGGGCAGCCGGGACGCGGAAGGTCAGCCTTGCGATTTCACTTTGATGCGCGTGTATACCTGGGGAAAGCGGAGACAGAGGTACGAAACCGCGTTCGTCGAAAGCAATATCTGCGGAAAACTGCCCGTGAAACTGACGGAACCAAAGGCGCCCGACGCCGATACGACGTTTTCCTTCGAAGATTGGAGCGCCGGCGCCGCGCGGCAGCGAACTTATGTAATGCGCCAAACAATTGTGAAGCGACTTAGAGAAGATGGTGCTGCGCCAAAGCGAAAACATGCCCGGAGATGAAATGAAATCCGATGGCGGTGGGCTTTGTCCCGACCGTGAGTGCAGCTTTGGCCGGCGCGAGTTTCACGTGCGACGCCCAACCGCAATTCTCGCGGCGGTGGCGGTTCTATCGCTCTATGGGATTGCCGGATGTTCGCGAACCGCGACCCAGGCCCAGTCGCAGAAACCTATTGCACCGGCGATTTCCTACATCAGCAGCTGGGGTATGCGCGGCGACGGCCCGGGCCAACTCGATCAGCCTGTGTCCATTGCGATAGATCGGGTGGGTGACGTTTACATACCGGATGCGGGGAGCTATTTCGTTCAAAAGTTCGACTGGCGTGGTACTCCGCTGCTTTCGTTTCAGGATTCCGCGCTCAGGAATCCAGAGTCGATTGCCATCGATAGCGGCGGGGCGGTTTATGTCACCGATTCGCACCGCGGCAGCACGTTCATATTTCTCCCCAGCGGTGATCGCTATCGCGAGTTGCACCTGATTACACGCCCGAAGGCCGATGATGAGCTGGGTGTGGCCGTTGGCGACGACGGGGTCGTCCACGTGTTGGATCCGGATAAAGCCCGCGTGTTTACTTATAACTCCCATTTTAGGTTGGCGCGATCCTGGTCGCCGGTGGCAAATTCCCCAAGCGATAAGGTCGGAGCGGGTTCGATCGCGGTCGGTCCTGACGGCTACTTGTACATGGCCGATCCCGAGGAGAATCGCATCCTACGCTTTACCGAAGACGGGCATTTCGCGGGCGAGTTCAACGGTGGCGCGAATCGCAGGATCAGCGACCGATTCGCAGTGACACGCGGGTTAATTTTCGCGATGGATGCCGACGGACGCAAACTGCACGTTTGGTCCACAGACGGGCAACCCAAACTGGATGTGGATCTTGCACCTGAGCTCGGCCAGGGAAATCGGCCCGCGCCTCCAATCGCCGTAAGCCCGCGCAAGGAGCTCTTGGTTCTGGATGCTCCGCAGGCGCGGGTCCTTCGCTATCGAATCAATTTCTGATATTTTCTTTCATCCATTTCGATTCCAAAGAGTTTGAGGGGTCCCACACGATGGCGCTGCTTCTGACCGAAGAGGATGTGAAGTCGATTCTCACGATGCCGCTCGCGCTCGAACTCGTCGAAACTTCGTTTCGCCGGCTCGCCGACGGCAGCGCCATCTCGCATTCGAGGCAGAGACTGCGCATGGCGGGGAAAGGTTTTTTGCACTACATGGCGGCCGCCGATAGCGCAGGTGGTTACATGGGCCTGAAAATTTATTCGGTGTCGCCGAGCGGTGCGCGGTTTCTAGTGCCGCTGATGAATGCCCAATCCGGCGAAACGCTCGCCCTCATCGAGGCAAACTACCTGGGCCAGGTGCGCACGGGCGCGGCGAGCGGCTTAGCCACTCGATTGATGGCGCGAGAAGACGCTCGCACGGCAGGAATCGTGGGGACCGGCTTGCAGGCGCGAACGCAGCTCGAAGCTGTTGCGCAGGCGCGGAAGCTGGAGCAGGTGCACGCGTTCAGCCGGGATGCGGCGCGCCGCGAGAAATTTGCGAGCGAAATGACGGCGCGATTAGGTTTGCCGGTGATCGCCGCCGCAACGGCGGAAGAAGCGGTGCGCGGCGCGGACATCCTGATTACGTCAACTACGTCCACCAAGCCTGTGGTCGAGGGGCGGTGGCTCGAGCCGGGTGTGCACATCAATGCTATAGGCGTGAATTTCGCCGAGAAGCGGGAGCTAGATGCCGAGGTTGTCGCTCGATGTGACGTGATCGCGGCCGATTCGGTGGAGCAGTCGAAGCTCGAAGCCGGCGATCTGATTCAAGCGTTTGGAAACGACGCCTCCCGGTGGGCTGCCGTTCGCGAGCTTTCGCAAATTGTTTCGGGCAAGATTTCAGGCCGCACGAACCGCGCTGAAATCACACTCTTCAAATCGAATGGAATAGCTATTGAAGACATTGTGGTCGCGGGTCGAATCTACGAACTGGCGCGCGAGCGGAGAATCGGACGCGAGATACCTTTATTCGAAAAATAGTTGAATCGGAATAGCCGAGAGCAATGGAAGGTGAGAACGGCAGGCAGGAGCGGGACAGGCGGTATCGGGGAATTTTTCGTGGATCAGGCGCGAATGTGACGAAGATGCTTGGCGAGCGCTTCATGCAGTCGCTGGCGAGTGGTCAGCGGGAGCGGCGCGGGTTCGGAATTGCAGAAAATCTCGATGGTCTGCTTCGTGGTGTCCACAACGACGCGGCAATCCTTGCAGTTTCCGAGGTGCTCTTCAATCGACGTGCGCAAGATCGGATCCAGCGATTCGTCGAGGTAATCCGCTAGTTCATTAATGATTTTTTTGCACTTCACGGGTTGCCCCCTGCTTAAAATATTGATTCAATTTCTGACGCAGCTTCAATCGAGCCCGGAGAAGCCGCGACTTGACCGCTGGGACGGAAAGCCCCAGAGCCTCGGCCGTTTCCTCGGTGGACATTTCTTCGATATCGCGCAGCTGAAAAACAATTCGGAAAGGCGAGTCGAGCTCTCCGATCACCTTCCCGAGAATCTCCGAAAGTTCGGTCTGTTCGTAGCGCTGCTGCGGAGACGGACCCCAATCCTCGACGTCGCGGGGCATCATATCCTCGCCGGTATCTATTTCTTCGTCGAGCGATACCACGTTCGGCCGGCGCTTGCGCAGTTTCATCAAGGCCTGATTCACGGCAATTCGCACCAGCCACGTATAGAATCTCGAATTGCCCTGAAATTCACTGAGGTGCTGAAACGCCTTCAGAAACGCTTCCTGCATGGCGTCTTCGGCATCCTCGCGATTTTGCGTGATATTTTGGGTCAGCCGAAAAATCTTGCGCTCGTATCGGCCCACCAAGGTCTCAAAGGCGGAAATGTCCCCATTTTTCGCGGCGGCGACTAATATCGGCTCGTCAGCCTTCACCACCTGCGACGGCAGCGCGTGAGCTTCAACCGGATCCAATTTGGGCGAATTCATCAGGGTTTCTTTCGTAGAAAAGGGTAGCACAGCTTTCGAACCCCTGCTGTTGGGAATGTATTATGATAGCCGCCGGTCGCGGACTGGCAGCGCGTGGCTCATTTTTTGAGCTCGCCAAGAACGTCTGCACCGAGTTCTGCCGATTGCACTCATTAGACGCAGCCGGCGCGAAATCGACGGAAGGAATTTAGGCTTTCTATGAGGACGTTGCCCGATTACCTGCGCAAGGGAATGAAAATGATCCTGGTGGGCGCCAATCCAGGGGATCGTTCCGCGCGCGTGGGACACTACTATGCCGGCCGAAACAACCAGTTCTGGCCGATGATGTATCAGTCTGGTGTGATCCCGGAACCGATTGGATACGAGGACGACCGGCGCATGCTTGAGTTTGGCATCGGTATGACGGATCTCGTAAAACGGCCTACCCGGGGAGCCGATGAAATCGAGCGGCAGGAGTTTGCCGAGGGCAGGGTGCTGCTAGCGCAAAAACTGGAAGACATGCGCCCGCGAGTGGTGGCCTTCAATGGCAAGATGGTCTATGAAAAGTTCGCTGGCCGTCCATGCAAGCTCGGTCTGCAAAAGGAATTGCTTTACGGCGCTCGCGTTTTTGTGCTGCCCTCGACAAGCGGACAGAATGGCGGCACCAGCGCGAGCGTGAAGAAGAGATATTTCAAACAGCTGGCTGCCTTGCTGAAGGCGCTGAAAGATTAGAGCGCGCGATTTTTCGTGAAAATGGATGATCCATGGTTGCAACGCAACAACTCGTGAGTTCGCTGGTGCTCGAAGAGCGATCTGGCGCTGTCGTTACGCTGCGCCTGAATCGGCCGGAAAAACTAAACGCCCTGAATCCCGAAATGTGCCGCGCGTTGGTGCACGCCCTTCTTCGCGCCGCAGATGATCGATCCGTTCGGGTTGTAGTGCTCACGGGAGCCGGGCGCGGTTTCTGCGCCGGCGGCGACATCAACTACATTCACGACGCGCGGACGCGTCACTCGGTGCGCGACTTTGAAGCCCTGTTGACTGCCGGAAAAGAGATATGCCTCGCGATTGCCTCCATGCCCAAACTCGTGATCGCAGGCGTGAACGGACCGGCTGCTGGTGGCGGCATGAGTCTCGCGCTAGCCTGCGACCTGCGCATTGCCTCGGACCAAGGCATGTTCAAGCAGGCGTTTGCCCAACTCGGACTATATCCAGACCTGGGTGCCACGTTTTTCCTGCCGCGCCTCGTAGGATTGGCCCGCGCGTCGGAACTTTTCTATACGTCGGAGCGCCTATCAGCCGAGGAAGGGCGGCGAATAGGAATCGTGTTTAATGTCTATCCGCACGAACGATTTGATGAGGAAACGCAGAAGTTCGCCCAACAGCTTGCAGAAGGTCCGCCTCTTGCCTACCGGGACGTAAAGCGCACCATGATCGGCGAAGCCCATCAAGCACTTGGTGAGGCGATCGACGAAGAAAACCGTCTACAACTTCACTGTTTCCTCTCGGAGGATTGTGCCGAGGGGCTCAACGCTTTTCTCGAGAAGCGCGCGCCTCGCTTCCACGGCCACTGATCCCGTGCCTGGAATTCGCTAAGTCTATGCCCGCTTGAGGTATGCGGTCACCCAGTTGGCCGTCCCCAAACCGTGCTCTCGTTTTTCGTTTTACATCTGGCACCATTTGATTCCTGAACGCGCCGCGTGCTAAATTGCGACGAGAAAATTAGGACAGGGATATGGTGAACAAGACTCTAGCTACTTGCAGGGAAGCAGTTGCAGGCGTTTTCGACGGCGCCACAATCTTGCTGGGCGGCTTCGGCGATCCCGGCTTGCCCGGCCAGATGCTTGAAGCCCTTCGCGAACAAGGAGCCAAGGATCTAACCATGGTCCACAACGGTTCCGGCGGAGGTACGCACGCTCTCGGTGGGCTGATTCACGATGGCCGCGTGCGCAAGTTGATTGCCTCGTTTCCGAATAATCCCGGCGGTACCTCGTTCCAGGAGCTATACTTAAAGGGTCAGATCGAACTCGAACTTGTCCCGCAGGGCACTCTCGCCGAGCGGATTCGTGCTGCCGGCGCAGGGCTTGGCGGTTTTTTCACGCCTACTGCTGCCGGTACCGAACTGGCCAAGGGCAAGGAAACACGCGTGATCGACGGACGTGAATACGTTTTCGAAAAGCCTCTCAATGGGGATTTCGCGTTTGTGAGGGCCCATCGAGCCGATCGGCTGGGCAATTTGAATTACCGGATGGCCATGCGTAATTTCAACGTCCCTATGGCGACGGCCGCAAAGTTTGTGGCCGCGGAGGTCGATGAACTGGTTCCCGTGGGCGATCTCGGTCCGGAAGATATCCACACGCCGGGAATCTTTGTTGATCGCGTTGTTGAAGTCGTCCGCCATCCGAAATATCTCGAAATCACGACTGAGGGGAGATAGACAATGTCACTCACTCGCGAAGGCATCGCTTACCTCGTGGCCTGTGACCTTCCTGAAGGCGGTTACGTGAATCTTGGCATCGGCATTCCCACTCTTGTGTCCGGATTAATCCCTTCAGACCGGGAGGTTTTCTTTCATAGCGAAAACGGGATACTGGGGATGGGTCCTTTGGCCGAGCCGGGGCATGAAGACCCGGATATCATCAACGCGGGTAAACAATATGTGACGCTGCTTCCGGGCGCCTGCGTGTTTGATCATCCCACGTCGTTTTCCATGATTCGCGGCGGCCATATCAATTACGCGGTCCTCGGCGCGCTGGAAGTTGCGGCGAATGGCGATATGGCCAACTGGCGCACTCCTGGTGAAAAAGTGCCTGGCGTGGGCGGCGCGATGGATCTCGCCTTCGGCGCGCAAAATGTGTTCGTCACCATGACCCATGTGACCAACAAGGGTAAACCGAAAATCCTCAACAAGTGTTCGCTGCCGTTGACTGCTCCGCGCTGTGTGAAGCGCATTTACACGGATATGGCTGTGATCGACGTTACACCCGAGGGTCTGGTCCTGCGTGAATTCGCGCCGGGACTCAATCCCGCAGCAGTGCAAAAACTCACGGAACCGCCTCTGCGCGTCTCGCCGGATTGCAAGGAAATGGATGTACCGGCGAAGTTCCATGCGGCGCAATTGACGCCGCGATAGCCACGACGGGCGATTTTTCGTTGTGGGTTTTCTCCATAATTGTTCGACGGAGACCATATTTGCTCAAAGCAATCGACATGCACGCCCATATCCAGACGGGTGAACGCGCCAAGCAGGGCTGGGGACATATCGCCAAGGCAGGTCTGCCGATGAACACGGGGAAATGGCGATCCGATCCCGACGGCATGGCCGAGATGTATCAAAGCCAGGACATGATGGCCGTGATTTTCGATGTTGATGGCGAGACGCGCAGCGGCGTGAAAATGGACAATGGCGAAACCGCCGCGTGGATGAAAAAGTATCCGGACACGTTTATCGGCTTCGGCAGCGTCGATCCATGGAAGGGCAAGATTGCAGTAAACGAAGTGAAGCGGTGCGCCGACATGGGGTTGCGCGGAATGAAGTTCCAGCAGGCCGCGCAGGGTTTTAATCCCAATGACGAGCGCTTCTTCCCCATGTACGAAGAGATCGTCAATCTCAACCTGCCGGTGATTTTTCACACCGGTACCACGGCTGTCGCGGCCGGCTCGCCCGGCGGAAAAGGCATCACTCTCGAATACTGCAAGCCGATTCCCTATATCGACAATCTCGCCGCCTGGTATCCGGAAATGCGCATCATCATGGCGCATCCTTCGTGGCCTTGGCATGACGACCAATTGGCAGTGCTGCGCCACAAGGGCAATACCTACATGGATCTCTCCGGCTGGGCGCCCAAATATTTCCCCGCGTCAACTGTGCACAACATAAATACTCTTGTGCAGGACAAGGCTTTCTTCGGCACCGATTTCCCCATGATGACTCCAGAACGCTGGCTGAGTGAATTCGCAGAACTTCCGCTAAAGGATTCGGTGCGGCCCAAGATTTTGCTGCTCAATGCCGCGAAGTTTTTGGGAATAGAAGTCCCGGCCGCGCAGCCAGCCGGCTAAAGCCGAATCGCAGGCGTTAGGCGCGTTCGGCGCTGAGCACGCGAGGGATCCCCGCAAGATCGTTGGTAACGCTTACATTCACCCAGTGGCGTTGCGCCACCAGAATGGCGCGAACGTGTTGCGCCGAGTCATATCCCAGCTCGAGCACCAGCACCCCGCCAGATCGAAGCAATTCACCCGCCTCTTGGACCAGACGCGCGTACATTTCGACGCCCGATGGGCCGCCGAAAAGTGCGGTGTGAGGTTCGTGCTCGCGAACCTCGCGCGCGAGGGTCGCCGCGTCATCCTGCGCCACATAAGGCGGATTGCTGACGATCAAATCAAATGATCCTGGTGAAGAGGGCACAGGCCTTAGTAGATCGCCATGGAGAAAGCGAATGCGACTCGAAACGTCGTGGCGGGCAGAGTTGCGGCGAGCAACGTCAAGGGCCGCAGCGGAAATATCCGTCGCAAAGATTTCTGCGTGAGACAGTTCATGTGCCAAGGCCACGGCTAAGCAAGCTGAGCCAGTGCCCACGTCTGCGATCCGCAGCGGCGGACCTGGTTCGCCGGTGCGCATGTCGATCTTGATGCCGCGCGGGCCGAGGCGTTCAAGCGCCACTTCGATTACGTGTTCCGTCTCCGGCCGTGGTATCAGCACGTCCGGATTCACCTCGAACTCCAGCCCCCAAAATTCCTGCTTTCCCGTGAGATATTGCGTTGGCTCTCCCGCCGCTCGCCTCGCAATCAACGCAAAGTATTCTCGCGCCACGGAAGGATCGAGTTCGGCTTCGGGATGGGTGTAGAGCCAGGTTCGATCGCAGGCGAGCGCATGCGTGAGCAGCAGTTCGGCAGCCAATGTCGAAGAGGGAACATTCGCTGCGCGCAGTAGCGCCATGCCCTCTTTGAGCGCCGCACGCACATCCGTCACAACGGAATGCGGGGTACTGTGTGGATCGATCGCCATTATCTTCCAGCCCCGCCCAAGCGCTCGCTTCCGGCTTTCTCCTGCTCCAATCGGTTGCCAAGCTCTTCGCGATCCACGAACCAGCATTGGTTCCCGCGGTTTGATTCGTAGACAAAATCCCTCAGGGACTTGCTCTCCGCTACATGGCGAGAGATGTCGCCAAGAATCGCCACGCGCACTCGGTACATTGCGAACCTCTGGATCACCTCACCCGCTATGCGCGTTTCCAACCGAAAGAAATCGTCACCCAGCCGCTCAATGGGAATCACGATGAAATTTGCGCCGCAGCCGCGAGCCTCACCCATCAGGTCGACGGTATCACGATCACTGCGCAGTTGGGGGCCCTCGACCGCGCATTCCAATATACGGACGTCCTGCAGCTCGTAGGTTTGACTTAGCACAGTCTCGGCAACCCCCTGCGGCAGAATTTTGTAACGGCGAGTCGAAGATAACGGCCGGTTATGCTGCGTCGGCGTCCGCGTCGAGTTCTTGTTTCAGACGCTCGGATTCGAAATGAGTGACCAGCGCATCGACCAGCGGCCCGAGCTTGCCGTCCATCGCTTCGGTCAGCTGATGAACGGTGAAATTAATCCGGTGATCGGTGATCCGATTCTGAGGAAAATTGTAGGTGCGGATTTTTTCGGAACGGTCGCCCGTCTTGATCTGCCCGCGACGTTCCGCCGCGAGCGCCTGATGCTGCTTCTCCTGCTCCATTTCGTACAACCGGGTGCGCAACACGCGCATCGCTTTGGCGCGATTCTTGATCTGCGATTTTTCGTCTTGCTGCGACACCACGAGGCCGCTGGGAATGTGAGTAATGCGCACGGCCGAATAGGTAGTGTTCACGGATTGCCCGCCGGGTCCGGACGAGCAAAACGTGTCGATTCGAAGATCTTTCGGTTCGATCTTGATATCGATGTCGTCCGCTTCCGGAAGCACCGCGACGGTTGCAGCGGAAGTGTGAATGCGGCCTTGTTGCTCGGTTGCGGGTACGCGCTGAACGCGATGCACGCCGCTTTCGTACTTCAGCCGCGAGTACACTTTGTTTCCCTGAATCGCGGCAACTACTTCTTTCATGCCACCGACCGGAGAAGCAGAGCTTTCGAGGATCTCCACACGCCAGCGCTGCGATTCCGCATAGCGCGAATACATGCGGAAAAGCTCGGCGGCAAAAAGGGAGGCTTCGTCTCCACCGGTGCCGGCGCGAATTTCGAGGATCACGTTTTTCTCGTCGTTGGGATCCTTGGGGACGAGCAGAAGTTTCACTTCGCGCTCCACGGTTTCGCGACGGGATTCAAGCTCGCGCTGCTCGTCGTGCGCCATCTGCTTCATCTCGGCATCGTCCGATTCGGCGAATAACTGCTTGGCGCCTTCGATCCCTTTTTCGATTTCCTTCCATTCGCGATATTTGGCGACGATTTCGCCCAGTTCCGAATGGGTTTTGGCGAGCTTCTGGTAACGCGCCGAATCGGCATGCACTTCGGGCGAGGAAAGTTCGCGCGTCATCTCGTTGTAGCGCGCTTCAATTTGCTCAAGTTTTTCGAAAAGCGTCAATTTCGCCATGGAATAGCTCGATTCGGGACTGCGACCGCCATTTATAGATGCAAAAATCGCGAAAGGGATGCGCGGGCCGCTGAACCTTGGCCCAGGAGGGAAACAGCTAATGGAATAGAGAGTTCATGCCAACAAGACCTAATTCAAGGATAGACGGAACGAACCGTCGAGTCAAATTCAACCCTGGAATTGCTCCAATAAGTCAGGGCGGTTGCGTAGCGTCTTTTCTAGAGCCTTTTCGGCCCGCCAGCGCCGAATTTCCTCGTGGTTCCCGCTGATCAAAACCTCGGGAACTTCCCAACCGCGAAACGATTGAGGCCGTGTGTAATGAGGAAAATCCAGAATGCCGCGCTCCGCAATTCGCAGTTCGCTGCCGATCGCTGCATCGCCCGCGTTCCATCTTCGAGCATTGCGAGCCGGACGCTCCACCAAATTAATTTCGCGGGTGGACGCGCTGAATGATTCGTTCACGCTGGAATCCTCGTTTCCGAGCGCGCCAGGAATAAGGCGCGTCACCGCGTCCAGAATCATCGCCGCAGGCAATTCACCCCCTGAAAGGACAAAATCGCCAATCGAAATTTCGTCGGTGGCAAGATGCTCGGCCACGCGCTCGTCAACGCCCTCGTAGCGCCCGCAAACCAGCACGATGCGACCGAGCTTCGCCAGTCCCCGGGCCGATTCCTGCCGGAAAAACTTGCCCGCCGCGGAAAGCAGTACGATTGCTGTAGCGGGAGACGGCGGGCCGGCCCCCACCAACGACTCGACAGCCTCGAATATCGGCTCGGGTTTCATCACCATCCCCTCGCCGCCCCCAAAGGGCCTGTCGTCCACGGTGCGATGGCGGTCGTGCGTGAAATCACGCAAATCGTGCACACGCGTTTCGATCAAATTGGCCTCGCGCGCTCGTCGCAGGATTCCATAATCGAGCGGTCCCCGAAAGAAATCGGGAAAAATCGTGACGATGTCGAATTGCATGGCTGCCTATCCTACCCTAGGAACAACTGCGTTGCTTCACACAGGAACCTTGGCGACTACCCTACTTCGGGTATAAAGAAAAATCGTCCACGGTGAACGGGTGATCGGGGCCGATTTATGGGGCGTGGTTGCAGCACGTCCGGGCAAGCCCGATCGGCAAACAGCGGGAGCAAGCTCCCGCACTCCACATGGTGTCGGGCTTATAGCTTGGTGGACGTAGTACGAGGATACAAACAGAATCTTTACACCGCAGGCCTAAATCGCGCAAGTGGTTGTTGGTGTAAAGAAAAATCGTCCACGGTGACAAGGCCCGGGACGGCCCAAAACGACCATTTTCCGATGGACCGCGTTGCGGGCGTTGCCGCCCGCCCGCGAGCAGTCTATGATGGCTATTCCGCCGGTGCGGAGCGCGATGAATCGGAACAAGAACTCCCGAGTTTGACCGCGGCTATAGCGAATCCAAGCAACCACAGGGGGAACCGGAAACTAGTATGGCCAATCAACCCAGCGAACCAGCGCGTCCTGCGGCGGCCACGCCGCGCGCGCCTGAGAAACCGCCCATCCCTGGCGTTAAGCACCTGATCGCGGTAGCCAGCGGAAAAGGTGGTGTGGGCAAAACCACCGTTGCGGTGAATCTCGCTGTCGCGCTCAAGAATCTAGGCGCGGCGGTCGGCTTGCTCGACGCTGACGTTTACGGCCCCAACGTCCCCATCATGCTCGGCTCTAGCGAGCAGCCCAAGATGCTGGACGAGAAGACCATCATTCCCGTGCAGGCTTATGGCGTGAAGATGATCTCCATGGGTCTGTTGAATCCCGGGGACAAGCCGCTCATCTGGCGCGGTCCCATGCTCCACAGCGTGATGCAGCAATTCCTTCGCAGCGTGCGGTGGGGCCAGCTTGATTACCTGATCGCGGATTTGCCGCCCGGCACCGGCGACGTGCAGTTGAGCTTAATCCAGAGCGTGGCCGTGAGCGGAGCCGTTATCGTCACCACGCCATCGGCGGTCGCCCTCGCGGACGTGCGCAAGGCGATCGAGATGTTCCGGCAGGTAAGCGTCGAAATTCTCGGCGTGGTCGAAAACATGAGCTACTTCTCCTGCCCGCACTGCCAGGGCAAAATTGACGTGTTCGGCCACGGCGAAGGCGAGCGTATGGCCAAGGCATTCGAGGTCCCGTTCCTCGGTGAAATTGAAATCGATCCTCAGATTCGCGTCGGCGGCGACACTGGAAAACCAGCCGCCTCTCTCGGCGAGGATGCGCCTGGCGCTAAGAGCATTTACGCCGTAGCTCGCAATGTCGTCAGCCGCGCCGCAGCGGCAGCGGATGCCGCGTCAGCCCCCACCGTGCAAATCCTCTAGCTGTTTGCTGGGAGCCGCAAGTCGCCCCCGCACAAGTATAAAATCCAAGCGGCACCCGGGACTTCGATGTACACTCCCCGTCAGCCTGAGACCGGCACTCTGGCCTCCTTGGGTGGGAGTCCTGAATGAGCGTTCCGACCTGCCACAGATGCGCTGGAATTTGTCTGGCGTTCTTGTGTGGCGTTGCACTGGTTGGAATCGCCTTCCTACCGGCCAATCGAATTCTTGCCCAATCCTCGCAAAATTCCGGCACACCCAGTTCGCCGCCTGCTCGCCCAGCGCCTGCACCAAGCAGCCAGATCCAATCGCCCACCGGCGACGCGCCCGAAATGAAGGCGCACGACGCTCCTGTACCCCTACGCGTGCGGGTCAACCTCGTTCCCATCCGAGTGGTCGTGCGGGATCAGCAAGGCCGCGCGGTCGCTAGCCTGCACAAAGAGGACTTCCAGCTCTTCCAAGACGGCAAGCCGCAGGAAATCTCGAATTTTGCGGTCGAGACGCTGAACTCTCTCTCCCAACACGTTGTCCACCAGCAGACCGTATCCGACGGAAGTTCCGGCGAGACAAAAACCGCAGGTTTCTTACCACCCTCCCGCTTCGTAGCATTCTTATTCGACGATCCACACCTCAATATGGAAGACGTAATGCAAGCGCGCCTCGCCGCCAGCCGCTATCTGGACCTTTCACTCACGCCCACGGATCGCGTCGCAATATTCACCGTTTCCGGACAGAATCAGGTGGATTTCACGGACGACCGCGTCAAGCTCCACAAAGCTCTTCTGCAACTGCTGCCTCGCGACATTACGGGCACGTCCCATTCCGATCCACTCGACTGTACGCCGATGGACTACTATGAAGCCGACCTGATTCAAAACCAAAATGACGCGCAGGCTCTCGCTGTGGCCACACAAGATACTCTGCAGTGCGATGCGCAGAACGATCCGACTTTGGCTTCGGAACTCGCCAATGGCCAAGTGCCCCCCAATGCAGTGTCCCGCGCGCAAGGTCAGGTGGCGGCGGAAGCACTTCGCATTGAGGAGCAGGGCACGCAGCAATCGCTCTCCGTCTTTCGCCGCATTGACGAAATCACCGCCCGAATGGCCGCGCTCCCGGGACAGCGCAGCATCGTGCTGATTTCTCCCGGATTCATCTATCCCACTCTACAAAGCAATTTTTCGCAGGTCGTGGACAATGCAATCCGCAGCAGCGTCTTTATCAACGCCCTGGACGCGCGCGGCCTTTATACTCCTCAGCTCGGCCCCGATATCAGCGAGCACGACAGTGATCCCAATCCCGTGGCCGCAGGCGTTCGCACGGGCTGGAGCGTTGCCGGCCAGGAGCGCCAAGTGGACGCACTCATATATCTCGCCTCGGATACCGGAGGCTATTCGTTCCGGAACAACAACGATCTGGGCGAAGGTCTGCGGCAGGTTGCTTCGGCGCCCGAGGCTTATTACTACGTTGCTTTCGTCCCTGAAAATTTCAAGTTCGACGGACATTACCACTCGCTGAAAGTGGTCCTTCGCACTAAAGACAAATTCGCAATCCAGACCCGCCGCGGCTATTACGCGCCCCTTCACGGAGAAACTCCCGAGGATGTCGCCAAGCGCGATATCGAAGACGCCGTTTTTTCTCAGGAAGAGCAGCACGGCTTGCCCGTCGCGCTGCAAACGCAGTTCTTCAAGACCGATGCTACGGATGCCAAACTCGCGGTGCTCGCCCATGTGGATTTGGCGCACATGCATTTCGAGAAAACCGGCGGCCGCAACGAGAATAATCTCACTGTGGTCGCCGTGCTTTTCGACCGGAACGGCAACTTCATCACCGGCACTGAGCGAACTCTCCAAATGAAGCTGCGCGATGAAACCCTGGAAAAGTTGAGCCGTACGGGAGTGACCGTGCGCACCAACTTTGATGTGAAGCCCGGCGACTACGTGGTTCGCCTGGTGGTGCGCGATTCCCAGGCCGCGCTGCTTTCCGCCGAAAATGGCGTGGTTGAAATTCCTTATTAGGAGGCCGCCATGAGCCTGAGCCTCGGACAAAAATTACAAATCCTCGCAGCTGCGCCGTTGCTGCTGGCGCTCACGGGGGTGGCTTCGCCCGCAATCACTCGCGCCCAACAATCCACGCCGCCTTCTCCCGCGGCGCAGGCCGCCCCCGCGACGGAAAATGTTTTGCGCGCGCAGTCGCGCGTCGTGCGTGTGGATGTGATCGTTACTGACAAAAAAGGCAAGTACGTCCACGATCTCACCGCCAAGGATTTTCACGTTTTCGATAACGATAAAGAGCAATCCATCGTCAATTTCTCCTTCGGCTCGGAAAATCCTTCCGCGTCGTCGGACCGCCACTACATGATTCTGTTTTTCGACGATGCCACCATGGGCATGTCGGAGCAGCCGCGCGCCCGCCAGGCCGCTCTGAAATTTATCGACGCCAATGCCGGCCCGGATCGTGTAATGGCCGTCGTTGACTTCACCGGCGCGCTGCGCATCGTTCAGAACTTCACCGCTGACGCTGATCGTCTGAAGAAAGCCGCCGGCACCTTTAAGCTCTCAGCGCTGGCGTCGGATGATTCGATCGGTGGGACCGGAGGGGATGCGAGCCCCGCTTCTCCGGCCCTTTTTCAAACGGAAGACGACTTTGGCGTGCATACCTTCCTGCTGGCTATCCGCAGCCTGGCCCGAGATCTCGCCGCTGTTCCGGGGCGCAAAAGTCTGGTCCTCTTCACCGAGGGTTTTCCGCTGACGCCGGAGGCCCAAGCCGAACTGACTGCCGCGATATCGGCCTGCAATCAGGCTAACGTGGCAATTTATCCCCTCGACGTTCGCGGCTTGATTGCGCCCAATAGCCAAAATCTCTCTCCCTGGAATCCGGCAGGCAGCCAAAATCCGTCCGCCGCCGAGCCGAGTGCACGGCCTCGCCTCGTTATTGCGTCTTACCCCGCGCCCGCGCAGCGTGGTGGTGGAGGCGGCGGCCGCGGTGTAGGAGGCGGCGGGGGGCGCGGAGTCAGCTCTCCAGTCGCTGGCGCTCCCGGCGGTGGCGGCACTCGAGGCGCTCCCCCGGCCGCTCCACCTAGCGGCGGAGCTCCTCGCGGCGCGCCCGGGGGTGGGGGCTATCCCAACATGTACGGCCCGCAGCCCTACGGTGTAACCACGCCTCAAATGATTATTCCCACGATGCCCGAAACGGGCTCAACAAACCAAGGCGTCCTCTACGCTCTCGCCGCTGGGACAGGGGGCTTCCCGATCTACAACACCAACGACCTGCTAGGCGGTCTCGCGAAGATTGCGGACGAACAAAACGAATATTACTTGCTCGGCTATTCTCCGTCAGATGATCTCGATGGCTCGTGCCACACCCTGCGTGTAAAGCTCGACCGCCGTGGGATGAGTGTTCGCTCCCGCACCGGATACTGCAACGCAAAAACGAAGGATTTCCTCAAAGGAAAGCCAATCGCCAAAACACTCGAAGCCGATGCCACGAGCGCAGCGGCCAGCCCTACCGGAGGTTCTCTCGAAGCGCCGTTCATTTACACATCGCCGAACCAGGCTCGTGTGGACGTCGCCATGGAAATCCCCTCCTCCACTGTGACGTTCTCCAAGGAAAAGGGCAAACACCACGCTGTAATCGACGTTTTGGGCATCGCTTTGCGCCCCGATGGTTCCGTGGGCGCCCGCTTCAGCGACGAAGTCGTCCTGGATCTAGAAAAGGATGAATGGAAGCGCTTCACCGAAAACCCCATGCGCTACGACAATCAATTCGAGATCGCCTCCGGAAAATACCGCCTCACGGTTGTCCTTTCCGCGGGCGACCAGAGTTTCGGCAAGTACGAAGCTCCGCTTGCCATCGATCCGTACGACGGAAAAACTTTCACCCTCAGCGCCATCGCCCTCAGCGACCAGGTTCAGCCCGCCGCCGGCTTGGGGGGCGCGCTTGAAGCTGACCTGCTCTCCGATCGCATGCCGCTGCTCATTAAGAATATGGAAGTGGTTCCTTCCGCCAGCAACCGTTTCAAGCGGACCGATTCTGTCGCTCTTTACGCCCAACTCTACGATCCCGGCCTCGCCACCGCCACTCCGCCGGCGCTTCGCGTCTCCTATGTCATCGTCGATAGGAAAACCGGAAAAGCCATCGTGGGCGGCAAGGATATCGACCCTTCCATCTTTATGGAAAAAGGGAGCCCGGTCCTTCCAGTCGGGATCAAAGTTCCGGTCGATCAACTCCAGCCCGGCCCGTACCGGATAGAGATACAAGCCTACGATGGGTCCGGCGTGCGCACCGCCGTCCGGCAAGTGGATTTCGACGCGGAATAGAAGCCTCGCCCTTCATTGTTTGATACGATGTGTCGCCGGAATATTTCTGTATCCGGCCGATTCGCGCAACATCCGGCAGGAAAATTTCTTGATGCGAGGTTCTCCATCGGTGGCCAAATCGCGTTCGTCCAGCGCCCGGCGCGTAAAGTCCGTCGCCCCAAAAGTCGCCCGGCAATCCGGCAAAAAACTGAAGGTCGCTCTGGTCGGCTTCGGCACCGTGGGCCGCTCCGTCGCCAAGATCTTATGTAAAGACAAAAATAACCCACTCCTCCTCACTCACATTTTCAACCGCAATATCGAAAGGAAAAAAACCGCGGGGCTTCCCGCTCACGTTCGGTGGACCGCAAATATCGAAGACATCTTCTCCTCTGAAGCCGATGTGGTTGTCGAACTTATCGGAGGCCTCGAACCCGCCG
Source organism: uncultured Acidobacteriota bacterium (assembly GCA_963823145.1). Classification (GTDB taxonomy): domain Bacteria; phylum Acidobacteriota; class Terriglobia; order Acidiferrales; family UBA7541; genus Palsa-295. Next base: position 1,874,716 of record CAWGJZ010000002.1, read on the forward strand.
GGGACTGGGTGCGACGTGCGCTGCGCTCCGGAAAGTCCGTGGTCACCGCGAACAAGCTGCTTATTTCGGAATCCGGTTCGGAGTTGCTCGATCTCGCACGAAAAATGAGCAAGCGCCTCGAATTCGGCGCCTCCGTCGCCGGAGGCATTCCCGCCATCGTTGGCATCCAAGAGGGCCTAGCCGGCGATCGCCTCCATAAAATAGCCGGCATCCTGAACGGCACCTGCAATTTTATTCTCACTAAAATGGAATCCACTGGCGCCACCTTTGCCGCGGCGCTCAAGGAGGCGCAATCGCTCGGCTACGCCGAAGCCGACTCCAGCGCGGATATCGATGGAAGCGATGCTCGCGCCAAGCTCGTTATTCTCATCCAGGCTGGCCTGCGCCTGCGCGTTCGCAGTGAGCAGATCCCTTGCCGCTCGATCGCCTCCATTGAAGCCGCCGACTTCATGTACGCCAGCGAACTCAAAAGCGCAATCCGCCAAATTTCGATTGCGCAAAAAGATACTTCGCGCGGCGTGCGCTTAGCCGCGGCCGTTCAGCCCGCGCTGATTCCCGCTGCTTCGCTGACCGCCCACGCTCAGGGCAGTCAGAATTTAGTCACCGTAACCGGTGAATTCGGCGGCCGCACGATTTTTTCTGGGAATGGAGCCGGCGGCGATCCCACGGCCGTCGCGGTGATTTCCGACTTGCACTCAATTGCACGCAGCACGAGCGCAACTCCGGAAACCTTGCCGAGCTCTCCGGAAGTGCCCGACTCAGTCTCCGGTGACTTCACCGTTCCTCACTATTTGCGCTTTGTGGTGCGGGACAATCCCGGCATCGTGGCTGCTCTCGCCGCGATCCTCGCGAAATATCAGATCAGCATAGATGCGTTGCTACAGAAACCGGGCTTCCTGCACTCCGCTCTGCCTTTCGTGATGACCCTCGAGGCCTGCGACAGTGCCGTCCTGAATCGCGCCCTGGCGGAAATCGCTCGCCTCGATTTCCACGTCGAGCCGCCCCTGTGCCTCCCGATTTTCGTGGACTGAAGTTCGATGACGCAGCCGCAAATTGACGCGAGTGCTTTCCATCAATTCGAGCACGATGGCTGGCAGCAGGCCTCGGACGATTATCATCGCTATTTCGGCAGTCTCACCTCGCAGACCATCGGTCCGCTGCTTGACGCAGTCTCAGCCGAACCCAAAACCAATCTCCTCGATATCGCCAGCGGCCCGGGATACGTTTCCGTCGAGGCCCAGCGCCGCGGATGGACTCCGGTAGGCGTTGATTTTTCCGAAGCCATGGTCGCGATGGCTCGGAAACTTTATCCCACGATTGACTTTCAAATTGGCGATGCGGAAGCGCTCAGGTTCAGCGATGCGCAGTTTGGGACCGCCGTGATGAATTTCGGCATCCTGCATCTCGCCCAACCGGAATCCGCCATCCGTGAGGCTTATCGCGTTCTGCGTCCCGGCGGTTTTTTTGGCTTCACGGTGTGGGCCAAGCCGGAAGAGGCTGTAGGATTCGCTGTCGCCCTGGATGCGATTCGCGAATTTGGCGATCCGAGCATCCAGCTTCCCGCCGGGCCGCCGTTCTTTCGATTCAGCGAACGGGCGGAATGCGTGCGCATCCTCGAAAGCGCCGGGTTCGAGCAAGTCGCCATCGCGCTACTCCCGCTGGCATGGAAATTAGATTCCCGGGCGGACGTATTCGAGGCCTTTTACCGAGGCTCAGCGCGGACAGGCGGCCTGCTGCGCGCGCAACCTCCCACAGCCCTTAGAAAAGTGCGCGAGGCTATCGAAAAGCGCGCGGCTACCTACGCCCGCGCCGGCGGCGGCCTCGAAATCCTGATGCCAGCGCTGGTCGTCTCCGCCCGCAAGCCCCGGTCACGGTAGTCAGCGGACGAGTTCATCTCTTGGCCTCAATCGATCTTGGATTCGTCGCGATACATCACTTTATGACGCATGCTTTTCACCCACGCGTCGATTTGCGCGATACTCATATAGTTTTCGGGATTGAAGCGCTCCCAACTCATGATCTGATTCAGCGTTTTCTTCCAGCGCTTATACGACGGCTTCAGCGGTGGCCCGAAGCACATCACGTCGAGAATCGAAAGCTCCTTCGGGACGCCGAGAAGCGGCCCTATTTTTTCTTGAATAGCTTCCTGGCCGATGGCCGTGATCCACCAAACCGCGTAGCCCAGCGCTGCCGCCGCAAGGTGTGCGGACATCGTCGATGCCGCTACGGATTGCAGCAAAATACGCTCGGCATTCTGTTGGTACAGCTTATCCTCTGCCGATCCATCCATCAAAACAGGGAACGCTCGGATAAATCTGTAATCGCAGCAGACCACGATCAGGCCCGGCGCAGTCCTCACACCTCTATAATTCGGTGTCGGGAAGCCCATTTTCAGGTGCGCGCGGTGTTGCTGCTCGTCGAGAAAACACTTCGTCAGCGCCTCCCGGATCGTAGGATCGTTCACCACGATGTAGTGCCAAGGCTGGGCGTTCGCCCCAGATGGAGCGTGACGCGCCGCTTCCAGAATCATTTCGAAATGCTGCTTTGGGACTTTGTAATCTGCCACAAACTCGCGATTGGTCATCCGGTTCCGGACAACCTCCATCAAAGCCTCGTAGCGGTCCTCGTTGTTGAACTTTTCGATATTGGCGGGCGTCGAAGTCATTTCTTACCTCTCTTTTTGGTAATCACGTCAAGCACTTAGTTTGAGACTAGACTTCGACATCTTAGCTGCTGACGCGAAGCTCAGGAATATCATTGGAAGACATTCGGGCAAGAAAGCGTTTCAGCTTCCAAGGGGCACGCTAAGGTGTGACATCACGCGCACGAGCAACCGCTATTGTGCGTTGGCGGCCGGTTGACTGGGCTGAATATTTTCTGTGGAGAAGCGAGAATGCTGGAGCCGATACCCATCCCGCGTTCGAATGTGGTATTTCGTATGCCCGTTCCTGAGTTTTACCGTGATGGTACGCCAGCCGCGATTGGGATTCGGCTCGGGGTAGTAGCTCAAAGAATAGAGATGAGCCAAATCGTCGCGGATCGATGCAAACGCGTTTTGCTCATCTTTCCAGTTATTAGCGAAATAAACTTTTCCACCGGTGGCAGCGGTCATCCGCTGAAATACCGCATTGGAGATCGGCTCCAGATGTGCCTGTTCGGTGCTTACCATGTAGATCGTCGTTCCAGTAGATTGCGCAAGCTCGGCAACCTCTTCGGGCGGCACCATGCTGGCGTTGTCGGGGCCGTTTGAGAAAACGACGATCACCTTTCTTCCGGTAAGGTGGGCCGCGTCCTTCACGGTCAATAACAGGCAATTGTAAAGCGCTGCATCGTCTCCCGCCACAGTCGTACGCACGCCGCGCAAAACCTCCGCGCGGTCCGAAGTAAGCAGCGCGGCTCTGGAAAGGTCTCGGCTATAGGAATAGAGGGCGATTCGGTCCGCCTTTTCCAGGGAGCGAACGAAATCGGCTATGGCATCCTGTGCGAACACAAAACCGCGATACATGTAGTTGCTGGTGTCGAAAAGTACGAAAACGTTTGCGCCTCCTACCAGAGAGGTCAGCTCGCTGCCGGACACGCGTGCGCTGGATTCCTTTGATTGCCCTGCGGAATCTGACGGCTTGGCGCTTGCCGGTCCGGCGCCCAGTAGTACGCGGACCGATTCGTCTCCTTCTCCAAAAGTGGCGATCTTCTCTGGAATCTTGTCTTCGGTAATGACGAAGTCTTCCGGACGCAGGCCGGTTATGTAATTCCCTTTGTGATCGGTCACCGCCACATTCAATTGCACCAGATCGACGGTGACGTTGATGGGCGGCGGGGCGCTTTCTTGACCTAGCACCGAGCCTGCGGAGAGTAGCGGGAGTGCCACGAAGCCGAGAAACACAAAAAGTCTTTTGAGCATATTGTCCTCAGTGTCGAAGCCTCTAGAGCTTTCGTCCGGCCGGAAACGGCAGCATCCAGCTTTCGCGTACCTCACCACAGACTGTCTAAGGCTGAGCTGGCCCGCTACTCAACCGAAGCGAGGCATACTTGCCCTGCCGAAACTCTTCTCCTGTTTCTCGCATCGCGCGGAGGATTGCCGGCCAGTCATTCAGATCCGTGGCAAAGATCTTCGCCACCATGTGGACAGTCAGCTCAGGGACCAGCCGGTTTAGCGTCTCGGGCTGATAGCCCATTTCGTCAGCCAAGCGCGCCCAATACAGATTCGTGGAATCCCACGTTTCGGCAAACAGCCGGCTCGAGTAGCCTGCAAACATCGGAAACAGCCTTAGGTTCAGTAACTCGCGAGAATACGTCCGCGCCAGGGTGGGGTGCGCCACGCCGAAATCTTGCGACAACCGGTTCCACTTGACTTCCTCCGGGTCCTCGCGAGCTAAATTCTCCAATTCTCGTCCCGCCGGCCCCCAGGAACTGGTTTCCCCGGGGAATTTTTTCCGAAACTCGGCCGTCAAATAGAAAGTGTCAGCTGGAGTGACCTCAAGAGACACCTCGGCCAGCCGCCCTTCTCGCAGCGTATCTTCCAGTTGCGCCAATCTCTCAGGGGACATTCTCTTGGAAAGGAGGCTCGTCACTCTACTGCGCAACTCCTCGTTTTTATCGGAGGCTGCCAGGAGTTCTTCTCCGGCGCGCTGATAGAGCGCGATGGCGTGAAGTTCCTTTCGGCTCACGCCCCACCAACGCGGCAAAACGGCGCCCGTTAAAACGGACGGCACCAAATCTGACCAGATCAGTGCCTGCACGTTTTCAGGCGAAATGAAATCTTCTTCCATTTTCGCGAGCACATAGGGCAGGTTCGCGAGTGATCCGACTAGATGAGCGCCGCCTCCCGCCGGAGATCCTGCCCCGAACAACCGCGCAGTCTGCCAAAGAGATCCTTCCATCCCCAGGATGGTCTCTCCGGAGAAATCGTGGGATCGAATTACCAGAGAGTTGTTGTGAAGAGCTTGAGCCTCGGGCGGTTGGTAATAGCCATAACTGAAACCCACCAACGTGTCCCTAAAGAAAGGAGCAAGTTCCCCCCGCGCTGTTTCTAATTGTGTTTTGGAAGCAGGTGTCTTCAAAACCTTCGCAACATCGGTCCGCATTTCCAGTTCGGTATGCCGATCGTTGTAAGTTCCGGCTGTAAACTCCGTTCTCTCGCCGCGAGTGAATATCGGCTGCGGCATTTGGAATTCTGTGAGTTGCTCGGCAAACGGAGCCAGCTTATCGCCCGTGGTACTTCCTGGGACTCCTTGCGTCATCGTACTCAGCCCATCGCCAAGTGCCAGTAGCGTATCGAGCGAGACCAGGCGCTGATCGTCCAGCACCGCGCGAATCCCGTCGGCCAATTCTCTGTGGATTCGCTGACCCTCGGGGCTGGTTTGTCGAGGACCCGCCAACAAATCAACGATTTCGTCCTGTGAGATCTTTGATTCGCCCGTGGCAGCGCGCAGCACTTCTCCCAGCGATACGTGTCCCGCATCGAAAAGCTGCGTAGCCGAGGTAACATGGGCGAAAGGCGTGATCATCGCCCGCCAGGAGTCATCTTGCTTATTTTCTGTAATCTCGCCCTGGCGCGACAGGATTTGCCAGAGGCTAATATTCGCCTGGAAGATTCCCATCGCGTTGCCTCGCAGCGTGCGGTCGGGAATCTTCCCAACCGCCGAGGCTGTCTTTAAAAAGAGCGCGATCGACTCATCGCTCAGCTCAGGAAATTCCGAAAAGATCAAATACTGATCCTTGAATTCGGAGAACTTGCTGGCCATCAGTTCAACTGTTTGGGGGTTCAAGTGTTGCCCCGCTGATCGTCTGCTATCCAGTTCACTCAGCGCCAGAAAAACTTCGGTTGGCCCTCCCTCTTCGCGCACCCGGGAGAAGGCAAACAAGCTTTCCAGAAGCCCTTCAGGATCGCTCCAGCCTTTGGTTCGCAGGCCCGAGTCGCGAGCAATTTCGGACGCGGCCTTTTGACCAAGGATGTCTCTCCACGCCTGGAGACTTCCAGGCACGTGCGGATCGCCATTGGGTTCCCACTGAAGGCGAGTCATCAAAACAAGGAGGTCCGGGTCCGGGCGAAAAACCGACGCCATAGCGCTGGGCAAAACCTTTTTTCCCCGAAGGGCTTCGTAGCAGCGTCGCAACCGCGGACGTTCAACAAAGTGCGCTTGCTCTTCTTGAGGAATGCGCGAGATTGAATCGAAGTAAGCCGCTAACCAGCCGTCGTCCTTCGCGAGTAGCTGGGGGATGAATTCCCCAGGTGATTCTGGGCTTGACCCGACCAATTCTTTCCATGCCGATTCGGCATCCGAGCCCCCGGGAACCAGCACGCGTCCTCCTCGAACGAGAAGGTAGCTTCCATAAAAGTCCAGAGAGCCGGCCAAAGGCTCTAGTCTTTTCAAACCTGGCGATCGCTGCAGGGCCACTCGAGTTTCTGGATCCACATGGGCCCAAGCGTAGTAAAGATGAGCCAGTACGGGATCGTGCAAAAGCGCATCAAGCAAGTCTCGGCCACCTGCGCCATTGCTTGCTCCGATCCACTCCTGCTCCGTCAACAATATAGGCACCTGAGAGCTGGGGAACGGGTAGGCGAAGGCCGCTCCCCCCGATAGTGCTCTCTCGAGTTCGGAAAGAGGAAACCCAGAGTCTGTCGTGAGGAATGCCCTTTGCGCATCTGCGGTCTCGAGAAAAGCGCCGTTTTGTCCGCAGTCCGCCCGTGTCTTGTAGCCGAGAACTTGCAGTAACGGCCTTGCCTCGTCGCAACTGGAAACACGAATTACGCCGTCGGGCTTGGCTAAATCCGCCAGCTCTCTCGCCTGCTGGACGTACCGTCTTAGCAGCAGCAGGAATTCGGTCGGCTGGCCCTTTCGACCCGCACCCCTGTAGCCAGTCAAAAAGACGTTGCGAGAAAGCAGCGGCATCACTTCGTCGGGCGAGACTTTCTGGCTGATCGCCGCCATCCGCAAAAACGAACGCATGGGTCCTGGGATTGTAACCGTCGCTTCGTGGGGTTCGACGCCGCTTTTTTCCGGCGCCGAGGAACGAGGGGAAGTCGCGCCCCAGATATTAGGGGCCACGCTGACACAAGTGCACACCAACACCGCCAAAGGGGCTAGAAGGTGAAGGGGCCGTTTCATCGCTGTCGCTCGCCCCGAAACTTTCGCGATGTCCTGGAGCTGGGTCGACCGGAGTCGCGAAACTCGTCTTCTCTTCGCGCCGAAAGCCTAGCCCTCCTCCCGCATTGTGTCAACCGCAAGTTGTGCTTGGCGACGTCCCCCGTCCCGGGATCGCCGTCGGCCTCAGGCGGCGGTCGACTTGCCCTTGAATTGCGGCGCGAAAACTTCCTTCACAAATGTCTCGAAGGAAGTTGGCGTTGTATTTTCTCGCGAGCGCTTATCGAGTGCAGCCATGTGCCCGGAATTGAGCGCCTCGGACATTTCCAGAATCAGGTTCGCCACATTCTGAGACATTCCCGTGTCCGTCAACGCCTTCCGCACTAGCTCATCTGGCAGCTGCTTGTAAGCAAGGCCCGGCCTGCCAATCTCCGTGCCGATGATGGACGCAACCTCGGCCATGCTGATATCCCGCTGTCCGAGAAGTTCATGTGTCTGCTGCCCGCTGAATCGAAGTCCGATCAGCGCCTGCGCGGCATACTCGCCGATGTCCTTAGTGGCGATCATGGGAAGCTTCAGGTCTGCCCGCAACGGACCCGCCGCCGCCCCCAAAGCCTTGATGATTCCGATTTGGGCCAGCTCGTTCTCCATAAAAGATCCGGCGCGCAGGTGCAGCACATTCAACCCGGATATTGTGTTCAGCTTCCGCTCTAGATTGTGCAGCCCCACCACGGGACCCGTGCCCTGTGGCTTGTCCGCGCCGATACTGCTCAACGAAATCGCATGCTTCACTTTCGCTTCCTTGAGCGCCGCCGTCACGGAATCCGTAATGCCCTCTTGCTCTTTGCGATAATCCGAGCTGGTCGCGCTTGGAGGGATCATCACGAAGACGCCTTCCGCGCCTTCGAAACCTTTCGCCAGCGCCGTTCGCTCGGTCAGATCGCACACGTAAAGCTCCGCTCCGCGCGCCTTCACCGCCTGCAACCGCTCCGCGCTCCTGCCAATCGCTCGAACTTTCTTTCCCGCGCCGAGTAGCTTCTCCGCAACCACACGCCCGCAGTGTCCGCTAGCTCCCGTGATCACATACATAGCAATTCCTCCTTTTTTTGTTTTCGATTGTCTGTTTGGCTTTTGGCGAAGGTCAATCCGCCGTTCGCGGCTCTTTGCGTCGAAGCCGCATTTCATAAATCTGTGATCGCTTGCGATCAGGTACGTTGTAGGCAGCGCGCTGGGTACGTCGCGATGGATGTTTCGGTCAGCGGCCTTACCACCGGCCGCAATTGCCTCGCCGTGCGCCTCGCCGAGCAGGGTTGGAGACGAGACCTGCCCATTCTTAACCCGTTGCACGGTCGAAATCAAGTTAACAAAGCATTACCGGAAAAGTATAAGCAACCAAGAATCTGTATCACTTCAGCGGCAGTCTGTGAGGAGAGGGGATTCTTCAGCGGATTCCGAGGAACATCATTAACAAGTCCATCGTGCGCTCGTCGGCCTCGCGTATCGCACCATACGCCAACACAATCGCGCGCTTCGCCTTCAGCAATTCTTCGCTGCACACCCGGATAAGTTTTTTGAGGAGCATGCGCGGATAGTACGGACGCTCCGCGTTCGGCGCAATAGCAAATTGCAACAACGTTGCGCTCTAATAACTGCTCATCTCCAATCGTTCTCCTCTCCATGAAAAATAAAGTCCACAGGTCCCCCTTGACAAAGTCGAGCCCTACGCGTGGTAGCGTGAATCAGGGCCACGGATGGCCCGGAAAAAACACCGCATGAGAAGTCGAGACCCTAGTCACGACGGGCCTTTGGATTTTGCACCTGCAGGTGCAAAGTGTACTGTGCCCGGGAAATATGCTTGGTTCTCTTTTCGCCTTTCTAATCGACAGTCGAGCCGAGTAGCACCTCCCAACCTCTAGAAAACAAAAGACCGCGGTCATATCTACTCGACACTGGCGCGGAACCTCAATTAGAGGCCATCTACTCACACCGTCGCATTTGACCGCCCTCCGCGCCTCCCATAGAATCGGAAGTTGCGGCGTCGCACCCCGCACTCCGATGCCGCAGGAGCCACTGCATGAAGGTCAGCCAAACCGACAAAGCGAAAGCATTCCGGGCGCTGCACAAGCTCGCCGCCACTTCGGGAGCGCCGGTGGAAGCGTCCGGCCCAGGCACCTTCATCATCCCGAATCCATGGGACGCGGGTAGCGCGCGCATTCTCGCCGGACTCGGCTTCCAGGCCCTCGCCACCACCAGTTCCGGCTTTGCCTTCTCCCTCGGCCGCCGGGACGGAGCGGTCACCCGCGAAGAGGTGCTCGCGCACTGCCGTTTGATCGCCGATGTGACCGATTTGCCAGTCGCCGCAGACCTTGAAAATTGCTTTGGCGACGATCCGAAGACTGTCGCCGAAACGATTCGCCTCGCGGGCGCCACGGGAATTGTCGGCGGCTCGGTGGAAGATTTTAGCGGCGACGACAACCGCCCGATTTACGATCAGAGCCTCGCCGTGGAGCGCGTTGCGGCCGCAGTCGAAGCCGCTCGCGCGCTGCCATTTCCTTTTACGCTGACGGCGCGCGCCGAAAATTTCCTTCACGGCCGCCCGAACCTCAACGACACCATTAGCCGCCTTCAGGCATTTGCGAAGGCTGGCGCCGATGTGCTCTTCGCGCCCGGTCTACCGAATCTCGAAACGATCAAGGCCGTCTGCGCCGCCGTCGCCCCGCATCCGGTCAACGTGCTTGTCGGCATCAAAGGTCTCTCCTTTTCCGTCGCGGACTTGGGCGCCGCAGGCGTGCGGCGCATCAGCCTCGGCGGGGTATTGTCGCGGGTGGCGTTAGGCGCCCTGATAACTGCCGCGCAAGAAATGAAAGAGGGGACGTTCGCCTTCGTAGATCAGGCTGCTCCCAGCGCCGGGATTGCGGCGTGCATGTTGCCAAAGAAAACTCAAGCGGGGACGGCATAAGAAAAAATGTTCGAAACACTCACCGAAAAACTCCAGCGCGCTTTCAAAAATCTGCGCGGCCAAGGCAAGTTGACCGAAGAGCATCTCGACGCCGCCCTCGCCGAAATTCGCGAGGCGCTGCTCGAAGGTGACGTCAACCTCGGAGTCGCCGACGATTTCATCGCCCAGGTTCGCCAAAAGGCTCTCGGTTCCGAAGTTCTCCTCCAGCTTTCGCCCGACCAGCAAGTCGTGAAAATCGTGCGCGACGAGTTGGCCGAACTTCTCGGCCGCGAAGCGCGCCCGCAATTTTCTTCGCGTCCGCCGTCAGTGTGGCTCATCTGCGGCCTGCAAGGTTCAGGTAAAACCACCTCGACCGGCAAGCTGGGAAAATGGCTCGCCGAGCACGGCCACCGCCCCATCGTCGTTTCCACCGACGTATATCGGCCGGCGGCGCGCGAACAACTCGCGCAAGTCGCCAAAGCCACTGCGACTCCCATCTGGCCCGGTACCGGCACTGACAAGCCGCTCGAAATCGTCCGCGGCGCTACCCGCGAAGCGAAACTCTCCGCGTGCGATGTGATTCTCGTCGACACGGCCGGCCGCCTCCACATTGACGACGAGCTGATGAACGAACTCTCGATGTTGAAAAAAGAGCTGAATCCCGCTGAGATTCTGTTCGTTGCGGACGCCATGATCGGACAAGATGCCGTGCGCTCGGCGGGCGAATTTCACAAGCGCCTCGGCGTCACGGGAGTAATCCTCACTAAAATGGATGGCGATGCGCGCGGCGGCGCCGCGCTTTCCATCCGCAAAGTCACGGGCGCGGCTGTGAAGTTCGTGGGTGTTGGCGAAAAATATGACGCGCTCGAGCCATTCCTCCCCGACCGTGTCGTCTCTCGCATCCTGGGCATGGGTGACGTTCTCGGCCTGATCGAGAAAGCCCAAAAGAACGTCGACGAGAAGAAAGCGCGTGAGATGGAGCGCAAGCTCCGCGAAAACGATTTCACTCTCGCCGATTTTCGCGATCAGCTTCAGCAAATTCGCAAAATGGGCTCGATGGAACAATTGATCGGCATGCTCCCGAAGGTCGGCCCTTTCGCAAAAATTCCGAAGGATGCTTCCATCGACGAAAAGCAGCTCAAATCCACGGAAGCCATCATCAATTCAATGACCGCCGCTGAGCGCGCGGACGACAACATCATCAACGGCAAGCGCCGCAAGCGCATCGCCCGCGGCAGCGGCACAACCGTCCAGGAAGTGAATCAGGTCCTCAAGCAATATTCCGACATGCGTCGCATGATGAAGATGTACGGCAACACCATGCGTGGCAAATTGCGCGGCCTGAATAAGCTTCGCGGAATGGGCGGCCTAGGCGGAGTCGGCGGAGCCGGCGCACCGGAATGATGCAAGGATAAGAGCCACGATGCCGATTGTGATGGACAACACGCTGAACCAGATCCGCTCGACGGCGGCGAGTGGCGGCGATCGCATCGGCCGAGCCAAGCGGCTGGCCGAAATGATTCGCAAACTGGGCGAATACCGCTGGGTGGGCATTTACGACGTGGGCGCGGAGAATGTCTCGATCATCGCGTGGAGCGGCCCTGGCGCACCAGAGCATCCAACATTCCTACTGAGCAAAGGCCTCACAGGCGCGGCAGTCGCGCAGAAAAAGGCCGTGGTGGTGGGCGACGTGCGAACCGATCCGCGCTACCTCACCGCGTTCGGCAGCACGCTTTCCGAAATCATCGTGCCTATTCTTTCGCCGGCAGATGGCTCGGTGATTGGAACTGTGGATGTGGAAAGCGAGCAGGCCAACGCATTTTCCGCGCGCGACCAGCAAATGATCGAGCAATGCGCGCAAGCATCTCTGCCGCTTTGGCTTCTGCGTTGACGGCAAAGTCTCTGAGGCACGACACACAGATGAGGGCTGCATGATCCTAATCACAAACAAGCATAAGAACAGCAAGAAGCATGATGACAAGAAAGATGCACGACGCCGCATTCGCCATTCCGACTTCGACGCGCGAAGCCCCAAGCACTACCGAAAAAAGCCAGAATCCAGACGAAACTCGGATTGAATTCCCATAGCAGTTCAGCGATAGCGATTCGTGAAAGCAGCGTCATTTGCAGCAGTGGGTCCTGTGATAGCGGTCCGCTAAATTCTTGCGGGTCGCTCGTTCCAAGACACATCCCAGTAACGCCCGAACTTGCGTCCTACCTGCGTGAAAATTCCGATGGGTTTGAATCCGAAGCGATGATGCAAAGCCGCGCTCGCAGGATTGGGAAGTGTATAGCCGCCAACGACGCGATTGACGTCCTCATCCTTCAGCGTTTCAAAGAGCGCGCCATACAAAAGCGAACCGACACCCTTGCCGGTCGCTTCCCGAGCGCAATAAATTGTCGTTTCGACTGTAGTGTCATATGCCGCCTTGGGACGAAAGCGCGTTGTGCCCGCATACCCCAGCACCAAGCCGTTTTCCTCCGCCACCATCAGCCGGTAGCGCCCGCGCTCGCTGAACTGGCTGAACCAGCTCTCTCGCCGCTCCACGGTATAAGTCTCGATATCGAACGTGATCGGCGTGTTTACAACGTAGTGGTTGTAAATCTCCGTTAGGCGAGAAAGATCATCGCGAACTGCAGGGCGTACGCGAACCTCGGGCATGTGTGGTCTCCCGTCCGTATGATACTGAACACACGCGTGCGCTCAACATTCTATGTTCGCAGCGGGAAGGGAAGTAGAGAGCTAAAATGGCCGGGTGCAAAAAAAGGTCTTCTGGGCCACATTAACCGTATTGGGTTTGGCGGCCGACCTGTTTTTGCCCTTCCGATGGGCGCTGGGAGCAACGATTCCAATTCTGATCGTCAGTTGGTGGGTGGCCTTCCGCAGCAATTGGTTCTACTGAAAATTCTCGTCAGCCAGGATAGTTTGCGATAGGTGAAATCTGCAGGGTCCGCTATACTGGCTGGGTCGAAATCAGGAGGAATTGCTAGTGCTAACCATACGTCTTGCCAGGTTTGGCAAGAAGAAGCATCCGTTTTATCGCGTGATCGTAACTGAGAAGACGCGCCCTCGAAACGGCCGTTTTGTGGAGATTGTAGGCACATACGACCCACTGAAAAAGCCCGCCGCCGTTCAACTCGATAGCGAACGCGTGCAGTACTGGCTTGGTAAAGGCGCGCAGCCGAGCGACACCGTCCGCAGCTTAATACGCAACCCAAAACCTGCCTAAAGCGTCCAACTTACAGATGCCATGTTCATAATTCGTGTACACGCTCGAGCGAGTTTCTCCGCTGGGCCGGGCATGCTGTGGAGGAAACGCGATGAGGGATTTAGTCGAATCCATTGCGAAAGCACTTGTGGATCGCCCAGAAGATGTGCAGGTGAAGGCAGTGGAAGGTGAACAAGTTACCGTACTCGAATTGAGGGTTCATCCTGAAGATTTGGGCAAGGTGATTGGAAGGCAAGGGCGCACCGCAAAGTCGATTCGCACGTTGTTGGGCGCCGCCGGGATGAAATTGAAGAAGCGCTTCACTCTGGAAATCCTCGAATAGTGAGCGCCGGCGAATTGCCGCAGACCAGTGTGACGGTAGCCCGCGTCCTGCGCCCGCATGGACGCCGCGGCGAAGTAGCGGCCGAAATCCTCACCGATTTTCCTCAGCGTTTGAAAACTCTCACTTCCGCGTGGTTGTGCGGCGGGAGCTCACCCGACCGTCAAGCCGCGATTCGTTCCTGCTGGCTGAGTCAAAGCCGCGGCGGCCAGGCCATCTTTCATTTCGAAGGTTCGGATTCCATTTCCGATGCCGAAAAACTTGTCGGCCTCGAAGTCCGCATTCCGCTCGCCGAGCGCATCAAGCTCCCCGAAAGCAGCTACTACATCGCGGACTTGATTGGCTGCGAAGTTCGCGAAAAAAATGGCGCCACGATCGGTACCGTGCGTGACGTGCAACCCACCGGCGAGAACGTTCCGGGTACGCCTCTCCTAGTTGTCAATTCACCTAACGGAGAATTGCTGGTTCCTCTAGCGCAGGAAATTTGCGTGCGCGTGGACACCGCCGCCCGCCTTATCGAAGTCGTCTTCCCCGAAGGTCTCCGCGAATTAAACGCCTAGCCGCGCTTCGAGTGAGAGCGTTTTTCTACTTTTTCGGTGTAACCCGCAGCAAACTCCCAGCATCGGTAAGCACGTAAAGCGCGCCATCGGGTGCTTGGCGGACATCGCGGATGCGCTGGCCGAGATCCGTGAGCAAATGTTCCTCGGAAACCACGCGATCGCCATGCAGCACCAGACGAATCAAGCATTTTCCCACCAGCGAGCCCACCAACAAATTTCCTTTCCATTCAGGAAACATGTCCCCGGTATAAAACATGGTGCTCGAAGGCGCGATATCCGGATACCAGAAATAAATCGGCTGATCGACGCCTTCTTCCGCGTGCAATCCTTTGCCCACCGGCACGCCCGAATACTGCCGTCCGTAACTCACGTTGGGCCAGCCATAGAAATGGCCCGAGCGCACAATCAAAATTCGATCGCCCCCCATCGGGCCGTGTTCGACGATCCAAAGTTCTTTTGTCGAGGGATTGATCGCAACGCCGTCGGGGTCCCGAAATCCGTAAGCGAAAGTTTCAGGCAATACGGTGGCCTCGCTCATGAACGGATTGTCCTTGGGAATCGTGCCGTCCGGATTGATGCGCGCCACGCGCCCCGTAAAGTTACGAAGAATATCCGGGTCGGTAAATTCGTGTTCGACACCATCCATATCCGAAGCGTAAAAGCGGAAACGATCGGCGCCGCTGATGAAGAGAGTGCCGTCCGGCGCAAATACGATGCGGCGATCGACGCCATCAACCAGCGTTTGCACGTGCTCGAGCCGCTTATCGTCCTCGCTCAGGCGCGCGCGGGCCACGCGCTCGGTGCCGACGGATTTCATCCTGCGTTCGGCGAGCGGCAAGTTCGTAACGCGAGCATAAAAATAATCATTCGGCCAGACAGCGGGATCTTCTCCGGGCGGCGGCGCGAAATAGCTGAAATAGATCAGGCGATTCTGCGCGAAATTTGGATCCAGCTCCACATCATGCAAGCTTTGCGCCGCCACTACTTTTACATCGGGCACTCCCGCGATGGGCATCGAAAACACGCCGTTCTGCTGCGCCGTTCGCATAGTCCCATAGCGCTCGCTGACCAGAAATTTGCCATCAGGCAGGAGCACGAAGGTCCACGGCCGGTCGAGCGCCTGTACCAGCGTCTCAACCTTCAGCGCCGGCGACTTTTGCTCTGGGGGCGGGGCGTTGGTTTGTCCGGGGAACGCTGGCTTCGGCGGAGGAAAATCAGTAGGTTTCACCTGCTGTGCGTTCGCCGGCACGCATTGCAGCATCGCCAATCCCAATGTCACGATAAACCCCGCTCGCACCAACGCCGCCCGCACCAACGCCGCCCGCTTCATAGTCGTCTCCCGGAAATAAGCCGCGCGCATAATACCTAGGAAAGCGAGCCTTGCGCAATCACATCTCTAGCGTGGATGCCTGATAATCCGCTTTCATCATTCATCGGAAGTGCGATATAAGGCGGTCAGCCAGTCCTGAAGGAGCTCCACGAAATGAAGCAGAGTTCGAATCGCATATTGACCACCCATGTGGGTAGCCTGCCACGGCCCGCGAATCTCATCGAGTTATATCGCGACCAAGCGCCGCCCGAGAAGCTCGAATCGAGGCTGACGAGCGCCGTTGCAGATGTGGTGGCGCAGCAGATCGAAGCTGGCATCGATGTGGTCAACGACGGCGAGTTTGGCAAGCCAGTGTCGGACGAAATCGACTACGGCGCATGGGCGACCTACGTTTACCACCGCGTGAGCGGCTTCGAAATGCGCGATCTTCCCAAGGACTTCAGTCTCTTGAACTCGTTCATGGGCGGCAGCAAAGACCGCAGGGATTTCGCGGACTATTACAGCACGCCGGAAGCCTACGCCGGACCCTCGTCGCGGCCACTTCGTTTCCCGATCAATGTTGGACCGATCCGATACACCGGTCACGAGGCCATTCAGCGCGACATCAGGAATTTCAAAGCCGCTCTCGTCGGCAAAAATCCCGAAGACGCATTCATGACGGCGGTCGCGACCGGCGTGAACATTCTGCCGGGCGAATACTACAAGAGCGCGGACGAACAGGCGACGGCCGTGGTGGAAGCCATGCGCAATGAATACCAAGCGATCACCGACGCCGGAATTAATCTGCAGCTCGATGATCCCATCATCGTCAACGTCTACGAGTGGCAGTATTCGATGAATGGAGATATGGCCGCTTTCCGAAAGTGGGCCGAGTCGCACGTGGAATTGGTGAATCACGCTCTTGCAGGCATACCGGAAGAGAAAGTGCGCTATCACATCTGTTGGGGCAGTTGGAAAGGCCCGCACAGCACCGACCTTCCGTTGAAAAATGTGCTGGATCTCATGCTGAAGGTGAAAGCGAGCCAATATTCTGTCGAGGCTGCCAATCCGCAGCACGAGCACGAATGGAAGGATTGGAAGGAAGTGAAACTCCCAGCGGGCAAGGCCGTCATCCCAGGAGTTGTGAGTCACAAGACGAATGTTCTGGAGCATCCCGAGGTGGTGGCTGACCGAATTATCCGGTACGCCGAGGCGGTCGGACGGGAGAATGTAATCGCAAGCACTGACTGCGGCATGGGCGGCCGCATCCACCCGCAGATTGCCTGGGCCAAGCTGCGTTCATTAGCGGCTGGCGCCGCACAGGCGAGCAAGCGGCTCTGGGCGCAAAAGAGCTTTTCGGTATAGTTTCCGAGAAAAATATCAGAATGACCACCGGGTACTAGAACCGTCGGAAGAAAAAAGTCCCGGCGATGGGAACAAATGCGCCGTAGTTTTCTCCTCCGCCCATGCCCTCTAGCGCAAACCTCCTGTCATCTACCAGTTAAATTCAACGAGTTGTGGCTGCGGGACTGCTCGGATTTCTAGGGAGGCAGGGGTGTCTAGGTGTGCCCCTGGTGCATCACAATATCAAGGGGAGGGCCAGATGGAGAGCACGGGTGGGACTAGGGGGAGCCAGGACCAGGCAGTTTATCAAACCTTTTTCAGCTTTTTCGGTTTGCGGGAAAATCCTTTCAGGGCCAATCCGGATCCGCGCTATATATTTCTCAGCTCCAGCATTCGTCGCGCGCTGAACGAGCTTACCCTCGGATCGCAGAGTGGCAAAAGCTTGATGGTATTAACCGGTGAAGCCGGAACCGGTAAGACCAGCCTGATCAATTATTTGCTGGCTTCCCTGCGGAAGCAGGAAATACCTGTCTCATTCGTTTTCAATTCCCATCTGGATATCAACAATCTCTTCGAGTTTGTCCTGGCCGATTTCGGCGTGAAGCTCGACCCGGGGCACAATCCCAATTTACGCATCCTGCTGAATCAGTGGTTGACCAAGCATTTCCAGCTGGGTCGGGCTCCCGTAATTATCCTTGACGAGGCTCAAGGCTTATCCACTGGCGTGCTGGAAGAAGTCCGGATGCTCTTGAACCAGGAAATAGGGGGCGAGAGCCTAGTGCGTATTGTGCTTGCGGGGCAGCCGGAGCTGGACCTGAAGCTCCATCGTCCCGAGCTTCGTCAATTGCGGCAGCGAATCATGGTCCGCTGCAGGACGGCGCCGCTGTCGGTGGAAGATACTTATGGGTACATCCAACATCGGCTCCAAGTTGCGGGAAGTCCGGATGGCGCGGCCTTCAGCCGGGAAGCCATGGATGCGATTTATTTCTATTCGGGCGGAATTCCACGGGTAATGAACCTCATCTGCGAGCACTCGCTGATTAACGCCTACTCGGACGGCATCCGTCCTGTGCAGCCGAAGATTGTGGAGAGCGTGGCCTGGGAATTTCGGTTTGACGAGGTCAGACCGCTTCCCGCCCGCTCGAGCGAGCGGCCGGTGGCCGCGGTAATCCCCATGGATGCGGGCCCAACCCGGATGCGCATGTCCGCACTGCAGATGCGCGAATCGGCTCCGATGGAAGGACGTGCGGGTGGGGCTGGGCTTCTCGCGGAATTGATGAAGCCGGGCTTGTCACCGGATGCACCGATCCCGCCAGCCTTGGCCGAGCCTGTCCCGCATGGAATGGCGGTCATGCCAGAAGTTTCGCTGCCAAAAGCCGCGGTCGAGTCGAGTACATTTGTGCCGCCAGAACGATCGCCTGCAATCGCGAACCCAGCGCTTTCGCCGGAGCCGGTGGTACGATCGCACGTCGTCGCGAGCGCCCCACCTTCACCAGCGCCCCCAGTGCGACCGCCTACCATCGCGAGCCCCCCACCTTCACAGAAGTGGGACATGCCTAGGCCGGTCGCCAATATGTCCTGGAGTAGAAGCGCGTCCGTGAGGCCGATCAAGCTGCGACTCCAGGAAACGAGTGCGTTGCTGGAAGCGTCCCTCACGCGAGTGGTGCAAAAGCTCGACGAACTAAAGCCGGTTGAGAAGTTGCAGCGTCTCGCGGGGACTTCAATTCAGTGGCTGCGGCAACCGATGCGACCGGTGCATTCCCATCGAACGCCGGCGGCGCCGAGGCAGAAGCGCTGAGGTCTCCCGGCGCTGAGGTTTTTCGGGTGCGCTTACTGCTTGCCGCCGTACGCGCGGTTGTACCACTCCCAGGTGCGCTTCAACCCCTCTTCAAAGAGCACTCCAGGTTCGTAGCCGAGCACTTTCCTGGCCAGTGAAATATCGGCTTGTGAATCGCGAATATCGCCCACGCGCGGCGGCTCATTGGCTGCGTGAATTTCCCTGCCGGTGATTTTGGCCAGAAGCTTTATCACTTGGTTCAGGGTGATGCGGGCGCCGGTGCCGCCGTTAAAAACCCGTCCGGAAGCGCCCGCTACCTCGCAAGCGCGCAAGGTTTCGTCCACCACGTTGGCGACATACGTAAAATCGCGCGATTGCTCGCCGTCGCCGTAAATCACCGGCCGTTCATCTCGGAGAATGGCAAGCATGAAGCGTGAAAGCACTCCGGAATACTGTGAGGTCGGATCTTGGCGCGGCCCAAAAACGTTGAAATAGCGTATCGACGCGTTTTCGAGCCCGTAGACCCGGCCAAAAACTTGCGCGTAGAGTTCGCCCACATACTTGCTAACGCCGTATGGAGAGATGGGCGCCGGAGCCATGGTCTCGACTTTCGGCTGCTCGGGGGGTTCGCCGTAAGCGGCCGACGACGCCGCGAACACGAAGCGGCGCGCTCCCGCGTCGCGCGCGGCTACCAGCACATTCAGGGTGCCATCGATATTCGTGTGATTCGTAGCGATGGGATCTTTCACGGATTTGGGAACGGAGACTCGCGCTGCCAGGTGGATCACGTAATCCGCTCCCCGGCATGCGGATTGGACATCCTTCAAGTCCGTGATCGTGCCCACGCGAAAATCGATTTTCCGCCGGACGGCCTCGATGTTCGCCTCCTGACCGGTCGAAAGATCGTCAAGAACCACCACGTCGTGACCCCGGCGGACCAGTTCATCAACCATATGAGAACCGATGAACCCCGCGCCGCCTGTTACCAGATAGCGCATCGAGCACACTCCAAGTTGGCAATCTCAGTTATAGGAATCCGCAATCTGCATGTAACGGACGCGTCATAGTATAACCAGCGTGTTATGGTGAGCAAGAATCGAAGATCGAGCGCGAAATGAAAACGTTATCGGGCTGGAACTTTTCGGATTGCGAACGATGAGATCCTTGCGAGCGCCACTCAAAACTGAATTTGGCATCATTGCCACCGCGATCATCGCCGCTGGTTTTGGTTTTGTCCCGGGCCTTTGCGATCGAGCGGTCCGGCATTCGCCTCGGCCGGCGTCGCACAATCCGCCCGGCGCCGCGCCACCCGCCCAAAGCACGCTCCGGAAAAAACGAAAGAGCAGCCTATGCCTTTTCGGGCCGGCGAGACTCTGAATTACCGTGTGGCATGGGCCGCGTTCTCGAACGCCGCTTCCCTGGAGCTCAGCGTTCCGGAGCGTCGCGATCTCTATGGTTTCAAAACATGGCACCTCCGCGCTGTCACGCACACTCTGAACCCTGTCCGGAGGCTCTTCGAGTTGGACGACCAGTTCGACTCCTACACGGACGCGGCCACGCTCGAAAGCCGCCAATTTGAGACGCACCTGAATGAAATGGGGAAAATAAGCGACCAGGTACTGCATTTGTCACCAAGCGGGCAGCCCCGCAATTCGCCCGGCCCGGTGGTGATTGTTTCCCCGGGAACCCGCGATCCGCTGGGAACACTTTACGCGCTACGCGCGCAGGACTGGCACCGCGCGCCGGATTTCACCGCGCCCGTTTACGATGGGCGAGACCTCTTTGACATGCACGCCCACTGCGAGGCCCTCAGCGACTATGTGAAGATAGCGGCCGGCAATTTTTCGGCCACGCGCGTCGCCGTTCATGTCTTTCAATACGAGAAGGAAGTCTCGTCGATCCGCTTTGAAATTTGGATTGCCAACGATCCGGCTCGAACGCCTGTCGTGATCGAGGCCACTTTGCCTTTTGGGAACATTCGCGCGGAGCTGCTCTCCGCGCCAAAATAAGTGCGGAGTTTTTCAGAGGCTGGACTAGCTAGTTTTCTGGAACGACCCAGTCATCCGGCGGAAAGTCGATTTGCCAGAACGAGGGAGACGGTTTTAGGAATTCGATCCCCATCTGCATCTTCCCGGATGTTGGGTTTCCGACATAAACGATGCGGCACCCGATCGAGCTCTGCGTCGAGCTGTTCGAAAGGGTCACCTCTTGGCCGGCGAGAACCTTGGCGGCCAGCGAAATCAATGCCCCATGGGCGTTCACCACCAAAGTGCGAGTCTCTTCGTCAAAATCCTGATTCGTTTTCGTCTTGCCGGTCACCTGGATAGGCACACTGAGGAGCACCCGCATACTGCGACGCCGGCCCGTGTCCAGCACCAAGTGCTGCTTGTCCGCTGTAGCTGATGTGCGTCCGCCCATGACACTCCCAGCCTAGAACCCAAGTACGCCCACCGCAATAGGACTAACGTCCTACAGGTAAACAGGCTGCTTCGCCCGTATATGTAGCATCGCCGGTTTCCTCCAGGTACCCGCCATCGCTATTCCTCCCGCCCCTACCTCCCGGCGCGTGTATAATGCGCGGCGGCTTTGTCGGCCAACTACCGCCGGTGTGATCGCAGGGAACGCAGAGGCGAGGGACGAATGACCAAGCTGGAAGCCGTGATCCAAACATCCAAGCTAGATGCCGTAAAGGACGCCCTTCACGAGATCGGCGTCGAAGGCATGACTGTCCTCGAAGCCCGCGGGCATGGCCGCCAGAAGGGACACACCGAGGTTTACCGCGGCAGGGAATATACGGTCGACTTGATTCCCAAAATCAAGCTGGAACTGGTTCTGGCGGATGATCTCGTGGAAAAAGCTGTCCAGACAATCGTCGCGGCCGCGCGCACCGGGAAAATCGGCGACGGCAAAATCTTCCTCACCAAGGTGGACGACGCCATCCGCATTCGCAATGAGGAGCGCGGCGACAGCGCGCTCTAGGAACACTCCTCGCCGGTAAGTGCCCCCGTGACCCCCAAGCTCCTCCCGCGAATCCGCGCCTCGGCTACGACGCCGACGTGGAAACAAGTGTCCCCGCCGGCGGCAGAAACACCGTGAACGTTGAGCCGTGGCCCTGAACCGTTTGGCATTCAATCCGCCCGCCGTGCGCGTGGACGATCGCTTGCGCGATTGCCAGCCCCAGTCCGCCGCTGCGCGCTTCCACTTCCGCCGATTCCGTCGCGCGGTAAAAACGTTCGAATATGTGCGGCAAATGCTCCGGCGAAATCCCGATCCCCTGATCTTCGAACCGCACTTCGACGGCGTCATTCAGTCGCGCGAGGCTCACCGTAATCACGCTGTTCGCCGGCGAATATTTCACCGCGTTCTCTAGAAACACCAGAAACAGATCGCGCAGAAACGCTTCATCGCCCCTCGCAACAATTTCCGGCTCCAGATGCTGCTCGATTCTGATGCCCTTCGAGCGGCCCAATGGAATGGCGATCTCGCACGCTTCTTCCAAAACTTCGTTTATGTAAAGTTCGCTGTGCGCGATCCGAAGTTGCCCGGCGTCCGCCATGGAGAGCGTGAAGAGTCCTTCCACAATCCGGCTCAGATGCCGCAGTTCGCCGTGAATCACCTCCAGCGCGCGCTGGTATTCTTCGGGTTCGCGCCGCTCGGAGAGCACCAGCTCCGTTTCGCCTTGCAACACGGACAGCGGCGTCCGCAGCTCGTGCGACGCATCCGACACGAATTGCCGCAATTGCCGCAGCACCGCGATCACCCGCGCGAATAGTTCGTTGAACGTCGCGGCCAGCACTCCCAACTCGTCGTGCGAATGCGATACCAGCCTCGGCGCTTTCATGTCCACGAAGTCCGGCTCGGAGATCAGTTGCGCCAGCTTCGCCGCGTGCCGTGTCAAGTCCGCGATCGGCGACAAGCTCCGGCCCACGAACCATCCTGAGATCAGCCCCATCAGTAGCAAACTCACCGGCAGCAGCACGATCAACACTCGCCGAAAATTGCTCAGCACGATATCGATATCGCGCGTCGGCCCCGCGATGGCCAGGACCACCGGCCGCCCGACCAGTTGAAAGGGAATCAATTCCATTCGCAACGCGCCCGTTGCGCCCTGCACCGTGCGAAATACCGGTTTCCCATCTGGAAAATCGAGCGTTCCCACGTCGATCGGATGCGCCCGCCAGTTTTGCGACATGTTCAGCGGCGTCCCCGACGTTGCATCCAGCAATTCCAGGTATTCATCGGGAAGATCCAGGCGGAAAACATCTTCATCCGGCGGGTTCGTCGCGAGATCGTCAACCATGGGAATTCCCGCTTCGCTCAACCTGCGATCGAGCTGCAGCCGAAGCTCTCGGGCGAAAATCGAATAGATAATCCCGCAGGTGCTAAGGAGAAATCCTCCCACCACCAGGCAGAAGAGCAGCATCATCCGAAAGCGAAGCGATCGTCTCTTCATCGCTCACCGTTCCGGCGGCGCCAGCCGGTATCCCGACCCTCGCACCGTATGGATCAGTTTCACCGGATACTGCTGATCGATTTTCTGGCGCAGACGGTTGATGTACACCTCAACGATATTCGTCTCGGTGTCGAATCCGTGGGACCACACGTGCTCGATAATCTCCGATCGCAGCACGGCCTCGGGAGAACGCATCATCAGCAGCTCCAGTAGCGCAAATTCCTTGAACGTAAGCTGCACGGCTTCATCGCCGCGCTTCACCGTCCTGCGCGGGCGGTCGAGTTCGAGGTCCGCCGCGTGAAGTTTCGCGCCGCCTTTGTGAAATCCGCGCCGCGTCAGCGCGCGTACTCGGGCGTGCAACTCGGCCAGCGCGAAAGGCTTGGTTAGGTAATCGTCGGCGCCGGAGTCTAGGCCTTCCACTCGCTGTTCCACCAGGCTGCGGGCGGTCAGCATCAGCACCGGCGTCTCGATGCCGGAATCCCGGATCTCGCGGCACACTTCCATGCCGCTGAGCTTCGGCAAACGCACATCGAGCAGGATCAAATCGTACGTCGCGCGGCTCACCATATCGAGCGCCTTTTCGCCCGTGTCCGCTACGTCCACGGTGTAGTGATTTTCGCGCAGCGAACGCGCGATAAAGCTAGACACTTTTCTCTCGTCTTCCACCAGAAGAAGACGCATGGTCGCCTCCCTCAATTTGCCCCCATCTTGCCACGCTAGTCCGCGCTCCGGCCTAAATCCATCTCGCAATCAAGATCCGCCCGCTTCCACCTCCAGCGAACGGCTGTACGGCGTCACGTGCTCGCGCACTGTATTGCTCAGCACGATCGCCAGCCACGCCGACAGTGCAAAACCTGCGGCTGCGAGCAGCAACCCTCGCGAGCTCCATCCAATCCCGAGCAGCATCCCCCCCACCAGCGGTCCCACGATCGACCCGAAGCGCCCCACGCCCAGCGCCCAGCCCACGCCCGTGGACCGCACGGACGTCGGATAGAATCGCGCCGCAAGCGCATTCAGCCCTCCCTGAGCGCCGATCACCACGACCCCCGAAGCAAACGCAAGGAATGCCACGAGCACAACATGCCTGGGAAGTACGCCCAGCGCGCCCACGAATACCGCTGCCAACAGGTATTCGAGGATCAGCGTCCGGGCGGCGCCGAATCGGTTCATCACGAACCCCTGCCCCAAACATGCGAGCAAGCCTCCCAAATCAAAGAACACGGTGGCGATCACCGCGGCCGATGCCGTCATCCCCGCCTCGTTCAGAAGCGCAGGCAGCCAGCCGCTGATGAAATAAATCAGCAGCAAGTTAATGAAGTAGGGAAACCACAGCAGAATCGTTCCAAGCGCGCGCCCTTCCGTGAAAAGATATTTCACCGGCACGCCCTTGCGGCCCTGTTCGTCCGGCGAAACGTAAATCTCGCCGCTCGAGGATGCCAATTCGGGCGCCACTTTTCTCAGCGTCCTCCGTATTTTCGCCGGGTCCTTGCCGCGCACCGCCAAAAATTGCACCGATTCCGGCAGCATCGAAATCAGCAAAATCGCGATTGCCAACGGAATAACCCCGCCAATATAAAATACCCACTGCCATCCCCACGTCCGAATCATCTCCGCGCTCAGCAATCCGCAAATCGCTCCTCCCAGCGGCATTCCGCAGAACAATATGCTCACCACCACGGAGATCAGCCGCTTCGGCGAATACTCCGAGGCTAGCGCGACCACGTTGGGCATCGCCCCGCCCAGCCCTAGCCCCGTGAGGAACCTCAAAATTAGGAACTCGCGATAGGTAGTCGCCCGCGGCGTCAGCAGGGAAAACACTGCGAAGCTCAGCGTCGCGAAGATTATCGGCCACTTGCGCCCCACTCGGTCCGCGATCGGTCCTGTAGTCAGCGCCGCGATCATCAACCCGAACAGGCTCGCCGAGAAAATCGGTCCAAAGCTATGAACGGGAATCCCCGTGCTCCGCGCAATCGACGTCGCCAGAAAATTGACAGTAAGCGAATCGAATCCGTCCAGTGTCAGGACGATTCCGCAGAGAGCGATCGTCCAGATTTGAAAACTGCTCAGCGGATGCTGGTCGATCAGGTCCCCAATTGTCAGCGACTGCGTTTCCATGGCCACGCCAGCCTCCGCGATTCTCTCGGAATCTCCGCCCAAAAGTACCAGCCCGGTTCGGCAAGAGTGTACCATCCTGCTTATGGCGTTGCCTCTGTAGCAGCCGTCTCGCTTTTCAGGCGGGCCCCTTTGCTTTTGCGCGCACCTCTGGACACGCTGCGGGCTGAAGCCCCACCCTTCGTCATCCCGAGCGGAGTTTCGCGACGTTGCCTTCCGCGCGGTGTCTGCGCGCGCGAAACGCAGTCGAGCGACCTCTCTTCGACGTAAGTAAGACCGCCTTCCTCGTAGGGGCACAGCATGCTGTGCCCGGCAAACATACTTGGCTACTTGCCAGCCATCTGCCTCGCGCGGTACGCGAACGCACATACTTAGCGTGGTCCCGCCATCCACCGGCATCGCGCACGAAAATATAGCTCAGGCGTTCCCGGCGACGTTTGCCGGGAAGGCCTGAGGCTTTTCGGCCCGCGTTTGCGCCGTCATTCTGAGAGGAGTGCGCCGGGCTTTTGTCTTTCCGTGTTCGCGTCGCGTGCGAACACGCCGGTGCACGCAGTCGAAGAACCTCTCTTCGATGTAAACCTACGGCGCGGTTCAAATTCCAGAGAGGTCCTTCGACTGCTTCCTCGCGCATGAGCTATGAGCGCGGTGCTCGACACTCACACCGTGCTGTGGTATCTGGAAAATTCCACGGAACTATCCTCTGTAGCTTGCACTACAATTGGAGAGGCGATCCGGGAAGCTCGGTCTGCTTAGAACAAATCACCCTGTTGCCCTCCGCACCGAAAAAGGACTAGACTTCGATTTCAAACCAGTTTTATCCGTGACGCCCCAGGCTCGTACGGCGCGGCTCCGCAGCTGTGCCCCTAAGGAATGTGCGTGGCGAGGCCACTCATGACACCCAAGGTGATCTCGAAAAAGCGCCACCTTCCATCCAACAAAAAATCCGAGGCGAAACCTCTCCATACAGACGAATTCCTGATTGTCGCTGTAGGCGCCTCCGCCGGAGGCATCGAAGCCTTTAGCGAACTAGTTCGGAATTTGCCCCCGGATACCGGTATGGCCTTTGTCCTGGTCCAGCATCTGGCCCCGGCCCATCACAGTATGCTTGCCAACTTGATCGCAAAGATCACGCCCATGCGCGTGAACGAAGTGACCAACGGCATGCTCGTCGAGCCCAACAGCGTTTACGTGATTCCTCCTAATACCACCATGTCCATTTCCCACCGCACGCTGCAGCTGGTTCCCCGGGACGATTCGGCGGGAATGCCGATGCCCATCGATCACTTCATGAGGTCGCTTTCCGAACTGGGGAATCGGGCCGTTGGTGTTGTCCTATCTGGATCGGGATCGGATGGGACACTGGGACTTTGCGAAATTCAGGCGCAAGGCGGTGTCACCTTTGCGCAAGATTCCGCAACGGCAAAATACGACAACATGCCCCGAAGCGCAGAGTCCGCCGGATACACGGATTACGTGCTCTCCCCGAAAGAAATTGCCCGTGAATTGGCCCGCCTCGCCCGTCATCCTTACATCTCTCGCGATGGCGAGTGGCGCCCCAGCGTTGAGGGTTCATCCGGCCCGGGTTCCGGCTTGGTTGGGATTTTTCAGCTTTTGCGGAAAATCACTGGAGTGGATTTCAGTCATTACCGGCAGTCCACCATATTGCGCAGAATCCAGCGGCGAATGGTTGTCAATAGGATCGACAATCTTCGCGACTACGTGAAACTCGCTCAAAAGAATCCCGCCGAAACGAGCGCCCTGTATCAAGACTTGTTGATCAACGTGACCAGCTTCTTCCGCAATCCCCAGATTTTTGACACTCTGAAGGCCGACATTTTTCCCGCCCTTCTAGGGAATCGCGGGCCCGAATCCCCCCTTCGAGTCTGGACGCCCGCCTGCGCTTCCGGGGAGGAAACCTATTCGGTTGCGATCGCTCTGTTGGAGTTCCTCGGAGACAAGGCTTCCGAAACTCCTTTTCAGCTATTTGGAACCGACGTAAGCTACCCCAGCGTCGCCAATGCACGCGCCGGCGCCTATCCTGAAAATATTCAAGGCGATGTTTCCGCCGACCGCCTTCGCCGGTTTTTCACCAAATCCGAAAATGGCTTTCGCATCAGCAAGACCATTCGCGATCGGTGTATCTTCGCCCAGCACAACCTTCTGAACGATCCACCGTTTTCACAAATGGACCTGGTGTGCTGTCGCAACCTTCTGATCTACCTGGAGCCGCCGCTCCAGAATAGGACCCTTTCGCTTTTTCACTATGCGCTCCGACCGGCGGGCTATTTGGTGCTCGGCACTTCCGAGGGCATTGGCGCGGCCACCAGCCTGTTCGCTCCCGAAAGCCGCGAAGCGAAAATATTCAGAAAAAAACCGGCGAGCCACCAGGTGGCCACTTTTTCCCTGGATCGTCAGTCAGAGGACGCTTCCCGCAGCCTCCGGGTGCCTACCAAGCCCCCCGATTTGGCGTGGAACCCGGCCGAACTTCAAAAGGAATTCGATCGGCGCCTTTTGAGCAATTACGCGCCCGCCGCGGTATTTATCAACGACGATTTCGATATCTTGCACACCCGCGGGAACGTTGGCCTCTATTTGAAGATCGCTCCGGGGCGAGCCAGCCATAGCATTCTCAAAATGGCCCGTGAGGGCCTGTTGTTCGACCTCCGCAATGCCATCGCCCGAGCGAAAAAAGAGAAGGCGACCGTTCAGAAGCACGATATCCAAATCAAGGCTGGCAATGGAAACGGCGACGCGAAAGATTCCACGCGCCTTATCAGCATCGAGGTGACTCCTGTCTCGGTATCCAACTTGAAGGAGCATCTCTATATGATTATTTTTCAGGAATCGCCCAGAGAGTTTGCTCGCGAAACGCCGCGACGCGCCACACCGCAAAAGGAATCCCGAGCATCCGTCGGGCATATCACCAAGCTCGAAGGCGAACTCGCTGCCACCAAGGAATATCTTCAGTCTCTTATCGAGACTCAGGAAGCCATGAATGAGGAGTTGCAATCGGCCAACGAGGAAATTCTTTCAAGCAATGAGGAGCTTCAAAGCACCAACGAAGAACTCGAAACTGCCAAGGAAGAATTGCAATCCGCCAACGAAGAGCTGAGTACGGTAAATGACGAACTGAGGAGTCGCAACACCGACGTCAGCCTGATCAACAACGATCTGAGCAATCTGCTGAACTCCATCGACATCGCCGTCATCATGGTCGGCAACGACCTCACCATCCGACGCTTCACTCCCCGTGCACAACAGATCTATGGCTTGATTCCAGGCGATATCGGCCGGCCGTTCTTCAACGTCAACCCCACAATCGAGATTCCGCCGCTTCAGCCCTTGGTCTTGAAGGTGATGTCCAATCTCCAAACGCTCGAGGAAGAGTTTACCGATAGCCGCGGGACCCGCTACCAACTCCGAATCCTCCCCTATCGCGCCGACGACAGAATCGACGGCGCTGTAATCACCCTCGTCAACGTCTCCGCCCTCGCAAGCGCCGCCCCCGCCCGATAATTCAGGATTCATGCGCCTTTGTCTTTGGCTGCTGTATACTACAGCCCCGGCTGATGTGAGGTTGCTTCGTGCGAAAGAAAAGGCCTGCGGGTCGCCCCGCGCCGAGATCTTCCCGCCATCGCGTGGTAAATGGCGGAAATCCTGGTGGCGAAAATTCCAACCCGCGTGACCAGGTGCTATTGGCCCTTCTCGAGGACCTCGACACCGGCGTCGCGAACCTTTCACGTGACGGACTGATCCTCTACGCCAACCGCCGTTTCGCCGGGATTCTAGGTGTCTCCGCGCATGCGACCGCCACTGGATCTTCAATTCGAAGATACATTTCGGCTGCCAGTTGGGACTCGCTGAACTCGGCGCTGGCTGCAGCCATCGAGGCCCCGATCGGCGGCGAGATGAGGATCAATACCTCCGGCGAAACTCGCGTGGTACGGCTATCGCTGGGTCCGATTCCCGCCCGAGACGGTGGCACGACGATTCGAGTTGTCGCCTCCGAAGTCACCGAGCTAGTGAAGACCAACCAGGAACTTCGGGATTCGAAAGCGTCGCTGTATTCCTTGTCCGCTAGGCTTTTGCAATCGCAAGATGAGGAGCGCCGCCGCATCGCACGGGATTTGCACGACATTACCGGCCAGGAACTCGCCGTCCTCGGAATGTCCCTTGAACTCGCCCTCAGAAATTTCGATTCGCCGAAAAAAGCGCGCGAAGCCCTTACTGAATCCGCCGGTTTGGCTCACAAGATCGAGGATGAAATTCGCACTCTCTCCTACGTGCTGCATCCGCCACTCCTCGACGAGTTGGGACTTGGCTCGGCATTGAGCTGGTACGCGGAAGGTTTTCAGAAGCGAACGAAAATCCGCGTGGATACCCAGATCGCCCCGAATCTGCCCCGCTTATCCTCAAGTGATGAGACGGCGCTCTTCCGCGTGGTTCAGGAAAGCCTCGCAAACGTCTTGCGGCACTCCGGCAGTCCCACCGCGCGGATTTCTCTTTCCATGGACGCGGGCATCGCTCGCCTATGCGTCGAGGACCAAGGCAAGGGAATCAGTCGCGACATTCTCACGCCGGGACGGGACACGACCGGACTCGGCGTGGGCATCGCCGGAATGCGCGAGCGCCTCCTCCAAATCGGCGGCACCCTCGAAATTAATTCCACCGGAAGCGGAACAACCGTGGTTGCAACCTTGCCCCTCGTAAGAGAGGAATCGCCCGGCGGACCGGGACGAGAGTCGCCGGGCCCGGAAGAAACGGAAGCTCAGCCTGCTGCCCTTTCGATTCCCGCTACCCGTAAGCGTGTTTTGGTCGCCGACGATCACGAGGTCACGCGCCACGGCGTCGTCTCGCTGCTGGCCGGCGAGCTGGATATCGAAGTGTGCGGAGAGGCGCAAGACGGGCTGGAGGTTGTAGCCAAAGCGAAGGAATTGAAACCGGACCTCGTGCTTCTGGATCTCACCATGCCGCGCGCCGGCGGGTTGACGGCTGCATACGAAATCCGCCAGATGGATGTGCCGCCCAAAATTCTGATTTTCACCAACCATTCCTACCACACACTCGAAGAAAACATTCGCTCGGCGCATTGCGATGGTTACGTCCTGAAGAGCAATGCCAGCCGCGACCTGATTCGCGGGATCAGAGCGGTCCTCGGCGGAGATAAATTCTACAATCCCGAAGCGGCCAGGGCGCAGTCGGCGTAACTGGCCTTCTGGCGGGCGTTTTTTGACCGTTTTGGACCGCTAAGTGTTTCTAGTTAGAAGGAACAGGTGCGGCAATCTCGAAGAAAAAAGTGTCGACTTTGTCGAGAATTTCGGCGGCTGTTTGCGAGTGGTGGACCTGTTGGCGAAGCTCGCCGCCGTTGCGCACCCCGTGCGTGAACAACGTGGCGAATTGCTTCATCTTGCCGATGGCGTCCGGCATTTCCGCGGCGATCAGGCTGCGAAAGTAATCTGACAAGAGATGGTAGCGATCGAGCTCGGTCGGCTCGTCGTATCTTCCCGTGGAAATGTAATCGGCGATCTGGCTGAAAATCCATGGGTTCGAGGATGCGGTGCGGCCGATCATGATTGCGTCGCAGCCGGTTTCTTCGATCATGCGGACGGCGTCCTCCGGCTTGCGGATATCGCCATTGCCAATCACCGGAATGCGCACGCATTCCTTCACCGCGCGAATAACTTTCCAGTCCGCAAATCCGGCGTAGCCCTGCATGCGCGTGCGCGGGTGAACGGCGATTGCCTCGACGCCAATCTGTTCCGCCATTCGGGCCACGTCCGTCGCGACGATGTTGTTTTCATCCCATCCGGAACGAATTTTGATGGTGAGCGGAATTTTCACCGCGGCGCGAACGGCGCGCAAAAGTTTTTCGAGATGCACTAAATCGCGGAGCAATCCCGAGCCGCCGCACTTCACTACTTTTTTTACCGGGCAGCCGAGATTGATATCCGCGTGATCGAACCCGAGGTCTTCGATCAGGGCCGCGGCGGAAGCCATCACATTCGGATCGGAACCGAAAATCTGGCCGGCGATGGGATGCTCGTCCTCGTCAAAATAAAGATAGCGAAGAGTGCGCGCGGCCTGGCGCGTGAGCCCTTCGGCGCTGGTGAATTCGGTCATGATCAGGCCGCAAGCGCCGAGCGAGCGAATGACGCGACGAAACACGGTGTCAGTTACGCCAGCCATGGGCGCGAGAATGGTCGCCGGGCGAATCAGCGAGTTTCGAATTTTGAGTTCCGAAGGAAACATTCAGTCAAACCTGACCGGTGGAAGAGGCGGGGTGTCCGCGCGCACTTCGTTCTCACCCGGAACGGCAGCAGGTACGGCGGCAACAACTGAAGGGTGGCTATCCGGAGGATTACCAAGCTGCGCGAGCAACGCTTCCTTCGAGCCCTCGAAAAAATTCTCAATTACCTGGCGCAATGCCTGTGCCCGCGCGTCTTCGGCTGCGAGCACGGGGCGGTATACGTAAGCGCGACCGGTTTTGCGGCGCTCGACGACGCCTTTGCGCGCAAGGCGGTCCATGATGGTCATGATGGTGGTGTAGGCGCGCGGCAGGCGTGGAGCGAGGCGCTCGCGAATCTCGCGAACCGTGGCTTCGCCGACGGGCCAGAGTGTTTTCATGCAATCGAGTTCAAGAGGCGCAAGATCGAGCAGCGAGTGCTTGGGCGAGCGCGTCTTTGCGACACGTTCGCTGCGCTCAGTGCAGGCAGGATCAGTCATAGGATTTCATCTCGCGATTATGGAAGTACTCACTTTGGTGGTTCGCCGTCCGCCAAAAACTGTTTCACGCGAAGCAAAGCTCTGCGAAGGGCGGGATTGCGATCGGTCCAGAGCGAAGGCTGCTCCTCGTGAGGCGGGCAATCAAGGCTCACGCGCATCCCGGCCATTTTAGAATCGATATCGTCGATAAAGTTGAGCGCCACGGCCTCGGGAATCTGCGGAAGGGAAGGCGAACCGAACTCATGGGTGCCGTGATGGCTCAAAATAAGATGCTCGACCAAAGTGGCGAGGGGCGCAGGAAATCCCTGAATGGCATTGATTTTTTCGCGCACAATCGCGGTGCCGATCATGATGTGGCCGAGCAGACGTCCCTTCTCGGAATACTCGATGCCGCGCGCGTAGCGAAATTCCTCGATCTTGCCAATATCGTGGAGCACCACGCCGGTGAGCAGCAGGTCCGCATCGAGATCGGGATAATGCGTTGAGACGGCAGCCGCTAAACCGATCAAACTGACGACGTGTTCGAGCAAGCCGCCAATGTAAGCGTGATGCATCACCATCGCGGCAGGCGCGCGCTTGAACTGCGGGGCGAAGGCGGGATCGCCGACGACATTGGAAAGCAATTGCTTGAGCCAGGGATTTTTCATTCCCGCGATGGCGTCTTGGACGCAGGCGTAGAGCTTTTCGACGTCATACTTGGTGTGCGGGAGAAAATCGCCGAGGTCGTAATCGCGCTCGGCGGCGGGAATGATCTGCTCGATGGTGAGTTCTTTCTGGCCGTTATAAAGCTTTACGCGGCCGCGAATCTGAATTACATCGTGACATTCGAAGGTGGGCGCGAGGAGCGTGAAGTTGTCCCACATTTTCGCGGGGATGGTGCCGGTGCGGTCGGCGAGCCTCAGCTCGAGCCAGGACTTTCCGCTGCGGACGGAGGTGCGTATTTCCTTCTCGCGAACGAGAAAGAGCGACGCGACCATTTGTCCATCGGCGAGATCAACGATGAAGTTGGACTTCATCAACCGTTGACTTTCGGCAAAGGCACCTTCTTTTTTTCTTTTTTCTTGGAGGGCGTGTCGGGCGTCGGCGCAACTTCTTGAATCACTGTGGCGCCAGGCACGGCGGCCGTGTCCGTGTAACCGGGCTTTACCTGGACGTAACTTTCTTCACGCAACTGCGCCAGATAGGTGCGCAGGGCGGGATCCATTTTTTGCCGGTAGAGGATGTTGGTGATTTCGTTTTCCACCTTGCTGAGCGGCTGCAAGCCGGCCTGATAGTGGTCGATCACTTTCAGGATTTCGAAGCCGGTTTTGGTTTGAATCACGTCGGTAAACTGGCCCTTATCCAACTTGAAAACGGCATCCTCGAACTCTTTGGCGAGCTGGCCGCGCTGAAATTCGCCAAGGGCACCATTATCTTGGGCGGTGGAACCTTCCGAATAGCGTTTCGCGAGCACGTTGAAATCTTCGCCCTTCACCAGGCGGTTGTGGAGGTCTTCGGCGCGGGTGCGAACGGCGGAGATTTCTTCCGGGCTTTTGCCTTGCGTGCTCAGCATGATTTCGGCAAGAGACACCTCTTCGGGCCGGACGAAATCCTGCTTGTGCGCATCATAGTATTTCTTCACCTCGTCCGAGCCGATATCCATGCGGCCGCCCACTTCGCGCTGGATCACTTGCTGGGTCAAGATGCTGTTGCTCAACTGGTTCTTGTAGTCTTCCCAGACAATGCCTTGAGATTCGACGGCCTTCTCGAGATCATCGATGGTGGCGAGATTGTTCTGCTTGCGAACTTCGTCGAGGCGCTTGATCAGGTCCGACTCGACGTTGATATCCATGTCCTTGCCGCGCGCGATCAAGAGCTGCTGATCGATCATGTCTCGCAGCAAATTCTTCTGACGATCTTTCAAGTCGGACTGAATCTGCTCGGGCGTGCAATTCTGGCAATCCTGGTGGACTTCCTGAGAGAGTCCGGCGGAAGCCTTTTCGTAATCGGACATGGTGATGATTTGATTGTTAACGCGGGCAACGATCTGTTCAACGATAGTGCCCTTGGCCTGAGCGAGGCAGATAGACGGAGCCAAGATCAAGGCCGCGAAAATAGCGAAGCGTGGAAGCCAGCCGATCATTTTGATTTTCATGGTAAACACTCGGAGTGATTTTATCGCTACGATTGTAGTTGCATCAACACTTTCTTCGCAGCTTCCATCGGGGTTGTTTCCTTGCTCCTTTTCCAGTCCAACCAGAGCGTGCCGGCGGGATCGAGACGCATGTCCCGGCGTTTGCCGATGAGCTTCACGAGACGCTCCGGGCCGAGCGGCGTATCTTCATAAAATTTGATGGCCAACTGATCGCCGCGGCGGTCGATATTGGCCACCACTAGCTTTTCCGCGAGTGCTTTCAGCACGGCATAGTCGAGCAGGTTCACCACGGCCGGGGGCGGAGGGCCAAAGCGGTCGTCCAACTCCTTGAGAACTTCATCGCGCGAAGCCTCCGACGTGACGCCGGCGATACGCTTGTAGATGCGCAGGCGAAGGTTTTCGTTCTCGATGTATTCCGCGGGAATGCGAATGTCTTGCCCAAGATTTAGAGTGGCGCGGCGTTCAGGAGCGACCGGCTCGCCCTTTCTTTCGGAGACGGCGCGCTCCATCATCTGGCAATACATATCGAAACCCACGGCTTCGATATGGCCGTGCTGTTCACCGCCGAGAAGGTTGCCGGCGCCGCGCAACTCGAGATCGAGGGCGGCAATGCGAAAGCCGGCGCCGAGATCGCTGAATTCCTGAAGGGCGGCTAAGCGCTGGCGCGCTATCGGAGTGAGCGAACCTTCGGGCGGAATCAAAAGGTAAGCGTAGGCGCGCTGGTTGGAGCGGCCCACGCGTCCACGAAGCTGGTACAACTCGGAGAGGCCCATGCGGTCGGCGCGGTTGATGAGAATGGTATTCGCGCGCGGAATATCGAGGCCGTTTTCGACGATGGTGGTGGAGACGAGGACGTCCGCTTCGTTGCGGATGAACTTGAGCATCACTTTTTCGAGCGCCGATTCATGCATCTGGCCGTGGCCGACAACGACGCGCGCGCGAGGGACCAGACGCTGGACCATCGACGCAAGCGAAGCGATGGATTCGACGCGATTGTGAACGAAGAAAACCTGGCCGCCGCGCGAGAGCTCTTCCTCGATCACGCGCTGAACCAGCGTTTCGCTAAAGGGCGAGACGCTCGTTTGAATCGCGAGGCGATCGCGCGGGGGCGTTTCGATCACGCTCATATCGCGCAGGCCGACGAGCGACATGTGCAGAGTGCGGGGTATAGGAGTAGCGGACATGGTGAGCACGTCCACGTTTTTGCGGATTTCCTTGAGGCGCTCTTTGTGAGCAACGCCGAAGCGCTGCTCTTCGTCCACGATGAGCAGCCCCAGATCGTGAAACTTCACGTCCTTGGAAAGCAGGCGGTGCGTTCCGATGATGACGTCCACTTTGCCGGCTTCCAATTCTTCGAGGGCTTTCTTTTGCTCCTTGGCGGTGCGAAAGCGGCTGAGCATTTCGATTCGAACCGGAAAGGCTGCGAAGCGCCGGCGAAAAGTTTCGAGATGCTGAAAGGCCAAAACGGTGGTGGGAGCGAGGACAGCAACCTGCTTTGAGTCCGCGAGCGCTTTGAAAGCGGAGCGCATGGCGACTTCGGTTTTACCGTAGCCGACGTCGCCGCAGAGGAGGCGGTCCATGGGAAGAGGCGATTCCATGTCGCGCTTAACGTCGTCGATGGCGCGGGCCTGGTCAGTGGTTTCCTCGAATTCGAAGGCGTCCTCGAATTCGTGCTGCCAGTTGGAGTCCTTCGGGAATGCGTGGCCCGGAGCGGTTTTGCGCTCGGCGTAGAGAGCGAGGAGCTGCTCCGCCATGTCGTTCACGGATTTGCGGACGCGGGTCTTGCGAGCTTCCCAGATGTTTGTGCCCAAGCGATCGAGCGTGGGTTCCACGCCGCCGAGCGACTGATATTTCTGAATGAGGTCTAGGCGCGCGAGCGGAACGTAGAGCTTTGCGTCGCCCGCATATTTCAAGAGCATGAACTCGCCTGCAGCGCCTTCGACAACTACCTGGCGTAAGCCTTCGAATTGGCCGATGCCGTGATCCACGTGCACGACGAAGTCGCCGGGCTTGAGATCGGAAAAGTCACTGAAAAAGCTGGCGGTCTTGGGCCGCGAACGCTGCAACTGGGGCGGCGTCTCAAATAAATCGGCGTTGCCATAGAGGGCGATACGGGCTTCCGGGAAAACCACTCCTTCGGCGAGCGGAGCCTTCACGAGAACCATGGCCGGAGCATTGCTGGCGCTGGATTCCTGAGCGAGGCGGGTGACAGTGACATTTTCCTCAAGCTCGCCGACGCTGTAGGGAAGATCGTACTCGTGACAGATATCGGCAAAACGTTCGAGTTCGCCGGTGCTGGCTGCGGAGACGAGGACGCGTTCGCCTGCTTGCAAACGAGAGCGAACCTCGTCCATGAAGGCGGGAACATTGCCGTGATGCCGCGTGGTGGGCTGAGTTTGCAGCGCGAATGTTTCGGGGTTACCACCGGCGAGCGCCAAATGTTCGACCGAGAGCCGCGGAAAGAGTTGAAGCGCGAGCGACCACTCGTCTTCGTTGAAAATATAGCGGTCGGTCGGCTCGGCGAGAAGGCTTTCGGCTTTTTCGAAGGCTGCTTGCATACGCGCGCGATATTTTTCGATCGCGGATTTAAGGAGAGAGGGCTCGTCCATGACGACTAGCGGCTCGGAAGCGAGATCGAAGAGAATTCCGGGACGATGCTCGAGCGGAAATTCACGAAATTCCCAGCCGGGATAAAAGCCCGGAGGAGCGGTTTCGTCCGCGCGGCCCGATACGGAGGCGACGGCCTGGTGCGCGAGGACTTCCGAGCCGCGAAGAAGCTCGGTGAGCGGTAGGAGCACGGCGCGTTCCACGGGATTGGTGGAACGCTGTGTATTGGGATCGAATGCGCGGATGGATTCGATGGTGTCTCCAAGAAGCTCGACGCGAACGGGCTGGGGCGCTTCGGGCGAAAAAATGTCGATGATGCCGCCGCGAACGGAGTATTGTCCCGGCATCTCGCAGGTGACTTGCTTTTCGTAGCCGGCGCGATTGAGGAAGCCGATGAGATCTTCGTGAGGGATGGAATCGTCACGCGCAATTACGCGAGCCAAATCGCGATAGAAGTCGCGGTCGCGCAATCGCCACAAAGCGGCCTGGACGGGAGCGATCACCAGATCGGCCTCGCCCGAGGCCATGCGCCAGAGAGCGACGGCGCGCGCTTCGGAAATTTCGGCGTGCGGCGAACGATTTTCGTAGGGCAAAACGTCGTAGGCCGGAAAACGTACGACACGAGCGCCGGGTTTCGCGGTGGCGGCGCGATAGAACCAGCGCAGCGGCTGAAGCATTTCTTCCGCGCGCTGATTGGACTCGACGAGCAGGACGATGGGGTGGCCCAGTTCGCGAAAGACTAATGGAAGAAGGATGGATTTTGCGGAATCGGTGAAACCGGCGAAGGTGACTTCGGCTTCCTTGCGGCGAAGTTTTTCGCAGCCTTGCTGGATGGCTTCGAGGTGCGAGATTCGCGCTACAAGTTCGGAAACGAGGGGGAGAATCATGGGCGGAGTCCGATAGGGGGATGGAAGGGCGAATGCGGGCGGTCAAATGGGGAACGCGGGCACACTATTCCCTTGCCGTTGCGTTTCGAGGCGCTCCGGTGGAGAAGAAATTCAGTTTGCGAGACTGCCTGTCCCAATCGCTTGCCTATCGTCCGATCCCGAAGGAACGGCCGAAGAAATAATTCTACCACGCGCGGTTGAAGCGAATGAGGGCGTTTGAGCCCGCAGATAGGTGGGTCATTCGGGCTTTGCTATGCGGATTTGGTCAAGGGCACTTGCGCGCTGACCACGGGAACCATCCATACGGCGTAGCCAAATGGGTTGCGGACGTTCGCGATCATCTGATCGAAGTAGGCGACGGCGGACTCCTGCGCAATCGGCGTCAACTGGCCGATGGACTCGGAGTAGCCGTCGCGCCAGGCCTCTAGAATGGCCGCAAATGTTTCTCGCGGGACGCGGACTGTGTCGACGACAACGTAATTCACCGAAATGTTCTCTAACTTCATTGCGGCGAGTATTCCGAAGGTGTTGCGGCCGATGAATAGGTCGGTGCCGGTCGCTTCTCCGAAGCTCGCGGCGGCCTGATGCCAAAAGTTTCGCGGATCGAGCGCGGCTCGTTGGAAGTGGAGCATGCCGTAGTCCTCTGGAATAAGGTGGAGATAGCCGCCGCGGCGCGTAACACGGACGAGCTCGGCGATCACGCGATCGGGATGCGGAATCGAATGCAAAACATGGCGGCATACCGTGAGGTCGAAGGCGCGGTCAGGGGCAGAGAGTTCGAACACGCTCTGATGCTCGAATTTCAGGCGAGGAGCAAGGCTTGCATAGCGCGCTCGCGCGAGGTCGAGGTGATGATCGACGATGTCGATTCCCAACACATGAGACTGCGGGAGGACTTCGGCAAGCCGCGAAGCGATTTCGCCGGTGCCGCATCCAGCATCGAGAATGCGAGCGTCCGATGGTAGAGCATAGTGCGAAATTAACGGGGCTTCCTGCGGCCAAATTGCACGCGCCTGGGCATCCAGATTTCGCACCATCGACTCGTCGGCCATCTGCTTGGCTTGGGGGTTTAGGTCGGTCAACGCGCGCTCCGGAGCTTTCGTTTTTTCGAGGGAACATACTAGCAGATTAGCGAAGGGCGGCTGGCGAACTCGATGGGCTCGGTGCGAGAGGTACAGTGTGAGCTCTCTGTTTTCTACGTTAAGCGGGGCATTTCCTGCGTCGATTAGGTGCTAAAATCAGCCAGACCGCCCATAGGAGAAGAGAAGGAGAAGGCATGGGCTTTTCGTTAACAGATTCCGCGACGGCCTTCGCGCGCGCGCCGCTTCGCTTCGGGATTGCCCTGCTGGCGACGAGCCTAGCTCTGATCATCGCGCTGGCGCTGCATCCATACGACAGTTCGGCGTCTTATGTGACGACGCTTGCCGCGGTAGCTTTTTCAACGTGGTATTGCGGCACCGCGCCCTCGATCGCGAGCATTGCGCTATCGCTTGTGGGGATAGATTACGAGTTCACGCTGCCCACGCATTCGCTGCGAATGGAGCACCGAGCCGACTGGTCCAGCCTTCTCGTGTTCCTGCTCGCAGCCGTTTTGATCGTGCTGATCGGAGAAGCGAGCCGCCTGGAAAGGGAGCGATTGCGGGAAGCGTCAGGGGAGCTGGAAGAAAAAGTCCGGAGCCGGACAGGGGAACTCGATCATGCCAATGAGAGCTTGCGCCAGCTGACCGGGCGACTGCTGAATTTGCAGGATGAAGAAAGGCGGCGCATCGCGCGGGAATTGCATGACAATGCCGGACAAGCCCTGTCTGCGCTGGCGATGAATCTTGGCGCAGTGGCGAAGGACCTCGACCGGCTCGTGAACACAGCGGCGACCGTGGCGGACAGTGCGAGCCTCGTCCAAGAGATGAGCAATGATATCCGCACAATGTCTTATTTGCTGCACCCTCCGATGTTGGATGAGATGGGACTCGGGGCCGCACTGCGATGGTACGTTGATGGGTTTTCCGAGCGCAGCAAGATTGCGGTGAAGTTGGAGTGCAGCCAGGATTTGGGGCGGCTCTCGCGCGAGGTGGAGACAGCCGTTTTTCGACTGGTGCAAGAGTGCCTGACGAATATTCATCGCCACTCGGGAAGCCCGACGGCCGCAATTCGGATCTCGCGACCGGATAGCCAGCTGCGGGTGGAAGTACGAGACGAAGGTAAAGGCATTTCGGCCAAGATGCGAGAACAGATGGAATCTGGCGGCACGGTCGGGGTGGGAATTCGAGGGATGCGTGAAAGGGTTAGACAGTTAGGCGGGAGCCTTGAGATCAGCTCCGAAGGAATTGGGTCGGGCACGCGCATCGTCGTGCGGCTACCTGCCGAAGCCGCGCGGACGCAAAAGAGCGGCGATGCAATCCTGGAAGCTCAAGGCCCGGGGGAAGGTTTTGCAAAAGGGCCCCGCGAATTGGGCCGTGCGGCTGGGCGCTAGCTATGACGGTTCCGCTGGACCGCCGCTGACGAGCCTCCATACAGTTTGAAAAGCGAACCGCTGCCTTCATGGATCACTGAGCCGACGTTGGCGTGAAAGAGCATCAAAGGCTGGCGATTTGCTCGCGGCACGATGAAAGTGATCCATCCTTCCAGTGAATCTCCGGGCTTCAGAGTTCCCTGCAGATCGGGCATCGGCGCCTCCGCGATAGGAGCGGCAGCGTAGGCTGCGCCATCGGCGTTGATGGCGGTGAATTGAGTTTCATCGATTGTGTAATTGTAATGCGATGGGGAAGTGCGAGCTGAGAACTCGAAGCGGACACGGGCTAGCAGGTATTCGAAGCCGGCCTTAGGAGGAGGATTCGAGGTGCTGATGGCTTTCAGCATCTCCCAAGCCTTCTCGCCGCGCACAACTTGCACAACGGTGATTTTTGCGTCGTAAAGCTCGTCACCGCCGTCGTATTGGTCGCCAAAGATAATTATTGTGGTTAGGGTGCGGCCGAGCGGCTGAGCCTGGTCGGTGAACGAAGTGGCAGCGATCGCGTTCGCGACGGCCAAAGTTATCGTCGCAGCAATAAGAATAGCCGCGAATTTTTGTGTGCGGCCCTCTCTGCTTAAGCCCACTGATCGATGGGAACGCTCACGCGATAGCTCATGTTTGCAACCATGTGGTAGGGATTCGTTTGCCCGCCTACTACCACGAAATTGTATGAATCGGCCTTCGCGTAGTAAGGAATTCGCGCGTCGTCGGGCGTTTGCGGATCTCGAACCCAGCGGCCACCGAAGAGCGTCGAACGCGCGTCTTTGGCAGAAATGGTCGAATTTTTCTGGAGCCAGTCCGCGAGCTGCTCTTTGGTTTTGAAGCCGAGCTCGACCAGACCTTGAGCCACCAGAGGATCCAAAACACCGAGCGCACCGAATAACGGGCCGAAGGGAATCATGTTGTAGCGGAGCGCCTCGTGAAATTGAGGAACGGGTTTCACTCCGAGGCCGACACCGGCTTGCCCCTGTGAAATGCTGAAGCCGACAAAGAGGCTCACGACGTTTTGCTCAGGCTTGAATCCCTTTTGCACGTGCAAGGGAGTCCACGGGCTGTCCTTTTCATTTTCGGGAATGATCAGATTGTTGTAATTGACGCTGTTCCCGAAAGTACCGAGATAGGTCTGACCGGGCATTCCCGAGTTGCCGAGGTTGCGCGAGACCATGGTCCACGCACGGCCAATCGCGGCATTGGGCTGAGCGAAAGGACCCATCGCACCGATGCCGTAGTTCATGTTGAGCTTGTCGCGAATGGGACCGTTGATCACCGCGGCCACGGCGAAGGAATTTGTGGAGCTGGAAAGGGCGGTGACGCCGCTCGATGCGATAGCCAGAATCGTCGGTAAATACTCGGGCGTGGCTCCTGCCATTACCGCGTTGATGGCGACGTGGCGCACGGTATACGACCACTCCGGATACGATCCGCGCGCGGGACACATTTTCCCGACTACTTCGTCGGGATGATGGCTGGTGCCTTTCAGCATCGCGTCCACTTTTTCCTGCGTGGGCAACTGGATGTACATGAAATCCGTGAGGCCGTTATCCAGGTAATACTGCTGCAGATTGTCGGAGGTATCGATGAAAGTAGGCGGTCCAACGTCAGGAGTAACGGTGCCGGTTTTCGATTCATCGGCGGTAAGAGGTTGGGTGAGAGCGTCGACGACTTCCTTCATGAGCGGCTTGCCGCTCACCGGATCGTTGCCTTCGAGATAGGCGTACATTTCCGCATCGGTTTTGCCCCATACAGGATGCGGCGTGAAACAGATGCGTTCGTCGGGCATTCCTCGCTGTGCCGCATTGGACTTCGCAAGATTCTTGAAAGCGATGGTGACCATGGGTGCGGTCGGGAAGCCCATCTGTTCAAACTTTATGCAGTGACCAACGGTCGCTGGGGTGCACGTGCTTCAATGACCGATCGCCATGATGACGGCGTTGCCCTTGGCCTTTATCTCCGCATTTAGTTTGGGATCGTCGTCCGCGAAGGCGCCGGCTTTCAGACGGTACACGGTGGTGACGTCTGGCATGTTCTTCTTAAACCACAGGCCAACCTGAGCGAGAAAATGATCCGCGCCGGGGAATCCGTCAGACACCAGGTAGATCGTCTTGCCGTCAAGGCTCTTCAGGCGCGGCGCCATGGGGACGAGTTGGATGGGAGGAGGCATGCCCTTTGGGTTGAGCGCCTCGATTTTGCCGGCGCCGGCCATAACTTTTCCGGTTTTCGTCTTGTTTTTTGCCGCTTCGGCCCGCGAGGCCGCCAAAAGCGCCGGAGACATCCCCAACACGGACAACATTTTTCGCCGATTCATTGAGTCACCTCACCGCGTCCCGATCCCTTCGCCTATAAGGACGTCCCTATAATGGACGCGGTTCCTTTATATTCCCGCAAGGGGTGAAATTGCAATGCGATCAGTAGTTTCTAGTTCGCCATGCCGTTCCGGTCCGGGCGGCACTTGACAGTAGCGGACGTGCGGCGGAAGAATGGATCGCGATAATCCCCGACGAAAAGTTCAAGGAGAGGAATCACAATGCCAAAGAACGCCGCAGCTCCTGCAAAGGAACACCTGAATCCCGTTTTGGAAGTGCCTACCGATCTAAGCGACGAGGGCGTCGCCGAGATCTCGGCTGCCCTGCGTGAAGCGCTTGCCGACGTGTTCGCGCTGTATGTGAAGACGAAAAACTTTCATTGGCACATGACCGGGCGGCACTTTCGCGATTACCACCTGCTTCTGGACGAGCACTCCGACCAAATCTTCGCCATGACGGACGATATTGCCGAGCGTGGCCGCAAGATTGGGGGAGCGACGATTCGCTCGATCAGCGACATTACGCGGCATCAGCGCTTGAAGGACAACAACGCGGAAGTTGTAAGCCCGAAAGATATGCTGGCCGAGCTTTCCGCCGACAACCAGCACCTGACGCGCTATTTGCGCGCCACCCATGAGGTGTGCGAAAAGTACAGCGACGTTGCTACCGCTAGTATGATTGAGGTTTGGATCGACCAGACGGAGCGGCGGACGTGGTTCTTGTCGGAAATTGTGCGCGACCTGTAATCCGCGGCCTTAAAGGGTCCGCGGAGAATTCACTCCGCGGTACCCCGCAAGGTCTAGGCTAGTGGCGCGCAGGTAGCCAAGTATGTTCGCCGGGCATCCGCCGGGCAGACTGTGCCCCTACGTCC
This sequence comes from uncultured Acidobacteriota bacterium, assembly GCA_963823145.1. Lineage (GTDB taxonomy): Bacteria > Acidobacteriota > Terriglobia > Acidiferrales > UBA7541 > Palsa-295. The sequence goes on from CAWGJZ010000002.1 coordinate 1,917,877, forward strand.
ACTTGTCGATTGAGACGCTTACCGTGTAGCTCAAGCTGCCGCCCTGGAAGAACGCGTTGGTCTGCCCTCCCAGAACAACCACGTTGACGTCGTCGCGATGCGGCCAACGCGGAATCACGGCGTCATCCGGCATCGCGTACCACGTCTTGTACGGCTCGAGTCCCTTGAGGGCGCGCGGATAGTCGAAGCCGTACGCGAAATCGCGGCTCTTGTATTCCTTCACGGTTTGGGTTGTATTTTTGTAGAGCCAGTCGATCAATTTGTCCTTCGTATCGTAGCCTCGATCTTTCAAATGATTCGCGATCAGGGGATCGGCGACTACGAGTCCGCCGAAAAATCCAGTGAACACGCTGAAAAGGTCGCTGAACTGCTCCTCATACTTGGGCGTGTCGGTGCTGGTTCCTCTGGCACCTTGTCCCGGCACGATGCCAAGCCCGCGGAACATGCTCACGACGTTTTCTTCGGCCTTGAATCCTTTCTGCACGTGCAGTGGAACCCACGGGCTCGCCGCCTCGTGCTCGGCGATGATCAGGTTGTTGTAGTTGAGATTGTTGCCCTGCGAACCCATGTACGTGTCGCCCGGAATTCCACCGTTCGCAAGGTTCCTCGAGACCAGCGTCCATGCGCGCCCTATCGCGGCGTTCGGTTGCGCGAATGGGCCTAGCGCGCCGATGCCGTAGTTCATGTTGAGCTTGTCGCGGATCGGTCCGTTGATCACCGCTGCGTACGCGAACGAGTTCGTTGAGCTCATGAGCGACGGAGTTCCCGACGAGGCGATTGCCAGAATCACCGGAAAATACTCCGGCTTGCATCCCGCCATCACGGCGTTGATCGCCACCTGCCTCACCGTATACGACCATGGCGGATACGCACCCCCTGCCATCTTGCCAACCAGTTCGTCCGGCTTGTGGCTCGTGCCCTTCAGCATTTCCGCAACTTCTTCTTCCGTCGGAATGATGACGGGAAGAAAATCGGTCATGCCATTATCGTGGTAAAACTGCTGCAGATTTTTAAGTGTGTCCGGCGGGTACTTTTCCGGACCAACCGAAACCTGGACGAACCCCGTCTTCTTTTCGTCCGCGCTGAGCGGTACTGTCAGGTCGTCCACAATCTCTTTCATCATCGGCTTGCCGCTTATCGGGTCGTCCCCTTCGACGTACGCGCGAAGTTGCTCGGGCGTCTTGCTGGCCACGGGATGCGGAGTAAAGGTGATTCGCAGATGGGGCATGCCGCGCTTCGCTACGTTCAGAATCGCGAGCTCCTTGAACGCTCGCGTGACCATTGGAGTGGTCGGAATTCCCATCTTCTCAACTGTTATGCAGTGACCCACGGTCGCTGGCGTGCAGGTGCTTCAATGTCCGACGGCCATGATGGCGGCGTGGCCTTTTTCCTTGATTTCTTTCCAGAGGGCGGGATCGTCTTCCATGTACGGTCCCGCTTTGCGCCGGAAGATAACGTTCACCGTCGGCATGTTTTGCTTGAACCAAAGCTGAATCTGTTGGAGCAGCATTCCGCCGCCCTCGAATCCCGTGTCCACGAGCCACACGGTTTTTCCATCGAGGCTGTCCAGCCGCGGCGCCATCGGAATCAATTGAATCGCTGGGGGTGTCCCTTTCGGATTTAGGCCTTCGAATTTCTGTGCGCCCGCCTGGTCGGCCGGAGGTTTCGACGTCTTACTTTTGACCTGCGCCTCGGCGTTTGTGCCGGCGAGCAGCGCCGGAGAAATCCCCAGCAGCCCCAACATTTTTCGTCGATTCATGGAAGGAACCTCCTGCGGCGACGCATTGCAATGGCAGGCTCGCCCGCTTGGCGCGGATGTTAGTCGCCGCGTCCACCCTTGTCAATCAACTTGCCCCGTCGGCGGTCGGGCATTTGCCGGACGCATCGCATTTCAGCGCCGTGCACGTCACGCAAGGCGCGTTTGAAATTAATGTCCTCCCAGACTACAATTTGCCGTGTCACAACTGACAGAGGTGACATGCAACCAGAACCGAACATGGATTTAGCCCACTTGGGCCATTTGGAATTGCTGACTCCCAAGCCGGATGAGAGCTTGCGGTTCTTCGTGGATGTGCTGGGGATGACTGAAAGCGGCAGGGAAGGGAACTCCGTTTTCTTGCATGCATACGACGATTACGAACGGCACTCGTTGAAGCTCACTGCGTCGAAATTGGCCGGCCTCGGGCACGTTGCGTATCGCACGCGCAGCCAGCAAGCGCTGGATCGCCGCGTCGCTGCGCTAAAGGGATCGGGATTCGAGGTCGGCTGGAACGATGGCGACCTCGCGCACGGCCCGGCGTTCGTCTGCCAGGACCCCGACGGACACAAGATCGAGCTTTATTACGAAACGCAGTGGTATGAGGCGCCACCCGACTTGCGTCCTGCGCTGAAAAATCAGGCGCAACGATTTCCCGCGCGCGGCGTCAACGTGCGCCGGCTCGATCATTGGAATGGCTTGGCCGTCGACATCAAAGCCAATCGAGAATTTTTCGAAAAATATCTCGGGTTTCGGCTCACGGAGCAAATTGTCCTGGACAATGGCTCCGAAGCCGCTTTGTGGATGACCTGCACTAACAAGAGCTACGATTTCGCTTACTCTCGCGACGATACCGGAACGAAGGGACGCTTTCATCACGTCACCTATGCGGTCAACAGCCGCGAAGAAGTGCTGCTCGCGGCGGATATCTTTCTCGAGAATGGCGTTTACATCGAAACGGGGCCGCACAAGCACGCCATTCAGCAAACTTTCTTCTTGTACGTTTACGAACCGGGTGGCAATCGCGTGGAAGTTGCCAACGCCGGTGCGCGCCTGATTCTCGCGCCGGACTGGAAGCCGATTCGCTGGACTGAAGCGGAACGCAAGAAGGGCCAAGCCTGGGGTCTGAAGACGATCGAGTCGTTCCACAGTTATGGGACGCCCCCCGTGGAATTGGTCACGAAGAAGTGACGCCGCGTTATCCGCATCTTCTGCTTCTTCCCGGCTTGGTTTGCGATGATGCGATATGGGAGCACCAGGCTAGCCACTTTTCTAGAATTACTACTGTTAGAATTCCTGACTACGGTTTGAGCGACTCGCTCGAGAAGATGGCCCAAGTCGGTCTGCGTGACGCGCCCGAGAGGTTTGCCGTCGTGGGGCATTCCATGGGAGGTCGCGTCGCATTCGAAATTCTGCGCCGCGTGCCTGAGCGCGTTGTGGGCGTCGCGCTGCTCGACACGGCCTACCGGGCCCGAGCAACCGGGGAAGCAGGCGAGCAGGAACGCGCCAACCGCTTCGCGCTGCTGGATTTGGCGCGATCCGAAGGCATGCGCGCCATGGCTCGACAATGGATTCCAAGAATCGTCCATCCGGCGCGCCTTTCGGATGAAGCCTTCATTAGTTCTGTTATCGAGATGATCGGCCGCAAGAGTGCCGATATTTTCGCCGCGCAAATTGACGCTCTGCTCAACCGGCCGGATGCGGCGCCGGTGCTCTCGGCCCTTCGCAGTCCCACAGTCATTTTGTGCGGGCGCGAAGATTTGTGGAGTCCTCTTGCGGGGCACCGCGAGATGGCTGCGCTCGTGCCGCGGAGCAAGTTGGTGATAATTGAGAACTGTGCCCACATGGCACCGATGGAACGCCCCGAAGAAGTCACTTCGGCATTGCACGAGTGGCTTGCGGGCCTCGACTAGGACCGCTGGAGGAACCCGCGATGCGATACGGCTCCCTGCCCTTAAGGTGTGGTGACCTGGGTGGACTTGATTCTGCGTTCAATTCTCGAGTGCGAAAACGGAGGAAATGACAAATGGAAACGACTGCGCAAGCGGCCCCCGTCTCGAAAGGAATGCTTTGGACCGGATATATCATCAGCGGCCTGGTTGTATTGTTTATGATTTTCGATGGCGTGACGAAAGTGATGAAAGTGCCGCAGGTAATTCAGGCTTCAGCCAAACTTGGATACGACACCGCCGCAGTTGTGGCGATCGGCGCTACGCTGCTTGTTTGCACGGCGCTGTATGTGATTCCGCAGACCTCCATTTTTGGCGCGATTCTATTGACAGGCTATCTTGGCGGCGCAGTTGACGCCAACGTGCACAGCGGCACGGCGCTTTTTAATATTTCGTTCCCAATTATTTTCGGGGTGCTGGCCTGGCTGGGAATTTATTTGCGAGATCAGCGGCTGCGCGCCTTGGTTCCGCTGCGAAGTTAGCGTGCCTGCGTTGCGCCGTGCTCTGCGGATTGACGCACGCTTTGTGCCCCACTAGAATCCCAATTCGGAGATGCGAAACGCGCACGGGCGCATATCTTTGGAGAAAGGTTTCAACTAGCCGCGAACATGATTATCGACTCTCACCAGCACTTCGTTCGTCTTGCGCGTCACCCGGAAGTGGAAGGCTTTCGGCAAGCGCAACTTTCCGGAAGGAATCCCGATGTGGTTCCCAACATCTCCGATGCCGACGTTAGAAAAAGTCTGGAGCAGGTCCTCAGCCTGATGGACTCGCGTGGCATCGATGTCGCATTCGCTTCTCCCCGTGCGAAGGCCATGGCGACACATGAAGGAACTACGGAACAGAACGCCGTGTGGGCCGATCTCAATAATGGGCTTATCCTTCGCGCCTGTCAGTTGAATCCCGGGCGCTTTGCGCCGGTGGGCATGCTCGGACAACATCCTTCGTGTGCATCCGAGCAGGTGGCGAAACAGATCGAGCGTTGGACCAAGGAGGGTTTCGTCGCGTTCAATTTCGATCCCGATGGCACCGGCGGCCGCTGGCAGAACCAGCCCTTTACCGGAAAGCACAATTATCCGGTTTTCGAAGCGGCGCAGGCGCTGGATGTGCCGCTCGTCCTGCACGGCAGCGAATCGATCAACAAGAACTTCCCGCATACGGCCGTCCAATATCTGGTCGCCGATATTACGGGCTTCGTGCAACTGATGATGGCGAAAGATCTGTTCCGGGATTTTCCGCGTCTACGCTTTCTGATCCCGCATGCGGGCGGCGCGTTGCCGTGCCAGATCGGGCGTTGGAGGGCGATCGCGAAGTACCAAAGTTGGGCCAGCCCGGACGAACTCCTCGGCAACGGGAACGTTTTCGTCGATACCTGCGTATACAATCGCCTCAACATGCAGATGTTATTTGACGCTGTCCCGCTCGACAATATCCTGTTCGGCTCGGAATGCGATGGTGCGTTTCCCGGCGTGGTTAATGACGAGACGCACGATCATTACGACAACACGCGGCGCTATGTCGACGATTCGAAGCTGAACGCCGGCGACAAGGCCCGGGTTTATGTCATCAACGCGGGGCGGGTTTATCCGCATGCGAGCCGATGGGTTTCAGCGGAGCGGAGTCTGGGCCTCGCGTAGCAACTGAGTTCCGGCCCCCCGCGCTGGTGCAGCGATTGACGCCGCGCTTTCGCACCGTCTAGAATCCCAACCCGAGTCTCTAAGAGGCTACTTTTGTGGCTAATAGAAAGAAAACGGCGATCGAGAGAGTCCAGTATGGGGAAGCGAATCAGGGCGTCTTCCCGCATGTGACCGAGGAGCTGGCATGAGCAAACCGGTTGTGGTGAAGCAAGTCGAGCAGCCGGACCAGGCTGCGGTAGCCGCGCTCGAAAAGTATGGCGTATCGACGGTCCACGAAGCGCAGGGACGCATCGGATTGCTCGCGGCTTACATGCGTCCCATTTATCCGGGCGCGGCGATTGCGGGCAGCGCGGTGACGGTTTCGTTACCTCCGGGCGACAATTTGATGATCCATGTGGCGGTCGAACTGTGCACGCCGGGGAGCATTCTGGTAGTGGCTCCGACGTCACCCTGCACGGACGGCTATTTCGGCGAACTGCTCGGCACTTCGCTTCGCGCTCACGGTGCAAAGGGTTTGGTGATCGAAGCCGGGGTGCGCGATGTTGGTCCGCTTAGTCAGATGAAGTTTCCGGTCTGGAGCCGCGCGGTGCATTCGCAAGGTACGGTTAAAGCTACGCTCGGCTCGGTGAATGTTCCGATTGTCTGCGCCGGGGCCGCGATCGATCCGGGCGACGTGATTGTTGCTGACGATGATGGGGTCGTAGTGGTCAGGCGAGAGGAGGCGGCGAAGGTGGCCGCGGCATCCAAACAGCGCGTGGATAAGGAAGATGTAGTTCGCGAGCGGCTCGCGAAAGGCGAGCTGGGCCTGGATATTTACGGCCTGCGCGCGAAGCTGAAAGAAATGGGGCTCGAATATCGTTAAGTATAAAGACGGCCGATTTCGACACTAGAGGGGAATGATCGCCTACTGGGCCGCCAGCATCCCGGGAGGTAACTGTGGCTAAGTCCGTTTTTGCAAAACTGCTTCTATCGTCTCTGCTGTTTCTTGCCTTCACCTGTTTTTCCTTTGGGGATGCGAAACCCCCGTTGCTACTCCAGACTCCCACGATCAGCAAGAACCAGATCGCATTTGTGTATGGCGGAGACATCTGGATCGTGGGCAGGGAGGGAGGCGAGGCGCAGCGCCTAGTCACCGGCCGGGATTTGGAAAGCGGGCCCATTTTTTCACCCGATGGCTCGATGGTCGCGTTTAGCGGCAACTACGACAGCAACGTCGACGTGTACGTGGTGCCGTCGACAGGCGGCGAGCCGCGGCGCCTGACCTATCATCCGGGCCCCGACGTTGCTGTTGGCTGGACGCCGAACGGAAAGAGCGTCCTCTTCCATTCGCACCGCAACAGCACTAACGATCCGGATAAGCTTTTCACTGTCCCGGTAACGGGCGGATTTCCCACGCAGCTTCCCTTCGATATGGCTGAAGAAGGCTCCTATTCGCCGGATGGGTCGCAAATCGCTTACGTTCCCGTCTTTCAGTGGGAGCCTGACTGGAAGGGATACCGCGGCGGGCAAACCACGCCTGTCTGGATTGCGAAGCTGGCCGATTCGAGCGTGGTGAAAGTGCCGCGCGAGGATTCGAACGATCGCAATCCGATGTGGGTCGGCAAGACCGTTTATTTTCTCTCCGACCGCGACGGCCCGACCACTCTCTTTGCCTACGACACGGAAACTCAAAAAGTCTCTCGGGTGATCGAAAACAAAAACGGATTCGGCATCAGTTCCGCTTCAGCGGACGCGCGGTCGATCGTGTATTCGCAATTCGGCGTGCTGCACGTGTACGATCTTTCAACCCACCAGGACAAAGCGATCTCCGTAACTGTTTCGGCCGATATGCCGCAACTGCTGCCGCATTGGGAAAAAGTTGCAAAGCACATTTTGAATTCCGGCATCTCGCCCACCGGCGCTCGCGCTGTTTTCGAGGCGCACGGCGAAATCCTGACGGTTCCCGCAGAGAAGGGAGATGTGCGCGACATCACCAATAGTCCCGGGGCAGCCGACCGCGATCCTGCTTGGTCGCCGGACGGAAAGTCGATCGCCTACTTCTCGGATGCGTCGGGAGAATATGAACTCTACATACGAGATCAGAAGGGCCTCGAGCTACCTCGGAAGATCAGTCTCAGCAATTCGCCGTCGTTTTATTACTCGCCCACGTGGTCGCCGGACAGCAAGAAAATTGCCTACTCGGACAAGTTTCTGAATCTCTGGTATGTGGATGTGGACCATCCCGCGCCGGTAAAAGTCGATAAGAATCTGATGGAGTTTAACGAAAACGATTTCGGTCAAGCGTGGTCGCCCGACAGCCAGTGGATCGTCTACACCAAGGTGCTTCCGAATTATCTGCACGCGGTGTTCGTTTATTCGCTAACTACCGGCAAGAGCACGCAAATCACGGACGGAATGAGCGATTGCCGTTACCCCGGTTTTGACAAGGACGGGAAGTACATCTATTTCGCCGCAAGCACCAATACGGGATTGACCGCTGCGGGCCTCGACATGTCGAGCGATCAGCATCCGGTGACGCTGAGCGTGTACGTTGCCGTGCTGCGGAAGGAATTGCCATCGCCGATTCCGCCCGAAAGCGACGAGGAAAAGGGACCGGAAAGCAAGCCTTCCGGGACAGAACCGGAAAAGGGAACGACGGAACAGAAAGCCGACGAAAAGAAGACCGGGGATGAAAACGCGTCAAAACCGGCGAAAAAACCGAAGGAACCGCCAAAGGTAAGCATCGACTTCCCGGACATTCTGCAGCGGATTTTGTCTCTGCCAATCCCGGCCGCGAATTACGTGAGCATGTCGGTAGGGAAGGAAGGGGAGCTTTTCCTGGTGGAGGCTCCCACCGTTGGCGTGGGTGGAAATGGGCCGCCGCCGTTGACCGTCTCAAAGTTCGATGTGAAGACACGCAAAACCGATAAGCTGATTAGCGGCGTCGCGGCCTTCTCGCTCTCGGACAACGGCGAAAAAATGCTCTACAAACAGGGGGACGATTGGTTCATCGCCGAAACGAGCAAGGCGCCGGAGGCTGGAAAAGGGAAGCTGAAGACGGAGGAGATGGAAGTATCCGTCCAGCCGCGCGAAGAATGGAACCAGATGTATCACGAGGTCTGGCGGATCGAGCGCGACTTTTTCTACGATCCGCACTATCACGGGCTCAACTTGCCTGCGGCGGAAAAGGAGTTCGCGGTCTTTCTACCGGGCATCGCGAGCCGCGGCGACCTCAACTATCTGTTTCGAGAAATGCTCAGCTACATGTCCGTGGGCCACATGTTCGTGCGTGGTGGGGTTGAACCGGACACTCCCCACGTGAGCGTTGGGCTGCTCGGCGCGGACTATTCGATTGAAAACGGACGCTACCGTTTCCAAAAAATCTATAGCGGAGAAAACTGGAATCCAAAACTCCAAGCGCCGCTCACGCAGCCGGGCGTAAATGTGAAGGCGGGCGACTATCTGCTTGGAGTGAATGGACGGGACATTAAATCTTCCGACGAACTTTACACTTTTTTCCAGGAAACCGCGGGCAAGCAGGTGACTCTGAAGGTTGGTCCCAATCCGGATGGAAGCGGATCACGCGAAGTGGATGTGGTGCCTCTGGCCAGCGAGGACGACATTCGCAATCTGGCTTGGATTGAGAGCAATCGCCGCAAAGTGGATGAGTTGAGCGGCGGCAAACTCGCGTACGTGTACTTGCCGGATACCGGCGCCGAAGGGTACGCCAATTTTAATCGCTACTTCTTCGCGCAGGTTGGGAAAGAAGGAGTGATTCTCGACGAGCGATTCAACCACGGCGGGCAGATTGCGGATTACATGGTCGATTACCTGCGCCGCGAGCCGATGGATATCGTGGTTACGCGAGAGGGCGTCACAACATACGATCCGGCACTGGCGATCTACGGCCCGAAGGTGATGATCATCAATCAGTTTGCCGGCTCGGGCGGCGATGCGCTGCCGTGGCTTTTCCACAGACAGGGAATCGGCACGCTGGTGGGAGTTCGAACGTGGGGCGGCCTGGTGGGAATTGGAGGCTACCCGCAATTGATGGATGGCGGATTGGTGACCGCGCCGCGGCTCGCGATCGCCGGACTGAAAGGTTCGTGGGAAGTGGAGAATCATGGGATCGCGCCTGATATCGAGGTTTGGCAGGATCCGAAACTCGTCCGCGAGGGGCACGACCCGCAATTGGAGCGGGCTGTCGCCGAAGCGATGCAACAGTTGAAGGAGCATCCGCTGCCGAAATACGAACGGCCGCCCTACACTTCGCACCATCCAGAGTTGCCGTCTGTGCCGTAGCAGTGGCTGCCGAAAGGCATGCTAAGGAGGACATTATGGCGAACGCTGGTCAGGCGCCCATTGCAAGCACGTTGAGCGAAACCGAAATTCGAAATGCACAGCAGGCATGCGAAGCGCTCGCTATCGAATACGCCGAGATCGTGGACGCGCAGGACTACGAGCGGCTTCGTGAAATTTTCGCGCAAGAGGCCACTTTTGGCCGGTCGGCAACCCCTGATGAAACACTGCACGGCGTGGAAAATATCGTCGCATCCTTCATCTCGCGTCCGCGCAACCGGCTCACGCATCACGTGATGTCCAATATTCGCGTGCGGTTGGAAACGCCTGGAAACGCAAGCGGAACGTGTCGCGTGCTGCTTTTCACTTCCGATACTTCGGAGCCACAAACGGCGGAAGGAAGAAGAGTTGCGCCCAAGCAGTTGATGGGAACTTATTACGACCGCTACGTTCGCACGGACGACGGCTGGCGAATTACAGAGCGCCGCGGAGTCATTTCATTCCACACGTAAGCTTATGAATCCCGAACCAATTCGTCGCGTGGCGATTGTCGGCTTTGGCGAAGCGGGCGGCATCATCGGAAGCGATCTTGCGGCGCAGGGCGTCGAGGTATCGGCTTTTGATATTCTGCTGCAGGCGAAAGAAACACGCGACGCCATGCTGGCGAAAGCGCGCCAAAGCAAAGCGCAGGCGAAAGACAGCCTCGCCGATTGCGTGCGCGACGCGGAATTGGTGATTTCCGCCGTCACAGCGCCTTCTTCGCTGGAAGTGGCGCGAAACGCCGCGAAAACCGTGCGTCCCGGCCAAATTTTCATGGACATCAATTCCGTATCGCCCGGGACGAAGCGCGCCGAAGCCGCGCACATCGAACAAAGCGGCGCGCATTACGTCGAGTCCGCGGTGATGGCGGCCGTGCCTCCGCAGCGGCTGAAGGTGCCGATGCTGCTCGGCGGAAAATACGCCGCCGAACTCGCGTCACGTTTGGCGCTGCTGGGGATGAACGCCAGCGCGGTCAGCGACAAAATCGGTGTCGCGTCTGCGGTGAAGATGTGCCGGAGCGTGATGATCAAGGGAATGGAAGCGCTGGCGGTGGAGTGTCTTTTTGCTGCGCGCCGTTACGGTGCGGAAGACGCGGTGCTGGCGTCGCTCGATGCCACCTATCCGCTAATGGGATGGCGAGACAAGCTGCCGGATTATCTTGTGAGCCGCGTGGCCGAACACGGAAAGCGCCGCGCAGCAGAAATGCGCGAGGTGGCCGAATCGCTGCGCGATGTAGGAATCCAGCCGCTGATGGCCGACGCCACAGCCGAGCGGCAGGATTGGCTGGTTGACGCGATGGTGGAAGAGAATCTCAGGTACAAAAACATCACTTCGTTTTCCTGGATTGCGCTTGCGGAAATGCTGAGCGCAGCCTCGGCCAAGAAAAAATAACCCAGCACCTCGCGCCGTCAATCCTTCAGAAAAACCAGAAGCGTTTGCGACGGCGCAATCGTTGGGGCTCGGAATTGTTCGCTACCAGGTCGTCGGGCAGGTCGGGAACGTAGAGCAGCGGACGCCCTTCGAATGCGGCCAGCGGATTATCTATCATCAACGCGCGAGCGACTTCTTCGCCGTGCGCCGCGGCGACATGATCGAAGGTTACCTTCAACCGCAGCGGCCGCGAAGTGACGTTGTGTGCGTCGCTGGCAATGAAGTGGACGGCTCCCTGAGCCAACCAGCGCTCAGCCATTTCCTGTGCGGATTTTCCGAATTTTCCCCACAGCGATTGGGCGGTGATCTGCACGTAGCAGCCTTGGCCGAGCCACTTGTAGAGGCGCTCGGGCTGGGCGCGAATCAGAGGGTTGCGCTCGGGATGCGTGACGATGGGGCGCAAGCCGGCAAGCTGCAATTCGTGTAGGGACTGATCCAGCGACGGTGGAATCGAGAAATCGGCAAACTCGACCAGAAGATAGTCTTTTTGATTGAGCGTGTAGCGCGCGGAGTCATGCTTGATGTCCTGTAAATTTTCAAAGCTCAAATGGAAATCGCAGCCCGTGGCCAGGACCAGGCGTCCCGCGAAGATGGCCTGAAGTTCATCGCGGCGCTCGCGTACCAAGCGCGGACTGAACCGAAAGTTTGGGCTCGCGTGCGGCGTCGCGATGACGTGCGTGACGCCGTCGGCGATGGCCATTTCGCCCATTGCCTGCGCGATTTCGAGCGATTCGGCGCCGTCGTCGATGCCGGGAAGTATGTGGCAATGAATATCCACCATTGCCAGCCAGAATAGCGCAGGGCAAAAGCGATCACAACGCGAGGAGGTCACGCTGCGCCAAAGTGGCACCCACCCTCGCCAGTCCGGTTACAACTGTGTTCTGCGCAGGGCCTAAACCGCGCTGGGCTTCGCTTGGCTTGACGTGGCCGAGTTCGTCAGAGACTGAATGATGTTCCGTGGGGACGCGGGAGGCGCGCGTCTGCGATACTGAAAGAGAGGATGGAAGCTAAAAAGGCGCGCAAGCTCAGAGAGAAAGCACCAGGCGAAAGGAGGACACAACGATGAAAGCAATTGCAATTATACCGGGCACGGCGGGATCACGGATTGTGGAGAGACCGGAGCCGTCAATCGGCGCGCCCAACGACATAAAGATGAAAATCGTCCGCGTGGGCATTTGCGGCACGGATCGCACGGAGTTATCGGGAGGACGAGCGGACGCGCCAGAGGGCCAAAAAGAACTCGTGATCGGCCACGAGATGCTTGGGCAAGTAACCGAAATTGGCGCGATGGTGAAGCGCGTGAAGGTGGGAGACTTCGCGGTTTTTACGGTGAGACGCGGATGCGGCGAGTGCGCGCCCTGCAATATGGGCCGAGCTGACATGTGCCAGACCGGAAAGTACAAAGAACGGGGCATTCACGGGCTGGACGGTTACCAAACGGAATTCGTGGTGGATAAAGAAGAGTACGCGGTACGGGTGCCGGCCGAGTTGGCGGCCGTGGGAGTGTTGATCGAGCCGCTGACGATCGTGGAAAAAGCGATTGATGAATCAATTCGCTTGCAAGCGGCGCGCTCTCCGGAAGCGGCGATTACGCCGGATTGGATCTTCGGGCGGCGTTGTTTGGTGGCCGGATTGGGGCCGGTGGGCCTGCTAGCGGCAATGGCCCTGCGTCTGCGGGGAGCAAAGGTCTACGGTTTGGATGTGGTGGACGCCGCGAGCGCCCGTCCCCAATGGCTGGATAAAATCGGAGGGCAATACCTTGACGGGCGGCAGGTACCCGCGAACGAAGTGGCGAAAAAAGTGGGCGCGATGGATTTTGTCCTCGACGCCACCGGCATCGCCTCGCTGGAGTTCAACATTTTGGACGCATTGGGGCGAAACGGAATTTACGTTTTAACCGGTATTCCGGATGGCGACAGGCCGCTGCAAATACCAGGCGGAGAATTGATCCGGCAACTTGTGCTGGATAATCAGGTGATGCTGGGCAGCGTGAACGCCGCGCGGGGACACTTTCAAATGGCGGTGAACGATTTGTCTCGCGCGCAGCTGCGCTGGAAAGATCATGCCGCGGCGCTGATCACCAATCATTATCCGTTCGCGCAGTTTGCCGAGTGGGTAGGCAAGCATCCTCCGGACGCCATTAAGGAAGTTGTCGAGTGGGGACAGGCGGCTAGCGCGCGGGGCTAACGCGGCACGGCGGCGGGCGTTCAGACGAAGAGAGATTCCTCGACTGCGTTTCGCGCGCGCACAAACCGCGCGAAAAGCAAAACACGCGAAACTTCGCTCGGAATGACGCCGTGGTTAAGGCATCGCGCCCATTTGCACGAGGAGATGGCGGGCAGGTAGCCAAGCATATTCGCCGGGTGTCGACGGCGGCGGGCCGTGCGCTACAAATGCGAAGGCGAAGAAAAAGACCCCGGCGGGACGCCAGCGCTACAAGAAATATGGCGCTTGCGAGAAATTCGGCTCCGGGCGCTGGGTAAATCGAGTTGCTCAATCGTTATGAAAGTTTCACGAGAAACGAGCCGACGAACGCGAGCAGCAAGAACGCTGCCGCAATGAGTTGTAACGGTATTTCGCAAGCGGCGACTATACGGTCAGAGTCGTTCGCCTTCGCCATCTCGCGTTTGGTGCCTAGTGCGTCGAAAGCTTGGCAGTACAGGCTGAGCCTAGCCTTGCTCAGCGAGTTGATCGCGTGGTATTGCATTTCGAAATTAACCGCCGTTCCAGTAATCGCCAGAAGCCGGAATGCAGCGAGCAGAGCATAGGCGAAATAGGAATGTTGGGAAATCACAACGTGGAGCGAAAGGACGAGCCCTCCTAGAAACATAATCCACAAGCCGTAGTACAGGCGGTTGAGTGAATCTCTCTCCCAAGCCATATGCTTGGCATACTCAAGCTCGTATTCTCGTTGATCAATGGTCACGGCTACCGATTGGTGCTCCCCTCCGAATTGTTCGTTTAATACTTATTGAGTCGACACGGGCTAGGGCATTTGGGATCCGGCTTTCTTCCGGTCGGCCCACTCCCCCTCAAGCTGTCTGATGCCCTCGCTTTCCATTACTCGCAAGCGTCGAGGCGTGAGGAACAACCGAGAGAATAGTCCGATTCGTTTGCGTGCTAAATATCTGCGTCCTTCGTGCGTGGCCAAGCACCGGTCCATATGCTGCGAGTGCTCCTTACTGGCATTCAGCCCGGCGAATTTCCATCCGCAGGGGCACTCGAGGATTCGGCCTTTGTCACCTAAGGCTTCCAGATAGGCCTGTTTGTCGCAGATCGGACAGAGACCCATGTAAGTTTCCATTCTGCAACTTTCACAGTTTGCGCTCAGGTCGTATTTGCTCAAAGACGGCCCCCGACAGTAGCTGCGCGGTGGCGAAGCGCAAACTCTACTGGGAAGTAGCTAGGGAATGCAAGTGCGCCTCGACTCTTGGGCACCTACATCCGAAAGCGATCCGATCTCGCTAAACCTCTGCGAGCCGTATTCACTCATTGGAAGGTGTGGTCGAGTCGAAAACATTGGATGATCTACAAGCCCCATGGCAAAATATTCGGCAATGACAGAGCACACCGCGAATCCCATCTTCAACGATAACAAACTGAAACTCGGCACCTTCTGCACCAACACAATCGCGAACATGACTTTCGTTCCAGAGGTGCTGTATCCGACGTGGCAAAACACACTGACGGCGGCCCTCGTGGCGGATAAAGCCGGCCTTGAAGCAATCGTCCCGATTGCGCGGTGGAAGGGCTATCTCGACGGCAAGCCGAACCATCCCACGAATGACGTGCTGGACGTTTTCGCCTGGGCCGCGGCGATGGCGCAGGCCACGAAATATACGTGCGTGTTCGCTACGTCGCATGCGCCGACGATGCATCCGCTGCTGGTCGCGAGGCAGTGCGCGACGATTGACGCGATCGCGGCCGGCCGGTTTGCGCTGAATGTGGTCGGCGGCTGGAATCGCCGGGAATTCGATATGTTCGGTATCAACTTGATGGAACACGATCAGCGGTACGTTTACTTGGAGGATTGGCTGCGAGTGGTAAGAAGGCTTTGGACTGAGCCGGGCGAATTCGACGAGAACTCGAAATTTTTTCACATGAAGAAGGCTATCTCGCGCCCCCAGCCTTTACAAAAGGGTGGAGTGCCGATCATGAATGCGGCGCTTTCACCGGTCGGCATGCGCTTTTCGGCGAAGAACTCGCAGATCGGGCTAATCAGCCCGCGAGGGGATACTCCGGAAGAGTGGCGGCCGGCGGTAGAAAATTACAAAAAGATGGCGCGCGAAGAATTCGGCCGAGAAATCCAGCTTTGGACAAACGTATCAGTAGTGCAACGCGAAACGAAGAAGGAAGCAGAAGAATACCTGCATCGCTATGCGGTGGAATACCTCGATAACGAAGTGATGGACAGCATCATGGATACGATCAGCAAGGAGAACAATATTCCGGCTGGGTCCGAGCAGCTTGCAGCGATGCGCAGGCGAATGGCGGTGGGCGCGGGGCATCCTCTTATAGGGACGGCGCAAAGCATCGCCGAGGAATTGGAACGCATGTCCAATGTGGGACTCGATGGCGTGATCATGACCTGGCCCGATTATATCGACGGTGTGAAACGTTTTACGCGAGAGGTGTTGCCGCTGCTGGAGCAGGCCGGCCTGCGCAAGCCGTTTGCGTCCCGAGCCAGTAGCTAGTGCGTTTGTGGCTTTCGCATGAAGGTTGAAGGGTTTTTCAGCAGTTCTTCGTAGCGCTCCACGTCTTGGTTATTTTCCACGCATTCGTATTCGCGGATGCGGGTTCCTGGGCGGAGCATGAGTGTGCCGTGGCGGGTCCAAGGACCCGTGAGGACTACGGGATCCTCGACGGTATCCTCATAGACGATCGTATTTTCATCCACGCGGGTGAACTTCTCGACCACGTGCAGCTTTTCGCTGTGAATGGTTCCTGTGCCGGAGAGCCAAGTTTTATCATTGAAGCCGGTCACATCCACGACCAGAGTGTCGCCTTCCCAGTGACCTACTGAATCGCCCATGAAGCTTGGCTCGAGGTCGTCGGGATGCTTGGCGTCAATCGGGATAATGCGAAAAATGTGAAAGACCTCGAATAGGAGGACGACGGTTTTGGGAGTCTGCACGATCTGCATCGGGAATAAGCCCATCAACGTGGTTCGCGGCGTGCCGGGCGGCAGACAACGGACCATCGGCTCGTCAATCCCGCGCCGGTTGTAGGCTTCGATCACCTTCGCCGCCCACGGCTGATAAGGCGGCTTTGGCTGCGGGCCTTTGATCGCGTAAGGAGTAATCGGGCCGCTCTCGCCAAGTGGACCATCACCGCTGTTGGTCTCTTCCCAGGTTCCGATGCGGTTGCTACCGCCTTGCCATACTCCAGTAAGATCGGGATGACCATCTTTAGCGCGCGGCACGTTTGGGCTAACAGGCGGCGGATAGACATAGGGCGCGGAGGTGTTTTGCGCCGATGATGTCTGCGTCGCGGAGTTTTGCGCGGGGGAATTCTGCTGCGCGGGCAGACTCACCGGTAAAATCAGCAGCGCGGCAGTGGCAATGATCGCGAGATTATTTTTCATCAGAGGCCTCTTCCGCTAGTTCGAGGGTGGTACGGCAACTTGCGGCGCGGGTCCGCCGCCACCTATACCGGGGGCGGGGCCAAAATAGTATTTCTTGCCATCCTGACAAGTGATGGAACGTGCGTGTCCCCACGAACCGCCGGTTCGCGCCTGCCATCCGAAAATGGTGATCGTATCGCCGGTTTTTATGGTCGAGTTGCGCTTCCAGCCGCTTCTGTAAAGAACGCCGGGGGGATAGCCTTCGAACTTCCAGTTTGTGACTTTGCCGCTTGGGTCTTTTACATCGATGTAGATGAAGCTGTGGGGATTGGTCCACTCGATGTTGGTGATCACGCCCGTCAGCGTGACCGGCTTGTTTGCATCATACTCGACGCCAAAGGAGTGGTGCGCGCGTGCAGGCGCGGCCATGACCAGCCATAAACAAGGGATCGCAAAACAGATGGCGAAAGCCCTAGATTTCATTCCCCACCCCTCCGCTCGGCTGCGACTATATTCGGGGCCGCAGCCGGAATCAAGCGAAAGGGCGGCCAGCCGGGGCTTCGATCAGGCCGCCGAGCGCTGTGGACCGGATTCCTAGAGCAGCGCGCCGCCAGAGACGTCGACGTACTGCCCGGTGACCCACCTGCCGGCATGCGATGCGAGAAACGCGGCCGCATCGGCAATGTCGTCCGGTTGCCCGACTCGGCCAAACGCGGAGGCGGAGCTCGCGAATTGACGGCCTTTTGGATCGTTGAGAATGTCAGCGGCCATGTCGGTTTCCGTGAAACCAGGCGCCAGTGAGTTGACAGTAATGTTTCGTGCGCCTAGCTCTTTGGCGAGTTCGAGGGTGAGGATATTCAGTGCGCCTTTCGTCATCGCGTAAGCGGCCTTTTGTGGAAAAGCAACGCGCGTGACAGCCGACGAAATATTGATGATCCGGCCGCCGTCGCGGAGGCGCGGCAAAGCCTTCTGGCTGACAAAGAACGGGACTTTTGTATTTAACGCAAAGACCTCATCATACGTTTGTTCGGTGGCCGTCGCGACCGCGGAGTCGGGTGCAACACCAGCATTATTGACGAGAATATCGAAACGGTTCGCTCCAGTTCGCTTGGTTAGCTCCGCATCAAGCGTTTTGAAAAGTTGCTCGACACTCTCGACGGAGCCCAACTCGACGCCAATTGCGAACGCGGCGCCTCCCGCAGCCTCGATTTCGCGCACCGTGCTTTCCGCGCTCTTGTGATTGCGTCCATAGTGCACGACTATCAATGCGCCGTCGCGTCCAAGCCTAACGGCGATTGCGCGGCCGATGCCGCGACTCGCACCCGTTACGACTGCAATTTTCCCTTTCAATGATTCGCTCACGCTCTTGTCCCCTTTCCATCCAAATCGTCAGTTTTCCGCAGTCCCGACGCCAATCATTGCGCCGTGGTGCGTAGCACACTAGATGAGGCAATGGTCAAGCAGGATTCAACCGAGCGGGCGAGACTGCGGCCGGGAAGGGAAACGCAGATCTGTCAGACGTCCGGAAAAGACGGAGCGTGAAACTCGATTAGCTCAGAGAACACGGTACGCCGTGCCGCGCCCTAAATGCTCCAGCGGGCTTTCGATTGAGCAGGAACGCGTCTAGGAAATGTGGCGCTCGAGGATCTTGACAATCTGTTCCTTGGGCACGGCGCCGACGAGTTGATCGGCAACCTGGCCGCCCTTGAAAACCAACAATGTGGGAATTCCACGGATGCTGAATTTGGCGGGGACATTCATATTTTCATCGACGTTGAGCTTTACGACCTTGATTTTGCCGGCATGTTCGCGCGCGACCTCTTCGACGGTGGGCGTGAGCATGTGGCATGGGCGGCACCAATCCGCCCAGAAATCGACCATTACGGGCTGGGTCTTGCTGGCTTCAATGACGTCGGCCTGGAAGCTGGCATCACTGACTGATTGAATGTTATCTGACATTTTTTCCTCGTATGGCGGTCGACCGGTTGAGGGCCGGGACAAACCGCCTCTATTTAGATGATGCTGCGCCTTTTGGGATTCGGGACCGCTTGGCCGCCTCATACAGTGTGACATAGGCAGCCGCCGAAACCTTCCACGAGAAATCTTTTTTCATGCCATTTGCCTGAACAGCCTGCCACATCTCTGGATCACGGTGAAGCTTCAAGGCCGTCCGAATACAGTCAAGCAGGGCTTTTGGTTCGTACGGCTCGAACTTGAAACCAGTCCCCTGGTGAGTCTTAGGGGAAAAGCTTTGAATGGTATCGTCCAGTCCCCCCGTTGCGCGCACGACTGGAACCGTACCATAGCGCAAACTATATAACTGATTTAATCCAGAAGGCTCGTACCGGGACGGCATGAGGAAAATATCCGAACCAGCTTCGACCTTGTGGGCCAGCGCGTTATCGTACCCGATTTTGACCGCTACGCGGTCTGAATATTTCTCGGCAAGGCCTTTGAAGAGCTTTTCGTATTCCGGCTGGCCGGTTCCCAAAGCTACCAGTACGAGATCTTCTTTCATGAGAGTTGGAGCAATTTCTGCGATCAAGT
Organism: uncultured Acidobacteriota bacterium; assembly: GCA_963823145.1. GTDB lineage: Bacteria > Acidobacteriota > Terriglobia > Acidiferrales > UBA7541 > Palsa-295. The sequence goes on from CAWGJZ010000002.1 coordinate 1,937,077, forward strand.
CAAAGCCCTTTTGATCGACGAAACGCGACACGATTCCGGCGAGAGGACGGCCGATATTTTCCTCGGGTAACTTGAAAGCAGCGAGGAGATCTTTTTTGCAGGATTTCTTTCCGCCCAAGTTGTTGACTGAATAATTTTGCGCGATAAAGGTGTCAGTTTCAGGACTCCACTGAGAGTAATCCGCCCCATTTAGAATTCCGACGAGATGATCGGAGCGCTTGCGGATTACACCCTCCAGGCCGGCGCCGAATTCTGGAGTTTGAATTTCCTTCGCGTAGCGGCGGCTCACGGTGGTCAGGTAGTCCGCGTAGATCAAGCCGGCCTTGAGGAAGTTGACCTTACCGTAGAATTCAAGGGAATCCATGGTGAAGAGATTGTCGGGGAGGCCGATGGCCCGCATTGCGGGCTGAGGAAAAATTCCCTGATAGGCGAGGTTGTGAATCGTCAAGACGACCGGAAGCGAGCGAACGACCGGATCTTGAGCGTGCTGGGTGCGAAGTATCAGGGGCACAAGAGCCGATTGCCAATCATGGCAGTGAACTACGTCCGGGAGCCAGACGCGCTTGATGCATTCGATGGCGACGCGCGAAAATTCTGCGAAGCGCTCGGGGTTGTCAGGATAGTCGCCGGTTTTATCTCCGTAGAGTTGAGGACGGTCGAAGAACGGCGGGTCATCCACAAAAAGATAGCGAACGCCGCCGACCGGCTGGCCCTCTAGGATCGCGGGAAAACGCAGTCTATCGCCCAGCGCGACGGTGACACTGGAAATCAGAACTGACTTGGCCTTATTGCCGCGATAGCGCGGCAGCAGCACGACAACTTCGTGCCCCATCTCATGCAACGCCTTGGGTAAACCATCGACGACGTCCGCGAGGCCACCGGTCTTTGAGTACGGAAGTCCTTCGGAGGCTACGAAGAGGATTTTCATGAGCGATGGAGTGCAATTAAAACGGTAACGGACGGTTGGTGACGCGTCAAGCACAACGCCGAAGATCCGTTCCGCGAGAACACAACTTCGCGGAAGATTCGCGAAGCTTGCTAAACTGGCCCGCGATGACGCGACAGCGGATGGGACAACATTTTCTGACGGGCGAGAGTTGGCGAAAGCGGATTTTAGCTTCTTTACCGCAGGATGTGGAGGAGACGTGGATCGAAATCGGAGCGGGCCACGGCGAGATGACTCGCCTGCTTGCGGCGCGTTCCCGACGTTTGATTGCGATCGAGGCGGATTTAGGGCTAGCGCGGAGTTTACAAGAAGCCCAGCAGCGTTCCCCTGATGACTGGCGCGGCGTGGAGATTGTTACCGGCAACGTGCTGGAAATGGATTTGGCTGAATTGGCGGGCGGACAATTTCGTGTATATGGAAGTTTGCCGTATTACATCACGTCTCCGATTCTTCACCTGTTTTTCGGCTGCGCCGAGAGTCTGAAATCCGCGCACATCGTGATTCAACTTGAGGTGGCCGAACGTGTCGTAGCGCATCCGGGCAGCCGCGCGTATGCTTATCTTTCCGCCGCGTGCCAATTTTATACGCGACCGGAGATTGTCTTCCGGATTCCTCCGGGCGCATTTCGTCCTCCGCCGCGTGTAACGTCCGCGCTAGTGAGCATGACAGTGCCGGGGGAGCGAGCGTCGCTCGACGTAGACGACGAGGCCGAGTTTCTCAAATTCGTGCAGACATGTTTTGCTCACAAACGGAAGACTCTGAGGAACAATCTGCAGGGAATCGCTTCGGCCCAGTCTATTCGCGACGCGCTCGCGGCCTGCGGCCAGCGCCCGGATGCACGGGCCGAACAACTTTCGCTCGCCGACTTTGCGTCACTCTTTTCGAGCCTGCGATGAGGCGATGACGAAGTTGAAGGGCGTCGTTTTTCAGCACGGAGACGCATTAGAAGACAGAATCCTCAGCAACCGCACGCAAGCGGTCGGGCCGGTCGGTCATGATCCCGTCGATGCCGGCTTGGATGAGCGAGCGCATTTGCTTCGGATCGTTGACCGTCCATGCGACCACCTGTAAGTCGGCAGCATGGGCTCTATCCACCAGTTCCGAAGTGACTAGATCGGCGCGAGGGCAGAGTTGCCGCGCGCCCAGTTCCGTCGCTGCCTTCACCGGATCGGGCCGTGCATGGTCGACGAGGAGGCCCATCATGATGCCGGGGTCCAGCTTTGGCAGAGGTGCTAGCGTGGATGTGTCGAACGAGATCACCACAGTTCTGGCTGCATTTTCGGCGCTCTGCAGCGCCCCGACCAGTGCGTGATGTATGCCCCAGGCTGCTCCGTGCTTTATCTCAAGATAGAAAACGACGTCATGCGCGCGTGCAAAAGCGAGAATTTCCTCGAGTGTAGGAATTCGCTGGCCCGCAAACTGGCGGTCGTACCACATACCCACGTCAAGAGCACGGAGTTCCGCCAAGGTATGGTCCCGCACCGGCCCGCGACCATTGGAGGTGCGTTCCAAGGTGTCGTCGTGGATGGCGACGAACCGGGCGTCGCGGGTGAGATGCAGGTCGGTCTCGATAAACCCGGCTCCTAATTGCACGGCGCGCTCAAATGCGGCCATGGTGTTTTCGGGCGTATAGCCCGAGGCTCCACGGTGAGCGATGATCCAAGGCGAGCGCATGAGCCGCACATGCTAGCAGATTCGATCGGGCATCTTGCTGCTGATACCGCGCCGTTTTGCGAGGATTGCAATGCGTCGAGGAGCTCGGTACTAGGACGCTTGAAGGTCCTAGGCCGAAAGTTCCGAGTGTGCAAAACGGTTCCGCGATGAGAATACGGGGTGCGTGTTCGTTGCATCTCGCTTGGTGGAAATGCGAGTTGGTCGTTGCTCGAATGGTCCGACCGGCCGCAGGCCCTCTTGATCCCTTGGCAAATGGCAGATGGGTGGCGCCGGCCCCGAGGATTTAGTGAATCCCGCTCGTAAGAGCTTTGGTAAGCGGATTGCGATGAGTTTGCTATCGCCAAGTGTTTTTGGCGTGTGCCTCAAGCGATTCCCGAAGAAGTGGGTGTCTGTCAGAGCCGCGAAATCGTCTAAAGGAATGGCGGACTTCGCGCTGAGGGTTAGGGAGCAGCCATTGTATTGTGTCGCCCAGGGTGAGTGATTTTCACCTGGACGAAATTGGAAGGAGGGCGCGTGGCGCTGTTCGTTTTGATTTTGGTAGCCATTGTAGTCGCCCAAACCTGGTTCGACTGGGGCGATACGAAAAGAGGCTGGTCCGTACCCGACTGGGGCAAGGGGATTGCGCTCGGCGGACTGATCGCTGTTTCGCTGGCTGCCTCAAGCTCCTTTGCATCTGTCTGGATGCGGCAGGAGGCCGGCGATTGGACCGGCGGCTTCGGCTCGGCACGTTTCTGGCTGGAGGCCGGTTGTTCTCTCGCCATGCTGGGCATCGTAATCTATGGAATCCGCAAAAAACGACTGCGGTTGATGATACTGCTTGGATGCGTGTTGATTGCGGCCATGGTGCTGGGGATGGCTCTGTAAACGCGGGGCTATCGAATCTTTCTTCCTTTTCGTCACGTGATATTTCCCTCCGTTCAAGTTTGCACGAGCATCGGCGCTTTAACTTCCGCCATTCACCGGTAAATATCCGTAGCACGCCGAAAACCGCGAGACACCATTAATCTTTGCCGATAATCTCCGCGCATGCTCGCTGAACTAAGTAACGAGGAGATGGCAATGACAGACGCGACACCCCGACCTCTTTCCCAGGCCTCCATTTCCCGAGTCACCGCCATAATGGCTGCCATCATGCTGATTTTCCTGGGAATCGTGTTTCAATGGGGCCAGCTTGGCGAGGCGCAATTCAGCCTCGACGGCTTCTGGGTGATTCACATGATCGCGATGAATCTGTGGAGCCTGGTTGCAATGCATCTCGGCGCACCGGCCCTAATGGAGACTCTCAGATTCTGGCCCCTGCTGCTGGTCGCGTTCGGCATCGCCATTTTGGCAGCCCTCAAGCTTGGCACAGGCGGAGGGCGCGTGTTTCACAACGGAGGAAGCCCTAGTGCTTGATACACGGCACCCAAGCAGGCATCTGATCATCGGCGTCGTGATTCTGATGCTGGGCGTTATCCTATTGCTGGATCAGCTTGGATTTCTCGAAGCTGATAAGATATTTCTTTTCTGGCCCCTAATTCTGATTTATGTAGGCGTCAACAAATTGCAGACGCGCCGAAATTCGACGGGAACTTTCTGGGGAGCCTTCCTGGTTCTGCTGGGAATCTCGTTCCAACTTGAGGAACTTGGATTAAGCCACATCCGTTTTGGGACGATCTGGCCGGTATTTCTGATTTGCGTAGGAATTTTATTGATACTCCAGAGGTACGAAAGGCGCGGCGGCTGGTATCCTCCCGCGCCGGGAGCGCCTCCGGGCGCCCCCGAACCGCCAGGAAGCAATCCGCCCCCTGGCAACCCTGGGCAAGCGGCATCGAACTTCGCAGCGGAGGCAGGCCCCGATGCAAGCCAGGGCGCAAACCCGGGTGGACCCCACATGCACTGGCAGGGATTCCCGGATCCCACGCGCGCAGGGTGGACCGATGCCGGCGCCTGGTACGATTCGTCGGAGCCCCGGCTGAACGTGGTAAACATTTTTTGGGGCGGGAAGCGGCGCCTCATCACTAAGAATTTCGCGGGTGGCGAAATCGTGACGATCTTCGGCGGTTTCGATATCGACCTAACTCAATCCGATATTCTGGGCGCCCAGACGCAGATCGACGTTGTGACTATTTTCGGCGGCGGAGATATTCGAGTGCCTCCCAATTGGGAGGTGATGCTCGAAACCGTGGGCATTTTCGGCGGCTGCGGTGACAGAACCTTGCATCCAGAGCAGCAGAAGCCTGGCAGTGGTTCCGATCCGGCTGCACCTGCTACCAAGAGGCTGGTCGTCAAAGGCGTCGCCATCTTCGGCGGCCTCAACATCAAGAACTAACCGCGCTCATGCACCCGATTCTTAGCCAACTTCGGCGGCTTCTCCTCTATCTACTGGGCTGGATTCCACTCGCGGGAATGCTCACGTATCTGCTCGCTGTTCCGGGTGGATTGAGCTGGGTTGAGGCGTCGACCGTCGCGTTCATTCTGTGTCTGCTGTACGCCTTCGTATGCCTGGCCGCATGGTACCCGTGCCTAGCGACTCCGCTGGATCGTTCGAGCTTGCCGCGTTTTTTGTTCACACACGTGGCCGGAGCGCTTGTAGCCAGCGCATTGTGGCTGCTGGCAGCGCGGGTCCTCGGCAGGATGCTGGCAGGACTGGACGACTTTCATGGGATTGATGCGCGACTGTTCAAAGATTTCCCGCTCTTATTTGGAACAGGTGTTTTGCTATACCTGCTGGCGGTCGGATTTCACTACGTGCTGCTCGCTGTGGAAGCCTCACGCGAAGCCGAGGCTCGCGTAATGAAAGCGAGTGTGCTTGCACGCGACGCGGAACTGAGAGCCCTAAAAGCGCAAGTGAATCCACACTTTCTTTTCAACAGCTTGAATTCGATTAGCGCCCTTACGGCTTCGGATGCCGCCAAGGCCCGCGAAATGTGCATTCTGCTCGGCGACTTCCTGCGACGCACGCTGGGGCTTGGGGAAAAGCAGTCAATCCCGCTCGAGGAAGAAATGTCGCTGGTCCACGCCTTTCTAGCCGTCGAAAAAATACGGTACGGCGCGCGCCTGCAGATGGAAGAGTCGGTCGAAGAGGAGGCTCTCGCCGCCCAAGTGCCGCCGCTTTTGCTCCAACCTCTGGTAGAAAACGCCGTTGCGCACGGGATCGCCAATCTGGTCGAAGGCGGCTGGATCAGGCTCGAAGCCAAGCAGCGCAACGGATATTTATCGATCGCGATCGAGAACCCGTTCGACCCCGAGGCCCCTCAACGCCGCAGAAACGGAGTGGGGCTCGCCAACGTTCGACAGCGGCTGGAAGCGCGCTATGGAAGTAACGCGACATTCGGCGCCACGACGGAGGAAGGCCGTTTTCGAGTAGCACTCAGTCTCCCCGCAGGAGGAAAGGAACGAACGCCGTGACTCACGAAGGGAAGAAGAAAATTCGCGCGCTGATTGTGGACGACGAAGACCTCGCGCGACAGGTTCTTCGCGAGTTCATTTCCGCCCATACGGAAGTTGAAATCGTCGCCGAATGCGCGAACGGCTTCGAAGCAGTCAAATTTGCTACAGAACTCGAACCCGATCTGATGTTTCTCGATATCCAAATGCCGAAGCTCGACGGTTTCGAAGTGCTGGAGTTGATTGGCGCCAACCGGGCCGTGGTGTTCGTTACCGCGTACGATACTTTCGCGATCCGCGCGTTCGAAGTACACGCTGTGGACTACCTCTTGAAACCAATCAGCGCCGACCGTTTCGACGCCGCACTGGAGCGCGCGAAAGAGCGGCTTTCCGGAAAGTTGCCGCCCGTGCCAGTTCCGGCGAACGACCTTGCCGCAGCCGCCCGCCCGCCGTCGCAATATCTCGACCGAATTCCGGTTCGCAACGGGACCAGCGTCTTCATCATTCCGGTGGGAAAACTCGACTATGCGGAAGCTCAGGACGACTACGTGGCTCTAGTTTCGGAAGGCAGGAAACACCTGAAGCAGCAAACAATATCGAGTCTGGAAGGCGCGCTCGATCCGTCAAGGTTTCTGCGCATCCACCGGTCGTACATCGTGAACCTCGAGCGAGTGGTTAAAATCGAGCCTTACGGGAAAGATTCGCATATTGCCGTGCTCACCGCCGGAACGCGGCTTCCTGTCAGCCGCTCCGGCCACGCGAGGCTTCGCGCCTTTCTCGACCGCTAGTAGACTGGCGACGGCACAGGTTGTTTGTTGCTCGCTTTGTTGCCTGCCCGTTTGAGGAAACGATAGAGGCTGGTGCGGCCGATACCGAGCATACGAGCCGCACGCACGCGATTGCCATGGCACGTTTCAAGTACGCGCTGAATATGTAGGTGGCGAACCTCGTCAAGAGGCAGCGGCTGCCAATCGCCGTCAGCTTTCGACCCGTTTCGCTGGGGTTTTCGCAGGTGTTCGGGCAGGTCTCCGACGTCGATAAAATCCGCAGTGGCTATGATCGCCGCGCTCGAAATTACATTCTCAAGCTCGCGCACGTTGCCGGGCCAGTTGTGATCTCGCAAAACGAGCTGCGCGCGGCGCGAAAGTCCCTGTAGCTTCTTTCCATAGGCGCGCCCATATTTCTTCAGAAAATGCTGAACGAGAACGGGGATATCTTCAGGGCGCTCGGTAAGCCCGGGAACTCTTATCTCGATGCTGCTGAGCCGGTAAAATAGATCTTCTCGGAACCGGCCGGCCAGAACTTCAGCGCGAAGGTCGCGATTGGTAGCCGCAACAATTCGTACGTCTACCTTTCTCAGTTCAGGAGATCCCACTCGTTGAATTTCACGGTTTTGAATCACGCGAAGTAATTTCGCTTGGAGCGGCAACGATGTTTCACCGATTTCGTCCAGAAAGACAGTTCCGCCGTTGGCGTAATCCAACAGGCCCGGCTGCGTATCGGTCGCTCCAGTGAACGCTCCTCGAATATGTCCGAAGAGTTGGCTTTCGAGCAAGGTGTCGACCAGCGCCGAGCAATTGCAGATGGCAAACCGCTCCTGTGCTACCGGACTCAACTGGTGTAACGCCCGGGCGACCGGTTCCTTTCCAGCACCAGTGGGTCCAGTGATCAGAACATTGGTGTAATGCCGCGAGATTTTTTTCACCAGGTCGAATACGTTCATCATGGCCGGACTTTTGGCCACGATGCCTTGAAAGTGCAGATTTTGTAGAAGCTTATCTTCCAGGTGACGGATTTCGGATCGCTGCCAGAGTAAATCGGCGAGATCATCAAGGGCCTTAACCAGCCGCGGCAAATCAACCGGCTTACAGAGATAATCGTAGGCTCCTCGCTTGATGGCCTCGATCGCCGAGTCTACCGAATAGGATCCCGTAACAAAAAGCACATGCATTCCGGGATCATGCTGCAAGGTTTTTTCGAGAAACGTGAATCCATCCATTGCCGGCATGTTGCAGTCGATCAGGACGACGCGGCAAAGTCCCATCCTCACAGTTTGCAACGCTTCAGCAGGGCTGGTGGTACCTATGGCAGGGAAGCCGGCGCGTTCAAGTGCGTTCGTTGCCAGTTCCACCTGACCTGGATCGCTATCCAGCACACAGACGGACAGGTTTTTTCGCGTGGCGGCGACATCCGCCTGTACCGCAAGGGCTCCCATATGACCGGTATAAGGCACGGCACATGCCACAACCGTTTCGCTCAAAAGCCCTATTTCGCTTGACGGTCTTCAAAGCGATATTCGGTCAGGCAGGCATGTAAACCATTCGAATGCTGAGGATTACTACGCAGGCGGGTAGCGAATTGAAAAAGACTGCAATCTGTCGACAAGCTGTTGGCACGCGCCGCCTCACCGGAAATCTCGAAACGGCGTTCCAAACTGGCACCGCAGTTTCAAAATGGGCGCTGAATCCTGTTGCCTCACCTTTAGGTCGCCGTCCTGACTCGCGATTTTTAGATCCCGATCCATGGCAAAGCGTTGACGAGCGAATGCGCTTTTGAAGCTCGGCGTGCGCTCCACGCCAATTTTAGAATTTGGACACTGGACCATTTTCTTCGCAACATGCGCGCGACTTTGAAGCGGCCGGGAGCCGGAGCGCAACCTTTCACGGCGCAAAACGCTGTGCTAGACTCCGCGGAGCGGTCGAAGCGCGAAAAAGTTTTAGCGCGGGCCGTCGATCGGTGGAACTTCGGGCTCTGTGCAACGATTCCCCGCGAACCCCGCCAGGCCCGGAAGGGAGCAACGGTAGCGGGTCAGCTTCGTGTGCCGCGGAGTACCCGAAGTTCCTCTCATCGCATTCGGGGCGACTGAGCGAGAGTCCAGAGATTAACTTCATGGCCTATAAAGTTATCGCAAGAAAATATCGTCCTCAGTTGTTCAGTGAAATCGTGGGCCAGGCGCACGTCACGAAAACTCTTGCGAACGCTATCAGATCAAATCGTGTGGCTCAGGCATATATTTTCTCGGGCGTGCGAGGCGTGGGCAAGACAACGGCGGCGCGCATCCTGGCAAAGGCTTTGAACTGCGCGAAAGGCATTACCGCGGAGCCGGACAATATGTGCGATTCCTGCAAGGAGATTGCCGCGGGAACGTCGCTCGACGTGCTAGAGATTGACGCCGCTTCGAATCGCGGCATCGACCAGATCCGCGAGCTTCGCGAGATGGTGCGGTACGCTCCCGCCGCAAGCCGCTACAAGGTGGTGATTCTGGATGAGGCGCATCAGCTCACCGACGAAGCTTCGAACGCGCTGCTGAAGACGCTCGAAGAGCCGCCCGACCGCGTCGTTTTTGTTCTGGCAACCACTCAGCCGGAGGACTTGGCGGACACGATCAAGTCACGTGCACAGCTTTTTCAATTTCGCTCGCTCACGTTCCAGGAGATCGCCAGCGCAATCGAACGGATCGTGAAAGCCGAAAATTTAAATATCGAGGCGGGCGCGGTAGCGGTGATTGCGCGTGCGGCGGAAGGCAGCCTTCGCGACGGGCTCTCTCTGCTAGAGCAGGCGATTGCTTACTCGGAGGACACAATCACGGACGCTCAAGTGCGCGAGCTTCTGGGCGTAGTCGCCGAGAGCGTGCTGGACGAGTTGGTGGGTGCAATTGAGACGCAGTCCGCCGAACGTGCTCTGGGCTTGGTTCACCGGCTGATTGCCGAAGGACAGAATCTCCAGCACTTTTGCCGGGAAGCGATTCGCCATTTTCGCAATCTGCTCGTGGCGCGCGTTTGCGGAGCAGACTCCGAGCTCGTAGCGGCGCCTCCTGACGAGCGTCCGCGCCTGGGACAGCAGGCGGAAAAATTTAACGAAGAAGACCTCACTCGCTTTTTCAACATTTTGCTTGCCATCGACGACGACCTTCGGCGGAAACCCGACACGCGGTTGCACCTTGAAATGGGTTTGCTCCGGCTCATCAACGCTCAAAAGTTGGCACCGCTCGAGGAAGTGCTGGCTGAAATGCGAGGCGAGCTCCGCGTTCACCCGCACGGAAAAGCCGAAGCGGCTGAAGCTGCGCCACTGCCGTCCGCTCTTGCTCCGCCGGCAAGCCCTTCCGCGAAATCCGCTGCGGCTTCTTCGACGGCGGTAGGCGCGCGCATGGCTTCGACGACTCCTTCTCCTTCTTCGGCCGGTTTCGCCAACCCCGGATCAGTCCGACCTGCTTCCGTCGCCGCTCCGCTACCGATATCTCCACCTCGAATTGTGACGCGTGCTGCCGAAGAAGGTGATGGGCTTGCAGGCGCGCGGTTGGAGGCGATCAAGGCGGCCTTGCACGAATCGAAATTATTGTCGTCGTTTCTGGAGCAAGCGACGCGATGTGAGATTGAAGCCAGCGAGTTTCGACTTTTTTTCACAACTGAAAACAGCGCGCTCGCAGAAATGCTGCCGCGCGAGGCGATGGAACGTTTGCGCACAGCCGTGCAGCAAGTGATAGGCCAGCCTCTGCGCGTCTGTGTTAAACTGGATTCCGCGAGGCCGCTCACAGCTCGCGGTTCGGAGTTGAGAGCCCGTTTTGAAGAGGATCCGGTCGTTAGGGCGATGCTGGAGAAATTTGGCGGCCAAATTTCAAGAATCAAACGCCCAGGCGAGGAATAAAGTATGGAAGTGAAAGCACTACAACAAATGCTCTCGCAATTCCGGCAGGTGCAAGAAACGCTGGAAAAGCGCATTGGGGAAATTTCCGTCGAAGCCTCGGCCGGCGGTGGAATGGTGTATGTGAAGATGAACGGACAAAAGCAGCTCACCGAAGTGCGCATCGAGCCGGAGATTTTCAAGTCCAAAGATCAGGAGATGCTGCAGGAGCTCATGCTGGCGGCAGTGAACGAAGCCACCCGGCACGTGGATGAAGAGCTATCCAAGCAGATGAAGGACCTGACCGGCGGCATGTCCGGAACGATGGGTCTGAAAATCCCAGGCCTATTCTAGGAAAATTCTCCTCTGTAACTCCCATCCGTTTCCGCCGTCGTGCTCTAAATCGAAAAGATTTTCCTAGGAAGAGCTCATAAAAAAGAGGCGAAACCGCGTTCACCCTTCGCTGTGAGCGGTCCCGCCTCTTTTTTAGATCAGACGAACCCTTACCGCGGCGGCGGACCCATCTGGAAACCGGGCTGGTGGTGGAACAATCCGATCAGCACCGTCCCAGTGAGAACGTGGCCGTCCATGGCTTTTTGCACGTCATCGCGGCTGGCACCCTTCTGCAGATCGAGTTTCGTATCAAGCGCGAAAAGCTCGAAGGTGTAGTGGTGCGGAGGTCCTGGAGGCGCGCACGGACCAAAGAACATGGGTTGGCCGGTGACGTTGGCTGCTTGCACGCCCACGGTCGAGTCCGCTTTAACGCCTTCCGGCAGCGACGTTGCGTCGCCCGCAATATTAAAAATCATCCAATGTGTGATGTCGTCGAACTGCTTGCGCGCATGGGCGTCCGGATCGTGCAAAAGCAGCACGAAACTCTCAGTGCCTTTCGGCGCGTTGACCCAGGAGAGCGGCGGCGAAGTCATGTTGGCTGGCTGCGTCATGGATTTTCCATCCGGCGAGCAGGTGTACTTGTCGGGAATCATAGTTCCGTCGGTGAATGCGCTGCTCGTGAGTTGCAGAGGCGGCCCCATCATCGGGCGTCCCCCACCGCCTCCCGGACGTCCGCCGGCACCACCCGGCGGTGGTCCTTGTTGTGCGGTCGCAGGAGTGATGGCAAGTGGCACCAGGCATGCCAAAGCTAGAAGCGATAGCAAGATTCTCGTTCGCATTACGTCTTTCCTCTCTTTCCGCTGCTGGAAACTTCCAGAGTCGGCTCCCCACACCTTCGGTGAAGCGTCCGATTGTAACCTCAGAGGGTTGGACGCGCAACGAGGTGGGTCTGTTTCAAGAAGTGTTTACACGCCGCTTATGGCGGTGTAACGCGGCGCACGGAAAATCCGAAAAGACAGTTTTCGTATGACCTCAATTATGGCTTCGCTGATGACAACTACTTGCCGGGAGCCTGAGGCCTTCGATCGTCTACTTCGGAAGGCGGCCGCATCCTGCTGGCTGGAACGATTCAAAGAGGAAGCGGTCCAAGGAGCGCATAACGTGAATCAGCATGGCATTGGGGAAACGGCGGGCACAATCTGGGAGACACTCTCGCGAGAGGGACCGCTTAGCTTTGCAGCTCTGATGGAAGAAGTGAATGCGCCGCAAAGCATGTTCTTTATGGCGATTGGATGGCTTTCGCGGGAGGAAAAGCTTCGGTTCGAGCAAGCGAACGGCGACTATCTCATTCGTTTGTGCTGAGCGTGGTGGACACACCACCTGGCATTTGATCAACCCGGTGGATCGGGGCGGACCGCTTTGCGCGGCCCGCTCGCCCAGCGATTAAACCGTGAGACTTAATCCGACGAAGAGGCGGTTGCAGGAGTTCGAGATGCCTTCGTGTACGACGACTTTTCGAAGTCGCTGCTGTCGCTTGAATCGCCGGCCTTATCGATTTCAATCGAGCCTTTGAAGTAAGCGCCATCCTCGATCATGATTCGCGCGGTGGTTAGGTCCCCAACCACCGAGCCGTCCTTCTTGATCTCGATGCGGTCGCGTGCTCTAAGATTGCCCTTCACGTTGCCGTACACCACTACTTCGCGGGCAATCACATCGGCGGTTACGCGAGCGCTCGCGCCGATGGTAAGCTTTCGATCTTCGAGCTGAACCAGTCCCTCGACGCTGCCGTCGATGGCCAAGTCTTCATTACCCGTGATTTCGCCCTTTACGTGCAGACTTGCTCCAAGCCGGGCCGTGCCTCCGCTGCTGCGGTCGGACGTCGCCGGGTAACTCGAATCCAAAGGTGCCATAGTCTTAGCCTCCCCAGAAAAAGATGGTGCAGGTGGAACGTACGGCCTAGGCTGCTGCGGGAGCGGCGTCCTAGCGGGAGTTTCCTGCTTTTTCTCTCCCCACATTTACCCTCCTTGGGCCCGATTGCGCCGGACAACCTGTTTAACACAGACCGGGCTATCAATCTATTACTGTGGTGAGAAGACGCCAATCCCAAAATGAAACGTTGTGTCCGGGTCATTAACCGGTCGAATGGTCAGGCGAACGAAAAAAACACCGACGCCAAAGTTATGCCCGATGATGTTTTTGTGCAAATTCGACCACTTGCCTGCCGACAGTGTTGAGCTGATCCAAAACTTTCGCGTCGGCGCACGTCCCCGATGGATCGAAAATCCCACCGGTGGTGTTCAGCGTTGCGCCGAGTGGTGTTGGCCAACCGCGAAGAGCGTGCACGATCGATCGCAGAGCCATCAGCGTGCTTACACATGCCTGCCAGCCGGCCGCGGTGACGATGCATCCGACCGCGCGCCCATCCAGATAGCTCCGCTCGCCTTCCCGCAAGTCGTCGAGCAGATCGAGCGCGTTTTTCACGAGGCCGGAAACACCTCCGTGGTATCCCGGGCTAGCAACGATCACGCCATCTGATTTTCTAACCATTTCAACGAACTGGCGCTGCTCTTCATTTCGGTCGCGATTTTCTGGGGCAAAATGCGGAAGATGCGACAAGAATGCGCCGTCAAACAAAAAAGTGCGGGCGCCGGCTTCTTCCGCCGCTTGCAACGCGATGCGCAGCGCGCGGTCGGTGGAGGAAGCGGTGCGGGTGGTGCCTCCGATGCCGACCACCAGTGGCTTAGCGACCGGATGCGCTTCCGCTTTGTCGTTTGTCACCGTGTTTCCTCGCCCTCTCACATCGATCGCGCCTGCAGGGAGATGATCGATAACTTTAAGACCAGCTCCTATCCAGCGATTCCGCGATCTTGTCGTGAACGTAGTGCAGTTCCTGCTGCGAAATCACATAAGGCGGCAGGACGTATACGATATTTCCCAACGGCCGAAGTAGCAATCCGGCGTCTAGAAAAAACTGGTACAGCTTTGTTCTGATCTTCGAAGTGTACCCTGCATCGTCGGCTTTTAGTTCGATGGCCGCCATGGTGCCAATTGAGCGAACGTCTCCCACGACGGGATGATTTTCTATCGCGGCCAGACGCTCGCGATGAATCGCGGCAATGCTATCGATGCGTTCGAAGACCGGCTCACGCTCAAAAATTCCCAGGCTCGCCACGCCCGCCGCCGCTGCGATCGGGTTTCCTGTGTATGAGTGCCCATGATAAAACGTGCGGCTTCGATCTGAACTTACAAATGCATCATGCACCTGAGCGGTGCACATCGTGGCACCCATCGGAAGAACGCCTCCCGTCAGCCCTTTGGATAAACACATTACGTCGGGGACGATGCCCGCCAATTCGCACGCAAACATTTTTCCGCAGCGGCCAAAACCGGTGAGAACCTCGTCTGCAATCAGGAGCACATCATGTTCACGGCATGATTCGCTTAGACGGCGCAGGAATTCTACGGGATGAACGATCATGCCGCCCGCGCCTTGCAAAAGCGGCTCCACAATTACTGCTGCAATCTCGCCATGCTTCTCCGCTAACAGCTTTTCTAGCTGCTCCACGCAATCGATTTTGCAAGTGGCGCGCGTTTTTCCTACCGGGCAGCGGTAACAGTAAGCAGAGTGCACACGGTGAACGGGAAAAAGCAGGTCGCGAAACGGCTCATTGAAAGCCGAATCGGCGCCCACGGACATCGCTCCTACCGTATCGCCGTGATACGCGTGCTCGAAGGCGACAACCGAACGCTTCTCCCGCTGGCCCGTGTTTTGCCAATACTGCACTGCCATCTTGAGGGCGACTTCGACGGCTGTGGACCCATCATCGGAAAAGAAAATGTATTCGAGATTGCCCGGCAGAATTTTGCGGAGGGCGCTGCGCAAACTCTCAACAGCATCGTGTGTAAAGCCAGCGAGAAGGACGTGATCCACCTTCGCGGCTTGCTCCGCGATCGCTGAAACAATTGCGGGATGTCCGTGTCCGTGAATATTCACCCACCAGGATGAGATTCCGTCGATGAAGCGCCGGCCATCTTCGGTGTACAAATAAACGCCCTCAGCTTTGATGATGCGAAGCGGCGGAGGATCGAGCGCTTCCTGCGTGAAAGGATGCCAGACTCGCAAATCGGCAGTCATGGGCGAAACATCCTGCGGTCGAAAGTTCTACGGAAAATCGCACTGAGGGCTGCGCGATTGATTTGTTTCAGCAAGGGAACCGTGCCGACCACTGGAATTTGTCCATAGCGTTCGATGGCAGCTTTGTTCTCTCGATTTGGCTTTCCAACCATGACCACCGCACGAATATCGAGGCGTGCGGCGCGCAACGCGGCGAGCGAAAGCAAAGTGTGATTGATTGTGCCGAGAGAAGTGCGCGCAACGAGCAGCACAGGCAGATTCAAATGCCGCATCAAATCGGTCATCAGCTGTGTGCGATTCAGGGGGACGAGCACTCCACCCGCGCCCTCGGCGATCAAGCTGCCTTGCACTGGAGCGGGCATTTTGATTTTGCGCAGCTCGATTCGCACGCCTGCCCATTTCGCGGCGAGGTGAGGCGAAACCGGGGGTTTGAAGCGATAATTTTCCGGCAGCGTCCTCTGGCGCGGCAGCTGTGCCAACCGCATCACGGTCTCCGTGTCCGTGCCCTCGCGCGTGCCGGTTTGGATCGGCTTCCAGTAAGTGGCATCGAGGGCCACGCAAAGAAGCGCGGAGACGACCGTCTTGCCCACGCCAGTGTCAGTGCCGGTGATGAAAAAACTCTCAGGCATGCACCGCATTGATGGACGAAGCCCGGTGCGCCGAATTTCGGGCTGCGTCCATCGCCTCAACCAAGCGATGAATTTCTTCGACAGTGATCCGGCTGGTGAGCGAAAGGCGAATACGCGCCGTGCCTTCGGGTACGGTCGGCGGACGAATGGCTCTCACGCCGAATCCGGCTCGTTGCAGTTCGCTCGCGACATGCAAGGCCATTTCGTTTGTGCCGAGCATCACCGGAATAATGTGAGTGGCGCTCGCGCCGCAATCGAAACCGCGAGCGGCAAGCTCTCCGCGCAGTTGCAAGGCGAGTCGCGCGAGATGATCGCGCTCCGCGTCCGCTCCTCGGGCGAGTGCGACAGCCGCGCGGATTTGCCCTGCGATACATGGCGGCAGCGCGGTGCCAAAGATGAACGTCCTCGCCCGATTGATCAGATAATCTTTCAGCGTGGCGCTGCCGCACACGAATGCGCCGCAGCTCGCCAGAGCTTTTCCGCAGGTGTGAACGATAGCGAGAATGTCGCGTTCGTGTCCGCTTGCTGCTGCGATTCCGCGTCCTTGCGGTCCGCACACTCCCGTGGCATGCGCTTCATCCAGCACCACGTCGGCCTGATATTGTCGCGCCAGCGCCAGAAGTGCATCCAAAGGCGCGACGTCTCCTTCCATGCTGAAAACGCTTTCGGTGACGATCAATTTTGATCCGGGCGCGTTGGCGTGGTCGCGGAAAGCATTTTCGAGAAACTGCAGATCGCGGTGCGGGTAAATTATTTTCTGCGCGCCGGAGAGCCGGATGCCGTCGATCAGGCTTGCATGATTCAGCGCGTCCGAAAAAACAATGTCGCTGGGCTTCAGCACCGATGTGAGCAGACCGAGATTTGCCGCGTAGCCCGATCCGAAAAACAGCGCGGCCTCGGTACCTGCAAATTCCGCGAAGTCTCGTTCCAGATTTTCCCACTCGCGCGAATTTCCGGAGAGCAGGCGCGAACCGCTGGCGCCGACTTTCATCGCGCGCGCGACCGCTTCCGCTACAGCGCCTTTCAAGCGCAGATCGCTTGCCAGTCCCAAATAGTCATTCGACGAGAGATCGATGCCGGCGGGAATTGCGAGGCTGCGGAATTGCGATCGCTCGCGGAGCGAGTCCAGTTCTCGACGCATGCGCTGCTCAATCGCGTATGGATCGCGCTTAGGCACTCTGCATGGCCCTCATGCCCAGCGTGTCGAGCAGCCTTTGGTCGTCATCCGCCTTTGGATTCGGCGTGGTGAGCAGTTTTTCTCCCGTGAAGATCGAGTTGGCGCCGGCAAGGAAACACAGCGCCACGCTTTCGGGCGACATTTGCCTGCGCCCTGCCGCCAAGCGCACTCGCGATGCCGGCATTAAAATCCGCGCGGTAGCAATCGTTCGCACCATAATCAAAGGATCGAGTTCCGGCGCGTTTCCAAGCGGCGTTCCCGCGCTGGGCACGAGCATATTGATCGGGACGCTTTCGGGATGCGGCTCGAGGCTTGCTAGTTGGTGCAGCAGGCCAATGCGATCCTCGTCGGTTTCTCCCATGCCGAGGATTCCGCCGCAGCAAACAGTGATGCCGGCCTTGCGCACGTGGGCGATGGTTCGCAAACGGTCGTCGTAAATTCGCGTGCTGATGATTTCGCCGTAGAATTCCGGCGACGTATCGAGATTGTGATTGTAGGCGCTCAGGCCCGCTTCCTTCAGCCGCACGGCTTGCGATTCGGTGAGCATGCCAAGCGTGCAACACACTTCCATCTCCAAAGCCGCAACGCCGCGCACCATTTCCAGCACACGCTCGAACTCCTTCCCTTCGGGGACTTGCCTCCACGCCGCACCCATGCAGAAGCGCGTGGCTCCCTCAGCTTGCGCGCGTTTCGCCGCCGCGAAGACCTCGCTGGGATTCATCAGCTCTTGCCTGGCCACGTCCGTTTTGTAGTGCGCGCTTTGGGAACAGTAGGCGCAATCTTCAGGGCATCCGCCGGTCTTGATCGAAAGTAAACGGCAGAGTTGGACTTCCTCCGGGCGATGAAATTCGCGGTGTGTGGCCTGGGCTTGAAACATCAGCTCCGGAAATGGAAGCGCGTAGATGCGGCGGATTTCTTCCCGGGTCCAATCGTGACGAATCGGCATCGGCAAAGGTTCCTCGTGGGATTTCAAAGATAGCAAAATCGCGGACTGCGAGGCGATAAAACTGGGCCGTCGGGGGCAAGCCTCTTGCTATTATGCTGGCGCCTATGGACGACCTGATTCGCAAACCCACAACTGACCCAACCGAGATTTTCCGCCAACGAGACGGTCTTTATGCTCCCGAGCTTTTCGGCGTGGCGCTCGTCGGCCTGGACTTCTTCTCCTGGCTGGCCAAGTCCCCTGCCGATGCGCGGACAATCTGCGAGGCATTTGGTTTTGCCGAACGTCCAGCAGACGCAACGCTCACGCTTTTCTGCGCGATGGGCTATATCGAAAAGCACGGCGGCACGTTTGAACTCAGCCAATCCGCGCGCGAGTTTCTGGTGCGCGGCTCGCCGTGGTTCGTCGGCCCTTACTTCACCCATTTGGCCGACCGTCCGATTTACCAGGGTCTGCTCGAAACGCTTCGTACGGACAAGCCTGGCGGCTGGGCGGGCAGCAAGGTGCGAAAGCCGTGGGCCGAAGCGATGAAAGACGACAAGTTTGCGCAGGAGTTCACGGACACGATGGATTCGCGAGGCGTGTACGTCGGCCCTGCGCTGGCTGCGAGCTTGGACCTAAAAGAGCGCCGGCATCTGCTCGACATCGCAGGAGGATCGGGGATTTACGCGTGCTGCGTCGCCGCGAAGCATCCGCACCTGAAAGCAACTGTGTTTGAGAGGCCGCCAGTCGATCGCGCTGCGACAAAATGTATTGCCAAACGCGGCTTTTCCGAACGCGTAGGCGTCATTGCAGGGGATATGTTTCGCGATGCTCTGCCTAGCGATTGCGACGTACATCTGTGGTCCAACGCTTTGCATGATTGGAATCTGGCGACCGTGAAAATGCTGCTCGAAAAATCGTTTGCGGCGCTTCCGGCTGGCGGGCTCGTGGTGGTCCACGACAAGCATCTCAACCGCGAGAAAACGGGGCCGCTGCGCATTGCCGAGCACTCCGTGTTCCTGATGGCCGGGACCGAAGGAAGATTCTATTCGATTGCGGAGATCGAGGAGGCACTGACCGCGGCGGGCTTTGCCGGTTTGGATCATCGCGATGTAATTCTGGATTACAGCGTGATCACCGGGCGCAAACCGGGGTAGCGGAGCGCTGCACGCTACGTCAAAGAGAGATTCGTCTGATCTCCCGGGCTCGACTAACCGTCGACCCGGGAGCCCTTCTTTGCGTGTCCCGGCGCTTCGCGCAAATGCAAAGGCGCGGGACACTCCGCTCGGAATGACAGCGATAGAACAGAGGTTCTGCGCACGAAAACCTTCACCCCGTGAAGGCGGGGTGAGCTCCATTAAGAACCGAACGCGTCAATTGGGGGATTCGTGTTCCCAGGTTGATGCGAGGAGCACGCCCGGGCGAGCCCGAGCGGCAGACGGCGGGAGCAAGCTCCCGGACTCGACATGGGTACGAAGCACCCCTTCGCATTAGGCGGATGGCGAACACGTAGCCAAGTATCAGCGCCGGCAGCAGCATGCTGTGCCCCTGCGAGGACGAAAAACCGAACAGCAGATCCCTCACACAATCCGCAAAAAACGCGGATTGGTTCGGGATGACAGACGGAGGGGCATCCGTTTTTCCCCGACGCGAAGGTTAGCGCGCGGTTGCGGTGACTGGCTTGCGCGATTGGCGGGCTTCGCCGATTTTTGCGAGGCCCTCGAGCAGATCCTCGACCAGGTCTTCCGCGTTCTCGCAGCCCGGCGAAAGACGCAGCAGGCTGTCGGACAGTCCCAGCTTCGCGCGTTCTTCAGGTGGAATGGATGCATGCGTCATCGTGGCGGGATGGCAGATCAGCGCCTTCACGCCGCCCAGACTTTCCGCGAGCGCGAAATAGCGCCGGGAGGACGAAAACGCGATCACCTCTTCCATCGTTCCATCCAGTTCGAACGAAACCATGCCGCCGAAACCGGTCATCTGCTTGCGCGCGATTTCATGGCCGGGATGACTGGGAAGGCCGGGGAAATAAACTTTTCGCACCAGCGAATGTTTGCTGAGGGCTTTCGCGATTGCGGCGGCGTTTTCCTCGTGCCGCTGCATTCTAAGCTCAAGCGTTTTCAGTCCGCGCATCGTGAGCCAACAATCGAACGGCGAAGGAATCGCGCCCGTGGCATTCTGCAAAAACTTGATCGGCTCGAACACCGCTGCGTCCTTGGCGAGCACCGCGCCCTGCACGGTATCGGAGTGGCCGGCGAGATATTTCGTCACGCTGTGGACGACGATGTCCGCGCCCAGTTCGAACGGCTGCTGAAAACAGGGCGTTGCGAAAGTGTTGTCAACAACAACGAGCGGCCGATCTCCCAGATTCGATTTGCCATCGAGCGGGGAGGCCTTTGTGGCGTGCGCCAACTTGCTGATGGCGGCGATGTCGCTGATCAGCAGGCGCGGATTCGTGGGCGTCTCGATCCAGACAAATCGCGTGCGCGACGAAAGCGCCGCTTCGACGGCCTTGAGGCTGCCCGTATCAATCTGCTTGGTCACCACGCCGATCGGCTGAAAAACTTTATTGAGGATGCGGTAGGTGCCGCCATAAACGTCCAGCGGAATGATGACCTCGTCTCCGGGGCGCAGATAGGCTTGCAGCACAGCATTTTCGGCGGCTAGGCCAGATCCGAAAGCCGCGGCATGCTCGACGCCTTCAAGCGCAGCCAACACTCCTTCGAGGCGCTGGCGCGTGGGATTATTCGTACGCGAATAGGAAAAGCCTTTGTCGTGGCCGGGCGATTCCTGCTCGTACGTGGAGGTCTGGAAAATCGGGGCGACCAGCGCGCCCGTCTCCGGTTCCGACGGCTGGCCCGTGTGGATCGTCCGTGTGGCGAATTTCATGATGTAACTCCCTTGGCGCTCGCTGTTACCCGCGAAAGACCTCGGCTCAAGCAGGATCCTCGCCGATCTGTGCGGCGCAAAATAAGCTGGCACGGTAACCGCGCAATGCGGGTACGCGCGCCGCTTTGAACTTCAGTTTGGGAGTTGAATCTTCAATCGACCCCGAAGGCTCGGGGCCAGTTGAGGATCTTATCTCTCCCTGCTCTCCCAGGCTCGACTAGCCGTCGATCCGGGAGCCCTTTTAAAGGGCAGGAATTAGCACCTTGGCAATTGCACCAGGTTGCTGTGGCTTCCTAGGGCCTGTCCCCTCAGCCACTCTGGATAAGCGCTGCGGTAAAGCAGCAGGGAAATCGTAGCAAACGGTGCGTGTTGCGTCAATAGATGGCGGGGAAGTGGTGGGCTATTTCGAATTTGGCTTTCGCACGAACACCAGGACGACCCAAACCAACAGGGCGAATAGCGCACTGGAGACGATAGCTAACCACCACGGCCGGAGCACGATAGGAAACAGAACAAATAGAGCAATGAGCGCCCATAAGCGCCACCCTGAGGGATATTTACTATACGTGTTTGAAGGGGTCTCCATTCTCAGGACGCCCTTTTTCGCCATCAAGGGAAGCCCGTCGTCTCTCATCCGAGCAATTCGGTGAGCGGTACGAGCGCTGATTTACGGGCGCTGAATCAGTTCCAGGCGGTTGCCGTCTGGATCGATCGCGATGCCTATCATGATGCCGGTGTTTCCGAACGCGCGAGGTTCGCCGGCCATCGAGCCGCCGGCAGCCTTGACAGCAGCGGCGGTCGCCTTTACGTCCTTCACGTCAAAGATCAGATGCGCAATCGGGTCTTTCAAGTCGTTTGAATCGCGATGTGTGATCACCACGGGCGTGCTTTTGTTGGCTTTCGCGGCGTCGGCCGTCGCCCCGAAGTTCAGGAAAATCTCCGCTCCGCCGGGCACGGTGATACGATTGACCTCAAACATGCCGAACGCGGACTCGTAGAACTTCGCCAAGGCAGCAGTGTCTTGCCCGCCCACTCGCGCCGAGTTCAGCGTCACCTGCGCGTGTGCGGCGCTGGCGAGAAGCAGCGCGGCGGTTGCCATCATCACATTTGCGTAAACTTTTTTCATCGAAGCCTCCAGCACGCCCAATTCGCGATGGACCGCGCCCGGCGTCGCCTTGAATGAATTTGAGGCCGACATGCTAACACGGTTCCGCTGGAATTAGCCTCGCCACTGCGACATTCAATTGCATGACGGGGCGGGGGGACGCTCTAGTAGCGCCGGCTTCCAGCCGGCGTTTTGCCCTGCGGCGAGCGAAAGTCAAAAGAGCCGGCGAGACGCCGGCGCTACAATAGCTGCGGGGCGGATGGCGAACAAGTAGCCAAGCATCGGTGCCGGGCACAGCATGCTGTGCCCCTACAACGGCGGAAAGCTATCGAGGACCGGGTGGCGGAGGATTCGTCGGCGCGGGCGATTGCGCTGGCGACTGCGCGGGTGCCGGCGCTGGCTGCGGCTTCTCTGATGGCGGTGGCGCCAGGGTGAATTTTCCATCGACGATGGGATTGCGATCTTCGCCCTCGCAATCCTCGTAGACCATGCGGTGAATGTGCTGCACTCGTTCGTAAGTCCGCCTCATATGCCACGGCGCTGTGAGATTGGCCGGATCGATGATGGTCATCTGATCTTCCAAATGGCCTGGGTCGATCATCCGCATCCGCTCGATGAAATGCGCTTGCTGGGTCAGAATTCCGATGGTCAGGAATCCCTCCACGTCGCCAAACGCCGAAACGGAACTGCCCGAATCGGGACCGCCGTACGCGCCTTTCACCGCGATTGTGTCCATTACGAGGGTCTGCCCTTCCCAATGGCCGATCGAATCGCCCCAGGGCGTTGCCCACAAGTCATCCTTGCCGGGATGCTGCCGCCCGTCGGTGTAGATAATGCGAATTTCGCGGCTGGAGAAGATCAGCGCCGTTTCCTTCGGCGTCGCCAGCACCTCGAACATCAACGGTGTATCGAGCATTATGC
This sequence comes from uncultured Acidobacteriota bacterium, assembly GCA_963823145.1. Classification (GTDB taxonomy): domain Bacteria; phylum Acidobacteriota; class Terriglobia; order Acidiferrales; family UBA7541; genus Palsa-295. The sequence continues at coordinate 1,959,797 of CAWGJZ010000002.1, forward strand.
CCGGATAGCCGAAGGTGCAAGCCGTGAAGGCGTCCGCGGGATTCTCTCCGCGTGCGACCGCCGCAAGTCGCGCACGCTCCCTCGCCTGCATCGCATCGACTTTCGCCTTCGTGGCGGCATTGAGCGGCGGCGACCACTGCATTTCTTTAAGCACCCGCTCAAGCGACTGGTTGAATCCACCCGACGCATCCGGCGTCGCGCCTACGTTCTCCCACTGGCCGCTCCAGTCGGGCAATTTTCCCGACGCGCCCATCGTGGCCACGCATCCCACGAGAAGCGCCACGGCCAGTGCATGTTTCCGCAGAATCATTTTCCTTGTCCCGCTGGAGTGCCCGCGAAAGGTCCGGCCGGGCCGCTCCCCGAAACGTATTGGCCGCCCTTAATAACGCCGTCACGCATGGGATGGATGTTCAAGATCACCCTGTCACCCGGCTTTATAGTACCGGGCCGCCAGCCGACCCGCGCCAGATGCTCCGGGCTCGTCATCTCGATGCTCCACTCTTCGTCAACGCCCTGGTCATTCTTCACCAGGAGCTGGATGAACACGTGGGGATTGGTCCAGCGGAAATCCTTGACGGTGCCCTGCACGGCGACCACCTTCGACTGGTCGAACATCGCAAACGAATGGTGCGCAAGCGCCGAACTTGCCGTCAGCGTTGCCGCAATGGCGATCAGGGTATAGCGCAGCACCCTACTCATTTGTCCCTCCACAGGCCCGGGGTTCCGTGTGTCCCTTTTCAGAAAGCGCAGTTGTGCCTCGTCAGGAACACGAAGCATGCGTGCCGCGATTATACACGGGAAGGCTCCTCGGTTCATGTAGCCCACCCTTCGGTCCGTGCAGCTGACCCCTTCGGTTCATGTGGCTCACCCCGCCTTCACGGGGGTGGGGCCTTTCGGCGGTGGTTCCGGCCTCCAAATCGAAGCCGCACAGCCGGCGCACCCGAAAATCCTCGGCTGACGCCCTGAGCGACATCACGTCCTAATTTGGAACTGGGGGAGTTATCCGAACGGCAGGATTTGGGCAGTGGGCCACTTCGCCAGCGCGCCGGGGTTGGGCGACTCGCCGTTCCGCCAACCCTGGGGGTTGGCGGAACGGCGAGTCAGAGTTGTTTGCGGCTAGTTGCTAATTCCGTCCAAGGGCAAGGCCGTCGGCGAGACGCCGACGGGAAAGAAACGCCTTGATTTGCCCGGGCCGGGCTTAACCTGCCAGAGTTGCCCATCGAACTGTTCAAGCAGGGCGCTGAAGGAGGCGGCTCGAAAGCGGGGGTTATTGGGCGGTGTTGGCGGCGGCTGGGGCGCAGAAGCGATCGAAGGCCTTCGTTAGGTCGCTGGCGATGGAGTAGGGATCGCGGCCCTCGATGTCGCGGCGTTCGAGCATGAAGATCACTTTTCCGTCGCGCATCAGCGCGATGGAAGGCGACGACGGCGCGTATTCGGGAAAGTAGCCGCGAGCGCGCTCAGTGGCTTCGCGGTCTTGTCCCGCGAAAACGGTCGCGAGAATTTCAGGCCGCGTCTGATTCAAAAGAGCCTTGGCAATAGCGGGGCGTGCTTTGCCTGCGGCGCATCCGCACACGGAGTTCACCACCAGCAGCACAGTTTTCTTTTCGTTCTTGAGCATCGCGTCAACTTCTTCGGGCGTGCGCATTTCGCGAAAGCCGACGCGCGTGAGTTCGCTGCGCATCTCCTGAACCATAATGTCCATGCCAGAACGCATTCTGTTCCTCCGCTGATTGACAAGGTCAAAAACATTCTACCACGCCGGCAGCGCCTCAGCCGGAATGAAATCGCTGTAGTAACGGCAGAGCCATGCGTGGCAAGCGTGGGCGAAGCTGTGATAGCTTTCTCTGCTGATTCGCGCAGAAGCAGGCTGAGTGTGAATACGTAGAGGGCGGCACATGGCCGACATTGAAGTTCCCGTTCTGATCGCAGGCGGCAGCCTGGTAGGCATGTCGGCGGCCCTGCTGCTTGGCCATCACGGAATTCCGGCGCTGGTGGTGGAACATCACCGCGGCACAGCGATCCATCCCCGCGCTGCCATGATTACGCAGCGAACCATGGAAGTTTTCCGCACGGTCGGCGTGGAACAAATCGTCTTGCAAAAATCCGACGAGCAGTTCGTGCAGGATGGCGCCATCATGGCCGTCGAAACGCTGGCCGGCAAGGAGCTGGCCTGGTTCATCGCCAACTTGAACGAAGGCGTGCGAGACGTCAGCCCGAGCAGCCGCATCTTTATCACCCAGAGTTTGCTCGAACCGCTGCTGAAGAGCAGGGCCGAAGAGCTGGGCGCGCAGCTTCGGTTCGCAACCGAGCTAGTGTCGTTCGAGGAAGATTCCAGCGGCGTGACCGCGCAGATTCGCGAGCGCGATAGCGGCAAGATTTCGAGTGTTCGCGCACGCTACATGATCGCCGCCGACGGCGCCCACAGCGAGATTCGCGAGCGCCTGGGAATCCGCATGCTCGGTCACGGAGTGTTTTCAAAGAGCATCACCATTTATTTTCGTGGCGATGTCTCCGCGCTTTTGCGCGGCCGCAGCCTCAGCGTGATGTACGTGATAAATTCCACGCTGAGCGGCTTTTTTCGAATCGAGAAGCCGTTCACTTCCGGTTTCTTGGCGGTCCACTGGCTCGGCGATCCGAAAAATCCCGTCACAGACGTTTCTCAGGGGCTGACCGACGAACGCTGCTTGGAAATGCTTCGCGCCGGGCTGGGTACCGACGACGTTCCAGTCACCATTGAAAACGTGATGCAGTGGGACGCCAGCGCCGATACGGCGGAACGCTTCCAACACGGGCGCATCTTCCTTGCCGGCGATGCCGCACACGTGATGCCACCCAGCGGCGGCTTCGGCGGAAATACCGGCGTGCAGGACGCGCACAATCTTGCGTGGAAACTCGCGGCCGTGCTGAAGGGAATCGCCGGAGAAAATTTGCTTACAACGTATGACGCCGAAAGGCGTCCGGCAGCGGCCTTCACGGTTGAGCAGGCATATTCGCGCTACGTCACGCGCTCGGCGCCGTATCTGCGCTCGGAAAATATGCAAGCCATCGAGAACGACCTGAATATCGAGTTGGGTTATTGCTACCACTCGGCAGCCGTGATTCCCGATCCGAATGAAAAGCGCGTGCCGCATGATAATCCCCGCGAAACACGAGGACGTCCGGGGACACGCGCGCCGCATATTCTGCTCGAACGTAGCGGAGAGAAAATTTCCTCGCTCGATCTTTTTGGCCGCAATTTCGTGTTGCTCGCTGGGCCGGAAGGGCGCGTCTGGAAAGAAAGCGGGCGCGAAGCCGCAAAGCAATTGGGACTGGCCCTCGACGTGTATCAGATTGGCTCCGATGGAGTGACCGATCCAAGCGGAATGTTTACGGATGCGTGTGGGATCGGCCGCGGCGGTGCGGTAATCGTTCGGCCGGATGGCTTCGTCGCATGGCGCGCCAAAACTGCGGAAGGAGCCTCGCCCGCCGCCGTCCGCGACGCGCTTGCGGCCCTTCTGTGCCGGAAGCCATCTTGATGCTGATGAGGGTTAGAATCGTTGAGGTGGTTGCACCTGGGCAGGAATATCGAATTCGGGGAGACACGGATCATCATGGCAAAAAAGAAAATTGCAGCGAAGAAAAGGGCACGCCGCAGCAAGAAGGCTGCCGGGAAAAAGAAAGCGGCAAAGAAGCCCGTGACGCCGAAGGCTAAAGCTACAAAGAAGCAGATCGTTTTCACCAGAAGAACCGCACGGGTGACGCGGATTGCGCCGCGCGAGATCTCTTCGGGCAGCGAGCGCTCGTCCTTAGGGTCGAACAGACTGAGCAGACTGCCCCACTCACCGAGGCGCGGAATGGGCGATGAAGCCGGCGGGCAGGCCGGCGATCTCCAGGGACTCTCCCGCCAGGAAGATGTGGACAGCGAGAGCGTGGAAGAGCTTGTTGAAGAAGGCCAAGCGTTCGAAGCGGACGTGATCAATGGCGTGGAAAATGCTCCCGATGCGGACGAGGGCCCCGTTCGCACACACGAACGTCCCGAGGACGATATTCCTCTGGAGGAACGCAGCGACGAAACTTAGCGCCGCAGGACTCGTTGCGCGCCGAAGACTGAGACCATTAGGGATGCGCGAGGGGACTGGCCGTGTTTGGCAGGCGGAACACGTAGCCGACCACCGTATTGGCGGCAAAGGCTTCGCCATCCAGCGTGGCGGGATGGAAGGTCCAAGCCTTCGCCGCATCCACCGAGGTCGCCGTCAGCGACTGGTTTTCCCACACGGGAGTAATCTGGCTCACATGGCCCCGAGGGCTAATTCGCGCATCGAGGATTACCGATCCTTGCGCCACGCTGTTCAACGGATACTCTGCCCATGCGGCGGCAATGATCTTTGGCGGCACAAATCCGGCTGCGTCCGGCGTGAGCACCCTCAATTCCTTCCCCAGAATCGGAGCCTTTGCGCTTCCGAAGCGATAGTCGCTCGCATTGTAAAGAATATTGACGACGATCGTGGAATCGACCGCCTTCCCTCGCAGCACTGCGGGCTTGAAGGTCCACTTGTCGATGGCCAGCAGCAAAGGCGCGGTCAATGACGGAATATCGCGCAGAACTTCCGTCTTCTTGATCCGTCCCGCGCTATCGAGGTCCACGGCCACCACGACAACTCCCGAAGCAACGCTGTTGATTGGATAGCTGAGGTAATTCCCGGCCGCGATATCCGGAGGAGTGTAGTTCGCACGCCCGCTCTGCGCGGAAAGGGAGGAGGCCGTTGCCAGGACCACCAGCAGGGCCGGGAACGCAAGAATCGCGGATGAGCGCCCCATGCATCGATTCTCGCGCCTCGAGGCCGGCAAAGCAACGGCAGCGATCTAGCGTCCGATTCGTTTCATCTCTCGTTCCGCGCGCGGGGATGAAGCCGCATTTGCAGGCTGCATCCTGAAATTCTGCAACTGTTTTCCGTGGTGACGCCTTTCGCCTACGAAGGGTCCGCCACCTTGCTCGCCCAGGGTGATTGCCAGCAACGTTTTGTTGATTCTAATCTTGCCGTTGCACTCAATGAAGCCGAGCCTCCTGAATTTGTTCATGAAGAAATTCACGCGAGAACGCGTCGTCCCGATCATCGCCGCGAGGGTTTTTTGAGAAAACTTCGGCACCACGGCATCTGCCTGCGAGTCTTGCTTACCAGAACCCGCGAGCAACAGAAGCGCTCTGGCGAGGCGCTTTTCGCAAGGATTGAAGATTTGATCGACGAAGTCCGCTTCCATTCGAATGTTGCGCCCGATCGTATGTTTGATGAAGCGATCGGATAGGCTCGGCTTGTTGTGAAGCGCGCGCAACATCTCGTTTTTGCTGATCGCAAGAATGGTGGCCGGCGTCATCGCGGTCGCCGTGCCCATGCGGAGCGGCTGGCCCGCCATGCAGCCCACACCGACAAAATCGCCCGGACCATGCATCGCGATCACGGCTTCTTTGCCTGCACCATTTACGACGTAAAATTTCACGCCGCCCTTTTGAATGTACATCACACTTTCTGCAGCGTCGCCTTGCGAGAAGATTCGCTCGCCTCTCCGAAATTCACGCAGTTTCCGAGCCGCTCCCTCGGTAGCGAGAAATGTCTCTGCGTCGAAAGCGTTTTTCTTCGGCCTCTTTGCGTTCATGTTCGGCCAATCTTTTCGCTGCAAAACGGCGTGCTGGCGGAACCCCGCACGAGAGTGACCACAAGCCGCGACCTGCTAACTATTTCAGGGCGAATGTCTTATAGAGCGGGCGCACGAGCTTGGATAGGCCTCTATTCCCACTCTGAAACTAGCTCATCCATGTGCGGAAAAAGGACCGAATCGGAGAAGCACGTGAAAACCTGTCGAGAAGGCCACTGCAACAGTCGGATCGGGCGCGATTCTGTCCTCACGTTTAACTTGAACAGCCGAGATCAGCTTGGATTCACGTTTGAAATGAACGCTTTCAAATGTTTTGACGCTTTTTGTGGTTCTTAGATTGCACAAACTGGCCTTGGGAGTGGCGCAATGAGAGTCCTCATCGCTGAGGATGATGCGAGTCTGCGTCATCTGCTGAAAAAGACCCTGCTTCTGGCCGGTTATGATGTTCTTGAAGCGAGTGACGGGCGCGCTGCTCTGGAATGTCTCTTGAGTGTCGATGGCCCGCGGCTGGCGCTTTTAGATTGGCTCATGCCGGAGCTTGACGGGCTGAGCGTTTGCCGCGAGATCCGCAGTTGCACCACACACCCGTACGTCTACATGATTTTTCTTACTTCGAAAAGCTCCAAAGAGGACGTTGCCGCTGGTCTCGCGGCCGGGGCCGACGACTATCTGATCAAGCCCTGCAATCCACAGGAACTGAGAGCACGATTGCGCGCCGGAGAGCGGATTCTGAAGCTCGAAGACACATTAATTCATGATGCTCTTCACGACCCTCTCACGCATCTCCCCAACCGGCCATTCTTTCTGGACCGCTTGTCTCTCTGTGTCAGCCGCGGAAAGCGACACGCGGACTACAAATTTGCAGTGTTGTTCGTGGATATCGACCGCTTCAGAGTGGTGAATGACAGCCTGGGCAACGCCGCGGGCGACCGGCTGCTCACGCAGGTGGCCGAACGCTTAGGCGGATCGATTTGCCGGGAAAGCTGCACGTCGCGCTCGATTGCTGCCTGCCCGACGCAAGGGCGGCAGCGGGGCGGTGGCATCCTGGCGAGTTTGGGAGGCGATAGATTCACAGTCTTGCTGGAAGACATCCAGGATGCCGCCGGCGGAATCCGCGTGGCCGAACGCATTCACCGAAACATCCAGTCTCCTTTTGTAATCGATGGGCAAGAGGTGTTTATCACCGCTAGTACCGGCATCGCGCTTAGTTCCACGGGATATAGCGCGGCCGAAAATATGTTAGGCGATGCTTTCACCGCCATGAACAGGGCAAAGGCCCTCGGCAACGCGCGGTACGAAATATGTGATCCTGTGATGCATGCCGCGGCGGTGGGCCGCCTCAGGCTGGAAACCGATCTCCGCGGTGCTTTGGAACGCGACGAATTCCGCGCCTATTATCAGCCTATCGTTTCATTGGGCGATGGCCGTATCACGGGCTTTGAAGCCCTCATGCGTTGGCAGCGGCCGGAGTTCGGACTTGTGTTGCCCAGCGGATTCATCTCCGTGACCGAAAATACCCGTCTGATTGTTGAGATGGGGAATTGGGTTTTGCGCGAGGCCTGCCGCCAGTTGTGCGTCTGGAACCGGCAGTTTCCATCCGATCGGTCGTTTACCGTGGCCGTAAACGTCTCCGCCAGGCAGTTTGTTCAGCCTGACCTAGTCGGCCAAATAGCGCAAATTCTGTATGAATCCGGCACGGCGCCTTTTAACCTTAGATTGGAAATCACCGAGAGTATGACCATGGAGGACGAGGAGCGCGCCGTTCGAATTCTCAGCGAACTCAAAACTTTGGGCGTGCGCTTGTGCATGGACGACTTCGGCACCGGATATTCGTCTTTGAGCTACTTGCGCCGCTTTTCACTCGACGTTCTCAAAATCGATCGCTCTTTTGTTTCCGACATGGTGAGCACCACCGAAAGCCGTGAAATCGTGAAGACCATTCTGAGACTTGGACGCAACTTGGGGATAGAAGTGATCGCCGAAGGCGTGGAGACGGCCGAACAGGTGAGTTTGTTGCAGTCGCTTGGCTGCGAATACGCGCAAGGCTATTTCTTCTCCGAACCCCTCGATCAATCGGGCATCGCGCAAACCTTGCTGCTATGGGGCGCAAGCGACTACACAATGCCACAAAGATTTCCTATCCGGACTGTTTCTCCCGCCAGCTAAGTGAAACTACCGCCAAAGCCAGAGCATGGGCTTCCAGGGTCGCTTTTCAGTTGTCACGACCGCTTCCCTCGAGTCGGAGTTTTCTGCGTTTTCATGATTCGCAATCAAAAAGTCCGGCGCGAGACGGCCTCCTGTAAGAACGCATCTACGTAAACATCTTCAGCTCTTTCCCTTTTGGATCACTTCTACCGGCATGTGACTGAGTTTTGTATAGATTCGGCGGCGGCGCCGCAAGGGCCACCAATCGTAAAGATAGATTTGCATCGGCCGCCACATGGCAACCCAACCAGCAATCGTGAGGCTCTCACGCAGCACGGCGGCCCAGGTGCCCGTATCTCGACCCAGCAGCACGTTGCTGAGGATGAGACATCCAGAGAGAAATGCCAGGCCGATGAAAAGGCTGGTACGGCCTTGCTTCAGGAGGCGCTTGAACTCCAAGCCACTAATCTTGGCGCGGTGAGCGAAGTGGTTGTGGACCGCCGTCTTAATCAGTTCTTTCGGGTCTTCGACAGGCCACTGCTCCAGGTAAATGCTTAATCTAATTGGAGCGTCAAGTGAAAATTCCTGCGCCCAACTTACAATGAATTCTTCTGCATCGTCGTCGAGGTCTTTCTCAATAAACGGAGACGGATCCATCGAATTGAACAGCTGACTCATATCCCGTAGCTTCAGGCTTATGGAGTGCGGATGTCCGCGGTCGTGGGCGGCCCCTCTTGAGAACGGAAAACGCATTATGGCTTTCACCAAGAAGGATCAGTCGTTAAATGGATAAGGTGGAGAGGGAGGATTCGACGCATTGAATGCATGGTCTTGCACCGCCTGGCATCGCACTCGCAAAATCTAGCCGGCACAGGAAAATGTAGCACGCGATTAGACCATCACATTCCAACTTTTTTTGCGGAGCTGAGAGTCATCCCGCCCTGTTTCCGGAACATCTCAGCAACGCGCTTCATGGTCTTTCGGTGCGGTGCGGTCTCGCCGGAAGGCAGGGACTAATACGAGTGCGCTAGTTGCTCTTTGTCGGCTTTATCAACTCCGTCGATGCGGCGAGAGGCATCTTTGCTGTTAGGGGGCTGTTTGAATGTATGATGCTCGAGTCCGGAGGTCCCAGTCGCGAATTCGAGCTCATGTTCTTCGTTGGAAGGCGCTGGGTCGTCGCAGTGAATTGCGCGGAAAGCTTTCGGAGGTTCCCAACCCATGTTTGAAAAAGGCTTGCTGACGAATCGGACGATTCTGATTACGGGCGGTGGCACAGGTCTGGGACGCTCGATGGCGGTGCGATTTGCAGAGCTCGGTGCGAATCTCTTTCTGGTTGGGCGCCGCGAAGACCCGCTTAAAGAAACCGTCGAAGCGCTGCGCGCCAAGGGAGCACGCGCTTCATACGCCTGCGCGGACGTCCGCAATTTTAGCGCCGTGGAAGCTGCACTCGAGGCAGCGGAAAAGTATTTCGACCGTCCGTTCGGAGGAATCGACACCCTGGTCAATAACGCCGCGGGGAATTTTCTCGCCCGTACCGAGAAACTCTCTCCCAATGCTTTCAACGCCGTCGTCGGTATCGTGCTGCAAGGCACATTCCATTGCACTCTTGCGCTGGGGCGCAGGTGGATCGCAGCGAAACAACCCGGGAATATCCTGAATATCGTCACCACGTACGCAGCCGCAAACTGTGGCTCGGGCTTCGTTGTGCCGTCCGCCTGCGCCAAGGCAGGAGTACTGGCGATGACGCGCTCGCTTGCCGTTGAATGGGCTCGCTACAAGATTCGCCTGAATGCGATCGCGCCCGGCCCGTTTCCGACCGAAGGTGCATGGTCGCGCCTTATGCCATCCAAAGATTTCGAGGAGCGTACGAAGAATTACCACCCGATGAAACGATTTGGCCGGCACGAGGAGCTCGCCAATCTTGCGTCCTTTTTGCTCAGCGAGAAAACGGAATACATCAACGGCGAATGTGTGGTGATCGACGGAGGATTGTGGCTGCGCGGAGCCGGAGAGTTTAACATTATCGATACGCCTGACTCCGAATGGGAAAAGCTCGAATCCCGCAGAAGTTGACGCGAGAGGGCGGGAGGCATATGTTTTTGCGCAGAACCGGGGAACCTATATAGAGCCTTATGAGAGGTGACCGATGGCCTTACTCGATAAATACATGGCGCAGTACGACCACGAGCACACGAATGTTCTAAATAAAGTGCTGCACGGAATCGGTATCCCGATGATCCTGGCGGGAATCGTGCTCCTGATCCTGACTTTCTGGCGGATCGGGCTGGCGCTTTTTGTCGGCGGCTGGGCGGCGCTCTTCCTGGGTCATCGAATCGAGGGCAACAAACCGGCATTTTTCCAGGGCGTGATCTATTTCCTCGTCGGGCCGGTCTGGGTTGCTAAGGAAATCAAGGGCGCGCTGCTTGGCAAGTCTCATTCTTCGAGCACCTCGCGCTGACCCGCAAGTCTTCAAGAACGCGAAGTAGCGGCTCCAAAGACAAATTGCCGATCTGAGATAGCAAGCCACGCCGCCCGTCTCGACTGCCGCCACCAATTCGACGCTAAAAAGTGCGCGCAAAGCTCACATGCGGGCGCGACTTTTTACTGTTGTATTAGGGCGTGTCAAGTGTTAGTTACTATCACGATTTATGGGTGGCGACGCCGCGGACCGGCCCAGCTGAGGAAAACACCCAGGAGAAAACCATGAAGAGCAAGGATGGCGAGCCGAGGGAATTTCATGGGCCTTTCAACTTGGACCGAAGATCATTGCTGCGCTCCTCTGTGCTGATGGGAGGGGCGCTGGCAGCGCGTGCGTTGGCGGGCGATGCGACTTTCGCTGCTGCCGCAAGTAACTCACCCGTCGCTACGACGAAAGCAGGGGCAGTTCGCGGGACACTCGAAAGCGGAATCAACGTGTTCAAAGGCATTCCCTACGGCGCGCCGCCAACGGGTTCGATGCGATTCATGCCGCCTGTGCAGCCCGCGGCATGGACGGGCGTGCGCCAAGCTTTGGAGTTCGGCGATCAGTGCCCCCAAGTGCCTCCCCCGCCGACGCCCGAATGGCGGTCGTGGTTGATACAAACTGGAGAGAGTGAAGACTGCTTGGTTTTGAATGTTTGGACACCCGGCTTGCGCGATGGGCGCAAGCGGCCAGTCATGGTCTGGTTCCACGGCGGCGGCTACTCCGTCTTTAGCGGCTCTGCTGCGGTCTATGATGGCGTGCGGCTCTGCAAGAAGGGCGACGTTGTTCTCGTGACCCTCAATCATCGTTTGAACGCGTTCGGCTATTTATATCTCGCCGAGTTGGGGGGAGAAAAATTCGCCGATTCAGGGAACGTCGGTCAACTCGATCTCGTCCTGGCACTGGAATGGGTACGTGACAACATCAAGGAATTTGGCGGCGACCCGAGCAACGTCATGATCTTTGGGGAATCTGGCGGCGGTGGAAAGGTCTCGGCAACCTTGGCTATGCCGGCCGCGAAAGGGCTATTCCATCGAGCTGCAATTGAAAGCGGTCCGGGGCTTCGTGGAATAACACGGGAAGCGGCAACGAAAACGGCCAGGAGTTTTATGGAAGTCTTGCAACTCCAGCCCGATCAAGTGAAGGAACTCCAGAGGTTTCCGGTACCAAAGCTGCTGGAAGCCGTGAAGACTGTGACTCGAGGGATGCCCGTGGGAGGATTCGGACCGGTGGTGGACGGACATGCTCTGCCACGAGATCCGTTCACGCCCGACGCGCCAGCAGTGTCTGCTGATGTGCCAATCATCGTCGGCTATAACAAGGACGAGACGACGATCTTGTTTCCGCCGCCGGGCGTCTTTTCTTTGGATTGGACGACGCTACCGGAGAAGCTGAAGCCTATCCTCGGTGAGAGTACCGACAGGGTCGTGGACTTGTGCCGCCACAAATATCCGCAGGCATCCGCCAGCGATCTCTATTTTCGGATCACCACGGAACGTGGCATGGGACTCGGTTCAATCACGTTGGCCGAGCGTAAAAGCGAGCAAGGCAATGCGCCGGCGTTTCTCTACCGGCTTGAGTGGGAAACTCCGATTGAAGGCGGACGGTTACGCACGCCGCACGCACTCGATTTGCCGATGGTCTTCGATAACGTCGCTAAGTCCGATTCAGTGATCGGCACCGGCGCTATCGAGGCGCAGAAGGTGGCGGACACCATGAGTTCGGCGTGGATCGCTTTTGCGCACAGTGGCATGCCTGACGCAAAGGGGCTCCCACACTGGCCGCCGTACGACGCAAAGACTCGCGCGACCATGATCTTCAATGTAGCGAGCAAGGTGGTGAACGATCCGGATTCGGAGGTCCGCAAAATTCTAAGGAACGCATGATGACGCGCCGCGCAGCTACTTCGCCAGGGCTGACTTGAAATTGACGCGTGCTTCGATCGTGTTAGAGTAGTTTTCAGACGCGCGGGACATGCACGGACCGGGCGCCACTAATTGAGGAGATTTGCGATCATGGCTCGTGTTCAAACCGTTCGGGACGAAGCGTTACCCGCACGGACGGAAATCCGCCGGAATCGCCGCAGCTTGCCAAAATCGCGAGGTCCGATTCCAATCAAAGAAACACTGTCTCACGAAATTCCCGGCCTTCGCGAGCGCAAGAAGGTGCGGCTGCGCCAGGAAATAATCAAGACTGCCGTTAAACTGTTTCGCAAGCGCGGCTACGAGAACACGCGGGTTGATGATATCGTCCAAATCCTCGAAATCAGCCAGCCGACATTCTTCCGTTATTTCCCTAGCAAGGATGCTGTCCTGCGGGAAGTTGGACGCCGCGGGTTTGCGTGCCTCGGGGAGCATCTCGAAACCGAACTTTCAAGCGAAGCGACGACCGCGGAACGCTTGCGCCGGATGTATCAGCATATGGCTCGTGAAGTCGAAACGGACCGTCCGCTGTGGCGAGCGGTGGTCCTCTCAGGAGCGATGGATCCCGTACGGTCGCCCGACATGCGCCGGCCCGAGGAAATCACACTCGACCTGCTGAGACGGATTTTCGCCGAAGGCCAGAAGCGCGGAGAGATCACGCGAGACTTTCCGGTTCTTCACCTGGCTGAATTCATGGAAGGACTTTACAACACTGTCGTTCGGCAATGGGTTGTGGACCTCACCGGTCCACATAAGCTGAGCGAACGCGTGCGGAGTGCCGTGGAGTTTTTCCTGCGCGCTGTTCGGCCGTGATTATCGAGTCTTCGCCATGAAGGCCGCTGTCCTCCACGAATTCAAAAAACCTCTCACGATTGAAGAAGTCGCCGAGCCTAAACCCGAAGCCGGAGAGGTCCTCATTGCGGTGGAAGCTTGCGGCGTGTGCCACTCGGATCTGCATGTTGCCGACGGCGACTGGACCCAATTGGCTGGAATCTTCAAGAAACCCCTGATTCTGGGCCACGAGATTGTCGGTCGCGTCGTTGAGAAAGACGCAGCCGTCCGCGAGCTGCGAATTGGTGACAGGGTAGGCGTTCCTTGGATCCACTGGACCTGTGGCGAGTGTGAATTCTGTCTGGAGGGAAATGAGAACCTCTGCCCAAAACAGAAGATCACGGGCGTCACTGTCGATGGCGGGTACGCTGAATTTGTCAAGGCGCCGGCGAGTCACGCGCTGAAAATTCCCGATGGTCTGCCATCGGCTGAGCTTGCGCCTCTTTTCTGCGCGGGCGTTACGGTGTATCGCGCCCTCAAGCAAGCCAAGGTGTCGACCGGCCAGCGACTGGCGATCTTTGGTATCGGAGGCTTGGGGCATATTGCCTTACAGATGGGACGGGTGTTGGGGATGGAGGTCATCGCGGTTGATATTTCTGAGGAAAAGCTCGAGCTTGCCAAGTCACTGGGCGCCTCCCATACGTTCCATGCTGCGTCAGCCGATCTGGTCAAGGGATTGCGCCGAATGGGCGGTGCCCACGCGGCCCTTGTAACTTCGGCAGCAAAGGCAGCCTACGACTTGGCTTTCCGTTGCGTGCGGCCAAGTGGGACTCTTCTCGTTGTAGGCCTGCCGGGCGAAAATATCTGCTTTCCTCCAATACTGATGGCCGCTAGCGAGATCCGCACACAAGCCTCCGCCGTCGGCACGCGTCAGGATCTGCGAGAGGTCCTCGCAATGGCCGTCGCTGGGAAGATTCGATGCCAGTTTGCAACTCGGCCCCTCGCTCAAGCCAATGAGGTGCTGGATCAGCTGCGGCATGGACAGGTTTCCGGCCGCATCGTGCTTACTTTCTCCTAAAGCAGGCTCCGCAAGAAAATCTGCACCTTTGGTGGCCCTGGCCGACTACGGCTTCAACTTGACGTTAGTCTCTAAAATGTGATATCCGCTATCACAATTTGGAGTGGGGCCCCGGGATGGAAGAACCGCCCGGCTGGGGGGACATGGAGATTATTTCCCAATCACATTCAGATAAAGGGTGGAGAGCACTTTGGGCCTACTCAGGAACACCTTGACCGACGTCTGGGATGACGAGGAGGACCTATGAAATTCAGTTTAGTAACGAGCGCCTTTCTATGCTTGGCGGGCCTGCTGTTGATAAACCCCGTCGCCGATGCGCAGGGAGTAGGCACTTCAGGCAGCATCACAGGAACGGTAACCGATCCGTCCGGCGCGGTAATCCCGAATGTGGCGATTGCCGCCGTGGAAACAGCTACGGGCACACGATACGCGACCAATACGAACGGGTCGGGGGAGTATAGGTTTCCCGGGCTGTTGCCTGCCGAATACCAAGTTACGGCGCAGATCTCGGGATTCGGAACAGAGGTCCAGACGGGCGTGGTGGTCAACGTGGGCGCTACGGTCGTCCTAGATTTCCATTTGAAAGTCGCAACCACAGCGCAGGTGACCGAGGTAACCGCTGCGGCGCCCGTAGTGGAAACGGAACGGGGTAGCCAAGCGGATATTCTAACCGATCAGTACCTTACCGGCCTTCCTATCGACCGCCGCGACTATCTAACTTTTACTCTGCTGCTACCCGGCGTCTCGAATTCCACTCGGCTCGCGGACGACCAGGACTTTCGCGTCAAACAGACGCCGCAGAGCGGCCTCTCCTTCTACGGAAGCAATGGTCGAGGAAACAGCGTGACGGTGGACGGTGGAGAGGCTCTCGGGGATAGCGGCGATGCGCGACTGACGATCAGTCAGGATGCGGTGCAGGAGTTCCAGGTGAATCGCAGCAACTATTCCGCAGACCTGGGCGGGGCGAGCGGTGCAACCATAAACATCGTCTCGAAGGCTGGGACGAACAACGTGCATGGGACGCTCTATGGTTTCTTCCGCAATGACGCGATGGATGCGCGGGATCCATTCGCGTTCAGCCAGGCGCTCCAGCCGGGAGCGACGTTCAATCCTTTGGCAGCCGATAGCGTCGGCAGACCGATCAAGAATTCTTTGAATCGCCAGCAATTCGGCGGAACGGTAGGTTTCCCTATCAAGAAAGACAAGACCTTCCTGTTTGTGGCTTTTGAAGGCTTGCGACAGGATGCGCAGAACGCGGTTCCCCTGCTGACGAACACGAATTCATTGCGCCCGACCGCGGCGCAAAATGCGATCATCGCATCTCTGGCGGCGCAAGGCGGAACGACTGTGAATTGCTTCACCGGGGTTAATGTGCCTGCCGCCGTTTGCGCGGGTTTACTCCAAAGTGCGTTGACGGTCAGTCAGTCTTCGGGCCTATCGGCTGGTCAGACAGCGCTGAACGGCTTCCTCGTGAACCAGCTCGAAGCAAACGGCGGGCTGTTTCCCTACAACACGCGAGAGTACCTGGGATCCGCACGCCTCGATCACCGCGTCAACGATTCAAATCAGCTTTTTTTGAGTTACCGGTACGGACATGACCTTGAGGAAAACCCCGATGTGCAATCTCTGACAGGCTTTTCGGCAGGCAGTTCGGTCCATCAGTATGACCACACCCTACAAGGTGCCTGGTTCCACGAGTTCGATCCGCGGGATCAGAATGAATTACGACTGCAGTATGACTACAACAGCTTTAATGTGATTCCGAATGAGCCGGGGCAGGTAGGTTTGCAAATTCCTGGTTTCGTAAATAACCTGGGAACCAATATTTTCTTGCCTGACTTTGTGATCCTCCATCGAACGCAAATTTTGGACAACATGACCTTGGTCCGCGGCAGCCATACGATTCGATTCGGAGGCTCAGAGCTGCTTCGCGGCAATCATTCGGATTCGCACACGTTTTTTCCAGGACGCTTCGTCTTTGGCTCACTGCCCGGAGGCTTGATAAGCCCGCAACTTGCCGCGACCACGATCAACCCGCTGCAGGCTGCCTCATTTGGGTTACCGCAGGTCTATCAACAAGGCTTCGGTACATCCGATTATCCGGCGTACACGCGGCCGCTGACTGGGTTTTACTTGCAGGACTCGTGGAAAATCACGTCCAATTTCACGCTGAACTATGGAGTACGTTACGAGATTGACTCCCAGTTCGAGCCACTGAATACCTACTACGGCGATGTAAGCCCCCGCATCTCTTTTGCCTGGGACCCATTTAATGACCACAAGACTGTGATACGGGGCGGATACGGGATTTTCTATGGCCCCGTTGATGCTCAAATTCCGCAAGTTGATCTGAGCCTGGGCGTTTTGAACAAGAATCACACTACAGTTGAGAACCAGCACAATACCCAGCAGATTCCCAATCAGGTCAACAACGCGGTTGGAACCTGCGGCGTTGGAGTGACTGCATTCGGGCCCGCCGGCGTCATCGTTCCAGGCAGCGGCGCCAGTCCTTGCACGCGGTACATTTCCATTTATGTGGATCCACTCACCCCGACTCCGCTTCCATTTCTAAAAACATCGGACGCTGTGTTTCAAGGGTTGTTCGCACAAGGATTAATCCAGTGCACGAAACCGCTACCGGGAAACGCCGCGTGCATCACTCCGGCTGATGTGGCGCCGTTCGGCGTCTTTGTGCAGAATAGTGGGCAACTATCGCCACTGACTGTGCTGTTCAGCAACCCGCCAAACTATAAGCCGCCATACTCGCAACAGGCATCGATTGGAATCGAGCGCGAGATTGCGCCTGGCTTCTCGATTTCGCTGAGCGGGATTTATTCGCATACGCTGCGACTTCCGGTTGCGATCGATACGAATCTGCTGAAAGCGCCATTCAGCACAGTGTCTTTGGCCAACGGGAAGAATGTCTCGTACCGAAACTGGAATACGAGTCCGGCGACCGACCCACTTGGCGGCACGGAGCCCGGCGGATTACCGTGTGCGCCAAATCCGTTCACTTGTTTTGTGAATCCGCTGATCATTCAGAACAACCAATACAGTGCTGCGGCGTCTGCTCTCTACGAGGGCGGCATTTTGGAAGTGAAGAAGCGATTCAGCGATCACTTCACAGTGTTCGGGAATTACACCTATAGCAAGGCTTTTGACACATCCACGGATTACAACAGCGACTACGGGCCGCAAGATCCCACGAACTTGGGGTTGGATCGCGGTCTTTCTGAATTTGATCAGCGGCACAAGGTGGTGATTGCAGGCGTATTTGACAGCCCTTGGAAGCAGGCTATTTTGTCAGGCTTTCAACTCGCCCCGATTTTCACGTACAGCAGCGGACATCCTTTCAATTTGCTGGCGGGGGGAGAGGTCAATGGTGATGGCCATACGACTAACGAACGGCCGATCGGAGCGCCGCGCGACGCGGGCCTTGGTCCCGATCTTATCGACTGGGACATGCGCCTGACCTGGCAACACAAACTGAGCGAGAACATGAACCTGCAATTCACGGCGGAGGGTTTCAACATTGCAAACCGGACGAATTTCGCCAGCGTGAATAACGAAGTCGGGCCGCTATTTGGGTTTCAGCCCGGATTCACTACCTTTAACGTGCACGGGATTCGACCCGGCACATTGCTTCCGGGCGGGGGAACGGCTACGCCCAGCACACCGCTGGCATTCACGTCAGCATTCCCCAAGCGTGAGATCCAGCTGGGGATGCGTTTGAGCTTCTGAGGTGAGCGCATAAATGTTGAAACAGACGGCTGAGCCAATGAAGGCAAAGGTAAAAGACCTGTTTGACCTGAGGGGTCGCGTAGCCGTCGTCACCGGAGGTTCAATTGGGCTTGGACGGCAAATGGCCGAAGGCCTTGCGGAGATGGGTGCCGATCTGGTTTTGTGCGCGCGCAAAAAGGAACGTTGCGAGCAAGCCGCGAGTGAATTGAGGGAACTAGGGATAAAAACGCTTGCGGTGGGCTGCGACGTGAAGGATCCGTCAAGCGTTCAGGAGCTTGCGGACGCGACGATGTCGCAATTCGGGCGAATCGACATCCTCATAAACAACGCGGGAACATCCTGGGGAGCGCCGATTGAAGAGATGCGCCTCGAGAATTGGAATAAGGTGATTGAGACGAACCTGACAGGAACATTCCTCTGCTGCCAGGCGTTCGGAAAATTCATGACCGCGCAGAAGCGAGGAGCGATCATAAACATCGCGTCGACGGCAGGGCTTCGGGGTTCTCCGCCAGATTTTCAGGCGATTGGATATCACGCTAGCAAAGGTGGAGTGATCGCATTCACGAAAGATCTGGCACGCAAGTGGGCCACTTATAACGTGCGCGTCAATGCTATTGCGCCCGGGTGGTTCCCGACGCACATGTCTGAAGTTGTGATCGAACGCCACAGGGAAAACCTCCTCCAGGGAATTCCGTTGGGTCGCTTCGGTAGCGAACATGACTTGAAAGGAGCTGCCGTCTTCCTAGCTTCCGATGCCGCCGATTTCATCACTGGGCATGTACTGGTCGTCGATGGGGGACAATTAACCTAGAACCCGCGAATGAGACTATGAACGTTCCGCTTACACCTGTTCGATTCTTGCGTTACGCCGAGCAGCAGTATCCCGGCAAAACGGCGGTCGTGTGCGGGCGCGAGCGGTTTACATATTCGCAATTTGCAGACCGAGCAGGTCGTCTTGCCGGCGCGCTGCGCTCCATCGGAATCAAGCCAGGTGACCGCGTCGCCTTCCTGAGCATGAATTGCCACCGATTGCTGGAGGCATATTTTGGCGTTTTGGAAGCCGGCGCTGTGTTGCTTCCGCTGAATATCCGTCTCGCTCCTGACGAACTTGTCTACATCCTGAACAACGCGGAAGCGAAAGTCTTGTTCTTGGAGGAGGATTTCTCCGGCTTGGTGGACTCATTCCGCCAAGAACTTTCCAGCGTGCAGGCCTACTCGCTGCTCACTGGCGCACCGCAGGCCAGTTGGCTCATTTCGCAGAATTATGAGGACATGCTGGCTGCCGCCACTCCTTATCGCCCAGACTTAATGGAATTCGACGAGGATGCTATCGCAGAGATCTTTTACACCAGCGGAACTAGCGCCGATCCAAAAGGTGTGATGCTGACCCACCGAAATATCTATCTTCAGGCTCTGAGCTCTTCATTAATACATGAGAGCTCGGCCGATAGCGTCCATCTTCACACTATTCCGCTGTTCCACGCTAACGGGTGGGGAGCCGCGCACACAGTTACTCTTAAAGGCGCTTTGCACGTGATGATTTCGCGTTTTGATCCCGCCGAAATTTTCCGTCTGATCGAGCGGGAGCGCGTGGAAAGTCTCAATGCGGTGCCCGCCATGGCTATCGCGTTGGTCAACAGCCCTGAGTTTCGCAAGTACAACTTAAGCAGCCTGAAGTGGGTCAATCTCGGCGGCGCGGCGTCTTCACCATCATTGGTGCAGGAGGTGGAAGAAAAGTTTGGATGCACGTGCTACGCGGGATACGGACTAACGGAAACGGCGCCGACGCTGTCCATTTCCAAAATGAAGTCGGGGCTCGGATGGGAGGGAGAGCAACGCTATGTGGGGCAGGCCATGGCCGGATTCGCGATTCCCGGCGTTGAACTCCGCGTAGTGGATGCGAACGATCATGATGTAGCGCGCGACGCGGAAGCCGTCGGCGAAGTGATCGCCCGGGGTGACAGCGTCATGAAGGGCTATTGGAAGCAGCCTGAGGCAACTGCGGAAACCCTGCGAGGAGGTTGGTTCCATACAGGTGACATGGCTACATGGAACGAAGACGGGTACATCCTCATCGTCGATCGTAAGAAAGACATAATCGTCAGCGGCGGGGAAAATATTTCGTCGCTCGAAGTCGAGAGGAAGCTTCTTGCACATTCTGCCATCCTTGAGGTCGCAGTCATCCCCGTGCCGGACGAAAAGTGGGGCGAAGTACCCAAGGCACTGGTGGTTTTGAAAACTGCCGCGCAAGCGAACGAAACGGAGCTCATCGAATTCTGCCGCGCTCGGCTGGCACACTACAAATGCCCGCGGTCGGTTGAGTTTCGCGAGAGTTTGCCCAAGACAGGCACGGGGAAAATCCTAAAGAGAGAGCTTCGTAAGAAATATTGGCAAGGCCAGGAAACGATTCGGCCGGAATTCGCCGAACTGAAGCGGCATAGATCGCCTGCTTAGCAAATTGGCCGGCAGATGTAAGCGAGCGTGCGGCGCAGGCCCAAAAGAGTGGAGTCTTGAATGGATCTTAATCTGACCCCTGAAGAGCGCCAATTCCGCGATGAATTGCGCTCGTGGCTTGACGCGAATGTTCCCAAGGACTGGGCCCAGTCGCGAGAGAAACCCCTCGAAGAAACATTCCCGTACCTGAGAGCGTGGCAGCGAAAGCTCGATGGAGGCCGTTGGGCCGCGGTTTCTTGGCCGAAAGAGTACGGCGGCCGCAGCGCAACATTGATGCAACAAGCGATCTTTTGGGAGGAAATGTCTCGAGTGCAGGCGCCGCCGATGGCCAACGCTCTGGGCCTTGGGCTGATCGGTCCCACGATCATCACGTATGGCACAGAAGCGCAAAAGAAGCGCTTCGTCCCCAAAATTCTTAGCGCCGAAGAAATCTGGTGCCAGGGTTTCTCCGAACCGAACGCCGGCTCGGATCTCGCAGGTTTGCAGACTGAAGCTCGACTGGAGGGAGACCACTACGTTGTCAACGGCCAGAAGATATGGACCAGCTATGGCACATTCGGGGACTGGTGCGAGTTGGTTGTTCGCACAGATGCGAACGTCCCCAAGCACAAAGGATTGACTGTTCTGTTGGTTGCCATGAAGTCGCCAGGCGTCGAGGTGCGTCCCCTGCGGCAAATAACGGGCGAGAGTGAATTCTGCGAGCTTTTCTTCCGCGATGTGCGCGTCCCAGTCGAAAACGTCCTCGGCAAAGTGAATGACGGCTGGAATGTGGCCCTCAGCACGCTCATGTACGAGCGCGGGTCGTTTGGCGCGCGACTCCATCTCTTGTTCAAGCGAAATATTGACAGGCTGATCGAGCTGGCGCGCACATTTCCAAAGAACGGGGATCCCGCCGCAAGCGATCCCCTAATGCGCCAGAAACTAGCGCAATGTTACGGCGAGATTGAAATCATGCGCCTGAATCAGTTGCGCGCCTTCAGCCGGATCACTGCTACGGGCGTGCCCGGTCCGGAGGGATCCATTCAGAAGATCTTTTGGAGCGAACTTAATCAGCGCCTCCAACAAGTTGCCCAGGAGTTGCTCGGACCGTACGGCCAGCTAGCGGCCGGCGATGAACGCGCGGTTGACAACGGCATCTGGTCATACGGCTATCTGCGTACCCGCGGGAACACCATCGAAGCAGGCACATCCGAAGTGCAGCGCAACATCATCGGGCATTTCGTTCTAGGGCTGCCGAGGAGCTACTAAAGAGGACACGATGGAATTCGGACTAAGCGAGCACCAGCAGCTTCTCAAAGACAATGCGCGCAAGTTCTTCGCGGGCGAGTGCCCGATGACTGAGGTTCGGCGCATCATGGAGACTGATACCGCTTATGACGCTGTACTGTGGGCCAAGATGGCTGACCAGGGCTACACGGGAATCATTTTCTCCGAGCAGTATGGCGGCGTTGGCCTGGGAAAAGTCGAATTCATTCTATTGATGGAAGAGGCCGGCCGAGCGCTTCTGCCTGGGCCGTTGTTCTCCACCGTCGCGCTAGCCGGGATGCTGATCGATGCTGTAGCAGCTCCCGAACAGAAGAAGAAATATCTTGCTCCGATTTGTGCTGGCGACGCGCGCTCTACGGTCGCGATTCTCGAAACGAGCGCGAGCTGGAATTCCGCGGATCTGCGGATCGCATCTGTGAATGGCAAGCTCACCGGAGAAAAACTATTCGTGCCTGACGCCATCGCGGCGGACTTCATCATCGTTGTGGCCCGCGACGGTATTTTTGCCGTAGACGCGAAGGCGCCGGGCCTCAGCATTCAGCGAATGGAAGCGATGGATCTTACGCGCAAAGTGTATTCCGTGCGATTCAACGGCACGCCGGCAGAACGGCTGGGCGATAGCACCGGCCTGGCGCGGGCGCTCGATGTTGCCGCCACCGCTTTGGTAGCGGAAATGGTCGGCGGAATGCAGCGCACGCTCGACCTCACGGTTGAATATGCGAAGACGCGCAAGCAGTTTGGCAAGTCAATCGGGATATTTCAGGCGGTGCAGCACCAGTGCGCGGATATGTATCTCGAAACGGAGAGCTCGCGGTCGGCAGCGTATTACGCGGCGTGGGCGCTAGAAGAGTCCGCGCCTGACGCCGCGGTTGCCGTTTCGATCGCCAAGATGTACGCGAGTGACGCTGCCCGCACGGTCGGCAACCGCGGAATCCAAGTCCATGGCGGCATGGGCTTCACTTGGGAGAACGATCTCCATCTCTATTACCGGCGTGCGAAGGCGTCAGAAACATCTCTGGGGGACTCAACCTATCACCGCGAGCGCATTGCACGACTTGTGATTGACGCCGGTGCGGTTTCAGTCCAGAACGCCTAAAAACTCCGCGACCCAAATCTTATGAGCGATCTCGTTCAACTAACCAAAGATTCTGATATCGCGGTCATCACGATCAACAACCCGCCGGTAAACGCTTTAAGCCCTGGCGTCCCCGAAGGCATTTCCGAGGCCTTGGAAAAGATCGGTAAGGATCCCGCCATTCGTGCGGCGGTGCTGATTGGCGGCGGGCGGACGTTCATCGCCGGTGCGGATATCAAGGAATTTGCGAAGATGACTTCCGGAAAAAACGTGCGAGGCCCGGGACTCCTCCCCCTGCTCCTCCAGATTGAGGATTCTCGGAAGCCCATCGTGATGGCGATCCACGGCACCGCGCTTGGCGGCGGCTTGGAGTTAGCAATGGCAGGCCACTACCGCGTGGCCGCGCCCGACGCGCAGGTTGGGCAGCCCGAAGTGAAACTAGGCATTATCCCCGGCGCGGGGGGGACACAACGTTTGCCGCGGCTGGCGGGTGTAAAGAAAGCGGTCGAAATGTGCGCTGCAGGCAATCCGATCAAAGCGGAAGAGGCGCTCCGATTCGCCATTATCGACCGAATTATCGAGGGCGACTTGCTGGCCGGCGCTATCAATTTTGCAAGCGAGATTGCTGGGAAGCTGCCTCTAAAGACCCGCGAGCGTGCGGAAAAACTGGGAGCCGCCGAGCAGAATGCTGCGATCTTCGCGGCCGCCCGCGAAGCCGCGCGAAAAAAGCAGCGCGGAATGATTGCGCCACTCGCTGCCGTTGATGCAGTCGAGGCTGCCACCCAGCTTTCTTTCGAGCAAGGCTGCGAGGTAGAGCAGAAGCTTTTCTCCAAATGTCTCCATTCGGATCAGTCCAAGGCTCTCATTCACGTTTTCTTTGGCGAGCGCGAAGTCGCCAAGATTCCCGATGTGCCGAAGGAAACAGCGGTCATTCCCGTGAACAGCGCCGCGGTAGTCGGTGCTGGCACGATGGGCGGCGGCATCGCCATGGTGTTCGCCAATGCGGGCATTCCCGTGCTGCTCAAAGAGACAGATCAGGCGGCGCTCGACCGCGGTCTGGCCAACATCCAAAAAAATTACGCAAGCTCAGTGAAGCGTGGGCGCTTCACGCCGCAAGAAGTCGAAGAACGCCTGAAACAGATTCGTGCGGTGCTCACCTATGATGGCTTTGAGGACGTCGATATGGTCATGGAAGCTGTTTTCGAGGGCATGGCGCTAAAGAAGCAGGTCTTCGCTGAGCTCGATCAAGTGTGCAAGCCTGGCGTCATCCTGGCCAGCAATACTTCGACTCTGAACATTGACGAAATCGCCTCCATCACGTCACGGCCCGAATTCGTCATCGGCACGCATTTTTTTAGCCCTGCAAACGTGATGCGCCTGCTCGAAATTGTCCGCGGTAAGCAGACCCGCAAAGATGTGGTTGCCACGTGCATGCAGCTCTCCAAAAAGCTTGGGAAGATCGGTGTTCTAGTCGGGAATTGCCGCGGTTTTGTTGGCAACCGCATGTTTCATCCTTATGTGCGCGAATCCGTTTTCCTGATCGAGGAAGGCGCGAGCGTCGAGTCAGTGGACAATGCCCTCTATGAATTCGGAATGGCTATGGGACCGCTGGCAGTTGGCGACCTTGCGGGCTTGGATGTCGGCTGGCGCATCCGCCAAGAGTATCGTCATTTGGAGAAACCGGGCATTCGCCAGCCGATTGCCGGCGACCGCTTGTGTGAAATTGGGCGGTTCGGGCAGAAAACTCGTGCCGGTTGGTACAAGTATGACGAAAATCGAAATGCTAGTCCCGATCCTGCGGTCGCCGATCTCGCTCGCAAATGCGCTGCAGAAGCCGGAATCCCGCAGCGTAAGATTCCTGCGGACGAAATTGTGGAGCGTTGCGTCTATGCGCTCGTCAACGAAGGCGCGCGCATTCTCGAAGAAGGCTATGCACTTCGCGCAGTCGATATCGACATCATTTTCATCAACGGGTATGGCTTCCCTTCCCATCGCGGTGGGCCGATGTGGTACGCCGATACCGTAGGGCTCAAGAAAGTTTACGAGCGTGTTTGCGAATTTCATCGGCAACACGGCGTGCTTTGGGAGCCGGCTCCGCTGCTAAAAGAATTGGCCGGTCAGGGACGCACCTTCGCGGATTTCATTAGAGAGAGGAGCCTAGCGCCTGGCGCCTGAAAACCTGGAACTCAAGCAGGGAACTCCGTTTCACCCCTGGGATTGTCGGCGCGGAGGAGCCCGGTGAGCCGCATTTTCCTGGTGCGCCATGCGCAAGCTTCTTTCCTAGAGCCCGACTACGATAAGCTCTCCCCGATCGGCCAGGCTCAAGCCCGCTTGCTGGGCGAGTATTGGGCACCGCGAAATATCGCGTTTGACCGCGTCTACTCCGGACCGCGAGTCCGGCAAATCGACACAGCTAAACTCGTGGCCAATGGCCATAGACGATTGGGAGTCTCGTTTCCCGAGCCGATCGTAATGCAGGAATTCGACGAATATCATGGAGAGGATGTGCTGCGAAGAAGCATCCCAGAACTTCTCCAGAAGGATTCTGGGATCCGCGACCTGCACGCTACATTTCAGAACGCAGACACTCCTGAAGAGAAACGCAAGAGTTTTCAGCGTATGTTCGAGGTCGTAGTAGGCAGGTGGGTCGACGGAGAGCTTCCCTTGCAAGACGTAGAATCCTGGCCTCAATTCTGTTCCCGCGTGAACCGCGGACTCTCGAAGCTCACATCCGGCAGGGCGCGCGGCGAGCAGGTGGTCATCTTCAGTTCTGGCGGCCCGATTGGCGTGGCAATGCAACGCGCCCTGAATCTTTCGCCGCGAGATACGCTGCGCATAACGTGGATGTTGCGCAATTGCTCTTACAGCGAGTTTTTGTGTTCGGGCGAGCAATTCACACTGAGTACGTTCAACGCGTTTCCGCATCTCGACGACCCTCCATTGCTGACTTATCGATAGTGCATTGGGCTAGAAAGAAAATGGCTGATTTTCGAGACCACCCTAAGGCCGCCAGATCGGGCGAGGAACTCGACCTGGCCAAGCTCGAACCGTTCTTGCGAAGCTCCTTTCCTACCGAGCCAGGCGCTCTGGCCGTCGAGCAATTTCCCAGCGGCCATTCCAATCTGACTTACCTGCTGCGTATCGGCGAGCGAGAAATCGTCCTGCGCCGGCCACCTTACGGCAGCAAAGTGAAAACCGCGCACGATATGGGCCGCGAATATCGCGTGCTGTCGAAACTGCATTCTGTTTATCCGCTGGCGCCGAAAGTTCTGCTGTACTGCGACGACGACTCCATACTGGGCGCGCCCTTTTATTTAATGGAACGCATCCAAGGGATCATCATCCGCCGCGATCCGCCTGCGGGCCTGCTGTTCTCAGCCGAGACGGCACGGCTCCTCAGCGAATCGTTCGTCGACAATCTTTCCCGTCTCCACGGGTTGGATTACAACGCAGTTGGACTGGACACTCTTGGCAAGCCGCAAGGGTACTTGGCTCGCCAAGTGACCGGCTGGATTGATCGCTACTACGGCTCCCAGACACACGATCTCCCGGAGATCGCGCGCATCGCCGCTTGGCTGAAGGACCGCATGCCTACAACGAGTGAAGCCGCGCTCATCCATAATGACTACAAGTACGACAACGTGGTGCTCGATCCGGGGGACCTCACCAGGATTATTGGCGTGCTGGATTGGGAGATGAGCACGATCGGAGATCCGCTCACCGATTTAGGAACCACTCTGGCTTACTGGGTCGACCCGCAAGATCCGGACGAGTTGCAGAAAATTCGGTGGGGCCCTTCGACGTATGCCGGCAGCCTAACGCGTGCACAGCTTGTCGAGCGCTATGCGCGTGCGACTGGCCGGGACGTGTCCACAATGCCTTTCTACCTCGCGTTCGCTCGATTCAAGATCGCGGTAATCGTCCAGCAAATCTACTGCCGCTATCACCAGGGGCTGACAAAAGACCCACGGTTCGCCTCGATGCCAGAAGTCGTCAAAACTCTCCTCCGCGCTTCGGTGCAATCCATCGAAAGCGCATCAATTTGAGCCACGCTTGCTTTTAGCGATGGTGCAGTGCCCGCTTCCTGGGGAACCGGTTTCTCATTCGTAATAGCGGACGATCCACTCCGCCACACAGTGAGGCTTATCGCTATTCTGACCCTCCACCGAAATCGCGAAGGTGGCTTCGAGGGCATTCGGAAGTTCTTTCATCGAGAGGAGGCTTACGCGAGCGCGAATTTGCGAATCAGCGCGCACAGGCGAAGGGAAGCGGACCCGGTTCAAACCGTAGTTGATGCCCATCCGCACGCCGGTTCGAATTTCGATCGCCTGCCCCATGAAGTGGCTGACGAGAGACAGTGTCAGGAAACCGTGTGCGATCGTCGTGCCGTAAGGCGATTCTTTTTGCGCCCGCTCGCGGTCCACGTGAATCCATTGCCGATCTCCCGTGACTTCCGCAAATTGCTGAATGCGGTCCTGCGTCATCATGAACCAATCAGTCACCGCGATCTCGCGGCCCACGAAATCGCTCAGAGAGCGCGGCGTCTCGATCACGAGAGGAGGCATGAAATCTCCTTCTGGCTACGACTGGACTCGATCACGAAAAATTTGGTCGCCGTTAAGGTGCAGAACGCGCCGGGGATTTGGTCGTCCTTCTCAATTCGTTCTTGGCGATCGCTTCCATGTGAACTTCGTCTGGTCCGTCAGCCATTCGAAGTGTCCGGACACCGGCCCATGCGGCCGCGAGAAACGTGTCTTGCGAAACGCCGGCACCGCCGTGCGCCTGAATCGCCCGATCCAGAACTCGCAGGGTCATGTTTGGCGCGACTACCTTGATCATCGCGATTTCGGCGCGCGCCTCCTTGTTTCCGACTGTGTCCATCATATAAGCCGCTTTCAGAGTGAGCAGGCGGGCTTGCTCGATTTCCATGCGCGAGATTGCGATGTCGGCACGGATGGTACCTTGTTCCGCAAGAGGTTTACCGAAGGCCACGCGGGATTGCACACGTTTGCACATTGTTTCGAGTGCGCGTTCCGCCACCCCAATGCAGCGCATGCTGTGATGGATGCGGCCCGGCCCTAGGCGCCCCTGCGCAATCTCAAATCCGCGCCCTTCGCCAAGCAAGATGTTCGATGCCGGCACGCGGACATTATCAAACGTGACTTCGCCGTGGCCATGCGGCGCGTGGTCGTAACCGAACACCGTAAGCAACCGCTCCACGTTCACCCCGCGCGTGTCCATCGGCACCAGAATCATTGACTGCTGCTTGTGAACGGGCGCCGAAGGATCGGTCTTTCCCATGAAAATAGCAATTTTGCAGCGTGGGTCGCCCGCTCCGGACGTCCACCACTTGCGGCCGTTGATGATGTACTCGCTGCTCTCTCGAACGATACTCGATTCGATATTCGTCGCATCTGACGACGCGACTCCCGGTTCGGACATGGCAAAGCACGAGCGGATTTCCCCGGCGAGAAGCGGCTTAAGCCATCGCTCCTTTTGCGCCGGCGTACCGTACCGTGCAAGCACCTCCATGTTGCCTGTATCCGGCGCTGAGCAATTGAAGACTTCCGGCGCCATCGCGCTGCGGCCCATGATCTCGCAGAGCGGGGCATACTCGAAGATTTGTCAGCCCTGCGCCGTCCTCACTGTCGGGCAGGAACAGATTCCAGAGCCCTGCGGCTCGAGCCTTGGGTTTGAGCTCTTCAGTGATTTTTGCAGGCAGCCACCGATTGCGTCCGATATCATCGAGAAAGCGCTGTTCGTTTGGATAGATGTACTCGTCCATGAAGGCCTGCAGGCGCTGCTGCAGAGCCGTCACTTTGTCGCTATATTCGAATTTCACTTGGAACTCTTACCTGCCGGTAAAAGCAGGAGCGCGTTTCTCGATAAAATGCGCCACGCCCTCTTTGAAGTCTTTGCTCTGCAAGCTCGCAAGCATTTCGCGCTCGGACGTTTCAAAGGCTTCCGAGAGCGTCTGGAACATCGCGTCATAGACCTGGCGCTTGATCACACGCAGCGAGCGGGGACTCACGTTGGATGCCATATCGCGCGCATTTTCCCCAACCCTTTCCGAGAAGACATCGTTCGGGAAAACTTGGTTCACCAGCCCCATGCGAAGCGCCTCGGCCGCATCGATTGTCCGCGCCGATAGAAGCAAGTCGAGCGCGTTTGGTAGGCCGACAAGACGCGGCAGCATCCACGCCATCCCATACTCGGCAATCAACCCACGCCGCGCGAATGCAGTGCTGAACCGAGCGGCGTCTGAGGCCCAGCGCAAATCGCAGTACATCGCGATGACCAGGCCCAGTCCAACAACCGGACCGTTAATCGCCGCAATCATCGGCTTTGCGACCGCGGGGAAATAGGAATACTTCTTCTGGAAATCACTCCGAACGCCTTTCCGCGCCGCACCGGTCTGCAACGCTCGGTCTCGCGTGCTTTCGTCGAGGCCCCGACCCGCGACGCTGCTGAGGAGTGACATGTCGGCGCCGGCGCAAAATCCTCGTCCCGCTCCGGTCAGCACGATCACGCGAACCTGATCGTCGCGTTCGGCGTCTTCGATCGCCGAACGTACCTCCTGCTCCATCACGGCGGTCCACGCGTTGAGTTTTTCCGGACGATTCAGCGTGATAGTCGCGACGCGGTCGCCCACTTGGTAGAGAGCTTCCTGGCTTGGCATACTGCCCGAGATTATATCCAACTAGAATCCGTTAGTCTCTCTCATATGGAACCGGCTATCGGAAGGCGGACGCCTCTGAGTGCCGGCCGGATTCGACACTCTCTTGTATTCTTGAATTCCGCTGAAGTCATTGCTTGCTAGAAAAAGGCGACCACCGAACTCGCGTCGACATGGAATCCTGCCAGCTACTCCAGCCCGAGCCCATTCCATACGGACATCGGTGGTACACAGCTTCGATCCGCCGAATCTTTCCGTGCTCAACGCGAAACACTTCCGACATTTCCCATGTCCACGGCGTAACAGGTCCAACTGTCACTGTGCGACCATCGGGAATCCGGAATGTGCGCGTCTTTCCTGCCGCATGATCGAAGAAGCCGAACGCGAACGCCACTCCGCGTTCCGGATCGACAACGACGAAGCGCCGGTCTCGAATCCGCGTCACAAAATGGAGCAATCCTGACTGAAACTGCTCCTTGCATCCCCACTCCGGCGAGTAGCTCAGGTTAGCCCGCCGTCGTGCGTTATCGACAGAGTTCCCCTGCGCCGCTACTGCGCTGGCCGTATTCGCTGTGCGGTTGTTCGTTGCTTCCGTGCCGTTTTCAACGCGATCGCAGTCGTCGGTGAACGGATAATCTCCCTTTCCGTCGTCGAGCTGCATCCCCGAAAAGTACATGTTCGCCGTCTTTACAAGCTCCGCGCGAGAAACACGGTCGGCGGCAGGAATGGCTTCCATAAAAAGAGGGTCGGGATGACCGCGCTTTTCAAGATTCTCGGCTTGGCCTTTGTCGCGAACGACGATCGTCTCGATCTCGGCAATCTTATGGTTCTCGATTTTCAAACGAAGCGAAATAATGATCGGCTCGCCCGCTTCTCGCATCGTTCCGAAGAAGCCCACTTGCTCAGCTTCCACATCCTCCATATAAAACTTGTAGGTTCCCCTTCCGGTCGCGGTATTCCACAAACCATCGCCAAGATTTAGCCGTTGGCCGTCTTCGGTGAATTTGACCGCCGGTGTAAGGGGCAGGCGCGACGGATCGTTTGCAGCCAGAGCGTCGAGATAGCTATCGACGAATCCATCTAAGCACGCCCGGTCGCAACTCGTCTTTGCGGACACCTCTGCGTGATTGCCAAACGTTGATGCCACCTGCGGTGCGCCCATGATGGCGAT
This sequence comes from uncultured Acidobacteriota bacterium, assembly GCA_963823145.1. GTDB lineage: Bacteria > Acidobacteriota > Terriglobia > Acidiferrales > UBA7541 > Palsa-295. Next base: position 1,990,188 of record CAWGJZ010000002.1, read on the forward strand.
CAGGACAAGTGCAACGCTCCCACCGATACACACGAACTTACGGTACATGCAGCCCTCCAGCTAGAATTGTGTTCGATCGCCCTTTGAGGCAGTCGACCTGCGGACAACGAAGCCGTATGCTATGCCGTGCTTTTGCAATACTCAAGCATGTCTCAGGGATTCGAGTAACGAGCGCGGTCGGCGAAGAGCACCACATTTGATTGGACAGGAGAACTACGCGGTTAGCGAACCGACCATAAGGTCTTCGCACCACACTGGGCGTCAATAACCAGTAGCGTTGAACCCTACGCGGCCTGTCGTGTCGGTGGATAGTGGCAGCCGCCCGGCTGGCAGGTGTTCCTGTGGGTCCGAATGCTCGAAGACTTTCAGAATTCTGTAGGTCGTGGAGCGCTCGGCAGGTATTCGACCGATAGTCCGGATCATGGCGCGCAGCTCGCCAGGGGTGATGCTCTCTCCGAATGTTGCTCCCGCCGATTTCGAGATGCTTTCCTCCATCAGCGTACCGCTGAAATCATTCGCTCCCGCTTGGAGGCACTTCAAGGACAGCTCGAATCCCATTTTCACCCAAGAAACTTGGATATTGGGGATATAGCCGCGCAACAGAACTCGCGCCAAGGCATGGACAATCAAATCCTCGTGGACCGAATGTCCTGCCCGTGCATGTCCGCTCCGAAATAACCTGGTTTCCGAATGGATGAATCCCAATGGCACGAACTCAGTAAAACCTGCGGTTTCTTTTTGAATTTCACGGAGCAGAAGAATGTGTCTGACCCAATGTTCCGGAAGCTCGGTATGGCCGTACATCATGGTGCAAGTAGAAGGAACGCCGATGCTGTGGGCCGTGCGAACTACATCTATCCACTGCCGCACCTTCAGTTTATTTGGACTGAGAGACTTACGCACACTGTCGTCCAGGATTTCCGCGGCCGTTCCGGGAATGCTATTTAAGCCGGCATCCTTCAGCATCAAGATGTAGTCCCGGAGCGGCAGGCGCGTCTTATCGACGCCATAGGTGATTTCCATGGGCGAATAGGCATGCACATGAAGGTCAGGAAGCCGCGCTTTGATGGCGCGAAGGAGTCGCACATAGAAGTACCCATCGAGATCTTTTGGGAGTCCGCCTTGGATGCAAACTTCGGTGGCGCCTCGCTCAACCGCTTCGATTGATTTAGCCACCAGCGTGTCGATTGAGTGGAAATAGGCATCCGGTGCATCGGCGCTGCGACTAAATCCACAAAACGCGCACCCCACGATGCAGACATTGGTGAAATTCAAATTGCGATTCACCACGTAGGTGATGCGGTCACCCACTTCCAGCCGGCGAAGCTCGTCCGCAACTTTAATCAGAGCCACGAAGTCCTGCCCTTCGACGGTGGCCAAGGCCAGGCCCTCTTCAAAATCGAGATCGCTTCCAGCAAGCGCTTTTTCAAGAGCAGCGGCCACTGCTGGAGTCGCAGCGCGCAGCGCGCAATCCCAGGGAACATCTTTCCAATTGCGATTGATTTGATTCAGCATTGGTTACTCCGAGCGTACCCGTCTTCGCCGCGACTCTTCTGCAGATGGGGTTGGAGCCGGTCGCTTACAAACTTGTGCCCCGACGAAAATTCGGGATAAATTGCCAATCGCTCGCGCAGGACGAATCCTGCGGAGGCGGTTCGCGCGGCCAGCGCGGAAATCTGCGGCCAAGCCGCCTCCGGGTTAATGAAGTCCTTGGTAACCGGAGATATGCCGCCCCAGTCGTTGATCCCCGCATTCAGTAATTCCGGATAATCTTCCGAAAGCAGATTCGGAGGCGATTGAATGTTCACGTCGCCTCCGAGTAGCAGGCGGGCCACTGCTATGGTGCGCTGCAAATCTTCTTTGGAGGGCTCGGGAGAATCCGCCATGCGAATGTCTGGCTTCGCCCGAAAAGGTTGAATGATAACTTCCTGAATGTGGCCGTACTTTTCATGCGCCGAACGGATCACCAGCAGCGCGTCGACGCGTTCTTCATTTGTCTCACCGATGCCGATCAGGATGCCGGTCGTGAACGCCATGGACAATTCCCCGGCGTTCTCGATCGTTCGAAGACGAAGGAGCGGTACTTTGTCGGGGGCGTTCCAGTGTGCTCCTCCGGGGCGAAGTAGCCGGGTGCTGGCGGCTTCAAACATGAGACCCACACTAACGTTTGTCTCTCGCAGCCGCCGAAGATCTTCGCGAGGCATCAAGCCAGGGTTCGAGTGAGGAAGAAGTCCGGTCTTCTCGAGCACCAGTTCGCACATGGCCGCAAGATACTCGAGCGTGCGGTCGAAGCCCATGGATTTTAGAAATGCTTTCGCCTCCGGGAAAACTCGCTCCGGCTGATCGCCAAGACTGAACAAGGCTTCCTTACATCCCGCACGGCGCCCGGCTTCCGCCACGGCGAGCACCTCGTCAGGTAGCATATATGGTGGCACACCCGGCCCAGGGTCGGAACGGAATGTGCAGTAGCCGCAATAATCGCGACAGAGATGCGTCAACGGGATGAAGACTTTCCTGGAATAACTTACCGAGCGGCCTTTCGAACGATTGCGGACGGCAGACGCTGCTCCACACAGGTCGGATAACGAGGCTCGCTTCATTAAAAGAAGGGCCTCTTCGCCAGATATCCCACGGCCCTCTAAGCCAGCTTCAAGAGCGGATTCCAACAGGTCTGAAGTTGCCACGCTTGGCATCTAGCCGCCTCGGGCGAAATCGTTTCATGCAACGAAGAACAGAAAAAGAATATGCTTGCACTCCGGTGGTGTCAAACCGTGAAAACGTGGGGAAAGAGGAATTCCTTAGGTTGCGCGGACTTCGCGGCGAACCATGGCTAATGCGCTGACGACTCTACGGCTAGTTCTCGTACTTCCATTTGTGTTCTTCATGGCCAATGGAGGTTCACGCTCGGCGGCTGCGGCGCTGATTATTTGGCTGGTGGCCCTGACGACCGATCTGCTCGATGGACCGGTCGCGCGCCGTCGAGGCACCGTGAGGGCGATTGGTGGAACCTTCGACCACGCTACGGACTTTCTGTTTGTCACTGGCGGGATTGCGGCCGGTGCGTGGCGTGGAGCTTTTCCGTGGATCCTGCCAATCTGCATCACGGCCGCATTTGCGCAGTACGTTATCGATTCTTACTGGATTCACGCGCGAGCCGGGCTTCGCGCAAGCAAGCTCGGTCGATATAACGGGATGCTCTATTTTGCGCCCCCTTGCATGGACGCTTTGATTCGCCTAGGTGTAGGTTTTCTTAGGCCGCTGCTGCGTGTTCTCGTGTGGGCCCTGGTCGTAAGCACGATCGTCTCGATGTTGCAGCGCTTCACGTACCGGAGGCTACCCGAAGATCTCGCGAGTGGCTCGCCGCAAAAATAGCAAGCCGACCCCGGCATTGAAGAAAAGGAAGAAATTGTGCATCACCAGGCCAAAGGCGGTCATCTGGCCGGGCCTCCCGGGGAATAACAACACCCAGAAGAGAATTGCGACGGAGTGCATCGGCCCCGGCATGGCAGCCCCGAAAAAAATCACTGGCAAATACCCTAACATCTCGCCGTAACTGACCGTGCCTCCGAAAAGCCTTAAAGCCAGGGTGTACACAATCACCCCGGCAATCACGAGCGGAGCGCGAAGTAGGATCACTGCCCCGTATTGCCAGACCTTGGCGAGCCGGAACGCTCGGAAGATCGGGCGCTCGCGCAGTGCTCTCCGCGAGCCGATCTTTCCGCTGAAGAAAAGATGGAACAATATGAAGAAGGCGATCGAGCCCAGAGCTATCCACGGAATCACGTGAAAGACTCGCTGGAAACTGTTCCATCTCAACGTTACTCCGATCGACGCCCAGATAATCAGGCTGTAATACTCGCAAAACATGAGGAAGAGCATGCTCGAGGTGATTTCCCAGCCTGGCACGCCGTCGCGGCGATTCAGGTAGTAGGCGATCCCACCTTTGCTTACCTGCTCGTTCACAAGGGAAATGATATAGGCGCTGGCACGGATCGGCAGGATGTCCGTATAGCGGATTTTTGCGTTGAACCAATTGATCACCTTCCATACCACGGCGCTATCAATCAGTAGATACAAGCAACAATAAGGGATCATCAGGGCGAGCCAGCGAGGCCAGTTCACGTTTTCAAAGCTCTTTAGAAGATAGGCGAGCAGGCTGCTGTCTTGCGCTGCGGCGGCACTCTTGAGGCGCGTGTAAATGTAAGCAAAGCAGACCAGCGCAACAATCAACGGCAAAAGCCGCTGCCACGGCCTCGCTTTCTTGCGGGTTGCAATGGGAGGCACACTCGGAACGGTGTGGTTCATCTCCTGGTCCTTAGCACAAGCTGTCTTGAATCATTTGGTCGATGCCCGTGAGTTCGATCCCGAGTTCGCGCGCCGCAAGTTGAGGGGCCACGCGGGTATCTGCCGTGACAACCTCGAGCGCATCTCGCGAGAAACCTCGACTGGCAACCCGTTCCCGAATCGCGAGAGCCACAGATATAAGCCGCTTCGGAATTGGACGAATTCGAATTGTTCGTCCCAATGAGCGAGCGGCCCGCTCAACCAACTCCCGCTCCGAAAGCGAGCACGGGCCGACCAATTCCAAAGTGGTGTCCCGTGCTACGGATAGCCGCGTGGCTACAACCATTGCGGCTCGTGCAAGATCATCTACGTGGAGAGGCTGTTGTTGGTGGAGGCCGCCACCAATCAGCCTGGCTCTCCCAACCTTTAAGTGTTGCTTGAGTGCCGCAGCGCTTGCCGTGGCAGGGCCGAGCAAGATCGGCACACGGAGTATCGTGTAGCGCAGCCCAGACCCTCGCACCAAAGCTTCTGCCTGCCCTTTGGTGCGGTAATAACGATTTCTAGAGTTTTCAGCCGCTCCGATTGCGCTCACCAAAGTCAGTTTCTCCACTTTGTTTCTCATTGCCCCTTCCACAACGCTGCGGGTGGAACCCACATTTGCATCCTCGTATGTCGTCTGCGGCTGTTCAATCAGGATTCCTGCGAGATGAACGACCGAGCCCGCCCCTCGCAATGCGGCGTCGAGAGAGGCTGGATCATCGTAGGAGATTCGAACCACTTCGCCGAGATGGTCGATCTGTGACCGCAGCTGCTCCTCCGCGCGGCTCGATCGGACCGCCGCGATGAACGTGTCGGGCGACCCTCCTCCTTTGCGCGCGCATCGGAAGATCGCTTGGCCGACGGCGCTATTCGCGCCGGTGATGACTACCTTCATGCCGCTCCACGTTCACCCTACTACATGAAATACGCGAATGGTGGCGTTCGCTGGAATTTTCAGCAGAGGATATTTCTTGGCTCTCGCCTGGAGCACGGCCTCTTTTTCCGCTGGATCAGTCACGGGCGTCAAGGTGCGGTCGTACAACTGACTGCCGATTTGTATGCGTACGTGTGGGTCGCGCATCACGTCCTCGTTCCAGGTTCGAGGACCTCTACCGGGATATACGGAAGCGACGTAAAGCTGACGATTGTAGGCGATGCAATTGATGGTGACCGAGTGAGGAAGCCAATACCGGGTCTCCGTCTGCAGATGGATCTGGGGAACATTGTCAGTGAACGACCAGTCGTTCACCGGAGTGTTGACGACGTTTCCTCTTAGCCACAATCCAGGAATCCTGTTGTGAGGATCAAGGCCAGTTATCCTCAGAATTATGAGCAGTACGATCAGGCAAGCCAGTAGTCCTGCGAGTACCTTTCCGAATGTCTTCATCTTGCGCTCCTATACGCAACGGCGATTCATCGATACAGCTGGCACGAATGAAGTCACAAGAATAAACGCCGCTATCGTGTCCATAAAACCGCAGCAACCTCACTGGCCGAGGGGCACGGGTGCTCCGGTCTGAAGAAAGCGAAACAATTGAAGGCTTCCATTCGGTGGCAGTCTGAAACCGGGAAACTTGGCCTGCTCGGCCTGAAGCACAGCGCTTACAAGAGCTTCGTCGGTGATATGAACCAGAGTGCCATCGTAAAGATGGTCGCCAACCTTGATGCGCACGTGCGGGTCGCGAGCGACATTTTCGTTCCAGTTTCGCCCGTGAGGATATTCAAGGCCCGCCTTATAGATCGAGCCAACATAAAGCTGGCCCATATAGGCAATACAAGCCGTCGTGACTGAATGCGGAAGCAAGTATGGAGTTCGCGTCTGAATTTCGAGCGTAGGGTATCCGGCGGCAAACGACCAATCCGTGACCGGTGCTGTAACGCGAGTTCCGTTGAGCCATAGGCCTGGCGTTGTGCCGTGAGGACCAAATCCAGTGATGCGGAAGATCACAAGCACCAGGATCAAACAGACCAAAACGATTCCAACGATCTTGAAAAGCGTCTTCATGACTGACTCCTCACGAATCGGTCAGCACTCACGCAAGTGCGACCTATGCTTTGGGACCCTCGGACGCACCTCAATATAGTCTTTTTCGGTCTAAGGTTCCCTTTTTATATGCTCAGGAGCGACGTCCACACGGCCCAAACGCAAGGGACCATTGGCATCGAAATTGGCCCGCAGGAAGACGACGCACTGACCCTGCTTTTCATGTGCTGCCATCCGGGCTTGACGCCGGCATCTGCGATTGAGCTGACATTGCGAGCGGTGGGCGGTTTGACCACCGCGGAAATTTCTCATGATTCCCTGTGCCGGAGACGACGGTGGCACAACGGATTAGCCGTGCCAAGCAGACTGGTATGGCGGAGAGGGGGGGATTCGAACCCCCGACACCCTTTTGGGGTGTAACTGCTTAGCAGGCAGCCCTGTTCGGCCACTCCAGCACCTCTCCGCGGCAACAGCGAATGGCAGAACGACTTGCGCCGATTAGTATAGCACCAAGATTTTTGGATCCGCCGTGCACTCTCTCATGGACTCTTCCGGCCCAACATTTCACAGAAGCTTGACGCGTCCCAATCCACTGCGTAGGATTGCGCTCGCCTTTCATGTTGCTGAGTTGTTGCAGCAGAAAGTGACGATCCGTTCCATGCCTAATGCGCGATATCACGCTGAAAATATCGGCAGCTTTTTGCGTCCGCCGGAACTTTTGCAAGCGCGCGCAGATTACGCCGCCCGCAAAATCTCGCTGGAGACGCTTCGCTCGGCGGAGGATCGCGCCATCCTCGCGACACTCGCAGGGCAGCGGAAGGCCGGCATACCCATCTTCACGGACGGGGAATTGCGGCGCGGTTCTTGGCTGACGGATATGGCCGATGCCGTTGACGGATTCGTTGCCGACAAAGTGATTCTTGATTGGAAGGGTCCGGGTGGCGGCCCGGAAGGAAGCACGGCGCAAGCCGTCGGCGCAAAGCTGCGAAAAGTTCGCAAAATGACAGGCCACGAAGTGCCATTCCTGAAAAAAGCCGCGCCAGGACCGTTCAAGGTGACGCTGCCCTCGCCGGCAAACTTCATGGTATCGAGTTACAAACGCGGTGTAAGCGACCGCTTCTATCCCTCGCATGCCGAATTGCTGCGCGACCTGGTCGAAATTGTGCGCGATGAAATTCACTGGCTGGTTGGCGAGGGAGTGAAGTACATCCAGCTCGACGCGCCATTTTATTCGCACTATCTTGACCCCAAGCAGCGCGAGCAAATGAAAGCCAGTGGCCAAGACCCGGACGCTGAATTCGAGAAGTCCATCGCAGGCGACAACGCGGCGATCATAGGTTTCAAACGCGATGGCATCACCTTCGGAATCCACGTTTGCCGCGGGAACAGCCGCAGCCGCTGGTTTACCGAGGGCGGGTACGACGCGATTGCCGAAAAGCTTTTCGGAATGTTGGATGCGGATGCGTTCCTGCTGGAATATGACACCGAGAGGGCCGGAGGATTCGAGCCGTTGCGGTTGGTGCCGCGCGGTAAGACGGTGGTGCTCGGCCTGGTCACGACGAAGCAGCCGCACCTCGAGTCGCAGGATGATTTGCGGCGGCGAATCGACGAGGCGGCGCGATTCGTGCCGCTGGAAAATCTCGCGCTCAGCACGCAGTGCGGTTTTGCATCGATTGCAGCCGGAAACTTGCTCTCGATGGACGACCAGTGGAGCAAGCTAGAGCTGGTAGTGGATACGGCGCGAAAAGTTTGGGGGTAACCCTAAGCTGAATCTCGCTGTCCGTGCTCAATCGCTAGAAAAGCTTATCCGAATCGAGAAGAATTGTGATAGGGCCGTCATTCGTTAGCTCAACGGACATGTGCGTTTGAAATACTCCGGTCTCGGTCGAGACGCCGAGCGCACGAAGGGTGCGAACGAATTCCTCGTAGAGCGACTGCGCTTTTTCCGGCGGAGCTGCCTGCAAAAAACTCGGACGCCGCTGGCCGCGTGCGTCGCCATACAAAGTGAATTGCGATATCGCGAGAATGGAGCCTCCGGTATGGAGCAGTGAGCGATTCATTTTGCCCTGCTCGTCGTTGAAAATCCGAAGATTCACGATTTTTTCGGCGAGGGAAATGGCAGTGGCAGCGAGATCTCCGCGCCCCACGGCGAGCAGCACCACAAGGCCATTTTCGATTTTGCCGGTCACAGCGCCATCGACGCTCACACTTGCGCGACTCACGCGTTGAATTATGGCTCGCATCCGCGCGATTCTACATCGGCAAGCGGATAACGGTTGACCCAAATCGCCGCGTGCAGCCACACTGGTTTCTCATCCGATGAGCGAAACTGCAATCGCAACTCCTCCAAAGCGTTGGCTCACCCGCGGCGTACTTGGCATTGGGCTGACCAGCCTCTTTTCCGATTGGTCGCACGAAGCGGCCACGGCGATTCTTCCCGCGTTTCTTTCGAGCCTCGGAGCGCCTGCTGCGGCGCTGGGAATCATCGAGGGCGTGTCCGACGGCCTTTCCAGCTTTGCGAAACTTGGAGGCGGATTTGTAGCGGACCATCCTGCCCTGCGAAAGCCGGCGGGAATCGCGGGCTATCTCACCACGGCGCTAACCACTTTTGGATACGCGTTCGCGCAAAGTTGGCCGGCGCTGCTAGTGCTGCGCGCGGTTGGATGGATGGGGCGGGGAAGCAGAGGACCGGCACGCGATACGCTGCTGGCCGCCGCGGTGGCGCCAGGGCAGGAAGGGCGCGCCTTCGGATTCGAGCGCGCCATGGATACGTTTGGCGCAGTGTTAGGGCCGCTCTCGGCTACGCTGCTGCTGGGCACGTTGGGATTTCGCGGGATTTTGCGCTGGACGCTGCTGCCCGGCATTGTCTCCGCGCTCGCGTTCACCTTTCTGGTGTCGGCGGCAAAACGTGCGGAAGCGCACGAAGCACACGCGGCCAGCGCGAGCTTTGCGGCGAGAGTCGCGCAGCTGCCAAAAGGATTCTGGCACTTTCTCGCGGGCGTTTTCGCGCACGGTATCGGAGATTTTGCGCCCACACTTTTGATTCTGCGCGCCAATCAGATTCTCGCCCCGCGATTCGGCGCCGGACGAGCCGCGGCGATTTCGGTCGCGCTATACACGTTCCACAATTTGGTGGACGCGGCCGCGTCGTATCCAGTTGGAGCGATCGGCGATCGCATCGGCAAGCGACGGCTGCTGGCACTCGGCTACGCGGTGGGCGTGATCAGCTACGTGGGATTCATCGTGGAGCGGCCGACCATTGCGGTGCTCGTGATTCTTTTTGCGCTCGCAGGAATACACGACGCGTTTCAGCAATCCATCGAGAAGTCGCTGGCTGCGGAGCTTTTGCCGAAAGCGGTGCGCGGCTCTGGATTTGGAGTCCTTGCTGCGACGAACGGAGTGGGCGATCTGGTTTCAAGCGTGGCGGTGGGGGCGCTGTGGTCCGCGGTAAGCCCCACGGCAGGATTCGCATACGCGGGAATTTTCGCTGCGATCGGCGCGGTCCTGATTTTCAGATGGCGCTAGCGGCGCGTTCAAGACTGGCGCCCCCCAAGTGTGTAACGAGCGCGAGCTAGACTACCAGTACTCCGCTTGTCCGATTACCCGTTAATCAGGCACTAGGAATCGAACTACGTCGACCGCCTGAGGATCCAGCGCCCCTCCTCGTTTTCGAAGTAGGCGAGCCTCCCAGGTTTGCAAGATAGAAAAGTGCCAAAGGTCCTACCGAGAATTGTTCCGACAGCATCTTCCAGACCGAGACGTGTGCCATCAATCTCCTTGACATCCGAAACCACTAAACACTGATCTCCTGCGCCGTGACTTCTTAACAAGTCAACAATCCCCTTCGCCGTTTGCTGCGCACCAGGAATGGTGTACCTAAATCTGTTGTCGAGCCCCGTAAAGTGGCAGAGTTCGTCTAGGAACTTCTTTCTTGTGCGGGCGGCCCGGATGAAGCCCTTATAGCGTTCCTTCTTGGGTGGTAAGAAAAACGCCTCGATGAGTTTTTCTTCTTCAGTCATCATACGTTTTACTCGATGGGTTCAACGATTATCGGACAGTACCGGCCTAGTACCTGCAAACTCAAGGCAAGCGACGTTGCGAACAACTATAGGGACAAATTGAGAGGCGTGCCGCGCTCCTGATTCACGCGCTGCGTGGCCGCTGAATCGAGGTCGGCGACTGCCAGCGTCCGGCGGCTTCCGTCGGCGGTGATGTAGACAATCGAATCGCTCTCGCGAGTGAACGCGATCGCTTCGATTTTGGTTCCATTGCGCAGCACCAAAGTGAATTGGCCAACGTCAGGAAGCGGCGGCTGTTGCGCCTGCGATTCGGCCGGCGGTGCGGACGCGGCACTTTGCTGATTGGCAGCGCCGAGTGCCTGAACCACGATGATTTGAGGCTGCGGCGCCGGAGTAGCAGCAGCAGGCTCTCCCGTAGAATCCTCGGGCACGGTGTAAACGCCACCGCCATCTAGAATGTAGCCGCCGGTTCCAACGAATCCCCCGAATCCGCCACTGTCTCGAAGCAGCCGCTCCGCGATTGCCAGACGCCATTGCGTGGCCGGATCGATGGCGGCTTTTATGTCGAGATCTTGATCCCTTGCGGCAAGGTCAGAGAAGTTGAAGCCCAGCCCGGGCACGGGATCAAGCAGTTGCTGCACCGATAGAGGAGCGCCGCCAAAACCAACGAAACCATTTCGGCGATCGTTGAAAGAGGGCGGCGCAGTCGTGATGGGGCCACGGCTCCTGGCGACAGTTACGCGAGGCGCCTGAGCGGGTCGCGCGCGAACCGTATTCGCCGGGCGAGCAGCTAGCATGCGTCCCGATGCCTGCGCGGACATTGGTGCCTGCCGCTGCGCCTGGAGAACGCCTGGTCCCAGAAAGAGCGCGGTGAGGGCGACTGCGGCGAGCCTAAACTCCTTCAGCTTGTTCATGGCTGCCTCGTTCCCACAGTATAAGACGCGGCGTCACACGCCAAGGTTGCAAAATCGCCTGCGCCTCTTGCGTCCGAATGCACTGCCGAGAATCTCTCGTCGTAGAGCGCGCACCACGCGATGTTCAGGCTTCCTCGCGTAAATCTACCTTCACCGGCGCGCCGTTGCCTTTCCCGCGCTTGGTAAACCACTCGCTCATCGCCGTCGCCAGCCGCGTCGCATCCACGCCCAGCCCCGCTTCAAGACGCCCTTCGCCGGTCGGCAGCGTGTCATCAAATTCTGCCGAGCCGGTAAAATTTCGCATGCAGAAACTGTCGAGCCAGTCGAGCGGCACCGGCTTGCGCTCCGCCCCAATCGTCATTTCCGCCGCAAATTTCCGCGCATACATCTCGCGCGAAGTATAACCGAGGCCATCAGCGGGAAGAAATGTCCCGTCTTGGGCGGCGGCTCGCGCCGTGCGATTCACAATGCGGCGTGTTGCGACAAGAGATTTCTTCTCAACTTTTGCACGCTGGTGTAAAATCGCGCCGCTTTTGGCGCTCACACCGCAAATATGGTTTCTTTATGGCGCCATCCCCGCGAAGGAGACTCCCAGATGCGCTCGAAAACCAGTCTTGGCGCAATCATTCTCGCCGTCCTCATCGTCGCTGCCGCCGCGCCATCGGCCACCGCTGCGCCGCCCACCGATGCCTGCCCGCTTCTTACCCCCGCCGAAATCAGCGCCATCGTCGGCGTCACCGTTGGCGCCGGTTCGCATATGACTCCCACCTCCGTGAAATCGTGCGTGTGGGCTCCGCCCGGTGGTCCCACGAAGGACTTCGCGAACGTCGTGCTCGTCCTTGAGTCTGCGGCTTCGTGGCAGAGTGCGAAGGCCATGCTGCAAGCAGTCGCCAACTCGCAGGGCAAGGGTGGCATCACCATGACGCCGGCCAGCGGCGTTGGTGACGATGCCCTCTACTCCAGTGTGGGAAACTACACGAAGCTCATAGTCAAGAAGGGCGATGTCGTGTTCCAAGTTGTCATATATAGCGGCATCCCGATTGAAAAGAAGAGGGACATGGAAAAGGCGCTCGCCTCGAAAGTCCTCTCCAAGCTCTGAGGCGCGTGCATGGACTTTGCTCTACACGCGGCGCGAGGGTGATTCGAACTACAAGTGCCGCGTGTCGGCGCCTGAAAAGGAGCCTTATGAGCATGAGCGGATCGAAGATTATCGGGCTTGCATTTGCGGGACTTGCAACACTCGCCGCTACCGGAGCCGCCATTCAGAACAGCGCGCTAGGTCAAACTCCGCAAGAGCAGCGACGCGCGGAGGCGCCCCTACTCGCAACAGCCACTCCCAGTCCGCAACTCAGTTGGATAACTCTGGGGACCCAGGGGGGACCGATTCCGGATGGCGAGCGATCGCAGCCCGCCAACCTCCTCGTTGTAGACGCAGCACCTCACTCCGCAAGAGGCCGGCAGAATGGCTGCGAGCGACGGAGTACGGCGCCTTATATTCACGCACCTGTCCATCACTGGCACGACTAACGCCGAAGCTCCAAAGCTCATCAAAGAGGCGCACGAGACGTTCAAAGGAGAGGTTATCGTGGCTCACGATCTTGACAAATTTTGAGCGATGAGTGACTGCAGAAGGAGAGACTGAGCCTATTTCAGGAATCGAATCCGGACACCATTCCAGCATTGGCGGCCATCTTTGGTTCGCTTGAGATTTTCGGACTCAATCCCTGATTAGCGGGGTAATCGCAAACCGACACACTATCGGCACTGTGCCTTGCATTTCCCTCCCGCGTACCCTAAAATTTTTAATTGTGATTAAGCTGGCAGGGTAGTTTCCATCACGACGCTTCAATGCTTGATCGCGATGATGATCGGCGTCCCCGTAGGCAGTTCCCGGAGACAGGGTGTCCACACCACTAGAGAGTTGGGTAGAAGAATCGGCTCGTCTCACCAAGCCGTCAAAAATTGTATGGTGCGATGGATCGCAGTCGGAAAATGACCGCCTCACCGAGGACATGCTTGGCGATGGCACCTTCGTCGAGCTGAATCAGCAAACTTACCCGCGTTGCCACCTTCATCGCAGCAATCCCAATGACGTCGCCCGCACCGAGGGCCTCACTTTCATCTGCACGCGGCAAATGTCCGATGCCGGCCCCACCAACAACTGGATGTCTCCGGCCGAAGCCAAGGAAAAAGTGCGCCCGCTCTTCGAAGGCGCCATGAAAGGCCGCACGATGTACGTGGTCCCGTACATCCTCGGCCCAGCAAGTTCTCCGTACCGCAAAGTGGGAGTTGAAATTACGGACAGCGCCTACGTTGCCGCCAGCATGCGCATCATGTCCCGCATGGGCAAGCCCGCGCTCGATCGGCTAGGCAGCTCCGATGATTTCGTTCCCGGACTTCATTCCCTCGCCGACTTGGATCCTAAGCGCCGCTTCATTCTCCATTTTCCCGAGGAAAAATTGATCTGGAGTATTGGCTCCGGATATGGCGGCAACGCCCTGCTTGGGAAAAAATGTTTCGCGTTGCGAATTGCCAGCTGGATGGCCCGCGAACAGGGTTGGATGGCCGAGCACATGCTCATCCTCGGCTTGGAAGATCCCTCCGGCAAAGTCACGTACATGGCTGCCGCTTTTCCCAGCGCCTGCGGCAAAACCAATTTAGCAATGATGGTTTCCGCGCTCGAAACCCAGGGCTATCGCGTTTGGACCGTTGGCGACGATATCGCCTGGATGCACATTGCGCCCGACGGCACGCTGCGTGCCATCAATCCCGAAGCTGGATTTTTCGGCGTTGCTCCCGGCACCAACATAAAAACCAATCCCAATGTAATCGCAGCCGCGCACCACAACACCATTTTCACGAACGTTGCCATGACGGCGAAGTCGCATGAGCCTTGGTGGGAAGGCATGGACGGCGCGCCGCCCAATGGCCTGATCAACTGGAAAGGCGCCCCGTGGAAGCCCGGTGGTGAACCGGCCGCGCATCCGAACTCCCGTTACACCGTTCCCGCTTCACAATCCTCGTCCATTTCCGATCGTTGGGAAGATCCCGCGGGAGTTCCAATTTCCGCGCTCATCTTCGGAGGCCGTCGCGCGCGTCTTGCTCCTCTGGTCTACGAATCGCACAACTGGCAGCACGGCGTTTTCGTCGGCGCCACCATGGCCTCGGAGACCACGGCGGCCGCAACTGGAGCGGTGGGCGTCACACGCCGCGATCCCATGGCCATGCTCCCTTTCTGCGGCTACAACATGGCCGATTATTTTGGCCATTGGCTAGCAATGGGCGCGAAGCTGAAAAATCCTCCGAAGATTTTCCACGTGAACTGGTTCCGCCGCGACGCCAATGGAAAATTCCTCTGGCCCGGCTATGGCGAAAATGTCCGCGTGCTGAAATGGATGCTGGACCGCATCGAAGGCCGCGCGAGCGCCACCGAAACGCCGATAGGCAATGTGCCAGAGCCTTCCTCACTCACACTTGACGGTCTTTCGATTCCGCGCGAGACGCTCGACGAACTCCTCCGCGTTGATCCGGGCGATTGGACGAAGGAAGACCAGGCCATCGCGAGATTTTTCGAGAAGTTTGGCGATCGCCTCCCGCCCGCTCTCTGCCAGGAACAAAAATCTCTCAACGCGCGGCTATCCAGCTCCTCGGTCGCCACCAAATAGGCCATCACTCTATGACCCCTAACGCCACTGCCAACACACGCGGACTCGAAGGCGTTGTCGCCGCTCAGACTCGGCTGAGCCACGTGGATGGTCAGAATGGTGTGCTCATCATCGCCGGCTACTCCGTCGAAGATCTCGCCGCTCGCGCTACTTTTGAAGAAGGGGCTCACCTCTTGTGGCGAGGCCGCTTGCCCGATCGCGCGGAACTCGCGAAGCTTTCGTCTGACATGGCTGAATTGCGGGAGTTGCCCCCGCTCGCGCTGGAAGTAATTCGCGCCGCCGCGAAAGCTCCTCCGATTGACGCGCTACGCATGGCCTGCGCCACACTCTCGCTCGGTCTCAAGGATCCGAACGCGATCACGCCGGAAGCCGATTTCACCGCAGCCATGCGGCTCACGGCCTGCTTTCCGACTATCGTTGCCGCGCACGCGCGCCTCGCAAAAGACAAAGATCCGATTGCTCCGCGAAAAAATCTCTCGCTGGCCGCGAATTTTCTGTACATGGTGCACGGCCGCGAACTCGATCCGCTGGCCGCGCATGCCTTGGACGCATATTGGGTTACGGTGATGGATCACGGCATGAACGCTTCCACGTTCACCGCGCGCGTGATCGCCAGCACGCGCTCCGATTTAGTGAGCAGCGTCACCGGCGCTCTGGGCGCGCTGAAAGGACCGTTGCACGGTGGCGCGCCGGGTCCAGTGCTTGCCATGTTGTTGGACATCAAAACCGCCGATCGCGCCGAGCCGTGGATTCGCAATGAACTTGCGCAAGGTCGTCGCATCATGGGATTTGGACATCGTGTGTACAAAGTTCGCGATCCGCGCGCTGAAGTTTTGAGCCGCGTGGCCGAGCGCCTGCAAGGCGCGCAGATCGAAGACCGCAAACTCTACGATCTCGCGCGTCATGTGGAACAGACTGCGCTGCGCGTGCTGGCTGAAGTGAAGCCGGGGCGCAACCTCCGCACCAACGTCGAGTTTTACACCGCGCTCGTGCTTCAGGCGATCGGCCTCGAGCCGGCGCAGTTTGTGGCGATGTTCGCCTGCGGCCGCACTGCCGGATGGTGCGCCCACGTGATCGAGCAGCACCAAGAGGATCACCTGATACGTCCGCAATCCGAGTATATCGGCCCCGTCGGCCTGAAGATGGATCGCTAGTGGCCAGAGTTTTCTGCGGCCTTGCCGCAATTTTGCGACGGCTTCGTGGCGAACACCAAGCGAACCCGAAACGCAAAAAATTGATTCGAGTTTGCCGCACCTGTTCCTTCTAACGAGATGCAATTAGGCGTCTCATTCCGTCGTTTTTTGCCCCGTAGGAACGCCTGACCGGTCGCAGCGCTTGCACTTCCGAGAGTGCAGATCGCACGAATGAATTGCTGGTGGGTGAAAACCCGTTGCCGCCGGGCTTCGTCGAACTGCCCATCGGGTACGTACAGGCTCACACCTTCGGATACGAATCGGAATTTCGATTTAATTCCCGATCTGGAATCCGCACTGGGAGCGCAAATCACGACTTACAGAGTGCCAGACGTCCTCACTCCGATTTACGGATCGCACCCAGTCGGCGCCGCCATCTTTGTCCGGCTGCGTCCCTTCTCCGCGAAGAAGCATTGGTAGTCGGGCGTAACCTGAAAATGAGCGCTACCGAGTGCTCGGAACGGCGCCGCACCCGCCGATTCCCGATTGTTCTCGCGCACGCATCAATAGCCCGCCCTGGCCCGCACTTCAGCGAGCGGCCTCTTTAAATCCGCGAGCAGCTCGGGGCCAACAATCGAGAGCGGAGTAGTGCCGTAGCACAAGAGCCGCACATGAAAATCGTGCAGCGACGCGCTCGCCCCGGCTTTGGCCCAATACTCAGACAGCAAGTCTTCGATTTGCCGCCTCCCAGCCGTATACGCGATGACGGACCCCGGATTCAAAGCAATTCCAGAGATTGCAGCCTTCGCCTGCTCGGGCGAGAACCCCGTTTGATGCGCGAAAAATTGCACGGCCTGATCGAAACTCCACGCGCCGCTGGCCAATTGCGGGTCCACGATCGCTCGAGCCCCGCGCACGCGTTCCCATTGCGCGGTGAAGTAGCGTGCATCGGGATCGTCGCCGAAGAGGCCCATCTGGACGAAGAGTTCTTCGCCATAGAACGCCCAACCTTCCGCGAATTCGCCGCTGCCCTGAATTTTGCGAACGAAGTCCGGATGCCGCCGCGCGATGGAAAACTGCAGAAAGTGGCCGGGCATCGCTTCGTGCGCGCCGGTGGAGAGAATCCGATCGCGGTCGAAATCCTGATTGGCGTCCAGATTCTTGGCGGCTTCCTTGAGCGAAGTGGGCGGAGTGATAAAATAAAAACCGATGTTGCTTTCGCTGAATAAGAGCGGCGAAAACATGGACGCCCCCGGCGAAACCGGCTGCATAAACTGGGGCGTCTCTACCACGTTGATCTCACCGAGCCAGTCCGGAACATCCACCACGTTGTGCTGCGTCACATAAGCGCGCAATTGCGCGATGCGCTCGCGATAGTATGCGATCAACGCGGGGCCGCCCGGGGCGAGGCCTCCGCCGCTCGCGGGCCCGATCGGCGTGCCGCGATCCTTCGCCAGTTGCTCCATCCAGATTTGTACCGCCCATCCATGCGCGAGCTCGTCGCGCCCGATGGATTCGATCTCGTCGGCGTTAAAGGGAAGCAACTGTTCGTCGCGAAGCATCGCGTCGTAAGCGGCGCGGCCGATCGCGTAGTTCTCGGGCCACTCTGCCGCATGCTCGTCAATGAACTTCTTGGTCTGCGCCATCGCGGCCAGCGTCGCGTCGCGCACCTTCTCGAACGCCGCAAAGCGCTCCGCGGAAAGCTGCTGCTTCGCCGCATCGGTCAACGGCCCGCTCAGTAAAGTCGGCGCTCCGGCAATCTCCTCCGCGCCCACGACGCCATAAAGATGCCCGGGACGACTGACCAGAGCATTTCCGGCGGCGATGTATGCGGGCGCGCCCTCGAGCCGCTGAATGATTTTCTCCCACGCCGCGCTGACGTCGGCCTGCGTCGCGCCCGACGTACCGGCCACCGGCAGATGCAGGAATTGCGTGTAGATCGCGCTGAGGATGGCAACGGACGGCGCGGACGGATCCTTCTCATAACTTTTGTACACCGTGTACTGCCGCTCCATGCCCGTGAGCTGCGCGCGCAGCAATTTCGCGTCGTCCACATCCGTCAACGACGCGCCATCAAGCGATATCGCCGCGAGCTGTCGCTGCCACTCGCGAATCGTCGCCAGATCGCGCGCGTTCGCGGCCTCTGACGGCGTGTCGAGCTGCCCGTCTTCATCGCTCAAGCCCAGAAATGTCGCAGTAAGCGGATGCGTCTTGGCCCAATCAAACGTCACCGAACGCGCCAGGGCCTGAAGGTGTTCAGAAGTGTCCGGCGGCGCAGCCGCGGCAGGCAGTGCGCCGAGCGCGAGAAGTACGAATACCATCGAGTACGCACCGCCAAGCGCGAGCTGCTCCATTCGCAGCGGGAATGCCGCCAAAGAATTTCTCAATTGCATCATAGCCTCCGAAAGTTGCGCTGTTGCTGCAGACCGGGCGTTGACGGCCCAGCAAAATCTGCGGTCCGGCCCGCGCTAAAGTACACTTGGCCTCGCAACCACGCAATGCTCGCGCGGTCGTTGGACATCCATTGATCTGAGCTGTCACTAGCGCGTCTCGAGCGCGTCATTTCGCCTTGAGAAGAAGAACGGGGATTCTGATGCCGTGTTGGACTCGACTGGCGGTCGTCCCCAGAAAAACATCGGCAAGAAAACGGTGTCCGTGCGTACTCATGGCCACCAAGTCGCAGCCCTTTTTCTGAATCCACTTGATGATTTCCTTCGAGGGCGCGCCATAGGCAAGTTCGGCCTCGGCTTGAATGCCCGCCGCTTGAAACTCCTCGCGGACTTTTTCCAGGTAGACAGTGTCTTCGGCAATCTCGGGACTGACCGCGTCGCGGCCATAGGTCCTCGCCGCCCAGCCATCGGCCACATGGAGCAACACCAGGCGGCTGTGCGCGAGCTTGGCGAGTTCCTTGACGTGTTCGATAATTGCGCGATCGCTCGGCGTGCCGTCCAAGGTCACCAGAATCTTTTCATACATGGCTGTTCCTTTTCTGTCCTACAGGCGCCCGTGTTATCCGCCGGTGATCACCTGCCACGCAGCTCTGAACGAGTCCGGAAGCCCATAGATCGCCATCGCAGTGATCAGAATCGCGCTGGCCCAGCCGGCTGCCAGCAGAAACCAACCGTTCCTCCAAACGCCCATTCGCTTGCGGGAACTGGTGAACTGCAGCAGCGGAAACATGGCGAAGGGAAGCTGCAGTGCGAGCACAACCTGGCTGAGTGTGAGCAGATCGGTGACGCTGCTATCGCCCCGAAGCCCGATAATGAACACGGCCGGCAGAATCGCCAGAGTGCGGGTGATGAGGCGCCGCACCCATGGCTGGATGCGCCAATGCATGAAGCCTTCCATCACTACTTGTCCCGCGAGGGTGCCGGTGATGGTGCTGCTTTGGCCGCTCGCGAGGAGCGCCAGAGCAAACAGCGTGCCGGCAAACGCGGTTCCGAGCAAAGGAGCCAGCGTGAGATAAGCGACTCGAATCCAATCACTGTTTGCGCCGAATACGACCACTGCACCACCGGCCACTGCAACGCTTTCCTTGCCGAAGAACACCATCGCCGCCAGCACCAGAATCGCCGCGTTGACGAAGAAGGCGACGGCCAGGGCCGCGATGGAGTCAATCGTGTTGAATTGGATCGCGCGTCGAACCGAGGAATCGTCCTTCTGTAACTGGCGGCTCTGCACGAGAGCCGAGTGCAGGTAGAGGTTGTGAGGCATCACTGTGGCGCCGATGATGCCAATGGCGACATACAGCATTCCCGACTGGCGAAGGCGCGGAGATACGAGGGCTTGTCCCATCTCGAAAAAGCTGGGATGAGTCTGCGGAAGCACGAAAATCTCGATGAAGTAGCAGACGCCGATCGTCGCGATCAGCACGAGGACGACGGCCTCGATCGTGCGTATTCCAAATCGCTGGAGGGCCAACAGCAGCAGAACGTCGAGACCTGTGATGATGACGGCCCAAAGCAGCGGGATATGAAATAGCAAGTTGAGGGCTACGGCGCTGCCGAGCACCTCCGCCAAGTCGCAAGCGCCAATGGCCACTTCGCTCATCAGCCAATTGGGCCAGCGGGTCCAACGGGGATACCAATCGCGGCAGCACTGCGCAAGATCCTTGCCGGTGGCCACTCCCAATCGGGCTGAGATGACTTGCATGAAAATGGCCATCAGGCTGGCAAGCGCAACCACCCACAAAAGCCCGTACTTAAACTGAGCGCCGCCTTGCAGGTCTGTGCCCCAGTTGCCGGGGTCCATGTAGCCGACGCTGACGAGAATCGCCGGGCCGACGAAGGCGCGCCACTGCTCCCAAAAGCCAGCCCGATGGTGCGGCACCTGGACGGTGCTGTGGATGCCCTCCAAGGACACGTGGCCGGCCTCTGGAACTTTCGTCCCCATCTATCCCCCGCTACTCACGCGAGTATAGTATGAACCAGATGCTGCAGTTTCTCGCTCGTCGCTTAATCAAGTTGCTTTCGGGAGCAGTCTCTGATGGATGCACAGGCACGCGATTCGGCGGGCGTTAAAGTACCACCGCCGCTGATTTATCTTGCCGGGCTGATCATTGGTTTTCTGGCAGGCAAGTGGTTGCCGGATTTTTCGGCGCCCGTAGTGGTTTCCCGAATACTTGGCGGTCTGCTGATCGGTTTGGGCATAGTTCTGGCATTCTCGGCTATGGGCGCTTTCCGCAGAGTGGGCACTACGATACGGCCTGACCGGCCGGCGACGACATTAGCAAGCGCGGGCCCGTATCGGTTCACTCGGAACCCAATGTATCTCTCCCTGGCATTTGCCTACGCGGGCACTGCGATACTCGGACAATCGCTTTGGGCCCTCTTGATCTTACCGGCTGTTCTTCTGGTGATTCGATACAAAGTGATTGCTCGCGAGGAACCCTATTTGGAGCGACAATTTGGAGAGGTGTACACGAGTTACAAGGCTTGCGTCCGACGCTGGATCTAGCCTGCCGGGATTCAGTTTCACGTTCCCATCACCTCGCGGGCCTATTTGGGGCGCGGACGCGATTCCGGGGGCACGATGCCATTCTCCCGGTAATAGACGACGAGCTGGCCATAGTGTTCGCCGGAGTGCTCGCAGTCGTTCAGCCATGAGACCAATTCGCTGGACGGTCGGCCCGAGTCGGGGTCGGTGATGATGCGGGTCAATTGATCCGCGTGTGCTTTGATCAGCGTGGCGCCGTCGGCGAAGGATTTCTCCAGCACGGCCACAACGTCGGCTTTGGTTCTGTAGACGCTGCGTGACGGATCATTATCGGCCGGACCCATTTTCTTTCCAGAGAGCGCGTTGACGTACGCGTAATTTGTGCCGGCGACATGGAGCAATTGCGCCGCAAAGGTGCGTGATTGCAGCGCGGGCTTGAACTCGTACTTACTTTCGGGAAAGTCTTTGGCCATGGTGATCAGCTTGCGGCCGATGTAATTCCAGGAGGCCAGTAGTTCGTCGCCGGGTTTTGGCGTTGCGGTTTGGGCGCGAAGTGGGGGCGCCGCGGCTGTAAGAATCAGCAGGGTAGCAATTCCGGACGCGACCATGCATCGTAACTTCATCGCTTTTTCCTCCCCGTCGGCCATAGGCCTGTAGGCGCCCGCCCACTCGTTTTTCGTGCTCCGCTTTAGCGGGCACGGGATCGCGGAGCCGGAGAGATGTTCATCCATCCGTCCGAGGCGGTCAAGCTTGATGGTTCGGTATTGTCGAGCAAAGTGAAAGCGAAGGTTCGGGGAAAGTCCCTTAGTCCTTCAGTACCATTGGATAGCTTCGATTTTTCGTCCATCCTAGCGCCCCACCTTGCCATCTATAGGCGTCCACGGAGGAAGGTATGTCCAGCGGGAACGGTAGAAGAAGTCGGCGCAGCGGCCGAGTGACCTTGCGCATAGCGATGCGAATCTACGAACACGGCACTAACAAGCGATTCGCCCTCGAAGAGGCACATTCGGTGAAAGTGAGCCTGTGGGGAGGGCTCGTAGCACTAAAATGCGCCGTTAGCGCAGGACAAAAACTGGTGGTCGTTAATCGAGCGACAAGCGAAAGTAAGGAAGCTCGCGTGGTTTCCGTGGGGCCCTTGCAGCTGAACAAAAGGCTGGTTGGCTTTGAGTTTCTGGAACCTTCGCCCAAATTTTGGGGTGTGGTGTTTCCGCCGGCCGGCGTGCAGCCAATGCCGGCCAGATCGGTCTACCACCGTTCGCGGGTAAGCTGAACGTATTGCAATTTCTCCTCGGACGTCGATGGCCGCCTCGCTATTTTGTTAGACCGAGAGAGCGAGCACAGGTCCAGCGTCCGACGAGTCCGTTAGAAATCATCATATCGGCCATGTGGATTGCTTCGGGAGGATTGCCCGGATCGCCATAAAAGTTGAAACGCTGCTCCATTTCATTCCACGTGGAAGTGCCATTGAACTGAAGAATGCCCCGGCTTATTTGCCCGTTGGAATCCACCCGTGAAATATTCTGGCCTTGAGATTCACACTGAATAAGTTTTTCGACAGTCAAGAGGTTGTCGACGCGGAAGCTGAGATCGTAGCGCCAATTCTTGCCTGAGACTTCCGCGACAGGCATCGGCTTGCCGGAGACTGCGACGACGTCTACGGGGCGATGAATCATCACCAGAAATAGCAAAGCAATCGCAAGATAAAGCAGCGGTCTGCGCGCATCGACCGCACCTCGCGCTACGCGATACAACTCTAGACATTTACCCAAGTATTTTTCCAGCACCGCCGACTCCCCGGCTCAAGAATAACTGCATGAAGGAACATTGCGGGAGAGCCTTCGCGTGACAGTTAACTGGCAATGAGGACAGGCCGGCACAAGGCAAGGTCGTTGTGTCGAGGGCGCGAGAAGGGTTACGATGCGCGAGGCAGGGCTTTGGGTGGAAACTTTTGGTTGGCGGGTTGATTCGCAAAGTTAATTCTCAGGAGAGACAACATGAAGCGATTGGTTTGGTTGGCGGTGATCGGCTTGGCCTTGCCGCTGACCGCGCGGGCGCAGAGTTCGACGAGCGATCCCATATCCACGCAGTTGCGGCAGGTTCTCGACAGGTACGCGACAAACCTGGTGGCCGCGGCCGAGGAATTTCCCGTGGATAAGTACACCTACCATCCGACCCCGGAAGGGATGACCGTCGGGCATACGATGGCGCACATCGCGCAGGTGAATAACTACGTGTGCTCGACCGTCGGCGGAACTACTCCTCCTCCGCAAGCGGAGAAGGTTGGGGAGACGGATAAAGACAAGCTGGTGGAAGGGCTGAAGGCTTCGATGGATTATTGTCGAAAGGCGTTTTCGGGACTGACGGATGCGAAGCTTGACGAATCCGTTCCAGGTTTCGGCGGGCGCTCGACGACACGATTCGGCGCAGCGATGGAGGTGAACAACGATTTGATCGATCACTACGCGACGCTTTCCGTCTACTTGCGAATCAACGGCCTGCTGCCGCCTTCGGCGCAGAAGAGGCGGCAGCCTTAGTTCGATCCGACGATTGGGGCGCGTGTGGAATGGCCGTCCCTCAAAGCCGGGCGCTATTTTGTGACGACGCCGCCTGGATCGAGCACCGCGCCGCCCGCTCGGACCGTGTACTTGTAGCGCTTCTGGGGATCAGCAAGAACGCTGCGGCGCACCAGGCCCGAAGCGGGGAAATCGTTGTTAAACTGCGACTCGTAGAACGGCGATTCGCGCTCGAACTCGACCGTAAAATAGGCTTTCGGGTCGCTGACCTGCCAGACGATTTCTTCTTGATTGCTCTTAGAGATCTCGAAATACTCGGGTTCCGTGGACTGGACTTCTCCATTTCTATTCACGTGAATGGTCACCGTTTTTCTTTGCGCCCGACCTGTTGCCGTGTGGTTCATCGCTTCTCCTTTTCGAGAGAACATCAAGTTTTGAGCAACGCTTCGAACCGAGGATTGGACCGGAGGAGATCGAAGTTCGGCGTGTCGCGCACAATCGTGGCAGAAAAGCCGCCGGCGAGTGCCTTGGTTAGCCAAGCGAGGGTTTGCGCGGTGTCGCCGAACTGGTTGTAAATCAGAGCGGCCTTGAAACGCATTTCGGAATCTTGCGGGGCCAGCTTGAGGCCCTGTTGCAGGTAGTCGAGCGCCAGCTTTTTTTCTCCCAGCATGGCGTGGCAGTAGGCTACGACGCCGAGCGCGTAGGCGTCGCGCGGGTTGATACGCAGGTCTTCGTGCGCGAGAGAAATTGTTTTTCTGTAGGCTTGGCCGGCGTGCGCGCGCTTGGCCGGATCCCAGTAATATCCGTCGGCGAGGTTCCACCAGAGGATGTAATTGTTTTGGCTGAGCTGCACGGCTTTTTCGTATGCGTTCACGGAGGCATCGTACTGCCGAAGATAGAAGTGGGCGTTGCCGAGATTGCTGAAGGCGTCGGCCGACGGGCGGATGCCGATGGAATGTTGCAACATCGCGATGGCATCGGCATAGCGTCCCTGGTAGTAGTAAACGGCGCCGAGATTGGAGTAGCCGCGGAAACTATTGGGCGCGAGCGCCACGACCTGCGAAAACATGGAAGCCGCGTCGGCGTAGCGGGCATCGCGATAGTAAAACGTTCCGAGCCAGTTGTAGCCGGCCCAATATTGAGGGCGCAAATCAATCGCGCGTTGGCAAGTCTCTTCTGCTTTGGCGGGCTGGCCGAGACTTTCGTAGGCGTCGGCTAAGCTGCGATAGGCGTCGTCATTGGTAGGCTCGATGGCGAGCGCGCGTTCGAACTCCGTCACTGCTTTCTCGTACTCTCCTGTGCCGCTTTCGAGCTGGCCCATGCAGACGTGCGCGGCGGCGAGTTGCTCGTCGAGGGCTAATGCGCGCTGGCAGGTCTGGCGGGCCGAGTCGACCGATTGCGCGTCGTGAGCGGCCTGATATTTCTCCCAGTGTGCCTGACCGAGCCCGGCGTAGGCGAGGGCGTAGTTGGGATCAAGAGCAAGAGCGCGCTCGAAGGCGGCGATCGCGCTATCGAGATTTTCAGTCTTGTCATAATTCTGCAGATAGCCGCGGCCTTGCAGATATGAATTGTAAGCAGCGGCCACTTGAGTGCCGTGCGCATCGAGCGACTGGAGCTCGGGCGGGCGCGCGACGACGTCCAACATTCGGAGCGCTCCATTCACCACTTGATCCTGAACCGCAAACGGGTCGGCGACCGCTGCGGTGATGCTATCGGCGGCGAGCTGCCGGTGACTGCGCGTATCGACGAGGCTGTAATTAACGCGCACCCGGTCTCCCGATTGGCTCAGGCTTCCTTCGAGAATGAGATTCACGCCGAATTCCTCACGCGCCTGGCCCGGCGTGGTGACGCGGTTCGAACGCACTTCAGATGCGGAGATAACTTGCAGCGCGTGACTTGCGGTAAGCTGCGTGAGTTTCGCGGTGAGAGTTTCGGTGAGCCCGTCGCCGAAGGCGCGCGCGCCCGGATCTCCGCCTACTACCTCGAAGGGAAGCACAGCGAGCTGGCGTTCCTGCGGGATCGCAGTGATGCCGAGCCATCCGCTGATGCGCTGGCGCACTGAAGGGATTGCTCCCGCACCAGCGCCGAGAAGAACAACGACAAGCAGGGCGATGGCGGCGCTCTTTATCCAGTGGTGGCCCGCGGGTCGAGGCGAGGGCGTCGCGACGGCCGCTATGGAGCTGCCGCGCTCGACAGCCCGCAAGTCCGCGAGCACCTCGGCGGCCCAGCGGTAGCGCTTCGCCGGATCCTTGGCCAACATTTTCCCGATGATGTTTTCGAGCTCCAGCGGAACTGCTGAGTTAATGGAGCGGAGCGGCGGCGGCGTTTCTTCGAGAATTCGCCGGGACGTTTGGAAAATACTGTCGGCGTGGAAAGGGTTTCTTCCCGCGAGCGTTTCGTAGAAAACCACGCCGAAGGAGAAAATATCGCTTCGAGGGTCAGGCTCTTTCTCGAGCAGCACTTCGGGCGACGCGTAAGCCGGTGTGCGGCCGGCATTCCCGGTGAGGCGGTCGGTGGTGGCGGAGTCCGCCCGGGGCACGTGCCGAGCGAGGCCGAAATCGAGAATTTTCACATCGCCCGTCCGCGTGAGCATGATGTTTTCGGGCTTGAGGTCGAGGTGCAGGATGCCGAGTTCATGCGCCGCAGCGAGCGCCTCAGTGCATTGGAGCGCGAGCGGAAAAAATTCGTCCAGGGTCACCGGCCTGCGGAGACGCTGGCGCAGCGTTTCTCCGTCGACGTACTCCATTACCAGGAATGTTTCGGCGGCTTCTTCGATCACATCGTAGATACCGGCGATGTGCGGGTTGCTGAGTCTGGAGGCGAACCGCGCTTCGTGGAGAAATCGCCGCCGATTTCCTTCATCGTTTTGCAACCGCGGCGCCATACGCTTCAGAGCCACGGGACGGCGCAGCTTGGTATCCTGCGCCAAATAAACTTCGCCCATTCCACCCTTGCCCAGGGCCGACTGAATGGCAAACCGGCCAACAATGGTGCCCGTCAGGCGCTCCGACGGCTCAAAAGAGACGCCGCGTTGAATTTGAGGCTCCGCCATGGGGTCCGTACCAGTCAATCAGGATAGTGGGTCCAGCTTGGAGAGAAGAGCGACTGCTCCAGATTGCCGCGGCTCGGCATGAGGATGTCACCCGACTCGTGGCGAGTATCTTACGCTCAATCCTGGCGCGAAACTACAGTTTCCCAGACGCCCGGGAACACGGTGCCTGAAAACGGCGGCAGATTGACCGTCCGGCAGCGGCAGGGGTGACTTTGTGATACACTCCGGCCAAATTGGGGAAAGGGGACACGCCTTGCGATACAAAACTTCCGGTGCATTGATGGTGCTGGCGATGCTGTTTGCGGCTGGAGCTGCGTGGGCGCATCATTCGCCTTCTTCCATATTTGACATGAGCCAAAAGTTCGTTTTGACGGGGACGCTCACGCAGGTGGAGTGGGTGAATCCTCACATTGCTATCTATATTGATGCGAAAAAGAGCGACGGGACGGTGGAGAACTGGAAGTTTGAAAGCGCGCCGCCTTCGTGGCTCCGGCGCGTGGGCGTGAATCGCAGCGACTTCGTGAAGGCCATCGGGCAAACGGTTACGGTTGAAGGGAGTCGCGCTAAAGATGGCTCGCTTTACGGATTTCTTACGAAAGTCACGTTCGCGGATGGAAGCTCGTTGGCGATGGTGGCGGGGCGTCCGCCGCAACCGGGCGCCACGGGCGCTCCGGCCCCTCACTGATCGTTTTTCGTTGGGCGAGCCATTGATCGTTGGGCAAAAGGAGGCGCAAGCAAATGAGACACTCGTTGATTGGGATATTCGCCGCGGCGATTCTGCTCGCGACTTCGACGGCCGCGCAGCAAAGCGCGGACACCAGCCAACAAGCCGCGACATCCGCACAAACGAAGCGCATGGCAGATGGGCATCCCGATCTCAGCGGAATCTGGGCCTACTCAATCGACCTGCCCGGCGGCGCGCTCCAAAAGCAAAGCGCCAATGGCGCGGTTGAGATCGAGAAGGTAGATTTGAGCGGACGGCATGCCGCGAAAATGGCGGTGCCGGGCGCATTGCCATCCACACCAACGCCGTCTTACAAACCCGAATATCAAGCCAAGGTGAAATATCTATTCGACAATGAGGCCAAGCTGGATGGGGTTTTCTTTTGCGGCAAGCCGGGGGTTCCGCGCATCAGCTCGCCGCGAAAGATCGTCCAACTACCGAACGAGGTAATTTTCTTCTACGAAGATATTTCCGGCGATCCCTACCGCATCATTCCCACCGACGGCCGGCCGCACGACCCTGACGCCGATCCATCGTATTACGGCGATTCAATAGGCCACTGGGAGGGAGACACGTTGGTGGTGGACGCGACGAACTTCGTCGACAACACGTGGTTTGGCGAAGGCGGATATTTCCACACAACCGCAATGCACGTAATCGAACGTTTCTGGAAGGTGGGCGACAATCTAGCGTACCAAGTGACGGTGGAAGATCCGAACGTTCTCACCGAGCCCTGGACCGAGCCGGCGCGGATCATCAAGCCGTCAAACGAACGTCTCGAGGAATCGCCGGTATGTGTGGAAGACGACGCCAAGCGGATGCACAATTTGGACCATCACGGGCAGCGCTAACCCGCGAGAGGCGAAGGTGCGCGCCGAGAAAATGTCCACGACGAGGAAGGCGTTTGTACCGTTTATTTACGGATGATGGTTGAGACCTCGCCGTTCTTGATTGGGTTGCGGTTATTTTCCTCGCAAATAAATTCCATCTGATCCCAGTCGCGGTGCCGCGTGAAGGTGTGAACCGTGTGCCAGGGCTTCGCGAGCACATCGGGATCGATCAAGGTCATTTCATCCACCATGGTATCGGGCGAGAGCAGATGAATGCGCTCAATCGTGTGCAGGTGCGGACCGTGGTCGAGGCGGTTGTATCCCAAGGGGGTTTTGTGCCCGAGACCGACTGTATCGATCACAAGAGTATCGCCTTCCCAATGGCCAATGGAGTGGCCATTGAAGGTCGGATCCAAATTCGGCGGATGAGGACGACCATCGGTGAACACCCGACGCACCTGCATATACGCTTCCTGAATGATGGTTACTCGGCCGGGCGTAAAAAGAAATTCAACATCGTACGGCTGAAACATGATGGTGGGCATGCCCGGCGGCAAACAGTTCGCGCTCTCGGTGGGGGGCTCTTCATTTTTCGCTTCTTCAGCCTTGAGGACCTTTAACTCCGCGGCAGCCGGCGGGGTCAACGACGGCTCCTCGGGCGGCGGCGAACCACGCTTGGGGAAATCGAGCACCCAGATTCCGGCCCAGTCCGGCAGGGAAGATACGGGTCTTGCATTTGCAGAGGTGCGGCTCGATTGCGCGGCTGCTGCGTTTGAAGAAGATTGCGCCGTCTGTGCCCGGGATATTGGGGCGAAGCCCGCACAAGCGATGAGCGCTAAAAAAATCGCCAACGAAAGTTTCATATTGTCTCCATCCCGACGATGCACTATCGCCTTTTTTCGCTGCACCCGGAGACGATGCGATACATCGCGCAAGAAACAAAGCTACAAATTCCGGGGCGTATTATAGTACTTTATGCGAGCGGGAGAAGCGGATCGCATAAGTACTAGGATTGATGCGGCTTATGTTCGGAGGGGAATCATGAAGAGGGGATTGATCGCGTTCTTGGGTGCGCTTTTCGTGCTGAGCGCCGGCACGGCCTTTGCGCACCACTCTTTCGCGATGTTCGATCGAGACAAGGAGATGACATTGGTTGGGGTGGTCGAAGACTTCCAGTGGACCAATCCTCATAGCTGGATCGAAGTGAACGTCCCGAAGGAAAATGGCGGCATCGACAAATGGAGCATCGAGTGCAATAGCCCGAACAATCTCTCGCGGCAGGGTTGGCATTCGAGCAGCCTCAAGCCTGGCGACAAAATCTCGATTGTGATCTGGCCTCTGCGGAGCGGCGAGAAGGGCGGCCTTTTTATCACGCTAACGCTTGCCAATGGCCAAACGCTCGACGAAGCGGCGTTTCGTAACCTTCGCAAGCATCCCGGGGTCGCCGCGCCCGCACCCCCGCAGTGACGGCCTCTCTTTTTCCGATGCAGCATTCCGAGGGGCCTGCGATTACCAGCCTGCTTTCATGCCATAGATGCCGGTGTTTACCAGCGCTTCGACGCGCATGATTTTCCCGTCCTGAATTTTGAACGTTTCGGCGATTTCCCAGGTCCAGGGAGCGGTGCGCGTCTGCTTCACCGTGCGACCGTCGGCGAGGTTGTAACTACGCAGCGTGGCGTCGTGATCGAAGAAGCCCAGGACGAAAACGAGGCCGCGCTCTTCGTCGATCACCGCGAACCGGCGATCGCGGATCAGTGTGTCGGGCTGAAAATTGCGCGTCTTCATCTGATCGGCGCACCCGAGGCCGAGAACGGAATCGGGATTCGTGGCGAGCCGTTTGTTGTTCGTCGTTTGAACGCCGGATTCGATTCGGTTGCAGTTTTCATCGAAAGGAACGTAGGAGGCATGGCCTTTTTCGATCGCGTTGAAGTAGCTATTGGCGATGGCGATCATGTTCTGCCGCGAACGCCGCTGCGCCGGAGGAACGGCTTCGGAAAAAATCGGATTCGGTGTGACGAGGTTTTCCGGCCGTGCGATGCTGCCGCCTTCCTTTCGTGAAATGATAGCCTCAATTTCTCTGATGCGGTGCAGTTCGACCTTCAGCCGCACGCAGAAAATCACCGGTGCGCCATTTTCCTTTAGCACGCCCATGAACATGGCTTCGCCTGCCTGCGGATCATCGCCATAGATTTTGTAAGTGGGCAGAGAACTGGCCGTGCCCCAGAAGCCGTCGCCGATTTTGAGGACTTGGCCGTTTTCGGTGTACTTCACATCGCGTGCGAGCGGTAAAGCGGAAGCATCGTGTGCGACCATCGCAGCAATGAGCTGATCGAGAAAGCCATTCAGACAAGCGCGATCGCAATCGTAATTGAAGTTGGGATCGTAATCCGCGGGCGGCGCGGTCGCTTGCGCCGGCAAAGCGGGCGCCAACATGGTGAGCGCCAGAATCGCTGCGAAACCAAACACTTTTGCACTGAATCGCATGGGGCCCTCGCAAACTACTTCGATCCTTTTACCCAGGGACTGGGCATGTAGTAGGGAACGGTGTCGAGTACAGCTTCGATCTGGCGGACTTTCCCGTTCTTGACCTTGAAAAGCTCGAAGATCAGGAATGTGTACGGGCGATCGAACGGCGGACCCATCTTGTGTTCCGTGCCATCCACCAACTTGAAGTCCCTGACGTTTCCGGCATGATCGAAAAATGTCGCAGCGAACACCATCTGCTTTTGCTCGTCGACGATGTAGCGGCGGTCGCGGCAGCGCGTGACGAACACGAGGAGTCCGGTCTTTAGCTGCGCCTCGCAGCCCATTTTGGCTACGCCGCTGCCATTCGGATTGTTGGCCGTGATGGTCCCATTCTCCATGCGCTGGCAATTGGGATCGAACGTGGTGTAGATCTTGCCGGTGTTCTGCTGAATCGTGGAGAAGTAGCCGTCTGCGAGAGCGATGAGCTTTGCGCGGGAAACGCGCTCGCCAGCGGGTTCCTCCTCGGAAAAGAGCGGCTTGTCTTTTAGGTTTTGCGGGCCTCCCGTCAAATTGCCAGAGCCAGCGGGGCCTGGGCGGTCCGGGCGCGCGACGATCACCTCGATTTCCGTGACCTTTCTATTGACGACTTTGAGACGCGCGGCGAAGCACGACAGGTGAATGTCTTCGTTTGCCACGCCGAGGAACCCGACCTGGCCCGTTTGCGTATCGTCGACGTAAACCTTGTACGAGCCCCAGCCATCGGATGTTTGCCACAAGCCTTCGCCTAGCTTCATCTCGACGTTATTCTCGGTGTATCGAACATTCGCCGCCGTCGGCAGCTTCGATGGATCGTGCGCGGCAACAGCCGCCACGTATTGGTCGACGAATCCATTCAGGCAAGCGCGATCGCACCCAGCCGGTTTCGCGGGCGCGGCGTTCGCTCGCTGGAGCGAGCCAGAGATAAACACCGACAGCAGCATCGCCGGTGCAAGAAATACGACCACAGTCTTGCGCATCATTCCCCCTGGGTTATTGCGAGCACGTATGTCGCGTGGCATCTATATCAAAAGGAGTGCAGGGCTGCAACCGCTACTTCGGATGCAAATACCGCGAGATCACGCGCGAACTTTGGATCGGACATTGAATTCCAGATTCAGAGCGCGGCCCGGCAAAACTTCCGACCATTTTTTGAACAGCTCAGCGCGGGTCTCGCGAACCTTGGCGATTTCGGTATCGGACAGCGCGTGTGGGCCGAACTGGTTGAATTCTTCGGCGGTCCAGAGCGCACTCGAAGCGCGCTCAGAATCGAACGCGCCGACGATGCGTTCGACTTCGAGAGCTTCGTCGGGCAGCGGGCCACGCGGACTCTTACCACTTGTCTCTTCGATGTCCCAGCCTTCAGCAATCAAACCGAAGAACCCGCGCCGGTATCCGAGCGATGTCTCAACAGCGAAGTGAGTCAAGTCGTGGAGCGCGAAGTGCGCGCCATGGCGCGCCTGCTTTTGCCAGGTGATCGATCTGTTGTCCCGTGTGCAGCGGAGAACTCCAGTTCCGTCAGTGCGTTTTGCAATCTCGATGCGCATTCGAGTTTTCGAGCGTCTACGTGAGATTTTAGCGCCATTTCTTCAGCTGTGGCCAGACTTGAGCGAGCGAGCCGAATTTCCATCCACGGCAAATGAAAACGTCAATTCGCTTTTCCAGCGCATAGGGATTGTCGGCCGATGTGCCGACGTATTGGACATGCTCGAAAAACTGCTCGAGGCGATCTGGGCGATCGTCGAGGACGATCATGCAATTGCCGGAATACCCGCGCGGGCCCCACAAAAAGTAAGTCTGATGGCCGCTCAGCGCCGGAGGCAAGCCGTAGCGGCGGCCGAGAAAATCAATGGCGCCCGCCTGGCCGTAGTCTTGGGCGAAGACGGCGCAATCGGAGCGCTCCGCCGGCGCGAGCTGATCCCATGCCTGGGCGGTCTCGGCGACGATCTCGTTCCAGCCGAATTGATCAGCGTACCACTGCGGTAGCGCGGCGCGCCGGTGCTGGTATTCCATGACCGGAAGTTTGAAAGGCAGACGCTTTGCGTACGCCAGGAAGTGATCGGGCGAAAAAATAGGCACTGTTATGGGCGCAAGGTGCGCTCCGGCGGCGAGCAGGATGATGGCTATCGCCGGCTTGAGCCATGCACCGATGGGACGGTCGAGCGCTGACTCAATGACGACGGCGCCCGCCGCGAGGAGCATCGGATAGACCGGCGCCAGATAATAATTCTTGCCGTGCAAGACGAACAGGACCGCGTAGCAGATCATGTACGTCCACGCGAGGAAGCGGTATGGCTTCAGCGGCGCGGAGAAGAAAAGCGCGGCGAGGCCTGCGATCCATATAGGCGCGGCGAGCGGATGAATGAAAATCGTCTGCTGAAGGAAGTATTCGCCGGAACCGAGGACCACGTCACGGTGTTCGGCGCGGATATTGTGCATGAGCTGAAGAAATGGCCAGTGGTAATGCATGTTCCAAAGCAGATTCGGTAGAAGAATTAGGAAAGCTGCGGCGCCCCCGAACCAAATCCACTTGTTGAGGAAGACGCGGCGATGTTCTGTGAGGAGCAGCCCGGCGACAATTCCGAATCCGAAAAGCGCGATGGTGTATTTCTCTTCCAGGCCCACGCCGGCGACAACGCCAAACCAGAGCCAGTAGCGCGCTTCGCTGCGTTTGATAGCGAGAATCGCAAAATATGCGCAACCCATCCAGAGATTCGGCTCAAGGCAGTTGGTGGTAAGCAAGCTGCCATTCGAAAGGTACTGCGGCGCGATCAGCACAGCCACCGCGCTCACCAGCAGCGCGAAACGCTTGCCGCCTAGTTCACGTGCGATCGCGGCTGTCTGCACAATCAGGAGCGAAGATGCCAGCGCTGGAATGAAGCGAATGCTGCGGAGCGAGTCGCCCAGCACCGCCCGACAGACACGTATCAGAAACGGAATGAGCGGCGGCTGGTCGACGTAGCCCCAGGCGAGGTGATTGCCGCAGGCAATGTAGTCGAATTCGTCGCGAAAATATCCGTAGCGATTATTGAAATAGATGTGGAAGAGCAGGTCGGCCAGAGCAATGGCCCAAATCGCAGCCATGCCGGTGGAAAAGAAAGATTGCTGGTCGCGGCCGCGCGCAGGAGAAGTGGCAGTGGCAGTCATGGCCGAGGCTTGGAGATTTGCCGCTTCGGGGAACCTCGATCAGACGTTAGAAAAAAAATTAAGGCGGTGCTCAATTCAAGGCAAAAGTTGCTCCGCATCTATATCAGAAGGCGTTTGAACTGGCAATGGCGTTGACGCTCCACGGCGTTCGGGAATCGAAGGGCGGCCAAGAAGGTCGCCCTCCGTGTCAAGTGAGGTGCGGGCAGCTCTCTGAAAAACGAAACAATTTGCGCTTTTCCGCGAGCCGCTGCGAAGCACTGCTAGGACTTTTTGGTTTGATTTACCTTTACTTCCGTCGCGATTTTTTCGTTGTTCTTAACCTGATAATAGACCACCGCCATGGCGCCCTTATCGAGGTTTCCTTCCTTCTTGGTCGTGGAGTTGAGCATGAATGTGCTGTTCTCGTCTTTTCCCTTGTACTTATGAGTGACGACCAGGTCGGAGCCGGTGACAGACGAAATCGTGCCTGTCAGATGGTGCGTGGTCATCTTGGCAGAGGTAGTAGTGTTGGTTTTGGAAGAGTTCGTTGTACTTGGTGTGGGAGCTGCCATGCCGACGCCTGCGCACAGCACCAACGCGGCAGCTATAGTGAGAAGTTTTCCAATCTTCATGAGACTCGAGTCCTCCTTAAGAAAAATGAACATACCTCATTAGCTATGATGCTCGTTGAAACTGGGTGGGTTGGTTTTCCAGGGACACAGAAATGGCCGGAGGTGGCGCGCCGATGAGCGAGCGGACGCATTTCCACCAGTCGCGGCGGCACAGTATCCAGAAGAAATTACGCCAAAAACTTTTGCGCGTCAGGTTTGCGGCAGCAGATCGTCGCCGGGAACCCACCAGCCGTGCACCTGGCTGTAGGTGCGGAACGGCAGCCTCACCATGGCGATCG
The DNA here is from genome assembly GCA_963823145.1 of uncultured Acidobacteriota bacterium. GTDB lineage: Bacteria > Acidobacteriota > Terriglobia > Acidiferrales > UBA7541 > Palsa-295. Next base: position 2,024,818 of record CAWGJZ010000002.1, read on the forward strand.
GCTTGTCGTCCATGTGCTGCGTATCGACGATGATGAGATCGGAGCGGCCCGATTCCAGCATGCGATTCGCGACGCCGATCAGATAGCCGTCACCCTCGGCCGCGTCTTTATTGCGCGGCACGAAGCAGCATTCCTGCAGGCTCGAATCGTCGCCAATCCAGAATTCGGAAGTTTTTCGCGTGGCGTGGTCGAACATCGTGTAGGAATTCGTGGGGCGGAACGCCATGTGGCCCAGTTTGGGATTGAGCGGTTTCGTGGGATCGCTAGTCGGCATAAACCCGTAGCGATAGGGAATCGTCTGGTAGCGATCGTCTTGGCGCGGCAGAGCGCCGGTCTGGGGATAAAGTTCCTCCATGTTGTAATCACGCGGGGTTTTGTCCGACAGATCGACAGACAGGCGATGCACGGTCCCGGCGGCTGACTTCGGATCGAACGGCTCGCCGTGGAGGTTAGGGAAGAAAGGGAACTGATTTTTGAGCGCCATGTCCATATCGACGTAGATTTTATTGCCGTCGGAGAACGCGCCCATCACGTGTGTGGCGCAGCGTTCTGGTCCCTTAAACCAGCGAACGTCTTTTCCGTCGCCGCCGCGTTCGAGTACGCCGAACCACGTCGGCAGAGTGGAATCCCAGGCAAAATGCACTTGGCCTTCTTTCATGCGCGCGACATTGGTGGCCATAGGGATCACCAGGAACGCGATGTATTTCTGCGAAACCGCGAAATCGTGGATCATGCCGACGTAGGGAACTTTGATCCACGCTTCCCAGGTGATGTGGCCCTTGGCATTCGCCGAGAAAACGTAAACGTCATTCGTATCGAGTCCCTTGGCTTCGTAGCCGTACGAAATCATCTCGCCCGTTGCTTTATCGAACTTGGGATGAGCGGTGTGGGTGAGGCTGTGAAGGCCCCCGCCAAAAGTGTAGTAGTCGTCCACTGTCTCGAGAGTATTCGGATTCATGGCGACTGGTGGGCTGTCCTCCTTCAGCGCGAAAAGCAAGCCGTGGTGATAAACGACGTGAGTATTCGCGGTGCCGCGGCTCACCTTCGCGACGCTCGGATCGTCGGTAAAAGGATTGCGATACATCCCGAAAAGGCGCTTGCGCGCGGCAGCCTGCGCCTTGTATCGCTGGGTGCGCGGATAGCGGCTCTTGAAATCCACGTGGCCGTTGGCGATGCGGAACATGCTGACGTGTCCTTCGCCGTCAAACGGGATGTTGCCTTTCATCGGGGGATATTGCCAATCCGGACCCACGCGATAAAAAGCGCCATTGATGTTCGCGGGAATCGCTCCCTCGATGTCGCAATCGCGGATGTCGCATTCGGCGCGGACTGGTCCAGCGCCGCCGAGTCCCGGGGGATTTGAGAAATGGACGGCTTCGGCGCTCGCCGAAGGAGCGAACGGAGACAGAGTGCCAGCGACCGCGCCCGTGCCTGCGGCTGCAGCCAGTGTTCCCATGAACCGCCGGCGGTTCATGGAAGATTCGCGGCTCGTTTTTTTTGATTCCTTGGATTTTCGCTTCATGCTGGCCTCCTCCGGGTCCTTGGCTGCGGGACCAACCCCGCAGTCTTCGTCTGGCGCGAACTAACGCACGCGTTTTCCGGTGGTAGTCTCCAACAAACTTGCACGGCTTTGCAAGCATTTACCTAGTGAATCGGGTCGCCTCCGCCCGCTTTATCGTCCGTTGGGCTGCTCGCTCGGGCTCGGTGTGAGACCCGTGATACATCCCGGCGCCCGCGAAATGCTGTTGCAATTGACACACGCACTCCGGCGTGTTACTTGTGCCTTCGTATCCGCGGCAAGGAGGACCAAAATGGCCATGAATCGCAGAGAATTTTTAGGAGCTTCTTCGGCATTTCTATCGGCTAGCGCGATCGGCGCGGCCGCAGGCAACGCTAATGCTTCGGAACCGGCGGCGCGTCCGGCACGGAAGTACAAGCTCATCGCAACGGAAGAAGCATTTTCGATTCCCGAGCAAAGGGACGAGTTCCGCAGGATTGCGGGAATCGCGTACTCGAATCCCGACCTCGATATGTGGCGCAGTTTCCTCAAACCGGCCCTCAACGCACCGCCGTTGCTGCGTCGGCTGCTCGATTTGGAGGGCGAGCGGCTGCAGATAATGGACCAAGCCGGCGTGGACATGCACTTGCTGTCGCTGACATCTCCGGGCGTGCAGATGTTCGATGCGGATACGGCGACAAATCTTGCGACAGTTGCGAACGATCGTCTGGCCGAGGTCATCAAAAAACATCCCACACGTTTTGTCGGGCTGGCCAGTTTCGCTCCGCAAGATCCGAAGCGCGCCGCGAAGGAAATTGACCGTGTGATGAACCAGTTGAAGCTGAATGGCCTCATTGTCAATTCGCACACCAACGCCGAATACCTCGACGACAAGAAGTTTTGGCCGATCTTTGAAGCGGCGACAGCTTCGAAGGCTGCGATCTACATTCATCCGCGAAATATGCCGGACCCCTGCTCGTTCATGACTCAAGCCAGCGCGGGAGTGAATCTCGCCGGCGCGCTGTGGGGTTTCCAGATGGAAACCGGGGTTCACGCGATGCGCTTGATTGTCGCCGGCGTATTCGATCAATTTCCGGATTTGAAAATCGTTCTCGGTCACATGGGCGAGGGCCTGCCTTACTGGCTCTATCGAATCGACTACATGCACAAGTCTTATTCGCACGGGCACTCTATCCTGAAAAAACGCCCCAGCGAATACGTGAAAGATAATTTCCTGATTACCACGAGCGGGATGAACGATCACAAGGTGTTGAAATACTGCAACGAGGCTCTCGGTCCGGACAATATTCTTTATGCAATCGATTATCCCTATCAGGAGATGCCGGAGTCGGCCGACTTCATGAACTCCTCGCCGCTCTCCGATGAGGACAACCAGAAGATCGCGCACGGAAATGCGGAGAAGCTCTTTCATATTCCCGCGACCGGGCGCGCGTGGTCTGTCAGCTGAAGCGAGTGATCATCGAGTGAAGGTGTAGTAACCGGGTCCGACGCGCAGGCCGTGATGCCACGCAATCGGAAACGCCCACCAGACGAGCAGGCTCAGGATTACCTGGAGAGCCGCCAGCGGCAGGATGTTGCGCTCGCGCGCAAAAAGCCAGGCCATCGTAGTACCTGCGATGAAGGTTAACGGCACGAGGACTGGATTCGGCCAGTGGGCGGCGGCAAAAATCGTGCCTGCAATGGCCGCTGCCGGCCAGCGTCGGAAGCAGAGTTCCAGCAGACGATTTCATCAGGGAATTCAATACGACCTGCTGGAAAATGCAGAACGCAAAATATCTTCCCAGGTGCGCCAACGAGCCGTGGTTCTGCGGGATGCGCGTGGCCGCGCCGCGCGCAAGTCCAATCACAATCAGCGCGATTGCGTACGAGCCCAGCACAATTCCCGCGCCGCGCGTTGCCGCCCCGAGGTTATCGACGCGCCACCCGAGGGTTCTGGGCGTATCTCGATGAGTCATGAAACTCGCCGCCAGCCAGACGGCGATCGCAATCCAGGCGTGCGGGGCGCTCATCTGCCACCGCCAGATATACAGCTCCAAGAGAGCGGTGATGCCGATGATGTCTACGATTGACTTGAAGTGCTTCATCGCACGATACCGAGTGGCTCTGTGGCGCGCCGATTCTCGATTGACTCTGCCTCGATCGAGTTAGAATAACCACCATGCGCCCGTAGCTCAGCTGGATAGAGCATCTGGCTTCGAACCAGAGGGTCGGGAGTTCGAATCTCTCCGGGCGCGCCACTCCTCCGTTTTACGGGAGACGAAATGTCGTTGTCATTCGAATTATTCAAGAATTCTGGGCGCGGGATAATCGTGCTCGGCGTGATGCTGCTGATGGTTGCTCCAATTGCCTTGGCGCAAACACCGCAAACATCGTGGGCGACGCTGGACGCGCCCCCTACAGGAATTGCGCCCGCGGGAGATGTTCTTCGTCCTGGCCACTTGGGCCGCCAAATTTCCAACCTCGAGGAATACATCCATTTCTATCACGATCTGATCGGACTGGAACTTCGCGGCCCCCGCGAGGAAGCCCGCCGATTTGGCCAGAATCGCGGACTGCAAGAAGTTGCTTCGTTGGTCCAAGGCGTGCCGGACCCCTACCAACAGGCTAGCCGCGTGGTGCTTCTTCCGATTCCGGGAACGGCCGCTGCGACCGGCGGGCCCGAAATGACCATCGAGGCTATCGAAATCAAAGGCATCAAGTCCAATCCGTTTACCCCAGCTTTAACCGACCCTGGCGCTTCCTACCTGAAGCTCATCGTTACCGATCTCGATAAAACTCGCGACGTTCTAAAGGGAGAGCGCGTTCCTGTGATCACTGCTGGCGGAGATCCGGTTGAGGTTTCCGGCTGGCCGGGCATCACCGGAAAAATTCGCGCGGTGTTCGTGCGCGATCCTGACGGCTACCCGGTCGAATTGATGGAAGTGACGCCCGCGCCGCCAACAACCGCCGCGCCGGGCAGTAAGGTTCTCGGCGCGCGAGTTACAGTGGTGGTCGACAATCTCGAAAAAACCGCCCGCATGTACCAGAGTCTAGTTGGACCAGGCTTAAAGTTTTGGCTGAGTCCGACGTTAATGGGCGATGCTGCCTATGAAAAATTGACCGGCACGCACAGCCAGTTCAGGCTGGCTGAGGCCATGGTTCCCGGCTCGCCGGTAGTGATGGAGCTCATCGAGTACAAAGATCACAGCAAACGTTTTCACCGGCCACACTTTCAGGATCCCGGCGCCGCGCATTTCTTGTTCATGTCGAAAGACGACGATGTGATGATCGACCGAGTCAAGGCAGCCAATTTGCACACCACGAGTCCTTCGAACGCGCCGGTTTTCATCGCTCCGACCACGCGCATGTTCTTCGTCACCGATCCTCAGGGATTCTGGTTAGAGTTCATGGACAACGGCGTAAAGAAAGATCCCACAGCGAAATAGGGATTAACGTCTCTCGCGACTTTTCTTAGCACACTCCTAGGTGGCTGGCCAGTTTGCCCTCTGAAATATCGGCGATTCCAGAGAGAGGTATGCCTCCAGAGGAACGAGACGGTTGTCGTTAACGCGTGGCTTTGGGCGTGGTGACTTTCACTTGCTCCGCGCCCGCGCTACGCAAGCGATTGTCCAAATCGGCACGCGCGTTATCGGATGGATCGAGGACTCCCACGAGGATTTTGCCGTTGGAAATTTCCGAATCGTAGAGCTTTGCGCCCCAATTCGGCAACCGAGTGGTCACCAAAAGAGTGATCACGGTCGCAATCACGGCGCCGAGCATCGTAAGTTCGTAAGTAATGATTCCTGTCGGCCAGGGCGCGATGATGGGCATTCCTCCCGTGATCAGTGGATACGCTACTTGTGTATAGGCTGCTAGCAGGAAACCGGACACGCCGCCGACTACGCCTCCCAGCACGGCCAGCCACGGCATTACCGTGGCATGTTCGGCCTGGCTGAATGAATACTCGCCGAACGGCTCTGCGGACATCACCACGATTCTGTTCCGACTGACTCCGGCGGCCTGCAATGCATTGACCGCACGATCCGCAAAAGTGGGGCCGGGAAATAGTCCGTAAATTGCCGCAGGGATGGCCACGTCAGTCCGCCCCCGCTTCGTTTATCTGCGGCAAAGCGGTCGCCGGATGTGCCGCCTTGTGCGGGCCCGCCTTGAGTTCCCACACCGAAATGATGGGAACCACTTTCGAAAAAAGCATGTAAAGCAGCCCCATCGCGGCAAACGTTCCGGCAGTTATCGTGATTTCAACCCACGTCGGCCGGTACGTTCCCCAGCTATAGGCGAGGTATTTGTGCGAAAGCGAGGGCACGATAATCAGAAAGCGCTCAATCCACATACCGACCACCACTGCCGCCGATGCAATGGCCGTGCCGGTAATCGTTCTGAATTTTTTGATCGCGAGCAGAGGAAAGGGAATCAGGAAGTTGCAGAAGATCATCGTCCAAAATAATGGAGAAAACGATCCGCGCTGTGTGAGCCAAAACACCGCCATTTCCGAAGGTTCGTTGCCATACCAGCCTGTGAGTCGCTCCGAGAATACGAAATAGAACCACAGCAGGCTCATCACCAGCAAAAGCTTGCCCAGGTTTTCAAAGTGAATGGGAAGCAGATACTCCTCGAGATGGAGAAATTTTCGCAGCAGCGCCATCGCCAGAATCAGTGCGGCGATCCCGCTGAAAATCGCGCCGGTAACGAAATACGGCGCGAAAATGGTCGAGTGCCACATGGGAACCGGCGCCATCGCGAAGTCCCACGAAACGATGCTGTGCACCGAGACGGCGACGGGAATCACGGCAACCGCCATGATGTGCATCGCTGTCTCCAACCTGTACCACTGCTTGGGAGTGCCGGTCCAGCCCAGCGCCAGAGCGCCGTAGATTTTCTTTTTCCATCCCAACGCGCGGTCGCGCACCAAGGCCAGATCGGGAATCATCGGCAGTAACAAGAAGGTGACGCTGCTGATCAAGTATGTGGTGATTGCAAAAAAATCCCAAAGGAGCGGTGACCTGATATTCGGCCAGATGCCGCGTTCGCTTGGATACGGAATCAGCCAGAAAGCCAGCCAGGGACGGCCCAGGTGAATCACGGGAAACGCAGCGCCTATGGAAAGCGCGAAAACAGTAATCACCTCCGCGCATCGCGTCACCGGCCGGCGCCATGTTGCGTTTGCAAGGCGCAGTATCGCGGAAATCAGCGTGCCTGCATGGCTCAGTCCAATCCAGAAAACGAAATTCGTTATATAGAAAGCCCAAAAGACCGGCGAGCGAAGCCCTGTAACGCCCAATCCGGCATAGATCTGCCACAAAAACGCCGCCAGCGCTGCCACCACGATTCCGGCGAGGAACGCAAGGGCGAGCAAATACCGGCCGGACGTCCCCGATAGAGGGCGCAGCAGGTCGTCGTTAATTTGCTCAGGTGTTTTCAGCGCCATGCCAGGAATCCCGTGGTAGGTACGTTACCTTCGGCAGCGTGCCGAGTTCCGCGAGCAGCTTCGTGCCGCGATTGGAATGCGCTAGACGCGAAACCTCGCTATTCGGATCGTTGAGGTCTCCAAAAACCATGGCCGTGGGTGGACACGACTGCACGCACGCAGGCTTGACCTCTCCGTCTTTCAATTCACGCTTTTCCGCCTCCGCCTGAATTTCGGCGGCTTTGATTCGCTGAATGCAAAATGTGCACTTCTCCATCACGCCCACTTCGCGGACAGAAACATCTGGATTCAGCTGCAAGTTCAGCGGTTTGTCCCATTCCGGATTGTAGAAATTAAAGTAGCGGACGGTATAGGGACACGCATTCGCGCAATACCGCGTGCCGATGCACCGGTTGTATATCTGGCCGTTCAGCCCTTCGGACGTGTGGTAGCTCGCAAACGTCGGGCACACCGGTTCGCAAGGCGCCGCATCGCACTGCTGGCAGAGCACGGGCATGAATTTCATCTTCACGTCCGGAAATTCGCCTTCGTAATATCGCTCGACGCGAATCCAATGCTTGGCTCGCCCGCGCGCCGCCTGATCCTCGCCCACGGTGGAAACATTGTTTTCAGCATGGCACGCCACCACGCAGGCTTCGCAGCCTGTGCAGCGGTCCAGATCGATCGCCATGCCCCAATGGTGCGACATTAAGTCTTCAACCTTCCTTCGTCATCGAGGTTGCGCCGGAGCCTCGGTCAGACTCCCGCCAAAGAGAACCAGCTTCCCGTGTCCCACAGCCGACACTTTTACCCTCGTGGCAGCCCAGGCAAGTGAATTTGTCTCGGCCACTTGCATTGGCGCAAGAATCGAAATGGGATTTGCGCCTCGACCCGTCGCGTAGCGCGTGAAATTCTCGTGACCCTGCCCAATCGGCATGGCGACCACATCCGGAGCGATGCCCGGCGTAACCAGCGCTGGCGCGCGAAGTTGGCCGTGCTGCGACGCAACTTCCAGCAAATCGCCTTGTCGGATCGCCAGTTTTTCCGCCGTCTTCGGATTGATTTCGACCCAAGTGCCCCACATGACGGTCGAAAGGGGATCAGGCGCTTCCTGCATCCATGGCAAATGCGCTAGCGAGCCGTCATAAAAAAGTTGCGAAGCGAACGGTAAAAAATAAAATGGAAACGCATTCGCATCGCCATCGAATGCCGGCGCGCTGATTTTCACGGGTGCGCTGCCAGCTTTGCCTGCCCCAATTGGACTTGCAGTTTCTTCCTTGCTCCACCATCCGCCCTGCTCGCGAGCCTTTTTCCAAAATTCGTCCGGGTCCTTCGCGCTCTTCGCGCCCTTCTCTTTGTAAATCGCCGCGAATTCTGCCTCGATGGCCTCGTCGTAGGTTTTCCAGGGCAGCGCTTTGCCCAGATCGCCACCGAGCTGGTGCGCAACGTCCAAAAGAACGTCGGGCATCGCGCGAGTGTCGTGAATCGGATGCATGGCCGGTTCCGCCACGCTCACTACCATGCGCGTGCTGCCGGATGGCGGCGCGTCGTCCAGCCACGATTCGAGCGGCGAATGATCCGGCAAAATCAGATCCGCAAGCGCGCTGGTTTCGTCGATGAAACTCCCGAAGCTCACGATGAACGGAATTTTCTCGAAAGCGTCGCGCACCCCCAATGCTTGGGGGGTTGCAAACACCGGATTGGCCCCGTACAGCATCAGCACTTTCACTGCATCGGACGCGGAATTGATGCGATTCACGAGCGAAAGCAGGGAATCGTTTGCGACGTTTCCTTTGGCAGGCGGCCCAGTCTTGCCCGTCTGCACAATTTCCGCTGACCTGAACAGAATCCCGCCAGGTTTTCCCACGCTGCCAAGCAGTGCATTCAGCGCATTCACCGCCATCGCGTTAAATAGGCCATTTGACTGCGCCGCAGCTGCATCGCCGATCAAAGCCACCGCTGGTGCATTCGCCGCAGCCTCGCGGGCAATTCTGGCAATCTTTGCGGCCGGCACTTCGAGCTGTTTCTCCACCTTTGAGGGTGCATAGTCGGCCAATTCTTGTGACCAGCCTGGAATCGCGTCGCCCGCGCGCCCAGCGGCCGCGGACGGCCTCAGTTTTTCCTGAAGGATCACGTTCGCAAGGCTCAACGCGAAAATTCCTTCCGTGCCGATAGCACTCGGAACCCACTCATCCGCGCTCGCGCCGGTTTGCGAGAGGCGCGGTTCCACCTGCACCAGCTTGCCGCGCTGCCCCTCGCGTCCATTTCGCATGCGGCCATAGCCAATCGCCTGCGCGACCGGTGAGTTCCACGTTCCCAGGAAGTCCGCGCCAAACGAAATCACGTAGTTCGATTGGCCTAGATCCACAGTGGGCAGAGACGCCGCGCCAAAACTTCGCAAATTTGCTTCGCGAACGACTCCGTCGCCGAAAAATTCAAATTCCACGGGCGGCGAACCCTTGAAACTCGCGGCAAAGCCATCGACGATTGTTTTCCGCTGTCCGCGCAACGGCGAAGTAAGCAATGCAAGCGCGCTTTCTTGGTTGCCGCTTTGCAGCGCGGAAAGCTGTCCGACGAGCTGTTTCATCGCATCGTCCCAGCTAATCTGCTTGAATTGTCCCGATCCTCGGGCACCTGAACGCGCCATCGGCCCCTTGATCCGGTCCGGATGATAGGTCACTTGCAGACCGGCCTGTCCGCGCGGGCACAGTTTGCCCTGATTAATCGGGTGCGCCGGATTTCCTTCCAGCTTCTTGGCCAACCCCATTTTCAGGATGCCGAGCTGTCCCTTACGCACCACCTCCGCGTCACCTTGCATCACGCGGACGAGCAAACCGCATCCCGCGGGACACTGCGTGCAAATACTCGGCTTCCACGTGGCGATCCCCGGAATCAAGTCCTCTTCTGGAATAAACCGGATGAGATGGTGATCCGGATTGCCGCAGCCCTCCAGAGCCGCTGCCGCTCCGCCCGCCGCCGAAATTTTTAGGAAATCGCGCCGTTCCATGCTTCCTTTTTCAGCGGCTCGGAAAGCCGCACGCTCTAACTCCCGACCTCTAGCCACCCACCTCTAGAAATGGCACGTCACGCAATCCACCGACACCTTCTTTTGCTGGTGGCACTCAACGCAATATCCCATCGTCAAGTTCACTTTTGGCTCAGCCACCGTCTGCGTGGTCATATCGCCGTGGCACGCCGCGCACTGAACGCCCGCGCGAATATGCGGCGCGTGATTGAATTTCACATGCGCTGATGGCTCAAAGCCGTAGACGCGCTGCCAGGGGATGTCCTCGCCTCGGGCCCGGTAGGCCGCTACTTTCTTGATCTCCGGCTTATCTTTGGCAATCACCTGGTGGCAAGTCATGCAGAAATTGACGCTCGGAATCCGCGCGTCCGGTCCCTCGTCGACCCCCACGTGGCAATTCACGCACTGCAGCCCATTGGCCAGATGAACTTTATGCGTAAAGGCGATTGGTTGGACTGCTGCGGGCCGTGAATTGAAAAATTCCTTCACCGCGTCGAAAACCGTCGGATGCGCTGGAGTGTACGCTCCCGTGTCCTGCGCCGAAGGTTTCGATGAGTCATCGGGGCCGTCAGCAGGCAGCGCTCGCTCCAAAAAGGTCCCCGCGATGATCAAGATCCCCAATATGAGTGCAATACGAATCCAAGGATTCACGCCGCGCCTAAACCGGTACAAATCACCCTCTTATGACACTCATAATTGCGACTCGCCATACTACATTCCCACCTATCCCCTGTAAACCCAGAATTGCCCAGATGTTTTATCGGCACAATTCTCTCGCCCTTGATCTGTAATGCGCCGCCTTGGGCAACCGAACGGACAGCTGTACTGCTATTGCACTGTTGGACAGCAGTCTCCCGAAGGGTCCGCACGATATCCTAGCTCTGAGTAAACTATGAATTCCGGATCGGGGGATCCGGCCGGTTCTACTCTGCCCAAAATTCACTCGCGAAACGGAAATCGGGGGTCGCGTGGACTTCGTCAAAGAGGCGGCAGCGCCAGACAAAGCTGAAACGGCACAGGGACTAATCCCGGCCGAGGAATTGCCGTCCGCAGCGAGTGCGTTTGCCGAGCTGTTTCCCGAGGATGCTGCTCCGCAAACGGAGGAGCCGGAGTCTGTTCCGCCGGCGATTAGCGCCTCGCCCGATACGGCGCCTCGTCCGAAGCGCCGAAACATATTCTTGCGCCTCTTTTTCCCCAAGGAACCCTCGGCCGCTCAGACAGAACGGAGCGCCGTTCTCGGCCATGATGGCAACGGGCAGTCCAAAGAGAGTGCCACGGAGTCGCTCACGCCGGAGACTAGCACGGTAAAGGATCCTCCTGAACCTCACGGCATCGATCTCTCGAACATGGCTAAACCGGTGGCTGCGCCAATACCAGCTAGCGACCTGCCTTCGGCAGCCAAGGCATTGGACGAGTTATTCCCCGCCGAAGCGGTACAAGCGGGAGCATCGGAATCCGCCAGCGATGATTCCGAGGGGCTCCTCGATGCCGCTGACATCGAAGCAGCGGTGGAATCTCTCTCTCCGAGCGAACCCGTGGCTATTCAAGCGAGCGCCGATGCGCTGATTCCGCCCACGGAGGAGCTTGCCAACCCTTCCGTTTCCATCGCACCAGAATTGGAAGCAGCCGCGCCAGCGCCGCTCGTCGAGAACGTGCGCTCTGAGGCGTCGGAAGAGAAATCAATTGCGCCGGACGAAGATCGTCCGGACGAGCCCCAGAGTTCAACTGAAGATTTGAATGCCCAGGTTGTTAGCGACTCCGCGCAACACGATCTCGCCGAAAACCTTGATGAACAGAACGCCCCGCAACCTGAGCAAACCACCTCGGAATCCTCGACACGCAGACCCTATAAGAATTGGGCCTTCGACGACAAGCTCGCGAACCACAAGGAATGGATCGATTCACACGGGCTGAGCGGCAGGAGAGCCGATCTGGCCGGCGCGGACCTCGAAGCAGCGGACTTAATCAGCGTGAACTTGCGTCTCGCCGATCTGCATGATGCCAATTTACGGGCCGCCGATTTATTGCTCGCGGACCTGCGCGACGCATGCCTGGTGCGCGCCGATCTCGAAGATGCCTGTCTCGTGGGTGCGAATTTGGAAGCGGCGAATCTCGAGGGCGCCTGCCTCGAGACGGCCATGGGGTTGGTGCCCCGCCAGATTGCCGGAGCAAACTTGCGCGACGCACTGCTGCCGCCACAACTAATGGAATTCGAGGCGGTGACCGCTTTCACCCAGTCCGCGCGGCGCGCGCGCGCGTACTTCAATGCCGTGACGGGCGCCAGCATCCTCTCCTGGCTGATGATCTGGAGAACAAAGGACATTCAGCTTGTCACGGACTCTTCAATATTTTCCTTTTTGCACTCCCACGCGGCGGCTGCGCTGCCGACGGCCGAATTGTATTTGATTTTCCCTGTGACCCTGCTCACTCTCTACGTCTTGCTGCATTTTCAGTTGCTGCGCATGTGGGATTCCGTGCAGGAGCTCCCTGCAGTTTTCCCTGATGGACGGACCCTGGGAGACGATCAACCGGGAGTCATCACCGCCCTTCTGCGGGCGCACTTCCGCTGGATGAACCCCGAGCCTTCCACGTCGAACATTACGGAGCGGACCCTCTGGCAACTGGCCGCCTACTGGGTCGCTCCGCTGACGCTGTTGCTATTTTGGGGCCGGTATCTTACGCGCCAGGAAATCCACGGGACGCTCTTGCAAGCGCTCCTGACGGCGATCGCGACTGGTATTGCGTTTTATGCGACAACGAGAGTTGGGCGGCCACAAGAAAAATGGGCGGTCGAGTGGCGTCAAGCGCAGCGCGTCGTCGAAAAGGTCAAAGCGATCAATCCGATGAAGCTGGCCGGAGTTCTCGGATTCATTTTGATCCTCCTATCCGCGGGTACCATCGACGGTGTGCCGCACGAACGCAGCCGCGCTCCTCAATATAGCGCGGCGAGTATTCGTCGCTGGGCGCCGACTGTTTTCTGGTCGCTGGGTTTCGATCCCTACGCCGATCTTACAGAGGCGGCGATTTCCAGGTGGCCATCCGGCTCGAATGTTGCCGATGATCAGATTGGCTCGCTCGACGGAGCGCGATTGAACAATTTCAAGATGCGCTACGCGCAGGCCTACGCGGCGTTTTTGGCCGGCGCCCACCTGTGGCACGCAGACCTTCAAGGCGCGTTTTTGTCGCAAGCCGATTTGCGCGGCGCTGATCTGGGTGAGAGCAACCTGCGTTACGCGCTGATGGATCAGGCCCGCTTATATCACGCGAATCTGGATCGTTCCCATCTCGATGGTGCCGATTTGCGCCGCGCCGATTTGCATGAGGCGAATTTGTCTTACTGCTCTTTGACAAATGCAGTCCTGGCGGATGCCCGCTTGGACGGGGCGAATCTCTATACATCGAATCTCAACTTCGCGACGCTCACGCGCGCAAATATCCAGCGGGCGGACCTGCGCAATTCCTATCTCGCGAGCGCGCACATGGACCATGCCGACCTGCGTGGCGCGTACCTTTGGTCTTCCAAACTGGAGGGCGCGGATTTGGGTAGCGCGCAGCTCGAGAACGCGATTTTCATCGACGCGGACCTCCAGGGTGCCAATCTCGGTGGAGCGCAGTTCTCCGGCACCGTGCTTAATGGCGCGAATCTGCGCGGCACAAGTTTGGAAGGCGCCGACCTTCGCGGCGCTTCGGGATTGACCGCCAACCAGGTCTGCTCGGCAAAGTCTCGACGCGGCGCCCTGCTCAGCGACGACCTGGAGATGCAGGTTGACGCTCAATGCGGGCGGGCCCAATAGTCAAACTCGCGCATCGCTATCGTTTTTCCGTCCTCGAAAGCTCACTCAAAAAATATTGCGATGTGGCGTCACCCCCACGCTGTATTTTCATCTCATTGTTACAGGAGGGCTCTCAATGGCTCGATACGGAAAGGCTTCGCAAAAAAGTGTCAAGAGCGCCATGCGCCGCCGGAAGAAAGGAACGCTGCGCTCGGGCAAAGGCGGAAAAGGCGGACGCGTGAAAAATCGCAAGCAGGCAATTGCGATCGGCCTCTCGGAGGCACGGAAGAAAGGCGCGAAGGTTCCAAGAAAGAAATCGAGCTGACCGCTCTCGCTCGCTTGGCGGCGGAGAAGCGACATAAGATGCTCCAATATCTTCTTCGGTTTGCGGTGGGCGGGCTTATTGTCTCGGCCTTTGCGGCCCTGGGCGGCATTGTAAAACCAAAAAGCTTCGCTGGACTGTTCGGCGCCGCTCCTTCGGTGGCTCTGGCAACGCTTGGATTGACGATCCATGCCAGTGGGAAGCAATTCGCCGCCACGGAGGGCCGGTCCATGATTGCCGGTGCCCTCGCCTTTGGTCTCTTTGCCTATATAGCGCGCCATCTGTTGGCCAAGGGGCGTTTCGGCGCCTCGACGGTCAGCATCGCGGGTCTCGGTATTTGGTTGGTCGCCGCCATCGGCGCGTGGTTGCTGGTGCTGAAGTAACAGGCCATGCGGGTTTATTTCGATGCATCCGTATTCCGCAGGACGACGTGGGGCGAATATGCCTCGCGCTTCTTGTTTGGCGGCGCGATCACCGTGGTCACCGGCATCCTGGCGAAACGATACGGTCCTGTCTTCGGCGGTCTTTTCCTGGCTTTCCCCGCGATTTTCCCCTCCAGCCTCACTCTCATCGAAAAACACGAACGCCAAAAGAAGCGGCGCGCGGGAATTCCGCGAACGATTCGAGGCCGCCTGGCGGCGGCCCTGGACGCTCGCGGCGCGGCGATGGGTAGCATCGGATTGGCGTGCTTCGGTCTGGTGGTCTGGAAACTGCTGCCGGTTTGGAGGTCCGCATTGGTCCTACTAGTCGCGTCAGTGATATGGTTTGCGGTCTCCTTTCTCATTTGGCGCGCACGAAAATTCCGCCTCGCGCGATAAAGCCTTATCACTCTTGGCTCCCGGTGGTTCACAACCGAAGGTTGCGGTTCGCAGCACAGCCTCTGCACCTCTTCGTTCGCACGATTCTCTACTGTCGCTAGAATCGCCATAGCTACTCGACACGAGATTATTCGCTTGCCGGAGGCGCCATGGGAATCGTAGGCGTTTCGGTTCTAGTTGCCTGCGTAATCGTTTGCTTCTCCGCGATTATTTTCTGGGCCGTCGTGATTCAGCCGCGGAGAGAGCGCGCCCGCGCTGAAATTTCACCGGACGAAGCGTGGAATGCGAGCGGCTTTGAACAGCTTCGCGGCAACGGTTTCTCGTTATATCAAATCGCTCCAACCGATCAAATGAGGAGCGCGGAGTTCGTCATTCAGGATCAAAACCGCCGAGAACTCGGCCGTTATATCGGTACTAAAATCGGAGATAAGAGCGCGGTTCTCCAATACGGGGGCAAAAAAGCCTCGCTCTACATTCAGGGCGGTGTACTCGGAGGCTCCATCTACGCTGGAAAAGTGGGCGGTACTTCAGATGATTCAATCGTGATCCGCGACGAAACGCATCTCGTCGCTGAATGCTGGCGCGAAAGTGTAGTTCCCGCGATCGAGTACCGCCTCGTCTATTCCGGGGAAACGTTTCGTATCGCCACTGGAGGACTCTCGCCCACAGCTTTGGGAACAATCACTCAGGATGGACGCCAGCTAGCAGCCTTCCGCCGCCCTTCACTAAGCGAACGAAACATACTCGTCGCTATCAGCTCAACGCTGCCCGACGAACTCAAAATCTGCTTTTGCAGCATCGTCCTTCTGCAATAATTTCTCGCGTTGATTCTGTCAGCGGCCAAACGCCAGCAGCACGTTGCCAGGCATCGCGCCAAACCCAGGATAGCCGGACACCACAAACATCATTCCGCCCGCAATCACAGGACCGCCGACGTCCAGCGAGCCGCCTTTCGCGGCCACGCCATTGACAGTCTCAAAAGAACGCGCTGTATCGAAATCCCAAATAATTTTGCCGTCTGCCGCGGAATATGCGCGCAAATGTCCGTCGATCGAGCCTGAGAAGACCGCGCCCTTGATCGCCGTCACTGCCTGAGACTGCGCCGGGCTGCACGGGCGTCTTTCGCCGCACCCCGGTGGCAGCGTTTTCCAGAGAAGTTTCCCGTTGCTCACCTGGTAAGCTGATATTCCGCCGCCCTTTGACGGATCGAGCCCGCGGCCCTGAAAAGCCAGGTCCGATACGGCCACGTACACCTTTGTGCCGTCCGTCGCTGGACCCCACTGTACTCCGCCCAGCAATCCCCCCGTGCCCGCGCGCTGATGCCAGAGCAGTTTCCCCTGCGCGTCGGGATTGACGCCGTAAACCATTCCGGTCTTCTGCCCCAGTATCAAAACGCGCTTCCTGCGCGGCAGCATTACCAGAATCGGCGATGCGCCCAGATCAAATTCCGGAACGCCCGGCTGGGCGCAACCGGCAGCCGGAGGACTGCCGCACTCGATTTTGTAAACGTCTTCCTTGTCGAATTGCGTCGACCACAGGATTTTGCCGGTTTGGAGATCGAGTGCGACCACGGCATCGCTTGTTTTCGTCTCCGGCTCGGAATAGTTGTCCCCCGTCCCTACATAGATTCTCTTCTCGGCTGCATCAATCGTAGGCGCGGACCAAATCGCCATCCCCGAAGGCCCCATGATCGTGCGTCCATCCGCTGTTTTGCCGTGCGGCGCCGGAGTCTCCGCCGCCATATACGTCTGCCAGATCATCTTTCCAGTCGCCGCATCGAGCGCCACCACGCTGCCGCGAAACGTGCAGCAATCGTAGCCGGGACGCCTCCGCGCCTGTTCCTCTCCCGACGACACCGGTACGTACAGCCTCCCCTCGAAGTAGCTCGGCGTTCCAGTGATCGTCGCGGCTGGGTGGCTATCCGCTTGCGTGCGCCACAGAAATTTTCCGGAAGCGGCGTCGAGTGCAATCACAGCCCCGCCCGCGTCGCCGAAGAACACCGCATCCAGCGAACCGGCTTTTCCGATGAGTATGCCGGAGCGAACTGCCTTCGGCTCAGCCGTCGCCCAGTACGTGCAACCCGTCGTGGCATCGAGCGAATAAACGGTGCCGTCGTTTCCTCCCACGTAAACTCTGCCGCCAAAAATCGCCGGCTGCGATCGCACGATCTTCACGTTGGGAATTCCAAACGCCCACTTGAGTTTCAGTCCTGGCACGCTCAGCTCGGAAAAGCCCGCCTGCATCGCGTCTTGGTAACGCCAATTTGCTGCATTCGCGCCCCAACCCGCCCACGCCGGCGTCTTCGCGGATAGTTTGCGAGCCGTCATGCAGCGATTCGTCAGCTGTTCGGAAGGCACAGGTGTGGCGGCGGTAGTTGAAGCTTGCTTCGGCGATGAAGTTTCGTCAGTTTGAGCGAGCGCGTTTGTGTCGAAAGCCGCGCACACGATCAATAGTGCTGTGGCAAAAACGAAAACCCGACGCAGGTTCGCGCTCATGTCTCCTCCCAAACCCAAGTGAACACCTCCTAGTTTGCTCGCCTAGACCGCCGATTTGCGCACCGCGTTGCCGTCCGGAGCCCAGAAGATTAACAGAAGCATCGCCGACCCGGCTCGGCGATGCCTGCGTTTCAGTCGCGTGGTGCGCGGTTGGAAGTTGGTGTAGACTAGCCCCGTTTTAGGAAGTACGACCGCAAAATCCAGTCGGGCGGAGGACAGCTATGGATCGTCGCAATTTCCTGCAAAGTATCAGTGCTTTATCTGCGAGCCTGGCCTTGCCGGGAGCAAGGCAACTGCTTGCTGAGGCCGCAGCGTCGAGCGGATGGCGCACTTTCGAAGTGACCACGCGTATCGAGGTTCTGAAGCCTTCGGGGACCACACGCGTGTGGGCGCCAGCAGCGCTCACCGTCAAGACGCCCTTTCAAAGAACGCTCTCAAACAAGTTCCAGGCCGAAGGTGGAACCGTTCATACATTCCAACGCAAGGAAGATGGTCTCGAAATCATCTCGGCACAATTTCCGAACCGAGTCAGGCCGCTCCTGACCGTCACCAGCCACGTCGAAACAAAGAACTACACCGTCGATCTATCCGGCCACGAAAAGAGCCCGAAGGCCAGCCGCGCCGAATTGGAATATTTCACGCGCTCCACGAATCTCCTGCCGACCGATGGCATCGTGAAGGAGACGTCGACTGAAATCACAAAGGGCGCGACAACCGATGTGGATAAGGCGCGGGCGATATACGAGTGGATTGTTGAAAACACGGTTCGGAACCCGAAAACACGCGGCTGTGGTAATGGCGACATCCGGTTCATGCTGGAGACCAAGGACTTGAGCGGCAAGTGCGCCGATCTGAATTCTCTCTATGTGGGACTGGCGCGCGCGGCGGGCCTGCCGGCGCGCGACGTGTTTGGCATCCGCACCGTAAAATCGGAACTGGGATACAAGAGCCTCGGCGCATCGTCGGATAATGTGACGAAAGCGCAGCACTGTCGCGCTGAAGTCTATCTCGGCCAGCATGGATGGGTTCCCGTCGATCCTGCCGATGTACGGAAGGTCATTCTCGAGGAACCGCCCGGGAATCGCTCGCTGGACGATGACATGGTGAAAAAAGCGCGAGCGCGCCTATTCGGGTCATGGGAGATGAACTGGATGGCATTCAACTTTGCGCATGATGTGGCGCTGCCTGGGTCAGACGGAAAGCCGGTGCCCTTCCTGATGTATCCCCAGGCGGAGACGGCCAACGGGCGGATCGATAGCCTCGATGCCAGTAGCTTTAAGTACGAGATCACATCTCGCGAGTTGACGCAGCCCAACGGCTGACGTCCGCCACTAAGTTGACACCCGCCAGGGGATTGCGCTAATAAAGCGATGGCCGTCAATGCAATACGGACGGTCACTTTGGATCGCGAAAAAAGTTGCGACGCCATTTTTGCGGGCTGATTAAAAGCCCAGCGGCTTCCCGCAGGCTAACTTCGGAACTAGGAAGGGATTTGCCATCGTCACCAATCTGGTAGTGCCCAAAACGGGCGGCATGAACACGACCAAAGTAACCGTGGTCAAGTGGCTCAAGAATGAAGGCGACGCCCTCAAGCAAGGTGAGCCGGTCGTTGAACTGGAAACCGAAAAAGTGAGTTACGAGTTGGACGCCCCGATTGCGGGCACCCTGCTGAAAATTATTACTCGCGAGCCGGCAGAAATTGACGTCGGCGGGCTGCTGGGTTATATCGGCCAGCCGGGAGACAGAGTCCCCGCGTAGTAATCGCTTGAACTCCGGAGGAATTCGCCATGGCCGCACAGAATGGACTCGGCAAAGACCGGCTGACCTGGATGTACACGCAGATGTGCCGCATTCGTGAATTCGAGGAACGCGTGAAGCGTACCTTCGTGGAGCATCCCGGCACGATCCGCGGCCATGCGCATCTCGGTGATGGCGCGGAAGCCAGCATCGTCGGCGCGTTAGCTACGCGCCGTGAAAACGATCTGGTGATGCCGAGTTATCGTTGCCACGGTTACCCTCTGGTCCTCGGCACACCGGCTCGCTCGCTGATGGCTGAAATTTATCAGCGCAAGGATGGCATCTGCAAAGGCTTCGGCGGCTCGATGCACCTCGCTGATCCGGCGCATCACTTTCCCACCGCCTCCGGCATCATCGGACAGGGAATCGCGCACGCCGCTGGGGCTGCCTATGCCGCGCAAGTGAAAAAGACGGGCCAAGTCGTTTATTCCTTCTTCGGCGACGGCTCATCGAAGCAAGGCGCGTTCCACGAAACATTGAATCTCGCCGCTGTCTGGAAACTCCCCGTCGTCTTCGTGCTCGAAAATAATGGATACCAAGCGTACACCTCCGTAGCTCTGGAAGACGCCAACGCCATGGCTGGCGACCCTCTCTCGCAGAAGGCGAAGGCCTACAGCATTCCCGGCGAAACCGTCGATGGCACCGACGTCCTAAAAGTTTATGAAGTAGTTGGCAGGGCCGCCGAACGCGCTCGCGCAGGACAAGGCCCGAGCCTCGTCGAATCGAAGTTTTACCGGTTCAGCCCGCACGGAAACGCCATCACCGTTCCGCCCGTGCCCACGCAATTTCAGGAGCACGAATCCATCGAGGTATACGGCAGGAAGCCGGAGTTCGAGGCTGCCCAGAAAAATGATCCGATTGCCAAGTTCCGCGCGGTCCTCATTAGCAATGGCACTTTCACGGAGGCCGAAGCCAAACGAATCGAAGAGGGCGTCCGCGCGGAAATGGAAGAAGTGGTGAAGTTCGCTCTGGCCAGCCCCTTGCCGGCGCCCGAAGATGCCCTCAATTACGTCTGGGCCTAAATTGTCATAGAGAGAAGGAGAGCTCATGCCCCGCGAAATGATGTTTGCCGAAGCGATTGCCGTGGCCATCACGGAGGAGATGCAGCGTGATCCGAACGTCGTCTTCTATGGCCAGAACATGGCCATGACCGATCGCGATCCCTTCGTCAAGAAATTCGGAAAGGATCGCGTCCGCATCACTCCGATCTCGGAGACGGCGGAACTCGGCATCGCCATCGGCGCGGCGATGTCTGGCCTGCGGCCCGTCGTCGAGTTGTACATGAGCGAATTCATGCTCGTCGCCTTCGACGAAGTGGTCAACGAAGCTCCGCGACTGCGCTATATGTCCGGCGGGCAAGTACAGGTTCCGGTGGTTTTCAAAGCGGGATTCGGATTCGCCGCGGGCTGGGCCGGCCAGCACTCGAATTGCATTTACGGCATGATGATGGGTATTCCGGGCCTGAAGGTCGCGCTTCCCTCGACTGCCGCCGACGCGCTCGGCCTGATGAAATCCGCCATCCGCGACAATAATCCCGTGATTTATCTGCACCACTATATGTTGATGCTCGACAAAAGTCCCGTGCCCGATGGCGACTATCTCGTTCCATTCGGCGTGGCGGACGTAAAGCGCCCCGGTAAAGACGTCACCATCGTAGCTACGGCCTGGATGGTAAAAAAATCCCTGCTGGCCGCCGAAATGCTCGCGAAGGAAGGCATCAGCGCCGAAGTAATCGATCCGCGCACCGTCGCGCCACTAGACGTGAAAACCATCGTCGAGTCCCTGAAAAAAACCGGCCGCCTTGTGTTGGTCGATCAGGCCCCACGCCAGTCTTCCGCGGCGGTCGTCATCGCTGGGGAAATTGCCGATCAGGGATTCCAATATCTCAAGGCGCCGGTAAAAATGGTCACTGCTCTTGACACCTCGGTCCCTTACAGCGAGCCGATGGAAAGTTTCGTTCTGCCAAGTGAACAGAAAATCGTGGATGCGGTAAAATCAGTGTTGGCCGTTCACGCCGCCGCCGTTTGATCGGATTGCCGTAACCATAGGGGCGTTGTGGCCGTCTGAATGGGGGCGGAGCAATCGTAGAGGTCGCGGAAGTTGCATAGCCGTAGCTGCTCAATGCGCTCGGCTCTTGGGGTAGAGTCAAGTTGCGCAATCATCGTCTCAGAATCGTTCTCGTTTGCGTGGGCTTCGCCGTTGTGTCCATGGCAGCGTTTGTCTCCGCCGCCGGAGCTCAAACCTTCAAGAAGGCGATTCCCACGCCCGCGGATTGGGCCGCCGTCGCCAAACTCCCGGACTTCACCGGCGTTTGGGAAATTCCTTTGGGAGGACCTGCCGCCCGGGTCACAAATCCGGCCGTCGGCGTACCGCCCCGCCGCTTCCAGCCGCTCTCCCTTACGCCCGAATACGAAGCCAAGAGAAAAGATTTGATGGCGCACGCGGATCAGGACAACCAATCCGCCAATTGCCTTCCGCCCGGTATGCCCGGAATCATGGCGCAGCCCTATCCGATGGAATTTCTGCTCACGCCTGGCCAGGTAACCATCATCATCGAAGCATATTCCGAGACGCGACACATCTACACCGACGGCCGTCCCATGCCCGATGATCCCGATCCGACCTTCTTCGGCACTTCCATCGGCCATTGGGAGGGCGACACGCTGGTCGTCCACACTGTCGGCTTTTCCACGCAGACGGAAATCGAGCCGCACGTCCCTCACAGTGACAAGATGCAAATTCTAGAAAAATTCCGCCTCCTCGATCCCAACACCATGAGCATCGATACCACCGTCACTGACCCCGAATCACTCGCTGCTCCGTACGTGACAAATCGCATCCTCAAGCGCCATCGCAATTGGACCATTGCGGAATACATCTGCGAGCAGAACAATCGAAATTTCGTGGATAGAAACGGTAAGGCGGGAATCAATCTCACGGTTCCAACCGACGCGACGCCAGCGCCAAAATAGAATTGCCGACTCGAATTGCGGAGGCTGCAAAAGCATGAAACCAACAACCAAGTACGCAGTGCTGGCGGCAATTCTGTTTTCCGTCCTCGTTGCAGCCGTGGCCGCTGCGGCTCCGCATCACGGCTTCGCCGTCTTCGATACATCCAGCCAGAAGAACATCACCGGCACCGTGCGCGAATTCCAGTGGACGAACCCGCACACCTGGGTTTGGCTGGATGTGCCCAATGGCAAGGGCGGCGTTGATACCTACGGCTTCGAAGGGATGAGCCCCAATTATTTGGAGCGCCGCGGCTGGACGCGCAAAACCCTGAAGCCCGGCGACACAATCACCGTCACCTACTTCCCCCTGAAGAATGGCGACAAGGGCGGCAGCTTCCTGATTGGCAAGCGTCCCAACGGCGAAGAGCTGCGCATGTTCATAAACTCCCCCACCGAAGATCACTAGGCCGCTTCGGAGTTCTGTGCCGCTGCGAATCCGAAATGCGCCATCCGCTTGCGTCCCTGTTGCTTGACCTCTTGCAACAGCTGGGATAGATTCCACCCACCGAACGGAACTAGTTCCCCGATTTCGCTAGGAGGACCTTATGCGACCCTCCAGTTTTTTGGTCGGCATTTGTGCATTCTTCGCCTGTAACTCTGCCGTTGCGCCATCCTACTTCCAGGCTCAATCAGCCAAGGCAATCCCGCTGATTCTCGAAAAGAATGAGGGCGAGCGTCGGGTGTGGAGGCCCATCGAGGGTCTTGATAGCAAACTTTCTCTCTTCACCCTGAAAGTTGACCCGCGCAATGGCGGCTCATCGCACTTGGTTCTCGGAACGGAGGACCTTCCCCCCGGGGGAAAAATAGACGCTCATCGCCACCCTGGGTCGGACGAAATCCTCTTCCTGCAGAATGGGTCCGCCAAAATAAATTTGGGCGACGAAGCGAGAGAGGTGCATGGCGGCGCCACAGTGTTCATCCCAGCTGGCACTTGGATTTCCGCGGTGAACACCGGAAAAGAGCCGATCCACATGGTATTCGTTTTTTCCGCTCCCGGGTTCGAGGAATTTATGAGAGCGGAATCTGTTCGCGAAGGAGAGAAGGCTGTTCCGTTGACAAAGGCCGAGGATGCGGCGATCCTCGCGAAGCACGCACATGCTGTGATTTATAAGGAACCTTGAATTCCACTACCAGCCTTTTCAAAAGGTATGCGGTCCCCAGTTCCGTATGGTATCCTCTACCGGTTTTCATACTCCCGTACGCAGGAAGACGCCACACCACGCGCAGGCCACTCTTCGATTTTTTTGACGGCCCGAGCGCCAATGTGTCTCTAGCATCCCGCGCGCGATGAGGATTGAGGATGGCCACCAAAATGTCGACCCCAGCCGCGACACCGAAAGCAACCGAGCTGCGCCTCGCGCACTCTCCCGATAGCGACGACGCGTTCATGTTCTACGCGCTCGCCACGGGAAAAGTTCGCCTTCCCGGAGTGAAATTCACGCACATTCTCTCCGACATCGAATCTCTCAATAAGGCTGCGCATGAGGAAAAGTACGACGTCACCGCCGTCAGCTTCTACGGCTACGCATTTGTCGCGGACAAATACGTCTTGCTCGATTGCGGCGCCAGTTTCGGCGAAGGCTATGGACCGATCGTGGTCGCCTCGCATCCCATCAAGAAAAATGATCTCGCGGGACGCAAAGTCGCCATTCCCGGCACTCTCACCACTTCCTATCTCGCGTTGAAACTCTTCGAGCCGAATGTGGAAACCGTCACCATGCCCTTCGATAAAATTCTCGACGCGGTTCAGGCCAAGGAAGTCGAGGCGGGCCTGCTGATCCACGAAGGGCAGTTGCTTTTCTCTCAAATCGGATTGCACCGCGTGGTGGATTTGGGACAGTGGTGGCACGAATCCACCGGCTTGCCGCTTCCGTTGGGCGCCAATGCGATTCGCCGCCAGCTCGGACCCGAAATGGGCCTCCAAGTCGCTCGCGTAATCCGCGATAGCGTCAGCTACGCACTCGAACATCGCGAGCCTGCCGTCGAGTACGCCTTGCAGTTTGCGCGCGACATGGACCCTGAACTCGCCGACAAATTCATCGGCATGTACGTGAACAGCCGCACTCTCGATTACGGCGAGGAAGGACGCCGCGCCGTCCGCGAGCTTCTCGCACGCGGAGCCGCCGTCGGCCTCGTCCCCTCGTCCTTCAAAGTAGAATTCCTCTCCGCAGCCGCCTAACTCTGCGCTTTCGCTGTTGTAGGGGCACGGCATGCCGTGCCCGGAAAACATACTTGGCGTGATGCAGCCCATCTGCCTGCGCTGAACGGGCGATCCGCACTATTGACGCCGAGCCAATTTCCACGGACCATGGTTGGTCGTCAAACTGCCAGGGGGCTGGATGGATCGCATTCTTTCCACTTACATGTACGCGCACCAGCCGCTCGCGCCCGCGCTGCTGGCATCGTTCGCTCACGCCGGAATTCACAACCTCGAAATTTTCTGCGCCGCCTCGCACTTCAACTACGGCGACCCTCAATCGTCGCGTGAGCTCGCGAATTCCCTCGATGAATACCGCATAACGCTGCATTCATTGCACGCGCCCACGGACCGCGATGCCGCGGGAGGTAGGGCTGGCGGCGTAACCATTTCCATCGCTGATTCGGAGCGCATCCGGCGCATCGAAGCCGTCGACGAAATGAAGCGCGCGCTCGACGTCGCCGAGAAAATTCCGTTCCGCTATTTCGCGCTGCATCTTGCCACCGGCCGCCAGCCCGCCGACGCGCGCAAGTTCGACGCGGCATTCAATTCGCTCGAGCACCTGGCCATCTTCGCGAAAGAGCGGGGCGTTACCATCGCTCTGCAAAACACTCCAAATGAGCTTGGCTCCCCATTTTCGTTGGCGCAGTTCATCAAGGAAACGCATCTCCACAATGTCGTATTCTGTTTCGATATCGGTCATGCGCACATCGAAGGCGGCGCCATCGAAGGCTATCACCTGATGCGCGACCGCATCGCGTACGCTCACATCCACGATAATCATGGTGAAAAGGACGAGCACCTTCTGCCCTATGAAGGCACGATTGACTGGGACGCGGCCATCGTCGCATTTTCCGGCGCGCCCGAACCGCTGCCGCTTGTGCTTGAGCTAAAAGGAACGACTCCCGGCGCGCCCACGCTCGACCAGATTCGCGCCGTCTTCGATAAACTGGAAAAGCATCTCGACGAAAAGGGCGTTGGCGTGTCCCGCAATTGACCTCTTCCAACTAAACATGAGCCAGGAAGCCAAAGCCGCCGCTCCCGTAATTTCAATCGAGCGCGCGCAGGACCACATCGGACGCGCCGTGACAATCCGCGGCTGGCTCTACAATTTGCGCGAATCGGGCAAACTACTTTTTCCGATTTTTCGCGACGGCACGGGAGTGATCCAGGGAGTGGTTTCGCAGAAGGAAAATCCCGCAGCCTTCGGCGCGCTCAAAGGATTGCCGCAGGAATCGAGTGTGATTGCCACCGGCGCGATTCAAGCCGAGCCTCGCGCGCCGGGCGGCTGCGAAATGCACATCACCGAAATCGAAGTGGTGCAGCGCGTCGCTGACTCCGAGCCCTATCCCATCCAGCTCAAGGAACACGGCGTCGATTTTCTTCTCGATCGCCGCCACCTTTGGATTCGCACGCCGCGCCAGGCCTCCATTTTGCGGATTCGCGCGGAAGCAATTCGCGCCGCGCGCAATTTCATGGACGACCAGGGCTACACGCTCACGGACGCGCCGATTTTCACGCCCGCTGCGTGCGAAGGAACCACCACTCTTTTCGAAGTGAATTACATTGACGATCAGAAAGCTTATCTCACTCAGTCAGGCCAGCTCTACGTGGAGGCCACGGCCGCCGCGCTCGGAAAAGTCTACACATTCGGTCCCACGTTCCGTGCGGAAAAATCGAAAACTCGCCGCCACCTCACCGAATTCTGGATGCTCGAGCCGGAAGCCTCTTACTCGCATCTCGAGGACATGATGAATCTCGGCGAAGGGCTCGTCAGCGCCATGGTTCAAGGCGTGGTGCGGAATCGCGAACGCGAACTCGCCACGCTGGGCCGCGATGTCGCAAAACTCGCAAAAATTGCGCCGCCGTTTCCTCGCATCACCTATGACGAGGCCGTTCAGGTGTTGCAAAAAGCCGGCAACCCGGCCAAATGGGGCGACGATTTCGGCGGCGATGAAGAAACGCTTATCTCCAAACAATTTGAAAAGCCGGTGATCATCCACCGTTATCCTGCCGCGATGAAAGCCTTTTACATGGCCACCGATCCTGCGCGCCCCGATCTCGCGCTCAGCTTTGACATGATTGCTCCCGAAGGCGGCGGCGAAATCATCGGCGGCGGCGAACGCCAGTCGAATTATGAAACGCTCGTGCGCCGCATTCGCGAAAGCAATTTGCCCGAGGACGCCTTTCAGTGGTATCTCGACCTGCGCCGCTATGGCAGCGTCCCGCACGCCGGTTTCGGATTGGGATTGGAGCGCACTGTCGCATGGATTTGCGGTACAGAGCACATCCGCGAAGTCATCCCCTTCCCACGCATGCTTTATCGTGTCTATCCTTGAGTGGGCCAGCCTGCAAGGTTTGGGGGAGCAGAATCGCCTCGACGCAGCGATAGTGAAGCGGGAGTGCCTTTTCCCGTAGGGGCACAGCATGCTGTGCCCGGCAAACATACTTGGCTACCTGCTTGCCATCCGCCTCGTGCGAGCGGGCGCAGCGGTGTCATTCCGAGCGGAGTCCCGCACTTTTTTCTTTCGCGCGGTTCTTGCGCGGTGCGGGACGCAGTCGAGGAATCTCTCTCGGATGTAAGCAAGGAAGGTAACGCCGCAAGGGAGCGAAAGGCGTTCGACAAACGCCTTCGCACGCACGAGCACCAAACGCGCAAACGCCATGCCCGATAAAATCCGCATCATCGGTGTCCCGATGGACCTCGGCGCAAGCCGCCGCGGCGTGGACATGGGCCCGTCCGCGCTGCGCGTCGCCGGGCTGCAGACGCGCCTGAAACAGCTCGGCCGC
The DNA here is from genome assembly GCA_963823145.1 of uncultured Acidobacteriota bacterium. Classification (GTDB taxonomy): domain Bacteria; phylum Acidobacteriota; class Terriglobia; order Acidiferrales; family UBA7541; genus Palsa-295. The sequence continues at coordinate 2,051,969 of CAWGJZ010000002.1, forward strand.
CAGGTGGAAGACATCGGCAACGTCCCTGTTCCGCAGGCGGAAGAGCAGCACTACGGCGACAAAAGCGCAAAGTACCTCGCGGAAATTTCCGAGACCTGCAAGGGCCTCGCGGAAACGGTTCGCAAGACGCTCGACGAAGGTCTCATCCCGCTGGTTCTCGGCGGCGACCACTCCATCGCCGTGGGCACCACAGCTGGCGTCGCCGATCATTTCAACGCGCAGTCCAAGCGCATCGGGATGATTTGGCTGGACGCGCACGGCGATATGAACACGCCGGAGTCGTCGCCTTCCGGCAACGTTCACGGAATGCCGCTCGCCTCGATCATGGGTTCTGGGCCGGAGCAGCTCGTTGGTCTGGCAAGCATCAAGCCGATGGTTGAGTCGCGCAACGTCGTGTTAGTTGGAATTCGCGAGCTGGATTCGAAGGAACGCCGCTTCGCCAAGGAATCGGGCGTGCACGTTTTCACCATGCGCGATCTTGACGAGCGCGGCATGCGCGAAGTGATGGCCGAGGCGCTGCGTTTTGCAGGGGACGATACAGCCGGCATCGCCGTCAGCCTCGATATGGATTTCGTCGATCCATCGGACGCGCCGGGCGTCGGCACGCCGGTGCGCGGCGGCGCCACGTACCGCGAGGCGCATCTGGCAATGGAGATGATTGCGGATAGCCATTCGATGGTTTCCTTCGAGCTGGTCGAAATCAATCCCGTAATCGACTTGCACAACGCCACAGCCCTTCTAGGAGTCGAACTCGTCCTCTCCGTCCTAGGCAAAAAAATCCTCTAATCCTTGGTGGCACAGGCACTCCTGCGTGGCACAGACACTCCTGTCTGTGCTTGTGTGCCGACGCGGGAGGGGTGTCGTAGGGGCACGATACATCGTGCCCGGCAAACTTACTTGGTTACATGTTCACCATTCGTGTCGCATAAACGGGCGCCCATGTGGAGTGCGGCGGCTCGCCGCCGCTGTTTGCCGCCCGGGCTTGCCCGGGCGTGCTCCTCGTCTTAACCCAGGAACGCGAATTCCGGATTGCCGCGTTTGGTTTTATGTGGCTCACCCCGCCTTCACGGCGGTGAGGGTTTTCGGTCTCTCGGATGTAAGCCAGCGAATGTCGGCGCCCGCTGTCTGGAGTATCATTCCGAATGCGCGCCATAAAACATCCGGCCCGCTCGCAAACATGCGTGCATTCGTGGCTTCCGCGATTTTGCTCCTTGGCTCCGCGGCCTTCCTCACACGTAGTCCGCGTCAGGCCGCCGGCCCTTCTGAACCACCTTCCGCCAAACCTCAGAGCGAGCTCCTCGTCGCCAGCCGCGGCCTGCCCGATCCCTTTTTTCAAAAATCCGTGGTCTTGATGTTGCCCTTCAAAGAGGGCCCGCTGATCGTCGGCCTGATCATCAACAAGCCTTCAAAGATCAAGGTGCGCGATCTTTTCCCCGATTCGCCGGAGCTGCAGAAACTTGACACCATGGCCTATTTTGGCGGTCCTGTGGATGCGGACGTCGGCATGCGCAGCGCCATCTTCCGGTCGAAGACGCCTCCCAGCAAGGCGACCCTGGTTTTCGGCGATGTTTACGTCTCGTTTGATCCCGACGCCATTGTTGCGCTCGCAGAAAATTCCCAACAGGCGGCCACTCTTCGCATCTTTGTCGGACGCGCTCAGTGGGATCCCCAGCAGTTCGAAGGTGAGGTTGCCGCAGGCGCCTGGCACAGTCTGCGCGGCGGCGCCGATTCCATCTTCACCACGCTTCCCGACATGCTGTGGCCAAGGCTGATCCAGCAAGTTGAGCCTAAGTCGTTGGTGCGATACGTTCCGGGGCTACTGGAGCCTGTTGCGCCCGTCAGCATTGGCAATTCATCTAAAAAAGCGCGGGCTGACCAGGAGATCCGCCCCAGGGTTATGTAGCTAGGGCGTTGCGAGGCACAGGCACTCTTGCCTGTGCTGCCATAAGGCTTTTCGACGCGCAATTTTCCCAGCCCGTGTGGAAAAAATAATGGGAGGCGAGCATGTCAGATGAACTTCGTTTCTGTTTCAAAGAATGTTGCCATTTCGTGAACAACAAATCCGTTTCGGAAAGCGAATACGAGTCGGCTGTCCAGAAAAATCAACCAAATCTCACCGTGCCAGGACCGGCCGAAATACTCATTTCCTGCCGTGATGACAAAGGTCACGCAAGAGAGGCTGAGCGCGCGGTTGGGTTTTATATTGGCACAGGCGTGCGGCGCGCGTATGGAACTTTGATTCCCGAGCACGAGCGCCTCTATGCCTTCGATAATGCGAGCGGAAAATTCCTCAGACACGCGACCGATGCCGATCTTCACAAGTGGCGCGAAGCCTGGAACGAGTCCGTGAAGCACGCCGCGCGTAACGATTCGAATCGCGCCGCATCTTCGTCTTACCGCGTCCGCTGAAATGCCGTGGCGCGCGCTAATCCCGCGCCGAGCCCTGCTCCCTCGCGCGGTTACCGCTGTTCCTCCGCTGGTGAGTAGGACCGCACGCGGCCGGAGGTGGTGAGCAGCGCAATAGTTCCGGATGCGGCACTGTTGGTCGAGGGACGAGGCTAAATCGACTGTTTTGGTTGTGGCTCGAACTTGTACCAATGTACTTTGTCATCACGTACTTCCTTCATGTGAACCACGTACATGCCGGGCCTATTCAAAAGATGTATCTCATGATTATTGAGAAGGTTCACGATGGCCGTGCGCCACACAGGCAGCATCTTTTGGTAGTACGCGTAATCGACGCCCTTTCCGTAAGGGTTAGCGGCGTGGGCCATGATCCCGCATCTTCCGTATATTTCCGGGAAATCAGCTCTGGCAAGGTAGTCGGAGTCACGCTTCTTGAGTTGGTGGAGTACGCCCGGGATATCTGACGGCGCTTCCACCACTGGAACAGGGTAAAACTGTGGATTTATTCTCTCCAGCTCATTTAGTAGGTCGGCCGCCTGCCAGGCCTTTGAAACCTTGGAATAAACAGCCGTGTAGGCTTCAGCATTTGCTACCAGCGAACCGAAAGCGACCAACTCTAGAATTTTCCTGAGTTGCAGGCAGGCAGATTCGAGGGTGGGAGGCATGTACATCGCATGTCCTTGCCCTGAGATAAAGTAGTCAATGACTGCCATGCGCCGTTTGACCTCCTCCATGAGGTCGCAGTATTTCACGATGTCTGGGTCAGGCAGGGTCGGCATAGATGCTCACGTGCTGTGGTCCTCGACGCGAGAAGCACCGCTCTCGTACGAAGAGGTCGTGCAATGGATTCCCACTCACCGCGCCTGGCCACGGTCTACCGCTGAGGCACAGACTTTTTCGCTGCCTGAATCAAGGCGCGAAGTGCGGCATTGACAGATTGGTCGTCACGAAAGTACGTCGCAAACTCTGGCGACAGCAGCACTAGACCCGTGCCCGCTCGATAGCGCGAGACATATTTGCCTGGGACGCCATCCTTCAATTTGGACAGATCGTACTCTCGGCGTAAATCGTCCTTCGTTTCTCGCCTTTCAATTCTTTTCTTCATACAGCACTCAGGCAAAACTGCCCGGCAAACTCCTTATGCCAACGAACTGACGTTTGCAATTGAGCGATCGACACGACCTCCCTGAGTGCCTTCTGTTGCAAATGGTCGTTCGAGATGAACTCATCGCAATATGGAAGATAGACCGCCATGAATAGGTCGTTCCGACCGGCAAAGGCAGGCGCCTCGTCTTCGCGGATGGTGCGCTCGTACTCTGCGACCATGAGCGCTGCAAGAAGCGCTCGAAAAGGTGGACATTCACGAACGAATGCCCTGACCCTTTCCTCAGTAACGGATTTCTTCGTCGCCCTTGTGTATAGGCCCATGGCGAAAACCCAGTACGCGCCTCCGGGACCCTGCAACATCTGTGTCAGCTCGGACAGCCGACTTCGGCCACGACTTCTTGTCGGTCTCGCGTAGCTTCTGGAAGATCGTACGTGGATTGAGAAATAGGCGTTCAAATTGCTCGTCTGTCTCGACCGCGCTTCTTCGCTGCTCGACAGAAACCGCGTCAAGGTCGAGGATTTCACCGCCAAATATGAAATCCATATACTCAGACGACCGAACGTCTACGCGTGTCCAGTTGAACGGCTCTCCGCTTTCGAACGCGAGAGCCAGCCCGGTGGTGATTTCGTGGAACGGAAGGAGAACGTCGCCTTCACCATTCGCCAGTAGCCGTCGGCAAAGCCTACGCAATCGTTCCCGCTCTCCGGGAAGGCTGTGTGCGACGATCTCGTCCAGGGCCGTACCGTTCAAGCGAACCGCATAGGCGGCGTCCAATCCGGCGATCAAATGCTCCGCGGCGGTGCCGCGCTTGTTAAGGGCGTTGATTCCGCTTGTGTCGAATCCCAGCAATGGTCGGTACATCAGCTCACCCAATCTAAGAATGATACAACAAGCCTGCGAGCGCGTTGTGTGAACGGGCATCGAGACTGCGAGGCTTGGCTCGCAAATTCGGCGCTGCCGCCTACAAATGGCGGGACCTGATACTCCGGCAAATCACGCGCGCACATCGTTCGCGCGATCGTGCGTTGTCATGTAACCGAACAAGCCGGCGATGCCCCAGCGTCCCTTCTTGTACGTGATCACGTCCAGCTCCACGCTGTCGTTGATGTACTCGCCGCATGTTGTGTACCGGCTCGCACCTTGCAACGCGTGTACTTTTTCTAGAGAGGCATGGATAATGCGGCCTCCGGGCCGTGCGCCGGCAAAATCCCATCCCCAATTGCCAAGGCCGATCTGCGCGAAAATGGCTCGGTATCCTGCGAAATCCACCTGCGTGTTGTCGAGCATCTCCTGCGTATAGCTCTGCGTGGTCAGCCGCGTTTTCACGCCTTTCACGCGAAGCCCTTCGAGCGCTTTGTAGTTTCCCTGTGGAGCAACCTCCCATGTTGCTCCGCCCGCGCCGACGGAAAAGTTCAAACCGAGTTGGCGGATCGGACCCCATACGGCCTGCCGGTCAGTGTTCATATAGGCTAAACAATGATCCTCGCGTAAGCGCTTCGCCGCCGCCGCACTATCGCTATACGCAACGTGAAGCATGTCCGCAGGCGTGAAAATTGTGGACATCGCCTGGATGGCCCATTTCCCGTCATTGTTCGTTACGCAATAAATTCCTTCGCATCGCAGGATCTTGTAGCCCTCGGAATTGTAGCGGTTGTAATTCAGCGAGAGATTCACGGCGATCGGGTTGGAGTTGAAGATCTCGATGCCGTCGAGCACGTCGTAGCAGCCGCGCTTCAGGTAGCCGTCATGATCGGTGAACCGTTCCGGTTGTTCTGTCATATTCATCGACGCGGGCGCGTGAGCCATCAAGGTCATCCGCACTGTGGACCACCACCGCTTCGGTGCGTTCAAACGTGCCGAACGGAAAGTGCAGCATGTCGGCCATGCCTTTCAGGTCGCGCTGGCCCAACGCAGCAAAGTATTGCGTCATCACGCCCACGGCCGCCGGCACCGATTCCTTGTAGGAGATTGGAAACCGCAGGTCAGGAATACCGCGAGGCGACAGGCCAGCGGGCGGTTTGAGATTTGGTTCTGCCGCCTGCGCCTGCTGCGCCGCTTGAGTTGGTTGGCCGAGCGCCGGCACAACTCCTGCAGCGCCAAGCAAGCCCGCCGCAGCCGCGCTCCTTATAAAATTTCGACGGTCTGTTTGAACCTCGCCTTCTTGCGCAAGAGCGTCTTTCTCGTTTGCATCAGCAGCCATGGCAGTTCTCCTTTCGTGCACGTCGACCGACGGATGATAACGCCGCGCCGCCGCGACCGCTACGCGGACGTTTAGTCTGCGGTGTAATCTGCGTGAGGAGTGCTCGAACGCCGCATGCGGAGCTAGCTTGATAGCGCGTTGTAGAATGGGCATCAATCGCTTCATCTTGGCTCGCAATTCGGCGAGAGCTGGCATACAAATGAAGTTCGCATCCCAAGGCATACTTCAAGATGACTTCAAACAAGCGGCTAAGAGTGGGCGTGATTTTCGGCGGACGGTCCGGCGAGCACGAAGTTTCCCTCGCCTCGGCTGCCTCGGTGATCCGCGCGCTCGATCCGGAAAAATATGAGGCGGTGCCTATCGGCATCACCAAAGAAGGCCGCTGGCTCGCCGGCACCTCCGCCCAGAAAATGCTGGGCGAAGTGCTGAAGTGCGGCGAGCCGGTTTGGCTTCCGCCCGATCCGACCGCGGCAGCTCTGGTGCCCATCGCGCACAGCGAGCAGCATCCGAACGTTGCCGTCGATGTAGTTTTCCCCGTGCTGCACGGCACTTTCGGAGAAGACGGCACGGTACAAGGCTTGCTCGAACTGGCCGGCATTCCGTACGTGGGCGCGGGAGTGCTCGCGTCGTCCGTGGGGATGGATAAGGACGTTCAAAAGCGCCTGTTCGAATACGAGGGAATACCGATCGTTCCCTTCGTTGCGGTGCACCGTTCGGAGTGGGAACGCGAGCGCGCGAAAGTGCTGCGCAACATCAAAAAGAAATTCAAATTTCCGTTGTTCGTGAAGCCCGCTACGCTCGGCTCGTCCGTGGGAATGTCGCGCGTGAAAAGTATGAAGGAGTTGCCCGCGGCGATTGATCTAGCGGCGGAATTTGCGCTGAAAATTATGGTTGAACGCGCCGTGACCGCGCGCGAAATTGAAGTTTCGGTTCTGGGCAATGACGATGTGCGCGCCTCCGTGCCGGGAGAAATTTTGCCGCACCGCGAGTTCTACGATTACACCGCGAAATATCTAGAAGAGGGGACTCGCCTGCTGATTCCCGCCCCTCTCACGAAGAAACAGGTGCGCATTTTTCAGGATTTCGCCGTTCGCGCGTTTCGGGCCATCGAAGGAACGGGTTTGGCGCGTTGCGACTTCTTCTTGGAGCGGCGTACGGGCAAGATTTTCATCAACGAACTCAATACCATCCCCGGCTTCACCTCCATCAGCATGTACCCGAAAATGTGGGAGGCGTCGGGCCTGCCCTATTCAAAATTGATTGACCGGCTTATCGAATTGGCGTTCGAGCTACACCGCGAGAAGGCTCGCACGAAATACTCGATCGAACTTCCGGCAGGCTCCGGTGGCGCCCTTGATGCATAGCTGGGCGGGAGGTCCGATGCCCGAAAATCCGCCGATATTGGCGCACTAGATCCTTTCAATTAGATCTTTCTATTAGGCACAATTTCAGTGCCTGAAACCGCCCGCCAACCGTCGCAATGCTGCCTCTACAGAAGCAAAACTGACACGGGGAAGGGGCTTTCCAATCGCTCGGCCCGAAAGCCACCAGCGCCTCACTTTTTGGCTCGTTCTGTGCTTCCCAGATGCCTCGGACTTGACACTTGGGCGCCACGTTATTAAACTAACCGGTTAGTTGAATAATACTCTGCCATTTTCAAGGAGGGGAGTCCGATGGAATATCGCCGGCTGGGGAAAAGTTCGCTCGTTGTTTCCGCGATGGGTCTGGGCTGCATGGGAATGTCGCAATCCTACGGGACGCCGGATGACGCGGAATCGGTCGCCACGATTCATCACGCGATCGATCGCGGGATCACCATGCTGGATACGGCCGATATGTACGGCGGCGGAAAGAACGAAGAGTTGGTGGGAGCGGCGATTGCGAAACGGCGCAACGAAATAATTCTAGCGACAAAATTCGGAAACATGCGCATGCCCGACGGACGTTTTCTCGGAGTGAACGGAAAACCGGAGTACGTGCAGAGTGCCTGCGAGGCGTGCCTGAAACGGCTGAACATTTCGACGATCGATCTTTTTTACCTGCATCGCGTGGACACGAACGTGCCGATTGAGGAAACCATTGGCGCGATGGCGCGGCTGATCGAGCAGGGAAAAGTCCGCTACATCGGTCTTTCGGAAGCAGGCGCGAAGACAATTCGGCGCGCGCATGCGACGTATCCCATCACCGCCCTCCAGAGCGAGTTCTCGCTTTGGACGCGCGACATTGAAGCCGAGATTTTAGGCGTGTGCCGCGAACTGGGAATCGGCATCGTCCCATACAGCCCGCTGGGGCGCGGATTTTTGACCGGCAAAGTGAAGAAGAACGATTTCGGGGACCGCGATTTTCGGCGAATGTCTCCGCGCTTTCAAGGCGAAAACTTTCAGAAGAATCTAGAAATTGTGCGGCGAGTGGAGGAGATGGCGGCGGAGAAAAAGTGCACGCCGGCGCAACTGGCGCTGGCCTGGGTGCTGGCAAAGGGAAAAGACGTGGTGCCGATACCGGGAACCAAGCGGCGGAAATACATCGACGAAAATCTGGTGGCTCTAGAAATTTCACTGACCGCGGCGGATTTCGCGCGGCTTGACGGGATTGCGCCTCCGGGAATTGCGGCTGGCGCGCGTTATCCGGACGAATACATGAACCGGCTGGGACTGTGAAATCAAAAATGCGACGCGGACGTAGAAAAGTGCAGGACCCGGCGACGGCTCGGCGAATTCTGGCCGCGGCGGAGCGGCAATTTGCCGCGCAGGGGCTGGCAGGCGCGCGGACGGAGGAAATCGCGGCGGCGGCGCATGCGAACAAGGCGATGCTCTACTACTACTTCGGAGACAAGCGCCGTCTGCATCGCGCCGTACTGGAAAATCTTTTGCGGCAACTGCGGGCGGGAGTGCTGGCGCCTCCCGCCAAGGAGCTCTCCGCGGGAGATGAATTTTTCGGCTGCGTGAACGGGTACTTCGATTTTCTGGCGACGCACCCGAACTATCCGCGGCTGGTTCAGCGGGAAGCGATGGAAGGGCGCAACAACTTTCAGTGGATGGCGCAGGAATACTTCCGGCCTCTGCACGAGCGGCTGGCAAGCACCGTGAAAAAGGCGATCGAGGCGGGAGAGTTTCGAGAGATGGACGCCGACCAGACAGCCATGATCGCGCTGGGAGTCACGACGTCCTACTTCGCCGCGGCCAGCATTATGAGCGACGTAGTGCAACGCGATTTACTCACGCCGGAAGCCGTGGAAACGCGCAAGCGCGCGGTGCTGGATTTTCTCCGGCACGCGGTGGCTCGAGAAGGAGCCCAGACGCAATGAAGAAGACCGTGAAAACACTGGGTGTTATCGGCGTCGTATTTCTTATCTCGCTGGCGTTCTACATTTTCAGCACGCCACACGGCTCGGAGATTCCGCTAACCGGAACAGTGGACGGCAACGAAGTGATCGTAAGCCCGCAAATCACTGGACGCATCGTGAATCTGACGGTGGACGAAGGTTCGCCGGTGAAAAAAGGCGATCTGCTTGCGGAGCTCGATCCCAAGGAGCTTGAGGCCAGCCTTGCAGCCGCGACGGCCAACGTGGCGAGCCTGCAGGCTCAGGTGAGCGAGGCGAACCATAATTATTCCATGACGGAGGACACGACCGGCGCGTCACTGAAGCAAGCCGAAGCCGTGCTGACGTCCACGCGGGCGCAACTCGATCAGGCGCGCGCCAATCTGTGGCGCGATCAGACGGACCACGACCGCATGATGAAACTGTTCGAAAGCGGAGTGGAATCGGCGCAGGACCGCGACCATGCGGACGCCACGCTTCGAGCTTCGCAAGCGAATGTGAAGTCGCTCGAAGACTCGGTGACCGCGCAGGAAGCGGCGCTGGCGATGGCGAAGGCGAACCTAAAGCAAGTAGACGTGCGAGGCAGTGAACTCGCCACGACTATCGCGCAACTGGAGCAGGCGCGAGCCGCAGCCGCCGAAACCGCAACGCAACTAGGCTACATGAAAATCTACTCGCCGATTGACGGGATCGTCTCAGTCCGCGTGGCGAAGCAAGGCGAGGTGGTGGCGCAAGGGTCGCCGATCGTGGTGATTGTGGATGTAGATCACCTTTGGGTGCGCGCGGATGTAGAAGAGAGCTACATCGATTCGGTGCGGTTCGGGCAAACGCTGCACGTGAGGCTTCCATCGGGAGACGTTCTCCAAGGGCAGGTGTTTTTCAAGGGAGTGGAGAACGATTTCGCAACGCAGCGGGACGTGAGCCGCACGAAACGAGATATCAAGACGTTTGCGATCAAGGTGTCGCTGCCGACGGACGATGGACGGCTGTTTACGGGGATGACGGCGACGGTGCTGCTGCCTCCGCGGGAAAAGAAGAGCTGGTTTGCGCGGCTGTAGTGCTCTGCGAGAAGGGAAGCGGGGCAGGGCCGAGTCGGCTCGGTGTGGCGAGTGGTTGCAGCACGCCCGGGCAAGCCCGGGCGGCAAACAGCGGCGGCAAGCCGCCGCACTCCATATGACGGCGAGTGGAATCGGCATCGGAGACGATGGGTTACATCGAAGAGAGATCCCTCGACTGCGTCCCGCGCCGCGCGAACACCGCGCGGAGGAAAAAAGCGCGGGACTCCGCTCGGGATGACGGCGATTAGCAGCGCGGCGACGGTGCTGCTGCCTCCGCTTGAGAGGAAAGGAATGGTTTGCGTGGCTGTAACCGCTAACAAACGTAAGAGAAAAGCAGATCCCTCGAACTGCGTCCCGCGCCCGCGAAAACCGCGGGAAAGGCAGAAACGCGCGGGACTTCGCTCGGGATGACGGCCGAGAGGCCTGAGGCGGCGTTGCGACAGGCGTTGGGGGCTCAGCGCGCGAAAACCCTCACCCCGTGAAGGCGGGGTGAGTACATGAAAGGCAAAGGCGAAGAAACGACGCCGGCAGGATGCCGGCGCTACGAGAGCAGAGACGAGGCTATGACTTCAAACGGCCAGGGAAACACCGTGAATGCGATCGAAGTGGAACACATGGTGAAGAAGTTTGGGGAGTTCACGGCGGTGAACGACGTGAGCTTTACCGTAGCGCGGCGGGAAATCTTTGGGCTGCTGGGGCCGAACGGGGCGGGAAAGACCACGCTGATACGCATCATGACGACACTCACGCCGCCAACTTCGGGAACGGCGCGGATCGACGGCCACGATATCCGCACGGATCCGAACGGCGTGCGGAACACGCTCGGCGTAATCCCGCAGGCGTTTACCTCCGATCCGGAATTGACCGCCAAGGAAAACATGGTGATTCACGCCAAGCTGTACAGCGTGCCAGCAGAAAAGCGCGATGCGCTGATTGACAGCCTGCTCGAATCGGTGGAGTTACTGCAATTCCGCGACAACCTGGTGGGAACGTTTTCCGGCGGGATGCGGCGGCGGCTGGAAATCGCGCGTGGGCTGGTTCATTCGCCGAAGATCATGTTTCTGGATGAGCCGACGACGGGGCTCGATCCCGTCTCGCGGACGCACGTGTGGGAGATGATTCGCAAGCTGCGCGACAAAGCGGAGCTCACGATTTTGCTGACGACGCATTACATGGATGAGGCGGACAAGCTGTGCGATCGCATCGCGATTGTGGATCACGGCAAGCTGGCGGCGCTGGATACGCCGACACGGCTGAAGGACAACATCCCAGGGACGGAAATCGTGGAGGCCGAATTCGAGGCCCCACCGGCGGACTGGGACCAGCAACTCCAGGGTTTGGCCGGCGAGACCGGCGTAACGGACCATGACGGCGTCGTCCACATTACGACGAACAACGGTCCGGCGACGGTGGCGGCGCTGATGGATTTGTCTCGCGCGAGCAACGTGAAGGTGAAGAGGGTTTCCGTGCAGAGTACGACGCTGGACGATGTGTTTTTGCATTACACGGGGACGGCGTTGCGGGACGAGCCCGCGAAGACATTTCAGGCGCCAAATCCGTTTTCGAGGCCGCAGAGGTGAAAGGCGAGCAGCGCCGGTACGAAGTGCAAAAGCAGATCCCTCACACAATCCGCGAAAGGCACGGCTTGGTTGGGGATGATAACGGGTTTCGTGAAATTCGGAGGGGATGAAAAGGCATGAAGCTGGGGCGATTTTCGGCGCTGATTGAACGGGACATGCGGAAGTTTTTTCGTAGTCCGGCGCTGATGATGAGCTCGCTGATTTTTCCGCTGGTGCAGCTGGTGGTGCTGGGCTACGCGTTTGGGGGAAAGATCCAGGGAGCGACACTGGGATTTGTGGATGAGGATCACTCCGTGCAATCGCGGCGCGTGGAGGAGATGTTTGACGGAATCGAGGCCGGCCCAAGAACATTTCGGGTGATCCGCTACGATTCGTTGCCGCGCGCGATGGACGATCTGCGGACAGGTTTTGTTCGCGGCATCATTGATATCCCGCACGATTTTTCGCGCCGCTACTATCAACACGACCGGCCCCGCGTGGTTTTTACGGAGGACAACAGCGACCAGTTCATATCGAGTTCGCTGCTCGAGCGCATTCAGGAAATGACCGATCAACTGAACGCCGTGGCTGTGCAGCCGCGCCTGGACGATCAGGTGAATCTCAACGTGGTCGAGACGTATCCCTACATCGAGTACATCAAGTATTTGCTGGCCGGGTCGACTGCGATGGGAATTTTCATTACGGCGATGATCGGAGGCGGCATCACGTACATCGACGACAAAATGCGCGGCCTGCACGAGGGATATTTATTGACGCCGATTACCAAGATGGAACTGATCGGCGGGCTGATCGGAGCGGGGACGCTGAAGGCGTTCATGGCGGGAATGTCGTTGGTGATCATCGGGGGACTGATCGCGGGAATCGAGCGAATTTGGGATCCGGTGCGGCTGATTTATTTGGCGCTGGTGGTTTTCGTGGCGTCGGTGGCGATGATCAGCCTGATGTTTTTAGTGATGGTGCGTGTGGACGATCCGCTGGTGCCGCGCGCGATTTTCGGAGTTCTGAACATGCTGCTCTTTTTTCCGTCGGGCGCAGTGTATCCAACCGAGGCGTTTCCTTCCTGGCTGCGCTGGATTTCGGTGATCGATCCGTTCACTTACACGGTGCACGCGCTGCGCAATCTGACGGTGAAGAATACGGGCTTCGCGGGAATCTACATGGACGTGCTGATTCTGGGCGGCTTCTCGGCTATTATGGTTTCGGGTTGCATTGCGCTGTTTAAGCGACAAGTTTAGGCCGGCGGGCGGCTGAGTGGTGTCTAAATAATGGAAGAGAGAGCGCCCGAAGGCGTTCGGTGAATGGCGACCGGACGCCAAGTAAGTTTGCCGGGCACAGCATGCTGTGCCCCTACGAAGAGCAAGGCGTACGGCAAAGAATAGGAGTTGTAAGGAGAGGCTGTGGGACTTTTGGACGCGACCGAGGAACATCCGCCGTCAAAAGCGCTGCGCTATGTGATCACGGCGCTGGTATTTTTGGGGCTGATTGGCGGCACGGTGTGGTGGATGCTGCGGTTTCACGCCGAAAAGGTGACCGTTCATCATTTTATGGAAGCGGTGGTGAGCGGAAACATGCAGCGGGCTTATCAAATTTGGCAGGCGGCGCCGTCCTATACGTTCGACGATTTCGTGAAGCAAGATTGGGGGCCGGACGGGTACTACGGGCCGGTGAAAAGTTATCACATCAAGAAAGCGGAAATGCCGCGGGGAGGCTCGTCGTCCGCGGAGATTACGCTGGAAATTAGTCCTTACACACCTTTTCCCGAGAGCGACCCGATCAAGGCGAGTAGAACCAAAGAAATTGAGTTATGGGTTAACTTGAAGAATCAGTCCATCAGTTTTCCGCCGGATTAGCGGGACTATTCGGCGTCCACGCGGGCTTCGTCCACCAACATCACGGGAATATCCTCGCGCACGGGATAAACGCGATGGCAAGTGGCGCATTTCAGGCCTTGCTGATCCGGCGTGGGTGTTACAGGCGTTTTGCAGAGCGGGCAAACCAGAATATCCAGAAGTTCCTTCGCGACGGCCATGCTTAGCTTTCCTCCCTTTTCTCTTAGCTCCGTTTTCCGTTAGCGATGTTGCTATCAGTGTAGGCCTTACGATGCGCGATGGAAAGTTTTTCAGGTTAATTCGGAGGCACTGAAAATCAATTGGCCTTTCCATTCAGCGCCGGACTGCAATTCGACGGGCCAGACGGCGACGATCTGCGATCCCTGATAGATTCGCTCGAAGCCGTCTTCCGATTCGGAGACGGTTTCAATCGGAGCGATCCAGAAATTGCGCGCGGAGGGGGCTTCGAGGGCGACGGCAACATGCTGCCATTCGTCGACCACACGCAAAGGTTCGCCTCCCGGCACAGCGGCGGCCCAACGCAGGGGATAGCGGCGTCCATTGGATTCGAAGTAGCGATCGGGCTTTGATGGAGCGAGGAAATTCAGGATCACTTCGAGGGCGATGTTGATGGTGGCGGCGCCGGGAGCGTGGCGTCGGACTACCACGTCGCAGACAATGTTGAGGCCATCGGGCGCAGAGCTGAAGGAGAGCGTTTTTTCCGAGGGCCAATCGGAGCTTTCTTCCGAAACGAAAGAGACTCGCTCGGGGGAGATCTCAACGACGCGATAGATTCCTCCCGCGAGCGCGGGGTCTTCTTCGAGTTGCACCGAGGCGCAATCCTGAAAGGTTTTGTCCTGGGAAAAGAGGAGGAGGCGGAAAGAGTTTCTCGGCCAGCGGTCGTAATTGAGGAAACGCTCGAGGCCTTCCTCTTTGGTGCGCGATTGTTCGTGGATGGAGACGGCACCTTGGACGGACTTGGTGGAGAGATTCCGGAGGCGAGCGTGATAGCTTTCGGGGCGGCGCGCGAGCGAGTTGATGAGGGCGACGTTGGGCGCGCGGAAGTCGATCGCGCTGACTGTGGCTGCGTCACATGGGTCGACGAGGATGGCATAACTTTCGGAGGTGAAGTAAAGCTCCTCGCGGCCGTCGGCATCGAAATCCAGGCGCGCGACTTCGGCGTAATGTTTTCTGCGATGGACGAGGCGATCGGCAACGGTCTCGGCGCGTATTAGCGAGCGCCAGACGGCGGTGCGGAGATGTGGCGAGTAAAGTCCGCCGAAAATTCCGTGCCAGTAAGGATCGTTGCATTGGCCCTGGTGGAGATTTGTGGCGGCTTCTTCATGCGCGGCTCGGAACTTTTTATCGCGACGGTTGCTGGGGAGCGCGCGGACCTTTTTCGAAACGTGAAGCATTTTTTTGTGCAGGAGGTTTGACTCTGCGTACTTGGAGAAAAAGCCGCGCCAGATTCCGCCGTGGAGGAAGGGAAGCATGTCCGGACGCGAAGAAAATTCCTCGATGAGGGCGTGATAACGATCGCGAGCGGGCGTAGGGAGTGACCACTCCATCATTTCGGTGTAGGAAGCGGTGGGAAGATCGGCGCGGCCGGCAGGGAAGCGGGAGGCCACGGCGTTGCCGGGGGTGGAGGTGGCGAGCCAATCGGAATTTTCCTCGATGGCGGAGAAAAAGCGATCGAGCCAGCCGTCCTTATAGCAAAGGTCGTGCGTGCCGGGCCAAACGCCGAATTTCTCGAGATCGTCACCCATGGCCGCGAAGCCGCCCGGATGCGCGGCGGCAGCGTTGCGCAAGAAATCGGTGGTTTCGTTCACGTCGTGGAAGGGAATGAGATAGCGGAGGATCTTCAGGCCGGGAAGAACTTTTACGGTGTGTCCCAAATCCTCGCAGAGGTAGTAGCCGTAGAGCTGGTCGATCTGGAATCCGGCGCCGAGGAAATGATTGTCGTCGACGAGAGTATATTCGACGCCGGCCGGCGCGAGTGTCGATGGTATCTGAGGCTCCCAGACGCGCTCGGCGAGCCAAGCGCCTCGTGGGCGGGCGCCGATATGTTTTTCTAGGTAGTCCGCGAGGCGCGCGATCTGATCGTGGCGGTCCTGGGGTGGGATGGTAACTAGAATCGGTTCGTAGAATCCGCCGCCGATGATTTCGACCTGACGTTTGGCGACGAGTTCGCGGAGGCGATCGAGATATTCGGGATGGGCGCGCTCGATCCATTCGAGCAGCGGCCCGGTATAGTGGAGACCGAGGCGGATCGAGGGATGCCGCGAGAGAACCTCGACGAAAGGAAGGTAGGAGCTCTGGTAGGCGCGTTCAATTACATCTTCAAAATTTCCAACGGGCTGATGGGCGTGAATCAGAAAAACGAGTTCGAATTTCCGCACCGGCGGACCACCTCAGGCAGCAGAGAAAAGGATAACCTGTTTGGAGAAAAAATGCCGGGGTCAATCTGGAGTTTTATGGCGGCCGGGCCGCGAGCGGGCGAACTTCGCTGGGGACGGCGGCGTTGCCGGGGCTACAGCGAAGAGAAGTTCTTAGACGACTCATCTCCCGGGCTCGACTAACCGTCGACCCGGAAGCCCTACCTGTCGCGCCGCGCAAACACCGCGCGAGGGAAAAAGCGCGGGACTCCGCTCCCTTCGTTCGGTCAGGGCAGGCAGAATGACGAGGTTGGCGGGAGGCGCGGCAAACATAGGGGAACGGGAAGGCTTAATTCAGAACAACGATGACCAGAGACGGAAGCCGATTTTCGCGGGGCGTTGCGCATTTTAACGCGCGGGAATATTTCGAGGCGCACGAAGTTTGGGAGGAACTTTGGCTGGTTGCGCGAGAACCGGAGAAGACGTTTCTGCAGGGCCTGATACAGGTGGCCGCGGCGTTTCATCATCACAGCCGTGAAAACGCGAGGGGCGCGCGGTCTTTACTGGCTGCCGGCGTTGCCAAGTTGCAAGGATTTTCGGACGATCATCGAGGAATTGCGGTGAACGATCTGCGAAGGGAGGCAAAAAGCTGGCTGGAGGAAATTGAGGCGGGCGGTGGTGTGGAGTCGCGGGCGCTGCCGCGGATACGCTTGCTGGATGTGTCTGGAAACGAGAAAACTGCGGAGTGAAGCGTCGCGCTTGCGAACGATAAATCGCGCAACGGCCGAAATCGAAGAGAGGTCCTTCGACTGCGTCCCGCGCCGCGCAGAAATCGCGCGAGGAGCAAGAAGCGCGGGACTTCGCCCAGGATGACGCGGCCGGTGGCGGGTTAGACTTTCTTGAAGTAGTCGGCGTTGATCTTCGTGTACTCGGTCCACTTCTCAGGAAGATCCTCGAGAGCGAAGATGGCGGTCACCGGGCAAACGGGCACGCAAGCGCCGCAGTCGATGCACTCATCGGGATTGATGTAAAGCTGCTTCGCAGCCTCGAACTCAGGCTCGTCTTTTCGCGGGTGAATGCAATCCACGGGGCAAACATCGACGCACGCGCTGTCTTTTGTTCCGATGCAAGGCTCGGCAATTACGTAAGCCATTCCAGATTTTCTCCAATGCACGCCTTATGAGGTCGTTGCAGCTATCAGCGAAAGCCTATTTTTTTTATACCACCAAAGAGCGGGTGGCACAAGCAAGGATGTCTGCGAACGCGTTCGCCTATCGACGGGAGCTTGCGGCCGACGGGCGTTCCTAAGCGTTACTGACTCGTAGGACGCGGGGGTTGGTGGCGTCTCTGGCGGGCCGCTAAAATCGAGCCAGGGGGAAAAGCATATGCGGATTCCTTGGGCTCGATTGGTCGCTATCGTGGCTTTTGCAGCGGCGTTCGCCGCTACATTTTCCGTGGGCCGCCCGCACGCCGCCGAGGCAAAGGCGGCGCCCGCCGCGGTTCCCGAAGCTGGTGATCCGGGTTTAATTGATCTTGACGGCTACAAGAATGTGGTTGGGAAATACCGCGGCAAGGGGGTAATGGTCAGCTTTTGGGCCACCTGGTGCGTGCCGTGCCGTAATGAATATCCGATGATCGTTTCGCTGGCGAAGGAGTACGAGCATCAAGGCCTGGCGGTGGTGGGCGTCGACCTAGATGAGGATACGGACATCGAACCTGTGCGGAAGTTTCTCGGCGACAATCGTCCGGGCTTTCCGAACTACCGCGTGAGGTTTGGGACGGATGGGGACGCTTTCTACCAGGGCGTGAATCCCGATTGGCGGGGCGAGATGCCGCAAACGGATTTTTACGGGCGCGATGGCCATCTGGCGCGTTATTTCGTCGGAGAGAAAGGCCGCGATGCGTACGTCCAGGCGATTCGATTAATTCTTCTGGCTTCGCACAATTGAAGAGCCAGGGCTGAAGCCCCTCGCAGAGGGCGGCGCTTATGGCGGGGTTAAAAGCCCGCCCTTCCACCTACTGCGGAGAAATCTCGAGAGATTGCCGTAGCTTGAAATGAAGGCGCGTTTCCGCTGGGAGCACGATATCGCGCTTCCCGGTGTACGCAGCTCCTGCGGTGCCGGCTCCGCCACCGGCCACAGCTCCGATCGCCGCTCCCTTTCCACCGCCCGCGATCCCGCCGATAATGGCGCCGAGAGCAGCGCCGCCTCCGCCTCCGATCACGGTACGCTTGCCGCGGCCCTTGCCGGCTTCCTCGAACTGGGAAGTTTCAATCGAGTATTTCGCGCCGTTGACGCGTAACGAATCGAGGGACAATGCAAGCGCGGCACCGCCCTTCAAGCGACCTGCGGGGGTCGCGGTCACCACGGTGCCCACTGCCTTGGCGCCGGAGGGGATCACCTGTCGCCCGTTCGCGGTGACCGGAACGGCGAGCGAAGCATCGAAGCGGTCGCCGCTGGCATTGTCCTTCGTGCTGATGGCTTGATCGAGCGTCACCGTGAGCGTGGTGCCAGCAGGGATCACGACCGGGGCCGGAGCCGGCGGAGCTGAGTTCGAGTTGGGGCCGGCGGGACTCGAATTTGAGCTGGAGGTTGTGTTGTCGGCTGAGGTGCTCGATGTGGGCGGCGCTGTACTCGATGTGGCTGAGCCGCCTGACGGCGTGCTGGAGTGGCTGCAACCACCAAAAATTAGCAGCAGACTGGCGATAAGACAACGCGTAACGACTCGATTTAGCATACGTCCCCTTTCCCGTTGCACGGGCTGATCGAAGGATTCCTTGTTTTGATGAAGCGCTATTTTACGGGTCGAGCGATCGCCTCAAATCGGGCTAGGCGGATGACGTTTGAATACGATACTCCAGTTCCGGGACGCAAGTGAACCGGGAATATGGTAGTGACTCAGTTTGCCGGTGGCACGGCTACGCTTAGCGGTGACTTACTGTTGCGTCGAGTTACGTGCGCAGGCAAGAGTGCCCGCGCCACGCAAGAGTGCTTGGGACACGTTAGCCGGGGCATTCGGCGAGAAAGCGTTCCGCTTCAATGGCGGCCATGCAGCCGGAGCCTGCCGCGGTAACGGCTTGGCGATAGTGACGGTCCTGGACGTCACCGGCGGCGAAGACTCCCGTGACGCTGGTTTTCGGGCCGTGGTTGGTGATGATGTAGCCGTCGGCGTCCATCTCAATCTGGCCTTTGAAAACCTTGGTATTTGGATCGTGGCCGATGGCGACGAAGACGCCTTCGGTGGGGATTTTTTCGAGTTTATTGGTTTTCATGTGGCGGACGGTGACGCTATCCACGGAATTTTTGGCGACGTTCTCCACTTCGTCAATCACGTAGGGTGTTTTGAAGACGATTTTTTCGTTCGCTCGAGCGCGCTCGAGCATAATTTTCGAGGCGCGAAATTCATCGCGGCGGTGCAAGAGAGTGACGAGGCTGGCGAAGCGGGTAAGGAATGTGGCTTCCTCCATCGCAGTGTCGCCACCGCCCACCACCACGATTTCGCGATTGCGGAAAAATGCGCCGTCGCAGGTGGCGCAGGTGGAAACGCCGTGGCCCAGGAGCAGCTTCTCGGATTCGATGCCGAGCATGCGCGCGGAGGCTCCCGACGCGATGATGAGTGTCTGGGTAACATACTTTTCCTTGCCGGCGGTGATGCGAAAGGGACGCTCGCTCAAATCGACTTCGGAAACTGCGCCGGACGCAAATTCGGCGCCGAAGCGCTGGGCCTGCTTTCGGGTGCGTTCGATGAGGTCCGGACCGAGGATGCCTTCGGTGAAGCCGGGAAAATTCTCGACTTCAGTGGTCAGAGCAAGCTGGCCGCCCGGCTCGTAGCCATCGAGGACTAGAGGCCGCAAATCCGCGCGCGCGGCATACACTGCCGCGGTTAATCCTGCACACCCACTACCGATGATGATGACCTTGTGCACTGATTTCTCCTGTGCGATTGGATACCCGCATGCAGCGCGGCGATTCAGCCGAATGGCAGGATCAGTATAGCAACCCCGCAGGCGCGTTGAAAACCTTGGAGCTAGGGTCTACCGGATTAGGGCAGTGGCTCAGTTTGCTGCGGCACAACTACGCTTGGCTGCTGCTTACCGGTCGCCTCGACTTACGCGCACAGGCAAGAGTGGTTGTGCCACAGGCCCTGCTTGCTTAGCCGCGGCGCAAACGGGATAATCGCGCGACTTAGGCGGCGCAATGCAGAATGTAGCAAATCTGTTTCATTTGTTGAGCGAATTCATCGTTTTGCTGCTGGGAGCGCTGCTGATCGTGGTGGCGATTTCCCGCCCCGTAGGAGTGGCGTCGCCGCTGGCGCTGGTGATCCTGGGGATTGCCCTGATCTACTGGGGCGCCCGGGTTTGGATTCACCCGGGGGCGGAAACGAACCGCTTGCAGGCGGGGATTCGGGGTGGATCGCTTTTGCTGGTCGGCATCTGCGTGGCGGCAATCCGGTGGTTGCCGTCGCGCGATGAAAGTATGTTGCTAGGACTTTCAGGCGCTGTGCTCGTGGTCCGGGGGATTGCGGGCGGCATCCTTTTCGCGTGGCAGAAGTGACCGACCATTGTGCTTGCCACTCCTACCGGTTCTAGCTAACCTCATTCGCCACCGAAGTCTGCCGGCGCGAGAAAACGCGCTGAATTGCCCTGTGAGGAGGCGACGATGTTGAAAGAATTCAAGGAATTTGCGATGCGCGGGAATGTGCTGGACATGGCCGTGGGAATTATTATTGGCGCGGCGTTTGGCCGGATCATCAGCTCGCTGGTCAGCGATGTGATCATGCCTCCGATTGGACTGCTGCTGGGAAAAGTGGATTTCTCGAGTTTGTTTGTGAACATCTCGGGGACGTCGTATCCGACTCTAGCGGCGGCCAAAGCGGCGGGAGCAGCGACGATCAACTACGGCGTGTTCCTGAATACAGTGCTCGATTTTATTATCGTGGCGTTTGTGATCTTTCTTTTTATTCGACAGATCAATCGTTGGAGCAAGCCCGCGCCGGCACCGGCGGCGCCGACCACGAAGGAATGTCCGTATTGCTATTCGGCGATTCCGATGAAGGCTACGCGATGCCCGAACTGCACGTCAGAGGTGAGAGCGGCGTAGGCGCAGCAGACGGATTGGGGCCTGCGAATGCTTTGCGATCGTGATGGCGGCTAGGCTCGGTGGCCGCCGGCGAAGAGGCGCGCGATAGCAACGAGCAGCACCGCGCCGACCGTGGCAGCCGCGAGACTGCCCCAGAAACCCCAAGCTGGGATTTGGAGCTTGGTGAAGAGCCAGCCGCCGATGACCGCGCCAATCAGACCCAAAATGATATCGACGATGCAGCCGAAACCTTGCCCGCGAGTGATTTGGCCAGCGATCCAGCCGGCCAGCAGCCCGATGACAATCCAGCCGATCAAACCGCGAGAAGATACGCCGAAATAGTAGGTTCGTTCCTGCAGGAGCGCCATCAACGCGAGGGAAGTCATGGTCACCGCCTCCTAGCCTATCCCTGGCAGAAAATGTATCCGAGGCACTTGTAAATCAGCTTCGCAGCGAGAACGTCGGAGGCATGGTGGCCAGGCAGCGGTAGCAGCTCGACCACATCCAACCCCACGATCTTCTTATGACTGGCCACGGCGCGCAAGAGGGAGGTCACCTGAAGCCAGTTGAGGCCGCCGGGCTCCGGCGATCCGGTGGCCGGGACGATGGAGGGGTCGAAGCCGTCCACGTTGATGGTGAGGTAGACGTTGGCGCTCAAGTCGGCAAGCACCTTGGCGATCCAGCTTTTCAGCGGGGCGGGGACGATATCCTTGGCCCAATAGATTTTGGTGCGCAGGCGTGGAATTGCCTGGGCGCTCTCAGCCGAAATGGAGCGAATGCCGGCTTGCACCGCCGGGCAAATCTCAACGACGCGCCGCATCGCACAGGCGCCGCTATTGGGATTGCCCTGGTATTCGTCGCGCAGGCTGGCGTGCGCGCCGACCTGCAGCACGCTGAGATTGGTGTACTTTTTGGCCATGGCGGAAACGAGCGGGGGCGTGAGCGCGCGCTCGCCGCCAAGAGTTACGGGAAATTTTGCGTCGTCGAGGAGCGCGCATGCCGCAGTGAATATTTCGGTGATCACTTCGTCGAGCGTGCCGTCCATGGTATCGATGGGCGGCAACGTATGGATGCCAATTTCCTTGTAGGGTTCGAGCTCGAGTTCTTCATCGTAGAGACTGATATTGCGGCTGGCGGCGAGGATTGCGGAGGGGCCACTGCCGGTGCCATGTTGGGCGCGCGCGGTGCGATCCAGCGGCACAGGAAAGATAGCGGCGCGGGACGCTTCGTAGCGGGAGTGCTCTTCCTGGATTCCACCGAAATTATCCGGCGGCATCGGAGTGTATCGGTTCATTTCAGCTCCTCGACAGATTTTCCAGCGACTTCATTGCATCGATTTCCTGGAACGAGGGAGGGCCGAGGAATCAGTCATCGTCGCCGAGGAGAATAGCGGCGGCGAGGACGGTGGTCCAAAGGCCGCGCTTGTCGCCGACCGCCGACTGCGTGATGTTCATGGTGCGGACGATCTTATTGGAGATGCGATAAACTTCTTTTTTTTCATCCCACGATAAATCCGGATCGAATTCAACATTGAGGGTGGTGGCCAGCATTTCGGCAGCGAGTTCTTCCGTGTATTCGCCGGCAACTTCTTCGGTTTCGCCGAAGGAATGATGCTCGGAAAGGTAACCGAACATCGATTTATCGCCCGGAAGCGCCAGGCCGACGCCGGCGGCAATCAAGCGGTGGGCTTCACGCGTTTGATTTTCGCTGATGACGGTGAAGGCCACCTGGCCGGGCTTCAGGTGTTTGAGTCCTTCGCTGCGAGAGATCAATTTGCAATGAGGTGGAAAAATCGATGAGACGCGGACAATGTTGCACGCTGCGATTCCCGCGTTGCGCAGGGCGAGCTCGAAGCTCGACAGGCGTTCGCGATGCTTTCCGACTCCCTTGGTGAGGAAAATTTTCTTCGCGACGAACGCCATGAGCTGAGCGAGTGTGCGCTTCCTCCGTCAACCGATTCCGAAAAAATTCGTGCTCGAAAATTATCAAGCACACGCAGTGATGTCAACTCATTTCACGGCAAGTGAGTACGGTTGTGTGAACAGTGCGAGTCATTGGCGTTGTTCCGGGAGAGAGAAAAGTGCGCAAAAGGCGAAGGAGTCAATCCTTATTGCACATGAGAATGCACGAGGCGAGCGCGTCCGAAACGATTTTGAGTTCGCGAAGTTGCGACTGGGTGAAATCGGCTCCGGCGTCCGCCATCGTGTTGGCCTTCCGCGATACCTGGATGACGCCAATGGCGCGAGAACCGAGGATAATGGGCGAGCTCATGATTTTTTGGATGGGAGGAGTGCGCTACTCTTCGTTAACCGGCACGCCTTCAAAGACGGATGCGTGGGGAACGACAGTGAAATGATTGATGAGTTCGGCGCGCTTTTCGCGAAAGGTCCTCGCAGCGAGGGAGTTGCCGCTGGAGAGCGGGACTTGCCCGATGGTTCGCAGGTTGTCGGGAGTGAGAAAGCGAAGCGAGCGCTCGTCCGAAGTAAGTCCCATGATGGCCACTTCGTGGGTTTGCACTCCGAAATTCTTGCTGATCAATTCGACGGCGCGGTCCAGGCGGATGGTGTCGCCTTCGTTCCGTTGACGCGCGAGTTCCGCCACCCATTTTTTTAAGTCGCCAATATGTTCGCCGGTCATGATGTTGCGTGTGGACCGCGAGTGTAGCACGGGACTTTGTCTTGCAGCTTGGCATTGGCAGTCGATTGCCGAGTTGTTAAATACCTGGAACGGCGCGGGTGTGCCCTCGAAGTCGGGAGTGAAAATCTAGCGAATAAGCCGCGGGAATCGGATAGAATCGTGCGCGGAGTCGGGCGGGTGCGTGCGAATCTGCGGCCTGCCCTAGACGCGCGGCGACGAGCCGCATTTTCGGAGCGGGTCCGGGGAACAGCCCGGGCGCGATGCCCAGGAGAAAGCAGTGAGAGCGATAGAGAGCATGAAGCGCATGGCCGCGGTGGTATTCGTCGCAACAATTTTTGCAACGGCGCCCGCCATTTTTGCCGGGCAAGAGCACGCCGCTAAATCCCAGACGCACTCAAGGACAACTCATATGACTGATCCCGCTTTGATGCATCCGGCGACACTGAATGCAAAAGCACCGGCTACGTTCGATGCGAAATTCACCACCACGAAGGGCGATTTCGTCGTTCACGTGACGCGCGCGTGGGCTCCGCTGGGAGCGGATCGATTCTACAATCTGGTGAAGCACGGATTTTTCACGGATGCCGCGTTCTTCCGCGTGGTTCCCGGTTTCATGATTCAATTCGGATTGAGCGCCGATCCGGCTGTGAGCAAGGAGTGGCAATCAGCAAGGATTAAGGACGATCCGGTCACGCAGACCAACAAGCCGGGCTACGTGACTTTTGCCACCGCTGGGCCAAATACGCGCACGACGCAATTGTTCATCAATTATGGTAACAATGCGTTTCTCGATTCGCAGGGCTTCGCTCCGTTTGGGGAAGTGAGTTCCGGGATGGACGTGGTGAAGAATTTGTACAGCGGATACGGAGAAAAGCCCGATCAAGGATCAATTACCGCACTTGGAAAGTCGTACCTCGATAAGAATTTTCCCAACATCGACAGCATCAAGAGCGCAACCATTGTCACGCCCTGATTTGCGAGCGCAGCGGGCTGCGCGATCCGCAGGCTGAAAATCGGGACGCCGCCGGATGCGGGCTAGGCCTGGGCTATGCTCGCAACGGGCCGCGCGTCTCCAATCTTGATGAGCGACACTTCAGCGATCGAATTCGTCGCGAAGGATGCGAAGTCCGGCAGTGCTTGGCGCGCCGCCGGAAGCGCTACAGGACTGCTTCTGGGACTCGCCGCCGCGAAAGTCATCCTGCAATTTTCCGGTATTCGCTCGTATGGCTTTTTCCGCGACGAGTTCTACTACATGGCCTGTGGCGAGCATCTCGCCTGGGGCTATGTGGATCAGCCTCCTTTGATTGCATTCGTTGCGTGGCTGGCGCGGCATTTATTTGGGCACTCGATTGTCGGCTTGCGGATTTTTCCCGTGCTCGCCGGCGCGGCGGTGGTGTTTCTTACCGGAATTTTCGCGCGCGAGCTTGGCGGCGGCCGGCTCGCTCAGTTGGTGGCAGCGGTTTCCGTCCTGTTGGCGCCCGCGTTTCTGGCTTTCGACAGTTTTTTTTCGATGAACGCCTTCGAGCCGCTTTTCTGGCTGCTCTGCGCGTGGATGGTAGTCCGCATCGTCAAGGGTGAAACGCCGAAGCTGTGGCTGGCCTTTGGAATCGTGGCGGGTCTTGGGCTCGAGAACAAGCACACCATGCTGGTGTTTGGATTTGCGCTCGCGGCGGGGCTTCTCCTCGCGGGTGAGTGGAGGCTCTTTGGGTCGAAGTGGATTTGGATGGGAGCGTGCGTTGCGATATTGCTGTTTTTGCCCAACGTTATTTGGGAGGCGCGGCACGGCTGGCCGCAAATTGAGGTAGTGCGCAACGCTCAACTCTATAAAAATATTCCGATTTCACGTTTGGACTTCCTGGGTGAGCAAGTTGCGTTTCTAAATCCGATTGCGTTTCCACTTTGGTTGGGCGGGCTAGTTTGGTACTTCACTTCTTCGGAGGCCAAGCGGTTCCGCTTTCTGGCCTGCACTTATCTGATCGTAGTGACGATTTTCATGTTTTTGGGCGGAAAGTCGTATTACGTTCTCCCGATTTATCCGATTTTGCTTGCGGCGGGCGGAGTGATGCTCGAGCGCTTCGCCAGGTCGCGAAAACGCCGGAGGATGGCGCTCGCGTATGTCGGCGTCATCGCGGTTGCGGGATTGATCGCGCTTCCATTCGGTGTTCCGGTGCTGCCGGTGAATGGGTTTTTGCGCTATTCCGGTCTGCTGCCGTATTCGAGCCTGGCGAAAACGGAACGCGATGCAGTTGCGGTCCCGCTGCCGCAGCTTTACGCGGATATGTTCGGGTGGAAAAATATGGCGGAGACCGTGGCGCAGGTGTATGACAGCCTACCGGCCTCAGATCGCGCGGATTGCGCGATTTTGGGAGGAAATTATGGTGAGACGGGCGCGATCGATTACTACGGGCCGGCGCTTGGTCTGCCGAAGGCGATCGGCGGACACAACAGTTACTTTTACTGGGGCCCCCGCGGCTACTCGGGCGCGTGCGTGATCATTTTTGGCGAACAGTCGAGCGAGTTCATTAAATTGTTCGGAGAGGTTCGGCAGGCGGCGACAATCGTAAGCCCGCACGCGATGCCGAATGAGCAATCGGTGCGGGTGTACGTGTGCCGGAAGCCCCGCGCGCCGCTGGCGGTGCTTTGGCCGCGGTTCAAGATGATTATCTGAGGGTGGCCTGGGCGCAGTACGAGGATACGGAGAGAATCTTTACACGGGGAGCCGAAATCGCGCAAGTGGTTGTTGGTGTAAAGAAAAATCGTCCACGGTGAATGTCCATCAGGCGTGAGATTTGTCAGGTGAGAGGGGCGCGGCGGGGAAGCAGGACGTCTCGCTCGAGCTTGGCCTCGTCAATTCCGGTGGCGGCCAGCCTGCGGCTGATTTCGGAGCCGGAGTTTCGCAGGATGCAAAGAAGAACACACTCCGTGGTCAGGATGGGTGTGGAAGTAGCGCCGGAGCGCTCGTGGAACGGTGTGATTCGTTCCGCTTGTTTCAGGACGGACAGCATATCCGCGGAAGGCCACGGAGAATCGCCGCCGGACCTGCCGTTTTTCGATCTTCGCAGCCTCTGCCAGACCCGCTTGTCGCTAGCGCGACTGGCTTGATACGACTCGATCCAGGAGTGCCACCTCTGAGGGCTGATGCGGCAGATTCTTTGGAGAAGTACCTCGACCTGCTCCTGCTTGCTGTTGGCCCAATAGCGGGAGAGGCGCTCCCAGTTGGAAATGTACATTCCGGCCACCAGGTCGGTGGTTTCGATGGAGTTTGAGGAGCGGCTTTTGGCCATCATCGCTGCGAGAACCTCCGCGCGATACAGATCGAGCGTCACGCGGTGCGATGACGAGAGTTGGCCCTCTTTTTGCCTGGCTGCGCGTGCGCGGCCGACGTCCGCGGTGGCTTTGCGGCCGAAGATTTTCACGATGAAAGAAGCCCTCAAAGGCAGTCTATCAGCGCAGGCGCGGCTATCGGGACTTCTCTCCTACCTGGTTGGCGATTCGATTAATCATGGCTGAACAGGGGTGCTTCCGGACGTTGGCGCCATCTGAAGGCCGGAACACGCGGCCGAATGGATGGAATGGTACTCTCAGATTTCACGACGATTTCGTTCGGCCCGTTGCTAATGCGAGGCGTTTGAGTTACACGATGACCACCTAGGTTTCCAAGTGGAAATCTCGGCTCTCGAGGAGGCAGTGGATGGTGTTGCGCCGAGGGATCTTGTCGCGCCGCAGTCTTTTTTCGGTGCTTTTTGGTTTGGTGCTTGCTGCTGGGCTTCTGGCGTCTGCGCTGGCTGCCGGTGCGCAGCAGGCGTGGCATGTACAGGTCGGTGCAGAGAGCCACGATCGGGCCAAGCGGGCCAACGCGTTTTTGCCGAATGAGATCTGGATCTACGCGGGCGACAGCATCAAGTTTACGTTTTCTCCCGGGAGCGAGGCTCAGACGGTGACTTTGCTGGCAGCCGGGCAGGCGCGTCCACTTTTTTCGGGTCCAACGGGGAAAGCGGCCACCTTCATCGTGAAGTTGCCAACACCCGGGAACTATAAATTGGTATGCGCGGCTCACGCTGATATGAACGGCGTTATTCACGTTATGCAGCACGCGGATTCTACCGCACCGTTCTACGCAGCATCTCTGCCCTACGATCAGTTTGACTACGACCATCAGGCCGCGGAAGAGATGAGCGATCTTCTTGCGAGCAAGGCTGATCCTTCGGAAAAGGTACGCGAGTTTCCGCCGTCTGAAAATGTTGTGCTCATAACGGGAGAGGTCGTCGTGGACGCGGAAGGAGGGCAATATTTGGCGATTGTCCACTTTCTGCCGCGAACGATTCGAATCCGCGCAGGAGAAACGGTGGAGTGGATCAATACGGATCCGATGGTGCCGCATACCATCACGTTCGGGCCCGAGCCCATGAATCCGAAGACGCTGGTTACCGCGGTCCCCGGACCTGATGGCGCGCCGCAGGCCACGATTAACTCCCCCACGGATGGCGTGAGCTCCGGCTTTTTGCAGGAAGCGGCACAGGATCGTCCGTTTCTTCCGGAGTCCGCCCCGGGGGCAACGCGCCTGCGGGTGACATTCACGAGGCCGGGCACTTACCACTACATCTGCGGCCTAAACGATCTGAATGGAGAGGTGGGAACGGTAATTGTTCTACCGTAGGGGGATTAGCGACGGAGCTGAGAGCGTCACAGTAGCGTTCTTGTAATTAGGAAGTGAGTGCAGGTTGGGCCGCCACCCCACCCCCGTGACGGCCCGCTGCGGACTCGTCCAATGCCGGACGAATCCCTAACTGTAGGAAGTGCCGCGCCCGCCAGGATCCAGGACGTGGATCCCAACCGGGATTGTTAGATGTCGTAGTACAAGTGAAACTCATACGGGTGCGGACGCATCCGCATGGGATTCACTTCCTTCGACATCTTGTAATCAATCCAAAGATCGATGAAGTCCTTGGTGAACACCCCGCCCTTGGTGAGGAAAGCGTGATCTTTCTCGAGGGCCTTGAGCGATTCCTCGAGCGATCCAGGGACGGAGGGGACGTGCGAGAGTTCTTCCTTGGAAAGATCAAAGATGTCTTTGTCGAGCGGGCCTCCCGGATCGATTTTGTTCTCGATGCCGTCGAGTCCGGCCATGAGCATCGCGGAATAGGCGAGATAGGGATTGCACGACGGATCGGGCGGGCGGAACTCAAGCCGCTTCGCCTTGGGATTCGTTGAGTACATCGGTATGCGGACGGCGGCGGAGCGATTGCGGCGCGAGTAGGCCAGGTTGACCGGCGCCTCAAAACCGGGGACCAGCCGCTTGTAAGAATTGGTGGAGGGCGCAGCGAACGCAACAATCGCGGGAGCGTGCTTGAGCAGACCGCCGATGTAAAACATGGCGATTTGGCTCAATCCGGCGTAACCGTCGCCGGCGAAGAGCGGCTTACCCTTGTTCCATAGCGATTGGTGGGTGTGCATGCCCGAGCCGTTATCGGAAAAGACTGGCTTGGGCATGAAGGTGACGGTTTTGCCGTGCTTGTAGCCGGTGTTGCGCAAGACGTATTTATACTTGCACATGTTGTCCGCGGCGCGAATCAGGGTGTCGAATTTAAAGTCGATTTCGCATTGGCCGGCGGTGGCCACTTCGTGGTGGTGACACTCGACCTCAATCCCAACATCCTGCAGCTTCAAAACCATTTCGCTGCGCATATCCTGAAAGCGATCGGTGGGAGGGACGGGGAAATATCCTTCCTTGTAGCGCGGGCGGAAGCCCAAATTGGGCTGCCCCGGGGTTTCGCGCCCTGAATTCCAGCGGCCTTCGTCGGAATCGACGTAGTAGTAGGAATAGTTTTCGCGGGAGTCGAAGCGAACATTATCGAAAATAAAGAACTCGGCCTCGGCGCCGAAGAAGGCCTGGTCGGCGATGCCGGTCTTCTGGAGGTATTCCTCGGCGCGATGAGCGAGGTTTCGCACGTCGCGATCGTAAGGCTTGCGCGAGAGAGGATCTTGCGCGTCGCAGATCATCACCAGCGTGGGCGTTTCAAGAAACGGATCCATGAAGGCGGTGTTGGGATCAGGAATCAAGAGCATGTCCGATTCGTGAATCTGCGCCCATCCGCGGATCGAGCTGGCATCCATTCCGAATCCCTCGTGGAAGGAATCCGCGGTCAATTCCTTGATAGGGTAGCTGACGTGCTGCCATACGCCGGGCACATCGATAAAACGAAGGTCAAGAATCTTAGCCCCGTTTTTCGATGCGAGTTCAAGAACGCCTTTCGGGTCCATCCGTCCTCCAGTCAGTAGATTGCGGGGAATAGAATTTAAGTGGCAGACGTTACCGCAGCTTTTCCTTCGGCGTCAAGCAGAGCCTTAGAGGGATCTGAGTCGTTTTTTTCATCGGATGGATAGATTTTTTTAATGGGGCTTTCCTGAACCTTTTTCTCGAATATTTATGCTTTCCTTATGCATTTTGTGAGTGCAGGGGGTGGTGTAGTGGGCGCTTCCGAATCCGAATAATCATTTCTTTGAATTGGACGCTTGCGTCGTCACACGGTATCTTGTTACCGCAATCCGGACCTCCGTCCTTGTTGCGCCAGCTTCATAAAATCAAGAGCCATCTCACAAAAGATGAAGGAGATACATGTCTAACGAACTTCGCAACTTTCTGGAGATTCCATACGGCGAACTGGAAGAACTGAATTTGAAAGCCAAGGAGCAGCGGCAAAGCCGCGTTCCAATGGAGAAGCTCCAAGAGGAAAGAGTCAAATACCTGACGGACGAAAAGAGAATCAAAGCGGTGACGGTGCTTTTCAGCGATCTGGAAGGCCGCCTGCACATGCTGGACTACGACAAAAAATTTCTGGTTAAGAGCTGGGACAACCTGACGTTCGACGGCTCGTCGATTCGAGGTTTCACGGCCCAGAGAGAAAGCGATTTGCGGCTGGGAATCGACTGGAGCGCGTTTTATTGGGCTCCGGCGGATTTTTTCGGCTCGGGGAAAGTGATGGTTTTTGGCGAGGTGATCGACAAGCAGGGTGGACCGTACGCCGCGGATATGCGCGCCATGCTGAAAAGTTTTTCGGACAGCCTGCACAAGAGGGACGGATACACGCTGAACGCGGCCAACGAAATCGAGGGGTTTCTTTTTGCGGGCACGGACGCAGAGAGGCGCTATTACGAAACCGGCAAATTTGAATACGTTAACACGGGCGGCTATTACCATTCGCTTCCCGGCGATCCGCTGCGCACGTTTATCGATACGGTGGCCGAAGTGCAGCGCGCCATGGGTTTCCAAAATGAGAAGGATCACCCGGAGGTAGCGCCGTCTCAATTCGAAATCAACTACGGCTACGGGGAAGTGGTGGCCGCGGCGGATCAGATCCAACTCTACAAACTGATCTGCCGCCAAGTAGCGACCCGATCCGGTATGACCGCGTCGTTTTTGCCGAAGCCGGTGGTCGGCGTAAACGGTAGCGGCATGCACACCAATGTTTCGATCAGTAAGAACGGAACAAATCTTTTCTGGGATCCGAAAGGGCAGGAAAAGCTTTCGAGCTGCGGCTGGGAGTTCATCGATCGCATCCTGACACACGGGAACGACATTTGCCTGGCGCTGAATCCCAGCGTGAACGCTTACCGCCGCCTCGATCCCCACTTCGAGGCGCCGAACCAGATCAAAGCGTCCGCTGTGGACCGCGGCTCGATGATTCGAGTGCCCATTGGCAACTCGAAGAGCATGCGCGTGGAGGTACGATCCGTGGCGCCGGATGCTAATCCGTACCTGGTGATGCTCAGCGTTTTCAGGACCGGGATCGAAGGGGATACTGCGGACTTGGAAAATCTGCGGCAAGCCGAGCGGTATCTGCCGGACAATATCTACACGGCGATCGATGATTTCCGGGCGGCCGAGTGGACGACAAAGCTGCTCGGCGAGGATGTAAAAGGGCGTTACGCAGACTTGAAACAGGCCTCCGCCGATCGCTGCGCGCGTCTGCTGGGCACGGTGGTCAAAGGCCCAGAGGTGCAGTTCCATCACGAGGTTTACAACCAGTATTTGTGGAACCAGTTTTAGTCGGAACCGTAAATGGAAATGCCCTGGTGCAGCAACGGGCCAGGGCATTTTTGTATCGATTAGAGCCAACAGGGCAGCCGAGATTTGCGGTCTTACATCGATCGCACCGGCAGCTTGACCACATCGTCGGCGCGCATTACTTCCTTCACCACGAAGCCTTCCGCGTACTTTACGCCGATCATGCTGCCGTAGTGGCGAGCGATGTCGCTCATGCGCTCTTCGAGTTTGTCCAATGGGAGTGAAACTTTCAAACGGCCTTCGCGCTTTGGCGGACGAAACTGCGATGCATAGGCGAGAATCGCTTGGCGGCGGCGATCGTATTGCGCGGTGATATCGACTGCGAAAGTGGGACGAACATCCGCATACGCAGCGGCGTAAATAATCTTGTATGGACGGAAGGCTTCGCCCGGGAGCGCATAATTCTTCAAGCCGGCCACAAAACACGCCTCCCATCCCAGAGTTGCCGCCGCGTAATGATCAGGATGGCGCCCCTTCCAGTAGGGAAGTATCACGGTGTGGGGTTCGAGTTCGCGAATCACGGCGGCGATGGCATCCTTTTGCTCGTCGCACACTTGCAGGTGAGCGTCTGGCAATCTGAGATTCCGGCGGACGGCGGCGCCAAGGATTTTTCCTGCGCGCGCCGCTTCCTTTAGCCTCGTTTCCGGAGTGCCACGCGTGCCTGTTTCACCGCGCGTGAGATCGAGGATGCCCGTGCGATAGCCAGCCTGCGCCATCTTGAGCATGGTGCCGCCGCAAGTTAGCTCCACGTCGTCCGGGTGCGGCGCAATTGCAAGTAAATCGAGTTTCATTCGTCCTCCGTTCGCGCCGCACGATTTTACATGAAACTGACGCGAGAAAAGTTGAAGGGCAGACTCCTTCGGAAGGTTGATAGTGTTAATGTGTCCGGTGGATTCAGGAGTTAAACAATGGCGGGTAAACCCCTGGAGGGTCAGGTTGCGCTGGTTACGGGCGCGGCGAAGCGCATCGGACGGAGCATTGCGCTGCGTCTGGCCGCGGACGGCGCCGCGATCGTGCTGAATTACAAAACGTCGCGCGACGAGGCCGATTCGCTGGTTCGCGAACTTCATGACGCTGGAGCGAAAGCCGTGGCGATTCAGGCGGATGTTTCCAAGCGCGCAGAAGTGGAGAAAATGTTTGCCGACGTGGAGCGCGAATTCGGGCGGTTGGATATTCTCGTCAACAATGCCGGGATGTTTTTCCCTGCGAAATTTGAGAGCCTCACCGACGAGCAGTGGAACCGCATCATGGATACGAACCTGAAATCGCAGTTCGTCTGCGCGCAGTTTGCCGCGCCAATGATGAAACGTCAGGGGCGCGGGCGGATTATCAATCTTTCGTCGCTCGGAGGGTTGCTCGCGTGGCCGGCGTACACGCACTACTGCGTCTCGAAAGCGGGATCGATCATGCTGACGCGATGCCTGGCGCGGGCGCTGGGGCCGGAAATTTTGGTGAACAGCGTGGCGCCGGGGACGATCCAGTTTCCCGGCGAGCCTCCGGACGAAGAATACATTCATCGCGTTCCCTTGCACCGCACAGGAACGGGAGAAGATATTGCCGGCGCCGTCGCGTATCTCGCGACCGCCGATTTCGTTACGGGACAAGTAATCGTCGTGGATGGCGGCAGGACGCTGGTATAAGAGCGTCAATCATGAGGGGATTATGCCGACTTTGATCGAGAAACCTACCGAGGTTGCAGCAGTTGGAACGAAGCCGAAGCTCATCGAGGAATTCGTGGGCCGTGTAAACTCGAAGACTGCAGGTGTGAGCGTGGCGCGCATGCGAAGTCCCGCAGGATGGTCGGAGGCGGGGCAAACGCCGGAATTCGACGAATATAGCGTCGTGCTGAGCGGAACGCTTCACGTTGCCCACGAGGCGGGTGACCTAGACGTTCGCGCTGGCCAAGCTGTGATCGCGCACGGCGGGGAGTGGGTGCAGTATTCGACGCCCGAGGGTGCGGAATATATCTCGGTATGTCTGCCGGCGTTTTCGCCACAAACGGTGCATCGCGACTGAACGTTTTCCGTCGGGTGCGTTCCTAGTCTTGTAGAATCCTGTTTGCAAAAGTGGCGTTCTCGAATATTCTAGTTTGTTTGGGGGTGCACAACTAGGGTGGCAGAGTCTTCAACCGCAGGGGGACTGACTCGTTTCGGGAGCACGCAGCGGCGAGACGCGTGGTGGATTGAGAACCTACCGTTCATCATCGTTCTCGGCGCCTTTACTATTTACACCACTTGGCGGGCCTTTGCAGGCGACTTCTATTGGTCGGCCCCTTACCTTTCGCCGTTTTACTCACCGCTGATCGATCCAGAACATCACTGGTGGCCGTTCTCACCCGCGCTTTTGATTTTGGCGGGGCCGCTTGGCTTCCGCGCGACTTGCTACTACTACCGGAAGGCCTACTATCGCGCTTTTTTTTTGGATCCGCCTGGGTGCGCTGTGGGGGAGGGAAGCGGCAGCAAGTATCGCGGTGAGACTGCCTTTCCATTTATCCTCCAAAACGTTCATCGCTATTTCTTCTATATTGCGGTCGTTTTTGTGGCGTTTCTCTGGTACGACGCGATCATTGCCTTCGATTTCGATGGGAAATTTGGCATCGGCGTCGGCACGCTGGTGATGCTCGTCAACATCATCCTGCTCACGATTTACACCTTCTCATGCCATTCACTGCGCCATCTGGTCGGCGGTAAGCTCGATTGCTTTTCCTGCGCGACGCTTGGGACGCCACGCGAATCGGTTTGGCGCGGCGTCACCAAATTGAACGAGCACCATATGTTCTGGGCTTGGATGAGCATGATTTCGGTTGGCCTCACCGACTTGTACATCCGCTTAGTAGCCTCCGGCGCATTGAAGGATATTCGAATCCTGTGACCTCCAAGTACGAAACCCACGAGCACGACGTCCTTATCATTGGTGCGGGCGGAGCGGGACTGAGAGCCGCAATTGAGGCTCTGGCGCAAGGCGCACGCGTGGCTGTGGTCTGCAAATCCTTGCTCGGGAAGGCGCACACCGTAATGGCCGAAGGCGGCCTCGCCGCCGCAATGGCCAACGTCGATAAAGCCGACGATTGGCGCACACATTTTCGCGACACGATGCGCGGCGGAAAATTGCTCAACAATTGGCGCATGGCTCAGCTCCACGCACAGGAAGCTCCCGACCGCGTCCGCGAACTCGAGCAGTGGGGCGCGCTTTTCGACCGCACTGAAAAGGGCGAAATTTTGCAGCGCGCCTTTGGGGGACACACTTTCAAGCGGCTTTGCCACGTCGGCGACCGCACCGGCCTCGAAATGATTCGCACGCTGCAGGACCGCGGCGTCGAGATGGGCTTCGATGTTTTCATGGAATGCACGATCACGCGGCTGCTCAAGGACGGCGACCGCGTTTCCGGGGCGTTCGGTTACTGGCGCGAGAGCGGCAACTTCGTCACCTTCAAGGCCAAGTCCGTGGTGATCGCCACTGGTGGCATCGGAAAATCGTGGAAAATTACTTCGAATTCTTGGGAGTGCACTGGCGACGGCATGGCTCTCGCTTACGAAGCGGGCGCCGAACTCCTCGACATGGAGTTTGTCCAATTTCATCCCACTGGAATGGTCTGGCCACCAGGAGTGCAGGGACTTCTGGTCACCGAGGCGGTGCGCGGCGAGGGCGGAATTCTGCGCAACAAAAATGGCGAGCGCTTCATGGAGAAGTACGATCCTAAGCGCATGGAGCTTTCCACGCGCGACGTGGTTGCGCGCTCAATTTACACGGAAGTTAAGGAAGGACGCGGCACTCCGCATGGCGGCGCGTTCCTCGATATTTCGCACAAGCCCGCCGAATACGTGAAGCGCAAATTGCCCAGCATGTATCACCAGTTCAAGGAACTTGCGGACGTGGACATTACCAAGGGGCCCATGGAAGTCGGCCCCACGTGCCACTACATGATGGGTGGCATTCGCGTGGACGCGGAAACTGGGCAATCTTTCGTGCCGGGGCTTTTCGCTGCCGGCGAAGCAGCGGGCGGACTCCACGGCGCGAACCGCCTCGGCGGAAATTCTCTCTCCGACCTGCTGGTATTCGGGCGCCGCGCGGGCTTGGCCGCTGCTGAACACGCCAAGAAAACGGCCGCGGCTGCCCTCGATGACGCGCAAATCCAGGAAGCCGAGCGCCAGGCACTGGCTCCCTTTGAGCGTGCCAGCGGGGAAAATCCGTATACCATTCACCATGACCTGCAAGAAATCATGCAGAATCTAGTCGGAATTTTCCGCACAGACGAAGATCTGCGGAAGGCACTCGTCGAAATCGAAAAGCTAAAAGAGCGGGCCAAGAAGACGCACGTCGAGGGAACGCGCCTGTTCAATCCCGGCTGGCATCTTTCCCTCGACTTGCAACGGATGCTGACCGTTTCCGAGGCTTGCACGCACGCGGCCCTCGCACGCAAGGAAAGCCGCGGCGCGCATAGTCGTCTCGATTTCCCGAAAACCGAGGACGAATGGGGCAAGAAGAATCATGTGATCGTGAAGAAGGGCGATGCGATGGTGCTCTTCGAAGTGCCCAAGCCGGTTCTGCCCGCTGACTTGCAGCAGATTCTGGCGGAAGATAAGTAGGGGATGTGGCAGAGCAGTTTGGGGTCATTCTGAGCGAAGTGTCCCGCGTTATTGGTTTTGCGCGAAGCGCCGGGACACGCAGTCGAAGAATCTCTCTTGGCGTGCGGCACAGAGAAGCCTTGGGGACGGAGGCTTTTTGATGGCAGATGCAACCTTAAGAGTTTTTCGCGGCGACAAGGAGGGCGGCCAGGCGGTCGATTACAAAGTGCCGCTCACGCCGGGCATGGTCGTGCTTGACGCCGTCCATTCCATTCAGGCGCACCAGGCTCCCGATCTTGCGGTGCGTTGGAATTGCAAGGCTGCCAAGTGCGGTTCCTGCTCCGCGGAAGTGAACGGAAAGCCGCGTCTGATGTGCAAGACGCGCATGGATTCTCTGCCGCTGGATCAGCCCATAATCGTGTATCCGATGAAAGCCTTCCCCATAATTAAAGACCTGGTTACCGACGTTTCTTGGAACTACAAGGTCAATAAAAAGATTCCGGCATTCAAGCCGAGGGCTGACGCATCATGGAAGTTCTATCAGAGCGACGTAGACCGCGTGCAGGAATTCCGGAAGTGCATCGAGTGCTTCCTTTGCCAGAACGTTTGCCATGTCTTGCGCGAGCACGACAAGAAGGATGTATTCGGCGGCCCGCGCTTTTTCGTCCGCACCGCGGGCCTCGAAATGCACCCAATGGACGGCGTGAACCGAATCTCACTTCTAAAAGAACAGCTCGGCATCGGTTATTGCAATATCACCAAGTGCTGCACCGAGGTCTGCCCCGAGGAAATCCACATCACTGACAACGCCATCATCCCCCTTAAGGAGCGCGTCGTAGACCAATTTTACGATCCGCTGACCATGATTGTCCGCAAAATCTCCGGCGCCAAGTAATCCTTTCCTTCAGCATCGCGGCGTACCCGAGTTATGATGATATTGAGGGAACATCGATGCGCACCGTGGTAGCTGCCGTCATCGAACATCAAGGTAAGCTGCTGGCCTGCCAGCGGCCGCGTGGCTCCCGCTACGAACTGATGTGGGAATTTCCGGGCGGAAAAGTCGAGCCGTGGGAAACTTTGCCGGAAGCTCTCTCGCGGGAACTGCGGGAAGAACTCGGCGTGACTGTTCAGATAGGACCGGAAGTCTTTCACACGCGCCACACCTATGCCAATACCGACGAGCCGCTCGACCTATTCTTCTTCGCGGCACACGCTTCGCCCGCTGAAATCCGGAATCTGGAGTTCGAGAGGATCGAATGGCGCACCCCGGAATCGCTGCCCGAACTAGCTTTTTTGGCTGCGGACCGTCCTCTGATCGACGGCCTGGCAACAGGCTCGATCCAAGTACCCTCATCGCTCTAACCGAAGCTAGACATCGGCCGCGGTTGCGGACGGCTAGTCGCTGTGCTACTTTCGCTCGCGGGTGTCCTTGAACTCATCTCCGTGAAAAAGTTCGAATCTTTCAAAGCCGAGAATTCTGAAGAAGCCGCGCTTCTCGAAAAGCTGGACCCGCACCGGCTTCCCAAGCACGTCGCCGCCATCATGGATGGGAACGGCCGGTGGGCGCAGCGCCGTCATTTGCCGAGGATTGCCGGCCATCGCGCCGGCGTAAAAGCCTCCCGCGTGGTGATTGAAACCTGCGCGCAATTGCACATTCCGTGTCTTACCCTCTACGCTTTTTCGCTCGAAAATTGGCGCCGGCCGCAGCCCGAAGTGGATTTCCTGATGCGCCTCTTGCGCGAATATCTGAAACGTGAACTGCCTCTGATCCAGCAAAACAACATTCAATTGTTGGCCATTGGGCGCTCCAACCAGCTTCCGGAAACGGTGCGAAAGGATCTTGCCGATGCCATGCGCCAAACGGCGCGCAACACCGGGATGAAGCTCGTTCTTGCGCTCAATTACGGCGGCCGCGCCGAGCTCGCCGATGCTTTCAATGCCATGCTTGATCACGTCCGCGCCAACGGCCTTTCCGCTTTCCATGCGGACGAGCAGACCATTTCCGATCATCTGTATACCGCCGGATTGCCCGACCCTGATCTTTTGATTCGCACCAGCGGCGAAATGCGCGTGAGCAACTTCCTGCTTTGGCAGATCGCGTATGCCGAAATGTACGTAACCGAAACGCTGTGGCCCGATTTTTCACGGGCGCGCCTACTTGAGGCGCTCCTGGATTTCCAGGATCGCGAGCGTCGCTACGGAGGGTTGGAATCCGCGCGCGGCGCCGCGCCGGCGCACAAGAAAGAGGCTCCCTCCATCGGACGCCTCGCACGTACGGGTCGGGGCTGACGTCGGATGCTTCTTCGCATTCTGACCGCTGCGGTGCTGATACCGGCGGTTGTCGCGCTGGTGTGGTGGGGACCTGCCCCGCTATTGGCCGCTGCGGCAGCGCTGATTGCAATCCTTGCCTTGCGCGAATTTTTCAACTTGGGCGAACTCGTCGG
Source organism: uncultured Acidobacteriota bacterium (assembly GCA_963823145.1). Taxonomy (GTDB): domain Bacteria; phylum Acidobacteriota; class Terriglobia; order Acidiferrales; family UBA7541; genus Palsa-295. The sequence goes on from CAWGJZ010000002.1 coordinate 2,090,633, forward strand.
CCTGCGCGCGTATCGCTATTGGACCTTCGCGTGCGCTGCCGGAATATTCTACGCGCAGTACGTGGCCGGTTCCGCGGACACTCTGACGCTCGGTTCTGGCGTGACGATCACTCGACCGTCACCGAGCCCCTTTTCCATTTCCCTCGATGAAGTGCTCATCATTTTCATTTTTGGCGTGGTGATCGCGGGGCTTGCCACGCGCCGCCCGTTGCACGACGTGCTCTCCGCGGTATCGATTAGCTCGGCGGGACTTTTGCTGATCGCGCTGCCGTTCAGCTATTTGGTGCGCATCAACGAAATCGTGCCCGGCGGCCGCGACCTCGTTCTGTTTACGCTTTTCTTGATCTGGGCCGGCGATATGCTCGCCTACTTCACCGGCCGCAGCTTCGGCCGCATGCCGTTCGCGCCCATACTAAGCCCTAAAAAAACATGGGAGGGAGCAATAGCAAATTTCGTAGCTTCACTGCTCGTCGCCGTGGCTTTTGCGCGGTGGACCCAAGTGAGCGTCGTCACCCTCACGGCAGTCGCGGGGCTCGCGAACATCGCCGGCCAAATGGGAGATTTGATCAAGTCGGCTTACAAGCGCGCTGCTTCTGTGAAGGATTCGGGCACGCTTCTGCCAGGTCACGGCGGGATGCTCGATCGCATCGACAGCTTGATTCTCGCCAGTCCGGTCGTCTGGCTAGCCTGGCGCCTGCTAGCCCTGAAGTAGCGCACCGCACCTCTCGCAGGCAATCCGCACCTGTCATCCCGAACGAAGTCCCGCGCTTTTTCAGTTCTGCCCGCGTCGTGTGCGGGCGCGGGACGTAGAGAGCGATCTGCTGTTTCCCTTTCTGCGCCGTCGGCGTAGCGGTAATTATTTCTGTCTTTGCCCCCTGCAGACTTCGGAAGTGGCGAGGTCTTTCCCTACGATGCGACGCGCTTGTCCGTCGCCCGAAACTCTCTTGCGCATTTATCGCACGGACAAAGCTCCCGCAGGCAAGCGAAGCTATAGATTCCCGTTGTGTGCGCATCGGAGAACTCCATTTGAATGGCGTAATTTCCCACCGCCTTGGCTGCTTTAGCGGTCACGCGCGGCTTGTACATCGGCAGGATCGCCGCAGCGGCCGCCGCTTTTGGATCGGCTTCCTTCTTCGCGCGTTCGTCGTTGCATGTCGCGCAGGGGCAGTTCTCGCGCAGGTAGGGAAAATCGTAGCGGCTCGTGTGCCCATCGGACCAGGTAATCGCCACGCCCTCGCCCGTGGATATGAAGACCTTCACGTCCAGCGGTTTCTTCCGCGCATCAATCGGTATCGGCATTCAACTTATTGTAGCAGGGGAAACTTCCTTGTGGGGGCACGTCTCGATGCGCGGTTTTACTCAAACCAAAACGGCGGGTGATCGGGTGCGTGGTCCCCGCAGGAAAGGACGTGTTCGATGCCGCCCCAATCGTGGAATAGTGTTTCCGTCCGCTGATTAATCTCTTCAACGGACATCGGTCGATGCTCGCCGGATCCTGGAAATACTAGGTAGAGAATGCCGCCCCATCTCCCGCCGTGTCGCGCGTCCGACCAGATTCCCAGATTGTCGGCTAGCGCGATAGATCCCTCGCCGAGCCGACCGATGTCCGCGAAAATTGCATACGCGGCCCTGCCGCTTCGCATGTTCACCACAACCGCCAAATCTCCCAACCGCGCGCCCGACTCGTGGCCCAATTGTGGCGGCAGCGCAATGTACGGGATTTTCGAAGCGTCCACGTATCGTGTCGGATCGATGCGTCCTTTCGTCCAATCCGAAAGCGCCGTGCAGGAAATGTAGTATCCAGGGAACGGGTCATCAGGCCCTTGAACCACGGGATTTCCTTCCTCGTCCGCAATGATGCCGTCCCAATGCCCCGGTTGCCCTGCGTTGGAAAGGTCGTCCAATCCGGTGTCTTCCGGATTGTAGGCATTCGGCGCTCCGTCAGCGTCAACCATCAGGCCGGACGTGAAGAAAAAAGCCGCGTCGTTCTGCAATCGCCAAATCGGCACCTGTCGAACAGCCTGCGCACCCCGATAAACGTCGAAGTTCAGAAGCAGCGATCTCGTCGGGCAGCTATTCAATGAATCCACATGTGCATTCAGCGCAGCCGTCTGAATATTCCGCGCGAGGCCCGACGCAGGAAGCGCCAGCGCGGCCATCAATGGAAAGATTCTTCCGATCCGTTGCATGGGGACCACGATTATACACCGCTGCCTTTTATCCGCGGCCGTTGGTTGCACGCCGTGCGTCTCTCTTGATGGCGCCGAAACCGATGCGACCAAGAATACTCGGGTCCGGTCGGAGCCGCAGAGGGTGTATAAGTGTACCCCGCTAGTCGAACTCGGGGTCAGCGAGTGGCACTGACCGGCCCGATCAATAAAAGTTCCTGCGGAGAACGCATGCATTGCGATTCGTATCGGCGCGCACTACTGGCGATGGAAGCAATCTTGGTTCTCGCCATTACTGGCTGCGCTCGACACGTCCAAGTGGACGACGCTGCGCTTCGAGCCGCGGATTCTGATTCCGCGAATTGGATCACCTATGGCCGCACATATTCCGAGCAGCGTTTCAGTCCTCTCAAGAAGATTGACGAGCAGAGCGTCAGCCGCCTCGGGCTCGCGTGGTCCATGGACTTTCCAACCTTGCGCGCATACGAAGCGACCCCTCTAGTAAACGATGGCGTGATGTATACCACGGGCGCTTGGAGCGTCGTGTATGCCCTCGATGCGCGAAGCGGGGCCCTGCTGTGGACCTACGATCCGCAAGTCGCGAAGGACGACTCGAAATTCGCGTGCTGCGACGTCGTAAATCGCGGAGTCGCGCTCTATAAAGGGCGCGTCTACGTAGCCGCGTTGGATGGACGGCTGATCGCGCTCGACGCCAAAACGGGCGCAGTCGCGTGGCAAGTGCAAACTACGCCCAAGGACGAACCGTACACGATCACCGCCGCTCCGCGCATTGCCAAGGGTCGGGTCCTGATCGGCAATGGAGGCTCGGAATACGCGGTGCGTGGCTATGTCTCTGCCTACGATGCGGAAACCGGAAAACTGGCGTGGAGAACGTACACCGTTCCGGGTGATCCCTCTCAGCCGGGCGAGTCCGACGCGTTGCGCAGCGCGGCGAGCACGTGGCAGGGGCAATGGTGGAAAGCAGGTGGTGGAGGAAGCCCGTGGGATAGCCTCGTCTACGACCCCGATCTCGGCATGGTTTATGTCGGAACCGGGAATGGTTCCCCTTGGTACGACCAAGTTCGCGGTAAGGGAGACGATCTTTACATCGCCTGCATCCTCGCGCTCCGCGCCGACACCGGTGAGCAAGTTTGGCACTATCAAACTACGCCGGGTGACAATTGGGATTACGATGCCACTCAGCCCCTCTTGCTCGCCACCCTCACCATCGATGGACAGCAGCGTCGCGTCTTGATGCAGGCCAACAAGAACGGTTTTTTTTACGTCTTAGATCGCGAGAATGGCGCACTTATCTCCGCCACTCCATTCGCCGAAATCAATTGGGCAACCGGTATCGATTCGAGCGGCCGTCCCGTGGAAAACCCTGAAATCCGCGCGATGAAAGACGCCACCATTGTAAAGCCTTCCACCGAGGGCGGGCACAATTGGAGTCCCATTTCGTTCAATCCGGCCACGGGGCTCGTGTACCTCAGCGTGCTCGATAGCGCATCGATCCACGCGACGCCGCGCGACTGGAAAATCGATCTTCACGATCAGACCACTGCGTCGGACCGGGGCTATCACGGACCCGTGCGAGCCCAGTGGCTCAAGATTCAGTCCAAGGGACGCCTGGTCGCGTGGGATCCAGTCGGCCGTCGCGAAGTGTGGCACGCGGACCAGCCTTTTCCCAGGAGCGGCGGAACGCTGACCACGGCCGGGAATCTTGTCTTTCAGGGCAGAGCCGACGGGAAATTCATCGCCTATCGAGCTACCGACGGCAAGCCGTTGTGGGACTTTGACACCGGCGTGGGGATTTCGGCCGGACCGATGACCTACTCGGTGGGCGGAACCCAATACGTGGCGGTGATGGCCGGATGGGGCGGACCAACTACGCTTGGCAATCGATCCATCGGAAAGGGAAAGATCGGGAACGGAAGACTTGCCGTCTTTTCAATCGGAGGAACCGCGATGCTCCCACAACGCCCTGAGCGAACCGTTCCGCCCGTGCCCATGCCAACCTTCAAGCTCGCTGTTTCTCCCAGCGAAATCGAGCAGGGATCGAATCTGTTTGCGGCGTACTGCGCACGCTGCCATGGCGGCGACGCAGTAAGCAGCGGGCTCGTGCCCGACCTGCGTTACACGAGCGGCTCCAAGCACCAAATCTTTCAGCAGATTGTTCGAGGAGGTGCTTTGCGGGAGCTAGGCATGCCGTCATTCTCCGAGGACCTCACCGCTGCACAAGTCCGCTCCATCGAGGGCTACATCCTAAAACGTGCCCGCGATTCCGCCCAGCCAGTTGCCGCCGCAAAGCACTGAGCACGTAAATTGGCGGCGGACGTCATTCCGAGCGGAGTGTCCCGTGCCTTTGTCTTTGCGCGAAGCGCCGGGACACGCAGTCGAGGAATCTCTCTTCGATTTCGCTAAAACCGCAATCTACTGCGAATCGCCGTCCGCCGTGTAGAATGGTCTACCCGGCACGGAGGCGATCGCCATGGCCAACAGCTACCTGCTAAAAACCGAAGCTTCCGCATATTCCTTCGAGGATCTTCAGCGCGACGGCACCACAGTCTGGGACGGCGTTTCCAATCCAGTCGCCCTGAGGAACATGCGGGAAATGCAGCCGGGCGCGAAACTCGTGATTTACGAAACAGGTGACCGCAAAAGCGCAGTAGGCACCGCGACAGTCGTCTCGGTTGACGCCTCAAACCCGAAAAATCCCGAAGTGAAAATCAAAGCGGGGAAGCCGTTGCCAAGACCCATCACCCTCGCGGAAATCAAAGCCAACAAGCTATTCTCCGACTCGCCTCTGGTCCGCCAAGGACGTCTCTCCGTCGTCCCTCTCACCGCCGGCCAATACAAATTCCTCGCCGGCTCCTAATCGCAAGCTCCTGAAGTGCGGCAGTTTGTCGCGCCGGCGTCTTTGTTCGGCTGTTATCTTTCTAATCTCTAATTTCTAAAGTCCACAGGCATTTCCCCCTTGCATTCTTCCGGGCCTTGCTACTCTGGCTGCGTGATTATGAAAACTAGGTTTTTGACGGCGAAGGTAGGCCGCTGCGGCTTACAGGAGTCGCACTGCGCTCGTTTACGGCGGCGCGCCGAGCACCGCCAAAACTGCCCGAATACACTACGTTCTATTCGACACTTGAGTCGAGTAGAATCCATCGCAACTCATTCAAAACAAAGGACCGGCGCACACTCTACCCGTCACATTTCCCAGAGGGTTGAATGCAGCCCGTCAAGCGCGGGTCACAACCTGCGCCAACCGGCCATGAGCCAAATCGATCCGCCGGTCGGCCAACGCACCAATCGACGGCGCATGCGTCACCATCAGAATCGTGTGCCCCTCGGAGTGAAGTTCGCGCAGCAATCGCAGAACAATCTCCTCGTTCGCTTCATCAAGATTTCCCGTCGGCTCATCGGCAAGAACCAGCTTCGGATGATTGATCAGCGCACGCGCCACGGCCACGCGCTGCTGTTCGCCGCCCGAAAGCTGACCCGGCAAATGTTCGATGCGATCCGCGAGTCCAACCCGCTCGAGCGCCTGCCGCGTCTCGGTTTCATCCGTGGTGCTGTGAAAATATTGCGCCAGCATCACGTTTTCCAGCGCAGTCAAATACGGAACCAGGTGAAACTGCTGAAAGATAAACCCGATTTTCTGCGCGCGAAATCGGGCCAGCCCGCTTTCGTCCAGCCGCGCCACATCGGTGCCGTCCACCAGCGCGCGTCCCGAGGTCGGCGTGTCCAGCCCGCCCAGAATATTTATCAGCGTCGTCTTGCCCGAGCCGGAAGGCCCCATGATCGCAATCCATTCCCCGGCGCCTACGTCAAACGACACGCCATCGAGCGCGCGCACGCTCCCGAACTCTTTGCGCAGATCCTCGATTTGTACCAGCGGCGCCAAGATTCTCCTTTATTCGCCGCGCAGAATTACCGCGGGCTTCACCTTTCCCAATGCGCGCAGTGGCAGCGCACCGGCCATCGACGCAATCACCATCATCGCAATTGTCAGCGGGAAAACTTCCCAGCGCGCTGCAATGGACGCGCCGAATACGCGCTCGCCCATCCAACGCGCCAAGGCGATTCCCGCGATGCTGCCGATCAGTCCGCCGGCCGCGCCCAGCACGCCCACTTCGGCGAGAAACAACCCCACGATGCGCGCCATCGATCCGCCGAGCGCCTTCATCAAGCCCACGTCTTCGCGGCGCTCCATCGCGAGAGCGGCCATCGTCGCCAGCACGCACAGCGCCGTGAGCGCCAGAATCAGCGTCACCATCGACGCGACCAACAGTCGCGTGCGTTGCAGCAGATTGCCCTCGGCTTCCGTCACTTGCCGGATGGGACGCACCTCATAGCCCGGAAGGGAACTCGCCAATTTCGACGCGTAGTCGCCGATACTCGTCGCCGTTCCACTCACGCTCATCTGCACCAATTCGATTTGCCCGCTCGTCGCGGCGAGTTGCTGCGCTGCAGGAAGGTTCACGAAAACTTGATTGTCCGCGGCGGCGCCGGCGTCAACCACGCCCGCGATTCCAAAGGTTGCGCTGCGGCCAAGATAGTTCAACGTGATCTTGTCGCTGGGAGAAAAATGAAACTGCCGGGCAGCATTGCGGCCGACGATGCACCGTGCCTTATCCTCGCGCGACGCGATCCATTGGCCATCAATCTTCCACGTAGGATCGAGTTTCGGAATTTGGTCAAGCCACGTCCCGGCCACCACCACTGGAATATCTTGATTGCGGGCTACAACATACAGGAACGGCGCCGCGCCCACCACGTCGGGCGTCCGCAGCCGCTGGAGCTGATTCAATACTGCGCCTTGATTCATCAAAGCTGGCGAGCCGGGAGTGCCCACGGTGCCACTGCCCGCCCTCGACGTCCCGCTGCGCGAAATAACCAGGTTTGCGCCCAACAGCCGAAACTCGTGCGTCAACTTTTCCCGCATGTCGAACTGAAGGTTCAGAAGTCCAGAGATTACCGTCGCGCCGCTGATCACGGCCACCAATGCCACGGCAAGCCGGCCGCGATTGCCTCGGAGCAGTTTCCAGAGTATGCGGCCGAACATCATTCGCCCCGCAGGATCGGCGCGGGATCGAAACGAGCCGCCCGGAGCAAGGGAATCAAGCCGCCAGCCAGCGCCACGAGCGCCGCAAGCCCGAGAACAATTGGCAGAAGGATGATTCGAGGAGATGCCGGCGCACCGAAGACGCTTTCCCCTAGAAAACGCGCAAGACCTGTGCCAAAGATAAATCCAATCCCTCCGCCTATAAGTGCAAGCGCCAAGTGCTCCGTCAAAAATAGAGCTGAGACGGAAGCGTTCGTCGCGCCGATCGCTTTCATAACTCCGATCTCCGCGCGCCTCTCGAGAATGGCGGCGGCGGAAGTGGCCGCCACGGCGAGCCCCGCACCCACCAGCGCGGCCAGCGTGACGATCCACAGCAGCGTGCTCACATGAGAAAGAATCTTACCCTCGGAATCCGCCACGCGTCGGATCGCATGCACGTCCGTTCCGGGCAGCACTTCTTCAATCTGGTAACTGATCGACGAAATGTAGGGCGAGCAGAACCAGCGGTCGTATTCAGTCGGTGTCAGCGATTTGGGATCGCGATCGGCCAGCGCGTCAGCCGGCTTGGTCAGCGCGCTCACAAAAAGCTGCCGAAATTGACCGGGATGCCCAGAAAGATTTTGCGCCACGGGAAGAGGAACCAGCACCGCATTGTCCTCGCTGTCTCCCGTGGAAACGACTCCAGTCACAACCAGCGGGCGCGCAGAACGGGAATTTTCCCTCTCGGATACGTAGATCGTCTTGCCGATCGCGAGTGTATCAGGACGCTTCGAGGCCAGCGCCTCGCCCACGACCGCTTCCTGTGCACCGTCCTGAAACCAGCGTCCCTGAATTTTCCACCACGGATGCGTGACGCTTGCCCCCGTTTTGAACGCTGTTTCGTCGGGTACAGGAACCTCATGGTCATACCAGGTGCCGATAATGGTTGCGGCAGTGTTTGCTTGCGCCGCCCCGGAACCGAAGTATGCGGGCACGTCGAGGAATGGAGTGAAACCGAGAATATTGTGGCGCCAGAAAATCGTTTTCAATTTGCCCAGGTCGGCTTCTCGCAGATAGGCGCCTTCGTCAACCGGCCGGTAATCAACGCCGCCGATTTCAACGGGCAACGTATCCGATTGCGGGGTGACCAGCAGGTTAGCGCCCAGGCTGCGAAATTCGCGCGCCATGCGGTCGCCTACTTCGAGCGCGACGGTCAGCGTTGCCGTCGCCACGGCCATTCCCACCACCAGCGCCGCCGCCGTCAGAATCTTGCGGCGCGCGTTGCGAGCGAACGATTGGCGTACGATTCTTGCGAACATTGTTTAAGAGTGAATCATCGAGTTAGAGTTGGCGAGCGTCGAGAGATCGACGATCACTTCTCCTCCCGCGACCCTCGATTTCACCGGAATCGGATTGCAGCCGCCGCGATCGCCAATCGAAGGAATGTAAATCGAGGAACCGCAATTCTTGCAGATGACGTTTTGGCCTTCCTGGCGATAGCCGGCGCGGCCGCAGATCTCGCAGGCATCGAGCGCCGTTGCGTAATCGCCGTTGGTCCGATGAATCACCATGAATCGAATGGAGGTGCCGTTCACCTCAGCCGTGTAAAAGTGCAGGCTGGAATCGGTCAATTCCGAGAGTGGAATTCGGACTTCATTGTTTTGGGCGGCCAGCATTTGAGCCGGTTGCGGAGCATTCATGGCGTGCGTATATGCGAATTCGGCCGCCAGCGATACGACCACCAGCACGCACAGGATTGCAGCGGCAAAGCTCCATCGACGCTGGCGGCGAAACTCCCATTCACGCAAGCGGCGTTCGGCGGGATTGGCGGTAGCGTCCTCGGACGGCCGTCGCGCGCCGAACCATTCGCGCATCACCACCAACGCGGCCACTCCGAGAATCACCACGAAAAAGAAGACTTCATTGCGCACGATCGGCCCGACAGTAGCCATCTCGGTTTTGCTGGACCATATCCACTGGGCCTCGCTCAACTCGTGCACTCCAGTGAGGGCCAGTTGGAACGCGACAACCATCAGGATGATGCTTGTCGCACGGAAGAAGCGATGCAGCGGAATCCGCAGCGTTCCTTGGAAGAAGAAAACGCCCACGCCGACGGCAATCGCAATTCCCAGGAGCGTCCCAATCCAGACCTGCACGCCCGCGGTAGAGAGCTGCACGGCCCGCAGAATCAACACGAGCTCCGCGCCCTCGCGCACAACCATGAAGAACACGAAAGCGCCGATAGCCCATCCCGCCGCCCGCGTGGATCGCTGCGCGTACGCCTCCACGCGCACTTCGATGTTTTTTCGCAGGCTGCGCGCCACCCGGTTCATCCACATAATCATGGTGACCACCAGCGCGGAGGCCAGCAGCATCAGTAGGCCTTCGAAACCGTCTTCACTAATCGCCCAGCGCTGCAGGAGCACGGCGGCGGCAACGCTAGCCGCGCACGCGAGGATAACTCCTCCCCATGCATAGCTTTTCAACGCGCGGCGGCCGCTGCGGTCCAAATAGACGAGTACGATGCCGACGATGAGCGCGGCCTCGACGCCTTCCCGAAGGGCTACAAGGAGAGCTGGAATCATAGAATGTCCAGTTGTAAACTAGTTGCAACTGGAAATTCGAGTTTAACTGGGTACCCGCACAAATTCAAGCTCTTTGAACAACATCGTTCTGCTTTACAGCCGCAAGGTTTACGTTCCTTTGTACAATGGCATCACACATTAGCCATGGTCGATCAGCATTATCGCCGCAAGGTCCGAGGGCCTCGTCGCGTTGCAATCTCTAGCGGCTTCTGCCTACTGCTCTTTGCGGGCACTTTGGCGATCTGCGCGACCGCAGCTCAGGCGCCCTCGCAATCGCCAGGCGTTAAGCCCACCGTCGCGCGGGTGGTATCCAAGGCCGATGCGAAAAAAGCGAAAGCGGCCTATGAAGAAGGCGTGCGGGCGGAGCAGCGGCTGGATTGGGACGCCGCTCTTGCCGCCTACTCCGATGCGGCGCACTGGGATCCAAACGCCAAAGAGTATCTGCTGCGGCTCGCAATTGCGAAGAGCCGAATCGTTCAAAAAAAGGTTGACGCGGCCGAGCGCGATGCAGTTTCGGGGAGGCTGGACGACGCCCGCAGGGAATTGCTCGACGCCAGTTCCATCGATCCTTCGAATAAGACAGTGCAGGAACGCATCGTGGAACTGACGGCCGCGGAGCCGGAGCACGTCCGCGAAGTCGGGGAGCCGGAAATTACGGGCGAGCCGGATCTCGAATACCGGCCCGGCAAACAGAGCTTCGACTATCGGGGCGATACGCAGGGGGCGTACCAACAGTTGGCCGCGCAATTTGGTGTGGAAGCGGCATTCGACGTTGACCTCCATGCTCGGACCATCCACTTCCAGGTTACAGACGTCGACTTTCCGACCGCCGCTCGCGTGCTGGGCGACTTGACTGAAACGTTTTGGCGGCCGCTGACGTCGCGTCTCTTTTTTGTCACCGACAATACGCCGCAAAAACGAAAAGACTACGACGCTTCGGTGGTCCGCACAATTTTGCTTCCTTCTTCGGAAACGCCCGAGCAGATGACGGAAATGCTGCGCATGGTTCGCGATATCACCGGCATCACCCGCTCTGACCTCGATACGAACAGCCGCACGATCACTTTGCGCGCATCTCCGCAAGCGGTTGCGGTCGCCTCGGACTTGATTGGCAATCTCGAGCAGCCCACCGGAGAGGTGGTTTTGGAAATCGAAGTTCTCGAGGTGGACCGCAACCGCGCGCGGCAGCTCGGAATTACACCACCTCAAACCGCAACGGTTTATTCGCTCAGCTCGCAGGAAATCCAGGAGGCGGAACAATCCCAACAGGGCCTCATTGACGTAATCAACCAAATCTTCGGAGGCTCATCCATTCCGCCGGTGATTGCTTTCGGCGGAGGCAAGACGACCTTTCTCGCCACCCTTCCAGGTGCGGCGGCCAATTTTGCCGAAATGCTTTCGCTCGTCCGGCATGGCCGGCGCATTTTGCTCCGTGCGCAGGACGGCCAGCCTGCCACCTTTTTTGTAGGCGACCGCGTTCCCGTCTCCCTGACGACTTTTGCTCCGAGTATTACATCGGCGGGAATCAGCAGCACCAGCGCTCCCGCGACGACAGTGGCTCCGCTCACCAACTATGCGGTTGGGAATTCCCCCGCGTTCGTGGCGACGGCCGACCTGCGCGGCGCTGGTATCAATGACGTGGTCGTCGCGAATTCGGCCGACAATACGCTGTCAGTCTTGCTCGGAAATGGCGACGGGACATTCGGCGCACAGACGACGTTCCCAACGGGGACGACTCCGGTTTGGATTACCAGCGGGCAATTCAATAACGGCGCGTCTGCCCCTAATAGCGACAACATTCTGGATTTGGCGGTTGCGAATAAGGGCGCGAACACGGTTTCGATTTTGCTCGGGAAAGGCGACGGCACATTTCAGCCTAAAGTGGACATACCCACGGGCAGAGGGCCTGTCTCAGTGATCGCCACGGATTTTCACGATCGCAGCGGGACAGGATTTCTCGATCTTGCGGTCGCCAACCAGGACGACAATTCGATTTCCATCTTCCAGGGAAATGGCGACGGTACGTTCCAGGCGCCGAAATTGATCCAGCTTCCCGCCGGTTTTTCGCCCGCCGCTCTTGCGGCCACGGATCTGAACGGCGACGGCCACGCGGACCTGGTCGTCGCGGACCAAGGCCACAACACCATCTCCGTGTTCCTAGGTACTGGCGACGGAACTTTTCAGAATCGCACCGACTATCCGACTGGAGGCGCTCCCGTGTCAGTGGCGTTTGGAGACCTTAACGCCGATGGCGCCGAAGACATCGCGGTAGCGAACCTCGGCGGAAACTCCGTGACGGTCTACTACAATCAAATCAGCACCACCAACTCGGCGCCCCTTGGCAAATTCGTCGCGGGCACCACCCGGGATTTCGCCGCGGGCAACGGTCCGACAGCGATCTCTGTGGCAGATTACAATGCGGACGGTGTTGCCGATATCGCGGTCTCCGACAAAACGGACAATGCTATAACGGTCCTTCTAAACGCAGGCAGTGGACTTTTCACCGCGCTTCCGGAAATACCGGTGGGCACTGCGCCCGCTTCCATCGCGACGGCTGATTTCAATGGCGACGGCCTAACAGATGCAGCCACGGCAGACAATGGGTCCGCCCAGGCCACCGTGGTCATCAATTCCGCCAGCCTTTTTGGCAGCAGTACGGGGCTCAATTCCTTCGGAACACCGTATCCAGGAATACAGTACCTCCACGTCGGCCTGAAGGTGAAGGCCACGCCGCGAATCCATCCCAATAACGACGTTACTCTTGAACTGAACTTCGATATCAGCAGTCTGAGCGGCCAGAGCATCAACGCCATCCCGGTCATCAGCAATGACGAAGTGGATCAGACCGTTCGGGTAAAGCCCAACGAAACGGCGGCGCTGGCGGGGTTCCTCGAAACGCAGCTCACTAACGCGATCACCGGCAACCCAGGAATCGCCGACATTCCGGCACTCGGCCTCCTCGATCAGAATCAAACCGCGCAGCAGCAGGACACCGAGTTGCTTATCCTGGTGACGCCGCGGATGGTGCGGCTGGCCCCGCGCACGGACCATACGATTTATGCGGGGCAGGGGTCGGCGGATGGCGAAGGGGCGGGAGCAGCGGGAAACACGTTCGCGCCGCCACTGCCACCACAGCAAGTTCCGAGGCCTGGCGAAGGGCCGCAGGAAGAAAACCCAAACCTGCCGCCTCAGCGGGGCATCCGGCCTATGCCGGACCGATAGAGATTCGGCGCGGCGCCTGGAACGGCGGAAATAACTATTGTGTTGCGTCGAGCACGACCACCGGCTGATACGTACGCGGAACAACAGGCTCGGCAATGGCGATTAAATGTCCCTGTTGACTGAAGACCCGCAATCGCGAAGGCTGCCAGTCGCCGGAGTCGAGTTCCGCCGGCGCGCCTTGCGCGGCGGTCGCGCGGCCGGGCTGAATTTGCGCGAGCGCCAGATTGAACTTGGCGCCGTGGCGCACTCGTTTCTCGACCACGGGCAGCACGGTGGCGCGCGGCAATTCGGAAAGCAATCCCTCGAGCCGGATCACGCGCGCGGCGATCTTCCCTGACTTTGCCTCTTCGGCAAGCTCGGCGAGCGGCGCGGCATGATCGAGCGTAAACTCCCCGACCGCGGTGCGAGTTATTTCCGCCAGGTGAGCGCCCGAGCCGTGGAGCTTGCCCAGGTCGTTCGCCAGCGAACGAATGTAGGTGCCCGCGCCGCACTCGACCGAGAAACGAGCGATGGCGCCTTCGATTGCCGTTAGCCTGAACTCGTACACTTCCACGTCAACCGGTTCCAGTTTGACGGGTTTATTTTTGCGCGCGAGTTCATGCGCCGGCCGTCCGTGGATTTTTTTGGCTGAAAAGGACGGCGGAGTCTGCTGGATTTTTCCTGTGAATTGCGCGGCCAGCGCCTGAATTTGCGCCTCATCGAGCGCGGGCGCCAAATCCGCGCCCAGGGCTTCGCCATCAGCGTCATAGGTATCCGTGGCGAAGCCGAAACGCACGGCGCAGGTGTAACGTTTACGGCGTCCTTTGTAGAAGCGCGCGAGCCGAGTGGCTTTGCCGAGCGCGAGCACAAGCACACCCGTGGCCAGCGGGTCGAGCGTGCCAAGATGCCCGATTTGCCGGAAGCCGGCGAGGCGACGCACGGTTTCGACCACGTCGTGAGACGTCTTCCCCCGCGGCTTATCGACCACGAGGATTCCATCGAGCGGAGGCGGTTGCGGGATTCGCGACATTTTGGCTTTTGTTCGTAGCGCCGGATTTCGGCCGGCAAAACTTCGGGCGGCAGCCCGTTACGATTTCTCCGGGTGATGCACTCTTCGCAGCAGCTCGTCGATATGCTCGCCGTACTCCTCGGATTCATCGACGAGGAAAATGATCTCGGGAGCGCGCCGCAGCCGGAGCCGCTCGACCAATTCGTGGCGGACGAAACCCGCGGCGGCTTTCAGGCCCGCGAGCGCTTTGGTTCTCTCCGCGTCTTCTCCGGGAATCTGCACGAAGATGCGCACGGCGCGCATGCCGAGCGCCACGCGAATCTCCGTGACGTTGAGCGGCACCGCTAAGCGCGGATCTTTCAACTCACCGGCCAGCATCAGGCCAACTTCATTGCGGATTTCTTCCGCAATTCGTTCCGCGCGAAATCCGCCGACGGTCATTCCGCATCCTCGAAGTATTCAATTTGGCTGGAAACCAGATCGCGCCCCAGGATGCGCTCCGATTCGGCGGCGATGGCTTGAACCGATTCCTCGAGATGTTTACCGTCACCCGAAATGGTGACCACGCCCACGCGCGACCGCTGCCACACGTCCTGATGATCCAGCTCGGAGACGGCCACGTTGAAGTGGGCGCGCAATCGGTCTTTCAGACCGCGAAGCACCTGCCGCTTGTCTTTCAACGACTGCGCGTCAGAAATGTGAATTTCCAGTGTGAGGAGACCGACCGGCATTTCCGTTCATCCCGAGGCAGGAGCGAGCCGAAGGTACAAGCTTCGGCCCGCACCGAAAAAACTTCGCGCAGTGTGCCGGCGCGAGCTACTAGCCGCGCCTGGCTTCTACCACCGCTTGCGGCCGTGCCGCTCGATCCGGCGGAGCTTCGACCGGCGCGACCTTCTCGATCTTGAAGCATTCCAGGGAATCTCCAACTTTGACGTCGTTGAAATTGGAGATGCCCGCGCCGCACTCGAAGCCGGCGCGCACTTCGTTAGCGTCTTCCTTGAATCGCCGCAGAGAACTGATTTTCCCCGTGTAGATCACCACGTTGTCGCGAAGCACGCGCACGTCAGCGTCGCGCTTCAGGATGCCTTCCTGCACGGAACATCCCGCGATCATGCCCACGCCTTTCACGCGGAAGGTGTCGCGAACTTCGGCGCGGCCCAGGTAGGTTTCCTTGATGAGGGGCGCCAGCAATCCGGAGACGGCTTTCTTCAGCTCGTCAATCAGCTCGTAGATAATCGTGTGGAGGCGGATGTCCACGCCTTCGCGCTGCGCCAGATCGGATGCTTTGCGCTCGGGCCTCACGTTGAATGCGACAATAATCGCGTTGGAAGCCGAGGCCAGAAGCACGTCGCGTTCGGTGACCGCGCCCACGCTCGCCTGAATCACTTTTAGCCGCACTTGATCGTTCGAGAGTCCTGGCAACAGTTCGTTGAGGACCTCCACCGAACCTTGCACGTCCGCTTTCACTACCACGGGCAATTCTTTCATTTCGCCCGCTCGAAGTTGTTCGTGCAGTTGATCGAGCGTGAGGCGACCGGAAGGGCCAGTCTTGGCCAGCGCGGCCTCACGCTGCTTTCCTTGGCGGTACTCGACGATGTGGCGCGCCTTCGCTTCGTCCGCCACCTGGAATTGGTCGCCCGCTTCGGGCACCCCTTGCAATCCGAGAACTTCCACGGGAGTGGACGGCTCGGCTTTCTGGATGGCCTGGCCGCGGTCGTCAAACATCGCGCGAACTTTGCCGTACACCGCGCCGACGATGAACACATCGCCGACATGCAGAGTTCCGTTCTGTACCAGCACGGTAGCCACAGGTCCGCGGCCTTTATCCATGCGCGATTCGAGAACGGTGCCGCTGCCCGGAGCGTCGGGATCGGCCTTGAGTTCGCGCAAATCGCTGACGAGCAGAATCATTTCGAGCAAGCGCGGCAGATTTTTCTTGGCCTTGGCGGAGACTTCCACCATCACCGTATCGCCGCCCCATTCCTCGGGCATCAAGCCGCGGTCGGCAAGCTGGCGCTTGACGCGTTCGGGCAGCGCCTCGGGCTTGTCGATTTTATTTACGGCAACCACGATCGGCACGTTGGCGGCTTTGGCGTGCGCAATGGCTTCTTCCGTCTGCGGCATCACGCCATCGTCTGCAGCTACCACCAGGACGACGATGTCGGTAACCTTTGCGCCGCGCGCGCGCATTCGCGTGAACGCTTCGTGGCCCGGCGTGTCGATAAAAACAATTCGCCGCTGGTCCACGTGCGCTTCATATGCGCCGATATGCTGGGTGATTCCGCCTGCTTCGCCTGCCGCTACTTCGGTTTCGCGAATGGCATCGAGTAAGCTGGTTTTGCCGTGGTCCACGTGACCCATCACGGTGACTACCGGAGCGCGCGGCAGTTGGTTTCCACTGCGCTCTTCCTTGATTTTTTCTTCCTGGACCACCTGCTCTTCAAAGGTTACCACTTGGACGATCCCGTTAAAGGCTTCCGCCAGACTGGTCGCAGTGGAGACATCGAGAGCTTGGTTGATGCTCGCGAAAACGCCGCGGTCGAGTAAGGTTTTCAGCAGGTCCTTGGCGCGAATATCCATCTTCTCGGCAAGCTCGCGGACGGTGATCCCTTCGGTAACCGTGACGTTCCGCGGCTCGCGTTGCACAGGAGCCACAGGTTCCGCATGGGCCGCGCGCCCTGCTCCCACACCAGCGCGCGTTCGAACCGGGTGCAGCCTGCGCTCACCTTCGGCATAGCGTTTTTCGATCGTCGGACGTCCGCGTGAAGCGGGCGGCTTTCGCTGGTATAGGGGCTTTCCCGGCTCTGCTTTGGGCAAACCTGAAACGCCCGTCGCGCCGGGACGCTGACTTCCAATGGGTGCCTGACCGGGACGCCCGGTTCCCGGCCGCTGCGGAAATCTTGATGGTGGCGCGCCACCAGGTCTCGGTGGGCCGCTCGGTCTGGATTGACCTGGTGCTGCCGCAGGGCGCATTCCTTGAGGAGCGCCCGGCCTTTGGCCGATACCTTGACCAGGACGGGCGGGGAAGCGACCAGGCTGTCCTGTCTGCGGCGGACCTGCGGGCCTTGGCGCACCCGGAGCGCTTGCCCCGGGAGCTGAAGAAGCCGCCGCCGGACGCATCGTCCCGGGGGTGGACGGTTGCCCCGGGGCCGTTCCTGGAGGGGACGGGCGGCTCGGTGGCAGAGTCCGCGGCGCTGTCGGCGAAGCCGAAGGCGCAGCAGGCCGCGCGGTAGCTGGCGTTGCCGTGGTGGTCGGCAAAACAGTCGGACGCACCGGTGCAGACGGGGCCGTTGCAGGCGGCGCCGCGGCAGGTGCGAGTGATGTTCTTGCCTGAGCCGCTGGCGTGGCTGGAGCAGCATGCGCGGCCGGTGCCGGGGCGGATCCACCGGGCTTGGCGGGTGCCACGGCGGGCCGAGCGGGTTTGGACTTTGCGGCCGTCTTGGCCGCCTCCGCCGCTGCTTCCGTGTCCGCTAGCTCACGAAAATGTTTTCGCGCCAGCTCGGCATGCTCGATGTCGAGTGAACTCGAATGGGTCTTTTTCTCCGTGACGCCGATCTGGGGCAGAAAGTCGATCAGCACCTTGGCTTTAATCTCAAGCTCTCGCGCCAATTCGTTGATACGGATTTGATTGGAATCTGACATCAGCCTCTATTCTTTACGCGCGTTGTTGAAAACTCGTTCCCGGCGCCGATTTCGGCGGAGCGGCGCTATTCCTCAGGAGTGTCCTGCTTTTCCGCATTTTCGTCTACCGTGGCGGCTGCTTCCTTATCGGCCGCGGTGGTTTCTTCATCCTCCTCGGACCGTTCCTCCGCGCTTTGTGCCGGATCGGGTTGCGCTTCTTCGCTCACGTCGGTCGTTCCCGCCTCGTCCGGCGCCTCGGTTGTCTCCGGCGTCCCAACACTAGCTTCGCTTTCTTGCGGCATAATCTCAGCCGCCGCTTCGTCTTCGGTAGAGGGTTCAATCGGGGCGATCGGCTGCGCTTCAAGGGCCTCGAAGTACGCCGCGACCGATTGGTGAATCTTTTCCACCATTTTCTCGCCGATGCCGGGAATTTCTACTAGTTGTTCCGGCGTCATATCGGCGAGCTTTTCGATTGAAGTGATTCCCGCGGCTTCGAGCTTCGCAATTGTTTTCGGACCGACGCCGCTGAGTTCGGCAAGCGCGGTGCCAGGGGCGGTGAGCGCGGCCATCTGCGCTTCGATTTCGCGTCGCTTTTCTTCCTCGCTCTTGATGTCCACATTCCAGCCGATCAGCTTGCTGGCGAGGCGGACGTTCTGGCCTTTCTTACCGATGGCCAGCGACAATTGCGTATCCTCAACGATCACTTCGAGGCGCTTTTCCTCAGGGTCCACGATCTGTACGCGAGTCACCTTCGCGGGGCTAAGCGCTTTTTGGGCGAAGGCGACTGTTTCTTCGCTGTACGGAATGATGTCGATCTTCTCACCGCGAAGTTCGCGGATGATCGATTGCACGCGCATGCCCTTCATTCCGACGCACGCGCCCACTGGATCCACATCCTTGTCGCGGCTTTCGACTGCGATTTTTGTGCGCTCGCCCGCTTCGCGCGCCACCGCGCGGATTTGTACAGTGCCGTCATAAATTTCCGGCACTTCCATTTCAAAGAGCCGCTGCACCAAGGCGGGATCGGCGCGAGAAACAACCACCTGCGGTCCTTTTGCAGCGCGCTCGACGGCTCGAATCGTTACGCGGAGCCGGTCGCCGACATTGTAGGCCTCAAGGCGCGACTGTTCGCGTTTTGGCAGTCGCGCTTCAGTGCGGCCGAGGTCCACGATCATGTCCGGACCTTCCATCCGCTTCACCACGCTATTGATCAGCTCGCCCACCCGGGTGTGAAATTCGTTGTAGATCGTGTCTCGCTCAGCTTCGCGCACTTTTTGCAGGATCACCTGCTTCGCGGTCTGCGCGGCAATTCTCCCGAGCACGTCGGTAGGTTTGGTCTGCGTGATTTCTCCGCCGACCTCGATTTCCGGATTTCGCTTGCGGGCGTCCGTCAGAGAAATTTCTCGAATCGGATCCGCTACTTCGTCCACCACCATGTGAACTGAAAAGACGTCTATCTGGCCGCTTTCGGGGTTGAATTTCGAGCGCAGCTCTTCCTCAGTGCGGTAGTATTTGCGCGCCGCCACGACCATTGCGTCCTCGATGGCCGCGACGATGATCTCCGGTTCAATGTGCTTCTCCCGGCTGATCTGCTCGATCGTCTGGTATAACAGACTCGCCATCTGTCTTTCCTTCTCCCCCCGGCGCCAAAATGGCCCATCACAGTTCCACGACCAAATTCGCCTTCCGAATCTGGTTATACGGCACGGCAACTTCGCGATCGCGCACCGCCAGCTTTACAACTCCATTGTCGTGGCCAGCCAGCCGGCCTTCCCAGTATTTCTGATTCTCAACCGGCTCTGTCAGCCAGATTTTTGCCAGCCTTCCGACAAACCGTTCGTAGTCGCTCGGCTTGATCAGCTTTCGATCCAGCCCCGGTGAGCTGATCTCCAGTACATAACTGCCCGTTCCCGGAATCAGCTCTTCCACATCCAAAATAACGCTCAACTGCTCGCTCACGCGCTGGCAGTCGTTGTGGCTCACGGCCGCGTCAGGATGTTCCGGATCGGGCAGGCGGTCGATATAAACCCGCAGCAGCCGCTGCTTTCCGACCTTCCACTCGACGTCGAAGATTTCCAAACCCTCGGAATGGGCCACCCGCTCCGCCGCCTGTCGAATCCTTTCTAGGTCCATTCTCTTCAAACCGCAGCAGTTACCCCTGACCAGAGGCACCGCGTCCCACTTTCATGCGGCCAACAAAAAAGTGGGCTCGCGCCCACTAGTTTGTGCGACCTATCTGGAAGCAAATTTAGTATAAGCTTGGTTACCCCTGAAACGCAAGTCACTGGCTCCAGACACTTGATTTCGATCCGTTTTTGCAGGGGTTTTACCCGAGGGATAATCGCGCCGTATTCTGCTACCATGCGCCGTCTGGAAGTGCAGAGACACTTTTGAACGGAGTCGATGGCGATGCAAACGCCGGATTCAGACGCCAAAATTGAGTTAAATCAGGTTGTGCAGAAGTATTTGGGAGCGGCAGGCAGCTACGGGAAGCCGGTGCCGCTGGATTCCCTGGGCCTTTCGGCTAAGGAAGTCGAGGATGTGTTCGGTACATTCGATGAGGACTACCACATCAGCCGCTACTTCCACTTCGAGTGCGCTTCTGGCGCGAATTTCCAGATCAACGGCTTTCCGCAGACGCACGTTTCGATTGACGCGGAAATCCAGAGCATCCTCTAGTCACTTTTTTCGCAACGGTTGGTGGCAGATTCCGGCGAGAGTCGTCAGATCGGAGATTCGAACGATCTTCAAACCCTCGCCGAATCTTCGCATCTCTAACCGGCTGCCTGTGCGCGCTGCTTCTTCGCCGCTTCCTGCATCCGCCTGCTCATCTCTTCCGATGAAACATCCTCTTTGTGAGTGGCGAGCGACCAGGAATGGCCGAACGGATCCGTGAGCCGGCCGTAACGGTCGCCCCAGAGCTGGTCGGCGAGCGGTTGCGCTTCTTTGGCGCCCGCAGACAATGCCTTCTTGAAGGTCGAGTCAACGTCCTCGAGATACAAAAAGATACTGACCGTGGAGCTGCCGAGCGATTGGGGAGAGCGGACCCCGGTATTTGCCTGCGCAGGCCCGAGCATAATGATCGAGTCGCCTATCTTGATTTCGGCGTGCGAAACTTTCCCGTCCGGCCCGGGCATGCGCATGACTTCCTTGGCTGCAAATGCGTTCTGGTAGAACTCAATTGCACGCGCTCCGTCGTCGACCGCGAGATATGGTGTAACTGTGTGGAAACCTTCCGGAACTGGTCTTACTTTTGCCATAACTTCTCCTTTCGGCGTGAGTCCCGATCTTAATGGCGGGACGTTAATGGTTGATGAAAGGCTGGGGCGACATCTGCTGGGTAAGAGACGTTCTTACCGCAACGGCGGATGAAAATCAAATTGCGGATCGACGTCCACCGGAATATCGGAGCCTTTCGTCAACGCAGTGGAGAGCTGCTGCGGCATAACTGCGTACTTTTTGAACCACCTCTCGGTGCGCGCGCGGTCCCCCGTGGCCTCTTGTTCGAGCAATTCCTTGGCCAGCGATGCGATTGCGCCGGGCATTTTCTTGAAATCGACTTCGTAGAGGCCGGTGGAAGAGTTTCGGCGAATCGCACCCTGCTCGGTGAGGTAGCTCAACTCCATCATGGCGCCTGCGCCGTGCGCTTCGGCGATTCCGAAACGGATGGTGCGAAAAGTTTCGCCGAGAAAGGAGGCGTAGATTTCATTTAACTTTCCGCTGGGAATCACTCCATGGTCCACCAGCCACTTCACGCAGAGCAGGCCGGTGATGTCGGCTTTGGATTCTTCGAGTGCGGAGTATTGCGGGCCGATTGCTTCGCCAATGTGGAGCCTGTTATTCGAGCCGTGCACGTACGTGGGGCCAAGCCCGTGGGAGATTTCGTGAAGGATAACAAAGTCAAGCGTGCCTTCGCCGGTAACCATCTTGGCTTGATCGGGGGGCAGGAGGCGCTCGGCGAGCGGCAGAATGATGAAGTTAACGCGCGCATCGAGAAAATTCTTCCAGAAGATTTTCTTCGAGCCTTTTTCTTGGTGGATGCGCGGGTCGTTCGGCAGATTATCGGCCACGGCCTGGTAACCGTGGAGCAGGTCGCCCGCACGATAAATGGCGTCCACCACTTCCATGGGTGAGCGTTGCCCGCGTTCGGAAGGCAAATCCTCGTGCGGGAGCGGAAGCGATTCCTGGAGATCGGGGACGTACTTCTGAAATGCGGCGAGCTTTTTGCTTTCCACGTCGTTGCGAATCATGATGGACGCGCCGTACGACGTTTTCACGCCGAGCAGGCCATCAAGATAAACTTCGTAAGGAGCGAAGACGACGTCGAACTTCGGATTATCGAGGTCCATCCAGGCGACGTCGCTTGGATAGTAATCGTCAGAGAGCAGGGCATCGGCACGGAGGCGGAGGAATTTCGCGAAAGCAGGATCGTCACTAAGCGCGGCGGCGGCGCGGAGATCCGCGGCCATGGGCACGAGAAATGCGCGGAATGCGACGTGGTAGGGAATGGCTTCGAGGGCAGAGCCCTTGCGCCTGACTATCGTTTGACCGTTGTACAGAGCCGCTTTTTGCGCGGGGTGCGCCGCGACATACGCATCGAATGCGCTGCGGGTGAGATCCGTTGGATAAAAACCACGGCCGGGAGGCATCGGCTGCGTGCCGACGAAGGGTTTGTTGTCGTCAATTAGATCGTAACGGCCGCCATTAATTTTGAGATACTCGCGCAGCATTTGGTGCCGCGGATTCTTGCTGCTTGCGAGCGAAAGGTAGAGTTTCAATCCTTCGGGGTCGCTCTGGCGCCAGTAGATGCAGTCGAGGAGTCCGGCGGCATCAACAAGCTTATCCACCATTTCTTTTTCGCGGGTGCTTAAGCCCTTCGAGTCGAATGGAATTCTGATGGACTTGAATTTTGCAAACTGCTGGGGAAAATCGGGCGCGATAACCGGTTTGGCTGAGGTGGCCGACTGAGCAGACGATCTCGGAGCTGATATCGTCCAACCCGCTCCGACGATGATCAAGCCCAAAAGTATCGGAGAGAAAATTGAGGATCGGAGAACGCCCCCTCGCGAAAAGTTGCGAGTAGAATCTACCTCGATCCTTTGTTTTCTGTAAGTTGCGTCACGTTCTAATCGTCTCTCACTTGCGAGTAGAGATGAGCGAGGCGTGGCCGACGTCGGATCGGCGGGATTTCTCTTTCGGCCGCCGCAGCCCATGTTTTGGTCGAGTTCCTTAATGTTTGACACGCGCCTATATTAGAGCAGGAGGCGGCTAGCGCAAGCACAAACTCCTGTGGACTTATTCTCTGATTGACGATGGCCAAGAAAAGCGCAGGGCTTCTGATGTATCGGGTGCGGGAAGAGATTTTGGAAGTTCTGCTGGTCCATCTGGGCGGGCCGTTTTGGGCGAAGAAGGATGCGGGGGCGTGGCTTATCCCTAAGGGGGAAGTTGAGCCTGGCGAAGACGAACTTGACGCCGCCAAGCGCGAATTCAGGGAAGAAACCGGTTTCGATCCGGGCGATGAGTTGCAACCTCTCGGAAGCGTGAAGCACAAGAGCGGGAAGACGGTTACGGCGTGGGCGTTTGAAGGCGACTGCGATCCAGCCGCTTTGAAGAGCAATACGTTCAAAATCGAGTGGCCGCCGCGCTCAGGGAAGCAGCGGGAATTTCCTGAAATTGATCGCGCTGACTTTTTCACGCTGGATGCGGCGCGCGAGAAGGCTCATCCAGCGGAATTCGAGTTTGTGGAACGGCTCGATTCATTCCTTTCCGGGCGTTCCACGAAAAGTTGAGATATCAGATGGGACAGATGTAAGCCGGAGGGGAGCCGTTAGAAGTAAAATGTCCTACGCGACAGAATGTCCGGCAGGAGTTGCTGAGGTGAAGATGCGCAGTCTAATCTCCGTGACGATTCTCGTAGGAATTTGCCTCTTCATGCCACCGATCTCTGGCGCGCGGCAGAGCAAGATTGTTTGGAACGATCAGGAAAAGCCAATCGCGCAGAAAATTGGTGCGCTGCGATCGCTGCCTGATGACGTTCGCGCGGGGACGACGAAGCAGCTTGCGCTTCAGATTCGTCAGCTGCCGGCAGGCGCGCACAAGCTGACGCTGGCCAATGCTCTTGCGAATCTTTCGACCGAAGGCGATTTCGGCCGCGACACGCTGCAGGAAGTGACGACCACGCTGGCCGACTCGCTTCGCGAACACCCGGTGCCTGAGGAAAAGGGCCAACCTGCCGCGCCGTACGTCGAACTGGCGCAACTTGTCCGTTACGAGCACATGCGAGCGTCGTCCGATTCGCCGGAGTTTTCCGCGGCAATGGCTAAACTTGAAAGCGATGACGAAGGGCGCCAGCATGCGGATTTTACGCTTACAGATCTAGAGGGAAAGAGTTGGACGCTCAGCGAACTTCGCGGCAAAGTTGTCGTTGTGAATTTCTGGGCGACCTGGTGTCCACCGTGCCGCAAGGAAATGCCCGATCTCGAAGCTCTCTACAATCAGTTTAGGGGCGAAGGATTGGTAGTCCTCGCGATCTCGGACGAAGATGCCGCAAAGGTGCGTCCGTTTATCGCCGAGCGGCAGGTGACGTACCCCGTCTTGCTCGATCCCGGTCGCAAGGTGAACAGTTTATTTCACGTCGAAGGGATTCCTAAGACGTTCATCTATGACCGCGAGGGCAAGCTGGTCGCGCAATCTATCGACATGCGGACCCGGAAGCAGTTCCTCGGAATGTTGGCGGAGGCAGGGCTCCGGTAGAAGGTGCGTTCCTGGAGGGTTCTCCAATCCTTAGTGGTGGAAAGAGTGCCGGGCTAAAGGACCCGGTGCTACGTTTAAACCTTTTGCTAGTTTGCGACGACGGGGGTGGGGGCAGGACGGCTAGTGACGATCTCGTGGACGATTTTGGCGGCCAGGGCTTTGCTTGTTGCGCAGGATGAATCGTTGATGCGGCACTGCGCGATGGTGAATTTGCAGCCGCAGGTGCAAAGGTCTGTGTTCATGCGCTTGAGCGCATCGCGCTTTTGCAATGCAGTCAGCCCTTTAAAATCGACGCCGGGGAGTTCCGTGGCGTTGGCGGCATTCTTCATGAAAATCTGGCCGACATCCTGGAACGTTTCAACCTTCGCCTTTATCGGCATCCCGAGCAGCGATCGGATTTCAGTATCATAAACTCCAATGGGATAGAGGCCGGCGTGCTTTTGGACGACGCGTCCTTCCGGCGAAATGATGAACGAAGTGGGAAGAGCCGGGACGCTGCCGTATTCGGCCTCGATGACACCGCTGCCCATCACGACCGGATAGGTGATGCCAATCTGCTTGGCGAATTCCCGAACCTCGCTGGCGGGTGCGTCGTCCATCGATACGCCGATGATCTGGAGCTTGTCCTTGTAGCGGCTAGAGAGTTCGATCAGTTCTGGAATCTCTTCGCGGCAAGGCGGACACCAAGTGGCCCAAAAATTTACCAGCACGACTTTGCCGCGCAAATCGGCAGTGGAGATGATGCCGCCGTCCAGATCGTTTACCAGAAATGGAGGCATGCGTTCCGGGTTGCGCGCGAAGTGGATTACCGACGGCACACCCGAATCATCGGCATCGTCGCCGCTGCTATCCTGTGGAGTTTTGGCATGAGCGGCCGATGAGCGCGAAGACGCAGCGTGGTTCGCAGCCAGGATGCGGCGCGCGCGGACCAGGGTCACAAGGCCGATCAGCAGGAGAATAGCCGCGCCCAACGCCAATAAGATTGTGGAAGTCCGCTTCATACGATTCCTGTTGGTATTATGCGGCAGAGCGGTGATTTCGCACAATGATAGGTGTCGGGCGGTGCTGCTTCGGGATGGATATTCCCGAATTGAAATGCCAGAGTGGAAGTTCGTTTCATGCGATTTCTGTTGGCATTATGCCGCAGAGGGGTGATTTCGGACGATGATAGGTGTCGGGCGGTGCTGCTTCGGGATGGATATTCCCGGATTGAAATGCCAGATTAGAAACCGTGACGGTGGGGGATCGCTAACTGCTTACAATTGAATAAGCGAGGGGGCAAATTATAAGTTTGATTGAGGCATGTCGTTTGCAATGAGCAGAGGCGTGGTCGCGTTCCTACGCGGTCCGCGCTATTGGGGGATGGGGAGGAAGGGGCCCATTTACCGGTGGAACGGATCGTTCCCACCTGCCTCTGAGAGGGAAGCTAGGATGGATGACCCCATGGTCCGGTCTCGCCTAGGCCGGGCCAATGGAACGCGACTTTGGGGGTTCCCGATCCCAAGCGGGGCCCCCTCTTTTTTTTCCATCCGACGTGCGCGCACTTCAACTGCTTGAAGATCTGTCTGGGCCTGTGGCTGGGTTGCGTTCGGTGGCGCATGCGATAATCCCCCTGCGCATGCGCAACATCAAACTTACGATTTCGTACGACGGCACGAATTTTCACGGGTGGCAGATTCAGCCGGGCCTTCCTACAATCCAAGGCCTGTTGAACGATGCCGTATGCACTATTACGCAGGAAAAAATTGTGGTTCACGGCGCCAGCCGGACTGACAGCGGCGTGCACGCGCTGGGACAGGTGGCGCACTTCAAGACGCTTTCCGGGCTGCCGGCGTCGGAATTTCAGCGCGCGCTGAATGCGTTGCTGCCGCCGGCGATTCGTATAGTGGATGCGGAGGAAGTTGGCCCCGACTTCCATGCGCGCTGGCTGGCGCAGGCCAAAACGTATCGCTATCGAATCTATCGTGGGAGCGTGCTGCCGCCGTTCGATTACGGCCGCGCCCTGCACTATCCGTGGCCGCTCGACGAGGATGCCATGGCCACGGCCGCGCGGGAGTTCGAGGGCGAGCACGACTTTACTTCATTTGCGGCGTCGTCGGGCTCCGAGGAAGACGGCGGTGGGCGGAATATGGTTCGTGTTATCCATTCCTCGGAGTTGATGCGTCAGTCGGCGAATGAAGAAATCGAATATCGGGTACGTGGGCGGTCGTTTCTGCGATACATGGTGCGGAAAATTGTCGGGACACTAATTGAAGTAGGGAAGGGTAGGCTCGCAGTGTCCGATATTCCCAGAATTCTGGAAATGCGCGATCGATCGTTCTCGGGACCGACTGTGCCGCCGGAGGGCTTGTACCTCGTTTCGCTGGAGTATCCCGACCCTACGGACTCGCTAGGGTCGCGCCGCCGATAACGCGGGATGCCGATTAATTGCGGGACCTAAAACGGATGTTGAAGCACCGGTTGCTTGCTTGTCTGCGCCGCGCTATTGTGGAATTGCCTCGATGGGAGCCTCAGGGAGTCACTTTCTCGAGCAGGAGATGGCCTCATGAATGTCGCCTACAGCCAAATCGACGTTGAATTTCGCGAATCGGTGGAGAAGGAATGCGCGCGCCATGTGGAGAAGTTGAACAGGATTCTGAAGCGGTACACGCCTGACGCAATACAGCTGCATGTATCGTTAGAAAAAAGTCCGCGGCGAATCGAGTACAGCGCCTCACTTAACTTGACGCTGCCGACCGGGGTGCTTCATGCCACGGGCTCCGGCGAAAGCGTGCGCTCCAGCGCAAAGGCGGCCTTCGCTGAAATCGAGAGCCAGCTGAAAAAACATCAGCAAAAGCTGCGCAAAGATTACATTTGGAAACGAAAGCGCGGGCGTGGCGCGGTAAAACTCGCGGAACTCCCGCAGTCGGATTGAAAAGCCAACGCTCTTTCGCGGAAAAGTAAACCCCGCCGCGCCTAACCCGCTTGTAGTCGCGTCCCTCTTGTGATTGAATAATCACGGCAAAGGAGTTTGCCTCCCCTCGCTCGTGGGGATAAAACGCCGTTTCTTCAACGGCTGATGACTCCTCCTAATTACTGCGCACCGGCTTGGTGCATGAGGACGGTATGGGAGGAGCAAGAACAAATCGCACAATCGAAACATACGGCCTGAAGTCTGCGTGGCAATTTTATCTGGGCCATCTGGTTATCGGTGTGTCGCAATGTAGCGCGGATCGCTCAACGGGTGTATGAGCAGCTCGAAAGGAGAGGAAGCCGAGCAATTACCATGACCAAATATCTTCTTGTTGGTATCGGAGGAGCCGTAGGGTCAATATTGCGCTTCTGGGCCGGGGGCTACGTGAGCGGGCGATTGGGCGCTCGCTTTCCCTACGGCACGTTCGTCATCAATATCACGGCGTCGTTTCTAATTGGTTTTGTGATGACTCTTCTGGCGGAAAGAGCGCACTGGAGCC
Organism: uncultured Acidobacteriota bacterium; assembly: GCA_963823145.1. Taxonomy (GTDB): domain Bacteria; phylum Acidobacteriota; class Terriglobia; order Acidiferrales; family UBA7541; genus Palsa-295. The sequence goes on from CAWGJZ010000002.1 coordinate 2,118,463, forward strand.
CAAATTGGAGATACTTGATTCCGATCGGATTCCTCGGGGGATACAGCACGTTTTCCGCTTTTGAGTACGAGACATTTCGTGTCTTCCAAGACGGCGAGCTTCTGATTGCGACGATGAATATCGTGCTGAGCGTGGCCGTTGGTTTTGTCTCGGTCTGGCTGGGAGTCATCACCGGAAAGGCAATGTCGTAAGCAAAGAGCGGCGAGTGCCGCTGTTCTCGATCGCACGCCGCGGAATCGGCGGGTAGGGAGGGTGAAATGCTCAAGGCAGGACCTGCCAAAAAAGTGAGCATCTATGTCGGGGAGGATCACCAGTACCACGGGCAATCCTTATACTCGGCGATCCTGGACTTTCTTTTCTACCGCGGAATCTCCGGAGCCAGCGTGACGCGAGGGATCGCGGGATTTGGAGCCGACCATCACCTCCATACAACTCGCATTGAAGCCCTCACGCAGGACCTGCCAATGAAGATTGAATTTATCGAGTCTGCGGAGAAGGTCGAAGAAGTTTTGCCAAAACTTTACGAACTAGCAGGCACGGGGCTGATCGAAATTCAAGACACCACGGTGCTGAAACCGGCGGAACTATCGAAGAAAAAGGTCACTCAAGAATCATCGCCGTCCCTCAAGCGCGAGGGCAAGGCCAAGCTGATGAGGATTTATGTCGGCGAGAACGATAAGTGGAGCGATAAGCCGCTGTACAAGGCTTTGATCGAAAGCATGCGCGCAAATGACATCGCCGGAGTCACTGTCTATCAGGGAATTCTGGGTTACGGCGCAAACCGGCGAATCCACAAGGATTCCGCGCTCCACCTCTCGCACGATCGTCCGATGATGCTGTCGGTCGTAGAAGCTGAGGAGAAGTTGCAGGCTTATTTCCCCATTCTTGATCAAATGGTGCAGCAGGGTCTTGTTGTTCTGTCCGATGTGGACATCATCAAGTACACCCACGACGTCGCGACAACGGAGCAGAGAAAAGAGGCCAAGCCATGAAGCTTTCAGGAAAAGCAAAAATGCTGCGAATTCACTTCGGCGAGGACGACAAGTGGAAAGGCAAACCGCTTTACCGTGCCATTGTCGAGAAATGCCGTGAACTAGACATTGCGGGCGCTACCGTACTGCGAGGCATTGAAGGATACGGGGCCAGCACTCTCATCCGAAGGCCTCACCTGCTATCGTTTTCCCACGACGCTCCAGTGATGGTGAGTGTGATCGATTCGGAGGACAAAATTCAAAAACTGTTACCATTCCTTGATGAGGTGGTCGCTGAGGGGCTGATCGCCACATCCGAAGTTGAGGTGATCAAGTACACCCATCAGGATGGTGTACGTTCCTAGCAGAAAAACAACGAGGTAAAAAGAATCTACTTTGGTCGATAACATATGCGACAGATGAATGCGTCCCGCCAAATTTCTAATGGGACCGTGCTCTGCCGTGCCACACTAGTCTCTCCAATGCCGTTCTCGAAGTGCAGGCCCTCATGCCACCATGAAGAATTTTGCATATTTATTTTGAGCATCGATGCCAGCTAAATCATTTCCATGTAAGATGTTAAAACACACAGGGGCGTAGCTCAGTGGTAGAGCAGCGGCCTTTTAAGCCGAAGGTCGTGGGTTCGATCCCCACCGCCCCTACCAACAAAATCCCCAATGTTTTAGCGGGTTGGCACTTACAACCACTCTGCTTGTCTGGCGTCAGAAACCGAAGGGCGTCGTCGCCGCAGCATGATGAATCTCGGCAACCGGCAAACCCACAGCGCCTCTTTGCACTACTCGGGCTGGACGGCAAGACCATCTCCTCCCGCGCCTTCCAGTCGCAGGGGAACTGTTTCTCTTGACATCCCCTTTTATAGAACTTACCACGAGTTAGCCGTCAGAGACGATGTTCGGTTAGAGAGTCCCAGATGCGATGTGCGCCGACCTGAATAGGATACTTTTTGTTATGCCTGTTTGAAGCAAGTTGGCGAACGGTGCCGCGGCCAGGGGGCAGCTGAGGAAGTTCCCTTGTCCTTCCGCGCAGCGCTGCCCCCAAAGGAATGCGAGCTGTTCTCGCGTTGCGACACCCTCGGCAATCACACGCTGTCGGAGGCCCTTGCCCATGCCGATTATGGCGCTGACGATTGTAGCGTCATTCGGATCGGCCGTGATCTGATCGACAAATGACTGATCAATCTTCAAGATATCGATAGGAAATTGCCGGAGATAACTCAGGCTAGAATAGCCGGTGCCGAAGTCATCCACCGCAAGGTGTAATCCCATTGGTTTTAGCGCTTGAAGCACAGAAGTATTGGATTCGACATGCTCCATAAGGACGCTTTCGGTGAGTTCGAGCTCGAGATAGCGCGCTTCCAAGCCAGTTTTCTGGAGTGTAGCTCTAACCCCGTCGAGAAAGTTCTTGTCGCGAAACTCGACAGCGGAAACATTGACTGCCACAGGTATGCGCGGCAAACCCGCGTCCTGCCAGGCGCGAGCCTGCCTGCATGCTTCATGCAGTACCCAGCGGCCGATTTGGACAATAAGCCCGCAATTCTCAGCGAGAGGCACGAACTGGGCAGGGAGTACGAGGCCTCGATCAGCTTGCTGCCAGCGTATCAGTGCCTCGACTCCGGTGATCTCGCCCGTGTTCAGATTTACCCTCGGCTGATAGTGCAACAAGAATTCTTCCCGCTCAATGGCGCGCCGCAATCTGCCTTCGAGAGATTGGCGCTCGACGGCCTTAACATTCATTGCGGGCTTGAAGAATTGGAAATTGTTACGGCCGTTTTCCTTGGCGTGGTACATCGCAGCGTCGGCATTTTTGATTAAGTTTCGGCATCCTCTCCGTCTTCCGGGTACATGCTGATCCCGATGCTGCCATTGATTTGGAGATCATGCCCCTCAATGAAATGTGGCGCGCCGAGCGACACATGCAGCTTTTCTGCGCTTGCAGCCGCGTCTTCTGGACAGGTGATTTCTCGAAGCAGAATAACGAATTCATCCCCGCCCTGGCGGCTGACGGTATCTGAACCGCGCACGCAACCCGACAATCGCTTCGCAACTGACTGAAGGAGCTTGTCGCCGACGGCATGTCCAAGTGAATCATTCATGCATTTGAAGTTATCCAAATCCAGAAAGATCACGGCGATGTGCTTGTTCTGGCGGCGAGCCAACGAAATTGACTGAGAAATCCTTTCGTTGAGCAGCATGCGATTTGGCAAATCCGTAAGAAAATCGTGGTGCGCGGCGTGGATCATTTTGAGCGACATATCACGTGCCGCGCTGACATCATGGAAAATGATCACAGCTCCAGTGACGTTGCCCGCCCGGTCATGGATAGGCGTGGCGGAATCTTCAACGGCTGATTCAAATCCATCGCGGCGGACGAGAATACAGTTTCCGTTCAGCTTCGCCATTCTATTTCGCGCGAGAGCGGCCTTCACCGGGTCTTGGACGGGCAGGCGCGTAGTGCCCTCGATGACCTTGAAAATTTCCGCAAGCGGGCGGCCAAAAGCTTCGTCGCGAGACCAGCCGGTCATGCTCTCTGCAGCTAGATTGAGAGAGGTGACGCGACCGGAACTATCGGTGAAGAGAACCGCGTCACCAACGGAGTCGAGGGTGATTTGTCTGCACTCTTTTTCGATGAATAGTGCTTCTTCTACGACTTTGCGTTCGATCGAGTTGCGGAGAGCGCGCGGTAGCAAATACGTGTTGAGGTGGCCTGACAGGAGAAAATCCTGCGCGCCTTGCTCTACCGCCTGTTTCGCGAGGACTTCGTCATCGTCGCCGCCAAGGACTAGGATCGGAATGTCGCGCGCGGCGCTGTGCAGCGTCTCGAATGTCTCAATACCCTGACTATCGGGAAGAGACAAATTGAGTAAGACAGCGGCAATTCCTTTCTCGCTCAAGCGAGCGACACCCTCGGAAAGTTGGCGAACCCACTCCACGTGCAACGGACCGGTGCCTGACTCAGCGAGGGCAACTTGAATCGCATTGGCAGCGGCCGGATCGTTTTCGACAAGGAGAATTTTTCGCACCAGGATAGCTTTGGGCATACCTACACGTATTTTCTGGAAGGGGTAAAGCTAAGACGTAAAGGGAGCTCAAGTATTCCAGTTCCTTTCGAAGAGGTCAAGTGGGTCCTCACTCCAAGGAAGTATCGATCTCGTGCGGTTAGATTCCTAAAGCGAGAGTGATTTTGTGGTCTAGTGATTCAGAACAAGCCGGACGGAGTGGTTAGCTGCAACGCATAAGGGCACAGGCCTTGTTTAGTAGCTCGTACCTTCGATCCCTACCGTCCCTACCGACATCGCCCGCTTCGTGCGCCAGTGTCGATTCGCAGTCTTCAAACAATCCCCAAAAACACAGTCTGCGTAAACGCCTGCCGTTGCAATCTGAAAAGTGTCACAATGATATGGACGAGTACATGCGCTTGACCGGGATTGATGGGCGCGATAGGCTACCTAAACAACCGCGAAACTTGATGAAGCAAACCGTCCGAATTGCCGGAGGAATCAACGAGCTCTTCGGCACCCTCGACGAAAACCTGAAATTCCTGGAATCCTCGCTGCACGTCAGAACGCACCTGAAGGATCACGACCTGGAGATCGAAGGCGAAGCATCGCAGGTCGAGCGGGCAAGCCACATTCTGGACGCCTACAACGAGCGAATTCGCCACGGGCAGATTCCCAGTAGCCAGGAAGTAAAATCGCTGCTACGTGCCGCCGTGGACGAACCGGCGTCGACATTGCGGGGAACTTTCTCTCCCACGCGCACGCGAGCGCTGGGCCGAAAGAGCATCGCACCGAAAAGCCCCAACCAGCGGCGTTACATCGAGGCCCTTGAAACCTACGACATGGTTTTCGCGATCGGTCCCGGCGGGACAGGCAAAACCTACCTTGCCGTCGCGATGGCGGTGTCGGCGCTGCTTTCCAAGCAAGTAAATCGAATTATTTTGGCGCGACCGGCGGTGGAGGCGGGTGAGCGGCTGGGATTTTTGCCCGGAACGCTGCAGGAAAAAGTCGATCCCTACATGCGGCCGCTTTACGACGCGCTGCACGATTTGGTGGAAGCGGACAAGCTCGAGCGGTTTCTCGAAAAAGACATCATCGAGGTAGCTCCGCTGGCTTTCATGCGCGGCCGGACGCTCAATGATTCCTTCGTGATTCTGGACGAAGCTCAGAACACCACTGGCGAGCAGATGAAAATGTTCCTCACGCGCCTGGGCTTCAACTCCAAGGCCGTGATCACAGGTGATGTGACGCAGATCGATTTGCCCGACACGCGGCGTTCAGGCCTCGTAGAGGCCATCGAAGTCGTCGGCAAGATCGAAGGCATCGAGCTGGTTTATTTTGACGAGCGCGATGTGGTGCGGCACAGTCTGGTCCAGCGCATTATCAAGGCTTACGACGAATATTCCGGCGGACAGTCCGGCGGAAACTCTGGACGAGGCGCGTCGGGCTCAAGTCGCTCCAACTCCAGCCGGGAAAATGGCCCTCACGATTAAGGCGAGAGCCGTTGTAAATCCAACGCTCGAATCTTCATGACACAGATTGAAAACTGGGTGGCGCAAATTCGCGCGGGTGACGTGCGCGCCATGTCGCGCGCCGTGTCCGCGATCGAGAATCGGACCAGCGAAGCCGAAGCTCTGCTGCGGGCTCTGTTCCCCTACACTGGACGAGCCTGCCGCGTAGGAATCACCGGCGCACCCGGAACGGGGAAGAGTACCCTAGTCGACCGCTTGGCGGCGCACTATCGCGCCGAAGGAAAAGGAGTGGGCATCATCGCCGTCGATCCCTCCAGCCCATTCACGGGAGGCGCGATTCTGGGAGACCGCGTCCGCATGCAGAGCCACTCATCTGACCAAGGAGTTTTCATACGTTCGATGGCCACGCGCGGTCAACTGGGTGGCCTTGCGCAATCCACGGGCGACGTGATGTTGCTTTTGGACGCTGCAGGAAAAGACATGATCCTCGTCGAGACCGTGGGCGTGGGGCAAGGCGAAATTGAAATCGTCCGTCTCGCGGATTGCACTGTGGTGGTGCTAGTCCCCGGCATGGGCGACGACGTACAGACCCTCAAGGCCGGCCTAATGGAAATTGGCGATATTTTTGTTCTCAATAAGAGCGATCGCGAAGGCGCGGGCCAATTCGAAGAGCGGCTTCGCGCGATTTTGCAACTGATGCCGGATCGCGAGGGCTGGCGGCCGCCGGTGGTCCGCACAGTCGCAATTGAAGATACGGGCGTGGATGAACTCGCAAGGCAAATCGCTATTTTTCGCGAGCATTTTTCAAGCGCGGCGAGCCGCGGCAGCCGCGAAGTCGCCTACTGGAAGGAATGGTTGATGCGGCTGGTGCGGTCACGATTGCTCGAGCAAGTCGCGGCAAACGGGATGACGGACGCGAAGTTCGAGGCACTGGCGTCGCAAGTGGCAGCGCGAAAGAAAGACCCCTACGCCGCCGTAAGCGAGATTCTGTCTCGCGCCAGATCGACCAGCTAATCCCAAAAATCGTCGCGGTCGACGAGCTCGACGCCGATCTGGCGCTGGCCTTCGGAGTCGATGCGAGAATAGATCACGCGGGCCGAGGCGCGGCGACCCTTATCCTTGCGCGTCAGTATAACCATCCCGCCCTTTTCAACCGGATGCCGGCATACGAAACCGGCGCCGTGGCGGCTCAGCGTGGAGGTCCAAGTATCTTCTTCCCAGGTTCGGCGCGGATCCTCGCGCCGCAGCCACACGGGCACGGCAGTGGCCGTGCGCGGGCTTCGTCTGAGAGACTTGCCCGTTGACGATATCCACGCGAGCACATCTTGAAGGCGCGTCTTCATCTGCTGATCCGCGAGGCGCGCATCGTCCGCAAGATCCTCGGCTTGGCGCGCCCACGCGGACAAGAATTCCTTGAAAGCGGCGGCGCCCGTGGCGTCTGGCTTCTGCAGCAAGCGTTTGTGGCGCGCTTGGAGTTCCTGGAAAGAATCCGAAAGGAAATGATTGAGGCAGAAGAGCCGCGAATCGACTTCTGCGGAGACAACGTCCTCGCAGGATTCAACGCTGCATGAAATATTGCCGGCTGCCAGTAGTAGGACGCCCACCGATTCGATTTGACCTTCCATCGCTCCGCCTGGGAACGGCCCTGAAGGGGTCCGCCTAATCCTTGGAAAGTTTCCCGAGTCCCTGAGCCAGTTGAGAGATCGCTCCGCTCACAAATTCGAGATGGCTGCGGCTGTGGCGCGACATTTCCGCCGCAAATTGACGCGATATCTCCGCCGCCTTTTCTTTCAATCCTGCAAGAGCGCCTTCGGCTACAGGCTCCAACGCGCCCTTTAGGCGAGCTTGCGTTTCTGCCTCCTCCTGCTGGGCCGAAGCGCGAACACTCTCGAGAGCTGACTCCGCAGCCGTAGTGGCGGCGCGCTCAATTTCCTGGCGAGCGCCATCGAGGCCCTTCTGAACAATCGTTTCGAGCCGCTTGTCCAGCCGCGCGCAAGTCTCTTCGAGCCGGGCCGCGGAGTGGTCCACGGACTGCCGGCAAAGCGTTTCGAACTCCTCCTGGCGCTTGGTCAGATCCGCTACCACCTGGCGGGCGTTCTCGATCACCGGCCCCGACTCCTGCTTCAGGCGGGCGATGATGCGATCCACTGCATCCTTTCGGGAGCTATCCAGAAATCCTTGAAGCCGGCTTTGCGCCATGGTCGTCAGCGTCGTGGAAACTTCCTCGAGTTCGCGATTGCGCGTTTCCACCTGGGTGAGGGCGTCCTGTAGGTCCGCTTCGATTTTTTTGGTCCATTCAGCGTGGCGCGCTTGCGCAGTTCGTTCGCCGGCCTGGCTCAAGTGCTTCAGAGAGCGATCGATCCACGGGCCGGTCTGCGCGGAAATAACTTCGCCGACGATTCGCTCCGCTTCTTCCCGGAGGGCGGCGCGCATCCCGCTGAGCAGATCGTCTGCCTTATCCCGAACAACAGTTTCCGCCGCGTCGGAGAGCATCGCCTCCATCTGTTGCTGAAAGCCGCCCATTAACTGGCCAATGGGCCGCCCGCCGGAAGATTGCGGCGAGACGGATGCTCCTTTGCCGCGCTCTTCCTTCGCCAAGGAAGTTGTCTCGGGCCGGAGAACTGCCACCGCCTTGTGTTTGGGCTCGGGTTCGGGATTCAGAGGCCCGCAAAAAGGCAGCCAATCGCCGGGCGGCGAATCGATGCCCCAGATGTTGCCGGGTGCGTCGAGCTCGATCGCGGTCAGGTGGAGGCCGCCGGTTTGAACGGGCCGCTGCGTCCATTTCACGTGGCCGCGCGCGGATATCGGTTTCGAATCCTTACCGTTCAATTGCAGCACGACGAACGCGTTGTTCAACACCTCGTGGTTCGACTCGTACATGCAGCCGTGGGCATTGACGGTTATGGTGGATACTTCCTCGTGGTAAGGACCGCGGAATGAGTCCACGCCCTCCACCGCGAGTGGAATGGCGCGCTTGACGCGCGTGCTGCGCCGCGTTTTGGATCCCGAGTGAACTGCAAGTGAGCTGTTTGACACGTTTTCCCTCTGTGGTGCTGTTTGAAACACAATATAAGACGCGCCACCCCAGGGAGTACCCGCCAAATCAACGCCCCTGCGTCAATCAGTTACTACCCATTTCGCAGCTTGGCTACTTACTAGCCATCCGCCGAGCGGCTCTTGTAGCGCCGGCATCCTGCCGGGCGTCTCTGCTTTTCCTGGGGCCGCCAATCTCCCGATTGGCGTTTTGTTTTCATGTAGCTCGCCCCGCCCTCAGGGGCCTGAGGGTTTTCGCACGCAGCACTATCCCATCGCCGTCATTCCGAGCGGAGTGTCCCGCGTTTTGTTTTTTGCGCGAGGCGCGGGACACGCAGCCGAGGAATCTCTCTTGGATGTGAACCGGGAGGCAGCTCCGCAAACCCCGCAGTTTGAACTTTCCACCCGCGCCTGCTAATTTTGTTTGCTTGTTTTTGACGATCGCGACACACACTCTGTGCGCGGGGACCAAATGAAGCTAGGCGATATCGAATTTCACATCGTTTGCGCCGGACACGTGAGGCTCGACGGTGGCGCGATGTTCGGTGTGATTCCGCGCACTCTGTGGGAGAAAAAGATCTCGCCCGACGCCCGCAACCGCATCACCCTCGCCATGAACTGCTTGCTGATTCATACGGCAGGCAAGCGCATCCTCGTAGAAACCGGCGCAGGCGACAAATGGGATCCCAAGCTGCGCGATATCTACGACATTGAGCAGTCCCGCCTGTTGGATAGTCTGCGCAAATACGGTTTGCGTCCCGAGGATATCGACGTTGTTGTGAACACTCATCTCCACTTCGACCACTGCGGCGGCAACACGATCGAGGAAAAAGGGAAAATCCTGCCCGTCTTTCCCAACGCCCGCTACGTTGTGCAGCGCGGGGAATTCGAGCACGCCAAGCATCCCAACGAGCGCGACCGCGCCAGCTATTTCGACGAAAACTACGTCCCCTTGGAATCCGCCGGGATGCTGTCACTCCTCGAGGGCGACCATGCCGTCGTGCCAGGTGTCGAGCTGATCGTGGTGCCCGGCCATACGGCGCACATGCAGTGCGTCAAGCTCACCGGCGGCGGTAAGACGGCTTTCTTTTTCGCAGATTTAATCCCCACCACCGCGCACCTGCCTCTTCCGTGGATTATGGGTTACGATCTTTACCCCATGACGACGCTTGAGAATAAGAAGCGCTGGGTCCCGCAAGTCATTCGCGAAGGCTGGCTCGCGCTTTTCGGTCACGACGCCACGGTTCCAGCGGCATACCTTCGCGAGCGCGATCACAAGTGGGAAGCAGAGCCTGCGCAAATCGACTGAAATTCAGGAGTGTGGATGCCGAAAACGAAGAAAGGGAAGAGAAGTGTCAAAAGAGACCCGGTCACCATAGGCATCATTGGTGGCAGCGGGCTCTATCACATGGCAGGGCTTACCGAAACGCGCGAAATGCGAGTAAAGACGCCCTTCGGCGATCCATCTGACGCAATCGTGATCGGAACTCTAGAAGGTCGCCGCGTGGCCTTCCTCTCCCGGCACGGGCGCGGGCATCGCCTATCTCCCAGCGAGATCAATTATCGTGCCAACATTTGCGCCCTGAAAATGCTCGGCGTCGAGCGCGTCATTTCCGTAAGCGCCGTAGGTTCGCTCCGTGAAGATCTTCCGCCGCTCGATTTTCTGATCCCCAATCAGTTTTTCGACCGCACGCGTGGACGAACGGCCACATTTTTCGGTGGCGGAGTTGTCGCCCATGTGGGATTCGACAAGCCCACCTGCCCGCGGCTTTCCGCCCAACTAGCTGACGCCTGCGATCGCGCCGGAGTAAGAGTCCATCGCGGCGGCACGTACGTATGCATGGAGGGACCTCAATTTTCGACGCTGGCTGAATCGCATACCTACCGGCAGCTCCGTTTTGACGTGATTGGAATGACCGGCGTAACCGAAGCCAAGCTCGCCCGGGAGGCCGAACTTTGCTACGCTACCTTCGCCTTGATCACCGATTATGATTGCTGGCACCCAGAACACGACTCGGTCACGCTCGAAGAAATACTTTCGAACATGGCGAAAAATTCAGACAACGTGCAGCGAACCATCCGAGAGGCCGTCCGTGCTCTGGGGAACGACCGCGATTGCAAGTGCGGGTCCGCGCTGGCGCACGCGATCCTTACCGATCGGAAGGTGATTCCGGCCGCGGCAAAAAAGCGCCTCGCGCCAATCGCTGGCAAATACATTTCATAGGGAAATCTACTCGCAGTTGCTTTTGCAGCAGGTGCCTGTCCTTTGTCAAAACGCGGAACCGCTGAGCGGTCCGCTAAAAACGTGGAGACCTCATGTCACTGCTGGTTGTCGGATCGGTTGCATTTGATGGAATCGAAACACCGTTTGGCAAAGTCGATCGAACGCTCGGCGGCACCGGGACCTATTTCGCCCTCGCGGCCAGCCATTTTGCGCCGGTGCGCCTCGTCGGTGTAGTAGGTGAGGATTTTACGGCCAAGGAAGAGGCTATTTTTCGCGGCCGAAAAATCGATCTTGCCGGGCTCGAGCACGCCAAGGGCAAATCTTTTTTTTGGTCCGGCAAATATAGTCAGAACATGAACGAGCGCACGACACTGGTAACCGATCTCAACGTGTTCGCGACGTTCCGCCCCACGCTGCCGAAGTCTTTCACCGATTCACCCTATGTATTCCTCGGCAATATTGACCCGACGTTGCAGCGCTCCGTCCTCCAGCAGGTGCGGCCCAAGCCGAAAATCGTGGGCCTCGATACCATGAACTATTGGATTTCCGGGACTCCGGAGGAACTGCGCGAAACGCTGAAACACGTGGGCATTCTCATGATTAACGAGGATGAGACCCGACAGTTAGCCGGAGAACACAATCTATTCCGAGCCGCCAAGCTGGTTTTCAAAATGGGTCCGAAGACCCTGATTATCAAACGCGGCGAAAACGGCGCCATCATGGTGCACAAGGATTTCGTATTTGCGGTTCCCGCATACCCGCTCGAAGAAGTCTTCGATCCCACCGGCGCAGGCGACACCTTCGCCGGAGGATTCATGGGCTATATCGCGGGCAAAGGCAAGATCAACGAGCAGACGCTACGCTCCGCCATGGTGTATGGCTCCGTGCTCGCGAGCTTCACGGTGGAACGTTTCGGCGTCGAGCGCCTCGCCAAGGTCAAGCGCGCAGAGATCACTGCGCGTGCACGCCTCTTCTCGAAGCTTACATCGTTCAAACTGTAGTTCTTGTCGCTCCAGCTTTTGCAATCGCAAGGGCACGATATATATCGTGCCCGGCCCAGATGCTCGGCTACCTGTTCGCCATCCGCCGCGCGGCTCTTGTAGCGCCGGCGTCTTTGCCTTTCCTGGGAATGCCAATCTCCCAATTTCTCCCATCCGCTTGCCCTGCTCTTTACTGCCCGGAAACCCCGCCTTTCATTTCGCGGATTAATTCGAAAATACGATCTGGCGGGAGAGGTGCAGTTATCGCAGTGAAAAATCGCTCGCAGTGAATATCAGGAAACCCCATCCGAGTGACCGCAGCGGGAAGTTCCCGCCGCAGTGTTTTGGGATCCGCGCTGTTTATTTCGATCACAGCTTCGTAGATCACTCGATGGTCAGGATGTTCCCAACGATACCCTTTGAGTTCATCGGCTAGCTTTGCGCGTGCGGCCTCGCCTCGCGACTGCGTGCAAAGCCCGCGCAATACTGCGAGCTCGAGATCAGTTGTAGTTACGGATCCAGCGGAAAGTTCAACCGGCTTTTCGGAACGCGGACGCATTTTGGTGGCTTGTCGAATCTTAAATCAAGATTCGTCGACACCATTCCGGTATTTAGAACGGAGCTACGACAGGTCTGATGTTGACCGCTCACCGAGGCAATGATCACGCTGCCGCGTGGGCAGCGACGGGTCGGACAAAATCGATTCGGTCGATCGTGACAGCCACCCCGTAGATCGGTGTTACTTCCCCGGGAAGCTCCGATACGCGCAGAGCTTTGGCGCTCGCTCGAACCAGAACCGACGCGCCTCGGTCTCTGTCAGTGGGGAGGGCGAACGTCAGTTCAATGGGTGCGCCTAGATCGATCGGCTCTTCTGAGTGGAAATACAAACCGGACCGCGAGATGTCTCGAAGATGAGCCGTATAAAATTCTGCCGGGCGGCGGCGTGATCGGCAAACCTGCAATGGCAAGTATACTTCGTACCTCCGGGCCTTCCTGCGTTCACCCATGAGTCCCCCTTTGATGGGTGTCCAGGTTGCACGGGAAATGCCAGCCTATCGAGTGATTGTGCCACTGATATCAAAAGGGTTAAGCAAGACGTAGTACCCCGAAATGACACGGAACAGGGAATTTTTTCCGGGACTGGGAAACACATGCATTCTGAACTTCAAGGCCTGTACTGCACAAAAGCGGTGCATCCCTCGTTTGCTCTCTCATCCCTGGAAATCTAGAGCACAGGGTCAAATAGAATGGAAGAACCTTCGGCCTCGGTGAGGATCCCCTTCCCGATCATCAGCCGAACCAGCCGGACCAAAGCAGCTGAATTGCCCGCCGCCGGGCCGGCCCCGTCGCGGGCGGTCTGCACGACTTCTCGCGAGGCTACCTTACGCGCGCCCGTCAATTCCATGAGCCAGTTATCGAGCGCCGCACGCTGGATTGCATCCAATGCGTCGAACGCTATCCCCATTCCCAGCCCGTGTTGGGAATAAACCACTGTGCCGCGGGTGTCGAATTGGGTTTCGTTTTTGCGGACGACAACCTTAACCTGCGCACCTATCGGAAAGGGAACCATGGTGTCAACGAAGCATCCACCGGGTCCGAGATCGGTTGTCCGGGTCGAAAAACGAGCGCCGGAGCCGAGTTCGATTACTTCGGCCGACGCAGTGAAAGAATGACGATCCGCGATGCGCCGTTCGACCTCGGTCGTTGCCGCCTTGCCGCCTGTGGTGTCGCGTGAATGCTTTTTGTTGCCGTGATCGTACATGGAATTTTGCCGACCGCCTTCCGTTCGAATAAACCGATTGTTTCAAGTATTCTGAATGCCGCGCGGCATCAATGACAAGCGCAATCCCCGGTGCCTTGCCCAAAAGCCAATCACGGCCTACAACAAGAATCTGACAGCGATGCCAACATGGTTGGCGCCTCGTTCTTCGAGGCGCACAATCGAACCGAGGAATTTGCGATGGGCCGAGACCTTGTCGCCATAGGGAAATGTAATCATCAGGCGCATCCCCACAGAATAATGGGGCATGGAAGTCGTGAAATAGAGGCCATCGCACGTGAAATCAATCACTTGGCCGACGTCTTCGATTTCAGCGAAGCGGGCGTCAAACGGCCGAATGTGCAGCGGCAGAGTGACCTTCAGCCGCTTTCGGCGGCGGGCGTCTCGCGTTGTCTTTTCAGAAGCTCGGGTTGAGGACTGCACGCTGGGCCAGGACGCTGCGCTCATTTTGTTGCCTCCACTACCAAATGGGCTCGGTACGTCCATTCTACGTGCCGGTCAGCGCCTTCCTATAGAACAGGGGTACCATAGGGCTGATACTAAAGTTCGGCTTTGCCGGACTTCGAGCCTCAAGGGACACATGTAAAGCTTCGAGTTTGAAGCATTGGAAGGTTCGAGTTTGGCGCACAGAAACGACTAACTCGACGCATTAAGGGTGCCTTAGCGGGCTGATTTTGACGCGAAACGACGCCGATCTGGCCCTTTGGCGAGCGGACAGCAGAGTCTCCACAGCAAGAGTTCCTTGACAGGCGAAGGCTCGGAGGTTAACGTAGCGGTTGCTGAATCTCCAGACGCGGACGCATGAGAAACGACCCAAACTTGGTAAAACTCGTAATTGTAGGACTCGTACGCGCGCTCCGGGCTGGAGGGCATCACTGAGCTGAGCGGTAAGAATCCAAAAGGCTCATGAGACCCACCTGCCAGAGACGCTGGCAAGGTGGGTTTTTATTTTTGTGGCCACTGAGGGGAAGACGATGGAAAGCAAAAAGACGACGATGATCGGGGCAAGGATTCTGTGGGAATGCCTGGAACGCGAGGGCGTAAAAACGGTCTTCGGCTATCCGGGCGGAGCCATCCTGCCCGCCTACGACGCGCTGCGGCATAGCTCCATTCGCCATATCCTGGTGCGCCACGAGCAAGGCGCCACGCACATGGCCGATGGCTATGCCCGGGCCACCGGCGAAGTCGGCGTGGCCGTAGCCACCTCGGGCCCTGGCGCTACCAACATGGTCACCGGCATCGCCACGGCGATGATGGACTCTTCGCCCATCGTCTGCATCACCGGCCAGGTTGGCAGCAAGCTACTCGGCTCCGATGCGTTTCAGGAGACGGACATCACCGGCGTCACCCAGCCAATCACCAAGCACAATTATTTGGTGACCTACGCCAGCGAAATTGCTCCGGCCGTTCGAGAGGCGATGTATATCGCGAAATCCGGACGCCCGGGGCCCGTGCTCATCGACATTACCAAGGACGCTCAACAGGGCTCGTGTGAATTCGATTGGGAAGCGGCGGCTCCGAAGACGCGCGGTTACCGGCCCGATCATTCTCCTGCTGAGAAGGCGTACGAAAAGGCGCTGGAGCTGATTCGCGCGGCCAAGCGGCCGGTAATTCTGGCAGGGCACGGAATTTCGATTGCGGGAGCCGAGCAGGAGGTTCAAGCGTTTGCGGAGCGAACCTGCATCCCGGTTGCGATGACGCTGCTTGGTCTCGGCCATCTGCCCGCGTCTCACGTGTTGAACATGGGAATGATGGGCATGCACGGCGAGGCCTGGGTCAACAAGGCGATCCAGGAGGCTGATCTGCTGATCGCGCTGGGCATGCGCTTTGACGATCGCGTGACCGGCAACTTGAAAAACTACGCTCCGAACGCCAAGAAGATTCACGTCGAGATCGATCCTGCTGAGATCAACAAGAACGTGAAGGTGGATGTTGCGCTCGTCGGCGACCTGCGCAAAATTTTGAAGGAAATGCTGCCGCGTCTCGAACCTCTGAGCCACAACGAGTGGCTGGAACAGATTCGCGGCCTCAAGGGCGACACCGCCGTCCGGGACATTCAGAATCTTCCCGACAACGGCCATCTCTACGCAGCGCACGTGATCAACGATATCTGGCACGAAACGCTCGACAGAGATGCAATTGTGGTCACCGACGTGGGCCAGCACCAGATGTGGGAAGCCCAATACTACAAGCACGAGAAGCCGCGCTCGCTGATTACTTCGGGAGGCCTGGGAACGATGGGGTTTGCGCTTCCGGCGTCCATTGGCGCGAAAGTGGCGCGTCCCGACGCGGATGTTTGGGCGATCGTGGGGGATGGCGGCTTCCAGATGACCATGGCCGAGCTTGCGACGATCGTGCAGGAAAATCTGAAGGTGAATATCGCGATCATCAACAACGGTTATCTGGGAATGGTCCGGCAGTGGCAGGAGTTTTTCTACGAACGCAATTACGAAGCGACTCCGCTGCTGAATCCTAATTTCGCGATGCTGGCGCAAGCCTACGGAATCCGCAATTTTACGGTGCAGAAGCGGTCCGAGGTGATTCCGGCAGTCAGAGCGGCGCACGCGCACGAAGGCCCGGTGCTGATCGACTTCAAAGTCGAGCAGGAAGACACCGTCTACCCGATGGTGGCGGCAGGCGCGGCGCTGCACGACATGATTCGCAGGCCGAATCCGCTGGTCGAAACGGCAGAGGACGAATAGCCCATGCTCCACACATTCGTGGTCTACGTTGAAAATAAACCGGGTGTTCTCTCTCGCGTGGTGTCCCTGTTTCGGCGCCGCGCGTTCAATATTGACTCGCTGACCGTCGGCCGGACGGAAAATCCGGACGTCTCGCGGATGACCATCACGTCGGACGCGGATGAGGACCAGGCTCGGCGGATCGTCGCAAACATCTATAAGCTCGTAAACGTGCTGCTGGTCGATGATGTGACCGGACAGGGCGCGCTGCTGCGCGATCTATCGCTCGTCAAGGTGGGCGCAACGCAGGAAAATCGCGGGCAAGTGCTGCAGCTGGCCGAGGTCTTCAAAGCACGCGTGCTGGATATTGCCGCTGAGTCGATCACACTGGAGATGACCGGCGGCGAGGAAAAAGTAGACCGCTTCCTCGAACTTCTCGCGCCATACGGGCTGCTCGAAATGGTGCGCACCGGAATTGTAGCCATGCGGCGCGGAGCCAAGTCCCCGAACGTCGCATCGAAAGCGGCTCGCGTGGGAGCAACGGACGACGATACCGTTTCCTATTCGGTGTGAGGGCCCCGCGGCAACCCAACTCTTAAGGAAACGTTCGTTAGGGTAATGGGTCGGTCTCCGATGACGCCCTGCCGGCTCAGGCATTTGGATTGGGCTCGGGGCTTCTAGTTCTCCTCTTTGTTTTCTAAACAAACGCCGGGATGGCGCTTCAATTGATTCAGCGTCATGTGTTCTAGAATCTTTCCTTTTGGAACACTCACCAGGTATCCCTCGGTGTGACCGAGGTCGGAACCGCAGTCACTTGTGGGATAGACCGCCGTTAAAAGCAACAGACTGCCGCGAATCCATTTTAGGGCAGTGACGTTGTTCCCCCGTGCCTCGCAGTAGTGACGCGCTTTAAAATCCGCAACAGCAACATCGATAGACTTCGAGGCGTCTGTTACGCCCTTGCCATCAATTAGAAAAACGCGAACATGGAATCCGCCGATCGCACCGCCATCGCTGTAGGTAATAGCGATATGGGCCTCATTTTCCGCGCTAGCAAGCCGGGGGTCGTGATCGACGGCGATCCACACGCTTGCCGAATACAGGTCAGTTATCGAAACCCTGAAAATGTCCTTCTTTCCCCGCACAAACCAAAAATTCGTTCCGTCATTATTACGCGGCGAGAAACCGGCCTCTAAATTCACATCTGCAACTTCTGCGATTTTCTCGCGCGTCGCGGAATACGGAATCCATACCTCAAAACCATCTCCCGCGCACTCCGTTATCAACTGTTCTGGGTTTACCTTGGAGGCCTTTCCTTTGCCCGATAACTGGCCTTGAGCGATCAAAACGAGGAGAAGCACGGAAAGCGTTGAGGCGCTCGTTATCATTTTCATGACGCGCACAACATACCCTGAATCCAGCGAGACGGTAAGTGCCTGATTAGTTGGCGTACCGGAAACTGACCCACTACCTTGGTCAGGGCTAGGTTGTAATCACAATCGCTTGCCGATATTCTGTACTTCCAATGGCGAAAAAGAAATCAAAGCTCGATAAGGCCGCCGACATCATTGCCCAGATAATTGGAGAGCAACTCGCCACCTTGCCTCCGAGCCTTGCGGCGGCAAAGCGTAAAAGGTTGCATGATCTGGCGGTCAAAGTGTCCCGCGCTTCAGCGCCGGGTAAGCGTTCACGGCCTTCGGGGACCGTGGGTCCTCGTCGAATATCTCGATCTCGCGCAGGTACTGCATAAGGTCGAGCTCTGTCCCGAATTTAAGCAACCTTTTTACATCTGGCGATAGCTCTGAATCTCTTTACGCGTGTGCTGCTTTCTCGGCCGCATTAGGCGATCAGCGCTCCTTCGACGCGGCAACAGCCTATCAGAAAACCGGCCACGGTAACGGCTCGCTCATGCGGATTTGCGCTTGGCTGCTTTTGGCTTCGCTGCTTCGGGCTTGGGCCTGAGAGCGGCGAGAAATTGCTCGAGCGGCAGGGCGTTGAGCATATCCTTTTTTTCAATCCAGCCGCGCCGCGCTGTGATTACTCCGTATTTCATCATTTTCAAGTGAAGCGTCGCATGCGAGTCCGTGGAGATTACGATCTTCACGCCGCGATGCTTGGCCATTCGCAGGTGAACGTCGCGCAGGTCGAGGCGATCGGGATACGCATTGCATTCCATCGCAATGCCGCGGGCGGCGGCCGTATCGAGGATTTTTTCCATGTCGTAGTCGAATGGCTCGCGGCGGAGCAGAAGCCGGCCCGTAGGATGCGCGATAATCTGCGTGTAGGGATTTTCCATCGCCGCAAGAATGCGGTCCGTCATTTCGGCGCGTTCCAGATTCATGTAGGAGTGAACGGACGCGACCACCACGTCAAGCTGCGCCAACACTTCGTTATCGAGATCGAGCGCGCCATTTTTCTTGATGTCCACTTCGATGCCGGCCAGCAGGCGAATGCCGGGAACGCGCTCCTGCGCGGCGCGGATTTTCTTGATCTGCTCGAGCGTCCGCTTTTCATCCATGCCGTTGGCGACGGTGACCGCCTGCGAATGGTCGGTCAGCGCGATGTATTCGTAGCCGAGTTCGCGCGCCGCCTCGCCCATTTCCTCAATTGAGTTGCGGCCGTCGGAGGCGGTGGTGTGCATCTGCAAGTCGCCGCGAATATCCGCCAGCTTCACGAGCTGAGGCAGCTTGCCGGCTTCGGCTGCTTCGATCTCGCCGGTCGCCTCACGTAATTCCGGTTCTATATAGGCAAGCTTGAGCTTCGCGTAAACTTCCTCTTCGGTTTTGCTCGCCACCACTCGCCCGCCCTTTAAAGTGGTGAGCGCATATTCGTTGAGCGTCCAGCCCATATCGAGCGCGCGTCCTCGCAGCGCCACACTGTGCGCCTTCGAGCCCGTGAAATACATCAGAGCCGCCCCGAATGATTTCTTCTCGAGCAGTCGCACATCCACTTGCAAGCCGGTGCCCAGCAGAAAGCTGACCTTGTTTTCGCCATGCGCGAGTGTCTGATCGATGCCCGGATATTTCAGGATATGCTCGGCCACGGCGTCGATATCTTTCTGTTTGTCTTTTCCGGGACGCATGGTGACGAGCAGGTCCAGATCGCCGACGGTCTCACGGCCGCGGCGCAACGATCCCGCCGCCGTCACCGACTCGGCCATATCGCTCGCTTTCGTGATGTAGGCGCTCAGTTTCTGCGCTTCATCGTCGGCAACGTTCAGGCGTACGCGCCCCGATCCCGAAAGGTTCTTGTGCTGTTCGGCTGCTTTCAGAATGTTCTGTTCGCTCTTTTCGCCGAAACCCGGAAGGTCGCGCAGTTTGCCCTCACGCGCGAGTGCCGCCACTCCATCAACGGTAGCCACTTTGAAATTGCTCCAGAGGAACGCCACCTTTTTGGGGCCGAGCGATTGCAAATGGAGCAAGTCCAGCAGCGTGGGCGGATATTTCTTCAGCAGTTTCTGCCGCAGGCTGTAATCGCCGGTCGCAAGGATCTCGCGGATGTGTTCGGCCATGCCCTCGCCCACGCCGGGAAGCTCTTTCAGCTTCTTGGGGTCTTTGGCCACGTCTTCGACGCGCTCGTGAATGCTGTAAAGCAGCTCGGCCACTTTTTCGTAGCTGCGATAGCGGCCGATAATCGCGCCGTCGATTTCAAGCAGTTGCGCTGTCTCGCGCAGTATTTTCGCGACCTCTTTGTTTTCCACTGCTGCTTCTCCGATTTGGCGGCTTAACTATTTTCCGCGCGCAAGAAACGTAGAGTAGTAGAGAATACCCGCTACCGTCTTCGAGTCTCGAATCCTGCCGCTGCGAATCCATTTTCGAGCGTCAGCCAACGTCAAAATCCGCTGCGTAATTTTCTCGTCGTCTTCCGGACGCGCCTTGCCCTTTGTCAGCCCCTCCGCCAGGAATATCACCATTTTCTCGCCGAGCAAACCCGGGGAAGGGAACACTTCGAGCAGCTTGCGAACTTTGCGCGCCGTGTAACCTGTTTCTTCCTGTAATTCGCGATGTGCGCCGCGAAGAAAGTCCTCGTGCGGCTCTTTGTGCCCGGCGACAAGCTCCCACAAATATTGTCCGGCGGCATGCCGGTACTGGCGAATTAACACGATGCGTCCGCCTGGGAGCACCGGCAGCACCACCACCGATCCAGGATGCTCGACAAACTCTCGAATCGCGGTCACGCCGCTGGGCTCGAGCACGCGATCGCGTTTTAGTGTGAAAACGCGGCCGCCAAACAGAGTTTTGCTGCTCAGAACTTTTGGTTTCCGCGCCTTTTTACTCTTGCTAGATTTCACACCCGCTCCTCGGCCGCTTTGCGTTGCAATTCTACCCCAGGCTCGGTCCGGGTCCTCGATTTCCTATATACTTCCATTTAGGCGCAACCATGCAGATCAACACCGTCATTGTGGACGACGAACGTCCCGCGCGCGACGAGCTGGCCTACCTGCTGAAGGGTTTTTCCGAGGTAAATGTCGTCGCGCAGGGTAAGAACGGGCTCGAGGCAGTCGCGCTGATCAAGGAACACGAGCCTGATCTGGTGTTCCTCGATGTGCAAATGCCGGGCCTCGACGGTTTCGCCGTGATCAAAAAATTGATTGAGCGCAAGCTGCGGATGCCTCAAATCGTTTTCGCCACGGCCTACGATCACTACGCGGTGCAGGCTTTCGAAGTGAACGCCGTGGATTACGTGCTGAAGCCGTTCGACAGGGCGCGCGTCGCGCGGGCCCTGCAGCGCGCCAAGAAAATGGTGGACGCGCACGAGTCGCACGTCGATCGGCTCGAGGCGCTCGTCGGACAGCTGGGCAAGGGCATGCCGAAACTGCAGCCCTTGGCGCCCGTGAAGCTCTTGGTGAAGTCGCAGTCGCGCATGATTTTGATTGATGCGGACGAAATGATCTACGCCTCGATTCAGGACGGCGAGATCACCATATTTTCGCGCGACGCGGAGGGCGTCTCGAACTATCGCACGGTGGAGGAGTTGATGGAGTCGCTCGATCCCGGCGTGTTCTGGCGGCCGCACCGGTCGTATCTGGTGAATATCAATCACATTAAGGAAGTGATGCCGTGGTTCAAATCGAGCTTCATGCTCAAGATGAACGACAAGCGCGCGAGCGAAATTCCTGTCTCGCGCAACCAAACCAAGCGGCTGCGGGAGCTGCTGAAGCTTTAGCGCTTCGCATTTTACCTCCAGGCCTTATGTGCTAGCATCGCGTGGAGCATTTCCTTTTCACATTTCAATTTCCTAGCTGAGGTTTTCCACACAGAGTGGCGAAGCGCAAACGAGTTCTAAGCGGCATGAGGCCCACCGGCCGTCTCCATCTCGGCCATTTTTTCGGCGCGCTCCAGAATTGGCTGAAGCTCCAGGAAGAATATGAGTGCTTCTTTTTTGTGGCGGATTGGCACGCGCTGACCACGCATTACGAGGACACCTCTTCCATCTCCGAAAACACGCTGCAGGTGGCGATGGACTGGCTGTCGGTCGGCCTCGACCCCGCCAAATCAACATTGTTTATCCAATCGAGCATACTGGAACATGCAGAGCTGTACGTGCTGCTTTCGATGATCACGCCGCTCTCGTGGCTCGAACGCGTGCCGACATACAAAGAGCAAATCGAGAATCTGAAGGACCGCGATCTGGGAACATATGGATTTCTTGGCTATCCGCTGCTGCAAGCCGCGGACATTGTTATCTACGACGCGGATTTTGTGCCGGTAGGCGAGGACCAGGTCCCGCACGTGGAGCTGACGCGCGAAATTGTCCGGAAGTTCAATTCGCATTTCGGCTTTGAAGTGAAAAAGGTGTTGTTCGATCCAGAGAACCTGCAGCGGCTTCGCGAATTGAAGACGAAGATACGCTACCCACCATCTTTGCAAGACGCCGGGGGCCCGGCTGAGGAAACACTCGCCAGAAACCCATGGGTTTTCAAGTGGCACTCTGCACAGATCGGCTTTTCAAATTTCGAGGACGAAATCGGGCCGAATAAGAAATTCTTCCGCCTGCACGCCGTGCTTCATGAGCCGAGGCATTTGCTCACGCAAACGCCGAGGTTGCCCGGCCTCGACGGGCGCCGGATGGCGAAAAGCTACGGCAACGCGATCTGGCTCTCCGATTCGCCTGATGAAATTCGCAAAAAAGTCCGCAACATGATCACCGATCCGCAACGCCAGCGCCGCACCGATCCCGGCCGCCCCGAAATGTGCCCCGTATTCGCGTGGCACAAGCTGTTTTCGCCGCCGGAGACGATTGCCTGGTCCGATCACGGCTGCCGCACGGCTGGCATCGGCTGCATCGAGTGCAAAGCGGCCATGGCGGATAATCTGGTCAAGTGGATCGAGCCGATTCAAGCACGCCGCAAAGAATTCGAGGCCAATCCGCAGAAAGTTTGGGATATCCTCGGTGCGGGGAACAAAAAGGCCCGTGCCGCCGCGCGACGCACAATGAAGCGCGTCCGCACCGCGATATTCAAGTAGGATGAAGTGCAGCAAAGAGAAATGACAGCCATCACCTGGGACGCGAAGCTTTATGACGATAAGCACGCGTTCGTGTGGGAAAAAGGAAAGGGCGTCGTCGAGCTTCTGGCGCCGAGAGCTGGCGAGCGCATTCTCGATCTCGGGTGCGGCACGGGACGGCTGACGGCGGAAATCGCAGCAACGGGCGCAGACGTGATTGGCATCGACTTGTCACCTGAGATGATTTCCGAAGCGCGCGCACTGTTCCGCGATCTGCACTTTGAAGTCGCCGACGCGCGGCACCTGCATTTCGAACGGCAATTCGACGCAATATTTTCGAACGCCGTGCTGCATTGGATTGTTGAACCGGAATTGGTAGTCCGTGCTGTAGCCAGGGCGCTGGTGCCCGGAGGGCGCTTCGTCGCAGAATTTGGCGGCAAAGGAAATGTCAGGCGCCTGCTCGGCGCGATCAATAGGGCATATGTCAAATTTGGGATCCAAGGCGGACTCGCCGACAACACTTGGTATTACCCAAGCGTGGCGGAGTACGCAGCGCTCTTGGAAAAGGAAGGGCTGGAAGTCCGGGAGGCGAAGCTCTTCGATCGCCCTACGCGTTTGGAAGATGGCGAGAGGGGTCTCGAGGCCTGGATACGCATGTTCTTGAAGTTTGCTTTGGATCGCTTTCCGGCCGAGCGCCAACAGGATTTCCTGCGCGAAATCGAAAGGCAGGCACGACCGGAGCTGTTCAAGAACGGAAATTGGGAATTGGATTACCGTCGGCTGCGGATTGCCGCGTGGAAGCAAGCATAGGCTGAAAATGGCGACACCCTATCGCATCAATTTGCCGAGCTACGAAGGCCCGCTCGATCTTCTGCTCGATTTAATCCGCAAGCAGGAGATGGACATCCACAACATTCCGATCGCCAAGGTCACCGAACAGTATCTCGATTACCTTCACCAGCTCGAAAAGCTCGATATTGACGTGTCCGCGGATTTTATTTACATGGCCGCCACGCTGATTCACATCAAATCGAAGATGCTGTTGCCTGCCGATCCGCTGGCTGACCCGAACGCGCCGGAAGACCCGCGCGACGAATTGGTCCATCGCCTGTTGGAGCACGAAAAGTTCAAGAATGCAGCGCAACTTCTTTATCAAAAGCAGCAGATCGAAGCACACGTGTGGTCGCGTCCGGATCGCGCGCTCTATACGGGCGACGCGGTTGAAGGTGAGCTGGTCGTCTCGCTCGTCGATCTGATCAAAACTTTCCAGCAGGTTCTCGAACGCCGCAAGGAAGTTAGCAAGTTCGAGCTGCGGCACGAGTCGGTAACCATCGCGCAGATGATGGACCGCCTCCGCCAGCGGCTGATGGCCAGCGATGAGCCCATTTCGTTGATCGGATTTTTCGAGACTTGCGAGACGCGCAATGCCATGATCGTCGCGCTTCTGGCAGTCCTCGAAATGGTGCGCATGCAGGCCGTAATTCTGGTTCAATCGGAGCTGTTCTCGGATGTCGCCCTGCGAAAGCACAAAATGTTCGAAGCCGTTTTCGCCGGCCCCGACGCTATGTCGAAAATCGAGGAGCAGTATCTGTGACCATGACGCCAGAAGAAATTCAAGCCGCGCTCGAAGCCATCGTCTACGCAGCGGACGAGCCCGCTACGCTAGACCAGATCGCCAGCGCTCTCGGCGTCGAGAAAACTATCGCGCGCGCAGGGCTCGATCTTCTTGTCGCGTCCTATCAAACCGACCAGCGCGGTATCGAAGTCCGCAAGGTTGCCGGCGGCTGGAAGTTCTACACCAAGCCGCAACATCACGACGTGGTTCGCAAATTCATCAAGAGCCTTCAGCCGCCTTTGCGCTTGACGATGCCCGCCCTCGAGACACTCGCCGTGATCGCCTACAAGCAGCCGGTCACCGTCCCCGAAATCAACGAAATTCGCGGCGTCAACGTCGGCGGCGTCATCAAGACGCTCCTCGAAAAGCGCCTCATCACCACGGCGGGCCGCAAGGAAGTAATCGGCCGCCCGATTCTCTATCGCACGTCGAAGCAGTTCATGATGCGCTTCGGCCTCTCCGATCTTGACGAACTGCCCAGCCTGAAGGAATTCGAGCAGCTAGCGCAGGCCGCGCTCGGCTCCGACGCCGGCATAGCGCCTACTGACCCGAGCGATTTGGCGGATCTATCCAGCCAAGAAGCCGCAGCTGCCCCGCACGCCGAGCAACTGGCGGAGCCCGGTGGCACGTTGCCCTCCGACTCAGCCGAGGCGGCCAAAATTCGCGAATCCGGCGAAACCAACGACCTCGCCGAACTCGCGGATGACGAAGCGGACGACTCCGCCAGTCAAAGTCGCGCCGCGTCCGCCAGTAACTCGGACGGTTCCTAATCTTCGGCAACCGTAGCGTCGTACCTTTAATGCTTCGCCATCTGTATTGTTTCCGCTAAGCTGAGCCTCGCGGCGACTGCGCCGCGCAACCAAATGGAAGAGCGTCTCCAAAAAATAATCGCACGCGCGGGTATCGCCTCGCGTCGGCGCGCCGAAGAGATGATGGCCTCGGGCCTGGTCACCGTGAACGGACGGATCGTCACGGAGTTGGGCACCAAGGCGGACGAATCTCGCGATCACATCAAAGTTGCGGGGAAACTCCTGCGCCATGACGCCGAGCGAGTCTATCTGCTGCTACACAAGCCGCCCGAAGTCGTCTCGACGCTAAGCGATCCCGAAGGCCGCCCCTCGTTGCGCGATCTGTTGCACGGAATTCCCGAACGAGTGTTCCCAGTAGGACGACTCGAATATCATTCATCCGGCTTGGTTTTTCTCACCAATGACGGCGATTTGGCAAATCGCATCCTGAAGGCGCGCAATCTACCCCAGGTATATCAGCTCAAGCTAAAAACGCTGCTAACGTTCGAGGAAATTGAAACTCTCTCGCGCACCACCGGGGCCCTCATCTCGCGTGTGCGCGGCAAAGACGCCCCTTGGTACATTGTCACGCTCTCTGACGCGCGGCGAGATGCCTTGCGCAACAAGCTTTTTCAGACCGGCCACGCCGTCGAAAAGTTGAAGCGGCTCAGTCTGGCGAATCTCGATCTGGGATCGCTGCCGCCCGGAGGCCACCGCGCCCTCTCGCCCGGCGAAGTTGCGGCGCTCAAGCGGGCACTGCATGGCGATCCTGCTCAACGAAAAACCCGCGTTCCAAAGCGGCGGCATCGCAAGCAGCAGCGCTCGCGGTAACCGATCGCTTTGTCCGTTTCAGCGGGCACTGCAAGCCGCTCCTAGCGCGCTTCAGCTTTTCTTGCTGAGCAGGTGGGCGAGCCACGCAGCGGGTTTCGCGTCTTTTTTCATAGGATCGAGGATTGCGAGTCGCTCGCAAGCCTTCGCATGCTCCGGGGAAATGTCGAGAAGCCTGGAATAAACGCCGCGTGCCCGTGATGGAAGCCCCATCTTCTCCAGGAGTTCAGCGAATTGAAGGTAGACAGGCTCTTTCCAAGGATCAAGGTCGATCGCTTTCTGAAAATGTTCAATCGCCCCGTTGTGGTATTGCGGCAAGGTTGCAAGGCTGCGCGCCAGCATCGCGTGGTACAACGGATGTTCCGGCGCAGCTTCAACGCATTTTCGGAGCCAGACAACCGAGCCCGCGAAGTTTTTCGCGCGCAGGCACTGGTTCGCGCGCTCGAGCCATCCTTCTACCGACTCCTCGGTCGCGCGCCTTGCTCGGTGGATGCTTAGGCCGCCCATTTGTGCGAGAGCTTTATCGTAGGCGGCTCGCGTCTCGTCGTTCGCAAGCGTCTTGTAAGCTTCGGTAATGATGCTCATCAATTCTTGGAGTCGCGTAGTTAACTCGCCGCGGCGAGCATGGTTATCCGGATGGAATCTGCGGGCGAGTGAATAAAAGCTCTTCTTAATCTCGTTGGCGGTGAATTCGGATGTAACTCCCAGAAGCTGATAGTAGCTGCTCCTGCCGGTAAGTTCGGTCAGATGCCTCACCTCGCGCTCGAATCGAAGCTGAGCCTGCTCCTCCCTCTGAGGCGAAATCACAAGCTTGGAATTGAGGGGCGATAGCTTTGCGGCCTGTAACTTTGCAGCAGGAGCTGCGGCGGAAACTTTTACGGAAACCTCCGGCGCGGCCAGGTATCGGTGCAGCTTCGCCCGGTCCTCCGGCGTCATTTGGAAAAACTGCAGGCCCATGCCTTTCGTCGGCATTGAGTACCGCACCTTCGCGCGCGCGTAAACCTGGCCCGTCGGCAGGTCGAAAACCACATCAATCATGGTGTCTTCGTGCGCCGGGTTCGCGGTATGCAAATAGAGGCCTCCGAGTCCCACATTCTCCAAGCGCGAAGCCATGGTTTTGCCATCGGATTTCCAGCGGACGCGCATTCCTTTCGCGCGGATGCGAGGGTACTTTCGACGATTTGAAGGTTCCGGCGCCATGCTCAGTGGATACGCGAAGGAAGTGTGTATCGGCAGAAGACTTCGCCGTTGAGCCGCGCGCTTACCCGCCGCACCGTCTTCTTGCATCCTGGGCTGGATGACATATGGTCCTAATCGGCCAACTTCATCCGCCCATTACTCGCAAAATTCGGTATGATTCAATCAACAGCTTTCGGGGAATTCTAGAAAGTCATCTGAGGGCGAGCTGCCATCGCAGGCCGGGAGTTTCTTGCGCAGGCGGTCTCCGGAAATCCATCGGAGAATCCTGCCATTGACAGGTTTGGGCGGTAACAATTTGAGAAATTATCTAAAGGAGTGGGATGGCTAAAAGCTTCGAAGACCAGAATTCAAGCGCTGGTCCGAATCGATTGACGGCTACCGGGGATTCGGCCAGCGACCTTCTCAAAAACAGTCGCGTGATCGCAGTCGTTGGACTTTCAAGCCGCAGCCATCGTCCCAGCTACGGCGTCGCCGAATATTTGCAGTCAGTAGGTTATCGCGTCATTCCGGTAAACCCCGCCGAAACGGAAATTCTCGGCGAGAAGTGCTACGCGCGCCTCGAAGACATTCCGGATCATGTTGACATCGTCGATATTTTCCGGCGCTCGGAATTTGTCCCGGAAATCGTCGAATCGGCGATTCGCATCGGAGCCTCTGGCGTTTGGATGCAGGAGGGCGTAATCCACGCGGAGGCAGCCGAGCGGGCGCGCCGTGCCGGTCTCTTGGTTGTGATGAACGCGTGCATCTTGAAAGAGCACATCAGGCGCTTCCGGTTACAGTAATCGCCGGCGTTCGCGGATGCCGCCCGCTCATTCCAGCGGGTAAACCTTCAATACCCGCCTTCCAGGGTCGGTGACGGCGAGTGTTTCTCCGTCGGGCGCAATTTCAAAGTCGTGAAATACCAGGCCGTGCAGAACGGATTTGAACGTCCCGTCGTGCAGTCCAATCCAAAGCAAAATATTCGAGCGCTCCTCGGGACCTCGTTTGAGGAGAATGTGTTGCTCTTCGCGGCCCCATCCGAATCGCCCGTAGCCCACCCGCATCCGCAGAGGTTGGTCAGGGTGCGAAACGCTGATCACCTCCACAGTGTCGCCATCTTCGAAGAATCCAACCCGATCTCCCGAGGGTGACACGGTCAGCGATCCCTCATAATTCTTCACGCGCGCGATCTCGGTCACGAATTCGTGCAGCAGGTCCAGCTTTACGAGCGTCTGCTGTCCTCGAAGGCTCAGATCGCCGATCGCAAACGCCTGGTTTCGCTTCGCATCCCAGACCACTGCGTCGAACTTGTGGCCCTCGAATAGAACGCTGGTCTTTCCGTCGTCAGGTTGCACGCGTGAAATCGCCCACGGCGGTCCGCCCGTCAGATAAACCGCGGTCTTGCCATCGGCCAGCCACGCGGCGTCCACGCCACCCTCGATGAACCGCGTCTTCGAGTTGGCAACCTTGATTTCGCGGCCATCGTCTTCGAGCAGCGCGATCGCCTTGCCGCCTCCCCTCGGCAAAATCGGCGTGTTCTCCTCGTTATCATCCATATTGCCTTGTTTCTTGGCTAGCTTCTTGTCCATCGTGAATCCGGCGGGCGCCTGTTGCAGCGTCATGCTTACCGCGATTCGCCGTCCGTCGGGTGACCAGGACAACGAGTTCACAACATAGCCCGATGGCGGCGTGGGGGGCAAAAACCTGTCCGCGTCCACGATGCGTCTGAGTTTCCCGGGAGGGACGGCGACCGATATATCGTCGCGTTCGAGAACCAATCTGCGGATTCGCTTTAGATGCGGCACGGCATACACAATGGAATTGTTCGAGGCGATATCGAATACCTGGCAGTCTTCGTTGATCACCAGCTTGGGATTATCTTGCGCGGGTAATGCCGCCGTATAGAGCAGCACTCCGAGAATCACCGGCAGTCCAAGCAGGAAAGCGCTCCACCGCTTCGGCGCGCCGCGAAAGATTTGCGTCACTCTCCGGACCTCGGAACTTGTGCTTTCTTTTGAATGCGTCTGATGTCTTCGAGCCTCTGCCGGATTCGCGCCTCGAACCCCTCATCGGTGGGCCGGTAATACGTGCGCCCTGCCAGGCTTTCGGGCAGGCACGTCATGTCCGTCACTTTCTCCTCCGCATCGTGGGCGTATTGATAACCTTTGCCGTATCCAATGTGCTTCATCAGTCCGGTGACGGCATTCCTTAGATGCAGGGGAACAGGTTCCGCGATGGTTTGCTGTAAATCTTCTTGGACAGCGCCATATCCTGTGTACAGGGCGTTCGATTTGGGAGCAAGTGACAGATAGACCGCCGCCTGCGCGAGCGCCAGATTTCCCTCGGGTGGTCCGATGAACTCAAACGCTTCTTTCGCCGCGATCGCTATCGCCAGCGCACCGGGCTCCGCGAGGCCAATATCCTCGCTCGCCATCCGCACCATCCGTCGCGCCAGGTAGAGCGGGTCTTCGCCCGATTCGAGCATTCGCGCCAGCCAATAGAGAGCCGCGTCCGGATCGGAATTTCGCACGGATTTGTGCAGCGCCGAAATAAGGTTGTAGTGTTCCTCGCCGGATTTGTCGTACGGCAGCAGCTTCTTTTGCAGCACATCCTCAAGCCTGCTTTCCGAAAGGACGAGTCGCCCGTCCGCCCCCGGCTCGGTCCCAGCCACCAGCGCTTCGAGCGTGTTGTACGCCGCGCGCGCATCGCCATTCGCAAGCACCGCAATGCGCTCGACGATTTTCTCGCTCGCCTCAATCCGATCTTTTCCCAAGCCGCGCAATGGATCGCCAATTGCTCTTCGCAGCAGCTCCGCAATCTGCTCCTCCGCCAGCGCGCGCAGCACGTACACTTTCATCCGCGAAAGCAGTGGCGCAATCACTTCAAACGACGGATTCTCCGTGGTGGCCCCGATCAGCAAAATATTCCCCGCCTCCACGTGCGGCAAAAACGCATCCTGCTGCGCGCGGTTGAAGCGATGCACTTCGTCGACGAAAACAATCGTCCGCTGCCCGTAGTGGCGCGCGCGCTCCGCCTTCGCCATCACCTCCTTGATTTCCTTGATGCCGGAGAGCACCGCGCTAAATGGTATGAATTCGCTCCGAGTGCGCTTGGCGATAATTCGCGCCAGCGTCGTTTTCCCGCATCCCGGAGGACCCCAAAGCAGCATCGAACCCAAGTCGTCGCGCTCGATCTGCGTGCGCAGCGGTTTGCCCGGACCGAGCAGCTCCTCCTGGCCGATGAATTCGTCCAGCGTTTGCGGACGCATTCGATCCGCCAGCGGACGCCCGGCCTGCGGCTCCTGCTCCGGCTCAATCGCCCGAAATAGTCCCACGTTTTCTCCCGCAGCCGTCAAAGCTCAGATGCCGTCCGCGCCGCTTCCGTTCGCTGCCTTGCCGCCTCGTACAACACAATCGACGCCGCCACTCCCGCGTTCAACGACTCCACCGCCGCGCTCGTCGGAATGGAAATGATCGCATCCGCGGCGTGCAAAAGCTGTTCCGGCACGCCGCTGCCCTCGCTGCCAACAAAAATCGCCGCCGGCTCGCGCAAATCCGCCTGCATGGAAATCCCGCCCGCTGCGCCGCCCGGATCAGCCGTACCGGGCGTGGATCTCGCTGCATAAACTTTCACGCCCGCCACGCGCAACTGCGCCAGCAAAATCGGAATCGCCATACCGCGAATCACCGGCAACCGCAGCGCCGATCCCGCCGACGCGCGCAGCGCCTTAGGCGACCAGGGATCCGCCGTCCCTCGCGTGGCAATTGCACCCGTCGCCCCGAACGCCTCGGCCGACCTCAGCGCCGTTCCCACATTTCCGGGGTCTTGCACCTCCGCCAGTACGATCACGAGCGCCGCGCTCTCGCGTATCGTCCCGGCGCCGCGCAGCACATCTTCCAGCGACCACTCCGGCTGACGAAAAAGCGCCGCTATCCCTTGCGGCGCGTCCGTTCCTGTCACGCTTTCAAAAAGTTTGTCCGTGGTCCGCAGGACACGACTTCGCGCAATCCCCGCCTCGCTTTCGCCAGCCGCTCGCAGCACAGCCGCCGCACGCCGTTCGCCTGACTCGCTCACCAGCAGCGCGTCCGCCTCTAGCCCCGATCGCAGCGCGTCTTCGATGAACTTCGGTCCCTCGACGCCAATTGCCTCGCCCGTCCGCGGTCCCGTTCCGCGCAGCGCAGCGCGAAATAATTTCAGCCACTTGTTGTCGCGGCTGATGATGGTATCGTCGCGTTCCGTGCCAACCCCGCGCAGTCCGCTATCCGCCCGCTGCGCAAAAGTCGCTGAATCGCGCTTCATTCCGCAAGCCTAGCAAATGGTCCTTCGCAGGTAAACCTGCGCAGCCGCCGCCACGCCGCTCTCATTGCGCGGTGGCACGGCGTCCGCGGCGCCGGCTAACACATTGCAGCGGTGTATCTTGCATCTCGGCGGCTGGCTGTTATAATTTGCATCCGAAATTGATCAGGCGCAGCCCGCGCGAGTGAACATTGGCCCTGGAAATTCTCAAAGTTTCACGCGAAGCACCGGAGCGGCATGTCATCGACTACGCCGCCAGCTTCATCAAGCGCAGCCGCGTAATCTCCATTCCCACGGACACTTTCTACGGACTTTCGGCCGATCCATTCAATCTCTATGCCATCGAGCGCGTTTTTCAACTCAAGTCGCGCCCCGAAACCCGCGCCCTCCCGATCCTCGTCAATTCCGTCGAGCAGGCGGTCACGCTCGCGCGCGATGTGTCCGACACTTTTCTCACTCTCGCAAATAAGTTTTGGCCCGGTGCTCTCACTCTTGTCGTCGAAGCCACTCACCGTCTCCCGCTGAAGGTGACCGGCAATACAGGCTGGGTCGCGCTCCGCTGGCCCAACTCTCACATCGCATCGGAACTAATCGAGGCCGTCGGCGGACCCATCACCGGCACCAGCGCGAATCTTTCAGGCCATCCCTCGTGCACCAATGCCGCGCAAATCGTCCAGCAGCTTGGTGAACGCCTCCCGCTGATTCTGGACGCGGGTGACACCGGTGGCACGCTCGCCTCCACCATCGTTCGCATCGATGGCGACGATTGGACCATCGCCCGCGAAGGCGCCCTCCCCGACGCCGAAATCCACAAAGTCCTCAGCGTCTAGCAGAAGCCTTTCCCGTTCCCGCTCTCGCAACCTTCCCCAGAATCGTCAAATGACGCGCCCCCGTAGCCGACGGCACATTGCTCGGCCGCCCGTGATACGTCTCATAGGCCATCAACGCAAATCCGAAAGCCTCCTTGGCCTCCACCGGCACACCAAAGCGGCTAGCGGGCACCACTTCGATTCCCGGAAGCGACGCCGCCAGTTGCGCCATCATCAGCGGATTCCTCGCTCCGCCCCCGGCCACAATCAACTCATGCACTTTCGCGCGCGGCAAAATAAACCGGCGAAAGGCGTCGGCAATTGAAAGCGCGGTAAAAACCGTCGCCGTGCGAATCAGGTCCGCGGCGCCCGCATGGTGCCGTTTTCCCCACGCCATCAAAAAGTCGGCGTAGCCACTTCCGAATTGTTCCCGGCCCGTCGATTTGGGAGGCTTCTTCAGCAGGTATGGTTCGCGCATCAGCCTTGAAAGCAATTCCTGAGTCGTCCGGCCGCCAAGCGCGATCTTTGCGTTGTGGTCGTACGACGCGCGCCCGCGAGTGGTCCGTTCGACGAGTGCATCCACGATCATATTCCCCGGCCCCGTATCGAACGCGAACACGTCCTTAGGACGTGCGCTCGCGGGAATCACCGTCACATTTGCGATGCCGCCAATGTTCAGCGCCACGCGCCCGCGCAGCGCGTCGCGGTAAAGCAAATAATCCGCAAATGGCATCAGGGGCGCGCCCTGTCCGCCCGAAGCTATGTCCGCGGGACGGAAATCTCCCACCGTCGTGATTCCCGTGCGCTCGGCAATGATGCTGGCATCTCCAATCTGCAATGTGGACGCGACCCGCACTCTGCCCTGAAACCGTCCCTTCGCGCCCAGATGAAATATCGTTTGTCCGTGCGAACCGATCAGGGAAATTTTCTCTAGCGCCACGTGCCAGTGTCGAGCCGCCCGAATCGCCGCCTTAGCCAATTGCTCGCCGAGCAGAAAATTCAGCTCGCTGATCTCTGCCGTCGTCGTTGCGTTTCCATTTGCTAGCCGAAGGATCGTTTCCCGTAAGTAAGGTGTGAACGAGGTATGAAAATGCCCTTCAAACCGCGCCTTCAACTCCGGCGGCACGCCCGAAATTCGCGCCAGCGCCACATCAATCCCGTCCGCCGACGTCCCCGACATCATCCCCATCACCAGCATCGCTTCGTCACCGCTCCCCACTCATCTTGTGCCTCCACGGAGGTCGGCACGCATTTGCTTTTTTTCGTAGGGGCACAGCATGCTGTGCCCGGCAAACTTACTTGACTAGGTGTGAACTATTCAGTGTTGTCATCCCGAACCCATCCCCGTATTTTGGGGATGGTGCGAGGGATCTGCTTTTAGCCTCGTCGCGTTACACCAAACCATGCACCCACACCGCAGTCGCCGCCCACTCTCACTCCAATTGCCTCTGCATCGCCGCCAACAAATTCAACGCCTCCAGCGGCGTCAGCTTATCCAAATCCGCGCCCCGCAACGCGTCGAGAACCGATTGATCGAGGGCCGCAAAACTCGTCTGTTGCGGCTCCGGGGGCGCAGCCCCCGGAGACAGCTCCTTCGTAAGCCTCTCCTCGCTGCGTTCGTGCCGCCGCAGAATTTCTCGCGCGCGCGAAATCACGTTGTTCGGCAACCCCGCCAGCCGCGCCACTTCGATGCCGTAACTCTTATCCGCGCTCCCCGGCTCCACGCGCCTCAGAAAAATAATGTCGTTCCCCGCTTCCTCCACCGACACATGTACGTTTTTCACGCCCGGCAGCAACTGCTCGAGCTCCGTCAGCTCGTGATAATGCGTGGCAAACAAAGTTCGCGGCTGCGCCCCGCCATGCAACGCTTCCACCACCGCCCACGCGATCGAGAGCCCGTCAAACGTCGCCGTCCCGCGCCCCACTTCATCCAACAGCACCAAGCTCGACGAGGTTGCAGTATTCAAAATCGCGGCCACCTCGCTCATTTCCACCAAAAATGTTGACCGCCCTCGCGCCAAATTGTCCGACGCGCCTATCCGCGTGAATATCCTGTCCAGCAAAGGCAGTTTCGCCTGCGCCGCGGGAACGAAAGACCCCATCTGCGCCAAAATCGAAATCAGCGCCGCCTGCCGTAAATAAGTGGACTTGCCGCCCATATTTGGTCCGGTGATGAGCAGCAGAAATGGCGACTCCTCGCCAAAATACAAATCATTTGGGACAAACCGCTCGCCCCGCTGTTCGAGCAGTTTTTCGATCACGGGATGCCGTCCGCCCGCGATCATCAACTCCCCGCGAGCCTTCGCGCCTTGCCGCGACGCTCCCGGCCCGGCGGCCCTTTCCGTGAAAGTAGGCCGCGCATAATTTCGCGCCGCCGCGATATGCGCGAAATTTCCGAGCACATCCAGTTGCGCGATGGCGGCCGCCGTCCGCCTCAGCCGCCCTGCCTCGCGCGCAATTGATTCCCGGATTTCGCCATACAGCCGTCGCTCGATTTCAAGGGAGCGCTCTTCCGCCGTCACCACTTTCCGTTCGTACTCGCTCAACTCATCGGACGTGAATCGCTCCGCATTCACCAGCGTCTGCTTGCGTTGGTAGTCGCCAGGGACCAGCGCCAGGTTTGGCTTCGACACCTCAATGTAATAACCGAAAACCTGGTTGTAGCGAATCTTCAGTGAACCAATCCCGGTGCGTTTCCGTTCCCGCTCCTCCATCGCCGCGATCATTTGTCGCCCATGCGTCAGAATCTCGCGAAGTTCGTCGAGTTCACCGTTGAATCCGCGGCGGATAACGCCCGGCTCGCTGGCCAGCGCCGGCGGATCGTCGGCAATCCCTCGCGCGATAATTTCCCGAACGTCCGTCATCTCATCGAGTTCATCTCGGAGCGTTTTTAACCGCTCGGCAATTTGCGCAGCGGCCGATCCATCGGAAGAAAGCAACTGACGCAATCGTGGAATCCGATCGAGTGAGCCTTTCAGCGCGGTCAAATCTCTTGGCGTTGCAATCCCGAGCGTGATGCGGCTGGTCAGCCGTTCAATATCGAGAATCTTCGCCAGTTCTGTTCGAATTTCTTCGCGCGCGATGGTGCGCGACTTCATTTCCGCCACCGCGTCGAGCCGAGCCTCGATTTCTTCGCGATCAATCTGCGGCCGCAAAATCCAGGAACGAAGCAGCCGCGCGCCCATGCCCGTAGCTGTTTCGTCGATCGCCCTTACCAGCGTCGCGGCTGGATCGTCGCTCGCGCCTGCAGCCTCCACCAATTCCAGGTTTCGCACTGTCACCTGGTCGAGGACCATCGCGTCTTGCTGCTCGTAATACCCGATACGATCCAGATGCTCGAGCCCGCTCGGCGCGGGTCTCTCAGGCGCGTCAGATTCGTTCGCTCGCCGCGCTCCAATAGCGGAAGTCTCGCGCAAGTAATGAACGATCGCTCCCGCCGCCGCCGTCGCCTGAGGATGTTCGCTCAAACCAATTCCTTCCAGAGCCACGATGCGAAAATGCTCTTCCAGTTGCCGCACGGCATAGCTCCGCTCGAAAACCCAATCATCTAGCCGGGTTTCCACCGGTCCCGAACCGTTCGCCGCCGTTGAGCGAGCTTCAGGAAAAAGTGTCACCGGCTTTGGAATCAAAATCTCTCGCGGCCGCAAAATATCCAGTTCATCGCGCAGCCGCGCCTCCGCATTCGCTCCGGAAAATTCGGTGGCGCGAAATTCTCCAGTGGATAAATCCGCGTACGCCAGCCCGATTCTCGGTTCAGCATGCCGGTTGGCGGCGCGTCCGGTCGGCGTAGTAGCGGCCGCGGCCACCGCGCTGCGTGCCACCGCCGCGAGAAAATTATTTTCTTTCGTGTCCACAAGCGATGCGTTTGTCGCCGTTCCCGGCGTTAACACGCGCACCACTTGCCGCCGCACCAGCTTTTTTCCCGGCCCCGGCTCTTCCATCTGCTCGCAGATGGCCACTTTGTGCCCGGCGCGAATCAGCCGCGCGATATAATTGTCGACTGCATGGTAGGGAACGCCGCACATCGGCACTGGATCGCCTTTTTCTTTGTTCCGCGAAGTGAGCGTTATTTGCAGAACGCGCGACGCCAGCACCGCGTCTTCAAAAAACAGTTCATAAAAATCTCCGAGGCGAAATAGCAGCAAGGCCGCCGGATGCTCTTTTTTCGCGGCGTGATACTGCTGCATCAATGGTGTGGTGGGTTCCGTCATCGGCGCACACAACCCCGTGCGGGGAAGCGGGCCAGAGGAGCGATTATGCTGACTCGCTCGCGCATTCGCAACATCTTATGGAGTCGAACTTCAGGCCGGTAGGCCGCGTCTTTTGCAATCGATTCCTTGCTCTTGCTATTCTGTTCTTGTCATGGAACTGACGCCTCAACAGCTCGGATTTCTCGGCCAGTTGCGCTCGCGCGGTTTCGATATTGTCGGCTTTCCGATGTACGAGCAATACATCGGCGTCCGCAAAGGAAATTGCGGTGCGCTCATCGCTCCC
This sequence comes from uncultured Acidobacteriota bacterium, assembly GCA_963823145.1. GTDB lineage: Bacteria > Acidobacteriota > Terriglobia > Acidiferrales > UBA7541 > Palsa-295. Next base: position 2,155,075 of record CAWGJZ010000002.1, read on the forward strand.
GTGAACGGCAGCGGCTTCAAACTTTATGGCGAACCCTCCTACCTGGTTGCCGGAAGCCTTAGCGCTCGCACCATCCAATCCGATGGCCACTGGTTCGTCCGCAAAAAAGACAAGGTCGCCGCCACTCCCGAACGCACTGCCGAACTCGAATCCTTCGCGGCGGAACTCGCAGATGCGCTGATTCCAGTGGCGTGAGCGAAGCTTCGATATTGAAGCCCGAAAACACCTGTAACCCGCAGAAAACAAAAGGGCCGACCCACTCCACCTCCGCGCGAATTCGTTTCGACTCGAAGCAGTTTGGGTGAGGCTTCTAACTCGAAGTTTTGAAACACGCGTAACGTGCTCAAAACACAGAGTGACGCCTCGAATTTTGCCGCAGGAACTACATCTAACTAGGCTTCACTTTCTGCCACGTTCAGGCCTGGAATGCGGCGGCAACCGGTCCAAAACAGTGGACCGCAATAACACGGATTGACTTTTGCGGCCGGTAGCAGGATAGTCGCGGGCGTCCGTCCCGTCGCGGTCCGGGACGAAAAAATACTAATAGCAGTCGGCTCGATTTGTTGAGCCGCCCAACCTGGTGACGAGAACCGATCTCGTCCCGGAGGAGGGCCTAATGGGTGGGAAGAAATTCGCAGTGTGTCTCCTCGCGCTGGCGGCGAGCGCCGGCATTTTCCTCCGCGCGCACAGCCAACTCCGCAACGCCACACGAAGCGCCACCCCAAAACTTTCGACGCGCCCGAGCTTCGGCGACGCGGCGAAAGAACTTTTCGCCGGAAGCATTCCAAAAACGCATCGCCAAGAATTCAATCGCACAAAAATCGAATATCGAGAGCGCGCTGAAAATCGCGATCGCGCGATCGCTCGATCGCGAGCGGGCGCGGGCCCCATTTCGCTTCCGATGACGTTTGAGCCGAATGTGGGGCAGGCGGATCCGCGCGCGGCGTTCGTCGGCCGCGGAAAGGGGATGACCGTGCTATTGATGCGCGACGGAATTTCAGTGCGCGCGGCGAAGGGAGGCGCTTTAGGCATACGGTTTCAAACTCGCGGCGAGCAAACGGAAACGGCTGCGGCGCACGTCGCGAATTCGCGCGGTGCCGCTTGGCGCGGCGGGGACAAGCTGACGAGTGAAAGCAATTATTTCATCGGCAGCGATTCTCGCAAATGGCGGGCGCACGTGCCGCATTTCGCGCGCGTGGAAGCGCCGGAGGCCACGACCGGAATCGGAGTAGCGGTCTATGGCAACGATGAAGGCGTGGAATACGACCTACGTCTCGCGCCGGGAGCGGATATTTCGAAGCTGCGGCTGGCGCTAACCGGCGCTCGAAGCGTCCGCTTGGATTCGTCAGGCGATTTGCTGTTGACGGTCGGCGGAAAAGAAATGCGGATGAAGAGGCCAGCCGTCTACGAGTACGAGGACGTAGCTACACACTGGCATTCGAAACAGAGACAGCGGCATCGCGCGATCGGGTCGGGCGGCCCGCGCACGCACTCCACACACAAGCCGCGAAAGTTGCGCGATTCCCACAGGAGAAGAAAACGCCGGAAGGAGCGACCTCTCTCGATACGCTGCAGCCCGTCTCCTTCGCAGAGTCGGTCTGACGCCAACGGCGCCGCTGCGTGCTTCGACTCTCCAATGCGACATGCTAGCGGTCGCTTAGACGGCCACAGCGGACGACGCGTGAACGCGGACTACGTACTCGAGGCCGACGGTTCGGTGGGCTTTCATCTGGGCCCACATGATCGTGATACGGCGCTTGTGGTTGATCCTTCACTTTCCGTTTCTTATGCGACGTTTCTCGGGGGCGCTGGAGCCGATGCAGCGGCGAGTATCGCGGTGGATTCGAGTGGAAAGATTTATGTGGGCGGCACCACAACTTCCGAATCGACTTTTTCGGAAACTTCCGGAAGGATTGGGCCTGCCGACGGTCCGGCGGAATTTTTCATTGCGAAGATAAACCCGAGTGTCACCGGGCCGAGTTCACTGATTTATCTTACATTCCTCGGCGGAAGCGGAACTCAGAACGGTGGGTTGATTGCGGTGGATGGCTCCGGAGACGTGGCTGTGATGGGGACAACTACTTCCACGGATTTTCCGGTGACCGACTTGAGCGTGCCGACGAACGGGCTGATCAGCGGCTCCGGAAATGATGTCACGGTCAGCGAGCTCGATCCCAGCGGCGCTCATTTGTTTTTCTCCACGATTTTTGGCGGCAGCGGCGCGGAGTCGCTGAATGGTACGGGAGGAATTGCATTCGATTCTTCGGGCGACGTTTACATCGCGTCAGACACTACGACGACGCCGGTGGATAGCGCGTCCACGGATTTGCCGGTGACTGCCGGAGGGTATCAGAGCACGTGGGACGGAGAGCCGAGCGATGGTTTTTTCGCCATCTTCCAACCTCCATCGACGAGTGGCGGAGCGGCTACGCTGAAATATTGCTCATATCTGGGAACGGGCTCGGCCGGCGCGCCAGGCGTCGGCGGAATCGCGGTGGATGGATCGGGGAACGCATACATCGCGGGGTGGGCGTCAAGTTCGGCAGGCAGCTTTCCAAGCACGAATGCGATTCAGGCATCGTACGGAGGGGGAAGCTCCGACGCATTTTTGATGAAGATATCGCCGCTGGGCAAAGGCTCACAGGATCTGGTTTACGCAACGCTGATTGGCGGGTCGGGAAGCGATCAGGCTTTAGCGGTGGCGCTCGATTCTTTGACCACACCGAATGCGTACGTAACGGGGACCACGCAGTCATCCGATTTTCCGGTGCATGGAGCGACTGGCGCGTATCAAGGTACGCTGCACGTCTCGGCAACGGCCAACGCTTTTCTGGTGGTGGTCGGGCAAGACGCATTGAGCGGACAAACGTCGCTGAAATACTCGACATACCTGGGGGGTTCCTTGGTGGATGCAGGGCAGGGAATCGTGGTAGCGGCTCAAAATGCTGTGTACCTGGCGGGGAAAACTACCTCGTGGGATTTTCCGTGGCACGATAATTTGCAGCCGTTTAACGGCGCAGGCGATGCGTTCATCGCGAAACTCGATCCGACGTCAGCGGGAAGCGCGTCGCTGATTTATGCGACGCCGCTCGGCGGCACATCGCCGACAGGGGGAAGCGCGAGCGCCGCGGGAAACGGAGTGGCAGCGGACGGCGCTGGACACGTTTACATAACGGGAGCAACCACAGCCGCAAATTTTCCAACCGCCGTGACGACTGAAAATCCGGTGAACGGTTTTCAAACGATCTGCGTGAGTTGCGGGCAGACGCCTCCGGCGGGCGACGCTTTTGTCGCCGAGGTCGCGGAGAGCGCATCGCCCGCGCCCAGCGTTTACTTCTCGGTCGCGAGCGTGCCGTTTACCGGGGCCGGAGTGGGACTTCAATTTGCAGGGGTGCTCAACGGCGGAGAAGCTCCGCTGATTATCTCCGCAATAAATGTGACGGGACCGAATTCAGGGGACTTCGCGCTGAGCGGCCAAACAGCCTGCATAGCGAAGAGCATCACGCCGGGCCCGACGACGCAATGTTCGTTCGAAGTTGGGTTTACGCCGTCAACCAACGCTTTCGAGTCGGCATTTGTTTCAGTGACGGATAATGCGCCGGGCAGCCCGCAGATTCTCGAACTGCGTGGGTTGCCGAGCGGGCCGCCATCGGCTTCGATTGCACCGGCTTCTTACGATTTTGGCAGCCAGCCGGAGAACACCAGCAGCGACGGCCAGACAATCGCGTTTTCCAATATGGGCGGCCAGCCTTTGACCCTTTCGGCGTTTAGCATCGGAGGCTCGGATGCGGCGCAATTTTCAGAGCCGGCAAGCACGTGCTTCAGCGGAGTGATGCTGGCATCGGGAGCGAGCTGCACGGTGCAGGTATTGTTCGGGCCAAAGGCAACCGGCGCGTTTCATGCCGAACTGGATTTTACGGATAACTCCGGGAACGTGGCTGGCTCAGGTCAAGTAGTGCCGCTGACGGGCACGGGAATAGCCAGCGCGCCGGTGGCGAATGTTGCGCCAGTATCGCTGGGATTTGGCAGCCAGATCATCGCCACTTCGAGCGCGCCCGAAAGCGTAACGCTCACAAATAAGGGAAGCGCGGCGCTGAGTGTTAACGGAATCGCCGTGACGGGAACGAATGCGGCGGATTTTGCAATCGCCGCGGGCGGTAGTTGCCCCGCCGGGGGTGGAACCGTGGCGATTGGCACAAGCTGCACCGTGGCGGTCCGGTTTGCTCCGCACTCGGTGGGAACGAGCAGCGCAAGCCTGACCTTCAACGACAATGCGGCGGGCAGCCCACAGCAAGTGTCGTTGAGCGGCACGGGTGCGCCCACGCCGGACTTGGTAGCGTCGCCCACGAGCCTCAGCTTGGGATCTCAGAGCGTGAACAGCGGCACGCAAGATACTCAGAGCGTGACGATATCGAACGAAGGAAGCACGTCGGCGGGAATCGGGGCGCTGTCGTTCTCGCCCGCAACGCAAACCGATTTTGCGGTGGCGGGAAACACCTGCACGAGCCTGGGGCCGGGCGCGAAATGCCAGATCACGATTGCATTCCAGCCGGTGACGGTTGGCGCACGCTCAGCGACGTTGAATATTCCGGGCGCGCAGCCGTCTGCGGTCGGGCTTTCTGGAACCGGGACGCAAGCGGCAATTTCCTTCCCGACGAGCTTTGCGTTTCCACCGCAACTGGCGGGTTCCGCAAGCAGCGCGCAGCCCATTACGGTGACGAACAGCAGCAGCGGGGCGTATGCGGGCGCGCTGACGGTCACATCGGTGAGCAAAAGCGGCGCGAACGCGAGTGATTTCGTGTTGAAGGGGGACACGTGTACGGGAGTGAGCGTCGCGTCGCAAGGGACGTGCGCTTTCCAGATGGTGTTCCAGCCCGCACCGGGTGCGACCTGCGGCGCGGGAGGCGGCGCGAGGAGCGCGACGTTACGGCTGACCGACAACGCTCCCGGAAGCCCGCACAGCATTTCGCTGAGCGGCACGGCCATGGAATTTTGTCTGAACGCAGCGCCAGGGCAGGGTATCAGCGAGCCGATTACCGCCGGGCAGTCCGCAACATTCAATTTGGAAATTGATTCGTCCGCTGGATTCACGGGCACAGCGATGCTTGGGTGCACGAATCCTCCGCCGGCGGGCACTTGTACGGCGACGCCAGCGAGCGTACAGGTAAGTCCGGGCACGCCGGGGCCCTTTCAAGTGGTGGTAACGACGACGGCGCGAAGCTCGGCGGTCCTGCCCGGCGCGGTGCGCGATAAAGAACTGCCGGGATTTGACGAACTCGGCGTGGGCGGATCCGGCATGGCTTTGGTGCTGTTGCTTTGCGTGGTGGGAATTGCTGTGGCGGGAATTGAGTCGAACAGAAGGAGACAGCCAATCCGTGTGGTGGCGGCGGAATTGGCGGGTTTGGTTTTGGCGCTGACGATGATGGCTTGCGGCGGGGGATCGGGCGCGGGCGCTGCGGATCCCGCCGGGGGCACGCCGGCGGGGACGTACACAGTGATGGTGACGGCGTCGGTGGCCGTGGCGGGACAGGCGAATGTGGAGCGGACGCTGCTGATCACGATTACGGTGCAGTAGCAGGAGGAAGGCCGAAAAGCGACAAGCGAAGAGAAAAAGCCCGGTGAGGCGAGCGTTACATCAAAGAGAGATTCCTCGACTGCGGGTCCCGGCGCTTCGCGCAGAAGCAAAGACGCGGGACACTCCGCTCGGAATGACGCTCGCCCCTCGTGAAAGCTGAGTAGGTGACAGGTAGGCATGCATGTTTGCCGGGCACAGCATGCTGTGCCCGTACCGAAGCAGACTCGATTGAGTGAATCAAAAGACTTTGATGGCGAGGGTGCGGGGCTGAGGGCCGGTGGGGATTAGGGTGATTAGGCTGGATGTTTGGGTACGAATTACGGCGAGGTCGTCGGAGGCGGTGTCGACTACGGCTAGGATGTCGCCGCCGGGAGTTAACTCGGCGGTGACGGGGGATTGGCCTATGGCGATTGGATGCGCGACCTGGCGGATGCCGATAGCGACGGGAACGATGTGGCCGGCCTCTGAGTCTGTTGCGTAGAGAGTAGCGCCATCGGCAGAGAGCGCACCGGCCGTGGGCGACATGCCGAGGAGGAGAAAGTCTCCTACCTCGTTGGTTTGGGTATTGACGACTAGCAGGCCGTGAGCGTCGCCGGATGGTACGTAGAGTTCGCCGCCATCGGGCTTGAGGATCAAGTCATTCGGAGCGCCGCCTAGCGAAAGATTTGTGAGCAGAGCCAGGTTTTTCAAATCGACGACGGAAATTTCGTCCTTTGCAGTGGAGGCGACGAAGGCTTTCGAGCCGTCGGGCAAGATGGCGATACGGCCAGGATTAGGCGCTACCGGAACGACGCCCTGAAGAGTTAGGGACGCGGCGTCAAAGACGGAGATCGTTGAATCGCCGCGATTCGATACCAGGACGCGCTTTCCGTCCGGAGAGACGCGAATGGCCGATGGTTCGCGGCCGGCGACGGCTTTGGCAACGATTTTTCGCGAGTCGCAATCGATTTCGATCAGCGTGTTCGATTTGGCCGCGGCAACATAAGCGCGCGTGCCATCGGGTGAAAAATCCAGCGCGGAAGGAGCGGCGCCAACCGGAATGCGCGCGACAACACGGTCGCTTGGAGAATAGAGCGCCCAGGCATAACCTCCCGCCGAACTAAGTCCCCAAATTTCTTTGCGAGATGGATTGGCGCGGACGGCGGCGGGGGACGGGCCGACGGGAATCGTTGCGACGGGTGAAAGCTTGACGAGGTCAATCGCGGTGATTGTTCCGTCGCCCGTGTTGTCCACATAAGCGAAAAGATGAAGACCCGGACGAAGGAAGGAAGGGCGCAGCTCAAGCGCGACTTCGCTGACGGCGAAGCCTCCCAGGAGCACGAGCAGGAAAAGAAGGCGATAGTTAAGGCGGATCTTCATTCGAGGTGCAGTTTAAGTCAGATAGGGAAGGCGGGCGATGGGAAAAAAGAAGGACCGCGTGCCTTGTGGGTGGATCGAGCGTCGGCGGACGATGAAGAGAGGTTCTTGACTGCGCGTCCCGGCGCTTCGCGCAAAACAAAAGGCGCGGGGCGCTCCGCTCAGAATGACTCCAACCCCATTGCAGCAACTGCGGAATTGGAGGCGCGAGGCGGAATCGAACCGCCGATGAAGGTTTTGCAGACCTTTGCCTTGCCACTTGGCGACCGCGCCCTTAACGAAAGCAGCAGACTAAAAAGATCATAGCAAAGCGCTGGTGAGGTTTCTAGCAGCCGTCACAGTAGTGGCTCAGCTTGCTGATGGCGCAGCCATTCTTGATAGTGTGCTCACCAATTGCCTCGACACAGACGCGCAGGCAAGAGTGCCTGCGCCCCGAGAAGAATTGATTGTGTGAGGCGAGCGGGCCGGTGTACAGTGGCGCACCAGATTAGGCCGGATTTTCGGCTAGAGCCTGCAACCCCTATCAAGAAAAATGAACCGCGATGGCGGACTCGTTTCGGAGTCCGTTCACTCAGACGATTGGCTAGAAGCGACTGAAAAGGAGATTGCGCATGAAGAGAATTCTTTTGGCAGTAGTGGCGGTTAGCTGGCTGGTGTGCGGCGCGACGGCGCTGCGCGCACAGGATGAAACCACTGGACCACCGCCCAAGGTGCTGGTCATCAACCGCGAGATGGTGAAGGTTGGCAAAGGCGCAGCGCACGCGAAGAATGAAGCGGCGTGGGTGCGCGCTTACATGGCGGCGAAGGCGCCGGATCGGTATTTGGCCGCAACTACGATGAGCGGACCGAGCGAAGCGCTTTTCTTCGAGGGTTTCGACACCTACGCAGCATATGGCGAGGCGGACAAGTATGACAGTCAGCCGAAAGTGGTGGCGCTGACCGGGTCGGTGACCGAGAAGGATGGCGATTACGTGTCCGATGGAAGGACAACGGTGGCGACGTTCAATGAAAAATGGAGCTGGAAACCGAACATGAACATCTCCGAGATGCGTTACTTCGAATTGGAAACGATTCGGATGCGTCCGGGGCACGACAAGGATTGGGACGAGCTGATCGCGTTGTACCAAGGGGCCGCGGCGAAAATGAATCTGGACGAGCACGACATTTTCTATGAAGTCCGCTACGGCGCGCCGGATGGGACTGTGCTGATATTTACGCCGAGAAAATCGCTTGGGGATCTGGACGCGGCGATGGGTACCGGGAAAGCGTTCCAGGACGCGCTCGGGGCGAACGGACGAGAGCGATGGGCGAAGCTTGTGGAAGAGACTACTGCAGCGGACTCGACAGAACTACTCGAGTTCAGCCCGGAAATGAGTTATCCGCCGGAGGCTTGGGTGAAGGCTGATCCCAGCTACTGGAAGCCCAAGCCGATGATGGGTGGAAAGTCAGCGGCTGGTGCGAAGAAACCGGCTGAGGCGCCGGCGCCCAAGGAATAGCGGGCCCGGAACGAGCGGCCGTGGGTCCGAAAAGTTGCGCGGTTGCGCGCGGCGCGATAGCGGTGGTGTGCGCCTGCGTTTGCGCGGTGGTGCGCGTTCGGCTAAAATGGTGATTGTATCCCGGACAACCTGAGGGAATGGCGGCTGACAACCATCGAGTCGAGTTGACGTTCGACCCCGCCGATGAGTATCGCCCCGAGCCGCTTCCGCCACCCGAAATTCCAGCGTGGAAAGATGGAAGCTTGCGAATAGGGATTCATACGTCCATCGCGGGCGATGTTGCAAGCGCGCTCGAAATTGCGCATGGATTGGGCGCGAACACGCTGCAAATATTTTCGTCGAGCCCGCGGATGTGGGATCGGGGCACGGTCCGGATTTCGGAAGCGGACGCCGCGCGATTTCGGGCGCGGCGCAGGGAATTGGGGCTGGGGCCGCTGGTCGTTCACAGCAATTATCTGATTAATCTGGCTTCGCCGAATCGCGTGCTGAGGACGCGGTCGGTGCAGGCGTTTCACCAGGAAATTGTGAGGGCCACGGCGCTGGGAGCCGACTACCTGGTGCTGCATCCGGGGAGCAGCATGGGCGGGAGTGTCGAGAGCGCGATTGCGGCCATCGCGCTGGGACTGAAGCAGGCGGCGCGCGGCTCGAAGCCGGGCGGTCTGCAAATCCTTCTTGAAAATACCGCGGGGCACGGAAGTTCGATCGGCTCGAAATTTCAGGAGCTGAAAGCGATCGTCGACGCGTGCCCGGAATTGAATTTGGGCGTTTGCGTTGACACGGCTCACCTTTTCGCGATGGGTTGGGATATTCGGACTGTCAGCGGTCTCGAGGCTACGCTTGGCGAGATCGATGGGACGGTGGGGCTGCATCGCGTGCTGGTGGTGCACGTAAACGATTCGAAGATGGCGCTGGGAACGCGCGTCGACCGGCACGAGCACATCGGAAAAGGGAAGATCGGGCTCGACGCGTTCCGCATGATTCTGAAGCATCCTCTGCTCGCTGCTTGTGCATTCATCCTGGAAACGCCAGTCGATCTGCCGGGCGACGACAAAAGAAATGTCGCGGCGTTGTGGAGACTTACCGGGCGCGTGGTGGTGGCGAAGGGGACCGGCATGAGGCCACGGCGCCAGCGGCAAAACAGCGGCAAGCAGACCGTCCAAAAGCAGCGAAAAAAAAGACCGCGAGGGAAGTGAATTGGCGGAATACGATTCGCAGGCCGTCGAGCAAAAATGGCAGAAAACTTGGGCGGAGCAGCGCGCATTCGATGCGATCGACGGAGACACATCACGCCCGAAATATTACGTACTTGAAATGCTGCCGTATCCCTCCGGGACATTGCACATGGGCCACATGCGCAATTACACGATCGGGGACGCGGTGGCGCGGTACCGGTGGATGCGCGGATTCAACGTGCTGCACCCGATGGGATGGGATGCGTTTGGGCTGCCGGCGGAGAACGCCGCGATCAAAGTGGGCACGCATCCGCGTGACTGGACCAACGCAAATATTCAGGAATTCCGGCGCGTGCTGCGGCGGTTCGGATTCAGCTACGACTGGCGGCGCGAGATTTCGACGTGTGAGCCGGAATATTACCAGTGGAACCAGTGGTTTTTCCTGCGGATGCTGGAGAAAGGCATCGCCTTTCGCAAGAAAAGCAAAGTGAACTGGTGCCCGGAGTGCGCCACTGTGCTCGCGAACGAACAGGTGATCGACGGATTCTGCTGGCGCCACGAGACGACGCAAGTAGAGCAGAAGGAACTGGAGCAGTGGTTCCTGCGGATCACGCAGTATTCGGACGAACTGCTCGCGGACATGGCCAAGCTCGAAGGCGGATGGCCGGAACGCGTACTGCTGATGCAGCAGAATTGGATTGGGAAATCGCGCGGGGCGCGCGTGCGGTTCGACGTGGACGGAATTGCGGGCCTGGGGCTTGAAGTTTTCACCACGCGCATCGACACGATCTACGGTGTGTCCGCCCTGCTGGTGGCGGCAGGGCATCCGCAGATAGGCCGGTTGCTCGAAGGCGTGCTGGGCCGGGCGAGCATGGAAGCGCAGATCAAGGCCATGCTGCAAAAGAGCATGAAGGCTGTTGATATCGCGACGGCGGAGAAAGAAGGATTTTTCACCGGGCGTTTCGCGCTGAATCCGTTTTCCGGCGAGCGCGTGCCGGTGTGGGTGGCAAATTTTGTGCTGGCGGAATATGGAACCGGGGCGGTGATGTGCGTCCCGGCGCACGACCAGCGCGATTTCGAGTTCGCGGAGAAATACCGCCTGCCGGTGAAAGTGGTGGTGCAGCCTGCGTCGGGTGAGCCGCTGCGCGCCGACCGGATGAAGGAGGCGTACACGGAATATGGGCGGTCGGTCGATTCCGGGCCGTACGCGGGCCTTGCGTCCGAGCAGGCCATCGAGAAGATGACCACGGATGCGGCGGGGGGAAAATTCGGCGCCGGGGAAACGACGTACCGGCTGAAGGATTGGGGAATTTCACGGCAGCGCTACTGGGGCACGCCGATTCCAGTGGTCTACTGCGAGAAGGACGGCATCGTACCCGTGCCGGATGCGGATTTGCCGGTGCGGCTGCCGGACAACGTGGCACTGACCGGGCTGGGGCAGTCGCCGCTGGCGGGCGTCCCGGAATGGGTGAACACGAAGTGCCCGAAATGCGGAGGAGCAGCGCGTCGAGAGACGGACACGATGGATACCTTCGTTGACTCGTCATGGTATTTCTACCGCTACACGGACCCTCACAACGATCGCGCGCCGTTCGACGCCGCGAAGGTGCGGCAGTGGTTTCCAATCGACCAGTACATCGGCGGAATCACGCACGCTATTCTGCACCTGCTGTACTCGCGGTTTTTCTGCAAGGTGATGCGCGACCTGAAAATCGTGGAGCACGACGAGCCCATCGCGCGCCTGTTTACGCAAGGCATGGTGCAGAAGGGCGGCGTGGCGATGTCCAAATCGCGCGGGAACGTGGTGGGCGCGATCGAGATGGCGGAGCAATACGGGGCCGACACCGGCAGGCTGTATACACTATTCGCTGCGCCACCCGAAAAGGACCTGGAGTGGAACGAGCAGGGGATTGAAGGCGCGGCGCGATTTCTGAATCGAATTTACCGGCTGATCGAGAAACATGCAGGCTCTCTGCGGACCGTCGCCATCGATTGGAGCGCACCTGTTGATTTCGGCGCAGCGAGCGCCAAGGAAAAAGTGCTGATGCGAAAAACGCATCAGACGCTGAAGCGGGTAACGAACGATTTCGAGGGGCGCTGGCATTTCAATACTTCCATTGCGCTGGTGATGGAACTTGTTAACGAAATTCACGCGCAGGAGCCGCTGGACCAAGGTGTGGCTCCCGCAATTCTCAAGCGCGTTCTGGGGATTACCACGCTGATGCTTGATCCCATGACGCCGCACATCGCCGAGGAGATGTGGGAAATGCTGGGGAATCCCAGAACGATATCCCAGGAAAAATGGCCGGCGTATCGCGAGGACCTGACGCGCGAGGAGCAAATAGAGGTGATTATTCAAATCAACGGCCGACTGCGAGGGAAAATCCTGGTCGATGAAGGCTTAGCGGAGGACGAAACCAAGGAACAGGCGCAGGGGGATGCTCGGATCGCGCCGCTGATCGCCGGGAAGAAGATCATAAAAGTGGTGGTGGTCCCGAAAAAGTTGGTCAATATCGTTTTGCAGTAGGGAGGAAACCGGCACGGGCCGCGCCCTTGCTCCGTCCCTTCCTACCTCAGGGCAGGCAGGGCAAGCAAGAATGACGAATCGTCCTGCGTGGGCGCACTACGAGGATACAAACAGAATCTTTACACCGCGGGCCTAAATCGCGCAAGTGGTTGTTGGTGTAAAGAAAAATCGTCCACGGTGATGATGGCGCGGCGAGGAAAAAGCGAGCCGCGACCGAGAAACGGCAATGGAGCGCGGAGAGTGCGAGGAGGGCAGTTGAGTACTAAGCGCGGGATCGTGGTCTTGGATTTTGGCGGGCAATATACGCAGTTGATCGCGCGCCGAATCCGTGAACAGCAGGTGTTTTCAGCAATCCTGCCGTGTACAGCGTCGATTGAGGAAATTCGCGCGCAGGAACCCGTGGGCATCGTCTTATCGGGCGGACCGAGTTCCGTTTACGATCAAGGCGCGCCGTTGTGCGACGCAAAAGCGCTCGACCTCGGGGTTCCGATGCTTGGAATTTGTTATGGCATGCAGTGGCTGACCCGGACGCTGGGCGGAAAAGTAGAGCGGGCGGAGCGCCGCGAATACGGGCCAGCGCAGTTGAACATTGGCCGGGATTCCAAACTGTTTGCCGGACTTCCCACGCAACTGAAAATCTGGAATAGCCACGGCGATCACGTGTCTGGTTTGCCCGAAGGCTTTCACATTACGGCACGGACCAACAACGCCGTGGCCGCGATTGAGAATCCCGCCAAACAATACTACGGCGTGGAATTTCATCCCGAAGTGAATCACACCGATCGCGGGACGGAAATTCTGAAGAATTTTGTGTTCGGCATCTGCGGCGCGCGCCCCAATTGGAGCCGCGCAGGATTTATCGCCGAAATGGTGGAGAGTATCCGCACCCGAGCTGCGGGTGCACGGGCCATTTGCGCCCTAAGCGGCGGCGTGGATTCAACCGTCGCGGCGGCGTTGGTGGATCGAGCAATCGGCGACCGCCTGACCAACGTTTTCGTGGATACCGGCCTTTTGCGGCGCGATGAGTTTGACGAAACGCTAGCGCTCTTGCGAGGACGGCTTGGCTTGAATGTGATCGGCGTCGATGCCTCCGAGCGATTCTTGACAAAATTGAGCGGTGTCACCGATCCCGAACAAAAGCGGAAAATCATTGGCAGTGAATTCATCGCCGTGTTTGCCGAGGAACAGCGCAAGCTCTTGGCCGGCGCGCGAGAAGGCCCGCCCGTAAAATTTCTAGTGCAGGGGACGCTTTACCCCGATGTGATCGAGTCGATTTCCGTGAAGGGGCCCTCGGCTGTAATCAAGTCGCACCATAATGTAGGCGGGTTGCCGAAGAACATGCCATTCGAGCTGATCGAGCCGCTGAGAGATTTGTTCAAAGATGAAGTGCGCCAAATCGGAAGGGAACTGGGATTGCCGGAGGAAATACTGGTGAAGCATCCGTTTCCGGGTCCAGGATTAGCCGTCCGCCTTCTTGGAGCGGTAACTCCGGAGAAACTTGATATCCTCCGGGGAGCCGACGCAGTGGTGGTTGAGGAAATTCGCCGCGCCGGTTTGTACGAAAAAGTTTGGCAGGCTTTTGCCGTCCTGCTGCCGGTGCAGAGCGTGGGCGTGATGGGAGACGGCCGCACCTATGCAGCGACGATCGTGGTGCGCGTGGTTGAGTCCCTGGATGCGATGACCGCTGACTGGTCGCGCTTGCCTATGGAAGTGCTGGAGCGAATTTCCACGCGGATAGTGAACGAAGTGGCAGGAGTGAACCGCGTGGTCTATGACATCAGTTCCAAACCGCCCAGCACCATCGAGTGGGAGTAGAATTGGAAAAGCGGCAATAAGGCCCGCTCAGGGACACCAAGAGCATGCGCAGAGTCACTTTTCAGCGGGGGACGATTGATTCCAAAGGAAATAGCGATCCGGTTACCGGTTCGCCATTTTTTGGGCTACATAGAGCAAAAGCCGACGATCTCCCTCCGGCAAGCGGCCGAGGAGTCGACGAAAACGGCCCAAGTAGCGAGCATCTTTTCCCCTGCTGCCCCAAGCGATGTCGTCCGCGCTCTTCCGTTTCGGAAGGTTGGGAAGAGCGGGCGGTTCTTCGCCTTCGTAAAAGAGCTGGTAGAGCGGGACTTCCATCGCGCGCGCCAGCTTTTCTAGAGTCTCGATCGCCGGAACGGTATGTCCGTTCTCAACTCGCGAGATGTAGCAGCGAAGCAGACCTGTCCGCTTTTCGATGTCGCCCTGCGAGAGATTTTTGTCTTCACGTAGCAGTCGAATACGGTCGCCGATTATCATGGCAGGTATTGTTGCATGGACTAGTGTCAGTCGCAAGAACAAAACGGGAAAGGACGTGCTGTTCGGCGTAACCGAAGATCAATGGCGCGCGTCTCAAAGACCATGGCAGCTAGTGCTCCGGCGCTTGCGCTCCCTTTCGATCGGGGTGAAGCGAAGCGGGACGACCGCGAATTGGTGCGGTTGTCTCAAGATGGAACGCCGGAGGCGTTCGAGGAACTCGTGCGGCGCCACCAACAGCGCGTCTGCGCGTTGGTTGGCGGAATCCTTCGGTGTGCGGAGGACGTGGAGGATGTGGCGCAGCAAGTTTTCCTGAAGGCGTACCTTGGGATCAAGAAATTCGATCAACGGGCGGCGTTTTCCACGTGGCTCTACAAAATTGCCGTGAACGAGTGTTGGGACTATTTGAGGAAGAAAAAAGTGCGGCCCTTGGTTTATGAGGCGGATTTATCGGAGGAGCAGGTCTCGCGGCTAGACGGCATCGTTTCCGCCGATCGCCCGCCTGTGGACGCGAATTCGCGGGCCGAAACTCGGGAACTTCTGGATCGAATGCTGGCCACGCTCCCAGAGCAGGATCAGCAACTACTGGTCTTGAAGGAGATGGAAGGATTTTCCGTTCAGGAGTTGGCGGAAATTCTCCACCTCAACGTCAATACCGTGAAAGTGCGGCTGTTCCGCGCGCGAGGGCGAATCATGGATGTCTACCGGCACCGGCGCCGGGTGGATTCGGCGCAAAAAGGGGACGGTGCGGCGCCGCAAAGGAAGAGGTAATAACCATGGCGGACACTAACGTCGACGTCAAGATGGCCTGTGCGAAGTACGAGCCAGTGCTCGAGGACTACCTCGAGGGCGTGCTCGATGAGGCCGGGGCGGAAGCCGCAAGGCGGCACTTGCGAGAGTGCGCGGGGTGCAACGGAGCGTTCGATCGAGCTTCGGGCAGCGTGCGTCTGTTGCGGATCGCGGAGCCTACCGCGGCGCCCGATGCCGCATTCGTGCGAAATGTGATGGCTCGGATCGGCTTAGCCGAACAGGAACGGACCATCGAAAATGCGGGCTTCTGGCAGCCGATTGTAGCCTTGGGGTGGCGATTCGCAGTGACGGCCACATTGGCTGTGGGCGTGTTGGTTAGTTGCGATATTGGCTGGAGCCATTACGCACGGCTCAACGTACCGTCTGTTCGTTCCATCGAGGGCAACCTATTTGCGCCCGAGCCAGCAAGGGTCCCCGCGAATGGGGACGAAGTTCTAATGATGGTGGCGGAAACAAGCCATGGCAAGCAATAAAGCGCGTCGCGAAGCCACAGCTTTAGTGTTTCTCGTTTTTCTGCTGGGTGTGATATTTGGCGGCGTGGGCGACCACCTATGGCGCGTGCGCGCGGCCAACCAGCAGCCGATCAATACCAAGCCGACTCGCGACCAGGTGATGAGCGGCCTTACGCAGCAGCTTCAACTGACCGCGGACCAGCAGAAACGCATTGGCGCGGCGATTGACGACACCCACGCAAAGTGGCAGGCCCTTTATGCGCCTCTCGATGCGCCCAGAGAGCAGATACGCCAACAAGGCCGGGCCAATATCCGTGCAGTCTTGACGCCGGAGCAGCAGGTAAAATTCGACGACTTCATGCGGCGCCTGGATGAGCAGCGAAAGAAAGAGGCCGCCGCTGCCGCTGCTGCCGGCGCGCATTAGCGGCACAGTTCCGATCAACTCCATGGATGAACGCGCCGCGAAGCACGAAGCTCCCTCGACCCTCTCAAGCCTGAAACCGACAGAGAAGACCCCCACGATTCGCCTGGGTGGCGTGCACAAGACATATGACCTCGGCGAGATCCAGGTGCACGCTCTGCGCGGGGTGTCGATGGAGATTTACGCCGGAGAATTCGTGGCCGTGATGGGGGCGTCCGGCTCTGGAAAATCGACGCTGATGAACATTTTGGGCTGCCTTGATAAGCCCAGTCGCGGCCATTATTTCCTGGATGGCAAGGATGTGTCCGGCCTCACGAAAGCGGAGCTCGCTAAGATTCGCAATCACAAAATCGGATTCGTGTTCCAGCAGTTCAATCTTTTGGCGCGGACTTCTGCCCTCGAAAACGTGGAGCTGCCCACGATTTATGCGGGCGTTCCGCTTGAAGAACGCGCTAAGCGAGCGCGGGAAGCGCTGGATCGCGTGGGCCTATCCGATCGCGCCGGACATTTTCCGTCGCAACTATCGGGTGGACAGCAGCAGCGGGTGGCGATTGCGCGCGCCCTCGTCAACAGTCCTTCGCTGCTTTTGGCCGATGAGCCGACCGGGAACCTCGATAGCCGTACTAGCGTCGAGATCATGGATATTTTGCAGGGTCTCAACGATCACCACGGACTGACAGTGGTGATCGTGACTCACGAGCCGGATATCGCGCAATACGCCAAGCGCGCGCTTGAATTCCGCGATGGCAAGATGAAGAAAGATGTGGCGATTCAGAATCGCTCGATTGCAGCGGAAGTACTACCGAATTTGCCTGTGCTGGATGAAGACGATGTGGAGGCCGTTGCTGGAGCAGCGCCTGCCGCGCCTGCGGACAGTCAGTAACACGAACTAGAAAGGGATGTCTTCGTCGGAGATCTCGGGGCTTGGCCCGTGTTCGTCCGGCGGGGCAGCTCCTTCGAAATCTGCGTCCGCCGATCGAGGGTGACTCGGGCCGCCAGGCGCGCCGGCTCCAGCGCCTGCTGCGGCGCCCTCAGCACGGGACGTCAGCATGCGCATTTCGTTGCCGACGATTTCGGTGGTCGAGCGTTTCTGGCCGTCGCGCTTATCTTCCCACTCGCGTGTTTGCAGGCGCCCTTCGATGTACACGAGATGGCCTTTCTTTAGGTACTGCTGAGCGATTTCAGCCAATTTTCCCCACAGAACGATGCGATGCCATTCAGTGCGCTTTTGGCGCTCGCCATTGCGGTCCTTATACGTTGAATCGGTGGCGATGGAAAAATTGCAGACGGCTTGGCCGCCGGAGGTATAGCGGGTCTCGGGGTCGCGCCCCAAGCGTCCAACCAGGATTGCTTTGTTCACGGACATGGCCAGGAGTATAACCGAAGTCGATCTGGGTGGAGCGGAAAAGTAATCAGCCGGCAGGCCGTTGCTATTCCGCAAAGGAGGACGTCCGATGAGCGAAGCGCAAAATTTCAAAAACCATGCAAGATTTGTCCCCGCTTTTCACTTCTTTGTGGCGCCGGTTTTCCTGCTCAATATCGCGTGGTCGATCGTGCGCGTAGTTCGCAGTTTTTCGTTCGGGACCATCGTCGCGCTGCTGGTGGCAATCGCGCTGTTCTTACTCGCGCTTACGGCTCGCATTTTTGCGCTCACGGTGCAGGACCGCGTCATCCGGCTAGAAATGCGACTGCGCATGCAGCAGACGCTTCCACCGGATTTGGTGCCTCGTATTCCTGAATTCACCGTGGGGCAGCTTGTGGCCCTGCGATTTGCAAGTGACGCGGAACTGCCGGATCTGGCGCGGAAGGTGCTGCAGGAAAATTTGACGGAACGCAAAGCGATCAAAGCGATGGTTCGAAATTGGCAGCCGGACAACTTGCGGGCATAGAAGGGTAGTCAACGCTGCTACGGGACGAGGAGGCCGTGTCGATTAGCGCGCCGGAGCCCGCGAGGTAGTAGTGGCGCCGATCTCGCGCAGTTTGGCGTGAGCACGACGCGATTCGTCAGAACCTGGAAAGCGGCTTTCGACGGAGCGAAGGTCACGAATTCCGGCTGTTCGCTCGCCCGCTTCAAGTTCCGCCATGCCTTTTTTGAGTTCGGACGCCGCCAGCTTGAAGCTCCTTGGATAATTCACGAGTACCGCGTTGTAGGCTTCAATCGCTCCCTTGAAATCGTTTTGCGCGTAGGCAATTTCGCCCAGATAAAACTGCGAGTTGGAGGCTAGATCGTTCGAGGGAAAATTCTTGATGTAGTCGGAAAACTCCTGGCGTGCCAGATCATACTTGCCGCTCGTGTAGTCCCGGAGGGCGTTTTGGTAGAGCGTGTCGGCCGAAATTGGAGCCAGTCCCGGCGGGTTTCCTGCAGGAGAATCTCCTGGTCCGTTTGAAGTTGCGGGTCCTCCCGGCGCGCCTGGTGAGGCCGGCGCCCCGGTCGCGCCCGGCTGCTGGTTAGAGAGTTTCCCGTCGATGCTCTGCAGCAGATTCTGGGCATCCGTCAGTTGCTGCGCCAATTTGCCTACCCGCGCCTGCACGTCCTGCAAATTGTCGGAAAGACCCTGGGTCTGCTGAGCCATCGTATCGATGCGAGCGCCCGTGTTGGCCTGCACCTCTTGCACGGACTTTTGCACCGAGCTCATTTCGGCGTTCAGCTTGTTGACGGAATCAAGCGATTGCTGAACGAGCGTCTTGATGGTTGCATTGTTGCTGTCAATGGCGCTGCGCATGTCCTGCTGTCCCTGCAGAAGCTGCGCGACCTGTTGTTGAAGCTCGACCATGTCGCGTGAAACTGCATCCGCCGGCTGCGGAACCAGCATTGCGCCACCGACAGCACCCAACACGACCGCAGCGAAAGTGAGCACAACCCATCGTATGCGCATAGGGCATCCTCCCGAAAAATTCGCCTGGTCGACTCGGCCAAGCCGGTGTGCGCCACCCCGCTAACCGCGGGATGGGCAGACCCTCCTTAGACATTATTAACGTTGCCGCGCCAATGGGGGTACTAAAAACGTGGCCGGCCGGTAAGTGCGCCGCGGCAGCGGCACGGGCGGCTGCCGCGGTCGCGCAACCTATTGACTCAAAACGAAATGAGCGCGCCGGTTCAAATGCCAGCACTGTTCAGTGTGCTCGGTGCAAACCGGACGCTCCTTGCCCCAGCTCGTTGTCTCCATCCGGTCAGCGGTGATGCCGAGCGAGATCAAGAAGTTCTTCGCTGCCTCGGCGCGCCGCTGGCCCAGACCAAGATTGTATTCAGTGGACCCGCGTTCGTCGCAATCGCCTTCGATCGAGACGCGCACCTGCGGGTAGGAACGGAAGAATTCCGCATCCTTGGTCAGGACGCTGCGGGCCTCGCTGCCGAGATCCGATTTATCCGTGTCAAAGTATGCGTCTTTGACGTTCTCACTAAACAACTCGCTCACAGTTTGTTGGGCGGCAGGTTGCTGCGCTTGCCCGGTATTCACATCCACATGGGCCGTCGCCGTGGCGGTTCCGCCCGGCCCGGTGGCCGTAATCGTGTACGTGGTCGACTGCGTCGGGTTTACTCCGCGTGTTCCTTGCGGAGCCACGCTTCCGACGCCTGTGTCGATACTTAGATCAGTTGCGTTCGTCGACGTCCATGAGAGCGTGACGGCTTCGCCAGGATTAACAGTTGCCGGCGACGCGTTGAGCGTTACAGTAGGTTCTGCCGCCGCAGGTGCCGGCGCGGCCGCCGGTGGGGTGGACGCCACGTTCTTTTTGCAACCACCCACAACAGCGGCAAAAGCTGCCAATCCAAGCAATAACGCAATCCTCCGAAAACTGCCATGCTGCATGAACTGCCTCCTTCGGCGTTCCTTAGAGGGCATCTGGACCGCCGCGATTTGAATTATGTCGTTCGAGCCTTTGTTTTTGCGTACACCTCGTGCAACTAACTGAAACCATTCACTTCGGAGACCAATTAGGCGACTCGCTCTGCCCTTCGAAAGTCAGCTGCCGCGGCTGGCTTCCATCCGCGAGCATCGACCAGATTTGCCTCGTGCCCGTTCGGGTCGACTCGAAAACCAAATGACGGCCGTCCGGCGCCCAACTCGGTCGCTCGTTCCGGCCCGCATCGCGAGTAAGCTCCACCAATTGGTGACTAATTATGTCCATAGCGTAGATATCGTAATTCCCACTCGGCCGTCGCCAGCTAAATGCGAGCAGTTGTCCATTTGGTGACCACGCCGGGTCGATCACGTATCCCATGTCCGGCAGGTTAATTCTCTCCACATTCGATCCGTCCGAGTTGGCGAGGTAAAGATCGGGATTGCCGCCGCGGTCGCTCACGAAGACAATTTGTTTGCCGGTCTTCGGGTTCCACGCAGGCGATGTGTTTACTCCACGGGCGTATGTGATTCGCTGTGCACGTCCTCCGTCCGCATTCGTCACGTAAATCTCAGGATCGCCATTTCGGCTGGACATGAAGGCGATCTGCGATCCGTCCGGTGACCATGCCGGCGAGCTGTTCGTTCCCGGGTATCGCGGAAAAGAAATCATCCGGTTCGATGCCAGCGAGTAAATACAAATTTGCGCCGAAATTACTCCGCGATAGGGAGCGTAGCATGTAAATGCTATGCGTTCTGCGTCGGGGGACCAGCGCGGAGTCAGCGCGATGGTTTTCAAATGCGTCAATTGATGCGCATCAGCGCCGTCGTAATCCATTTCCCAGATTTCCTTGTTGCCCGATCTCGAACTCACGTAGGTGATATGGGTGAGCGCGATGCCAGGTTGTCCTCCGCTCAAGACGGCCACGATGTCGTTGGCAAACTGATGCGCCAGATTTCGAGCGCCTTCATCCGTGGCCGCTCCCAAGTAGACTTTCTGCAGTGCGAGTGGCGCAGTGGGATTGCGAACGTCGGAGAGGAATCCCGCGAAAGACAGGTTCGCGCCGCTTAGGCTCAGGTTTCCGTAAGCCACCATGTACGCGTTTGCAGGGGCGGCGGACCAATCCTGCGCCTTCAATTCGCTGGGCTGAGTCGGGACCTGCAAGGGATAGAAGCTGGGGCTTACAAGGTCGAGGACGCCTGAGTATTGCAGATCGGCCCAGAGCACGTCGTGAAAGGTCTTCGGCAGCGGCTGGGCGAAGGTCGACCGACTGCCCTCATCAGGCGCCGCCAGTCGAGCCTTGGTTACGCCCAACCCGGTACCCGTCTTGAACCAGTCTTGCGCGGCCGCGGGTGGCGCGGAAAGAATGGTGACGCACGCAGCGATCAGAGCCGAAATTAGGAAAAGCACGGTTTGTCGTTTCATATGAAGGCCTTTTTTGCTGCATTTTTTGTTAGCGATGAAAATCGAACCAGAACTCAACATTGACGCTCGATCCTTGATACCCGCCGGGCAGCCGGTCGAGCGGACTCGAATCGCGCACGGCGCGCAGCGCCGAATTATCGACGGAATAGTTGTTGCTGGATTGCGTGATCTGGGCGTTGGCCACCGTGCCGTCGCGCAAGATAGTGAACGTCACGACCACGCGCGGCGCCGTGCTCACGCTCGGATCCACGCTCGATTGCAACCAATTACCGCTGATCCGCCGCTGCACTGCTTCCACGTACCACGAAAATCGCGAGCCAAAATCCCCGCCAGCGGTACCCGTGAATCCCAAGCTCGCCTGCGTGGTACCGCTGCCCATCGCGAAAGACGTCCGGGGAACTGTTGGCGTGCCGCCTCCGCCGTAGGGGACCGCGTTCGGTGGCGGGGGCGTAGGATTTTCCAGCACCTTCGATGGCTTGGTTATGTATTTCGGCGGCTTCTTTTCTTGGAACTTTGGTATCGGTGTGGCGTCGGGTTCCGGCTTGGGTATCGGCTTAGTCTCGGTCTGAAATAGTCCTTTCGAATTGTCCACTACGCGATTCATGGACTCGACATCAGGCTGAGGTAGCGGAATGGCTGGCACACTGCCCACCACGTTCACCGTCACCGATCCTCCCGGCCCGCCCCAATCTGACTGATGACCCCTAAATATCGCCGGTACCACGATCCAGGCCACCAGCAGGCAGTGCAATCCGATTGAGGCATAGAGGAATCGCTTAAGCGTCGGGTCCGGCCGGATTGCGGCGATGGCTGACATCTCATTGTGTTTGCGGGCGCTCGCTGATTGGTTGCGTCACCACGCTGATATTTGTTATGCCAGATTGCCGCAGCGCATCCACCACCGTCGCCCAACTTCCAAACGGCACCGTTTCGTCGCACCGCACGTACACGGATTGATTCTTCGGATCGTGCGATTGCGACACAATCTTTTGCCCGATCTCGTGGATGTTCACCGGCTTGTCGTTCAAATAGACCCGCTGTCCGCGATCGATGGTCACTACCATCCGCACTTCGGTCAGCTCTTTTACCGTCTTCGTCTTTGGCACGTCCACATCGATGCCGGACTGCAGGATCGGCGCGGTGATCATGAAAATAATCAGCAGCACTAACACCACGTCGATAAACGGCACCATGTTGATGTCGGATAAGGATGTGCCGACTTCGCGCTGGGTTTGCGGCATGAGCGTTACGAACTGTACAGCGTCTCGACTTTCGCCACGAATTCTGCGGCGAAATCGGACATGCGGGAAGCGACTGCGCGAATCCCGTGCAAGTAGTGGTTATACGCGATCAGCGCGGGAATTGCGGCGAACAGTCCTGCCGCCGTGGTGATCAGCGCTTCGGAGATGCCTGGCGCCACCGCCCGCAAACTTGCTGCGCCCACGTCGCCCAGTCCCGAAAATGCGTCCATTACACCCCAGACCGTCCCGAACAGCCCGATGAAGGGCGACACCGAGGCGATGGTGGCCAATGTCGACATTCCTTTTTCCAGGCGTCGAACCTCTTCGCCTGCGGCAACCTGCATCTCGACGCCTACCGCGTTGGCGTTTCTGATTTTGTTTGCGCCAGCGGGCATGCGCGACTGTGGTCCACCGATCTGTTGCTCCAGTTCCCGGTAGCCTGCCGCGTACACCGAGATCAGAGGTGTACCGCCAACTCCAGCCCGAAGCGTATTCGGATCGGAAAGGCCGCGTCCCGAGCGGAACATTTGCAGGAATCTCGCCGTCTTTCGGTCGACGCCGCCGAGCTGGTAAGACTTTTGAAGAATCAGCGCCCAGGAAAAAATGGATAAGAATAGCAAGAGGCCAAGAATAACGCGTGCCACGCCGCTCGTTTGCTCCAGAAGCGTCAGCGGGTTGGCGAAAAGAAGAAACGCCAGGCTGGAAATTGTTTCCCCCAGAAAATAGTTTTTGTGCCAGGCAAATCTACCGTAGCACACGCAATCTGCAGATTCAAACTTATGAAGCCGGAAGAAGCGGATTTAGTTGCTCTTATAGTACAGATGCCCGGCGCGGGGCGGTGCGCGCGCAACGCGACACTTCGCTAGCGTTCTTTCCCGCTGCAGAGGATCCGATCTTCCGATCGCGCAAAAATTCCGTAGGCCGTAGGGATGGAAATGTGTTATCTATGGTCTAGTGTCCCACAAATTCCACTATGGCGCGTTTCAATATCATATCTCTCCGCATAAATTTTTCAGGCTTTTGACTTACACCGCCAGCTACTTTTAGTCGCTTCTCCTCGCATATCGCCCTCACGCTACGGGTGTTTCGAATCTCGAACGAGACAAGGAGAAGCTGATGATCACGGTAAAAGAGAAGTCCACGACGGCGGCTGAAAAGCATTCAGCTAAGACAATTTCCAGTTTCATGAAGCATCACTTCCGCCATTTCAACGCTGCGGTGGTGATCGATGCGGCCGAAGCTTACGTGAAGCATCTATCGAGCGGCGGCAAGATGCTGATCACCCTCGCAGGCGCGATGAGCACCGCTGAACTCGGCCTGTCCCTTGCGGAAATGATCCGCCAGAATAAGGTCCACGGTATCTGCTGCACGGGTGCCAATCTCGAAGAAGACGTTTACAATCTCGTCGCCCACGATCATTACAGACGCGTCCCGCATTACCGCCATCTCACACCCGACCAGGAAGTCGAACTACTCGAACATCACCTGAACCGCGTCACGGATACGTGCATCCCCGAGGAAGAGGCCATGCGCCGCATCGAGCGCGTCGTGATCGAGGAGTGGTATACAGCCGACCGCACGGGAGAGCGCTTTTTCCCTCACGAGTTTCTTTTCAAGGTTCTGAAATCCGGAAGGCTGAAGCAGTATTACCAGATTGACCCGAAAGATAGCTGGATGCTGGCAGCCGCTGAGAAAAATCTACCAATGATCGTGCCAGGCTGGGAGGACTCCACACTTGGCAACATGTTCGCCGCGCAGGTGATCAGTGGCAAAGTGAAAAATCCGACCACGGTACGGGGCGGCGTCGAATACATGGTCGAACTGGCCCGCTGGTACACCGAGACGGCCACGGTCACGCCTCTAGGTTTCTTCCAGATCGGCGGCGGCATCGCCGGAGATTTTCCCATCTGCGTGGTTCCCATGCTTCACCAGGATCTGCGCCGCCCAAATGTTCCTCTGTGGGCTTATTTCTGCCAGATTAGCGATTCGACCACCAGTTACGGCTCCTATTCAGGCGCCGTACCCAATGAAAAAATCACCTGGGGAAAACTTAGCGTGGATACTCCGCGATTCGTCATCGAATCGGATGCCACAATCGTGGCCCCACTGATTTTCGCCTGGGTTTTAAGCTGGTAACGCCAGCGCGCCGATTTGAGAATTTACCGTTGCGCAGTCCCGCGACACTTTTGGGGGTGTGCTAGACTGAAATCGACAGTAATGAATAAGCAATTTGATATCGCGCTCGAATCGCTCGCTTCCCGCGAGGCGATACCGTCATCCTCAGCCGTCCTTCTGAATGCCAATCCGGTCCAGACGCTCTCGCCCGACAGCCGGACCTCCGGCACAGTGGCAGGCAAGCGCTTTTTCATCGAAACATTCGGCTGCCAGATGAACGTCCATGATTCCGAAAAAGTGGCAGGCGTGCTCCTAGATCGCGGATATATGGCGGCGCCGAATCCGGCGGAAGCGGACCTCATGCTGTACAACACTTGCAGCATCCGCGAAAAAGCGGCGCAGAAAGTTTTTTCCCGCCTCGGCGAATGGCGCGGGGTGTCGAAAAATAAAATCATCGGCGTGCTCGGCTGCCTAGCGCAGCAAGAGGGCGAAGACATTTTCGAGCGCGCGCCTTGGGTCAGTCTGGTCTGCGGATCGGCAAGCTATCGCAAGCTTCCCGAACTTATCGCCGAGATCGAATCGGGCGGCCGCCGCGTGATGGGTCTCGATCTCGATACGGAGGAAACCTTCGAAACCGATGTCACACGTCGCGACAATCCATTTCGCGCCTATCTGACTATCATCGAAGGATGCAATTACGCGTGCTCGTACTGCGTGGTGCCGCATACACGCGGCCCGGAACGCAGCCGCGCCAGCGCCGCCATATTATCCGAGGCCCGGCGCCTCGCCGATGCCGGCTACACCGAAATTCAGCTGCTTGGCCAGACCGTCAATTCCTATCGCGATCCTTCGCCGCGCCACTTGGATTTCGCCGGCTTGCTCTATGAGGTTGCGGCAGTCCACGGCATCCGCCGCGTGCGCTTTACGACTTCGCATCCGAATGATTTCTGCCGCGAGATAGTTGATGCGATTGACGCCACACCCGTGCTCTGCGACCACATTCATCTTCCGGTGCAATCCGGCGCTGCGCCGATTTTGCGTGCCATGCGGCGCACCTACACGCGCGAGGAATATCTGGAAAAAATTTCCTGGATTCGTGCCGCGCGCCGTCCCATCAGCATTACAACAGATGTGATCGTCGGTTTTCCCGGTGAGTCGGAAAAAGATTTCGAGCGTTCCATCTCCCTGCTCGAGTCCGTCGGATACGACGGAGTGTATGCCTTTACCTACTCGCCGCGGCCCAACACGCCCGCCGCGAAAATGCCTGATGCCATTCCGGAAGCAGAGAAATCGCGCAGGCTCGCCGTTCTCCAGGAAAGGCAGCGCCAAATTCAGGCCCAGCGCAACAGCGGACTAGTTGGCCAGGTCTTCGAGGCGCTCGTGGACGGCCGCCACGCCTCGCGAAAGCAGTGGTCGGGGCGTTCTAGTAGCAACCGGGTGCTAAATTTCACTTCGCCGCGTGAAAATCTTCTGGGAGAATACGTTCAGGTGCATGTCACGCGCGCCGCGCCGTACAGTTTGTTCGGCGAGCACGTTGTTTAGAATACGTGCGGTTCGTAGCGCCGGTCGTCGCCGGTTCTTTTCGGAGTTCGGGAGGCCATCATGGAACTCGAAGTTAAGATCCGAGGTCTGATGATGGACCCGGTAACCAACATGCCTGTCGTGGTTCTCAAGGAAGCGCAGGGCGCGGGAATTCTGCCGATCTGGGTGGGCGTTTACGAGGCCAACGCCATCGCCCTCGAAATCGAAAAAGTACAAACGCCGCGGCCCATGACCCACGATCTTCTGAAAAATGTTCTTACCGGCTTAAACGTCCACGTGCAAAAAGTCGTCGTATCCGATCTGAGGGACGACACTTTCTACGCGCTCATCTGGATGGAGCGTGACGGCCAGACCATGTCGATGGATTCGCGCCCGAGTGACGCTTTGGCTCTCGCGCTGCGCCTCGATTGCCCGATTTTCGTCGAGGATGAAGTCCTCAAGAATTCGAAAATAAGCAGCGTGGTGTCGGAAAAAAGCTCCAACGAAGAGCTGCGGAAGTGGCTTGAGAATTTGAACGACGAGGATCTCGGTCGTTATAAGATGTAGCCGCGATGTTCCGAAATTCTTCGCTGCGGTGGCCCGCTCTTTTCTTCGCCTCTGTTTTCCTGCCCGCCATACTTCCGATATTGGCGCAGGCACCCGCGGAGTCACCCGGCCAAACCTCGCAGCGCGCACCCATTTCGATGGAGCAGGAGCACCATCACCACCTCGAGTTCGAAAATTCCTACGTCCGCGTGTTCTTCGTCGAAATTCTCGCGCAGGAATCGACTCTTTTTCACCGGCACGACTTCCCGTATTTGAGCGTGCCTCCTACCGGTGCGGATGCCGCGATGCCCCCACCGCCTGGCCGCGTAGGCCAAACAACTGACTTGCCGATGATCGGCTATTCGCCCGGCAACTTCTCTCACACGGTCAGCAACTCCCGGGATTTCGCGCTTCGCAATGTTGCCATCGAGTTGCTGCATCCGCAGGGCCTTGTTCACAATCGCTGCGAACAAGTCGTCCGCGATCAGCCCAAAGAAGGTTGCGATATTCTCGAGGCCAATACGGCCACTCCCGCCACGCGCACGCCGTTGTTCGAAACGGACGAACTCTTGGTCGAAGCCTGGCACATCACTGGCC
The DNA here is from genome assembly GCA_963823145.1 of uncultured Acidobacteriota bacterium. Taxonomy (GTDB): domain Bacteria; phylum Acidobacteriota; class Terriglobia; order Acidiferrales; family UBA7541; genus Palsa-295. Next base: position 2,182,455 of record CAWGJZ010000002.1, read on the forward strand.
ACGTAACCACTCCGCCGTGGGATGACCCCTCCGATGTTCTTCTCGCGAGCCTCAGCGGAGTTTCAGTCACCGCACCCGGAGGAATCAATTCGACTAACGCGATAAAGGGTGGCCTGCTCTGGATGCCCGCGGGGTCAAGACCAGTCTTCAAAACTGACCCGGCGGGTGACGGTCATTTCATCGCCATCACCTTCAAGGATTCCAGCTCCCCCTCCGGACCTCACTCCTTCTGAGCGGCTGCTGCTCGGCGGCCAACGCTACAAGCGGCCGTGTTTTATCAGCAGGCCGCCGACGATTCCGGTGAAGCTATCCTGCATCATGTGTTGGATCATTCCCGGCCGCAGACTCTTTCGCATCACAGCCAGTATGCCGAACAGCGCGCCGTAAAGAGTAATCGTCAAGGCGCCCTTCCATCCTTGATATAAGTGGCCAATCCCGAAGACCACGGCTTGCAGCACCACCGCCACTTCCACTCTGCCGCTCCACGCAAAAAACTGCCGTTGAAGGTACCCTCGAAAAAGAAACTCCTCGCAAAACCCTGCCGTCACCGAGAGCGCGACGAAAGCAATCATTTCGGCCGCTGTTCTCGGAAGCAACATTGTTATCGCGCGAGTTGCCGTGGCGTTATTGCCGAGAATGACGCGCATCGTCAGCAGAAATCCGATCACCAAGCACCAGAAGAGAAGCGCCACGGCGACGTCCTGCAACACGTCCGCTGGACGCGCCCATTTCCCTCCGATCAAATCGATCAGGCGCCTGTGTCGCAGACGCAGTCCCAGAAGCCACACGTAAAGAACGAGCACAACTTCGAGCGCCATTCCGCTCAAGTAAATTTCCGTCCGCCCGTGTGCTTCCAATGCGGGTAGCTGGGCCGCTTGAAGGGAACTGAGCCCCAAAATCAGGGCCACAAAAATAATTGTGTGCCATAGCGGCGCGACAGGATCGCGTTCGCTCGGTGAAGATAATTCAGGCGGCGCTGTAGCTATCTCTGCCATCGTTGGCGAAGCTCCGAATGAACAGGGCGACGCCAGTGTATCAAGCAGATGCCGGTTTGACATGCAAGACGGAGTGGATTATGGTCCTGCCGGGAAACGTAGCCGAGCCCAAGGGCCAATTATCGCCATGAAAATCTCAAGAAAAGTTTGGACGTCGATTGCGTTTGCGACCGCTCTGGCAACCACCGCTACTGGCCAACAATCGCCCGCACAGCGGCCATTGCCGCGCGACGGTTTTCCGACCGGCCCGCGAGCGCAGATCTTGAGTTTCACTGCAAGCTCCACCTCGATCCAACCTGGTCAGTCCGTCACTTTGAAATGGGCGGTCGTGAACGCGGACCGCATCATCCTTGATCGCAACATCGGAGTCGTGACCGCGCGTGGCAGTCGCAAGATAACGCCCAGTGTGACGACGACCTACACCTTAACCGCGCTCGGCTCTGGCGGTCCAGGCAAAGACACTCGTTCCGTCACGATTACCGTCCCGGGCACCACGCCCGCGCCCGCCGAGAGTGCGGCGGCCGGCGAGACACCGGCCAGTCGCCCAGTGCCGCGCACACCCGACGGCAAGCCCGACCTCTCTGGAATCTATGTCGCGCCCTTTCATGCGCTCAAGCCCATCGGCAAGATCACGCTCAAGCCCGGCGCGGAAAAATATAACGTCGGTCCCGATTACTCCTTTTCGCTGGGGGAGCATTGCTTGCCGCGCGGTGTACCGGACACAATCAACGAGCCGTATCCCATACAGATCGTGCAAACGCCGAACCTGGTGTTGATTCTCTACGAGGCGGGCGAACTCTTCCGTGTAATTCCCACGGACGGGCGTCCGCACCCGAAGGATCTCGATCCGACGTGGATGGGCAATTCCGTGGGACACTGGGAGGGAGACACGCTAGTGGTCGATGTTATCGGCGTGAACGACAAGGTTTCCGTTGGCGACTATCGCCATACCACGGCATACCACTTGGTTGAGCGCTTCCAGCGCCCCTCATACGACACGCTGAGGTACTCGGCGACAATCGAAGATCCCAATGTCTTCGCTGCACCGTGGACCGAGGCGAGCACGCTCACTCTTCATCCCGAATGGGACATTCAAGAGTACATCTGCGACGAAAACAATCACGACTACCAGAAATTGTTCGAGCGCTACAAGCAATAGCCCATCCGTCGCTACGATCGATCGCTTCTCGCGGTCACCGTGCCAGAGCGTAGAATGTCTACGTTCTGAATCAACTTGTCGCAAACGGCTATGCAATTCTCGCGAAGCTCGGTGCGGAGACGCTCGTTGGTTACCATGTTGATCATAGTCGAGGCGCCGTGGCACAAAAGAAACATAGCGTAATAGCCGGACCCGTATTCCTCCGGCGTTCCTCCAAATCGATCGGCCAGTTGCTTGCGGAACCATATCTCGCCGGGTCGCTGCGGTTCGGAGCCGAAGACCTCAGACCAAGCGGCCGTCAATAACCTGTATTCTTCCGGGTGCTCCTCGCAGTACCGAATGTACCTCCGGTAAGTTTCCTCGAGGCGGGTAGAAGCCACGAGGTATTCAATCAGCTCGTACCAGATATGTCGAGCGACGGCGATCCGCAAAGTTGCTTTGTCGCGAAATCGCTTGTAAACGGTGGGCGTGGTGGTGCCGGCCGCGCGGGCGACGGCGCGTAGAGTAAGCCCGCGCTCGCCACGGGCGCGACACAGACGAAGCGCCGCATTCAGGATGCGTTCCTCCAAGTGCTTATCAGGGGTTGGGGGCATAGAATCGACTTCGTCCTACTGCTATTACAGTGTACAACATACGCAAGCGAAGTCAATGGGATACCTCGCGAGTAGGGGCTGATCCGGATAGCCGCACGCATTCGCGACGAAGCATGTAACACCAGCAGTACAAGTTACTTAGCTAGAACGTAGCCTATCTTCCAGATCTTGGGATCGCCACAACTTTTCGCTTGACAAGGGCGCATTACACTGTTAGTTTAACCACGTTAAACACCTCGAATCCTCGATTTGGTTTAACTACCTTATATCCGCTAATCGCGGAATCAATCAGGAGTGCAAAAGATGCGTTCTAGCGAAGAGCCCTTGGTCTACAGGCCATTATCTCGTGTAGTTGCGCAGTCGGCTCACATCGCGCTTGAGCTGTCATGCGTGGACTTCCCCCATCGCGGTGTGCATTACAGATCGTCAATCGGCGACCCCGTGCGGCAGTGGCGCCGAGGCATTACGCGTAAGTCGCTCGAAAAGCTTCAGACTCTCAAACACATTTCTCTTTCGCCCGGGCGCCACGGAGGCGGGGGATCATCCCCGCAGAGTGGGAATGTCTCCCGTTTGACTGAGGAACAAATTACGACGACGGTCGTTTCCCTTTGTGACTACTTGCAAAAGCAGCGAGAGCGGTACGGCGCAATCGCCGCGCCGCTGCGCGATCATCACGACACCGCGATGAAGCGTTTCTTCTCGCCGGAACTGATTAGCAGGATCCGCGTCGCCGAAGTAAAAAGCGGGCAGATACCCGAGCCGCTGTTTTACGCCAAGGCGAAAACAATGGGCATCCGAAATCTGCCGGTCATGGCTCACATGGCTTCGCTCACTTTTGTCGACGTGCTCGTGTTTACCGGGCCGATGACGGAGCGGGATTTATTTCACGCGCTGGTACACGCCGCGCAATTCGAGGTGCTCGGGTTGGTGAATTGGGCGGATCTTTACGTGCGCGGATTCCTTAAGCTGGGGCGGGACTTCCTAGTGCCGATCGAGTCCCACGCTTTCGCGCTCGACACTCGATTCGCCACAAACCCCGCGAACGCGTTCGACGTAAAATCGGAAATATCGAACTGGGCAAAGGACGGACGCTACTCGGTGATGCCAGCCGCGGGTCCGTCTGTGAAATGAAAATCGGCGAGTGGATCAATTTGGCTGAGGCATGTCCCACGAATGGCGCCGTTTGCCAGCGATGATGCCCTAGGGTAAACTGCATCGCCGATGGCGGACACTTCCTCGATTGTTGGCAGCACCATTTCGCACTATAGCGTCCTGGAAAAGCTGGGCGGCGGCGGAATGGGTGTGGTCTATGAGGCGAAGGACACCCGCCTCGGCCGAAGCGTGGCCCTGAAATTTCTCCCGGACGACATTTCTCAAGACGCGCAGTCGATCGAGCGATTCCGCCGCGAAGCGCGCGCCGCATCCTCTTTGAACCATCCGAATATCTGCACCATTTACGATATCGGAGGTCTCGAAGGACGGCCGTTCATCGCCATGGAGCTTCTCGAGGGCCAGACCCTCAAGCGCCGCATCGCCGAAAAGCCCATCGAAATATCCGAACTCTTGCAAATCGGCATTCAGATCGCCGACGGCCTCGAAGCCGCGCACGCCAAGGGCATTGTCCACCGTGATATCAAGCCCGCGAACATCTTCCTGGTCCAAAGGGGTCCGGCAAAGATACTGGACTTCGGGCTGGCGAAACTCGCCACCCACCAGCGGCATGTCGGAGCCTTCCCGGGAGAATCCTCTACCACCCAGGCGAACCTGGAGAATGAATTATTCCTCACTAGCCCGGGCAGTTCCGTGGGTACCGTCGCCTACATGTCGCCGGAACAGGCGCGGGGAGAAGAAGTGGACGCGCGCTCGGATTTGTTTTCGCTAGGAGTGGTCCTCTATGAGATGTGCACCGGAGTGGTGCCGTTTTCCGGCTCGACGGCGGCATTGATTTTCGACGGTATTCTGCACGGCGTGCCCGCTCCGGTGACCAAGCTGAATCCTCAATTGCCCCTCGCACTGGAAAATATTTTCGCCAAGGCGCTCGAGAAGGACTCCGACCTGCGCTACCAGACAGCCGCTGAGCTTCGCACCGACCTGAAGCGCCTCCGGCGAGATTTGGGTTCAAGCCGCCATCCTGCGGAGGGAAAAACCGAAAGTTCGCAGGCACATCCTGCGAGCGGCGCGTCAGCCACGAAGTCCGTTGCAGTGCTGTATTTCGAGAATCTCAGTGGCAACAAGGAAGACGAATACTTGCGCGACGGCATCACTGAAGACGTCATCACCGAGCTGTCCAAGATACGCGGACTGAACACCTTTTCGCGTCCTACAGTTCTGGCCTTTCGGGACAAGCCCGTTACCCCCGCGCAGATTGGCAAGCAGCTCGGCGCGGCTTATGCGCTCACCGGAACGCTGCGCCGCGCGGGCGCACGTCTGCGTATCAATGCCCAGTTGGTTGATACGCATACTGATTTTCCACTTTGGTCGGAGCGCTTCGACCGCGAGATGAAAGACGTCTTCGAGGTCCAGGACGAAATGGCCCGCAAGATCGCCGAAGCCTTGCGCGTCACGCTTTCACCCCAAGAGCTTGAGGCGTTGGCCGTGAAGCCCACGGAAAATCTGCAGGCTTACGATCTTTTTCTGCGCGGCAAGCGCTACGCGCGCCGGCAAACTCGCCAGGACCTCGAGTTTGCCCTGCAGATGTTCGAAAACGCGGTCGTGCTCGATCCCAGCTTCGCTTTAGCCTATGCCGCCTGCGCCAACGCCTGCGCCATGTTCTATTGCAATTACAGCCGCGATCAGTTGTGGGTGGAGCGCGCGCGCGAAGCTTCCGGCAAGGCCGTGGCCCTCCGCTGGGACTTGCCCGAAGTTCAAGTGAGCCAGGCTTGGGTTCTCTACGCCGCGGAACTGCACAATGAAGCCGTGCGCATGGTCAAGAAAGCCATCGAGCGCAAGCGCGATTGCGAAGGCGCCTATTACATGCTCTGCCGCGCTCTCTTTGCCGCCGGGCGATACCAGGACGTTGTGGACGTTGCGGAAGTCGCCATCGAGGCCAGCGGTGAGGATTACAACGTTTATGTCCCGATTCTGAACGCGCTCGGCGCCATGGGCAAAGTAGAAGCCAATCGCAATATGGGCCAGCGCTTCATCGTCGCGCTGGAAGCCCACTTGAAACAGGTGCCCGAGGATGCGCGAGCGCGCGTCCTGCTGGGCGGTTACTACTCCCAACAGGGCCGCGAAGAAGACGCCGTGCGCGAACTGAATTTAGCCATCACTTTACGCGCCAATGAAGCCTCGATTCTCTACAACGCCGCCTGCGTCTACTGCACTCTAAAAAGAAAGCCGGAAGCTCTGGATGCCTTGCGCAAAGCCTGGGAAGCAGGCTTTCAAGATGCCGTCTGGGCGCGCCGCGATCCCGATATCGCCATCCTCCACGGTGAGCCCGAATTCGAACGCCTCTACCCCGAAAAAGGCCCCGCATCCCCGCCATCCGCCCCCCACTAGCAAACACAATCTCCGGTGATAGCGCCTTGCTTGAGAATTCATCGAAATTCTTGAAAGCGGGTGAAGCTGATGACGCCCTGCTGGATTGCATATCCACCGCTGCGCCGTGAGCCACGTTGTTGCGCTCGTGCGGAGCCATGCGCCGAGAAGATTCCTAAGTCCCGCCAGGGACGAAACAACGTAGCCCACAGCGGAAGCTGTGGAAGGCCTCGTGTGTCAGCGATGAAGCAATAGCCATGCCACGCCGAGAAAGCATATTTAAGGGGAATACCTGATGGTGCCTCTCTCGGTCTCTAGGTATTCTCGTATTCTGAGCATCGGGCCTCTTTCGAGAGGAGTCATCTACCGTTAATGCGGACGTCGTCTTGGCCCGAGTACAATGTGACGTGGAGTCCAGCATGGCTAGCGATCCAGTATGCGTTTGCGGACACCCTCAGTCGTGGCACAGAACGTACGGCTGCACGGTCCTGCGGCCTAATCCAGATCCGAAAAAGAACGATCGCGTTTTATGTCAGTGCAAGCAATTCGTGGCGCAAAAAGCTGCTCACGCGTAGCAGCTTGGCGGATGGCCCCGGCCTCGACGCCAGCTTTGCGCCGTCCTGCTCGAGTTGTGAATTAGTCGCGGCTGTTCCGCACCTAGCTTCTAGCCTCTAGCCTCAAGTTCCCAGCATCCAGAAATAGTCCACAGGAGTTCATCCTTGACGCTATCACTCCCATCGTCAAACATGGACGCATGGGCCAACAAACCGCAATTCGAGCGCGACGGACAGTCCCGATCAGGGCAGCCGGTCGTGTGCGTCCGCTCATCCGGCTCAGGGAAACCGGAGCAGTAGCGCCCGGCAGCAACGCCAGGGTGGGCAGACGCCGCCAAATCGTCAACTTCGGGAAGACCCCAACTTCCGCCCGGCGGCCGTTGGCTCCTAATCGACACAAGAGCCGAGTAGAACACAGTGCAACTCATTGCAAACAAAGGACGACGGCACAGCCTACTCGACACTTTTCGTGGACCCCGAATTCCAACCGTCGCGGCTGCGCGACCCTCCCATCTACCATGCGCCTAGCCACCCAAAGATGCACTTCTACGGTGGATTTGCTATTCTTGATGCATCAACTCCACAAAGGCAGCATCTGATTGATTTTATGAAGGTAACCAATACATCTTGGAGAGAAGAGCTAGCCGGCAAGATGCCGGAGCACTTAGCTCGCGAAATCGACATTTTCGAGACGGAAATCGCCCTGCGAAAACAGGGCAAGATAGACGAGCGCCTTTTCGCCGAAACCCGCCTGCGCCGAGGTACCTACGGCCAGCGTTACGACAATGGCGAGCGCCACGACGGCACCAAGGTCCAGCAGATTCCCTATCCGTCCGGTGAACTGACTAAGGGTCCCAACACTATGTGGGATGCTCCCGGCATGCAGCGCATCAAGATTCCTGGTGGCGGGATGAACGCCGATCAACTCGAAACGATGGCTGATCTTGCGGAAGAGTATTCGGACGGCATTGCCCACGTCACCACGCGCCAGGATTTTCAACTCCACTACATCCACATCGAAGACACTCCGTCGATAATGCGGCGGCTCGCGGCGGCGAATATCACCACGCGCGAGGCTTGCGGAAATTCGGTCCGCAACGTTACCGCCTGCCCCTATGCAGGGGTTTGCCAGGACGAAGTGTTCGACGTCAGTCCCTATTCGCGGGTGCTCTCGAAATTCCTGATGGGCCATCCGGACACTCAGAATTTCGGCAGGAAATTCAAGCCCGCATTCAGCGGCTGCTCGCAGCATGCCTGCGGTTTAACCAGCCTTCACGATATCGGCTTCATCGCTGCCACGAAAAATGAAGGCGGGGAAGAGAAGCGCGGTTTCCAGGTATTAGTCGGCGGCGGGCTCGGCGCTGTCCCTTACATGGCCAAGCTCTTCGATTCGTTTGTTCCAGTCGAAGAAATTTTGCCGCTAACGCAGTCGGTTGCCCGGGTTTACGCCCGGCTCGGAGAAAAGAAAAACCGCAGCCGTGCGAGAATCAAGTTCCTGGTCCAGGACTTGGGCATCGATAAATTCCGCGAATTGGTGCTGGAGGAGCGCAAGACTCTTGAACCCGATCCGCGCTGGACCGATTTCGTAGATGCCGCGAAGCATTTCGAGGAGCAGCCGCTGCGTGCCGGGGGTGAATTGCCCGCACCCGCTTCACCAGCATTCCAGCGCTGGCTGAAACACAACACGCGGATCCAGAAGCAGCCCGGTTACGTCACGGTCACCGTTGTGCTTCCTCTCGGCGACATTACCGCCAATCAACTGCGCTCCTTGGCCGACATTGTTCGGCGCTTCACTAAGGAAACCGTGCGAACTACCGTCGAACAGAATTTTGCAATCCGTTGGGTGAGCAAAAGTGATTTGCCCGCCATGTACGAAGCGCTGGAAGCCGCCGATCTGGGCCAATACGGGGCAAGCGCCATCGTCGACGTCGTGACGTGCCCGGGCACCGATACTTGCAAGCTCGGAATTTCATCTTCGCGCGGACTCGCCGCGGAACTCCGTAAGCGCCTGCTTGAAAAGGGCGCGGAGATGGATGAGTCCGTCGAGAACCTGCACATAAAAATCAGCGGCTGCTTCAACAGCTGCGGCCAACATCACGTTGCGGATTTAGGCTTCTACGGCGTCAGTCGCAAAATCGCGGGCTATGCCGTGCCGCACTTCCAAGTGGTGCTCGGAGGCGAATGGGAACACAACGGCGGGTCGTACGGCTTGCCCGTTGTGGCGATTCCATCGAAGAATATTCCTGAAGTCGTCAATCGGCTTACTACGCGCTACTTGGCGGACAGGACGAAGGGCGAGAGTTTCAAGGATTTTGTCAAGCGTGTTGGAAAAGTCGAAATGAAGAGGTTGTTGGAGGATTTGGCAAAACCTCCCGCCGATCCATCGGACCGGTCGTTCTTCAGCGACTGGGGCGACCCTCGCGAATACACTCTGGGCGACATGGGAACGGGCGAATGCGCCGGGGAAGTAGTGTACCCGATCGAATTCGACCTTGCCGCCGCGGAACGCCAACTATTCGAGGCGGAGGTCGCCTTCGATGGCGGCCAAAGCGAAGAGGCGGGAAAGAAAGCGTATCTCGCGATGCTTCAAGCTGCGCGCGGCCTGGTTAAACTTGAAATGCCGCAGGTCTCAGATAAGCCGGACGAAGTTGTCCGCGAATTTCGAACGCGTTATTACGACACGCAAAAATTCTGGGATCCATTTGCGGGTGGAAAATTCGCAAACTATCTCTTCGACGCTCATCGGAAAGCAGGTGAGCCTCAGACTGAAGATTCCAGCCGGTACCTGATCGATGAAGCGCAGTTATTCATCGACGCCGCGCACAGTTGCTACAATAAATTGGGCAAATTGGGCACGCCGGTAAACGCCTGAGCAAGGAACTTCCAGCCTCGTGAATCTTCAGCATGTAAATGTGAAGCTGATGCTGGATTCGGCGGTCGACGTGGACCTCGCGCCGCTCATCCCGATTTTCTACTCCTGGATTAAAGGTCAAATTTTCGAAGAACTACTACTGGACGTAGCCGACTACCGGCATGTTCCCGCCGGTCCCGGCGTGGTCCTGATCGGCCATCAGGCCAACTATAGCGTGGACAACACTGATAATCGGCTAGGCGTTCGTTACAACCGCAAGGCGGAATTGGATGGCGGGAATCAGGACCGTTTGGCGCAGGCCGTGCGCGCGGCGCTGATCGGGTGCCAGCGTTTGGAGGCTGAGCCAACGGTTGCGGGAAAGTTCCACTTTAGCGGCCGCGAACTGGAACTTTTTATCAACGATCGTCTGCTGGCGCCGAATTCCGAGCCAACCTTTGCAGAAGCTCGTCCAGATCTTCAGCAGTTCGCGGAAAAGCTATTTCGCGGACGTCATTACTCGCTATCCCATAATCCAGATCCCCGGAAACTATTCGGAGTTTCGATAAAGGCTTCGGATTCCTTTCCATTGGCGACTCTGCTTAAGAATCTGGAGAGTTAATTTTTCTCCACGCAGATCATCCCCTCATTTCGCAGCCAGCCACGCGAATCTGCGTTTATAGCCAAGCACATGATTGATCCAGGCATATTTGTCGAAACGCCGCCGGGGATACGATTGGCGAGCGTGGGCGTCCGGTTTCCGCAAGCGCGGGCGCTCGCGGTCCGGGCTAGCCATGACGCCGCGCCCGCTTCTTACTCTTTGGCTTCCTGGTGTTTTCTGTTTGGGAAGGGAGGCGGCCTGTGGTTCGGTCGGGCTCGTATTTTTCAAGCTCGCGTCCGCTTTGAGCTGCGTTGTCAATCGGTGTGAGGTCTGGGCCTTGGCTGGGTTGACTGGTCCTAATATTGCGCGTAGCCATCAAATCTCCTTTCTGGCATTGCGATGAAAACTGCGCCCTCCCACTCAGTATGGAAATGCCGACGGGTACTTTCCATCAGGGATACGCTGTAGCCGAGGCCGGCGATTCCCAATAGATTTTCGAGTGGAGACGATTAAGAATGCGCCGCAGCAGCGAAACGAAGTCCTAACTTGCTTTTCGGCGGGTGCGATGTGCGGGCGCGGCTGCAATTACCTCGGATTCGCGCTTGCCGGCGTGCCCGGCTGCGAGACTTTTCTTCAGAGCCTCCATCATGTCAATTACCGGGGCGCGATGAGGCGCCTTTGGTGCGGCGATCACGGCACGGCCCTTCAGCTTCGCCTCGATCAGATCGTTAAGGCGCGCCTGGAATTCGTCCTTATATGCCTGGGGTTTGAAAGGCGCCGACAGGCTTTCTACGAGTTGATTGGCCAACTTGACTTCCTCGGGCTTGAGTTTTATGTCGTACTTCTTGCCGTAGCCTTCCACGCTGGCGATTTCGTTCTGGTAGAACATCGTGTGCAGGGTGAGCCCGTTATCGCGCGGGCGAATGAAAACGGTGTATTCCCGCTGGTGCATGGTCACCTTGGCGATGCCGACTTTGTTGGTGTCTTCGAGCGCCTTCAGCAGGAGCAGATACGCTTTTTCGGCGTGGGGTTCGGGCAGAGCCATGAAGGAAGATTCGAAATAAATCGGATCCACTTCGTCTCCGTTGAGGAAGGTGAGGATCTCCATGGTGTGACCCGATGAAGGCGTGATCTTCTTGATTTCATCCGGCTCAATGATCACGTACTGCCCCTTCTCGTATTCGTAGCCCTTCACTATTTCCGAACGATCCACGATCCGGTTGCAATGAGGACAGAATAGCGGCTGCTTGATTCGCGTATTGCACACCCTATGGATCTGGTGGAGGTTGGCGCGCTTGGCGCGAGCGGCTGCATACATGCGGATCGGAACGGAAACCAAGCCGAAGGAAATAACCCCTTTCCATACCGCCGACGCCATAGCACCCTCCTCAAATGAGAATACCCGCCCGCTGACACCGCACAATAAAGGAAAGACCGTAGAAGTCAATGGTTTGCGAGTCGGCTCTTCGGCGTAACCTATGGGGAAACAAGCGGTTGATCCGAGACGATCCGTTGTCGGCTAGGCGTTTTCGCGCGTCGCGGAGTAAACCGAACGAACAGCGTTTATACTGGATCGAACATGTGCGCCCTAGCCGATTACAACCGAAAACGGAACTTTGCGGCGACTCCTGAGCCGAAGGGACGTCCCAAGAAATCGGCGATGCCGATTTTTGTGGTGCAGCGACACGCGGCTCGGCGATTGCATTACGACTTCCGGCTGGAAGTGAATGGTGCGCTGGCATCCTGGGCAGTTCCGAAAGGTCCGCCTGAGGAGCGCGGCGAAAAGCGGCTGGCGGTCCACGTGGAGGACCACCCGATCGACTACGCGAAGTTCGAGGGAGAAATTCCGAAAGGCAATTACGGCGCCGGGCAGGTTCAGATTTGGGACAAGGGCACGTACGAGATCGAGGGGCCGGAGAGTGCCGCGGCGCAAATTGAGCGCGGCGATTTCAAGTTTCGGCTTCACGGCGAAAGGCTCAATGGAAGATTCGTGCTGGTAAAGATGCGGCGCTCAGAGCGCGGAAATGAGTGGCTGCTGATCCGCAAGGAATCGGATGCCGAACTTTCGACGGTACACCGCGTAGGGAAACCGCCTTCCATTTCCACCGGCAAGCCGGCCGAGGTTATCCGTAAGGCCGCCGTGAATCCCGAGGAGTTGCCGGGAGCGAAGAAATCTCCGATGCCGAACCAAGTGCCAGTGGCGCTCGCCACGCTCGCGGACAGACCGTTCTCAAATTCCGATTGGCTGTTTGAAATAAAGTGGGATGGCGAAAGGGCCCTGGCCCTGGTGCGCGACGGCGAAGTGGAACTTCGCGCCCGCTCCGGTAGAGATATCACCCAGGAATATCCCGAGCTGAAGCAACTGCCTAAAACTCTCAACGCACGCAAGGCGATAATTGATGGCGAAGTGGTGGTATTGGATGAGGCGGGCCGCTCGGATTTCATGCGAATTCAACAGCGTTTTGGGGTTCTGAATCCCTCAGCGCGGCTTCAGCAGAGCGTGCCGGTAACTTACTATGCGTTCGATCTTTTGTATTACGACGGCTACGATTTGCGAAATGTAGCCCTCGAGAGCCGCAAAGAATTGCTGCGGAGCTTGCTCACGCCATCGGAGCGCGTTCGTTTTTCCGACCATCAGAATGAGAAGGGAATTGAGCTGTACGAAGTGGCCGAGCAGCAGGGTCTCGAAGGGATTATCGCCAAGCGACGCGACAGTATTTATCCGGGGAAGCGTTCCTCAGTCTGGCTGAAGTTCAAAATTGTGCAGGATATCGACGTAGTGATCGGCGGCTGGACGGCGCCGCGAAAATCGCGCGAACATTTCGGCGCGCTGCTGATGGGTTTGTATGACGCCGACGGCAATCTTGAATATATCGGAAGCGTTGGCACAGGTTTCACGCAAGACTTGCTCAATAGCATTTACAAGACGCTTCAGGGTTTGAAGACGTCCGACAGCCCGTTCCGCGAGGCGCCGAAGTTGAAAGAAGCTGTGTACTGGGTGAAGCCTGAGTTGGTGGCGCGCGTGAAGTTCGGACAGTGGACGCACGACAGAAAGCTGCGCGCGCCTGTGTTTTCGGGATTTCAAGAGGATCGTGCGGCGAGCGATTGCCGGTTTGACAATCAGGTGACTCCGGAAGTCGCTGCAGCAGCGGGCGTCTCGGTGGAGGGGACATCGAAGAGAGGTTCTTCGACTGCGCGTCCCGACGCTGAGATCGAAAAGCGCGATCTCAGCGAGAGGAAAAACCGTCGGGACGCTCCCCTCAGAATGACTGCCCATGAGGATGCGCGTGGGCGGCGGGGGAAAGCCGATGCGCAGACCGCTAAGGCGCGGTCAAAAGCGAGTTCGCCTGAGGAAGTGGCTGCGCGGGATCTCGAAAAAGAATTGGCGAGCGGGCGCGGCGAATCGCTCGCGGCGGATTTCAATGGCAAGCGCGTTAATCTTACGCATCTGAACAAGCTTTACTTTCCCGAGGATGGCCTGCGCAAGCGCGATGTCTTGCTGTATTACCTGCGGGTGGCGCCGCACATCTTGCCGTTTTTGAAAGATCGGCCGCTGGTTCTGAAGCGATACCCGAATGGAATCGACGAGCAATTTTTCTTTCAAAAAGAGGCAACGTCCGCGCCGGATTGGATCCGCACGGTGCAGATCGATTCCAAAGAACGCGGCGGCAAAATGCCTTACTTTTTGGCGGACGATCTTGCGGACCTGCTCTATCTGACGAATCTTGGCTGCATCGATCACAATCCGTGGTCCAGCCGTTTTGATAACCAAGATCATCCGGATTATATTTTCTTCGACCTTGACCCTACCGACGGCACATCGTTCGATGTGGTTCTGAAAGTTGCGCGCGCCATTTACGAACAATTGGAAGCACTCAAAGTTCGCGTGTACATGAAAACCTCCGGGGCCTCCGGGTTTCATATGTACATTCCCCTGGAACCCGAATACACCTACGAGGAAGTGCGCCTTTTCGCGGGCGCCATCGGCCAGCGCGTGCAGGCAGAGCTGCCGTCTCTGGTGACGTCCGAACGCACGGTGAGCAAACGGCGCAAAGGGACGGTTTTGATCGACGCGCTGCAAAATGCCAAAGGGAAGCCTTTGGCGTCCGTTTACTCGCTGCGTCCTTTTCGCGGCGCGCCGTTTTCCGCGCCCGTTTCGCCGCGCGAACTTGCCAAGGGATTCGAGCCAAAGCAGTTCAATATCGAAACAATTCGCGAACGCCTGAAGCGTCCAGGAGACCTCTGGAAGGACTTTTGGGACAACCGCCAGCGCCTCCAAGATGTTGTAAAACTAGCCACTTAGCCCGTCCGACCGCTATTTTTGGGGAAGAAGCGGGGTTGGCGATTCGGAACGGCGCTTTCCCGAATGTGCAGGACTCAATCATCCACGCTATAATTAATTGTCTTGCTCTCGCTTAACAACATCACGATGCGCTTCGGCGCCAGAGTTCTGTTCGAAGAGGTGAGTTGCACCTTTTTCGGCGGGCGGCGCTACGCCATTACGGGGCCGAACGGCGCGGGCAAATCCACATTGATGAAAATTCTCACTGGGGATCTCGAGCCCACGCATGGCGAGGTCGGGCGGCCGAAAAAGCTCGGGATTTTGAGCCAGGATCAGTTCGCGTTCGATGAGTTTCGGGTGATGGACGCGGTGATCATGGGCAACCGGCCACTGTGGAAGGCGCTCCAAGAGCGCGATGCGCTGTACGCGAAGCCGCACGAATCGCTGACCGACAAAGATGGCATGCGGCTGGCAGAGCTGGAGGGGATCGTCGGCGAGGAAGGCGGGTACACCGCGGAGGCTGATGCCGCCGTGTTGCTGGACGGGCTCGGCCTGGAAGAGCCGCTGCACGAGCGCAAAATGAGCGAATTGCAGGGTGGGCAAAAAGTTCGCGTGCTGCTGGCGCAAGCGTTGTTTGGGAATCCGCCGGCTTTGCTCTTGGACGAGCCGACCAACCACTTGGATTTGGATTCCGTTCACTGGCTGCAGGATTATTTGTGCGAATACGAAGGCGTGCTGATCGTGATTTCGCACGATCGTCATTTCCTGAATAGTGTTTGCACGCATACCGCCGACATCGACTACCAAACCGTGATTATGTACAACGGGGGGTACGACGACATGGTGGTCGCGAAGACTTCGATTCGGTCGCGAATCGAAGCCGAAAACGCCCAGCGGGAACGCAAGATTGCGCAGCTAAACGAATTCATCGCGCGCTTTTCCGCCGGCACGCGTTCGGCGCAGGCGACATCGAGGAAAAAAGAAGTGGAGCGGCTGCAAACCGCGGAGCTTGCCCGATCGAATATTGCGCGGCCGTTCATTCGATTTCAATTGGATCAACATTCCGGGCGGCATCCCCTGGAAATCAAGAGCATTATGAAATCGTACGATGGCACGCGCGTGTTTCAGCCTTTTAGCGCCAGCGTGGAGCGCGGCGAAAAGATTGCGTTGATGGGACGCAACGGGACCGGCAAGACCACGCTACTGAAGTCGCTGATTCGCAACGCCACCGGATTCATCGAGGACGTCGACAAGGAATTTCCCGTGGACGGCGGCACGGTGATCTGGGGGCACAACGCGGCGGTGGGCTATTTCGCCCAGGATCACTCCGAGTCCATTGTGAAGGGCACGACGGTGATCGAATGGCTGCATCAGTTCAAACTCAGCGCGTCCCAGGAAGAATTGCGGGGACTGCTGGGCCAGATGCTCTTCAGCGGCGAGGATGCGCTGAAACAGACGCAGGCGCTTTCGGGCGGTGAATCGGCGCGGCTGATTTTTTGCCGGCTGATGCTGCAGAAGCCAAATATTGTGGTCCTGGACGAGCCTACGAACCATCTTGACCTCGAATCAATCAACGCGCTGAATATTTCTCTGCAGAAATATCTTGGGACGGTTTTGCTGGTGACGCACGATCATGATGTGATTGATGAGGTTGCCACCCGCATCTGGCACTTCGAGGACGGCCGCATCGAGGATTTCAAGGGCCCGTACTCGGAGTATCAGGTTTACGCAGAAGAGAAAGCGTCTTAGCAGGGAGTTGCGACGGAATGCGTTTCTCGCCCGTAATTCTGGATTGACCTGCGACAATCACGCCAAGTATGTTTGCCGGGCACAGCGTGCTGTGCCGCTACGGGAGGCAGACGCATCTCAGGCGCCCTGTCTCCTGAACTTCGTGACGCAATCAAAAGCGGGCGGAGCCTTCCATGCCCCCCAGCCTGCGCGGATCGTTTCCAGGAATGGTCATTGAAAAAATGGATTCGATGCTGGTGTAGTCGTGGTAGCCCAGACGGGCGATGGGGCGGATTTTCAGCACGTCCAGCTTTCCATCGGGACGAATTACCGCGTCTTTGATGTGAATTCCGAGAACGCGGCCGATGACGATGTCGACTGTGCCCATCGTGCCGTTTCCGGGCAGGCGAATCGTCTGATGATAGGCGCATTCGAAATGAACTGGGGACTCGGCGACGCGGCAGGGCTTTACGTGATGAGATGGCATTTTCGTGACGCCTGCCAGATCGAATTCGTCCACTTCCGGCGGAACTTCCTCGGCGGACTTGTTCACCGCTTCGCGCAATTCGTAGGTAGCCATGTTCCACACGAATTCGTTGGTTTGCTCGGCGTTTACAACAGTATCTTTTCGCCGGCCTCTGGTTGTTTGATTGGCGGCAAACATCACGTACGGAGGATCGAAGGTCAGATTCTGGAATTGGCTGAAGGGCGCGAGGTTGTGCAGGCCGTCGCGGCTGATAGTGGAGATCCATCCGATCGGGCGCGGAATCACGCAAGATTTGAAGGGATCGTATGGGAGGCCATGCTGGGTTTTGCCCGGCTCATAGTACATGCGCAATTTTTCTCCTGGAAATACGCGCCATTATAACTGCGCGGGGAATTACGATGTCTCTTTTCGCCTGTGGTGCGGCACGTCGATGGGAGTATAAAAATCATTGATAGGTTGCATCAGGAATATCTTGGTTGACCAAAGGCCGCCAGGCGGACAAAATGGCAGTGTAAGTGCCACTTGTGCGCCAGAGTTTGCAAGCGGCGGCGAACCAGGGGATGGTGGCGACTTCCTAAGTCGCACCGTTTCAATGGACTCTGGCAGTCCGTCCCTGAAGTGGCAGGCATGAAGACCCAGAAAATGGAAGTGTTCTTCACTTTTCGAACCAAGCGCGAGCTATACGCAGCCCGCACCTCGCCGTACTCTTTCCTCCAGGAGCTGAGCCCGAAAGGCCTTACGGGCGCTTGATCCTTTCGCTGGCTGAACCAGCGATTTTCGGTAGTTCTATCGCTATTTTCGAAGCTTGTCCCCAACCTCCGAACAGCCGAGCGCGATTGCGCGGGCGCAGAACTACAAATCCGACTGACGAGGAGCGGAGAACAATGCAAAACGGGAAGTCGCAAAATTTGGAAATGGATTGGAAGACGAATCCGCGATGGGCGGGGATCACGCGTCCCTACAGTGAGAAGGATGTGCAGCAACTGCGCGGCTCCGTTCACATCGAGCACACACTCGCGCGGCTTGGTGCGGAACGACTGTGGAATTTGCTGCACTCGCGGCCTTTTGTGGCGGCCTTGGGCGCTATGACCGGGAATCAAGCCGTGCAGCAGGTAGCCGCAGGACTCGATGCGATTTACGTGAGCGGATGGCAGGTGGCCGCCGATGCCAACGATGCGGCGGAAACCTATCCTGATCAAAGTCTGTATCCAGCGAATAGCGTGCCGAATCTCGTTCGCCGCCTGAACCACGCGCTGGTGCGGGCGGATCAGATTCATCATGCTGAAGAGCACAACGAAACTTACTGGTTGGCTCCGCTGGTGGCCGACGCCGAAGCAGGATTTGGCGGAAACCTGAATGCTTTCGAGTTGATGAAGGCGATGATCGAGGCCGGAGCGGCGGGCGTTCATTTTGAGGACCAGCTCTCTTCCGCGAAGAAGTGCGGGCATTTGGGCGGTAAGGTGTTGGTCTCTACACTGGCGGCGATTCAAAAATTGGTCGCGGCACGCCTTGCTGCGGACGTACTCGGCGTGCCAACGGTAATCATCGCGCGCACCGATGCCGAGAGCGCCACGATCGTGACTACCGATGCCGATCCGCGCGATCGAGCTTTTGTTACGGGAGAGCGGACCTCGGAAGGTTTCTACCGCGTTCGCAGCGGAACCAAAGCGGCCATCGCGCGCGCTATTTCCTACGCGCCGTATGCTGACTTGATTTGGTGCGAAACATCTAAACCGGATATCAACGAAGCGCGCGAGTTCGCGGATGGGGTGCACGCCAAATTTCCTGGGAAGATGCTGGCGTACAACTGCTCACCCTCATTCAACTGGCGCAAAAACCTGGACGACGCCACGATCAGCAGCTTTCAGCGAGACCTGGCCGCTCTGGGATACAAGTTCCAGTTCATCACGCTGGCTGGCTTTCACGCGCTTAATCACTCCATGTTCGAGCTGGCACGGGGATTCAAGCAGCACGGCATGACGGCCTATTCGGACTTGCAAGACCGAGAGTTTGAAAGCGAGCACGATCACGGGTACGAGGCGGTGAAGCACCAGCGGTTCGTCGGTACCGGATACTTCGACGCCGTGCTGAACGCGATTACCAGCGGAACCGCGTCTACGATCGCGCTGGAGGGCTCGACGGAAACCGCCCAGTTCGCGCCGCGCAAAAAGCGGCACAGGGAATCCGCCGAAGCCGACTAGCATTCCGATTGATGTTGCGCGGCGACGATCTTGGCGGTTGTTATTGCCTGGCCCACATGGCGCTGGGTATGCTCGGCCACGTGGACGAGCAGACCGCCGACTGTGGTGAGCCGACGCAGTCTACCTACCTCTCTGGCGGCGCTCAGTCGAGTGGCATCGAGGGCGCGAATTCTTTCGACGCTCGTCTTAAAGGCCGCGGCGAGTTCCGCAAAGAGTTCGCTTTGCGTAGCACCGCCATCTAGCTCGTTCTTTAATGCGGCAAACTGTTCTGCTGTGAGGGGTCTTTCTTCGGCGTAGGTGAGCAGGCGGTCCATGCTTCGGGCGATATGGCGGATATGGAACGCGAGCGGCGCGATTCCGAAAGGCCGGGCGTTGAATTGGTCGTTACTCAGACCGCCGCACCAGCGTTCAATATCCTCCTTTGCGAGGTCTAGTGCGTACACCACGGCTCTTGGTACCGGGGCAAGATCGTTCAGCGTTCCTCGCAGCCACGGCTCCTCCGGTCGGGTCTGATTCATGACGTGGTCTCCCAAAGCTAGCTTAACCGGGTTTGCGGAGCGCGTGAACTCCGGGTCGTCTGATTCTTGATTACGGTCGTAGGCGGGAGCTTGGTTGGCGTTTGACACTGTTTGACTCGCGTGCTACGTTCCGCGCCGATGGTTGAAAAATCTTCTAAGGGACCTGACCTATCGCGCAGGCGGGTCGCGGTGATTCCCGGCGACGGCGTAGGCAAAGAGGTAATTCCGGAGGCGGTCAAAGTGCTCAAGGCCGCCGCTGCCGCACATGGACGTGAGGTCTCCCTCGTTGAATTCGATTGGGGTGCTGACCGTTTTCTATGCGATGGGACGACGCTGCCCGCCGATGCGCCGGAGATGTTCCGGCGCGAGTATGATGCGATCCTGCTCGGCGCGCTTGGCGACCCGCGGGTGCCCTCCAACCAGCACGGAGCCGATATCCTGCTGGGTCTGCGATTCAAGCTCGACCTCTACGTCAATTTGCGGCCTTGCGTTCTCTTCGACCAGCGTCTGACGCCACTGAAAAACCGCGGAGAAAAAGATGTCAATATCTGCGTGATTCGCGAAAATACAGAAGGGCTCTACTCGGGCGTGGGCGGCTTCTTCAAGAAGGGAACCGCGGACGAAATCGCGACTCAGGAAGACATCAACACCCGCAAAGGCGTCGAGCGCATCATCCGCTACGCATTTGAATTTGCTGTCGGCCGAGGGTACAAGCGCGTGTGCATGAGCGACAAATCCAACGCGCTCGCCTTTGGCCACGATCTCTGGCAGCGTGTTTTCAAGGAAGTGCGCCGCGAGTACCCGGGCATCGAGTCGAGCCACATGTTCATAGATAACCTGCTGATGCAAATGGTTCGCGACCCCTCTCAGTTTCAAGTAATCGTTACTTGCAATCTTTTCGGAGACATCGCCAGCGACCTGGGCGCTGGGTTGGTGGGCGGCCTTGGCGTAACTCCCTCGGGGAACATCCACCCCGGTCAGGTCTCACTTTTTGAGCCGGTGCATGGCTCGGCCCCGGACATCGCTGGCAAGAACATCGCGAACCCGATAGGCGCGGTGCTCGCGGCCGCGATGATGTGCGAGTATTTCGAGTGGAATGATACTGCGCGCGGCATTGAAGATGGAGTTCGTGCGGCGATCCGCGAGGGTGCCACGACGGTGGATCTGGGCGGGCCGCTGAGCACGCAGGCTGCGGGCGACTGGCTTAAGAAGAAAGTAGCCTCCCCTTAAGAGTCTCGGCGCCGGATCTGCCGATCAGCATGAATGTGGCGGGCCATTCGCCTTGACACCTTTGAAACGTTGCTGCTACGGTTCAAGCGGATGCTGCGAAAATCGCGACGCTACCTGCTCTTGATCGTGGCACTACTGGTCGTTGGCTTTTTCCTCTATAGATTCCGCAATTCAATTGCACTGGCCGGATTTCGCTGGAGCATGGTTGGGGAATCGCTCCGACAGGCGCGCCTCTCGTTGTTGGTTCTCTCCCTTGCGGCCATCTACGTTTGTTACGCGACTCGAGCGTTGCGCTGGGTCCGATTTTGCCGCTGGCTTGGCCGCGCACCCTTCGGGAGCGTGTACAGCGCTACTTTGGAGGGATTCGCTTGCACGTTTCTTCTCGGCCGGGCTGGTGAGCCTATTCGTCCGATCTTGATTGCGAGAAAAGCCTCACTTTCAATTCCTGGAATGTTCGGTGTCTATGTCTTGGAACGGGTCTTTGACATGGCGGCCGCCGCCCTGCTCCTGGTCGCCGCCCTTCTGTCGTTCGAGCGCGGTGGCTTTGCCGGTGTCGCAGATGCCGGATTGATGAGGGTGGGGCGTTCGGCCGGAGTGGCACTGCTCGTGGCGCTCCTGGCGGTGATGGTGTTCCTGGTCTATTTTCGCTACCACGGCGCCGCGTGGCTTGCACACAAATTGCAGCACCAGAAGTGGCATACCGGCTGGCGCGAGAAACTGGCCGCGCTTCTTGAAGGCTTTAGCGAAGGCCTGCAAGGCATTCACTCGTGGAGTGATTTAATCGTCGTCACGGGCTATACGATTCTTCACTGGGTTTTGGTTGTTTTGGTCTATCTGTGGATCGCGCACGCGTTTGGCGGGAGTCTCGCGTCCCTGAGTTTTGGAGGGGCGGTGCTGATTACAGCCTTTACACTCGTTGGTTCGGCAGCTCAACTTCCTGGAGTAGGAGGGGGATCGCAACTCGCTACTTTCCTTGTCCTTACTCTGGTGTTTGGAGTAGAAAGAGAGCCGGCAGCGGTGGCATCAATTGTGATTTGGCTGATTACGTTTGTGGGGTGCTGCTTGGTGGGATTGCCGTTATTGTTTCGGGAAGGCTGGTCCATGGGCGAGCTGCGGAAAATGGCGCGCGAAGAAGAACGGGCGGGCGAAGCTCACCTACTGGCCGACGCGGAGCGTGCCGTGGGGCCAAGCGAGAATCCGCAGTGAAGTGCCCCTTCTGTTCTCATCTAGACGACAAGGTAATCGACTCAAGAGAGGCGCGCACCGGCGATTTGATCCGCCGCCGCCGCGAGTGCCTTAAGTGCAATCGGCGATTCACAACTTATGAGCGCATCGATGAAATTCCGTACATGGTCATTAAGAAAGATGGCCGGCGCGAAAAATTCGAACGCCAGAAAATCCTGCAGGGATTGCTGAAGGCTTGCGAAAAGCGGCCTGTCCCCGTAGGCAAACTTGAAACCATTGTCGATCAGGCCGAGGCGTTCGTGAGCGAATCCTCGGACCGCGAGCGCACCACGACCGAGATCGGAGAGCTATTAATGGCGCAGTTGAAGAAGCTCGACAAAGTCGCCTACGTCAGATTCGCTTCCGTGTATTCGGATTTCAAGGATGTGAAGGAATTCATGGACGAGCTCAAGGGTCTGCTGAAAGACCGAGCAAAGAGATAGCCGGAAGCCAATTGCAAGCAACCCCTACGCCTGCCAGACGCCCGCGGCGAATGTTTTCACAGTGCGGAAACCGAGGTGCTCATATAGCTCGACGGCGTGGCTATTTACCGAGGTCACCGTCAGCGACAGAGATTCGTAGTGCAGTCGCCGGAGGGCCTGAATCGAGTGTTCCATCAAGTGACGGCCAATTCCGTTGCCGTGGTAACCGGGCTTCACGCAGACTTGGGTTGTGTGGCCCACCTTGTTCGCGACCGTGGAAGTGAGGATCATCCCGACCAGAGCATCTTCCGCCGCGGGCCGGATTACGAACGATGCCTCCGGAAGAAAGATCCCGCAACCCGGCAGCAACACGATGTTCCGTAGAAACCTCAAACTGCCCGCCTCGCTGCAATACTGATCGTTAATCTGGCCATCCACGTGATCGGTGTAGGCGAGCTGAATGAGCCGCGCGGCTGTATCGAAGGCCCGGTCGCTCCAAGGTTCGATCCGCAGTCCCTGTGAAATCGGCCGGTTTAGGAAATTCGCTTCCGCCAGCCGCAAAAACATGAATTGACGCGTATGCAAGTGGAAGTGCTGCGATAGGAATGCGGGGTCGAGTTCGGCGCCAAATGGCATCAGCTGCGCTTCGATGCGCTGGAGTCGCGGCGTGGCTCTCAGCGTACCAACGAGTTCGCTCAGAAGGCGCTCGGTGGCTCCAGCCTGGTGATTTTCCGAGGAGGAGACAAAAAGCCCGCCGATCAGGCCTTTGTGGTCCTCGAGAACGTAAAAGCCGTATCCGACAGGGTTCCCGCCTTCGATTGCGGCATAGCCGCCAAGCGAATGCGAGTCGACGAATTTTCTGACTAGGTCAATCGATGGCCGATAGTCCCAAAAAAGTTCTTCCCGCCAACGCTGGGCTTCCTCCTGAAAGAGTCCCTCGAGCGATCGGGAATGCAACTGCCGGAGGTCAACAATCTGCATCGAACAGTTCCGCCCCTTGACATTATAAGTCGACCGGCGCGCCAACTCATTCTGGTTTTTGGAACATCCCCGCGCGTCCGGAATTGGCGCCCGGCGGAACTATGCTAACATTCGGCGAGTCGAGGCGCGAAAGCCCAGCGCCCTTGTCTAAAGATGCCCGCCCTCTCCGAGCTGCGCTATTGGTTCACGCGCTTTGGCAAGATTTTTTCCGTCCTTCTGGCGCTGCTGTTGTTCGCACTTGTCTCGGCGGCATCCGTCTCCGGGTTTCTTGTCTATCAGGTCCTGCGGCCTCCGCGCAATGCTGCTCCGTTCGACCTGAGTGTAATGATGGGCCATCCGACGACCTTTTCGTTTCATCTGGCCAGCGGCAGTTCACGCGAGGGATGGTTTTTTCCAGGCTTGCGTGGCGGGCCTGTGATCATTGTTTGTCACGGATACCTTTCACAACGTGCGGACGTGCTGACGCTCGTTACGGCGCTCCAGGATCGTGAATTCAATGTGTTCCTATTCGATTTTACGGGTCATGGCACGAGCAAGGGAGTGCCAACGCTCGGCTATGGCGAGACGGCCGAGTTAGAGTCGGCGGTCGGGGCGCTAGCCACGCGAGACGATGTGGACAAGCAGCATTTCGGGATTTGGGGTGTGGATATGGGTGGGTACGCCGCCCTCGAAGTAGCAGCTTCGGATCGACGAATCGCCGCGGTTGTGGCCGATGACGCGTACGACGATCCTCGCGACATGCTTCAGATCGAAATTGCAAAATCCGGGCTCACGGCCTTGCCAGGAGTACGGGGGCTTGCGGATTTTGGCTTTCGGATGGTCGAGTACCGCTTTCGGAAGGAAGCCCCTCTTTCCAGCCACTTGAATCAAACTGCCGCCATTCCCAAGCTCTTTGTAGCGTCGGACGATCGGCGGGCACTCGCGGATGAGACCGTGAATCTTTTTGCGAAAGCGCCGGATCCGAAAATGCTCCTGCGGGAGCGCCTCAGCTACCGCGATATGTCGGACGAAGACCGGAAAAACTACGAAAGCCAAATCGTTAATTTCTTCCTGCAGAATATCTCGCCTCGTTAACGAGGTGAGGCCACCCGCATCACAGGTACGTAGAGGATTCCTTCATAGTTCTCGTTCAGCGAGCCACGAAATCTATCCAGCGTGTTGATTTCGCGCAGCCCAGCCGGGGTGGTAAGGACGAGAGCCGCATCCGGGTCATGCGGTGACCATTCGGGGAGTTGGCGGCGAAAATAGAACGCGAGACCATAATCCCAGGATCGCGGGAGCTGGTATGTGAAAATTCGATCAGGCCGCAGGTCGTCGCGCATAAACTCGGCATGCGGCCGTGCCGAATAAAAGCTGTCCAGCTTCGGGAGCAGACGAAGGTTCGCGGTTTCGAGACCGGCTGCCACGAACAGGATGCACAGCGGGATCACTAATCGGCCGGTGCGATAGAAGCTCGTAGCGATCAACAACAACCCAAACACGATCGCCGCGCCACCGAAAAAGCGCGAGAGTCCGGTCAGACTTGGATTGATTTTGCCAATCGCGTACGCGGCGGCAAGCCCGATTAGCAGCCATGAAATCCCGATGCAGGTCAGGACCGCTCGGCACCTAACGGAGTTGCGTCGCAATGCGCGGAGCGCCGAAATCGAGCACAGCAGCGCCAGCGGTGGCACGGCGGGCAAAATGTAACCGGGCAGTTTCGATTGCGAAAAACTGAAAAAGAGTACCGGGAACACGGCCCAGCAACCGAAAAAGAGTCCGGGCGAGTGTACGGGCGACTTTTCCCGCCAAACTCGCAGGACCTCTTGAAACGCTGGCCACAGAAATACGGTCCAGGGAAGAAGCGCCAGAAGCGTGATCGGGAGAAAAAACCAAAATGGCCGCCGGTGCTGAAACATGGGAGTGAGATATCGCTCAAAATTATGCTGAAAGATGAAGATGCGTATGAAATCGGGATTGCGGATGGCGCACAGTACATACCAAGGCAGCGCGACCACGCAAAACGCGGCAAT
This sequence comes from uncultured Acidobacteriota bacterium, assembly GCA_963823145.1. Lineage (GTDB taxonomy): Bacteria > Acidobacteriota > Terriglobia > Acidiferrales > UBA7541 > Palsa-295. Next base: position 2,207,767 of record CAWGJZ010000002.1, read on the forward strand.
TGCCAATGGGTGTGCGATGCGAAGAGCCAGTCGCCACCGCTTTGTCGCCAGCGTCCAAAGGCCAATGGCGCCGCACGCGAGAATGATCGCCGCCGGGCCCTTTGCGAGGACGCCAAATCCCAGAAAAGCGCCGAACAAGGCTATAGGGAGAAGATCAGCTGTGGGGGTTCCGCCATACTTATCGGCTGCCCCGAACGCTCCCCCGCGCGAGAAAACGTGCGCGGCGCTCGCCATTGCTAACGTGACCGAAGCGCTGAACAGCATGTCCGGGGTGGCCGCGCGGGAAAATCCTATAGCCGCGACGCTCGTAGAGAAAAAGAGCGATGCCAGTAGATCGGGACTCGAGAGGGAAGCGGCATCACCGTCATAATGCTTCCTTCCCAGCCAGCCGATCGCCAAGGCAGCTGCGAGAGCGGCCAATGCCGACGGCAACCGAGCCGCCCATTCAGCAGGTAAGTGGAGCCGGAAGCCCGCGGCCGCTGCCCAATAATAAAGAATAGGCTTCTCAAACCACGGCTGTCCGTACAGACGTGGCGTGATCCAGTCACCGGTCTGAGCCATGGTGCGCGCGATCCACGCGTAGCGAGGCTCATCGGGGCCAACCAGTCCTATTGTCCCTAAGTTGCCGAAGAGACAGATGAGCAGCACAAGAGCGACCATCAACCATACAGTGGGGTCACGGCGACTTTTTGCTGGTTGGATTTCAGCCAAAGCGTTGTTGAGTTTAACATCGGGGAATTGAACTTGCGAAGCCGCAACGATACGTGCCTTGAGGCGCGCAAAATCCGAACCGCACTTTACCGGACTGGCGCGAGAGCAAAGCCTCCCGCATAATGCTCGCGATGCGAGAATGGATGGAGTATGCCGCCGCGTGGATTGGGCTGAAAACGCTAGGCCTTTTGCCGAGACCCGCAGCGAGGGTGGTGGGCGCCGCCTTTGCTGCCGCGGCCTACCGAGTGCGCACGCCGCTTCGTCGGGCGGCAATGTTCAACCTTCGTCTGGCTTTTCCCGAGTGGGAAGACACCGAGCGCGAGCGCGCCATTCGTGGAATGGTTCGCCAAATCGGCTGGATGGCTGGTGAGTTCTCTCAGTTTCCCAAATACACGCGCGCGAACATCGAAAAGCTGGTCGTCGTTGAAGGATTCGAGCATTTTGACTGCGCGCGCCGCCGCGGGAAGGGCGTCCTTTTGCTGACTGGCCATATGAGCGCTTGGGAACTCGCGCCCTTCGCACACGCGCTTAACGGCCATGCTATGCACTTTCTCGTCCGGCCGATCGCTAACGGCCGGGTGGACGCGCTCATCAATTCGTATCGGTGCAGTTCTGGTAATCAGCCTATTGAGAAAAACCGCTCCGCGCGCTCAATTCTGAAGGTTCTGATCGATGGAGGTACGGTGGGCGTCCTAGTCGACCACAACACCGCGATTGAGGAAGGTGTTTTCGTGAATTTCTTCGGCATTCCCGCGTCGACAACTTCGGGTGTTGCCCGGCTCGCGCTGCGCACTGGGGCAGCGGTCGTTCCCGGTTTTCTTTCATGGGACGAGACGCGGCAAAAATACGTTCTTCAATTTCATCGAGCGGTGGAACTCGTCCACACGGGAAATGAGGAAGCCGATATCCTCGAGAATACGGCTCGTTTCTCGAGCGTTATCGAAAATTATGTCCGAGCGCATCCCGATCAGTGGCTCTGGATTCACAAGAGGTGGAAGACGCGCCCGCCCGGCGAGAAGCCGCTCTATCCGTTTTAACACCATTTAGAGAGGTCAAAATGAATCGCACAGCAGGTGAACTTGCGGAATACCTCGGAGCCAAGCTCGAAGGCCGCGCGGGCGCGCTCATTTCCGGAGTTGCGAGCCCGGAACGTGCCTCTGCGACGGACCTAATTTATGTGGAGTCCAATCGGCAGGCCGACCGCGCGGCAGCTTCGGCTTCGGAGTGTGTTATCGCTCCGCCCGGCATGCGCCTTTTGGGCAAAACGATCCTCGAGTTGCCCCATCCGAAATTTGCATTCGCGAAGGCGGCGACCTGGCTGCTCCAACGGCCCGCCCCCTCAGTGTCAGTTCATCCCACCGCGGTTATTTCTCCAGATGCGAAGATTGCCACAGATGCTTCCATCGGTCCGCACGTTGTGGTCGAACAAGAGGTGGAAATAGGTGCTGGGACGAGAGTTGAGGCATTTTGTTTCGTGGGCCGGGATTCTCGAATCGGTGAAAACTGCCACCTTCATCCGCGCGTAACACTCTATGCCGGAGTTCGTTTGGGGGATCGTGTAGAGGTTCACTCGGGTGCTGTGATCGGCGCGGACGGCTTCGGCTACGTTTTCGGTGAAGGACACCACCTGAAATTCCCGCAGATCGGCGTGGTCGAGATTGCCGACGACGTGGAAATTGGAGCTAATACCACAATTGACCGTGGATCGTTGGATGACACTTGCATCGGACGCGGCGTCAAAATCGACAACTTGGTGCAAATCGCGCATAATGTCCGGATTGGCGAGCATTCGGTGATCGCCGCTCAGACGGGTGTCTCCGGCAGCAGCACGTTGGGCCAAGGAGTGGTCGTCGGAGGCCAAGTCGGCATTGCTGACCATTGCAGTATTCAAGACGGCGCCATCCTCGGTGCCCAGGCTGGCATTCCAACCGGGAAGATTATCCGCACCGGACAAGCCGTCTGGGGCACGCCAGCGCGTCCCTTGCGAAAATTCAAGGAGCAATATGCCTGGGTCGCCCGCCTCCCGGAACTTGCCGACCGCGTTCGGCGCCTCGAAGACGAAGGTTAGCCTCCGGGCGCGGGGACAATCGTGTCCCCGGGGAGCTGAAGGGTGAACAGGGCGGGCCGCTAGGCGGCGATTCCGTGTCTTGACACATCCCGATATTGGCCTAACAAACGTCTTAGGAAGCGTTTTGAGTTGACGCTAGGCCGCATCGAACAGATAATAATACTGTTATCGCCGTGACCCGTTGATATCGAAGATTAATGTCTGAGGGATTCATGACGCCTGAGCCGCGACTGCGCATCCAGGAACCGCCTGCTGGCACCGCTCACGCGTCCGTCCCTCCCCATCTTTCGAATGCCGAATCCCGGATCGAGCAGGCGATTCGCCGCAGCGTCAATTGGTTCCTCTCGGCCCAGACCCAGGACGGCTACTGGTGGGGCGAACTCGAAGCCGACACAACCTTGGAATCCGATTACATTCTCTACCTTCATATCCTCGGCCAATTGGAGTCTCCGAAAACCGCGAAACTCGCGAAATACATTCGTGACCGCCAACTGCCCGATGGCGGCTGGAATATTTTCTACGGCGGGCCTTCAGAGTTGAACGCCTCGGTAAAGGCCTGGGTAGCGTTGCGGCTGGCTGGCGACTCGGCATCGTCGGCGCCTCTCGAGCGGGCCCGCACGAGAATCCGCGAATTGGGAGGGCTGGAAGCGACCAACTCGTATGTCCGCTTCTATCTCGCAATGGTCGGCGCCATTGAGTGGAGCTTCGTCCCCGCGATTCCGCCGGAGCTGATGCTGCTTCCCAAGTGGCTGCCAGTCAATTTGTACGAAATGTCATCTTGGACGCGCGGCATCGTGATTCCGCTGGCCATCGTGTACGCGCACAAGCCGGGATGGCGCCTCCCGATTGGTGTCACCGTTGAGGCCCTCTTCCGTAATCCTGGCAAAAAGCCGTCCTCGCTCGCCTGGGACAGTCGCGTCGTGTCGTGGAAAAACATCTTTTTAGCTCTAGATCGAGGCGTGAAATGGTACGACGGTGCGTGGTGGAAGCCATTCCGCAAGATGTCTCTTGCGCTCGCGCGGAAATGGATGCTCGAACGCCTTGAGCGCAGCGAGGGCCTCGGCACAATCTATCCCGCAATGATGAACTCGATTTTTGCGTTGCTCGCCGAGGGCGGCGACACAAGCGATTCGCTCATCGCACGAGAGATTCGTTTTCTGGCACGCTACGAAATCGAGGAAAGAGATACGCTGCGCGTCCAGCCCTGCATTTCGCCCCTTTGGGATACGGCCATCGCCATGGTTTCCCTCGAGGAAGCGGGGCTCCAATCGTCGCATCCAGCCCTTCGCTCTGCCGCGCGCTGGTTAGTCGATAACCAAATCCTCGGCTCCGGCGATTGGCAGGTGAAGAATCGCAACGCCGAGCCGGGCGGCTGGGCGTTCGAGTTTCGCAATGACTTCTACCCCGACGTAGATGACACTGCATTCGTCTTAATGGCGTTGAGCCGTGTCGAAGACTCCAGTCCAGATCGCTTGCGCGCCGCGATTCGCCGTGGACTTGCTTGGCTCGTCAGTATGCAGAATGCGGACGGCGGCTGGGGGGCCTTCGACCACGAGAATAATCTTCAGTTCCTCAACAATATTCCCTTTGCCGACCACAATGCCATGCTCGATCCTTCGACTGCGGACGTTACGGCCCGCGCCATCGAGTGTCTCGGCCATATGGGTTGGTCCGCAACGCATCCGGTAATCCAGCGCGCACTGAAATTTTTGAAAAGGGATAAAGATCTGGACGGCTCGTGGTTCGGCCGCTGGGGAGTGAATTACGTCTATGGCACGAGTGGTGTCCTGCGCGCCCTTGAAAGCGTCGGACTTGCGTCGCTCCCAGAATGCAATCGCGCCGCAGACTGGCTCCGTTCAGTCCAAAATCCCGACGGGGGTTTCGGCGAATCCGTACTTTCCTATTACGATCCCGCGCTGAAGGGAAAAGGCAAGAGCACCGCGTCGCAGACAGCCTGGGGGCTGATCGGGATACTTGCCACAGCAGGCCGCGACGATCCCGCCGCCACTCGTGCTGCTGCATGGCTCATCTCGCATCAGAACGAGAATGGCACCTGGGAAGAGGACGAATTTACGGGGACAGGATTCCCCCAAGTGTTCTACCTCAGGTATCATCTCTACCGAAATTCATTCCCGCTGTACGCTCTGGCGCGCTACGATAATCTCAGCAAGGGCCGCTCCGGGCGCATCGTCACACAGATAGCCGCCTCGGACATCGAGCATCGAAACGGATATTGGGGGTAGCCAGTGCATAGCTGCCGCATAAAACGAACTAGAGAGCTCCGTTTTGAGAGTCCACCGCGGCGGCTGCGGCATACGAAGGCTCTGCCAAACTCATGACCACTCTCGTTACAGGCGCCACGGGCTTTTTGGGCAGTCACGTGGCTCGCCGACTTGTCACGGCGGGTGACTCGGTTCGCGTCCTCGTTCGGCGAACTAGCAATCTTCAAGCGCTCGACGGGCTTACTGCCGAGCGCTTTGAAGGGGACCTGAACGATTCGGAATCGCTTAAGCGTGCAATGTACGGTGTCAGCCGCGTATTTCACGTTGCCGCAGATTACAGGCTGTGGACGCGAAATCCGGACGAGATCTACGAAACGAACGTCCAAGGCACGCGCCGCCTCCTTGCGGTTGCGGCGGATGCTGGTGTCGAACGCTTTGTCTACACCAGCACAGTGGGGACAATTGCCGTTCCGCACCGGGGACCGAAACTTCCAAACGAAGAAACCCGCGCAACGCTCGATGAAATGATCGGCCACTACAAGCGGTCGAAGTTCCTTGCTGAACTGGAAGCGATTAGAGCGGCCGAGTCTGGCGTTCCGGTAATCATTGTGAACCCAACCGCGCCGGTTGGTCCTGTCGACTGGAAGCCCACTCCAACGGGCCGCATCATCCTGGATTTTCTTAATGGCAAAATGCCAGCTTACGTTGACACCGGACTAAATCTTGCGCCAGTCGAAGATGTGGCCAACGGCCATTTGCTCGCTGCCGACAAGGGGCGTATCGGCGAGCGCTACATCCTTGGCGCGCGCAACATGACACTCAAGCAAATCCTAGAGGTTCTGGCGTCGACTGCCGGGCGTCCGGCTCCTCGTTTGCGTTTGCCCCACACTATTGCTCTTGCTGCGAGCTACGCCGATGAGTTTCTCTCGCGGCTTAGCGGCCGTGAGCCTGGCATTCCGGTGGAGGGCGTGAAAATGTCGCGCCATAAGATGTTTGTAGAAAGCGACAAAGCCGAGAAGGAATTGGGGTATAAGCCCGGCTCCGTAGAGGGGGCCCTGGCGCGGGCGGTTTGTTGGTACACAGATCACGGTTACATTCGCCGCAGCCCGCGTGTGAAGCCATTGTCCCACGCGCAGGCCGCATGATACGCAGCATGGCCTGCGTGTCGCCGGCGTTTTGCCCATGAAGTTGCACCGATGAAAATTCTCGTCACACTTGCTCTTGAAACTGAATTCGCTCCCTGGCGGGCGCTGCGCGAATTTCGTGTCGGCAACTGCGGTGCGGCGGACGCCTACCTCGCCGATATCCAGGGCGCGGAACTTGCCGTGATACTGACGGGTGCGGGCCCAAGGCAAGCCGCAAAGCAAGCATCCAAAGCCATTCGCGCGGAATCTGATTCGCTAAGCGCCTGCGTGTCGTCGGGATTGGCAGGCGGCCTTCGGCCCGAATATTGCGTCGGCCAAGTGCTGGCCGCGCACAGCGTGTTCTCGGAAGAACCGCGTGAAGATCAGGGCCTGCAAGTGTTGCCCAGCAGTGAACCCCTGATTTCATTCGCCGAGAACCAAGGAGCAAAAGTGGTGGAAAGGTTCCACACTGCGGCTCGCGTGGTCGCCAGAGCGGAGGAGAAGCAGCACCTAGGTGCATCGGCCGACGCTGTCGAAATGGAGAGTTTCGAAGTTTTGCGGGTGGCTGCTGCTAGCGGGGTTCCTGCGGTCGCCATCCGTGCAATCAGTGACGTCGCCAGCGAGGACTTGCCCCTCGACGTGACTGGCATCTTTACTGATGAAGGACAGGTCAGCATTTCAAAGCTAGTCGGGCAAGTTGCTCGCCATCCCCAGTCAATCCCCGGCTTGGTCAAGTTGGGGCAACAAAGCAAACTCGCCGCGGACTCCTTGACACGATTTTTGGATCGTTATGTGAGCACGCTTATGAAGCGAACGCAGTCCCTCGAGTCGAAAGCCACGGCGGGCCGTAGATGACCGACGCAGCCAGTGAAGTGGCTTCGCCCGAGCCACTAAGAACCCGCAATGGCCGGATGCGCGCCGGAGTCTACAAGGGCCAAGGCCGGGTCGTAGTCGAACATGTTCCCATCCCAGAAATTCGTGACGGTGAAGTGCTCTTTCGCGTGGCCGCTTGCGGAATTTGCGGCACGGACATCAAGAAGATTCACCACAACTTCATCGCGCCCCCTCAGATTCTAGGGCACGAGTTGGCAGGCACAGTGGTCGAAACCGGGCGCGGCGTGAGCAAGTTCAAACCTGGCGATCGCGTGGTCAGCTTTCATCACATTCCTTGCGGCACATGTTTCTATTGCCAGAAAAAACTCTTCTCGCAATGCGCGGGATACAAAAAGGTAGGCCTTACCGCGGGTTTTGATCCCAATGGGGGCGGCTTTGCCGAATATGTTCGCGCCATGCCCTGGATTGTGGAGCGCGGAATGATCGTCCTTCCACCCGAAGTCACCTTCGAGGAAGCCACTTTCGTCGAGCCGGTGAATACCTGCCTTAAAGCAATCCGCAAGGCCCGGGTCGCCCCGGGTGAAACAGTTCTGGTGGTCGGCCAGGGTCCTATCGGAATGCTTCTGGCAATCCTCGCGAAGCATGAGGGCGCGCGCGTCTACACCAGCGATCCTATGGCGGGGCGCCGTGCTGCAAGCTTAAGATTCGGCGCAACAGAATCATTCGATCCAGCTGAGAGTGACCTCCTGGTGGAAATAAAGCGTCGTACGGAAAATCGCGGTGCGGATGCGGTTCTTCTCGCCGCACCCAGTCCGGCGTTAGTTCCAGAAGGCCTATCGATCGCGCGTCCCGGCGGACGCGTGCTGCTCTTCGCTCACAACGATCCGGTGCTGCAATTGAATTTCTCGGCTGCTGCAGTCGGGATTGAAGAGAAGGAAATCCTGGGCAGCTATAGTGCTTCGGTCGATGAACAGAAGGAATCTGCGGCCTTAGTCTTCAGTAAGAAGCTGCCGCTGCGCAACTTAATTTCGCACCGTTTCCCCTTGGAGCGCGTTGCTGACGCTCTGGATTTGGCGGCGCATCCAAAACAGGATACTCTTAAGGTGGCGATAACTCACGAATGAGTAAATTCGAGCAGAACAACCATATGACCGCGGCCGTCCTCTACGGGTCGGAGGACGTCAAGATCGAGCGCGTCGATATTCCTCGCTTGCTCGATGATGAAGTGCTGGTGCGCGTTCAGGTGGCCCTTACTTGCGGCACCGACCTCAAAGTCTGGAAGCAAGGCTTCCACGCGCGCATGATTCAACCGCCCGCCCTTTTCGGCCATGAGCTGGCCGGCTTCGTTGAGGAAACGGGAAGCGCCGTGAATGGAAGTTTCCGCAAGGGCATGCGCGTTGTCCCCGCGAACTCGGCCCCCTGCAGCGAATGCTTTTACTGCCGCAAGGGCCAGCCCAACCTTTGCGAAGACCTCCTCTTCAATAACGGAGCCTACGCTGAATACATACGCATTCCGGGCCGCATTGTTCGCGAAAATATGCTAGAAATTCCCGACGGTGTGTCGTTCCTGGATGCGGCTATGGCGGAGCCGCTGGCTTGCGTCCTGCGCGGAATCCATGAGACGCATATCCAGCCCGGCGACACCGTCGTTGTCATTGGATGCGGACCGATCGGGCTTGAGTTCATTCGCGTTCTTTCCCAGCGCGACGTGCGCGTGATCGCTGTCGCGCGACGTCCGGCCCGCAAATTGGCGGCGGAGCGCATGGGTGCCGCCGCAGTGTTCGACGTTTCCGAAGGAGCCGCCGACGATATAGTCGGCCGCGTCAAGCGGGTCACGGAAGGCGGTCGCGGCGCGGATGCCGTTATCGAAGCGGCTGGCCAGCCTCAAACCTGGCAGTGGTCATTGGAAATGGTTCGCAAGGGTGGGGCGGTGAATCTTTTTGCCGGCTGTGCGAAAGGCACGGAGGTTAAGCTCGATCCGTGGGCGCTGCACTACTCCGAGATCACCGTGAAGTCCACCTTCCATCACACGCCGCGCTTTTTCCGCGAAGCTCTCGATACCATCGCGCGCGGAGAAATTCGCGCCAGAGATTTTATTACCGGGGAGGCGCCGCTTGCGGATCTGCCCAGCGTGTTCGAACACATGAAGAACCGTAACGGCGAATTAAAAACCGCCGTCATTCCCTGATGGCGATCTAGCGTTACCAAAAGAGCGCGTATTAGCGTGCTTCGCGTTCTCCCGGTCGCGCTTCACCAAAAGATCGACTTTCTAATCGACACTCCTCCCGATTAGAAGCGTGATTAACTGTTGAAATAGAGGACAGTCCGCATCTCGAATCGCCACTTTAGCGTGCTAGCAACCCCAGAACTCGAAATCGCCCGCAACCTTCCCCCGGAAGGGTGCAGTGTGCAGCAAGCACAAAGCTACACTCGCTGGCTGGCCACGCATCATTACGAGAACTTCGGCGTTGTCTCTTGGCTCCTGCCGCGCCGTCTGCACCAGCACTTCTATAATGTTTACGCCTATTGCCGCTGGTCGGATGATCTCGGCGATGAGGTGCCGGACCGGGCCCGCGCGTTGCATCTTCTCGACGCCTGGGAAGACGAGCTTCGCCTCATTTACCAGTCCGGCCGCTCGCCTTCGCAGCCCGTACTCATCGCGCTGGACGAGACCATTCGGGCGAAAGATATTCCCATCCAGCCGCTTACCGACTTGCTTCGCGCCTTCCGCCAAGATCAGACCGTGCAGCGCTACCCTACATGGGAGGCGGTGCTCGATTATTGCGTCTATTCCGCGAATCCGGTGGGCCGCCTCGTTCTGTACCTATGCGGATATCGCGATGCAGAGCGGCAGCGCCTTTCCGATTACACCTGCACAGCGCTTCAGTTGGCGAATTTCTGGCAGGATGTCTCGCGCGATCTCGAAAAAGGCCGTATCTATATCCCCCTGAATGTGCTTGCCGCTCACAATCTCAACGAAACGGATATTGTTGGGCGTCGCTTCGATGAAAGATACGCCGCGCTCATGAAGGAGCTAATTGCTCGGACCCGCGACCTGTTCCTGAGTGGTCTGCCGCTGGTCGAGATAGTTGATGGAGCTTTGCGGACAGATATCGAGCTCTTTAGCCGCGGCGGTTTGGCTGTGCTGGACGCCATTGAGGCCGCGGGATACAACACGCTCGAGCATCGCCCCGCGCTAACCAAAGCAACCAAGGTTCGACTGCTCACAAAGGCGCTCGGCTCTAGGATTTTTTCGGGCGCGAGGCGCACGGAACCTGCCGCTGCATTGCCAGGCGCGTCACAAGAATTGAAGTCTTCGCCGGAGGCTGTTGCAAATTCGGCCCTGTCCTATGTGCCGAGGGATGCGGGATCGATCGCCTCATCCTACGCGGAGTGCAGTCGCATTGCTCGCGCGGCGCGCAGCAGCTTTTATCTCGCCTTTTTCGGCTTGCCCAGGCAAAAGCGTAATGCCCTCTGCGCGCTCTACGCGTTTATGCGACTGGTTGACAACGTTTCCGACGATCCAGGCGATCTGGAATCAAAACGCCGCGGGTTGGCGCGGTGGCGGGCGCTTCTCGACGAGGCGGTCGCGGGCCATACCGAAGGCCACGCCATCCTGCCTGCTCTCGCCGACACCATCGCGCGCTTCGAGATTCCTACACGTTACTTCCACGATCTGATTCTCGGCGCCGAGATGGACTTAACGGTGGGCTCCTATGCTACATTCGACAGGCTATCCGAGTATTGCTATCGCGTGGCGGGAACAGTAGGCCTTACCTGTCTGCACGTTTTCGGCTTCCGCGACCCGCGCTCTCCTGATCTGGCCGAGCGCCTCGGTCTCGCGTTCCAGCTCACTAATATCCTGCGCGACGTTCGGAGCGATTTCGAGATGGGTCGCGTGTACTTGCCGCAGGAGGATCTCGACCGCTTTGGGGTAACGCCGGCCGACTTGCGCGGCCCGCTGACATCGCAGGTCGAGCGCCTCATGACGGTCGAGGCCGCGCGTGCATGGCACTTTTACGAAGAGGGCGCGCCACTGGTGGATAAAGTAGACGTGGACAGCCGCGTCACCTTGTGGGCGTTGATTCGGACCTATAGCAGCCTTCTCGCGCGAATCGAAGAACGGGGATTCGATGTCTTTTCCGCGCGCGTTTCTTTGCCGAGCACGGAAAAAATTCAATATCTCCTCACAGCGGGGATGATGGGTTGGTGGAAGCGGGATGCCCTCGCAAAGCGTTTTGGTGATCGGCGGCGGTCTGGCGGGATTAGCCTCCGCCGTCGCGCTGGCTGAAGCCGGCATCGAGGTTCAACTATTCGAAAAGCGCCCCCATCTGGGAGGGCGTGCCACTTCTTACACGCTGCCCGACGGCAGCGAAGTGGACAATTGCCAGCACGTTACCCTTGGCTGCTGCACGAATCTGGACGACTTTTACCGTCGCGTCGGATCGGCCGGGAAAATTCGCTTTTACAATCGGCTGTACTTCGCCGATCGGCAGGGTCGCCGCTTTACGATGGATGCTTCGTGGTTGCCTGCGCCCTTGCACATGGCGCCGTCGTTTCTAGCCTTTGGCGCCTTGAGGCTTGCGGACAAGCGGTCGATTGCCAGGGCGATGCTCGCGATTACCTGGACCGGAGGGAAGCCACCGGGCGCGGCGGGCGTTTCGATGCTCGATTGGCTACTCCGTATGAAGCAGACGCCGAGCGCGATCGACCGCTTCTGGCGCGTCGTTCTGGTGAGCGCCCTCGATGAGGAACTCAGCCGCATGGACGCGCGCTACGGAGTCGACGTTTTCTGGAAGGCGTTCCTCGCGAACCGCAGTGGATATCGGATCGGCATTCCGTCGGTCCCGCTCGGCGAGCTTTACGAAGGTTGCCGGGAAGCCATTGCCGCTCGCGGAGGGCAGGTGCGAACGCGCACCGGCGTTCGCGAGATTCGCCTGTGCGAAGGCAAATTCTCCCGAACCGTGCTGGAGGATGGCTCGGAAATTTCGACAGATGCTTGTATCTCGGCCGTCCCCCACGGCGTCTTATTAAGCATGGTGCCCGAAGGACTGGGCGAAGAGGAAGGACCTCTAGCGGGACTGAAAAACATCCGAACATCTCCCATCACGGGCGTCCACCTTTGGTTCGACCGTACAGTGATGACGGAACCGTTTCTAGCCCTGCTTGAGCACACCACGCAGTGGATTTTTAACAAGTCGTTGTTATACGCCGCCGAGGCAAGTCGAAAGCAAGAGGGCCTCGAAATCGAAGCCGGAAACAGGGAAACAGGTGGGCGAGGACAATACCTACAGCTTGTAATCAGCGCTTCATACGAGCTGGTACCGAGGTCGAGACAGGAAATCGTCGATCTATGCCTTCAAGAACTGGCGGACGTTCTTCCGGCGACGCTGACGGCGAAGCTTGAGAAAGCCACGGTAATCAAAGAAATTCACGCCACGTTTTCGCCCGAGCCGGGCGTGGATCGCTGGCGTCCCGGACAGCAAATCGGCGTCGAGAATTTATACCTTGCAGGCGATTGGACCCAGACGGGTTGGCCGGCGACGATGGAAGGCGCGGTGCGAAGCGGCTATCTCGCGGCGGAAGCTGCGCTAGCCAGGTTTGGACGGCCGCGCAGGTTCCTGCAAGCGGATTTACCGTTCGAGGGATTGTCTGCTTTTCGGGCGAAGCGAGCATCTACGCCAATAGCGGTGTCGTCTGGCCCTTAGTCGTTGGCCCGTGCGCACGATTTTTGAGCACCAAAGCTGAAGTTGCCTTTCGGCTTAGCTCTTTTCCGGGTTATCATGGGATAACCCCCCAGGAGGATTTCATGGAGCGGAAGTATAGGCAGCGGGGCTACTCTGACCGCGATGCCGCAGAGAAGAAGCGCGAGCGCGCGGAGCGCCGCGACCACCCCGGTGAACCCCGCCCCAAGCAAGACATGCTCGGCCCTCGCACTCCGCGCATGGTTGGAACGGTGACCCGGGCGCGTTGTTCGAGTTGCGGGGCTGTTCTTGCACCAAACGTGGACCCCAACGGTGAGTGCCCCCGCTGCCATTTCGAGTTGCATTCGTGCAAGCAGTGCGTTCATTTCGATACCGGAAAACAGTTCGAGTGCACCCAGCCCATTCCCGAGCGCATTGCAAAAAAGGATGCAAAAAACAATTGCACGTTCTATGAGCTGCGCGTGACGGTCGAAAAGGACACCTCGCCCGTAACCTACGCCAAGAGCGCGCCGGTCGCCTCCACCGCCGCGAGACCGAACGATGCACGCCAGGCCTTTGAGGACCTCTTCAAGAAGTAGTTTTTCCTTGGCAATTGCGTTTGCCTCCTTGATCACGCTGGGATATTTACGTCTGTCGCGAACGTAGTGCACCTTCATATTCAGGTAGAATGGCCCAGTTAGACGTCGGGTCCCTGCCAATGAAACGTGAGCTCATCCACGATTGGAACACGTATTCCGGCCCCGAAATCCCGCCTGGCCGGCACGTACTGCTGAATGACGAGACGCTGCGCGATGGTCTGCAGAATCCCTCCGTACGCGACCCCTCAGTAGGGGAAAAAATTGAAATCCTGCACCTGATGGAAGATCTCGGCATCGACCTCGTCAACATCGGGCTCCCCTCCGCCGGTCCGCGCGCATTCGCGGATGCCGAAGCGCTCGCGCGCGAGATCATCGGCTCGGGGATGAAGATTCGCCCCAACCTCGGCGGCCGCACGCACAAGGCCGATATCCAGGCGATGATCGACATTTGCGAACGCGTGGGCCGTCCCATCGAAGCCGCCATGTTTTTGGGATCGAGTCCCATCCGCCGCCTGGTCGAGGATTGGAGCGTCGAGCATCTGCAGCGCACGACGGAAGAAGCCGTCAAATTCGCTGTGTCCGCGGGGCTTCCGGTAATGTACGTCACGGAAGACACGATTCGCACCGATCCGCCAACCGTGATCGCGCTCTATTCCACGGCGATCCGCGCCGGTGCTCGCGCGATTGTTCTCTGCGATACGGTGGGGCACGCCACTCCCCGAGGCGCGTATAACCTGGTGAAATTCGTAATCGAAGAGGTTGTAAAGCCTTCGCACGAAAAAATTCGCGTCGACTGGCACGGGCACAACGATCGCGGCTTGGGTGTCGCCAATTCTCTTGCCGCAATTACCGCTGGAGCCGACCAAGTCCACGCCGTGGCTCTTGGCCTCGGCGAACGAGTAGGGAACACGCCGATGGAAGCCATGCTGGTGAACTTGCGGCTGCTGGGCCTGATCGATCGCGACCTTTCGCGACTCAAGGAGTATTCCGAAGCCGTTGCCCGCGCAACGAACACCGTGATCCCGCCGAATTATCCTATCGTAGGCCTCGATGCGTTCCGCACGCAGACTGGCGTGCACGCTGCCGCCATTGCCAAAGCCTACAAGCGGGATGACGTAGAACTCGCCAACGCGATCTACAGTGGAGTGCCGGCTCACCTGTTCGGCCTCGAGCAGATCATCGAAATTGGCCCAATGAGCGGCCGCTCCAATGTAATCTATTGGCTCGGCAAGCGTGGGATCGCGGCATCCGAAGAAGTTGCGGACCGCATTCTCACCGCGGCCAAACAATCTTTGCGCGTGCTCACGGAAGAAGAGATTCTCGCGCTGGTGCCCTCATCCGCACGCCACTGAGCGATGACAAATATGTCCGCGCCACAAACCCGCGTGGAAGCGCTGATTCGGCCGCTCGCTGAGAGCGACTTGGACACCGCCGATAGAATCGTTCGCGTAGCCTTCGGCACATTTCTCGGTTTGCCCGATCCGGCGGCCTTCATGGGCGACGCGAATTACGCGCACACGCGCTGGAAGGCCGATCCCGCAGCCGCACTTGGCGCCGAGCATGATGCCAAGCTGATCGCTTCGAATTTCGCGACGAATTGGGGCAGCTTCGGCTTTTTCGGCCCGCTCACCGTGGAGCCGGACTACTGGAATCGCGGCATCGCGAAGCAGTTGCTCGGTCCCACCATGGAAATTTTTCGGCGCTGGGGTAACCGGCATCTCGGCTTGTATACCTTTCCGAGTAGTTCGAAACACATGCTGCTCTATCAAAAGTTCGGTTTTTGGCCGCGCGATCTGGTGGCCAACGTGGCCAAGAGTGTTCCCGCGACGCCGCAGGCTTCTGATGTCGCAGCGGATTCCGAAAGCAGCCTTTTTTCCGGAACTAGGTCCGACGAGCTTCTCGACTTCTTCGCCGCATGTCGCGAGGTTACCGATTCGAATTTCGAAGGCCTCGACGTGCAGCGCGAGATTCGCGCCGTATCCGAACAGCGGCTTGGCGATACAGTGCTCCTATGGGACGACTCGAAACTAGCTGCCTTCGCCGTATGCCACACCGGCGCGGGCAGCGAAGCCGGTTCCGGCGTCTGCTACATCAAATTTGCCGCAGTTCGGCCCGGTGCCGGCGCAGCCGCTAACTTCCGGCGTCTGCTCGATAGAGTAGCAACGTTCGCCGCCGCATCGCAGGCGCAAAAAATCACCGCCGGCGTGAATCTCGCGCGACGCGAAGCTTTTCAAGCTCTGCTCAGCGCCGGATTTCGCGTGGAATCCCAAGGCATTGCCATGGAGGTGGGCGACGCTTCCTCCGGCTACAATCACAGCGGCACCTACATCCTCGACGATTGGCGATGAAACTTACCTTACGATTCGCGTGAAACGCGTTCTCATCTGCGGTATCGTGATTTGGATGGCCGCACTTTCCGCTCGCGCAACCGACGATTCGATTTCCAAGCTTACCCAGGATCCTGGCTCGGTGCGTGGGCTTTCCTGGATCGACAAAAACGTTGATTGGGTTACCGAGCAGCAGATTCGCCTCACCGAGATCGCCGCGCCGGAGTTCGATGAGGCCCGCCGTGGTGAGGCCTTGAAGGCGCTATTTGCCGCCAGCGGCCTCAACGTTCGCACGGACCAGGCTGGAAACGTCATCGCTGAACGCCCCGGATCGGACGCCAAGCGCGTCGTTTTATTCGTCGCGCATCTGGATACCGTTTTCCCCGCGGGCACCGATGTCCGCGTGAAGCGCGAGCGCGGCCGCCTCACAGCGCCCGGCATTTCGGACAACGGCGCCGGCCTCGCGGCCGTTGCCGGGCTGGCGCGCGCGCTTGCTGAATCGCGCATTCGCACCGAAAAGACCATCGTTTTGTCCGGCGACGTCGGCGAAGAAGGAGAAGGAAATCTCCGCGGCATTCGTGCGCTCGTGGAAGAGTATAGCCCGCGCCTTTCGGCCGTAATTGCCGTGGACGGGCCTTCTCCCGAGTACATAACCAATCAAGCGATCGCGTCGCGCCGTTTGGAAGTTGTGGTCACCGGGCCGGGTGGACATAGCTGGTCCGATTTCGGCATTGCCAATCCCATCACGGCCCTCGCGCGGGGCATGGTCCGCTTCACAACTACCCCGATTCCCGACGATCCGCGCAGCACCTACAACTTCGGCGTGGTCGAGGGCGGCACTTCCGTCAACGCCATTCCCTCACGCGCCTCGGTAAAAGTTGACTTGCGCTCTGAAGATGAAAGCGAGCTCGCGCGTTTAGATGCGGCGATGCGCCAAGCCATGCAATCCGGAGTAAACGAAGAGCTGGCGGCAACGCATTCTTCGAACACCATGCTTCAACTCACGTTTCGTTCCCTCGGCACGCGGCCCGCCGGAAAATTGCCGGACGATTCGCCGCTGGTAACAACCATTCGCGAGGTCGATAGTTTTCTCGGCAATCGCTCGCGGCTCGAACGAAGCTCCACCGACGCCAATATCCCACTTTCACTCGGAATCCCAGCGGTGGCGCTTGGCGGGGGAGGGAAGGGCGGTGGTTCGCACACGCCCGAGGAATGGTATGACCCCACTGGACGCGAACTCGGCCTGAAGAGGCTGTTTCTCGCGGCCGTCGCTCTTGCCGGAATCGAGCGCTAACCCTTCAATTCCGAGCCCGCTGCAAGTAAGCCAGAAACTGGTCCGCGTTAGCGCGCTCAGTGGAATTGACTGCGTTTGCGCGAGCGGTCCGCGCGGCAGTCTCCGCCTCTCCGAAACGTCCCATTCGCGCCAGCACCTGGGCGAGCGAAAGCGCGTAAAGTGCGTTGCCGGGTTCGAGCGAGACGCCCTTTTCGGCGACTGCCAGCGCTTCCGTCAAATTCTCGTTGGAAGCAGCCAAGCAAACGGCCAGCAATCCATACGAAGGAGCGAAATCCGGGTCGAGCGCGATTGCCTGGCGCAGGTCGCCTTCGATTTGCGGGTCGCCGGCCGACACATTTCGTTCCCCGAAGCTCAGGTACGCACGAAGGTAGCGTGTGAGCGCGTTCTTTGGATCGAGCTCCACCGCTTGTGAAAAAGATGCCAGTGCCGCCCCGCGCTGCCCCGTGGATAATTGCATCAGCCCAAGATTTTGATATGCGAGCGGAAGTTTCGGATCAAGCTGTAGCGATTGCTCCAAAAGAGGTTTGGCCTCCTGCGGATGTCCCCGAAGCGCCGCGAAACCGCCAAGATAAGCATCCGCTTCCGCGTCGGAAATCTCGCGCGTTTGCAACATCGCATCGGAAATTGGCGCTGGCGCCGGCCCATGCACTTGGAAAAACGAAGCGCCATTAATGTATATCTGAAGGTCTTTCTGCAATTTGTCGAGATCACCGAAAGCCTTGGTGGCCGCCGCGTTCTGCGTGCCATCCTGTTGCAGCCCCTGAAGGTAAGCTAGAAGGAGTTGCTTGTGGCTGCCGTTGTCTCCCAGCATAAAATAATGCGTGAGCGCCCAGGACTCCGCATAAAAAATCGATGTTTGGTTCTGCTTGTTGTAATAGGGCGAACTCTGGTCCACCTTGAAAAGCACACCGAGTGGAATGAGCTTGTTCTCGCGTAGTTCCTCGACCAGGTTGGGATTGGGTTCTCCAAGGAATGCTTCTTTATCGGTGACTTCCGAGTTTCCAAAGAAGTCCGCGAGCCCTTCAGCGAGCCAGACGGGCAGTCCCGGAAAATAAGGCATCGTCAAGGAGTGGTAATACTCGTGATAGAGCCCCTCGTAGGGATTGGGGCCTTGGGCATCGAGCTGAACCGCGGCTTCGAACTGACCTAGGTTGTAAAAGAAGATTCCTGCGGGGTGAGTATGCCCCTTCGTCGCCCAGTATTCGGGCAGCAGGGCGCGGAGCGACTTCTCATCCTTCACCGCAAAAATCGTGATCACCGGGCTGGAATGGCTGCTCGCAATCACGATGTACTGGCGAAATAGGGAACGAATTTGTTCGAATTGGCGCGCCGTTTTTCGCGCCTGCTTCTCACCAGCATTGCAGACGACCACGAAATGTGGGCTTCTGGCCTCAAACCAAACGTCGTGCTTCGCGCCAAAGACTGGAACGGCGAAGGCAAGACAGCAGATCAGCAGAATAGCTCGAAATGTCCCACCCATGGAGTGGCTCAATGTTTACCTTGCCGGACCGACGGGTCAAGCTGTTTTACTTGCCAACGGCTTTAGCGGTCCTCTTGTCCCGGTGCCGCCTGCCGCATAGACTCGAACTTCCATGACTAGCAAGCGCGCGCTGGCGAATCTTGCCCTGGGTTTCTGCGCCCTGATCTGGGGCGCCACATTCGTTGTCATCAAGGATGCGCTGGCCGACGTGTCTGTAGTCGTGTACCTGGCTGTCCGTTTTGGACTCGCCGCGGTGCTGATGGCTGCGATTTATTGGCGCGCGATGCGCAATTTGACCTGGCCCGCCGTGTGGGCGGGCGCGCAGATCGGCGTTTTTATGTTTGGCGGATACGCGTTCCAAATCGCCGGACTGAAATTCACGACGCCGTCGAAGGCTGCTTTCATCACCGGCTCTTGTGTTGTGATCGTGCCAATTCTGCTCGGCGTGTTCGGTCGGCGCCGGATCACGGCCTGGGTTTGGGCGGGCGCCTTGTCCGCTCTAGCCGGACTTTATTTCCTCACGGTTCCGTCCGCAGGCTTGGGCGCGCTCAACCGGGGCGATCCCTTGGTTCTCGTGTGCGCCCTGATGTTCGCGCTGCAGATCATTTTCATTGGACGCCATGTCGCGAGCCATTCCGTCGCCGCGCTGAGTTTCTTGCAAGTCGCCACTACCGCCGTTCTCTCGCTGCTCTTGTTACCTGTTGCTTCGGCGGCCGGCTGGGAGCAGCCGCGGCTCGTGTTGACCGGCTATCTGGTTTTCGCGATTCTGCTCACGGCGATCGGCGCCACGGTAATCGGGTTTTCGTTGCAGACGTGGGCGCAGCAGTACGCGCCTCCTTCACACGTCGCAATTTTACTCAGCCTCGAACCCGTGTTTGCCGCGATCACCTCTCTTGTGGTTGGGCAGGAACATCCCGGTGCCCGAGTGCTGGTCGGCGCGGCGCTTATCCTGGCCGGTATACTGTTCGCTGAATGGCGGGCTCCCGCAGTGGCGGAATCGCCGGTGCCCAGCATCTCTCCGGCGGAATAGCGCGAAAAAATGGCCGGATTGGCCCGTAACCTTTGACCGTCTCGCCGGTTTGTCTATTTGTGGTGCAAAAAAGTGAGCGAGGAAGGCGTGCTATGACTTCGCAGGACTTTCGCCGTATGGCCCTGAGTCTCCCCGAAACATCGGAGCAGTCCCACATGGAGCACCCTGATTTCCGGGTGGGCGGAAAAATCTTTGCGACTCTGGGCTATCCCCGCGATGGCTGGGCCATGTTAAAGCTTACGCCTGAGCAGCAGGACACCTTCATGAAAGCCGAGCCCGACGTCTTTGTGCCCGTAAAGGGTGGCTGGGGCCGTCGTGGCGCCACCAACGTAATTTTGCGGGCGGCCACGAAAACAACTCTCCGGCCCGCGCTAGTGGCGGCTTGGCGCAAAACCGCACCCAAACGCCTTGCAGAGCGGTTCAAGGAATAGCTCCCTCCACGTCCCCTTCCAGCTTCCCAGGGGCACGATATATGTGTCCGGCGCACGTGCTTGGCTACGTGTCCACCATCCACCTCGCGCGAAAGCCCCCTCCTGTGGAGTGCGGGAGCTTGCTCCCGCCGTCCGCCGCACGGGCTTGCCCGTGCGTGCTCCTCGCATCCGCTCGAGCCACTCGTCATCTTGAGCGGAGTTTTGCGCGGTGGAGGCACGGCGCATCCTCGAAAGGGTCACTTAGCCATACCGCGTAACCTTTCACATTCTCGCCGGTTAATGTTATAGAGAACGCGTTTTGCGGAGACTCTTTTGAGGGCCCAAGCGAAGGAAGCCAGCGACCGGCTTCTCATCGAAGCTGCGCAGAA
Source organism: uncultured Acidobacteriota bacterium (assembly GCA_963823145.1). Classification (GTDB taxonomy): domain Bacteria; phylum Acidobacteriota; class Terriglobia; order Acidiferrales; family UBA7541; genus Palsa-295. The sequence goes on from CAWGJZ010000002.1 coordinate 2,227,939, forward strand.
AGATCCGGCGCGGTTCGTGGACTTGTATGAGGACAATTTCGAACGCGTCTACGCGTTTGTTTCGCGGCGTGTCCACTCGCGCGCCGACGCGGAGGACATTACCGCGGAGGTCTTCCATCAGGCTCTGGCAAATCTTGCGAAATTCGAGTGGCGCGGCGCACCCTTCGCCGCCTGGCTTTACCGCATCGCCGCTAACGCCATGGCGGACCGTTGGCAGCGGGCCTCGCGGGAGCAAGGAAATCCTGTACTGCGCGATCCGGCCGATACCTCCCAATCGGTCGACGCGGAAAAGTCCGAGCGGGCCGCGCGGCTTTTCAGCCTTGTCAACGGTTTGCCGGCAGACCAGCGGCGCGTGATCGAAATGCGCTTCGCCGAAGAAAAAAGCATCCGCGAGATCGCACAAACGCTTGGGCGCACGCCGGGTGCCGTAAAGCAGCTCCAGTTTCGCGGCATTCAATCTCTTCGCGCCCAGTTCGAGAAAGAGCCCGGCAAGAAATTGAGTCGGTCACATGGCTAATCAAACGCAGAGCGAACAACTCGACAAAGTAATCGAGCGGCTTCTCGGTCCTGCGGGCGCACCGCTTTCACCCTCCGACGCCGCGCACCCCCTCGATCTAACATTTGCGCCCGTGATCGAGATGATCCGCGATCTGCGCAATCTTCCGCGCCCCGATTTCAGATCACGCCTGAAAGCAGATTTGGAAAGGAGAGCCTCCATGACATCAGCAGCAGGAAAAGCGGTGCAGCCCGTCCCCGAGGGTTTCCACAGCGTTACGCCGTACCTCATTGTTCCCGGTGCAGCGGGCCTGATTGAGTTCATGAAGCGGTCGTTCGGAGCGGAAGAGCGCTTCCGAGCGAAGCGGCCGGGCGGGGAGGAAATCATGCACGCCGAAGTAAGAATTGGTGGCTCGGTCGTCGAACTGGGTGACGCAAACACGGAGGTCCCGCCCTCCCCGATTGCCATCTGGCTTCGCGTGGACGATGTGGATGCCGCGTTCGACCGTGCGACGAAAGCGGGGGCTACACCGATTCACCATCCATCCGATCAGGAGTACGACTCCCGCGACGCGTCGGTGAAAGACGCGTGGGGCAATAGCTGGTATCTTTTCACTCCCAAGCCCAGCAACACGATTTTCCAGGAAGTCCAGGGTGTGACTCCATATTTCCATCCCGCGCAATCCTCGAAGCTGATCGACTTTCTGCGTCAGGCATTCGGCGCGGAAGAGATGTATCGTGCGCAATCGCCCGATGGAGTCATCCACCATGCGCAGGTGCGGATCGGCGACTCGATGATCGGCATGGGCGACGCGCACGGACCCTATAAGCCGATGCAATCTACGCTTCACCTGTACGTGCCGAACGCCGACGCGGTCTATGAGCAGGCATTACGCGCGGGCGCCGAAACGATTCGCGCTCCCCGCGACGAACCCTATGGCGATCGCACCGGCGGTGTGAAGGATCCCTTCGGCAACACCTGGTGGATCGCCACGCACATCAAGGACGTTCAGTTTTGACAATGCCTAGTGGTGGTACTTCACGTCGAGGGCTTCGTGCATGACGGGGACTCGGAGATTCTTTTTCTCGAAGGCGGAAATTTCTGGTTCGTGGACAAGCGTGAGGCCGATATCGTCGAGTCCCTTGAGCAGGCAATCGCGACGGAAAGGGTCGATGGTGAAGGAATAGCGCAGACCCTTGTCGTCGGTGACGATTTGTTGCTCGAGATCGACCGTCACGCGATAGCCTTCGTTCGCTTCGGTGCGCTTGAAAAGCTCATCGATCTGATCGTTTGAGAGAGTGACCGGCAAGAGGCCGTTCTTGAAACAATTGTTGTAGAAAATATCGGCGTAGCTTGGCGCGAGAATCGCGCGGAAACCGTAATCGAGAATGGCCCACGGCGCATGCTCGCGGCTCGATCCGCAGCCAAAATTCGCGCGCGCGAGAAGCACGCTGGCGCCTTTGTATCTCGGTTTGTTCAAGACGAAATCCGGATTCGGCTTTTCGCCCGGCAGATAGCGCCAGTCGTAAAACAAAACGCGCCCGTATCCTTGTCGCGTCAGCAGCTTCAGAAACTGCTTCGGTACCATCTGATCGGTATCGACGTTCACGCGATCAATCGGCGCGACCATTCCGGTGTGTTTGATGAATGGTTCCATCGGATTATTCGGCTCCCTCCACGCCGCCGTTCCACTTCCGGATGTCGACGAAATGGCCTTCGATCGCGGCGGCTGCGGCCATGGCTGGGCTGACCAGGTGTGTGCGGCTGCCTTTGCCCTGGCGTCCTTCGAAGTTGCGGTTGGAGGTGCTGGCGGAGCGCTCGCCGCTCAGCAAAACGTCGTCGTTCATGCCGATGCACATGCTGCAGCCAGCATCGCGCCATTCGAATCCCGCCTCGCGGAAAACTTTGTCCAGACCTTCCTTTTCGGCTTCCGCTTTCACGACGCGCGAGCCAGGAACAACCAGCGCCTGCTTCAGCGATTTCGCAACGTGCTTGCCCGAAACCACTTTCGCCGCGGCGCGCAAATCCTCGATCCGAGAATTCGTGCATGAGCCGATGAAAACGCGATCGAGTCTGATTTCTTGCATCGGGGTGCCAGGCTTCAGGTCCATGTAGGCGAGGGCATTTTCAGCTGCTTTGCGGTCAACGGGATCCTGGAAGGAGGCGGGGTCGGGAACGTGGCTGGTAACCTGCGTGACCATGCCGGGATTCGTTCCCCAGGTGACCATGGGCGCGATGTCTGCTGCCTGGAGAGTGACGACGGTATCGTATTTCGCGCCCGGGTCGGTGACCAGGCTTCGCCAATATTCGACCGCATCCTGAAATTCCTTGCCTCGGGGTGCGAAGGGGCGTCCTTCGACATATGCGAACGTGGTTTCATCCGGCGCCACCATTCCCGCGCGCGCGCCGCCTTCGATGGACATGTTGCACATGGTCATGCGAGCTTCCAGCGAAAGGCCGCGAACGGCTTCCCCCGTGTACTCGACCACGTGGCCATTGCCGCCGCCGATTCCGATTTTGCCGATGATGGCGAGGATGATGTCCTTTGCAGTGACGCCGCGCGGGAGCTTGCCCTGCACGTCAATCTTCATTGTCTTCGATTTGAACTGAGACATGCACTGGGTGGCGAGCACATGCTCGACTTCGCTAGTGCCGATGCCGAAGGCCAGCGCGCCGAACGCGCCGTGAGTCGCCGTGTGGCTATCGCCGCAGACGATCGTGGTGCCGGGCAGCGTGATTCCCAACTCGGGGCCGATCACGTGGACGATGCCCTGATTGCGGCTCTGCATGTCGAAAAGATTGATGCCGGATTCCTTGCAATTGCGCTCGAGAGCTTCAAACTGCGCGGCGGCGTCGGGGTCGGCGACGGGAATCGCGCGATTCTTTGTGGAGACGGAGTGATCCATTACCGCAAAGGTCAGCTCGGGGCGACGGACTTTGCGTCCCGCAGCCTTAAGTCCCGCAAAGGCTTGCGGGGAAGTGCCCTCGTGGACGAGATGCCGGTCGATATAGATCAGCGAGGGCTGGCCGGGTTGCTCGTGGACGACGTGCGCGTCCCAGATTTTTTCGTAGAGTGTTTTAGGTGCCATAAGCGCTGTTATTGTGTCCCTTTAGAGCCATTGTAACAAGAGCGAAACGGCCCCGGCAATTGAACCTGCGATCCGCTGGCGGAGCCTGTGAAGAGAGAACGTCCCTCTGAGAAAAGTTGCGAGTAGACATGGTCGCGATCCTTTGTTTTCTACAAGTTGGATCACATTCTACTCGACCAGTGTGGCGATTAGAATGTGCGTTCTCTAGTGCGGTGAAATTCAATAGCGCTCGCCTCGGGATGGCAACCTTCGCCGGACTATCAGGGAACTGCGCCAGGCGGGTTGCGCGCTCCGCGCTGATCCGTTCGAATGCCATGGTCACATCGACCTCCTTTCGGGCGTGACGTCCGCCTGACTCAACGCTAACACGGGATTGCTTCGGCTTTGTCAAGTAGCGCCTGTGGACTTTTTTTCGCGCGGCGAAAACGTGCTCTTGGAGGAAAACGAAGAAAAAGTCCCGCCCTCACAAAACGAGGATGGGGCACCTAGCTTCAAATTCTTGGCTTCAGCGGCTAAAGCCGTCCCGAATTGGATGGCTTGCAGCGGGGTTGAAAACCCCGCCCTCCTAGAAAGGCCCACGGCGAAAAGCCCGATCGTCATAGCGATCATTGAACCTATTTTACTGTGGCGGTGGCGGAGTCCAATTCAACCACGGTGCCGGGGGCGAATTGCTCGCGGCGGACGTAGCCCATGCCGATTGCGGCGCCGGCGGCGGGAGAGAATGCGGCGCTGGTGACGAATCCTATTTCCGCTTCGCCTGCGCGGAGTTTTGTGCCGGGCGCGGGCGGCTGCGCGGTGGAAAACTGCAGCGAGACACGCTTGCGGTTCACGTGACCGCGCGTGCGGACGCGTTCGACGATTTCCTGTCCTGTATAGCAGCCCTTGTTGAAGCTGATGTGAGTATTTTCCAGAGCGGCTTCGTGGGGAATCATGGCGTCGTTGAAGTCAGCAGGGAACCAAGGGATGCCAGCTTCGAGACGCAGGGCGTTGAGTGCAGCCATGCCAATTGGTTCACCGCCGTGGGCACGCGTTGACGCGAGGAGCTTTTGCCAAATTGTAGGGAGAGCATCACGGCTGGCGATCAGTTCGGCGCCGGGCAGGCCGAAATGCGAGCGCCGCAGCAGATAGCACGGACTGCCGTCTATGGTGATGTCGCGGATGGACATTTCGGCGAGATCGGCGAGCTTCACGGCGGTCACTTCGTCGATTACGGGTGCGGCGCGCGGGCCTTCGAGTGCGACGCTGCCCATTTGGTCGGTGAGGTCGTCGATTTTCACCTGCGAGCCGATGACGTATTTCTTTAGGGTTGAGACGGTGCGCTCGCGTTGCGACGCGTGCGAGAGCACGAGCAACCTTTCGGGGAGCGCGTAGATTTCCAGTTCGGCGAGAATGCGTCCTTGCGGCGTGAGTAAGAGGGCGATGGTGCCGGAGCCGTCGGCGAGCGCCTGGATGTTGTTCGAGGTGATCGCGTGGAGATATTTCACGCGGTCGCGGCCGGTCATGGCGAGGATGACGTGCCAGTTGGTATCGAAGAGCGCGACGGTTTCGCGTGCCGCGCGGTATTCATTCTCAAAGCTCGAGAATATTTCTGGCAGCATGCAGCCTTCAAATTCGGCTAGGCGCGCTCCTGCCGAGCGATGCGCTTCGATCACCGGTGTTTCCATGGCGAACGATTTCGTCTCCATCTAGATGTTATCAGATGCGGCTTTCGGCGCGCCGACGGAGTCTCGATTGCGAGGGCGTTCGGACTTCTGAAGGAGAACGGCGCGGCTTGACAATCGACCATGTTGGCCAATGCGAGGAGCACGCGCGGGCAAGCACGCGCGGCAGACAGCGGGAGCAAGCTCCCGCACTCCACACGCGGCGCCTGTTTGCGGGAGGCAGATAGCACGCAAGTAGCCAAGTAAGTCTGCCGGGCACGATGCATCGTGCCCCTACGATTGCCAAGTCAAAGACCGCTAGACTACCGACTCGATGGGCGATCGGGTATGAACCACATCATGGCAATCGCTACGTATAGTGCGATGGCAATCCACGGGCGCACGAAGGCCAGTGCAATCGCCAAGGCATAGACGACTAAAGATCCTACGCTTTTCAGGTCGCTGCCGACGGCGCGGGCGAGTCTGGAGTCGGGCCCGTTGCAAGCGATGATGGCGCGCTCGAGCAAAATGTATGCGATCGAGGCCATCGCCAGAACCGCTCCGTAGAGCGCCGTTGGGACAGCGGCAAAATGAGCCTCGTCCATCCAGCGAATCGCGAAGGGAATCAGCGAAAGCCAGAACAGCATAAAGAGATTGGCCCAGAGCACGGTTCCGTTGATGCGGTCGGTGGCGTGGAGCATGTGGTGATGGTTATTCCAGAAGATGCCAACGTTGGCGAAGCTGAGCGCGTACGCGAGAAATACCGGAAGGCCCGCAGCCAGAGAGGAAAAGCCCGAACCCGGCGGTACCTTTAGTTCTAACACCATGATGGTGATGACGATGGCGATAACTCCATCGGTGAAGGCTTCGAGGCGTCCCTTGCCCATTTTTGTCCCTTGGAGTGATGGCACGAGCGAGTGTATCGCAGGATTGTGCAGCAGCCCCAGCACGCGATTCAGGAATCCATCGGGAGCCCGGCGAGCGATACGTCGAGTAGCCTTGAGCTTGCCGGCACGGTGTGTGCTAAATTTCTAAATTCACGATGACGCTCGGAATTTACATCCAGGTACCCTTTTGCCAGACGAAGTGCACGTATTGCAATTTCCATACGGGCGTGGTGTCGCGCGACCGGTATCAGCCGTATGCCGAGGCGGTGTGCCGTGAGATTGCGGTGACGGCTTCGCCCACGCCTGAGACGGCGGACACGGTTTACATTGGCGGCGGGACGCCCAGCCTGCTCGAACCGGCCGCGCTGGGGAAAATGCTGGAAACACTGCGCGGCAACTATCGCATGGAATCGCAGCCGAAGCCGATAGAAGTCACTCTGGAGGCCGATCCGGAAACGATTACCTCTGAAAAAGCGCGCGCGTGGGTTGCCGCTGGATTCAATCGCATCAGCCTGGGCGCGCAGTCGTTCGATGACCGCGAACTTCAGGCTGCGGGGCGCATGCACCGACGCGCGGATATTTTTCAGGCGGTGGAATTTCTGCGCGGCGAGGGATTTCGCAATATCAGCATGGATTTGATTGCCGGGCTGCCGCACCAGACGCGCGAATCGTGGGAAGAATCGGTGAACGAACTTTTGCGGATTCGTCCCGAGCACGCGTCGATATACATGCTGGAAATCGATAAGGACAGCAGGCTCGGCAGGGAATCGCTCGCCGGAGGAAGCCGTTACGGCGCCGGCGCAATTCCCGATGACGACACGATTGCCGATTTCTACGAATCGGCACGGCTGCGGCTGGATGAGGCGGGCTACGGGCACTACGAAATTTCAAACTGGGGCCTGCCGGGGCGTGAATCGCGGCACAACTTGAAGTACTGGAGGCGCGAGCCGTATTACGGATTTGGCGCGGGCGCACATTCGTTCGATGGGATGACGCGCTGGGCAAATGCGCATGAGTCGTCGCGCTACATGGCGTGCATTGAGCAGGGAAGTTCGCCGCGGGAGCAGTTTGAGACGCTTACGCCGCAGCAAGCGCTGGACGAGGAGTTTTTTGTGGGCTTGCGGCTGCTCGAAGGGATTGATTTTGCGAGGATCCAGCGCGAGTGGGAGCCGGAGCTTCCGAAGAGGATCGCGGTGGTGCGTGAAAATATCGATCGATTGGAGTCGCTTGGGTTTTTGGAAGTGGAAGGGTCGCGGGTGAGGCTTGTCCCTGACCGGTTGACGGTTTCTAATGAAGTGTTTATGCAACTGCTGGGGTGATGTTCTGGAGGCTGGAGGCTGGAGGCTGGAGGCTGGAGGCTAGAGGCTGGAGGCTTGAAGCTGGAACGGCGGTGCGCCCGTTTTTACGGGTTGAAGACAGGAGCCCGCAAGTAGTCAAGTAAGTTTGCCGGGCACAGCATGCTGTGGCCCTACAAAAATCAATTCGAAACCAGAAGGCTAACGCTTAATTCACGAGGCCGAGGGTGCGGATTTTGCTGAGGAGAGTCTTGTAGGAGACGCCGAGTTTTTCGGCAGCGCGCGTTTTGTTCCACTTGGATTCGCGCAGAGCGTTCTGAATCTTGAATCGCTCGACGTGCGCGACAGCGCGCTGCGCCACTTCGTCGAGCGGCCCATCCCATAAAAATTGGTCTTCCAGCATGCCATCGGGCAATTCCTCAGGGGCCGGTTTGGGGGAAGGCAGCTGGAGCGCGATGGTATCGATCTCCGTTCCGTTTGCCAGGATGGCTGCGCGCTCGATTGCATTTTGCAATTCGCGGACGTTGCCGGGCCACGCGTAGCTGCGCAGGCGGGCGCGGGCATCGGGCGTCAATTCGAGAGACGGCTTGCGAAATTCGCGCTTGAAACGTTCGAGAAAGTGCTCGGCGAGCAGGACGACGTCATCGCCACGCTCGCGGAGCGGCGGAATGGTAATGGGCACGGCCGAAATCCTGAAATAAAGATCTTCGCGGAAGGTTTTGTCGGCGACGGCGCGTTGAAGGTCTTTGTTCGTGGCGGTGACGATGCGTACGTTGGCTTCGATTGCCTGGGTTCCACCGACGCGCTCGAATCTGCGCTCCTCGAGCACGCGCAGCAGTTTGCTTTGAATGGCTAGAGGAAGCTCGCCGATTTCATCGAGGAACAAAGTGCCGCGGTGCGCGAGCTCGAGCTTGCCCATTTTTCGCGCGCCGGCGCCGGTGTAGGCGCCGCGCTCATGACCGAAAAGTTCGTTTTCAACCAACCCCTCGGGAATCGCGGCGCAGTTCAATGCGACGAAAGGCTGCTCGACGCGCGGGCTGAGATGGTGGATAGCGCGGGCGAAGAGTTCCTTGCCCGTGCCGCTTTCGCCGAGCAGCAGGACGGTGGAATCGGTGGCTGCGACGCGCTGGGTCATCTGGCTCGCGTCTTTCATAGCCGGATGCTCGGCCACGATGCGCGGAAATCCGTAGCGCGCCGAATATTCCTCGCGGAGCAGCAAGTTTTGGCGCAGGAGTTCCTGCTGTTTCGCGGCGCGGTCGAGCAGAAGGTGCAGGTGATCCAGATCCACCGGCTTCTGGATGAAATCGAAGGCGCCCTCTTTCATAGCGGTGACGGCTTCGTCGACCGATCCATATGCGGTGACGAGAATCACGGGCAAGGTGGGCTCCGCGCGGCGGGCCTCGCGCAGCACGTCGATTCCAGAATGTCCGGGGAGTTTTAAATCGGAGAGAACCATCTGATAGCGGCGGCTGCGGACTTTGTCGATCGCGGAATTGCCGTCGGGCGCTTCGTCAATCGCATAGCCCCAGCGCTCAAGGGCCTTGCGGAGCATGGCTCGCAGCTCGGTCTTGTCTTCGACAAGGAGAACGGGTTCCATTCGCGCAAGGGCTAGCGCGCCCAGCCCGGATCGCCACCGGATTTGCGCAGATCGTCTTCGGCGTCGGAAATGGCCTGTTGGTCGGCGTCAACCTGGGCTTTGGCCTTGTCGATTTCGGCGGTTTTCTTGTCTATATCGCTGCGGGTCAACTGCTGTTGCATCTGCTTGTTGGGATCGGTATAGAACTGGGTGCTCAGCGTGCCCAGCTCGCGCTGCGACACATCAAGATTTTCCTTGTCCTGTTCGAGCTTGTGCCGCAAGTCCGCGAACTTGTCGCGCCAGAATTTTTCGCCGCTCTCGGACGATGCTGCAGGCGTGCCGGTCCCCGTGCCTTCGGCAGATGAAGATCCGGCGGGCGCAGCCGACTGGCCTACGGACGAGATGCCGCCCGAGGTGGGAATGTTCTCATTTGTGAACACCCGGGGAGTTTTCGACTCTTCCTTGCGTCGCTCGCGCGCCTTACGGGCCGCCTCGGCGAGCGACTCCTGCGCGGGCGCTGACGACGCTGTGGAGGACTGCCCCGAGGTTGCGGCTGGAGGTTTCGCCGGTGCGGAACCATCCGGTGCGGTCTGCTGGGCGAGTCCGCTACCCGCGAAACCCAGCATGATCACCACTGCAGCTGACTGTGCCAATGTGCGCATGACTACGCTCCTTGCGGTGCCGCCCTTATTCAATGTTACCCAGTCAGTTTAGATGCGGTTCGCCGGGGAGGGGAAGAGCGACGGCGAAGAGGCCTGCCGCAAAGGTAACCACAACAGAAATTCGGCGCCTCCGTTGGGAGCGTTGCGCGCTTCGATGCTGCCGCCATGCTGCAGCGCCACCTTTTGGACCACCGCGAGACCCAGGCCGGTTCCTTCGGATTTGGTGGTGAAAAATGGCAAAAAGATTTTCGGCAGCTCATTTTCGGGAATGCCGGGACCGTTGTCCGCTACGCAGATTCTCTGCCATTTGCGGCCACCCAGTTCCTCGACAGTCCCCGAAATCGTAACGCGCCCTCGCACCGCACCATCCCGAGTCGCTTCAGCGGCATTGCGCGTCAAGTTCACAAGTGCCTGCCGGAGCAACGCTTCATCGCCCGGCAACTCCACGTACACGCCTTCGCAAATCACGTCGCATTCGGGCCGGGACTCGCGCAGCTCCTCGACCACGCGTTCCACCATCGGCTGCATCACCACCGTCTCATAACAGATTTCCAGCGGCTTCGCGAAACGCAAGAATTCCGTCACTACGTGCGTGAGCGCGCGGGTCTGGTCCAGAATGCGCTCGGCTGAGTCGCGCGTTTCGCCCGCGGACTCGCCGCGAATCATTTGCGCGTAACCGGAAATCGTCGCCAACGCGTTTTTGAATTCGTGCGCGATACCAGCGGACATTTCCCCGAGCGCCGCCAAATTTTCCTTCCAGCGAATCTGTTTTTGCAGCGCGGTCAGCTCGGTCAAATCGCTCATCAGACACAAAGCGCCGCTTACCTTCATTTCCGGATGCTCCGCCGCACCTGGCAGACGGGACCGCACGGCCGCGCGAGCGGGGCGGTAAATCGGCGAAATGGTCACGCCCAACCGCCGGACTTCGCCGTCATTGGTGAGATGTTCCACCTCGCCGCGTTGAAAGGTCTTTCCGTCGCGGAGGCAGGCGGTCAGCATCTGTGCCAACCCCGAATCGTCACCGAGAATTTCCTTGTACGACCGGTATCGGACCGGCCGGCGCCCGAGCGCGTCCTCGGCGGCCGGATTCGTTGAGCTGATGGCGCCCGTCGCGCTTACGAGCAGCATGCCGGTCGGCATGTGGCGCGTCACTTCTTCGGTGAGCCGCTCCGATTCCTGCGCGCGTTCTTGTGCCAGCATGTGCAGCCGCGCGAGCTCCTTTTCCTGCGCGCGCAGCTTCTCGATCACGCCTTGCATCGAAGCGGTCATGAACGCCGACGCATTCTCCACATCCCCCTTGGGCTTTGCCCAATCCGCTTCGGGTGCGACACCCGGCTTGCGCAGGAATTTCCGCGCCATGATAAGTAGCACGAGCAGCGCGACGACCAAGACCGCCAACGTCGCGGCCGCATACACCAAGCCCGCCGTCGGCATGCTGGCGTGATGGATCGGCGTTAGTGCGTTCATCGCTCGCTATCGCGTTCGCTCGTCATCGTCCTAAGAGGATCGACTGATACCAGCTCACCACCGGCGTCCCGAAGAACACCACCAGCAGCGCCGCCATTCCTAAAAATGTCCCAAAGGGCAACTCGTAGTTGGAATCCTTCCGCCGCACAGCCATAAATGCGAGCCCCAGAATGCTGCCGAGCAGCGAGCCGGCAAAAATCGTGAGTAGCGTCCGCTTCGCGCCCAAAAACGCGCCTACCATGAGCATCATCTTCACGTCTCCCATGCCCATCCCCTCGCGTCCGCGCAATCGAAAATAAGCTTCCGACACGAGCCACAATAAGCCGCTGCCGAGCGCCGCGCCGAGCAGCGCGTCCAGAAATGAAATCACCGGCGTCGGAGGAGGGAAGTTGAACATTCGATTTATCACCCACAGCGCAGTCCCGTCCGTCGGCAGCGTAACGAGGCTGAGCACCAATCCCAGCGCGAATCCCGTGTAGTTCACCAGATCGGGCAAAATCCTCTCGCGCAGATCTGTGAACACCAGCACGATCACTAGCGCCGAAAATATGGCCCACTTCAGCGCTTCGGCTGTCAACCCGAACGCCATATAGCACCCGAAAAATAGCAGAGCCGTCAGCAGTTCTACCAGTGGATACATCCCTGAAATTGTCGCTTTGCACGCGCGGCACTTCCTGCCGAGCAAAAGCCAGCTCAACACTGGAATGTTATCGTATGGACGGATGGGCGCGCCGCATTTCGCGCACGCCGACGCCGGCATCACAATCGACTTTCGCTGCGGGATGCGGATGATGCAAACGTTCAGGAAGCTGCCAATCAACAGCCCGAAGATGAACACAAATATGCCGATGATCGGCGCGGGAAGCACGCTTCGAATGTGCCACATCCGCGCCATGCCCTCAACCAACGGCCGCGCCCACGTGCCCGAGTGCTAACAGGCAAAAATCTCTAACACGGCCGCCGGCCGATTGTATTTCATTGTTGGGGCGCTCGCATCATTCCCTATTTATCTGAGGCCGCGCCCGACTTGCTCTCGTCCTCTTCGCCGCGGAAAGGAAGCTTGAACTTGCGCGCGATCTCGGGCCAAAATTCACGCAGCACGTCAAAGCCGGCGTCTTCGGACACGGCAACCACGACGTTCTCCGCACTCGGACCAAACCCTCTGCGATTATCAGGATGATATACGTTGCTCAACGCAACGGCGCTGGTCGTGCCCAGCCATTCGGAGTAGTTCGGCATCGGCGTGCCATCTTCGTGATGAGCGACAACCGCGTGCGCCAGCGCATGCAGGAATCGGCGTTGCGTCGGGCCCTGACCAAGGCGGTAATAGCGGGGATCTTCGAAAAATATCGTGGGGTAGGCGAAGTCCTTGAAGAATTCCGATTGCGCCTGATCAATCATGTTGACGCCGAACCGCCTGCCATAGCCTCCCGCTTCCTGCCCAAACGAAGGGTCGCTATTCTGCGCTTGCCCAAGCCCCGCATTGAATGCGGCGTTCAAAAACGTGATCGGATCTATCGTATCGTCAACGAACAGTCGAAACTTGTCTTTGATTTCGAGCGTGCATAGCTTCGCTCCGGGCTTGTAGTGCGGTGGCACGGCCGACTTGCGTTCCAACTTCCGGCCGAAGGCGCCCACCACTTTTGCGAAGGGTCCCTGATAATCCTGCCATCGTACGATGGGCGGCGGCTGAATGCACGGCGCGTTGGGATTTTCCTGAGTTTGCTCCTGTTCAACGGGAACCACCACCGGCGGGTTTCCTGACGCTGGAGGCGATTGCTGCTGCTTTGGAGGAGATGGAGGCTGATCCTGCGCGCGAGCCGCGCTGCACGCGATCAGCACCAACGACACGCCTGCAACTGTTCGCGCGCGCCAGATGGCGCGGCCAATGTTTTTTGTGTGCGTTACGCTTCTCCCGAGGTCGCGACCAGGCTTAGCGACCCCGCGTATCTGCGCCTCGAGCCACCAGTCTGCAGACAGCTCGCTCACAGTAATTTTATCCTGCTCTACCAGATAATCCTGTCAATACGGGAGACTCCTGCGGTGTTCCAGGAAATTGCCTTATACTCCCCCGATGAAGAAAGGGAAGACGGCTGCCCCTAGTCTAGCGGGGAATCCGGTTATGCGGCGGAGTCGGTCCTCTTCCAGAAGTCTGTCAGTAACTCCTTTCAAGCCTCCGCAAGAGAAAGCGCGATTGCGCATCCGCCCAGGCACCTCGCGTGACACGCCCATCCTCCTGGGGCTGATCCGTGGCCTTGCGAAGTATGAGCGTTTGCTCGGCGAGTATCACGCCGACGAAAAGCGATTCCGTCGCCACGGCTTCGGCTGCCGCCGCTACTTTGATACCTTGATCTGCACGCGAGCGGGACGCCCTATCGCTTTCGCGCTCTATTATTTCACCTATTCGACGTTCGCCTGCCGTCCCATCCTTTTCATCGAAGACCTCTTCGTGCTGCCGGACGAGCGCGGCCAAGGCACGGGCCTGGCGCTGATGTCCGCTCTGGCACGCATCGCGATCCGAAAAAAGTGCGGCCAGATGGCTTGGAACGTCCTCTACTGGAACACCCCGGCAATAAAGTTTTATCGTCGCCTCGGTGCCCGCCTGGACAAAACCTGGCTGCTCATGCGCCTCGTCGACGCCCCTCTGCGCGACGTCGCCTGTTCCCACTAAAACTTTGCCGCGCTGCGAGGCGCAGCATTTAGCAGAATTGTGGTGAGTTCTTCCGGCATATCAAGCATCACATCGTGGCCGCACGCCATACTGAGCGTCTTCCAGCCCTTGGCCTTCGCGCGTTCGTAAGACGGCATGAACGGTGATCCCTCGTACCCCGTCGCCACTACGAAAGTGACTTCCTTCACGGCGTTGATCTTTCCACTTAACCGCAGCGGTTGCTGGAAAGCTGCCAAGGGCTGCATGGTGCACTGACGGTCCATCCAGGCGGCGTCTTTGGCGTTCACGTTAAACGCTGCGGCAGGGATGGGTGGCACCTTCCAGCCCTCGCCGTGGAGTCTTGCGCCCTCCAGTTGCGCGTTTCTGTCTTTGGGCGGCACCTCATCGTGCACGCTTCGGCCGTCGTCGAGTAGGAACGCATCCAGATAAACCAACGCGCCAATCCGGTCCGGGACGCGGTCGGCCACTCCGCTGACCACAGGGCCGCCGTACGAGTGGCCGCATAGCACCACGTTCGAAAGCTCCTCCCAGCGAATCAGGTTCACCACATCGCAGATGTGCGTTTCGAGGTTGACCTGCGGCGAGAGCAGGTGCGATCGCTCTCCGAGCCCCGTCAGCGTTGGCGTGAATACTTCGTGCCCGTGCGCTTGCAGCGCCTTGCGGACGCGCTTCCAGCACCAGCTGCCGTGCCACGCGCCGTGAACCAGTACGTACGTGCTCATCGCTGACCTCGCCCACGAATCGCCGCCATCATGCCACACCGGCCCGTCTTGAGCGACGCGAAACCTCCCAGGCTTCCTTTCCCGCGTACGATGCGTCTTAAGCTTTCAGCAGCAGAAGCCAACAGCCATAAGGAGGAAAGACATGGAAACCCCGGCCACGGAATTGCAGCTGTTAGCCAACCGCATCGCGAAACTCGAAAGACAAAATCGCTTCTGGAAGATCGGCGGCGTGCTGGCGGCGCTCGCGCTGGCCTCGCTATTGGCAGTCGGCGTTCGAGCACAACAAGAATGGCCGCGCGCCACGCAACGTGCCAAGGTGATTGAAGCCGAGGAATTCGTCCTTACCGACGCGAGCGGAGTAACCAAGGGCGAGTTCAGCACCAAAGACGGCAACCCCATTCTTGAATTGTACGGCCCGACGGGAAAAGTAATCTGGTCCACAAATCCGAGAATGGTAATCCAAGGCCAATAGCCAAAGCGGTCACCGGTTGTGTATCGGCACTTGTGGTGACCGTTCCTGAAGGCTGGCCACGCGGATGTGGCGCCACATCGGCCGCGCTAGTGCTGTTTCGTCGCCCTAAATCGGTTGCTCGTCCCGGCTTCGATATCCCTCTCCACGATGGTCATGGTCTTTCCGTCGGCAGCCACCGTCATCCGAACCACGCTGACTGGCTTTCCATTCAGCTCGTCAGTTTCCTCGAACGTGTTCGCATCCACACGCCTCACTGACACGCCATGTTTCTCGGGATCCCCCTCGAAGGGGGCAATGGTTCCGTCCAGCTTCGCCTTATATCCCATGCCCGTGGGACGGCTCATGGTTAAAGTGTCGCCCTCCAGCGTGAAAGAAATCAGCAGGCCAGCATCCGAGACGCTCTCCATCTTCACATCCCGCCACGAGCCGGAAAGCAAGTGCGACCCAGCCGGCCCTCTCGCTACTCTAATCATGGTCGCTTTCCAACTTGCGAATTCGTCTGTGCACGTATTTCCGTCCGGAGAAACCGTAAACTTCTCGTCACTATCGATCTGGCCGTTTTTCTTCTCGATTTCCCGCATCGTGTGATCGTTCAAAATCCGTACGCTGATCGTGTCGTACGACTGGCCAGGAGTAGCTTGGTCGCTACCGTCCGCTTTCACGTCAATCGGTGGCGTGCATGACTTGCACTGATATCTTCCACCCTGCAAGATCCACACATTGGTTCGTGTGGAGAGGGGAAGATCGCCAACGTCAAGCTTCCATGTTCCGTTGATCGCGCTCTGCGCCAATGCCACGGTCGGAGCCGCGAGCGCTATCAGCAATCCTGCCTCAATAATTTTTCTCACGATTTCTTCGCTGAGATTTAACCCCAGAGCGCCCGGGCCATCGTGAATTTCGCATCTGCGGTAGCAAACGGACGAGCCTTCATATTTCCTCGCATGAGCCGGACACGTCCGAAGACCAAGCAGACTCTAGGCATAAGAACCTCCGTGACGCTATTGGCACAGACTATAGCCGCCCGCCGCTTCTGGGACAACGACTCCTATCGCCTAAGCATCGTCGACAATCATGGCCGCTGCCGCATGTGACAGAATCTCTCGCAAGCCTTTACTAATTCGCGCATAAGTCCTCGCAAACGAGCATCCAACAAGAGAAAAGCCAACTAAAATAAGCTGGTCGCGCGCTCCTGACGCGAAGAGAGTCCCCTCCGCACTGCTGCATCGCCGTCCGCATGCCCATCATCACAGAGCAGTCGGGTGTGTCCGAACTCGTCACGAGCGAAGCGTGCCTCATCCAAAAGACGCTTCTTCCACGAGAACCCCTCCTCGGCCCAAATTTCGAGATCACCTATCTTTTGCGGGCGTTCAGCGAAGTTGGCGGCGATTTCCTGGACTATTTTTACCTATCCGACGGGAAGCTCGGAATCTATATGGGTGATGTGACAGGTAAAGGACTGCCTGCGGCCATGTACGCGGCTCTCGCGGTGGGTGCACTCCGTTCGATTCACAAGACGGGCGTTGAACCCGCTGCGGTTCTGAACCTGTTTAACAAACGCTTGCTGGTTCGGCCTGTTCCATCCCGATACTGCGCCAGTCAATACGCGATTTTCGATTCCGCGACCCTCGAACTTCGTCTGGCAAATGCCGGACTTCCATTACCACTCCATCTTTCAGCAAGCGGCTGCCGACCGATTGGCGATGGTGGCCTGCCTTCGGGCCTCTTCGAGTTTGCGAGTTACGTGCAAGGCACTTTTCAACTCGCGCAGGGAGACGCAATCTTGTTTGCCACCGATGGACTCTCCGAAGCGCGCAATAAATGCGGCGAGCCTTTCGGGACGTCGCGCCTCACCAATCTGTGCGCCAAGCTCGACCGTAACGCACCCGATCTCTTCCTTCGTTCTCTCTTTGACGCGATCGCAGAGTTCACGGAAGGTCAACAGAGCGACGACATGGCTGCCGTCCTGCTCAGAGCGCGGCCCCGTTTCGCTCCAACGGCCGGCTCGTACCTCGTAGGAGTCGAGCAAGGGCGTCCACGCGAGAAGGGAACCGACAATTCGGCCCCTACCGAAATGCGGAAGGGGGCAATGCCTCGGCTGCTGATTGTTGATGACGATGACTCCATGAGGAAACTCTTTCGCTGCCGTCTGGAGAGTTCCTACGAAATTACCGATACACCCGATTCCCAAGAGGGCATTGCGCTTGCGCTGCAACAAAAGCCCGACGCGATTCTGCTGGACCTTATGATGCCCAGACATTCCGGTTTCGAAGTCTGTCAAACACTCTCGTCTTTGAGTTTTACGCAGCGGATTCCCATTCTTATCGTTTCCGGAGAATCCATCTCGCGTTACAGGGATTTCTGCGAAAACCTCGGCGCAAAAGGGTTCTTTTCCAAGCCCGTTGACTTCGCCAAACTAGGGCGGGCGCTGGCGGACGTCATTCAGGATAACCATTGGGTCGGGCAAGGTGAGCCGCGTGTTCGTCTCAAAACCACGCTAAAACTTCGCGGTGTCGATAACACGCAAGCGCCGTTCGAGGTGGTTGCTGTAACCGAGAGCGTGACGGCAAGCGGCTTCTCGTGTGGATTCCAGGTCAGTCTTAAGGAAGGCGACGTGGTCGAGGTCTGTCTGGCGACGAAGGAACCGAAATCGATCGGAAGGGCGCGAGTGATTCGCGTGAGCGCAGCCGGAACGCCCGGGCAGGCATGTGATTTCCAGTTCCTCGAAAAGCCCGCGGACTGGGTTCTCCAATAGTAGCGAAGTCCCGCCCTCGAGAAGACGCCTGGAAAAGAGCGCCTCAAGTTCTGGTACGACAGATAGCTGTGCCAGCGACAAAAAGTGCCCGATATCCTCGCCGTAATTGGGTTCCCCAAACCGGCCTCGGACCTTCAACCTCTTGATTTGTGGGGTCTAACTGACTGATCAGCCTCGTGGAACCGGAAGTGCTCACAAGAGTTCAGGAGGACATCATGGATTCCACCTTCGATATCTTTAGACTACTTCCCGGCGGTCCTCTGTGGGTGGCGGCGACACCAGGTCTCAAGGAGGCCAACGAGCGAATGGCTCGCTTGGCTCTGTCTTCTCCCGGAGAATACTTTATTCGCTTAAGGGGAAAAGTTGTAGAGGTCGAGCAATCCGAAGAATGGGCTGAAGTCACCTGACGAACTGCATCGGCGCCGTCCAGTGAGCGATTGAATCGGTTCTCGGCGCTACGGCAAACACCTTATATCCGCCTTCTGAAATCACTGCTACTGTTTCGATGGTCAAGGAGACGGCCGATGTCCAGCGGGGAGGCGATAATGTCCCAAGGGATTCTCATCGCGGACGATAGTCGCAATGTTCGCCAGGCCATTCACAATTATCTAGCCGAAAGAAATTTTCACGTTTGCGGCGAGGCCGTCGATGGTCAAGATGTGATCGAAAAAGCCCGGGAACTCCAGCCTGATTTGGTTCTTATGGATTTAGCGATGCCCGGGCCGAATGGCCTTGATGCGGCCTCTGTCGTGAAAGACATGATTCCAAACGTGCGCATCGTTCTCTTTACGATGTATAGCGAAGCGGTGAGCAAAGCGTTCACTTCCCTGAAAGACGTCGACGCAATGGTTGATAAAGCCGACGGCATGGGCAAATTGGCGGACTGCGTTCAAAACTTGCTGAGTGTCTCGACCTAGTTTTGCTCTCAACTTTGAACTCTAAACTCTCAACTGTCGGGTTATTGCAGCTTGGCGTATTCGGCTTTGGCTTGTTTGAGAATGGGAATATCGGGGTCGGCGTCTTTCCACGCCGCAAAGAAATCCTGGTACGCCGCACGGGCCTTCGCCGTGTCGCCTTGCAATGCGTACGCGCGACCGAGACCAAGCTCCGGTAGACTGCCGAAGGCTTCTTGGGTTGGATTGTCGAGCATTTTCTGGAATTCTGCGGTGGCCTGCGCGCCCTGGTGCGCGTCGAGGTACGCCTGGCCGCGAAGGTAAACAACCACCATTCCACCTTCCCGAAGCGTCTCGTGGGATGACGTGGCGCCAAGGTCCTCGATTGCCCCCTGCGGCTTTCCCCTGACGCAGCGCCAGAACAGCTCGAGCCGCCGGCAGGTAGTAGAATTGGCCGTACGTAGCTTCCGGGAATCGCTGATTCAACTCGGCTGCCACCTTCTGCGCCCCCGCCGCGTCATCTGCAAGCGCCAGGACAACGGCGGAGCGCCCCAGCGTCAGCCAACCCGCGAACATCTCAGTTGCCTTCGTCGCGGCGCTTCTAGCTTCCGTTAGGTCTCCGATCAAGGCTTCGAACACCGCCACTTGCGACTCGCTGTCTCCCGCATCCTCGTTCGCATTAGCCTGCATTTCCGAGGCGGTAAGGCGCTGGACCAAGTCGCGCAAACGAGACGCGCGACCGTGGTCCTCGGCAACGGCGAGGTCTATGTCTGGGCCAATCCGGCGCGCCATGGCCTCGTTCGCTGCCATCCCGGCCTGGTCCTGCTGACCATGGGCAGCTGCCCACAAGATTACGCTGAAAATGGGAGAGTCCAGGTGGGAGGCGCGAGCTTGCTGGATCGTCGCCCGCGCTTCGTCGATGCGATTGAGCCCTACGTACATAAAACCAAGGCCCAAATAATCAACGGTGGTCGGACTCAGTTGAACAGCCTCCTGAGCTGGTGCGAGCCCCTCATCCGGTCGGCCAAGGTGTTGTCCATAGCAATTAACCAGTCCGCTCAGAACCAGCGCTTTGTGTGGATAGGCTTGATCCTGTTGTTGAATCAACTGAAGAGCCTTGTCGAAGTTGCCTGTGACATACAGTTCGTAGTTCTTGGAAATTGCGAGGTTTTCAAACTCACTAACGCGGTCGCGCAGCTCGTAGGCTTTTTTGCTGTCTTCGATTCTCTGGTCGCCGCTTTGAGTGACTCCTAGCAGGGAATAGGCGAGCGCGAAATTCGGATCGAGACTCACCGCGCGCTCGAAGAACGAAGCCGCCGCAGGCATCTTGAAATCCAAGAATGCCTGGCTGCCTTGGGCTTCGGCTTGCAAGGCTTCTAGCGAGGACGTGGTCGCCTGTTGGAGCGGCACGTCATGCGCCTCGAGCGAGGCTCGCGATTCGCCAAGCTTCGACCGCAACTCGGATGCGGCGTTTCCTAGAGCAGCGATCACTTTTTCCTTGCCGTCGGCGGTGACCTGTTCCCCGGCGAGCGTTTCGCCGGTCTGACAACTCACGGCGGTCAGCCCAATGACGTACTGATTCCCGAGCGCGGCGATCGATCCTTCGATCTCCGTTGTCGCATTCACGCGCTGGCAAACCTCGCGTGCCACCTCCTGCGTCAGCCGCGTGTCGGGCGGCTTCTCCATGAAGTGCAGCGTCTCGGCGATTTGGTCGCCCGAAATCAACCGCAGGTAGGGCGTTTGTTCGAGTTGCGTGGAGAGACCCTCGCGCAATGTTCCGTCGAAAACGGGATCGCCGGTTGTGTTCGTGAAATCGGCAACCACAACCGAATCCTTTTCCGTCAGTTTCGGCGTGCGATGGAAATAGAAATAGCCGCCGATCGCGAGCACCGCGACGACAACGGCCGCCGCGCTTGCCGCAATCCACCGGTTGCTTTTTGCAGGCGCGTCACCGCCGGGAACAGCTCGTGGCCCCGACGAATCTCTGTTCGGCGCGCCGACTGCTGCGGGGGAAGGGAAGTCACTCCCCTCGCTCGCGCTGACAACGCCAACGGAACCGGTAGCGGACCGCGCCGAATCGCTGTCGCGTTGCAGCCGCTTCAGGTCCGCGCGCATTTCCGACGCGTGCTGGTAGCGAAGGTTGCGATCCTTCTCCAGCGCCTTGTTAAGGATGCGCTCCAGCTCGTGCGGCATGTCCGGATTCAGCCGGATCGGCGACGTAGGCGCTTTGTGCAGGATCGCGTCGAAAATCGCAGCGGACGTGCGCCCCGCAAACGCCTGCCGCCCCGTCGCCATTTCGTACAGAACCACGCCAAAGCTGAATAGGTCGCTTCGCGCATCAATCTCCTGCCCCAGCGCCTGCTCCGGAGACATATACGCGACGGTTCCCAGCGCCACGCCCGGGCTGGTGAGATGCGAATCTTCGTCCTCGGTGGTTCCTTCGGTAGTTGCAGCGACACCGAGAGTCACATCGCGGTTTTGCGGTGCGTATTTCGCAAGGCCGAAATCGAGCACCTTGGCTTGTCCGCGCTTCGTTAGAAAAATGTTGGCGGGCTTGATATCGCGATGGATGATTCCGCTGGTGTGCGCGGCGTCCAGCGCATCCGCCACCTGCACGCCGATTTCGAGAAGCGCGCTGACGTCCAGCCTGCCCCCGACGATATGGTGCTTCAGCGTCTCGCCGTGCAGCAGTTCCATGGCGATGAAGCGCCGGTGATCGTATTCGCTGATTTCGTGAATCGTGCAGATATTCGGATGGTTCAGCGCTGCGGCCGCGCGAGCCTCGCGGAGGAAACGGTCCAGCGCCTGTTTTTCTCGGGAAATTTCTTCGGGCAGGAATTTCAGCGCCACCGCGCGCCCCAGCGTCACATCCTCCGCGCGATAAACCACACCCATCCCGCCGCCGCCGAGCTTCTCAACGACGCGATAATGCGAAATCGTCTGTCCAACCAGCGGCTGAGTGTCCGCCATGCCGCATCATCTTAGGTTCCGTTTACCTTCAAGTCAACGATGACCCGCCCCGCTCTCATCAGCACCGTATGCGATCGCCGCCTTGCCTTTGCAGTTTCGGAGATTTAAACGTAGCGCCGCGGCCTTCAGCGCGGCAGCCTTTGCCTTTCCTGGGAACGCCAATCTCCCGATTGGCGCTTCTGTAGTTGCAGTCGTAGGGGCACGATACATCGTGCGCGGCGCACATGCTCGGCTACCTGTCCACCATCCGCCCCGCATCCCTTGTTAGCTGCCGTCATCCTGAGCGAAGCGTCCCGCGCTTTTTGCTTTTGCGCGAAGCGCCGGGACGCACAGTCGAAGCGCGCGTTTTGCGCCCCGGATGCAGCTGCGGGGGACCTCTCTTCAAGTCCACCTAGCGCCGCGGCCTTTAGCGCGGCCACCGGAGACTATCCAATACCGTAAGCCTCAATGTTGCCGCTCTTCGAGGCCCCGTGTATCATTATTTCGTCCATGGAGTCTCACTGTCTTTCCTTCCGCGAAATCCCGCACACGAGCAAGCTCCTTTCAACGTTCCTTGAAGATTTCTCCCGAGTCGCATCTTTTTACGCGCATCCTCCAACACTCGCTGGCATTGACGCCGCGGCCCGTGAAGTCCGCCTCGATTCAAATATCCGCCGCCAAGTCTGCGAAATTCTGCGCGAGGAGAACCAGAAATTCAGCGCCGGCAGGGAACTCGACCCTGCGGCGAATCGCAATCTTGACCGTCTCGCCCGCGGAGCCGTGGCAATTGTCACCGGCCAGCAAACCGGCCTTTTTTCCGGCCCAGCGTACACAGTTTATAAAGCCCTCTCCGCAATCCGCATAGCCGAGGAGGCAACTAGCCGCGGCACGGACGCAGTTCCCATCTTCTGGCTGGCGACAGAAGATCACGACTTGGCGGAGGTCAATCATTCCGATTGGAACACCCGCGAAGGACTCGTCCATTACGAATTGCCTGCCAGACCCGAGGACGCCGGCCGCCGCGTGGGAGAAATTCTGCTCGGCGATGAGGTCGAGTCAATCGTAGTTGCTGCGACCCAGACTCTCGAAGGCCCATTCGCTGATGAGACTGCCCAGGCCCTTCGTGAATCCTATGCGCGTGGCGAAACCTACGGCTCAGCCTTTGGCAAATTGATGGCGCGGCTGTTTGCCGGTCGCGGCATTATTTTCATCGATCCACTCGACGTCCGTTTGCACCGCCTGGCTGCGCCAATTTACCTTCGCGCACTGGACGAAGCTGATCCGCTCGGCGATGCTCTGCTGGCCCGATCGAATGAACTTGAATCCGCTGGCTTCCACGCTCAGGTAAAAGTCACCCGTGAAACAACGCTGCTCTTTTACAATCTCGACGGTCGCCGCGAACCTCTGCGCCGCCGCAACGGGAACTTTGCCGCCGGAGAAGCGGAGCTTTCTCGCGAACAATTGCGTTCCGTACTCCAGGATCGCCCTGACGCATTCACTCCCAGCGCTTTGCTGCGTCCCATCGTGCAGGATTCCCTTCTTCCCACCGCCGCATACGTAGGAGGTCCCGCCGAAATCGCCTACCTCGCTCAGTCCAATCTCATCTACAAACAATTCCTCGGACGCATGCCGGCGATTCTTCCACGCGCCAGTTTCACACTCATCGAACCTCCTATCTCCCGTTTTCTAGAGCAATATGATCTCGGTTTTCGCGATATTCTCGCGGGACCGCAGCACCTCCGAGCAAAAATGGAACAGAAATTCATGCCCGGGGATCTAGCAGCTCGCTTCGACGCTGGCGAGAGCGCTTTGCGCGATCTGCTGGCCCAATATGACGAGCCGTTGAAAAGTCTTGATCCCACTCTGGTCGACGCCCTTCGCGCTTCCGAACAGAAGATGCTTCACCAGTTCACGCAACTCAAAGCCAAGGCCGCCCGCGCCATCAATTTTCGCTCCGGAGTCTTGGATCGTCACCACCGCATCCTCCTCGACGCCATACATCCGGCCGGTGACCTCCAGGAGCGGACTCTGAGCGCCCTCCCGTTTCTCGCGTCGCATGGCTCCCAACTCCTCGACGAGCTAGCCACCTTCTCGTGTCCGCCCGGCTCGGCAAACTTTGCAACCGCAGTTAAAACCCCTTCGACCGATACACCTCACTCCGGTCACCTCATTTTTAGCTTTGCCAGCGCCAGCGCTGCTCTTTGACCGCACGACAAATCAAAGATTTGACGACCCATTGGCTTAGAAGTTGGGTGGCTTTCGACAGTGGCAGCATCGCTGATCGTAGGATGGCCGCGGGGGAACTTCCAATCAATTCGGCGCTTGCAACCTCAATCTAGGTGACATTGAAACAATTGTAAGAACTCCCAAGCCATCTTTCTCAATCCAATTCTGGAGTCCGGCGATGTTCGATAAATTTCTCGCGGGGCCCCGAAACAGAATCCCAGCACTCTCCGCATCCACAAGCGTTTGGACTCATCCCGTACCGCTCGGAGGCCGCAACAAAAAGGAGAAATGGGTAAGTCAACGAAACATAGTAAGAATTAGCGGAAGGAAAGGGATATTTTGGGTTGGCGGCGATGTGGGCGGCGGCTGCTATTCCCTGCGCGTGCGATGAACCTGGAGGGCATGGCGGCAAAAGCGCAGGCGGGGCGCTCGCAGAAATGCTCCCTCCAGGGGCGGTGACGAACCATAGGGCATTGCGGGGAGGCGTCGCCGGAAGGTGCTCCCTCCGGGGGCGATGGCGGCGACCGGTTCAAGAGCGGGCGCGTGTCGGGCTGAGTAAGGTCAGCGGCTGGGGGCGATGTGGGCGACCGGTTCGACGGGGAGGGCGCCGGGCTTGGTGAGGTCAGTGGTGGGCGGCGATGTGGGCGGCGGCTCCTACTCCTGCTCCTACGACGAACCATAGGGCGTTGCGGCGGAGGCGTCGCCAGAAGGTGCCTCCTTTGGCGGCGGTGAGGGCGGCATCGCGTTCGCGGGTTAGGGAGTCGAGCTTCGTGAGGTCGTCCGCGTGGTCCTTTTGAGCGGCGGCGAGGCTGAGCTGGCATTCGCGGCAATTTTGAGTGAAGTCGTAGAGAGGCTTCAGATCGGTCGCGGGAATTTGTGCGACGCAATTGTCGGCCGAGGTGCAGGGAACGATTGACCGCGGGCCGGTGGGCAGGGAGTTCGTGTTGGGGGGCGTCGGTGCGGGCTGGGCGCCGCGGGCTGATGCGGATTTCTCGGGCAGGGCAGTTCCCTGCTGAGCATGGGTGTCGGAGGCGGCGGGGGCGAGGGTGATGGGCTGCGGGAGCGGCAAATATTGAGGAAGGTCGCGCAGGATTTGCTGAGGCGTTTGGACAGCGCGCTTTAGCTTTTCGATTTTTGCGAGGGCGTCATTGAGGGTGGCTTCGCGCGTTTGCTCTCTGGTGTCGGCGGCGTCGAGGATTTGCTTTTGCGCGGCGAGGGTGGATTGGAGGCGCTGTTGTTCGTCGCGAGACGAGAGCCAGGCGTGGATGGCTAGGGCGGCGATTAGCAAGGCCGCGCAGAAAGCTGCGATTTCGAGGGTGCGTCGGGTCATCGGAGCTCGTAGCCAGCGTTGGAGTGTTGGAACGCGGGGTTGTTTGTGGCGGGCGAGGCTTGGCGGCGTGGACTACATGCTGCGACAGAGGCAGCGCAAGGGAAGACGCTTCGCGTCGTCGTATCTGTGGCGGGGATGAATCCCCGCCGTTCCACCGAAACAATATGGGCGGCGTCGAGGATTTGCTTTTTGCGCGGCGAGGGTGGATTGGAGGCGCTGCTGTTCGTCGCGCGAGGAGAGCCAGGCGTGGATGGCGAGCGTGGCGATTAGTAGTGCGGCGCAGAAGGCGGCGATTGCGAGGGTGCGGCGTGTCATGGGAGAAGTGGCGACTGGCTAGTGAGTCCTCTTCGGGCGATCGAGGCGGTGGTTTGTACGTGGTGCTTTCTGGTGCGGGAACGCGAATACATGCTGCGAGAGGAGCAGCGCAGAGGAAGGCGTCCCGCAAATTCGTTCGGGACGCAACACATGCGCTTCGCGCCGTCGTTTTGTGGCAGGGCTCCCTTCGACTTCGCTCAGGGCAAGGAAGCCCTGCCCTTCCACCGGGCGTTGCGTGTCGTCGTTTGCGACGGCGACGAATTCCCGGGCCTTCAGCCGAACTGCGCGATTGAGAAGTGGCTAGTGGCTAGAAAAACCTTGGGCTGAAGGCGTGCTGGGTGGTGTGTGCTACATCGAGCGCCAAGGCGACTACATGCTGCGGGAGAGGCAGCGCAGAGGAAGGCGCTTCGCGCCGTCGTTTTGTGGTGGGGATGAATCCCCCGCTCTTCTAGCGCGAGGCCTCGCGCGTCCAGAGGAAGCTAGTGGCGCCATGTGGCACGCGACAAAGCGAGCACAGACCTTTGCCTGATGGCGCGCGGCGGCATGGGCGAAGAGGAGTACATGCTGCGAGAGGAGCAGCGCAGAGGAAGGCGTCCCGCAAATTCGTTCGGGACGCAACACATGCGCATCGCGGCGTCGTTTTGTGGCAGAGCTCCCTTCGACTTCGCTCAGGGCAAGGAAGCCCTGCCCTTCCACCGGGCGTTGCGTGTCGTCGTTTGCGACGGCGACGAATTCCCGGGCCTTCAGCCGAACTGCGCGATTGAGAAGTGGCTAGTGGCTAGAAAAACCTTGGGCTGAAGGCGTGCTGGGTGGTGTGTGCTACATCGAGCGCCAAGGCGACTACATGCTGCGAGAAAGGCAGCGCAGAGGAAGGCGCTTCGCGCCGTCGTTCTTTTTGGCGGGGCTGAAGCCCTACCCTTCCACTTTGAGCCTGCGCGAGGTACCGGAGCGACGAGGTGCATTTGAGATCGAAGAGAGATTCCTCGACTGCGTGTCCCGGCGCTTCGCGCAAAAGTAAAGGCGCGGGACGCTCCGCTTTGAATCACGGGCTACCGAAGAGGGAAAGGCTGCCGGTCTGAAGGCGCGGCGCTACAAGAGCACCGGCGGATGGGCGACATCACGCCAAGCATGTGCGGCGGGCATCCGCCGCGGCGGACTGCGAGAGAGACGGCGCACCCTTCGCTAGCACTCAGGGCTGGAAGCCCTGCCCTTCCACCGTGCGAACATCAGCAAGAGAAAAGGAGCCAATCGGGAGATTGGCGTTCCCAGGTTGATGCGAGGAGCACGCCCAGGCACGCCCCGCCACGGCGGGCAGGCCGGGCGGCAAACGGCGGCGGCGCTTCGAGGCTCCCTTCCAGCGTCAGGGCAAGCGGGGTAAACAAGTCGCCGCAATCCACATGATGCGAGGCGACCCGTTCGCATGGGGCGGATGGTGGGCAGGTAGCCAAGCATGTTTTCCGAGCACGACTTCCGGCACAGCCCCTGGCTCATGGCTAGAAAGTGAAGCTGATTCCCGAACATCGTACGCAGGCCCACCAGCTTGTGACGGTGCCACAGCAGTTGCCGCAGATCCCGTTCGATGGGAGTGGGAACCCAGATTTTCGGGAAGCGATTCGTCAGCAGCAGATCGAGAATAAGCCGGGCGTCTCGCTCATCGGTTGTCTGCTTACGCACTTCGCTGGCGCGAATCTTCGCGGAGTTCCCGATCCAGGGTTCGTGCCCCAGTTCCGCCGGCAGCCGCTCGAACCAATGAAGAGGGGCCTGTCGCTTCGACTCCTACTCGAACCGGTCTCGGTAAGGCCCGGTAGAAGCGATGCGCTTCCCCGCTTTCGTGTTCCAGGCGTTCGGTCAGCTCTCCGGTCGATTCGTCCAGCATGGCAATCTGCTGATAGCGCGTGTGAAAATCACATCCTATAATCATCATCGCTCGGCTCCTTTCTTCCGAGCCTTGGTCGCTAGCGCAACCAAGTCTACTGGGAGTGAGGAGCCGACAAACGTCATCTAATCAGCCGTCAAATATTCAGCAAGGAGGAGTCGTACCAGACATCGAGATACTCGCCCGCAAGCAAAAAGCGATAGCCTGGCGGCAGCCCCAAGAGTTTCGTAATGCTTGGATATTCATCGTACACGTGCCGAGTATGAAGGGGCTGGAAGAAATCGGCATCTTCAGAAAAGGATTCGCCGCACCACAGATACCAACCATTCGTATCGCCTTGGGGCGGGTGTCGCAAACCGTTTATCGGGACCCGCTCGCTAGTCGAAAGAGCGAAGCCTAACTTCGAGTCTCCGGGCGAAGGCACGTAGACTGCAGCGCTCTGACGACAAAAGGCCTTCTGAGTTTCTTCGATCTGCACTGCCGATACTGTCATTCTCAACTCCGCTCTAATTCAAGAGTTTTTTCATTGCCCTTGAGAAACCACTGAGAAATCCGCCCTGCTGATTTGAGCAGGTGGGGCACATGGGCTGCACGGCGTCGACATCGTGCATTTGGTCCTTGTCGACCTGGCCATCTCTGTAGTGTTGCACAACGAGGGGGTCTTTGTGATCCGCATAGTTCTTCTGTCCCGTCGCACCGCACTTCGCGCAGGGCTTTCCCTGAACGGATTCCCGCTGCTCGTTGGTCGTTGCATTGTTCGGTCTCTGGTAGGGTGTTTGCGACTTGGACATCGGCGTGCCGACGACCTTGGCGAGGTTAGCCAGAGCACCTCCCTCCATCGCCGTACCAGCGACTGCCGTTCCTGCGCCGGCAGCGACTAAGACTGTCGAGGTTCCGGCCGATGGCGCCTCCGCAACTAGGCCGAGCCCGGCAGTCCCGACGCCCGCGTCTTTGGTCAATTCCCCCGCTGCACCGACGATGCCAGTACCCACCAGCTGCCCTAAATGGGAAGCACTTGAGTCGCTAGGGGACGGCGCGCCTACAGCGCCGAGGGTTATGCTTGCAGCTGCCCCGCTCGCTATTCCCACCGCGAAATCGATCTCGTCCTGGCAGCAATCATGGCCGTCGAGGTCGGCGAAGGTTTCGGGGTTATCGCTGACCATGCCATAGAGGTTCAGCGTCTGCGGGTTCGTAAGATTCGCGTAGGGTACTGGCTCGGGGACTGACGACCAGTCGGCTGAGAGCCAGCGACCGAAGCGATTCGAGTAGTAGCGAGCACCGAAGTCGTCATTCTGTGTTTCTGGATCGCGCTCCTTGCCCTCGAATTTGTAGTTCTGGACGCAACTGACATTGATATCGCGCTCGCCACCGAAAGGATAAAAATCCGCCTCGTAGCACGCGCTCGTCTGACCATCCTGAACCATCGTCCGCGAGCTGCCCAGCATATCGTCGATATAGTAATACACGCCAGGGCTGGCTCTGCGTTCGCGGGATTGGATTTGGAGCAGCGCTGAATTTTATGCAGGACGAGAGTCGAATACGATTCGAATCGGTCCGGTCGCTTAGGGTGAAGGCGGTAAAAGCGAAAAGCCCCACCCTCGGAGAACCAGCGACGATGGGGCACCCTCAATTCAAGTTCAGGTGCCGCACCTGGGCCACCCGCCCCGGGTCCTTTGCCCCGGTAGGTGTTCTTCAGTTCTCCTTATAGCCGTGGAACGTCCCCAGGATTATTGCCTTTGGATTCGTTCGCGTCTTTTCTATCATGTCTGCCATTTGTTCGTCGCGATACTCTTCGTTATCGGCGACCGGGCGTACATCTTCGACGGAGATCACATGCCAATTGAATCGCTCGATGTATCTGGCAAGCTTCTCCCTGGCCGCCTCCGCAGACTCCGCCCATGTCGTCACGTTCATGAAGCCCTTGGTCAGCCCCGACGGCATATCGCCGGGTTCCACTAATATCTCCGCAACGAGTCTCCAAATCTGTTCCATTTATCGCCTAGTCCGGATACCTATGGTGGGTGCTGTTCGGCTTCTTGTTCCCCTCTGCGTCACCGGCGTGGTAATGAGGTTTGCCCTCTCTTGGATTTGAATGATTTACGGCCGTGGATCCCTCGTTCAGCGCTTTGTTATGCGCACCTTCTTGAGTGTTGCTTTGCGTGTCGTATTGTTGTGGTTTTCCACTGCCTCCCAATTTATTTCCGTGTTCATCGGTTGCTTGTCCGGTCGACGAAACTCCAGGGGCGTCCTTGGCCTTAGGCCCGTTGCCACTGGACTGCATCGGCGCGAGCGCGTCCTTCAAAAGGTTCCCGGCACCTTGACTGGCCTCCACAGCGCCTTGGACCGTCAGGGCTGATCCGACGGTCCCTTGTGGTATCCCAAGCAGAGCCCCTGCACCCGTCGCATCCTCCGGCGTGCTTGTCACCACCAGTGTCCCGCCAGCCGCCATCTTCTCGCTGCCTTCAAAAGTCGCGACAGCATCCCCCACGTGTCTTGGTCTTGCCGACCTGCCCCGCCTAGATTATCGCTTCCATACGAATTAAGTCCGCCGAGAACAAAGTTGATCGCGTCCCAAATGTCGCAGCAATCGTGGCCGTCGAGGTCGGCGAAGGTTTCGGGGTTGTCGCTGACCATGGCGTAGAGGTTCAGCTTCTGCGGATTCGTAAGATTCGCGTAGGGGACTGGCTCCGGGATTGACGACCAGTCGGCCGAAAGCCAGCGACCGAAGCGATTCGAGTAGTAGCGAGCACCGAAGTCGTCATTCTGTGTTTCTGGATCGCGCTCCTTGCCCTCGAATTTGTAGTTCTGGACGCAACTGACATTG
>CAWGJZ010000003.1:0-271383 GCA_963823145.1 uncultured Acidobacteriota bacterium
TCCCCACCATGGCCATGAACTTCGAACCGAGTTGAATGGGATCCGTCACTGCGGCAATCTGCATGACCCCACGCTTCAAAAGTCGCTGGACTCGCTGCCGGGCCGCCGCTTCCGAAAGACCCACCTTCGGTCCCAGTTTGCTATACGGCAGGCGACCATCTTTCTGCAGCTCTCGAATGATCGCTATATCGGTGGCATCGAGTGCGCGCTTGCCCCGAATAACCTGGTCATCATCGGGTTTTTGCATTGTCGTCATTGATTGTCGACCCCGTCGATGCTCGCCATACCGTTGAGCGCACCTGATAAAGCATTCAAATGGGGGCTTCTTCCATGGACTACATAGATCACTACGACAAAATATACGGAATCCGTTGTTGTGTCTTTTTTTAACAACTGATACCGTTGTACTGTAGGCTCGACACACAGTGATGTCAACGCTTTCATTTTCAATGTCCCGAGCAAGGGCAGTCCCATGACATTCATCGCCCGATTGGACAGAGCACGGCTGCGGCGCCTGACGGCGAGGGAACTGGAACAGTTCGCAGCGCTTCATCCCAGGTCGCGGGCATTACACGAACGCGCTTCGGGCTCGATGGTGGGGGGAGTCCCCATGCCCTGGATGGCGCGCTGGCCGGGCGGATTTCCGCTCTATGTTAAACATGCCGCCGGCGCGCATTTGGTCGACGTGGACGATCATGCCTATGTTGATCTCTGTCTCGGTGATACGGGGGCGATGGGGGGTCACAGCCCGCCCGCCGTAGTACACGCCGTACAATCGCAACTCGGTCGCGGCATCACGATGATGCTACCGACAGAAGACAGCATACGGGCAGCGGAAGAACTCGCCCGCCGGTTTCGGGTGGATCACTGGCAGTTTACGCTGTCGGCGACCGACGCCAACCGCTGCGCATTGCGCCTTGCGCGCCAGATTACGGGACGCAAGAAGATCCTGGTATTTAGCTACTGTTATCATGGGACTGTCGATGAAGCATTCGCCGTGCGCGACCCCCACGGGCAAACACGCCCTCGCGAGGGCAATGTTGGGCCTGCGGTTGATCCCGCCACCACGACTCGCGCCATTGAATTCAACGATGTCATGCAACTTGAGCACGCGCTTGCCGATGAGTCGATTGCTTGCGTCCTGGCCGAGCCCGCTATGACCAATATGGGAATCGTGTTGCCGATAGCGGGATACCACGACGCGCTGAGAACGATCAGCAGACGGCACGGAACCCTGCTCATTATCGATGAGACGCACACGTTCTCAATGGGCGCTGGTGGCTGCACCCAGGCCTGGGGCTTGGATCCGGATATCGTGACCATCGGCAAATCCATTGGCGGAGGTATTCCAAGCGGTGCTCTCGGCATGAATGCCCGCGTCGTGCGGGATCTGAGTTTGCAGCAAGGGGTCGACTACGAAGATACAGGCGGCGTTGGCGGAACCTTGGCCGGCAACGCGATTTCGGCTGCGGCGATGTGCGCAACACTCGAACAGGTACTAACGGCCGAAGCCTTTGACCGGATGATTCCGCTTGCCAGTGAGTTGCATCGCTCGATCCAGCGACTAATTGAATCGCACCAGCTACCCTGGAATGTGGTCCAACTCGGATGCCGTGTGGAGTACGGATTTCGACCGAAGCCCGCTCAAAACGGTACGGAAGCGCATGCTTCCGCCGATCGCGAACTGGAGTCTTACTTGCACCTATACCTGCTTAACCGTGGCGTATTGATCACACCGTTCCACAACATGGTGCTCATGTCGCCCACGACCACCTTGGATGATGTGACCCTTCACGACCGGCTCTTCACGGCCGCCATCGATGAACTGATGGCGGCGGTTTAGCGCCAACACAAACATTTTTCATTTTTCAGACAACGAATGAATCAGGAAAACCTGGGGACATCCAAGATAAGCAAAAGTCAAGGAGAGACGGAGTTCTCCCTGCACTTGCGGTTTCCCGAAGCGTGGTGGTAGGTCTAGTTTTTTCTGTGAAGCGTCCTCGATCTTTGGTTGCGGTCAAAGCGTCAGCTTGACCAGACATCCATTTTGCGGGAACAGTCATAGAGCGCCGTCCACGAAGATTGAGTTGAAATAAACCGGCCGGCTGCGAAACAGACGCATGGGAGCATCGGGAGTGTGGACTCCTCCGCCCAGTCCCCGAGAAGGCGCGGAACGGCCGGAAGATCGCTGACGAGTTCGCAGTAGTAATCACAACGTTTTCTCAGCTGGCTTGCTGCGCCGCGGGTACGATGCATGCGGGCGGACGCAGTTGAAACGGCTGGCCGCTTTTGTCTACGGCCAACAGGCACGCCACCAACTTGCGGGCCACGGCGAGAGTGGCGCGGTTGCGATGTCCGCGCTCCAGCTCGCGGGCGTGCAGGGCGGCCAGCTGCGGGTTCCAGCGCGGCGCCAGTTTGGCGGCTTCGATCGGCTACTGTGAAAGCTTCAACGGAAGCTGCGGGGCGAATGCCTGAACGGAGAGATTTTCTATTCTCTGAAGGAGGCGCAAGTCGTGATCGAAAAGTGGCGGTCCTGAACAACACCAAGCGGCCACACAGCGCGCTCGGCTACAGGCCGCCTGCCCCCGCGTTGTAGGAGTCCATTACCGCTCCCACATGAGCTTGCTTCACTGCTGCTTCAAAGCAGGCGGGTAGATTTCCCGCACCGTACGCTCGTCGATGATGGAGTCGATAGTGTGCCGCGAAAACTCCGGATTGTTGCCTATGAAGTGCTTGATCGTGGCGCTTACGCCTTCGCTCTGAACGCCTTCGACACATCCGGCGGCAATCTGCGAGGCGAGATACGGGTCCTCTCCCATATATTCGAAGTTGCGGCCGTTCGTTGGCACGCGGTAGATGTTCACAGCCGGGCCGAGGAGGAAATTGACGCCTTTTGCGCGGGCGTCGCGCCCGTAAACGGCCAAGGGGTCCCGTAAGCGACACCAGATGCGGCACTTGGATGTTTCACACCGCTTTCTTCGGGACCAGGGGGTCGGTCGCTGGAGTTGCCGTTTTGCTCGCACGGTGAATCTGCGGCAAGCGAGCCGCAGGTTGCAAGCGTTCGGAATGCCGAACCTCAGGTATACTTACTGCTTCGGAACGAGGCAGAATCAAATTGCAGCACGACCGACCAGATTTCTCGACCATGGAGCAAGTCGAAAAGGCCAATCACGAGCAGCTTGCACGCTGGTATCGCTTCCTACCGTCCGGCGATACCAAGGAACAGCAGAAGATCATGGATAGGATTGCGGAGCGATTCAAAAAGTTTGGCGGCATGACTCCGGTCCTGGAGCAGAAGATCGGTTTCTGAACCCTAGTTTTTGCTACCGTCTTGCTACCACTTTTGCGTATTTTCTGGGTTTCGGGGTTGCAAGCAAACGCTTTATTTATGGAGGTTTGAGAGGGTTCAAAATAAATCCTTGGGATGCAATAGGTTGGGTATCGAAAAAACGCATGCCAACGCGTCCCAACAACAAATTGCGTTGGGTATAATCCCACCCTCTCCGCCACTCCTATCGGCGAAAAATCCTTCGGCACCGTCAATTCGAACCCATGGAACCCATCTCACACTTTTTCTATTCCGATCGGCTCAAGCTGCAATTCTGGGATTATGGCGACGATGACAAGCCGTCCCTAGTGCTCGTGCACGGAGGACTGGATCATGCGCGAAACTGGGACTGGGTTGCGCGATCGCTGCGCGAGCGCTACCACGTTTACGCGCTCGATCTACGCGGGCACGGCAACAGCGCGTGGGCGCCGGGGGCAATGTATAGCATCGCCGAACACGTGCTCGACCTATCCGCCCTCTTGGACATCATCAACGATTTTCCCATCCGGCTGATTGGCCATTCGCTCGGCGGCGGAATTGTCCTGCACTACTGCGGCGTATATCCTGATCGGGCGCTCAAGGCCGTATCAATCGAAGGTTTGGGAGTGCCGCTGGAAAGCCGCGTGCACGGTCCCGCATCAGAAAAGCTGCGCTATTGGATCGAGTCCATCCGCAAAATCGAGAAGCGT
Source organism: uncultured Acidobacteriota bacterium (assembly GCA_963823145.1). Lineage (GTDB taxonomy): Bacteria > Acidobacteriota > Terriglobia > Acidiferrales > UBA7541 > Palsa-295. The sequence continues at coordinate 4,018 of CAWGJZ010000003.1, forward strand.
CAGCCGAAAACCTACCCGAGCCTCGAAGCCGCCATCGCGCGCATGAAGGAAGCGAATCCACATCTCTCGGATGAAGTGGCCCAGCACTTGACTCTGCACGGCACGAATTGGGAGCCGGATGGCTCGCTCATCTGGAAATTTGATAATTATGCGCGCCTGTTTCCGCCCTATGGTCACGGAGTGGAAGAGTGCGCCGAAGTCTACGGCCGTATCACCTGCCCGATACTGTTTTTCTGGGGCTTGGAGAGCTTTCTTCCAGTGCCGGAGAAGGATCCGCGAAGAGTAGCGATCAGCAATGCGCGGCTGCTAAAAGTCCCAAACGCAGGGCACTGGGTGCACCACGACCAATTAGATCTGTTCCTGCGCGAGACGACGGCATTTCTCAGCGAATGACGCGGCAGGCCCCGCGATTAGTGAACCTCGCCGGCAAGCGATTCCTCGTCGACGATTGCGACTCCCGGCGGTGGCTGGAAGTGAAATTTCGCCTCGGGAATCGGCAGATTTTCCGCCCAATTCCCGAACCGAAATTCCGTTTGAGCGTTCCCCGCGTCGTGGATAACAATCCGCGCAAGCCACCCTTGAGGGTCCACTTCCAAAAGCACGTCTGGAGTCGCGGCTCCTTTTTCTTCCGATCCTCGGGGCACGCAACGCAGCACTGCATCACCAGCCGTTGGTTGCGGGTCCGAGCTGGATGGGGAATCGCCAGCGAGTTCAATTTTGCGGCAGAGCTTCGACAAATCGGTTTTGGACGCGAGCAGCGCCAGCGGCGTTCGCCAATCGGAGCTTTCCCTGATCTTGGCGCGGCTAGCTGTGTGATCCGCGGGGACGTAAAACCAGGCATTGGCGCCGTCGACGAGAAAAAGCTTCTGCTCGGGCGATTCGTACTCCCAGCGCATCCGCCCCGGCCGCGAGAAATACACGACGCCCGATTCGGCGGATACACCGCCGCTACCGTCCGAGTAGCGCTCATAGAACTCGGCCTTGAGTGTCCGAGCATGCTGGTACCGCGCTTCGAGGCTTTTCTCTACGGAGGCTGCTCCTCCGCTGACTGAAGGCAGAGAACCAAAAAACGTGAGAATGAGAACGGCCGCAAACACGGCGCTAGTTTAACAGAGAGGTTAGTCGTGCAGTATCACCCGTTGCGTTTGAGACGTGACACAAGGCCTTGAGCGCCAGCCAACGTTGCTGCTATAACGTCGGAAGCGCATCACAAGCCGCCGCCGAAGCAATTGTTCCGCCGCTGGCGTCGTAGTGAATCACGCCCGGCTCATTGCTGCAATAGCTGTTGATGCCGGTGTAGATGCTGATCGGCATGGCCGCCGCAAGATAGGCAAGATAGCCTGGCGTGCAGCCGGCAGGCGGGCCAGTAATAGCGGCGCCCTGCGGGGTCAGGGTGAACTTATAACCACTTTTCTGATTTGGAGCGGTGGCGATGACGCCATCAATCAAGAGGGCCGCATTACAGGTAGCCGGGCCGGCGCCTATTCCGCCCAGAGCTGACAGACTCGGGGGATAGCCATTGCTCCAAGTCGTCGAATACACCACGGAAGCCGTGGTAATGGTTCGGATTGTTTCCGCTGCCGCCGCCTGGTTTGCGGCCATCTTAGCGCGTAAGAAGTTCGGAATCGCAATCGCCGCGATGATTAGAATGATGGCAACCACGATCAGAAGCTCTATCAGCGAGAATCCAGTTTCCCTGAATACTTCGCGGTTTGGTTTATCCCCGTGAGTCGCGCCGAGCATGACTGATTCACCTTTCTACCTCGACCCCTCGACAAAAAAACAGGGGAGGAAGATTACTTCCTCCCCCCTTAACAGACCAACTAGAACTACTGTAGGACCTGGGTGATGGGCAATGCAGCGCAAGCTCCCGCACCTGTTCCCATAACCGTACCGGTCGAGTCATAGTGAATCACACCGGTCTGATCCGCGCAGAACGAACGCTGACCAGTGGTACCCACGTTAAGCGGGTTCGCGCTCACTTCAAAGCCCGTGTAGGGGCTGACAGTGGTGCCGGCGCCGCCGTTCGGCACGGCCGCAAAGGTATATCCACTCTTCGTTCCGGTCGTCAGGGCCGGGTCAATCAAGCAAGCGGTGGCAGCAGCCGCGACGCAACTAGCAGGCCCGCCCAAGGAACCCAAATTGGGGGCAAAGCCCGTGCCATACGTCGTGGAATACTGAACCTCTGTGGTAACAATCGTACGCGTAGAGCCAACTGCTGAAGACTCGTTCGCGGACATCCTCGCGCGAAGCAGGTTGGGAATTGCGATGGCCGCGATGATCAATATGATCGCCACGACGATCAGCAACTCGATTAACGAGAAGCCCTTCTGTTTCTTTGTCATTCTTTTCTCCTAGGAGCATTCGCTCCGGAATCCGTGTTTGTACTCCCTGGCGGGGTACGCGGTGATGTATTGCAACGGGAGTACCAGAAAGGGACGGTTGTGTACCTTCACGGCACACATAGTATATGGCTTATTTTCTGTAATATACAGCTCCACATGCTCCGGTCAGCTACGGCCTCGCCAAACAAAATACCTCAGGTCCCGGAAATTGACAAATTTTGCCCGCCGAGAGTGACATCCAGCGCGGCAGGAAATTTGTTATGGACTCTCCCGAACGGGTTTCTCGTGCTATGCGCCGCAGGAGCTCCCGCCGGCCGTGAGCCATCGGGGCCGACTGCGGTGGCACATTTTGGGCGTAGCTGGGCGCGTCAGACGGGGTCCCTCTTGGTGGGCCGCATTTCTGCGTGGGGAAGATTCGGAACCGCAAGCGGAGCAATAACTGGGAGCAGGACGACCGTGGGTTCAAGAAGCCGAGCAGGAGTCATCTCGCGGTTTGTTCGTTGACAGGGGTGCTGCGGGCTGGTTTGCCTCTCAGAGTAGATTCTTCTCCGAGGCGAAAAAAAAAGGGGAGGAAGACATGCTCCCTCCCCTGCCGAGCAAACCAGATTACTGAAGGACTTGAGTGGCTGGCAACGCCGCGCAAGCTCCGGCTGCCGTTCCCATAACAGCACCTGTAACGTCGAAGTGAATCACGCCGGTCTGGTCCGAGCAAAATGAGCGCTGTCCAGAGGTGCCGACAGTGAGAGGATTGGCGCTCACTTCAAATCCCGTGAAGGGGCTGACCGTTGTGCCGGCGCCGCCGTTTGGTAGAGCCTTAAAGGTGTAGCCGCTCTTGGTTCCGAGCGTTAACACTGGGTCGATAAGGCAGGCGTTTGCAGCGGCCGCGACGCACGAAGCGGGTCCGCCCAGGGCAGCAATCGTCGGCGCAAAGCCCGTACCGTAGGTGGTCGAATACTCTACTTCGGTAGTCACAATCGTACGCGTAGAACCGACCGCTGAAGATTCGTTTGCGGCCATTCTAGCGCGAAGCAGGTTGGGAATTGCGATGGCCGCGATGATCAGGATGATCGCCACGACGATCAGCAACTCGATAAGCGAAAAACCCTTCTGTCTCTTTTTCATTCGTTTCTCCTAGGAGCATTGCTCCAGAATTTCCAATCGGTTTCTGTACGCCCTGGCGGGGTACGCGGGGATGTATTGCAAGAGGGAGGCCACTGAGACGGCGGGTGAGTGTTCCTTTGTGGTACACTACATAGGTGATGTACTATATGGTATATAGAAGAAGTTTTCCGCGAGGTGGTTCACAGTGAAACTGCAAGCAAGATATTGCGATCGGGAAAATCGACAAATTGTGACGAGGGAGAGTGACATTCAGCGCGGCGGGCAAGCTGCCGGTCCCTCTCAAGTCAGACTTTCGCGCTGATCCACTGCAGTGCGTCTAATTGGCGGGGAGAGAGACTTTGCTGGCCTGGAGGCGCGCCGATCGCACGGAAAGACTCTCGGCGTAATTGGTGGGATCAAGGGCTCGATCGAGATTTGCCTGTCGAATGATGGTGAGCACCACGGTAGCGGTGGCAAGCACCCACGGCAAGAGGGGTGAAGTCCAAAAGAACTTTGGCTCGTATCGAAGCATGATCAGCCAACCGAGGGTGCATAGAAGTCCGAAAAGAAACGCTGCCGCGCGCCGGTCATCTTTCCATGGAAGGGGATAAGCGGCGATTGCCTGAATAAACAGCGCAAACGGAAAAGCAACGATTAGGTCTATAAACCAATGTTCTCCCGTCCCCAGTGTTGCAAATGCTGTGAATGCCACGAAAATCAGAACGATTAGGCGCTCCAGCCAAGAGAGTCCCCGCGAGTACCACCACGCGAGCAAGACCCATGCCATGTGTAGAGATGGAATTGCGTTGCGAGGACCCGCTACCGCCATCGATTCCAGATGAAGCCTTGGAGCCTGATCCATTGGGAATGCATGGAATGGGAAGCCCTGCTGAAATAAAGCATGCGGGCCGCAAGCGGGAAATAGATTATAAAACAGAATGCCTATAGGACCGGTAATCAGGAAAGCCAGCATGGCGGGAAACGCTTCCCGGCGGAAGCGAACCAGGCGGCCCGCATAAACGAGCGAGATTGGAATGGCCAATCCAATGTAAACAAGCAAGCTCGGATTATGAATCCACGGATGCTGCCAGTATATTCGGCCCGCGATAAACACTATCGGAACACGCAGGCTGTAATCGAAAGAGAGCAAGTAGAGATCGAGCGTCTTGGGATGCGCGGCTCCGGTCCACGCAAGCATCGTCGACGCGAAATACTCCGAAATCACGAAGAGCGCGGCAGGCACCCAAGCATAAAGCAGCGTCTTGGCCGTCCGGGATTCTTTCACCCAGACGGTGCGAAGAGCCATGACCAGAAAACTACTCAATCCAACAAACGAAAGCCACGCCATTAATTTCGGCGAGTAGTGCAGCAACTGAAAATCGATACCTGCGAAAAGCAAGGTGACGGCCAGCACGAGCAAAGCATCTTGCCATTTAGGGAGAACCCGTAGATGAACAATCAGGACACTGGCGAGTGCGAACGCGAAGAATGCGTCAACCATGGCCTCGGTGTAGAACTGAGCGCTGGTAGCAAGCATCGCAATGCAAGCGATAATCAGTAGTGTGAAAATGATTTTCGGCGCGAGCCGCTCGGCGGGCGTTGCAGGTCTTGAACGATGGTTGGCCATTCAGTGTCCCGTCCGGACTTTCTTTTGAAATTATGGCATTGCCGGAACACAGGTGGGTGAGCAAACCGCGCAGCTTGTCCTAAGAGCAATGTTGTTCCGGGGGATGTTTCGCTTCAGGGAAAGTCAGACGCCATACTTTTTGGCGTAATGTCGGAAGGAGCGGTAGGACATTTTCAGGATATTCGCCGCTTGCGTTCGCACGCCGCCAGACCGCTCGAGCGCAGCCAGCAAGTAGGACCGCTCGATCTTCTGGATGTGCTCTTCGAGGTTCAAGCCGTCCTCCGGCAGAGCCGGGCCGCCGTTTCCATTGTGGGCCACTCCCGGAATCGATTCCTGATGATGATTGCGGATTTTATCAGGCAGGGCATCGGACGAAATCCGGCGGCCGGCTTCCAGGGCGACGGCGCGTTCGATGGTGTTTTCCAGTTCGCGGACATTTCCGGGCCAGTCATATACTTCAAGACGGCGCATGGCCTCCGGCTCGATGCCTTCGATGCTCTTGGACATGGATTTCGCAAAACGCCCCAAAAACTCTCGCGCGAGCAGGGGAATATCATCGCGACGTTCACGGAGCGGCGGAAGGTGAATGGGGATCACGCTGAGACGATAATACAAGTCCTCGCGAAAGCGCCCCTCGGCTATCTCCTTCTCAAAGTCCTTATTCGTGGCGGCAATCACGCGGACATCCACATCGATTTCGTCGGTGCTGCCGATGGGTCTTACTTTTCCTTCTTGCAGCACGCGATAGAGTTTTACCTGCATGGTGACGCTCATATTGCCGATCTCGTCCATAAAAAGCGTGCCGGTATGAGCGGCATGGAAAAGCCCGCGCCGGTTGTCGTTCGCGCCGGTGAACGCGCCCTTGACATAGCCGAACAACTCTGATTCCAGCAAGGTTTCCGGAAAGGCGCCGCAATTGATGGTGATAAACGGGCTTTTGGCGCGTGCGCTGTTCTCGTGGATGGCGCGTGCGACGAGCTCCTTTCCCGTTCCACTTTCGCCGGTGATCAGAACACGGCTCGACTGCGGCGCAATGTTCTGAATCAACTCGAAAATCGAGCGCATTTTCGGGCTGGTGCCGATCATATGATCCAGTCCGGTGAGGCGTCTGAGTTCGCGGCGCAAATAGCCGGCTTCCTTCCGGAGCGCCAGACTCTCAGTAACATGCTGAACGGCGGGCCGCAACTCATCCAGAAGGCGGTCGCCTTTTATCACGTAACGATCGGCGCCGAAATTCACAGCATCGATGGCCGTGCCTATCGTGGGAACTCCGGTGATCAAAATGAAGACGGTTGAGGGAGAAACCTCTTTGCAATAGCGCAGAAGTTCGACGCCATCCATATCAGGCATGCAAATGTCTGAGACGACGATGTCGAACATGCGCGATGCCATCTGGCGCTTCGCCGCCTCGCCACTAGCCGCGATCTCGACTTTGTGCCCTTCTTTTCGGAAGCTAATTTCGAGCAGTTCGCGAATGGAGGGTTCGTCATCGACGATCAGTAGATGAGCCATGTGGGTGTTTACCGTTTTCCCGCTGCTTGCAGGGTGGCGCTGTGAATGAGTGGTATCTGCGTTACGGCGCTCGCGGCGGAAGGCAGGTCCACGATAAATTCCGCTCCACTTCCGAGGCCTGTTTCGACGTGAATACGTCCTCGATGCGCCTGCAAAATCTGATAAACAATGGCGAGCCCCAGGCCCGTTCCTCCGGGGAACGCCGACTGAAACGGCTCAAAGATCCGGGCAGACGCGCCAGGCTCCATTCCTCTGCCGGTATCGCGGATCGAAATTCGGACGGAATTCTGTACGGCTTCCCCGTGAACCGAAAGGACACCGCCATCCGGCATGGCTCGCAGCGCATTATTGCAAAGATTCCAAAAGACCTGCTTCATGGCATCGCGATCCGCGCGGGCTCGCAGCGGACGTTGGGAGAAGTGGCGTTCGATTCGAATCTTTCCCGATGCAACCGCGTTGCGTTCGATAAGGACGAGTGTCTCTTCAATGACGCTCAGCATGTCCACATCCGTGAAGGCGTAGGACTTCTCGCGGGAATAATCGAGGAACTCGGTAATGATTTGGTTCAAGCGCTGCGATTCGCGGCTCACGATTTGAACGAGCTTTTTGTCATCATCCTCAAGCGGCGCGAACCGCGCCAGCTCCTTCAGCGCACCGGTCATCGCCGTCAGAGGCTGGCGAATTTCGTGAGCGATGGCCGCTGAAAGGCGTCCCAGAGCGGCCATGCGTTCCTTTGTAAGAACCTCATGCTCCAGCCGCTTGAGTTCCGTCAGGTCCTGGAAGTTAAAAACGAATCCGCTGGCTTGATTTTGTCCGGTGCGCAGCGGAGAGATCGAAATGCCGAGAAACCGCGTGGCTCCGCCCGGAGTTCGCAACTCCATCTCCTTGCGAAGCGCCCGCGGGTTTCCCCCTTCGTCCATTTCCACTGGCCAGAAGCCTGGGAAAACGTCAGCGACATTTTCTCCGCGAAGCAGTCCGAATCCGTGTCCGGTGATCTCGGCTCCCGCGCGATTAATCAGTAAAATGCGTCCGTCCAGGTCGACGGTAAGCAACCCGCCGCGCATCGACTCGATAATGTCGTTGTTGAAGGCCTGCAAATCCTTCAACGCCTCGCTTTTTTGCTCGAGTTCGACTCCCTTACTTTGAATCGTCTGTGCCAGCAAACTCCCCAGATACGCCACGGCAAAAAAGGCAAACAGGTTGCTTCCCAGCCAGGATTCAAGCGCTCGCGGACTCGGAGTCGAAATTGCCGTGCGCGGGATGATTCCGTAATAGGTGATTTCCGTGATGCATCCGAGGAGCACGAAACTGAATCCCGCCACCAAGAAAGTGCCGCGACGGGAGAACAGAATGCTGCCCATCAGAATCGCAAGCAGGTACAGCGAGATGAAATAGCTATCCTGCGCGCCACTGGCGTAAACGATGCCGGTGATGACTCCCAGGTCCAGAGCGATTTGAATCGGCGCATGCCATCTGTTCTGCGGAAGAGCGCGCTCTATGAGCAAATACAACGCCGCAAGGAGATACCACAGGACGGATAAACCGAGGAGCGTCCGCACAGGAAATGGGCTCGATGTCCATTGGCGAACAGCGATGATCCCTGCTACCAGGAAGGTGATTGCGAGAAAACGAACGCGGCACAGCCAAGGCAACCATTCATTTATGCTGGGTGTAGGCTCCATGCAGGATCCGATAGTTGTTCTCCCCGCTTGATCGAGTTCCCCGCGATCTCGCAGTTCGATTTGGTGCGGCCACGAGAGTAGCCGATTCCAGATTTCGCAATCGCGGTTATGCGCCAGCGAGTTAGTGTCCCGCCAGTTTGCCGATCAGCGAGAAGAGCGGCAAATACATAGAAATAACCACGCCGCCCACGACCACGCCCAACACTACGATCATAATCGGCTCAATGGCTGTCAACATGTCCTTCACAGCCGCATCGACTTCGTCCTCATAGAAGTCGGCGATCTTGGAAAGCATCGCGTCCATCGCGCCCGTTTGTTCGCCGACGCCGATCATTTGGGTCACCATCCCCGGGAAAACGTCCGTTTCCTTCAGAGGATCGACCAAGGAGCGGCCGGCTTCAACCGCTTTTCGCGTCTGCGAAATCGCTTTTTCCACGACTGCATTGCCCGACGTGCGCGCGGTGATGTCGAGGCCTTCGAGGATCGGCACGCCGCTGGAGATAAGCGTACCGAGTGTTCGGGTGAATCGAGCGACCGCAATCTTGCGCATAACGATGCCAACGACCGGCAGTTTTAGGATCACGGAATCTATGGCCATCCGGCCTGCCGGGGTTCCGTACCAAAATTTGAGTGCGAAAACGCTGGCGATCGCCATTATCAAAATCAGTAATCCGTAGATGCTGCCGACGAAATGACTGAGCAGAATTACGATCCGTGTGGGAAGCGGAAGGTCAACCTGCAATCCGTTAAACAGGGTGATGAAAATCGGAACGACCTTCCACAGCAACAGTATGATCACGCCGGCGGCGATACCCAAAACCGAAATTGGATAGATCATCGCGGACTTGACTGCTCGCTTCAGTTTTACGTTCTTCTCGATATACGTCGACAGACGCTGAAGAATGGTATCCAGGATACCGCCGGTTTCGCCTGCCTCGACCATGTTGTAGTAGAGGGGATCGAAAACCTTCTCGTGGGCCTTCATCGAAGTCGAAAGCGTCGCTCCGCCTTCGACAGACCCTCGCACCGTGTTCAAGATCTTTTGAAATGTCTTATTTTCCTGCTGCCCGGCGAGAATCTCGAGGCACTGTACCAACGGCAAGCCCGCATCGATCATCACCGAAAACTGGCGCGTAAATATCGCGAGTTCCTTGGAATCAACGCCGGTTCCGAACGTCGGGATGTTGAATTCCTTGCCCTTCTCGGAAAGCTTGCTGACGTTGATATTTTCCCGGCGCAGCGCCGCTGCAAGCTGGGCTTTGTTTTCTGACTGGCGTTCTCCGGTGACCGGCGCGCCCGCCCGATTGGTTCCGCGATATGTAAAAACCGGCATGATTTGTTACCTCCCTCGTCGATCTCTTCGATTACCGTCGGACGGGAGTCCGACCGCCCGCGGGCGGCGACGTCACCCCTCGGTTAATTAAATCCTGTAATTCGTCTGGATTCGACGATCTTGCGAGCGCGGTTTCCAAAGTAATCAACTTCTGCGAATGAGCGTTCGCCAGGCTCTGGTTGAAAGTCTGCATCCCGGTTGCTCCCGTTCCCGTCTGCATCGCCGAATAAATCTGGTGAATCTTGTCTTCGCGGATCAGGTTGCGGATGGCTGCATTGGGAATCAATATCTCCATCACCATGGCTCGGCCGCGTCCGTCGATCTTCGGGAGCAGCGATTGACAAAGTATTCCTTCTAACACCATCGAAAGCTGCGCGCGGATTTGCGGTTGTTGATGAGCTGGGAAAACATCGACGATACGGTTGATCGTCGAGACAGCCGAATTTGTGTGCAGAGTAGCGAAGGTCAGGTGTCCTGTTTCGGCGATGCGTAGCGCGGATTCAATTGTTTCCAAATCGCGCATTTCGCCGATCAGAACGATGTCCGGGTCTTCGCGCAGGGCGGCACGAAGGGAATTCGCGAACGAGTGCGTATCCGAATGAACCTCCCGCTGATTCACCAGGCATTTTTTGTGGTTGTGAAGAAACTCAATCGGATCCTCGATGGTGATCATGTGCTCGTCGCGCTCGTTGTTGATCTTGTCGAGCATCGCTGCGAGCGTCGTGGACTTTCCTGAACCTGTCGGGCCCGTCACCAACACCAACCCCCGCGGTTTGTCGCAAAGGCCGCGTACGACCGGTGGCAGTCCGAGCGCGTCGAAACTCTTAATTTCCCAGGGTATTGTCCTGAAAACGGCGGCCACGGCGCCCCGCTGATGGAAAATGTTGCCTCGGAACCGCGCCAGGCTCTTCAATCCAAACGAAAAGTCGAGTTCGAGGTTCTCTTCCAGACGGTGCTTTTGCACGTCCGTCAGCACGCTATAGGCCAGCGCCTTTGTATCGGCGGCCGTGAGGGGCGGCATGTCCAAGGGACGAAGCTTCCCATGTACGCGCACCCGCGGGGCGCTGTTGGTCGAGAGATGCAAATCGCTCCCCGACATCTCGATCATTTTCTTCAAGAGTTCGCTCAATGTGATGCCAGCCATTTTCTCCTCCGATTACAGAACCGTCTCGCGCAAAACCTCTTCCATCGTCGTCAATCCTGACGCGACTTTCTGCAAGCCGCTCCGACGCAACGTGATCATTCCCTGTTCCATTGCTTTCTTCTTCAGTTCCAGTGCCGACGCTCCCACTAGAATCAATTCGCGCAATTCGTCGTTGATTTCCATCACTTCGTAGAGTCCTACGCGGCCTTTGTATCCCGTGTTGTTGCAAGTTGCGCATCCTTTGCCATGTTGCACGGTGGTTTTCATCGCCTCTTCGGGAGAAAAACCCGCCTCCGTCAGCGCCTCCGACTGGATCTGCAGCGGTTCCTTGCACTGGACGCAGATGCGGCGTACCAACCGCTGCGCGCAGATGAGGTTTACGGATGTAGCCACCAGGAACGGTTCGATTCCCATGTTCATCAACCGGCTGATCGTGGACGGTGCATCATTCGTATGCAGCGTGGAAAGGACCAGGTGGCCGGTGAGCGCTGCCTTCACGGCGATTTCAGCCGTCTCGAAGTCTCGAATTTCTCCTACCAGAATGATGTTGGGATCCTGTCGCAGGAATGCGCGGAGCGCCGAGGCAAAGTTCAACCCGATCTGCTCCTTCATTTGCACCTGGTTGATCCCCGGAAGCTGAAATTCGACGGGGTCCTCGGCCGTCATAATGTTCGTTTCGGCCGTATTCAAGCGCGCTACCGATGAATAGAGGGTATTCGTCTTACCCGATCCAGTGGGGCCGGTGACGAGCACCATGCCGTACGGCTTCAGGATTTGCCTCTCGAATTTGGCCAGCGCCTCCGGCTCGAAACCGAGCTTGGTCATGTCCAGCCGCAGGTTTTCCTTGTCCAACAACCGCAGAACGATTTTTTCTCCGAAGAGCGTCGGCACGGTCGAAACGCGGAAGTCGAGCTCCTTCTTCTTTCCGTCCTTCAGGTACTTGATCATGATGCGGCCGTCTTGTGGCAGCCGCTTTTCGCTGATGTCCAGCTTGGACATGATCTTGATGCGGCTGGTCATCGCATCTTTTAGCTTCATGGGCGGAGCCATCACGTTCTGCAAGATTCCGTCGATGCGAAACCGCACGCGGTACTCTTTTTCGTAAGGCTCCACGTGAATATCGCTCGCGCCGCGCTTCACCGCGTCGGTCAGGATCAGATTGCAGAGCTTGATGATCGGCGCTTCCTCGGCCGCTTTTGACAGCGACGCAAGGTCCATCTCCGTTTCTTCTGCCGCGAGCTCGAGAGCGTCCGCTTCCTCTCCCGTCAGATCCTTCATCACCTTGTCGAGTTCTTCGACGCTCTCCACTTCGCCGTAGAACTTGTGAATGGCCTCGCTGATCGCGGTTTCCGACGCAACCACTGGCTCCACGTTGAATCCCGTCATGAACTTGATGTCGTCCATGGCGAAGACGTTCGTCGGATCGGTCATCGCAATCGTCAGCGTCGAACCCACGCGCGAGAGCGGCACAATCTGGTAGCGGACCGCCGTTTCCTGCGGCACCAGCTTGATCACCGCCGGGTCCACTTCGTAAAATTTCAAATTGATGGATGGAACGCCGTACTGCCGGGAGAGAACCGCCGTGATGTCGTCGTCGCTTACCAACCCCATCTTCACAAGGCACGTGCCCAGGCGGCCGCCGTTTTTCTTCTGATAGTCGAGTGCCTGCTTCAACTGATCTGCGGAGATCAGGCTGTCCTTGACTAGAATTTCGCCGAGACGGGAAGACATAGTTGTGCGTCCGCAGTACTAGAACTGCGGTATTCGGGAGAGTAGCATGTGATTCGCAGCGACGTTGGCGCTGGCTTCGCACCTCGTAGTGAATCAGCTAACATCCAGTCCGCCGCATCGCGTTCCTGTACCGCCGTACAGGCCTTTCCTTCGCCTGTACTCAGGTACAGGTGGTCTCCAGTACCTTATCGGGCGCGGGGCCAGTTCACTTCAGCACCTGTACCTCGGAGGCTTCGAGGGGGGATCAAGCACGCGCAAACCGCCAGTCGCGTCGAAAAGCATGCCGGCCCGGGGTAAAAAGGGGAAACTCCTCGCGGATTGATGTCGGGTCCGACAAACAGCACGCCAGGGGGAGAGTCAAACCTGTAAAAGCCGAATTCTAACCAGTCCCATTGATGACGGAGCCATCCGGCGTGCGCATCTCATTCGGACGTTCGTCGGTGATGGGATGTTTTGTCGCCAGCGCTTCGTCAACCTCGATGCCCCAACCGGGATTTTCGCTGATCCACGCGTAGCCATCCTTCACTTCGAGGCAGCCCTGAAAAATGTCCCGGACTAGCGGCGTATAGTCGAAGTGCTCGTGAATGCCAAAATTAGGATTGGTCAGATCGAGCGTGAGATTGGTCATATGGCCCACAGGGGAGTTGGGAGCGCCGTGCCAAGCGAATTTCACCTCATAATTCGCGGCAAAGGCGGCCACTTTCCGGGCAGCCGTAAAGCCGCCGATATGGGAGACATGATGGCGGATGTAATCGATCAGGCGCTGTTCGACGAGCGGCTGCCACTCATGCGGGTTGTTCCATAGCTCGCCGATCGCCAGCGGCGTTGTGCAAATCTGTCGGACGATTTTGTAGTGGCCAGACTCTTCCGGCGGCAACAGGTCTTCGCAATAGAACAATTTGAACGCTTCCACATCTTTGCAGAACTCGACGGCTCGTACGCTATCGAGCAGCGAATGTACGTCGATCCCCAGGCCGATTTCCGGCGGCATCTCTTTCCGGAAAGTCTCGCACGCCGATAGAACCCTGCGAGTTTCCTTGTCGCGATCGAAAGCCATCGTGCCGTCGTCGAACTTCGGTTGCCCGTACAAATTGTTCACGGCCCCGTCCCGAATGAACATCGCGATCAGCAGATTCCGGCAGCCTTGACCCACAAGCTTTATTGAATTTTCGATCAGCTTCTTGTTCGTATCCTGCGCGGCCAGGAACACGTGCAGGTAAATCTCCGCCGCATCGCGGCATTTTCCGCCAACCAGTTGGTAGACGGGCATCCCAGCTTGCCGGCCTTTGATGTCCCACAGCGCGTCGCAGAGACCGCCAATGGCGCAGTTCTGAACCACATCATTCTTATAGTAAGAACTCATGTAGCAGAGTTCCCAAATCTGCTCGATTCGGTCGGTGGTTCTGCCCATCACCAAAGGTTTCAGATACTGCTCCACGGCTGTCTTCACAAGTTTGGAGCGGCCTCCGGGAAATGTCGCCGTAGCACAACCGTAGCCGTGAAGTCCGGCCTGATCGGTTGTAACCTTGACGATCGTTGAGTCATTATTGCCGCCGCCTCCCACCTCAATCACGCTCACGTCTTGAATGTGCGGCGTTGGCATCCCACGCGTGGCGCGATCTGCCTTCTCTTGCGCCTCTTGCTCCGTGCGCGTGGGAGCGGCCTGCGCAAGCGAACCTCCCAAAAGGCTAGCCACGGCTGCTCCACCACCTAAGAGCGCCGATTTCAGCATCGCCCGCCGGTTTTGAACTCCAGCCGACGACTCACTGCCCGCGCCACCAGACTTCGTATTGGTCATACCCGCCTCACCGTCATTATCAATGGAAGCATCGCAACCCAAATCGCTGCTTCGACCTCAGCCCCGCGCATCGTACCCCTCTCCAGAGCAACACACAACGGAGTCGCAGGCGCGTACAAGGGTCGCCGCAAAACGGATTGGTGCAAGAGAAGCGCCAAAGCGCGTGGGAATTCCGCTAGTGAGAATTCGCGTAACTAGCTAGAATAGGGAGGCAGGGCGGTTAGCTCAGCGGTTAGAGCATCCGGTTTACACCCGGAAGGTCCAGCGTTCAAATCGCTGACCGCCCACCACTGTGTCACATCGCGGGGACGTAGTTCAGTTGGTTAGAACGCTGCCCTGTCACGGCAGAGGTCGCGAGTTCGAGTCTCGTCGTCCCCGCCATTTTATCCAGAAAAGTTGAACGAATTCCTGCAACCAAAGACCGGACTCGGACCGGTCTCGTCACTGCAAACAACATGCTCTTTCGTAATACCGTCAATTGTTTTCTCGGAGATGTCCGGCTGGTAGCGTTCATAGGCTGCGCTATTTAGCTTTGTGACCCCTCCGCAGTGTGTGAATTGTGTAGTCTTCACGCAGCCCTTCCGTCAAATGCGCGGGCTGCATGTCCTCCTGCCACTTCCATTTGATAGCGCCAGGCGCCCACAGGCCCTAGGGTCGTATAGAGGGAGGATAGAGGTCCGAAGGCGGTGTGAATTTGAGACGGAAGTCTAGTCCGCGCTTCTGATTTTCTTTGTTGGTGCGCTCCAGGTCGAGTTGCATTACGTCCACGGCGCCTGTCTGCCCGGAGTCGGTGATGTAGCGTAGGCGTCCAAGAGCGACCCACCAATCCGTGGCCGCGATAGTTTTGCCATCCTTCAAGTACAGGATCATCGTCGCTGGCGGAGCGGGCGCACTCGGAGGCTGCGCCGCAGATGGACCAGACGAAGGCTGGCCTTCGAAAAGCGTCAATGGGGGAATGTAAGGGGCAGGCTGCGCCGGCATTGGAGTCAACTCTGCGGAGTATGAACCCAACCCGAAACATGGCCCCACGGTCCAGAATCTGCCCGGCGTTGCCGCGGAATCGCACGCAGGCCATAGACCGAATCCCAGCGGCATGCCTCCGAACCGCGAAACGGAGCCGGCGAGACCAAAGCTTCGCGGCAACGATGCACTGAAGAAAAACGGCGCGATGAAACGCGGCGCCTCGAAGAAGATGGCGCGGAAGGAGTTTCGCTCGGCAACCTGGGCGCCCAGGTCGATAACCCGCGGAATGCCCACCGGCCTCGCGAGATGCACTGGATACGCCGGCCTCGACGGCGTGACGGACCGCGCCATTGCCACGGGAACGCTCGCGCGTGCCGGACGCGATGCGAATGCCGGTGGTCGATACACTCCTCTGGCGATCACGACGGGATGCCTGGGCGCAGCCACGGAATGGCCAGGTGTTTGTTGCGCGCTGGTCATACCCGGCGCTAAGGCCAAAGCCGCGGTAGTCGCGGAAAGAAAAACCAGCGAGCGTAGTATCAGTCCCCGAATGTTCGGCGTCGAGGAAACCATCTCCGCCCTCCCGTCTTCCGAACCGTTTCTTAGCATCCTCTTCCACACCAGCACGCGCAAGCGACATTTTCGGACGGCGCAAAGATTCCGATGCGGGCACGATGGGCTGGCGGCGGCCTGTACATACCTTGACACGTATATGCTCTGTGGAGTATATAAAGAAGATGGAATCCGTGTTCGAAATCATTGCGGAGCCGAACCGCCGCGCGATACTGAGCCTTCTGGTCTCGTCACAGCAGTCGGTTGGTGAGATCGAGCGTCAACTTCGCATGCCGCAGCCGACCGTCTCGAAGCACCTGCGAGTGCTGCGCGACGCCGCTTTCGTGGAATCCACGGTGGACGCACAGCGCCGTCTCTATCGCCTGAAACCTGAACCGCTTCAGGAACTCGATGCCTGGCTGTCTCAGTTCCGCCGGTTCTGGTCCGCTCACCTGGATGCTCTCGAACGCCACCTCGACCACATGGATCAACTAACAAAAACGAAAAGGGCAACACGAACGAAAAGGAAGAAGCAGTAACGCGGCACCGCCCGCGAATATCACAATACGAGGCAACCGATGAAGATCAAACTGACCAGCGTGTACGTCGACGACCAGGAGAAGGCCCTGCGCTTCTATACCGAAGTGCTGGGCTTCGTGAAGAAGGCCGATTTCAGCCAGGGGCCGTTTCGCTGGCTCACAGTGGCCTCGCCAGAGGACCCGAACGGCACGGAGCTGCAGCTAGCCCTCAACAACAACCCGGCCGCCAAAGCCTACCAGCAGGCCCTGTTCCAGCAAAGCCAGCCCGCGGCCATGTTCTTTACCGATGACGTCCAGGCCGATTACGACCGTATGAAAGAGCGCGGCGCCGAGTTCACCATGCCGCCAAAGGACGTGACCGCCTCCAAGATCGCTATGCTCAACGATACCTGCGGCAATCTCCTTCAGGTCACGCAGCTGATGCGCTGGCAAGACTGACGTTCACCATGACCGATCGCGAGCACTACGCACCGGGTCCCGCCGGCGGGGCGCAAATACGAAAGGACGGAGAGAAGTGGACGCTCATTCTCGTCAGAGAACTGCGCCACTCGCCGGAAAAAGTCTGGCAGGCGCTAACCGACCCGGCGCATCTGCGCGAGTGGGCGCCCTTCGACGCTGACGGAAACCTGGGTGCGGTTGGCGCTACGGTGAAGCTCACCACGGTGGGAGCGCCCATGCCGCACGTTTCTGAAACAAAAGTCACGCGAGCCGACGCCCCCAACGTGCTTGAGTACAATTGGGGTGACTTCGATATGCGCTGGGAACTCGAAGCCTTTGCTGGCGGCACGCGCCTCACGCTGTGGACCAACATCGGTCGCCGCTTCATCTCAATGGGTGCTGCCGGCTGGCACATTTGTTTCGATGTTCTGGATCGCCTTCTCTGCGGAACTCCCATCGGCCGCGTCGTCGGCCCCGAGGCCATGAAGTTCGGTGGCTGGCAGCGCCTGAACGCCGAGTACGCCAAGCAGTTCGGTGTTGAACCGCCAAGTGATAGCCAAACGCCACGAAACATTGGTAGCTAGGGGAAAAACTTCGGCACTTCTTGGACCGTTCGGATCGCCCATAGCATCCAAACGGCTGCCTGCCGATGAGGCGGGTCCATAACAGCCGGAGAGACAAACATGTCGAAAGCTGGAAAAGAATTAATTGGTTTTGACAATGTTGCTGTTCCCCGCTCGGGACAACACCCTGTTGAGCAGGATGTCAACACCGGCGCGGGAGCGCATATTTCGCGTCGCGCCGCAGTAGGGCGCTTGGCATTCTTCGGAGCGGTCATGTCCACACTCAGTGGCCAGGTGCTCGCCCAGCAAGGCGCCTCAGGCAGCTACAGCAATTCAGCTATTGCTATGCTGCCGTCAGATGAATCCGCACCAAAACCAGGTGAAGATCTCGTTCGCGCCGTGAAGATCGCCCGCGCGATGCGTTCGGGGCCGCCCGAGGTTACTCGAGACGCGACCGTGGCCGAGATGGATCACCACGGAAACATGACCGACGTATTGCGAAAGGGTACGAACGCCTGGGTCTGCACGCCGGGCGACGAGAACAAGATTGGCGATCCGCCAATGTGCGTCGATCAGCTGGGAATGCAGTGGTTCAAGGACGCTCTGGCAGGTCAACCGAGGCCGACGAACAAAGCGCCAGGGCTCTGCTACATGCTGTGTGGCGCAACGCAGCACAGCAATACGAATCCGTCCGATAAGACAAGCCCGGCAATTCCCATCGGCCCGCACTGGATGATTCTTTGGCCTTTCGACTGGAAGCACTCGGGCCTCCCTACGACCGTACGCGATGCGGGTGCGTGGATCATGTTCGCGGGCACGCCATACGCGTACTTGCACATTTGTGGGACCCCATGGGATGGAAAAGAGTATTCACCACAGGACGAAGCCGTGTGGACGATGCAATACTCGAAGCGCCGCTCCGGCTAGATGATAAAAAGACGTGCGAATACTGGGGGAACGACCTCGGAGACAAGCCATGTCCTATAGCATATCGACCTTGCTGATCCGCAATCTTCGTGATGTCTTCGGTGAAAACGATCCCGCTCGCCGGCGCGCCGCCATCGACGAGATTTACACTGAAGATTGCGTTTTCTACGACCCCAGCAAGGGAGTCTATCGTGGCCGTGACGAAATCGACCGCATCGCAGGCGCGATCAAAGCTACTCACCCTGAATTCCGCTACCAGCCAATTACCGAACCCGCGGAATCGGGCAATGGCGGGCTTGTCCGCTGGGTGTCGGGCCGCCCGGGTGATGCGCCAGCTTACGCCGGGACCGATTTCATCATTGTGCAGGACGGCCGGATCGCCGCCCTTTATCTCTTTTTCGACAAACTGGAATAGGTGCGAGGGTTAGAGCGCAGCTATGTCAAACGCAGCCCTTTCTAAAGAGCAACGCAAAGAACTACTCGGAGCATTGAAAGCCCGTTTTGAGAAAAACGTAAACCGCCATAAAGGTCTTGAATGGGCCAAAGTACAAGAAAAGCTGGAAGCTAATGCTGAAAAACTGTGGTCACTCAATGAAATGGAAAGAACCGGCGGTGAACCGGATGTGGTTGGTCATGATAAAAAGACGGGCGAATACATCTTTTTTGATTGTTCACCGCAAAGCCCTGAAGGCCGCACGAATGTTTGCTACGACCGTGAAGCACTGGACTCCAGAAAAGAACATAAACCGAAAAATAGCGCCATTGATATGGCAGCGGCCATGGGCATCGAGCTTCTAACGGAAGAACAATATCGGGAGTTGCAGAAACTTGGAAATTTCGATACGAAGTCCTCGAGTTGGGTGAAAACGCCCTCCGATATTAGAAAACTCGGCGGCGCCCTCTTTTGTGATCGCCGCTTCGACACTGTCTTTGTATATCACAACGGCGCGGAATCTTACTATGCCGGTAGGGCGTTCCGTGGCTCGCTGAGGATCTAAACATGAAAGGACCGTCCCGATGGAATCCGCCTCCGCATTAATCGACGAGAAGATCAAGCAACTTGGGGACTGGCGCGGCAAGGCCCTCGCTCATCTTCGTCAGCTCATCCACGATGCCGACCCCGACATCGAGGAGGAATGGAAATGGGTGAAGCCAACGAACCCAGGAGTGCCCGTTTGGTCCCATGACGGCGGCGTCTGCACAGGGGAATCATACAAGCAGGTCGTGAAGCTCACGTTTTTTCGCGGGGCCTCCATCAAAGATCCGAAGAAACTCTTCAATTCCAGCCTGGAAGGGAACACGCGACGTGCGATCGACTTCCGCCAAGGAGAAAAGATCAACCAAGCCGCCTTCAAGCAACTAATCCGCGCCGCGGTGGCGGCCAACTCCGCAGCGCACCCTCAACGCGTATCCAAGAAGAAGTAAGTACCGTTCCTAGGGGATACGTGCCATTCAGAGATCAAGGTTCAGCACCGTCGGTTGCGGTGCGGCCTGCGGCAGCTCATATTTCCGCGACGCGCAGCATGCGGAGCTGAGCCGCGAACTGTCCTTCCGCATTTCCGGTTTCTGCCTCAAATGCTTCAGCGTCTCGCGCAGGATGCTCGCGGCCGCGCGATCTTCGGGCATCGCAAGGCGGTAGTGCATCCATTTTCCCTCGCGCCTCGCCTCGATCAGTCCCGCCCGGCGCAGGTACGCTAGATGCCGCGAAATCTTCGGCTGGCTGATTCGCAGAATTTCCACAAAATAGCAGACGCAAATCTCCCGGTCCGCGATCAGGTTCAAAAGCCGCAGCCGCGTGGCATCCGCCAGCGCCCGGAAAAGTGTGTCCATCGATTCGCTCGTCTGCCGTCTTCGCATGCCGCCAGTATACAATATATGTGCCTTGACATATATGTTTCTCGAGCCTAGCCTTATTCGTATGCGGATAAACGCATATGTTCGATTAAAGGATTAGCCGCACAAATGCCCGCGCGATACAACGTCCTCTTTCTTTGCACCGGTAATTCTTCCCGCTCCATCATGGCCGAAGCCATTCTCAACCAGAAAGGACGGCCCACGTTCACCGCCTACAGCGCCGGCAGCCATCCTCTGGGATTTATCCATCCCGGAGCCTTGCGCCAGCTCGAAGTCGCTCGTCTCCCCGCTGACGGATTGCGCAGCAAAAGCTGGAACGAGTTCGCAAAGCCGGATGCGCCCAAAATGAATTTCGTCTTCACGGTCTGCGACAACGCCGCCAAAGAAATCTGCCCCATCTGGCCCGGCCAGCCGATGACGGCGCATTGGGGCGTTCCGGATCCCGGAGACGTTCGCGGTACGCCCGAGCAAGTGGAACGCTCCTTCCGCGACGCGTTCACCATTCTCGGCCGTCGCATCAGCCTCTTCCTCTCGTTGCCAATCTCCAGCCTCGATGCGCTCGCCATCAAGCGCGAAATCGATCGCATAGGTTTGCAATGACGGTCTCCCCCGCGCGCCGTCTCACCGCGGAATTTGTCGGCACCGCATTTCTCGTCGCGGCGGTGGTTGGTTCCGGGATCATGGCCGAAAAACTTGCCAACGGAAATGTCGCCTTGGCTCTCCTCGCGAACACTCTCGCCACCGGCGCCGTCTTGGTCGCGCTAATTTTGGCCTTTGGCCCAATCTCCGGCGCGCACTTCAATCCCGCCGTCAGTCTGGCGGACGCGCTCGAGGGCGGCCTCCCGTGGACTCTGGGTTCGCAGTACGCCGCGGTTCAAATCCTCGGCGGGCTCGCGGGAACCGTGGTGGCAAACTTGATGTTTGGCCTTCCTCCAGTTTCCGTTTCGCGCCAGGTTCGCAGCGGCGGCGCCCAGTTTCTTGGCGAGTTCGTCGCGACCTTTGGCTTACTATCAATAATCTGGGGATGCGCGCGTCTGCGCTCCACGGCCGTGCCCTTCGCGGTCGGAGCCTACATCACGGCCGCATATTGGTTCACGTCGTCGACGTCTTTCGCGAATCCCGCCGTCACCATCGCAAGATCGCTCAGCAACACGTTCGCAGGCATTCGTCCCATCGACGCGCCGCTCTTCATCCTCGCGCAGCTTTTGGGAGCTTTGGCCGCAACATTTCTGTTTCGTTGGCTGGCTCCCGACCTGCTTCGCGAAGCCAAAAACGTCGTCTTCGCCCGCGGCACCGAGGTATTAGCCGCACAAGAAAAGGAGTGATCCCGATGAGCACCGAAAATATTCGCGAAATCGTGAGAGAAAAATACGGAGAGACTGCAAAACGTGTCGCCGCGGGTCAGCGTGCAGCCTGTTGCGGCACAAGCCCTTCGTCCGAGATCGCATGCTGCGATCCCATCACCTCAAACCTCTACCAAGATGGCGAAGCGGCAGTAGTGCCCGAGGCCGCATTGCAAGCCTCGCTCGGCTGCGGCAATCCGACTTTGCTCGCGAATCTACAGCCCGGCGAGACGGTTCTCGACCTCGGTTCCGGCGGCGGCATCGACGTGCTTCTCTCCGCGCGCCGCGTCGGCCCCGCTGGAAAAGCCTACGGCCTTGATATGACGGACGAGATGCTCGCCCTCGCCGAGGAAAACAAGCGCAAATCCGGCTTGGCCAACGTGGAATTCTTGAAAGGCGAAATCGAAAATATTCCGTTGCTAGAAAATTCCATCGACGTCATCGTCTCCAATTGCGTCATCAATCTTTCCGGCGACAAAGACCGCGTCCTTCGCGAAGCCTTTCGCGTCCTCAAGCCGGGCGGACGCCTCGCAATTTCCGATGTGGTTGTTCGCGGGGAAGTGCCGCCGGAGATTCGCCGCAGCATTGAGCTTTGGGTTGGCTGCGTTGCAGGCGCGCTTACGGAAAATGACTACCGCCACAAACTTCAGGCCGCGAGTTTCGAATCCATCGAAATCGAGGCCACGCGCATCTACAAAGTTGACGACGCCAGAGAATTTCTCGCCGCCGCGGGCCTGGATTTAGATTCCCTCGCCTCTCAGGTTGACGGCAAATTCATCAGCGCCTTCGTGCGTGCCAGAAAGCCGTCATAGCCGGCAATCTAGCGATTTAGCGCGGCTCTCCGAGCACAGGATGCAGCGTGAGCCGGCTGTCTTTCAGAACTTCGAGGTCCCGCTCCCACTCCCGTCTTCCTTCGGACTTTACCTCGATGTGATGAGTGCCACTCGCAAGCTGCAGCGTCGACGGAGTTTGGCCCACGAATTTCCCGTCCACATAAATTTCCGCGTCGGCCAGATCGCAAGAAATTGCCACCTCACCGTGTTCCGTGGCTGCTGAAGGCGAAGCCGCCGCGGATTCGGATGCGTCTCTCGCGCGAGGATAAAACCGCTCCAGAATCTCGAGCAGGTCGTGCGAGCTCTGCGCGAAGCTCATTCCGTGCAATGTCGCCTCTGGATTTTCGGGGTCGCGCATCAGCAACGTATTGATTCCCACCACCGCGCCGCGGCTATCCAAAAGCGGACCCCCGCTGTTTCCGGGATTAATGGGCGCATCCGTTTGCACCCACGTTCCGTTTCCGGCCAGAGGATCGCGGCCCACAGCGCTCACGATTCCCTTCGTAACCGTATCGGGCATGCCGCGCTCCGGATTTCCAATGGTAATCACCGTTTCGCCCGCATGAACTTCGGAACTGTCCGCAAGCGGCAGATATGGGAAACCGCTTCCGTCCACCCTCACCAGCGCGGCATCGGGACCGCCCGGAGGGCTCGTGTAGATCACCTTCCCCAGCAACTGTGTCCCGTCTGAGAAGCGAACCATCATTGAATTTCGCCCCTCCACCACGTGCCGATTCGTCGCAATCACGCCGGTATCCGTGATCAGGAAACCCGTTCCCCATCCCTCCGGGCTGCTGAGCCGCACCACTGCGGGAATCGCATTCTCGACGATTTTCTCTGTCGGCAGCTCGGCTCCCGCACTCGCTTCGCTCGAGCCCGCGGCTGTCCTTTTCACCCTCCCCGTGAATGCCGTCGACGCCGGCTCGAGCGTTGCCTCGATATGCCCGGCCTTTAGCAGCCAGTAATGGCCTTCCGTCCGGCCATTCATGGACACCCATGCGAAAGGGCCTTCCGTCAGTCGCAGGTCCTGCGCCGTGTAGCCATCCTTATATATGCGCAGCGTCATTTGGTGCTGCAGGGTCTGGCCGAATACGGTTCTGGTCTTATGGAAGTAGCCGCCCGGAACCTTCATGCGGAATGGAGTTGTACCCACGATGACGCCGTCGATTTCGACGGTCGCGCCCGTCGGCGAACTCGTGATGGTCAGGGTGTTGGCGCCCGCCTGTGGAGCGCAGAGCGGCAGAAATACCAGCAGCGCAAGCAATGCACATAGACAGTTGCGCCTCGATGGCTGCATCGGAGCCTCCCGAGGAATTAGGGCCACACCATGTCACCATCGCCGCTCCCTGTCAATTGTGGTTCCTACGCACGCCTCGCTTTGTAGCGGCGGATCGCTGATTTTTTTGTGTTCTTCTTAGGGGCACGATATATCGTGCCCGGCAAACATGCTTGGCGTGAAGTGTGCTATCCGCGTCGCGCAAACGGCCGCGCCTTCGCTCCATCCGTGCCACCGACCGTCGCTAGATTTTCCGGCCATCTTTCCTCGTCGTCATTCGAAAAACCTGCATCTAATAATACTGAGCGCCGAAATTCGGCATTAACAAACGGCGCTCTTCCTTCCGGTTCGGAATCCCGGGCCGCGAAAGGGAACTCATAATTCAGGAGGCCAGTTACCAAATGTCTCTTAAACCGAAATTTTTCGGCGCTGCAGTCGCGGCGGTGATTCTCACCGCCCCGGTCTGGGCCGCTTCTACCTCATCTCACAAGGACTCAACTGCATTCGACCCCGCTCAGGCAACCACCATCGGAAACACCCAGCTGCAGCCGGGGCACTACACCTTCGAAGCCAGGGAAGATCAGAGCCAGTTGAACGTGATAAAGAATGGCAAAGTGGTCGCTACGGTTCCGTGCCATTGGGTTCAACTTCAAAAGAAGGCGAACAATTCTGAAGTTCTCTCTAACAACAACCAAGTGAACGAGGTCAAGTTCGGAGGCCGAACCGAAGCCGCACAAGTGGGATAACGCAAGCCCAGCCTGGATACTAAAGGGGCTGATCAAATCCGCCCCTTTTTGTATCTTTATTGGGTGGGTTTTGTGCCTTGGCTCATTCTGCTTTTCCGCGCGCCGGCGAAAACCAGTGCGACGCCCGCCACCAGCACAATCCCGCTCAATACAGCTGGCACCGTCACGATCCGCCGGGTGTTTATAATTAACTTCTGTCCTTCCACGTTCACTTCCCGCTGGTCCGCAGGCATCTTCAATTCCGGATGGATCAAGGTCCCTGCCCCGAGCAACATCAGCACTACTCCCAATGTTAAAAAGAACTTCTTCATGGTTGATCTCCAAGAATGCGGGGCCCAGTCGCTTCCGTTCTCACTTGGCCGCTAACGGATCGAGAATTTCTTCAAGATAATCTGGCCGGCTCTCGTCCCGCTCCAGGTGCGGATAGCGGATGCCGTCGTGGTAGTCCACCGAGTACGTCTGCACCTCGGTCCCATTGGCTATGATCAGCCGGATGGGCGCCGTCGTTGCTTGCGCGGCTTCGATCGCTTCCTTCAAGACCGTCGGCGAATACACGCTCCCATTCACTGCAGTGATTCTCATTCCGGGACCGATTCCGGCTTTGTACGACGGGCCATCGTAAATCACATCGTATATCCGGCCATTCTCCCCGAGCAAAAGTCCGATGGACTGCGTTAGGTCCATCGTTTTTCGCACCGCTTCGCGGACACTCCCGATTTCATTGGGATTGTCGTTGTACACGAGTTTCCACCCGCTGTTTTCGATGGCCTCGATCGGCGTCGAGGGTGCGACGGAATCCAGCCGCGTGCGCAGGAAACCGTTCCAGTCGAATGGCGCCAGGCTATTCAGCGTTGCCACGATATCGTCGAATGTGTAGGTTTTCAGTTCCGGTTTGCCGCCGGGTCCGCCGTGAAAAACGCGGCAGAAATCGTTGATGGACTTTTTGTCGTTCGTCAACCGGCGCAGCGTAGTGTCCACATCCAGCCACAGCAATTCCCCCTCTTCGTAAAAATCCGTGCTGCGGCGCCAGTTCGCCCATTCCATGTCGGCGCCGTAAAGGAAAACCGCCGAGTCCGCCGTGTCCTGTAGTGGCCGCCAATCCCGGCCCGGGCGCTTCGAGAATGTAGACGCCAACCGCGCCAGCTCCTCGCGCCCCTGCTGCGCGTTCCAAAGCCCGCTGCGCGTGGTGAGCACCTCACCCAGATACTCGGTCAGCCCTTCGTATACCCAAAGCAAATCGTCTCGCATCGGCTCTTGGTAGTCCGTGCTTACAAGATCGGCCGGCCGCCGGTACTTCCCATTCCACGAATGAACGTATTCATGCGGCAGAAGATCGGAAAAATAGATCAGCTGGTCGCTGTCGATCAGGCTTTTCTCGTTAGTGCGGTCGTCGCTCGATTCGTGGTGCTCGAGCCCAAAGTGCGCCACTTGGTCGCTCAGCGTCAGCAGAAAGTGGTAATCGCGATAGTGCCGCGATCCAAAAAGCGCGCCCGCTTGCTCTACAAGGTTGTGAAGATGCATCTGGGTTTCGGGGGTCATCGCCAGCGCCGCGCTGCTATCCGATGCGATGTCGATTTCATTCGAGGGCGTTTGGCCTGGCGTCAGCTGAATCGCGCGAAAATAACGCCCCGTCAGCACCGGCGAGTCCACTAGTGTGTTTAGCGGGACGGGTGCGAAATCAATTGTGTCGCCCTTCTGTTTCGGGCCAGGCAGTGCCGTCCCGATTTTCCACCCGTCCGGAATGCGCAGGCTCGGCACAAACGTCAATTGATCCGCCGCGTAGCCCTGCGGATAAAGCAGGACCTGATTCCAGCTGAGTACGTCCAGATATGCCGTCGCCGACGCGCCCGCCGAGTATCCCGCTGCCGGCGCGGATAACAGAAAATCGAAATGGGCATCCAGCGACTCAACCCCCACCGGAATATCGAGATGAAACGCGAACATGTTCACCAGGTCGCGTCGCCACGGAATCGTTTTGCCCTTCGCCGTGAATTTCAGTCCGGCCACTTCGCCAATCGGGCCGTCCGGCATGTGCTCGCCGGGAATCCACTTGGCGTAATAGAGGACCAGCGGCCCCGGCCGCACCGGGATTTGCTCGTGGCTGTGCAGAATTTTCTGCGGCGCGTGTGATGCGTCCACTTCCAGATGAATTGGTCCAACGGGTGTCTGCCCGCCGGTGGGCGCGCTCGACCCCAGAATTATCAAGATTGCGATGGATGCAAGTACGGCGGTACAGCGGAGTGAAAGCTTCATCTCGTCCCTTCGTACCCCGATGTCAACTCTTCCTTAACTGCTCAGCAAACTGTAAATCAGCACCCCGAGCACCACCAAGGTAATTCCCACGTAAAGCCAGTCCCGCTCCGACGCAAAGCCGGCCACCGAGAACGCAACTCGTGCGATCGGAGTTGCGATCAGCAGCAGCAACCCGAGCTGGATGATCCCGCGCGAATGCAACGAAATCGCGTCCCCGAGAACTCCTCCGATGGATCGCAGGTCGCTCGGCTCTCCCCGAAAAATTCTGTAGTCGGGTTTCAAGTCCCCGTACTTCGTCAAATAGAAAACGCCCCCGGCCAGCACCACGGCTGCCGCCAGCGCCACTCCGGTACGCAGCAGCATCCCAATCAGCGCCTCAAATCTTTTTTCGCTCAAACCATGAACTTCAGCCATCTTCACCTCGCACAACCGCCTGCCACGCGCAATTGTTTCGCGAAACGCTGCTGCTACAAATTCCCGCGAACGCCTTTAACAATCATCTCAATCGCCACGGCCGCAATCGCCACGGCAAACACAGTCCGAAGCGTTTTTACTTTCGCCTCCGGCAAAATTCGCGCACCCACCAGCGCCCCTAGCGACACGCCTAGCATCACCGGCATCGCCAGCCCTGGGTCGATGTATCCCCGATGCAAATAAATCCCTGCGCTGGCCGCCGCCGTCACGCCAATCATGAAATTGCTCGTAGTGGCTGAAACCTTGAACGGAATTTTCATCGCGTGATCCATGGCCAGCACCTTCACTGCTCCGGACCCGATTCCGAGGAGCCCCGAGAGAACTCCCGCCGCATACATCAACGAGAATCCTAGCGGCACTCCGGTCACGTGATAAGCCACCGTGCCTTCGGACGTCGGATAGCTGCCGTCCAACCTCAGCATCCGCGCGAGAGGTCCGGGTTGTTCCTGAATGTGCACTTCGTCTTCCGGCTTCACGGAAATCCACGCGGAGTACAACAAAACGAGTCCGAAAATGATCGCGATCGCCGCCGTTGGGATGCGGGTGGCGAGATACGCGCCGCCGATGGCCCCAATCGTCGTTGCCACTTCCAGGAACATGCCGACGCGAATATTTGAAAATCCCTCTTTCAAATAAGCGGCCGCGGCGCCGGACGAAGTTGCAATCACGGAGACCAGCGAAGCGCCAATGGCATAACGAATGTCGACGCCAAAAGCCAGCGTGAGCAGCGGCACGATGATCACTCCGCCGCCCAGCCCCGTCAGCGAACCCAGCAACCCCGCCAGGAATGATCCGGCGGCGATCAGCACTGTAAATTCAAACGTTCCACCCACATCCAGATTCTAACGGGGAGACGCATTTCTACAATCGTGAATCTGCGAAGGTTGCACGTCAGCCATCAGTCCAGGCGAAGGCAAAGCGAACAAAATTCGGCATTTTTGCTTCTAGTTTGAAGCAGAAGTCCTTCTAACTAGAAGCACTAAAGGGGTAGAAAGCGTCCTCGCGGGGGCCAGATCCGCCGGTTACGCGTGCGTTTCCGTTGCCACTAGCGCTTCGCCAGCCGGCGCCGGATCTCGGCCTCGAAATTGGGAAAATAGCGCCCGATGAGCGGCAGGTCAAAGCGCCCCAGGATCGATTCCTTGGGCTCGTTCTCCAACAAAAATTCAAACGCCGTTTTCACAAGCTCGGTCGGCTCGATTTTTCCACCGGCGATACGCTCGTAATCCGCGGGCTTCAGCGTCACGGCGTGCGACGTTTCGCTCTTCCCGTCGCTCACGCGCACACGAAACGTCCCGTCGGTGAGAGTTTCAACTTCAATTTTATTCGCCATCGCTGCGATGATCTCACAGAACCATCCACATTTCGGAACCGGCCGATTCGATTTGAAAGCATACAGGATTTACCCTACGACTCTTTGGCCATTTGGCAACCCGGCGGCATTGGATTTGCAAAGTCCGAAGTGGCATCATCGCGCGTTGGGATTGCGCGGGCAATGGCAGAAAGCGATCAAGAACAGCGCCGGGTCGACGAATTCGTTCTCGAGAAAATCGACAGCGTCTCTCATCTCGAGGCCCTTCTCCTTCTTTGGAACAGCCGCCCCAAGCAATGGTGTCCGGAGGAAGTGGCGCGCCGGCTTTACGTGGAAAGTAAAATTGCCCGTGAGCTTTTAGCCGACCTACAACGAAGCGATCTGATCGTTGCCGTTCCCGATGCCGCGGAGACGTATTGCTACGAGATCAGCTCCCAAGAGAGAAATGGCATCATAGAAATGGTTGACGCGACATATCGCTATCAAATTGTTAGGATCTCAAACCTGATTCACTCCAAGGGGTCGTCCGCCGTCCGGGATTTCGCGCGCGCTTTTCGATTTACAAAGAAGGAGCAGGAATAAAATGGCCGAAGTCGTATACCTTCTTGGCGCGTTTACGAGCTTCCTATGCGCCGTCTTACTGCTCCGCAGATATGCGGCGGGCAAAACAAAGCTGCTGCTCTGGAGCGGATTGTGCTTCGCGGGGCTGGGAGTATCAAACAGCATTACGTTTATCGATCTGATTCTTCTTCCGCAAGTCGACTTATATTCGTACCGGCTCGCCGCTACCGCCATTTCCATAGCGCTGCTGCTATACGGGTTGATCTGGACAAGCCAATGACTCGAGTCCAAGCATTTTTACTGGGAATCACGGTGATGATGTCGACGACCGCAGGTGTATTTTTTCTGAGATTCTGGAGAAGCACGCGGGATGTTCTCTTCCTGGCCTTCGCCGCATTTTTTCTGCTGGAGGCACTGGACCGGACCACGCTCTTTATTTTTGCGCGGGCCAATGAAGGAAGTCCCTGGGTCTACTTTATTCGGTTGTTAGCCACTGTGGCGATCCTGGCGGCCATCCTCAAAAAGAATTATGGTAGCGGCCGCTCGCGAACTCTCTGAGCTCGAATGAACGGATTCAAATACGAGTCACTTCGGAATCATCCCGATCGTACCTAGCCACGTCTCCACCAACTGAGGCCATCGCGTTATCGGAAGTTCCGTGCGACGGAGCCCAAACGCATGACCGCCATGCGCGTACAAATGCATCTCCACGGGGACGCCGGCCTTCTTCAGCGCAATGTAGTAAGCCAGCGAGTCTACGCCGTCCACGTGGTCATCTTCAGCCTGCAGCAAAAAGGTCGGTGGCGTCTGGCTGTTGACATGAACATCCGGATTCAACGTGAGATCTTTATCGGCATTCGCTGGACGAGGGAGCACGAATTTCTTGGCACCCTGGCTGGCGTCCCATTCCGCTCCGGCGAGCGACAAGTGTCCCGGATAGATCGCCACCGCAAAATCCGGACGGCAGCTTTCCTTATCGGCCGCATCTACGGCGGGATACAAACGCTTCGCGAAATGCGTGCTCATGGCTGCCACCATATGTCCACCTGACGAAAACCCGAGCACTCCAATTTTGTGAGGGTCAATATGCCATTCGGCTGTGTGAAAACGCACCAGCCCGACCGTTCTCTGCGCATCTTCGAGCGCTATCGGTGATTCCGGATAAGGTCCCGATTTCGGGTACGGCGCCGATTTCGGATATAGTCCGTTGCCCGGTACGCGGTATTTCAGCAGCACACAGGTGATCCCTTTCGGTGTCAGCCAGTCGCAGACCTCCGTGCCTTCCAGATCGATAGCCAGAATCTGATAGCCTCCGCCAGGAAATACGACGACCGCAGCGCCGGTATTCTTTCCTTTTGGCGAATAGATGGTCATTGTTGGCTGGGAGACATCACTTATGTAGGCATACGGCTGGCCAGCGACGAGATCCTTCGCGTCCGTCTTTATAGTTTCCGGCCCCGCATTGGGCTGCGCATCAGGTATTGCTCCCGGCCATATCGGCACTTGCGTATGTCCCGGCGATGGCTGCCAGCCCGTCGTTTGCGCGCTCAGACCGCCAAACGCAAACACAACACAGACAGCAAAGACCAAAGGCTTCATCACAATCCCCCCAGGAATCCTGACGGCAATCCTCAAAAAGAATTATGCGGCGGTCGCCCCGCGACCCCTGAACACCATTGCATCTTCAAATTGTGCCGCCGCGCCTCGTTGCTCTCTTTCACAAAAATCATTCGTGGTGCAGGGCGACCATGGGATCAACGCGCATTGCGCGGCGAGCGGGGATGTAGCAAGCGAGGAGCGCCGCTCCTCCTAGTAAGAGACAAACTCCGCCGTATGTCACTGGGTCTGTCGTGACCACTCCGAAGAGTAGGTTTGAGAGAAATCTCGTCGCGACAAGTGCGGCAGCGAACCCCATAACGATCCCAAATGTCGCCGCAACCATCTCTTGGCGCAAGATCAGCAGGAGAACATTGCCGGGCCGCGCCCCGAGAGCCATACGCACGCCAATCTCGCGTGTCCTCTCAGCGACTGCGTAGGACGTCACCCCGTAGATTCCACCGGTTGCGAGAATCAGCGCCAACATAGAAAACAATCCGAGCAGAGTCGCGGCAAATCGCTGCCGCGCAATCGAGTTATCCACCAGCTTCGTCCCCGTTTCGACTGCAAAGACCGACTGAGACGAGTCCACCGTCAGCACTGCATTTCGGATCGCCGCCGTCAAGCTCGATGGATCGACCGCTGATCGGACGACCAATGTCAGTATCGGACCGAAACCCGGAAAATACATCTCCGCCGGTGCCGGTGAATCGACCGAAAGATCGCGCACGTCGCCCACGACGCCCTCGATTGTCACGGCCAGAGGCTTTCCTGTCGAAACGCCTAACAGAAGCTTCCTCCCGATGGGATTTCCCCCGGGGAAGAACCGCTGCGCCAGCGTGCGATTGACAACCAATACCGGGGCCTTACTGGCAAGATCGTTCTCGCGAATCGTACGCCCGCTGACCACAGGGATTCCCGTCGTTCGAAAGTAATCCGGGCTCACCGCGCGGTAGTTCGCCACGGGATAGTCGCCCGGCCCAACCGGCGGGGCACCATCAATCAAGAAACGGGTCAATCCAAAATTCGGGACGAGCGGAGTCTGATCAATCGTGCCGACAGACTCGATGCCCGGCAAAGCTCGGACTTTTGGCAGCAGCCGCTCATAAAAACCGTCGATTGCCTGGCGCGATTGGTATTGATTGGCATGGAGCGAGATGCGCATCGTTAGCAAGCGATCCACTCGGAATCCCAGGGGCGTTGCAAGCAGTCGCTGTAGGCTCCGGACGAGCAATCCAGCGCTGATGAGAACTACCACGGCCAGCGCCACTTCGCCGGCAACCGCCGCCCGATTCGCAAGTCTTTTGCGCGCCGATTGCGAGGCGTGTCCGCCCGGCTGGAGCGTGGCGCTGGTGCCACTTCGGCCAACGCGAATAGCGGGCACGATACCGAACAGAAGAGCCGAAAAAATAGTGATGGAGAGCGTCGCCGCGAGAACGCTCGGATCAATCCCGATTTCGTGCAATCGAAAAATCGGGGCGCCTTCCATTTGAGGGAACAGACCTGCCCACGCCAACAGCAGACCCAACACTCCGCCCAAGAGGGCTAAAATGACTCCTTCCGTCAGCCCTTGCCGAATCAGACGGGCTCGGCTGGCGCCTAGCGCGGAGCGCAGTGCCATCTCGCTTTCGCGGCTAGTCGCCCGAGCAAGCAGTAGGCTCGCGACGTTCGCGCAGGCGATCAGCAAAACCAACCCAACTGCGGCCCAAAGAACCAGCAGATAGCCGCGCAGCCCGCCCACGTATTTTTCGAGTAGGGGTTCGACTCTCACGCCAAAATCGTGATTGGTTTGGGGATACGCAGTCGCGAGCCGTGCGGCGATTCCGGTCAATTCGGCGCGGGCTTTTGACACAGTCGCACCAGGACGGAGGCGGCCGACCACAAATAATGGATGGTAGAAGCGATTTGCGCGATCGTCTTTGTCCAAGTTGCCGAGTGGAATCCAAACATCGGCGTCCTGGGGAAAGCGGATTCCCTCCGGGAGAATACCGACGATGGTGTAAGGCTTCCCATTCAGAACTAGCGGCTGTCCGAGAATATCTGGACTGGCGGCGAAGCGCGCCTTCCATATCGAATCGCTCAGAATAGCGACCGGCCCGTTACCCAACTCGTCTTCCTGCGAGAGAAAATTGCGCCCTGTGGCGGGCGTAATTCCAAGAAGCGGAAAAAGATCATGCGAAATGATCGCGGCACGAACGTCCTCAGGTTCTCCATGCGCTAGTAACGTTGCGTGGGCTAGGTTCGTTGTGTCGTAAGCAGCTAATGCTTGGAATGAATGCGACTGCAGTTGCCAATCGCTAAAATCCGCAGCCGACGCTCCAATTTCCGGCATCGCGGGATGAGTTTCGGAGATTGCGACGAGCCGACCGGCATCCTGAAACGGCAGCGAACGTAGCAGCACCGCGTCGACAACGGAAAAGACTGCGGTGTTGGCGCCGATGCCGAGGGCCAGTGTGAGGACGGCGACGGCGGTGAACCCGGGGTTTTTGCGCAGCATGCGGAGGCCGAAGCGGACGTCTTGCAGGAGGGTTTCGAGCCAGGGGAGGCCGCGCAGGTCGTGCTGCGTCTCGCGGAGTTGCGCGGCGCCTCCAAGGCGAAGGCGGGCTTGGCGGCGGGCTTCGTCGGGCGGGAGGCCGCGGCGGATATTTTCCTCAGTGAGCAGATCGAGGTGCGCAGCAAGCTCGTGCTGGAAGTCTTCGTCGAGGCGAGGGCCCGCGAAGAAGCCGCGGATGCGGGAAGCCAAGACGCGCAACCGAGAAAACATTGAGCTAGCTCCTTTCCGCAAAAGTCATTTATTCTCGCAAAACTTGGCTGGGGTCCGCGGTTGCGGCTTGCAAAGCCGGAATCACGCAGGCAATGAATGAAACGATGAGGATGACGGCGCAACTGCTACAAATTGACATCACGTCAATGGGACTCACTTCAAACAGTGTCGAGCGAATGGCGATTGTCGAGATTGTCGCGGCCACGATGCCGACGATCTCGCCTACGAAAATCCAAAAAAGGGCGGATCGCAGAACGTGACTGACGATCCCCGCTGGCCGGGCACCCAGCGCCATCCGAATCCCGATCTCTTTTCTTCGTGTGACCACGAAATCGGAAACCATGCCAAACACGCCGACAGCGGCTAGGAAAAGAGCCGTTACACCAAATAACAGGAGCATCCTGCTATGGAAACGATCCTGCGCGAGGGCTACATTGACGAGCCCCTGCATGGTGATCTCTTCGCCTTCGGCTTGCGAGGGGTCAATCTGGGCAATCTCGTGTCGCACGATCGAGGCAATGGCCGACGGATCGATTCTGGTTCGCACGATGAGGTAACGGAGCGGACTCCTGGACTGTTTGTACGAGACGAAAATGTCGCCGCCGGACTGGTTCAGTCGCCTGTACCGGCCGTCAGGGACGATTCCAATTATGGTCCAATCCGCGTTTCCGCGATTTCCAAGGGTGAAGCGCTGGCCAAGGGCCTTTGACGCCGTGCCGTACATGGCTTTCGCGATGCTCTCACTGATTACAGCAACCGGCGGTTTCGATTCGTCCTCACTCTCTTTGAAGGCGCGGCCCGCCAGCAACGGCGTCCCAATCGCCTGAAAATAGGATGGAGTGACAACCTCGAAGCTGGCCCGTGGATTCTTCCGCACCTCGTCCGGGGTTTGGCCAGGCAGGATGTAACCCGAATACCATCCAACCAAGCCTTCCAGCGGCCTCAGAACCATAGCTCCAGCAGCTATTATTTCCGGCCTCGACTGCAATCTTTCCGTCAAGTTTTGGAAGAATCGGCGGCGAGAGGCGAAATCCGGATAGTTAAACGGATTTAAGAAGACTGCGCAGGTAAACACGTGATCGGGTTCGTAGCCGAGATTCACATTCTGAAGGTTGCGGAAACTTTTGGCGAAAGTGCCGGTCAAGACTACAAGCGCCAAGGTCGCGGATATTTCTGCCATCAGAAATACTCCTCCAACTTTGCGACCGCGCACGGAGCCTGAAATGCCGCTGCTGCCGTCGCGAATGACGGTCTGCAAACCGTGCTCGCGGATGAGCACGATTGGCGTCAGGCCAAAGAGCAGCGCAGTCAGGACGAGGCAGGCAATTGCGAAAGAGAGGCCCAGCCGTTGATAGAGACCGATGCAAGACGCGGAATTTGTGGCGGCGCCAGATGCGCAATTACGCGAACGAGGGGAAAGGCAACGGCAATGCCGGCCGCGGCGCCGATACTGGAAAGTATCAGACCTTCCGTGAGGAACTGTCTAAGCAGACGCTTCTTGCCCGCGCCCAATGCTACTCGAACAGCGATCTCAGCGCTGCGGCCGGAGATTCGCGTGGCAAGGAGACTCGCCAAATTTATCGAAGCAACCAGCAGCAAAACTACGGAGCCCGCAAAAAGGAGAAGGATCAGGGTCCGATTCGTGCCCATGATGTAGTTTGGAAGAGTTTGTATTACGGCAATTTGTCCTTCGCTCTTGGTTTCAGGATTCTGCGCGGCAACTCTTGCGACGATGGTATTCAACTCGGTATTCGCCGCCTTCAGTGAAACACTTGGCTTCAATCGACCTACGATCTGAAGAAAAACTGCGCCTCGGCTTTGGACAATCATCTGGGAAGCTGCTCCGTAGCCTGGAGCACTGAAGGGCGTAAAAATATCAACTCCTTGAGGAAATACAAATTGGTGCGGCAACACGCCGATGATCGTAAACTCCGTACCGCTTAGCGACGCGCCAGTGCCTATGACGCGCGGATTAGACGCAAACTGCGTCCGCCAAAACTGATGTGTGAGAACTACGACTGGATTGGCACCGATGCGGTCGTCTTCAGGTTTGAAAAAACGCCCAAGAAAAGGAGTGACGCCCAATACGGAAAAGTAGTTTGCCGTTACGCGCGAACTTTCAACCTGCCTCGGTTCGCCCTTGCCGGTCATGGTGTAGGCGTAGCCGTTCGTGGTAGTCGGCATGGCGGCCATATCTTCGAAACTCTTGGACTGGCTGCGCCAGTCTTTCCAGTCGAGATACGAGAGTTCAATGAGTCCGCGTTCCGCGTCATTGACGCCTCTCGCGGGGTCGGCCTTCCATCCCACGACGATTCGATCCGGCTGCGGGAAGGGAAACGGTTTCAACACTACAGCGTAGAGCACGCTGAACATCGCGGTGTTTACGCCAATACCGAATGCCAATGCAGTCACGCAAACTGCAAGGAAGCCGGGATTCTTGCGCAGCATGCGGAGGCCGAAGCGGACGTCTTGGAGGAGGGTTTCGAGCCAGGGGAGGCCGCG
The DNA here is from genome assembly GCA_963823145.1 of uncultured Acidobacteriota bacterium. Taxonomy (GTDB): domain Bacteria; phylum Acidobacteriota; class Terriglobia; order Acidiferrales; family UBA7541; genus Palsa-295. The sequence goes on from CAWGJZ010000003.1 coordinate 39,784, forward strand.
GAGGTCGTGCTGCGTCTCGCGGAGTTGCGTAGCACCTCCGAGGCGCAGGCGGGCTTGGCGGCGGGCTTCGTCAGGCGGGATGCCGCGGCGGATGTTTTCCTCAGTGAGCATGTCGAGGTGCGAGGCAAGCTCGCGCTGAAAATCCTCGTCGAGGCGATGGCCCGCGAAGAAGCCGCGGATGCGGGAAGCCAGGACGCGGAACCGAGAAAACATGGGCTAGCTCCTTTCCGCAAAAGTCAATCGTGGCGCAGGGCGACCATGGGATCGACGCGCGTCGCGCGGCGTGCCGGGATATAGCACGCCAGAACGGCCACTACGGTCAACAGGACCGAGACGGCGATGAATGTCAGCGGATCGTTTGTTCCGACGCCATAGAGCAGGTGCGAGAAGCTCGACACTAGCCGCGTGAGAATGAAAGCAGTCACTGCTCCGATTGCGAGGCCGACAAGAGCCAACCGAAGACCGTGCCCAATTACCATCCGAAAAACGTCCCACCTCGTGGCGCCTAGCGCTATGCGAATCCCAATCTCGTGCACACGCTGCGCCACTGAATATGAAATCACGCCGTAAAGGCCCACCGACGCTAGCAGCAAGGCTAGGCCGGCAAAAACGCCGAGAAGAATCATGGGATAACGCTGTGAGGACATCGACTGCGAGACAATCTGCTGCATGGTTTGCACGTCGTACACCGGTTGTTCGCTATCCGCTACGTAGACCGCCGTCTTGATCGCAGGCATAACATTCGCGGGATCGAGCGGAGTGCGAACAATGACCCTCAAATCGGCATAGTTATCGGCCACCCAGGGGTCCGGGTCTTGATAGAGCGGAAAGTACACTTGATTTCGAACATTCGCGGCCGGATCTTGGAGCCCCCAGTCTTTCACGTGGCCTACCACCCCGACAATCTGGCAAGGGGGCGTGGGCGAGAATCCCATGGTTATCGTCTGGCCCAGAGGGTTGCTGTTTGGAAAATACAAGTGGGCGAAGACGCTATCAATGACTACGACGCACGGCGATGTAATAGTGTCTTCCGATGTGAAGAGGCGGCCTCGAAGGAGCGGAATTCCCATCGTTTGGAAGTAATCAGGACCCGCAAGGAAACCTACCAACCGCGGAGCCGCCTGAAGTGAAACGGGCTTCTGCGAGCCAATCCAAAAGGGCATGGTACCACTCTGACCACTCAGCGGAACGTTGTTTGCAAAATCGGCCTCCTGCACGCCGGGGATCTTCCGAATACGCTCGATCAACTGCTGATAGGCGATTCGAGTGCGCGAGGCTGTCTTCGTCAGCGACGGAGAAACTCCGACCCTGAAAGTAACGACGTGGTGCGTATCGAAGCCGGGATTGACTTCCCACAAGCTGCGGAGTGTGCGGAATAGCAGGCCGGCGCCCACCAATAACACAAGGGTCGAGGCCATTTGGGCAATCACGAAAACACGTTGAGCCCTATGATGGCCGCTGGCGAAGCCGCGCCCACCTTCCTTCAGCGCAGGTTGTAGATCGACGTTCCAATTTTTCAAGGCAGGCGCAAGACCAGAGAGAATACCGACGACGATCGAGGCCAAAAACGCAAAGAGGAGGACCGGGAGATTGACCGCGATGTTTTCGCTGCGTGGCAGACCTCCTGGCACCCCAGCGAGCAGGGGGGTGACGCCCCAAAAGGCAATCAGAATGCCCAACGCTCCGCCGGTGAGTGAAAGGAGCACGCTTTCCGTGATCAACTGTCGCGCGATGCGGGTGCGATTCGCACCTAGCGCCGAACGCACGGCAAGCTCGTGGGTGCGCGCCGCTGAGCGCGCCAGCAGGAGATTAGCGACGTTTGCGCAGGCGATAAGCAAAACCAAGCCGACGGCTCCCAAGAGCAGCAGAAGCGTTCCGCCGACATTCCCAACGATCCATTGCTTAAGCGGTACCACAGCCATTCCGAGGTCTCGATCCGCATCGGGATAGAGCTGATCCAGGCGATTTTGAATCGTACTCACCTCCGCTTGCGCCCGAGAAATGCTCACGCCAGCCCTCAGGCGCGCGATGGGGAAGAGCCAGTGGCTTCCGCGAATGCTGAGGACCAATGGATCTCCTTGTCCGAGCGGCGTATAAACGTCTGCATCGCCTTGGAAATGAAACCCTGGAGGAGTGACTCCGGTGATGGTGTAGGCCACTCCATCCAGAGTTAAGGAGTTGCCGAGCGCCTCAGGTTGGCTGCCGAACCGATTTCTAAACAGGCGATTGCTGATGATGACGACTGGCGCGCCGCCGTGCACGTCCTCCGCCGGCGAGAAGCTACGCCCGAGGGTTAGCTTCACGCCCAGGGTACTGAAGAAATCTGAGGAGATTTCTTTGCCGTCAAGGTGTTCGGGTGTCCCGGGACCCGTCAAGTTATATCCCTGCCGCCCAAACACCGCCATTTGCTCGAATGAGCGAGCAATGCGCTGCCTATCCCTAAAGTTAGGGTATGAAACCGCCACGAGGGGAAAACGCGGATTGCTCTCCCACACTGCAACCAGCCGATCCAGCTCGGGGTAAGGCAGCGGGGCCAAAACAACACCTTGCACCACGCTGAAGACGGCGGTGTTGGCACCGATGCCGAGGGCGAGGGTGAGGACGGCGACGGCGGTGAAGCCGGGGTTTTTTCCCAACATACGGAGGCCGAAGCGGACGTCTTGCAGGAGGGTTTCGAGCCAGGGGAGGCCGCGCAGGTCGTGCTGCGTCTCGCGGAGTTGCGCGGCGCCCCCGAGCCGAAGGCGGGCTTGGCGGCGGGCTTCGTCGGGCGGGAGGCCGCGGCGGATGTTTTCCTCGGTGAGCAGATCGAGGTGCGCAGCAAGCTCGCGCTGAAAATCTTCGTCGAGGCGATGGCCCGCAAAGAAGCCGCGAATGCGGGAAGCCAAGACGCGCATCCGAGAAAACACCGGCTAGCTCCTCTCCAGAGAACGAAGGATTGCATTGCCAGGCATGCCCTCTCGGGTACAGCCAAGAGAGGTTCTTCGACGACTGATCTCCCGGGCTCGACTAACCGTCGACCCGGGAGCCCTTTCTTTCCCGGCGCTTCGCGCAAGACCAAAAACGCGGGACACTCCGCTCAGAATGACGTCCACGGGTTAGCTCCTCTCCTCGAGGCGCAGGACGCGGCCGATTACGCCGGCGATGCGTTTCCAGTTTTCCGTTTCGGCGGTGAGCTGCTTGCGGCCGGGTTTGGTAATGGAGTAGAAGCGCGCCTTACGATTGTTTTCCGACGCGCCCCAGGCGGCCGAGATCCAGCCGCGCTGGAGCAGGCGCGCAAGCGAAGCGTAGATGGTGCCCTGGTTGAGCTGCAAAACGTCGTCGCTGATCTGTTCGAGGCGGCGGGCGATGCCGTAGCCGTGCAGGGGTCCGATGGCGTGGAGGGTTTTCAGGACCATCAGATCGAGGGTGCCTTGCAAAATTTCGGATTTGGCTTCGGGCACGAGGGCTCTCCTATGCGTTGGCCACAGGAGCATGGCACACGACCTGTAGGATGTCAACAGGAACGCGGAGCGTGATGCGCTGCGCGGTTTTTGACTAAGGAAATCAGAGATTGGAAATGGCAAATTGGAGGTTGAAACTCGAAATTCGAGCTGGAAATTGCGATTCCAAAAATGGAAGGGAAGGAATCGCGGCGCGTGGAGTCTTCCGGGTCTTTCCAGCACGGACCCGCTTCTTTTTGGGGGTGCGCGTCATCGAATCATTTGAGCGTTGGAGGGATTCATGGCCCTCGTTTCTGTAACTCGATTGCGGATGCGTTCCAAGTGGTACCTCGCGCCGTTCCTGTGGGAAATCATGAGGATTACGCGGCAAGCGCAGCGCACTTCGGGTTTTCTCGGCGGCAGGCTGCTTGTCGAGGCTAAGAAAGTCTTTTGGACATTGACGGCCTGGGAAGACGGCTCGGCGATGAATGTGTTTCGCACGCAAGGCGCGCACGGCGGCGTAATGCCGAAGCTGCTCGATTGGTGCGATGAAGCGGCCGTGGTGCATTGGACGCAGCTAACGGGCACGCTTCCTTCCTGGCAGGAAGCTCACTACCGCATGATGAAAGAAGGCAGGCCGTCGAAAGTGAAAAATCCCTCTTCTGCGCAGGTGGCGTACGAAATCCCGGCGCCGCGCGTCGGACGGATCGAACGGACCCTACGCCCCGCACAACCCGATGGAGTGTGACGTTCAGCCGCCGTGCTGCAAGAAGGAAATTGACTGAATCTTCGGTGTGGGTTGGGCGTTGGCCGGTGAACTGGTTTTCGGAGGAGTCTCCGCGTCGGGCGAGGGTTGAGCGACGGGAGGCTGATCGTTTTCCAGCGTTGGCGGCGGCGTCGAGAGGTCATTCGAATTTGAATCCGGCGCCGCGTAAGGTGGTCCGTAAGAGTAGTAGTCTCCGTAATCGGAATCGTCCGGAGGTGGCGCATACGGAGGGCCGTATTGGTAGCCGTCTGCCGGGTACCCGTAGTAGCCGTCAGAACCCCACCACGGGTCATATCCGCCGGGCCAGCCGGGTCCCCAGTAATCGGGCCATCCCCATCCGGCACCCCAGTCGAGTCCCCAATACGGCCATCCCCAGCCGAAACCGCCCCAGCCCAAGCCTAATCCCCAACCCCAGCCGCAACCCCAACAGCCGCCGAAGCCGCCGAAGTCGTCGAAATCACCGTCGCCGAATCCGCGTCCGCGGAAACCTCTGCCGCCAAACCCACGATTGCCGAATCCGGGATTGCCAAATCCGCGGTTACGGAATCCACGGTTGCCCGCACTCGGCCCGAAGGAGCGGAAGCCGCCGCCTCGGTTGAATCCTCGCGCTAGACCGGCGCTCGAGGCTCCAAATGAGTGCCATCGGCCATCGGCAATTGCGGCATTGCGAAATCCTGTTGAACCTCTTGCATTCGAGGAGCCTCGAGCGCCTCCGAATGAATGCCAGCGGCCGTCTGCGATCGCATTGCGAGCCCCGTATCCGTTGCGGCCTCCGTATCCGCGACCCGCAGCATTAAAGCCGCGTCCGAACCCGCCAGATCCACGAGATCCAAAGCTCCTGCCGCGCATGGACCCACCCGGGTAGGCGCGTCCCCCATAAGATCGCCCGCCCCCGAAGCTGCCGCCACGATAGGCGCCGCCTCCACGGTAAGCACCGCCTCCTCGAAACCCACCTCCGCCGCCGCGAAACGCGCCACCGCCGTAAGATCCGCCTCCATGGAATCCACCGCCGCCTCCACGGTAAGCACCACCTCCTCGAAAACCACCTCCACCGCCGCCGTGAAAACCGCCGCCTCCATGGAATCCACCTCCACCGCCGCCGTGAAAAACGCCGCCACCGCCGTGGCCTCCGCCGCGCTGCGCAAACGCGGGATTGGGCGCTAACGCAAGCGCGAGCCCGGCTACGAATGTGATGAATGCTTTTGACAGGAGGGACTTTGACATCTCGGCACCTCCGCACGGTGCGATAGGCCCGGCACGGCCTGAGCAGTCGCCGCTATTCTACTCCGTTTAGATTGCCTCGCGCTGCCTTTTGGTTTTCCGGAGCGTACGAGATTCCGGAGCCACGCGCGGGGCGAATCGGGACAATGCTGAAGGCTAGGAATTACAAATACGAGATTGCAGATTTGAGATCAGAAATCGGAAGCTCGAAATGCGAAACTCGGGCGGTGCAAACTGACTTAATTCTGAGTGCGCGAGTGCTCTGTGCAGTAGGGGCACACCACAGCCACCGCGATGGTCAGCGTAAATTCCGAGGGAAATTTGTCCGAATTAATTCTTTCGGAGCTTGTGAGCGCCGATCACCGTGGCGAGTCCGCCGACAAGGAGCATGATGGTGGACGGTTCGGGAACGGCACACACCGACGCCGGTTGACATCCTACACTCGCGAGCGTCGGAAGAGCAAAAGCCAGAACGCCTACAGCGGACGCAAATGCACACTTTAGGGCTGTGTTCATGTGTCGACTTCTCCTTCGGGGGACGTGACGGATTGTACATCCCGCCTTCGCGAAGTCAAGGCGATCTTTTTTTCAGCGGCGGGTGGTGGGTTCGAATCCTTCCAGAGCGCAAATGCACAAGGAAGCGAAGCGCGATTGCAGTTTTGGCTCCGTTCGTCAGGATGCTCGATTTAGAAGGGAGACGTCCGTAGATTCCCGCTGCCAGTACACTCCTGTCCAATCAGTTACACGCATTTCTTCCTTGATACGATATTTCTTGCGGAAATCTAAGACTGCCTGGCGACATGCTGGCACCGCTCCGAAATCGTCGACGATGGCATAGCCGCCTGGGGAGAGTCCGGGATACAGGTTTTCTAACGCCTCAGCCGTTGACTCATACATGTCGCCGTCAAGATCAGCAGCGTGAACGCTGAGGTCGCGTCGAGCCAAGCAGTTCCGTTCGGACTCGGCGGACGTTCGGACCCTTCGCCGCGAATGCCGGGATCTACCTCGCGCACCAGGGTTATTCCCTGAGCCGCGAGCAAATCCGAGAGCACCCGTTTGATCAAGTGCTTAGGTCTGGCTACCGGTACATACCATGTGCGATCGTGCAGGGTATCGGCGACGGTCTGTTTCAAAAGATCTATATATAGCTTGGCCTCCGGCATTGGCCTCGCCTCCAAGTCCGGATTTAATAAAATCAATCATGCTTCAGCCTCAATTCTAGCGGACTGCCGAGTCCATTGGTCCATACGGTCGAGACAGTAGATACAGCACAAAATCCATGGACACTTTTTGGCGAGATCCAAGCCGGCGTTTTTTGCACCGCCTCTTCGCGTTTCCCCGAGACCGGCATTTGGTTAGAAGCGGATCCAAGACACAGAAAACAAAGGGTCAGGGCTCTGCCTAATTGAGCTTCGGAAAGGGCCTCACTTCGAAAGGAATTAGAAATTAGGAGTGACTTCGGTTGCGTTGCGTTCGGAGGCCTCCTGATCTCTCCAGAAGGGAAGTGCCAGCAAGCGGGCGGCGTTCAAGGTACTGCCGTCGGCCACATCCGCCAGACCCCACCGCGCCTTTGCCTCATCTGCCGCAAGACTTGGCACATACGTGCCGAGGAGCCGGTCCCAGAGGGAAAAGATCGTGCCGAAATTGCCATTTTGTTCTTCCACGCGCTCGGAGTGATGGAGGCGATGCATCGCCGGGGTAACGACGAGCCAGCGCAGGAGGCGGTCGGCTGTTTCCGGCAGGCGCAAATTTGCGTGGGTAAAAAAATCCTGCACCACCACCGCCATGGAGGCCAGTAGCACGGCGCCAGGCGGAACTCCGAGAAGAGCAATCACCATCAGCTGACAGACCTGGGAGAGGATGCCCTCGAGGGGATGAAAGCGAAACCCGGTGGTGAGGTCAAGATCCGTTTCCGTGTGATGAACCTTGTGAACGCGCCAGAGGAGGGCAAAGGAATGGAAAAGCCGATGGGAGGCGTAGTTCGTGAGGTCCAGCGCTGCGAATCCAATCGCTAAAGAAGCGAGGGCGGGCATTCCCGTCATCGCCCCGTGGCGCGAGGCTTGAATCGCGACGGCGAGCGCGATGCCGGTCAACTGGAACGCGCCCGCCATTACTGCCGCTGACGCGACCTGCAGGAGAGTGTTGCTTGCCCAGCGTTGGCGCGCAGAACTACGCAAAGTCCGGTAGGGCCAATACGTCTCGAGCAGCGCAATCAGAACGAACGAACACCCAAAGACGTACCACCACATCTGCTCATGCATGAGCGACGCCCAGGAGAAAATTTGCTCGCTACCTCTTTCGCAGTTTGCGAGCCCCGATCACCGTCACCAGCCCGCCGGCAAGCAGCAGCAGGCTGCCTGGCTCCGGCATGTGCGCTACAGGGAAAGGGTTTACTGCGCCAGCCATCGCTGGAAGTGTGAAAGCTACTACGCTTATGGCTACCATCAGTGTGCACTTTAAAGCAGAGTTCATGTGAATTGCTCCTCGCGGGGACGTGAAAAAGTGAGCGGAGTGTATATCCCGCCGCGTCCCACAGTCAAGTTGATCTTATGTTCGTCTCGGTGTCTGTAGGGCGTCTGGCGGGTCCGTTCGCTCTTCGGAACGGGCGTATAATAACGGTCTACGGGGTTTCGTCATGGACGACCTCACAACCCTCCAAAAGACGCCGGGTCTGCACGAAGCTCGTTGGTGGGAGGCTGAAGCCAACGGCAAGGTGCATTGCTATTTGTGTCCCCGCCACTGCCACATCGGCGAAGGGCAAGCCGGATTCTGTTTTATCCGCGCAAATCAGGGCGGCAAGCTTTACAGCCTGGGTTACGCTCATCCCGCCGCGCTGCAAATCGATCCCATTGAGAAAAAACCGCTGAACCATTTTCTTCCGGGCACGCGCGTTTTTTCCATGGGCACGGCAGGCTGCAACATGGGCTGCTTTTTCTGCCAGAACTGGGACATCTCGAAATCGCGAGCCGATCAAGTGCGATCGTCGCACGTGCCACCTGAAGATGTGGTTGCGCTGGCGATTGACAACGGATGCCCTTCGATCGCATTTACGTACAACGAGCCCACAATCTGGGGCGAGTATGTGATCGACATCTGCCGCGTCGCGAAGGAATACGGCCTCAAGACCGTGATGGTCTCCAACGGCTACATCACGCGCGAAGCCTTTCACGATATTTACGACCACATCGACGCCGCGAATATCGATCTGAAGGCTTTCACGGAAAATTTCTACGGCCGCATCACGCTGACGCATCTGCAGCCCGTTCTCGATACGCTTCAATGGCTCAAGAACGAAACGAATGTGTGGTTCGAGATCACCAACCTGATGATTCCTGGGTTGAATGACGCGCCGAGCGAAACGCGCGGGCTTGTGGATTGGGTGCTCGAGCATCTTGGTCCGGATGTTCCGCTGCACTTCACCGCGTTTCATCCCGACTTCAAATTGCGCGATCGGGCCGGCACGCCGCCGGAAACGCTGCACGCGGCGCGCGCCATCGCGCTGGAAGCCGGCCTGCACTACGTCTATGAGGGGAATATTTACAGCGACGGTGGGAATACGTCTTGCCCATCGTGCAAAGCGCTGCTTATTCGGCGCTCGTGGCACGATGTGCGGAAAAATAACCTGAAAAATGGCTGCTGCCCGGACTGTGGCTTGCCGATTCCCGGACGATGGGCGGGCGGCACTGCACAAACGGCTGGAATGCGGATTGCCAAAGCAGGGGTCGGCGTCGGCGAACGTTATGGAGATCTGAACTTGTGATGGAGAGAGCGCGATGAAGCTGACGGCGGCGTCCTATCTGATCGAGCAGAAATACGACGAATACACGCCAGAACAGCACGCGGTGTGGGCGGAACTCGCCCGGCGCCGGCGCCCGCAGATCGAGAGCTTCGCGTGCCGAGCCTACCTTGAAGGATACGAAATCATCGGACTTGAGACCGACAAGCTTCCCAATCTCGCCGCGATCAGCGCGCGATTGAAACCACGCACCGGATGGAGCGCAACGCCGGTGAGCGGTTTTCTGCCCAGCGACGCTTTTTTTGAAATGCTGGCGGCGCGCATGTTTCCCACGACCACGAAGCCACGAAGCCGCGACTCGCTCGAGTACACTCCGGAGCCCGATATCTTTCATGATGTCTTCGGCCATGTTCCGATGCACTCGCATCGCGTGTTCGCGGATTTCTTGCAACACTACGGAAGCGTTTGCGCGGGGATTAAGGACAAGGAAACTCTGGAACGCCTCGGACGGCTTTTCTGGTACACGGTGGAATTTGGGCTGATTCGAGAGGCCGGCCGGCTCAAGATGTACGGCAGCGGCGTGATCAGTTCTCACGGCGAGTGCAGCAACGTGTTCGAAGGAGGCTGCGAGGTGAGGGACTTCAGCCTCGATGAAGTTCTGAACACGCCGGTAAAAGTGGATAGCATCCACCACCTGCTTTTTGCCATTGAAAGTTTCGATCAAATCTACGAAGCCATGCACGAAGCCGAGCGCCGCGTGCTAATGATGTCCCCGCCGTCGAGATAATTTTCTTTTGGCGGTCCGGCAAATCCCGCAGTCCACAAATTCATTGACTGAAAAAATCCCGCGTGCTATCCACGCACTCGCGCTGCGAATTTACAACCCAAGGGAGATTGATCGCCAATGTCCATCGTTCTGCCGCCGAACGTATCCGAGAAATCCTTCCGGAAGGCGCTGGACGCGTTCGCCGGAGTGGTAGGGAAGCAATGGGTGCTGGCGACCGACGAAGATCGCCACACCTACATGGACATTTATGCGGCCGGCGATGCCGATCGGCATCTACCCAGCGCGGCGGTCGGTCCGCAATCGCCTGAAGAAGTGCAGGCCATCATTCGCATCGCCAACGAACACAAGGTGCCGCTGTGGCCGATTTCGCGCGGCAAAAATCTGGGATATGGAGCGGCCGCACCGCGCATGTCAGGCACGGTGGTGCTCGATCTCGGAAGGATGAAGCGGATTCTGGAAGTGAATGAGCGCTTCGGCTACTGCTTGATCGAGCCGGGCGTCGGCTTCTTCGATCTGTTCAATTATTTGCAGGCAAACAGAATTCCGCTGTGGATGTCGGTGCCCGCCAACGCGTGGGGCAGCGTGGTGGGCAACGCGCTCGAGCGCGGCTACGGCTACACGCCGTATGGCGACAATACCAGCCACATATGCGGCATGGAGGTTGTGCTCGCGAACGGAGAAATGGTTCGCACCGGCACTGGCGCGATGGCCAACAGTCCTTGCTGGCAGCTATTCAAATATGGGTACGGGCCGGCGTGGGACCAATTGTTCGTGCAATCGAATTTCGGCGTGGTGACGAAAATGGGGCTGTGGTTGATGCCCGAACCCGAAGCCACGCTAGGGCTCGCCATGCAGCTGCAAGAGCCGGATGACGTGGGCTGGGCGGTGGACGAACTTGCTCCGCTGCGATTGAACGGCGTGCTGCTGCAAAGCCCGAGCATCGGCAACTCGCTGCGAATCGCCGCGTCGCAGTCCCAACGCAGCCAATGGTATGACGGCGACGGAGCCATGCCGGATGACGTGCTCCGGCAAGTGCTGCAGAAATTTGGCCTGGGCTGGTGGAACATCGACCTGTGGCTCTACGGATACGACGATGTAAACGAAGCGCATGCGCGCATCATCAAAAACGCCTTCGCCAAGCACACGAAGCAGGAATTTAAAGTGACGAAGTGGCATCGCGGCGATCCCATCGCCAATTCCGGAGCCGGCGTGCCCAGCACTAACGCGCTGCAAATGGTGAATTGGCGCGGCGGCCGCGGCGGACACCTCGGATTCTCGCCCGTGATGCCGCCGACCAGCGAGCACGTGCTAAAGCAATTCCACAGCACCAAAAAGCGCTACGAAGAAATCGGAGTGGATTACTACGGCTCGTTCACGCTGATGGAGCGCTACACAACGAACGTCAATTTGATGGTCTACGACCAGAACGACACAGCGATGACGTCCAAGGTGCGCGCTCTGTTCAAGGTTCTGGTAGCGGATGCGGCCAAAGAAGGCTACTCCGAATATCGGACGCATCTTTCCTACATGGACGACGTGGCCCTCACGTTCGATTACAATAATCACGCCCTGCTGCGGCTGAACGAAGCTGTGAAAGACGCGCTCGATCCCAACGGAATCCTCGCGCCGGGCAAGCAGGGAATCTGGCCGAAAACATATCGGAGCAAAAAGACATAATGGAAATATTTCCGGAAACAGGATGTCTCGTAAGGCTGGCTATCGTCATTGCGCTGGGTACGTCGATCGCGGCGTTCGCCGTGACGCGCATCGTCGCGCAAGAGAAAACATCTGAAGCGTCCGCGCGCAAAATGCTGGAGGGGAAGGCGCTATTTCAAGCACGCTGCGGGTATTGCCATCTCGCCGGTGGGACGGGCACACAGATGCTCGGGCGGCGGCTGGGTAAAGACAAAGCGCTTCTTGCAGCACGCACGGATTTAAACGCCGAATACATTAAGAAGATAACGCGTGTGGGAATCAATAGCATGCCGCCGCATACACGGATCGAAGTTCCCGATAGCGAGCTGGATTTGATTGCGACGTATCTCACCCGCCCGGAATCCGCGCGCGGCGCCGCTGAACCCAAAGCTGACAGTTTGCCGGGCAGCGAGCCTATCCGTGAATAGGCGCGATCTTTTGAAGCAAGCAGGAGCCGCGATTATTCCCGCGGCCATTCTGGGATCGCGACTGCCGGCGATGGGAGCTTCATGGGAGCCTGGATTTTCGCGGATTACAGCGGTCGTGTACGACGAGCGGTATAGCGATTGCCGATCATTCGCCGATATTCTTGTGCGGCGCGGCGCAACTCCGTTTCCAGTGAATGGCGATTGCGCGCGGCTGTGGCACGGAACGTTCAGCGAGCATCTCGCTGGGAACCGCGGAAACGTGGCCGGCCTCACGACGGATTCCGATTTCGTCGTATCGCGTGCGTGCGGAAGGGAGCTTGGCCTCGGTCTTGTCTACGAGGGCGCGCACGATAGCCGCGGATCGAACTACATCACGCACCGTTTTCAAAGCAGTCCTTACCCGCATGAAATCGTCGCCGCCCTCGGCAGCGGCGGCGCCTCCTGGGCGGAGTCCCTCGCACAATCGCTGTTCGGCGCGCCAGCGCATGGTGACGCCGTAATTTTTAGCGCCCCGGCCTCGATGAAGACTTCTCGCTCATCCGACCACCCTGGTTACTTGACTTCTTGGCTCCTCGAAAAGTCCGTGTAGCGTCACTGCTCCTACGCTAAGTCATTCCCTGTATTGATCTGTCTGCGACGCCACGCTAATTAGAATGAGAGGAGGAAGATATGGCGCTGAAATCCAAACGATGGGTAGCGAAGGTGAAGACGGATTCAACCCACCCGCCACCGGGGCTGTTCACGAAGGACGCCTCGACAATTGCGCAGGTTCTCGCGTCAAAGAAAGTTTCGCCCAAAGGTCCTCAGTCCGGCATGCGGATGCTGACATATTTCATAAACCGCGGCGGGCGAGGTTTGAGCCGGTCGCGCAGGAAGGAACTCGAACGAGCGAAATCGTTGTTGTCGAAGCGAAGCCAGCACGCTTCACCATCAGCAAGGCGGAGGGCTGGAACGAGGAGGAGGCCGTCGCACCGCAAATAGACGAAGGTGGCAGAGCGCCGAGCAACAGCCGCCAGAATCGAAGTTGACATCTCCCCGGCTACCTTTTGTAATTGAATTGCTCCGACCAATGCACACGCGCGTTCCATCCCGCCTGTGACAGCCACGGCGAAGGACCCTAGAGCCCACGGGGCGTCGAAGCGCCACGCTTTTCTGGTCGCGTCGGGCATTTTCCTTAGCCGCATCGCGGGCCTGATCCGGGAACGCGTCTTCGCGCATTACTTCGGCAACTCCGATGCGGCCGACGCCTTTAAAGCCGCGTTTCGCATCCCCAATTTCCTGCAGACACTGTTCGGCGAAGGGGTGCTCTCCGCCTCATTTATTCCCGTGTATGCGGGTTTGCTGGCGCGGAAAGACGAGGAAGAGGCTCGGCGCACCGCCGGTGCAATTGCAGGGCTTTTGGCGCTTACGACATCGATCATTGTGCTGATCGGCGTGCTTGCCACGCCCTACCTGATCGACGCGATCGCCTTTGGGTTTCACGGAGAGAAACGCGAGCTAACCATTCGGCTGGTGCGCATTCTCTTCCCGGGCGCCGGTCTGCTGGTTTTCTCGGCGCTGTGCCTGGGCGTCCTCAATAGCCACCGGAGATTCTTTCTTTCCTACACCGCGCCGGTTTTCTGGAATATCGCCATGATCGCCACGATGTGGGGGTGGGGAGGGCGGTACGCGCAGTTCCCGCTGGCGGTGATTCTGGCATGGGGATCGGTGGTCGGCAGCGGCATACAGGTAGCAGTTCAATTGCCGGTGGTGCTGAAGCTCCTGCACGGCCTGCGCCTTTCGCTGCAACACCAGAGTGAAAATGTGCGGACGGTGATCCGCAACTTCTTCCCCGTGTTCATCGGGCGCGGCGTAGTGCAAATCAGCGCCTACGTAGACGGATTGCTGGCCACGCTTTTGCCCACCGGGGCCGTGGCGGCCTTAGCCTACGCGCAGATTCTCTACACGCTTCCGGTGAGCCTCTTCGGGATGTCGGTTTCGGCCGCGGAGCTGCCGCACATGTCCGGCGCGCTTGGCGATGATCGGGAGGTGGCGGAGGCACTTCGTGCCCGCCTCGATTCCGGCCTGCGCCAGATTGCATTCTTCGTCGTGCCGTCCATTGCTGCATTCGTTTTTCTCGGTGACGTGATCGTGGCGGCCATCTACCGCACAGGACAGTTCAAGCAGGCCGATGTAATCTACGTTTGGGGAATCCTGGCGGGCGCCACTGTCGGGCTACTCGCGCAAACGCTGGGCCGGCTCTATTCCTCGACGTACTACGCGCTGCGCGATACGCGCACGCCCCTGAAATTTGCGATTGTGCGCGTCGTGCTGACGACGGTTCTCGGCTATCTGTGCGCGATTCCATTGCCGCCTGCCATCGGAATCAGCCCTCGCTGGGGTGTGGCTGGTCTAACCATTTCCGCTGGAGTGTCTTCTTGGGTTGAATTCACTTTATTGCGGCGCACGTTGAACCAACGGATCGGGCGTACCGGACTGGCAACGGGCTATGTGACGAAGTTATGGCTTGCGGCGCTTGTGGCGGCCGCAATCGGCTGGTTGATACGCCGACACGTGGGTCATCATTCTGCAATTCTCATCGCCATTCTTGTGCTCGGGCCGTACGGAATCGCGTATTTCGGCGCAGCTTGGGCGCTAGGGGTCCGCGAAGCGCTCGGGTATTTCGGCCGGCTGATTGCAGCGCGGGGATCCAAGTCCGGCTAATAGGGTCTAATAAGGTGATGATAGCGTTGAAATTCCCCGGTCAGAACCGGTAAACGACGCCGATTGAAATCTTGGGGCTCAGTTGATTCGTGCCGAAGTAGTGAGTTCCGACCGCATCGGCCTCGATCCGATAGGCAAAGCGGCGACGGTACACTCCGAGGTCCACGCCGCCTCCGGCTTCATAGGAGAAAGCGAGCTGGCCGCCTTGTGCTGTTTGAGGCAAGAACTTCGCAAACCCAGCCAAGCCGTGGGCCCAAAGTTCGATGCCGCGCGGGCCTTGCCAGCGGAAGCGCGGACCGCCCATATAGCTGGTAAATTTCGAGCTGCGATTAAGAAATGTTCCGTATTGCGCGAGGATGTCGCCGTCAACTCCAAACCATGAAGCAGTCGGGTAATAAACGGCCCCCAGGTCGATGCCGTTCATGTTTTCCTTTCGGCTGGGGAGCGCGAAGAAACGAAAGAACGCATAACCGGCGTATGCCTGCCACTTATAGGTCTCGAAAACGCCTAATACTCTTGGTTGCTGGGCTGGCGGCTCGCTGGACGACTCCGACCCAATGGTTGGGGACGCCGGTGACTCGGTGCTGGCTGGCCTAGCGGCGGATGTAAGAACCAGCGGCTCGGTGGACGCGGGCGAAAACTCGGCGAGGGCTAGGCCCGAATCAGATGGCGCGAACAAGAGGGAGTTCGCGGAAGTATCCTGCGCGGAACTGCTGGTGACAAATAGAAGGATGGCCCCAAGCAAGAATGCAGCATGTTTCATCGCCTATCTCCCCTGAGCTGCCCACCTCGGTCCTGCGCCTTCTAATTTGGCTGAGAATGGGCCGAGGTGTCCACCCTAAATTCAAGACAGCCAGACTCGAGTGATCGCGCCTCCCGCCGAGTTGATCGCTTCAGAAGCGAGCGAAGCTTTCGACGACGAGAAGCAAGCAAAATCCGCGACTTAGCGGCGGTGAGCATATGTTAGAATACAGGAGCGAATGGCAGCGAGAATACGGTATTTCGAGTAGCTTTTTAACCACGAAGCGGGAGTTTGCCGCACATGAGCAGTATCCAAGGTTGGGACACCGAACGTGCCTTAGAGCGCATCCGGGAGCTGCAGCCCCTGCCCGGAGCTCTCCTCCCCGTCTTGCATGCATTGCAAGAGGAATTTGGGTACATCGACAAGGCTGCCGTTCCGTTGATCGCCGACACGCTGAATATTTCCAGGGCCGAGGTGCACGGCGTGATCAGTTTTTATCACGATTTCCGCCACGAGCCTGCGGGACGTCACATGCTGAAAATGTGCCGCGCGGAATCGTGCCAGTCGATGGGCTGCGAACGCATGATTCGTCACGTGGAAGACCGATTGGGAGTGAAACTGGGCGAGACCACGCGAGATGGCGGCTTTACGGTCGAGCCCGTCTATTGCTTGGGCAACTGCGCGCTGTCTCCAGCAGTAATGCTCGACGGCAAACTCTACGGGCGAGTCTCGCCCGAGGTCGCGGACTTCCTAATCGATAGCGCGCAGAGGCACGCATGAGCGTTAAGGTCTATGTTCCATGCGACGCCGCCGCCGTTTCCGTCGGAGCGGATGCGGTCGCCAAGGCGATCGCGGAGCAAATCGCTTCGCGTCGCGGCGATGTCTCTCTGATTCGCAATGGCTCGCGCGGCATGTTCTGGCTGGAGCCGCTGGTCGAGGTGGAAACTCCGGGCGGCCGCATCGCCTACGGGCCAGTTTCCGCGGACACGGTCCCCAGCTTGTTCGATTCCGGCTTTCTGGAAGGAAAGCCTCACAAGCTTTGTCTCGGCCTCACGGAAGAAATTCCATTCCTGAAGAATCAAGAGCGGCTCACCTTCGCACGCTGCGGAATCACCGATCCGCTTTCGCTTTCTGATTACATGGCTCACGGCGGATATCGCGGCATCGAGAAAGCCATCAAGCTCACTCCCGACGCGATCGTGGAGGAAGTGACCAACTCCGGCCTTCGCGGGCGCGGCGGCGCGGGCTTTCCCACAGGAATCAAATGGAAAACCGTCCTTAATACCCCGGACGACCAAAAATATATTGTC
Organism: uncultured Acidobacteriota bacterium; assembly: GCA_963823145.1. GTDB lineage: Bacteria > Acidobacteriota > Terriglobia > Acidiferrales > UBA7541 > Palsa-295. The sequence continues at coordinate 56,591 of CAWGJZ010000003.1, forward strand.
TGCAACGCGGATGAGGGCGATAGCGGCACCTACGCCGACCGCATGATCATGGAAGGCGATCCATTCCTCTTGATCGAGGGCATGACCGTTGCCGGAATGGCCGTAGGCGCTACCCGCGGCTACATCTATCTGCGCTCGGAGTATCCGAATGCGTTCAGAACTCTGCAGCGCGCAATCGAAATCGCGCACAGCAAGGGCTACCTCGGCGAGAACGTCGCAGGCAGCGTCAAGAGCTTCGATATGGAAGTGCGCTTAGGCGCGGGCGCCTACATTTGCGGCGAGGAAACGTCACTGCTCGAAAGCCTGGAAGGGAAGCGCGGGCAAATTCGTTTCAAGCCGCCGCTGCCCGCGATCAAAGGCCTCTTCGGCAAGCCGACGGTGGTCAATAACGTGATCTCGCTAGCTACAGTGCCCATCATTCTGGACAAAGGCGGCGCCTACTATCGCGATTTCGGCATGGGCAAATCGCGCGGCACGCTGACCATCCAGCTCGCCGGAAATATCAAGCACGGAGGCCTGGTGGAAAAAGCCTTCGGCCTCAGCCTCCGGGAAGCAATTTACGATTACGGCGGCGGCACCTCCAGCGGACGTCCGCTGCGAGCTGTGCAGGTGGGCGGACCGCTCGGCGCCTATTTCCCGGAATCGCTCCTCGATACGCCGCTCGATTACGAAGCCTTCGCTGAAAAGAAGGGCATGCTCGGCCACGGCGGCGTGGTCGTTTTCGACGACACGGTTGATCTCGCGCATCAGGCGCGCTTCGCGATGGAATTTTGCGCCGTGGAAAGTTGCGGCAAGTGCACGCCGTGCCGCGTCGGGTCCACACGCGGCGTCGAGGTAATCGACAAGATCATCGCCAACCAGGATCGCACCCAAAATCTCGAGTTACTAAACGATCTTTGCGAGGTAATGACGGATGGTTCGCTCTGCGCTCTCGGCGGACTCATTCCCTTTCCCGTGCAGAGCGCGATTCGCCATTTTCCGCAAGATTTTGATAAGCCGGCGCCGCCCCCGCCGGTCGCCAGCCCAAATAATACCCAGGAGTCGCGATCATGGACTTGATTCGAGAAATCGATTACGGAACGCCCAAGCGCGTCTCCGAAACAAACGTCACGCTGGAAATCGACGGCAAATCCGTCACCGTGCCCGCCGGCACTTCACTGATTCGCGCCGCAGCCGAAGCCGGCATCCAGGTTCCCAAGCTTTGCGCCAGCGATAATCTGGAGCCATTTGGTTCTTGCCGCCTCTGCCTGGTTGAAATCGACGGACGCAAAGGGACGCCCGCATCCTGTACCACTCCCGTGGAAGCGGGAATGAAAGTTCACACGCAAACGCCACGCCTCGCCAAGCTGCGGCGCGGCGTGATGGAACTTTACGCCTCCGATCATGGGCTGGATTGGCTGAACGGCGGGAAAACCGTGAGTTCCGAATTTCAGGATATGGCTGAAGCGGTCGGCTTGCGCGAGGTTCGCTACGGCCGCTCGGGCAAGAATCACCAGAACGCTGAAAAGGACGACTCGAACCCGTACTTCACCTTCGATCCGGCCAAGTGCATCGTGTGCTCGCGCTGCGTGCGGGCTTGCGATGAAGTCCAAGGCACTTTCGCGCTCACCATCGACGGGCGCGGCTTTGCGTCCATGGTCTCCGCCGGCGATAAGCCGTTCATCGAATCGGAGTGCGTTTCCTGCGGCGCCTGCGTGCAGGCATGTCCCACAAACAGCTTGCTGGAAAAGTCCGTGATGCAAAAGGGCGAGGCGGATCGCAGCGTCGTTACCACGTGCGCGTATTGCGGCGTGGGCTGCTCGTTCAAGGCCGAGCTGAAAGGCAACGAAGTTGTCCGCATGATGCCCTACAAAGAGGGCAAGGCGAATCACGGCCACTCTTGCGTGAAAGGCCGCTTTGCGTGGGGCTACGCCACGCACAAAGATCGCATTCTGAAGCCGATGATCCGCGCCAAATTCACCGACCCGTGGCGCGAAGTCACCTGGGACCAAGCGATCAACCATGCGGCCAGCGAATTCAAGCGCATCCAGGCCAAGTACGGACGCGATTCGATCGGCGGCATCACCTCTTCGCGCTGCACGGACGAAGAAACTTACCTCGTTCAAAAGATGGTCCGCGCGGCCTTCGGCAACAACAATACCGATACCTGCGCTCGCGTCTGCCATTCTCCGACCGGCTACGGCATGAAGACAACTCTCGGAACTTCCGCCGGCACGCAGAACTTCGATTCCGTGGAACATGCCGACGTCATCATGGTCATTGGCGCGAATCCCACCGACGCACACCCGGTGTTCGCGTCACAAATGAAGCGGCGGCTGCGCCAGGGCGCCAAGCTCATCGTTATCGATCCACGGCGCATTGACCTCGTGAAGTCGGCACACGTCAAGGCCGACTATCATCTGCCGCTGCTGCCGGGCACCAACGTCGCCATGATTAACGCTTTGGCCCACGTGGTGGTCACCGAAGGCCTTGTGGATGAGCCCTACGTGAAAGAGCGTTGCGATCTGGCTGCTTTCGAGCAGTGGCGCAACTTCGTTGCGGAAAAGCGCAATTCGCCCGAAGCCATGGAGCCAGCCACCGGAGTGCCTGCCGCGGACGTTCGCGCGGCGGCGCGCCTCTACGCCACCGGCGGCAACGGAGCTATCTATTACGGCCTCGGCGTCACCGAGCACAGCCAGGGGTCCACGATGGTGATGGGCATGGTCAATCTCGCGATGGCCACCGGTAACATCGGCAAGGACGGCGTGGGCATTAATCCTCTGCGCGGACAGAACAACGTGCAGGGCTCCTGCGACATGGGTTCATTTCCTCACGAGTTCACGGGATACCGGCACGTGTCCGAGACCGCAGTCCGAGAGTCGTTCGAGGCCGCATGGAAAGTTCCTCTCCAGTCCGAGCCCGGTCTTCGCATTTCGAACATGATCGATGCGGCATTGGACGGCACCTTCAAAGGCCTCTATATTCAGGGCGAAGACATCGTTCAATCGGACCCCAACACGCAGCACATGTCCGCCGGTCTGGCGGCGATGGAGTGCGTCGTCGTCCAGGATTTGTTCCTGAACGAAACCGCCAGTTACGCCCATGTGTTTCTGCCGGGATCGTCTTTCCTCGAAAAAGACGGCACGTTCATCAATGCGGAACGCCGCATCGGCATGGTGCGAAAGGCCGTTCCCCCCATGGCCGGAAAGGCCGATTGGGAAGTCACTGTCGCCCTATCCAACGCCCTTGGCTATCCGATGCATTACAACCATCCGTCCGAAATTATGGATGAGATCGCGCGCCTCACGCCTACCTTTGCCGGCGTCAGCTTCGAGATGCTCGATCGCGTTGGCAGTGTCCAGTGGCCCTGCAACGAGAAGGCTCCCATGGGCACGCCCATCATGCATATTGGCGGCATGGTACGCGGGAAGGGCCGCTTCATGATCACCGAGTTCATTCCCACCGACGAGCGCGTCAACGCCCGCTTCCCGCTGATCCTCACCACGGGGCGCATCCTTTCTCAGTACAACGTAGGCGCGCAAACACGTCGCACGGATAATAACGTCTGGCACGATATGGACGTGCTCGAGATTCACCCATCCGACGCAGAGGATCGCGGCATCAAGGACGGCGACCTCGTCTCGCTCGCCAGCCGCTCGGGCGATATCACTCTGCCCGCGCGCATTTCCGAACGCATGCAGCCGGGTGTCGTCTATACCACGTTCCACCACGCCATGACCGGAGCGAATGTGGTGACCACGGAATTTTCCGATTGGGCGACGAGTTGTCCGGAATACAAAGTGACGGCGGTGCAAGTGCAGCTCGCGCGGCACATTTCCGAATGGCAGGAGCACTACCGGAAGACGCGGGAATTGACCACGCGAATCTCGCACGAGACTCCCGCAAGCGACTAGGCCATGGAAGCCGAAAACATGGTCCACATGGCGAACCAGATCGCCCTCTTCTTCGCCAGCTATCCGAAAGATGAGGCCGTGGCCGGCGTCACCGACCACTTCAAAAAATTCTGGGAACCCCGCATGCGCAAGCAGATCATCGAATACGTCGCGCACGGCGGCGCGGGTCTCCACGACCTCGCTCTCGAAGCGGTAAAACACCTCCAGTAAGCGCGCTACGGAATATTCGCTCCAGGGGCGACGAATCCCGCTTTCTTTATTCCCTTGGCACAGAGCGGTTCGGCTTCCAGGCGACGGCGTCAGGAATTCTCGCGGCGATTTTCGATCTCGTGCAGATGCTCCTGAAGCCGCTCCAGAACTTCTTCCTTTTTTCCATTGCAGATTTCGCGCTCCACTTCGTCGAGCGCAAAATGCACGATATCGTGATGGTGGATTTCATTGCCGGGAAGGTACTCGCTCAATTCGAGCCATACTCTGTGCAGGAGGTCGATTTCTTTGGTTGTCAATCGCGGGGCGTGGGGACCGAGATAGAAAATCTGTTCCCGGCCGGAGGGTGAAAAGACTTCGAGCGAGACGCGAGGCTTGGGTTCGGACATGCGTTCCCAGGCGAGGCCGATTTCGCGCGCCTGCTCCGTCACACTGCTGTTTGAGGAGCTGCCCAAGACAATTGAACTCGATTGAAGGTTGGACGCGGTGCGCAGGATGCCTTCCCAGAGGTCGTTCGCGGCCGCGACGGCCAGCCGCACCGGCTTGCCTTCCTTTTCCGCGATGGCCAGCACTTTGGTGAAGAGCAATTGTTCGATGCTGGTGAAAAGCTGGTCCGGTGCCAGGGCGTATTCGCCCGAAGCGGCTCGCCGCAGCATGCGCACATGCAAAACCACGATTTCCGCCTCGCGCCGCTTGGCGCGCCGTAAAGCAGCTTCCAGGGGATACAGCGCATAGTAAGTGCTCAACGGCACAAGAATGTTGCCGGGGCGGACGCCGACATTTTCCAGGGTGAGTTCGCCTTCCTGGGTGAGATTGAATCTATCGAGCTCGGCGTGGGATTTACTTTCCTTTTTGGCGATCTTTTCCGAGATTTCGAAGACGGCAAAGAAAATAAGTGTGAAAGCCACTCCCGAAACGGTGGCGACTTGCTTGGTGAATAGATTGATGAAGCACAAGGCGAACAACGTAAGGGTGATCAGAGCCACCCCGACAGGAATCTCCACGTTGGCGATTTTCAGGTTCAAAGGAACCTTAAATTCCCGGCCGCCCGGCTGCTTGTAACGCAGCACCAATACCGCCAGCCCCTTCATCGCAAAACTCCACATCACGCCGAACGCGTAAGCCTCGCCGAGGAGGAAAATGTTTCCCCGGCTCAGGATGATGGTGAAGATCTGTAAGCCGACGACGAGGTTCAGGATTCGATGGGAAGTCCCGAAACGGCGGTGCGGATGGCGAAACCAGCTGGGAAGAATGCCGTCCTCGGAAACGCGGTTCAAAACTCCATTGGAGCCCACGATGGCCGTGTTCACCGCTCCCGCCAGCATCAAAACTCCCACCACAACAACAAAAATGCGGAACGCGACACGGGCGGACAATGGCCCCACGAGGTGCATGGCCAGCCCGCTGATCGGGTTATCGGAGAAGTTGCCGCGCACCGAATCCGGGATAATCATCACCGCGAAAAACGCCACGCCGGCCGTGAAAATCATGCTGTAGAGAAAGATCACCATGCCGGCTTTTTTCAGATTGGGCAGCTTGGGGTGCTCGATTTCGCGATAAACCTGCGCCATGGTTTCTTCACCGCTCATGGCCAAAACGGAATGGCCCAGCCCGATCAGGATGCCGATCAAGCCAATCGTGTACGGCAGCGACGTGTGGCGCAGCCAGCCGAGGGCGTCACTCGAGTAAGTGATGTTTGAAAGGTGCGGCCACGGCGGAAGATGGACACCCCGCACCCACAGCGTATAGCTGCACCACACGATCATCAGGATCACCATCACAGTGGTCACGTACATGATCCGCAGCGCTTTTTCGCTCGATTCGGGAATGCCCTTGATGTTCTCCCACCAGAAGTAGAGTGTGACCAGCACGGCAAACGCGGCGGCAGTTGCGTTCACCGGCAGAACAAGATTGAAATGCGCGAAGCGCAGCAGTTCGTTCAAAAGGCCAACCAGGTACAAGCCCGCCGACACGCCGCTGATGGGACCGGTGAGGATGTAGTCGAACATCAACGCCGACACCGAAAACTTCGCCAGCGTGGAACCCATTCCTTCTTTCACCACGCGATAGACGCCGCCGCGCACGAACATCCCGCAGCTTTCGTAGTAGAGCTGCTGGACCGCGAAGGCGAAAAGCATGATGGCGAGGATGAACCATGGAGCTGTCTTGCCGATGAAGTGTTCCGCTATTGCGCCCGCGTAGAACGCCGACGAGCCCAAATCGTTGAGGACAACTGCCGCCGCCCGCCAATACGAAATGAAGGCCAGCATGGCGGTGGTGGCCACCAGGACCTTAGCGGCTGGCTTAACGGCATTCGCGAGAGAAGAAGAATCGGTACTCTTTGAGGCCATGGGTTCCTACGAGACCGGAAACTCTCGGTTACAACATTAGAGGAAGGGCATAAGCACTCCATAAGGAAGACATCAATATTTCATAAAGACCATTTGGAACCCTCAATGTGTCAACGACATACGGTGCCTAAAAAAATCTGTAAATTTCGAGCCTCAGAGTTGCCAGATTCGAAGGAGAATGCCTACGATGAAATCAGTGAAAGAGTTCGTTCCTCACCCGGTGCTTCGCAATCGCCACCTGATGACCATAGTACCGGCGTTTTTGTGGAGACGCTTTCCGCGGCTGCCGCCAGCTCAGCCAAGGCTATTTGACATCGAGCCAGGAACCCAATTGTGCGGCCAGTGTCACTGGCATGCCCAACCGCGCAAACATCCCACTCTGCTGCTCGTGCATGGCCTGGAAGGATCGAGCGACTCGGCCTATATCCTCGGCTGCGCGGAGAAGGGCTGGACGGCGGGCTTCAACGTCGTGCGACTAAACCAGAGGAATTGCGGCGGCACCGAGCGGCTTACTTCCACGCTTTATCATTCAGGGCGCAGCGATGATTTTCGCGCCGTGGTGATGGAATTGATCGAGCGCGACGGCTTGCCGGAAATCTTCGCGGCTGGATTCTCGATGGGTGGGAACCTCGTTCTAAAAATGGCGGGGGATTTCGGGGATTCCGCGCCAGAGCAACTTCGCGGAATCGTGGCCATCAATCCTTCGCTCGATTTGGCATCCTGCGCCGACGCGCTGGGAGCGCCGCGGAATTTCATCTACAACCGGCATTTTGTGCGGCGATTGAAGCGCAGGATGCAGTACAAAGCGGCGCTTTTCCCGAATATATATATGACGGACGGCACCGCTAAGAGTTTGCGCCGCGTCCGCAGCGTGCGCGAATTCGACGAAAAAATTACCGCGTCGTTCTGCGGATTCGCGGGCGCGGACGATTACTACGCGCGATCCAGCGCCATGCGCGTGATCGCGGCCATTCGGAAGCCAACGCTCATCCTCACCGCGCAGGACGATCCCTTCGTGCCATTTTCCAGTTTTGGCATCGCCGCGATTCGGGAGAATCCCAACGTGCAGTTGGTGGCGCCGAGGCACGGGGGACACTGCGCCTTCATTTCGCAGGAGGATGGTCCCGAGCGCTTTTGGGCGGAAGCCCGGCTGGTGGAATTCTGCAAGGAAAATTCAAGCCTTTAGAAACTCGTGGCACCCGCCATTCTTTACACCACCAACCGTTTGAAATTCCCCTCGGACCATGACATCCTCGTCTAGTAGCGGCGACCCCGGCGTCGAGCGATGCGTGGGCGCGGAGCGACGGCCTGAGTCTTGGCGGACAGCGGTAGCAAGCCTGATCGACACTGCCCCCGAGTAGAACCGCCCGTATCTCATTAAGAACAAAGGAACGCCGCCGGTTCTACTCGTCACGAAATCGCTGGCGATAGATTAGGTCTTCGGAGGAAGCATGTTGCGCGCGGGATTCATCGGATGGCGAGGAATGGTCGGCAGCGTTCTCCTGCAGCGGATGCGGGAAGAAGGCGACTTCTCCGGCCTCGAGCCGGTATTCTTCTCGACGTCCAATATCGGCGGCGCAGCTCCGACCGAAGCTGGCGACGGCGCGACCCTGCAGGACGCGAGAAGCCTGAAGACCCTTGCGGCCTGCGATGCTCTCATCAGTTGCCAGGGCGGCGAGTACACCACTGAAGTCTACGCGCCTCTCCGCAAGAGCGGTTGGAAGGGATACTGGATTGACGCCGCGTCGACGCTTCGCATGAGCGGCGATGCCGTAATAATCCTCGATCCTGTGAACGCGGATGTAATTCAGGATGGCCTCGCGCGCGGGCTGCGGACCTTCACCGGAGGCAACTGCACCGTCAGCTTGATGCTGATGGCAGTGAGCGGCCTTTTCAAGGCTGGTTTGGTCGAGTGGATGACCTCCATGACCTACCAGGCGGCTTCGGGCGCGGGCGCGGCAAAAATGATCGAGCTTGTAAAACAGATGGAATGCCTCACTGATCCTACGCGCAAATCGCCATCCGAGAACGCGCTCGAAATCGACCGCATGGTGATCGGCTCGCAGCGCGCAAATTCGCTCCCCGTCGCCGAATTTGGGGTCCCTCTGGCCGGCAGCCTCATCCCCTGGATCGATAAGGAGATGCCCGGCGGCCAGACCAAGGAAGAATGGAAAGGTATGGCCGAAAGCAATAAGATCCTCGGACTCGATCCGCTCGTACCGGTTGACGGCATCTGCGTCCGAATCGGCACCATGCGCTGTCATAGCCAGGCCCTGTGCATCAAGCTGGCAAAGGACGTCCCGTTGGACGAAATCGAAGGCGTGCTCGCGGGCGCAAATCCTTGGGTGCGCGTGATTCCGAACACCAAAGATTCCACTTTGCGCTGCTTAACCCCGACAGCCGTCTCCGGCACACTCAACGTGCCCATCGGCCGCCTTCACAAGTTGAATATGGGACCGGAATACCTGGGCGCTTTCACGGTAGGCGATCAGTTGCTCTGGGGCGCCGCCGAGCCGCTGCGCCGCATGGTTGGAATCCTTCGGCAGCACCTCGGCTCATAAACCCACCGCTGGTGTATAATCCCGCCACTTCAATGTAACAATCGGGCCGGGACCCACGTATAAGCGAGGAGGAGGTATCCATGCACCGAAAGATTTTTCTTACTTTGTGTGCCGCGGCGCTGTTTGCGCTGCCAAGTTTTGCGCAGACTACCAACCTGAACGGCACCTGGAAACTCGACAACGCCAAGAGCAGCTTCGGCCAGTTTCCGCCGCCTGCGAGCGAAACGGACGTGATCAACGTAGACGGCTCGAATTTCAAGCAGCAAGTGACCAGCGCCACCCAGCAGGGAAGCCAGACCTACACGCGCGCCTGCACGATCGACGGCCAAGAAAAAACGCTTTCACCGGACGATCCGAACGCGCACATCGGCCGCATCACTCTTTCGAAAATCATGTGCGCGTGGCAAGGTCCGTCGCTGGTTGTCACGGAAACAGCGAACCTGCAGGGATCGGACCTCACTGATCGTCTGACGTTCGCCGCTTCCGACGACCGCAAGACGATGACGATGGACTCGCACATTACTTCAGCGACGATGAACGGAGACCGCAAGCTGGTTTACGACTCTGCGGAATCGTCAGCGGGTATGGCCGCTCCTTCAAACAACACGCCAGGCGCGGGCATGACGGCTTCAACCTCGGGTTCCCACCCCAGCCTTAGCGGTGTCTGGAAGCTAAACGCGGCGAAAAGCGACTTCGGGCAGGGGCAAGCTCCAACCAGCCAAATCGACACAATCGAAGACAATGAGCCTTCGGTGAAAATCGTCGAGGACCAAAAAGGCGGTTTCATGGGCGATATGAATATCACGACCACTCTGAGCAGCGACGGCACACCCACCACCTCAACTGGAATGGGAGGCGGGCAGGTGACCAGCACAGCTCATTGGGAGGGCGGCGCGCTGGTGGCCAACTCGAAGACGAGTTTTCAAGGTAACGACGTAACCATCAAGGATACGTACACTCCGAGCGCGGATGGAAAAACACTCACTGAAGTAGCTCACATCGAGTCCAGTATGGGCAACTTCGATACGACCAGCGTTTTCGACAAACAATAACTGAAATCGCCGCAAGGGTGTGCCCCGCGATGTGCGTTGCGCGCCCAGCCAGATCTATCCGCCGAGCGGACGTCTAGCAGTTACCGCTCGGCGGGCGAATCCAAGCTCAAAATAGGAACCCTCCCGCGAACGGAAGGATAGCACCTCGCGGAATCTCGGAAGATTCGTCTGCACGTATCCAAGAAGGTAAGCACTGCGGAAGACTTCTCCGCTTTTCGCCAAGCCATTAGCACGTCAATTTTGGCATTCGGCTCGTCAAGCGGCACGGCGACAATCTCGCCACCCTTCGCCGGACGGTTCACAGCTTCGTCCGGCATGATGAAAATTCCTTTGTGGCAACTTATCAGAACGATCTGAGTATCGCCGTGAGGCACAGGCTCCATCGCTACATGAACGATCTTGGGAACAATACCCGCCTCGGCGTACATCTCGATCGTCCTGTCGTAGAGCGCCGTGGAAGCGCCTCGTTCGGGAAGTAGCAGCGTTTCACCAGCGAGGTCCTTAATCCGGAGTGTTCTGCGCTTGGCTAACGGATTCGTCCGGTTTAGATGAACCACGAAGCCTTCCTGAAACAGGACTTCGGTCATCAGGTGGGCGGAATCGACGAGGGGCCGCATAAAACCGACGTCAATGTCTCCATCGAGCAGAGCTTTGTTTTGCCAGCTCGAAAACATATCGCGGCATTGCAAGTCGACAGAGGGAAACTCCTTCGAGTGCTCCACTAGAACCCGGCTGATTGGTTCGCCGAGTCCCAGGCCGATTCCGATTTTCACTTGCCCGACCTCGCCGCACTTGGCTTGGCGAACGCAATCCGTCAGGTGCGCGCTTTGCCCTACGAGGACCTTTGCCTCGCGCAAAAGCGTCCTACCGGCATCGGTCAGCGCAACGTTGCGGCGGTCGCGGATAAACAGCTCAATGCCAAATTCTTCTTCTAGTTGGCGAATCTGGCGGCTCACTGGCGGCACTGTGATGTGCAAGTGTTGCGCCGCCTTTGAAAAGCTGAGCCGTTCCGCAACTGCGATAAAGTACTTAAGCTGACGAAGTTCCATAGGGCCCCCGACCACCCCTCCCCTAAAACTTGCCTACCTTATATTCCGAATCGGTAACAGAAGCAATCAAAATAAGAAATGGACAATTGTCGCAATCCTGATATTAGTGTGCCATTCGTCAGCGAGTCGCAATTTGCGGGCCCCAGGGACGGGTGGGCTTCATCGGCGAGAACTGATAAGCATTCCATCGATTAGGCGATATGCTCGACAGGTATGCCACTGGTTCAAGGGTTCCGCGTGGGCTATAGGGTTTGAAAACGATCCTAGTGACCGACGATCAATCAAGGGGGAAGCCAATGAGGGCACGTTTTTCGGGGCGTAGGGGTGTGTTTTCGGTTTTGGTATGCGTGTTGGCGCTGCTGCTTTGCGTGCCTCTTGCGCAGGCGCAATCGTCCGGAAATGGCGCAATTACCGGTATCGTAACTGATGCGTCGGGCGGTGCGATTGCTGGCGCAACCGTGACGGCCACGAGTCGCGACACCAACCAAGCGCGCACCGCCACCACAGGCCCGGCCGGCGATTACAAATTCTCCCTCCTTCCGCCGGGTAACTATCGATTGAAGTTCACTGCTCCGGGATTCAAAACGTCCGAAGTAGACTCTGTCACGGTAAACGTGACCGAGACGGCCGCCGTAAATCAGTCACTCGAAGTGGGCGCTGTGACCCAGACCGTCACGGTCGAAAGCACTGTCGAGACCCTGCAGACACAGAGTTCCACCCTCGGAACTACGGTGACCGGAAGCACCATTAGCGCTTTGCCCATGGCCAATGGCAACTACACCGAAGTCCTCAGCCTTGCGCCCGGGGCGATGGCGAGCGTGGACAACGCGACGTCACTCGGCAAGGGCACGCAGGACATCAGCGCTAACGGCGTCGATCCCGGCTCTAACAACTACCAGATGGACGGCGTCGCGGTGAATAACATTGCGAATTCGGGCAGTTCGAACGACGGCACAATCTATACTGGAATTCCAATCCCCAGCCCGGACGCCATCGCGGAATTCAAGATTCAGACCTCGACCTACGACGCGAGCTACGGCCGCAACCCAGGCGCGAATGTGAACGTCAGCACCAAGTCGGGGAGCAACGACTGGCACGGTTCAGCCTTCGAGTTCTTCCGTAACTCGCAGCTGAATGCGAGCGACTATTTCTACGACAAGACTCCCAATCGGCCACACCAGATCCTCAATCAGAACCAGTTTGGCGGTACGGTTGGCGGACCCATCAAGAAAGACAAACTCTTCTTCTTCTTCAGCTATCGCGGGACGCGAGCCAAGAACGGCGTTGCACCTGCGGGCACCACGAGTGGTGCGCTCTTGCCCACTTCGCTGAACCCGTACGCGGCACTCGGGTCACGCGGCACTTGCGGTGCGGCCATCCAGCCTGACACCCGCTCGATTGCCAGTGTTTGTGATCCCACAGCGCAGGCATTTGCATCCGCTTTCGGAATTACTAACATCGTGGGGCTGAGGATATTCCAACTGCAAACGGGAAGTGGGGCCGGAGTACCGAACAACTTCTACATCCCAGCTCCGGCATCCGACCCGCAGCAGTGCGCCACGCCGGCTGGTCCGTCCGTCAGCTGCGATTTCAGCGTTCCAGCACTCTATCGTGAAAATCAATACGTCGCCAATGGCGACTGGATAATCAATAGCAAGCAAACACTTTCCACTCGGTATTTTTATACGCTTAACCCGCAGACTCCGTTTCTCGGCCAGAACGGCGGCAATTTGCCGGGCTCGCCCGAGCACATCGTATTCGGCAATCAGGACGCCGTTCTGAAGCTGACCTCGCTCGTGACGAACAATTTCGTGAACGAAGCTCGAGCGTCATTCCAGCGAAACACGGATAACTCGACTTCCCTAATGCCGCCAGGCGGAACGAACTCAGCGCTCGGGATCGTGCCAGGCACCGGCGGTTTTCAAGAACCGCCCACTGTTATCGATATTCTCGATGGCTTCAGCCTCTTTGGAGGCCTGCTACCCAACTTCGGTCCAACGAACCAGCTTCAGCTTGCCGACCAGATTTCCTGGCAGCACGGCAAACACAGCATCCGTGCGGGCTTTGAAAACGAATGGACGAATTGGCCTCTCTTGGATTCTGGGCTCCAACAAGGGCTCCTATTAACCCTCGGCACTGGCGGGCTTAGCACAGGAGGAAATGCCGGTCCATTTTGGAATGTCGGCTGCTTGTTCTGCGTGGAGAGCATCCCCGGCGAACAGGGCATCACGCACTTCTATGATGTGAGCAACCGGTCCGCCTATGTTCTGGATGACTGGAAAGTAAGTTCGAGACTCACCCTGAACGTCGGGGTGCGCTGGGAGTACGACGGTCTGCTGAGCGATAGGTTGGGACGCTTGACTCAAGTCTGGCTGGACCGCATGGCCCCAAATGGCGCGGTACCAACCTCCCTGGCAAGCGCGCTAACCAACCCCATAGCCGTTCAGCAGTATGTCGTCGCCAGCAACTTCGGGCATTTCTTCGGGCCGCCGCCATCTGGCGTCGGCATCTCGCGAACGAAGAACTCGGTCGAAGGGCACGCACCTTACAGTGATTTCGCACCACGCATCGGCTTCGCATGGCAGCCGATCAGCGGCGGGAAGCTCGTTGTCCGCGGCGGATTCGGCATTTTCTATAATCGGATCGGCTTGGATAGCGTCGTGCACGCCTTTGAACAGGGCGCGCCATACGCACAGACCTATGATTACAACATCGGCGGCGCACGCTGGGCAGCAGCCACTTTGGCTCAGCCCTATCCTGCCCTGAACCTAGTTCCTCTGGCGTCTAATCCCGTGATTGGCTTCGCGCCGCGCTTTGCGGATCCGTCCACGGCCAACTCGCCGTTTCCTGTGAACTCCGGACTGAGCACTCCTATCTCGTACACAAACGGCGTTCACATTCCCTTGGTTCGCGAATACAGCCTCGGCATCCAGTATCAGTTTGCACCCGCCTGGGTATTGGACCTCGGGTACGTCGGTTCCAGCGGCATCAATCTGAACAATTACAACCACAATCGCAATACGGCGGCACTGCTCTCCCCGACTAACGATCCGTATGGGCTTTGCCAGGGCACCGTTTGCAACACCACCGGCAACGTTCAGTTTCGAGTTCCGTATCTGGGCTACGAGGCTGCCGGCCTTAACGCGTCAGATGCGAACGGATACTCCCTCTACAACAGCCTGCAGGTGACCGTGCGCCATCAGTTCTCTCGCGGGCTTTCGATGCAAGCAGCGTACACCTGGAGCAAAGACCTCTCCGACGTTGTCTTCGGCAACTCGGCGAACATTAACAACGCGAATTGCATGATGTGCCAGTACGGGCCAGTCTCCTTCAATCGAGCACAGCGCCTTGCGGTGAACTACAGCTACGATCTGCCGTTCGGCAAGGGTATGTCGGGATTCGCAGGTAAAGCGGTCGGCGGATGGAACGTGTCTGGGGTCACGATCGCGCAAACGGGCGATTATCTGACCTTCTATTCGCAGTTAGCCGGCACGGCATATGGGACCAGCACGACGAGTTACCTGACCGGACTCGCTACGCCTGATTACTGCTCTGGATTCAACCGACACGACCTCAGGAACCCGGGTAGCATCAAGCAAAACTTGGGAGCGTACTACAACATGGCAGCGTTCTGCACTCCCGCCGTGGTTCCGTTCGGGGGCCCCGGCGCTACCGGCTTCGGGGACGCACGCAGCGGCATCGGGATCGGACCGGGGCAGTTCAACTGGGACATCTCCATCCTGAAGAACACGCAGATCACGGAGAAACTCAGGATGCAGTTCCGCACGGATTTCTACAACGCGTTCAACCATTCGCAGTTCTCGGACCCAGGCTCAGGGGCTTTTGGAAGTATCGGAGTCATAGATACTGGAAATCCAGTCAACAACACGATCAGCCACGTAAGCGTGAACCCGCGGTTGATTCAGTTCGGCGTGCATTTCCTGTTCTAGATGCAGAAGCCGCGGCGAGGTCGCCGCGGCTGAAACAAATTGCCTCGGTCGGGCCCAGCCCAGCCGATGCAGAGAATGTATTACCCCACCACCCAGGGAGTTTGGCGCGGAGACGAATCCTAGCCTTCGCGCCAAATACTCCCTCTTCGCGCTGGAAACTTGAGCCCGCAACGTGCTGAAAAAGTTTTCGTAGCGCCCTAACGGCCATCGCCGAACTGATTAAATGCGCGAGAGCGGATCGCGGTGTACACTCTGGCCGGGCGCGGCAGATAGCCTGCTATCGCTTGTAGGCTTGGAGGCTTGTGTGGCGAATGGATCGCAAGCACTGACCGTCAGCGAAATCATCGACCGCCGAGGCATGGGCGGCTTTCAGATTTGGACAGTGGTGTTGTGCGGATTCGTGCTTGTTCTCGATGGATTCGACGCGCAGGTGATTGGGTTTCTCACTCCTTCGATTGCCAAGACCACTGGCATACCAGTTCACACTTTCGGACCCATTCTTTCCTCGAGCCTGATCGGCTTGATGGTAGCCGCGATGGCCACCGGACCGATAGCCGATCGTTGGGGACGCAAATGGGTGGTGATCGTATCCGCGTTTAGCTTCGGCGTATTCTCGTTGCTTACGGCTTATGCTTCATCGTTCGACGCTCTGCTCATTCTGAGATTCCTCACCGGGCTTGGACTGGGCGCGGCAATGCCGAACGTCGTTGCCCTTGCCTCGGAGTACATTCCCAAGCGGATGCTGGCGCTCTTGGTGACGCTGCTGTTCGTCGGAATGCCGCTCGGAAGCGTGATTTGCGGTTTGGTGAGCGGCGTGATGCTGCCGCGGTACGGATGGCGCTCGATCTTTCTGGTCGGCGGAGTTGTGCCGCTGGCGATTTCGCTTCTGCTGGTAGTTATTTTGCCGGAGTCCATCCAGTTCCTGGCGCTGCGCGGCAAGGATTCGCAGCGCGCCGGGAAGATCCTGCGAAAGATCGCGCCGGAAATCGATACGTCCCAGGTAAATTTCACTTTCTTGCTGCAGGATAAGCGCCGCGAAGGCGTCCCCGTAAAGTATCTGTTTACGGAAGGGCGCGCCATCGCGACGATTCTGCTTTGGATACCGAACTTCATGAATTTGCTGCTGCTTTATTTGCTGCGGAGTTGGCTGCCGGCGCTGCTCACCGAGGCCGGCTTATCGATTTCCGCCGGAGTGACGGCGACCACGTTTCTAAGCTTTGGCGGAATCGTGGGGTGCCTCGCGGAAGGTCCGCTGATGACCGGCTGCGGCTCGTACATGACGCTGCTTTTCGAATTTGGCTTGTCGGGGCTGTTCATGGGCGCCCTGGCGCTGATTACCGGCTCGCTGTCGATGGTGTCTGTGGTCGCGTTTGCGCTCGGATTCCTGATCACCGGGGCACAAAGCGGGCTCAATGCGCTGGCCGCTAGTTTCTATCCCACGTCGATTCGGTCTACCGGCGTCGGCTGGGCGCTGGGAGTTGGCCGCGTAGGCTCGATTGCGGGCCCACTCGTCGCGGGGATGCTGCTCTCTATAGGATGGAAGCCGAGTCAGATACTGATGGCAGGCGGCGCTGCCGGTATTTTGGCCTGGATCTCCATTCTGGCAAGCAGGTACGTACGAATCGGTGCAAGTCCGTATTCGCACGCAATTCGCGCGGCGCGTAAAGAAGAAGCGCGAGCGTGAGCGCTCCGCTTCCGCCCAGTTGATCGAAAAAGTACGCGGGGCACGCTTTGACGTCCGCAGCCGCATCGCCGTTGGCCTCCGATTTTGCCCGCGGATTCGGGAAAAATCGATATCTGGACGCTTGGAACAATAAATATGTCTAGTTTGAAATAAACCGGGGACAAGCGAGAGGCGCTAAGTCCCGTAGGCACAGGCCCGCGTGCCTAAACGGCACCAATACACGGTCCCTTTATTCACAGTGAATGTAGCGAGTGTGGAGCGCTGTTTGCGCCGATCTAGATACATTTAATGACACGCCGAAGGGGGCCGTAGCTCGCTTATTCATGCAGAACGGCGCTTAGAAGGGAGCTGTTAATTTGAAGGCGGCCCTTATACTGGATGCAGCCCATTTTTTTGAATTTATTCATGAAGAGATTGACCCTGGAGCGCGTGGTCCCGATCGTTTCCGCCAAGGTCTCTTGCGATACCTTGGGAAGAACTCGGTGAGTAGGGTCTTCTCTCTCGCACCAGCCGAGGAGGAGAAGGGCTCGGGCCAGCCGCTTCTCGGTGGAATTAGAAAGTTGATCGACCAAGTCCGCTTCGATTCGGATATTTCTGGCAAGCAGGTAGGAAATAAAGCGATCGGAGAATTCGCGCTTGGCATGGAGAAGGCGAATCATTTCGTCTTTTTCGATCACGAGCACAGTAGCCAGCGCAATGGCGGAAGCTGTGCCGATTCGAATCGGCTGTCCTGCGAGGCAGCCTTCGCCGAAGAAGTCGCCGGGGCCCAGCATTGCCATGACAGCTTCTTTGCCAACTTCATTGACCACGGATAGTTTTACGGCTCCCTGTTGAATGTACATTACTGTTTTGGCGGGGACTCCCTGCGCGAAAATTACCGACTTTCTCGGAAACTCGATAATCTTTCCAGCCGCAACTGCGGACTCAAGAAAAACTTGGGCGCCGAGTGCCGTTTTCCGCGTCTTTTTTCCGCCACTGCGAATTACCGGGGTTCCCGGAAGATTCCTAATTGCTGTCACTTAGTAGATATCGTCCGTACCGGCTATTTCTCGATGGGTCGTTTGAAGAACTCTAAAGCGGATGTCGTGTGTTGCAACGTATCATTCGCCCGCGGGAGGATCTGCTCCAAAGAGGCACAGTAAAGTTCGGCGCGGCGAGATCCCGGCGCTGACCTTCACATCGAACAAGGAGAGCGGCACGGCGGTCTGTCTGGACGGCTCGCGCTACACCTACTGCAAGCACTTCGCCCCAGTATGTCAGTCGCAGCGTCAAAATTTGTCCAATCCGAGATACCTCAAGGAACCGCCGTCGCGCACGTGACGCTCGAAGCGCTGTATGCAATTGAAACTGAGAGGCATCCCGGCATGTGTTCCAGAAGTAACCACCGCAGCCTAACTGGCATCGGCCTTGCGATGTAACGGCGTGTATCTGACGTGCAGATCAATAAACAGGGGGATAGAAATGAAAGGTTCAAGGAAGAGTATTTTGTGGGCCGCACTGGTTGCTGTGATTGCAATCGGAGCGATCGCGTCGGGCTTGCAAGCAGGACCGTCTGCCGAAGGACGTTTCAAGCTGCCGTTCGACGCGCAAGCAGGGAAAATGACCCTTTCGACGGGCGACTATACGTTTTCGGTCGATCGCGCCGACGGTTCGTACGGACTGATCCACATCTACCGAGGAACGGAAAGCGTCGGGGTCATGGTTCCGCAAGAACTTGAGTTCTACCACGGGCAGCGCCAGAACGCCGCACTGCTTTGCATTCGTCACGATGGAAAGGTCACGGTTCGGGCGTTGCGACTGCCCAACATCGGCACCTACTATTTTCAAATGCCGAAGGGCCTGCAGACGCTCGTCGCTCAGCAGCCACAAACGATCGAAACAGTGCCGGTGCAGGTGAGTGGCGAGTAAAGCCGCCCACAGGGAATTTGCGTAGCACTGTCGAACACCTCGGGCCGGACACGCGCAGACCTCCAATAGAAGGGGCGAGCGCGAGTCCGGCCCTTTCTTTGTTCCGTACTCTTCGATCGCAGATATCGAGATAGCCATTCACGCGATCGTCATGCAAGGATGGTAATCTGGAAGGCGTGTTCCTCGTCAGCTGAATTGGATAGCGTGAGTCTCTGGCCGTCCGATTCATATTCAAACGGGGTTCTCTCTATGGCGGTCCTGGCAATAGCGCCGCCCAGGGGGACGCATGCCCTGGCTGCGCGGTCCCCGGTCCCTTGAACGATAACCGCCAGAAACGCCCCGGGGTGCAGATTCAAGTCGATAGCCATGGAGTTCTTCCCCGGCACCTTGAGCGTCATGCGAAACCTTTCAACTTGAAACATTGGCACACCTCCTTACCTCAAAAGCCATCTTGATTTGCTCGTCTGGGCGAACGTTTACCGCGATAGTGTACGGGTGCTATGAGCAATAAACAGTTTCCAGGATAGCTAATTTCGCGCCGGGTAGCTCTCCGATGAAGCCTTCCGCGCGTCGAAGCTCCAGGGTCCGGCGCCGAATTGCGTGATCAGAAGGGCGGCGCCCAGCATTGCAAGATTTTTCAGGAAATTCACCTCATGTACCTCATGCATCCTTGGGTCGGTTACAGCCCAGAAATTGTGCATCATGGGAGTCACCGGGATGAGAAAGATGATGATGAGCAGCGCGCCGAGCTTCGCCTTGTAGCCGAAAAGGATTGAGAGGCCGCCTGCCAGAATCATCAGGCCCGCGATGGGGACGGCGATTTTCGCCGCAGGCACGTGTGCAGCAATCGCATAGGACAAATCGTGACCATCAAAATGGTCGATGCTGGAGAGCAGGAAAACAATCGAAAACAGAATGCGTCCCAAGAGAACGATGGGGCCCGAACTTGCTCCTCGCGTGTCGCTCATTGCATCCTCCCGCGCCGCTGACTACATTCAGGTGGCAGTTGAATTGCCGATTTCCCGTGTTACGCGATGTTATCGCCAGCAACAGGAAAACGCTCGTCAGGAATAAGAGCCTAGCAGGATTTAATTGATTGCGAATATGGAGCCGAAACAAATTGGAGATACGCCGTGAAACGTCTGAGATTCTTCACTGCTTGTTGTGTTGCCGTTTTTGCCCTGTTTCACGTCATGGCCTGCACGCTGCAGGCGCGAACGCCCGCGAACAAGTCTTTGCCTCCCATTGTAGGCACCTGGAGGCTGAATCCAGACAAATCCAATTTGCGCGTCCCCGCCAATCACGTCGAGATAAGGCAGTACAGCCTGCGTCCGGATGGATTCCTTGTGGGTCTGTTGATTACCACCGATCTCCGAGGCAGCTATCATTATTTGCAGTTCACGGCCAAGAGCGATGGTAAAGACTACCCAGAGTACACCGATGTTCTGGTAGCCGACATGATTGCAGCCGGCAAGCAAACACCGCGTACTTACGCTGAGACAGTGGTCGACGAGCACACCACCGATTGGACGGATAAGGTGGACGGCAAGGTCACTTCACACGGGGAAAAGATCGTCTCAAGGGACGGGAAGACGTTGACGGTTACGGTGGACGGTTCTTCACAGATGTACATCTATGATCGAGAGTAGCAGTTGAATGGACGCGTTCACGCTTGCAATTTTTTGCTCGGTAACCCCGACGAAAGAAAATAGCTCGGTACCTGTGATCTTGGCCAACCGGAGTCAAGCCTTAATGTGGCCACGTCCCGTCGAAGCAAAACCGGAATGGATGGAGCCGAGGCCCGGACTTGAACCGGGGACCTGCCGATTACGAATCGGCTGCTCTACCAACTGAGCTACCTCGGCGGTGCAATCGACTGTAGCATCCGCGCGAAAAACCTGTCAAACAAACGCGCCCGCGCGTGGTGTCTCAGTTTGAATGTCGCCCTCCGTTTCCCGGTGGATATTGTGCTCGTTGGCTGTCTCGCCCTGTCCTTTTGTTATGATTCTTGCATGAATGAATTTCCACCTCCGGGTCCGGCATTGATCGTGATTGACGTGCAGCGTGCCTTCGACGAATGGGAGGCGGCAGGCCAGCGGCGTAACAATCCAGACGCCATTCGGCGTATCGCGGACCTGCTTGCAGCATTCAGAGCGGCCAGCGCCCCGATATTCCATGTCCGGCACCAAGGTACTCATCCCGACTCCTCCTTTTTGCCTGGAAGCCCCGGCTATTTAGTCAAGGACGAGGCTCGCGAGCGGGAGGGTGAGCCGGTCATCACCAAGCGGGTCAACAGTTCCTTCATAGGCACCGATCTGGAAAGACGCCTCCATTCGGCCGGTGTCCGAACCGTAGTGCTCGTCGGAGCAACAACGAATCACTGTGTCGAGACGACCGCCCGGATGGCTGGCAACCTCGGTTTTGATACGCGCCTCGTGCGCGACGCTACCTGGACATACGACCGAGTTGGGCCTGACGGTGATAAGCATCCGGCTGAAGAGATTCATGCCATGACGATGTCAAATCTCAACGGCGAGTTCGCGCAAATCGTCAGCACAGCGGACGTGATCGCGGCGCTGGAACCCACTAGCCCAAAATAGACTGCGCTCGTGCGCTTGGCTACGAAATCCCCGGGGTAGGAGGTCGCTAAATGTTCACGCCACAGCCGATTGGATTTGTGAGAAGCCCTTACACGGGCACCAAGCAGATTCCCAAAGGCTTGGGCACGAAGCATGAGGCCGAGGGCGTTCTGGAAATCCAGCCGGAATTTGAGCGCGGCCTGGCCGATATCGAAGGCTTCTCGCACCTCTTCGTCATCTGGGTGTTCGACCGCTCCCAGGGAGTCGAATTGGTTGGCACGCCGCCTTTCGATAACCGGCCGCACGGAGTCTTCGCCACACGCTCCCCGCAACGTCCCAACCCGATTGGCCTCACCGTCGTCGAACTCCTTCGCCGTGACGGGCGGATGTTGCACGTTCGAGGCGTCGACATGCTCGACGGCACGCCTGTCCTCGACATCAAGCCCTACATGTCAAGCATCCCATCGGAGAAATTAAGAAGAGGCTGGCTGGCAGAAGCAGAAGCGCGCAGCAGCAAAGAATGATTCCTGTGCCTGCAACGCAAAGTCGGAGCGCCACAAAAACAACACCTCTCGAACCACTCGCCTAATTTCTTTACACCAATAACCGCTTGCATCGCCTCCGGCCGGCTGTCAGCCTAGAGTTGGAAGTACGTGCGGACCCTGGGAACGCCATTCTCCTGAATGGCGCCTTTCAGCTCGCCAGATTGGCGTTTCCGGAGTCGCCAGAAAAAGTCTGAGAAAGGAGGCCCGAAGGATGCGAGAGAGCAGAGCAACAGCAGTCGACACGATGCGCCGGCGAAACGCCTCCGATCTCAGGCGGCGTCCTCGCCGAGTCTCGGACCTCCGCGCCCGAATCGCGCAAAATTCGGCCCGGTCCACCGCCGAAATCTGCTCGACAGTGCTGCCGAGTAGAATCGGCCGCAATCTGTTGAAAACAAACGATCGCGCTACACTCTACCCGTCACAAAACCGGGACGCGCTTTTCTCGCGCGAGCGCCGCACTCTCCGCTCGCGAAGCTCATCGCCAGAGAGCACTTGGCGTGGTTTCCGAAGCCGGAAAGAGTTAGAATGCACGCGTCAATTGGAATCACAGACATGGAAGTCTGAGGGAGGGTTCTCGTGGCAATTCATTTCACTTTGAACGGCAAGCCGAAAACGGTGGATGTGGTTCCGGCCATGCCGCTGCTTTGGGTTTTGCGCGACACGCTTAATATGACGGGCACCAAGTTTGGCTGCGGGAGGGCGCTCTGCGGCGCCTGCACCGTCCACATCAATGGCGACGCGACGCGTTCCTGCATCACTCCGATTTCCAGCGTCGCTGGCAAGCAAGTGACGACCATCGAGGGACTTTCTCCTGATCGCAGCCATCCCGTGCAGCGCGCGTGGATGGAATTCGACGTTCCGCAGTGCGGCTACTGCCAGTCCGGACAGATCATGCAGGCTGCTTCGCTCCTTGCGAAAACTCCGAATCCCACCAATGCGCAAATTGACGACTCCATGAGCGGCAACATCTGCCGCTGCGGTACGTACCAACAAATTCGAGAAGCCATTCATCGCGCGGCTCGGCTCGCGGGCGCTCCGGCCCAAGCGGGCGGGGCTGCTGTGCTTGAACCTGAACCGTCTGAACCGGTGATGACAGGAGGTGCGGAATGAGCGCCATCACCACTGCACTCGATCGCCGCAATTTCCTGAAGACCAGCCTCGCTGGAGCCACCGGCCTGATCGTCGGTTTTTATCTTCCCGGCAAACGCGAAGTGCTGGCGGCCGAAGCGACGCCGGCAGTTCTCAATGCATTCGTCCACATCAGCCCTGAAAACGTGGTCACGATTCTCATCGGCAAGTCCGAGATGGGCCAGGGCGTGATCACATCGCTGTCGATGCTGGCGGCTGAAGAGCTCGAATGCGACTGGAAGAAGATTCATTTCGAATTTGCGCCGGCCGCCACCGTTTATTTTGATCCCGCATTCCACATGCAAGGAACCGGTGGCAGCCAAACCATTCATTCCGGCTGGGTGCCCATGCGGCAAGCCGGCGCCACTGCGCGCGAAATGCTGATCGCGGCTGCTGCGCAGAAGTGGGGCGTGGACGCGTCGGAATGCCACGCGGAAAATGGCGACGTAGTTCACACCGCCTCCAGTCGCCGGCTGACCTACGGAAGCCTTGCCGAAGCGGCAGCGAAGATTCCGCCGCCAACAGATGTAAAGCTAAAAGACCCCAGCCAATTCAAGGTAATCGGAAAGCCAATCAAGCGCCTCGACACGGCGGACAAGGTAAACGGCAAAGCAGGATTTGGAATCGATGCGCGCCGTCCGGGCATGCTCCACGCCGCCGTCCTGCGCTGCCCCGTGTTCGGCGGCAAAGTTGCCAGCTTCGATGCGACGAAAGCCAAGACCATGCCTGGCGTAAAGGACGTGATCCAAATTTCAACCGGCATCGCGGTCGTCGCCGATAACACCTGGAACGCCCTGCAAGCCCGCAATGCTGTAGAGGTCAAATGGGATGAGGGTCCCACCGCGGC
This sequence comes from uncultured Acidobacteriota bacterium, assembly GCA_963823145.1. Classification (GTDB taxonomy): domain Bacteria; phylum Acidobacteriota; class Terriglobia; order Acidiferrales; family UBA7541; genus Palsa-295. The sequence goes on from CAWGJZ010000003.1 coordinate 80,345, forward strand.
GATGTCCAGCGACAGCATCTGGAAAATGTACGCTGCGGCGACGGAAACTCCCGGCGTTGTGGCCAAGAAAGTGGGCGACGCCGATTCAGCGATGTCCAGCGCAGCGCAAAAGGTGGAAGCTGTCTACCAGGCGCCTTTCGCGGCCCATTGCACGATGGAGCCGATGAACTGTACGGCAGATGTTCGGGAAGATCGCGTCGATATCTGGGCGCCAACGCAATTTCAAACGCCAGCGCAGGGAATCGCAGCTAAAATTGCCGGCGTGAAGCCGGAGCAATCCTTCGTTCACACCACGTATCTGGGCGGCGGATTCGGCCGTCGCGGCTGGTCCGACTTCGTCACCGACGCTTGCGAGACTTCCAAAGCGATGAAAGCGCCGGTCCAGGTGACGTGGTCGCGCGAAGACGATATGCAGCACGACTATTACCGGCCCGCTTCCTACGTAAAGCTTGCGGCGGGGCTTGGTTCCGATGGCAACCCGGTGGCCTTCACCGCTCGCGTCGCTTGCGACTCCATCAATAGTTGGTTCTTCCCGGGTTCCGTCAAGAACGGCATGGACCAAAGCAGCGTCGAAGGACTTGACGACATGCCGTACGACGTGCCCAATATTCTCGTCGACTACAAAATGACCACTCCCGGAATTCCTACGGGATTCTGGCGCTCGGTGGGAGCTTCGCAGAACGGATTCTTCGAAGAAAGTTTCGCCGATGAACTCGCTGCGGCGGCGAAAAAAGATCCTTACGAATACCGCAAGGCTCTGCTCTCGAAGCAGCCGCGCCATCTCGGCGTCCTGAACCTCGCCGCCGAAAAGGCGGGATGGGGCAAGCCGCTGCCAAAGGGCGTATTCCGAGGCATCGCGGTGGTGGAAGCCTTTGACACGTATGTGGCTGAAGTTGCCGAGGTTTCGATTGGCAAAGACGGTACTGTGAAAGTTCACCGCGTAGTTTGCGCGCTCGATTGCGGGCAGGTGGTCAATCCGCACATCGTCGAACAGCAGGCGATTGGCGGCATTGTCTTCGGGCTGACGCAGACGCTCAAGAACGAAATCACCATCGACAAGGGCCGCGTAGTGCAAGCGAACTTCGATAGCTACGACATGCTGCGCATGAATGAAATGCCCAAGGTCGAAGTCTACATCGTGCCGAGCACGGAGGTTCCCCGAGGCATGGGAGAACCAGCCGTGCCGCCCGTCGCGCCCGCTGTCTGCAACGCGATCTTCGCGGCCACCGGCAAGCGCATTCGCAAGATACCCGTTGCGCCCGAGGATTTAACCTAACACCTGGCGGAAAAACAACGGGCGGGCCGGGGTCCGCCCTTTGTTTGCTCACTGCGTTCTCTACCGCGTGAACGGGTACATCAGCCAGGCAATTCCCACGCCAACAACGATAAATAGCGCCAGCAACCACAGCGCGTATTTCGCTCGTTCGGCGATTGTTCTCCGCCCGACGCAGGCCAGCGCCAGCGAAACAAGCGCGGCGAAAAGGATCATCGAGAGCAGGTGGTTCAGGTGCATCCCTCTCCCGGATCCTCAGTCTCTTCTGCCGCTTGCCACGCCATAAGCATCCAGAACTCCCAGCAAATTCACGATCCCCGCGGCCGCGATAAACCTGGTGCCGTAATCGCCGGCGGCCCGCGAAATGTCCGGTCCCCCGGCTTCGAGAATCCGAGCCGCGAAATAAAAAATTCCCGAGCCTGCATCGGCGATAAATCCGAGCGAGCCGAAAGTGCCACCCGAATGCCATGAAAAAATTTCGCCGCGCAATTCGCAGCCAGCGACCGCCAGTCCGGCGGCGGCCAGAAAAAATGCCAGCGCTTTCGGCCAGCGCCGCAGCAGCGCGTGCCCCAAACCCGGAACGATCCAGGCGGCGATCGCTATCGGGAAGAGAAGCGCCGCATCGAGTTTTGTCTTCAGGCCCGTTTCGGAAAATTGCCCGGTCATCGCTCAGGCGAGCAGTGCGAGGATTTCATTCTGAATGGCGCCGGTCACGCGTGCTTCGCTTTCGCTTACGAACACGTCCACTTCGCTGCGGATCCCGAATTCCGGAAGATAAATGCCTGGCTCGATGGAAAAGCACGTACGCGGGACGATTTCCCGGTTGTCGCGCGTCTCGAGACCGTCCATATTCGCGCCGTTGCCATGAACGTCTTGCCCGATGCTATGGCCGGTGCGATGCACGAAATATTTTCCGTAGCCGGCCTTGCGAATGCTCTCCCGCGCCACGCGATCAACTTCCCAGCCGTGAATCGCGCGTCCGTGCGACACAGCTTCGCTCACGAACTCGATCGCGCGATTTCGCGCGTCCCGGACGATGCGAAAAATCTTCGCGTACGCATCTGGCACGCGCTCGCCCAGATAACCCGTCCAGGTAATGTCGTAATAGACGCTGCCGGGCCGGTCGAACTTGGCCCAGATATCGAGCAGCAGAAGGTCGCCCGCGCGAATCGGCCGCGAAGCGGCGGCGGTCGGCTCGTAGTGAGGATTCCCATTATTCGGCTGCACGGCGGCGATAGGCGGCTCGGCGGTGGTGAGGTCGTTGGCACGAAAACGATCGAGCATCCACTGTTGCAGCTCGTACTCGGTGATCGGCCGCCCCTCGCGCACAAACGCGGCCGCACGCTCGAATGCCGCCTGCGCAATGCGGTCCAGGATGGCGCCCGCTTCTAGATGCGATGCCAATTGTTCCGCTGTCCACACCGCTTCGAATTTCTGCACCAAATCTGCTGAAGTCACCACTTTTTTCTTCAGCTTTCGCACCAGCTCGATCGTGCCTGCATCCACCAAGCCGATATACGGGATGTTGTTTTCCGGCGAATACTGCATGGCAATCGTGCGGCCGGCGCCGAGCAATTTGCCCAGCGCTTTATGCAGCTCTTCCCAGCCGGAATACACCTCCGCGCGTCCCACCAGCGAATCGAGTGCGCCACGTTCGATCCGGTGCACCAGTTTTCGCGGCTCTCCGCGCGAGGGAATGAAATAAAACCAGCGCCGCGTCGCCATGGCGTGTCCGTCAAGGCCAAGAATTCGCGCGGCGATGGGATCGCGATGGTGGTGGTCGCAGAAAAGCCAGCCGTCGATCTTGCTGGTTCTCATCTCGGCCTGGATCGCTTTGATATCGGGCATGAAAGGTATTTGGGTAACTGGCCTTCTTGAAAAGGCGGTTCGCTTAGGCCGCGCAATTCCGCGGTAGCGCTGTCTCGGCACTCGGAGATATCAAGATGATTTGGATTGCCGCGCACCGACAAGTGCAGTCACTTGCGCGCGCGACACTCCCGCCACCGCAACCCGCTTCATCCGGCTCTTTTCGCCGGCCACGATTCTAACAGCCGATACGGGCACGTTCAAACTTTCGGCCAGCAAACGCCGCAGCGCCTCGTTCGCGCGCCCGTCCAGCGGCGGAGCCGTAAGCCGCACTTTCAGCGCGCCCTGGTATTCGCCTTCGATCGCATCCCGGCTCGCACGGGGCGCCACACGGACTGTAAAGGTCGTTTCGCCGCTGCCTTCTCGAATTTCCACTTTCGCGTAATCCTCCAAATCCGCACCATATCATCGGCGGCCCACCGCGCGGAAACGCCTTGCAACGATCCCGCGCTGTTCGTAAAATGCGTGGCCTTGCCTTCCGATACCACGCCAATGGTCGAAACGGTACGCCTCACACGGAACCAGGTGCGCGGATTCTGGGCCTCCTGGGGAGGCTGGGCGCTGGACGGCATGGATTCGTTCATCTACGCGCTCGTACTGGTGCCCGCGCTTCGCGAACTTCTGCCTAAATCCGGAATTCCCGCCACCGCGGGCAACGTTGGCTTTTATGGGGGCCTTCTTTTCGCGCTGTTTCTCGTCGGCTGGGGGATGGCGCTTCTCTGGGGGCCTGTCGCCGACAAGTTCGGCCGCGTGCGCACGCTGATGCTCACCATCCTCTGCTACTCGGTTTTCACTTTTCTTGCGGCCTTCGGGCAAAACGTCTGGCAGGTGGCGATTTGCCGCCTGCTCGCCGGAGTCGGCATCGGCGGGGAGTGGGCCATGGGTGGGACGTTTGTGGCCGAAGAATGGCCCGAATCGCGCCGCAAGATGGGCGCGGCCCTGATGCACACGGGCTACTACTTCGGTTTTTTTCTTGCCGCGATCGCCAACCACTTCATTGGCGAAACCCACGGCTGGCGTCCGATGTTCGCCCTCGGAGGCTTTCCCGCGCTGCTCGTCGGTTTCATCCTTTACGGAGTGAATGAATCGGACCGCTGGAAATCGCACGTGCGCCAAGTATCGAGGCCTTTCGCGGAGTTGTTCAAGCCTGAATTTCGACGCCGCACGCTGCTGAACTCCGCGTACGTGCTGATTTCGATTATCGGTCTTTGGGCCGGCACGGTCTACGTTCCGGCGTCGGTGACAGAAATCGCCGCCCGCCAGCACATGTCGGGCATTGTCGGCGCCCACTTGGCTACCTACGCCACTATGGTCCTATCCGTGGGCACAATTCTTGGATGCCTTCCTTTGCCCTGGATTGCGGAACGGATCGGACGCCGCGCCACTCTCGCCGTTTATTTTGCGCTCATGGCAGTATCCGTTGCGGGCAGCTTCGGCTTTGCTTTTTACCTGTCGCAGAACGCGATGAACTGGTTCTTCGTGGGATTGTTTTTCCTGGGCATCGGAGGAGCGAATTTCGCCGTGTACACGCTCTGGCTCCCCGAACAGTACCCGACGGAATGTCGCGGCAGCGCTTTTGCATTCGCCACGTCGGTCGGCCGCTTCATCGGCGCTGGCTTTACATTTCTGGTCGGCGCGGGAGTATCGCACTTCCACACCATTGGCATTCCCGTCGCGCTCACCGCGATTCCCTTCATTCTCGGCCTGTTCCTGATCCCATTCGGCTTCGAAACCACTGGACAGCCGCTTCCGGATTAGCTTCGATTGAATTCTGAAGTTTTCTTAGCATAGGCACGTAACATTGTCTTCGTCTGGCACGTAGCATTCAGTTAAAGTTTCGTATCGGGGAGATAAGGCCAAATCTGTGGACGCCATCGCTTTAGAAAACGTCACCAAGTCATACGACTCCGTCACCGCCGTAAGCGGCGTGAACTTGCAGGTACGTGAGGGCGCCATCCTGGGCCTGCTTGGCCCCAACGGCGCCGGCAAGACCACTACCATCCGCATGGTGATGAATATCCTTGTGCCCGACGAAGGTTCGATTCGCGTCCTCGGCCAGCCTGTAACCGACAAAACCCGCGAGTCCATTGGTTACCTTCCGGAAGAGCGCGGGCTATATCCGCGGATGCACGTGCGGGATTTGATTGTATTTCTCGGGGCTTTGCGCGGCCTTTCCGAGGCCGAAGCCGGACGCCGCGCCGGCGAATGGCTGGAGCGCTTCGGGCTTGGGGACTGGTCCGACAAGAAAGTGGCCGACCTCTCAAAGGGCATGCAGCAGAAAGTGCAATTCATCACCGCCATCATCCATCAGCCGCCGCTGATCATTTTGGACGAGCCGTTCTCGGGCCTCGATCCCGTGAATACCGCCGTGGTGAAAGACATCATGCTCGAGATGCGCGATCGCGGCGCGACCATCGTTCTCTCCACTCATCGAATGGAGCAGGTGGAAAAGCTCTGCGATTCCATCTGTCTGATCGATCATGGCCACAATGTTCTCGATGGCGAGCTCCGAGCCATCAAACAGTCTTACGGCAAGAATACGGTGCATTTCGAATTCAGCGGACCCGACGGTTTTCTGGATCATCCTTCGATTGCCACAATCAACCGCTTTGCCTCCGGAGTGGAGGCCAAGCTCCAGCAGGGCGCTGACCCGCAGCGGATTCTGAAAGCCGCCGTGGATTCCGGCGCGCAAATCACGCGGTTCGAGTTGCTCGAGCCGTCGCTCAACGATATCTTCATCGAGAAAACGCACCATGCGTAAAATCTGGCTTATCGTCAAGCGCGAGTATTTGACCCGGGTAAAAACCAAAGGGTTCGTCATCGGCACATTGCTGATCCCGTTTCTGGGCATCGTGTCGGTTGCGCTGGTAGCATTCCTTGCCAGCCAGGGCTCGAAGGCCAAGTTCCGCATCGCGATTGTGGACAATATCGGAGGACTCGGCGAGTCCATCGAGCAGGAGCTCAATACTCCGGCCAAGGCCGACAAACCCCAATTCACAGTTACGCAATCCATCGAGCAGCCCAGTTCGTCCGCCGCGGCGGAGGAAGATCTGCACGCCGAGGTAAATTCCCGCGCGCTTGACGCATATCTGGTGATTCCGGCGAGCCTCGGCCAGCCCGTGGAACTTCACACGCGGAATCCTAGCAATTTCAGGGTGATCGCACCGATTACCGCCGCGGTGAACGAAGCGTTGATCGAAGCGCGCCTGAACGTGCGCGGTATCCATGTGAAAGACCTGAGCGAGGTGACCCGCGGAGCGGAGCTGCAGGTGATCAAGGTCAGCGCGGGCGGCGAGGCGATTGAAAAAGGCCAAACAATCGGCGTCGCCATCGGGTTGGTTGTTCTGCTCTACATGTCGTTGCTGATGTACGGCATCATCACCATGCGCTCGGTGCTGGAGGAAAAGACGACGCGGACGATGGAGGTGCTTATTTCCTCCGTGCAGCCGTTTCAACTTCTCACGGGGAAAATTCTCGGCGTTGCGGGAGTGGCGTTCACTCAATTTCTGATCTGGGTTGCGTCACTCGGCTTGCTTTTATCCTACGGCGCGGTGATGGCTGCGATGTTCAACCCGGGTTCTTCGTTCCCGGCGATCCATATTCCTCTCTCGCTGCTGATTTCAGCCGTGTTCTTTTTCTTTGGCGGATACTTTCTTTATTCCGCGATGTTCGCAGCGATTGGCGCGGCATGTTCCAACGAGCAGGACGCAGCCCAATTGCAATGGCTGGCTATGGGTCCGCTGGTTTTCACCATGATGATCTATTGGACGGTTCTCAGCGATCCTTCGTCCAAGGCATCTGTGGTGCTTTCCGAGATACCGTGGTTTTCGCCGATCCTGATGCCGCTGCGCATTTCGATTCAGCCGCCACCCATTTGGCAGGTGGTTCTCTCGGTGGTCCTCTTGCTGCTGGCGATACTGGGCGTGATTTATTTTTCGGCGAAGATCTACCGCATCGGCGTCCTGATGTATGGCAAACGCCCGACGCTGCCCGAACTGGTCCGCTGGGTCCGCTATTCTTAGCGTTTCTGGTCGCGTTGGCCGAATAGCGCGGTACCAATGCGAATTTCCGTGGCGCCTTCCTCGATGGCTACTTCGAAATCGTGGCTCATGCCCATGGAGAGCGCGGGCAGAGTATGTCCAAGGCGCTGGCTGATCCCATCGCGAAGCTCGCGGAGCTTTCGAAAATAAGGACGCGCGGCTTCGGGGTTGTCGCAATACGGCGGAATCGTCATTAGGCCGCGCAGTTCCAAGTGCGAAAGCGTTTCGATGCCGCAGGCGAGCGCGGCCAAGTCACTTTCTGTAACGCCGCTCTTGGTTGCTTCGCCGCCCAGGTGCACTTCAATGAGAACGGGCACTCGCTTCGACTCTGCCGCCGCGGCCGAATCGAGTTTTTGCGCCAGTGCCAGGCTGTCAATCGAATCGATTCGGTGAAATAGATGGACGGCACGCCGCGCCTTATTGCTCTGCAGGTGACCGATCAGGTGCCATGTGGCATCGGCGAGATCGCTAAGTTTCGGCTGCTTCGACTCGAACTCCTGCACGCGATTTTCTCCGAATGCTCGCAGCCCCGCTTCGTACGCGGCTCGAATCGCATCCGCGGAAAATGTCTTCGACACCGCGACAAGCGTAATTTCCTCCGCGCGCCGCCCTGCGCATTCGGCAGCACGCGCGATTCTCTCGCGCACGCGGTGCAGGTTTGCCGCCAAAGAATTTGTCTCGGGGGCCATCACGGCAATTCTAGCGTTCCGTGCTTCAAAATGAGCAAGATAAGTTCCGTACCAACTTTCCGCGTGCGCCCGCCGGCATTCTCCGTGTGCTAAACTGGCAGTTACTTCGATGCCCGCCCGCGGAAAGTTCATCGTTTTCGAAGGAATCGACGGTTCTGGCAAGCGCACGCAGCTCGAATCTCTGGCCGGCGCATTCACGCAGCAGGGAATCCCGTTCTCGCAAATCAGCTTCCCCAATTACGACGGGGTGCTGGGCAAAATGGTGGCGCGATTCCTTAATGGCGAGTTTGGCCCGCTCGCTTCCGTTGACCCGCGCTTTTCGGCGGTGCTCTACGCCACCGACCGGCTGGAATCGAAGCTAGCCATCGAGGCGGCGCTCGGGTCCGGAAAAACTCTGCTTGCCGACCGCTACGTGGCTTCGAATCTGGCGCACCAAGGCGCGCGCGTTCCCGCAGAGAAGCGCGGGGAATTTATCGCCTGGCTTAAGACTCTCGAATACGAAGTGAACGCGCTGCCCGGGGAGGATTTCGTGATTTACCTGCGTCTGCCGGTTGCGCAGGCCCATCGCCTGATCGGCAGAAAGGGCGCGCGCGAGTACACCGAATTGCGCCGCGATTTGCAGGAAGCAGACATTGCGCACTTGGAAGGGGCCGCGAGGGTCTACGACGACCTCGCCGCGCAGCCGAACTGGCTGACCGTCGAATGCCTCGACGATGCGTCGGGCAGCCTGCGCGCGCCTGAAGCGATCCATCGGGAAATTCTGGCCGCAATCGAGGCTCGCATTCCCGCAGCGCTGGAAGCGAGAGGCTAACGGAATGGGCTTCGACGAACTTCTTGGCAACGAGCGGATCGTCGGCGCGCTGCGCGGAATGCTTCGAAAGGAACGCGCTCCGAGCGCGATGCTTTTCACTGGCCCTCGGGGCATTGGGAAATACACACTGGCGCGAATGTTCGCGCAGGCCGCCAACTGTGAACGCCTCACCGACGATTTTTGCGGCGAGTGCGCCACCTGCCTTCGCATCGCCAGGCTGGCGGATCCCTGGCCGCTGATCGAAGCCGGCCTCACTGAGCGAGGCGGAAGCGCCGACGCGGCGATGGTAGAGCGCATGCCCTTGATCCTCGAAACGCATCCCGACGTTTGGCTGATGGTTCCGGATCCAGTGCGCCTGCGCACGCCCGTCGCGCGGCCGATGATTCGCGTGGGCCAATTGCGCGCCATACAACGCGCCGCGTATTTCAAGCCGCAGAGCCGCCGGCGCGTTTTCATTCTCGACGGCGCGGATACCATGCGACGCAACGACGCCGACCTCTTGTTGAAAATCCTCGAGGAGCCCCCCGAATGCGCGACGCTAATCCTGCTGGCGGCCGCTCCGGATTTGCTGATGCCCACCATCCGGTCGCGATGCCTGCAATTTCATTTCGCGCCGGTGCCCGCCGAACGGATCGAAGGTTTTCTCGCCGAGCGCACGCACGCGAAACCAGCGGAGCGCAAACTGGCCTCGCAACTTTCCGGCGGCAGCCCCGGCGCGGCCCTCTCGATCGATCTGGAAGAATCGTCGCGTCTCCGGAGGAGCATTTTGCGCCTCTTGGAACAAGCTGTCACCGGCCAGAAATACGCGGAGATCTTCGCGGCCACCGCCCAGCTAGCCAAGCGCGAGCGCGAATCGTTTGAAAATATCCTCGCGCTGTTTTATAGTCTACTTACGGACTTGCTGGAATCCTCTCAAAGCCCAGCGAGCAGTGCTCTTCGCAACCCCGACCTTCGAAAGGAAATCGAAGCCCTCGGCAAGAAGATCGATTGGAACTGGCTGGTGCGAGCGGCTCGTGGTTTGGATACGATCGAAGAGCGTTTGCGCCGCAATATCGGCCGCCAGTTGAGCCTTGACGCCCTCTTGGCTTCTCTGACGATTTGAAAAAGATGGTTTTTTCAGATTTCTTTAATTTCTTTGCAACCGAATGCTTTTTGCCGCAGTCATAAGTATTAGTAACCCGTTATACGTTGCTGTGTAAGGCCTGAAGCACAATTACAGGAGCCATCATCATGGTGAACCGCAAGTTGTTTCGCCCTGTCCTAACGGAAGTGAAGGAGCAGTACGTACCGCGTCCGTCTCAACCCGCACCTCAATCCGCGCCGCCCTCCCGCAAAAAACCCGCGCCGCCCGAGCAGACCTTCGCCGAAAATTTTTACTTCGTGAAGCAGATGCAGTCACGAACTCCGGTCGCCGTCGTGTTAACAGATGGAGAAGTGCTTCGCGGCACAGTCGAGTGGTACGACCGCGACTGCATCAAGCTCACTCGCTACGGTAGTCCCAATCTGATGATTTATAAGCACAGCATCCGCTACATGTACAAGGACGGCGACGAAGCCGCCCAGGGCGGTACCAACGGGCAGTAAGGTGCCTTCACCCCGCCGGTTTGGACCGTTCCGCCGGCCACCGCTGCGAACCACATGAAAATCGGAATCACTTGCTATCCCTCGTACGGCGGTTCCGGCGTGGTGGCCACTGAACTCGGCATCGAATTGGCCGCGCGCGGGCACGATGTGCATTTCATCAGCTACGCGATGCCCATTCGCCTCAGTGGAGCGAGCGAGCGCATCTCGTTTCACGAGGTAGAGGTCACCACCTATCCGCTATTTGACCATCCCCCTTACACGCTCGCGCTTGCCACCAAGATGGCTGAAGTGGCGGAGGCAGCTTCGCTCGATTTGCTGCACGTCCACTACGCCATTCCGCATTCGGTAAGCGCGTTGCTCGCGCGCTTGATGGCCTCGCCGCGGCGCCTACCCTTCATCACCACCTTGCATGGGACGGACATCACGCTGGTGGGCAGCGACCGCAGCTACCTGCCCATCACGCGCTTCTCGATCGAGCAGAGCGACGGCGTCACCGCCATATCGAATTACCTGCGCGACCGCACGCTGAAAGAATTTGAGATCAAGCGGCCCATCGACGTGATACCGAATTTCGTCAATTGCGATCTCTACAACAGGTCAGACGATGCGCGTGCCCGCGCGAAATGGGCGCCGGGAGGCGAGCCCATCCTGATGCACCTCTCGAATTTTCGTCCTGTGAAGCGCATCACCGACGTGATCGAAATTTTTGCGTTGGTTCGCGAGCAGATTCCCGCCAAGCTGGTGATGATCGGCGACGGTCCGGATCGCGGCGCCGCCGAATACGTGACGCGCAAGAAGCGTCTTTCAAAGGATGTTTTCTTTCTTGGCAAGCAGCAGCACGTGAACGAACAACTCGGGCTCGCGGACCTGTTTCTTCTGCCGAGCGACGAGGAATCTTTCGGCCTGGCCGCGCTCGAAGCCATGGCGTGCGAGGTTCCGGTGCTCGCTACCAACGTCGGCGGAATTTCCGAAGTTGTCACCCACGGCGCTGACGGCTACTTATTCGAGCCGCGCGACGTGGCCACCGCCGCCAAGTACGCGCTCGAAATTCTCACCCGGCCCGACCGCGGCCGCGCGATGGGCCAGATGGCTCGCGCCGACGCGCGCCGCCAGTACTGCTCGAACGACATCATCCCGCTCTACGAAGCCTACTACGAGAAGGTCCTCAATTCGGCGCTTCCTAGCACTCGTGCCGCCGTGAAGACGATCGTGTAGAGCGGTCCTCACGCGATTCAGATAAACACTCGTTGCGACAATGTTGGTTGATCTCTTACCATCTTCGCAGTACATTCTGTCCATCGAGCAATCCCTCATAGAGAGGCGTGTGTTTGCCAATCTCTGCCCCTGATGTCATCGAGCCAGCTTTTCGTCACGCCAAGGAACAGCTCCTGCGGCCCTTCCGCTTTGGCCAATGGGCGCGCTTGGCCTTCGTCGGACTCCTCGCGGGTGAGCTGGGTTCCTCCGGAGGATGTAATTTCAATTATCCTTTGAATACTCCGCGCACTCCTCATACTCCGTACCCGTGGTCGCATGCGTTTCTGGGGGGAAATTTTCCCTGGCAATTCGCGGACCATGCCGCACTACTTGCCCAGCTGATCGTAGCTTTCGTCGTGGTCGGAATTGGGCTGCTGGTGCTGTTCACGTACATCGCCAGCGTGATGCGATTCATTCTGTTCGATAGCATTGTTGCACGGGAATGTCACATCCGCGCGGGATGGACTCGGCGCAAGGAGCCCGGCTTCCGCCTATTTGTGTGGCGGCTTTGGTTCATGCTGGCGACTCTCGCGGCCTTCTTGCTCGTCGTTGGCGTTCCGCTGTGGCGCGCCTGGACCCTTGGCTGGTTCGCGCATGCTCGCGACCATGTGCTGGGATTCGTGCTGGGCGGAATCATCATGTTCCTGGTTTTTCTGGTCCTTCTTATATTGGTGGCCGTGATCAATGTAATGACCAAGGACTTTGTCGTCCCACAAATGGCCTTGGAAAACATCGCCGTCATGGAAGGTTGGCGCAGGCTATGGGAATGGATCAAAAATGAGAAAGGCGGCTATGCCGGATACATCGGGATCAAAATTGTGCTGGCAATCGGAGCCGCAATTGCTCTCCTGATCGTCACGGTAATTGCGATGTTCGCGGTGGTTATCATTATGGGCTTGGTTGGGGTTGCGACGTTTTTTGGCGGAAAAGCAGCTGGATGGACCTGGAATCCCTACACCATTGCGCTGGCGGTGGTCCTGGGGTGCGTTGCGCTCGCAATTCTTATCTTTGTGGCGGCGCTGATCGCTGTGCCGGTAATCGTGTTTTTCCCGGCCTATTCTATTTATTTTTTCGCGTCGCGATACTCGCCCTTGGCATCGCTGCTCTCGCCCGAACCCCCAGCCCCGGTCGCACCCGGTTAGCCGCCGCCGCAACCGCATTGGATTAACGCACATTCAGCTTACCAGTGCCCACTCGTAGGAGTAGCGCGTTAATCAGGCAAGTGGGTGCACTTGACTGCTGGCAAGCCCTGTTCCCCGGTTTGTTGGAACCGTGAGCAGTGTAACGGACAGGGCTGTTTGACTTGAGTTGCGTGCGCCCAAGGCATGCTCTCGCTCGCGGCGCCGTTAGCGGGTCTTGCGGCAGCGCAGTTACTCACTTCTGGATGTTCAATTTTGCTCACCTTGCGTGTGTTCAATTTTGCTCACCTAGACGGGTTGGCCTGGAGGGCCTACGATGATGCCCGTCGGCCAGGTTCCTGAGCCAATTGAAGGAGCAGACCCGAATGGCGAGCAAACGTCGTCTCGGTATCGGTCGCGCAGTTCTCCGCAAAAAGTTCCGCGCTGGGATTTCTTTCCGGAACTACCGAGACAAGGAGGCCGTTTTTTCGCAAGGTGATCCCGCCGATTCTGTCTTTTACATCGAGAGCGGCACGGTGAAGCTCACGGTGGTCAGCACGCGCAAGAAGGCTATCATTGCCATCCTACATCGAGGTAGCTTTTTTGGAGAAGGCTGCCTAGCGGGGCAATCTCTGCGTATTTGCACGGCGAGATCGATGGGGCAATCCGATGTCATTCGACTGCAAAAAGAGAGCACTATTCGCACGCTCAAGAAAGACCCGCGGTTTGCAGCGCTCTTTGTTGGATATTTACTTTCACGCGTTGTTCGAATCGAGGAAGACCTCATAGATCAATTCTTCAATTTCAGCGAAAGGCGACTGGCGCGGGTTCTGTTGCTGTTTGGGGAAATAACCAAGGAATCGAAGTCGGACTCGGCCCTGAAGGTGAGCCAATCAACCCTGGCGGAGATGGTTGGTACCACCCGCCCAAGAGTCAGTAAATTCATGAACGATTTCAAGAAGAAGGGCTTGGTCAGCTACAACGGAGGCTTGAAAATCAATAGCGCACTGGTCATCGCGTTCCTGACAAATCGCCCGATGTCCGTCAAGAAAACGTAGATGACCCTGGCAGCGGCGTGCTAGCTCCTGGTTTGTCGGATAACCCGACAAATACTAGCCTGGTACTCCCACATGTCAGGTTTACGCGTTAACCAGGTGCCAGGCGGTGAGGCTCGTGATCGCCCGGAGTTTTGGCTGGACACTTCCTTACTGCTGGATGCAGGTTGCTGCCGTTCCCGCCGGATGTTTACCGATGTGAACATTCAAGGCGGGGATTTGTGAAATCGGCCCCTGCACGTGTGATGATTCGAAAAGTGGGAGCGAAGCCGCTCCGCTAATCCTGATCGGCTGCGAGAGGAGGATCCGGCATGGACCACCGAGGGCTGGGAGTGTTTGCTGGTGGGATGTTTTTCCTGTTCTTTCTCACGTGCATTGCGGTGGGGTACATTTACGTTTCACTGGCGCTACAAACGATCGCTCAAAAAACCAACACCGCAAATGCGTGGCTGGCATGGATTCCTATCGCCAACATCATCCTGATGCTGGAAATCGCCAAGAAGCCGATTTGGTGGATCATCCTGTTTTTCATCCCCCTCGTGAACCTCATCATGTCGATAATAGTGTGGATGGGGATCGCGGAGGCGCGCGGCAAACCGAATTGGTGGGGCATTCTGCTCATCATACCGGTCGTGAACCTTATCGTGCCGGGCTATCTCGCCTGGTCCGATTGAGCCGGATGAGATTCCTGCTATCGTTGGTCGAGATAAGCGCCCTGTAAGTCGTAAAGTGGTATTGGCCAGGCCCGCTAAAAAACAGAAGGCCCGCCTTGCGACGGGCCTTCAAGGGAGAAAGCTCCTGGCCAATGCGCGGTAGGCCACGGAACTCGTTCCTGAAACGCAGTCTAGTGTGGAGGTTTTGCGAAGTCAAGGCGAAACCCAAGCGTAGGTCCCGCCGACTAAGTGCAATATTATCAGCGAAATATGCGTAGTGCGACCCTGTCCGGAAGATTCTTGTCAACTAGGACCTTCTCAGTAGGTCCGGCGCTGTAGCCGTAGAAGTCCTCTGAATTGATTGGTTTGCTGCCCAGCCCGAGTTGCAAAATTTGCACGTATTCACTGCGATCGAACACTTTCCCGGGCATCACGCGCTTTACTACAAGCCGCAAGCCTCCAAACGAGAGCCCGGCGATAATCGCAAAGAGACAAATAACGCCCGAGCCGATGATCGATCCGACGATCATCACCTCAATTCGAGGCTCCTTGAACTGGAAGGTTGGTTCATTCCATGTGAGCTCGGTTCCGGAATGAACTGCGCTTAGCAAATTCCCCGCATCCGCTTCGCTGGGCGCGCCCGCCACGAGAGCCAGCAGCGTGATCGTGCGCTTGGCATAGAGCGGCGTCGAACCTGCCGCCGGATTCGAGCCATTCACGTTGAATTTCTTTTGCAGCGTGGCCAGTTGCTGTTGCGCGAGTTGTGGAGTGGGGAAATCCGCGATCAGGAGTTCGGCGTCCTGTCCATTTAGATGATAGTGCGCTATTTCGGCTTCCGCGCCGACATGAAAACCCAGCGAATCGCCAAGGTTGCCGGGGAAAAGTTGGTTGAGCGTCTGAGGGCCAAGGATGTACTTATCCGATCGCGGGACGATATCGCCTTGCGGCAAATGCTCCCAGAGGGATGGTAGAAGTCCATCCTCCGCGTGTCGCGCGGCCGACGAAACCAGGGATTTCAGTTGCTGCTCATGCTCCGCGACGCGTGTCGCGTGAACGTCCAAAACCAGGTCGCCGGTGAGCGCGATGGCGCGATCTGCGGAAGCACAGGAGTGTTCCGTCAAATCCGCTTTGGCCATGTCGGGCTGCCGCAAAAAAGAATAGGCGCCATACGCGCCGCTCGGATCCTTGAACTTATAGAGCGTCACCTCGATCCGATCGCTCCCGTGGACATAGGCTTGGACTTCGCCCGAGAGGTATCCGTATTCCCGGAAAGCGCTGGACTGAGCGCTGTTCATAGGCGCTTGCGCTTGGTTCGCTGGCGAGGCTTGAGAGGCCCATCCTGAAAGGGACGGCGGCAGAATCCCTTGGGCGAAGGCGGACAGCGCGAAGATCAGCAGGGCGGCAAGGGGCAACCAGGTCAGACGACGCATAATTATCCTCGGGAATGTTCCTGCCTTATTAGACGCCGAAGATTTTACTTGGGATTCCCGGCCGATGTCACGGGTCCTGCTTCGCGCCGGCATCGGAGGCGTGGTTATCGGAAACCAACTTTTGTTTATTCGATGCGAGGCTGTTCATATTCTGCAGATAGGAAGAGATTCCGCGGTATAAGCCGTCGGCGATTCGCTGGCGCTGGTCGGGCTTGCGAAGCAGGCGCTCGTCATTGGGATTGCTCACGAAAGAGATTTCCGAAAGCACAGACGGCATGTTCGCGCCGATAAGCACTACAAAAGGAGCTTTCTTCACGCCGCGGTTTCTTTCCCGGTGACTGACGAGCTGCATCCTTTGACTCAGCGTATCCTGTATATCTCCTGCAAGTTCCTTGGATTCCTCGATTTTCTCATTTCGCGCGATCTTCTGGATCAGGTCTTGGAGATCGTGAAGAGACTCATCGGAGGTGGCGTTTTCGCGGGTGGCTACTTCCATCGACTCCGTCGAGTTGGCGAAGTTCAGATAGTAGGTTTCGATGCCGCGCGCCTCCGGATCATGGCTCGAATTTGCGTGGATCGAAATGAAGAGATCTGCATGCGCCTGATTCGCGATGGCTGTTCGTTCTTCGAGTGAAACGTACGTGTCGTCCTTGCGCGTGTAGATCACGTCCGCACTGGGCAGTTTTTCTTCGATCAGTCTTCCCAGGCGAAGGGCGACGTCCAGGCAGACATCTTTTTCCATCAAGCCGTGCGGTCCAATTGTTCCCGTATCGCGGCCACCGTGTCCCGGATCGATTACGATGCGGCTGATTTTCAATCCGAGTGCACGGGTCAAAGAACGCTGCCCATCACGCGTCGGTTTCGGCTCCGCCGGCGGCAGAAGCGCAACGTCTTTGGCCGCAACTTTCTTCGCAGGCATGATGGTTTTGGCCACGAGTTTCGAGGCCGGCTTTGCGGAGGGAAGCTCGGCATCCGATGCGATCGCTTTTGACGCCGGCTGAGAAACCACGGAAACTTTTTCGGCCGCCACTGCCGGTGTCGCGAGCCCAGGTCCGCTGCCAGCGTCGGCTACTTTCGCCGGTGGGGGCGTATTCATTGGAGGAGCTGTGGCGTCTTTTGCCGTTTCCGTGCCCTGTGCGCGAACGTCGATGACCAGCCGATAAGGCTTCGCCAGCAGGTACGCCGAATAGTCCTTTGCGCCATCCACGTCCAACACCAGCCGCACGACGCCCGGCCTATTCGGCGCAATGCGGACCGATTTCAGCAACCCGGCTTTATCGTCGAGCGTTATTTTGGGCTTTGGGCCGAGTCTAGCCCTGGAAAGGTCGAAGTAAATTCGATCGGGAGAGGCGATGTGCGCGGACTTGTATTCGATGGTGTCACCGAGCATCACTACCACGCGTGTGGAATCTCGCGAGTTCCAGCTGTGGACAGCCTTGATTGTTGCCATGCCTTCGTCCGCTACGTGCGGATCGGCGTGCGGACCAGTCTCGTCTGGCGGCTGATCAGCGGCATTGAGGCGAGCGCCTTTATCGGCCGCCTCCTTTGCCTCTGCCTTCGCGTTTGCTGAAGCTGAATCTGCAGCAGGCACGGACTTGGCGGCAGCATCCGCGTCTTTTAATTCGGCATCCTGGATGTCTTTCAGCACCTCGCGAACTTGCTTGGCCTTTTGCGAACGCGGGAAACGCTTCAAGTAATCCTGATACGTTGCTTCCGCGTCATTGGGCTTGTTCAGGTCGTCTTTCTGAATGCGCGCGATGGATAGCAGGGCCTCGCCGCGATAGCTGCTTCCGGGATATTGCTTCACCAGAAAGTTCCAGGCGTCAATCGCGGATTGGAAGTACTTGGGGTCGTAGAGCCGGCCCATTTCCTCGTAGAGTTCGGCTTCGGCGACTAGCGCGGGCGTCACCTCATCCGCGCGCACGGAAATCAGGTAGACCTTGTGGTAAGCCGCGACGGTTTGCTGGTATGCGGAAAGCGAGCGGTCCTTGAGTAGGTAGCCATCGAGCATGGTCCGCATCCGTACGGCGCGCGCGAATTGGTCGCGGGCCTGGGAGCGATCGTCGGCGCGGGCGGGAAGCACCAGGCATAGCGTGAGCGCGGCCGCCAGAGCCACTGCGGTGGCGGGGAGACTCCTCAAGATCGCAGATTTAGACGTGGTCGGCACCCAAGCGCCTCACTGGTTCGTGAAAACTACGCGGCCATTCGCTTCCGTTTCCTGCCGAACCGGTTTCCGCGGCGGGCTCCATAGCTGCTGATCGCGCCCCGAGCCGGGCCGGAAATAGGTGTTCGTCACCTTTTGGACGTACATTCGCGTCTCACGGTAATCGGGGATGCCGCCGCTCACATCCACGGCACGCTCGCCGGCATTGTAAGCGGCCAGCGACTTCGACAGATCGCCGTTGTACCGGTCCAGCAACGACCTCAGATACGTCGTTCCGCCCTCGACGTTCTGGGCCGGATCGAACGAATTGTTCACCCCGAATCGCTGCGCCGTTTGTGGAACGAGCTGCATCAATCCCACCGCACCCTTGCGCGAAACCGCCTGCGGATTCCACCCCGATTCCGTGGTGATCACCGCTTTTACTAA
Source organism: uncultured Acidobacteriota bacterium (assembly GCA_963823145.1). GTDB lineage: Bacteria > Acidobacteriota > Terriglobia > Acidiferrales > UBA7541 > Palsa-295. The sequence continues at coordinate 98,708 of CAWGJZ010000003.1, forward strand.
GGCCGGATCGACGTTGTGGCGCTGAGCCGCTTCGCGCACGATGCGATCCAGCCGGTCATCCTTCGAGTTTGACGCACCCGAAAGGCCTAACTGGAACGAGTTAGCGGCACCCTTTTGCACTGCCGCGGCACCCAACTCGCCCGTCGTGGCCCTCGGGGGAGAACTGATAGTACTCCCGCTTCGCCTTTTAGGCGAAGCCTTGTTTACGTAGACAACTTTGCCATTCTCATCAGTGTAAGATGCGATTTGGGCGTGGGATGGAGCAGGCTGCGAGAACCAGAATCCCGCTGCCAGAATTACAACGGTGATCCGGCCTCTGGCCATCGGTAGACGCTCACTCCCGGCCCTAGGGGAAGGCGAGGGGCTCGCTCGCGACGAAATCTTGAGTGTTGTGAAGACACCGGAAAGTCCCCGCAGGCAGGGATCTGCCCGGCGTAAGCTTCTGGCGCTATGGGAATTATAGCAATCGGTCTAGGAGGGGATAAACCTGGTCGAGGGCTTTTTCTATGCCGGATGTGTCTTTTCCGCCAGCCTCTGCCAAATCCGGTCTGCCGCCACCGGAACCGCCCACCAGCTTGGCTAGTTCCTGGACGATTTTGCCGGCATGGAGTTTGGGGGTCAGATCCTTTGTAACTGCTGTGATTAGAGCGACTTTGCCGTCTTCGGCGGCAGCGAGCACGATGACACCGGAGCCGAGCTTTTGGCGAAGCGAATCCGAAAGATTGCGCAGGGATTCGCGATCCACGCCATCGACCTGAGCGGCCAGAACGCGAACTCCTTTGACCTCGCGGGCGCGGTCAAGCAAATCCTGAGCCTGGGACCCGGCAGCCTTTCGCTTTTGTGCCCCCACCTGTTTCTCTAGGGCCTTAATTTGCTCCAACTGGCGCTCGAGGGCGGGGATGATCTGGTCCTCGGAGGCGTTGAGAAGGCCGGCGGCGGTGCGCAGAGTGGTCAGGGCGCGCTGGTATTCGACGAGAGCGCGGTCGCCGGAGATGGCCTCGATTCGCCGGACGCCGGCGGCTGTGGATTGCTCGCCCACGATTTTGAAGACGCCGATCGCGCCGGTGCGGGCGACGTGGGTGCCTCCGCAAAGCTCCTTGCTGTAGAAGCCGCGGGGCGAGGAGGCGTCCGGCATGGTGACGACGCGAACGTTGGCCTCCGGGTATTTGTCGCCGAAGAATGCTAGGGCGCCGGAGGCGAGGGCCTCGTCGATATTCATGATGTCGGTGGTGACGTCGAGATTTTTGCGAATTTCTTCGTTCACCTGCTGCTCGATATCGGCAAGCTCGCTGGGATCGACGGCGGCGAAGTGCGAAAAATCGAAGCGCAGATGATCGGGAGCGACGAGCGAGCCGGCCTGTTTTACGTGCGTACCGAGAATATTGCGCAGCGCGGCGTTCATCAGGTGCGTGGCGGTATGGTTGCGCATGTTGCGCGCGCGGCGTTCGGGATCGGCAACGGTGGCTACGCGATCGCCGATGTGGAGGTCTTCCTTGGCGACGATGCGATGGGCGATGAGTCCGGCGACCGGATAGTAAGCGCCTTTTACTTCGGCGACTTCGAGCGTTTCGGAATCGTCGTAGAAGCCGCCGGTGTCGGCGACCTGGCCGCCTGATTCGGAATAGATCGAGGTGCGGTCGAGGACGATTTCGGCCTCGGTTCCTTTTTTGATTTCGTCTACGGGGCCTTCCTTGGTGATGATGGCCTCGATGCGGCAATCGCGCGTGTCAGTGCCGAAGTAGAAGTCAGGCTCGGTCTTGAAAGTTTCCGCGAGGCGGGCGTACGCGGGATTGGCTACGTCCTTGTGCGCACCTTTCCAGGATGCGCGAGCCCGCGTACGCTGCTCTTCCATCGCGCGGTTAAAACCGGCCCAGTCAACTTTCACTCCAGCGTCGCGCGTAACATCCTCAATGAAATCGCGGGGCAAACCATAAGTGTCATAGAGTTTGAAAGCCTCTGCGCCGGGGAAGACGGCGTGAACCCCCTCCTGTGCCAGCCTGGTGACCGCGATTCCAATAGCTGCTCTACGGCGTTCAGTCGAGCCGCGGTTCAAGTCGTTGAGCAGATCCTCGAAGTGCTTCTCTTGCGCTTTGTCTATCGGCGAGGATTGGAATGCCCACAGATGCTTGTTCTGCTCTGCTAGGCGAGCAACGATCGGGCCGAGTGCTTCAGCTTGCCGCTCAAGTCCCGATTCCATCATTCGCGTATACTTTGCCTCCTCCTCCTCAAGCACCCGCCCCACGCGGTTCGCGTTGTCGTCCAGTTCCGGATATGCGCTTTTCATCTGTTCGAGGACGACGCCGGACATCAAGGGCAGAAATGGGGTCGGCGCTCTGAGCAGTTTCGCGTGGTAGAGACTTCGGCGGATAATCTTGCGAAGGACATAGCCGCGCCCCTCATTGGATGGAGTCACCCCGTCAGCGATAAGAAATGTAGCGGCCCGCGAGTGGTCCGCGATGATGCGGAGTGCGGCCTTGGCCTCCGGGTCTTGCCGCGCACGGCTGTGGGTTAATTCGACGGCACGCTCTATTAAGGGCTGGAACAGATCGGTGTCGAAATTGCTGATTTTGTTTTGGAGGACGGCGGCGAGGCGTTCTAGGCCGGCGCCTGTGTCTACGGAAGGCTTGGGCAGGGGATTGAGGTGGCCGCTGGCGTCGCGGTTGAACTGCATGAAGACAAGATTCCAGATTTCGACGTAGCGGCCGCAATCGCAACCAAATTTGCAATCGGCGTGGCCTTGATCGGAGGCGGCGGGGCCCATGTCGTAGAAAATTTCGCTGCAGGGGCCGCAGGGACCGGTGTCGCCCATAGCCCAGAAATTCTCTTTGAGGCCGGGAACTTCGACGACGCGGTCCTTGGCTGCGCCGACGTTTAGCCAGAGCTTGGCGGCTTCGTGGTCCGGATCGAGTTTCGTACCGGCGATTTCGGCGCCGCCGAAAACGGTGAAGTAGAGTTTGTCGAGCGGCATGGCGAACCATTTTTCCGATGTGATCAGTTCCCATGCGTAGGCGATGGCGTCCTTTTTGAAATAGTCGCCGAACGAAAAATTGCCGAGCATCTCGAAAAAAGTGTGGTGGCGGTTGGTGAAGCCGACATTTTCAAGATCGTTGTGCTTGCCGCCGGCGCGGACGCATTTCTGGCAGGAAGCGGCGCGGTTGTAATCGCGCTGTTCGAGGCCGAGGAAAACGTCCTTGAACTGGTTCATTCCGGCGTTGGTGAAGAGCAGCGTGGGATCGTTCGTGGGGACGAGCGAGGAGCTCCGCACGACGCGATGGCCGCGTTCCTCGAAGAAGCGGAGGAAGGTTGCTCGGATTTCGTTACCGGTCAATTGGGCCTCGGAGCTGATGATCCATTGTCGATGAGCACAGCGCGCGATGGTTCACGTCAGCCATATTAGGGAGAGAAGGGATGCAGTGCAAGGGACAGAGCCGTGGGCTATCTGGAGGCTGGAGGCTAGAAACTGGAAGCTGGAAGCGAAAAGGTAGCCAGGTTCAACATTGCGGCTGTGATCTCAACGGTGGGTGCAAATACATGCTGCGGGTGAAGCAGCGCAGTGGAAAGCGCTTCGCGCCGTCGTTTTTATGGCGGGGCTGGAAGCCCCGCCCTTCCACCCTTGACGTGAAGCAGTGGAAAGTGCTTCGCGTCCTCGTTCACGTCGGACCTGAAGGTCCGATTTGTTCCAAAGTCGATTTTGTCGACGGTGAAAGGAAAACTCTAATTGAGAGACAGGCTCATGGATTGGAAGTCGATAGTTACCCGGTGCGCCTGGCGATAGATGGCCATACCGACGCGGCCGTAATACCACTGGCTATTCTGTGCGGTCTTCTGCAGTTCGACGCGTGCGGAGTGCAGGACGCTGGGAAATCCGCCGACGCGCAGGATGACTTCGGGCAAAATAACCCCCGGCACCTCGACGCTACCGTCCATGCCGTTGACCTGCAGGGACTGCTTCTTTCCAAACTTGTTGATAAACGGGGCGAAGTCCCTGGCGAATGGAGAAAGCAGTTCGGATCCTTGATCGCCTGTATCAGCAATAAACTCGAGCTTGCGCTGCCGGAATTCGACTTCGGTGATGGGATCCAATCCATCGAAACAGAGATTTGACTTGGCAATGTCTCTCGGCCCCGAGGGAAATGCGATCTCGAATGTGCCGTCTGCGCTCCAGCGAATCGTTTGAAAGGCGAGCAGGACCGGAATGCCAATAATCCCGCGCTTGCCGAGCGGCAGGTCCGCGAAAGGCTTGTGGTCGTCCGGCACCACGATGAAGGCGACATGCTTTAGACGCACGCTGCCAACGGTTAGCTCGTCGGCAACAGTAGTGCGGTATCCGGCTTGGACGCCTGCTGCTCCGCGATATTTTCCCGCGTCGTGTGTGGTGTTACGGACAGTCAAGCCGATCCGCCTAGCTTCGGACTCGCTAAGAGTGGACATGTTCATATCCGTGTCAACGATGTATTCGCCCGGTTTTCCATTGATCGACACAGGGATGAATAGATTGCCATTGCCCGGGACCGCGTTGGAATGAACTGTGGAAGGGTGGAGTTCCGCGGTTGATTGATCCCAAGGGAACGCCGCCACCGTCGCGCGACTGGTTTTCAAGCCGGCATCATCGGGCTTGTCCCTTAGTTCCTCATCAAGTTCGGCCAGTAATCGACGGTATTGACCAGCTCGATAAAAAATGTCTTCAAGCATCTGGCGAGACTCTGCTGCGTCAGCTGATTTAGGATCGGCTTGAATCACGGCGCGTAGGAGCTTTTCGGCGTGAGCAGGATCATTGAACGCGGCATCGATAACGGCTTCGTAAAATGCTGAACTGGGTTTCGCGCGCATCGCATCGCGAAGCTCAAACCATTGGTGTGCATCGTAAAGGCGCTTAAGATCGGGTCGGCTTGGATCATCGGCTGAGCAGACGGGTAGGGCCAAAAGAAGAGATAGCGCAACTGCCGCTCGCTGCATGCCTTTTGCTCAATCGGCCGGTGACGAGGGAATCAGCAATCTCCCAGGATCAGCCCGCCCCAATCCGGCGTCATTCTACCTACCGACGCCACGGCAAGTCATGTGTTTCTAGGGCGCGCCGCAAAAACTGGCCCGGGCAACTGTTTTTGCGAACTAGCGGGTGGTGTGCGAGAGCAGTACGCAGAGCTCGGAAACTATCGTAGCTGCGATAGTAGCGACGAACTCGAATACATGCTGCGAGTGAGGCGGCGCAGTGGAAGGCGCTTCGCGGCATCGTTCATGTCGGACCCGAAGGTCCGACCCCCTGAGGAGGCGCTTCGTGCCGCCGTTTACGAGGGCGGGCTGAAGCCCCGGCGTTCCGTTTCGGCGAAAAGTCGACGTCTCTGCGGATCTTCGCTAAGTGCCGATTCTGGATTGGCGGCGAGCGCGTCCCATCGCGGGGTAGAGTCATGGCGGTATGCCACGCTGCACGAAGTGACTTTTTTCAGGTTGCGGACGTTTCATCTTGTCATGGATAATTCCTCGATTTTCCGCACGCTCGTGTCTCTGTTGCGGACCTAATCTTCAGCCGGCTTTGAGGCGGCCTTCCCATGTCGAATACGATCAAGGGCGGTGCGATGGGCGCTTTTATGGGGTTGGTCGTGAGTGCGTTGATCACTTTTTACCTTGTACCGATGCCGCTAACCCCTGTGCAGAACGCGATCGGCAACGGAATCAGTGGGCTGATTAGCGGATTCATGGGCGGGTTCATGGGCGTCTATATGGACTCCCGACGAAGACTTTCCAGCACCCGGCGCGTTGCAAGTTCTTAGCGATCGGTCTCGGTCCTCGAGTGAGAGCGCGCGCAACACCGATGTCACCTTGCCTGCGAGGATAACCAGTCATGGAAGCACAAGCCAGTTTGACCGCGGTCACTGCAGCCAGGGGTCGTGCTGCTCATGCGATCTTGGACGGCGAACCGAATATTTTTTGCGACGACTTTGCTTTGCGTTTCAGCGGGGCCGACAGCGAAGCTTCTTTTCGCGAGCAGTTGGACGCCACGTTCAGGGATGCTGCTCTCAAAGGCGCGGCCGGCGCCGCTGAGAAGTCCTTCCAGGCTGCCCGGGCATCCATGATTCTGCGAAGCCGGTACACCGAAGATGCGTTGATCCAGGCAATTGCGCGTGGGATATCACATTACTTGATCTTGGGGGCGGGGCTTGATTCCTTCGCATGGCGTCGCCCGGACTTGGCCAAGACTATCAGAGTCTTTGAGGTGGATCACGCCGCGAGCCAGGAGTGGAAGACGCAACGGTTGAGAGACCTAGGAATCGGCCAGCCGCCGAACCTGACATACTTGCCAATCGATTTTGAGAGACAAACGCTGCTACAAGCGCTCCGCGAGGGAGGTTTTCCTCTGAATGAACCTACGTTCATCTCATGGCTCGGCGTCACGCAGTACCTCACGAGAGAGGCTGTTCTCGGCACCTTGAAGCAGGTGGCCACGTTCGCCAGCGAGACGGAGGTGTCATTTACGTTTATGGTTCCCCAGAGTCTTTGGCCCGCCGAGAGCCAGCGCATGTTTCCGATTGCCCTAGCGTCCGTGGCGGCCGCCGGCGAGCCGTGGATCAGCTTTTTTGAACCGGATGAACTCGCCTCGCGATTGGGGGAATTGGGTTTCCATCGAATCGAGCACCTCGACCCGACCAGGGCCAACGAGCGCTATTTTGCCGGTCGTAGCGATGGGCTCCGTGTCACCAGCGGAGAGCACCTGATGCGGGTGCGGCTCAAGTGAAGGCGGGGTGAGCTACATAGAAAACCAAAAGGCGCCAATCAGGAGATTGGCGTTCCCAGGAAAGGCAAAATCAACGAGAGAATGCGGCGTTCGTCTCGGCGATGCGATCAATCCAAGAGAGATTCCTCGGCTGCGTGTCCCGGGTCTTCGCGCGAGAGGAAGGCGCGGGACACTCCGCTCGGAATGACGGCGCCGGTGACAGCGATGGAACCGGCGTTGGACGGCGGCTGTGCGCACGAAAACCCTCACCCTGTGAAGGCGGGGTGAGCTACATAAGAAACCAAAGGCGCGGCTGATGCTATTTGCCTGGAAGGCCGCACACGAAGTTGGCTGCCTGATCGGTGCTGCCGTGTCCGGTATAGTGAGCCGTCATCGGGTATGGACACAGTGGCCGGGTAAAGGTCGCGGTTCCTTTGGTGATATGCGAAGCGACGATCTTGCGCGGAGCGCGGCCGTGCTCGACCCAAGCCGCGAGAGGACCGAACGCGTCAAAACTGTTCGGGCCCGGACCACCACTGCAATGGCCCATTCCAGGAACCATGAAGAGGCGGGCAAAATCCTGGGTGTTCGTTATGCTATCGACAAAGGCCGGTGTCTCTGAACCAGGGGTGGTAGCTTCTGTGCCCGTGACAGCTGCCACCACTTTCTCGTAGTAGCCAACCGTTTCAAGTGGAGAAACGCCAGGATCGGCCCATCCATGATAAAGCAGCAGCTTTCCGCCGTGGGCGCGGAAGGGCTTGAGGCCGGGATCCGTGGCGTTTATTTCGGAGGCCAGCTTCTTGTCGGTGAAGGGCATATCTTTATGGTAGTTCCAGGTAAGAAAATTCCAATTCGGGTTGTCGAATACGAAGTATTTGAAGAATCCGACCGCGCCGACAGCGGATGTATCCGTGAAAGGCTGAGACGGATCGGCCCAAGCAATAGTGAATGGTTTCCAGCCAAGCTCGTCCCCCGGCACGTAGCCTGGATAGACCAGTTGGCCCCGCGGATCTCGGTACCCGTCATAAATATCTTTCAGTGTTTGCAGTTGCTGCGCCGTCAGGCATGCAGGCGTTTCGGAGCCCTTACACAAAAGTGCCGAAGGGTCCTTGCCAAAACCGCACTTCAGGGGGTCTTCAATGAGGCCGTCCCCGACGCCATCAATGCTGTCGCAGTCCGCGAGGGAAGCCTTGTTGATCTCCGGAAGCTTGCTCGGAGGGAAATAGCTTCCGGGAACTTTGCGGGTCCGCAGCGCGATCGCGAAATGGGCCGCTTGGAGGTGCGTATAGTCAATGACAGGCGCGCCAGCCAAAATCCCGTTGTAATCGTCCGGATAACGCTGCGCTTCCATGAGAGCTTGCCGGCCTCCCGTGGAACAGCCGTTGAAGAACGCAAATGCCGGAGCGGTACCGTAATACAGCGGAATGACCTTGCGCGCTACAACAGTCATGTCGTGGATGGCGAGGTAAGCGAAATCGGTGACTAGTTCGGGATGACGGAAGGCCCACTTGGTGTCATTTTCGCCAGCCTCGTGCCCTGTATCAGTGCTGGCTGTCGCGTATCCTTCCTCGAGGGCGGTCGCCATTGCGGGATAGCTGATCGTGCCTGCCTTCCCTCCGTTACCGACACCTTCGAAATTGCCATTCCAACCAGACGCTGGCATCCAGACCTCTACCTTGATCGCCGGCGCTATCGTGATGCGGACCCGGCAGAAAGCGGGCAATTCCGCCGGCGCAGTTCCCTCCAGGGGCGAAGGACCTTGCATATCGGCGCCGGGCCCCTTTGGCACCGGAAATTGGCCGGCAGGCACCTCGGTGGCAGACACAATCGTGGTGTTGGGCAGCTTTAGCGAGGCGACGTCTTCACACGAACGCGCGTACGCAGGTGCGAAGGCGCCGAGCAGTACAAAAGTCGCCACCAGCACGACTGGCGAAAGCGTTGCTACCCGACCGTTCATGACCATTCTTTTCAAACCGGCTGCGCGGGATGTAGGCATGTTGGAAATCCAACACGTGCACCATACGCCTGTTGTAACCTGGTCCACAATGAATATCGAGTTTAGTAGATGAAGCTACCTCGCTTGGTAGCCGAGTTGGCGTTATGCTTGTCGCGTTTATTTTGGGCGGTGCGCGACCAACATCGCGTGGTTCGGTCTGCGCGGACACGAATATACGGGGGGAACCACATTGAAAACTTTGAATAGAGCACTTGCGATTGTGATCACGTTGGTTGGCGTGCTGGCGATCGCACGGCCGGCGCATGCGGCATCGGGGAAATGCGATCGTGCGTGCCTCATCGGCGAGATGAATAATTATCTTGCGGCTATCGTGGCTCACGATCCTTCGCGCGTGAAGTTTTCTCCGGCTGTAAAGTTTGTGGAAAACACGGTGCGTATGAAGCCGGGCGACGGGCTTTGGAAGACGGCGTCCGGGCCACCGAAGAATTTCAAGATTTACGTGCCCGATCCTGTCTCGGAAGAGGTTGGGTTCATTGGCGTGATGACGGAAAACGACAAGCCAATCGAATTGGGTATCCGCCTGAAGATACGTACCGGAAAAATCACAGAGGCCGAGCACGTGATCGCTCGGGATCTCCGGCCGACAAGTTTGGCTAATCTGGTGACACCACGGCCCGGCTTGCTGGCTACGGTGCCGCCTTCGGAACGAACGCCACGAGCGCAGATGATCAAGGACGCGCTCTCGTATTACACGGCGATCGTCACGAGCAATGGCAAAGCGGCGCCGTTTGCGGACGACTGCGTCCGGCGCGAGAACGGGACGCAGACGACCGGCAATCCTCCGCCAGCAAAGCCGGGGGGGTTTGCAACGATGGGCGCCATGGGCTGCTCGGCACAGTTGGATACCCACGTAATGAGTTACATCGCGCGAATCGAGCCTCGGCGCGTGGAGATTGCCGACCCGGAGACCGGTCTGGTGTTCGGTCTTTCGCAGTTTCGTCACCCGATGAAAGAGAAGTCCGTGAAAATCGTGGGCGTGCCCGGTGTGGAATCGGTGCCGATGAATCGCGATCCGTGGGATAGCGTGAACGCACACATTTTCAAGATTCGAAACGGGAAGATTCATGAGATCGAAGCCCTAGGATTTCCGAAGGCTTACAATTCGAAGACCGGTTGGGAATAAATCGAATCAGGTTAGAGAATCGATGAGCAACGCCGACTCGCTGCGGGGGGGGGACGCAACTAGAGGCGGGCCATGCCGTTTTTGTCAAAGCCAACGACGACGCGGCCTCCAGCTACGACGACGGGCCGGCGGATGAGACCTGGATCTTTGGACATCCAGGAGACGGCTTGGCGACGAGAGGGCGGGTTATCGTTCATGCCATGCTCGCGAAAAGTCTTCGAGCGGGGATTGAAAAAATCCTCGTGATCCCGCCTGCCGATCAATTTTTCCAATTCCGCCGCGCTTAGCCGATTTTTCTGGAGGTCGCGAACGTCAAGCTTGAATCCGCGCCTCTTCATGAAGGAGCGCGCCTTGCGGCAGGTGGCGCAGGTGGCGAATTCGAAGAATTTGGCGATCTTGGCCGGCTTCTTGGCGCGACTAGCGGATTTGCCCGTGATTCCTTTTGCCCGGGTGCTTTTCGTTGCGATCGGCATGTGCGCTCCTCGTGCAGACGTAAGTCTGACAGGAGCGGCCACGATATAACGGATTTGTTACAGCAGCGTGAAAAACCAATTTTGCTCGTGGTGGCGGCTATGGCTATGGCTGCGGCTGATTGATCATAAAGGTGGACATCTCCTCGAAGAATGCGCGCAGGAGTTGGTCGGCTTCCTCGGGCAGAGCGGTGTCCGCGAGGGCTTGGTTCATCAGGCGCATCCAGCGGTCGCGGGCGGCCTGATCGATTCGAAAGGGAAAATGGCGGGCGCGGAGGCGGGGATGTCCCCGTTCCTCGATGTATTTGTGCGGGCCTCCGAAACGATAGATCAAGAAATCACGAAGACGCTGCTCGGCGTCTTGAAGTTCGTCACGCGGATACATGGCGCCTAGAATATCGTCGTGCGGGACTTGGCGATAGAAGGCGGCGACCAGGCGCGTGAAGCCTTCCTCTCCGATGATTGAATAAACGTCGGTTTCTTCCATGAGTCAGTGGTGCCAGTTTAGCATTTTGCAACGGGCGGCTCAGAATGACGGTGATTGGGTTGTCCGCACGCGTCGTAATGATTGGTCGAATTGCGGTGCGGTGGATGGCAAAATGGGATTGTGAGTGTTCAGGACACTTCGGGGAAAACTGGCTCGCCCGCTGGTCGCGCTGAGAAGAGCGGGGGCATTTCGCATGCTTGGCGGGCGCTGCGGCATCGAAATTTCCGGCTGTACTACGGCGGCCAGACGATTTCGTTGATCGGGACATGGATGACGCGGCTGGCGACGAGCTGGCTGGTCTACCGGTTGACTGGTTCCGCGCTGCTGCTGGGAGTGGTGGGATTCGCCGGGCAGATACCGACCTTTCTTCTGGCACCATTTGCGGGCGTTTGGATTGACCGGCTGAACCGGCGCCAGGTCCTGATAATCACGCAGATTTTGGCCATGCTGCAATCGCTCGCGCTGGCGGCCCTGACACTTACGAAACACATCACCGTGCAAGAAATCATCTGGCTCGGCGCATTTCAAGGCGCGATCAATGCGTTTGACATGCCGGGACGGCAAGCGTTCCTGGTGCAAATGGTGGCGGACAGGGCAGATTTGGGGAATGCGATCGCGCTGAATTCGTCGATGGTGAACATGGCGCGGCTTGTTGGGCCGTCGCTGGCAGGGGCGGTGATCGCGATTTCCGGGGAGGGCTATTGTTTCCTGATTGACGGAATCAGCTACATTGCGGTGATCGCGTCGCTGGTGGCGATGAGGATCGAGGCCAAGAAAATCGAGCGGACCGCACATTCGGTGCTGGTGCAATTGAAGGAGGGCTGGACGTACGTATCCGGGTTCGCGCCGATTCGCACCATTTTGCTTTTGTTTGCAATCGTGAGCCTGATGGGATGGCCGTTCACGGTGCTGATGCCGATTTTTGCCGCGAAGGTTTTGAAGGGTGGGCCACATACACTGGGCTTTCTGATGGCCGCGATGGGAGTGGGCGCGCTGGTTTCGGCCGTGTCGCTAGCAGTGCGAAGAACGGTTCTGGGACTTGGCAGGATGATCCCGCTTTCCGCCGGAACATTTGGAATAGGCCTGATCTTTTTTGGACTATCGCGAAACCTGTGGATATCGCTGGCGCTGATGCTGGTGTGCGGCTTCGGACTGATGCAACAGATGGCCGCGAGCAATACCATCATTCAAACGATTGTCGAAGAGAGCAAACGGGGACGGGTGATGAGTTTTTATACTATGGCGTTCGTGGGGATGGCTCCGTTCGGGAGCTTGCTGGCAGGCAGCATGGCCAACTTGATCGGTGCGCCGAAGACGGTGATGCTGACCGGAACGTGTTGCGTGGCCGGAGCGATTTGGTTCGCATCGCATCTGCGGATGATTCGGCGGCTGATCCGGCCAATCTACGTGGACCTCGGCATCGTGCCCCCGGCCGATGCAGTGATCCAAGACAGCGTGGCGCGCTGAGCGCCAAACCAGGTGCGCGATCCATGGGGCGTGGTTACAGCGCGTCCGGGCAAGCCCGGAGGACAAGCGGGGCGAGCCGCCGCACTCCACATGAGCTTCGACGCCGGGAGGTCGAGGCGGATGGCGCACACGTAGCCAAGTAGGTGCGTCGGGCACAGCATGCTACCACCCCAGCACGCGAAAGCGGCCCGCTGGGGGCCCCGGTTCTGTGCTCCTATGACTTCTGTGGCAGCGCTGCGAGTGGGCAGAGTTCGAGGATACGGAAACAATGTTTACACGGGGGGCCGAAATCGCGCAAGTACCTGTTGGTGTAAAGAAAAATCGTCCACGGTGAAAGCCGATTTAACCCACTTTTCGACGGGATTTCTTTAGGGGTTCGGCTGCGGCAACGGGCTGCTCGGCCTTACCGGTTTTGGGGACAACACGTAGCAGGGTCTTCTTCTCGCCTTGCGAAGGCTTTTGCGCCAGGCTTTGCTTTAGCGCGGCCATCAAGTCGGCGGGGGCTGTCTGCACGATTGGGGCAGTCACGACAACGTCCTGCCCCTGGGCCTTGGCTTCAATCAGCGTTCGCAACCCCTCCTGATAGGCATCGTGATATTTCTCCGGCTGGAAGGGCGCCGCCAGGCTTTCGATTAGTTGGGAAGCGAGAGAGCGTTCGAGATCCTTGATCTCGAATTTATCCGAGCCAGCCTCGGCGGGCTGCCGAATTTCATTGGTGTAAAACATGGTGTGAAGAGTCAATCCGTTTTTGCGCGCGCGGATGATGACGATGTATTCGCGGTTGTGCATGGTTACTTTGGCGATTCCCGCGTAGCCGGATTTCTGCATCGCTTCGAGCAGCAGTTTGTAGCCCTTCGCACCAGCCGGTTCGGGCGTGGCGTGATAGGAAGCGTCGAAGTAGAGCGGATCGATTTCGTCGAGCTTCACAAATTCCAGAATTTCCATCACGCGGGCGGATTCGGGCTCGATCTTGTCGATTTCTTCCTCGGTGAAGAGGAGATATTGGTCCTTTTCGTACTCGTAGCCCTTCTCGATTTCATTGCGCTCCACGTTGCGATTGCAAGTGGGGCAAAAGAGCGGCTGCTTGAGGCGCGAATGGCAGACTTTATGGAGCTGATTGAAGCTGATGCGCTCTGTGCGAGCAGCAGGGGACAACTGTATGGGTATGGCAACCAGGCCGAACGAGAGTGAACCCTTCCAGGTAGCAGGCATTTGCTCTCCCTTCGCCAGAGCGAGAAGTGAATGGTACGACGGCATTTGAGGCGGAACAACCAAAGAAATGGCGGTGCGCCTTTAGCGATAGGCGAATACAAGGCGAATACTATTCGTCGGAAGGAGGATCGGGAAAGGCGAAGGCGGGGAGGGTGCCTTCGTGTTCGCGCGTGGCTAGGCGAAGTTCGGAGCGAATAATATCCGAGGAGAAGCCGGCGCGCAGGAGACTCCGGTGGAGCGAGGCGAGCTTGCGTTGGTCGAGCGGGCCGCGCAGGTGCGCGAGATGACGCTGAAGACGGGCGCGAACGGATGAGGCCTCGTCCGTTTCGGCGAAGACGGCGTCGAGAGCCGCGTTGATGTGGTGGTCGGGAACGCCGCGGGCGCGGAGTTCGCGGGTGATGCGGAAGCGTCCTTGACGGCGTGAGTTGGCGTGCTGGCGGGCGTAATCAAGAGCGTAGCGGGCGTCGTCGAGGTAGTTTTGTTCGCGGAGACGCGCGATCACGCGATCGATGTGAGTTTTGTTTTCGGCGCGGCGTCCGAGAGATTCGCGCATTTCGTGGATGGAGTGTGCGCGGCGCATTAGGGCGCGGAGGGCAGAGGCGTAAAGCTCCCCTTCGGATGAAAGTTTGCGGGGAGGGGAATGGGAGCGCACGCGTCAAAGCATAGCAGGAAATGGCGAGTCACGCGTCAGACTGCGATGCCATCAGGAAGCGAGGGTACGGCACACGCGCCGAAGAGCGGCGAGACGCCGGCGGTACGAAAACCAGGGAGCGAACGTTGGTCGTACTAATCGCTAGCGTTTGCCGAGGCGGTCGAATTCGGCCATGGAACGTTCCATTTCCTCGCGAGCGGAATCGGCGGAGGAGCGGATGCCCTGGACGCGGAGATGGAAGTCGTCCGGATTGGAGGCGCGCATGAGGGCTTCCTCGAGGGTAATAAGGCTGCGCGAATACAGATCGAAGAGCGATTGATCGAATGTCTGCATGCCGTATTGGCTGGTGCCGGCGGCGATGGCGTCGCGAATCATGCGCGTTTTATCGGGATTGATGATGCAATCGCGGATGTAGCCGGTAGTGATCATCACTTCGACGGCCGGTACGCGTCCTTGGCCGTCGCTTCGGCGGACAAGGCGCTGGCTGATGACGGCTTTGAGCGTGGATGCAAGCTGCAGGCGGATTTGCTTCTGCTCGGGCGGCGGAAAGACAGCGATGATGCGTTGAATCGTTTCCGTTGCGTCGAGCGTGTGCAAAGTCGAAAGAACGAGGTGGCCGGTTTCCGCCGCGAGCAATGCCGTGGAAATGGTTTCAAGGTCGCGCATTTCGCCGACGAGGACGACGTCCGGATCCTGACGGAGGGCGGCGCGCAGCGCGGTGGAAAACGAGGCGGTGTCAACCTCGACTTCGCGCTGATTGATAAAGCCCTTTTTGTCGCGGTGCAGATATTCAATGGGATCTTCGATGGTGATGATGTGCTCGGCGCGCAGAGAATTGATGCGGTCGATTAACGCGGCAAGGGTGGTGGATTTTCCGGAGCCGGTGGTGCCGGTGGTGAGAATGAGGCCGCGCTGCTCCTCGCAGATCTGGCTGAGAATGTGCGGCAGCTCGAGCTCTTCAATAGTGCGAATTTTCGTTGGAATTACGCGCAAAACCATGCCGACGTTGCCGCGCTGTTGGAAGACGTTGACGCGGAAGCGGCCGAGGCCCGCCACGCCGTAGGCCATATCCAGCTCCGCCGTTTCCTTGAACTTTTGCTTCTGACGGTTGGTCATCATGCTGAAGGCCATGGAGAGCATCTCTTCGGGCGTGATTCGGGGGACGTCGCCGAGGCCGTTAAGAAGCCCGTCAATGCGGAGATAGGGATGATTGCCGACCTTCAAGTGCAGGTCGGAGGCCCTGGTATCGACTGCGCGGCGCAAGAGATCGTCAATGTTGATGGCCATAGCAATTACCCCGTTGGAATGGCTGCTGAAACCAAGCTAGCACGCGTTCTAGGACTCGATCAATGCAACTGAAAGATAGGATTTCTAAGGGCGCAACGGCTCGAAAGGGCCTGCGAGGGTAAGACGGCCGGCGGTTAGGAGAGTCGCCGGTCGACGGGGAAAAGGCGCCCATAGAGAAACGCCGCGATGATGCCGCCAAAAAGGGTGCCAACCCAATAGACGCCTTGATTTTGCCAGTGAGGGCCGGCCAGGGCCGGACCAAAGGCTCGAGCAGGGTTCATCGCGGCTCCGGTGAACGGACCGCCGAAGAGAACGCCCATTACGATTGTTAGACCAACTGCGAAGCCTGCGATGTGGCGCGGCGCACCGTCCAGATCGTCCGCGGCAGTGGCAAACACGACGAAGACAACGAAGAACGTCAAAACAGCCTCGAGCGCCATGGCATGCAAGCGAGTGAAATCCTGTGCGAGAACGGGAGTGCCGAGCGCGACGGGTCGCCAGGTTGTTTCCGGAATGATGATTTTGATCAGGTAGGCGGCGGCGCCCGCAGCCAATAGTTGAACGATCGAATAGGCGATGGCTTGAAAAGTACCGAAGCGCTTGACAACCCAGAAGCTAATCGTGACAGAGGGATTGAAGTGGCCTCCGGAAACGTGGCCCAGGGCCGTGATCATGGCGGCATAAGCCAGGCCGTACGCTGCAGCGATTCCCAGAGCCCCGACTCTGCTTTGCGACGCAGCGCCAAGATATTGATCCGCGCAGACGGAGCCGATGGCGATGAAGATGATGGTAAAGGTGCCGATAAATTCGGCGGCGAGTTTCTGGGGAAGGCTGTACACGAAATTCCTTTGCAAAGAAAGGGCGCGACTGCCCGTACCAGGGAGTTGGTTTCAGACGCGCGGATTCTACTCGATTACAGAAGAGGGGTCCAGGGATGGACACGCGCCGCGCGCCTGTATCGTTCCCTAAATTGAAGGTTAGCGAACGGCGACGCCGTTGGTAACGCCTACCGGCGAAAGCCAGCCGTGGCGGTCCGGCACTTTGCCGCTAGTGATCGAGAAGAAGGCGTCCTGAATTCGCTTGGTGATGGGGCCGCGCGCTCCGGCGCCTACCTTGATGCGATCAATCGAACGGATCGGCGTGATTTCGGCGGCGGTGCCGGAAAAGAAAACTTCATCGGCAATATAGAGCGTCTCGCGGGGAAGCATTTGTTCGGTAACGGAAATTCCCGCTTCGCGGCAAAGCGTGAGCACGGAATCCCTGGTGATGCCTGGCAGAGCGGAGTTCGCGAGCGGCGGCGTATGAATCGCGCCGTTCATCACCACGAAAATATTTTCGCCCGACCCTTCGCTGACGTAGCCATTCACGTCGAGCGCAATGCCCTCCGAATATCCGTTGGCCTTGGCTTCCATGCGGATGAGCTGCGAGTTCATGTAGTTCGCGGCGGCCTTGGCCATTTGCGGCAGTGTATTGGGTGCGGCGCGATTCCAGGAACTGACGCAGACGTCAACACCGCTGCGCAGCGCTTCCTCACCGAGATATTCGCCCCACTCCCAACAGGCAAAGTAGACGTCGATGGGGCAGTTTTGGGGATCCACGCCGGCATCGCCGTAGCCGCGGAGCACGATGGGCCGCACGTAGCAAGCATTGACTTTATTCTCGCGAACCAGATCGAGACTGGCTTGGCAGAGAGCATCGAGGGAAAAGGGAACGTCCATGCGATAGATATGCGCGGAATTCAGCAGACGCTGCATGTGCTCGCGGAGGCGGAAAATCGCGGGTCCCTGGGCGGTGTCGTAACAGCGAACGCCCTCAAAGACAGCGGAACCGTAGCTGACAACATGCGAGAGCACGTGAATGGTGGCCTGGTCCCAGCCAATGAATTTTCCATTACGCCAAATCTTTTCGGTCTTGGGGAAGCTCATCGTGTCTCCGCAACGCTTAAGCGCAGTCTAACTTGCAGGTAACCAAACGAAATTATAGCACACGGATTTTGGCGCCGAGGGAACGTGCTGCGCGTAAACCACGCGGTTATTTCTGCCAATTTGGCCGCTCATCCCACGAGACTCGGGGGTGAAAGAAGTGGAGCACCTTTCGCCGCGTGCGGGCGGGCGTTGCGCTTGCTATACTACGGCACCGAGATGGGTTCCCAATCATTGCGGCGACCGCTGGTTTGTGTGTGCGTTCTCGCGGGTTTGTTTCTAGGCTTTCCCGCGCGGGCGGCGGCGCCTGCAGCTTCGAGGGCCGACTCGGGAACAGAGACCGTTGTTCGGCTCCAGATCGACGGAGAAATCGAGCCTGTGCTCGCCGAATACCTCGTAAACGGAATCGAGCAAGCGGCTCTCGACCATTCCAGCCTGGTTTTAATCACGATGAATACGCCGGGGGGTCTGGACACGTCCATGCGGCAAATCATCCAGGCGATTCTACGGTCGCCCGTGCCGGTTGTTACCTACGTGTACCCGACGGGTTCGCGCGCGGCTTCGGCAGGATTTTTCATTTTACTGTCAGCGGACATCGCTGCCATGTCACCCGGAACGGACACTGGCGCGGCATCACCGATCATGGAAGTTGCGGGGCAGACGGTTCAAATTGACGAAACGCTCCGCAAAAAGATTCTCAATGAAGCAACCGCGTACTTGCGCAGCTATGTGAGCAAGCGAGGACGCAATGTGGCGCTGGCGGCGACGGCGGTAACCGACGCGAAAGCGTTCAGCGAGCAGGAAGCGCTAGATGGGAAGCTGATCGATATTGAGGCTTCCTCTCCTGAACAGTTGCTCTCGGAACTCAATGGCCGAACGATCACGCGCTTCGATGGATCGACCATGCAACTCGCACTTTCGCATCCGGCAATCGTGACTCGTGAAATGACGGGGCGCGAGAAGTTTCTCTCGCGCATCGTGGAGCCAGACGCTTTCTTCATTCTGCTGATCGTCGGCGTGTTGGGGCTCTACACAGAATTCACGCATCCAGGCATGTTCGCGCCAGGGGTGATTGGCGGGATTGCGATATTGTTGGCACTTTTCGCGATGCACATGCTTCCCGTTAGCTTCACGGGGCTTCTCCTCATCGTGCTGGCGTTGGTGCTGTTTGTGCTGGAGGCCAAGTTCCCGACGCACGGTGTGCTCGGCGTGGGAGGAGTAGTCTCTATGATCCTCGGCGCCCTGATGCTGGTAAAGTCTCCGATGACGGGCATGGGGGTCAGCTTGGGTACCGCGCTTGGCGTGGCCATTCCGTTCGCGGTGATCGTGATTATCCTGATGAAGGCTGTGTTGCGCTCGCGTTCCTGGAAGCCAGCCACGGGCAGGGAAGAACTTCTTGGCGAAGAAGGCGAAGTCACCGAGCCGGTCGACCCGGACACCCGCACCGGAATGGTGCGCATCCACGGCGAGTTGTGGCGGGCGGCGGCGCAGCCGGGGCAGAAGATTCCGCAAGGCGCGCACGTAAAGGTGCGGGCCGTCGATGGCTTAACGCTAACGGTGGAGCAGACGAAGGCGTAGGGATTTTCTCGAAGAAGCGTTCTGATCGGATTTTTCCCGGCATAGATCAGAGGAGGAAGTGATGGACCTGAATTTTGTGTCGCTCTTGGGCCTGGCTGCTGTGGTTATTTTTCTGTTTTGGATTTTCAATTCCATCTACGTGATCAAGGAATGGGAACGCGGAGTCGTGTTGCGCCTTGGGCGGATGCTGCCAGAAGCCAAAGGGGCCGGATTACAATTGGTCCTGTATCCGATCGACAAGCTGACGCGCATTTCCCTCCGAATCGAGACGCTGGATGTACCGCCCCAGGACGTAATCACGCGGGACAACGTGTCCGTGAAGGTGAACGCCGTTTGCTACTTCCGGGTGATCGACGCGAACATGGCGCTTTCGCAGGTGCAAAATTACCTCTACGCTACCTCGCAGCTCGCGCAGACCACGCTGCGCAGTTTGGTCGGTCAGTTCGAATTGGACTCCATCCTCTCCGAGCGCGAAAAGGTAAACTCCAGGTTGCAACAAATCCTTGACCAAGATACCGAGCCTTGGGGTATCAAGGTAACGAAGGTTGAAGTCAAGCAAGTCGACATTCCGGAGAATATGCAGCGCGCCATCGCCAGGCAGGCGGAGGCGGAACGCGAGCGCCGGGCGAAAATTATTCATGCCGAAGGTGAATTCGAGGCCTCCGCGAAACTCGCCGAAGCGGCGGGAGTTTTGGAAAAGGAGCCTGTTTCGATTCAGTTGCGGTATCTGCAGACGCTCACCGAAATCGGCGTGGAAAAGAACACTACGGTGATCTTTCCGCTGCCGATCGACATGATTTCGCAGTGGATGAAGACTTCGGGAGGGAGCAAGTAGCGCATGTCTGGTGGAGGAAAACGCGGTGACCGAGTGCTCGAAAGCCGGCACCTAATCGTCCTGTTTCTCGGCATCGTGCTGCTGTGTGGCGTTTTCTTCACGCTTGGATATGTAATCGGCCACAATCAATACGACGGGGCGGTACACGCGGCGGAAGCGCCCGAAGCGAGCGCACCGATCGTCCATAAAGCGTCGAAGCCTGCTGCTTCCGATAGCACCTCCGCCACAACGCAGGGACCGGCTAACAGCGAATGGGATTTTTACTCAAAGAACGCTAGCAACCACTTGGAGCCAGCCGAGAAGCCTTCGTCTCCTGTCGCTCCAACCGCCGGGCCAGCCAACAAGGAAATTGCGGCGCCTCCGGCGGTTACAGAAACCGCTAAGGCTATTCCGGTATCCTCTCGCTTTCAGCCTCCGAGAATGCTGAAAGGTTCATTGGTGCTCCAAGTCGCCGCAGTGACTCACCAAAGCGACGCGGTGGCAATGGCCGACGCCTTACAGCGAAAGAAATTTTCCGCTTTCGTTCTCGCGCCATCCGGCGATAATTTTTACCGTGTGCAGGTCGGCCCTTATCGGGATGAGCTAAGCGCCGAATCCGCCAAGAACGCGCTTGAGCGCGCGGGTTTCAAGTCTATTATCAAACGCTGAATGGCCCCTCTGAAATGAATTGGCCCTGGCACACGCGGGTGTTGCTCGCGCTTGCGAGCGGCCTAGCACTGGCACTTTCTTTTCCCAACTTTAACTTGTCGCTGTTGGCATGGATCTCGATTACGCTGCTGGTCCTCGCATCCCATCGGGCCAGACCAGCGGTTGCACCACTGTATGGTTTTCTTCACGCCCTGGTTTTTTATCCTGTTTGCCTTACCTGGATCGATGTAGTGGTTCGCCAGTATGGCGATGTACCTTCGTTGATTGCGGCGGGACTGCTTACGCTGATCGCTATTGCAGGCGGGATCATTCTGGCAGTGTTTTCGCTGGGTATTGCGCTGGCGTCGCGCAGGAATGCGCTACTCGCATGTGCGCTGGCCCCTTGCCTGTGGGTGACACTTGAATTCGCACGTGCGCATCTGCCGATCATCGGATTTCCTTGGAACCTGGCGGGCTACGCCGCAAGCGGCAGCCTGGGCCTAGTTCAGTTCGCCAGCGTAACCGGAATTTACGGTTTGAGTTTTCTGGTGGCTGGCTATGGCGCACTGTTTGCGTACGCAATCATTTCGGGGCGGCAGCGTGCGTGGAAGATTCTGATTTCCGTGACTGCCGGTCTGATTTTCGTGGCGATTGGCGGAAGCCGCCTCGTCCCTTCAGCGAAGCCGCGCTACGTCGCCCACCTGGTCCAGACGAATTTTCCACAATCCTACGCATATCCCCCAGATTGGATGGCCACGCATGCGCGCGATCTGGACGAATTGGAGCGCATCAGCGTCGATGCGGCGACGAAGGAGCCAGGGTTGATCGTGTGGCCCGAGGTTCCCGCACCATTCAGCTTGGAGGATCCAGCGTTTGGTAACCGCGCCCAGCAGATCGCCCGCGAATCGGGCAACGACTTTTTGGTTGGCGTGGAAGATTGGAAAAAAGACGCGGCGGGCAAATGGATCGCGACGAACAGCGCCGTGCTGCTAAATCCATCGGGTCAGCGCATCTTTACATATGACAAGATTCACTTGGTTCCATTTGGCGAATACGTTCCTCTGCGGCGATGGCTCACCTTCGCCGGGAAGCTGACGGCCGACATCGGAGATTTCACGCCAGGCACAGCCTATCGAGTGGGCAGGCTGCCAGGCGGAACGTTCGGCGCGTTCATCTGTTACGAGGCAATTTTCCCCAACGAAGTGCGACGATTCACGATGAACGGCGCGGAGTTGCTAATCAATATGTCAAATGATGGGTGGTTTGGGCGTTCGTCCGCGCCTGCGCAACACCTGATGATGGCGCGCGTACGGGCGGTCGAAAACCGTCGCTGGCTGCTGCGCTGCACGAATAATGGATTCACGGTTACGGTTGATCCTTACGGCCGCATCGTCGCCAGGCTTCCCACGGATATTCGCGGTGAACTCGATGCTCCTTACGATTTTCGCGGCGGCCTCACGCCGTATGCGCGCTTCGGCGATTGGTTCGCCTGGCTCTGTTTAATTGCCTCGGCAGGGCTGCTAGGAATGTCGCTTGCTCGGTGGACCGAGGGTGGCGGTCACTAGGAGTTTGTCTCGCACCGCGGCTCACGGAAAGGGCAACAAACCAGTTTCAATTTTCTATTTTTTGCTTTCCTGTGTAGGATTTGGATATGGCTGAGCACATCGAAGACCTCGAACAACGCTACGCCGAGCTTCAGAAACGCATTGGGCTCGTGCGGAGCTATCTTTGACGCCGAATCCGCCCGCAAGCAGATTGCTGAACTCGAAGTAAAAATCAACGCCCCGGATTTCTGGCAGGACCCGGAAAAGGCGCAGGCGCTCTTGCAGCAGCGCAAACAGCTCGAAGACCGCGCTAATGGTGAGAGCGCGCTTGAGAGCAAGGCTAGCGACCTCGACACCTATTTTCATCTGGCGCACGAAGAATCGAATAGCGAGCAGCGCGAAGCGCTCCTCGGGGACATCGCCAAGGAATTGGCTGCAGCGGATGTGTACGTCTCCGATCTTGAGACGAAAACCCTCCTAGCGGGCGAAAGCGATCCGCTGAATGCCCTCGTAACAATCAAACCTGGCGCCGGCGGAACGGAATCGCAGGACTGGGCCGAGATGCTCCTACGCATGTACCTTCGCTGGGCGGAATCAAAGGGCATGAAAGCCACGGTGATCGATTCATCTCCCGGCGAAGAAGCCGGCATCAAGTCGGCCACTGTGGAAATCGACGGCGAAAACGCCTACGGGATGCTCGCGGGTGAGAGCGGCGTGCACCGGCTGGTGCGCATTTCGCCATTCGATCAGCAGGCGCGCCGGCATACATCATTCGCATCTGTTTTTGTAATTCCGGAAATCGACGATCGCATCGAGATCGTCGTGAAGCCCGAGGATCTGCGAATCGACACTTTTCGGGCGGGCGGCCACGGCGGGCAAAACGTGAACAAAGTGGAATCGGCGGTGCGGTTCACGCACTTGCCGTCGGGCATCGTCGTCCAATGCCAAAACGAGCGCAGCCAGCACAAAAACCGCGAGCTGGCCATGAAAGTTCTGCGTTCGCGCCTCTACGAGCTGGAACTCGAGAAGCGCCGCGGGGACCAGCGCAAACTCGACGCCACTAAATCCGACATCAGTTTTGGCAGCCAGATTCGCTCCTACGTGATGCAGCCCTACCAGATGATCAAGGATCACCGGACAAAGCTCGAGCGCGGCGACATCCAAAAGGTGCTCGATGGCGATATCGACCCGTTCATTCGCGCGTATCTCCTTTATCGGCGGGACGTTGAGCAAGTGGCGCCAAAATAACCTCGCCGGTTTCACGCCCTTTTCGGCCATCCTATATGCCATTTAGCCTCGATTTAAGCGTTTTAGGCACAGAAGATTGACAGCGCGATTCATCGCGTGCTAGCGTTCCCGAGTTGGCCTGGAAAGCGCACTATAACTCGCACTACTGCCGTCATTCCGCTGGAGGACACTGCTTTGGCACACGACGAGAAATTCCTGTTTACGTCAGAGTCTGTTACCGAAGGGCACCCCGATAAAATAGCCGACGCCGTTTCCGATGCGGTGCTCGATACCGTGATGGCCCACGATCCCATGGGCCGCGTGGGCTGCGAAACGCTAGTCACCACCGGCCTGGTTATCGTTGCCGGTGAAATCACTATCAAGAAAGAATTTGCCGGGGTCCTGGATTACCAGACGATTGTCCGCAAAGTGATCGATGAAATTGGCTACAACCGCGCCAAGTACGGCTTCGACGCCGAAACCTGCGGCGTCATGTCCGCCGTGAAAGGCCAGTCGCCCGACATCGCCATGGGCGTTGACACCGGCGGGGCCGGAGACCAGGGCATGATGTTCGGCTACGCCTGCGATGAAACTCCCGAGCTGATGCCCATGCCCATTCAGCTTGCCCACAAGCTTACTCAAAAAATCGCTCAAGTTCGCAAGCAGAACGAAGTGGATTTCTTCCGCCCCGACGCCAAATCTCAAGTCTCCATCGAGTACGCCAATGGCCGCCCGGTTCGAGTCGATACTGTGGTCATTTCGACGCAGCACAGCGACAAGGTTTCCAACAGCGACCTGCGCGAAGCTGTGATCGAGAAAGTCATCAAGCCGGTGATCCCCGCCGAAATGTTCGATAAGACCACGAAAATCCACGTCAATCCGACGGGCCGCTTCGTTACCGGTGGTCCCATGGGCGACGCAGGTCTCACTGGTCGCAAGATCATCGTGGATACCTACGGTGGCTATGGCCGCCACGGCGGCGGCGCGTTCTCAGGGAAAGATCCTTCGAAGGTTGACCGCTCCGCTTGCTACATGGCTCGCTACGTGGCGAAGAATTTGGTGGCAGCGGGGCTAGCCCGCAAGATCGAAGTCCAGTTTGCCTATGCCATTGGTGTAGCGGAGCCGGTCTCGGTGATGGCGGATACCTTCGGCACGGGAACGATTCCGGACTCGCAGATCACGGAGCTGATCCGCGCTTTCTTCAAGCTGACGCCCAAGGCGATCATCGAAACGCTCGATCTCCGCAGACCCATTTACCGCCCGACTGCTGCATACGGTCACTTCGGCCGGACCGGTCCGGGTTTCACCTGGGAGCGCACAGATAAGGCAGACGCCATCCGCAAAGAGGCGGCGTCGCAAACTCCGGTGGCTGCGGCGCGTAGGTGATCTCTTGCCTCGGCGTCGCGAATGCGTGAGCCGGGCGACGTCCTTTCTTGTTGTCAGCTTGTTCGCATCTTTATGCTTTCTAGCCAGCACTTAGATCAAAGGAGTATCTAGTGGAGACAGCGACGAAGGTAACCGGCCACGTAAAGGACTTGTCCCTTGCCGAAGCGGGGAAGCGCAGGATCGAATGGGCCAACCAGCACATGCCCGTCCTGCAGTTGATTCGCAAGAGATTCATCAAGGAGCAACCGCTGAAGGGCATCCGCATGGCGGCGTGCTTGCACGTCACGACGGAAACGGCGAACCTTGCCATCACGCTGCGTGATGGCGGCGCCGACCTCGTTGTCTGTGGCTCGAATCCTCTTTCCACGCAGGACGAAACGGCTGCTGCGCTCGTCAAGGAATACGGCATTCCCACTTTTGCGATCAAGGGTGAGGATCACGATACGTATTACTCCCACATCAGCTCGGCTCTCGATCACAAGCCGCAGATCACCATGGACGACGGCGCTGATCTCGTTACTCAACTCCTTACCAAGCGCACCGACCAGATCAAGGACGTCATCGGCGGCACGGAGGAAACCACCACTGGCGTGATTCGTTTGCGCGCGATGGCCAAGGACGGCACGCTGAAGTTCCCGGTGATCGCTGTAAACGACGCGCTTACCAAGCATTTCTTTGACAATCGGTATGGCACCGGCCAATCCACGCTGGACGGCATAATCCGCGCCACCAACCTGCTACTAGCCGGCCTGAAGCTGGTTATCGCGGGCTACGGTTGGTGCGGACGCGGTGTCGCCATGCGTGCCAAGGGCCTCGGCGCCGATGTGATCGTCACCGAAATCGATCCCACAAAGGCCATCGAAGCGGTGATGGACGGTTTCCGCGTGATGCCCATGAACGAAGCGGCCAAGATTGGCGATATTTTCGTCACCGTTACTGGCAATAAGTCCGTTCTTGCACATGAACACTTCGAGGCAATGAAGGATGGAGCGGTAGTCTGCAATTCCGGCCACTTCAACGTGGAAATCGATATCCCGGCGCTCGAAAGGCTCTCCAGCGCGAGAAAGGAAGCTCGCCCGTTCGTCGAGGAATTTCTGATGAAGGACGGTCGCCGCCTCTATCTTCTCGGTGATGGACGCCTGATCAATCTCGCCGCTGCCGAAGGTCACCCCGCTTCTGTGATGGATATGAGCTTTGCGAACCAGGCGCTCTCGGCCGAGTACATGGTCAAGAACGCCAAGGATCTCAAGCCGCAGGTTTATTCCGTCCCGGAGCACCTCGATAAGCAGATAGCCAAGCTGAAGCTGGATTCCATGAACGTGCTCATCGACAAGTTGACGCCCGAGCAAGAGCACTACTTGGCGTCATGGGACGAGGGCACCTAGAACAACCAGACGACCAATCTTCCTAGGGAGGCATGGCAGCGGTGCGTCCCTCGACGTTTTTGCCCCAATTTGGCCGCTGGAGCTATTTCACCGTAGACGATTTTTCTTTACACCAACAACTACTTGCGCGATTTGAGGCCCCGGTGTAAAGATGTTGTCTGTATCCTCGTAGTGCGCCTTCACCCGCCTCTTCGTGCTCACAACCCAGCAGCGCTCGTCACGAGCTCCACCGAAGACGTGAGTTGGATCGTCTCGTGCAAGCTTCTGTATAGAGGGCAGCGCATGGCATAGCTTCCGTGCACACGCTCCACCGTTGCTCTGATCTCCTCGGGAGCGACCAGGCGCATCGCCACGTGAATGCGACGGATCACGAGCACGCGCTCCTCGGTTCCAACCTCTCCTGTTACGTCCGCTGCCAGCCGCCCATTGCTGGCGTCGATTTGGAGCGCTTCCAGCGCTCCTCCGAAGGTCCCCAGCATTCAACCGGCGGTTGCGGCAATCACATAGTCAATTGTTGACGAGTGTGATTCCGTCAGCTTCTTCGGATCCATCTTGTAGTGTTCTGCTATGGCGCCATGCACGCTGAAAATAACGGGCTGCGGTTCTCCAGGCAAGTATGCGACGCGAATCGGTCCCTGCTTTCGTTCGATTCGTGCTTTCGACACATAGACCACATCGCTCATGGCTCCTCCATCTGAAATATTTACCCGACTTGCGACAAAAACGAAGCGTCACGCACATTTCCGAGCCAGACGGTTTCGCTCCCGCATTAGTAGGTTACACCGGAATGCGCGGCAGCCCGCAGCGCGCTTGTGCTCGCAAAGGAAAGAGCCGAGCAATCTGGATCGCTGTGAGATCGAGGCCATCACCGAGACAATCTGGGAGGTCACGATGTAAAATTCTCGCCCATGTTGCTGCGTCGCATCTCCATCGCTTTGACGTGCGCCCTTGCTCTGGGGGCGAGCCTCAGCTTGCCGGTTGGCGCCATTCCGCAAGCTGGCGCCCCGCCAACTTCGTCCACAACCGTCCCTGAAGCGTCGCACATTCGCTTCGACGGTGAAATCCTACACGGTCAGATCTATGAGCACGATATCGGGCACGGCCTCGTGTTCCGCTTGACGCCCGCCGCGTCGGACGAAGGCGGCGGCTGGGTTATCCAAATTCTGCCCGCCGTGGAACCCGCCGATGCAACCATCGAATTCGCCGAGATTGCCACGCCTCCTTACCACGCTTACAACGACCGCTACCTTGCGGCGGCGTTCGGGTATTCGGCGCGGGAAGCAGTTCAAGTCACGGTGCGAAAGTTCTATTTCGTACAATCCGTGGAAGACCAGCAGCGCGCGGCGGATGTCGTGAATGCGACGCTCTATCCCAGCACCGCCTCCGAAGCAGAGAAAGTCCGCGCTGCGGGCGAAGCTGATGGCGTCAATCTCGGTCGGGGGGAGCTGCGCATCATCCATTCCAAGATTACACCGGGCAAAGCGGGCGTTCCGGACACCATCGCTTACGTGAAATTCGAAGTTGTGCTGGATTTTTCTCCCGGCTTTACCATGCGCCAAGTACTTGCGCCACGGGCCGAGCCCGCCCGCCGGTAGTTTGTGGGCATCAGTTCCCAGCACGGGGTTGCTAGACTTCTTGGCTTCAGCTTGATTTTTATTATGTAGAAGAGAATCCGCGAGGATCGATCGACATGCGCGTTTGTGTGACTGGAGGCACGGGCTTTATCGGCGGCGCATTGATCGATCGCTTGTTGCGCGAAGGTGCTTCCGTTCGCGTGCTGGCCAGGCCATCGCCGCGAGCGGACGAGTTGGCGGCGCGCGGGGTGGACTTGGTGAGAGGCGATTTGGCCGATTCGCCGGCGATTGAGCGAGCGGTGGAGGGGGCCGACGTCGTTTATCATGCGGCTGCCTTGGTGGAGGGTTTCGAGACCCGCGAAGATTTCGACGAGACAAATGTGGGTGGCACCCGGAGGGTCTTGGAGGCCTGCATCGGTCGTGGTGTGCCGCACGTCGTGCACCTTAGCTCGATCGCCGTGTACGGGTTAGTGCAAAGCGGGGAGCGGATCGATGAACTCACGCCGTGGGACGAGTCGCCCGAGAAGCGGGACAATTACGCACGATCAAAGATCGCGGCGGATGAATGCGCCGCGGCTATAGGTCGAAACACCAAGTTGGCCGTCACGATCCTGCGCCCGGGCGTCGTGTACGGACCGGGCCGGCGCTTGCCCGTTGCTCTGCTCGGTTTTCAGGCCGGTAAAACCAGCGTAATATTTGGAAGGCGGCGGCTCCAGTTTCCGGTAACCTATATCGACAATTTTGTGGATGCAATGCTGCTCGCTGCGAAAACAAACGGCGGGCTGCGCAGGTACATCGTCATTGATGACGACGATCTGACGCTCGACCGGTATCACGCAACGAGAGCCTCGATTGATCGGACCCGAGCACTCTTCCTGCCCGGATGGCCGCTCCTCGTCGGTCCAGGCCTCGTCAACCTGCTGGCCTGGCGGGTCGCATTCGGCTCTCGAACGGCGGTCGCCTGGTCCCGCCAAATCCGACGGGCACTGCAGGACCGATGGTATGACACTAGCCTTATCCGCAAGGAGCTTGGCTGGACGCCTCGGGTATCGCTGCGGGAAGCCATCGAAAAGACCGCAAAATCTTCGAAATAATACGGCTGACGCGCGCCATCCGCTCAAGCTCCAAGATATTTCATGCTAAACTTTTGAGAGCAAGCCACGAATTCCTTGCTCGGAAGAAAGCTATCGCAAAGCATTGCAGGAGGCGCTGAAGCTTTTTGTGATCGTTCAATACATCGTCCTGGGCATTGCCGCGATTCCCTTCATCTACTACTTTCTGGCGCTGTACAGCACCGCTCGATTCTTTTCCGTAACAAAAGAAGCGGCGCCCAACACCGATTTTTTGCCCCCGATAAGCTGTCTGAAGCCCATTAAAGGCCTCGATGAAGACGCGTACGAGAATTACGCGAGTTTTTGCCGCCAGGATTATCCTGAATACGAAATCGTTTTTTGCGTTGATCGCGACGATCCAGCGCTCCCGTTGCTTGAAAGATTGGTCCGCGAATTCCCCGAGCGGAAAATCCGTCTACTGTTCGGCTCCGGCCGCAACGCAATAAACGACAAGTGCGGCCGCCTTTACCGCCTGACCAACGAAGCCGCGTACAACATATTCGTTATCACCGACGGCGACGTACGCGTGGGGCCGGATTATTTGAGAACGGTGGTCTCTCCGTTTCGTGATCCAAAGGTCGGAGCGGCCACCTGTTTGTACGTATCCACCGAGGAAACGAATTTTGTGCAGGAATTGCAATCCATCGGTATGCTCTCGGACTTTTTTGCTCCCGTTATGATTGCGTGGCAATTGGACGATTTAAATGTGACATTTGGCCAAACGATTGCGACCACGCGCAAAGCGGTGATGGCCTATGGCGGCTACCAGGTGCTCGAAAACCGCCCCGCGGACGATGTCTACGCTGGTCGCCTCGTAGCAGAGCAGGGATTTGAAGTAAAACTATTGCCATACATCGTTCAGTCGGTGGCCGATTTCAAGTCCATGAGCGACCTGCTCCACAAGCGCACGCGTTGGATGACGATTCAGCGCCTCATGCGGCCTTGGGGCCACTTGGGGCTAATCTTCACCTTTGGACTGCCCTGGGTGCTCATAGCAGTGGCAATACATCCGACTGCCGCGATCACGATTGCGTATTTGGGCGGCTACGTAATCTGCAGAATAGCGATCACCTGGACGATTGGCGCGCACGGCATGAAGCAGCGGGACCTCTGGAAGAAAATGCCTCTCATTCCTCTCTGGGACGCGATGGCCTTCGGAATGTGGCTCGCCAGCTTCGGGCGAAGGACCATTCGCTGGCGCGGCGTGGACTATTTCCTCCGCGATGGAAAGCTGGTCTCCGCAAAACAGGAGCCGGCTTCGGTACAATCATGAAGGCGAAAGTCGCGGTTGCGGGCGCGGGAATTTACGGAGCGACGATCGCCATCCGGCTCGCGGAACAGGGACATCACGTGCGGCTCTTCGACCCCCTGGGAGTCCTGCGCGCTGCATCCGCGATTAATCAGTTCCGCATCCACTCCGGGTATCACTACCCCCGAAGTCCGGAGACGATCACTGAGACGCTGGAAGCTCGCGCCGAGTTCACCAAAGCGTTCGCACCTGCAATTGTGCGAAACAGCCGGCACTACTATGCGATTCCGCATGAAGGGTCGCAAACGCCGCCGGATTTATTTGAGCAGGTGATGGCGAAATATAGCCTGGTGTGTAATCCCTATCGCCCTGAATGGATGAATTTCGATTTCATCGACAGATGCTACGAAGTAGACGAACAGATTTACGACCCTGACGTACTGCGCGATCTGATCGAGCGCCGCATGAAGGACCTTGGCATCTCTTTCGAGGAGCATGCGTTCACAGCCGAGATGCGACCGGATTACGATTTTGTGGTGTGGGCAACATACGGGCTGGGGCCCAGCCGGGGGCTTTTCAAGATCGCGAAATATCAGGTGGCCGAAAAAATTCTAATCGAGCTGCCACCGCACCTACGCGGGATTTCGCTGGTTGTGGTAGATGGGCCGTTTACCGCTTTCGACCCTTACGGAAGTTCCGAGCGTTCGCTTTTTGGTTCGGCCAAGAACACCAATCATTGGACGACTACGGATCCCAACGAAGCCGTTCCCGAACCGTACGCGAGTCTTCTCAATGGCCCGAGCTTTGCGCCGGTCGACTTCGGCCGCTTCGATGCGATGAAAAATGATTCCGCTCTCGCTGTCCCCGCGTCGAAAGACGCCGTGTATCTCGGCTCGCGATTCACAATTCGCGTGGTGGAAAATAATCCCGCTCAGGATCGACGAACCCTGTACGTACGGGAGCCGGCGCCGGGCGAACTGCACATTTTTTCCGGCAAGGTCGTTGGTGCGGTGAAAGCCGCACGGATTGTTTGCGAAAGAATCGGAGAAATCCGGCGACCCGGTGCCGCGAACCAGACGTCAGGCCCGTCGTAAACGCTTGGCGTTAACGCCGCGGTTCCGGGATGGAAGGAGCGGGTGCACCCAGTTGGCGGTGTCGATCGTTGCGCGCATTGCGCCAGTTGACTTGGGGCAGGAACAGTGACGCATCGATCCGATCGCGATAGCCAATGGCGATATTCAAAAGCGAATCAAGCAGTGAATCGGAAAGGTGATGAGGTTGCAAACCGAGGTCAATCAGTTTTGAATGCTTCGCGTTGTAGTAATGAGCCTCCGCTTCCACGCGAGGATCGGGAATGTGATCGATTTCAACTTTCAATCCCATTTTCTTTCCCGCCGCCTGCACCAGGCGGGCCAGGTCCAGCACTGAAAATTGTTCTGTGAATTGGTTAAACACTCGGAACTCGCCCGCCGCCGCCGGATGCGCGCAAGCAATCTCGACGCAGCGCACCGTATCTCGAATATCCAGGAATCCTCGTGTCTGTCCGCCCTTGCCGTACACCGTCAGCGGATGCCCCACCGCAGCCTCCACGCAAAAGCGATTCAGCACCGTGCCGAATACTTCGTCGTAATCAAAACGATTGATCAAAGTCTCGTCGAGAGCGGTTTCATCGGTCACGGTCCCGTACACGACGCCCTGATTCAAATCCGTGGCGCGCAGCTTCCACACCTTGCAACAGAACATGATGTTGTGGCTATCGTGCACTTTGGACAAATGATAGAAAGAGCCGGGCTGCTTGGGATAGGGCAACACATCCTTCCGGCCGTTATGCTCGATTTCTATGTAGCCCTCTTCGATATCGATGTTCGGCGTGCCATATTCGCCCATGGTGCCAAGCTTCACCAGGTGACAATCGGGAGCGAACTCGCGCAGGGCGAAAAGCAAGTTCAGGGTCCCAATTACGTTATTCACCTGTGTGGAGGCCGCGTGCCTGCGGTCAATCATGGAATAAGGCGCCGAACGTTGCTCGGCAAAGTGGACCACGGCTTCCGGCTTGAATTCCTGGATTGTTTCAGCCAGAAATTCGTAGTCGGTCACGTCGCCAATGCGCAGGTCGATGGTCTTGCCAGTATGCTCGTGCCAGGCTCGTATGCGATCAGGCAGCGCACGGATGGGCGTCAGGGTTTGCACGCCGAGCTCGAAATCCCACTGCCGACGGATAAAGCTATCGACAATCGCCACCGAGTGCCCTTTCTGCGAGAGGTACAAGGCAGTTGCCCAGCCGCAGTAACCGTCGCCCCCGAGCACGGCAATCTTCATGTTCTCTCCTCGATACGGCCACCTAAATCAGAATGCACGGAATTGCGACAGCGGATCCGGTGAGGCCATTGCGAAATCCATCTAAGGTATTCTATCGCCCCGCCCGGCAGTTCGGGGAGGCTCCGTCCGATCGACTTTCGCGCTGCGGAGGCCGCGCAGTTCGCGCACATTGTACACAGGCTTGTTCTGCGACTCGTAGTATGTCCGCGCCAGCAGTTCGCCGATCAAGCCGATGGCGATGAACTGGATTCCGCCCATCACCAGAGCCATGCCCAGAAGCATCAGCGGGCCATGGTTCGCGAGTAGTCCTTCGTCTAACAAAGCCTTGCGGGCAAAAACCCACAAGCCGATGCCGAAGCCGCCGCTAAGGCACGCAAGTCCCGCCAGACCGAACAGTTGAAGTGGCTTCGTCGAATAATCGAGTAGGAACTTGACGCTTACCAGATCGAGGAGCACACGAATCGTGCGCGAGATGCCGTAATTCGATTTCCCGCTCTTGCGCGGGATATTCGTGATCGGCACCTCAGCCACGGACGCGCCAGCCCAACTCGCCAGTGCCGGGATGAAGCGGTGAAGTTCCCCATAAAGATGAATCTCGGAAAGAATTTCCCGGCGATAGGCTTTGAACGTCGTGCCGAAATCGTGCAGATCCACCCCGGAGAGCTTCGCCATGATGCGATTCGCGATCCGGCTAGGAAGTTGACGGGTGAGCCAATGGTCAGTGCGCTCGACGCGCCAACCACTCACGATGTCGTACCCTTCCTTCATTTTTTCAATGAAGCGGGGGATTTCGGCGGGTTCGTGCTGAAGATCCCCGTCCATGGAAATGATAATCTCGCCCCTGGAATGGTCGAAGGCGGCCTTCAATGCGGCCGTTTGGCCGAAATTGCGGCGCAAGCGAACGACCGTAACGCGCTCGTCGTCGTCGGCGATTTCCGAGAGTATGCGGAAGGTGCTGTCGCGGCTACCGTCATCCACAAATATAATTTCGTACGGTTCGCCGATGGCGTCCATCACATCAATGATCTTGACGTAAAGTGGCGTCACGCTTTCCTGCTCGTTGTAAAGGGGTACAACGACGGAATAAGAGGGCGAATTTTCTTCCCAGCTCATAGGGCTAATCTTGGAAGTATATCAACCGGACCCAAGCGTGCGACAGGTTTTTCTGGCAGTTGCTACTTCGTTCCGTAAGCAGTTGACCCCGAGGGTGTGAAATTCGGCACGCTAATACGTCGAGGTGTTAGGTTTTTCGAGAGGAAGATTCGTCAGCAGAATCTTCCCGCCACTTTTGGCCACCGTCACCAGTCGAGTCGGTGCGACCAGTCCCTCGTAGCGGGGTAAAGCCGACGTGAACGTCAGCAGATAATCGCGCCCCGGCGCCATCCAAAGGCCCTTAAACTGTGAATCATCAATGAAAACGCGCGGTGCGTCGGGTGCATTCGCCCCGTATTCCAAGTTCGCCTTGCGAGTGGCGAGAAGCAGCCCCGTGCGATTTGTGTAGAAAAAGACCGACGAAAACTGGTAATAAAAGCCTTCGGCGATCAATTGGCCTCCGGGGGCTCGCATCAGCGCATTTGCGAGAGATCGCGATGACAAGTAGGGATCGAAGACCACCATAGCTTGCCTTGCCGCCTGAAAGAATATGATCATCATCAAGCCAGCGGCCCAAAAAGCGCGGTGAGCCTTCGCCTGAAACGTGCCGATCACCCCTACAAGAAAAGCAATCCCCGCCATCACGAGGGGCACGCGAAGGTAAGCGAACGAGTCGAGCGTGAGATCTTCCATATGCCCTAGCGAAAGGGTATAGGCCTTGGGATGGTGACCCAGAGCGGAAGAAATGTCTCCGGGCGTTGCTACTCCATGAACATGGGCGAGGATTGCGAAAACAGCTGCTGTCGCGCATGCGGAAATAACACAAAGGGCCCTCGTTCCCCATTGCACCCATTTGCCTCCCATCGCCATCGCCGAGCCGATTAAGAGCGCCAGGGCGGGATAAGCGGGCATGGAATAGTATTCTTGCGTGGTCGAAAATGTAAAAAAAACGAGAACAAAACCCGCCCAGCACAGCGCGAGCAAGCGGGTTTGTCCCGCGCGATCCACAGGTTTGAAGGAGAGCTTCCCAACGGCGGGGAAGTAGACGCTCCACGGAAACAGCCATATCAGATGAAAAAGCCAAAAGTACAAGCGAGGAACTGTGTTGTAATCGCGAGGGTACCGCAGATTCAAGAACCGCAAGAGCTGCTCGTTGATAAAGAAGAACCACAGGAATCCGTGGTATTGCCCCGGACCGCTGTGAAGCGTAAACGCAAAGTATGGAGGATTGCGCAGCGTCGCCAGGATGTGCCACGGCGCCGCAATCAGCAGTATGACGAACAAACCGCTGAAAGGATGCAGGCGCTTCCACGTTCGGGCGGACCTTAGCTGTCGCGTCAGCAAAAGATATATGGCGCCGGCGCCCACTGGGAACACTACCGCGATCAAGCTCTTCAGCAACAGCCCGGCGCCTAAACTCGCGGCCATCAAAAAGGCCCAGAGACCGGGATGCGGCTCGTCGCCATCGAGCGCGCGCAAGAAACCCCACATCGCAAGGGCCAGCGCAAAAGTGAGCATGACGTCCGGTATCAAAATCCTCGTGAATAGGAATAGACCCACGCACGTGGACATGCTCAATCCGGCGTAAAGCCCTGCGCGCTTGCCAAAGGCCCAGGCGCCGAACGCAGTTGTTACCAGGCACAGCGCAATCGCCGACAAAGCGACGGGAATACGTGCGGACCAATCGTGAACGCCGAATACTTTGTAGGAGACCGCCGTGATCCAGTACGAGAGTGGAGGCTTCTCGAGATACGCGAGCCCATCGATACGCGCCGTCACCCAGTCTCCGGAAGCCAACATGTTGCGCGCGATCTGCGCCTGCACGGCATCCACATCGTCCATCAAGGACGGCGGAGAAACGATGCAGCCGAGATACACAGCGCTGGCGAAGAGCAGGACCGCTAGGTAGCCGTGAGAACGCTTTCCGCCGCCCTTAGACTCGGTGCGGAAAGCGGTTCCGTTTGAATCCGCCATTTCCTCATCCACAGGAACAAGATCATCAAACCCCAAAGGTGGTAGCCAAGATTGGCGCGCCGCTCGAGGTGCGCGCTCACGATTGCATCAATCGCGCTCTTCTTGAAAAGTCCAGGGTGATCCGCCATTCCCTCGTTCAAGGCGTTGAGCATCAGGCCGCGCAACGGGCCCCGCAGCCATTCATGCGATGGGACGTCTAGCCCGGTTTTTTTCTTTGTCAGCACGGAAGTCGGCAGTTTGTCCTTCATCAACTCCTTGAGAATGACTTTTTGCCTCGCTCCCTCAATCTTGAAACTGGCCGGCAGTGACGCCGCGAATTCAACAATGCGATGATCCAGAAAAGGGGGTCGCACTTCGAGCGCATGAGCCATGCTCATGCGGTCCACTTTGTTCAGAATGTCGTCGGGTAGGAAATACTTTTGATCGAACCAGAGAGTTGCGGCTAGGCTATTGTCGGTGTCGATCAGACGCTCACGCAGTGTCTGCAGCATA
Organism: uncultured Acidobacteriota bacterium; assembly: GCA_963823145.1. Lineage (GTDB taxonomy): Bacteria > Acidobacteriota > Terriglobia > Acidiferrales > UBA7541 > Palsa-295. Next base: position 134,448 of record CAWGJZ010000003.1, read on the forward strand.
CCGTGCAGCGAGTCCGGAAGTCGCGAGTGGAGCAAGGCCTTTTTTTGCGCGTCCGAAAAGGTGCCGTTCCAATAAACATGCGCCTGATCGGGCTGGAGTAAGCAGCCTTCCAGGAAACGCTTCAGCTTATATTCCACGCTGATTTTGTCGTCGGAAACCGGCCAGTGCCTCACGACGGCCAGCGCCGCTCGAATGGCGGTAGATGGGAATTGGCGTGCGATTCCGGCCAAGTGGTTCGCGCGATACGTGAGGTAGCCGCCGAAGACTTCATCGGCGCCTTCTCCGCTCAGACTCACGGTGACTTTTTTCTTGCTCATTTTTGAGAGGAACCAAACAGGCAGTGCCCCCGCGTCGGCTGTCGGCTCGTCGGAGTAGTACGCGAATTCCTCAATGGCGCCCGCAAGATTTTCTCTTGGATTCAAGTCAAATTGTTCGTGATCCGTTCCATAGCGCGCGGCAACTTCCCGGATGTAGGGGGTTTCGTCGAACGCGCGGCCCCGAAATGAAATCGAAAGAGTTTTTAATTTAGAACCGGATGCCTTTGCGGCATAGTGAAGAATCGTTGAGGAATCGATTCCGCCGCTCAGCCATACGCCCAGCGGCACGTCCGATAGTAGGTGTTCCCCTACGGCTCTCTCTAGTAGAGAATCCAGCTCCTCTTTTGCCGCGTCCATCGTAAGCTGCCGCGGCGCAACAAAAGGCAGATCCCAGTAAGCCTCCGAGAGAATCTCCCCTCCACACCATTCGAGCCAGTAGCCGGGAGGGAGCTTTTCTATTCCGTCCACCAGCGTCCAGGGACATGGAACGTAATTCAGCGATAAGTAGCAACTAAGACCAGCCATGCTCAACCGGCGGTCGATTTCCGGATGGACGAGGATGGCCTTCAGCTCCGAGCCGAAGAACAAGTCTTTTCCACGGCGCGCGATGTACAGAGGCTTGATTCCCATACGATCGCGGGCCAACAGCAGGCGCCGTTTGGTTTCGTTCCACAGTGCAATCGCGAACATCCCTCGTAACTTGCGAAAGCAATTGGTATCCCATTCCAAGAAGGAGTGAAGCACCGTTTCCGTGTCCGCGCGCGAGTGGAATCGATGCCCCAGTTGTTCCAGTTCACGGCGCAATTCAAGGTGATTGTAGATCTCGCCGTTAAATACAATCACGACATTGCCATCATCCGACTTAATTGGCTGGTCGCCGGCCGCGAGATCGATAATTTTCAGGCGTGTCGCGGCGAGCGAGGCGACGTTGGAACGGAAAATGCCCTGCTGATCCGGCCCACGATGGAGAATCGTAGCGGTCACGCGATCGATGCGATCGGATTCAGGCGACCAGTCTTTATGTGTAAAGCCGGCGATCCCACACAATTCCGGAACCCCCTAACAAGACAGGTAGTTCGTACACTCGTCCGACGCCCTATTCATAGCGCAGAGATTCAACAGGCTGAAGCTGGGCGGCGTTTTTAGCCGGCAGGTACCCGAAGAGCGCGCCCGTGGCGCAGGATACTACAAACGCCAGCACCACGGAAATCCATGAAATCGGGATCTGTAGCCCTCCCGGAACGGGCAGAAACCGCAACAGCGCCTCTATCAGGAACGGAATCGTCACCGCGATCGCAATTCCCGTGATCGCGCCGATGCCGCTGATAAGAATGGCCTCAAGAAGGAACTGGCAGAGGACTTCGCGCTGCTGGGCGCCTACCGCTTTGCGAATGCCGATTTCGCGCGTTCTCTCCGTCACACTCACCAGCATGATATTCATGATGCCAATGCCGCTTATCAACAGAGCCAGCATGGCAATCAGGACAAATACAATCGTCAAAGCGAACGAGATTCGGCGAGATGTTTCCAAAATGGACGAAAGGTTTTCGACGTCGTATTCTGCCTCGGGCCGGTGCCGCTCCCTCAATACCTGTGCCGTCGCACTCGTGACTAGCGGCACATCTGCAGCGTGGTCCGCCTGGGCGTAAAGCGTCTCGATGAAAGCTTGCCCCGTGTAGTACTTCACCAAGGGAAATGGAATGAGCACGGTATCTATCCTGATCTCGGATTGTCCGAACGTTCCGATCCGCTCTGCAAAAACTCCAATCACTGTAAAAGAGAGTTCACCCACATGGATGCTTTGCCCCACAGGATTGCCGCCCGGCAGAGCGATTTGCGCCAAATGTTCGGATACCAGGCAAACCTTGCTTACAGTCGAAAAGTCCGCGTCATCAAAATACCGGCCCCGCAGAATGAGCAGCTTGCGAATTTGTTGAAATTCTTGTGTCACGCCAACCAAGCTGACGGGCCACGCCTTCCCATTGGCCATCACGCTCATCTGCGCGTCGTTTGTACCCGCCACTCGCTTGACCTCGGGGACGCTTTCACGGACCGCCTCAAGATCTCCGAGGGATATCTGGTCGGACGGGGTGACCGCCTGAGAGTGGTTCGATTGTTCCAGGCCGGCATAGACAAGGTTCGATCCCACCCCTTCGATCTGAGCTGCGATGTATCTCTTCCCGGTCAGCGCTACTGTGATCACCAGAACTATGCATGCGCTCCCAATGACGACCCCCAGCATGGTGAGCGCCGCGCGCAACCGGTTGGCGCGCAGCGCCTCGACTGCCAAATGCCAATTTTCCGACCAACTTATTGCCGCCTTCGCCAAAATTGCTCCTTCAATCTCCCGGTCGCCGAAGAAATGAGATGCTGTTTTCCGACCGGAGGACGCCTTTGATAAAACTCCGGCGAAGTTCATCTCATCGGCAGGAGCAGCCGCGCTAAAAAATTGCCGACTCCAGAGTCGCTACTTCGGGTATGGCAATTCGAATGTGCGTGCCTTCTCCTTCCTCGCTGCGGATATCCATCTCAAATTGGTCCCCGTATAGCAGTCGCAGCCGCTCGTAAACGTTGCTGATGCCGATCCCGCCGCCGTAAACCTCCAAAAGGCGCTCGCGCGACATTCCCACGCCGTTGTCGTCTATTTCGATGCCCAGACGCCCATCCTGCCGGTGCGCTCGAAGATGGATCTTTCCGCCCTCGAGGCGAGGCGCCAGTCCATGCTTGATGGCATTTTCGATGATGGGCTGAAGAAGCATGCTGGGGACGAAAACGTCCATGGCATCCTCGTCAATTTCCTTGAAGATCTGCAGGTTATCGCGCCCGAAGCGTATCACCTCGATATCCAGATAGTTGTCGATGAACTCGAGCTCGTCACGCAGTGCCACAAACGTATCGTGCTGTCGCAGCAAGCGGCGCAAAATGTTCGAAAGCTTCAGCACCACGCCACGAGCCATATCGGGGTCAAAGCGGATCAGCGAGGATACGGTATTCAGCGTGTTGAAGAGAAAGTGCGGGTTGATTTGGCTCGTGAGCGCGTTCATCCGCGCTTTCAGCAAGTGCTGCTGATTTTGCTCCAGATTCATCTCGATCCGGGTGTTATTCCAGATCTTGACTGCCATCGCGACGCACATCACCGACGACAATACGACCAGAATTGCGTAACCCGAGTTGGTGGGATGCAGTGAAAACAACCATCTCGCGGGGACGTAGCGCGCCAACACGAGCTGAGCCGCTTCAAAGGCAGCCGATGCAAACAGTGGAAGCATCGCCCAGTTGCCCTTCGCATATCGCATCAGTTTCCAGAGCCATGACGGAATGCTCAAAAACTGAAATGGGCCGAAATGCCACACATCTTCCTTGTCCGGCATCGATTGCCGGATGATGCCTGCCAGCAATCCCACCACCGCCGCCAGCGGACTAGATAGCCACTCGTGATTTCCAAATGCAGGTAGGCTAACGAGCGATCCGCCAAGCAGTCCGACGATCCGCCCGCCAATCAATCCCATCAGGAACGATCCTTCGAGCGTCAAATCCAAAAATGGGTACCCGAAGATGCGCAGAATCACCCCGATCGCCAGCGGAGGAGTCAAAAAAAGCAGCAACATCACTTTCTGGTCCGAGTCCCGATTCTCCGTGAAAACCAGATTTCGGAAAGATCGGAATCGAACCAGCAGCGCGGCGAGCGCCGCCGCCCATCCGACCTTCAGGACCAGCATGAAGAAGAGGTCCGTGCCCTGTAAGTCCAAGCGTGTTGGCATAATCCTGGCGGACGTCCCCTGAAAATCCTAGTTTACGGTAGCCAATGCTGGCGGGGATGTAAAGAGAAGCTGTCGCCGCTGTTACGGGCTTCGCGCTATTGCTGTTGCTGCTGTTGGGCGGGTTGCTGCGGACGTTCGAGCGCCGAAGCCAGTACGGATGTCCCCGCTGTAATCTCGCTGAGTTTTTCACAGCCAGAATCGTCCAACGCCGGCCGAACCCGCACGTCCACGGAGAGACTTTGACCAGCGTGCCCCTTGTACACGCCGCGGACCGGTGCAACGTCACCGTAGTCACGTCCATACGCGATCCGAACGTGGCGCAAACCTACGGGCTTGCCGAGAGTTGGATCGAGCGGCACCCAGCCATTATTGGGCAGCAATATTTCCGTCCAGGCATGCGTTGCCTGGCCGCCGATCACGTCCTCCTGCTTGAAATCTGGGATATCCGGCGACGCATCGCTGCCGGGAACCAAGTACCCGGAAACGTAGCGCCCGGGAAAGCCACGCATTCGCATCACGCCAAGGAGCAGGTGGGCAAAGTCCTGGCAGACTCCCGCCCCAATTGAAAGCGAGTCCTCAATCGACGAATGAACGTGCGTCGCCCCTTTGACGTAACGAAAGCGTTGGTAAATGCAATCCGAAGCCGCCTGCGCGAATCCCGACACCGTTCCGTCGCTATTTTTCTCAGCAGCCGCGATGATCCCTTTCAAAGCCGTAAGGTGTGGCACGTAGCCAGTGGGGGCCAGGAAGTCAAAGTTTTCCTCGTCCACGTGGTAATGGCGCGAATCGAATTCGGCGAGCGTCAATGGTTCGGGGGGCATCGCGGGGGTTTCGTGCGCCAGGACCACGGACTCTGTCTCAACCTTCAAGCGGCGGTGCTCCGCGAGCACGTTAAATTGGTGCACCCAATTTCCGTAGGCGTCGCGGTAAGCCGTGCCTTTGGAAACAGGCAGCGTTGTCAGCCGGAATGAAATGCAGCTTTGCCGTTCGTCGTGCAAAGGGCGCAGCCGCACCTCGTTGTAGCTCTCGGAAACGGATCCGTCGTACACGAACTCAGTCGTATGGACCAGGCGATATCGATTCATGCCACCACCGCGTAGTAGAAATAGGTTCGCGCAACATCTCCCCCGATCGAGCCGCACATGCGGAGCACATCGTTCAGATAACCGTGCAATCCCTGCTGGAAAATCTCTCCAATCCGGTCGTAGCTCAACCGCTCCACAAGGCGGCCCGCGAGCCGCTCCGCCTCGTTCGCGTATGAGCCGCGTCCCGAACCGCTCACGGCCCGCAAGGCGGCTTGGACCTCGGCCGCGCTGAAGCGGATTGAATGCGGGTGCTGCGGATGCAGTATCAGCATCTCGGCCACTTTTTCGGGTTCGATCGGAGGATGATACTGCCGGTGATAGGCCTCGTAGGCGCCCACCGACCGCAGCACAGCCATCCACTGATGATTATCCAGGGCCGCCGCGGCCGGTGGCCCATCGAGAAGATTGTGATATTGCACATCAACCAATCGTGCGGTCATTTCCGCGCGCTCCAGGGCCCAGCCGGCTCGCAAAAATTCCCAGCCCTCGTCGTGCGGAAGCGTCGCGTCCGTCACTCCGTGAAAGCGATGCGCGCCAAACTTTATTTTGTCGCAGAAGCGGTGTGGCCCGGCGGCGATCTCATCGCGGGGAACATAGCTGTTGGCCATATAAAAAAGCCCGTTAACGTCCTCCCACATTTCGCGGGAGATCCGGTCGCGGATGGTGCGCGCGTTTTCGCGGGCTTTCGAGATGCATTGCACAATGGAACTCGGATTGTCAGGACGGAAGGCCAGAAACTCGAAAACGTTTTCGCCGTTGGCTTCAGCGTAGAGCTTCCGAAAACGATCCTCTTCGCCCGCCATCACGATCAGCGGTTCCCAGCGTAGGTGATACGACTGTTGGGATTGTTCCAGCAGCATGTGATAGTTCACGTCGAGAATGCGCGCCGTTCCTTCCGCGCGCTCGATGTAGCGCGCCAGCCAGAAAAGCGACTCCGCGATGCGCGAGAGCACTAGTTTTCACCCCGCAGCACCCAGGTATCCTTGCTGCCTCCGCCTTGTGATGAATTCACAACCAGCGAATCGCGCTGCAGAGCCACCCGCGTAAGCCCTCCGGGAACGATCGTCACTCTCTCTCCGTCATAAAGGCAGTACGGCCGCAGGTCCACATGGCGTCCGCCAATGCAACGCTCGCCTGAATCGTAAGATGGCACACGAGAAAGCGGCACAACGGGCTGAGCGATATAATTCCGCGGATTGGCTTGAATTCGTTCGCGGAATTCCGCGATTCGATTGCGTTCGGAGGCCGGCCCGATCAACATTCCATAGCCTCCCGATTCCCCGACGGTTTTGATAACCAACTCCGGCAGATGATCGAGCACATACGCCAAGTCGTCCGGTTTTGCGCAAATGTACGTTTCAACGGACCGCAGCACTGGCTCCTCGCCCAAATAATAGCGGATGAACTCGGGCACAAACGCGTAGATAGCTTTGTCGTCCGCCACTCCGTTGCCGACCGCGTTGGCCAGAGCCACGTTGCCGGCCCTGTATGCGCCCATCAGGCCCGCAACGCCCAGGATGGAATCGCTCCGGAACGTCAGCGGATCGAGGAACTCGTCATCCACACGGCGGTAAATCACGTCGACGCGCGTCAATCCGCGGATGGTCTTCATGTATACGACGCCGCCATCCACAATCAGGTCGCGTCCCTCGACGAGCTCGATGCCCATCTGTTGCGCGAGAAAGCTGTGCTCGAAATATGCGCTGTTATGTATCCCCGGAGTTAGCAGCACGATCTGTGCTTCGTTTTCACCGCGGGGAGATAGGCTCCGCAAAATCCTGGATAACTCCCCGGTGTAGTGATTTACCGGCAGGACTTCGCAATCTTGAAACGCGTCGGGGAAAGTCCGTGTCATCACGATCCGATTTTCGAGCACGTAGGAAACGCCGCTGGGAGTGCGCACGTTATCTTCCAGCACGCAAAATTCGCCGGTTTTAGAATCACGCACCAAATCGATCCCGCAAATGTGCGTGTGAATTCCGCGCGGAACCTCCACCCCGATCACTTCTCGTCGAAAATGTGGGCAGGAGTAAACCAGCGAACGGGCAATCCGCCGGTCCTGAAAAATCCGCTGTTTCCCGTAGACGTCCTGAAGAAAAAGATTCAGCGCCACTACACGCTGGGAAAGTCCGCGATCGACTCGCTCCCATTCCGAATGTGGCAGGATGCGCGGGATCAGGTCGAACGGAAATAGTCGCTCCGTGCCGCGCCCGTCGCTGTACACCGTGAACGTGATTCCCTGAATGAGGAACGAAAGATCGGCCAGCTTGCGGCGCTCCTCGAACTGCTCCGGAGCCATCGCGGCCAGCCTTTGGAACAGCTTGAAGTACTGAGGGCGCGGATTTCCCGTCGCCGAAAACATTTCGTCGTAAAAACTTCCCGTGTCGTAGCCCTCAAACAAGCCGAGCTTCGCCATGTGCGCCGGAGCGGCTCCCATCGCCGTACTCTATCAGTGAAGCTTTGTACCGTTAGAACGAAAGAATCTATGGAATCCATCACAGATCTCATCCTGAAGCGGCCGTCCATAGCCACCGGCGTGGTCCCGACCGGGACGCTTTTCAACCCTGCTATAATCATTGGCTTACATGAAGCGGAAAAACAAAACAAGTACGGCGAGAATTGTGGCCAGCGCCAGTTTGCCTACGCGCTTCGGCCGTTTCGAAGTCATCGGCATCAAGGGTCGCGGACCTCAAGACGAGGCGGTAGCCATTCAGCACGGTCGATTGAAACGCGGCAAAGCTCCGCTGGTCCGGATTCATTCGCAGTGCCTCACGGGCGACGTTTTTGCTTCCCAGCGCTGCGATTGTCGTGCCCAGCTAGAGCTTTCCCTTCGCAAAATCGCGAAAGCTCCATCCGGAATTGTCCTCTATCTGCCGCAAGAGGGCCGCGGGATCGGCCTGATTAACAAGCTGAGAGCCTACGAGCTTCAGGATGAAGGACTCGATACTGTTGAAGCGAACCGCCGCCTCGGATTCGCCGCGGACTCTCGCGACTATGATTTCGCAGCCGCTGCTCTAAAAGCTCTCGACGTCCACTCTGTCCGACTGCTTTCCAATAATCCCGACAAAATCCAGCAACTCGAGCGCAGTGGCATCCGCGTGGTCGAGCGAATTCCGTGCCGGCCACGCACCAATCATCATTCGCGCGCGTATCTCCGCACCAAACAGAGCAAGCTCGGTCACCTGCTCGCAAACCTATAGATCGGAAGCCGCTGAGGAAGTATCTCTCTCCGAAATCGAAGGCCCGTTAGCCGCCGCCTACGAAGTGCACGATCTCGAAGTTGTCGTTCGGCTGGACTGCCGTTCGTTGCCACTCTCCGCGAGGAAGAATCTCAAAATTGCGCTCGATCGCCACGCGGTCACGCGCCATCCCGATCTGATCGAGCAGCGTAGCCACATTTAGCCCATCGGGGATTTCGCGGCGCTCGCCGTTAATCGTAATGGTCACGGTCTACGAACCCGGTGGGGAACTCACCGGCGCGACTTTCGCGCGCGAGCGCATCGCGAAGCGAAGCTCGTCCCTGCCGGCTTGTCCGCTTGCCTGAATCACCAACGCCAGCTCGCCTTTGCCAAGTGGTGGAACAGGAAACTGAATTCGCACCCGCCCCTGGTCGTCGCTCGTGCCCTCATGCCGAGCGTTGAGCAGCGCGCCATCAATCCTGGCTTCTACTTGAACGCCCCTCTGCGGCTGCTGATCTGCTCTGCCCCGAATTTCCACCTCCAAAGACACATTTCCCGCCGAGAGCCACGCTTGAGCGTTTAAAAGCTGGATCTGAATCCCGCCGGCAGGCGGCTGCTCAACCGGCCCGCCAGGTCCCGCAGTCAGCGTCCCTGACCGGAGCTCCTCGATAATCGCGCGATGCTGCTGCTCCACGCGCTGCCTCAACGCTTCGGCAGTAAATTCCTCGGAAGCCGCAAATTCCGCATAATTCGACGATCTTCGGTGGAGCACCCGTCCTTGCTGATAAACCGCGGTATCGATGGCGGGACGGTTTGGACCCCGGTCCTCTGTCTGCACGTGATAGACCTGCTCGCCCACTCGCACGTCGGTGTTAAACCCGGAACTCATTGCCTGCCGATTTCCTCCTGGAAGCTGTTTCTCAGGCTGTTCGGGCGCATAAATCTCTGGGAGTTCATTTGACCGGCGTACAGTCGAACGTTATTATACCAACTCGGCTAAAATGAACGGAAACTACCTAAATAATTACGGCCCGCTCTTGCTGATGTTTATACTGGCCGCCGGTCTAGCTGGGGCGTTGATCACCGCCTCAACCGTCGTTGGCCGCCACAAGCGCACGCGTGAAAAGGATCAACCTTACGAGTGCGGCATCCGTCCCACGGGCGATGCCCGCCAGCCCTTTTCCGTGCATTTCTACATGGTTGGACTCATCTTTATTTTGTTTGATATCGAAGCAATCTTTCTCTATCCGTGGGCGCTCGTCTATCGGCAGTTGAGCGTTTTTGGCTTTGTGGAGATGGTGCTCTACATTATCATCCTCTTGGTCGGATATATTTTTCTATGGAAGAAGGGCGCTCTCAACTGGGATCAGGGTTAGCCGCCCGTCGGGAATCGGACTAATAGTGGAATCTCAGGAACTCGATAAAAATCCTGCCGTGCGGAAGCTCAGGGACTCCATGCCCCGAGCCATCGCCGAAGTGATTGAGTCCAAAGGCGAAACGACCATTGTCGTTCCTGCGGCCGATCTTCTGCGGATTGCCGAATACCTCGCCACCGAATCTGCGCTGCTTTTCTCCTTCCTTTCGGATATCAGTGTGGTGGACCGCTTTCCGCTCGAGCCTCGTTTCGAAGTCAATTATCACTTGCTCTCCCTTGAAAAGCAGGCGCGCCTTCGGCTGAAAGTCCGGTTGCCGGGTCAAGATCCTATCGTGCACTCCGTAACGCCGGTTTGGCCCACCGCCAATTGGCACGAGCGCGAAAATTTTGATCTGTTTGGCATTCGCTTTGAGGGCCATCCCGATCTTCGCCGCATCCTGATGCCTGATGAGTGGGAGGGGTACCCCCTTCGCAAAGACTATCCCGTGGAAGGGTTCCGTTAGAAATGCAAACGAGGGTTTGAGTGGTGACGACCAGCACAACAATCGAGACGCCCGTCGGCCCGGCCCAGCCGATGGTCCTCAATATGGGACCGCAGCATCCGTCCACGCATGGAGTTCTGCGCGTAATCCTCGAACTCGATGGCGAAATCGTCCTCAAAGCCGATCCGGTCATCGGCTATCTGCATACCGGTATCGAAAAATCTTGCGAGGACAAAACCTATTCGCAGTGCATCACTCTTACGGACCGCATTGATTATCTTGCCCCGCTCTCGAATAACCTCGGCTTTTGCCTCGCCGCCGAAAAACTCATCGGCATCGAAGTTCCCAAGCGCGCTCAGTACATCCGAGTTCTCCTCACGGAGCTGACTCGCATCACCTCTCATCTGGTTTGGCTCGGCACCCACGCTATCGATCTCGGCGCGATGTCGGTCTTTCTTTACAGCTTCCGCGAGCGCGAAGAGATCATGAAGATTTACGAGTACGTCTCCGGCCAGCGGATGATGACCAGCTACTTCCGCATCGGCGGCCTCGCGCTCGAGCCTCCTCCCGGCTGGCTGGATCGCGTGCAGCGCGTGATCGATTCGCTCCCCGGCCACGTTGACGAATATGAAGATCTTCTGACGCGCAACCGCATTTGGCTCGGCCGCACCAAAGGCGTCGGCTATCTCAGCGCGCAGGACGCCATCGCCATGGGCGTTTCAGGCCCTCTTTTGCGCGCCAGCGGCGTGGCCTACGATGTGCGCAAGGCTTTCCCCTACTCGAGCTACGACGAATTTGATTTCAACATACAGACGCAGACGGCCGGCGATTCGTACGCTCGATACCAAGTACGCGTGGCCGAAATTCGAGAGAGCATCAAAATCGTACGCCAGGCCATGGGAAAAATTCCCTCGGAAGGTCCGTTTCGCGCGGAAATGCCCGGAATCATTCCGCCATCCCGCGAAGAGATGAAAACCTCCATCGAGGGTCTGATCTACCATTTCAAGATTTTTACCGAAGGTTTTGCGCCGCCGCCGGGTGAAGTCTACCAGGCCATCGAATCGCCGCGCGGCGAACTCGGGGTCTTCATGGTAAGCGATGGATCGGCAAAACCTTATCGCGTGAAGTTCCGCGCGCCTTCGTTCGTGAATTTGCAAGCGCTACCCAATCTGTGCGAAGGGCGTCTCCTGGCTGACGTGGTCACATGCATCGGCACTACCGATATCGTCCTCGGCGAAGTGGACCGCTAACCTCCGATGAACAAAATTTAGATGATGGAACTGCCGCCACAACTGGACGCAAAGTTTAACGAGCTGGTCTCGCGCTATCCCGTGAAGCGATCGGCTCTAATTCCGATGATGCTGTACGCACAGGACCATTTCGGTTACCTGGGCGACGAGATTCTCGATGAGATCGCCAAGCGCCTTGATCTTAACAGGATTCAGGTCGAGGAAACTCTCGCGTATTACTCGATGCTCCGCCGCAAACCCGCCGGGCGCTATCACATTCAAGTTTGCACCAATATTTCCTGCATGCTTCGCGGCGGCAACGAGCTTTATCGGCACGTTCAGAAGCGCCTCGGCATCGGCAACAAGGAAGTTTCCGCCACCGGTACCTTCTCGCTCGAAGAAGTCGAATGCATGGGCGCCTGTACAGGCGCCCCAGCCATGCAGGTGAACTACGACTTCCACGAAGATCTCGACCCGGACAAAGTGGACGCGATTTTCGAGCAACTTCAAGACGGAAAAGTCCCGCAGCCCTCGGCCGTCACTGCCGGTTCGTTGCATGGCCGCTTGCCCGCCGAAGTTCCCGTCATCAGCAAGCGATTCGGTATCCCAAATTCGCGCAAGATTGACGTCTATGTGAAAAACGAAGGCTACCAGGCGCTCGAAAAGGCCCTCAAGCAGATGACGCCCGAGCAGATCATCGACGAAGTGAAGAAATCGAGCCTCCGCGGCCGCGGCGGCGCAGGTTTTCCCACCGGCATGAAGTGGGCCTTCGTTCCCAAGGGCAACGACAAGCCCAAATACATCCTCTGCAATGCCGACGAAAGCGAGCCGGGAACCTGCAAGGATCGCCCGTTGATGGAAATGGACCCGCATCAGTTGATCGAAGGCATGGTGATCGCCGGCCGCGCCGTCGGAGCAAATCGCGGCTACATCTACATTCGCGGCGAATATCGCTACATCATCGACGTCATGGATAGGGCTCTCGCAGAGGCTTACGCGCAGGGCTATCTCGGAAAAAATATTCGCGATAGCGGTTTTGAATTCGAGCTCTGCACCCACACAGGCGCTGGCGCTTATGAGTGCGGCGAGGAATCCGCGCTGATGGAATCGCTCGAAGGGAAGCGTGGCTACCCGCGCATTCGCCCTCCGTTTCCTGCCGTCGTTGGCCTGTACGGTTGCCCCACGGTAATCAATAACGTCGAGACGCTGAGCACCATACCGCCGATCATTCGCCAGGGCGGTGATTGGTACGCAAGCTTGGGAACTCCCAAAAACGGCGGCACACGCCTTTATTCGATTTCAGGCCACGTGAATCGCCCCGGGATTTACGAGCTTCCTCTCGGCTTTCCCTTGCGCCGCCTGATAGAAGAAGTTGCGGGTGGCGTGCGCGATGGAAAAAAGCTCAAGGCCGTGATCCCCGGCGGCAGCTCCTGCCCATTGCTCAGCGCCGATGAAATCGACGTCGCCATGGACTACGATTCGGTTGCGAAAATCGGCTCCATGCTCGGCTCTGGTGGCACAGTCATAATGGACGAGGACACTTGCATGGTCGATATGGCTCGCCGCATCATGCATTTTTACGCGCACGAATCCTGTGGCTGGTGCATCCCTTGCCGCGAGGGCACGGCCTGGCTGCGAAAAATGCTCGACCGTTTTCATGAAGGCGCCGGCCGCGCGGAAGATATCCCGCTGATTGACGAGCTCTCGAAAAACATGCTCGGACGCACCTTTTGTCCGCTCGGCGATGCTGCTGCGCTGCCGACCATCAGCATCGTCAAGAAATGGCGCAATGAATTTGAAGACCATCTCCACGGAAAGTGTGCGTATAACTCCGCGGAGCTGGTTGCTGGCGCACGGTAGAGGAAGCAGGAAAACTCGTCATCCTGAGCGTAGTGTCCCGCGCCTTATCTTTTGCGCGAAGCGCCGGGACACGGAGTCGAAGGATCTCTCTTCGGCTCTCGCAGTGGAGAGGTTGAACCAAGGAATATGGCGGAACAAAAACAAATCGCATTCTCGATCGATGGCCGACAGGTCACCACTATTGCCGGCACGTTGGTAATTGAAGCCGCCAAGACCCAGGGCATCGAAGTCCCTTCGTTCTGTTATTACCCGGGCTACTCGCTCCAAGCGGCCTGCCGCATGTGTCTGGTCGAAGTCGAAAAAATGCCCAAGCTGCAAACTGCCTGCACCCTCGTCGCTACCGATGGTATGGTCGTAAAAACCACCACGGATCAGGTGCACAAAGCCCGCAAGGATATGATCGAGTTCCTCCTCTCAAATCACCCGCTCGATTGTCCGGTGTGCGACAAAGGTGGCGAGTGCGAACTGCAGGATATGACCTTCCGCTACGGCCTCGATAAGACTCGCTTCATCGAGGAGAAGCTGCACTATCCCGAGGAAAAGTGGTCGCCCCTCGTCTATTACGACGCCCCTCGCTGCATTCTCTGCTTTCGTTGCGTGCGCGCATGCGATGAAGGCATGGACGTGAAAGCTCTCGGCGTCGGATCGCGCGGCGTGCAATCTGTAATCCTCCCTAACAAGCCCGGCGAATTGGCTTGCGAAGAGTGCGGCATGTGCATCGATATCTGTCCCGTCGGCGCGCTCACCAGCGGCACTTACCGCTATCAGACGCGCCCGTGGGAGATGACTTATTTCCCCACGCCATGCACTCATTGTTCGAACGGTTGTAAAACCACTCTCAGTGTCCGCAACAACGAAATCTTGCGTGCTAACAATCGCGACCATTCCGGCTTCAATGGCGAATTTCTCTGCGCCAAGGGCCGCTTTGGATTCGATTTCACCAGTAACCCCGAGCGAATCCGCCGGCCGCTCGTTCGCCGCAATGGCAAACTGGAATCCGCCAGTTGGGAAGATGCACTCGAAGAAGTTGCGCGCAGGCTGAAGCAGGCTCACAAGAATCATGGGCCGTCCGCCATCGGCGTGATCGGTTCGAATCACACCACCAACGAAGAAAATTATCTCCTCAATCGCTTCGCGCGCGTCACGCTTGGCACCAACAATCTCGACCACCATCGCACCGCGGACTATGCCGGGCTTGCCGCCGCATTGGGCCCGCGAGCGAAAGATTCGCTCGCCACTATGGCGGACATTTACAATGCTCCCGCCGTCTTGCTGATTGGAAACGACGTCACCCAGCAGAATCCTCTAGTCGCCTGGCAGATTCGCGCGGGCGTCCGTCATCATGGTTTGCGCCTTTACGCGCTAAACGGCGGCCCCAGCAAGATTCATCGCCAAGCGAAAATCGCTATCGAGCTCCCCGCTGGCGCCGAGCGCCAGGCCCTTCAGTGGCTTGCCACCGAAAAAGGCCAATTCGATCCGCAGGTCACCGAATCCCTGGTGCAGCTAAAAGCCGCTCTGGAAGCCGAGAAAGACGTCGTCGTCCTATTCGGCGCCGATATCCAAGGGTCCGCCATCCGCGCTCTTGTTTCTCTAGCGGCACGCTTCGGCGGCACAACAAAATTCATGGCCCTCGGCGATTATTCCAACTCCCGCGGCGCCGCGGACATGGGAATCCTCCCTGACCGCCTACCCGGCTACGCGCCACTCTCCGATGCCGCCGAGCGCGCGCGATTCGCCAAGGCCTGGGGCGGCGAAATTTCGGACGCGCCCGGTCTCGCCGCCGCCGCCATGATCGAAGCGGCATTGGCTGGAAAACTGAAAGCGCTTTACGTGGTCGGTGCGAATCCCCTGAAGACCTTTGCTGCCGCGCACCCGGATAAAATCTCGGGCCTCGATCTGCTCGTCGTGCACGACATGTTCCTCACCGAAACCGCCCAGCGCGCCGACGTGGTTCTTCCCGCCGCCTCCACTTACGAAAAAGAAGGCACCCTCACCAACACTGCCGGCGAAGTCCAGATGACTCACCGTTCCATCGATCCGCAAGGTCCGCGCAGCGATTTCGATCTGATCCGCATCCTTTCGCACCAGCTCGGCACGCTGGGGTTGGGCGTGCCCATCCGGTTGCGCACGCCTGAAGCAGCCTTCGACGAAATCAGGCAGCACGTATCCGGTTACAATCTTTCGTATCCCGCTTTGCTCGCGGGCGGTTCGGAATTGGCCGCTGCTGCTTGCAAGGAGTCCGAGCCGTCGTACGACGCGCCTCTGGGCGCGGTTTTCTCTTCACACGATTATCTCTTTACCAGCGGTACCCTGGGCCGTTACTGTTCCAGGCTCACTTCCACCAACGAGGCGAAAGAGCGGCCGTGGAGTTCATCTCCCAACACCCAGTCCTGGTGGCATCGCTAGTCAAAATTGCCGTCTTGCTGTTCATTGTGATGACGGCGCTGGCGTATCTCACCTGGTTCGAACGCAAAGTCGTCGCGCGCATCCAGTCGCGCTGGGGGCCGTATTACGTCGGCGCCCACGGATTGCTCCAGCCTCTCGCCGATGGTCTGAAATTTCTCTTTAAGGAAGACGTCACTCCGCCGGCCTCCGACCGTTTTGTCTACCTGCTTGCGCCTTTTCTGGCCCTTTCTCTCGCCCTCACGGCGATCGCACTCATTCCCTTCGGTCCGCCCAGCGTTCGCTTTCCCAACGGGCAATCCGTTTTCGTCGTTTCCGATATTGATATCGGGCTGCTGTTTCTTTTCGCCATCACCTCGATCGGCGTCTACGGTGTCGCCCTCGCCGGATGGTCGTCGAATAGCAAATACCCGCTGATGGGCAGCCTACGCAGCTCAGCGCAGATGATTAGCTACGAAGTTTCGCTCACCATGTCCGTGGTGGGCGTTCTGCTCCTCGCCGGAACTTTGAATTTCAACGAAATCATCTCGCGTCAAAGCGGCCACTTCTTTCTGCACTGGAATGTGATTCACACCGGGTACGGATATTTCCCGCAAATCATAGGCTTCCTCTGCTATCTCACCGCCGCTATCGCGGAGACAAACCGCATTCCCTTCGACTTGCCCGAGGCGGAAACGGAACTCGTTGCCGGATTTCACACCGAGTATTCCAGCTTCAAATTCGCCATGTTTTTCATGGCCGAGTACGCCAACATGCTCACCGTCTCCTGCCTGGCCACCATTCTTTTCTTTGGTGGCTGGCTTTCACCGCTCCCCGATAGCTGGGCGTGGCAGCTTTATCTGCCCGGAGCCGGCCTTATTTTGCTCGGCGCTTACACCGCGTATGACACCGTGGCGAATATGCGCGGGATCGCTCAGCTTCAGTTTGCCGTCGTCACCGCCTTGGCCCTCGGCGGCGGAGCCATCTGCTTGATTCCCGTCGTCATGCCCATCATCCAGGGGCCTTTCTGGTTTACGACCAAGGTTCTTGTATTCATCTTCTTCTACGTCTGGGTCCGCGGGACTCTACCCCGCTTTCGCTACGACCAGTTGATGTCTTTCGGCTGGAAACTCCTTCTCCCCGTTTCGCTGGCAAATCTGGTCATCACCGCTTTTGTCATCATTTTGCCGAAGCTGGGGCGCCCATGAGCGTCCCATTCTTTGTGTTTTTCGCGTGCGCGGTGCTCGCCATTGCGGGAGCGCTCCTGCTCATTATTTCGAGAGAGCCGATTCACAGCGCTCTGGCGCTGGTCCTTGTAATGATTTCACTTGCCATTCTGTACTTGCTCCTCGGCGCTCCATTCATCGCCGCTGTGCAGATCATCGTCTACGCGGGCGCGATCATGGTTTTATTCGTTTTCGTCATCATGCTTCTGAACGCCGGCGTGGAAGAGCGCACCAACTGGAGCAAACTCGCGAAATATGCGGGCCTGCCGCTGGCTCTGATCCTCCTGCTTGAAATTGCGCACTGGCTGTTCCGCGCGCCGATTGGCGCCATGATTGCCAATGGCGCAGGCGCGCCCGGACCGGCTGCCTCCACCACCCAGCTTTCGCTCGACCTTTTCCAGCAATATCTGTTCCCATTCGAAGCCACCTCGATCCTGATTCTGATCGCGATCTTGGGTGCACTGGTTCTGGCGAGGAAGGAAGAATGAGCGTCGTCCCCATTTCCTGGTATCTGGTGCTAAGCGCCATCCTCTTCGGATTGGGTGTCATTGCCTTCGTCTTCAAACGCAATATCATCACCATTTTCATGTCCATCGAGCTGATGCTCAACGCCGTCAATCTCGCATTCGTCGCTTTTGCGCGCGCGCGCAACCAGCTTGATGGCCTTGTCTTCGTTTTCTTCGTGATCGTGGTCGCGGCTGCGGAAGCTGCCGTCGGCCTCGCGATCGTAATTATGCTCGCGCGGAATCGCGAGTCGCTCAACGTGGAACGCATTAACCTGCTCAAGTTCTGATGCCCATTCTTAGCCATCTCTGGATCATTCTCGCGCTCCCGCTCGCGGGCGCCGCGATCAATGGCCTGTTCGGCAAGCGCTGGCCGCAATCCGCCGTCAACTCGGTTGCTGTCGGCTCCGTCTCTCTGGCGTTTCTCACCGTCCTCGAATTGGTCCGAGAATTTTCGCACCTCGCGCAGGACCAGATCCCCTACGTCGGAAATTATTTCACTTGGATAACTGCCAGCTCGTTTCGTGTCGATTTCTCGCTCCAAGTCGATCAGCTCACCATCGTCATGCTCTTGACCGTCTCCTTCGTCGGAATGCTCATCCATATCTACTCTACCGGCTACATGGCCCACGAAGGCGGCTACTACCGCTTCTTCTGCTATCTCAACCTCTTCATGTTTTTTATGCTCACGCTGGTGATGGCCTCGAACCTCATCGTCATGTTCGTCGGCTGGGAAGGCGTCGGCTTGTGCAGCTATTTGCTGATCGGTTTCTGGTTCCTGAAGAAATCCGCGGCGGACGCAGGAAAAAAAGCCTTCATCACCACGCGCATTGGCGACCTGGGCTTCATGGTCGGCGTTCTGCTCGTCTTTTGGACCTTCAACTCGGTGAACTTCGGCGAGATTTTTCTCCAAGCGGGACACATGCCTGCCGAAAGCGCAACGCACGTCGGCGTTCTCACGGCGATTTGCCTTTTGCTTTTTGCTGGCGCTGTCGGAAAGTCCGCGCAGTTGCCCTTATACGTCTGGCTGCCGGACGCGATGGAAGGCCCCACGCCTGTCAGCGCGCTGATCCACGCCGCGACCATGGTTACCGCGGGCGTGTACATGGTCGCCCGCATGCATCCGCTCTTTTCCCGCGCGCCCATAGCCATGTTCGTCGTAGCGGTTGTCGGCGCGGTCACCGCGTTTTATTCCGCCACCATCGGCCTGGTTCAAACCGACATCAAAAAAGTTCTCGCCTACTCTACTGTCTCTCAATTGGGCTACATGTTCCTGGCCTGTGGTGTGGGAGCGTACGCCGCCGGCATTTTCCATCTGATGACTCACGCTTTCTTCAAGGGCTTGCTCTTCCTGGCTGCTGGCAGCGTGATTCACGCCATGGGTGGCGAGCAGGACATGATGAAGATGGGCGGCCTGCGCAAGAAAATTCCCGTCACCTATTGGACGATGCTCATCGCCACGCTCGCAATTGCCGGCATCCCCGGATTCGCCGGCTTCTTCAGCAAGGACGAAATTCTCGAAGCCGCTGGCACCGGGCCCCACGCCAATTTATGGCTCTGGCTGCTCGGAGTAATCGGCGCGGGCCTCACCTCCTTCTACATGTTCCGCCTGGTCTTTCTCACATTCTTCGGCAAGCCTCGCTTTGACGAGCACAAAGTCCACGTCCACGAATCGCCTAAAAATATGACCGTGCCGCTCATGATTCTGGCATTCTGTTCGATCTTCGGCGGTTGGTTTGCCGCTCCTCATCTCGTCGGCGGCACCGAATATTTCGATCGCTTCCTTTCGCCTGTGTTCGCCACGTATGCGCCACCGGACGCTCTCTCAGCCCTTGAGCAAAAACTGCAGCAGGTCTCGGGCAATCCAGTGGGCTTAGTGGCGGTGGTCACCAATGCAAACTCGAGCCCAGCAATTGAACTGCTGCACGCCTTGACCGGCTGGCCTGTAATTGTCGGCATTCTAGGCCTGCTCGTGGCCTGGTGGTTCTACATTAAAAAGTCCCGACGCACCCAAACGCCTCGCGCAGAGTATTCACGGTCTGTACCTGCTTCTCCTGAATAAATATTACGTGGACGAGATTTACGCCGCGCTCATCGTTCGCCCCCTGCTCTGGATCTCCACGAACGTCCTCTGGCACGGCGTGGACCAAGGCCTGATCGACGGAATCGTCAACGGCTCGGCTCGCGTCGCTCGCGAATCAGGCGGAAAAGTCCGTGAACTGCAGTCCGGCAATACGCGCAGCTACGCTGCGTGGGTCGTGATCGGCGCGGTGGGTTTCACCGTGCTCTTGCTCGGCATACTCGGAATGGTGGCGCACTAGCGTGGGAAAGCAGCCTCTTTTGCTCACGGTGATCACTTTCCTGCCGCTGCTTAGCGTGGCGGCGCTGCTGTTGCTGCGCTCGGACGACCACGTGTGGATTCGCCGCATCGCGTTGGCCGCTTCGATCGCCGAATTCGCTATCTCGCTGCTTCTCTTGCGTGGCTTCAACTCCGGCACCGCTGCCTATCAGTTCCAGGAGTATCACGATTGGATTGGCGCCACGATTCATTACTATTTGGGCGTCGATGGCATCAGCCTCTTCCTTGTTCTGCTCACCACCTTTCTCACGCCGCTCGCGATTCTGTGTTCCTGGCAGTCCATTCAGGAAAACGTGAAAGGCTTCTTCATCGCGCTTCTCGTGATCGAGACGGCCATGATCGGCGTCTTCGTTTCTCTCGACCTTTTCCTATTCTTTGTGTTCTGGGAACTCACCCTCATCCCCATGTATTTCATGATCGGCATGTGGGGACACGGCCGCAAGATTTACGCCGCCGTGAAATTTATTTTGTACACGATGTTCGGTTCCATCCTGATGCTGGTCGCCATTCTTTGGCTTTACGGCAAGGCCGGCACGTTTGACTTGCCCGAAATCCAGCGGCTCCTGCAGTCGGGGCAAATCGTGTTCTCGCCGCACACGGAGCAGCTGCTTTTCGGTGCGTTTTTCCTGGCCTTCGCGATTAAAGTTCCACTTTTCCCGCTGCACACTTGGCTGCCGGACGCTCACACCGAAGCCCCCACGGCCGGCTCCGTGATCCTCGCCGGCGTGATGCTGAAGCTCGGCACCTACGGCATTCTGCGTTTCTGTCTTCCGCTCTTTCCAGACGCGGCGCACCGCATGGCCCCGCTGATCGCCGTTCTTGCGATTATTGGCATCATCTACGGCGCGCTGGTGGCCACGGTGCAAACCGATTTGAAGCGCCTCGTCGCTTATACATCCGTCAGCCACCTCGGCTTCGTGGTTCTCGGCATTTTCGCGTTCAACTCCATCTCGATTCAGGGCGCGATCTACCAGATGCTCAATCACGGAGTCTCCACCGGCGCGCTTTTCCTCGGCGTCGGAATGCTCTACGACCGCCGCCACACCTTCGAAATCAAGCAGTTCGGCGGCCTGGCCACGCCCATGCCCGTGCTGATGTCGTTCTTCCTATTCATCTCGCTCTCGTCGCTCGCGCTTCCGCCGCTGAATGGTTTCATCGGCGAATTCCTCATCCTGATTGGAACTTTCGCCGGCCACCACGCCTGGGCAGCGTGGGCCGCCAGCGGCACTGTCCTCTCTGCGATTTATCTGCTCTGGGCCTATCAGCGTGTGGCCCTGGGAGAAGTCACCGTAGAGAAAAATCGCGATCTGCCCGACGCCGACAATCGCGAGCGCCTCATTCTCGCCACCGTGGCCATCGTCATCATCTTCATGGGCGTCGCCTCCCCTCTCTTCACGCGCCGCATGCAAGCCTCGGTCAACAACGTGATGCAGCAAGTTTCGCCTCCGCAAAACGCCTTGCGCCGCGCCGCGCCTCCATCTCCACACGTCGCACAAAAAGTGGTCTCCATAAGCAATGCCGCACCCTCTCCTCTCGTCGCCGCAGTCGCTGAAAGGCGGGCGCAGCGCTGATGTTTCTTTCCGCCGAACAGCACGTCAACCTCCACCGCATTGCCCCGGAGATTCACCTCTGCCTTTTCGGACTCATCATCATGATTGCCGATCCGTTCGTCAGCGCGGCGCGCAAGCGCGTCCTCGGCTGGGTTGGATTTGCCGGTGCACTATTTGCGTTGGCAGCCGTCTACGAAGCTTCCATGTATCAAGGCCCCGCCTACAGCAATCTTATTAGCAATGACGATTTCAGCATCTTTCTGCACGTCATCATCATCGGCGTCGCCGCCCTCGCGATTCTCGGGTCCCTCGACTATCTCGAACGCGAAGGCATCCAGCGCGGCGAGTACTATGCCTTGATTCTATTCGCCGCCGCGGGGATGGGCATCCTGGCGAGCGCCAATGAACTCGTCACCGCATTCGTCGGCCTGGAGATGAGTTCGATTGCCACCTACGTGCTGGTGGGTTTCCGCCGCCGCGCACTCATCTCCAACGAAGCGTCGCTGAAATATTTCCTGCTCGGTTCCTTCGCCACCGCATTTTTTCTCTACGGCATTGCCATGGTCTATGGGGCCACGGGTACAACCATCATCGACAAAATTCAGCCCGCCCTTGCCGCTGCTTCCTCCGGGGGACGTTTGCCCGCCTTGGCTATCCTGGGCCTCGGCCTGATTTTCGTCGGTCTGGGCTTCAAGGTTGTCATCGCGCCATTTCAAGTCTATGGCCCGGACGTCTACGAAGGCGCTCCCTCGCCGGTTACCGCGCTTTTGGCTTCGGCTCCAAAGGCTGCGGCGTTTGCGCTCATGCTGCGCATTTTCGTGGTTTCCTTCGGCGCCGCCTCGGATACCTGGTTCTGGGCCGTCTGGGTTTCGGCCATTCTCACCATGTTCATCGGCAATCTTGCGGCGCTCGTTCAGACCAACGTGAAGCGCATGCTCGCCTATTCCTCGATCGCGCACGCGGGCTACATTCTCGTGGCTTTTGCTGCGGGGACGACGATCGGCGTGGCCGCCGTGCTCTTTTATCTCGCGGCGTACGTCCTGATGAAGGTCGGCGCATTCCTCGTGGTAACGCACCTGGGCCAGCGTGGAGAAAAGCGCCTCACGCTTCAGGACTATGCTGGCCTGGGCTCGAAGCAGCCTGTGCTGGCCGCGTGCTTCTCGCTGTTTCTGCTCTCGCTGCTCGGCCTGCCCGCCACGGGCGGCTTCCTCGGCAAGTTTTTTGCGTTCCAGGCCGCCCTCGACGCATCGGACGCCCATGGCCGTTGGATCATTTGGCTGGTGGTGATCGCTGCCATCAATAGCGTGATTGGCGCTTACTATTATCTGCGAGTAATAATCACCATGTATTTCAACGAGCCCTCAAAGGATTACACGCCGTCGGCCGTAGCCCCTTCGCTCATCGTGGCCCTCGTCATCGCCGCCGCTGGCACCTTGTATCTCGGCATCCTCCCCGGCCGCATCCTCGACTTCGCCAAAGCCGCCGCCGACTCCCTCTCTCTCCTCCACTAGCACTCAAAAGCGTCGTCGGAGCCTGTTTACCATGGACGATTTTTCTTTACACCAACAACCACTTGCGCGATTTAGGCCCGCGGTGTAAAGATTCTGTCTGTATCCTCGTACTGCGCCCACCCGCCCCGTTTTCCCGGTCCTTAGGGGGTCGGAGCTTCAGCTCCGACATAGGAGCTATTTTCAAAAGCGCTTTAGCGCCTGAGGACACTCTTCGTCCTTTTCCGCAGGATCTTAAGCCGAACGCTCCACTTCGCTCATCAGCGCCATCACGTTTCCCTCGGTATCCCGAAAAAAGCTCATCCACAAATCATGATCCGCCATCTGCGCGATCACGCGCGGCTCCTCCACGATCGCGACACCCGCACCGACAACCTTCCGGTGCGCCGCCTGAATATCAGGCACCGAGAAATAAAGAATCGAACTCGGATGATCGAACTCCGCCTTTTCCGGCTTATCAAGCATCAACCGCACGCCGCCGCAGTCGAAAAACGCCAGCTGCCCCGCCGCAAAAAGGAACGGCAGGCCGAGCACATCGCGATAAAACGCCGTGGCCCGCCCCACATCGTGCACTGGCACCGCAATTTGGCCCAGCCGCGTGATTCCCAACTTTCGCGCATCAGCGTTCATCGCATACTCGCCTCCAATCCATCAATGCACAGCAAAAAAAAGGCCCCGAAGCTCGCACCGCGCAAGCCTCGGGGCAGGGAACTTTCTGCTCCGCTTACTTGATGAAAACAATAACCAGGACGTACAGCACCAGCGATTCGATCAGCGCCACGCCGATGATGAACGACGTTCGGATCGGCCCCGCTGCTCCCGGATTGCGCGCCGTGCTCTCGCAGGCCGCCGCTGTTGCCCGGCCCTGCCCGAGTCCGCCGCCGGCCGCCGCCAGACCAAGACCGAGCGCGGCCGCGAAATCAACCCAATCCACGGGTCCTCTCGCCGCTCCTCCGGGTGCTTGCGCGAACGTCACCGGCGCCAATATCAACGCCGCAACTATCGCCATCAAAAACCATGCTGCTTTTCTCGTCATATTTCGCGTCTCCTCGTTATGAATTTCCCGTCAGGAGGTGGTTACCGGAAAGCCTTGGGAGGCAACCGGTCTCACGCTGGCGGCGTTTGATTCCAAATTTAGTGCTCTTCGGCAACCGCAAGCCCGATATAGACAATAGGAAGAATCGTAAAGATAAATGCCTGCAAGATCGCCTCGAAGATGTGAAAACCCAAGAGCGCCAATGGTATGGCCACGGGCACGATCACCGCAATATAGCCCACAGGATTCAAATGGCTGACATACGAAAATAGGCCGACGGAAAGGCCCAGAAAAGTAACGAAAATCAGCTCGCTGACCATCATGTTGGCCCACAATCGAACAGTCAGCGAAAGCACTCTCGCAAAGTGGCTGATGGTTTCAACGATCACCATGATCGGTGAAATCGCCGGCACCGGACCCAGCAATGTCTTCGCGTATCCGCCCGCGCCGTGTTTTCCGATGCCGAAGCTGTTGTAATAAAGAAATATCACCGTCGCGCAGCCCAGTGGCACCGTCACTTCGGCCGTAGGCGACATGAATCCCGGAATCAGCGCCAGCAAGTTCGACATCAGAATAAATATGCTGATCGTCCCGATCATCGGAAGGAACTTCTCGCCGCCGTGCCCCACTACATCGTCGAGCAGATCCTGGATGCCGAGTCCCATCGAATTCGTCAGGAGGATTTCCATCACCTGCTGCGTGCCCCCGGGACGGTCCACTGAAATCCGCATCTTCAGCCACAAAAAGAAAACTACCGCGAACGCGAACAAAATCAGTTCCATCGCAAAAAAATTCGGAATAGGGTATTGCGGATTCGCCGGATGAACGTGAATCAGCGCAAGCAGCGCAGCCGCTGGCTTGCCCAGTAGCCAGTTTACCGCCTTCGTCGCACCGAGAACCTGCTCTTCGCCCATGCCTCTCCGCGAGTATCTGACTTCGGGATTATGATTTCGTGATTGGAATTACCGCGCAGGCCAGCGATGGTGCCCGCGCATCAGTTCGTATCCTAGCTCGCAAATGATTGCCGGAACCACCGCTGCCAGCCCGCACAGAACGGCCACCGCGGGCAATCGCAGCCAAACAAGAATAGCATACGCGGCCACCAGCAACAACGCGAAGCGCCCCAAGAACTTAGCGTGAGTTGTCCTCGGAACCACCACCTGCTCGGAGCCCGCCTGCGCCATTCCCAGGCGAATCACGCCCGCGGCTCCTTGTCGAAGCCAATGGAAATTCAGCCAACACAGTGCTCCGCCAAGCGCCGCTCCCGCTGCCGCACGCCCGCCCCAGCCAATGCCGGCGCACAGCACCGCTGCGGCCCCCGCGCCGGCGATCCAGCCCTCTATCCGCCGCTCGATCGCCACACTCTCGGACTCATCCGCCATCTTTTTTGTCCAGCAGCGCCGCCGCCTTCACCACTTCGCGAACGCCCAGCCCCAGCCCCAGAATCCCCAGGACCAGCATAAAAATCGGCTTGGTATGCAGCCAGCGGTCCAGCAGGTAGCCGATACCGCCGCCGAGCACCATCGGAACTACTAGGCTGAACGGCAAGCTCCACGCTAAAGCGAACGCCTTAGCCGAGTCGCCTGAAATTTTTCCCGGTCCGCGATCCTCGGGCGCCACATGCCTCCTGCTACTTTTTCTTGATCTTGAAGACGCGCTCAGCGTTTCCGTGATAAATCGCCTGCTTGTCTTTTTCCGAAATGCGTGCCGCGTCCATGAATTCCACCGCGTCCGGATGGTCCTGATACGGATAATCGATCGCCCACATAATTCGGTCGGCGCCAACGGCCTCTATGCAGAACTTGAGCGTCGGCTCCCAATTCATTCCGCTGGTCGTGATGTAGAAGTTGCGCTTCACATACTCGCTGGGCGACAATTTCAGTTTCCGCCGGCCAAAATCAATTTTGACCTTCTCATACATGAAATCCAATCGGTAGAGCCAATACGGGATCCCCTCTCCCATGTGGCCCAGTACCACTTGCAATTTCGGGAATTGATCGAAAACCGCTCCGGTGATCAGTCTCAGTCCATGCAATCCGGTCTCCGCCTGGTAACCCCAAATCGCGTGCTCCAGGTGATCGGTTTTGTAGGCCCCGGCCATCAACGGAATGGGCGCGCGAGGGTGGATGTAGAGAGGCACGTTCAGGTCCTCGATCGCCTCCAGAATCGGCCAATATTTCTGCTCGCTTAGGTATTCGCCGTTGGTATGCGAATTGATCATGATGCCGTTCAGCTTCAGCTTCGTAATCGCGCGCTCGATTTCCTTCACAGCGCGTGGCGGATCCTGTACCGCGATTGTCGCAAGCCCGGTGAAACGATCGGGATATCGCTGGATTGCGTCGCGCAGGCGGTCATTTCCAATCTCCGCCACGGCCACGGCTCGGTCAGCGTCCATCATCTGCACGCCGGTGGACGTCAGCGCCAGCAGATGCATGTCCACGTCGTACTTATCCATTTCCCGCATGCGCATTTCGTATAGATCGATCAGCCTGTTGTGGACCGGCCCGTTGGGATCGGTCTGCACTCTCCAAAGAAAGAGATCGGGATCGTACTCTTGCGTGTTGGCCACCAGCTCGCGCTGCGCCTCCATCTGTTCTGGAATTGCGAATGCCTCTTCAGTTGCAATGCGCCTGTACTTCTTGGGCTTCGATTTCGTTTTACTTCTGCTGGCTTTTCGCGTCGGACTCATTGAGATCTCTCCTCGATTAGGAATGGCTAACTGTCAAAGCGGGAATCGCGTCCAAACCGGGGGAGTTTAGCGCAGAGGAGCTAAGTTTGCACGTTACTGTACTCGTCCACATGATTAGTGACACTCGGCTTTCTGTTTGTGAGACTTCCAGCGCTCGAGGAATTCGAGCGGAGTGAGGTAGTGGAGCGCCTGGTGGGGGCGGACGGTGTTGTAGATGTGTTCCCAGCGACGGAGCTGGGGACTGAGTTGCGTGACGTTCCAGCGATCAGGGATCACTTGATAGAACTCCTCGTGGTGCGTGCGATGGGAGCGTTCGACCTGCCCGTTAAGCTTGGGCGAGCGCGGTGGGAGGACGAAGAGCGGCAGGTTTCGTTGCTGGCAAGCGATTTCGAATTCGGCAGCGAATTCGCTGCCGCCATCCACCTGCAGGGCGGCGATGGGGAAAGGCATGCGATCGACCAGCGTGTCCAGGAAGCGAGCCGCGGCCAGCGAAGTGGCGCGTTCGTGCACTTCCAGCACATCCCAACGAGAGACCATGTCGCGGGCCGAGAAGTGTTTCAGTACCACGCCGCGCGCCGGTCGCACCTCTTTGGTGTCGACCTGCACCAGATCACCCGGCCTTCGAATAGGCCAAAAATGGGGTTTTCGCCGGGCCCAGGGACGGCTGCGCATTTTGCGGCGCCGCCGGATCGCTCCTTTCGCCCCAGCTTCCACCAACACGCTGCGGCGCTTCAGGTCGTTCAGGATCCGGCCCACCATGGACGTGGAAAGCCGAACGTGTTTGCGGCCCAGCAGCACGACCAGTTTGTCCTTCCCCCAGCGGGGATACTCGCGTCGCAGAGCGAGAACGGCTTCGCTCTGCGAGGGTGTCCAGGTCGGCTGGCGATGCCGATGCGGGCGATGCGAACGATCCTCCAGCGTGGAGAGGTTATGAGGATCGTAGCGCCGCCACCAGCGATAGAACGTCTGCCGGCTGATCCCAAAGTGGCGGCAGGTAAAAGCCGCATTGCGGCCATGACGCAGATAATGACTCATCCAGGCCAACCGGAGCTGACCAACCCGGCTCAGCTCGCACCCAAAACGCGAAAGCTCGCGCGCTCTGGGCACCTTCCCTCTTCGTATTTGCATGGCGACACTCTACCGAGTGTCACTAATCATTCTGAACGAGAACAGTTACCGGCAACGCAGCGTCAGAGGCGGTAGGACACGTCGCCCGGCCTACCCGTGGTGGGCGCCGTGAAGCACGGCCACTGCGTGTGGCAGCAGGTCGGCAATCGTATCAAGAGACTCCACGGCGCCGCGCGGGCTGCCAGGCAGATTGATAATGATCGCCTGCCCCCGAATGCCCGCGGCCGCGCGCGAAAGAATTGCTCGCGGCGTTTTTTCCCGCCCCGCGGTTCGCATCTGCTCGGAGAATCCCGGGATCAGGCGTTCGCAAACGGCCGCAGTCGCTTCCGGTGTCACATCGCGAGGCCCCACGCCCGTGCCGCCCGTCGTCAGAATAAGATCTGACGTGCCGGAATCGGCGGTCCCTCTGAGGAACATTTCAATCGCCGTCCGATCGTCCGCGCAAACTGCAAAAGACGCAATCTCCCAACCCAGCTCCCCGCATCGGGCCATCAACGACGGTCCGGAGCGATCTTCCGCCTTGCCCGCGGCCACCGAATCGCTGATTGTAAGAACGGAAACGCGCATGAGGACCCAGTGCTACCCCTTGGTTTCCACACCTTCGGTGGCGCTGTCGCGCTGGCCTTCATCCATCAGGCGCAGCCCCTCCATCAACAGGCCGGTGGTGCTGCGGGAAATGGTCGTGCGTGTGGGACTGGAATTGAAGTCGATCTCGAACTCGCCCGCCGGCCAGCGCATCACTTGAAAAACAGCATCTTCACCTTCGAGCGGTCCCAGACGGCCGTCTGCGCATTGCCCCGCGGCGAAAAACAATTCGCACGCATCCGTCTGGTGGCGGATGGTCAGGCGGCACGATTTCTGTCCCATTTCGAGCGACTGCAAGAGATCGAGGATGCTCATTTCCTCCAGGCGTCCCTGAATCACGCCCGGCCGTACCGCCCGGCTTTGCAGCTTTTCCAGGCGCAGCCGGTCGATCACTTTTTTTGTGCGGCGCACCAGATCCTTCACGAAGAACGGTTTGACGACGAACTCCTCCACGCCTTCCACGATCGGTCGCAATTTTTCTTCCACGTCGCTGCGGCTCGCCAGGAAAATAAACGGAATCAGCTTGGTCTGCTTGCGCCCGCGCAATTTTTCGTAGAGCTGGCGCCCGTCGAGGCCAGGCATGCGGTAGTCGCATAGAATCAGGTCCGGAGGGTCATCCACGATTTTCAGCAACGCGTCCGCGCCGTCGGCGGCCGCCTGGGTTTCACAGTGTGGCGCGAGTCCTTTCATCAAGAGGTCGAGGATCAGCGCATTGTCGTCGACTACCAGCACGCGGACATCCGTCATCGCCGTCATCGTTTCGCGCTTTTTCCCGAACGCGTCTTGGAGCGCTCGTACGTGCCGCTGCGCCCCCCCGATTTCTTCACCACGTAAATTTCCGTGATCTCCATGCCGCGTTCGAGGGCCTTGCACATATCGTAGATCGTCAGCGCCGCCACGGACGCCGCGACAAGCGCTTCCATTTCCACCCCGGTCGGTCCCGTGGCCGTCGCTTCCGAAGTTATCTCAATTCCATTTTGGCATAGCTTCGCGCTTACATCCACGTGCGTCAACGCGAGGGGGTGACAAAGCGGAATCAGCTCCGAAGTGCGCTTCGCAGCCGTGATTCCCGCAATTCGCGCGATTTCCAGCGGGTTGCCCTTGGGTGATTTCAGCCGCCGCACGCTCGCAAGCGTCGCGGCTCGCATCCGCACAAAGGCATGGGCAATAGCTGTGCGCGACGTGGCTGGCTTGGCCGTAACATCCACCATGCGCACGCGCCCCGCCTTATCGTAGTGGGAAAGCTTCTTGTCGGTTGGCAATTTTGCGGCGCTCGCCCCAGTGCCCAAGTTCGCACAAGCATAGCAGGCGCGCAAGTGCCGGTGCCTGCGTATTTGCGAGCCAGGAACGGGTCGAAAACCGGGTTCGCGGCTAGTCAGTTCGCGATCTGCGAACTTGACCGTTGACGAATTCGCATTTTGCGAATCTAATGGAGCCAGTGCATATCATCAGCCGCAAGAAGCTGCTCGAGGCGGCGCGAGAGCATTCCGGCCTCGGCGAGAGCCTCGACATCTGGTACCGCATCGCCAAGAAGGCGAAGTGGAAGAATCTGGTGGAAGTCAGACGCGTATTTCCCAGCGCGGATGCAGTTGAAGGGTTCACCGTGTTTAACATTAAGGGGAACGGCTACCGTTTGATTGTGGAGATTAACTATCATACGGGAAGAGTCTTCCTTCGTCATGTCTTGACCCACGCTGACTACAGTAAGGGAGAATGGAAAAGATGGGCACGCTGACAATTAGTCGGGAGTACGGCGCACTGCTGGCGAAGATTCCTCCCAAAGTAATCCGTACGGAGAAAGAGAACGAAGCCTATGCGGAAATTCTCTACGATCTGGACCGTCGGCACAACGCGCTGACGCTCGCCGAAAGAGAGCTAGCCGATTTGCTGACCTTGTTAGTCGAGGATTTCGAAACGAAACGATACCGGTTGCCGCGATCCAAACCGCTCGATGCTTTGCGCTTTCTAATGGAGCAGCACGAACTCCGCCAGAAGGACCTGGTGGATGTTTTCGGAACGCCCAGCATTGTTTCAGAAGTATTGAGTGGGCGGCGGGAACTCACCACAACCCACATCAAGCGACTGAGCCGGCGTTTCCACGTCTCTCCGGAGCTTTTTTTCTAACTAGCGCGGCTCAATCCTGCTACTTGGTCCTAAGAGGTGCGATCGTTGCGCCGTCCCAATGCTCGTCAGCTTTGCCGCCCTTGAAGCGCCACATATCGAACCACGACGTGGTGTATTTCTTCGAAGGGTCTCGCGGATCGGTCATTTCGCGTGGCGTCACCACAATCACCAAGTCGCCTTCCGCCACCACAGCCACGATCCTCGTTTTCGTAAGGTGCTCCGGCACGGGAGACGGCTTGCGGGCCGACTCGAAATATTTCACCACCGGGGCAAGTCCCGATGTGACGTTGGGATTGTGCTGATGGTATGCCTCCGTCAGCCACTTGTTGGCTTCGTCCCAGTGATTCGCCTCCAGCAGGTCTTTCATGATGTGATAGGCGGCCTGCTTGTTGGTGTTCAACCGCGGGTTCTTGCTGGTGAAAAGAGCGTCAGCCTCTGCGCCCGTCACGCCAACCACCGGCTCTTGGGCAATCGTGGCCACAGAGACAAACGAGATCGCGAGCGCCACTAGGACAAACGGTTGTATTTTCATGCGTGCTAGATACATCCGAACCCCGCACGCTGTCAAGGCCCTGTACTCGTCCACATGATTAGTGACACTCGGCTTTCTGTTTGTGAGACTTCCAGCGCTCGAGGAATTCGAGCGGAGTGAGGTAGTGGAGCGCCTGGTGGGGGCGGACGGTGTTGTAGATGTGTTCCCAGCGACGGAGCTGGGGACTGAGTTGCGTGACGTTCCAGCGATCAGGGATCACTTGATAGAACTCCTCGTGGTGCGTGCGATGGGAGCGTTCGACCTGCCCGTTAAGCTTGGGCGAGCGCGGTGGGAGGACGAAGAGCGGCAGGTTTCGTTGCTGGCAAGCGATTTCGAATTCGGCAGCGAATTCGCTGCCGCCATCCACCTGCAGGGCGGCGATGGGGAAAGGCATGCGATCGACCAGCGTGTCCAGGAAGCGAGCCGCGGCCAGCGAAGTGGCGCGTTCGTGCACTTCCAGCACATCCCAACGAGAGACCATGTCGCGGGCCGAGAAGTGTTTCAGTACCACGCCGCGCGCCGGTCGCACCTCTTTGGTGTCGACCTGCACCAGATCACCCGGCCTTCGAATAGGCCAAAAATGGGGTTTTCGCCGGGCCCAGGAACGGCTGCGCATTTTGCGGCGCCGCCGGATCGCTCCTTTCGCCCCAGCTTCCACCAACACGCTGCGGCGCTTCAGGTCGTTCAGGATCCGGCCCACCATGGACGTGGAAAGCCGAACGTGTTTGCGGCCCAGCAGCACGACCAGTTTGTCCTTCCCCCAGCGGGGATACTCGCGTCGCAGAGCGAGAACGGCTTCGCTCTGCGAGGGTGTCCAGGTCGGCTGGCGATGCCGATGCGGGCGATGCGAACGATCCTCCAGCGTGGAGAGGTTATGAGGATCGTAGCGCCGCCACCAGCGATAGAACGTCTGCCGGCTGATCCCAAAGTGGCGGCAGGTAAAAGCCGCATTGCGGCCATGACGCAGATAATGACTCATCCAGGCCAACCGGAGCTGACCAACCCGGCTCAGCTCGCACCCAAAACGCGAAAGCTCGCGCGCTCTGGGCACCTTCCCTCTTCGTATTTGCATGGCGACACTCTACCGAGTGTCACTAATCATTCTGAACGAGAACAGGCCCGTATCGCGAGTCTCCCGAATCAACGAGCAGCTATTATTTCACGGGATTCAGATCCAGACCGAAATGAGGATGAGAGTAGGTTCCGTTCATTACCACCGGCACCACCGATCCCTGCTTTTTGTTGACGAAGGGATCGATAAGTTTGGCGAAGACGGACTTTATCCCGCTGGCGCTTTTGGAAAATTTAGCAGCCATCTTCAGCGTGCCGTGAAAGTTCACTGCCTCGTTCAGCAGATTGTACGTCCCGTGCAACCTGGCATCGGCGCCCGGGACTTTGAATGACAGGTCCGTGAACGTCGCCACGCCGTCGCGAAGCGCCACATGCCCGCGAAGATCTGAAATTACATTTTCCTGTGGAACATTTGCATTCTTCTGTTGCGCTTGTCGGGCTTTCTTATCTCCTCTGGCTGCCGCGCTCAGGTCGTCCGCTTTGGCCTGTGTGGCCGGTTTTTCGAAGTGTCCGCCGGCGATTCCGAAATCGCCGTCCAGAGTAACCTCCTTCAGGAACGGCTTTCCTTCCGGTGGAACCGTCACGTGGGCTCGAAAGCTGGTTACGCCCGACATAGGAGTGGGTGTTCCGCTTACAAAAAGCCGCAACATGTCCTGAATGCGTCCCTCGGAGACGGCAAAATCCAGCGCTGTAAATTTGCCGTGGTAATTCTCTGTGTTCGCCACGCTGCCTTTAGCATCCATTTCTGTCTGCGCGTACCTCGCGTTCACGCTGTCCAACGCAACATTCCCATTCGTGCCGTCCACCAAGAGTTGAAAATGGGTGGCGAGACGTCCCATATTTTTGCTGCGCGAAACTTCAAAATCCGGAACCTCCGAGGTGCCTTCCACATTTATGTGCGCCACATTGCCCGTAAATGTCCCCTGGGAAGCGAGCGTTCCGCCGATGCCCCGAAAGGCGCCCAAGTCGGCGTGATCGAATGAATATGTCCCGGATACTGGCGTCTGGCCCGGGCTCTGTGAATTGAACGGGCCAAAGTGGCCTTCCGATCTGATCTCGCCCGGCGGCTCGGGATTTTGCATGTCCACTCGGTACGAAAGCGCCGTTTTGGCGCCGACAGATTCCAGACTAAGTTTGTGAATGTCGAATCGTAGAGGTGGCCTGCCGTCGCTGCGGGCAATTTCGAGCACCGTTCCATTGGCCACCACTTCACCAATGGTGATTTTCTGCTTCGACGAGGCCGCATTAAACTTTCCATGGCTGAGCTGTGGCAGTTGAATGCGAAGCCCCTCCAAAACCATACGAGCGATGTGATGCGGCCTCAGCACAAGATCCGCATAGCTCCCCAGGACGGTCAATTTCTGAACTGTGACGAGCGGCGGGGAATTCGGGCCGCTAGAATTAGAGCGAAAGTTAAGGCCCTCCACGACGCAGCCGGGATGAGGGAAATAAATCGCCCTGAAATGGTTCACTGTAAGCGTGCCTGGCAGAGTCCCGCGCAACGACTCAGCGACACTTCTTTTCGAGTACGGGAAATATAGCGCCAGCAGAACCGCGACAGCTGAGAACAACACGGTACCAGCGGCGATTCCTTTTGGCCACAACCGGCGGGCACTCTTCGCGTCGGGCGCAATTATTCTGTCCTCGGGCTGAGCGGTTGACGGCGCGCTTCCTAACTTCGCCACATAAGCCCCCTTGGACCCGGACTTCAACAGACCACATCCAGATTTCACCGGAGGCGCAGGATGTGTCCATCAGGTCCACTTGGTATTCCGCGACAGAATTACTTGATCAGGCTGGAGGATCGTCCGCAGTTCTTTATGGCCCGCGCCAGCTCTCGAATCATCTAACTTGCATTATGCAAGCGATATTTGATATCGTGCCCGCGTGGCAGGGAAGTCCCAGTCAAAACATCGATCGGATTGTCCGGTAAGCATCTCGCTTGAAGTTTTCGGAGACCGCTGGTCGCTGCTGATCATTCGCGATTTGATGGTTCGCAGCTACCGGACATTCAAGGAATTCCAAGGATCGGGCGAGCAGATTGCCACCAACATTCTGTCCGACCGCTTGCGCAAACTCCAGGAGGCGGGGATTATCGCTGCTGGAGTTGAAAAAACGGATGGGCGCAAGGTGAACTACCGGCTCACGGAGAAGGGAATTGACCTAGCGCCGGTTCTTTTGGAGTTACTCATTTGGGGCGCGCGACACGAAGAAACGGGCGCGCCCTGCGCCGTGATAGACCAAATGGAACAGAATCGCCAGCAAGTTCTCGCCGAAACACGGCGGCGCTGGCAAGAACAGGACCCGACTCCCATACTGCCGAAATTCGAGGATCGCAGGGACCATCGCAGTTTGACGCGAACACGCCGGAGCGCCTAAGGTATCTGGACGAGCATCCCAAGATTTCTGACCAACTCAACCTCAAGGGGAGCGAACCATGCAGCTAAATGCGTATCTCAATTTCAACGGTCAATGTGAAGCAGCGTTCAAGTTTTACGAGAAGTGTCTGGGAGGCAAGATCGAGGCAATGGCCCGCTTCGACGATATGCCGGGAGGGGCCGGCGTTTCTCCGGATTGGCGCACCAAAATCATGCACGCCCAATTAAACGCTGGCGGCGCGGTGCTGATGGGCTCTGACGCTCCGGACGATCGTTACCAAACCCCTCAAGGATTCTCCGTCTCATTGCAATCCAACGATCCCGCCGAAGCGGACCGCGTTTTTAACGCCCTCTCCGAAAATGGGGCCGTCAGCCTGCCGATCCAGGAAACGCCCTGGGCTCTTCGCTTCGGCATGCTCGTCGACCGCTACGGCATTCCTTGGATGGTGAACTGCCAGAAGACGGCCGCTGCCGCGCCAGCCTAGTCTTCACCGATTCACAAGAACGTAAGGGTAAAATATTCAAATATCGAAGGGGGAAGAATGAGCAAAGTACGCGTATTAGTTGGCACACGAAAGGGCGCGTTCATTCTTGAATCAGATGGCAAACGTGAAAAATGGGACGTGAAGGGTCCGCATTTTTCCGGATGGGAAATGTATCACTTGAAGGGATCGCCGGCCGATCCAAATCGAATTTACGCTTCGCAAACCAGCGGATGGTTCGGACAGATAATTCAGCGTTCAAATGACGGAGGCAAGACCTGGGAAATACCCACTGGAGAAAAAATGCCCACGCCCGGCGGCCCGCCTCCGGGCAAGAGCAACCATTTCCTCTACGACGCTTCTCCAGAAACCGGAAAACCTCTCACCACGCATCAGTGGTACGACGGCACGCAGCATCCCTGGGAATTCAAGCGCGTTTGGCATCTCGAACCATCTCTCACCGATCCGGATACGGTCTACGCCGGTGTGGAAGACGCCGCGCTCTTCAAATCCACGGACGGCGGCAAGTCGTGGCACGAACTCTCCGGCCTTCGCGGACACGGCACCGGTCCGAAATGGCAGCCAGGAGCTGGCGGGATGTGCTTGCACACCGTCGTTCTCGACCCCAGCAATCCCGGACGCATCTTCGTCGCTATCTCCGCTGCCGGCGCCTTTCGAACCGACGATGGCGGCAAAACGTGGAAGCCCATCAACCAAGGGCTGAGATCTCAATATATTCCGGACCCTACCGCCGAGGTCGGCCACTGCGTTCACCGCATCGCTCAGCACAAATCGCGTCCAAACGTCCTCTACATGCAAAAGCACTGGGACGTAATGCGCAGCAATAATGCCGGCGACCAGTGGGAAGAAGTCAGCGGAAATTTGCCCACCGATTTCGGCTTTGTGATTGACGTTCACGCACACGAGCCGGAAACGATTTACGTGGTTCCGATCAAAAGCGATGGGGAACACTTCCCAATGGATGGCAAGCTGCGTGTCTACCGCAGTAAAACCGGCGGAAACGAATGGGAAGCGCTCACAAAGGGCTTGCCGCAGAGCGATTGCTACGTCAACGTCCTGCGTGACGCTATGGCTGTCGACTCGCTCGATTCTTGCGGCATCTATTTCGGAACTACCGGCGGCCAAGTGTATGGCTCCGCGGACGCCGGCAATAGCTGGGCGCCGATCGTGCGCGATCTTCCGGCAGTCCTTTCCGTTGAGGTGCAAACGTTGCCATGATCGTCGTCGTGCTCCCGCCGCATTTGCGAACGCTCGCGCGAATCACCGGAGATGTGGAAGTAGAGGTCTCGGGTCAAGTTACGCAACGCTCGGTCCTCGACGCACTTGAGGCCCGCTATCCGGTGCTGTGCGGAACGATTCGCGACCAGGTCACAAAAGAGCGCCGGCCGTTCCTGCGATTTTTCGCTTGCGAAGGTGATTTGTCGCACGAATCGCCGGACGCTCCTTTGCCTGAGCCCGTCGCCTCGGGCAAGGAGCCCTTTTTTATTATCGGCGCGATTGCCGGCGGCTAGATTCGCGGAACGATCACTAGCTTGGAAACTGCGCGCGGGTAGTCCGAAACGCGCTCTGAACGGTTTCCTTCAGCGGCTTCTTGCGCAGCTCCGCGTTCAGCACTTCGATTCCCCACGGGCCGTCGTAGCCCGTCTTCAGCATTTTTGAGACGAAATCCTTCGGGTTGAATTCCCCCTCGCCGCAGAGCAAGCGATGATTGATCGTATCCTCATGCAGGCTCCAGGGACACTCGTGCGTGCCGTCGTTGATCTCGATGCTGGTGATATATTTCAACGGCATTTTCGCCACTTTTTCGTAGGGAATCTTCAGCTTTGCGATGTGCCACAGGTCAAGGCAGATTCCGCCGTTCTTGGCCCCGGCGCCTTCAACGAGCTGCAGCGTCTTCTCGACCGAATCGATATCGCAAAACGGCATCATTTCAAAGCCGATTGGCGTGCCATGCTTGGCGCCGTCGGCACAGAGCGCGGCGAACGACTCGATCATTTTCGGCATGGTGGCCTGCGTCTTGAAAAAGTGACCAACCTTGATGTGATGCGCTCCGAGAACCTCCGCAGCTACCAGAAGCTTCTTGCGCTCGATGTCGGACGCCTTTTTTTCCTCGCCATCCAAAAACCAGCCGCCAAGGAATTCCAGCTCCACGTGCCGGATGCCATTGTCGTCGAGGATCTTCTTCATCTCTTTCAGGCTGCGCTTCTTTAGTGTCTGCTCCAGGTCGGCGTGCCAGATGCCGATCCCTTTGAAGCCTGCGCGAGCGATCGCCTCCACGCGCTCCTTGAAATCCGTGGTGCTGAATTCATGGTCGGTGTGCGGCTCGGCGCCAATTGCGAATGTCCAATACGAGGCCAGCAAGTCGATGTTCTGGGGCATCCTGATTCCCTTCCGCGATTAGCAACGCGCCGCATCCTATCATGAGCTCGCCGCAGATATGGAGTTAACGAACGCCAGTGCCGGCGAACTCACTGAGCTGGGCCAATGCACGCAACCGGACCCGATGCCCATAACTAAATGCCCAGATCATGGTGCCGATGGTCACTGCGCCCAGAAGGATGGGCGAGACAATTAGAACCGTCGCCGCCGATGCCTTGTAGATCAAAACAATTCGAAAAAGCAACTCGCCCACAAACACACACCCCCACACGCCGGTGATTAACCGATGACAAAAACGTACCTCCGGGAATTGCCAGCTAGCGTTGAATCGCGCCTGTCGCTGTGGATCGGTTCCGGCAATGAAGTGACGCGCGAAATAGAACATCATTGGGCGGGGCAATAACAGCGAGGCGAAGCACGCAACGCCGAATGCGCCAGTGAAAAGAGATTCGCGGATTAGCAAGAGGCGTGCGGTACCACCGAACAACAAGGCAACAATGCTTGTGCCGATTCCCAGCAGAACCACAATGGAGATCGGATCAGCCTGTCCGCGGCGCTCCAAACCAAAGATGCTGTTGCCGATAGGGAAAGTGGTGGCAATTAGCAGAGCGGTAATATCCGAGGGCGAAACATAGCGCTTCGAAAGCTTATAGAGAATTACGGGGATCGCAGCATTTAGGACGATGTCCCAAATGGCTCCGCCCAGCGGAGGCCGGGCTGCTGGAACAGTGGGAGTCTTCATATAGTAATCGACTCTCCTGTTTCCCTCCTGCCCTCAGCGACGCGCCCGCCGCATCCTATCCTGTGCGCGCAAGTCATGACGGTTCGATGCAACTGAAGGCATGCCACCACGATTTCCGCGTTGCCAGAAATGCATGCGCCTTATCTATACGATGGTCGGGTGCTTCTTGCCGAAGCCAGTTGCCTCTTCAAACGCGTGCGCCATTTGCAGGACGCTGAAGTCTTCTTTATCCCGGCCCACGATCTGCAACCCAACCGGAAGTCCTTCAGGCGTAAACCCCGCTGGCACCGAGGCCGCGGGATTACCTGTCGCGGAAATGTACCAGCACGACTTCATCCAGTCGATGTAATTGTCGAACTTCACGCCCGCGATCTCTGTGGGATATGGCGTGTTGACATCGAATGCCGGCAGCTGCGTGGTCGGCAGAACGAAATATTCGTACTCTTCGAGGAACGCTTGAAACCGCCGCCAAAGCTGTCCGTGCACCGTCTCGGCGTGCGCGACATCCATCCCAGTCAGTCGCAGGCCTTCCTCAATCTCACCCTTCAGCGTGTCTTTGAAAGCGTCCGGATGCTCGCGCAGTTGCTCCCCGTGGCTATTCGCCGAATTCCACGCGCGAAGTGTCCGAAAGGAGATCTCGGCAAGGGCAAAATCCGGCTCGGCTTGCTCCACTACGCATCCGAACGATTCGAATGTCCTGCGGTGCCCATCGACCACGCTGCGCACGCGCGCGTCGAACGGCACTCCGCCCAAATCCTTGAACCAGGCCACGCGCACGCCTTTGAAGTTGCGCTCGAGCGGGCGCGCGAAGCTTTCCCCGGGTTCGTTGATCGAGAGCGGTGCACGGGAATCGGGCCCTGCAATCGTGCTTAGCGCGAACGCAAGGTCGGCCACCGAACGCCCCAGGCATCCCGAAGTGCTCAGCGTCGACCACGCGAACGCCGCCTTCGGGTTCGGGACGCGCCCAATCGAGGGCCGGAAACCAACTACGTTGCAAAATGCCGCGGGATTGCGCAGCGAGCCTCCGGTATCGGAGCCAGTAGCGACGGGGACCATTCCGCAAGCCAGCGCGACGGCGCCGCCGCCGGATGACCCTCCGCATGTCTTACTCAGGTCGTAGGGATTGTATGTTGCGCCGAAAACTTTGTTGAACGTCTGCGATCCCGCGCCGAATTCCGGCGTGTTGGTTTTTCCGACGATGATCGCGCCTGCCCGCCGCATCCGATCGACCACAATATCGTCTTCCGTCGGGACGTAGTCTCTGTACAGCGGCGATCCAAACGTAGTGCGAATGCCGCGCGTTTCCAACAGGTCCTTGTGCGCGACTGGCAAACCATGCAGCGGCCCCAAAGTCTCGTTGTGCGCCTGCATCTCGTCCGCCTTTGCGGCGGCGTCCGCGGCCATCTCCGGCACTAGGGTCACGATGGCATTCACCTTCGGGTTTACACGCTCGATCTGTTTCAAGTGCGCCGCTAGCGCTTCGCGTGCCGAGAGTTTCTTCGTGCGAATCAGCCCGGCCATCTCAACCGCGCTCATAAGACAGACCGAGGAACCCGAAGCTTGAGCCTCTAAAGTGCCCTCAAGCAGAGACGCGGCAGCCGCGCCTAGCAGAACTTCACGGCGGGTTAAATGGTCATTCATCGGTGTGAGGCTAACACGCGAGGGAGTTTGCTCGCGAGCGCTTTCGTCTGGGCCCGTTACGCGCTATCGAACAGAATTCTTTGCTGAGCGATGCTATCCTCTGAACTCATTCCAAGGGGGAGCTGATGCAGCTTCAAGGACAAGTTGCAATCGTAACCGGAGGCGGCCGGGGCATCGGCCGAGCCATCGCGCGGAGGTTCGCGGCGGAAGGTGCATCCGTAGTGGTAACCGCGCGCACGGAAAGTGAAGTCCGCCAAGTCGTCGCGGAAATTCAAGGCGCAGGCGGCAGGGCCACAGCAATTACCTCCGACATTTCGCGCGAGGCAGATTGCGAAAAGATTGTACGCGGCGCGCGCGAAGCCTTCGGCGCAATCCACATCCTCGTCAACAATGCCGGAATCTTCGGCCCGGTGCGCCCTGTCGAAAAAATCAGCGCGTCCGAATGGGACTTTGTATTGGCGGTGAACTTGCGCGCCCCGTTTCTTCTCTCGCGCCTGGTCCTGCCGGAAATGTACGAGCGCGGCTCCGGCGCCATCGTCAACATTTCCACGATTGGTGCGAAGGTTGCGTACCCGATGAATTGCACCTACGCCGCCTCGAAAGCCGGCCTCGACGGCCTTACGCGAACTCTCGCCGCTGAGTCCGCTCGCAAAGGTGTCCGTGTCAATGCCATCTGCCCTGGCCCGGTAACTGAAACAAAAATGGCTAAGGATCTGACGAAAGAATTCGCCGCGCAGCTCGGCTCAAATGGCGACGAAGTCCTAAACCAAATGATTGCGGGAACGCTGCAGGGAAGGCCGCAAACGGCGGATGAAATCGCCTCCGCCGCCCTATTTCTCGTCTCCAGCCAGGCCAGCGCGATTACTGGGCAGACCCTGAATGTTGATGGCGGCCTTGTCTTTTACTGATCGATTCCATCACGCCGCTGCTCACGTACTCGAGCGCCCCGAAACCGCGTCGCGCGGTCGTGGCAACTGCGCGCACTCCAACTTCGCCCCAAACCACGCCATATTCCCAGGCGCTCCCCAGCGTGTAGCATATCGCGACAAACAAAAATATCGCCGCGAACACCATCCCGAAAAGCAATTCCGCCGCGATTAATTCGCGCACGAAATAAGCCTGTAGAATGGTGATTACCGCAAGCGCCCAGACGATACGGCGCCGCGTTTTCGGAGAAACCGCTCCCACTGTTTCCCTGATCCGCTGCAAAAGCGTTTTCATCGAAGTTTTGTCCGCCCTCTGTGTGCTTAGATGCACGGGGGGGTCCAAAAGTATCAAGGGGTAAATGGCTTATATCTAATGAATTGCAGAGAAAGGTAAATCGTGAAGGAAAATATCTTCCTCTTTTTACTGGTAAATCTGGCAAGTCTCTTGCAGTGAAAATCTGTGACTACACGAAAACTTGCATTTGGTTTTGTTTCGCGCCCGAATCGCGCCGAACGAATTACCGTCCCTCGAACGGGTATCTGTCCTGTGCGAGCACCGCATCGGCCACGCGCCTGCGAAGCGCGATCGTATCCACCGGCGCATGCTTCGCCAAACGTCTCAGCGCGGCCAGTTGCGTGGTCAGAGTGTCGCCGTCGGAAA
Organism: uncultured Acidobacteriota bacterium; assembly: GCA_963823145.1. Lineage (GTDB taxonomy): Bacteria > Acidobacteriota > Terriglobia > Acidiferrales > UBA7541 > Palsa-295. Next base: position 175,659 of record CAWGJZ010000003.1, read on the forward strand.
CGCCGGCAAGGGCCGTGCGCGCCTCCTTTTCAACGCGGTCCATCGCATCATACGTGAACGCTCGCGCCGCGTCGGCCATCAGCTCCGCGGCCTGTCCCTTTGCCGCCGCGGATTTCTGCGCCCGCCGCAGCGACGATTCCACCGCATAAATATCCATCACGATATTCGCAAGCGACCCCACAATTTCCTGATTTTCAGCCAGTTTATCCCGAAACTTTTCCACTGCCGCTCCCGCCGCCAGCAGGAAAATCTTCTTCGCCTGTCCCAGCGCCCTTTCTTCTTCGGCCAGCGCGCCCGAAGACGTATCTTCAAAAGTGGGCCCGGAGAGCAATTCCTCCGCAAGTTTCTTCGCCGCCGGAATCAGCGGCAAAATTCCCGCCATCGCGCGTTTCAGCAGCATCTGGATGATCACCAGCCGGTTGATTTCGTTGGTTCCCTCGAAAATGCGATTGATGCGGCTGTCGCGATAGATTCGCGCCACGGGATAATCCTCATGAAAGCCGTAGCCGCCGAAAATTTGCACGCCCTCATCGGCGCAATAATCGAGCGTCTCGCTCCCCGCCACCTTGATGATCGAACTTTCGATGGCATATTCCTCGAGCGCCGCCATCGCTTGCTTCACTTTGTCGCTTCCGGCGGTTGATGCGGCGCCCTCGATGGTTCCCGCCGTGCGGTAAATCATCGACTCCAGCGCGTAAATACGTATCGCCATTTCTCCCAGCTTTGTCTTCACCAGGCCAAATTCGCAGATGGACTTCCCAAACGCCGTGCGCTCCTTCGAATACTTCGACGACAGCGCCAGCACTTGCTTCGCCCCGCCCGCGCAGCTTGCTCCCAGGGAAAATCGCCCCGCGTTGAGCGTGTTGAACGCGACAATGTGCCCACGCCCGATCTCATAGAGCAAATTTTCCTTGGGCACGGCTGCATTTTCGAAAAATAGCGGCACCGTCGAGCTGCCGCGTATCCCCATCTTGTTTTCTTCCGCTCCGATGGAAAACCCCGGCGTGCCTCGTTCCACCAGAAACGCCGAAAATTTCTCGCCATCCACTTTCGCAAACACCGTATAAAGATCGGAAAACCCGCCGCTGGTGATCCACATTTTCTGTCCACTCAGCAGCCAGTTCTTGCCGTCGGGTGAAAGCACTGCGCGCGTTCGCGCTGCCAGCGCGTCCGAGCCCGCCTGCGGCTCGGAAAGCGCGTAGCACGCCAGCATTTCGCCGCTCGCAATTTTCGGCAAGTATTTTTTCTTCTGCGCGTCCGTGCCGAAATAAACCAAGGGAATCGTCCCAATCCCGGTATGCGCGCCGAATGCAACCGTAAACGATGCATACACGCCGAGCTTCTCCGACACGATTACGCTCGATACTTTATCGAGTGCCGCTCCGCCGTATTCTTCCGGAATCCCCGCGCCCAGCAACCCGATCTCTCCGGCTTTGCGCACCAACTCAGCCATCAGTCCTTCTTTGTGCTTTTCCAGTTCGGGAATATGCGGGACCACTTCCTTGGCCATGAATTCCTCGATCGTTCGCCCCAGCAGGCGCTGATCGTCGTTCAAATCCGCGGGAGTGAAAACGTCCTCCGGCCCCGTGGACGCAATCAGAAAAGCCCCGCCCCGATTGAGTGATTGCGAAACTGTTGTCGTCGCCATGCGGACCTCGCTCTCTCGCCCGGATTTGCCATCTCGATTCTCGCGCGACCGAAGGTGAATGACAATGGCCGGCCGTCTCGAGCGGTCACTTACGAAATTTGAAACTGGAAAGCATAGGTAAGAAGTATGTTTGATAGGAAAACTTGTTGGCGCCGTTCAGGCGCTCCCACTCCACAAGTAAGACGCGCCCGTTAGGGAAGACTCGGTAAGCGCCGCCTCCTTCGCCGAAGGCTGTGCATGGGTTCACGCCGGTACACGACAACTCAATCAGGCCGGTAAATCCGTTTGTGTCCACAGGCACCTTCTCGACCTTATCCCCTCCGAGCAGTGACGATTCGACCCTGACCCAATCCGCCGGAGTCTGTTTCATGAGAAACCACGATTGGCCCGGACGAATATTCCAATTTTCAACAATCCCGCTGGTTCCCGTAATGCGGAGCGTCACGATCGCTCCATCTGCAAAGTCGCCGCCTCCCTCGGGGGATTGTGTTGGCCCGTCCATCTCCATGTTGAATAAGTTGCGCGTCTCTCCTGCGAAAGCGGCGGCTTGATGGCCCGACGGCGGTTTACCGTAGTTTTGTTCGTAGCCGTCGTCAAACTCCCAGTCCCCCGGATATGCCATCTCGAAGCCGTATTCAGAATTGACGTACTCTTTCCAGTTTGAACCGCCCTGCGCCATGCGAGCTGACGCCTGCACCGTAGCTGGCGGGCGCTGCCAAATCGTTCCCGGACACACCACAAGCACAAGGAAAAAGACGAGGAGGCTACTCACCGCGTTGCGAATCATAGATCCAGTTTAGCTTAGGAACCAGTGGGCTAAATCTCCCACAACCTTTGCGATAGTCAGAATGTAAACCCCATCGCGATGGAATCGAACTCTGGGGAAAGCAAACTAAGCCGGTTGATTTAGTGGAAGCCCCCGCATAAACGTGGGGGAAAACAGCCTCAAAATAAGCGGCGCTTCAGCCCCGGGGTTTACCTTCGCTCACCCGAAAACTTGTTCGTGGTTACGCGGCCCGCTCGAAAATCCCCGCGGCTCCCATTCCTCCGCCGATGCACATCGTGACCAGCCCATACCGCGCCTGCCGTCGTTCCATCTCGCGCAGAATAGTCGCCGTCAACTTTGCCCCCGTGCACCCCAACGGATGTCCCAGCGCTACCGCGCCTCCATTTACATTCACGAGCGCCGGATCGAGCCCCGCAAGTTTGATCACCGTGAGCGCCTGCGCCGCGAAAGCCTCGTTCAACTCGATCACGTCGATTTGATCCAGTTTCAGCCCCGCAATCTTCAGCGCCTTCGGAATCGCGTACACCGGCCCCACGCCCATTTCCTCGGGCGGACACCCAGCCGTGGCGAATGCCACAAACCGTGCCAGCGGCTTCAATCCCAGGGCACGCGCGCGTTCGCCGCTCATCACCACGGCCGCCGCCGCCGCATCGCTCATTTGCGAACTGTTTCCCGCCGTCACCACGCCGTGCGCGTGAAACACGGGTTTCAATTTCCCCAGCGCCTCCATCGAAGTATCGGCGCGCGGCCCTTCGTCCGTATCGAATGTCACCTTTTCGCTCCTGGTTTTCCCCGCGCTCGCTCCCGAAGCGCCATTCCCGCCATTCTCAACAAACGTGTAATTCACTTCGATGGGCACGATCTCGTCCTTGAACTTTCCCGAGGCAATCGCCGCCAGCGCTTTCTGATGGCTCGCTAGCGAGAATTGGTCCGCTTGCTCCCGCGTGAAGCCATACTTCTTCGCCAAGTTTTCCGCGGTCAGCCCCATATTCAAGTACGTATCCGGATAGTGATCTATCAGCCAGGGATTCGGCGAGATCTTGTGCCCGCCCATGGGAACCATGCTCATGGACTCGGTCCCGCCCGCAACCGCAACCTCGCCCTGTCCGGACATGATTCGCTCCGCGGCCAGCGCAATGGCTTGCAGGCCCGACGAGCAAAACCGATTGATGGTCATCGCCGACACGGTCACCGGCAACCCCGCTCGCAGCGCCGCAATCCGTGCCACGTTCATCCCTTGCTCCGCCTCGGGCGTCGCGCAGCCGATAATCACATCCTCGATTTCGGCCACATCAAGCCCCTTCGCTCGCGCTACCGCTTCCTTGATCGCCGCCGCTCCCAGGTCATCCGGCCGCGTGGCCCGTAGAGTTCCCTTGGGCGCTTTCCCCACCGCCGTTCGCACCGAACTTACAATCACAGCTTCACGCATGGCGCACCTCGCTCGATGCGGCAGGCTTCGCCGCTCGAAACTTCTCCATTGGATGCCAGGGAAAGAAAAAAAGCAACCGCGCGCGTACGCGGTGCCAGGAAGGTGACGCGACCCGCGGGCGAGGGTCGCATGGCTCTATCGGTGGAAACGAATCCGAACCGTCATTTGCGTGCCAACAGGCTTCCCGTCTAGCATTGCCGGCTCATACTTCCAGCGGCGCAGCGCGTCAGTCGCGGCCACCCTCAGCATCATCGGGCCGGCAAGCACTTTCGTTGCCGAGACATTTCCGCTGCTGTCGATCGAGGCTTGCACCACCACGTCCCCCTCCACTCCAGCCAGTTGTGCGATCTGCGGATATATAGGCATCACGGACGAAATAATCTGCGGCGGTTTCAGTTGACCCCCAGCATGCACTGGCGTCGACATCTCGCTGAGCGGCGAGGGTGGGGCAATGGACGAAACCAGCCCTTTCAGCGGGCTACTATCGCTATTCGCGCCGGTCGCATCAATCGAAGGCGCCGGTGCCGCGCTGCCGCCGCTTAATCCGCGTCCCGGCGAAACCGGATGCGCGTTTAGTGCGCCAAACATGTCCGGAACTTTCACCGCCGGCTTCACATGAACCGGGGCCGCGGGCGCCTCGGCTTCTTGTACTGGCGCCGCAGGCGGCGGGGCTTCTTGCGCTGACGCCTTGCTTACTCGAGTCCGCGCTGGTTCGGTCGGCCGCACCGGAACATCCGCAGCGACCACTGCCGCTGGCGGAGTCGCGATAGTCGCTGCGGCCACTGGACTCGCTGGCGCGTAGCTGTGTCCGGCGGCGCTCGGGCTAGAGGCTGCGACAGTGCCCACCGGCGAGCTTACGGGGTCGGCGAAAGGCCCAATGTGCAAGAAAAAGGCGCCGCCGGCCGCCGTTATAACCAACGCAGCGATTCCCAAAACCATCGCGAACCAATTGGGCGGATTTTTGCGCGCTTCCAAATACGTCGTCACGCCCTCTATCACGTTTTCCGCCGGAGGACTCTTTAGGTTGGCGGCTGCCGCGAAGCGCCCAAACGGCGCCACGTGTGCAGGCTGCGAAAGGGCATGGCTACCCTCCGCCATTGCAAATGATTCCGAAATTCCCGCCGCCGGCCCTGTATGTGTGTACGTTTCGCCCGCGTGGACCTGCCGTTCGCTTCGCGTAAAAGCGTCCCCTCCCCCTCCAACCATATTTGTCGCCGACGCAGCCGCCTGCACGTCTTCCTGCGAACCGATGGGCGCAAATGGCGATTCAGCTTTGCTTTGCCGGACGCCCGAAGCCAAGGTTGGCGTGGGCGCACTCAGAGGTGATGTCGAGCTGGCTGGTGGAAGCGGCGACACCGGCACACTGGACATTCCGGAAGCCGTTGTAATCTTTGGCAGACCATTCCCCGCAAGTTCCCAGAACTTTTCATCGCTATCCGCGTCATGCGTCTTTTCTATTTTCATTTCCACAGATACTGTCGGCGCTGCGTGTGAACTCCCCATGGCGGCGGACGGTCCAACCGACGGCGCGTCAGCCGGGGCATCGGACGGAAAATGCACTCCCCAATAGCCGGGCTGCCGGTGTGTGAACTCGATCTCTACGTAGCTGTGCGTTTGCGCGTAGGGACGCACTTTCACAATGCGGCAAATCGCGTCGTGTCCGGATTTCAGATTCGTCACCACTACCATCTGCCCGCCCACTACGGCGGTCGCCATCTTCACGACTGCGCCCTGCGGGAAGACGATCATCGTCGAGGTAGTTTCCTCAAACGCCTCCGTTTGCGGTACGGCGCCTCGTGCCGCTTCCGTTACGCGCGTGCCATGCACCTTAATGGGCACGTCCAGCGACACCGCGTCGGCGCGCAAATGTCCCACGTTCGCGTTCGCTTTTGCTGCGGCCGTATCCTTTATGGATATGGAGCCTGCCGTTTCCACTGTCTCTTTGGTTGGCGTCATGTAGTACGAACGGTTTACACCGCCCTCCGTTGAAAACTCAGCTTATGCCTAGGGATATCGATTGTCTTGGGGGTTTGCCCAGCCCGGCAATAGTACGTTCGTACTAAGTGTTAACGGATACGCAAACACGAAGGCGTGAGGCTCGGTGGCTTGTCAGACCTAGTTTCGAAGCGGTTTTCCCGTTTTCAGCGTATGCGCGATGCGCTCCTGCGTTTTGCGTTCACCGCACAAACTCACGAACGCCTCGCGCTCCAAATCCAAAATATATTGCTCCGGCACAATTTGCGGCGCCGTGATTCCGCCGCCCGCAAGAATGTAGGCGAGCTTTCGCGCTACCACCGCATCGTGTTCCGTCGCGAACTCGCCGCGCACCATCATGTGGACCGCCAGCTTCGCCGCCGCAAAAAATTCCTGGCCAAGAACGCGTATTTCCGCTGGGGCCGGTGGGTGATATCCCGCGCGGACCATCGCCAGCGCCGTGGCCTTCGCGTCCGCAATCTGCCGGTCGCGATTCATGGAGATCAGATCCGAGGGCCGCAAGTATCCGAGCGTTCGCGCCTCTTCTGCGCTTGCGGAAACCTTCGCCATCGCCACATTCTCAAAAACCGGCCGCAGCGCGTGCATGAAATCCAGATTGTCTCCGCCCGACGCATGCTCGTTTGCACGAATCAGCATTTCTTTGCTTCCGCCGCCCGCGGGAATCAGCCCCACTCCCGCTTCCACCAGTCCCATATATGTTTCCGCTGCGGCGTGAATTCTCGCCGAGTGTAGCGGAATTTCGCATCCTCCACCCAGCGCCATTCCCTGCGGCGCCGCCACCACCGGCCGCGGCGCGTACTTGATCGCCATGTTCGCACGCTGAAATTGACGCACCGCCAGGTGAATATCGTCCCACTCGCCCTCTTGCGCGGTCATCAGCAACAACATCAAATTCGCGCCCGCCGAAAAATTCGCCGCCTGGTTCCCAATCACCATGGCCTCGAATTCCGTTTCCAGCCGCGCGACTCCGGACTGCAGCATCGCGAAAATATCTCCGCCGATAGCGTTCATCTTGGCGTGAAATTCGCAGCAAACCACCCCGTCGCCAAGGTCGATCAAACTCGCGCCGGAATTTTCCTGCACCAATGCTGTGCGATCTTTCAAGGATTTCAGAAAAATCACGCCACTAGGCTCTTCCAGTGGCTTCAGCGCGTCGCTAGACAAATCGAAAAAGCTCGTCCGCCCCTTTTCTTCGCCGTAAAAGACTTTCTTTGGCGACCCCAGCACTTTCCGCACCAGCTCTGGCATCTGCTTGCCATCACGCTCCAGCGCCTTGGCCATGCGCTCCGCGCCGATCGCGTCCCAAATCTCGAACGGCCCAAGCTCCCATCCAAATCCCCAGCGCATCGCTCGGTCCACGTCGACTACTCTGTCGGCAATCTCCGGAATCCGGCGCGCCGCGTAGACACACGTCTCGCCCAGCGTGGCCCACAAAAATTGATTGGCCTTATCGCCTCCTTTTTCCTCCAGCGCCGGACCAACCAGCATTGGCAGTCGCTCGCGCGTGCTCTCAATGCCTTTGCCCGCTTCGATCGAACTGAATTTCGCCTTTTGCCGCGGCCGGTATTCCATCTTCTGCCAATCGAGCGTCAGAATTTCCGATTCGCCGCCCGCACCCTTCACCCGCTTGTAAAATCCGCTGCCGGTCTTTTCGCCCAACCAGCCGCGCTCCATCATCGCCTCCACCAGCGGCGGAACTTTGTAAAGCTCGCGCGACTCATCCTCCGTAGCGTTTTCATAAATGTTCCGAATCACGTGGACCAACACATCCAGCCCCACCAGATCCACTGTGCGGAACGTCGCCGAGTTCGGATATCCAATCGCCGGTCCGGTGCAAGTGTCCACTTCCTCGACTGTCATTCCTAGCGCCTGCATCTGCCGAAACGCATGCAAAATCGAAAACGTGCCAATGCGGTTGGCAATAAAATTCGGCGTGTCCTTCGCCACCACCACGCCCTTGCCCAGCCGCTCATCGCAAACTTCCACCAAAACCTCGAGCACCCCCGGCAACGTTTCGGGCCCGGGAATCAGCTCCGCCAATTTCATGTAGCGCGGAGGATTGAAGAAATGCGTTCCCGCCCAGTGCTGCTGAAAATCCTCCGAGCGCCCCTCCGCGATCAGCCGGATCGGCAATCCCGATGTGTTGGACGTAACGATCGTCCCCGGCTTCCGCACCGTTTCCACTCGCTCAAACAGCTTCCGCTTGATCTCCAGATTCTCGGCCACCGCCTCGATGATCCAGTCCGCTTCGCCGCACCACGCCAGATTGTCCTCAAAATTTCCCGGCGTGATCAGCCGCGCCGTCTCCGCCGTAAAAAAAGCCGCCGGCCTCGACTTCTTCGCGGCTTCCAGCCCTGCGCGGACAATCCGGTTCCGCACCGCCGGATTTTCCAGCGTCAAGCCTTTTCGTTTTTCGTCGGCATTCAATTCAGGTGGGACAATATCCAGCAGGTAACAAGGAATTCCCGCATTCGCCAAATGCGCCGCGATTCGCGACCCCATCGTTCCAGCACCCAGTACCGCCGCTTTTTCGATTTGTCGTCTCATCGCCTCCGCCTTCGGCAAGGCACATGGTTGCAAAAGCGGTAACCCGGGTCAACCGGAAACGCCCCGCACCCGCGAACTTTGCTAAAGTGTTTCTAGGGGTAGGTGGATGGCGCCTGCATCGAAATGGTTCACTCGGGCCGTGAGCGGCCTGCGCTCCTTCGCTTATGCCGATGAGCGCGACCGTCCGAAGATAGGTCTCGCTCTGGGCGGCGGCTTCGCGCGCGGCATCGCTCACATTGGAGTCCTGCGCGTCCTCGAAGCGTACGAAATCCCCATTGATTTCATCGCTGGCACCAGCGTGGGCGCGCTGATCGGCGCTACCTACGCTAGCGGCACCTCTCTCGCCGAAATGGAACGCCAGGGATCTGCCACTCGTTTTAGCGACTTCGGTCGCTGGACTCTCTCTCGCATGGGCATGGCCACGAATGATCGCCTCGAGGATTTTCTCCACAAATTCACTACCGCCAAATTTTTTCACGAGATGAAAATCCCGCTAAGCATCGCCGCTACCGACCTGCTTTCGGGAAGTTCTGTTCACTTCACGCGGGGCGAAATCGGCCCCGCTTTGCGCGCTTCCTGCGCCTATCCCGGACTTTTTCTTCCGATCGAATACCAGGGGCGGATTCTCGTGGATGGATTTCTCACCGAAACGGTCCCCGCTGAAGCCGCGCGCGATATGGGCGCGGACATCGTGATCGGAGTGCATCTCGAACCGGGCCTGCTTCGCAGCGCGCCGCGCAACACCATCGAGGTGATCAGCCGCTCCTTCTCCATTCTTCAAACGGCCGCAACCCAGGTCTGGCACTCCGATGTGGACGTTCTCATCGAGCCGGAGGTCCACCGCGTGCAATGGGACGAATTCGTGAAGACGCCGCAACTCATCGCCGCCGGTGAAGCCGCCGCACGCGAAGCCATTCCTCAGATCAGGGAAGTGATCGCGCTCAGCGCCACCCAGCGCCTCGACGACAGACGGAAAAACGACCGCCGCCGCAACAAGCCTGGCCGCCGCAACATCCTCGAAACCCGCCCGTAGCCCGTCGTGTGGAGTGCGGGAGCTTGCTCCCGCTGTTTGCCGCCTGGGCTCGCCCGGGCGTGCTGCAACCAAGCTCATCGCAGCGCCGACGTCCGGCCGCCTCTTATGCCTTGCCGTCGTACGGGCGACGGTCCTCCGCGGTGGATAGCGGCCCGTCGCGTCAGTCGCACCGCCTACGTATACGGCGCCGCCAGCCGCTTCCGCTTCCGGTACCGCCTCATTTCCTCTTGCTGGTGCGTCCGAATTCGCAGCGCCGAGCGCGGCTTCCCGGTACACAGCAAAACGAATCCAGCCTCGCGATCCTCGGGGTAGTACCGAATCGAATCTGATTGGTCCACCTCGCCAGTTCCTTCAAGCCGCCCGGCGCAGGTGAGGCATCGCCCTTGATGGCACAGCGCCGGCAACACGATGCCCGCCTTCGACGCAGCGTCCCAAATATGCTCTTCGCCGCCTACCTGAATCCGCCGCTCCTCGCTATCAGGCAGCAAAAGAACCACATCGTATAGGGGAAGGGAAGATGTCATTCAATTTCCCAGGCAAGCCCTGCCTGACGCAAGCGCGCCAAGCAGGACCCCAGGGGCAATCATCATGGGTTGTAGAAGCTGGCGTTCTTGCTGTAAGGCGCATGCCCTGGCTCGCCGCGCCGGAAATGTCCGGACGGAATCGACTTCCCGTCCCGTTCGAAAGCGAGCAATTCGATGAACCACGCCTCGTGTTCGATTTCCTCATTCAAAATGCGCGACGCCATATCATACGTCCGCGGATCCTTGCCAAACGTCATATCGCAAATGGCGATCCAGCTCCGAATCGCGCAGCGCTCTGACTCCAAAAGCAGCGTCAGAATATTCACTGTCGTGGGTGGATCGGGTAGTTTCGCCGCCTCGCAACCGGCCTGGTCGTGAAACACTTTCAGGTCGTTCGGCAGCTCCCCGCCAAGTTCGTAAATGCGCGGGACGATCAGCTCCCAGTGGGCGCGATCTTCCAGCCGCGCATCCTCGCAAATCTCCTTGTAGTCTTCATGACCCGCAAGATGCATGCGAAGAATTGTGTAGTAGTAATAAGTGCTGGCAAATTCCGCCGCCGCGTTGGCAATCAACATTTTGATCAGCTTTTCCACGTCGACGCCTCGCGCGCGAATCACTTCTACGCCTACTCGCTGCGTCACGTCCCCTGCCTTTACCACTTTCATCTTTTCCGGCATTTAAATCCCCCTTTCGGCCGCAGTATAGTGCACGGTTCTTCGATAGGTCTAAGAAATAATGCCTATCCTTCGCATAGCCCCAACCTCTGGCACTCCAGCGGTCACCGCACGCCGCATACCCCGTTCAACGTATCACCGCCTCTTATTTGATTTGCCGCCCCCGTCCCGGCTGCAACACTTCCACGTCCCGGCGCATCTTCCTTGTATGCGAAACTAAGCGTCCAGCCTCGGGTTTAAGGCTGCGTCGGTCAGCGGATGCGGCGCGGTGATGCAGGGTAACGACTATGATCCGAATTTGCGGATTGAATTGGACTCGTCATCATGCGACGCTTAAACTTCACCCAGCCCGCATAGTGCTATACCAAATGAATCAAGGAAGAGTGACTTGACCGAATGAAGCGGTCTGCCGAACTCGACGCCGCGCGCGGCATGATGTTGGTTTGGATGACGCTCGTCCACCTTCCCACCATCGTCAGCGCGCATGTGAACCAGCCGTTCGGCTACGTTTCCTCCTCCGAAGGGTTCATCTTCCTCTCGGCGCTGCTCACCGGCCGCATCTACTTCCGCATCTTCGAACGCGATGGCGCCGCTGCTATGAATCGCAAACTTGTCCTCCGCGCCGTGCGTCTTTACATCTTCCACATACTCTTGCTGCTCTTCGCATTTGTAGCCGTCAGCCGCTACGCCCTTCGCGGACGCCCCGCGCTCCACAATATGCTCGACTTTTACTTCCTGGCGGGCGTCGAGCGCGCTGTTCGCGACGGTCTGCTGCTGATTTACCGTCCTCCGCTCCTCGATATCATTCCGCTCTACGTGGGCTTTTGCTTGCTGGCTCCGCTGCTGATTTTCTTGGGCGCTCGAATCTCCTGGCGGCTCGTTCTCGGCGGAAGCGCCGCGATCTGGCTGGCCGCGCAGTTCGGATTTCGCACCGCGCTGTACCACTGGCTCGTCGCCGCCACTCCGCTCCGCGTGCCGCTGAACGAAATGGGCGCATTCAATCCCTGGGCGTGGCAGTTTCTGTGGGTCATAGGCATATATTTCGGAGTTCGTTGGGCGAAAAACGAATTGCGCGCCGAGAAGTGGGCGCAGCGCCTGTGGATTCCGGCCGCATGCGTGGCCGCGGCCTTGTTCGCGTTGCGATATGCGGAAGCTTTCGGACTAAACCTGGGAAGTTACTCCGTGCTTTTTGACAAGTGGAATCTAGCCGCCGTCCGCCTCGTTGATTTCCCTGCGGTCATCTTGCTCGTGTTGCGCTTTCATACGGTCTTGAAGCGTGTTGCACTCTTGTGGTTTGTGAAGCCGGTTTCGCGCTCCCTGATCATGCTCGGTCAATCTTCGCTCCAAGTCTTCTGCGCGCACTTCTTTTTCTGCTTTGTGGCTCTCGGACTGGTGGGCAACGCCGCGCTGCTGCCAGGCTGGCTGCAAATTGTTGTTGCGACCGTCACCTTTGCTTTCCTTCTTGTGCTCGCGAAAGCCTCCCAGCTGCGCCGCGACCCCTATGCCCGCGCCAACCTCACGGATTTTTCATGGGGCTTTGCGCACTCCCATCCCGTGAAGATTCCGCGCTAAGGGTGCTCACGATCCAATCGAGGTTTTAGTCGGGCAGGAGCACTTTCTGCTCTAAATCGCGCGCGGCCTGCAGCACATGTTCCGGCCTGCCGACATCCCGCCAGTAATATTCGTCGGCGCGAAACGCGCAAATTGTTTCTCCGCTGCCGGCAAGCCGAAGATACGAATTAATGATCGAAAACGCGCCCTCCTCCGTCATCATCCCGAAAATGCGCGGAGAGATCAGTTGGACGCCGCAAAAAGCCAGCGCTTGCGCCGTCGCCGCGGGTCGAACCATTTCACCCTTCTCACCGCTTCCGGATTGTCGCCCGCAAAGCTGCAGCTTCTCGTCGAAGAGCAAATATCGCGATGTCTCCCGCTCTTGCACCGCCAAAGTGGCAAGCGCCTGATTTTGATTGTGAAATCGCACCATTCGTCGCAGATCGATCGTGCTGATCACGTCCACATTGTGCAAAATAAACGGCTCCTCGAACGTGCTGAAATCCCCAAGGAAAAAATGGGATGCCTTTTTCAGGCCGCCGCCCGTATCCAGCAGCGCTTCCTCGCGGGACACTTCCACGTGCATCCCGAAATTTCCGTTCGCTCGCAGATAATCCAACACCATATCCGCAAAGTGATGCACGTTAAGTATCACGTCGTGAACGCCAAACGCCCGTAGCCGCGAAAGCGTAATCTCCAATAGCGTCCGCCCGCCCACTTCCACCAGCGCCTTCGGCCGGCTATCCGTCAGCGGACGCAAGCGCGTGCCCAGTCCCGCGGCTAAAATCATCGCCCTCATTGATTCCAATTCTCCATCTCGATATGCCGCACCACCACCTCCACTCCCCGCCTGCCCCTCAGCCGCTTGGCCACTTCCTCCGCCAGATACACCGAGCGATGCTGCCCGCCCGTGCATCCGAAAGACACCATCAGGTTCTTGAATCCGCGGTGCTGATATTCGTTTACGCTGGCATCCACCAGCGCCATCACGCTCGCCAGATACTTGTGCACGCTCTCCTGGTTGTTCAAGTATTCGATCACCGGTGCGTCTTGGCCTGTCAGAGCTTTGAACCGCTCCTCGCGTCCGGGGTTGGGAAGGCTGCGCGCGTCGAAGACGAACCCGCCGCCGTTGCCGCTCTCGTCCTGCGGCGCCGTGCGATGAAACGAAAAGCTGGAAATCGTCACCGTCAGCGCGTTGCTCTCCGAAGGCAGGCTCTGCAATTTCCGCGCGCTCACCATGCTTCTGAACGCGCCCATCAGCGCCGGCAGCTTGATGGGCAGCTCCGCGTTTTCGAGCAGCCATTGCACGTTTTTCAGCGCGTAGGGCACGCTCTGCAAAAAATGTGTTTTCCGCTCGTAAAAACCGCGAAAGCCGTAGGCCCCCAACGCCTGCATCACTCGCACGTAAACATACGCGTAGTAGTGCCGCATGAACGCTTCGCGTTTCAGCTCAATGTAACCCGCAAGCTGCTCCAGATAATGCTCCAGCAATTCCTGGCGCAGCTCCGGCGGCAGATCGGCCTTGGCGTCGTATAGAAGGGAAGCGATGTCGTATTGCAGCGCGCCCTTGCGCCCGCCCTGGTAATCCAGAAAAAACGGCTGCCCGTCGCGCAGCATTACGTTACGTGATTGAAAATCCCGATAGAGAAAGTAATCCGTGTCCGCGCTCAGCAAAAATGTCGTCAACCGCCCGAAATCGTCTTCCAGCAGTTGCTCGTTGAAAGGTATGCCCGCCAGTCTCAAAAAATAGTATTTGAAGTAATTCAAATCCCACGCGATGGATTGCCCGTCGAAAACGCCGCGCGGGTAGCACACGCTGTAATCCAAGTCGCGCCCGGCCTCCACCTGAAACCGCGGCAGCACCGCCACCACCTTGCGATATGCCTCCACCGCTTCCGGAGAGATGTTCGCCTCGTCGCGCTTCTCGGAAAGAAACTCAAAAAGCGTGGTGTCGCCGAGATCTTCTTCTAGATACGCGTCGTAGGCCAAATCTTCCGCGTAAATGTCCGGCACGGGAAGTCCATGCCTGCGAAAATGCCTCGAAAATTCCAGAAACGCGACGTTTTCTTCGCGCCCGTTGTAGAGCACCCCAATCGCGCTCACTTCCTTATTGCTGATCCGTACGAGTTTGCGTCCCGAGCCGCCGAGTTGACCGTGAAGCGGCTGCACTCGCCCCGCCGGCGAGTGGAAATGTTGCTCGAAAAGTTTTTTGAGAACGTCCATCAAGATGCCGACCCGCCCGCCTCAGTTGTCATCCCGAACCAAGCCGTGTTTTGTGCGGATTGTGTGAGGGATCTGCTTTTTCCTTTGTTTGGGACTAGCCGCGCCGAATCAGTCTATCTGCTCCGGCATCATCCTGGCGAGCCACAGGTCATGCGAAGGTCGAAAAAGGCACTTGCCCGATCGGCTCGGCGCCCGCAAAGCACGATGGGGCCTCGGTTTACACGGCCAGCGGGGTACTAGAGCGCAAGGTCCAGGAAGTTGAGAGCTTCAGGCCATTCCGCCCGACGGCCCCTTTTCGCACACTTGAATCAGGTCACTCAAATGGCAGCTGGGATGATAATTTCGATAATTATAACGGTCCTTCTGTTGTGGCTTGTAATCGGAGGCGCCGTCGCCGTTTTAGTCGGCCCGCTCATCGAACAGGCGTCCCGTGTGCCTCCTTCGCGTGAGGACCGCAGCACTTTGGGCGAGTCACCGATCCGCTCAGTTAGTAAGACCTGAACCCGCCCCGCCGGTCCAGCCAAAGGCGTCAGTTGCGCTACATCCGTCCCGCCACCACCCGCGCGAGTGCGACCGTCTTATCTCGCCCCGGAACGAATTGCTGAAATCCCAGCAGAAAGAACGCGTCGCCTTTCAGCACCATGATGGAGTGCCCCGCCGCCAGCACCGTCGCGCGGTCACCCACGCCCTCGACCGGCTGCATCGCCACGTCTGCGGCATCCGCTCCCGCCACGCCCGCCGCGTCCCTCGTCTTCGCCTGAAGCGTTTCCATTTTCGCCCACTGTTCCTTGCCGTTCTTGCGCCACACTTGGAGACTGAACGCGAAGTCGCCGTCCTTGTTTTCGCCGCTCGCCTCGATCAACGCCCCCGCTCCCCCGCCAAGCAGCTTCTCCACTTCGTCCTGCTGTCCGCTCTTGGTATCAGCCTTGCCCAGTCCAGCTATACTCGACGCCATCTCCTCGCCGATCAAACGCCGCCGCTCCGCCGCGCTCACCCAGTATTTGCACAGGTCGCCTTCGCTATCGCTGGTCTCCGTTTCCGCGCGTTCCACCGCCACTCCCAAAATTCTCGCCGCCTCCTGGCCTTCTAGCAGACGGCAGCCGCTCCCTTTCGACGGCGGAAATGTTCGCATGCTGGCAGCGGATGTGTCGCTAGATGATGTGCCGCTGGATGACGTTCCACTGGACGAATTGCTCTCCACGCCGTAGTCCTTCTCCATTTGCGCGATCTTCTGCTTGGCGCGGTATCCCACGTAAACAAGGCCGCCCACGCCCATCGCCCCGAGCAGCATAAAGACACCGAGCACGATCAAAATAACCTTCACGCCGGAACTTTTGCGCACCGGTGCCGGCGTAGCCATAGGCTGCGAAACGGGTGCAGCTGCACCCTGTGGAACGGGCGCGGCCGCATGCTGCGAAACGGGTACCGCCGCGGGCGTCGCGCTCTGCACCTGCGCCGGACCTCCCTGAGTCGGCGCCCCGCACGCCCCGCAGAACGGTCCGCTAACCGCAGCTCCGCATTTTGTGCAAAAGTTTGCCATCGTTCCCTCCGGTCCAGCGTGGCACAGGCACTCTTGTGCCTGTGCGCGTCAGTCGAACTCACCACCACAGCCTGTCGAGATCGTACCCACAACGCCTCAACCAGCCATTTTTGCGATGGATAATACCCGCAAAGTGCGCGGGCGGTCCAGCCCCGTGGTAGCGCAGGCACTCTTGCCTGCGCACGCAAGCCGAGAGCAATCGAAAGAATCGTGTAGGAAAATTCTCACCCAGAAAATATGAGGTGGCTTTGTCTAGCGCGGCAGGATCACGACTTTGTCTTTGGGCATCGCCTCGAGCGTGGACTTATTTATGTTGAGGTGTGCCGCTACCAGTTCCGGCGGCGTGTGCGTGAGCCATTCCGAAAGCGCAAGATCCTGATAATAGCTACTCCTGAACATCTCGAGAAATTTTAGATCGGTGTCGCCAGTGTTCTCCACGTAGTGCGGCAGCGACTTTTGAATGTAACCGACGTCCCCAGCCTGGAAATCCATCGTGCGAGCGCGGCCGCCGGTAGCGAACACCGTCATGCGAGCCTTGCCACTGATGAAGTATTGCCACTCGTCGGCGTTAGGATGCCAATGGAGTTCGCGAATGCCGCCCGGATGTACTGTGACGATCGCTGCGGCAATCGTGGTTGAGACTTTGAACGTGCTGGAATCAACGATACGAACCTCGCCGCCCTTCATGCGCTTTGTGTCCGGCTGCTCCAAGGTGCGGAAGGCAAAATCATGGGGCGACGGCCCTAGCGTTCCCGCTGCCACTCGTTGATCTTCCGCGAGTGCGCCTGGAACCTCAGCCTGAAAGATAAACAGTTCTTCCCTAGGTATTTTTTCAAGGGCCTGCTCGCTGACGCCGAAATTTTTCGAGAGCACCTCGCGGGGCGTGTGCGCCATCCAGTCCGTGAGAAGCACCGTGGCATATTCCGAAAAGTTACCGTCGTCGAAGACCAACAGGAATTCCGCGCCATCCGGGCCCAAACCCTGAATGGAATGGGGAATTCCCGTCGGGAAATACCAAAGATCGCTTTCTTTCACATCAGCCACGAAGCTCCGGCCATCGGAATCGATCGCAGTGATCCGTGCGTTTCCGTAGAGCATAATGGCCCACTCACCGGCCGTGTGCCAATGTAGCTCGCGGACGCCGCCTGCGGTGAGCCTCATATCGACGCCCGCGATCGTCGTCGAGACCGCCAATTCGCGCACGGTTACTTCGCGCGACCAGCCGCCGGAGTGGACCCGTTTGTGAGCCAATGAGAAAGGGTACTTGAACGTCTGCACGCTGCCTGCGTCGGTGCTTGGCGGAAGATTCGAGTCCGGATTTTGAACGTCCAACACCTGATTTGTGGGTCCCGGATCGCTGGTGTCTCGGGTGGCAGTAGACTGAGGTCCGCGCTGCTCTTGAGCGGCAGTGTCCATAGCCGCCAAAATTCCAGCTGCCCCCAAAGCCGCTCCACTAATTCCTAACAAACCTCGCCGCGAAAGACCGGGCTTTCGCTTATCCTCATTCATTTTTTTCATTCTCAAATACGGTTGATCGTTTATTGAGCATGCTTATGCGCCAGGAGCATACGCCCGGAAGTGCCAACGGGTCAAAAAGGATCGAGCCATTCAAGAGTCCACTGAATCCCGCAACGAGCCTAAAAATTGGCCTCCGGGCGGTTGACAACACAGATCGTTGGGTTGTGCTCGGATCACGGGCGACTCACCGAACACTATGTCGGACCAGGCCAAACGGTTATTCTGAAATGTGACTGAAAATCCAGAGACACCCCGAGCGGTCCGCTATCGAAAAAGCTTGCTCCGATCCTCCGTTCAATGGTTTCTCATCGGCGCGGCGCTTCTTTGGTCGCTTGCGGCGCTGACCCTTGTGGCTGCCCGCTGGATCAACCCACCGACCACCGCGGTGCACATGGAGCGCCGCCTGCAAGCCTGGATTCATCACGCGCCGTATCACGAACGTTACGAATTCGTTCCGCTCAGCCGAATATCGCCCAATCTCCGGCACGCTGTCATCGCTGCGGAAGACGCGCGCTTCTATCAGCATCATGGATTCGATTGGCACGCGATACAAATCGCCGCTCAAGACGATATCGAAGGCAGCCGCATTCGCGGAGGATCCACCATTACGCAGCAACTTGTGAAAAATCTTTTCTTCGGAACGGGCCGCTCTTTCCTCCGCAAGGGAGCCGAGGTCATGCTTGTCCCGGTGGCCGAATTGGTCCTCGGCAAGCGCCGCATTCTGGAACTCTACCTCAATGAGGTCGAGTGGGGCCGGGGCGTTTATGGCGCGGAGTCGGCGTGTGAATACTACTACCGAACATCGGCCGGCAATATCGACCGGCAACAGTCGGCCCAGCTCGCCGCAATTCTGCCGCTGCCCCTGAAGCGACGGCCCGATCGCATGATTCACTACAGCGAAATCATACTGGAGCGGATGCGCCAAATGGGTTGGTAATCGCGCAACGGTTCAGAAGCAGTTATCATCCGGAAAACGCTTTGACCAATATCCATAACCATTCCGCGCAAACGGGGTTTAATGGAGAGAGACCGACCGACTGATTTACGCAGGAGTTTCTTCCATGAGCTGCCGCATGATCGCCGCTGTAACAAGCATATTTCTGGGCGCTGTTATCGTGTTGCCGGTCACACGCGCGCAAAACGCGACTTCCGCTGCACCCGATGCGCCATCTTCCTCTGCAGCCGCCACACCGTCGCAGGCTCCGCCGGCAACACCCAAAAAGGTCTGGACAAACGATAATGTAACGGAGCTGCGCGACAACTCCCAGATTTCCACCGTTGGCGGAACGTCTGTCACTCCCGGCAGGGCTGGCGGAAAAACTGTGGCAGGATCGAACGCTCGCAACGCGCAATGGTATCGCGACCAGATCGTGAAGCTTGAGGCCAAGCTCCCCACGCTCGATAGTCGGATCGAACAACTACGCGAAGCGATCGATGGAAAAGCAATGGGCGATGGAAAAACATCCTCACGGCCTTGGTCAGTGAAAGGCGATAGCTGGGCTCGCGAAGAAGCGGAACTGCAGAGCAAGCGCGATGCTATCGCTGCGCATATCGATGCGCTGCGGGACCAAGCGCGTCACAACGGAGTGCCGCCCAACACGCTGCCCTGAATCAAAGCAGTTTTTCTACCGAGCCAACAGACGATTCTCTCAGTTCCCGCTGTTACTTGAGACCTGTAAGGCAACGGGTCAAGCCCGGCTAATCGCGCCGCGAGGGCGGCGTCCAAGGTGAACTGGCATGGTAGTTCGTGTCGGCATGCACCACCTCTGCGCGATAAAGCTTGCCGTTTTTGAACTTGAACATCTCCAGCATCACGAAGCTATTCGGCGTCCTGAAGCCGGCATGAATCTGCGTGCCGTCCGTCAGCTTGATCGTCTGCACCACTGCGTTGTGGTCGAGAAAGGCCCTAGCCATGACGATGCCTTTCTCTTCGTCGACCAGGAAAAAGTCCCGCTCGCGCACGGCATCGTTGGCGGCGTACATACCGGTCTTGAACTGGTCGCCGCAGTTCAAGCGATAACTAGGCTGGGGAGAATCGGGGTTGCTCGCCGTCTTGGTGCCATTGTCGATTCGCGAGCAAGTGGGGTCGAATTCGGTGTGGAGAGTCCCGTCGTTGAGTTGCAGTGTAGCGAAGTAGCCGTTTGCCAAGTCGATCATCTTTCGACGCGGCACGCGCTCCGCCGGTGACAGAGACTCATACATAGCGGGATCGTGCTTCAAATCCTTGGGGTCGCCGCCTGCCGGAACCGCGGGGTTCAGAACCGGCAAACGCGGCCGCCAAACAGTCTCCAGTTCTGTCACCTTACCGTCCGCGACCTTAAGCCGCGCGGCAAACCAAGTGGGCCAGTCGTTCAACTCCACGGTCCCAAAGTAGCCTACCTGCCCCGTCAGAGGATCGGCCACAATCAGATCGTTGTCCAGCTTGCGGGTTGCCACTGCCCACGACCCATCGCCGATCATTAGCCGCGCGTTATTCTCAGTGAACTCCACCTTGTCAGCCCAAGGTACCCGGCTCGGCTCCCGTGTAACTAGAGCCGTCAGATATTTGTTCATGAACTCGACCAGGCAGGCGCGGTCGCAATTTGGCGGCACGGCGTTACGATCCTGCCCGCGCGTAGTCAAGGTGACGGACAATCCGCCAAACACAACTGCCAGCGCGATTGCACCAGACGCGAAACTTTTCACTCTCAATTGTCCTCCGTTGGGTGCCCCTTTACTGTCGCACCTGGATGCCGATTGCCCGATTTCTCGACGAGTCTTGGAAATCTGAACCGCGGCGACATTCTCCGCGCAGTTCCTTCATCGGCCCGGGTTATACACGCGCGTGTATGTCGAAGTCAACGAGCGAGCATGAATCTCCGTGGACGATCAACGGGGTTACCGGAGGTTATGCGGCTCAACCGCCTTCAACCGCTATAATGCCTCGCATGACGGCTTCGCCCACACAGCACATGCAGTGCATGGAGGTTTGGGGCGGCAGCCAACTCACCTCCAGCGGTGTCAAACTGGGTGGCCTCGATGTCTGGGTCTATAGCAAGCCGTTCGGCCAGGCCCAGCGCGGCGGCGATGTCTACTACGTTTCGAGTTGCGCCACAGGCCGCATCAGCCGCCTGCTACTCGCCGACGTTTCCGGCCACGGCCAGTCTGTCGCCTCCACCGCAGCCGACCTGCGCACCCTGATGCGCCGCTTTGTCAATCGCCTCGATCAGAAAGAATTCGTTCGGCTGCTCAACGAACAGTTCACGGCGCTCTCCCGCGATGGCAGTTTCGCCACTGCCGTCGTCACTACCTTCTTCGCACCCACTCGCCGCCTCTCACTTTGTAATGCCGGCCATCCCCGCCCGCTTCTCTTTCACGCTCTCGATGGCCGCTGGTCCTTTCTCGGCCACCAGGACCAGCCCGAAAAGAAAGGGCCGCAGAACATTCCCCTCGGACTCTTTCAGATCGCCGATTACGAGCAGCTTGATGTCGAACTCCAACCGGGCGACTGCCTCCTCAGTTACACCGACGCGCTCATCGAATCCTATGACGCCGACGGCGAGATGCTCGGCGAAGAGGGCCTGCTTCGTATCGTCAATCTGCTCGGCGACGTCCCCGCGGAGAAACTCATCCCATCGCTCCTCCAGGAAATCGGCGAGCGCTTCCCTGAAAACCTCGCTGCCGACGACGTAACCCTCCTCGCCGTTCGGGCTAATGGCGGCTCACTCCACTTCAGTCTCCGCGAAAAACTTGATGCATTCGGGCGCTTCCTGAAAGCCTTCTTCCGCTCCCTGAACCCCCGCGCGGATCGGGCCCCGTTCCCCGACGCTAATCTCGCCAATCTCGGCGGCGCCATCATTCCCGCGCTCGCTCGTCGCTGGCGCGCCCCTCGTCCGTCCTAGAAGATAACTTCCCAACTCTTGGTCACTCAGAACGACAACTGCCGGGTATGCTCCATACTTCACGAGTCGTCAATAACACCCGACTGGGGCGGTAACCGAAGAAATGAAACGCACTTGTCCGGTTAACTTATCAGGAGTTAGCACACCTTCTGTAGGCCGCAACCGCCAAGAAAGCAAATGTCGTCTGATTACGGGATACTACGTTGCCAAGTGATTCGTCCGGAGGCGCCTGAGAGCCAAGAGGATCGAGCCGATTGATCGGGCGTAACCGGTATGTCACCAATCAGGGCGATCCTTGTGAAAACGCATTCGAATCGGCCGGGTTTCTTCCTGGATCCATCCATGCTCGGGGCACTCCAGCCGCAAGGGAAATCTTACTGCTCCCGGAACGGGTCGAAGCAGGAGACCTGCGCCACACTTCGGACATTCCGGCTTCGTGTCATGGTGTGTCGTTTCTTTCACTCGGGATAACACATTTTAGGCGAGCGTCTTTGCATAGAAGCTAGCGAGTTCATCATCTTCTACGGTAAAGCTGATCTCGATTGGTTTGCAGCATACCTCGCAGTCTTCGATGTAGGTTTGGCGGCCGACGGATAAGTCCAACACCATCGAAATTTCTTCTCCGCAATATGGACAGGGGAATTCGTGTTCCACTGGAGAATAAGATACCGCAATTTGGTCTCACACGAGACTCACGTTTTGCTAACCGGCAGAGCTTACCGGACATGCGGACTAGCTGGAAACTTGAATCGGGGAGATAAATGCGGCCCGATCACAGCGTGCTAGAATATATTGTGTGAATGAGAGTTACGATTACAAAGGCTTTGCGGTAGTTGCAACAGCTCGTCAGATAAACCACACGTCGAATGAAGCGTGGTGCCCACTCTGTCGGATTAATGGCAAAGATCAGAGTCAGGCGTGGACTCCACGAGACCGAAACGTCATCTTTGCGAATGAAAAGGCAGCTATCACAGAAGCCACGAAACGCGCCCAGTGGCTGATCGACAATTCCCCACCCACGCTAAGCGATCCGAAATAGGCTTTGGCATCCGTTCCGATAAAATCACCGCCCGAATTGCAGTCAAGGCAAGGCACGCCGGCTAACTCCTGATTAACGCGCTTACCGAAGTGGGGTACCAACGTTCGGCGATGTGCCTCACTCTAGACCGGCGGGCTTGAGGTCAGGATGTTCGGCGTACAGTGGATTCATAACTTCGAGCAGCATTTCCCCGAGAACTTTCGCCACTGCGAGCCTGTAAGCCGTAAACTCTTCTGGCGGGCAGTGCTCCTGCACCGTCAGAATCGACCTGTCAAGTCGCTTGGAAAACTCGAGCATCAAGTCGCTGACCTGCCGGGCAACTGCTCCGTCTTTTATCACTTTGATGGCCTCTCTAGGCGATTCTAAGTGAAAAGCTGACGTGACTCCTGATTAACGCAGTAACCGCACGAGTCGAGTACCGCACATGTCCGGTAATCCGCACCCAACAATCAGAAATAGGTTACGCGAGAGCCTTGCCATACAGTACCAGCAGACGGCTCCATGCCTTCTCGGCGAGCGGCTCGTTGTAGACGCCCGAATCCGGCGGACACCAGCCGTGCATGGCCGCATACACTTCGATTTCCGCGGGCAGTCCCGCCTTGGCGAAGGTTTCCTTCATCACGGTCTTTTCGGTGGGGGCTTGCATATCGTCATTTTCCGCAATGGCGACCAGGAACTGCGCCTTGGTCGTCGCGGCCTGAAGGTGCGGACTGTCCGGCATAGTGGTCACCAACCCGTTGCCGCCGTGGAAGGAGGCCACGGCTCCCACGCGGTCCGGCACTGCATAAGCGGTACGAAAGGCCATCGCCCCTCCCATGCAATAACCCTGGGTCCCCATCTTGCGATTCTTGGCAACCGAGGATTGCTGGTCCAGCCATCCGACAAATGCCTTCGCATCCGTCACCTGCGTGGTCGCGTTCAGGGTTCGCGCGAGCGGCAGCAACTGCTGGATCGGAGTCGCCGCGCCCTGAGCCGCGGTCGGAGCTTTCTGGGTCCGGTAGAACGGATTCACCACCAGCACCGAATAGCCCGCCTCGGCGAGCCGCTTACCCATCTGGCGGAATGCCGGCCGCAGCCCGAAGATATCCGGCCACACCAATACGCCGGGCGCGGTGCCAGTAGATGGATGGACGAAGTAGCAGTCTGCAGTGCCGTCCGGCGTCTTCACGGTCACGTCTGATTCGGTGACCGTTACGGCGTTGGCTACTTTGGGCAGCAGCATGGCGACGCCTGCTGCCAGCATGATGCCGAACTGCTTTCGCGTGATTAAACCGAGGGCTTCGTACCGTTCCTGATCCTCCGCAGAATGATCTCGATCGCACATATTTTCGCTCCTTGTCTTTCGTTTCTCACTGGCGCTGGGTCGCTGGGTCTGGTTGAGCGGTAGCCTGCGAGCGCACCGTCATGTTTTACCTGGAAATTTCCATTTCGCGCTTGCGGGTCGTTCGATCACGAGGATTATAACCAAAACCATACAAATCGCCGATAGGATGGGTTCACTTAGATCTGCGAGGTTCCCGAATCTTCCACCCACATTTCTTGGCCAGCTTCCGAAGATGGCGTTTTTCGGCCTCCGCTTCGGACGCGAGGTCACGCGCAACACGGACGCGAGGCTTATCCACGGTTTCTGCTTCGACAACTTTCAATCGAACTTCGTCACCAACGCGAAGAAGGGCTCTTTTCCACCGCACATGTTCGTTCTGTGGCAAAACGAGGCCTCCAACCTAGAGCCGCGTCTCGCGCCTCCGGCGAAACGGCACATGGGTGATTGTCATTGATAGAACGCCATTGTTGCCGATTCCTGCGACACAAAGTTTCTTCCCGTTTAAGAATATTTGAAATGCTCGCATGATTCACGATTATAAAGAATGGCTTGCGCAAAGGATTCTGAACGATTTGGGCTGTGGTAAGTCCTGGTCAACGGGTAACCGGACAAGTCGAATACTAGGTCGGCAAATGTCCTACCCTTGATAGACGCGCCCATTGGAACCTGATCTCTAGCTACTTCTGTCGGCCAATTGACGGCCTCCGCGCGCGGACTTTATAGTGGTTGTTCAGCCTCCGCTGAAAATTCGTGCACAAGGAAGCCACCACGCGGGAAATTCCCAAGGCTTACGAGCCGCAGGAGATCGAAGAGCGCTGGGCCAAGTCCTGGTTCGACGAAAAACTTTTCCGCGCGGAAAACTCCGGCAACGGCTCTCCGTTTTCGATCGCCCTCCCTCCTCCCAATATCACCGGCTCGATTCACATCGGCCACATGCTCGAACACACGCAAATCGATATGCTGGTGCGTTGGCATCGCATGCGCGGCCACCGCACTCTCTGGCTCCCCGGAATGGACCACGCCGGAATCGCCACGCAATTTGTCGTCGAGCGCCAGCTTGCCAAGGGAAAACTTCGCCGCCAGGATTTGGGCCGCGAGGAATTTGAAAAACGCGTCTGGCAATGGAAATCCGAAAGCGGCGGCGTAATAAAAGACCAGATGATCCGCCTCGGCGCTTCCTGCGATTGGACGCGCGAGCGTTTTACGCTCGAACCCGCCCTCTACCGCGCGGTGATCGAAGCCTTCCTGCGCCTCTATCGCGAAGGCTTGATTTATCGCGGCCGCTACATGGTCAATTGGTGTCCGCGATGCCAGACCGCCATCAGCGATCTCGAAGTTGTCCACCACGAGCGCGCCGGAGAAATTTGGAACATTCGCTATCCCATCGCTGGCTCGAAGGAATTTCTCGTGGTCGCTACCACGCGTCCGGAAACGATGCTCGGCGATACCGCCGTCGCAGTTCATCCGGATGACGAACGCTACCAGCGCTTCATCGGCAAGAGTGTGATGCTGCCCCTGATGAATCGCGAGATTCCCATCATCGCCGACACCTATGTTGACCGCGAGTTCGGCACAGGTGCGGTGAAAATTACTCCCGCGCATGATCCCAACGACTTTGAAGTCGGCAAGCGCCACAATCTTCCCCAAATTGACGTGATGACCAGCGACGGTCACATGAACGAAGCCGCCGGAAAATACGCCGGCCTTGAGCGCTTCGCCGCGCGCGCCCGCGTCGTCGCGGATTTGAAAGAATTGGGCTTACTCGAAGGCGTGAAAGAGCACATGCACGCAGTCGGTGTTTGCGACCGCTGCAAATCCATCGTCGAGCCGCGCATTTCCACGCAATGGTTCATGACAATGAAGCCGCTCGCGGAACCTGCGGAAAAAGTTGTGCGCGAAAGCCTGATCGAAGTGGTTCCTGATAATCAGCGCACCATCCTGCTGCACTGGCTCGAAAATATTCGCGATTGGTGCATCTCGCGCCAGCTTTGGTGGGGCCACAGAATTCCTATCTGGCATTGCGCCGATTGCAATGAAATGGTTCCGGCGACGGATTCGCGCGTCGAAATTGTGGAAGGCCACGCACGCCCGGCAAGCGTCCCCCCGAAATGCTCGAAGTGCGGCGGGAAAAAACTTATCCAGGATACGGATGTTCTGGACACCTGGTTCAGCTCCGCCCTATGGCCGTTCTCCACTCTCGGTTGGCCCGACGATACCGAAGATCTGCGCACGTTTTACCCCACGAGTCTGCTAATCAGCGGCTACGACATTCTATTTTTCTGGGACGTCCGCATGATCATGATGGGCCTGCACCTCGCCGGAGGCAAAGAGCCGCGCGATCGAATCCCATTTCGCCGGCTCTATCTGCATTCTCTAGTCCGCACCGCCGAAGGTGCAAAAATGTCCAAGACCAAGGGCACAGGTGTGGACCCGCTGCAACTCACGCAGCAATACGGCACGGACGCGCTCCGCTACATGCTCGCCAGCATGGCTGCGCCCGGCACAGACATCGCGCTCACCGAAGACCGCATCCTCGGCGCGCGTGCCTTCGCTAATAAAATCTGGAATGCGGCACGCTTTCTTTTCGTCAATTTGGAGAAAGTTGAAGCCAACGGCTTCACACTGGACGAACTCGCCGCTCCGGAGATTCGCGCCAAAGCGCCGTATCCGGTTCCCGGCGAAGGAGCGCTGGCGCATCGCTGGATTTTTTCGCGCCTCGCGTCCGTCGCCGCGCAGGTCAACGACGCACTCGAGAATTTCCGCTTTCACGAAGCCTGCCAAACGATCTACCAATTTTTCTGGGGCGATTTCTGCGATTGGTACATCGAATGGGTGAAACCGCAGCTCGCGAATCCCAATCGCGAAATCGCAGTCCCCGCCTGGCGCAATATTTTCGCCGCGCTGGATGCCGCGCTCCGCCTGCTTCATCCCGTGATGCCGTTTCTCACGGAAGAACTGTGGCACAAGCTGCCGCAACCCGGCGCGGCGCGCTCCATCGCCCTGGATAAATTCCCGGAGCCGCGAGCGGGATGGACAGACGTAGGCGCAGACGACTCCATGGCAACGCTGCAGGAAATTATCGTCTCTCTGCGAAATATTCGCGCCGAAATGAAATTGGATCCGAAGAAAAAAGTCGCCGCCGAGTTTTCGTCGCGTGGTCTGACGCTGCGAAATGTAATCCAGGAAAATTTGGACCCGGTTCTGCGCCTGGCCTCGCTTTCGGAATTGCGCGTCTCGAAGGATCATCTGGATCCAAAGAGCGGCGCCGTCCGTTCGACAGCCGCATTTGATTTGCGGATCGCCTATGGCGATGCGGTCGATAAGCCCGCGGAAATCGCGCGCCTGAAAAAAGAAATCGACCGCCTTGAAAAAGATATCGAGTCGAAGCAAAAGCGCCTCGCCGATGACAGTTTCACCAGCAAAGCCCCGGGCCAGGTCGTTGACGCGCTTCGCGCCACAGTGGTCGAGCGCCAGATCGAACACCGCAAACTTCAGGACCGTCTGAGCGAACTTTTGTAGCGCTCTCCGGCTCCGGCGAGCGCGAAAAATTCGCATTTTGCCCCGTGCGGCTGAAATCGCGTTTTGATCTTACAAAATTGTTTGTAGAAATCACGGTAACTCGATGAAACCAAAGCAATGCCGCCAGTCGCGAGGCGCGGCAATTCCTTCTAACTAGAATGATAGTCTGATAACATCTCGGTGCACCCAACCCAAGGGAAAGGAGCACTACATGAAGCGATTTGCAGCGGTGGCGGCCCTTCTCGCCCTCATGGTTGCCGCCTTGCCGTTCGCGGCCCAGAGCCAGGAAGCGGCCATCGCCACCACCAAGCTCAAGGTGGGGGACACGGCTCCGGATTTCACGCTGCCGACCAACCAGCAGAGCGCGGTTACGCTCAGCAGCTTCCGCGGGAAGAAAAACGTGATCCTCGCGTTTTACATTCTCGCGTTCACACCCGGTTGAAAACAGGAACTCCAGGCTTATCAGTCTGATCTAGCCAAAATCGAAGCGAGCGACACCGTTGTTTTCGGCATCAGCACAGACAGCCCACCCGCCAACGCCGCATTTGCTAAAGAGATTAATGTTACCTTTCCGTTACTAAGCGATATGAACCGCAAAGTGCTGACGGATTACGGCATTTTGCAAAAGTATCCCATGGCCGGCGACAAATATGAGTTTGCGCGCCGCACCACGTTCGTGATCGACAAGAAGGGTGACATCAAGAATATCGAATTCGATAGCACCGCAATCAATCCGCAGACTGCGGTCGCTATTTGCACCGATTTGCATCACAAAGGAAGCTGACTCGGCGGTTACGCGAGGGCTGAGCTTAGGCTCAGCCCTCGTTTTGTTTTTGTGGCCGAGTTTGTGCGTGAGCCAGGGCGCGGCTGCTTTAGAATGGGCGGGCCTTGGCCAAGCCTGCAGAATCCGATCGCCTGCGCGTGGTCCTCGTGGCTACGCGCAACCCGCTCAACATCGGCGCGGCCGCACGCGCGATGAGCAACTTCGGTTTTCGCCGCTTGCGAGTGGTGAAACCGTACGAGCCTGCGTTTCGCGAAGCGCGTTCGGCGGTGGGCGCGTCGGATGTGCTGGCGAGCGCGGAGCAGTTCAGTAGCGTCGCCGAAGCGGTGGCGGATTGCACGCTGGTGATCGGCACCACGGCGGTGCGTCACCGGCAGTTGCATCATGTGCTGCGGCGGCCGGAGGACGGCGCGCGGTTGATTCGCAAGCGGCTCGCGTCGGGCAACGTGGCGCTTCTTTTTGGCTCGGAGAAATTCGGATTATCGAATAGAGATCTGAGTCATTGCCACTGGCTGATTCGCATTCCCACCCACGAGAAAAATATTTCGATGAATTTAGGGCAGGCAGTCGCGGTCTGCCTCTACGAATTGATTCGCGAGGGGAAGGGAAGTCGGCGGCCGGAAAAAGTGGCGCTCGCGACGTCGGCCGAAGTGGAGCGGATCACCAAAATGTTGATCGAGGCGTTGCGAGAGAGCGGATTTCTGGATATGCGGCGCGTGGCGGATTCGGAAGAGCGCATCCGCCGCGTGGTCCGGCGGCTGAAAATTCAGGAGCGCGATGCGGTGATCTGGCTCGGCATGCTGCGGCAAATTCTGTGGAAGCTCCGTTCCACCCACAAGGTGAGTTAGTAGCGATTCTCGCTCAAACCGGACACTAGGAAGTTTCCGTCAGATCTATTCCGGTGATTTGCGTCACGCCCCTGGGTGACGGCTCGCACGCGGCTTTCAAAGCATTCGGCATACGCTCGATACGTCAGTTTGTGCGGCGATGAAGGAGGTATGCAATGTCAGAGATCTCCGTGCAACAAAGTGAAAGACCGACGGCGGCATTCGTTCTATCGCTGCTTGCGGGCCTGTGGATGTTGTCCATGGGAGGCATGATGTCCGGTTACGGCTCGGGAGGAATGATGGGTGGCTGGCACAACACGGGCCAGTGGCACGGCACGGGTCAGGGGCATGGCATGGGCCAATGGCAAGGTATGAACGGGTGGATGTGGGGCCAGGGCATGCACGCCTTTGGTTTGTGGTGGCCCTGGTTTGGCATTCTGGCGGGAGTCGTTGTGCTGATTGGTGCGTCCGCCCTATATTTCAGGCCCGCACAGCGGCGGACCTGGGGCGCAATAATTTTGGTTGTTTCAGCGATCGATTTTCTGTTCGGAATGGGAGGTTTACTAGCGGGCGTACTCGGAGTGATCGGCGGCGCAATTGCGATGGCATAAACGCGGCTCGGCCGAACGCCTCGCGCTCGGGTGTATAATGCGCGCCTTCAACAAGGCAGGGGGGAACATTGAAGAGCGCACTCGGGATAATGCTGCCAATGGCGGCCCTGATTTTCTGCACGGTGACGGGGGCACAGGAGTTCAATAGCAGGACGATTGCGACGTACACGGCGGAGCAGGCGGCGCAGGGCAAGGCTGTTTACGCGAAGAGTTGCGCGAGTTGCCACGGGCAGACGCTTGGCGGCAGCGAATTCGCGAGCGCGCTGAATGGGATGACGTTCAGCAACAATTGGGGCGGAAAGTCAGCGGTGGAGCTTTTCACCTACATCAACACGAAGATGCCGCCCGCGAGCCCCGGGCAACTGGGACCGGAGGCTGCCGCGCAGATCATTGCCTATGTGCTTCAGGCGAACGGAATACAGGCGGGGCAGAGCGAATTGCCCACGGATACGACGGCGCTCGCGTTGATGCAAATTCCCCGAGGTCCAACGCGGCGGGCCGCGATGATGATGCCGCTTTCGCCATTGGCTCCGCCGATGAAGCCAGTGGTTTTGCCGAATCCGCTCGAGAAATTCACTCCTGTGACCGACGAGCTGCTGCAAAATCCGCCGCCCGGGGACTGGTTGCTTTGGCGGCGCACGTATGACGATCAGGGGTTCAGCCCTCTGAAGGAAATCACCAAGAAAAACGTGCACGATTTGCGGGTGAAGTGGGCGTGGTCTCTGCCGAACGGGGAAAACGAGGGGACGCCGCTCGAACACGACGGCGTGCTGTTCATCGAAAGCTACGGAGACAAAGTGCAGGCGCTGAACGCGTTGACGGGCGATTTGCTCTGGGAATATTCGCGGCAACTGCCGAGCGACGCGCGACCGATGCAGAAGCGCAACCTTTCACTCTACGAGGACAAGCTCATCGTGCCGACGTCGGACGTTCATCTGGTGGCGCTGGATGTGAAGACAGGCAACGTGGTTTGGGATTCGCCTCTGGCCGATTACAAAAAAGGCTACCAGGAGACGGGCGGGCCGCTTGTGGCGAAGGGCAAGGTGATGCAGGGAATCGCCGGTCAAGCGCCGGGCGGTAATTTCATCGTGGCGTTGGATGTTGAAACCGGGAAGGAGGCGTGGCGGTTTCACACCATCGCGCAGAAGGGCGAGCCCGGCGACAGTTGGAATGGCTTGCCCGACGAAAAGCGGAATGGCGCGTCCGTTTGGACGGCGGGAAGCTACGATCCGCAGCTCGGGTTGGCGTACTTCGGAGTCGGGCAGACGTATGACACAGGGCCGGTGCTGCATCGCGTGCCGGGATTTTCCAACGACGGGCTGTTCACTGATTGCACGCTGGCGTTCGATCCGGCGAGCGGAAAGCTGGTGTGGTATTTCCAGCACGTCCACAACGATCAGTGGGACCTCGATTGGGCGTTTGAGCAGCAACTCATCAATTTGCCAGTGGACGGCGCGGACAAGAAGCTGGTGGTGACTTCCGGCAAGATGGGAATTTACGAAGGCATGGATGCGGCTACCGGGAAATACATTTTCTCGCACGATCTGGGAATTCAGAACGTGATTTCGTCGATCGACCCGAAAACGGGGGAGAAGACGATCAATCCCGAAGTCGTGGTGGGTGACGGGAAGCCGCACATGATCTGTCCGCATCCGGGCGGCGGACGAAACTGGATTGCCGGCTCCTACGATGCGACGAAGAAGATTGTTTACGTCGCGCTGAACGAGTCGTGCATGGATTTGATTCCAGCGGCGCCGGGCCAGCGCGGGAATCTGACGTCAGGCGTGAACTGGTTCATCCGGCTGCGTCCTGACAGTGATGGAAAGATCGGGCGCGTGGAAGCCTTTAATCTGGAGACGAAAAAAGTGCTCTGGATGGACCGGCAGCGCGCGCCGCAAACGACGTGCCTGCTGGATACGGCGGGCGGAGTGGCCTTCGCGGGCTCGTTCGACCGGAATCTTCAGGCATACGACGACGCAACGGGGAAGACGTTGTGGCAAACGCGGCTGAACGACGTTCCGGATTCGTGCCCGATCACCTACACCGTGGACGGCAAGCAGTACGTGGCTGTCGTTGTCGGCAGCGGCGGTCCGATTACCGGGACGTACCCAGTGCTGGTTCCGGAGATTCAGAACCCGCCCGATCATGGCGCTGAGCTCTGGGTCTTCGAGCTACCGGAAAAGTAGGCGGGGTAGACTCTGGCGCCAGTTTCAATCAGATCGAATCCCTGGCGAAAACTATAGGCAGGAAGACGCTCCAAAAACTGAAGGCTCTTCGAGCAAGGATGCAATTTGATGATCTATCCCAACGATGCTAATGGAGATGCGCTTCGTCGCATGGAAGCGCAAGGAGACGATTTAACCAGACCGCGCAATATCGACTTCACTGTCGCTTTTGCTGACGCTAGCTCGGCTGAACAGTTTGCAGGTTACTTTCGTGCGTTGGGGCATGAGGTTTCGGTCGAGCCTACTGAAACCGATCAAGCCTTCCCTTGGGATGTAGTTGTGGCACAACACATGGTGCCCTCCTATGATGGGATCACTGATTTCGAGAACTTGCTGCAATCCGTTGCGAACGCTTGGGGAGGACACAATGATGGCTGGGGTTGTTTCTCCGAGCCGCCTTCCCGACGGAGCTTGCAGCAATGAGAAGCTTGGCCGGGTGGAGTCTCTCTTCAGGTCCGTTAGTCCACAGGCGAGTGTAAGCCGCCTCTGCAGCGGTTCTCGTGCCGATCGACCGATACCGAAACACGAAATGCGCGTGGTTCCGAGATGAACGGCTGTGCGGCGGCGGCGGAAAGATGCCGGCCTGCCCTTCACTTTGTTCAGGGTGAAAAGGCGCGGCGCTACACAGGCAACGGCAACGTCCTTGGGGAAATAGGATTGAGTTGACACACTGAAATCAGTAAGCTGCGGGATTCGGTGCGAGCCTGACTATCGGCGCAGCTTTTCTGCGGAAACGGGAGACACAAAATGAGACAAAGGCAGTTCTCGGCATACCTGCGAATTGTGTGTGTATTGGTTTCCGTTACTTTAGCAGGGACATGCACGCGCGCGCAGGAAGCGGCTACAAAATCTACTGATATTGTTGTTGCAAAGCCTGAATCCGTGGGTTTTTCCTCCGAGCGACTTGAGCGCCTCCACGCCGCCATTCAGCAGGA
The DNA here is from genome assembly GCA_963823145.1 of uncultured Acidobacteriota bacterium. Classification (GTDB taxonomy): domain Bacteria; phylum Acidobacteriota; class Terriglobia; order Acidiferrales; family UBA7541; genus Palsa-295. The sequence continues at coordinate 208,270 of CAWGJZ010000003.1, forward strand.
AATCGACAAAAAGAAAACGATGGCGGGTGCCGTGACGCTGCTCGCGCGCCACGGAAAAGTGATCGACCTGAAGGCCTATGGCAAAAAAGACCTCGCTAGCGGCGCGCCCATGACCACCGACACGATTTTCCGCATCTTCTCGATGACCAAGGTCGTCACTGGCGTGTCCATGATGATTCTCTACGAAGAAGGCAAATGGAATCCGCAGGACCCAATCTCGAAATACATTCCCGAATTCGCGCACTTGAAAGTCTTCAAGGGCGTAGATGCCAGCGGAAAAATGGTGGTCGAAGATCCGGTCCATCCGCCGACCATGCACGAGTTGATGACGCACACTGCCGGGTTCACATACGGCTTATTCGGCGATGGGCCTGTAGACAAGGCTTACCAGGCGCAGGGTGTACTGGCGTCGAAAAACCTGCAGGAAATGATCGATAAGCTCGCCAACATTCCGCTGCTCTATCAGCCCGGCACGAAATGGGTTTACAGCGTCTCGATGGATATTCAGGGCTACATCATTGAGAAGCTTTCGGGCCAGTCGCTTCCTGATTTCATGCGCGATCACATTTTTGCGCCGCTGAAAATGAAGGATAGCGGCTTTTACGTTCCCAGCGACAAATGGAGTCGTTTCGCCACGCTCTACGGCGAGGATTCAAGCGGCGCGCTGGCGGCCGTCACACCGTCCAACGTGGGCGTAGGCGATTATAAATCGGAGCCGACGATGCCTTCCGGCGGCGGGGGCATGGTGTCTACCGCGCAGGATTACATGCGCTTCGCGCAGATGCTGCTCAATGGAGGCGAGCTGGATGGCGTTCGCATCCTCGCGCCTGCCACCGTGCAGCTGATGAGCTCGAATCATCTTGCTCCCAGGCTGATGACCGGAGAATTTTCGATCGGCCCCGAGACGATTCGCCCCGGCATGGGCTGGGGCTACGATTGCGCCGTATTCACCGATCCCGCCACCGCTGACGAAATCGTCGGGAAGGGCACGTTTTTCTGGCTTGGCGCCGCCGACACGTGGTTCTGGATCGATCCTACGAATGACATCGTTTTCGTCGGCATGACCCAGCACATGATCGCCCCCCATCAGCCGAACGTCGAACAGATCAGCCGCCCGGCCGTCTATCAGGCGCTCGTCAAACCGAAGAGTTAGTTATTCGAAGATGGCGAGCCAGGCCCGAGCAACCAGTGCGAGTGCGGCGAACCCCACGCACATATAAACGGCGATGTAGGCGAGCAAAACGGCGCAAGCGGTGATGGAGTGCCTCATCGACAGGTCTTTGGGCGCAGACTCCGAATGGCGCGCAAGCGTGGCGCTTGAGCCGGTGGTCCAGAGCGGAATGTTGGAGGCGTTGATGCCTGTTTGGCAAGTTTGATTCATAGGCGAACTCTACCCAGCGGCGGCGAAACAATCCAATTCAAACGTCTTCTCGAAGAAATCACTGAAACAAATAACCACGGGGATATATAGCCGAGGGAGTTAGGAGTCTAGCTATATGAATTCTTTAGGAATTGTTTATAATCCCTTTATGAGCGGGCGAAAATTGGCCTCCTCAAGTCTGCGTGCTCACTAAGTAAGAGGGCATGTCTTCGAACCCCCAGGGCCCCTCGTTTTCACAATCGGTGCGTCCCGTGGCCAAAGTGCTGGTGGCTACGACGGCGATGCTCGCCTTTATTTCTTACTGGCGAGCCGCGGCGATTGTGTTGAACGACATCGCTTCGTCGGCGTACTACGCGGGCGGCGAGGCGGAGCAGTTCATCGGCAAGTCGGCGCCGTGGTTCATCTTCGCGACGATGCTGCTTTCCTACGCGGTTTTCCAATTGTATGTGGAGAGTTGCAGCATGTTTGTGCGCGGCGGCGTTTACCGCGTGGTGAAGGAAGCGATGGGCGGGGCGCTGGCGAAGTTTTCGGTGTCCGCGCTGATGTTCGATTACATCCTGACGGGGCCGATCAGCGGCGTGTCAGCAGGACAGTACCTGGCGGGACTGCTGAACGAACTTTTCGCATACGGGCATTTGAAAATTGTGCTGAACGCCGATGCGGCCGCGGCTGCGTTCGCGATTGCGGCGACAATTTATTTTTGGTGGGAAAACATAAAAGGCATTCCCGAATCCAGCGAGAAAGCGCTTTGGATCATGCAGCTCACCACGGTGATGGTGGTGGCGCTGATCGGATGGTGCGGTTACACGCTGCTGGTGCGGGGCGGTCATCTGCCGCCCGCGCCGATTCCGCGCAATATCGTAATGAGCAAACACACGCTGGGGTGGCTATCGCGGACGCATATCGCGCAGAACTTTACGGTGCTTGCGGTGCTGATCGGGCTGGGACATTCCGTTCTGGCGATGAGCGGCGCGGAATCGCTGGCGCAAGTTTACCGGGAGATCGAGCACCCGAAATTGCCGAACCTGAAAAAAGCGGTGTTCGTGATTTTCATCTACAGCATGGTGTTTACGTCATTGGTTTCCTTTTTTGCGGTGATGATTATTCCGGATCACATCCGCCACCTGTATTTCGAGAATTTGATTGGCGGCCTGGCGATGAGCCTGACGGGGCCGTTCGTGGCGCGATTGGCGTTCCGCATTTTCGTGGTGGTTGTGGGCACGTTGATCCTTTCGGGAGCGGTGAACACGGCGATCGTGGGCTCGAATGGCGTGCTGAACCGCGTTTCCGAAGACGGCGTTCTTTCGGCCTGGTTCCGGCAGCCGCACCCGAAGCATGGGACTACATACCGGATCATCAACATCGTCGTAGGTCTGCAAATCGTGATGATTATTGCGAGCCGCGGCAACGTGACACTTCTCGCGAACCTGTACGCGTTCGGCGTGATATGGAGCTTCGTGCTGAACGGCTTGGCCGTGCTGGTGCTGCGCTATACGCAACCGGAGGGGCGAGAATACAAGGTTCCGCTAAATTTCCGAATCGCCGGCAAAGAAATTCCGCTGGGAGTGGCGAGCATCACGCTGGTGCTGCTTTCGATCGCGCTGATCAATTTGTTTACCAAGCCCGAGGCGACAATCGGCGGAGTGATTTTCTCGGGGTTGCTGTTCCTTGGGTTCGAGATTTCCGAGAGAAGGATTCAGCGGAATCGCGCGCAGGGTCATGTGGAACTGGATCAGTTCAACCTGGCGCAGGAATCGGACCTGACGCTGGCAAACGTGGATGTGAAGCCTGGCAACATTCTCGTCCCCGTGAGCACGTACTACGCGCTTTATCCTCTGGAAGCGGCGCTGCGGCGCGCGCACAGAAGAGAAGCGGAAATTGTGGTTCTGCACGTCCGGATACTACGGCGCGGCGCTCTGGGCGAGTACGATCTGGCGCCAGAACAGCTTTTCAGCACGATCGAGCAACTGCTGTTCACAAAAGTGCTGGCGATGGCGGAAAAGGAAGGCAAGCCGGTGAGGCTCGCGGTGGCGGCCGCGAACGATCTATGGGAAGGCATCTTGAGGACGGCGATGAATTTATCGTCGAGCACGATCGTGGCGGGGAGTTCGGCGAAGACAAATGTGACGGACCAAGCGCGAGAAATTGGAATGGCGTGGGAGAGAATGCCGGAGCCACGGCCGCGGCTGACATTGGAAATTTTCACGCCTTCGGGGCAAGAGCAGGTGTTTTATCTGGGTCCGCATGCGCCACGGTTGACGCCAAAGGAAATCGATCTGCTGCACAAGATTTGGCTGGAAGTTGGCGACAGGCTGCCGGACAAGGAATTACACCATCACGATATCGTCCATTTTGCGCTGTCGGAAATCGAGCGGGAAATTCGTAATGGCGGCAACGACGAGGGTGTGATCGAGCGTCTGCGGGAACATTTGAACGATATCCAAGACCGGCGGCAAAATTCCTGATGAATCGGTTTTAGCAGGGGCGCGCGGCGGCTGGGATTGCCATTGGACGCAGCGAGAAAGCCTTCGAGGTCCCTAGTACTTCGGTGTGACGTTTCGCACAACTGCTCTACAGGTTTTTGGCATGCCCTTCTAGGGGTTTTACGGTATGACAGCTTGCCCCGAAAGAGCGATAATGCCCGACTAATCTTGGGAAACAGGCGAGTTACCTTTGAGAGAGTGCGGAAGACGACCAGCCCGTACGCCGCTGCAGAGCCGTCTATTTAAATGTGGTATCGCCCCTCTTCTTTTCGCTTCGAAGCCACTGAAATTTCTCGCGAGAGTTTCCAAGACAAGCGGCAACTCGATTAAACCAGAAACGTCATTTTGTATCCGGAGACTAGGATGAAGAAATCAGACGCGTCCGGCGCCACCGTGGGAACGGATGAAGCGAAGGCGAGCGTGAAGAGCAACGGGCACCCTGCAGGACGCTCCGAAATTGCGCCCGCCGAGCTGAGGGGAATCCTCGCCAGTCTCCAAACGATGCGTGACGGCGATTTTTCGGTGCGGCTGCCTGGTGCGTGGACCGGACTTGCGGGAAAAATTGCGGACACGTTCAACGATATCGTTGCGGCAAACGAACAGATGGCGCAGGAGTTGAAGCGCGTCGGCCAAGTGGTCGGCAAGGAAGGCAGCACCAGGGAACGCACCCGCTTTCGCGCGCCGCGCGGAGCCTGGGGAGAAATGGAAGTTTCACTTAACACGCTGGTTGAGGATTTGCTGCGACCGACGGCGGAAGTGACCCGCGCAATTGCGGCCGTCGCGCAAGGCAATTTGACGCAAACGGTGCGCATCGACGTGGACGGGCGGCCACTCGAGGGAGAATTTTTGCGGTCGGCAACGATCGTCAACACGATGATTCAGCAGTTGGGAGTTTTCACCGCTGAGGTGACGCGCGTGGCGCGCGAAGTTGGCACGGACGGCAAACTCGGCGGCCAAGCGCAGGTGCCGGGCGTGGCAGGAACGTGGAAGGACTTGACCGATTCCGTGAACTCGATGGCCAGCAACCTAACGGGTCAGGTCCGGAACATCGCTGAAGTGGCGACGGCTGTGGCGAGCGGCGACCTCTCGCGAAAGATTACGGTGGACGTGCGCGGCGAGATTTTGCAGTTGAAGGAAGCCATTAACACGATGGTGGATCAACTGCGGTCGTTCGCTTCGGAAGTGACGCGCGTGGCGCGCGAAGTCGGCACCGAGGGGCGGCTGGGCGGACAAGCTGTGGTCCCGGGCGTGGCGGGAACGTGGAAAGACCTGACCGACTCTGTGAACGCGATGGCTGGAAACTTGACTGCGCAGGTGAGAAATATCGCCGAAGTGACTACGGCTGTGGCGCGCGGCGACTTGTCGCGCAAAATTACGGTGGACGTGAAGGGCGAAATTCTTGAGCTGAAGAACACGATCAACACGATGGTGGACCAGCTGAACGCGTTCGCGGGCGAAGTGACGCGTGTGGCGCGTGAGGTGGGAACGGAAGGCAAGTTGGGCGGGCAGGCGCAAGTGCCCGGCGCGGCGGGAACGTGGAAAGACCTTACGGATAATGTGAACTTCATGGCGAGCAACCTGACCGGCCAGGTGCGCAACATCGCCGAAGTGGCGACCGCTATTGCGAGCGGCGACTTGTCGCGAAAAATTACGGTGGACGTGCGCGGCGAGATTTTGCAGTTGAAGGAAACGCTCAACACCATGGTGGATCAACTGAACCGGTTCGCCGGAGAAGTGACGCGCGTGGCGCGCGAGGTGGGAACCGAAGGGCGCTTGGGCGGGCAGGCCAACGTGCCGGGAGTGGCGGGAACGTGGAAGGACCTGACGGACTCCGTGAACTCGATGGCCGGGAATTTGACGGCGCAGGTTCGAAACATTGCCGAAGTCACGACGGCTGTGGCGCGCGGCGACTTGTCGCGCAAAATTACGGTGGACGTGAAGGGCGAAATTCTCGAGCTAAAGAACACGATCAACACGATGGTGGACCAGCTGAACGCGTTCGCGGGCGAGGTCACGCGCGTGGCTCGCGAAGTGGGAACCGAAGGAAAGTTGGGCGGGCAGGCGCAAGTCCCCGGCGCGGGCACGTGGAAGGATTTGACGGACAACGTGAACTTCATGGCCAGCAACTTGACCGGCCAGGTGCGAAACATCGCCGAAGTGGCGACAGCTGTGGCGCGCGGCGACTTGTCACGCAAGATCACGGTGGACGTGAAGGGTGAAATTCTCGAACTGAAAGATACGATCAACACGATGGTGGATCAGTTGCGGGCCTTCGCTTCGGAAGTGACGCGCGTGGCGCGCGAAGTGGGCACGGACGGAAAGCTTGGCGGCCAGGCGCAGGTTGGGGGCGTGGCAGGAACTTGGAAGGACTTGACCGATTCCGTGAACTCGATGGCGAGCAACCTTACGAACCAGGTGCGAAACATCGCCGAAGTATCGACGGCGATTGCGAGCGGAAACCTATCGAAGAAAATCACGGTTAACGTGAGCGGAGAAATTTTGCTGTTGAAAGAAACCATCAACACGATGGTGGACCAGCTGAATGCGTTCGCCGGCGAAGTAACGCGCGTGGCGCGCGAAGTGGGAAGCGAAGGCCGGTTGGGCGGGCAGGCCAACGTGCCGGGCGTGGCTGGCACCTGGAAAGACCTGACGGACTCCGTGAACTCGATGGCAGGGAACCTGACCGGTCAGGTGAGAAACATCGCTGAAGTTACAACGGCTGTGGCGCGCGGCGATTTGTCACGCAAGATTACGGTGGACGTGAAGGGCGAAATTCTCGAGCTGAAGAACACGATCAATACGATGGTGGACCAGCTGAACGCGTTCGCGGGCGAAGTGACGCGCGTGGCGCGCGAAGTCGGAACGGACGGAAAACTCGGCGGCCAGGCGGAAGTGCCGGGCGTCGCGGGAACGTGGAAGGATTTGACGGATAACGTGAACTTCATGGCGAGCAACCTGACGGGCCAGGTTCGGAACATTGCCGAAGTGGCTACGGCCATCGCCACGGGCGATTTATCGAAGAAGATTACCGTGGACGTGCGCGGAGAAATTTTGCAACTGAAAGAAACGCTGAACACGATGGTTGAGCAGCTTCGATCGTTTGCCGCCGAGGTAACACGCGTGGCTCGCGAGGTGGGTAGCGAAGGCCGGCTGGGTGGCCAGGCCAACGTGACTGGTGTGGCGGGAACGTGGAAAGACCTGACGGACTCGGTGAACGCGATGGCCGGGAATTTGACGGCTCAGGTTCGAAATATCGCGGAAGTCACAACGGCCGTGGCTCGCGGCGATTTGTCGCGAAAAATTACGGTGGACGTCAAAGGCGAAATTCTCGAACTGAAAAACACGATTAACACCATGGTGGACCAGCTCAACGCTTTCGCAGCCGAAGTAACGCGCGTGGCGCGCGAGGTAGGCACCGGCGGAAAACTCGGCGGGCAGGCGCAAGTGCCTGGTGTGGCCGGCACATGGCGCGACCTGACTGACAACGTCAACGTAATGGCAGCTAACTTGACCGAGCAAGTGCGAGGTATCGTCAAGGTAGTGACGGCGGTGGCAAACGGAGAATTGACGCAGAAACTCACCGTGAATGCGAAAGGAGAAGTAGCGGCTCTGGCAGAGACCATCAACAACATGACCAACACGCTGGCCACCTTTGCCGATCAGGTGACCACGGTGGCGCGCGAGGTAGGAGTGGAAGGCCGCTTGGGCGGCCAGGCCAACGTCCCAGGCGCCGCGGGTACTTGGAAAGACCTTACCGGCAACGTCAACTTGCTGGCCGACAATTTAACCAACCAAGTGCGCGCGATTGCGGAAGTTGCCACGGCCGTTACCAAAGGCGATTTGACGCGCTCGATTCAGGTGGAGGCTAGCGGCGAAGTCGCCGAGCTAAAAGACAACATCAACACAATGATCGACAACCTGCGCCTGACCACCGATCGAAACAAGGAGCAGGACTGGCTGAAAACGAACCTGGCTCGCTTTACGGGCATGTTGCAAGGCCAGCGCGATCTGAGCACCGTGGGACGCCTGCTGCTTTCCGAGTTGGCTCCGCTCGTGGGAGCGCAGCAGGGCGTGATCTATAGAATGGAAGGTGAAGAATCGGCGGGGATGGAGCTGCTTTCTGCGTTCGCGGACGATGAAATGGATGGACACCGGCAGCATCTGGCGATGGGCAAGGGACTAGTAGGACAGTGCGCGGTGGAAAAGAGAAGCATGCTCATCAGCGAGATGCCGATGCACAGCGTTCCTATTCGATCGGGCCTCTTTCAAGCCTTGCCGCAAAATGTGATCGTGCTTCCGGTGCTCTTCGAGGACCGCGTAAAGGCGGTGATTGAACTCGCGTCGCTGAGCAGATTCACGGCGTCGCATCTCGCGTTTCTCGAGCAATTGACCGCCAGCATCGGAATCGTCCTCAACAGTATTGAAGCGACGATGCAGACTGAAGGGCTGCTGAAGCAGTCCCAGCAATTGGCCACCGAGCTTCAGACTCAACAGAAGGAGCTTCAGCAGACGAACGAGCAGTTGGCGCAGAAAGCCCAGCAATTGGCGGAACAGAACGTTGAAGTGGAACGCAAGAATCAGGAAATCGAGCAGGCCCGGCGAGCGTTGGAAGAGAAGGCCAAGGAATTGGCTCTCACCTCGAAGTACAAATCCGAATTTTTGGCGAACATGTCGCACGAATTGCGCACGCCGCTCAACAGCATTTTGGTTTTGGGCCAGCAGCTTACGGACAACCCCGATCGCAACCTGTCGCCGAAGCAGGTTGAGTTCGCGCGGACCATTCACGCCGCCGGAACCGACCTATTGAACTTGATCAGCGATATTTTGGATCTGTCGAAGATCGAGTCCGGAACCGTTTCCGTGGAAGCAGAGGAAGTATTCTTCAGCAGCCTGCTCGATATGGTGGCTCGGCCCTTCCGGCACGAGGCCGAGAACCGCCGGTTTACTTTCGAGGTGCAGACCGAGCCGTCTCTCTCTCGCGGTCTTGTGACGGACTCCAAGCGGTTGCAGCAAGTGCTGAAAAATTTGCTTTCAAACGCGTTCAAGTTCACCGAGCAAGGCAGCGTGTGCCTGTCTGTGTCATCGGTCACAAGCGGCTGGAGCCAGGATCATCCGGTTTTATCGGCAGCACCATCCGTAATTGCATTCGAGGTTTCCGATACCGGGATTGGCATTCCCCCCGAAAAGCAGCGGATCATCTTCGAGGCCTTCCAGCAAGCGGACGCAGGAACCAGCCGCAAATACGGGGGCACGGGTCTGGGTCTTGCAATCAGCCGCGAGCTCGCGAGTCTGCTCGGCGGCGAGATACAACTGCACAGTACGCCGGGGAAGGGCAGCACGTTTACACTCTACTTGCCTCAGATTTATGTGGGACCTTCCACTGGCATCGTTTCAGTGGACCGCAAAACCGCTGCGGCGTCGAACTTGCCGGCTCAATTGGCAAGTACGATGTCGGAGCGGCTCGTGCCTCAGGTTCGCGACGACCGCGAAAGCCTCGAGCCGGGCGACGCCATTTTGCTGATCGTCGAGGATGATCCTCATTACGCGGCCATTCTGCGCGACCTCTCTCACGAGAAGGGATTCAAAGTCCTGATTGCGCCTCGGGGAGCGGATGCGCTCACTTTAGCCCGCGAGTTTCAACCCTCAGCTATTTCGCTGGATGTTTTTCTGCCAGACATGCTGGGTTGGACGGTTCTCAATCATCTAAAGCAGGATCCCGCGACGCGGCACATTCCCGTGCAGATGTTGACGCTCGATGAGGACCGGAAACACGGTCTGTCACGCGGGGCGTTCGCTTTCGTGACCAAGCCGACCACGCCCGAAGATTTGGATTCGGCGTTGACGCGCATCAAGGAGTACGCCACGCCGCGGCGCAAGCGGTTGCTGGTGGTTGAGGACAACCCGGCCGAGCAGTTTAGTATTCGCGAATTACTCGGGTACGATGATATAGACGTTTCGCTTGCTTCCACCGGCGAAGAGGCTCTTGCTTCCATTGGCGCAGAGTCCTACGACTGCATGGTGCTCGATTTGCGGCTGCCAGACATGTCTGGATTCGATGTATTGGAGCGGCTCAAACATATGCCCGCGTCTGTCGATCTGCCGGTGGTGGTATTCACGGGCAAAGAGCTGACGTCAGAAGAAGACTTGCAGTTGCATGAGCTGGCCCGCAGCGTGGTGGTAAAGGGAGTCGAGTCACCGGAAAGGCTGTTGGACGAAACGGCGCTCTTTTTGCACCGGGTAGTCGCCGATCTACCCGCGAACAAACAGGAAATGCTGCACCGGCTGCATAGCTCCGATGAGGCGCTGGCCGGCAGGAAAGTGTTGCTTGTAGATGACGACGTGCGAAACATCTTTGCGTTGAGCAGCGTGCTCGAAAGGCGGGGCATGAAGGTGCTCACGGCAGGAACCGGCCGCGAAGCGATTTCCATTTTGGAGGCTACCGAGGATATCTCGATCGTCCTGATGGACATCATGATGCCGGAAATGGATGGATACGAAACGATGCAGGTAATTCGGCAAAGCCCATTATCGCGGCGGCTGCCGATCATCGCGTTGACCGCCAAGGCCATGAAGGGGGACCGCGAAAAGTGCCTGGAAGCTGGCGCCTCCGAATATCTTGCGAAGCCGGTGAATACGGATCAGCTGCTTTCAGTGCTCCGCATGTGGCTGCATCGATAGGCGAGCGTTCGTTAGAGTGAAAGTGGTCTTAGCGGCCGGCTAGCATTCTGCACGACCTGAAGGAGGGATATAGGCGTGGACGAAAGGGTCAACATCCTGATGGTGGATGACCAGCCGGCAAAGCTGCTCAGTTACGAAGCGATTCTTCAGGAACTCGGCGAGAACTTGATCAAGGCCAGTTCAGGAAGAGAGGCTCTCGAGCACTTGCTGAAGACCGATATTGGAATCGTGTTGATGGATGTGAGTATGCCGGAACTTGATGGTTTCGAACTCGCGCAGATGATCCGAGAGCATCCGCGATTCCAAAGGACGGCGATCATTTTCATTTCCGGCGTTCATCTCACCGATCTGGACAGGATCAAGGGCTATCAGCGCGGAGCGGTGGATTATATTTCAGTTCCGGTAATTCCCGAGTTGCTGCGCGCCAAAGTGAGCGTTTTCGCGGAGCTGCATCGCAAAACCCGGCAACTCGAAACGCTTAATTCGGAGTTGCGGCGGCTTTCCTCCCGGCTCATCACCATGCAGGATGAAGATCGGCGCCGAATTGCTCGGGAGCTCCACGATGGTTTGGGCCAGGATCTCGCGGCCGCCAAAATGATTCTGGACGGCATACCTCCAGAGCGGCAATCGCCTCAGGTCAACCGCGAGATTTCGAGCGAGGTGAGCCTGCTGATCGATCATGCCATCAAGCAGATTCGCAGCATGTCCTATCTGTTGCATCCACCTTTATTGGACGAGGTAGGCTTGCAGTCCGCTCTCCAATGGTACCTGGAGGGATTCACGAAGCGCAGCGGCATTGAAACGATTCTCACCGTGGAGCCGTTGGACCTTCCTCGCCTATCACTGGAATTGGAGACCGCAATTTTCCGTGCGATCCAGGAGGCCCTTACGAATGCTTTTCGGCATTCAGGCGCGAGGAATATCTGGGTGAATCTAGTGAGAACGGATTCGCAAGTCGTGGGGACGGTCCGCGACGACGGAAAAGGTATTTCCGAAAGTGTGTCCAAGCTTCGACCCGATAGCATCGGCATCGGAATTTCGGGCATGATTCAGCGGCTCAAGGAATTTGGAGGAGAGCTGCGTTTGCAAAATGGATCGCCCGGGACGATCGTCGAACTGGCGATCCCTATCGACCAGCCGGCGGCAAATCACGGGCAGTCGCAAATTAGACCTCGGGAAGCCGTCATGGAGCCGGGCGGAGCCGTCCTCGCTGAATCGGCGGAAATTCCTCAGAAGCTTCCAGCGGTGTGAGCGGACACAGTACGAGGATACAAACAGAATCTTTACACCGGAGGCCTAAATCGCGCAAGTGGTTGTTGGTGTAAAGAAAAATCGTCCACGGTGATTTCGTCAGGGGCCCCTGAAACCCTAGGGCAGTACATTGCCAGCCGCAGCACTCCATTGAAAAGCCACTGGAACTCAGAGTCAGGCACACACTAGGATAGATGTAGGAGGAATGCGACATGCCGGATGGTCCGGCCGCCGAACAGCGACGCGTGGTGATTGAGCACGTTCGTCCGGAAATCGACGACGGGCGGTTCCCCGTGAAGCGCGTGGTTGGAGATACGGTCGTTGTCGAGGCGGCCGTTTTCGCCGATGGCCACGACCAGGTAGCTTGCCGTGTGTTGCACTGGCGCCAAGATCCCTCCGACGCGCATTCATCGTCCATGAAGCCGCTTGGCAACGACTTGTGGCGTGGCGAATTTTCCGTCCCAGCCCTGGGCCGATGCTTTTATACGGTCGAGGGCTGGATCGATCGGTTTCAGACTTGGCGCGGCGATTTGGTCAAAAAGATTGCCGCCACGCAGGATGTTCGTACGGATTTGCTGATCGGGGCGGCGCTGATCGAAGAGTCCGCTTCTCGCGCGAGTGCGGCAGCCATTCACGCCAAGACGCTGCGCGGGTGGTCGGAGAAATTGCGGCGAGAGCAAAGCGACGAATGCGCAAAAACGGTCGTAGCGGATGAGGAATTGCTCGAACTGATGCAGCGATATCCCGATTGGCGCTCCGCGACGCGCTACAGCAAGCAATTGGTTGTGGTGGTGGATCGGGAGAAAGCCCGCTTCTCAACCTGGTATGAAGTATTTCCGAGGTCTTGTTCGACTGAGCCTGCGCGTCATGGCACGTTGCGCGACTGCGAGGCGCGGTTGCCCTACATTGCCTCGATGGGTTTCGACGTTGTCTACCTTCCGCCGATTCACCCGATTGGCAAAACTTTTCGCAAGGGGAAGAACAATTCCTCCCCCGCCGCTTCTGATGACGTCGGAAGCCCGTGGGCTATCGGATGTTCGAAGGGGGGACACACAGCAGTCCATGCCAAGCTCGGCACCCTCGAAGATTTCGAACACTTTCGCCTGAAAGCAAAGAATCACAGCCTGGAGGTGGCGCTCGATATCGCGTTCCAGTGCTCACCCGATCATCCTTACGTTCAACAGCACCGTGAGTGGTTCCGCTCGCGGCCCGATGGCAGCATTCAGTATGCCGAGAATCCCCCGAAGAAGTACGAAGATATCTATCCGCTGGATTTCGAGACCAAAGACTGGCGCGCTCTGTGGGAGGAATTGAAATCCGTTTTTCTTTTTTGGATTGGCAGGGGAGTTCGCATCTTTCGCGTGGATAACCCCCATACAAAGCCCTTCGCTTTCTGGGAGTGGGTAATTAGCGAAATCAAGACCGAGCATCCAGACGTATTGTTTTTGGCCGAGGCTTTCACCAGGCCGCATGTGATGTATCGCCTGGCGAAACTAGGATTTTCGCAATCGTATACGTACTTCACGTGGCGCAATACGAAGCAGGAGCTTACCGATTATTTTACGGAGCTTACGAGCACTGAAGTTCGAGAATATGTTCGGCCAAACTTATGGCCCAACACGCCGGACATCTTGTCCGAGTTTCTTCAGACCGGCGGACGCGCCGCTTTCATGATTCGGCTGATTCTCGCTGGCACGCTTGGCTCGAATTACGGAATTTATGGACCGGCGTTTGAATTATGCGAAAACACGCCGGTGCGGCAGGGCAGTGAGGAGTATTTGGATTCGGAGAAATTTCAGATCAAGCACCGCAATCTCAACGCCGCCTGGAGCTTGAAAGATCTCATTTCACGGGTCAACGCGATCCGCAAACAGAATCCGGCGTTGCAGCGCGATCACACTTTGTGCTTCCACGGCACCGATAACCCCTTGCTGCTGTGCTATAGCAAGACGACTGAGGATCTTTCGAACGTAATATTAATCGTGGTGAACCTGGATCCATTTCACCCCCAAACGGGTTGGGTGCATCTCGATCTCGGCCCAATGGGTCTCGATGGTTCTCACGATTTTCAAGCGAACGATTTGCTGGGCGAGGGCCGCTACCTCTGGCGGGGATCCGCCAATTATGTAGAACTGACGCCGGAAAGCCTTCCCGCCCACATCTTTAGTATTCGGCGCTGGGTTCGCACGGAGCGCGATTTCGACTATTACTTGTAGGCCATCGAACAGTCGCACGCCAGCCGGACCGTTCAGACTTTTATGGGAGCGCACTTGCAAACGGATCTGACTGAGTTTGACCAGTATCTCCTCGCCGAGGGCAAGCACCATCGCTCTTACGAAAAGTTGGGCGCGCACCTCGCGGAGAAGGATCGCGAAAAGGGCACGCACTTCGCGGTGTGGGCTCCCAACGCAGGCGAAGTTTCCATCATTGGCGAATTCAATGGCTGGCGGCCCGGCGCCAATTCGATGCGGCCCACGAACGTGGGCATTTGGGAGGGGTTCGTGCCCCGCGTTGGCCAGGGCGCGCTCTACAAATATCACATCGTCTCTCGCGACGGCCGATACCGCGTCGATAAGGCCGATCCGTACGGCTTCGCGTCGCAAATTCGCCCCGAGACCGCCTCGCGCGTGTGGAATATCGACGATCACACCTGGGGCGACAGCTCCTGGATGTCCGGCCGGGCCGCAAAGAATTCGCTGAGCTCGCCGATATCAATTTATGAGGCGCATCTCGGCTCGTGGCGGCGAGTGCCCGAGGAAGGGAATCGATGGCTTACCTATCGTGAAATGGCCCCGCTCCTCGCCGATTACCTCCACAACGCCGGTTTCACCCATATCGAGCTGATGCCGATCATGGAACATCCATTCGATGGCTCATGGGGCTACCAAGTCACCGGCTACTTCGCGCCCACCAGCAGGTTTGGCACTCCATCGGACTTCATGTACTTTGTGGATTTCCTTCACCAGCGCGGACTCGGCGTGATTCTCGATTGGGTGCCCGCGCATTTTCCGAAGGACGAGATCGGGCTCGGCTACTTCGACGGTTCCCATCTCTACGAACATGCCGATCCGCGCCAGGGCGAGCATCCCGACTGGAACACGTTCGTCTTCAACTATGGCCGCAACGAGGTGCAGAATTTTCTGGTGAGCAATGCGCTATTTTGGCTGGATAAATATCACGTTGATGGACTGCGCGTTGACGCGGTTGCTTCCATGCTGTATCTCGATTATGGGCGCCGCGAAGGACAGTGGGTGCCGAACCGTTTTGGCGGAAAGGAAAATATCGAAGCCATTCAGTTCTTGCGCTCCTTGAACGAGCACGTTTATGCTGCTTTTCCCGAGTCCATGATGATCGCCGAAGAGTCCACGGCTTGGCCGCAAGTTTCGCGGCCCACGTACATCGGCGGACTGGGCTTTGGCTTCAAATGGAATATGGGCTGGATGCACGACGTGCTCGAGTACATGTCGCAAGACCCGATTTTTCGCAGTTATCACCACCACGAAATTACTTTCAGCTTTCAGTACGCTTTCAGCGAGAATTTTATTCTGCCGTTTTCGCACGACGAAGTTGTTTACGGCAAGGGGTCGATGCTCGGTAAGATGACCGGCGACCGCTGGCAGAAGTTTGCGAACCTTCGCCTGCTCTACGGTTTTATGTTCGGCCATCCTGGAAAGAAGCTTTTATTCATGGGCGACGAATTCGGCCAGCCCTCGGAATGGAATCACGATTCAAGCTTGGAATGGCATCTGCTGCGCGATCCGGCCCACGCCGGGCTGCTGCGCTGGGTGCGGGATCTCAACACGCTCTATCGCGGCCAGCCTTCGCTCTACGAACGTGAATCAGAGTCCGCCGGATTCGAGTGGGTGGACTGCACCGATTTCCACAGAAGTGTCATTAGCTTTCTGCGACGGGCGTCG
The DNA here is from genome assembly GCA_963823145.1 of uncultured Acidobacteriota bacterium. Taxonomy (GTDB): domain Bacteria; phylum Acidobacteriota; class Terriglobia; order Acidiferrales; family UBA7541; genus Palsa-295. The sequence continues at coordinate 223,980 of CAWGJZ010000003.1, forward strand.
GATCCGAATGATGTGTTGCTTGTGGCATGCAACTTCACGCCGGTGCCCAGGCAAAACTATCGCGTGGGAGTTCCTTCCGGCGGTATGTGGAAAGAATTACTCAATAGCGATGCTCCTCTTTACGGAGGCAGCGGCGTGGGAAACTTTGGCGGGCTGAGCGCATCGCCTCTGCCGGCTCACGGTCGTCCATTTTCCTTGAATATGACGCTACCGCCCCTCGGCATGGTAGCTTTCCGGCCGGAGCCGGCGCCGAGCTATGGCGACTGACGCGCGGAGAATGCCCAAACATCGCGGCAGCGCGGACGATCCGCTTTGGTACAAAGATGCGATCGTCTATGAACTCCACGTCCGCGCATTCAAGGATAGCAATGCGGATGGAATCGGCGATTTTCCCGGGCTGCTTCAGAAACTGGATTACCTTCAGGATCTCGGCGTCACTTGTTTGTGGTTGCTGCCATTTTTTCCGTCTCCGCTGAAGGATGATGGCTACGACATTTCCGATTACACCGGCGTTCATTCGATGTACGGCACTATCGCGGACTTCGAAGCCTTTTTGTCGGCCGCTCACGACCGCGATTTGCAGGTAATTATCGAACTGGTCGTAAATCACACCTCCGATCAGCATCCCTGGTTTCAAACGGCCCGCCAGGCTCCTCTGGGCTCGCCCGAGCGCGAGTTTTACGTTTGGAGCGATACCGCTCAAAAATATAAAGATGCCCGCATCATTTTCACCGATACCGAAAGATCCAATTGGACCTGGGACACGGTTGCCAACCAGTATTACTGGCACCGCTTTTTTTCTCATCAGCCGGATTTGAATTACGACAATCCCAGAGTGATCGAGGAAGTCCTCAAAGTAATGCGCTTCTGGCTGGATATGGGTGTGGATGCGCTGCGTGTGGATGCGATCCCATACTTGGTCGAACGCGACGGAACCATCTGCGAAAATCTTCCCGAAACCCACGCCGTGGTGAAAACGCTTCGACGCGAAATCGACGCCGACTATTCCTGCCGGGCGCTTTTAGCCGAAGCCAATCAGTGGCCCACGGACGTGCGCCCTTATTTTGGTGATGGCGATGAGTGTCACATGGCGTTCCATTTTCCGCTGATGCCGCGCATTTACATGGCTCTGCGTCAGGAAGACCGGCTCCCCATCACCGACATCATCGCCCAAACTCCTGCTATTCCCGATACCTGCCAGTGGGCGCTCTTCCTCAGAAATCACGACGAGCTCACTCTTGAGATGGTCACAAGCGATGAGCGCGACTACATGTATTTGGCCTATAGCGCCGATCCCAGGATGCGCATCAATCTCGGAATCCGCCGCCGGCTTGCTCCTCTCGTCGATAACAATCGCCGGCGCATCGAGCTGCTCAATAGCCTGCTCTTTTCCTTTCCCGGAACTCCGATCATTTATTACGGCGACGAAATCGGCATGGGAGACAACATCTATCTAGGTGACCGCAATTCCGTGCGCACGCCCATGCAGTGGAATGGCGACCGCAACGCCGGCTTTTCCACGGCCACTCCCGCGCGGCTATACAGCCCCGTAATCATGGATCCCGTCTGGGGCTACGAAGCAATCAATGTGGAAAGCCAGCAGGGCGATCCGTCTTCGCTTCTGAACTGGATGCGCAACATGGTTGCCCTGAGAAAACTTTTTCGGGTGTTCGGGCGCGGCAGCATCGAATTCCTGGACCCTCCCAACCGCAAAGTGCTCGCCTATCTCCGGCAATTTGAGGGAGAACAGGTTTTGTGCGTGGCGAATCTTTCTCGTTTCGCGCAACCCGTTGATCTTGATCTCTCGAAACTCGAAGGTACGGTTCCAGTCGAAATGCTCGGCTACGTGGAGTTTCCAACCGTTGGACGCCAGCTTTATCGCCTGACTCTGGCTCCCTACAGTTTTCTTTGGCTCGAACTTCAGCGCAGGCCCGAGACGGAAGAGAGCGCTGCTCCCGCCTATGAAATTCCTCTTGAGATCAGCATCGGGTGGAGAAGCGTTTTCGAAGGTCCGGGGCTTCTCCGCCTTGAGACCGAAAGCCTTCTGGAATACTTGCCGAAACAGCGATGGTTCGCTGGAAAAACAAGACGGCTGAAGTCCACTCGGATTTTGGATTCTGTGGTTCTTGAAAAATCCGACTCGGCCCTGGCACTTGTGGAGGTGCAGTTTGAAAGCGGCGCTCCGGACGTTTATCAGTTGATGTTTGCGATGGCATTCGGCGAGCCTGCCGAAGAGTTGCGGCGGTCCGCTCCCAACGCGGTCATCACCGGAATTGTCTCCGGGGAGGAATCGGGAATTTTGTACGACGGTGTCTTCAACGACCAAGCGTGTGCCGAGTTGCTTTCTCTGATGGAGAATGCCTCGGAGCTGGCCCTGCCGCACGGGCGGATCACAAGCGTGCGGGGCAAGGTTTTTCGGTATTTGATGGGGTCCGATGGCGGGTCCCTCGGCGTGCGGCGCGGATCGGCGGAGCAAAGCAATACTTCCATTTTGTTCGGCGACCGCTTCATCCTGAAGCTCTTCCGCCGGCAGGATGTAGGCGTCAATCCCGATTGTGAAGTCGGCAGATATCTCACGGAGAAGGCCAACTTCGATCGGGTTCCACCCTTCGCCGGCTCCATCGAGTACGAATCGAAAGACGGCCAGAACTTGACTCTCGTGATGCTGCAGGGCTTGGTCGCCAATGAAGGCGATGGCTGGAAGTGGACCGTTGAAGAACTCGATCGCTATTACGAAAATTGCGCCACGGCCGCTCTTCCCGAAGATTTAGGCGATGAGCTTTCCACCCCGTTGGAGCTTTCAGCGCAACCGCCATCTGAAGCGGCAAAGGAGCATGTGGGCCTTTACCTCGAATCGGCGGCCATGCTCGGCAAGCGCACCGCAGAGATGCATCTGGCCTTAGGTTCGCCCACCGCCGATCCCCCTTTTTCGCCGGAGCCATTTGCTTCGGAGGATCTCCAATCCCTGATCAAGGGGCTCGAAGGTCATGCCGCATCCGTTTTCGACGTTTTGAAGGAGAGAGTCTCCAGCCTGCCAGACGAGCTGCTCGAGATCGCGGCTTCGGTGCTCAGCCGGCGGCGCCGGATTCTCCAACATTTCGCGACGTTCAGTTCGCGCGATTCCGGCTCTGCGCTTCCACAGCGCATTCGGATCCACGGAGATTATCATCTCGGTCAGGTGCTCCGAGTGAAAACGGATTTTGTAATCTTGGATTTTGAGGGTGAGCCTGCCCGCCCGTTGGCTTATCGCAGATCAAAACAGTGCGCGCTGAAGGACGTTGCTGGAATGCTGCGATCCTTCAGCTATGCCGCTTACGCAACTCTGATTAACTACACCGCCCGGCGTCCGCAGGATCTGGCGACTCTGGAGCCCTGGGCCCGCTTCTGGGAGCGTTCGGTGTCCGCGGAATTTTTGCGCGCGTACCGGCAGGCGGCCCAGGGAGCGGATTTTCTACCGTCCGATGAATCGGACTTTCAGAACTTGCTGGACGCCTTCCTGTTGGACAAAGCGCTCTATGAGGTACTCTACGAGCTGAATAGCCGGCCCGCTTGGGTTAGGATTCCGCTGATGGGAATCATGTCGTTGTCGCTGTGATATTTCTGCCAGAGATGCACTTGCTTCATCCGATCGCGGAGTGTCCGCAGGTATGAACGGTTCAGAAATGCAAACCGAGCCCGCCGCGCCGCGAGTCGCGGAAAAGACGGAACAGGCGGAGAGCGCCGATTTCGTCGTTGGCGTTCTTTCGGATTTGCCTCTGCAAAGCATTGCGCAGCTATGCAGCGCTCTGGGAACGGCTCCCGGCGCTCCTAAAGTCGTAATTCTGGCCACTCAGGCTGTTGGAAACTCGGTTCGCAGTGAAGTCGGAGAAAATTCTTCATCCGTGTCGATCGCTTCGTGGCCGCCGCTGGGTGCGGAGGTCGTAGCTGGGCCGCTTCAAAGCGTTTCGGCTGCGTACCATTCCGCTTTTTCGATCAGCGAGCAATTGGGCGCACGCGCCTGTTGCGTGATTGCCTCGCAAGTAGAAATCGACGCGCAGCGATGGGTGACCGAATTTGCGCAGCCGCTCCTTGAATCGCAGTGCGATCTTGTTGTGCCGTCGTACGGGCACCAGAAATTTCAAGGATTGCTAAATAGCGGCATCATGTGCCCGCTGACGCGTTCGTTGTATGGGAAGAGAATTCAAAATCCGCTTGGTCCTGATTTGGGAGTTTCTCAAAAACTCTTTCAGAAGATTATTGCCTCCAACCGTGCATCCAGAAACGACTCGGCGATCACGCATCCTTTGATCTCGCTCACTCCGGCTGCCGCTTGCGACAATCTCCGCATCAGCCAAGTGCACCTCGGATCGCGGACTTATCCTCCGCCGGATTGGACGACTACCAGCACGATTCTGGTCCAGGCCCTTGGTCCCGTATTTTTGGAAATGGAAAAAAGGGCGGCTTGCTGGCAGAGGGTGCGCGGCTCCGTTTCCGTCCCCGCGGTTGGGCCGCGCGTGAACGTTTCAGCGGAAGAGGTGGCGCCGGATGTGACTCGCATGATTGAGTCATTCCAGTTGGGAGTTAGAGACCTTCAGGAAATTTGGGGCTTGGTGCTACCTCCCGCCACTCTGCTCGAGCTTCGGAAGCTTTCCCGGCTGGAGCCGCTGGAATTCCGCATGAAGGACGAGCTGTGGGCGCGCATCGTGTACGACTTCGCCCTCGCGCATCGTCTTCGAACCATCAATCGCGATCATCTGCTGCGTTCCATGGCGCCTTTATACCTGGCATGGGTCGCTTCGTATTCTAACGAGCTTAAATCGGCTGGAAGTATCGCCGTGGACCAGCGGATCGAACGTCTCTGCCTCGCGTACGAAGCGGCTAAATCTTATCTCGTCTCCCGGTGGCGGTGGCCGGATCGCTTCAATCCGTAAGCGAAGATAAACGGAGGAACGTATGTGGTATCAAGTCAAGCAGGCGCTCGATCAATCGACCAGGCTATTTCTTACCAGGCTCGCAAGCCTGCTTCCCGGAATCGTCGCGCTCATCGTGGCTCTGCTGGTTGCGTTGATCTTGGCTGCGGTGATCGCCGTCGTAGTTCGAAGGCTGCTGGTGAGAATGAACTTTGATGAGCGGCTGGTGCAATGGGGCTTCGCCGGGGTTAGTTTGTGGTCGCCCATGAAGAGTCCCGCGCTCTTGGTTTCGCGAGTGCTCGCCGCGTTGGTGATTTTCTGCGGCTTCCTGATTGGTCTCGCGGCGTTCGATCCGGATTTGACGTCACTGCTGGCGCGCACCGTATTCGCTTACATTCCGAATATTGTGGGCGCGCTTATCGTGTTGGCTGCTGGCAGCATCATCGCCAGATTTCTCGCGCGAAGCGTACTGATTGGCGCCGTCAACATGAATTTTCAATACGGACGCTTGCTGAGTGTGGGCGTTAAGTGGCTGGTGATTGTGCTCACGGTTGCAATGGCTCTGGAACATCTTCGCATCAGCGCTGGCATTGTGGAGCTGGCTTTCGGCATCTTGTTCGGCGGAGTGGTTCTCGTATTTGCGCTGATCATTGGCTTGAATTCCAAGGAATTGCTGGCGAAATCGCTCGAGCGCGACGCCAAGAAGCCGTCTCCCGAAGTTGTCGAGGACCCCCTGCGCCACCTATAGCTACCGACTTCTGGGCTTCCACAGGAGTGTCGAGTAGATCGTGTCGGCACCCTTTGTTTTCTGTGGGTTGCATCGCATTCTACTCGGCTCTGCTGTCGATTAGAACCGAGAGGTTTGCAAGCGGTCAGCAGGCACGAGGGCGAAGGCAAAACGCGCGCCTCCGCCCTCGTCCTGGAGTTTGGTCCGTGAGCCTCGTTCTTCTCGGTCGTGCTTATTCAATTGTCAAAGAGCAATACTTCCGACCCCCGTCAAGAGGGCGGATTCCTTCAACATCGCGATTAGGCTGACAGGTTGTCCGGAGCGCCGCAAGCGGTTGTTGGTGTGGACTTCGGTGAAGCTCATCTAATAAGCCAAAAACCCCACGTGCCGATCGGAACGTGGGGTATTCGGTTTGGGTGGCTCAAGAGGCGCACTTTTGCTTCTAGTGCTGATCGTTATCGTGATGATCCGGGCGATCGCCCTCGTGATGATCAGATTGATCGCCGCGGTGGCCCTGCTCGTAGCCGGCCTCATAGGCTCTTTGGTCGTCGTCCTTTTTGAAGTGTCTCTTCTTGGAGTGATCCCGGTTATGCGTGCGGTCACTCTGGCCATCGCGCATACCCAGTTGGTAGTTCTTATTTTTCGTATAATCCTGATCGTGAGCCCGGTCGTGGGACTCGTCTTGCGGTAGCCGAGATGACGCAGCCCGCGCCGCGCCCCCGGTGATACCAAGCCCTAGCGCCAAGGCTACTGCGAGAACCCAGACACGGTTCCTCAAATTTATTCCTACTGTCATCGAATCCTCCGTTCCCCTGTTTCGAGTTTCGATCTCATTCCTCAGACGAGGCTGCTGGACTCGCCTTGCTCCGCTTCTACCACGTTAGCACGGGACGACGATTTCGCGGCCTCTCGTAAATCGTCGCGTGGTTATTGGGTTTTACTGAGGCGGCGAAAATATTCGGCACGATGCGGTGTGATATCATCCGCCCGCGCTGTGATGTCAGTGATGGAAAATATGGAGAGAAAGGGTGCGCCACCCGCCAGATCTTACCTGACCTTTACCAGAATCAAATGACCGACGAAACAAAAAACAAATTCTGGCGACGACATCTAGTCGGTGTCGAGAATCCTCTGGTGCATTTCGTACCGTCGCACTGTCTCGATGGAGAGGCTCTAAAGAAGGCGAGCAGCGAGCTTGGCTTTGCGTTTTTCCTGGTAGATGGTGGACACATTCAGTCGGAATCTGCACTGCTAGACGCGCTCGCCGAAGCAATGGACTTCCCGAGTTACTTCGGACATAACTGGGACGCTCTACTCGACCTAACCAGGGACTTCTCATGGAACAAAGCAAAGGGCTACGTCCTAGCCCTTTCGAACGCAGACTCCCTTCTGCCTTTGGCGAACAATGGATTTTCAGTGCTCTTAGGAGTGCTGGAAGCGACCGTAAGAGAGTGGAGAGATGAACGCGGTGAATATGCGGAGCGCACAGCGCCTATCCCCTTTCGCGTGGTTTTTTCTGGCAGTAGTCCAGTGCGAGACGCGTTGTCGAAGCAGTTGAAGGAACCTCTGTGCGACCACGAGGCCGAGCTATCTGTGCGCGTGGTTCGAACTCCCGGAGGCGTGAGCGACACCGAAAGCTTCGGCGATGCCAAGAGATTAGTGGAGGCCGGTGCAGAACCGGAGTTGGTCCTGTCGTTCTTGCGCGAACGCGGCGTGGGGAGGACGAATTCGGCATATACGATGGCGTGTCTCATGGAGAAATCGGTCCCCGAAGCCAGAGCCTTAGTGGACAGGAGCCAGACCTGGTCTGACGGATACGAGACGGACATGCGCTTTCGGAAGGCAGCGCGAGAGGCTCTCCGCGATCTTGGGTTTTCGTGAGAGGCGCTATCCTCAGAAGTACACTCGTCGTGGCTGAGGCGAGCTACGGGGTTTTGCTGAGGCGGCGGAAATATTCGGCGACGGCGTCCTCGTAGCCGGCGGGCACCGAAATTGGGTCGGCGCTGCGAATTTGGCCGGACTGGTCACCGAGCTTTCGCTGCACTTGCAATTCGAGGTTGTTCACCTCGGTGAGGACCTGGTTGTGAATCTGCTCGAGAAGCGCGGGATTGCCGGGGAAACGCTTGGGATCGAGACGCTGCATTTCCTGGATTAGACCCTGCAACTCGCGCTTTTCTTCGGGATCGTTTTGGAAAGTGTTGAGAAGCTGATTCAAGTTGCTGACGCTTTGGCGATACGTCAGCTCCGGATCGGGCGGAAGCTGAGAATTGTCGGGAGGAACGGCCCCAGGGAGATTCGAGTTGTTGCCCGTGTCAATCCACCAGTTTCCGCGACCGTCGCCGCCATATCGCTGCCCCCCGGTGTAATAGCCATCATCGCGATAGCCGCGCGCATTGGCGCCACCCGAGCGGTCGATGCCCGGGCCGAACGCGCTGCCGGGTCCTGCTTGGCCTTGCTGAGCTTGCTGGCCACCACCTTGCTGTCCGCCGGCCTGTTGGCCGCCTTGCTGACCACCTTGTTGTCCGGCGCGCTGGCCGTCACGTCCCAACTGAGCCGTCTGGCGATTTTGCGAGTCGCGGGCGCCTAAGCCGCGAGTGAGGGCTTCCATCTGATCTTTCAGGCGCTGAACACGGTCCAGCGCGGTTTGCGAATCCTGCTGCCGCGGCGATTGGCCGGGACCGAGGGCGCGCTGGGCATCGCGCACCTGGCCACCGAGACGACTGAGATCTCTGGCGATTTCAGATTCGGTGGTTTCCGAGTTTGGATCATAGCCGCGGCGGAGCCAGTCCGCGCTTCGCTGGATGCGCGTTTGGAGATCGTTCGCATCCGCGTCGCCCAGGGCGTCGCGAAGTTTGGACGCGGCGTCCTGCTGCGTGGAAGCCAGATCGCGCGCGGCATCGCGCATCTGCTTTTCGAGTTGCGCAAGATCGTCCGCGAGACGCTGGCGATCTCCTGCCAGAGCTTGCGCTTTGCTCCACGCATCCTGAAGTTGGGCGTTATCCGACGGATTTTGTTGCGAGAGCCGGCGCAGCTGATCGGACTGTTCGCGCTGAGTGGCGGCCAGCTGATCGGCATCGCGAGCGATGGAATCGAGGCGTCGGGAACTCTGCTGCCGCTGCACGCCATTCAGAAGATTTTGGGCTTCGCGGAGGCGGTCGGCAGCGCCGCGGGCGTCTGCACCACCCTGCTGCGGCGAAGAAGCCCGGCGCATGGCTTCCTGCGCTTGGCGAAGGGAATTGAGAGCTTGCTGTACGCGCGGGTCGGCGGAAGTTTGGGATTGGCCGGAGGCGGACTGACCGTTGGAATTGGAAGACTGGCTCGAGGCAGATTCACTGGATGAATTTCCGTTCTGCTGGTTTTGCGCCATCTGTTCCATCTGCCGCTGCAACTGTTCCGCTTCGCGGCGCAACATTTCTTGCTGCCAGCGCTGGTCGAAAGTCTGGCCATTATTGGTTCGCTGTTGCGCGAGTTCCTGCTGGCGGCGCGCGAGTTCGTCGAGCTTCTTCAGCGCTTCGTCGATTTGCTGCTCGCGGGAGTTCCCGGCCGAGGCAGCGGTTTGCGCGGTCTCATACTGATTTTTTTGCGTATCGAGTTCGAGGTCAAATAGGCTTGCAAGATCGCGTCCCGCGCCGCCCCCGCCACCGCCGCCCTGATTGCCGAACGCTACTTGAATTTGCCGAAACGTAGCTTCAGCCTGCAGCAGATGTTGGAGCGCCTTCTGCTCGTTGGGAAGCGCGTCGTGCCACTTTTGTTGATGAAGTTTATCGGCGGCCGGATTCATGGCCTGGGCCGCGGCGCTCATATCCTTTTGAAACGCAGCGAATCCATCGTTCGCTTGGGTCATGTCGCGCAACTGGAGGCGTCCCGCGAGCGCTATGGCCTGATCGCGAAGCTTGGACTGAACCTCGGAGAGGAATTTGCCCTGCTCAGTGGCCTGTTGCGACGAAGCCGACGCGTTGCCCTGCTGTTTCCAAGTGGCGGCGATGATTTCCTTCTCGCGATCGGAAATGTCGTTGGGATTTTGTCCGCCGCCTCCACCGCCGCCACCGGACTGCTGGGACTGAGAGAATTCGCGCTCGAATGGGTCGGCCTGGATGAAAAACATGTCGGTGTGAGATTCAGCGCGCGCGTCCTTTGCAGAGGCGTAGAAGCTGACGAGGTCACCCGGTACGAGCTTAAAGTTTTCGAGATAAAGAATCGTGGAGCCGTCGGCTTCCTTTGCTCCCTTTTGTTTTAGCAAGTTGGCGGTTTGTTCGGGGCCGCCATTCACGGAATAATGAAGCGACAAATCGTTCAGTGCGAATTCGTCGGTCGCTTTTGCGGAGATGGTAACTTCCTCGATGGGGCTGGCGCGGTAATCGCGGCCGGGCCTGACGATTTCAACCTCGGGCGGGTTGGCTTTGTTCGCCGAAATGAAAAAATCCTCGGAGAGGCGAACGGGCTGTCCTTGATCGATTGCGGCGACATGGTAGGCGCCGTCTTTGTCCATCGTGATGTCGCCGGAATAATGATTGTTCGCGCCGCCCGTCAGGTGGATTTGCTGGCCGTTGTCGAGCACCAGGAGGCCGTCACGCATGGGGCGGTCGGTGACGACTTCGAGCGCCGCCTGCGTTCCTTCGACTGCGCGAAGGTCGCCGCCATGCTCGTCAACCACATTCTTCAGGCCAGTCCAAGTAGGGAAGTGGTAGGTGACGCGGATCTGTTTAACCGCGGGAAGATCCACAACGCGAATATTGAAGTGGCGGGAGTGAACGGCGCCAGCTTCGACGTAATACTCGACGCCCTCGGGCAAGCCGGCAAACATAAATTGAAAAGCGGAGCCTCCGGGCTGAGGCTGCATGGTGAGCTGTTCCCACTTTGACGCGCTGTGATAGCGGGCGTAGAGGCGCACTTTGCCGGTTTGAATTCCAATCGGCTGGGCGGTGACAAGTTCGTCGGCATTGCGGCGAACCGATGCATCGCCGGGGGTGACGCGAATATCGTAGAAGGGGTTGGCATTGACGTGCCACCCTTCCCATAGAAGAGCGGAGCCATAGCCGAGATAACCGGGGCCGGCAACGATCATCCACACAAGCACGGCAAGTGAAGCGAGGCCACCGCCGAACAGAGCCAGGAGCTTTGTGTTGGACGCGAGCAGTTGAGGCTGGCTGCGACGGGCAATTTCAAGCGTGTCCGCAGCGAGCAGCTCGATGAAGGGCTCGCGCTCATCGGGAGCGCGGTCAGCGAAAGTGACAAGGCGCTGCTGAAATTGCGGAAACACCTTTTCCGCGTTGTCCGCCGCACGTTTGCGACTCAGGCGCCAGAGTGGAAACGCAATCCCGAACGCGGCGGCCGCCGCCAGCGCGATCAAAAGGACAAAGCGGGCGCTGCCTACGCTCCACCCGGAAAATGCAAACGCATTAGCGATGAGGACGAGAAGAAGAGTTGCGACCAGCGCGGCAGAGGTAAAGATCGCGGCGCCTCGCAGCAGGGTAGCGAGGCGAAGGCGTCGTTCCAACTGCACCACGTAGGAGTTGAGCTCGTTTCTTGCGCTCATAAATCCTCCCTCCGGGCGGCAAGGTGCTGGTTCGCTACCCAGGATTCGGCCAACGCCACGGCCAATGCAAACAGCATAACGTACCACCACAAAGGAAAGCGCGCATTTTTATCGAGCCCCTCGTCAGCCGCGACGGCGCGCTCGACCTGCGTGCCGGCATTTCCACTCCATAGCGATTGGACGTCCGGCGACATGACCGCGAGGTCGGATTCGCGGCGGTCGGGATTCACGCCGACAACATTCTGCCTACCATTAGCGAGCCGGAACTGGTAAAAGCCGGCGCGCGTCAACAGGAAGGATTGCGCGGTGGCCGCGTCTTTTAGCGAGAGAGGGCGATGGCCGTCGGGGTCGATCACCTCGACACCAACCGCTTGCTCCTTCGCGTTTCGCAATTCGACGAAGGAATCCACCTCGCGCGAGCCGCTGCGGCGCTCGGTGCCGGAAAGGTAGAAAGCAGTCTGCTCGACGAAGGGAACGAACTGCGGATGGAGCGGAAAATCGTTGGTGATATTGTCCAAGCCCGACGCGAGCAGTAGGACCCGGCCTTCGCCAATCCTTTTCTCAAGCAACACTGGTGTGTGGTCCGCGAGCCGGGCGACCACGCGGGAACCTGAGTCGTCGACTTGCGTGGCGTAGTAGAACTTCACTCCCGACCAGCGATCGGCCTTTGCGATGGATGGATAGGACGGATCGGTGTCGCCGACCATGAGGTAGCCGCCACCATCATTCGAATAGTAGCGGGCCTGCGAAATGTTTGCGCCGAAGATGGGGACGCGCGAACGGCGCCCGAGAGCAGTTCCCGCAGCGATCAAGACGCTGCCGCCGCGCCGGACGTACTGGGACAGATCATTTTCCAGTGAAGCGGGCAGGGAGCCGGCGTCTGAAATAACCACGAACGCATACTTCGAAAATTGAATGTTTCCGGCTTGCAAAACGGGCACGCTTTCCATCGAAAAAGCAGATTGGGCTGCTGCGGCGAGGGCGGAGCCGAAATAGAGCGGGGATCGAGTATCAGTCGCGTCGTGGAGAAAAAGCACTTGTGACGGATCGGAGCGTTCGACGGCAAACAGAGTTGCATCGTCGCCCGGAAGCACGTCGGCGGAATCGATGCGCACTTCGCAGCGGCTGAAACCGTAAGGCACGTCGAGCGAATCGAATTCGACGGTGGCGCGGCCGTTGGCAGGCACTTCGATCTTTCTAGTGGCGATTGTTTTGGCGTTGACGACGAGCGAGACAGTGCGTGAGGCTTCGGGCGTGTTGTAGCCGGCGATGACGGCCTGCACGCGCGCCTTCTTTGGCTGCCACACCTGGCCCGGGGCGTTCACACTTTCGACCGCCCAATTGGGCGGCGGATTTCCATTTGCCACGGGATGCAGCACGAGCTTCACATTACCCGGAAGAGCCATGTCGCTAAAAGTCGGCGGCATGTTGGACTTTTGCATATCGCTGAAAAGGTGCAGTTCGATCGGGGTAGGAACATTTGTGGCGAGCGATCGCAGGGAGCGCGCAAGTTCGCCGAAACTGCCGCGCGAATCACCGGGCACGATGCTTTGAACGGCTGCGCGCAGGGCGGCCGCATCCTGAATGGGCTGAGTGAGCGCCTCAAACTTGGATCCGAGTTCCATCACTTGCGCACGTTCAGCGGGATTTCGCGAAGCCAGCAGCGAGACGGCCTCTCGCTTGGCGTCGGCTAGCCGCGAACCCGCGCGCATGCTGAAGGAATTATCGACCACCACCATCATCAGTTTTTCGCTTTTCACGCCGGCAGCCGAGCGATTGATGAACGGATCGGCAAACGCGAGCACCAGAAAAATGAGCAATGCGAGCCGAAGCGCCAGCAGCACCAGGTAACGCAGGCGGCGCTGCCGGATGGAGGTTTGCGTCCGAGGCTCGAAGAACATCACTGAGCTGAAAGGCTGGGGGATGGACGTGTGTTGACGCAGCAGGTGCAAGTAAATTGGCACCCCAACCGCCACCGCGCCCGCTAGAAACCATGGAGCCAAAACGCCCATTCAATTTCTCCCCTGGCGAATCGTAAGGTATTCTGCAAGAGCGCCATCGAGAGGGCGGTCGGTGACGAGCAGGAAGTAATCCATTCCGGCACCCTGCGCGCGTTCGCGCAATTCCGCGATGTGGGCGTCCATCTTCGCGCGGTACTCGTTTTTCGCGTATTCGGGAGTTACCTCGATGCGCTGCTGGGTTTCGAGGTCGACGAGTATGGCGGGTTCGCCGAGCTCGGGGCGAATCTCTTTGGGATCGAGGACGTGGAAGAGCACAACTTCATTGCCGTGAAATCGCAGCGGCTCGATGGTGCGCACGATCTTCTGTGGATCTTCGAAGAAGTCGGAAATGATCAAGACCACTCCACGACGCCTGAGAAACTGCTGAAAATGGTCGAGAGGCTTGGCGAAATCCGTGCGCGCGCGAGCCTCGGCCAATTCGAGTCCGCTTAAGAGGCGGTACAACTGTCCGCGACGAATCGAGGGGCGGATGTAATTGCGTACTTCGTCATCGAAAACGATCAGGCCGGCGGCGTCGCGCTGGTTGTGAATGGCGAGATAGAAGAGCGAGGCAGCGACGAAGCGGGCGTAATCCATTTTGGTGACGCCGTGCGACGTGTACGTCATGGAGTTGCTGGCGTCGAGGAGGACAGTGAGCAGGCTGTTGGTTTCGCCGCGATAGCGCTTCAGATAGGCGCGTTCAGTGCGCGCGAAGACATTCCAATCCACGTGGCGCAGATCGTCTCCGGGAGAATAGGCGCGGTACTCGGCGAACTCCTGGCTGAAGCCGAAATCGGGCGAGCGGTGGAGGCCGGCAACAAAACCATCGACCACCGTCTTGGCGACCAAGTCGAGGCCCGAAATGCGCGACAGCACAGCCGGATCGAGAAAGCGTTGCATGTGTCAGGCACCCTGGGGAGGCGGCACCGCCTGGAGCAATCGCCGCAGAATTTCGTCCGAATCGATGCGATCCGACTCGGCGTGAAAATTTAGCAACACGCGGTGACGAAGAACGGGAATCGCCACGGCGGCGACGTCCTCGTAGGACACGTGGTAGCGGCGCCTTGCCAGCGCGCGAGCTTTGGAAGCGAGGACAATATATTGCGCGGCGCGCACGCTGGCCCCGTAATTCACGTATTTCTTCACGAAATCGGGAGCGACGCCGCTATTGTGCCGCGTGGCTCGCACCAGCTTGACGATATACGCGGCAAGCGATTCGGCGACCGGCACCATGCGAACGAGTTGCTGAAAATCGAGAATCTCTCCTGCGTTGGTGACCGGCTGCACCTGGGCGGTGTGAGTTGTGGTGGTCAGATCGACGACCTTTACCTCTTCTTCCGCGCTCAGATAATCGAGCACGATATTGAAGAAAAAGCGGTCGAGCTGCGCCTCGGGAAGCGGATAGGTGCCCTCGAGCTCGATGGGGTTCTGCGTCGCCAGGACGAAAAACGGCGACGGCAGCGTGTACTGATTTCCCCGGACGGTGCACGATTGTTCCTGCATGGCTTCCAGCAACGCCGATTGCGTTTTGGGAGGTGTGCGGTTGACCTCGTCGGCCAAAAGGATATTCCCGAAGATCGGGCCGTGGACGAACGTCCAGCGGCGATGGCCCGTGGTGGGATCCTCTTCGATGATGTCCGTGCCCGTGATGTCCGAGGGCATCAGGTCCGGCGTAAATTGAATGCGCTTGAAGACAAGGCCGAGTGTCTGAGCGATGGTCCTCACCATCAGCGTCTTGGCGGTGCCCGGCAGCCCCGTAATTAAGCAATGTCCGCCGACGAACAGCGCGGTGAGGATTTGATCGAGGACCTCATCCTGTCCGACGATCACCTGCCGGACCTGCGCGAGAATGCCTTCGCGCGCGGCCTGAAAGCGTTCGATGCGCTTCTTTAGTTCCACGGAGTCAAGATTGATTTCGGCGGCGGCAGCCATCGGTTATTTGCCTTTCTCGGAGCTATGGATTTGCAATAGAAGCTTTTGGGCGGGGCGAAAATCGGGAGCGGCTTCGAGCGCCTGTAAGACGTTATCCTCGGCTTTGTCTTTCTGGCCTGCGTCAAAGTAGGCCTGCGCCAAGTCGAATTCGGCGGAAGCCTTGTCGAGCGGATGCAGCGCGACCACGGCGGAATATTCGCGGATCGCACCCGGATAATTCTGCTGGGCGAGCCATAGTTTGCCCAGGCGCTCGTGAAGCTGCTGATCCTCGGGATAGATATAGTTGATGCGGTTTAGGGTTGCGGCGGCTTCCTTCGGCGAGCCCTGTTCTTCTTCCAGACTTGCCAATTGCTTCAATGTCTCCGGGTCGCGCCCGCCCTCTTTTTCGTAGTCAGTCAGAATTGCCATCGCTGCCTGTTTGTTGCCGCCAGCCATGTCCGCCGCCGCGATGAACTGATAGGCGTTCGCGTCGTAAATATATTGCGGGTACATCTGGACCACTTCTGGGCCTTCTTTGAGCACGACAGGATAATTGTGGTTCTTGGCCTGTTCTACAACATCTTTCAACTTTGTGCGCCACTCGTCGAAATGCGCGGCGACCTGGCCATCGCCTTTGTACAGCCACTCCTGAAACTCTTTATCGAATTCGTCCGGCGTCATCTTCAAATCTTGCCGAATGGTTGCAGCGGTTGTCTGCTTGGCCGCGAAGGAGTGCACCATATCGAGGAGCTCGTCGGCGCCCCAGCGGTCCTGTATGTAGTCGCAGATGCGGCCCGCCTGATAGTAGGAGACGATCACCTGCGAGGGATATTCGGGCCGCACAAACCCGCGATCGAGATCGGTAACGGGAAGCAACTTCTTATCGTGTAGCGCAACGACCACGTCAGGCGTGATCGGGTCGCCCCACTCCGGAGAAGCCTGGGTTTCTTCGTGCACGGCCAGCCCTTCGGTGAACCAGCGCGGCACGCGGTGATTGGTCGCGCTGAGAATATAAACGTGGCTCATCTCGTGCCAGAGGGTGCTCGCCCAATTGAAGTCACCGGGCTTTCGCGCGGAGGGACTGTCCATCGCCACTACTTCTCCAAACGTGACGCCCAGCGCGCCCAGTCCCGGCATACCCATGGTGCGCACCGCAAAATCCTCGTGGTCGGGATAGACTTCCACCTGCACCGGGCCGGGTAGGGTCATTTTGTACTTCTTGTCGTAGGTCGCCATGGCGCGCTTCAACAAGTCTTCCACATAAGGGCGCAAGAGTTCGGCTTCATTCCTGTGGAGTTTGATGATCGTGTTCTGGTCGCGAAACGAGACGAAGTTCTTGTAACTGTCGAGGAAACGCAAACTGTTGACCGTCTCTTCATTGCGGTAGCCATTCTGGTAGCACATTTCGAGCTGCTTACGCGGCTCGTCCTCCTGGCCCAGGCGCATCAAATTGATTCCGAGTTGCGAGCGAGCGGACCAGAGCTGCGGATCAACGGCGATCGCCTTACGGTAGTAGTCGACTGCATCCTCATATCGGTAATTCAGCACCAGGTGGTGGGCCACAATTGCGTAGGCTTCGCCGTACGCCGGATTGACTTGCTGAATTTTTGCTAGCCACGAATCGGGCGAGCGGTCGGCCAGCACCTCCACGGCCGCGTGAATTGCCATCGCATCGAGAGCGTCGGGAGAAAGGCGGATTGCATCATCGGCCTGGCGGATGGCTTCATCGGTCTGGGAGTCTTCGAGAGCAAGCTTCGCCATTAGCTCGTGGGCTTCCACAAGTTTAGGATCGATGGCGAGAGCGCGAGAGGCCCAATCAATGGCTTTGCTATCGAATCCGTCGGCGCTGACGAGCGCAAGTCCCAGATAGGCTCGCGCGTTTTTTGGATCGCGCTGCAAGGCTTCTTTGAACAATCCTTCGGCGTCGGTGTTATTGAATCGCTCGTGCAGGAGCATTCCCCATCGGACGCGATATAGCGCGCTTCTGTCGTTCTGCGCCACCGCAAGGCGGAATTCATTGTTGGCCTGCTCGTAATCTTCAAGACCCCAATATCCTTCAGCGCGGAGATAGGGATCGCCAGCGAGTGTGAGCGACTTGTAGCAGGCTTGAGCTTCGCTGCGCTGGCCGTGTTTGCGCAGCAAGTGGCAATCGTCTGGCGTGGCGGGCCACACCACGCTTGCAGCGACGAGCAATGCGGCGCAAATCGTGGCGAATTGGAATGCGTGTTTCACTTATCCAATTGATCCTGCACCTTCGCCAACTCTAAAAGCGCGGCGGTAAGCTGGCTCTTATAGTCGTCTTGCGACATGGCCATCTTTTGATACTTCAAAGTATCAATCTTCCGCTCAAGCTCTTCTTTTTGGGCGAGCAACGCGCGCTTGGCAGGGTCGTTGTAAGCCTTTTGAGCGGCGCCGAGACGGATCAGCGTGAAATTGGAAAGTAACAGGCCCTCGCCCGTGTCTGTCGCTGGCTCGCGCACCGGGTCGTGATGCCCGGTATCGTCGAAGACGGCGTGTTCGGTGGCGAGGCGCTTTTGCGCATCATAGAATGACGCAGTCTTCTTTGTGGCGTACTGAAAAGCTTCGAGGGCGCTGATCGCTTCGTTCTTGTCCAGATCCGCCTCGGGATCGTGCAGCGCTTCAACCCAGTACCGCGCAAACACGGTGGCGTTTTTTTCGGTTCCGCTTTTCGTTGCCGCGATCACGCAGCGCCCGTGCTTCTCAAGCGCGGGAATCGAGCCGCCGCTGGCGCTGGTTGTATTAACAATAAGTTGCCGCTTGGCGGCGACGCGATCACACAGGGCCGCCAAATCCGCTGCCGTGATATCAGGTCCCACAAGATTGAACTTGTATTCGACGCCGTCGTAGGTGCCGTGGCCGATAAGAATCAGCACGAAATCATCGTCAGGCCTGGCTTGGCTCGCTACCTTGCCGAGCACGTCCGTCAGGTGTGCTCGAGTGGCATCGTTGCCATCCAGCGTGTAGACGTGAGCATCGCTTCCGGAAGCTTTGAGCAGTCGGTCAAGGTCGGTTGCCAGCGAGGTGAATTCCTGCTCGTAGTCCGGCTCGCCGCCCAAGCCCGCTACCGTGACGTAGTAAACGCCGGCGCGCGCAGGTATCGCGCACAGCAAGAAGCCGCAGCACAAAATAAGGGCCGCTGATTTCAATCTCATATCACGCCCCATTTCCGCCGCAGCAGCCATTCAGAAAACAGCAGAAGCAGGATCACTATGAAAACGATGGGCATGTCCCACAGCGCTTTTGTCTCGCGAACGCTGATTCCCGCCTCGGAATAGGAAATTTCGCCGGGGAGTTTCGACAAGTCTTGCGGGCGCCAGTAGCGACCATCGGTTTGCGACGAAAGTTTTTCAAGCAGGTCGCGATTCTGTTCGGTGTGAAAATTCTCGGCGACGCCATCCGTCCGTTGAAACGTAAATACGTCGCGCCCAAGTTCCTGCCCGCCGCGCTGAGCGGTCACCTCCGTCAGATACGATCCCGGCTTATCCGCAGTCCATTCGCCCTGGAAAGTGCCCGGCTTATCGGGGACCGGAGTCATATCAACTTTCGCGGAGACGCCACCCGGCCCCGTGATCTGCGCCTGGACGCTGGCGTCAGCGGCCGGCAGATAGTCTTTGCCGCGGACGTCCGCCGAAAAGCTGATGTGCCCATCGTCAAATAATTCCTGATGCGGCACGGAAGCGACCACGCGATCCGGCGTGTCGGCGACAAGCCAGCGCAACAATTGCCGCCAGAACATGTCGTGGCTCGTGTCGCCCAACGGAAGGCTCATCTGCCACCGCCACGTGCCCGAAGTAGCGAGCACCGCCGTGCGGCCGCGCCCGTAATTCTGCGTGATCAGCAATGGCATCTTGCGTCCGCCAACTTTCATGTCGGCCAATACGGTAGCGCCCAGTTTGGGCGTGCCCGGATCTTGATGGTCCATCAGGTAGGGAAGCGTTTTCCAGCGCTCGGCGTTACGCGCTGGGTCATCTACCAGGCGGCAAATCAAGCTGTCCGCGCCGGCCTGCGTCAATTCGACCGTGGCCGGGACGCGCTGAAACGTATTTTTCCGATTAGGCAAATTGACCGGAAGAAGGTCCGCAAGTTCTGATCCGCCCCAGCCGCCGTCGGCGAGCGCAAATCGCCCGCCCAAAAGCAGCAACCCGCCTCCGCGCCGGTCGACGAACTGCCGGATCAGATCCTTTTGCGTGGACGTGAAATACCCCGCTTCGACCGAGCCAATAATGATCGCCTGGTATCCAAAAAGGTCGTCGGTATTCGAAGGGAAACCATTCGCCAGCTCCTTTGGATCATTGATCCCCTGGCGGTAAATCTTGTTCTCGGTCGTTCGCAGCATCGACACGACCTGCACCAGTTTGTCGTCGTCCTCAGCGCGCCGGATGAACTTGTACTCCCACCGCGGCTCGCCCTCAACGTAAAGGATCCGTTTCTTGTCGGATATCACATTGACCAGTCGCGTGACGGCGTTGTTTAGTCGATCTTCCTCGCCTGGCATCGGGTCGATCGTAAACTGCAGCGCCTTGGCTCCGGCATCGCCCGCGTTGAACAGCAGCGTCTCTGATTGACTTTTTCCGTTGCCGCCAAACGTGATTTCGCGCGAGCTGAGCAGCTTCTGCCCGTCGCGCACCGCAAGCATCGATTTCTGCCCAGCGTAGCCTTGTTGGTGCAAAGTGACGGTGGCGGTCAACCGCGAATTGGCCATCGCCCGTGGCGCCACGGTCGCATCGTCAATCTCCACATCGTGCCGCATTTGCTCGGCTCCCAATCCCACGGTATGAACCGGGATGCGCCGGTTGCGAAGCGCGGCAATGGTGTCCAAGTCGATGCCGCCGGAATTGTCATCCCCGTCAGTCAGCAGCACAATCGCGCCGATGGGCAGATCCGAAGTCTCGGCCACAAATTGCTTCAGACTTTCACCGATGTGAGTTGCGGGTGCCGCGGGCTGCAGTCCCTTCAGGCTGGAGACGCGCGAGAGGCGGCTATCGAGGCTATACAGTCGCGTCTGAAATTTTTTCTGCAACTCCGCCAGCACGCCGCCTTGCAACAGATTCACGCCTTGCGCGAGCCGGGTGGTGTTGCCGCCATCCGCGCCATCCGCGATGGACATGCTGTGCGAGTCGTCCACCAGCAGCGCGATAATGTTCTGTTGAGGCTTCAGCTGCGCAACTGTAATCGCCGGCTGCCACAGCAAAATCAGCACAAGCGCGGCGAGCGCCGCTTGTAGGAGCCAGATAATTCCCGCCCGCCAGCTCCGCAATCTCGGCGCGGCGCGCGGCAGTCGCGAACGAATCAGCCATCCGAGCCCCGCAGCCGCTGCCAGGACCGCCAAAAAGAGCGCCCACTTCGGCCAGGGGCCAAGCAAAACGAACTGGCCCTTCGAAAAAGTTGGCGCCGGATACTTGAACAGGAATTGGAACATTCGTCGCACATTTCTCGACAATCGCTCGACTGAATCGCACCTCAGCCTCAGATACTCAGTGCGTCATCCCGTAAATCACGTAATTGATGCCCACTCGAAAAGCCATCGAAGCAAAGCGCTCCGGGTACTCAGGACTGTCCGCCCATTCCCACGCATCTCCCAGATGCATGTTGTGGCAAATCGCCACCATCACGCGTCCTTTGTCGTCCCGAATAGCGCGCCATTTGGGCACGTAGCCATCCTTCTCGTACGTGCGGCCGGTATTGATGTATTGCTCTCCCGGCACCTGAAAACGGTCGCTCAGGTCATATAAGACGTGAAAAATCTCATCTGAGTTGCTGAGGTCCTCCACCGGCCGGTCGGGGATAACCAGCCGCATCCCATTCATGAAATTTTCCCAGTCGGCGGTGCCGTGGAAATTGTCGACCATCAGGAAACCGCCCTTCAGCAGATAATCGTGCAGCCGTTTGGCTTCGGCGGGAGTGAAGGTCCAATCTTCCACATCGACGGCGTATACCCACGGATAGTTGAAAATTTTATCGTCGTCGAGATCCACCACTTGCTCGGTCGATCGCGCGTTCACCCGCGTCAACCGGCGCAGCGCCAGTAAGAACTGCCGGTCGGCCTTGGGGTAATCTTGGCCCCAGGTCCATGCCCCGCCATATCCGTATCCTCTGTAGCCAAACCCGCCGCCACCGAAACCGCCAAAGCTCCGCTGCGCCGCCGTATATCGCAGCCGTGACCACGAGAACTCGGCCTTCTCGTTAGCCTGCTCGGGCGTCACCGGCGCGTAGGGACTCGACCCGTAAAATTGATATCCATTCGATTGGAGGGCTAACAGACTTCCGCTGAAGGCTACGAGGATCGTTGCAACCGAAATTCGCCGCGCGAGCTTCATGCATCACACTTCATGAGATACTTTGATGCGCAAGGAGAGCCTAACAGATTGGCGTACCCATCTCCAACCACCACCGAACCTGCGGGGGAGCCGTGCGGCGAAGGACGTTCATAAAACTTGGTAGCGCGGCCGCGCTTGGCCTCCGCGGAGCAAAGGCTTTCGCCAGCCAACAGATGCAGGGGATGCCTCCAAGACCTTCCCCCGCCCAGGCGTCGCCACAATCCACCCAATTAGGCGCCAAAGCGGACATCACTCTGCGAATCGCCCCGGTTCCTGTCGAGCTCACCCCCACCCGCATCATCAGCACCATTGGGTACAATGGTTCTTCTCCCGGCCCCGTGCTCCGCATGCGCGAAGGCAAGCCCGTCACCGTGGACGTTATCAACGACACGGACACGCCCGAATACGTCCACTGGCACGGTTTTCTGATTCCCGCCGAAGTTGATGGCGTGGAAGAGGAGGAAACGCCGCCCGTCCCGCCGCACGGCCGGCGCCGCTTTCAGTTCACGCCCGGACCTGCCGGCACCCGCTGGTATCACTCCCACGCAATGGCAATGGACGATCTGCATAAAGGCACCTATACGGGCCAGTTTGGCTTTGTCATGGTCGATTCAGGCCAGGATCCGGGGCACTACGATCAGGAACTATTTCTCGCCCTGCGCGATTGGGAACCGTTCTTCACATCTCAGCTGATGGACGATGACGATGAAGCCCAAAGCGGCCCGCAGCCCGAAAGGCCTGCCGTGCTCGACACGCGTCCGAATGGCCTCGAAGTAAGTTCGGCAATGTACTCGATCAATGACAAGGCTCTAGGCTTTGGCGAGCCCCTTCGCGTGAAGCAAGGCGAGCGCCTGCTCATGCATATCCTGAACGCCAGCGCGATCGAAAACAAAAGCATCGCGTTTCCCGGCCACCAGTTCCGCGTATTCGCTCTCGATGGCAACGCCGTACCCTCGCCGCAAGCCGTCGATGTTCTTCTTCTCGGCCCCGGCGAGCGCGCAGACGCTTTCGTTGACATGAACCAGCCGGGAATCTGGATTCTTGGAGCGCCGCAGGACAACATCCGCAACTTCGGACTCGGCGTCATCGTCGAGTACGCGAACCAGCATCAGCAGCCGCAATGGGTCCCGGTCCCGCCCTCTAAGGCCATTTGGGATTACACCATCTTCGGCCGAAGCGCGCCCGCGGCGTCAGCGCCGCCCGCGCCCGATCAAACCATCGACATGGTCTTCACGAAAATTCCCAGCGGCAATGGTAGGTTCAATGCATGGCTTGTGAACGGCAAGCAATATCCGCACGAAAATGAATTTGTCCTAAAAAAGGGCGCGCGCTACCGGCTCGTCTTCCGCAATCGTACCGACGACGCTCACCCGCTTCACCTGCATCGCCACCGTTTCGAGCTAGTCAACATTAACGACAAAAAAACTTCCGGCATCATCAAGGACACGGTAATCGTTCCGTATTACGGCCGCGCCACCGTCGACTTCACCGCCGATCAGCCCGGCCTCACCCTCTTCCACTGCCACATCCAGCAGCACATGGACTACGGCTTCAAAGCCCTCTTCCGCTACTCCTAACTCCCGTGCATCACCTTGCACTTTACGTATAGCCTCACGTCTTCAGGCTGGCATTCGGCGGCGCATCACAGAGGCTGACAGCGCCGGAGGCGCGATTGTAGCTAGCCCGGCACGAAGCGAAGCGGAGTGCCGGGATGCGGGGAAAAAAATTCAAAAGTCCCGGAGGGACGATTGAACGTGCCATCCTGCCGCCATGCCGGATTCCTTCGTCGCCAACCGGATGCATCGTGTTTTTAGCACGAAGAATCGTGCCCGGATAATTCCGCCGCAACTGCAACCGCGTCTGTGGTCATTCATGGTCGGCATCCAGCCACTCCCCACTGCAGAATGCTATCGAGGGCGCGGCATCCGGCCATCGGACGAATCGTTGACAGCGGGGCCAGGGTGCCGCATCATGCGCCGATCCATGATCAACCTTGTCAACTTGACCAAGGAGTATGACCTGGCTTCCGGCAAACACGGTCAGATTGTCGCGGCGGATCGCTTGAATCTGGAAGTGCCGGACGGCGAGATTTTTGGGCTTGTAGGACCGAACGGTGCGGGAAAGACGACCACCCTGAAGATGATCTGCGGTTTGCAAGCGCCGACGTCGGGACAGGTGACTGTAAACGGCGTTGACGTGCAGCACGAGCCGGAGAAGGCGCAGCAACATTTGGGTTACCTGGCTGATTTCTTCTCCCTCTATGACGACCTGAAGGTCTGGGAGTATCTAGACTACTTTGCCCACGCATACAAGATGGATCGTGAGCGGATTCCGGGACGCGTGGACGAGATCATCGGGCGCATGAATCTGGAGAGCAAACGCGACGAACTGATTTCGGGGCTATCGCGCGGGATGAAACAGCGATTGGGAATCGGACGCGCCATCATCCACGATCCGCCGCTCGTAGTGTTGGACGAACCGGCGGCAGGACTTGACCCGAAGGCGCGTGTGGAACTAAAGGAACTGTTGAAGCAATTGCATGCCGAGGGTAAGACGATCTTCATTACGTCTCACATACTCGCCGACCTCGAAGAAATTTGCACTTCGCTCGCGATCATCGAAAAGGGGCGACTCCTAAGAGTTGGCCGGTTGGGAGAAGTGATGCGTGAGGCGACCAGCGTTCGTCGATTCCGTATCCATCTGGCTACAACAGACTTCGTCCTAGGAGAATGGCTGGCGGTGCGATCAGGCGTGAAAGAAGCGGTGGGCGCCAGCGGAACAGCGCAGTTCGCATTTACGGGCGATGACGCAATGATGGCCCATATGATACGGGAGCTTGTGGAGGCAGGAGCGCCGGTGTGCCGCATTGAGGAAATAGCGGAATCGCTGGAGCGACTATATTTCAGGATTTCGAGCGGAGAGGTGATGTGAGCCTGCTTTTCAAGAATCCGGAACTCGTGCGCAACGCGCGGATTCAGCTGCGGCACGGGCGCGTGATTGCCGCGATCATCGTCTGCCTGGCCATTTCCGGGACGATCTGGGCATCGATAATGCACTCGGACGTGAATTTCAGCATCGCCAACCTCCACAAAGCAGGAGCAGTCTTCGCGTTTACTCTCTACCTTCAAATTGCGATCCTGCTGATCGGCGGGGGGATCTACGTTTTGCAGTCTGTGCATCGTGAGATGCAGCAGAACACGTTTGATTTTCAGCGAGTGACTCGGCTCAGCGCCTTTGAACTGGCGATCGGAAAGCTTTTTGGAGCTCCGGTTGGAGCGTACTTCGTCACTTTATGTTTCATGCCGCTCGCACTGGTAGGGGCAATTCGTGAGCATGTCCCACCCCACATCATTGGCGAGGCGTATGTAATTTTGTTTCTGGGTTCAATAGCATTCCATTCGTTGGCGTTGGTCATTTCCGTGATTGAAGGCCAAAGCGTTGGCGCCCTCGGGATTCTTTCATATCTAATGGCAGTCGGCTTAACGGCCGTCCAGTCCCGCGCAGCCTGGATGATCCTGCCGGTGAGCCCGTTTGCTGCGACGAACTTGGTGGAAACTCAATCGAAAGGATATTCGTGGAGAGACGAGGTTTTCGGCCTTGGGGTCTCGCATTTTGTGGTTCTTCTAGTCCTGTACTTAGCGTTCACAGCGTGGTTTCTGCTGGCGGTCGTACGAAATCTTAAGCGAGAACGCGCCCTTTACCAAATCTACTCAGGGCCGCAGGCGTTTGGCTTTGCGCTCTTTGTGAGCTTGCTAGAGATAGGTTTCTATTCGTGGAAAGGCACATTCTTCGAGGGGCTTGTGGAACTTGACGTACCGGGGTTGCACGCCGCAATTAATCGGCATGCTTCTCCTACGCAGTCTGTAGAGCAATTCCACCTCACATGGGCGGTGACACTTTTTGCGGTGTTGGCGCTAATGCTACTACGCAACCGAGAAAAAATCCGCAGACGAGCGCAGAACTTGGGGGAACAAGCGTTGGGCATGTGGGCGGCAGCCTGGCCGGCGCCCTATGTTGCAGCCGGAGTCGCGTTGGTAGGAGGAAGTGCGGCGATGCTAATAGCGCACTATCGATACTCGGGTGAATTCTGGAGCTGGCCTCTCTCGGTTTACGACGTGGCGTTTGTGTGTGCGTGGCTCTCGCGCGATACACTTTGTATCCAGTGGTTGACCTTGCGACGCGCGAAACGCCCATTGGCATCGGCAATGCTTTACTTCCTCGTGTTCTACGGATGCACGGCAACGATTTTCGGAGCGCTCAACCTCTACACGTATGCGCGGAGCGCCGCGCTTACGGCGATGCTGTTTCCGTCGCCGCTGTTTGCCCTCAACCCCAGCAACTGGAGAGCGGAACAAACAATTTGGATTTCAGCTCTTGTGGCTCAGAGCATCGAAGCATCTTTCTTCTGGTGGCTGCATCGGCAACGGCTGAAAGAATTCCGCCACGAAGGGGCCCCAGAACAGATCGCGAAAGAAACGCAGGTGCTGAGCGCTTGACGAGAGAAATTACAACGAAGAAAGGGTCAGGCCATGAAGCGAATAGCAGTGATTTGTATTTTGCTCGTAGCAGCGCGCGGCGGTATGGGGACAAGCGCCTGCTCAGAGCCGCCCACGCTTCACGATTGGCCCTGGCGTTCATTCACCGGAAGTGGACTCGCAGGGCCGGGTGACATTCCGCTATCGCGCGCCGAATGCCAAGGAGGTGGTCGTGTTTCGCGACGGTGGCTCACCCCTGCCGATGAAGATGGACGACCAAGGAGTGTGGACGGCGACCACCGATCCGCTCGCGCCGGATTTTTATCCGTATAGTTTCGTCGTGGATGGCGCAATCACGCCCGATCCCGCCAATTCATCGCTGAAGTCAATGTACAAGATCGCCTTGGGACAGAGCATTGTCCACGTGCCGGGCCCGGCGTCGCTAAGCTGGGAATGGAACGACGTTCCGCACGGGACGATCACGAATCACTTCTATAAATCCGGCATCATTGGCGATGAGCGGAACTTCTACGTGTACGCTCCCCCCAATTACGATCCTCATCGCAAGCAGCCGTACCCAGTCCTCTACTTGCTGCACGGATTCAGCGATGATGCGAGCGCGTGGACGACGGTAGGCCGCGCGAATGTGATCCTCGACAACCTGATTGCCGAGGGCAAAGCGAAACCCATGCTGATCGTGAATACGCTGGGCTACGGCGTGCCCGATATCATAAATGGCGGATTCAACATCAATCCCGCCGTGGCAAAAACGAACAATGACAAATTTATCGACGCGCTTCTTGAAGAAGTAATTCCACAAGTCGAAAAGGAATACCACGTATCAAAGGACAGCAGCGGTCGCGCGGTCGCTGGCCTTTCGATGGGCGGCGGTGAGTCGCTCTCGGCGGGACTCAATCATCCCGATAAATTTGCGTGGGTTGGCGGCTTCAGCAGTGCCGTCATGCTGGCGGGTGCCGACGTTTCACAAGCATTCCCGGCCGTGAACGCGAAAATCAATTCCCAATTGCGGCTGCTATGGATCGCATGCGGCACCGACGATCAGCTCATCAAAGCGAATCGCCAATTCGAGGATTGGTTGACGTCGAAAGGCGTGCGGTTCACGCGAATCGAGACGCCCGGCGCCCATACGTGGATGGTGTGGCGCCGAAATTTGACGGAATTTGCTCCTCTGCTGTTTCAACCCCAGGCGAAGTAAATGACGAAGCGCAGCGTACAGCTCGGCTGCCTAACGGCGCTGATCCTGCTGGCTAGTGTGCACGCGCCGGTGCAATCCTCCGCGGAGTCGGACACCGACGCCCGCGCAGACGCAATCCTCGCCAAAATGAGCCTGGAACAAAAGATCGATTTAATAGGTGGCACGGACGGATTTTTTATCCGCGCCATGCCGGAGTTCGGAGTTCCGGCCTTGCGCATGGCCGATGGCCCCATGGGCGTACGCAATTTCGGTCCCGCCACGGCAATGGCCGCCGGAATCAATCTTGCCGCTACCTGGGATCCGTCTCTCGCCGAGCGCGTGGGAACGCAGATAGGACGCGACGCCCGTGCGAAAGGAGTGAATTTTCTCCTTGGCCCGGGCCTCAATATCTATCGCGCTCCGCTGAACGGGCGCAACTTCGAGTACTTTGGCGAGGATCCGTACCTCGCGTCGCGCATCGCCGTCGGCTACATCGATGGCGTCCAGAGCCAGGGCGTTAGCGCCACGGCCAAACACTTTATGGCCAACAATTCGGAATTCGATCGGCACAACACGGACTCGATTATCGACGAGCGCACGTTGCGGGAGATTTATCTCCCCGTTTTCGAAGCAGCCGTCAAGAACGCGCACGTCGGGGCAGTAATGGACTCCTACAATCTCGTAAACGGCGTCCACATGACTCAAAACGAAATCCTCAACACCGAGATACTCAAAAAGGACTGGGGCTTTCAAGGCGTGTTGATGGCTGACTGGGGGTCAACGTATGACGGCGTTGCGGCGGCCAATAGCGGACTTGACCTGGAAATGCCGAGCGGCGCGTTTATGAATCGCGCCACTCTCGTGCCCGCCGTGCGTGACGGCAAAGTGTCTCTTGCCGTGATCGACGATAAGGTGCGCCGCATTCTAAGGCTGGCCGTGAAATCCCACTGGCTCGATAGGGATCAGACCGACCTGACCATTCCGCGCTACAACCTCGAAGGCCGTCAAGCCGCCCTCGCTGCCGCCGAGGAAGGCATGGTCCTGCTGAAAAATAATGGAAATGTGCTGCCTTTGAATAAGCATACGATTAAATCAGTCGCCGTGTTCGGGCCGGATGCGTATCCCGCTGTGCCCGTGGCAGGCGGCAGTGCCGGTGTGCGGCCATTCGCCGCGATCAGCTTTCTCGAAGGCATTGCCAACGAACTCGGGCCCACGGTGCGCACGTATTACCGTCGCGGAATCCCAGAGTTAAGTGAACTGGCACAAAACACGAATTTTTCGACGACCGAGTCAGGCAGCAGCGGGGGATTGGCTGGAGAATATTTTTCGAGCGAGAGTCTGGAAGGTGAGCCCATGCTCCGGCGCACCGACGCGCACGTGAATTTCGGTGCGGTCGCCGGCGCGGACCTCGGCTTTGGCGCCGCCGCCTATCCTTCCGGTGCAACTTCTGCGCGATGGACCGGCTACTACACCGCGTCCAGTGCAGGCGACTACGATTTCTTCGTGCAATCCACTGGTGAAGCGGGTGGCTATTACCGATTATATGTTGATGGCAAATTAGCTCTCGACGACTGGAGTATCGCAAAAGCGCTAGTGGACTATTCCACGCTCACGCTGACTCCAGGGCCGCACAAAATCGTTCTGGAGCGCCATGGCAGGCCGGGCTTCCTTGGGAGCAGATTTCGCTTCGGAATTGTCCGCCGGGATAGCTATGTAGACCTTAGCGCCGAAAAAATTGCCGCGTCAGCCGATGCCGTGGTGGTCGCCGTGGGCTTCGACCCCGAAACCGAAAGCGAAGGCGCTGATCGCACCTTCCGTCTGCCGCCGGGACAAGACGAGCTGATCCAAAAAATGGCAGCCGCCAACAAGCGCGTCATCGTAGTCATCACTTCCGGCGGTGCAGTGGACATGAATGCCTGGATCGATCGCGTCCCGGCTCTGCTGGAGGCCTGGTATCCGGGCCAGGAGGGCGGGACTGCCCTCGCCCAGATCATTTTTGGGGACGTCAACCCCTCCGGCCGCCTACCCGTCAGCTTCGAGCGCCGCTGGGAAGACAATCCGGTGCATGACAGCTACTATCCGGAAGCCGGAAGCACCCGCGTCGTTTACAAGGAAGGAATCTTCGTCGGATACCGGGGTTACGAGTACAAAAATGTCAAAACACGCTTCGAGTTTGGTGCAGGCTTGTCGTATTCGACCTTCCAGTATCGAAGCTTAAGCGTACGCCCAATCTCGGGTATTTCAGCTTCAACAGATCGGAATCCGCCGCGCGCCTCCGCTCAGCTTTACCAAGTATCATTCGACGTGACGAACACCGGCAACCGCGCCGGCGCCACCGTAGCGGAAGTCTACGTAGGCGAGTCGGACCCTCGCATCCCAAGCCCCTTCAAGGAGTTAAAGGGTTTCGCACGAGTCAATCTGCGCCCCGGCGAAACCCGCCACGTGACGATTCCGCTGAACGCCCGCGCCTTCTCTTTTTACGATGTGGGCGCCCACGCCTGGAGGGTGAATCCCGGCGAATTCACAGTGTATGTGGGCCAATCTGTCGAGCAGTTAGAACTAAAAAATGCATTAACAATCACGCCCCCAGCAGCCGCCTCCGCCGCATCCGCCACTTCAGCACCGTCGTCTGCCCAAAAGTTTTGGTTAGAGCGAG
Source organism: uncultured Acidobacteriota bacterium (assembly GCA_963823145.1). Lineage (GTDB taxonomy): Bacteria > Acidobacteriota > Terriglobia > Acidiferrales > UBA7541 > Palsa-295. The sequence continues at coordinate 253,707 of CAWGJZ010000003.1, forward strand.
GGTCAGAGGGATTCCCAGAACTTGAACGCGGTGTGAAATCCGGCTTGCTCCGCGTGAACAAACGAGCGTCCGGAGGCGACTGCCGGAGTTTCTTCAAATATTCCGGGACCAATCTCTTCGACCGACTCGGTGCGGTCCAGGATCGTGCCCGCGTTGATCTCGATGTCTTCGTTGTTGGACCAGAGGTGCTATTCGAGCCAATTTTGACCACCGGCCCGAGAGCGCAGCCAATGCCAGTGCCGCGTCCCGTGGTGAAAAGCGCCACCTGCGCGGGGCGTTAGACGTTGCGCGAAGCACTGAAAGATGGTGAGTTTACGTCCTGAGCGCGATCTTCTTCGACGCTGATAGGTATATACGCGCTGGCGTTCTGGCAGCCCATGTGGGTTTTAGGAGTTTTCGAGCGACTGCAAATACTCTAGAATCAAACGTAGTTCCCGTTGTGGGCGTGTAGCTCAGCTGGGAGAGCACCTGCTTTGCAAGCAGGGGGTCGCCGGTTCGATCCCGGCCACGTCCACCAACTTCTTCCTGATTGCAAAAGGGTTAGAAGAATCACCTCGGCCCGAACGCTCCATTATTCGTGCACACTGTGCACGAACTGTGCACGAATGCGTCATTGGACCGCCACTGTGCACAATGGCGCCGCCGAAAAAGCATCGGCTCCCCACCGGTGCCATTTCGTTCGCTCGACGGTTGAGCTTCTCCAGGGCTTCGCGCTTCATCTGCAACTTCATCTGGGAATACTTCTTGAAGACTTGCGCGTCGCTCTGGCGAAGCATCTGCGTTACCCATTCGTCGGCTACGCCTCCGGCACTCAGCCTTGTGGCATAGGTGGAGCGGAGGTCATAAATCCGAAAATAGGGAATATTTGCCCGTCGCAGAGTTTTCGTCCAAACAGTCTTGAGTTTCTTGAGATGTCCGGTCGGATTCCGATCGCTCGGAAACAGAAACGGTCCTTCACCCGAAATCGCCATCTGATTCTTGAAAGCTTCAATGGCGAGCGAGGTGAGGGGAACTTCGGCGGTGCCGTTTGGAGTCTTCGAATCCGGTATCCAGACCACTGCATTTTGCAGATCCACTTGGTCCTTTCTCATCGGAGTCAGTTCCTTGTAGATCCGCAACCCGGTCTCCGTGATGATTCGAATCACGTTCCGCAAGTACTGCGGAGCGTGGGATTCGATCTGTTGCTGCTCGGACCATGTGACATAATGCGGTCTGAACAAACCCTTTCACGGCAACCGGAAACTCAACACCTGAACAGGGATTTGCAGCTAGGAGTTTCTTGCGAACCGCCACGTTGAGCATACGCCGGAGAACTCTGAACTCCTGGTGTACCGTGGTGGACTTGACGGTTCCCAGCTGCTTGTAACCGAGCTTGGCCTTGACGCGGACACGCTGTCGAAGACGTTCGCGAAGGTAGAGGTCAATCGAATCCGCAGTGACATCCACCAATCGGCTTGTACCAAACGCAGCCTTGAGGTGTTTGATGCACCGCTCGTTCGCTTCGTGCGTGTTTCTCAGCGCGCACGGGCGGCTTGGAATAGTTCTCCAAGAAGAAATCCGCCCATTGCCCGTAAGCCAAGGTTTCGCCCTTTCGTACGACTTCAAGGAGATTCTCATCTCTCGCCTGAAGTCTTTCTCTCAGCGTTTATTTGCTTCTTGCCAATCAGCGGTCTGGCTTGATTCTCTTCGGGCAATTCCTTTGCGATCCCGATAGCGAATCCACCAGATTTCGGTGCCAGTCCGCCGATAAACCACTCCGTCGTACTTTCGTGCTCTAGGCATTCTCCATCTCCTGTTTAAATGATGCGCGGAAGGGTTCGAGATCCGATTTGAGAAACCGGATGTTTCGACCCATTACGCGGAGATGGGGAATCTGCTTTCGCTCAACCCAAAGATACACAGTTTGCGGGCTGACGCCAAGATATTTGGCCGCCTCCTTCACTGTCAGAGGGCATTCGGTCTCCATCACTGTGAAAAATGGCTCTTTGACGGCGGGTTGGCTCATCGGATTCCTGGCGGCTGACGTGGCCATTCTTCGAAGACGACCTCTTAATCACGGGACCACGCGCACATCCGAGGTGCGAATCTTAGGCCGTGCGGACACGCTGTCAAATTGGGCGAACCGGAGGAGGGCCATTATGAGCGGGACACGGCACGGATCGCTGGATCTGGGCAGGTGCAATCCATTGTGACTCTGAGATTTGTGTCGCCGTGTGCCTGAGGGTCGACGGGACCGAATGTTGGTCTCTGCAGGCTGCCTTTTTTCCGCCAATTCCGCGTTTCATGGCTAACTCTTGAGCTCCTTCGCCAAGAGTTCACCAAAGGTCTGAAGTGTCTGAATCCTTCGATCTGAAGCCTCTACGTAGTCAGGGATCTCACCGATGCGCGCTTTCAGATCCTTCAGCCAGGCACCCGGCTTAAGACCGTGGATCAGACGGCCCAAGAAACCTAGCCTTTCAGCCACGTTGCTGCGGTTTCGAAGAATGTCTTCCCTGGCGACCTTGCTGTAGATTGCCAAGAACTCGGACATGGTGGCAGGCTTGGAAAAAAGGTATGTGGCATGGCCGAGCTGGGGTGTCTCGACTACTACCGTTCTCTCGAGGTCAAAGATGTATTCGGACCGAAAGAGATAGAGACAACGGGCACGTCTGCAGAGCTGCTTGTAGAAGAAGGCGTCGTAGTCGGGCTTCCAGGTGATCAAAGCAACGTCGAAATCGCCCGGCATGCCCAAACGAGAGCAGAGCTTTTGGAGTTCACCTCTCTCGATCGGCACAGATTCCAGGCGCGCTCGAATTTGATCAAGGGCCTCGGCAAACTCGCCGAACCGATGATGGGTCTGTTTGGGCTTCGGCGACTTGTTCGGCAATGTTTGAGCGGCAGCGCGACCTCGAGGCGGCTCGGAAGCGCAGTTTCCCACTTCACTAGGTGCCATGCACCCGCTCGGTGTTGATACTTACCGCTCTGAATGAAGGGAGCGTTGACTCCGACCTTGGCGCCTAGCAAATGTTTCCACTGGTTCCAACTCGAGTCCCACGACAGCGGCAACGATGCTTGGTCGAAGAGAACTTCGATCCGGTGCCGTGAATCCCGGAAGATTGCGTGGTCCCCATAAAACGTGATCTTTCGCATCGGCGCTTGGAGCTGTTTGAAGTTTTGCTCGGGTCGAAAGGATAGGATGCGAGACGCGTAAAAGGTCTTCCCGTCTCTTGAGAGATCTCCGGCAACAAGCAACGAACCAAAGCCACCATAGGGGAAGAGCACAGGGGATGCGGGATCATTCCGAAGCGCGTCATAGCAAGCGCGCAATTCTGGTTGCGCGAGAGTGTTGAAAGCGCGCTCCAACGCACGAAGGTCGCCAGTTGCTGCGTGTGCTGTGCGGAGTTCGAGGCTGCGCAATTTGAAAGCGATGCGAAGCTCTGCCGGCGATACGCTGGGATCGACGCGCAAGAGTTCGTACAACGAGGGCTGACGGTCCCAAGAGCGGCGGCGATTGCCGACGTAGAAATAATCCCTCAGCGCCTCACAAGGAAGGTGAATGGCTGAGATGCCCAGGCGCGAGCCGCGAACTTCAGCGGCAACGAAGAGGTTGTCCCGCTTGTCCTTTCTGGGTTGTGTGGCGTAGCCGATCTCTGCCTGGAAAATGTCCCTCCTTCTTTCCTCAGGATTCGTATTGCGAATGTAGATCTGTGTGCCGGCGTCCGCCGTGTCCAGCTCTAGGGGAAATCGCAATTCGTCGCGCACGTGAATCAAAGACGCCAAGAAATTCGAGACCAAGATGGCAGTGCCATCGGCGAAAACGCATTCCGTCTTAGTGCCTTTTGGATTCGTTCTCAGAACCAGTCGCTGGCAACATTAGGTAGCGGGTTGGTTCTGGTCTGGACTGCGACACCCATAGCGGCGCGGACTCTAGCACCAGCCCATCGTCTTGCCAAATAAGTGGGGCTATTCAGCAATCCTCTGATGCAGTCGGCTTACGGGATGTCGGGCACACTCGGCTCCAACCGCGTGGTCCGTCTAGTGCTTCCGTCGCGGGCTCGAAATTCCAGGACAGTTTTGAAACGCGCAAGCCATAGGAGGCTTCCGATGCGCCTTGCCGGTCGTGAACGTTTGGGCTTCTATCCTCTTCCAATTGCGGAGGCCAAACGAATTCGCAAGTTTCTTCAATTCCCCGAGCAGGTCTGCTCGGCTCTTGACCCTTGCATAGGAGAGGGCGTCGCGTTCACAGAGATCACCCGCGATGCAAGGGCACTCCGGTATGGGGTTGAGCTGGATGCACAGAGAGCAACACTCGCCCTTTCATCAGCCGACGAAGTGATTCACGGGAATTGCTTTGATGTGCAGTGCCCGGTCGAGTCCTTTTCGCTGATCTACTTGAATCCTCCCTACGATTTCGAAGTCAGCGAGGAAAAATCGCAGCGCATGGAGAGGCTGTTTCTCGATCACGTGTATCGTTGGCTGAAGCGCACTGGCATTCTGGTGATGGTCATTCCCTCGGACTACATCCGCGACTGCAGCCAGGTCCTGTCGTTCCAATTCAAGGATGTCCACATCTATCGGCTTACCGAACCCGAAAGCGTCAAATACAAGCAAGTGGTCGTGTTCGGAGTCCGCCGCACCCGGCAAGAGAGGGACCGTGTGCAGGATGGCGAGATAACCCGGGCGCGGCTCTGGTATGAAGCTGTGGCGAGAGACCCAGGGAAACTTTCTCCACTTCCTTCGGAGTCCGACCGTCACTACGCTGTTCCGCGCGGTGCAGCGGTGCGGCTGGTGTACCGCGGGCCTTCCTCTAGACCAAATTGAAGACCTTCTTCCGAAGTCATCCGCTTATCGTCAAGCCTCTGCCGTGCTTTTCGCCCACCGTCAGACGTCAACGGGCGTCCACTGACGCCCTTACACGGCGGGCACGTCGGCCTGCTCTGCACTGCAGGGATGCTCAACGGGATCTTCGGGGAGGGTGAAGCGCGGCATATCGCGCATTGGCAGTCGGTCAAACTCGTTGACAAGTCCGAGGAGGAAGAAGACGGAACCACAGTCATTCGAGAGAAGGAGCGATTCTCGAACGAACTGACGGTGGTCTTCAGCACAGGGGAGATTGCCAGCCTGAAGTAAATCCTCAACGGAGAAAGGACACGCACTATGAGCGACCGGTGTTATTCAACCCTCGTTTGTGCGGAGCGAGACAAAGATGTTTTCGAGAAGATGGGCTACAAACTACAAGAATCACGGGCCCTGTCGGTGGACGGCGGCGAAATTCCGGGTGCGGTCGTGATGGCCGCAGAGGAAGCCAACAACGGAAACTACGATGAATTCACGGCTCTTACCGGTATTCCCTTCATCGTGTGCAACGGATCGTGTCCGGGCGCCTTCGGAGATCACCTCATTGTTTCAGATGGCAAGGAATGGCACTACTCCGAAGCTCTCCATGAGAGCAACTACCCAGCAGTTCGGGTGGAAGCTGGCGGCGTTGTCCAGGCCGCAGAAGTGGATGACGCAAGGAAATATTGGACGGTGTATTCCGAGCGCTGTCGGGGCGATTAGAAGCAGCGCGCTTCTAAATTGCAATCGGGCCGCAAAATCAAATGAAGAGAGTTCCGTCGGCGGAGGTGCAAGGGCGATTTGAGGAGTAATTTCCGAATGCACTTCGTGATAATCGAACCGGAGAGTTCATTCAATGCCAAAAGCGATCGACCGATAGCATTGTGTTTCCGAGCTTCGAGCCCGCACGAATTTCGAGCAGTCTTCATGAAGCGCTTGGGGGCTCGAACGACATTCGCTTGTCATGGCAAGCGTGGAACACCACGTGCGGCGTTGCTGAGCTCCGGGATTACGTCGCCTTGCGGCTCCGGACTCCCGAGATTTCGCAGGCTCATCGGCGATGAATCAAGGTCAAAGGGCACGGACGATCTCGAGTTCGTCAACAAATCATCACGCTAATCAGCGGACACTCGTGCAAAAGAATCTGAAGTGTCGATGATGTCCTACGGAATGGTCAGTATGACAACGAACGTATTGTAGTCGTCTGTCAGCACTAAGCACAGGTGGCCGGCATACGCATCCGTTCTAGTGCTTGCGTTTTTCAACGGGGACCAGCCCGACTTTTTGACGTATCGTCACTTCCATTAATCGCGGATGTATCGAGCAGGTGCTGGTCGAGAGAAGGTATCTCCAGATTCGGATTAAGGGTGGTTCGGATCAAACACGCTGTAGCAACTAGGTTGAGAAGAATACTCGCTCTGTTACATGGGCGACGCTGAGGATTGCCTTCAGGTTACGAGTGACGTCGAACGGCAACGGTCTCTTCCTGGCAGTGCTGAAGTGCTGGAGCGAATGAGTAATCGAATCACGCGGAATTACGCCACAGGCCCACTTTCCGAAATATTTGAAGAAGACGAAGTCATTCATCCAGCGAGTTCCTCAGTCTAGCGGCACAGCATACCTGACGCTAGATTGGCAAGCTTCGCTCTGAAGCAGCCCTTGCATAACCTAGAGGGGTGTGTAGCTGCTTCATGAGCCGCACTTACGGCTCGGACGTGCAACTAGAAGCCTTTTTGAACCTTTCCATGGTTGGAGGAAACGGAGTATGCAAAACGCACACGAGCGCTTCGGAACGCTGGAATTCACAAAGCGCATGAAGGACACGACCACGCGCGTTCGGGTTCACATTGACCGAGCCGTTCTGGAACCGCGAAGGAGGAAAGAGGTCAGGCAAGCGCCCACTTGATTTCCATGATCGGGGGAGATTCGGAGATCGGCGCCCTGTGGGCGGCAGTCACCGAGGCAGCGTTGTTGCAGATTCACCTTCCGGGCCAGTCCGGGCATTACTGCCTCTCTTGGTCCCGAGGCACAGTGTTTTCGCGGGAGTGTGGTGGTTCCGGGCCGGAACGGCCCAGGCCGGCACTTGGTAGCTGTGTCGGCCGAGCTAGCCAAGACGAAGCCAGGGTCGGACCGAGAAGGCAGACGCGAACGATTTTGTGCGATGACGATCCGGTGTTTGTGCTCTATCGCGTTGCGTGCCGATATGGCCTGCCAGTGGTGCCGGGGTGGGCGCCATGGTTTATGCGAGAACTCAAGCCAGCGGAAAGCAATCCGGCCGTTGCTGGGGCTGGGATGCTCACCAGTGCTGGTGAGCGGAAACAAAGCCTGCCTTCCTCAAATGGATCGGGAAGGCGCTGAAGGAAGGCTCAATCCGCATTCCGGAAGAGAATGGCTCGATCACTTGGAAGTTGCCGAGGAATTTCCTGGAGCGGCCAATATTGGAGGCCGCAATCGGACGCGAGTGCCACCACATAGAACCGCTGTGCAAGAACGCGAGGAAGGAGGGATTTGTGCAAATTGTTCTCAAAGTTTGGAGCACCAACCCCGACTACAGCGCCGGATGCGATTACGCAGTCGTGGAAATCAGTGAGGACTTCGCGAAAGCTCATGCTTCGGCGAATCAGTGTCCTGAGTGAGCAAAAGGTCCTCGATCCCGCTGTCTGCGAGACGTATTACTGGGATTCTTCGCCGCAGTATTTCAGTCCCTGGATCGATCGCGCCAGCGAAAGCCAACCGCGCGAGGTCCAGGCGACGTGTACCGAGTTGGAGGAACGCTCGCGGACCTCGAAGTTGACACATGCGAGGTGGTGACTGCGCCAGCCGACTTTCGTGTTTCAGACAGCCAGATTGCGGCCGTAGAGTGCTCCCAGATGATCGTACGCGACGGGGGCATCGCGTTCACTGCCATCCCAAAACACACCGACATCTACTTAACGACTGCGGAGATTTCGAAACAAGTTCTTGAATCCGCTCTCACATCCGCTACCGCTTGATGCCTCTTCCTTCTTCGACCATACATCTCTGCTCGACTGAACGAACCATGAGGAAACAACCATGCAACTACCGAAGGACATCAACGAATATCTGCGTGCGCGCGCCTCCGAACTGGCTGAGCGAATTCTTCAGACCTACCCGCCGCTCCACGGCGTCGACGATATAGCTTCGCCGCTCATCGGGCAACTCCTCCGTAAGCCTTTCCGGCACAAACGCTCGCGATGATGGGCGTGGTAAAGCGCTGGCATGAGGCGCGGGGTGCGGCGGTGATCGCGGAGTGCGGGACCGGAAAGACACTGATCTCTCTCGGGGCCGTTCATGTGCACAGCGACCGAAGCCCTTCACGGCCCTCGCCATGGTGCCGCCCCAGTTGGTTGAGAAGTGGGCGAGAGAGGCATCTCTGACGCTGCCCCGCGTGCGGGTTTTCTTCATCGACGGCCTGCGGACGCCGACGAGTTCAGTGGGCCATGCGGGAGTCAACGAAGTCAGGTTGCGACATGGCCGCATCGTTCGGGAAGGGCTGCGAACAACACTCACCGAGTTGCGACAGCGGAAGACTGGCTCGCACTGCTCGCCAGCGTTGGGATTCCATCTGCGGGCTCCCGGCGCTTTTCATTGTCGGCCGTGATCGCGGGAAGCTCAGTTACTTCTGGCGGCACGCGTATAGGCTCGCTCGTTGCGGGCGATACCAAGGGAGCGTTGTTGAATGCGGACACCGGCTGCCCGGTCTACCTGGGTGAAGACGGAGAGCGGGTTCTGTCGGCCGATTTCAAGAAAGCCAAGCTGAGCGAAATTCTGGGCAGTCAGAATGGCGAGGAATCCGCCAAATTGCGGCGGGCGTTGTACAGCGCGTTGTGGCAGGCGGACGGGACAGAAGATTCGGCGCTTCGCTCCGGTGGACTTCATCGGGCGCTACATGCCCGATTTCTTCGACTATGCCATCGCCGACGAGGTGCACGAGCTGAAAGGAGACACGGCCCAGGGGAATGCGCTTGGCACGCTGGCTGGATGTGCGCAACGCACTGTGGTGCTCACCGGGACGCTGCTCGGCGGCTACGCCGATGAAGTGTTCAACATCCTCTTCCGTCTGCGAACCGGCGAAGATGGTCGAGGAAGGATTCGAGTACGGCGAAGCGGGACGTGCGAGCTTTCACGGAAACCTACGGGCTGCTCGAAAAGATCACGGTCATTGAGCCAGCGGATAACGCCTGCTCGGACGGGCGCGTAACAAAACGCATCCGCCGTCGCCCTGGGGCATCGCCGCTTCTCTTTGGCCGTTTCCTGATGAGCCTGGGAGCGTTCATTTCGCTGGAAGATATTTCAGAGGCGCTGCCGCCCTACCGCGAGGAAGTCGTCAGCGTGGAGATGGATGCTCCGCTGAGCGATGCATACAAGAAGCTCGAAGAGGACATCAAGAAGGCTCTGCAGGAGCATCGGGGGAATCCGTCAGTGATGAGTGTGGCGTTGAATGCTTTGCTCCTCTATCCCGACCGTCCGTTCGGGCTCGGGGACCTGTATGGTTATGAGTACGACCCTGAGACTCAGAAGCGCGAGCGATTCCTCATTGCAGAGACACGGGACTTGGACGAGAGCTACGTCTACGCGAAGGAGCGCCGTCTGGTGGAAGAGGTGAAGACAGAGCTTCGCGCGCGGCGTCGCTGCAGATTTATGCGGTCTACACGCAGAAGCGCGACGTCACACGCCGGCTGGAGCGCATCCTCACAAGTGAGGGAATCCGCGTCGCGGTGCTCACGACGGATGTGCCGCCGGAATCGCGGGAAGCTTGGTATGAGCGCCAACTCCGCGCAGGAGTGCAGGCGGTCATCTGCCACCCGAAACTCGTCCAGACCGGGCTAGACCTATCGAGCTTTCCAACGATCTTGTTTTACGAGACCGGCTACTCCATCTACGTCCTCCGGCAAGCAAGCCGGAGAAGTTGGAGGATCGGGCAGCGGCTTCCCGTGAAAGTGAAGTTCCTGCACTACGCCGAGACGATGCAGGAGAGCTGCCTTCGGCTGATGGGCAAGAAGCTGCTGGTTTCTCTGGCCATGGAAGGCAAGTTCTCTTCGGAAGGGCTGCAAGTCGATCAACGACGAAGACGACATCCTGATGGCCATGGCCCGCGAACTCGTGACGGAGAAAGGGTATCGGCGAAAGAGCCGATGCGGTGTGGGCAACACTTCAGAAAAAGCAAGAGGACATGCTTGCTACACGAGTGGCTGAGGATTTGGAAGCTGAGGCCGAGCAAACCGTCTCCGGAGATTCCGTTGATTGAGCCGACCTCGACTCACGTCGACCAATGGTCGGCACCCAGATCGGCAATGGAATCGTCCCGGTCGGAAAGGTTCCCGGCGGTCGACCTCGGCGATGCCAGACGAGCAGCTCGCGTTGTTCTGAATGCATGTAATTCGCAAGACTGCAAGCCAGAAGTCCCACTGACCAGAGACACGCACCACAAAGGAGAGACGTGATGGGGATTCTCGGATTAACACATGATGAGAAGGGCGCGGCCCTCGAGAAACTCCCGGTGACAATGAAAGTCGCCATCGGCGAGGGCCCCGAGCCTGGCGGTGAAAACGGGCATCCGCGCAGCGCTGTTTCATTTCGTTTTCAAGCGGAAGGACATGCGTGGGCAGACAGAGTATTGGGAGTCCGCCCCGGAGATCGCCGAAGTCTATGGAGAGAAGCCGACCAAATTGGGAGTCATCTTCCTCCATGATGACCCGAGCGAAGTATTCCCATCGGAATACGCTCTATGGACGCGGAGAGGCCGCTTCTGCCACGGCGAACTTGTGCAGATCGCGAACGGCAGCGGGGCACATTACAAAATGCAAGCGATTCGAAGGACAAGGGAGCACCCGGAGGGGGAGCCTTGGCCGGGCGAACGCAAGTACTTGGATGGACCGCAGAAGGGCCAGCCGGTTGAAGGTTGCGGCGCCGGTTGCCCGGAACTTGAGAGCGGCAATTGCGGGCCTTCCGGAGACCTGTACTTCATCCTGGAGAAATTCCCGAGCTTGGGCGCAATCTGCCGACTACACACGGGAGGCAAGACGTCGGTCCCCAACCTGTCGAATGCGGTAGCGCAACTGCATAGCTGGAATGGCGGCCGGTTAAAAGGCGTCAAAGCCACTCTTAAGGTCACGCCAGAGATGCGCTGGCATCCCGGAAGAATCGGAGGCTGGGAAACATCAGTTGTCCCGATTCTGAGCCTGGAGATTGGAGGTACGTCGCTAGAAGGCCTCATCACCGATATGACTGAGCCTGCAAGACTCCTTCAGAAAGCGCAGACTGCGTGTGCTGGTGAACAGTGGGGACAGTGTGTTGTGCGGGAAAGCGAAGAGGAACGCGCCTCAGAGATTGCCGACGAGTTCTATCCGCAGAACAGAGACCTTGTAGAGGAGCAGACTTGCGCGGCGGTTGGATCTTCGGAGCACGCGGAGCAGTACACGACGATCTGCGACTTGGCACGGCAACTTGGGTTCAGCGAGGCCAAGATAAAGATGCTGCTGGGGCAGAGGCAAGGAATCCTGTCTGCCTTGAGCGGAAGCTGCGGAACCAACTGGACGAACGGCCTGAGAATGCCGCCTCCCGACACCGCACTCGCCCACATCATGCGCAACGTGGACAATCTCCCATTCCTGCAAACGATCTCGGACCTGGCGGGAAGCCTGCACGGCAACGCAGAAACCAAGATTCAGCGATTTGTTCAGAACCAGGTAGCGAACCTCGTCCCGGCCGTCGTACGCAATTTCGAGCAGATTTCCGGTCCGACCGTGCGTCGCCCGGAGACGATTCGCCAGGCGATTGAGGCGCGCATCCCTGGACAGACGCAGAATGTTCCGCCCGCGCTCGACATTACCGACAAGCCCGTACGGCGTCCGCTCTCTGCAACTTGGCGGCGCGAATCCGTTTCCCGTATCGAGCGCGAACAGTGATCCGGTAGTCAATGAGCTTGCCCGGCTCGGCATCGCGACTCCGCAGCCCTCGAATCCGTCAAGCTGCGGGGCCAGGCCGTTACGCTCACTCCCAACGAATCCCTGCAGATCTCTTCGCAAGAAGGGCGAGGAACTCACGGATCGTCTGGCCAAGATCATGCAGCAACCGTCCTGGCACAAGCGCAGCGACGCCCAGAAACGCAAAGTCATTCAGGAATTGCGCCAGCAGATCAATTCGCAGCGCCTTTAGAGACGGCATCAGTTCCATCAATCGCCTCACCACAAACCTTGAAACTTGTTTCGCGCTCAGGTGACTCGCGAATGGCCGCCCTCACCGCGTCACTGTCGTCCGCAATGAGAATAGTTTTAGGAGTGCCCCAGCGAACATGCGGTCTGTCGCTCGGTCCCACGTGGCCCCGGCTCCCTTTACCCCGAAGGTCCATTGTATTTGTCGAACAATACTGGAATCGCTGTATCCCTTGGATGTTCACTAAATGGACAGCGACATACATCGTTTTGGCGCAGCGGTGCGCGCCTTGAAATAGAATCGCCGAGACAGTGAGGTAATTTCCTATTCCGCCCGAACGCCATCGCGCGCAGCGTTTTCCCTTCGTTGCCGGTGTTCGAATAACCGCGCTGGACGCGCAAGTTCACCTCGCTGCGCACACAGAGGATTTGAATATGTCTGGGTGCTTTGTAGAGACAACGAATCCGTTCATAGGTGGAACGAAAGTCGGACTCAGAATCTCGCACGACGGCGTGGTTCTCGCAGCACAAGGCGCCGTTGCCTGTTTACTAAGTGGCAAGGGGATGGGAATCAAATTCACTTTCATTGAGCCGAGCAGTATTTCCATCTTAGATGGCTGGTTGATGGCGAACAACGTGACCGAGTAGCGGGTCGGGCCTCATGCACCTTCGACAAGATGAAGCGCTAGAACTTTTGACAAAATGGAGAGATCGTAAAACGCCATTGCAACTCCACATTTATCGTCTCGGGGTCGGACGGGACCTTCGGGCTGCAAGATCGGGAGCCTACAAGGTACGGTCCTCGAAGTTCTTGGTGGGGATGCAGAATTGAGGCTTGACGTGCAAGGGGCCGAGTTCAATGGTGGCGAGTCGCCTCGCCCTTATCTTGCCTGCGAATTCCGCAAGGAAGACCGTTATAGCTTTGCGACGTAGCTCCACAATCCGCTCCGTGTAACGTAGACAGAGAGGCGTCCGTGAAAAGATATGTCCTATCGCTTCCTGGCGACACTTTGTATCTTCGCGCGCAAAAGGCAGCGGCACAGGCCGCCGCAGATCGCCTTGGAGTGCAATTAGAAACGGTAAGCGCGGAGATGGACCCGGTAGCCCAAGGCCAGCAATTGCTGACTCTGGTGCAATCGCGAACCTCGCCAAAACTCGATGGCATCCTCGTCGAGCCGGTGAGTGCCGCAGGATTGCCGCGCGTAGCGGAAGCGGCGGTTGCCGCTGGAATTGCGTGGGTGGTCAGCAATGCTGAGGTTGATTACATCGCGACGCTCCGCAAAAGCGCGAAGGTTCCGGTGTTCGTAGTTTCTCAGAATCACCTGGAAGTGGGGCGAATTCAAGGGCGACAGATCGGCGCGATATTGCCAAACGGCGGTTCGGTTCTCTATCTTCGCGGACCGGCTATGAGTTGGTGGGCTACGAAGCGATCCGAGGGCCTGGAAAGCACCAAGCCGAAGAACGTCGAAGTTAAGACCCTGAAAGTAGTGGGATCAACCTCGGAAAGCGCCTACAACACGGTTGGTTCCTGGCTAAGTTTGTCCAAGGCGCGGCCCGAAAGCGTGCAACTGATCGTGTCGCAAAACGCCGACTTCATCGATGGAGCCAAAACAGCATTTGAAAAAGAGCGCCGAGCGCGCGAAATGGCTGGCCCTGCCGCGCGCGGGCGTGGGAGTTGCGGACCGGAGCAGGCCCCTGGTCGATCAAGGACAGTTGTGCGCGGCCGTGGTGACATCCTTGACGATGGACAGGGCGATGGAAATGCTTGTGAGGGCGATGACGGATGGTTTGTTGCCGCCCGAACAAACGCTCGTGGATGCGTATTCCCACCCTCAGGTGGAAGACCTCGCGAGGAACGGCGCAAGCTCGTAGTGGCCAAGATCGCAACCCGTGAGGAGGAGTCGAAAGGTGAACAGTCCCTTGCATCTACCGGTCGAACAAACTTTCAACGAGTTCGTTGAGAAGTTCGGCGGGGAATTAGTCGAAAAACTTCTACCGCAACGAGCGGGCGAAAGAGAGAGCCGACTACTTATTTCGGACGCCGAGGATAATCGCGGAATTGAAGTGCTTGGAGCACGATCTATTCACACCCGATTACAGGACAAAGCTCGTGGCGCTCGCCAACAGCTGGCACGCTCGCGGTCTTATTCGCGTCTATGGCACGGTTCAACTGGATTTGCGGGACGTGCCCAGGCAATGCCAGGCGGAGTGGCTCCGAATGACGGATCAGCCGATTAACAGGAACATAGTGTCCCGCGCCAATCGGCAAATCCGGGAAACGAAAGAAAGCCTCTTATTGCCCGACGCTGCGGGCGTCCTACTTATCTCTAATGAGGCAAACCGATCTCTCACGCCAGCGGACATTTTCACTCTGTTAAGCAGGATTCTCGGCAGGAAAAAGAATGACGGAAGCCCGGTCTGTTCGAGCATTCACTGGATACTTCTCTTTTCGACTAACGTAGCCGTGTTACACAGCCGAGACCCGCGCCCGATGACATTCTGGAGAGCGGCCTACCGGACCGGCCCAGATTCCGCCATCAGCAAGTTTTTGGCCGACATGCAGATTGCCTGGAACGCTCATTGCGCCGAGAAGAAAGGATTGCCGCTGAAAGAAGTGGACCTTAGTGGGGCTGATTTTGAGGAGATCCGCTTCGTTTAGCGGCGGCTGGACTCGGTTCTGCCTTCGCTGACTCGCTACGCTGCGGCTGAACATAAATCGGCCAACCGCAGCGCAGTATTCGGTACCACGCGCTGCACGGCTCATTTCACCGGTAAATGCGCCAGCCTCACATTCCCCCTGTCGGCTTAAGGGTAAGTTTCTTGGTCGCAATTGTCTGGCCGTTCTGGCGTGCTGTGACGGTGACTTGCCAGATCCCTCCTGACGCCAAATCGCCCTTGCCTTCATTAGCGACATGATGTTTGAGGTCACGTGCGGGTAATACATCGGGATGAATGCAGCCACTACTGCGATGGGCACAGTCAAAATTGGGATCAGCGCCGAACGGAAGTGAAATAGAAAAACAATTATTACGAGGCTGACGATGATCGCTTCTTCGAGCAAATCACGGTAACCTCTCCATGATGCTGGGCGGCTCGCCAAGCCATGGCGTGTGGATGATGACTTCCACACATCGGGAATATCTGGCAGGGGTCAATGTCTTCCACGGTGAGCGGCGGCCCACCCGAGCCAGTCCGTGTTTCAGCTCGTCGGCCTTGTCTGCCTTGAGCGGAAGTTGCGGAACCAACTGGACGAACGGCCGGAGAATGCAATCTCCCGGGAAGCGCGGTAGGTGGACTGATCTGATCCATGCGACAAAAACTCATACGACGCAACGTTCGATTGTGTCGCCGGCAGACTTCCCACAAGCGGACTTCTGGGGAGGGGGACTTGTCCGGTAAGGCGTAACCGGACATATGGAGTATCAACTAAGGGCAATCGCAGCAGCGTCGATCCCCAACATGTGGGCGATGTTCAGCGCGTTGGAGTGAGTTAGCAATCCTGGCCGAAGCCTGTAATCAAACGTCAGATTCCCAGACTCACCCGTATCCTCGAAATGTACATTGCGCCCAGGCAGCCCGTTGGACGCTATCTCGGTCAAAGCCAGGTCGTGCGTCGTGATGATTCCGATGGCTCCTCGCAACACCAATGCGCGAACAACCCATTCCGTCGCAGTTCTGCGGTCTTGAGAGTTCGTGCCGCTCATGATCTCATCAGTCAAATAGAGCAGAGGACTTTCGCTGGCCACATCGATCATGCGCCGCAGGCGCTGCATCTCCGCGAGGAAATGCGATCGACCATCTATCACCGAATCTTGGACACGGACGGACGCCCCGACGGCTAGCTTCGATAGGCTAAGCTTTGTGCAGCGGACGGGCGCTCCCATCCAGGCGAGCACGGTATTGAGTCCGATCGCGCGCACAAATGTACTCTTGCCGGACATGTTGGAACCACTGACGATGACAAAGCGCACATCTCCACCGAGCTGGAAATCATTTCGCACACATGTATCTTCGTGGAGAAGGGGATGTCCAATTCCCTCGGCTTCTATCGTGGGGCCTTCGTCGCAAAGCTCTGGGAAAACATCGAGGGGATGCTCATAAGCGTATGCGGAAAGCGAAATCAGCGCGTCCAGTTCCCCCACGGCCGCAAGCCACTCCAACATTTTCATTCCGTGACAGCCACGCCATCGGTCAATGGCCATGGTCAATTGCGTGCCCGACATCAATGGATACGAAAAGTACACAGTCCACGGGTTATCGCGCTCCTTGAGCAGGCGGATGAAGCGTCTCAATCTAGCAACAGGCGCCACGGCCCCCCGCGCGCGGTTTTTAAGGGCAACTAGTTTCTTGGAAGAGAAGTTTTCCCGCTCCATAACTTTGAGTATTTCGCGCACGATAGGAAGCTCGACCGAAAGTGGCCGTACCGAGCGGTCAATTGACCGCATTCTTCGGAAGAAGATCGCCGCGACTAATATCTCGAGGATGGCTACAACGCCCAGTCTTATCAGGAGCGCATGTAGTCCAATCATGCCCAGCCCATAGAGTATCGGGAACAGTATTACGACGAGTGCCAGGAATGCAGCGAACGGAGGTCCCCAAGCAGGAAATGACGCTGAGGGTGCCGCGACCCACGTCCGAAAAGTCTCCGGTCGGCAGTCCGAAACTTCCAGGCTGCCTGCGGCGGCCAACGCTTCGCACAGGTCCTGACGTCCTCGAAGTTCCGAAATCGCTTCGTGCCGTGCGGTGACCTCTTCCATACTCGCCGGCTCTTTCATCCAACTTGCGACAGTCTCTCTACCCGCTTGCGTTCGGGCCGAACAGAGTAGTTGGAAAAGCGAACCGCGACCGAACAGATCGAGGTCGGTGGCATAGAAATGGTTTGGATCGGCAAATTCTTGCCCCTCGTCCAGCGAGTCCCACTTGTGGTCGAGACGTGCAATTCCGCCATGGTAGTAATCGGTGAGCCTAAGTAGCCTCAGCGCCTTGTCCTGATATCTCTTCATCCGGGAACCGACAAATGCGCCAATCGGAGCCAGCAAGAGGGGCGTCCAAATCGGGAGTCTCTTAGCTACAAAAGCCTGGTAAAGCAAAATACAGCCGAGCACTCCCAGAAGAATTAGAGCCGCTTGGTACGATCCTCGGAGTCGGACCGCTTCGTCCGTGGCAAGCCCTAGTTCGTTAATTCGTCGATCGTATACATCCCTTGGCAGACGCGGTTCATCGGCGCCGGGGTTTGACATTTAGGTAATGCTACCACCAATCTGAACGCCGGTACCTTCTGACGTTGTCTATTCGTGAGGCACCTCCAAGTGTCTGGGCTTTTAGGCATCTGCCCAATAACCCTTCTTCAGTGCGCTCTGCAAGCGGTTGACTTCGCGCGCCCCAAATTCGCAACTGCTCTTGCCCACAAACACATGTTTTTAGCACGGGGAGCGCTTTTGCGGGGGCCCTGTGGGCCTTCCGACTACGACGCAGTGACAGTACGGTTGCTCGCCAGAGGGGCGGAGTAGCTTTCCACAGCATTAAGTTAACATTGCATTAACTTATTAACGCAGTACCATTGCCTCTGTTTGCGTCCAGAGGCCATTCTATAGAGGCGCGGTAGGAATCTGCACCGCCAACAAGCTCAGGAAAATGAGGAAGAAATGAAAATAGTTACAGCGGTTTTGTCCCTACTGATGTTCTCA
>CAWGJZ010000004.1:0-156030 GCA_963823145.1 uncultured Acidobacteriota bacterium
CCGACGAGCTACCAGGCTGCTCCACCCCGCGAAGTCATCATAGCGGATGCTTGAGGTTCGGTCAAACGCGCTTGAGACTTACCTTCGCGATATTTGGCTTGCGGACGTTCCAGCTGCAATAGGATCGTTCGCCTTGCGCTTGCTAAACGAAGAGGTCGCCGCAGCAGCGCCACTCAGGCGCCTTCAGGTTTGACTGCCGGCGGCAGAAACATGGATGTTCCCCATCAGGACGTCGCGCACCTTGCCAGCCAGTTCATCAGGACCAAAGGGCTTCTCGATGAAGGCTGTCCCTGGGTTAAGAATCCCGATATTGATGGCGTCGTCTTCGGTATAGGCAGACATGTAAAGCACCTTCAGGCCGGAACGAAGCTGGCCCAAGCGATCGACCAATTCGCGTCCTTTCATTCCAGGCATGACGACGTCGGTGAGAACCAAATCGATGGCTTCCTGGTTGGACTCCACGAACTGAATGGCATCGGCGGCGCTCCTCGCCTCGAGGACGGTGTATCCTCTTAATTGGAGAAACTCGCGCGTCATGCGACGCACCGAGTCGTCATCTTCCACCACGAGGATTCGTTCTTCGTGTCCAAGAAAGCGAACCAGAGGCGTGGGCGCGTCGGCGACTGCTTCAACCGCTTCCTCAACTCGTGGAAGGTAGATTTGAAATGTCGTTCCCGATCCGGGCTTGCTGGAGACCGTGACACAACCGCCGCTTTGGTTTACGGTCCCATAGACAGTTGCCAAGCCGAGTCCCGAACCTCGGCTTTTGTCCTTGGTGGTAAAGAACGGTTCAAAGAGGTGCGCTTGAGTGGCTTCGTCCATACCATGGCCGGTATCGCGCACACTAAGTACGACGTAGGGACCGCCCCGAACTCCTGGGTGAGTGCTGATCCACGCCTCATCCAGATCGCAGTTTGAGGTCTCGATCGTCAGCTCTCCGCCTTCCGGCATGGCGTCTCGCGCATTGAAGACGAGATTCATGATGACCTGTTCTAGCTGCGCCGAATCCGCCCTGACGTGGCCCAGGTCGGGATGGAGATTGATCTTCAAGCTAATGTCCTCACGGAGCACGGGGGGCAACATTTCTGCCAGCTGAGTGATCAGGGTATTGAGGTCCAGTACGCGGGCCTGGAGTACTTGCTTCCTGCCGAAGGCTAAGAGCTTCCTCGTCAAGGAAGAGGCTCGGTCGGCGGCCTTCACAATTTCGGTCAGCTCCTGACGCAACGTGGCGCTGAGGCCAACAGCGTTCAACGAGAGCGCAGCCTGGCCGCGGATGACCATCAGTACGTTGTTGAAGTCGTGAGCAACGCCACCGGCTAGCCGGCCAACTGCCTCCATCTTTTGCGCTTGGCGCAGCGCTTCCTCGGCTTTCTCGCGCCCGGCGATCTCCTTCTGTAGTTCACGATTTGAGGTTTGCAGTTTCCTAACATGGAGCAATGATGATTCCGTCATATAAACGGCGAATCCGAGCACCACGGCCATCAGAATGCCTCCACCGAAGACCAGCGTCGGCAGAGGCGATCGTGCGTACGCAACGACCCCAGTCTTTGGCCAAGCCATCACTCCCCAGCTTAACCCTTCGACTTCTATTTTGGCTTCCTGGGCATAGGGCCCTTCCCGAAACGGCTCGGCTAATGTGCGACTGTAGATTGCTTCGTGACCGTCGGAAACAACCACCCAATAATCGGGCGCAACATCCTGAAGGATGGACGAGAGCAACGCCTCGTAGCGAAACACGCCAACCAGAAACCCTCTCAGTTTCGTCTGTGAGTACACCGGCACAAAGACCAAGAATCCTCTCCCGCCCTGTCGCAAGTTAGTTGGGGGGGTTGCCGTTACGTTCCCGCTGTCGATGGCGTCTTCAAGCTTCGCCCGCTGCCGCGGGTCAGCGCCGAGGTCTGCATCAACGTCGCGTTCATTCCCTCTCTGAGGTTCCACCCAGACCACATGGAACGTTGGGTCGATCCATTCGATCGCCTGGTAGGCCGGGTAGCCGCTCATCACCAGACTCGCATCGGACTCCATATCTTGGTCGGCGAGGCGGTCTGGTTCCTGCCAGCGCCCTGCCAAGCGTTCCAGCGAGAGAATCCGCGCGCTCAACTCCGATTCCGTCTTGGCTTTTACAAATAAGGCCTGCTCTTTCGTGTTGGCCTGAATCTCAACCCGCCGGTTGGTCAGTAGCAACTGCCAAAGCACTAAAGCAGCAATGATCGTAGTTAAGCCGAAAATGGCAGGCAGCAACAACCGATCGATAAAGCTTCTATGCATCCATACCCTCGAATCAATATGATGTGACGCCGCCGCGCCCTCGCAACCGTTCTCGCGCCGTCACCCGACCGCTGGCGCTTCGAACGTCCCCAGAAATGCTTGGGATGCAACTCGAGGAGCGCTTATTGGCAGTAGCTGCCCAGCTTCGGTTGATATCCACTTTGAAGCGCTTGACCTTGTGTCATGATAGCCCCTGGCTCCAGTGTCCTGAAATCCGGACTGCTGGCGCAGTAATAGAATCCGCTATGTTGGACGGTCCACACCGCTAAGGCGGCTGCCGCGGGGTCAATCGTGTTGTCCACGTCCAAGCCGAGAAGGGCCCTCAGGCTCCCGATGAATCCGCTGTCTTGCCGCGGCGGCAGGACGGCTACGCGCACCACCGGCACCGGGGCGGCGGCATCGACACCGGTCGAAGTAGTCTGAGATGGCGCGGTCCTAACGGTGCGCTTGCTCTGCACGGTCGGTCCCGTTTGAGGTGCTTTTTCGGGTAGCGCTGCAGTGGGCGTCGGGATCGGTTGCATCGTCTGCGCGCCGGAGCTATCCGCCGCGGGAGGCCTGCTGAGGGTGGTAGCCACCACGATCAGCACCAAAATTCCCATCGTACTGGCCGCTACCGCAACCGCGAGCTTCCGCCGCCGACGTAAGTCCGAAGCCGATGAATCAGGCATTACCTGAACCGGGCGATCCGTTGGGAGAATCTCGGGGCCGAGAGACATTGAAGCGGGCAGCAGACAATCTCTCGGAAGGATCTCGCGCCCGCCCGCTGGTACAGTCTGAGGCGCGATACGCAGTTCGTAATGATTCGCGGATAATTCAAACGGTCTGTGTCTGTCCGGAGGTCCTTCCAATCCCTCTTCAGAACGATTTCGGAAGCGTAGCGTGGGACGCACTGGTTCCGGCGGAGGCATACCAACAGGAGCACTCCCAAAATCGTTATCTTGGGGAGGCTCCAGAGGAGGTTCGCGCAAAATCCCAGGGACAAAACTCGGCTGCGTACTCTCAGGTTTCTCCGAAGGGAAAATTACGGGGATGGAAGCTTGGATCGGAAGACGCTGCGGTTCTCCCCTTGCCGTGGGTATCGGGTGCGGCTCTCTCTCCGTTTGCGGCGGCTCTTGGCTTGCAATCCACTCTGCAATCTGTTGTTCCGTGTTACGCGGGAGATCCTTGAAAGAAACCCCGACTTCCTTGTGCGATGGGTCCAACCACGCAACGTACCCCACGGTCTCAATCGCTTGTTCGATGCCTTGCAGTCGAAAGTTTAGGGCTAACTCCGTATCGGCACTCAGCTTCGCCGCCGCCTGCAGAGACACCCCTCCCGCGCTGAGGTTGACAACAATGCCCCCATTTCCCGGGCCAAGCGCAACGTATATTATCGAGGTGGGTTTATGCCGAAGGTGACGGCGACGCTCGTCGACAGTGGGACTATTCCGGAGAGGTGCGACCTGATGCACTTTTTCCTGCCGACACGCCGGCTATTGAGAATCAACGGCGTCGATAACGACCGGGGCCGCTATTTGACCTTCAGCTGGACGTTCGTCCAATTGACCAGACATAATTCCATTGGACCGGTCTTCGCAGCAAGGTCCGCAGTCCACTAGCCTTGTCATTCTAACCGAAATTTGCGATTTCCACCTCCAGTTTTTGCCTCTCGAGCGAACTTGACGCCGTTCAGCTTGCAATAGGCCATATCCCACCGAAAGCCAGGACGGGCGGAGTGGGGCAAATCGAGTCCAGGCACCAGTCGGCCTCGTTTCTCTAATAACGACTAATAGGTTTGAAGATCGATTCAGGCTGCGCTGTGGCCGACTGGAACCGCTGGGCCCGATGCCGCTTTGAGTGGCACAGGGGGACTGTAGACGTGCCAGAAATCGCCCTCAGCTTTTGCAAATTCAACCGCAACCTTCCTTCGGCCCCGCTTTTTCGAATCGATATAAACTACGCGGCATTCGCGCTCTTCTTCCGTGAAACTATTCACGATCAGAATCTTTTGGCCTAGCTTTACAACCGGCTTCATGTCGAGCAGCCCGCCATACAGGCTCACCGCCATCGTGGCAGTCACATCGCGGAAGGGGTGATTACGGGGAGTCCGTCCGTAAACTTTGACGGGAATCGTAAACGGGAAGCGCTTGCAACGGCGGCGCTCAACCATGGCAACCTCCTTCGAAGCGCTGAGACTCGAGAACTGGCGCGGCTTAAAAGGTAGGTCCGCTGACCGCTCCAGCGCAATGGTACTTCGTTGACTAATTGTATAATCCCTACTCTCAGACTTCGTTGATCTACAAGACCACTCAAAATTCCCCGGCGCGCAAGAGCGTCGGAGGCGCAGTCGCCAGCGAGGACCGTGCTTGTGATCTCAAGATCGCGGTACTTATGCTGCGCCAAAGACTTGATGACTTTCAGAATTACTACAGCTCTGCGATTCTGCGGCGTCTGAATGTTCGCCGCGATTTCGCGCAAATCATATAAAATCCACCGTTACGCGGGGCCCGTAGCTCAGCTGGTTAGAGCAGCGGACTCATAATCCGTTGGTCCTAGGTTCGAATCCTAGCGGGCCCACCAACATTCCCACCACGGTGAGCGATATCGCCAAGAGTTGAAACCGCTAAAAGCCGCCAAGTTCTGGTTGCTGTCTGCCGTTGCTGCTCTCTCAACAGGGCGTTTTGCTCCCACAAAGAAGTACCGGGCTGAAGACGCCGAACCAATCCGGCAATACCGGCAACTCGATGAACTAACCGGGCGTCAAACCGTTTGATGGAACATATGTGGTAGGCTGGACACCGAGTTCAAAATTGGTCTGGCTTTTGTCGCGGGTCCGTCACACGCAAATGCAATTTTGCAATTGATCGAAACCTTGGCGCTGGTCCGGAGGAAAGTTTTCAATGGCAATCGCTACGATTAATCCGGCCACGGGGCAACTGCTGAAGAAGTTCGATGCCCTGACGGATTCGCAAGTCGACGAAAAGATTCAACGAGCGGCTGAAGTATTTCCCAAATTCCGCGGACTCATGTTCGCGGAGCGGGCACAGATGATGCGGAAGGCCGCTGACATTCTGGAAAGTGAAAAGGATAGTGTCGGTCGTCTGATGACCATTGAAATGGGCAAGACCCTGCGCTCAGCCGTAGATGAGGCCGTCAAGTGTGCGTGGGCGTGCCGATACTACGCCGACTGCGCCGAGCAATTTCTCGCCGATGAAATCATCCAGACAAGCGCCAGCCGTAGTTACGTCCGGTATCAGCCCCTCGGAGCCATCTTAGTCGTGATGCCGTGGAATTTTCCGTTTTGGCAGGTTTTCCGTTTCATCGCCCCGGGACTCATGGCCGGAAACGTGGGATTGCTCAAGCACGCCTCCAACGTTCCGCAGTGCGCCCTCAAAATCGAGGAGGTGCTTTGCAGGGCGGGATTTCCGGAGGGCGCATTTCAAACCCTGCTGATCGGCTCTGATAAGGTCGATCGAATTCTGGATGACCCGCGAATCAAAGCTGCCACGCTCACCGGTAGCGAAGACGCGGGAGCGAAGGTCGGTGTAGGTGCGGCGAAAAGAATCAAGAAGGTTGTGTTGGAGTTGGGAGGGAGCGATCCGTTCGTCATTATGCCCAGCGCCAATTTCGACGAAGCCGTCGCGACCGCCGTAAAAGCTCGCACCATCAACAATGGCCAATCATGCATCTCTGCTAAGCGCTTCATCGTAGCGGAATCGATTGCCGATCGCTTCGAGCGCGAATTCGTCGCGAAGATGCAGGGGCTGAGAGTCGGCGATCCGTTGGACGAAAAAATCGATGTAGGACCTCTCGCAACGCTTGATGCTGTGAAATCCCTCCATGAAGATGTTCAGAAAACTGTCCAGGCCGGCGCGCGTATCTTGCTTGGCGGTAAGCCTTCCGAAGATCGTGGAAATTTCTACTTGCCAACTGTGCTGACGGACGTGCCCAAAGACTCTCCCGCATACAGCGAGGAGCTTTTCGGACCCGTCGCATCGATTTTCCGCGTCAAAAACATCGACGATGCAATTCGCGTCGCCAACGATACCAAATTCGGGCTAGGCGCCAGCGCTTGGACGAATGATCCGGCGGAGCAAGAACGTTTCATCAACGAACTCGAAGCGGGCATGGTTTTTATCAATCAAATGGTTGCTTCCGATCCGCGCCTCCCGTTCGGTGGCGTCAAACACTCGGGATTTGGCCGTGAACTGAGCGTCCACGGGATTCGAGAATTCACGAATATCAAGACCGTAGTCGTGAAATAGGTTTATCGCCCGAAAGCACCACGCACCTCTGCTCCATGAGACTCATCATTCCCCGCACTCGCATTACCTGCGCCTCGTCGTGCGCCAGCTTCGCTTGCCCCATCCAACGCCGCTACTCGAGCTGCTCGCAGTTGAATTCGATCATATTGCGGTCGGGATCGAGAATGTAGAGTTGCGGCCGGCCAGTGACGGAATTGGGGCGTAGCTGGAGGCTGCGCAGATCGCTGGCTTCCAAGTCTTCGCGGAAGCCCTTCTTGTGTAGCCAGTCGAGCGTTTCCCGATAGCTCTTCACGCGCAGGGCAAAGTGAACGTCTTGCGGATTGTTCGGCCTTCCAACGCGCTGCAGCGCCCCCATGCCGACAACAATGTGGAGATGCTGTTCAGCGTCGCCGATGCGGAACCAGAGGCCCGGAAAATCGAACGGTGGACGCTCGATTTCCTCGAGTTCGAGGACATCGCGGTAAAAGCTGCGCGAACGCTCCAGGTCGTTGACGCCGATCAGCACATGATGAAGGTACGGCTTATTCATGAATCCTACCGTTCGGGACACTCAACGATATTCAGGAGCATGAGTGCAAGTACACGGTCCGGAAACGCCGGCTATCTGCCAAGCGGCTCATACCGGCTGGAGGCCCAGAAACCGACTCTGTCGGCGAGAGTACTCCTTGGCGCACAGCGAGCTTCACAATTGACAAGTAGTCCTGCAACCTAACCGAGTGGACGGGAAACGCGGCAACCGGAAAAGTGAAGCAATACCTCATTTGTCCGGTAAGCTCTATAAAGGAGAAGTCAAGAAAAACACTTCGCCTCCGACTGGATTTTTCTGACCTTCCAGCCTCTGTAGCTGAGCAGGAGGTTTCTGATCTTCCGTTCCGCGGTCTCGATTCGATGAACGGTGTGGTGCGGCATTCTAGTTCTCTCTGCCGGCGGCTCTTCATCTCTATTCGCGACAAAGCCGTCGACTTATCGGGACTTAGCCCCCAATCAAGGTGTAATCCCCTGACGAGAATCGGTGTCTCCATTCGCATCAGCGATTGATGTGAGTTATGGCTGCGGGAATCCGAACATCAACCACGACTGATTGGCTACCCAATGCGGGTATAGCTCCGTCATCTGGTCGAACAGCTCCTGGTCGGACGTCGCGGTTTTCTGCACCCGATCGAAGTCCTGCAGGTAACGCTTGGTGTCTTGGATCGCCGAGGGAGAGTCGGGCGCGCCAGGCTTCTTGTGACCGGCGACGACAATCGCCGGGTTCAGCAGCGCTAACCGGTCTAGCGCCGCGATCCAGTTTTTTCGGCTCTCGGGGGTGGTGTCGCCGACGTACATGCGGCATTGGTTGTACACAACGTCGCCAGCGACGATCAGGCCGATCGATGGAACGTGTAGAGACGTCGTATCGGCACTATCGGTGTGGCCCTGCTCGATGATGCGCAACTCGTGGCCCTCAAGTGTGAACGTGTTGTGCTCATAGGGCTCAGGGGCAACCAACTTAGTGGGCACTTGCCCAGGAAAGCACCGGCGGGCTAACCGCTCCACTGGGGGAGTGAAAGACATCTGCATGGCGTTCAGCGTCTTGGGCGTTGCTATCGCCCGAGCGCCCGGGAAACGGTCGAGCAGAATGCCCAGACCGTAGAAGTGGTCGAAATGGGCGTGCGTTATATAGATCGTCTCCAAGTTGCGGTTGTGCAGAGCAACCCAATCCGCGAGAGCCTCGGCCTCAGCCACTGTCATCATTGCGTCTACCAATACCGCGTCGTGCTCGCCGAAGATTAAAGTCGACGTGATCGGGTCAAAGCCGAGCGCTTCGCCGAAAGGCCTTGGCCGCTCGCCGACCATAGCCTTTCCCGGGGCGGTAAAAACGTTCACACTAAGCGTGTTCGAGGCGATAGGCGTGGTCACGCGCGTCGTCTCTTTCAGCCCATTTGTGTCGTCCATTTGGCAGTCCTTTCGATGTCAGAGCGAGTGACTGTTCAAGGCAAAGACTGGCAGAGGCGCGACGACAAGGCGCAGAGTCGGGCATCCTATCTGCTCCAAGGGCTAACCGTACTTGAGGGTGGTGCTTTGTCCGATCTCGATAATATAACCGTCAGGATCGCGAATGTAGCAACGGATCTCGCCGTACTTGGGGATCGGTTCCGTGAGAAACTCGGCTCCCCGGCTTTTCCACAACTTGTAACACGCGTGAATATCCGCAACTCGGAAATTCATGAAGCTGTTGATGTGATTCGGGTCGGGGACGCTGAGCGTTACCGTCGGCTTGTCCGGGGTCGGCCCGCCCCCTACGTTCAGAATCATCCAGATATTCGCAAGCTGAAGGTACGGAGGCGCGTTGCCATCACCCATGGTCAGAATGCGAGCTCCGAAGACCTTTTCGTAGTAGCGAGCCGATCGCTCGACGTCGGCGACGGTGAGAAAATACGCGATGCTGATCCCCTCTCGCGGGGGCATCTCGTAGCGCTTCTGTTCGACCTGTACGCTGCTCATTGACGACCTCTCAACTCGGATTCACTGGCTTTTGATGGTTCAGTGTCACCTGACGCGACGCCTGTTCGGAACGATGCTCCGGCATATCTGCAATACGGCGCATGCTTCACCAGCCGCCGACCCGTTTTCACCAACCGCTGCTGCAAGCTCGTCAGCGACCAGGCGTCAATTCTCTTCTCTCTTCGGCAGCACCAGACGGTGCCACCGGTTGCGCGGGTTGTAGGCCAGCAGGCTCAACTGTAAGCGTGCTTCATTCGTTCGGAATCTATGGCAACGATGCAGCAAGAAGTCGTCTGTAATAAAATAACGCAAGCATAAAGTCGCTGGGATAATACAACAGAAACGCAGTCGTCTCTGCAAAGTCCTGGTAAACGGGGTGATTGGAAAAGTAAAGCGTTACTTCAAATGGGCGGTTGGCCGACTTACCAAGCAGGATTGGACTAT
This sequence comes from uncultured Acidobacteriota bacterium, assembly GCA_963823145.1. Taxonomy (GTDB): domain Bacteria; phylum Acidobacteriota; class Terriglobia; order Acidiferrales; family UBA7541; genus Palsa-295. The sequence goes on from CAWGJZ010000004.1 coordinate 9,441, forward strand.
TCCTGAGTGCGAAGGAATGGTCAGCGGTGTCTAAATTTGGCAATGGACCGATACATGTGCTCGTCCTTGATAACTCTCATACTTAGCATGAGTGCGCTCGCGCAGTTGGCATCCCAAAACGATCGTACAGGGCACCTTGTTGAAGTCGGTCCCCACAAGATGCTCGTGAACTGCACGGGAAACGCCCGCGGTGCAACCGTCATTCTGGAGGCTGGAACCGGCGACACTTCAGAAGTGTGGAGCGCTGTACAGAAGCAAGTCGAGCAGTTCGCAACCGTATGCAGCTACGACCGTCTGGGAGTTGGCAAAAGCGATAAGGTTCCCGTGGAGCGCACGGCGGACGAAATCGTTTCCGACCTCCACGAACTCCTGCACACTGTTTCCGTCCCCCAGCCCTACATAATGGTCGGGCACTCAATAGGTGGAATCTATGTTCGCAAGTATGCCGCGCTTTATCCGGGAGAAGTGGCAGCTCTCGTGCTCGTCGATTCCGCCCACGAGGAGCAATTCGCCCGGGTCGCCCAAGTCTCGCCAGAATGGGCTCGCCGCATTCACAGCCAGTTTCCAGCGGAAGTACAACGCTCCCATGGGTTTCTGCCGGACCAGCGATTGACATGGCGCTTCGACAAACCGCTCATTGTAATTGAGCATGTAGCGATGCCGGCGTCCGACGTTTCCGACACAATGGCAAGGCAATCGGAAGCCGTATTCCACGATTTGCAGAAAGATTTGGCCAGCCGATCAAAATATGGACAGCTGAGAGAAGCAAAGCTGAGCGGCCACTACATTCAGCACGATCAACCAGAACTCGTTACTCAGTCGATCAAGGACGTCATTCGAGAGAGCGCAACTCCTGTTATGGAAAGGCCCAAGCCGTGAGCCCGGGACTAGTTCTTGGTTTGTTTTTCCAACTCTTTGACGAGGCGTTCGCCGACGCTATTGAATCCCGTTAGGAGGCCTCCCCAGATATGTTCAGCGCTCCAGAGGCTTGCTCCTGTCTTCGGGTCGATCACGGTAAGGTATGCATACCGGGTTGGCTTCTGCCTGTTCCAGTTTGGAATGTTACTTACGTCTCCGTTATCTAGATCTCCCGTTTGACGGCTCGCAGAGTCAGGTCCTTGATACTGTTCGAGCGAAAGGAGCAGAATCAGGTCGGCCTGCTTTGGGTCCCGAACGATTCGAAACCTGCCCCATTTTTTCAATGCAGCCAACGCCTTCATTCCCACGGCGTCAGACCCGGTCTGATTCTCGAAACAGATAGTCTTGGCCGATGAGATTTTCAGAGACTGAGACAGCGGTTCTTGAGCGACAGTGAGCGTTACGACAAAGTGAGCGGCTAGAATCAGAAGGACGAGGAATGGCTTAGAGACTTGCATTTGGCACCTCCGGGATCCATCCGTCAAGAGGTCACTTTGCGTCCATCCCGTCAAGTCCTGAGTAACGGGGTAACCGGAGAAGTCAAGTAGACTTCCCAATTCTCGAAGGGAAGCTCGCGCAGTTCACCGATCGGCTTTCCCCTCCTTTTGCGACAGCACGAAGTGCTCCATCACCGCTTTGCGCATCAGGTCCGGGGGCAGCAGCCCCTGCGCCAGAATAAAGTCGTGGAATTTCTTCTGATCGAACTTCGCGCCGAGCGCCGCTTCCGTATCCTTTCGCAGCGCAATCAATTTCGTATAACCATAGAAGTAGCTGGTAGCTTGGCCTGGCATCTGATACGTGTAACGCTCCAGCTCTTCTTCGGCAAACGCGGGTGATTGCACCACATCTTGCTCCAACACGCGCTTGGCCTCGGCAGGCTGGATCTTCCCGGCCTGCAACTCCGGATCGAGGAACGCTCGCGCCGCGCGCAAAAGCCGGTAGTCTAAGGAAACCAGTTGGCCCTCCGGCGGCATGTACGGCTCGATCAGAGATTCCGAGTAAAGTCCCCAGCCCTCTACGTTGGTGCTGTTGAATGCGTAGAGCACCCGTGCGCGAGACACGCCGTGCTCGAGCATCGAGTCGAATTGCAACTCGTGTCCGGGACGTGCTTCGTGCGCGATAAGCGTCCAGGACGCCGCATCAAAAGTGAAATCGTCATACTTCTGTGCAGCCTTCTGGCCGGGTGCCGCCGGTATATTCAGCGGCAGAACGAACTCCCCCTTCTGCCCGGTATTATCCAGAAACGGAGGAGGAACCATGTGGGGCGCGGGCTGCTGCGCGGTCTCTGCGGCTGAGGCAATGCGGATGCGCGCCGGTCGATCGGGAAGTGTCACAATTTGATGTTCGACGATAATTTTCTCGATCTGCTTCAGCCGGTTTTCATAAAACGGCAAAATCGCGTCGCCCACCAGTTGCTGCCTTTTCAAATCGCGCATCACATCCCGATAATCGCTTGAGGAGAGATGCCGCTCTTCTGCAACTTCTGCGGCAATAGGCTTCATTTCCGCCTGAATATCAGTGAAAGCTTGATGCGCCATGGCGGCGATCCGTGCGGGCGGAATGTCCAGGCCATAACCTTGCAGATCTAGCGCGTACTCTTCCGGTGGAAGACGAAAATCGCTTCGAGCCTTCGGTAACACGTTCGCGCGATACCACTCGTCATAGTCAGTGAGCTGCGACTTCAAAGTTGTGAAAGGCTCCTGCCATCCTTCGAGTTTGTACTTCTCGAATAGAGCAGCAATGCCATCCAGATAGTTCGAGTCTCTACCCAATTCGGTCTCGATTTCCACACGCGGCGGGTAGATGACACCCGGCTTAGCCATCTGCTCGATCACGCGCTGCTTCATAATTTCGGCAATCGGTTTGTACCCAGGCTCCAAGCCGGCGTATGCGCGAAGCCGCGCGACAGCGGCGGGTCGCCGTTCGGCAGGCGTTTGAGCATCGAGCAAAATTTGCAGGCCGCCGAAAACATCGCGGCTCGGATCAAAAAACGGAACATCGTGCGCGCGTTCAAAATCCTGCTCTTTGAAATTGAGCTGGATTTTTCGGATCATGATCTGCAGATCCTGCTCAACTTGTTCTTGCTGCCGCTGGGCTGCGGCCGCCTTGAACTTTTCGAGCACTGCTTCGGTTTCGCGCCGCTCCTGATCTTCGTCGGCCAGCGTGGGCTGCGACGCTCTCCTGTCGAATTGGCTTAAACCTTGTCGCGAACCATACTCAGGACTGTGTCTCATCTGGATCGCCAGCAGAATGTCCGCGTAGTTGTTGCTGACGGCGATCCAACTTGGGGTTGAAGCCGGCGTCTGCGCAAAAGCGCACAAAGCCACAATCAGAATGGCTGTAAGTAGTGCTGGTTTGTATTTCAGTTTGTAGTTCAATTTACCTCCCCGCGGATGACGCGGCTAGTAAATCACCCTGGCCAACGAAACGTCAATTTAGTTCGAGTTCGCCAGGTTTTCTCGGTGGGTTTCGTCGCAGGAGATCAGTCTATCTAGTCCCATCTTGTGGCCAAATTCGTCCATGCAACCGCCCACATCCGCGATCAAATTGAACTAAACAAGTGGATCAGGCCAGGCCCCTCGAGCGCAATCCACCATCCAAGATTGCGAGCGTGAACCAACCTCATGCCCAGCCCTAGCCCCGCGAGCCGAGCCCAGAATTTTCGGCGAAACCCTCCTTGCCACGTTTCGCCTCGCCTGCTACAATCAAATTGTACTAAGTTAGTCCTGTATAGTTTTGAGGTGGGCGTTCAATGGTAAGGCTAGGCAAATTAACAGACTACGGGCTGGTTCTGATGACCTGCATCGCCAGCACTCAGGGTGTTCCGCTGCGGACGGCGCGAGATCTGGCGCGGGAATCCAAACTGCCGATTTCGACCGTGAGCAAGTTGCTAAAGGAGCTGCTGCAGAGCGGGCTGCTGATTTCGCATCGCGGCACCAAGGGCGGCTATGTGCTCGCGCGGGAGCCGCGGAACATTTCCGTGCTGGAAATGATCGCGGCGATCGAAGGGCCGATGGCGCTCACTGAGTGCAGCACAGACATCACTGGTTTGTGCAATCTGGAGTCTTACTGTCCTATTAAGAGCAATCAGCAAATCATCAATCGAGCCGTCAGAAGCGTGCTTGAAAAGGTCACTCTTTCGGACCTAATGCACCCGCTTCACCTGACGACGATCGAGGACGCGCGCGGCAAGGTTTTGCCGGTGATCGCGTCCGGGAGAGTTCAATGAGTTCGAATACCGATACGATTCGGGAGCTAGCGCAGCAGGAATACAAGTGGGGATTCGTCACCGATATCGGCGAGGATCGCGCTCCCAAAGGCTTGAACGAAGACATCATTCGCCTGATCTCCACGAAGAAGAACGAGCCGGAATTCATGCTGGAGTGGAGGCTGAAGGCGTTCCGGCATTGGGAATCTCTGGAAAAAGCGCAGGCCGAACCGAAATGGGCCAACATCCACTACCCACCGATCGATTATCAGGCGATTTCGTACTACTCCGCGCCCAAGCAGAAGCCCAACCTGAAGAGCCTGGACGAACTTGATCCGGAAATTCTTCGGACCTATGAAAAGCTGGGCATCCCGCTCGCCGAACAAAAGATGCTCGCCGGCGTTGCGGTGGACGCGGTGTTCGATAGCGTCTCCGTGGCCACAACTTTCAAGGCCAAGCTTGCCGAAGTAGGAGTTATTTTCTGCTCGTTTTCCGAGGCGGTGCAAAATCACGCGGAGCTTGTGAAGAAGTATCTCGGCAGCGTTGTGCCTTACACTGACAACTTCTTCGCCTCGCTCAACGCAGCGGTGTTCACAGATGGGTCGTTCGTATACGTGCCGAAGGGCGTGCGCTGTCCGATGGAACTCTCGACGTACTTCCGCATTAACGCCGCGGAAACCGGGCAGTTTGAACGCACGTTGATCATCGCGGACGAAGGCGCTTCCGTCAGTTACCTCGAAGGATGTACGGCGCCGATTCGCGACGAGAACCAGCTTCACGCCGCTGTGGTTGAATTAATCGCTCTTGATAACGCCCAAATCAAGTACTCCACGGTTCAGAATTGGTATCCGGGCGACAAGAACGGCAAGGGCGGAATCTACAATTTCGTCACCAAGCGCGGCGCGTGCCGCGGGAAGAATTCCAAGATTTCGTGGACGCAAGTGGAAACCGGCTCCGCCATCACCTGGAAATATCCGAGCTGCATCCTGCAGGGCGAAAATTCGGTGGGCGAATTCTACTCCGTCGCGCTGACCAATAATTACCAGCAAGCGGACACCGGCACCAAGATGATCCACATCGGTAAGAACACACGAAGCACCATCGTGTCGAAAGGCATTTCCGCCGGCCACGGCCAGAACACCTACCGAGGCCAGGTAACCATCATGAAGGGCGCGACGGGCGCAAGAAATTATACGCAGTGCGATTCCCTGCTGATCGGCGACAAGTGCGGGGCTCACACGTTTCCGTACATCGAAGTGAAGAATTCGACGGCGCGCATGGAGCACGAGGCCTCCACGTCGAAAATCGGCGAAGACCAGATGTTCTATCTCCGCCAGCGCGGCCTGAAGGCCGAGGATGCCGTCTCGATGATCGTGAATGGCTTCTGCAAGCGCGTGTTCCGCGAGCTGCCGATGGAGTTCGCCGTGGAAGCGCAAAAGCTTCTGAGCGTGAGCCTCGAAGGAAGCGTCGGATAATCGGATCTCTATTCGTCAGCCCAGCCGAGTAGAAATCGCTGTAAGTTACAGACAACAAAGGACGGCATCACCATCTACCCGTCACAAAATTGGAGGCGGGGACCAGAGGACAGACCGAATGAGTTTGCTGGAAATCAAAGACCTGAAAGTAAGGGTTGATGACCGCGAGATTCTGAAAGGCATCAACCTCAAATTGAACTCGGGCGAAGTGCACTCGATCATGGGACCCAACGGCTCCGGCAAGAGCACGCTGGCGCAGGTGCTCGCCCGCCGAGAGACATACCAGGTTACTGGCGGCGAAATTATTTTCGAAGGCAAGGACCTGCTGGCGATGAAGCCGGAAGAGGCCGCGTGCGAGGGACTTTTCCTCGCGTTTCAGTACCCCGTCGAAATTCCGGGCATCAGCAACGCCTACTTTCTTCGCTCAGCGCTGAACGCGATTCGCAAGTATCGAGGGCAGGAAGAGATGGACGCCATGGATTTCCTGCCGAAGCTGCGCGAAAAGCTGAAGCTGCTCGATATGGACGAAAAGCTGCTGAACCGGTCGGTGAACGAGGCGTTTTCCGGCGGCGAGAAAAAGCGCAACGAAATCCTGCAGATGGCCGTACTCGAGCCGAAGCTGGCGATTCTGGATGAAACTGATTCAGGGCTGGATATCGACGCGCTCAGAATTGTCGCTCAAGGCGTCAACGCGATGCGAAATCCGAGCCGCACCATGCTGGTGGTCACGCACTATCAGCGGCTGCTCAATTACATTGTCCCGGATTACGTCCACGTGCTGGTGGATGGCCGCATCGTGAAGTCCGGTGGGCCAGAGCTGGCGCTGGACCTCGAAGACAAGGGCTACGGCACGTTTGAGGCGGGAGCGGGCGCCTAATCCGGCTGGGAAGAACTTTGGGGGGAGCGATAGCGTGGCAACGGCAATCTCGGGATTGCAAAATTACGAAGAGAGCTTCAGCGGATTCGCAAAGTCCGCTGCGGGCCGGGAATTATCCTGGCTGCGCGATCTGAGGCAAAGCGGCTTCGCGCGCTTTAGCGCAACGGGATTTCCGACCACGCGCGACGAGGATTGGCGCTTCACCAATCCAGCCGCAATCGCGCAGACTCGTTTTCGGCTCGTTCGCAACGGCCATTCCCTTCCCTCTAAAGATGAGCTGGCGTCGTTTCGAGTGCCGGGCGCTGGTTGCCAGGCCGTTTTTATCGACGGACGATTTGCGCCGCAGCTTTCTACCATCGGTAAGCTGCCCTCGGGGGTGACCGTCGCGAGCCTCGCGGCGGAACTGGCGCGCAATCCGGGCGCGGTTGAACCTCACCTGGGCCGCTACCTCGATCTTCAGCGTGACGCCTTCGGCGCGCTCAATACCGCGTTTCTGGAAGACGGCGCGTTCGTTCACGTCGCCAAGGGCACAGTCGTGGAAGAGCCGATCGCGCTGCTATTCGTTTCAACGGCACACGATGCGCCGACTGTAAGTTATCCGCGCAATTTGATCGTGGCGGAGGAAAACAGCCAACTGACAGTCATGGAAGATTATGTGTCACTGGGCGGCGGCGAGGCGCTGTGCAACACGGTAACTGAATTAGTGGCGGGCGATCACAGCGTGGTGTCGCACTACATGATCGAGCGCGAGCATGTGAAGACCTACAACGTCTCCACGCTTCGAATCCAGCAAGGACGGAGCGCAGATGTGGCCTCGCATTCGGTTCTGATCGGGGGTGCGTTGGTTCGAAACAACGTCCACCTGGTGCTGAAAGGCGAAGGCGGCGAGTGCCTGATCAACGGCCTTTTTATCGGTAATGGGCGGCAGCACCTGGACAATTACATGCTGGTGGAACACGCCAGCCCGCACTGCGCGAGCCGCCAGTTTTATAACGGTATTCTAGGTGACCGGGCGCACGGCGTTTTTCACGGCCGCATCATCGTCCATAAGGACGCGCAAAAAACCGACGCGAAGCAAACAAACCGCAACCTGCTGCTTTCCGATACAGCGCAGATCGATACCAAGCCGCAGCTCGAGATTTATGCGGACGACGTGAAGTGCACACACGGCGCAACGATCGGGCAGATCGAGGAAAGCGCGCTCTTTTACCTGCGGTCTCGCGGAATTGACGAAGCCGCCGCACGAACGCTTCTGTTAGTCGCTTTCGCGAGCGAATGCCTCGATCGGATGAAGGAAGGGCCGGTGCGAAGCCACGTGGAAAGGCTGGTTCAAGAACAGGCGCTTCGCATGGCGGGCACATCGCATCCAATGGAACAGAGAGATTAGAAACAATGAGCACTGCAGCCAATAAAGTTGATGCGCGAACGCAGACGCTAACGCGCGGCCGCGACGGCGGACTGCGAACGCACGCTAGCGGATTGGATATCGAGAAGATTCGCGCCGATTTTCCGATTCTCCATCAGACGGTTCACGGCAGGCCGCTGGTCTATCTGGATAATGCCGCCACATCGCAGAAGCCTCGGGCTGTGATCGAGGCGATCACGCGCTACTACGAAGGAACGAACTCCAATATTCACCGCGGCGTCCACTTTCTTTCCGAGCAGGCCACGGCGGAATATGAGTCGGCGCGCCAGACTGCGCAGAACTTCGTAAATGCAGCTCACGCGCACGAAATTATTTTCGTTCGCGGGACTACCGAAGGCATCAACCTGGTCGCGCAAACCTACGGGCGCGCACAGATTCATCAGGGCGATGAAGTGTTGATTACCGCGATGGAGCACCACTCCAATATCGTCCCATGGCAAATTCTGTGCGATGAACGAGGCGCAAAGCTGCGAGTGGCGCCGATCAACGACCAAGGCGAATTGCTACTCGATGAGTTCGCACGCCTTCTCGGGCCGCGCACCAAGCTTGCGGCCTTCACGCACGTTTCAAACGCGCTTGGCACGATCAATCCAGTCAGGCGAATGATCGAACTGGCGCATGGCAAAAATATTCCAGTGCTGATTGACGGCGCGCAGGCGGCGCCGCACATCGGGGTGGATGTTCAGGCGCTCGACTGCGATTTTTATACTTTTTCCGGCCACAAGGTTTACGGTCCCACGGGAATCGGCGTGCTTTACGGGAAGTCCACGCTGCTGGACGCGATGCCTCCCTATCAAGGCGGCGGCGACATGATCAGTTCCGTCACCTTCGAAAAGACGACCTATAACAAGCTGCCCTACAAGTTCGAGGCGGGTACTCCCGATATAGCGGGTGTGATTGGGCTCGGGGCCGCGCTGAGCTATGTGAATGGGCTGGGAATCGAGAATATTGCCGCGCACGAACATGAGTTGCTCGCCTACGCGACGGAAAAGATTTCCGCGATTCAGGGGGTTGGTTTGATTGGCACGGCCAAGGAAAGAGCGGGCGTGATCTCGTTCGTGGTGGAAGGCGTGCATCCTCACGATGTGGGAACCATTCTCGACCAGGAAGGAATCGCGATTCGCACCGGGCATCACTGCTCGCAGCCAGTGATGGAGCGATTCGGGATCCCGGCAACGGCGCGTGCGTCGTTTGCGGTGTACAACACTTTTGAGGAAATCGACGCGCTGGTTCGCGGAATCGGAAAAGTGCGCGAGGTATTTGCCTGATGTCTGAACTGCGCGATTTGTATCAGGATGTAATTCTGGAGCACAGCAAGGCGCCCAGGAATTATCGCGAGTTGCCTGCGGCGAATCATAAAGCCGAGGGCTTCAACCCGCTTTGCGGGGACCGATTCACCATATACGTGACCACCGAGGGGGATTCGATTCGCGATATCACGTTTCAAGGCTCCGGCTGCGCCATCTCGAAGGCGTCAGCCTCGATGATGACGCAGAGCCTGAAAGGCAAAAACAAGGCGGAAGCGGCGAAGATATTCGAGCGCTTTCACAAGCTGGTGACAGGGCAGGAATCCTCGAATGGCGATACGGAGCTGGGCAAATTGACCGTCTTTTCCGGCGTCTCCGAGTTCCCCGTTCGCGTGAAATGCGCCACACTGGCATGGCACACCTTGCAGGCAGCGCTCGAGGACAAGCAGGAACCGGTCTCCACGGAATAACGTGCTCAGACCTAGGCGACAAGCATGGCCACGGAAATCATCACCGTAAACCGCGATTGCGACGCTATTGAAATTCCCAGCGGCACAAAGGGCGTGCTGCCCTCCGGCACCGGGGTGCGCGTGATGCAGTTTCTCGGAAGTAGCTGGACCGTGACCAGCGCGCACGGCATGTTCCGCGTGGATGTAAAGGATGCGGATGCGCTGGGACTCATGCCGCCAGTGGCCCCTTCCCAAGGAGCGCCGGGCGCCTCAGAAGGGGATTTCAACGAGAAAATGGTCTGGGATCAACTAAAGACCGTCTTCGATCCCGAGATACCGGTAAACATCGCCGATCTCGGCCTCATCTACTCGTGCGTAACGGCGCCGCTGGATCAGGGCGGACATCGGATCGACATCAAAATGTCCATGACTGCACCAGGATGCGGCATGGGCAACGTTCTGAAAGCCGATGTCGAGAATAAGCTCGGGAATCTCCCCGATGTGAAGGAAGTTCACGTGGAAATCGTGTTCGACCCGCCTTGGAGCCCCAGCCTTATGTCCGAAGCGGCGAAGCTGCAGCTTGGTTTTGACCTTTAACCCCACCGATTTCCCTAGTTTTGCAAGCAGGCCTTCCGGCTACAGCAATCGCTTACGAATTCTACAGCCTTCACTTGATTGCGGGGGGCTATCAGCCCTCTTAGCTTCGAGGTTCCGGAGGCAGCCAGTAGCATGAAAATCGAGACAGTGCGAAAACTCACTTTCATGGCCGCCATTGCTGGGGTCTCGCTGCTCGTGGCGGGATTACTGCTTGGCTAGGAAACGACGACGTCGTCTAAGAGTTCCAAAGAAATCGGGGCGGCGGACATAGACATTATTATGACGATTATGAGAATAAGCACGCGCGTCTTTCGGATGATTGGAGTGATTAGCTTTGCGATTGGGGCAAGCGGCCTCTCGCTGCTTTTCGCGGGAACGGTGTTCGGCCAAGGAAACATGAATCGCCCGCAGTATCCACAAACGCAGTCCCCGACCACAGGCGAGCCAGGCCAGCCTGATATGCCAACTCCGACGATAAACCCGATGAGTGATGCGGATTTTGCCAAACAAGCCGCTGAGGGCGGAGCCGCAGAAGTAAAACTGGGCCAACTCGCCCGAGAAAAAGGTTCAAACGACGCGGTGAAAGATTTCGGAAAGATGATGGTCAATGACCACACTGAGGCTGGAGAGCAATTAAAAAGCATCGCAGCTCAGCAGAACCTTAAGCTGCCAGACGAAGTGAACAAGCACGATCAGGGAGTCTATAACAAGCTCTCGAAGCTTTCGGGCGAAGCGTTTGACCGCGCTTACGCGAAAGAAATGGTAAGCAATCATCGAAAAGATATAGACGAATTCCAGCAGGAGGAGAGGGGCGGACAAAATCAACCCATCAAGGATTTCGCCACGCAGACTTTACCGACGCTGCAAAAGCACCTGAAGAGCGCACGCGAAATGCAGCGCACGGTTTCGCGCTCTGGGGGATCAAAAGGCGGCTATTGACGGAGAATCCCCGGCAATCCTCTGCACGTCTGAAGCTAAAAGATTGTTCTTAACTTTTGAAGGAAACGGCCTGCTCGTGTCCCCACCGGATTGCGCCGGCATGTTTACTACCACCAGGCTGAAGACCGGCACCGTTTCGTGAGTGCTTTAACATCAGTGTCCGCGAACCGGTCCACACCAGTTGCAATCCGGCAAACATTGCGATCAGGGCGATCACAAGCTTCAATTTTCGAGCAGGCAGATGGCGCGCCGACGAGCATCCAATGATGACGCCCGGAATTCCGCCCTCGAGAAGTTGCGTGAGCGTGCGACCGTTGATAGAGCCAAACTTCCAATGGAACGCGCTGCCGATCACGGCGAGCACGAGGCCGAACAAAATATCCGTGCCGACCACCTCCGGAGGAGTCATTTCAGAATAATTCAGCAGGAGCACGGTGCCCAACGCGCCCGCGCCGGCCGAGGAAAATCCCGCTTCGACTCCGATGGGCAATGCCAGCCAAGGCAGCCAGCGCGAATTCTTTTTGGCGAAATTGCGATTCTGGGCTCGGGGAACAAAAGTGATGCTGGAGGAAGCGGTGAGCAGCACACCGAGAAGAATCACGACCACAGGACTATTCGCGTTGCTACTGAGAATGCGCAGAATGTAAGTGCCGAGCAGAAGACCAGGAACTGCGCCCAGAGACAGCAGCCACAAGTAGCGACCGTGGATTTGACGGCCAGCGAGATAGAATGGCGCGGCAATCAGGCGCAGCACGCCGGCAAACACGAAGGCGGTCCCCACCGCGGTTTCCGCGGAGAGACCGGCGATCAGAACGAGCGCAGGCACTGTGAAACTGCCGCCACCAATCCCTGTAAGACCGACCGCAAGCGCGATCAGAAAACCGATCAGGATGTGCATCACACGGAGCGCTTGGACTCGGTGTGGATCCCGCATTCGAGTTTGGCGCCGCCCCATCGGCCTGAGCGTGGATCGGCGCCTTCGGCCGGAATCGCGGTGCACGGTTCGCAGCCGATGCTTCGGTAGCCGGAATCGTAAAGCGGGAGATAATCGATTTTATTCTCCGCGGTATATTTCCAGATTTGGCCCCACGTCCAAGCGGCTAGGGGGCTTGCTTTCAGGAGCACTTTGCCGGATGGGAGCTCGTGGTGTTCGATAACTTTTAGATTTTGGCGCGTGGGCGATTGCTCTCGACGCAGGCCCGTGAACCAGAGGTCGAATTCCTCGAGCGCGCTGAAAAGAGGTTCGACTTTTCGGAGGTGGCAGCAGCGGGTTGGATCGGTGCGATTCAAGATGCCGAATTGAGATTCCTGATCGGGCACGGACTGCTTCGCTGCGAGATTTCGCACGTTCAAATTCCATTGCTTGGCCATGCGATCGCGATACGCGTAGGTTTCCGCGAAGTGATAGCCGGTGTCGAGGAAGAGCACGGGAATATCAGGCAGACGGCGGCGCAGCAGATCGAGCACGATCATGTCTTCGGCCTGAAAGCTGCAGGTGAGGCAGACGGAGCCGTTTTTCGCCGTGGCGCTGTTTTCGGCCAGTAGACGGTCGATGGCAGCTTCGGCGGAAAGCGTTTCGAACTCTTCGGCGAGGATGGGCGGCTGGCTCATGGCTTGTCCTTGTGCGTATCGGAATAGGTGGAGCGCCATTTTCGCAGAACTTTCATGATTCGGTCGACTGCTTCCTCATCGGTGTCGTCGGTAATCCGCACGGCGAAAAATGATTCGGGACCGAAGATTGCGCGAACGACTTGCTTCTGGTCGGTGCCATCGTCGAGCGGACAAAACACAGTGATGTAGCCGGAGAGGCGAAATGCCTTGGCCACGGTGACAAGTTCGTGCGAAAGAAAATCGGTGGGTCCGGCGATCTGGACCTGCCAGCCTTCGTCAAATAGCTGGCGTTCGACGAGCTCGGCTACGTGGGGGCGTCCCTTTAGCCAGACAGCGGCCGACGGATGGCCGAAGCGCAGGATGCGTTCTTCCTTGGTGCTGTGCTTTCGATGCGCGGCGGTGGCGCGCGATCCCGTTTCAATCGCGCGCTCGATGATTCCCGCAGCGACGGTGGCGTTGTGCAGCGGGTCGATCAAAATGAAGCTGCCCGTGGTGCGATTCGCCTGATAGGGATCGAAGAAAAGCGGCAGCGTGGTTTTCACATCCACCGCGCCGATTTCGTTTAGCTCAAGTTTCGTTGCCGGCGCGTGTTGGAGTGTATTGATATCCACGCGGTAACGAATCTGATTCACACGGGCGCGGACGGTCTTGGTCGTGTGCTTCAGCACGTAAATCTTGTGGGGATCGAGCGGCTCCGAGTGCATCCACACGAGCGTGGCTTGAAATTCCGTGCCGGCGGCGGGGCGCTGATCTTCCGCAACCAGCATATCGCCGCGGCTGATATCGATTTCATCTTGCAGCGTGACCGTGACCGCACTTCCCGGCCCAGCGGATTCCAGTTCTTCTTCAAAAGCTACGATGGCTTGCACGCGCGTCTTCACGCCCGAAGGCAGCGCCATGATGCTTGCACCGGGCCGGATTTCTCCGGAGACGACCTGGCCCGCGAAGCCGCGGAAACTCGCATCCGGGCGAATTACGTATTGCACGGGAAATCGCAACGGTCCTGAAGACGGGTCCGCGCCGGCGGGCAGCGACTCAAGATGTTCGAGTAACGCGGGAGCCTCAAACCAGGGCATACGCTTGCTGCGGCGCACAACGTTGTCGCCTTCGAGCGCGCTTACCGGCACCGCGTAGACATTTTTAATTCCCAGCTGATCGGCAAACTCGCGAAACTCGGCGGAGATGCGGTCAAATACTTCCTGTGAAAAGCCTACCAAATCCATTTTGTTTACGGCGGCTACGATGTGCCGCACTCCGAGGAGATGCGCGATATACGCGTGGCGGCGCGACTGGCGCAAAACTCCTTTGGTTGCATCCATCAGGACGACGGCGGCCTCAGCGGTTGAAGCGCCCGTGGCCATATTTCGCGTGTACTGCTCGTGGCCGGGAGTATCCGCGATGATGAATTTACGGCGTGGAGTGGAAAAATACCGGTAGGCGACGTCGATGGTGATTCCCTGCTCGCGCTCGGCGCGGAGACCATCCGTGAGCAACGAAAAATCAATGGGGCCGCTCGAACGGTTGACCTTGCTCTTCTGCACGGAGGCGAGCTGATCTTCGAGGACGGATTTGCTGTCGTACAGCAGGCGCCCGATCAAAGTGGACTTGCCGTCGTCGACGCTGCCGGCCGTGGAAAATCGCAGCAATCCGGCGGCGACCGTCGACGGCTCCTCGCGCGCGGCGACTTCCGCCGTAGGCACCTGAGTGGTGGACGACGCCTCAGCCGGTTCTGGAGTTACGGTGGACACTAAAAATACCCCTCGCGCTTCTTGATCTCCATCGAGCCTTCCTCGTCATGATCGATCACGCGATTCTCGCGTTCGGAACGGCGGAACGAAATCATCTCCTCGATGATCTGGGGAACAGTATCCGCATCCGAGCGAATCGCACCGGTGCAAGGCACGCATCCCAGCGAACGCATCCGGCATTTCACCATCTGCGCTTTTTCTCCCGGCAGCAGGTGCACGCCCGTTTGCAAAAGCAGAATGGACCCTCCGCGCACTACCGCTTCCCTTTCCTTGGCGAAGTAGAGGGGAACGATGGGAATTTTCTCCGAGTGGATGTACAGCCAAACGTCCAGCTCGGTCCAATTCGAAAGGGGGAAAACGCGGATGCTCTCACCCTTGTGGTGGCGGCTATTGTAGAGACTCCAAAGCTCGGGGCGCTGGTTTTTCGGATCCCACTGGCCGAGCGAATCGCGGAACGAATAGACGCGCTCTTTGGCGCGTGACTTTTCCTCGTCGCGGCGCGCTCCTCCGAAGGCAGCGTCGAATCCGCCCTCGGCAAGCCCGTCCAAAAGCGAGCGCGTTTTCAGAAAGCCGCAGCACTTCTGCGTGCCCAGGGTGTAGGGGTTTGCGCCGTCGTCGAGAGCCTTTTGATTCTTGTGCACGATCAGCTGAGCGCCCACATGCTTGGCGTACCAATCGCGAAATTCGATCATTTCCGGGAACTTGTAGCTGGTGTCGATATGCAGAAGCGGGAACGGAATCTTCCCCGGATAAAAGGCCTTTTGCGCCAGGCGCAACATTACCGACGAATCCTTGCCGATCGAATAGAGCATTACCGGGTGCGCGAATTCGGCTGCGGCTTCGCGCAGGATGAAAATGCTCTCGGCTTCGAGCATTTTCAGATGGTCGAGTTGGCTTGGTAACCCCATCTGCTTCTTTTGCTCCTTATACAGATGCAACAGGAACTCGCGACCGACCATAAAAAAAACCCGCCTCCCGGGGATTTCCCGAGGGCGGGTGGAACTCAAGCCTTGTCTTGTTGCGAACTTAGCTCAGGAACCCAGCGCCCCCGCATACGCGCACATCAGCGCGATGCTACAACAACAGGCGCAACAGGTTTTGGTGGCCACGAAGTTCATAACAGTACCAAATCAGTCTAGTATAAAGAGGCCTACGTGTCAATGTCCTGTACTCGTCCACATGATTAGTGACACTCGGCTTTCTGTTTGTGAGACTTCCAGCGCTCGAGGAATTCGAGCGGAGTGAGGTAGTGGAGCGCCTGGTGGGGGCGGACGGTGTTGTAGATGTGTTCCCAGCGACGGAGCTGGGGACTGAGTTGCGTGACGTTCCAGCGATCAGGGATCACTTGATAGAACTCCTCGTGGTGCGTGCGATGGGAGCGTTCGACCTGCCCGTTAAGCTTGGGCGAGCGCGGTGGGAGGACGAAGAGCGGCAGGTTTCGTTGCTGGCAAGCGATTTCGAATTCGGCAGCGAATTCGCTGCCGCCATCCACCTGCAGGGCGGCGATGGGGAAAGGCATGCGATCGACCAGCGTGTCCAGGAAGCGAGCCGCGGCCAGCGAAGTGGCGCGTTCGTGCACTTCCAGCACATCCCAACGAGAGACCATGTCGCGGGCCGAGAAGTGTTTCAGTACCACGCCGCGCGCCGGTCGCACCTCTTTGGTGTCGACCTGCA
This sequence comes from uncultured Acidobacteriota bacterium, assembly GCA_963823145.1. Taxonomy (GTDB): domain Bacteria; phylum Acidobacteriota; class Terriglobia; order Acidiferrales; family UBA7541; genus Palsa-295. Next base: position 25,610 of record CAWGJZ010000004.1, read on the forward strand.
CCAGATCACCCGGCCTTCGAATAGGCCAAAAATGGGGTTTTCGCCGGGCCCAGGGACGGCTGCGCATTTTGCGGCGCCGCCGGATCGCTCCTTTCGCCCCAGCTTCCACCAACACGCTGCGGCGCTTCAGGTCGTTCAGGATCCGGCCCACCATGGACGTGGAAAGCCGAACGTGTTTGCGGCCCAGCAGCACGACCAGTTTGTCCTTCCCCCAGCGGGGATACTCGCGTCGCAGAGCGAGAACGGCTTCGCTCTGCGAGGGTGTCCAGGTCGGCTGGCGATGCCGATGCGGGCGATGCGAACGATCCTCCAGCGTGGAGAGGTTATGAGGATCGTAGCGCCGCCACCAGCGATAGAACGTCTGCCGGCTGATCCCAAAGTGGCGGCAGGTAAAAGCCGCATTGCGGCCATGACGCAGATAATGACTCATCCAGGCCAACCGGAGCTGACCAACCCGGCTCAGCTCGCACCCAAAACGCGAAAGCTCGCGCGCTCTGGGCACCTTCCCTCTTCGTATTTGCATGGCGACACTCTACCGAGTGTCACTAATCATTCTGAACGAGAACACGTCCTTGATTTTGCCTTCGTCCATGCTTGCGGACCCCAGAGCGATTCCGGGTCTGGTATGCTTAGTTTACTAAGCACGTATTATCTTGACAGGTGTGGTACGAAATGCGAAGTTTCCTTCTCAATTCGAGGAGGTTCCGTGCCCTCGCCCCAGCGCGAAGCCCCAATTGCCGCCCCGCGAAGCCGTTCTAGATCGCGTCAGCTTCATTTTTGGGTCACGGACTTGGATTACGACTTTATTTCTCTGATTGCCGCGGAGAATGACGCCGATTACGAGTGTCCGTTCTGTGGCCAGTTCGAGCGGGACACTCTGCCCGGAGTCCTCAAGGACTACGTGCAGACCGGCAAGGTCAAGTTTGTGTATCGGGATTTCCCACCGCACCATCCGCACGCAATGTTGGCGGCTCGTGCCTCCCGCTGCGCCGGGGATCAAGGAAAATACTGGGAGATGCACGACGCCCTTTTCGCGAACCAGATGAATCTTGTCGAGGGGCACCTATCTGAGCTAGCCGAATCGCTTGGCCTAGACGCGACAAAATTCGCCAACTGTTTAACAAGCCAAAAATTCACCGACGAGATTCAAGCGAGTGTTTCTCAGGCCGATAAGCTGGGATTCAGCGGAACACCTTCATTCATCATAGGAACACTCGAAAACGGGGGCAATACCGTGCGCATCGAGAAGCGGATCGTCGGGGCTATGCCTTACGAACTCTTCCGGGCCGATTTGGATGAGATCCTTGCGAGTGATCCGCCAGCGAATCCCTGAGGTGGGGCAACAGATCGACATAGGCACGCATCCAGTCGGGGTGTTTGCGCTCTTCTTCTACCCGTTCTGACGAGATTGTTTCGGGCGAGCGAAAAGGAGAATCTATGAAACCCATACTCGTACTCGCCACTATCCTGGCGCTCGGGCCTTCGGTATCCGGGAGGCAAGTATCCAACAGCCCATTCGCGAACCTTTCAGAACGAGCGGGACACGTGGTGCTTGTGGCGCTTCGCGAAGCCCAGCAGCGCGGTGCGGATACCATCGACGTTAATGATCTGGTGGTCGCTTTGGTCATCGAGGACCAAGAGCCCGACGCGCCGGGACTTTTTGAATCGCCGCCCGGAGCGTTGTTTCTCCCGGGAGCGGTTCCGTCAGTGAGCGCACATAAGCCATTCTTTTCCCCTAAAGTCGCCATCGATGTATTGGTTAAGATGAATGAAGTTCTTCCCCGATCTAAAAGCCTTCCCCATGGCACAGAAATGCATACGTCGGCTGCATATGATCGCGTAATGGATGTGGCAAAAGATCTACCGAGTCAATTTCATCAGAGCGAGGTCCAGGTAAATGTTGGCACGCCGAACCGCCCGATTGGCATGTACCAGGCTGTTGTCCCGCTAGATCTACTTGCCGCTGCTTTACGGGAACCCTGCGGAGCCACCAAGATGTTACAAGAGGCCGGGATCACCGAGGAGAAGGTACTACAGACGATTCGGGCTGGCGGTGATTTGGAGAGCGGGAGCTCATCCCGAACCCCCTAGCCCACTCGGATGCACTGTTTCTGCTGCAAGATCGTCGCGGTTATTTTGAGCGCTTCCAGAACGGCACCAACTGCACTCCGTTGGGGATGCCCATCATATGCTTAAAAGTTTATCGAGACGGTTGGGCAGGGTGGTATTAGAAGCGCGTCGCGAAGCAGGAAAGCGTGGCGCAAATTCAATCGATGTGAATAGCCTAGTCGCCGGGCTAATTATCGAGGACCAAGAGCCGAATTCCATGGACGTGGATGAACAAGACCCGGCCGTGAGAAAGTACAGAGAAATGGAGCCGAAGCCACTAACACTGATGTTGCGGCCAGGTGGCGGGATAAAGCGAGACGCGTTCTTTTCGGCAGGAGTCGCCGCCGGCCTATTGGCCAAATTGAACGACGCCCTCCCGAAGTCCGCCAGCGTTCCGGATAATACCCCCATCCTCACCTCGCCTGAATTCGACCGGGTATTCCATGCGGCGGACGATCTGCGGCGGGAGCTTCAGCAAAGCAACGTCGAGACGCTGGATCTCCTTGCTGCTGCCTTTAAGGAACCCTGTGAAGCCACGCGCTTGCTGGTTGGCGCTGGGATTACCGAGGAAAAGGTGCTCCAGACCATTCACGCCGGAGGCGATTTGGAAAAGGGGAGTAGGTCTAGAAACCCCTAGCGCCCTTGGATGCGACAATTTCCACCGCAAGATCGTCAGGGTTATTTTGCGCGCTTCGTAAACGGAAGAAGCATCGGGGTCCGCAATCGGTATTGCCTGTAGGCATCCCCGAAGTAAGAAATCAGATCATGCTCCTCAAACTGAATGGCTAAGAGGATGTAGCAGGTTGTCGCCACGGAGAATAACAGGTGGCCGTAACTCATTTTGGGCGTGGCCCAGAAGGCGACGAGAAATCCCAGGTAAAGCGGGTGGCGAACGCCCTTGTAGAGCGAGGGTGTTTTGAAGCCAATAGGCTCATATGGCTTACCGCGCGTGTAGAAACCGATCTGCCGCAAGCCAAAAAGGTCCGCGTGACTGACCAGCATCGTGCTGGCCAGAACGGTGAGCCAGCCAATACCGAAAAGGCCGAGGAGTATCCACCGACCAGCGGCGTTCTCGACGCTCCACACAGTTTCTGTCATAGGGCGCCACTGCCAATAGAGCAAGTCGAGGCAAAGGCTGGCGAGCAGGACGTACGTGCTTCGTTCAATGGGATGAGGAATAACCTTCGTCCACCCTCGCTTGAACCACGGACGCGCCATCACACTATGCTGGATAGCGAAGAGGCTCAGTAAGAGCGCGTCGATTATCAGAGCTGCTGCGGAAAAGCCCGCGGTGCCGGAGTCGATGGATTTCGGAACGAAGAAATTGCCGACAAAACCAATCGCATAGAGAAACGTGACGAAGAAAATCAGGTACGCGATAAGCCCGTACAGAAACGCTGCGATCTTGGCCATAGTGTGCCTCCTGAGCTAAGGCGCCATTTGCCTCTGAGGATTCGGTTACCTAAGTAGGCCCAAATAATGACCATCGATGCTTCTAGGATAGTAGGGTCCGCAGTATGGGCGCATGCTATCCCCTGAGGATTCCGCAGTCAAGATAGCGCGCGGCCCAGGAGCGGGGACGCCGGAAGCGCCAGTGTCCATACGACTTCAAGGTTGCCATTCCTGGTACGCGGAGAGCCGCATGTGACGCTCAAAACAAATGCATCAACTGTGTCCGCGCCAAAATCAAATATCAGTGGGGAAAGGAGGGCGTGAAAATGGACACATTTCTTCCGTCAATCGAAAAGCCCAACGGACTGATGATGAAGGTGACGTATTACTTTACGCGGCGGCAATTCGGCAAAGTGTTAACACCGCTGAAGGTGCACTCCTCGCGGCTACCGCCGGCATTCGGTCTTTTCTATACGAAGATTGGCAGACTCGACAAAAAGCTCTCGCTGCCGCCTGAGACCGTTCTGCTCATTCGCGAACATGTAGCGCGTATCAACGTCTGTCTTTTTTGTATAGACATGGGCCGGGCATTCACAATCAAGGCTTCAATGAATCAAGCGAAGTTCGACGCGCTGGAACAATACCGGACGAGCCCTCTCTTTAGCGATGCGGAACGCGCGGCACTCGACTATGTGACAGAGCGACCAAGAATAAAAGTGTGAATCCGGACACTTTTGCTCGCATGGCGCGCTACTATTCCGAACGCGAGATCTGCGAGATCGTCTGGCTGGTTGCCACCGAGCACGTGTACAACATGACCAACATTGGCCTGAACATCCATTCGGACATGCTCTGCGATATCAGCAAAAAGGAGCAAGCGGCGGAAAGCCGAACTGTTGTTCACTCATAGCGGCGATTTACGGATGGGCGGGCGCGGCGCCAGTTGACGCCGCAGTCCAAGTACGCTAGAACCATTGGGCTGCTGCCGAAACGCTATGCTATCTCCTAAACTTTTGACTCCCCGCGACGCGGCCAAGGTGTTGGGCATCAGCTATCCGACCGTCAAGCAGTGGATTTACAAGAAAAAGCTGCGCACGATCAGGACCGCCGGAGGCCATCACCGCGTTCCCGAATCCGAGTTGGATAAATTCCTACACCTGCAATCGGAACGCCTGCCCATCCAGGAGCGCCGACCGAACTTTCGCCACATCAGCGGCCGAAATCAATTGGCTGGGCGCGTCACCGAGATCAAGATCGACGGGCTGATCGCGCAGGTGAGCCTTTCGATTGGCGGGCAGAGGATCACCTCGATAATTACGGCGGATGCGGTAAAGGAAATGCGGCTGAAGGTGGGAGACAAGGCTGCGGCTTTGATCAAATCCACCGAGGTGATGATCGTTCGCACGTAGGCTCTTCGTGTGGCCTCCGCTTTCAACTTTGCTGCAACACGACAATCGCGTAGGACCATGTTGACACTCCGTGTTGAACCGCGTTAAATCGGACCGTGCGCAGCCGAATACCTAGCCGCATCGTATGCGTCGTTGCGACGCTTATTTTCTTTTGCGGATGCCATTTTGCACGCAAGCAAGGTCCGCGGAACAGAAATCTGACCGTTTCGGCGGCGATCAGCATGAAGGGCGTTCTGGACGAAGTGGAGCGTGACTATGCCGCCACAAATCCAGGCGTCATCATCGCAAGCAATTATGGCGCTTCCGGTACTCTTCAACTTCAGATCGAACAGGGAGCGCCGGTGGACATTTATATTTCCGCTTCGCCGAAGCAGATGGATGACCTCCAGGCGAAAGGGCTTTTGCTAGAAGGAACGCGCAGGAATTTGCTTCGAAATGAAATTGTGTTAATCGTTCCGAAGGACTCGCCGTCGCACATCTCCTCGTTTCAAGATTTAGCGCGGCCTGATGTGAAGCCGATCGCGCTGGGCGAGCCTGCGACGGTTCCAGCGGGGGAGTACGCGAAAGAAGTGCTCACTTACTTTGGAGTTTACAGCGCGGTGAGGCCCAAAGCTCTGCTTGCCAAGGACGTGCGGCAGGTGTTGACATACGTCGAAACGGGAGACGTGGAAGCAGGCATCGTTTATTCCACCGACGCTGCTTCATCTTCAAAAGTTGAAGTGGCTGCCACGGCTCCTGCATCATCGCATGCACCCGCGATCTATCCTGTCGCCGTGATCAAGACCACCAAGGAACCCGCAGCGGCACGCGCATTCGAAGATTTTCTCTTAGGCGTTCAGGCGCGCGCTATTTTTCAGAAGCACGGCTTCGCTGCTGCGAATCCATAACGCAGGGCTAGAATCTCCTAACCGATGCAATCACGCGATTTTTCTTTCCACTGCCGAAGCAATCGCTCGGATTTCCTTCATTAATTGCGCGAACTGATCGGGGTAGAGCGATTGCACTCCATCGGAAAGCGCGCGCTCCGGATCGGGATGCACCTCAATCAGCAATCCATCCGCGCCCGCCGCGACAGCCGCGCGAGCCATGGGCGCCACTTTGTCGCGCTTCCCTGTTCCGTGCGAAGGATCAACCACTACCGGAAGATGCGAGAGACCCTTCAGCACCGGCACGGCCGCGATATCGAGCGTGTTGCGCAGCGCCGTCTCGAAGGTTCGGATGCCGCGCTCGCAGAGAATCACTTTGTAGTTCCCGCCGGCCATGATGTATTCAGCGCTCAGCAGCAGCTCTTCGAGCGTTCCAGACATCGCGCGCTTCAGCAGTACCGGCTTATCGACTTCGCCAAGACCGCGCAGCAGATGATAATTCTGCATGTTGCGCGCGCCTACCTGAAGCACGTCCACATAAGGCAGCATGATTTGGATCTGCGATGGGTCCATCACCTCGCTGATGACCAGCAGATCGTTCTTGTCCGCCGCATCGCGCATTAGCTTCAGGCCTTCCTCGCCCAGTCCCTGGAAGCTATAGGGCGACGAGCGCGGCTTGAACGCGCCTCCACGCAAAAGTTTGGCTCCCGATTTCGCAACGCGGGCCGCGATGTCGGCAATCTGATCCGACGATTCGACGGCGCATGGCCCTGCGGCGACTACAACAGCACTGCCCCCGATCGTGACCCCCTTGCCGAGATCGAGCTGCGAGCCTTCCGGGCGGCAGCTGCGCGCAGCCAGTTTGAATGGATGCGAAATTCGAACGATCTCCTCGACTCCCGGTGCCGAACTCAAAGCGAGAAGCTCTTCCCGCTTCCGGTCGCTGTTTCCCACAACTCCGATCACCGTGCGCTCCTTGCCGCGGATCAAGTGCGCTTCGAATCCGCATTCTTTGATCCGATCGACGATATGGTTGATCTGTTGTTCGCTTGCCTCGCCCAGCATGTTGAAAATCATTTTCAAGTCCTCGCAGATGGCTGAGATTTGTCGCTCTCCGATCGCGTTGCGGACACATACGACCCGAGAATCCGCAGCTCAACGACCAGTTTTTCCAGTTCGCGCAGCGCCGCAGCCACTTCCGGATCGCGCCTTGACGCTTGCAGGTCCAAATAAAAGCGGTATTGCCAGGGGCTTCCATGCACCGGCCGGCTTTCGATCTTCATGAGATTCAAATTTCGCCGCGCGAAGGGCTCAAGAGCGTGATAAAGGGCGCGAGGCCGGTGATCGAGCTGGAACACCAGGGAGAGCTTATCGGAGTTCTCCGGTTCCACCGATGAAGGCGATAGCAGCAGGAAGCGCGTGTAGTTTTCGCGGTTGTCCTCGAGATGGTCTTGAAGAATCACGCCGCCGTAAATTTCCGCGGCGCGGCGGCCCGCGATTGCCCCGCGCGAACGATCACCGGCGCGTACGATCTCTCGCACGCTACCGGCGGTGTCTTCCGTGGCGATTCGTTTCAGCCGCGGATGCACGCCGAAAAACTGTTCGCACTGAGCCAGCGCGACCGGATGCGATTCCACAATCGCGAGATCGTCGAACGAGCCGCCAGGCGCAACAATCAAGGTGTGCACGATGGGAATGATCACTTCCGCCAAAATATTCAGGCGGCTATCCACGAGCAGGTCGAACGACCGGTGGACCGAACCCGCTAGGCTGTTTTCAATGGGCGCGAGAATGTAATCCGCGGCGGCGTCGTCGATGGCGCGAAAAGCGGCTTCGAATGTCGGGCGCGGCACAAGCAAAATATTTTCGCCAAGAAGTTTCACGGCTGCCTCTTCACTGAAGGCGCCGCGCTCTCCCTGAAATGCCACTCGCGCGTTTTTCTCGACTCGCATTTTCTTATCGTCGCGACGTGTTGCGATGGTTCGCGAGCGGCCTCCTGTTTCTCTTCTCGTCGGCCGCCCCACCGTAGCCGTGTCGCTGCTGCGTTTGAATCGATTCGCGCAGGATCACCTCGTAAATTGTGGCGACTGAGTCGTTTGCGAGCGGCCCCGGGTTCAAGCTTTTCATGCGGGATAGAATCTCCTGTTCGCGGGCGGGAACGCGCAGGGCCACGCCTTCGTCCGCTTTCAAGCGTCCTACTTCGAGCGCTAGCTCCGTTCGCAGATTCAAGAGGTGCAGCATCGCGGTATCAATTGCATCGATTTTGCTTCGCCAGTCTATGATTCGCGCCCGTTCCGTCATCGTGTTTCTCCTCAAATCCAAAGTTGGACCAGCTCATGTTATCGCGCGCCATACCAACAAATGGCGATGTGTCCCTGTGTAACTTCGGCCTCGAAAGTCTTTCGCCAACAAAAAAGGCCGCGTCCCCTTTTGGAGTCGCGGCCCGGTTCTCGAAACTTTGTGCGGCTTTTAGCTGTTCAGTTCCCCCGCGCGCATTTCGCCGGCCCGCTTCCGCCAAAAGAGGAAGCGGTACGTAAAGGCGAAATAGCTAAAATACGCTTGCATCGCGCGCGCTCAAACGTCCTTTCGACTCTGCTGACTCATAGAACCGAAGGACGAGTCTACAAAACGTGCCGGGACGCGTCAAGCCGATTCCCTCCCCGGGTACTGGACTAATGCCGTGTTGCTGAGAGAAAGGTTGTAAACCCTGCCGTGGCCCTACGTTCCCTCCTCGACCCACTCCCGCTAGACTGTTTGGGTGAGGAGGACATCTTGATGACCTTCCAAGTAGCCCTTGTAGGCACGGATGGCGTGCTCATCGGCAGTGACCGTCGCGCAGCCATAAAAAGCGGGCAGTCAGCACGGCGCAGTGATTGGCAATTCACTGCGGGAACGAAATTTATTACTAAGCAAGATGAATCCGTGATTTGCGCCGCTGCGGGAGGACCACAAGCCCAAACCATTGCACAAGCGATTATCAATCGCGGGGAGCCAATGCAGACGTATCCGGTATGGTGTGAATCGCTCAAAAAGATCGCCGAATCAGTCCCAGGAAATTCTACGGGGGATGAAGTACTCGTAGTTCGCAAGGATGTTCCAGACTTAGTTTTACTGAATCGAGATAACCGAGTGGGTGCCACCTCCAAAATAGAGGACAGGATATGCACTGGCGTCACAGCGACGTCCCGCTTTTTGACGCAGCACTTTTGGGAGCGCGTTTCCGTTGAACGTCTAAAAAGTCTTGCATTGTTGACATTGGACTATGCGGCGAGCGAGCGCGGCTCAGAAGTGGGTTTTGGTTTCGATTTGATGGTGCTAAAAGCGGGCACGGTAAGGTGGGAGCGATACCAAGAAAACGATGAACGTATTCGCAATATCCGTGAAGGATTCCAAGCCGGAGTACGCAAGCTAGTGGTGGCGGGCGAATAAGCCTCGCCAGCCACTTCGTTATCCGGGCCATGTTAGAAGCTCCTGAATGGTCCAAACGTGATCGGCGATTCCCGCTTGCATGGCGGGCGTAACGCGGAGTGTTTGGTGCACGCGGCAGAAGTTGAAAAAGGCCATATACAGGTGAATTGCAGCGGTCAAATGTTCGAGCGTTTTGCTGAAACCGAGACTCAATCTCGTAAAACGGCGAAGGTGCGTCCGGACGGACAAATTGGCCCGCTCAACATGGGATGTGCTGATTCTTTCCAGTTTCGGATTGCCGCTGATGCTAATTGGGATGGTCGCCGTTACTTTGGAGGGGTTATACCACTCCGGGCCTTCGCCGTCTCGCGTTCCGTACAGCTTGAGCAATTGTGCAAAATCTACGCCAGCGCCGAAGTATTCTTCGATGGCCGGAACATAGCTGCGAAGCCCGTCCGTTGTGATCTGGAATCTTCCGGTGACGCGCCCGCTCAAATCCTTAATGAAGTCATACGCGCTGGCACCTTCCCGCTTTGCGACCAGATACGACAGGACCATTTTTGTTTCGCTGTCGATTGCCATCCAGATGTACTGGTCGCCCCATTCCTTCGGAACTTCGCCGTGCAAGTGGGCTTCCTTGGTATGGACAAAAGTCCAGAGTTCGTCCGCTTGAACGAATCGCGGGTGAATATTCCGCACGCGAGCATCGAAAAGACTTCGCGCTTTCTTCCCGACCGTGAGGAGCAGGGAAAGAATCGTGGTTTTGTGAACGCCAGTGGTACGGGAAATGCCTCGCACACTCATGCCTTCGAGCAAAAGTGTGACGATCTGCGCGGCCTTTTCCGTCGAAATGTAGTGCCGTCCGAGCGGTCTGTTACGCGGTTCGGAAAACGTGGCTTTACAAGAGGGGCAACGGAAACGCTGGATTCTCAGGCGTCCGTAGAATCCGAATCGCTTTGTTTCGGAGTGTTTGCAGCGGATGCAGGTCATGTCGGTTTCTCCCTTGTTTTTCTGCGGGAGAAGCCCGACAATCACGATCTCGGGTCTAGATGCGGGCTTCGTCCGCGTTTGGATTCTGCCCCGTCCTTAGTTCAAGCTAGGGACGGGGAGTTTTTGTCTCTACTTCACTTTGTCTGCCAGTCTGCGAATCTTACGCACATAGGAATCGGGCAGTCGGTACGCCGTCACACCTTCTATTTGAGTGGACTCGATTTCCGCAGCCTTCGCCCTACGCAGCGTTGTGGACACAGACGCAAGCGGATTGCTCTTGTAATCGGCGAAATCGAATCCGTTCGTGAGAAGCCGATCTCGGACGATAGTTACCGTCAGATACTTCGGGTAAGCATCGAGAAGAACGTGGTAGATTGCCCTCTTGAGGCTTGTTTCGCTTGCAGCCGCCCGCTCACCGATCTCTCGAAATGCTGCGAGGTATTCGGACCGCTGCTCATCAGGCAGCATATTCAGTGTGGCAGAAAAGTACTGTCTGAGTTTTGCGGCTTCCACTTCCAGCCGCCCTGTCTCTTTGCCGATAGCAGCCAATCGCTCCAGCGTGTTCCTAATAGCGGCTTCGTAGTCGGTGGTGTTCATATGCAGACAGGAGCATAGACAATGACTACAACTCTGTCAAGAGGAAAAACGAAGTGGGACGAAGCTATCGCCGACGCCAGGAGAAAGATTCGGGCGCTTCAGTTTTCAATCAACGTATTCAAAAAGAAGAAGAAAGCAGGCGATGTATGGCCTGGAGAGAAACTTGAGGAGTCGACTCAGTGAAACCGCAACACGTAATTAGCCCATTACCCCTCCCCGCGTTGCGTCGCCGCGCTAGCGCCCTCCCTGCGGAGCCACGGTTTCGAACTCCCGGCCGAGCCAGCGCCGGAACGCATCCATATTCTGCGGCCTGCCAAGAAAATCCTTCACGAGACCGGCCGCCGGCATCGAGCCACCGGGCTCGAGCACAGTGCGGCGATATCGCATGGGAGTCTCTCCGGCCAGCGGATTTTTCGGATCGAACCGCGCGAAGAAATCTTCCGCGATCACCTTGTCCCACATGTACGTGTAGTACGCCGACGAGTATCCCGCTAGGTGATCGAAAGACGCGTACATGTGCGTCTCGGGAAGCGGCGTGAGCAGTTGATACTCCCGCAAATCATTGAGCGTGACCGCGTCGACGTTCACGTCCTGCGGTTTGGTCCTGTAGATGTCGAAAGAAATGGCCGAATACGAGTCCTGGGCGGCAACATCTATCGCCCGGCCGAATGCCGATGCGCGGTTCATCCGCGCCACCAGATCGGCCGGAATCGGCTGGCCGGTTTTGTAATCTCGCGCGAAGCCGGCGAGCACCTGACGGCTGTGTATCATTTCCTCCAGCATCTGCGACGGCGCTTCCACAAAATCTCCCTCTGTCGTGACGCCGCTGATTCCGGCCCACCGCTGCTGGCCGCCAAGAATGTGGTGCATCAGATGGCCAAACTCGTGGAAGAAGGTCACCACATCGTCGTAGTCCATCAGGCCGGGATCGGTCGCCGTCGGCTCGGGGAGATTGCAAACAAGTGCCGCCTCCGGCACTTGTTTCCCCTTCACGCCGTCGAGCACTTTGAAAGTGGCGTCATGGGAGTACTTGCCCGGGCGCGGGTGCATGTCGAGATAGAACCTGCCGACCGCCTGACCGTGATCGATTACGTCCCATGTCTCGACCGATGGAGCCCATGCCGGTACGTTGGGCTCCTGCCGGAAACTCACGCGAAAAAGCTTGGCCGCGGTGTCCAGAATACCCTGCCGCACCTGTGGGTACGGGAGATATGGGCGCATATCCTGGGAGTTGAAATCATATTGCGAGCGGCGAACGAGTTCTGCCAAGTGCTCACTTTCGAACGGTTCGATTTTCCTCGCTTGCGGGTCCGTCTTCCTTTTTTCAGCAAGCAAGACAGCGAATTCTCGCTCCTCGAACGGGCGCACCGTTTCATGCAGCTGCCGGATGAAATCCGCGATGGTGCTCGCGTTGCGGGCCATCTTGTCGGCCGCGTTGTAATCGGCCCACGAGGGATAGCCCAGCGTCGTCGCGATCTCGTAGCGCACTTCCATCATGTGTATGAGTACGTCGTGGTTTTTCGGGTAGCCACGGTTCCGCAAGGTTACGAAAAGCTGCCGCCGCAGCGCATCGCTCTTTGCAAAACTCATCACGGGGAAAAGATCGGGATAGTTCGTCGAGATTTTGATTTTCCCGTCGGCATCCGGTTTGTGCCGGTCGATGTAGTCTTGGGGCAGGCCGCCCAGTTCGGAGGTGTCCGTCACTTCAACGATCCGCTGGTCGTCCGCGATATTCCGCTCGAACATCGACTGATCCTGGGTGAGCTGATCGTTGAGCTTCTTCAGCCCTTCGCGGGTGGCGTCGTCCTTATCCACGCCCGCGAGGCGGAACTCGAGAAGTTGCCGCGATACATAATAGCGCGTGGCGGCGTCCGCCTTCGATACATCCAGCTTGACGAGCGCCTGATAGACGTCGCAGTTCAGCGCCAAGGCAGTGCCTGCGGCACTGGCCTTCGCGTACAGGGCAGTCGCGCGATCGCGGAAGGCGGCTTCGGGATGCACTTCCTGCATCAAGTTGGACGCATAGCCGACGGCGTTGATCTGCCGGATAGCGTCATCGTAAGGAATCAGCGTGTTTTCGATCGTTCTCGCACCCTTGACGGCCACGATCGCATCGACCGAGCGCTGCGCGGCGGAGAGCCGGTCATTCTCCATCTTCTCGAACGTAGCCATATCCGGCTTTGCACTCCACAAAGGCGGCTGCGACATCGGAATTTCCTGCGCGGACAGGCTCGCGGTGCAACACAAAATCAGCGCGCTGCAGGCAAGACTGTTGCCAATCGACATGTGGGGACCCCCCCGCAATCAGTGGCAGGCGCTTTCGAGAAACCAATATACGCGATGCCGATCGGGTGTCAATCTTCGCGCTCGAATTGCCCGCCAGCCCATAAACCGGCCTTATGCCCAACCGTCAAAAATACCAATTTGACTCATCCGCGCGAATCGACGCTAATGTTACTTTGACGCTGGCGGCTCAGAATGGATAGGCGCCGTCGCCGATCATAGGAAAGCGATTGTCGATTCCGGGATGAGACGTTACTCTATGACGCTACCGACTAACTTCGCCGTATATGTAGTTATCGGGTGGGGGCCACCCTCCTAAGCCGAGCTTAGGTGTATGCGCCCCGCACCGAAAGCCAGGTAGCGGGGCTTTTTTGTTGCGTTTCGCGAAAGAGGCAAGGTAGCAATGCAGAGTGATGCGATAAAAAAAGGAATTGCACGCGCGCCGAACCGGGCGATGCTGAAGGCCACGGGGCTAACCGACGCCGATCTGGCGCGGCCGCTTGTGGCTGTCGCAAATACCTGGTCGGAAATCACGCCCTGCAACTTTCATCTTCGCTCGCTGGCGGAGAAGGTGAAGGAAGGCATTCGAGCCGCAGGCGGCACACCGATCGAATGCAACACCATCGTGATTTCCGATGGAATCACCATGGGTACGGAAGGTATGAAGGGCTCTCTCGTATCACGCGAAGTGATCGCCGATTCGATCGAACTTTTCGTGCGTTCGCACGCCTTCGATGCGGTGGTCGCAATTTGTGGCTGCGACAAAACAATTCCCGGAACGGTGATGGCTCTCGCCCGGCTGAATCTGCCCGGCCTTTCCCTCTACGGCGGATCGATCATGGCGGGGAAATTCCACGGTCACGACGTGACCATACAAGACGTGTTCGAAGCTCCGGGCGCCTTTGCAGCCGGCAAGATGACCGAGAAGGAAGTATGCGAACTCGAAGATCACGCGTGCCCGGGAGCGGGTGCTTGCGGCGGGCAGTTCACCGCCAACACTATGGCGACCGCAATCACTTTCCTCGGCATTTCTCCGATGGGTGCGAACGAAGTGCCTGCTGTGGACCCGCGCAAAGCGCAAATTGCATTTGATTGCGGGAAACAGGTGATGCAACTTCTGAAGGATGACATCCGCCCAAGACAAATCATCACCCACGCATCGCTCGAAAATGCGATTGTTTCGGTAGCTGCCACCGGAGGCTCGACCAACGCGGTGCTCCATCTGCTGGCCATTGCTCGCGATGCAGATGTGGCCTTGAAGATTGACGAATTCGACCAAATTTCCGCGAAGACTCCGGTGATCGCGGACCTCAAGCCCGGCGGCCGATTCACGGCGCCTGACATGTTTCATGCGGGCGGCATGAGATTGCTCGGGAAACACCTCCAAGAGGCGGGCTTGCTACATGATGGGAAAACGGCGTCGGGGCGCAACCTTTTCGATGAGATTCGCAATGCCGCCGAGACGCCTTCGCAGGAAGTGTTGCGCCCGATTTCAAATCCGCTAAAGAAGGACGGCGGATTTGCCATCCTTCGCGGGTCTCTTGCTCCCGATGGATGTGTTGTAAAGCTTGCGGGCCACGAACGGTTGCTTCACACTGGCCCGGCGCGCGTGTTCGATTCGGAGGAAGCGGCATTTGAAGCCGTGCAGCAACGGAAAATTAAGCCCGGCGATGTGGTAGTGATTCGCTACGAAGGGCCCAAGGGTGGTCCCGGAATGCGCGAAATGTTGGCCGTTACGGGAGCACTCGTAGGCCAAGGTCTCGGCGACACCGTGGCGCTGCTCACCGACGGGCGCTTTAGCGGCGCCACTCACGGGCTCATGGTTGCCCACGTTGCGCCGGAAGCGGCACATGGCGGACCGATCGCGTTCGTGCGCGATGGCGACAAGGTCACTTTCGATGTCCGCGCCAGGCGCCTCGATTTGGAAGCCAATATAGAAGAGCGCCGCGCGCAATGGAAGCCGCCTGCGCCGCGTTACACCACCGGAGTGATGGCCAAGTACGCAAAGCTCGTTTCATCGGCATCGGAAGGCGCGGTTACCAGCGCGGGATAGAAAATTTAAATTTCCAAGGAGAAAAAGACATGGCCAAGATGTTCTGGGAAAAAGACGCAAATCCGCGAGCCCTGGAAGGAAAGCGCATCGCGGTGGTCGGATACGGCAGCCAGGGTCGTGCGCACGCGCTAAACTTGCGCGATAGCAAGCTCAACGTCGTAGTGGGGCTGCGCCGCGGCGGACCGTCCTGGGCCCAAGCGGAGCAAGATGGCTGGAAACTCGCTGCGCCATCCGAGGCTTCCGAAGGCGCGGACGTGATCGTGATGCTTGCGCCCGATATGGCTCAGCCCGCGATTTACGTGAACGAGATCGCTCCCAATCTGAAAGAGGGAGCCATGCTGCTTTTCTCGCACGGTTTCAACATTCATTACGGCCAAATCACGCCGCCCAAGAATATCGACGTAACAATGGTCGCGCCCAAGGGGCCGGGTAATCTGGTCCGGCGGCAATACGAGGCCGAGCGCGGCGTTCCCTGCTTGCTCGC
This sequence comes from uncultured Acidobacteriota bacterium, assembly GCA_963823145.1. Taxonomy (GTDB): domain Bacteria; phylum Acidobacteriota; class Terriglobia; order Acidiferrales; family UBA7541; genus Palsa-295. The sequence continues at coordinate 41,201 of CAWGJZ010000004.1, forward strand.
CGTGCATCAAGATGCTTCGGGCCACGCATTCGATCGCACGTTGGCCTACGCGCACGCCATTGGCGGCACGCGCCCCGGCGTGATTCAAACCACTTTCAAGGAAGAAACGGAAACGGATCTCTTCGGTGAGCAAGCCGTTTTGTGCGGTGGCGCGCGCGCGCTGATTCAGGCGGGATGGGAGACTCTGGTGGACGCGGGCTATCAGCCCGAATCGGCTTATTTCGAATGCCTGCACGAGCTGAAGTTGATTGTCGATCTGATCTACGAAGGCGGCATCGCGGAAATGCACAAGTTCGTGAGCGAAACCGCCAAGTACGGCGACCTGACCCGCGGCAACCGTGTGATCGACGACAACGTGCGCAAGACCATGAAGACGATCCTCGACGAAATTCAATCCGGCCAGTTTGCGAAGGAGTGGGTGCTGGAAAATCAAGCCGGCCGCCCGCAATACACGAAGCTTCTCGAGCGCGACAAAAATCATCCAATCGAGAAAGTCGGTGTCGAGCTGCGGAAGCAGATGTCCTGGCTCAAACCCGAATCAACGGCAGCGGCGCGTGGCAAGAAATAGTCGCCGCCGCGCCTAATTTATGGCCGGCACATTTCCCTTTCGCCGCGTCGCTGTCATAGGCACAGGCTTGATCGGCGGTTCGTTCGCACTGGCGCTGCGCAAGCAGAATCCCGGTGTCTCTTTGGTTGGCTACGCCCGCCCTGACTCCGCGCGGCAAGCTCGCGAACGGGGAGCAATCGACGAAGCCGTCTCCGATCCTTCCAGTGCAGTGCGCGGCGCGGACCTTGTCTACATCGCGCTGCCGATCGGGGCGTCGATCAAAATGCTCCCTGCCATCGCCGCTGCCGCCGAGCCTCATGCGTTGGTTACCGATGCCGGGAGCACAAAATCCGCAATTTGCCACGCAGCTCGGAATCACTTTCGCACCGGCGCGCGATTCCTAGGCGGACACCCTATGGCGGGAAAGGAAGTTTCTGGCATCGAGCACGCCGACGCGGAACTATTTCGTAATGCGCCGTACGCGTTGGTCGCGACTGAGGCCGATTCAGATCCTCGAGTACGGTGTTTCGCGGAACTGGTCCATGCCATTGGGGCGCGGCCCGTCTGGTCTGACGCGGAAGCGCATGATTGGGCCGTCGGCATCGTCTCGCATCTGCCACAACTCTTGTCTGTCGCGCTGGCGAACGTGGTTCAAGACGAAACGGATGAGACGGGCTTGCCTCTTAGCCTTGCCGGACCCGGCTTGCAGGATATGCTGCGGCTCTCGGGAAGTCCCTACGAAGTTTGGCGCGACATCTTCCTCACCAACACCGAAAACATTTCACGTGCGCTCGACCGCCTCGGGCAGGCTATCGATCACATCAGAACGCGCCTGGCTAGCAAAGAGCTTGAATCCGAATTCCACGCTGCAAACGAACTGTATGGTCTGCTGCGCAAGCAGCCGTAGTTTGCCATCCTGTCAGAAGACCTCAGCGCTTCACTGCGGGCTTACCGTCGTTTTCACTCACCCCGCCGCTCACGCCTTGGCGTGCCAGCGCCACGAATGCCGACGCCGAACGCGGAAGCGTGCGGTCGCGCCGGTAGACCAAGCCCAACTCGCGCCACATTTCCATGTCCGAAATGGGAATCAGTTTCACTTGGCCGGCGCGAACTTCGTCTTGCGCGAATCCTTCGCTGATCAGCGATACGCCGAGGCCGGCGGCCACAAAACGCTTGATCATTCCGACGCTGGCCAGTTCCATGGTGACCCGCAGGCGCGAACGAAACGGCCTAAATTGTTTGTCGAGCACCTGCCGCGTAAACCCGGTCTTTGGAAATATCAGCGGCTGTTCGGCAATGTCTTTAGTGCGCACGCTTTTATTTGCCGCCAGCGGGTTTGTGGGGCTGACCATCAACATCAAGCGGTCGCGAAAGATCGGGTGAACCTTCAGGCTCGGCGACTTCACTGGAAGCGTGACGATGCCCACGTCCACCGTACCGTCTTCGACTTTTTCGAGCACCTTGTGGCTGAAATTCCGGTAGATGCTGATCTGCACTCCGGGAAAGCTCCGATTGTATTCCGCGAAAATATCCGGCAGCACGTAGAGGCAGGTTGCCTCGTTCGCGCCAATGGCCAGCGTGCCGTGCGGCGTGCTCGATTGATCTGCCACGGCGCGTAAGGATTCATTGCGCAGTGTCAGCAACCTGGCCGCATATTCGAGCAGCGTTTCACCGGCAATCGTCAGGCGTACCGTCTTTCCCACTCGATCGAAAAGCTTCTGCCCGTACTCCTGCTCCAGCTGCCTGATCTGCGCGCTCACGGCAGGTTGCGAACGGTACAACTTCTGTCCGGCGCGAGAGAAACTGCCCTGTTTGGCAATTTCCAAGAAAGTGATTAGGTGATCGAAGTCCATGGATTGGTGACGAATTATAGCAAACTAGAGAGACACCAACTCGAAAGCCTTAAAATCAATAGGCTGGCCACGAACTTCGGTCGCTATTCGGGTGCGAGCCCATTGTGGCGGAACCCCCCGGTGCTCGCGGGCCAGTGCCGCGAAGAATTTGCCTGGGGGTAGTGACGATATCGTAAAATTGTCGCTACTGTCGTTTGCGCGATAGGGATGGTCATTCATTGAGCGCGACTGCTGCTCCGGAAAAACGGCTGCTCGTCTGCTGCGCGCGGACGAGGATGCCATCCGCCATCGCGGGTGAGATTCGCTCGCTGGCCGCGGGTCCCCTCGATTGGGATTTGCTTCTGAGCGATGCCGCGCGTCATACCGTCACGCCTCTCCTCGCCAAGCAGCTCGCTGCTGCGGCCGGCGACGCACTCTCTGCCACACGCCTGAAGCAGTTGAAAGATCTCGCGCGCGGCACCGTTGTTCGCAGCCTTGCCTTCACTGCGGAGCTTGTCGCGATCCTAAATCTCTTCCGCTCCGAGGGCCTTCAGGCGATCCCCTACAAGGGCCCCGTTCTAGCCGAGCAGGCCTACGGAGACTTCGCCTTGCGCGAGTTCGAGGATCTCGACCTTATCCTGCGCCAGAAAGACATGCTTAAAGCGAACCGCCTGATCACCAGCCTCGGCTATCGCGCGAAACATCCCTGGACTCTCTCCCAGGACCAGGCTCCATCCTTCGTTCCCGGCGAATACTGCTACCGCAACGAGCGCCGCCGCATGGTCGTCGATCTTCACACCGAGCACACCCTGCGCCACTTTCCGCTTCCGCCGGATATCGACGTGCTCGCTGAGCGCCTCGTCCGCGTCTCCCTTAGCGGACACGCAATCGAAACCTTTGCCCCTGAAGATGGCCTACCCCTTCTCTGCATTCATGGATCGAAGGACTTCTGGGAACGCATCAGTTGGATTGCCGATGTCGCGGAGTTTGTTCAAGCCCATCCGCAGCTCGATTGGGACTGGGTCATCCGCCGCACAGAGTCGCTGCGTGCGCTACGCATACTTCATCTCGGACTTGCTCTCGCGGCGCGCTTTTTTGATCTGCGGCTGACGGACGAAATTCGGCGGCGCGTGGAAGCGGATGAAATCGCCGGCGTTCTTGCGGGCGAAATCGAGCTGAGAGTTTTTCGCGACGGCGCGAATTCATTTGGTGCTGCCGCGAGATTTCGATTTCGGCGTCGAATGCTTGAGGGAATTTTCGATGGCTGGCGCTATTCCGTCCGCTTAACGATTTCGCCTGCGGAGGAGGATTGGGAAATCGTCCGCCTGCCTCGCCCGCTCGCCCCGCTCTACGTTGCGCTCCGCCCGTTCCGTCTGCTTCGAAAATATGGAGCCTCGGACGCACGCCCTATGCGCCCATCGGCCTGATTCGCGTCTCCGTTGCCATCCCTTAGAGTCCACAGGCGACTAACGTCGAGTCGTTTAGAGTTGTGTTAAGGTTTTCCAAGAACCGTAATTATAGGAGAATTTTTCAAATGGATACAGGGCTCCAGGACAAGGTTGCGCTCGTCACCGGATCGAGCAAAGGGATTGGCCGCTCCATCGCATTCGCGCTGGCGCGTGAGGGCTGTCAGGTAGTAATCAACGGTCGCAACGCGAGCGAACTGGCGGCCACCGAGACGAACTTGCGGGCGTCGCACGCTATCGTGCATTCGGTCGTCGCCGATGTTACTGACGCCGCAGGCGCGAAGCGCGCGGTGGACGAGACCGTCGGGAAGTTTGGCACGATCCACATTCTCGTCAACAACGCCGGCGGCGCCGGCCGCTTCGGTTCTTTCGAGGATCTCACCGATGAGGAATGGCTCGGTGCTTTCAACCTCAACGTTCTTTCGGCCGTTCGCACCACTCGGGCCGCCCTTCCTTACATGCTGAAGGAGAAATGGGGCCGAATCATCAATATTTCCTCCGAATCCGCCGTCCAGCCGGATCCCATGATGCCCCATTACAACGCCGCCAAAGCCGCGCTGAACAACCTCACCAAGAGTCTCTCGAAAGCCTACGCTAGCCAAGGCATTCTCGTGAACACCGTCTCGCCCGCGTTCATTCGGACTCCTCTTCTCGAAGGAATGCTCGATCAGCAGGCAAAAGCCCGCGGTATCTCCGTCGATGAAGCCGAAAAAGTTCTTCTCCGCGAATTTCGCCCCAACATCCTTCTTGGTCGTGCCGGAAAGCCTGACGAGACAGCGGGCATCGTAGTTTTTCTCGCGTCGGAGCAAGCATCATTCATCACCGGCTCGAACTTCCGCGTTGACGGCGGCTCCGTCGCCAGCGTCTAGCATCGTCCATATATTCGCGAACCCACTCCCGGGCACGCCGTCCACAAAACAGGAAATTCGCGCCAGGCCTATACCTGAGCTAAAATCATTCTTTGATTATCTGGGGGACACTATGACGACTGCCGCGAATCCGACCACCGCCGCGCAAGGGAAACAGCAATCCGAAAATCCGCTCAAAGCCCTCGCCCGTTTCGGCCAATCCGTCTGGCTTGACTATATCCGCCGCAACCTGCTTACCACCGGTGAACTCGGCCGCCTGATTGCCGAGGACGGCCTTCGCGGCATGACGTCCAATCCCGCCATCTTCGAAAAAGCCATCGCCGGCAGCACGGACTACGCTCAGGCGCTCGAGGAACTCGCCAAGCAAAAGGATCTCGACGCCAAGGCCATCTTCGAACATCTCGCCATCCGCGATATTCAGGATGCAGCGGATATCTTGCGCCCCGTCTATCTTCAAACAAAACGCCGCGACGGCTACGTAAGCCTGGAAGTTTCGCCCTACCTGGCCCACAAGACGCGCGAAACAATCGACGAGGCTCGCCGCCTCTGGAACACCGTCGCTCGCGAAAACGTCATGATCAAGGTTCCCGGCACGCCCGAGGGCCTGCCCGCCATCCGCGAACTGATCGGCAGTGGCATCAATGTGAATGTCACTCTCCTTTTCGCGCAGCAAGTTTACGAAAAAGTTGCGGAGGCGTTTATCTCCGGCCTGGAGGATTTCGCGAAGCGCGATGGCGATGTGAGCCGGGTCGCCAGCGTTGCCAGCTTCTTCGTCAGCCGCATCGACGCGCTCGTCGATAGCAAACTCGCCGAACTCATCAAGAATCCGCCGCCCGGGATCGACAGCGCTTTCCTGAGTGGATTGCAGGGCAAAGTCGCCATTGCCAACGCCAAGCTGGCCTATCGGCTCTACAAGGAAATCTTCGACGGCCCACGTTGGCAATCCCTGGCCCAACGCGGCGCCTCCACTCAACGCCTCCTCTGGGCCAGCACCAGCACCAAGAATCCCGCCTACAGCGACATTCTCTATGTCGAAGAACTGATCGGTCCCGACACGGTGGATACCATCCCTCCCGCCACGTTTGACGCATTCCGCGACCACGGCAAGCCCCGCGCCAGCCTCGAGGAAAATGTCGATCAAGCTCGTAAAACCATGGACGATCTCGCCCGCGCGGGAATCTCCATGAAGGCCGTCACCGACCAGCTTACCGAAGAGGGCGTCAAACTCTTTGCCGAAGCTTTCGATAAACTTCTAGCCGCTGTCGAAAAGAGCGTCCAGAAAACTGCGCCATCCGCTGCAGCAAGCCTATCGTATAAGCTGCCGGCTGACCTCACGCAGGCAGTCAAGGCTGCGCTTAATGATTGGAATACGAATAATAAGGTCAAGCGCCTCTGGGCGCGCGACGCTTCCCTCTGGACCAATTCCGACGAAAGCAAGTGGCTCGGATGGCTTTCCATCACCGAGGATCAAAGATCGAATGTCGATCGCTTCCGGCAGATTGCCAAGGAAATCGCTTCCGAAGGTTTTACCCACGCCGTGCTTCTCGGCATGGGCGGCTCCAGCCTGTGCGTCGAAGTTTTGAAATTCACATTTGGCAGGATTTCAGGCCATCCGGAGTTTTGGATTCTGGACTCTACTTCTCCCGCTCAAATCAAAGCCATTGAATCGAAACTCGATCTCGCCAAAACCATTTTCATCGTGTCCAGCAAATCCGGCAGCACTCTTGAGCCCAATATCTTCAAACAATATTTCTTCGAACGCGTGAAGCAGGCTGTCGGCCCCGCGAAAGCCGCATCGCATTTCATCGCTATCACCGACCCCGGCTCGCACCTGCAAAAAGTCGCTGAGTCCGACGGTTTTCGCGGCACTTTCTTCGGTTCGCCGAGCATCGGCGGCCGCTACTCTGCCCTTTCGAATTTCGGAACCATTCCCGGCGCCGTTCAGGGCGTCGACATCCCCAAGTTCCTCGACCACACGGAGGAAATGGTCCACTCATGCGCCTCGGTTGTGCCCGCGGACCAAAATCCCGGCGTCATTCTTGGCGCCATCCTCGGAACCCTCCAAAAAGCCGGCCGGGATAAAGTCACCATCTTCACCTCGCCCGGCATTTCCGATCTCGGAGCGTGGCTCGAACAGTTGCTCGCCGAATCCACGGGTAAAGATGGCCGCGGCCTCATTCCCGTCGACCGCGAAGAAATCGGCGTGCCCGATGTCTACGGAAATGACCGAGTCTTCGCCTACCTCCGCTTAACCGCCGCTCCGGACACAAAACAGGACAAAGCAGTCGACGCGGTCGAAAAAGCTGGCCATCCCGTGATTCGTATCAGCGTTCCTGAGGTCATCGACATCGGCCAGGAATTCTTCCGCTGGGAAATCGCCACGGCTGTCGCCGGCTCCATTATCGGCATCAACGCTTTCAATCAGCCGGACGTCGAAGCCAGCAAGATCGAAACGCGCAAGCTAACTGACCAATACGAAAAATCCGGTTCGCTTCCCCAGGAATCGCCGATTTTCGAGAAAGACGGCATCAAGCTCTTTACCGACGAAAAGAATGCCGCAGCCCTGAAGCAGACGTCTGGAAAAGATGCCACGCTCGCTGCGTACATGCGCGCGCATCTCGCCCGCCTCAATCCCGGGGATTATTTTGCTTTGCTCGGTTTCATCCAGATGAATGACCCGCACGAAGCCGCGCTCCAATCCATCCGCCATGCCGTGCGCGACAAAAAGCGTGTCGCCACTTGCTTCGGCTTCGGCCCGCGCTTCCTCCATTCCACAGGACAAGCCTACAAAGGCGGTCCAAACTCCGGCGTCTTCCTCCAAATCACGTGTGACTATGCCCCGGATCTTCCCGTGCCGGGACAGAAGTACACTTTTGGCATCGTGCAAGCCGCTCAGGCCCGCGGCGATTTTCAGGTGCTCGCCGAACGCAACCGCCGCGCCCTTCGCGTCCACCTCGGACCCGATGTCTTCGCCGGCCTGGCCAAGCTCCGCGAAGCCATCACCCAAGCCCTCGCGTAGATGAGGCTCAGTAAAAACGAACGACCGTCGTCCCGCGTGCCCTGACGAAGCAAGGGAGCGGAGGGCCGAGCCGCTGTCGCCCCCCCCGGTTTTCGCTTACCTCAATTCAGCCCTGCTGAACACCTCCAGCATTTCCGCCTCTGACGGAGGCTGAAGAACACTGCGCGCCGCAAACTCCTGCGCTTGTGGGTAACGCGTACGTCGAATGCTCTCAGCTGCCTTCGCAAAGTCGTAGGAAGTATGCCTAAGCTCAATATCGGGACCAAGCAAGAGCCAATCCGCGCCCGGCTCCCCGAACGGCATTCCCACGCTTCCAGCATTTACCACGCGCGTCCGTCCAATCATTCGATCGAATTGCATGTGCGTATGGCCGCAGACAACCACAGCCGCGTCGACTCCCGCGAAGACGGGCAAAAGGTGATTTTCAGAGGTCAAACGAGTGAAGCACTCGTTCTCGTTTCGAGGCGTCGCATGACAAAACAGCACTTGGCCCAGCCCGTCAATCTCGAGCCGAAGCGTTTTCGGCCAGGCGGATAAGAAACTCTCGTATTCGCTATCAAGCTGTTCTGCCGTCCACCGGATGATAGGGCGATACTCCTCCGGGACCGCGCTCGGCTCCTTGCCTGCCATCTGTTCGAGAACGGCCACCTCACCGTTGCCATAAATGCACTGGACTGGAATGTCCAGGTCCATTAAACGCCCCAGCGTTTCGCGTGGCATCGGACCCGGAAGCACATCACCCCCGACCACGACACAGTCGACTTGCGCTTGGTGAATTTCCTGCAACACGGCCTCCAGAGCAGGTAGGTTTCCGTGAATGTCGTAGATTGCAGCAACCCGCATGAGAGACTCGCTTTTAACTAAGTTCCACACCAAAGCGTTTCTACGGGATATTTCTCGAACATTCGGTCCGCCGTTAGCAGCACCATTTCTTCCATCGTCGCCTGCACGATCAGCATTCGGTCAAACGGGTCCTGATGATGAAATGGCAGGTCGCCAACACCCAGCGCATGAAGGTGGGAAATCTCCAGCGCACGAATGCCCCAGTTCAGCATCCACGTCGGGACGCATTTTGCGGGGGTTTCAGGAAGCTCCAGTTTCCCAAGTCCAAACTTGACGCTGATTTCCCAGGCGCTCGCCGCCGACAAAAACAGCCCCTCACGCTGGTTCGATAGAACCTGGCGGGCGCGCCGGTTCAACTTGCTCGGCGCAGCCAAAGCCCAGAGAAACACACTGGTGTCGAGCAAGTATTTCACCGCCTCCTGCCTTTCCGCCTCTTCTCTCCCCCAAGAAAAGCAGCTAGAACTTCCACCGGCAACGGTGCGTCGAAATCCTCCGCAATCTTCAAGTGCTCGCGCTCCGTTCCCAGTTCTCGGTGTGCCTTCGGCGGTGCCGCTGGCACCAGGCGCGCCACAGGTACCCCGCGATTCGCGATTGCGATCTCCTCGCCCGCGGCAACGCGTTGAAGCAGCTTGGAAAGCTGTGTTTTAGCTTCGTACACGTTGACCTTTTTCATGCTGAATCTCCTCCAGATCATTCTAGTCTAGTCTTTTAGACTAAGTCATGTCAAATCCTATTCCGTAAATCATCGGCGCTGAGCTGCGGCGTTCTCTTGCGCCTTTAAGGTGTCATCGCGAACCCGTCTGCATTCTTGGCCGGTGTGAGGGATCTGCTCTTGCACAAACGAATCAGATGGCGCGCATAAAGTATTCTTGCCGCAGTGGTATCCTATTTTTCGTGCGGGTTTTGATATCAGGTGCGGGAATCGCGGGATCCACTCTCGCATACTGGCTGGCCCACCATGGCATGCAGCCTACCCTCGTCGAAAAAGCTCCCCAAGTGCGCACGGGCGGTTACGTCATTGATTTCTGGGGCGCAGGTTTCGAAATCGCGGATCGCATGGGACTGCTGCCCGAAATCACGCTCAAAGGTTACAAGGTCCAGGAGTTGCGAGTTGTAAATCAAGCCGGGAAAAAGATAGCAGGATTTCCGGTCGACGCATTTATGCGCATTACGAACGGCCGCTATATCACTCTTCCGCGTGGAGATTTGGCTGCATCGATTTTCGGACTTCTGGAAGGGCAAATCGAGACGATCTTTGGCGATAGCGTGGCCCGAATCGAACAGTCCAACAAAGGCGCCCACGTCGCTTTCGAAAGTGGAGCCGAGCGCGACTTCGATCTTGTCGTCGGAGCAGACGGGCTTCACTCGCGGGTCCGAGAAATCGTTTTCGGCGCGGAAAATCGCTTCGAGAAGTATCTGGGATGTAAAGTGGCGGCTTTCGAAGTCGCGGGCTACAGGCCCAGGGACGAATTGACCTACGTCCTCTACACAGAGGTGGGCCAGCAGGTAGGCCGCTTTACAATGCGCGGCGATCGCACCCTGTTCCTGTTTACGTTTGCTGATAAAGATGCCACCGGCCCCACTGACCTTTCATCTCAAAAGGCGCTGTTGCGTAGACGCTTCGCAAAGAGCGGATGGGAATGCCCGCAGATTCTGGACGCGCTCGACGCCGCGAACGATCTCTATTTCGATCGCGTCAGCCAGATACAAATGGACGGGCAAGACGGATTGTGGACGCGGGGACGCGCGAGCCTGGTCGGGGATGCGGCCTCTTGCGTATCTCTGCTCGCAGGGCAAGGTACCGCGCTGGCCATGGTGGCCGCCTATATCCTGGCAGGGGAACTTCATCGCTCGAACGGAAACTATGCCGAGGCGTTTGCGCGCTACCAGAGCCTATTCGGCCCATTTGTTCGCCGAAAGCAAAAAGCGGCCCTGCGTTTTGCTGGTTTCTTCGCACCAAAATCCGAATTTTCTCTATTTCTCCGCAATCAGGTGATGAAGCTACTGGACTTCCCGTGGATTGCCGATCTTACTGTCGGCCGTGACATCGCCGACAGGATACCGCTTCCGGAATACTGAGCGGCTCCCTCCTGCCCAGACGCGAAAGTCCACAGACTCTCACCCTTGCGCTCCACCTTGCGTGTATTAAGATGGATGCGATGAAAATTTCTGTCGAACACGACGGGCCGTTCGAGGGTCTCGCGAAGGCGGACGCCTCGCGAAAGCCTTCGCACAAGCTCCGCTCGCCCGTCCGTGGCGCGCACCCCAGAGAATCTAATCGACAGACCGTACGAGTAGAAAGCCTCCTAAGTTGTTGCAAACACGAGGCAGGCGTCGCGTCTACTCGTCACAATATTGGGGGGCCTTTTGCGGCCCCTTGGAGGACCGTCCCGTGGCTCAGACCGACCCAGGGAAGCTAACGCAAGAAACTCTAGGAAGCCCAGCGGGGCCCTGCGCAATGGTCATTTTTGGCGCTGGCGGCGACCTCACCAAGCGCATGCTGATCCCCGCCATGTACAACCTTTGTCGAGGAAAATTGCTTCCCGAGGAATTTGCCATCGTCGGAGTTTCGATCGAACCCTTCTCGGTGGACGAGTTTCGCGAGCGCGCCAGCAAAGACATTCGAGAGTTCGCCGTCGGCGGCGTGGACATGAAATCGTGGGACTGGTTCGTAAAGCGCCTCTACTACGTGTCCGGGGATTTTCACGATCCCAAAATGTATGGAAAACTAAAAGAAACTTTGGATCAGGTTAAAAAGGAACAATCTACCGCAGGCAACGTTCTCTTTTACCTGGCCACCAGCCCCGAATTTTTTCCTGTCGTCGTGCAGCAACTGGGTGCAGCCGAGCTTACGAAACAGGATGCCCACACTTGGAAGCGTGTCGTAATCGAAAAGCCTTTCGGCCACGATTTGCCCTCCGCCATATCCCTGAATCACGCGGTCGGCGAAGTGCTCGACGAAAAACAGGTCTACCGAATCGATCACTACCTTGGAAAAGAAACCGTCCAAAACATTCTTGCTTTTCGATTCGCCAACGGAATTTTCGAGCCGGTTTGGAATCGCCGCTACGTCGATCATGTGCAAGTTACTGTCGCGGAAGAGTTGGGCGTCGAACTGCGCGGCGGATATTACGAGACGGCGGGCGCTCTGCGGGACATGGTCCCCAACCATATTTTTCAGCTGATAACGCTATGTGCGATGGAGCCTCCGATTTCTTTCGATGCCGATGCGGTCCACGACGAGCAAACCAAAATTTTGCGAGCCCTTCAGCCTTTCAGCCCCGAAAAGGTGCTCGATCTTGCCGTGCGCGGCCAATACGGTGAAGGCGTGATCGATGGCAAACGCGTGCCCGCCTATCGCCACGAACCGCATGTGGCGCCCGATTCGCAGACTCCTACTTTTGTGGCTATGGCTCTGCACATCGATAATTGGCGTTGGGCCGGAGTTCCCTTCTATCTCCGCACCGGAAAACGCATGGCCGCGCGCGCTACACAGATCGTCATTCGTTTCCGCAGGCCCCCGCTCGTTCTCTTCCGCAAGACTTCGATCGACCGGATCACGCCGAATGAACTGGTAATCAATATCCAGCCTGAGGAGGGAATTTCGCTGAGTTTCGAGGCTAAGATTCCGGGACCGGTGGTGCGCTTGGGCGCGGTGAATATGGACTTTCAATACTCGGACTATTTCGGCACCACGCCTTCCACCGGATACGAAACACTTATCTACGATTGCATGATGGGCGATCCCACGTTATTTCAGCGTGCAGATATGGTGGAGGCTGCCTGGGCGGTCGTGCAGCCGATCCTTGATGTGTGGAAAGCTCTGCCCCCCCGCGATTTTCCCAACTATGCTGCGGGCGCCTGGGGGCCTGCGCAGGCGGATGAACTACTGCGGCGCGAGGGGCGCGAGTGGAGAGATCCAACGCGCGTCAACAGCCTGCATCAACGCACCACCGCAACGAATGCACCGGAGGCTGCTGTCACCGGCAAATCCTGAGACCGCAGCGGGCCGACTTGCACGTGTGGGAAATGGCTGCCAAGTGCCTGGCGGCTTCGCTCCTAAAAATCTACTTGTTCAGGCGCGCGATCTCGAGCTGGTCTCCTATTTTGGTGCCGGTGCGATAAATCGTGTGCGCGGGAAGCTCGAGGATGCTGGAAGCTTTCAGCGAGACTGCTGAGATTCGGAACGGTCGCACATGTTCTTCCACATGGACGACCTGCTTTTCCTTGCTGAGGAAGATCAAATCGATCGGGAAAAGCATTCCAATCGTATGGACCCCACGGGACGGCACGATCCACAGGCCTCGGCCGGGTTGGGCCCATCGTTTTGTCTTCCCCAGAAGACCGACAAGCCGCGGGAAATAGCTGTTTGCGATCGTAGCGTCAGTGGCCACGAACGTTTCCTGTGTCTTGTTGTAGACATAAACTGAATGGTTGTTGTGACCATTACTAGACATACCTCACCGAGCCTCTGCCTTCTCGAGGGTGGCCTCACCCTCAATCTGATGATCGGTAACTACTCGATAATCTTCCGCTTGCGGCGCCAAATGATGATGAACAGAACCACGACTGCCAGCACCCCCGCCACCACTCGAATCAGCGTAACGTTATCCATTTACAAAGCTCCTTCCTCTTCAACCAATTTAAGCTTCGCGCCAATCTCAGTTCGACAAACACCGCCGCTTCCATCACTTCAATACCGGCGCAAGCTGCCGCATTACTGCGATCACCGCGGGACCCAGGATCACGACCATTAAGGCAGGAAAAATAAAAAATACGAGCGGCGGAACCATCTTCACCGTTGTCTTGGCGCTCATTTCTTCGGCCCGCTGCCGCCGCCTCACCCTCAGATCGTCGGAGTGAACTCTTAGGGACTGAGCAACGCTTGTGCCAAAGCGCTCGGTCTGAATCAGCATGGCCACGAGGGCTTTGATATCTTCCAGGCCGGTTCTTCGAGCGAGCTCCCGCAACGCGTCCAGCCGCGTTTTCCCTACCCTCATCTCAAGATTCACAAGCGCGATTTCGTCGCTGAGTTCAGGGTGAGTAATCCGCAACTCTTCCGCCACACGCATGAGAGATTGATCCAGGCCAAGTCCCGCCTCCACGCAAATGACGAGCAAATCCAAGGCGTCCGGGAGCGCCAAACGGAGCCGATGCTGCCGGGCGTGCACGCGCCACACGAGCACAAGTTCCGGCAGCAAATATCCGAGCACCAGGGCACCCAAAACGGACACCCATAGGTTCCAGCGATACAATCCCGTCGCGAAAACCAAGGCAAGCAGGCCCAGGGGCAACAGGATTTTCACGCCCCGTATGGCCGCAGTGGCATTCGCACTGCGATAGCCGGCCCGCAACATCAGGAGCTGTGCATTCGATGGCGATGAGGAAGCCCCAGGTAATAGTTTCCCGACAGAAGCCAACGTGTCGCGCACCTTGTCTTTCTGCCTTTTTGAAGCCGCTGCATCTGAAAGCGGAGGAGAGGCATTCAGCAACCGCGAAAGCCGGCCAACAGCATCCATTTCAGCGGGCAGAAAGGCGTAGAGCAAAGCACCTATCAGCGCGACAGTGGCTATGAATGTGATTGTAGTTGCGGCCCACAGCATCTTTCTTCTCCCACCTCAAACCTCGATATGAATGATCTTCCAAAGCACAACGGACCCGACCAGTTGCAAGATCCCGGCGATGGCCAAAACCGTCGGCCCCTCGGGGTCGGTAAATAGCACCCCGATGTAGTGCGGATTGATGATTTCGAGCAATACCATCATGAGCGGAGGGAGCGCGATCAGAATCGCCGCCGTCAGCCTCCCCTGTGCGGTCTTCACTTGGACCTCGCGGTATATCCGGAAACGATCGCGAATTACGCGCGACAACCCGTCCAGAATCTCCGCCAAGTTGCCGCCGGTTTCCTTCTGAATAAGCAAGGCGGTGACAAAAAAACGGACGTCAATCAGCGGCACTCGTTCCGCCATGTTTAACAACGCATCCCGAAGCGGGAGACCGAAGTTCTGCTCGTCAAATGTGGTCCGAAACTCTCCGGCGATCGGTTCCGCCATCTCCTTCGAAATCATTTCGAGGCCAGTAGTAAAGGCATGACCCGCGCGGACAGCACGCCCGAGCAAATCGAGCGCTTCGGGAAAGTGTTCTTCAAACCTTCGGAAGCGCCTCTGGCGTTTCCACGCCACAAGGCCAATTGGAACCGCACCGCCTACCAATGCCAACAGAAGTGCGGGAAGAAAACGATGGAGTAGCTGGCCTGCGATCAAATACGTCCCCAGTAGGACGATGCCGCTGGTCATGACCAGCACGCCGGGTCTCATCCCTAGTCCAGCCTGGCTTATGACCTCACGAAGCCGCGTTGACCAAGACCAGTGCAGCATCAAGCGGTTGACGAAAGGAACGCTGCTAAGCATCTCATCGCGCAGAAGGCCCACGCCAACGGCCGCTTCGCCGCCGCGAAGCTCCGTCTTGCGCACTGCTTCCATCCGCCGCCGGACCACTTCTTGAGTCTTTGACGCCGCGGCAAAAAGCCACGTGAAAAGCAACGCCGCCGCAACAACCAAGAACGTTAGGATCGCAATAAATAGCGCCATATTAGATTCCCCGCACCATACTGGATTCCGGCACCGCGCTAGACGCAAATCGCTTCGTTGTGCAAGCCCTCCACAAATGAATTTAGTTCGGCTCTTCCCTTTCAAACATGGACACGGGCAGCTGGATGCCCGTAACGACTAAGCGCTCCGAGAACTTCGGGCGTATGCCCGTGGGAACGAACTCGCCGATTACTTCGCCGGTCTCGCGGACGCCGCGTTTGCGAAAGACGAAAATATCCTGCATCGTAACCACTTCTCCTTCCATGCCCGTAATCTCAGCGATACTGACGAGCTTGCGCGTGCCATCGCTCAAGCGACTTACCTGAACCACCACGTCAATGGCCGCCGAAATCTGCCGCCGAATGGCGCCCTCAGGAATATTCAGGTTGGCCATCGCGACCATGGTTTCCAAGCGGCTCAGAGCATCACGGGGAGTATTCGCATGAATGGTCGTCAGCGAACCGTCGTGGCCCGTGTTCATGGCCTGAAGCATATCGAGGGCCTCTTCGCCGCGAACCTCACCCACGATGATACGGTCCGGACGCATGCGCAACGAGTTGATCACCAATTGACGCTGTTGAACGGCTCCACGTCCCTCGACATTAGGGGGCCGGGTTTCCAGACGTACGACGTGCTCCTGGTGGAGCTGCAATTCCGCCGCATCCTCGATTGTGACGATGCGCTCGCGATTCGAGATGTAGGACGAAAGGACGTTAAGAAAAGTCGTCTTGCCGGCGCCCGTTCCTCCCGAGATCAGAATGTTCAGACGGGCTTTGACGCAACCTTGTAGGAGTTCCAGCATCCCCGGCGTGAGCGTGCGGTTGGCCATCAAATCATCGGCGGTCAAAGGGTCTCGGCCGAAACGCCGGATGGAAAGACACGGCCCATCCACCGCGAGCGGAGGAATGATCGCGTTGACGCGCGAACCGTCGGCAAGCCGGGCATCCACCATAGGAGAAGACTCGTCCACGCGCCGGCCGATCGCAGAAACAATTCGGTCAATGATGCCCATCAAATGGGCATCATTGCGGAATTGCACGCCCGTTTGCTCGAGTACTCCCTTCCGCTCGATATAAACCCGCTTGTAAGTGTTTACCAAAATATCCGAAATCGTGGGATCCGCCAGTAGGGGTTCGAGAGGTCCAAGACCGAATACCTCGTCGAGGACTTCCTGCGCCAGCCGCTCTCGTTCCTGCAAATTCATCGGCGTGGATTCGCCGACAACCAGCGCCTCGAGAATTAGTCCGACCTCGCGACGAACCTCATCGCGGTTGACCTCATTCAGCCGATCGAGATTCAATTTTTGAATCAGCTTGCGGTGAATCGCGGCCTTTACGGCGCCGAAATCCGTTCGCGTCGAAGTGATAGGCAATAGGGCCATAGCTCATTTACCTCTTTGCCGGAAATGAAAAAAATCCCTTTTTGGGCGCGGATGCGGAATCCATGCCGGACAATTGGGCGGCGATCTGCCGGTACCGATTGCTGAGCAAATTGTTGTGGTTCTGCAGCAGGGGCGTGCCAAGATTCACCGCCTCGCTGGCCTTGCGAAAATCATTCGGGATGCAAGCGAAGATCGGGCGGTTGACGCTCTTCTCGATACTTCTCAGAACTTCCTCGTCCCCTTTATGCCAGCGATTGATAATGATTCGCGCGCGGTCCGGCTCCATGCCAAAGCCACTCAGCGCGACCAGCCGGCGATCGAGGGTCCAAAGAGCAGGGACATTCGCTTCGGCCACGATCATGACCATCCGGGACATGCGCAATATCGGGCTCCATTCCGAGGAAAATTGTGAGCCCATATCGAGCAGCACGACATCAAAGTTGTTTTGCGCCACGTTGACCACGCGCTCGAGCAACGGAACGTGAATCGACTGCCACTCTTCCGGTTGCGCGGTGCCGCCAAGGATTTCTAGTTTCGTCTTATGCTGCGTGAGAAGCCCGCTGAAAAAGTGGCTGTCCAGACGGTTTAGATTTTCGACCGCATCGCGCACTCCAAAGCGCGGATGCAGATCCAAGAGCAAATGAACATTCCCGAGCGGCCTGGCGAAATCGAGAATCACCACTTTCTTGTGGGCATAGGTAGCCAGTTGCACGCCCAGATTGACGGCCACCGTAGTCGTGCCTACACCGCCTTTGGAACCCATTACCACGATGAGCTTGTTCAGGGACGGAATCTCCGCGGCATCGAGATCTCCCGAGACCCTAGAAAGCATATTCCTCAGTGCCTCAACACTGACGGGCTTGGGCATGAAATCCTGAACGCCGCTGCGCATGGCGTCCAGCAGGAGCTGGTGGCCTGGCGGCGAAATGGAGGAACAGGCGATCAGTTTCGTCGCAGGGTGAGCTCGTCGAACGAGAGCGGCAAAAGCGAAATACGGGTCCGGATCGCGCGCCAAATCCAGAAAGACAACGTCGGGCATAGCCTCGGTTGAGTCCGGAATGCGCTCTGCAGGGATCGGCCACTGCCGGATTGATTTTATCAGTCCGGTCTGCTCCAAATTCGCCACAAGTTGGGCTGAACTTGTCAGGTCGCCGCTGGCTATGGCTACCGTAAGCATTGTCGGGAATCCCTGGACTTCGTTAGTCCCATCCTATCATTCATTTGGATCCAGTCGGATTTTGCGCCGGCGGAGTTGTCGGCGGCAAAAAGGTTGCTGGAAATACCGGTCCTGGGGGCATCTGCCCCACGGCGAACGGTTGAACAATGTGCGGGGTCACAACAATGATAAGTTCATTATTCGACTTAGTCAGCGCTTCGCTTTGAAACAGCTTCCCCAGGATCGGAATGTCTCCGATGCCAGGTATTTTTTCAAGCTGCTTTGTTACGCGATTGTCGAGGAGGCCGGCGATCGCGAAACTCTGCCCGTCTCTCAAATCCATTTCGGACTCCACGCGGTCCGTTGCGAGAGCGGGAATCAGGAATCCCTGGATGGTAAGCGCATTGGAGAAGTCCAGAGAGCTGACTTCCGGCTCTACCTTCAGATGGATGATGCCGTCCGGCGTAAGTGTAGGAGTGAAATTGAGGCGCACACCGAAATCTTTGAATTGAATAGTGATCGCGCCCGCCGTCCCGCCGGTCACGCTCTGCAAGACCGGATACGGGAATTCGCCTCCTGCCAGGAAACTAGCTTGCTTTCCCGACTGCGTGATTAAGTTCGGTTCCGCGAGGATCTGCAGCAAATTCTTGCTTTGTAATGCCTGGATTGTCGCGGCCAAATTAATGTCCGGCCGGTCAATGAAGATATTCAACAGGTTGCTGAGTTGGAAAGTATTCTGCGCGGAGTTAGAAGTGGTAGTGGTGGCCCCAGTCGTCGTAGTGCTGGTCAGACTCCCTATCGAGGGAGGTGAAAATTGCTGCGTCGAGGTTGACATCGGCATATTCGAGCCAAAATTCCGAATTATATTAATTCCATATTGGCTGAGTGCTTGCCGGCTGACTTCCGCAAATTTCACCTGCAGTGAGATTTCTCCGGTGGGCGTTGCGGGAACTTCCAAGAAGCTGGTTACCTTTGGGGCGACGTTCTTTACCACGTCCAATATCTTGTCCGCCACTTCGGGTGAAGAGACTTTGCCGGATAGCATAACCACGGGTCCGGATGTGGAAATCTGAACCGGCTCGGATGGGAATACCTCGTGGATTTTCTGAGTCAGCCCCATGACGTCGATGTCCACCGAGACCTCAAACGCTTGGCTTTGACCCGATTCGTCCCAAATGATGAGGGAAACGCCCCCCGGAGCCTTGCCATTGAGGAGAACCTGCGTTGGACTCACGACGACAGCCTCGGCTATCGCCGGATCGGCCAAGGAGACCCGTTTGATCCGGGTGGCCGAGGTAATCACCAGCGATCGCCCCACCAGGACGTGCAAGGTCTGCGCAGATTCCGACGAAGTTGCTTGCCCGGCCTGCGTCTGCGGGGGAGCACCCGGCTGGTTTTGCACAACGGGCGAGACTGCTTTCATGTCGGCCTGTTGAGGTTGCGAAAATGCGACAGGCGACATCAGAACGAGGGCCGTCAGCAGGGCCGATGCAAAAACGAATCTGCCGCCTGCGCAATCGATTTGGTCGAGCATTCGCTTCCTCTGTGTTTTCATCATTGATTTTCAAAGGTCTTCGTGGTGCGTTTGTCGCCAGTGATTACTTCGACGGCGTATGGCGGGGGTGGAGAGGCTCGAGCCACTCGTACAACTTTGTGCCCGGTTTGCGGAGGCGCTCCGCCCGAAAATAGCGTCGCTTGCAGGACGGCCGGAGGATTTGTGTCCTTCGCATCCACAGTGTTCCGAAGCGCCAGTTGAATCTTTCCTTCGGTGCTGGCCATCGTTAGCTTGGCGGCGTCCTCGGGAGAGACAAGCAAGGTGATCACCGGCACGGTTTGCGGCTTGCCTTCGCGGTCCTGTTCAATTTTTTGGCCCGCGGCGAGGACGCGAACATTCTCCAGAATCGTGCGCGTGACATTTTCAGAGCCATTAGAGCCGCCACCTCCCGTCTGTCCCGTCACCAACACATCCACCATCGTCCCCGGGATAACGAAGCCGGCGACGCCAACCACGTCGTTGACGGCAACCGAGAGAGCGCGCATTCCTTCGGGGATCGTCGCGGGCAGGCCAGCCCCGGCTGCGACAGGAGCCAGTTTCGAGTCCAGGATTGGCTCATTCTCGACAACAGGTGTAATCAGGGCTCGGTTTGCACAATCCTGAATGCGGGTAAACATACCTGCCACCGGCTCGTTTCCAGGCCAGGGCATCAGCCGAAGGTTGGTGGCATCCACACGCGATCCCACCTGAAGAGGCACAGCGGCCACTACAATGCTCCGCGTGGGGGCGGGGCGAACGATCGCCGCATTTTTGAGCTGGCGGTACACGAAGAAACTGAGGAAAAATGCAATTACAATGGCGCCCACCAGTCCCACAAGCAACCGTGTCCGGTTCATATTCCGAATCTCCTTACCGCGGGGACCTTACCAGCCCCACCGGGCGGCGCAGGTGCATATCAAAGTACCGGCGGCCACAGCTACGCCGAAGGGCAACTTCATCAACACCGGGTTATCCAGAGAAATCTCCGGGTTAACACGCAAGCCGAACGAGAAAAAGCCCTGCACGAGCACGGCGAGGTTAGAAAGCGTCTCGATTACTCTGCGCGTGCGCACCATTTGGACAATCGCCATCAATCCAGCCACGAAAACGCTGGCCACGAGAACAAAGGGAAAAAGAGCGGGACCCAGGAAGGCGCCTACGGCACCCATCAGCTTCCAATCGCCCGCACCCAGCGCACGCAGCAAGACCAGGGGCAATATGACCAAAAGGGCCAGCCCGGCGCCCTCGAGCGATGTCTTCAATCCGTGCCATCCCTTAAAGTAGAAATTGAGGGCGATTCCGGCAAGGATTCCTGGAATGGTCAACCAGTTCGGGATCTTGCGGTCACGCAAGTCTGTCCAAGCCGCCACCAGCGTTAGGGCGAGTGTGAAAGACCAGATTGTGAGCCCTGCACTCATGGGGTTGCAGTGGTTCTACGATTCATAGGACCCCGGGGTTCGAAGGCAAAAAAAATCTACTTAGCCTGGAAACAGGCTCGGGCCGCTGGCGCGGTGTCGCCACAAACCAGCGGTACCCGAGGCCGATCCCTAGTCGTTACGGTGTGGCGTTGTTTAGCTGCGACCCGGCCTTGCTGAACACGTTGTTGATCGCACTGCCGAGCGTGCCCATCACTGTGATCGCAGACAAAGCAATCAGGACAAGCAGAAGGGCATACTCTGTCAAATCCTGCCCTTCCTCTTCCTTCCAAAGTCTCATTAGAAAATTCTTCATTGTTTTTCCTCTCGGAACTAGACTGCTGTAGGTGAGCCGAAGGGCCTCTACCGCAATTACCCTAGAGCATTCCTGACGCCAACTGTCCGCTTGATCTAATCGCCTCCATCCTACTGAAACTACACTGGATATGGCATAGTAACCCGAGCCACGAGATTCCGAGGCTCGCTGACTTCTTAAATCGTTACCTTCCGGGGACACTGGGATTCCCGGTGCGCATCAAGTGGTGACACTGGCATCCCGGCGGCAGTCTAATCACATCCGCGACTCAGGTTCTGCTAGTGGTCCATACCGGCCCGCGAGCCACACCACCGATGATTCAACGAGGGAGAACCAAGCGGTCCTGCCTCTTGACCTCAGGGCAACGTACAATGGAACATTGGACTACTTTCTACCTACAGCATACCGTCACATGCTGAGCGCCAGCAGCGCACCATCCTAGAAACTGCTCGAGTGGCCGAAGCCACGCCAACCAATGCGGAAAAAATACGATGTAATCTGTGCGAGGCTTCTGAAGGACGGACGCGCAAAGCGCCCGCACTTCGCCCGAAGGTAGCAGCTCCACGCCGTCGTCAAACGGACACTGCGAGACGGCCCATCGCGTAAGCGGATTGAGCGGGTTGTGTTCAAAAATTACAAGCCTGCCTCCCGGCCTGAGTCGCGTTTGAATCTGACGAATCAACGCCGGCCGTTCTACAGGCTTTACGTGATGCAGCACATTGGAAAGTACGATTGCGTCGTACGCGGTCGCCAGCTGCTCGATCTCCGACGTAAATACTCCCTGTTCAAGCAGCGACGAATCGACCCGCTGTAAGCTCTCTTTCGATGGATCGAAGCCATCAATCCGTGTCGCAGCGAGCCTCGATTTCAAATGACGAGCGAGCAGCCCGACGCCGCATCCGTAGTCAAGGAGTTTTCCTCCAATCGGCGCCATCTTTCTCGCGATATAGTCAGCCTTGTACTGGGCAAAGTAATCGGACGACTCTCCTGTGATTCTGATGCTGTTGCCGACCAGCTCCTCGTAGTTCTCAGCGAAGACATCAAACTCAGGCAAGGTGATCTCCGTCTCTGATAGGACACCTAGCGGCCGGCGCTAACCGGATTTGCGCGAGTCATACGTGAGAGGGATACCCGCTTGGTGTCGAAGCCAGAGCGCCCTTGCACCACATACAGGGGACGTTGTTTCGATTCTCCATAGATTCGACCGACATATTCGCCGATAATTCCGATGCAGATAAGCTGGACGCCGCCAATGAAGAGCACCGTAACCACGATGCTCGTCCATCCTCTGACCAGCCCATGCACACCCAAGAGCCGCTCAACCACCGCGATAAAAACGCCCAGGATCGCAATGCCGGACGCCGCGAAGCCGATCCAGGTAGCAATCCTCAAAGGAAGCACCGAAAAGGAAAAAATCCCGTCCATCGCAAACCGGAGCATCTTGAAGAAGGAAAACTTCGTGGTTCCCGCGGTCCGCGCCTCACGGTGATACGGAATCCCAATTTGCGAGAATCCTAACCAGCTCACCATGCCGCGCACAAAGCGGTCTCGTTCGGGCATTCCCAAAAGCGCATTCGCCACCCGGCGGTCCATCAACCGGAAATCTCCTGTATCCACAGGTATACGAGTGTCCGAAAGACGCGCGATGCAACGATAAAATGCCTTTGCTGTCCAGAGCTTGAACGCGGTCTCGCCCTCCCGATCCGCACGAACCCCGTAGACCACATCGTAGCCGTCCATCCATTTCTGTATGAATTCGAGGATCACTTCCGGCGGGTCTTGCAGGTCGGCGTCGATCACTACCACCGCGTCGCCGGAGGCGTGCTCCAGCCCCGCCGTGATCGCCATCTGATGCCCAAAATTGCGCGAGAATCGAACTACGCGAATATGCTCGTCGCCTGCCTGCAATTGACGCAGCAACTCCGGCGTGGAATCCGAGCTTCCGTCGTCCACGTAGATGATTTCGAAGTCGACGGGCGCCTTTTCGAGCGCGGTCTCAATCCTGTTATTCGTATCGCGGATGCTCTCTTCTTCGTTGAGGCACGGCACCACCACAGACACAAGGACCCGCCCATCGCTCCCTCCAGTCCGCACGGTCTGGGGAGCGATTCGCGTTTTCATCGAGAGTTCCTTGTTCATCTTCACTCTCCTCGTCCAGCGGCCGTGTCTGACTTGGCGCCAGAACGCAGCGCAGCCCGCCGCACAAACAGCGCACTGGTCTGGTCCCAATAGACTCTCTGCCAGTCCGGCAGTGCAGCCAGAACGGTGGCCAGCGGCGTGTCGCGCCCGATAAGGCATGACTGGACGCCATAATTCCGCAGAACGGTCAACGCGCCTGGCTTCAGCTGCATGATGTAAAGATAATCGGAAAGCACTCCCACGCGCTCGTAGACCTCGCTGCGCCCGTCAATGAAAACCTTTTGACCGGACCACACCAGGTATCCGCCAAAACCGTACTCGTCGAACATGGGGCCGGGAGCCGGATGCTGACGCAGATACTCTACAGCCTGCGACGGGAAATCTTGCGCGACCTTCTTGTCGAGGGAGGCCTTCGACGGAAAGTAGTGCCACATAAGCGCGATCACGCTTGCCATCAAAACCGCGTTGAGGACGTATTTGTCCTTCTTTCTGTCATAGCGCGGCAGCCAGCGGGCGAACACGGTGGCCAAAACCGGAACGAAGAATGGCACGAAGAGCAGGATAAAACGGACGTGGATGCACGCCTCTGCTACTCCACCCAGAAACAGGACCAATTCCTCCAAACGCCATTTCAATTGCAGGGCCATCTGCACGACGAAGAACCCCAATACCATGGCCAGGAATATTTTCCCGCCCAGTTGGTCGAAAGGCATAGGCCGCCACTCAAGAACATTCCCCACGCCTACTGGTTGTGAGAATGCAACGTTGAAGGGAAACACAGCGAGCCCCGTTCCATATGGCGTGATCGGAAGTACAGCCAGGCAAAGAGCAAAAACGGACTCGAGGCGGATCCGCTCCTTCAGAGTCCATCTCCTGGCTTCGATTCCTCCCAACCGGAATTCCTTCAGCCCGCACACGAGGTACACAAAGATCACTCCCAGGCCGATGATGAAGGAGCCATGCGTGTTTACCCATACAAGAAGCAAGGGCGGGAGAAGCCAAATCGGCCACTGCTTTCCTTGGCGGAAAAGCTCCAGCGCAGTCAGCGTCAGCACGAGAAACAGATAACCGAACATCTGCGAGCGCATCGTGAAGGAGGCACTCGCCAGAAAGAAAAGCGCTAGGGTTGCCAGGAATCCCGCTTTCGAGTCGCCTGAGCGAATCGTTGCGAAAACGTATAGCGCGATCATAACCGCGCTGCCCGCGACAATCAGCAAAGCATCCAACCCGCGCAAGCCGCCGATCCGGCTCGCAGCTCCAATGAGCACATCCCCGAGCCACTCAAAAGCCATCCAGGGCTGGCCATGCGCCGTGAAAGAGTACGGATCAACAGTGGGCCAATGATGCGTAGCAAGGATGGTCTGCCCTGTCTTGATGTGCCACCACATGTCGGGATCGACCGTGAATAATCGCCCGCGGTAAAAAGTTTCGCCGACCAGGAACATTCCCAGCATCGCCGGGAATGAAACCACCCACTTCAGCATTTCCAGCGCGCGCGAACCCGCAGTCGAGCGTGCGTCGACCGCGGCAGCCTCCCCGACTGGCGTTTCCCTGCCTGGCGGCGGAAAGTAGATTCCTTGCCCGTCCCGCCCTGGAATAGCCATGTTCTGTTCGCTCATCGGTTTAACTTCTGGTTTGGTCCCTTACCATCCGAGAAGTACGAGCAACGGAATTGCCAAATCCCGGCCTGCCAAGGGCCCTCTAATGCGCGATGATCATTTGAGAAGTGCTGGATAGCGTTATCGCGCTGCTGTGCACAAAAGGGACTAGAAAGTTGAAGTTATAGCTCACTTGGACCTGCACGGTACAACCCGGCGAATTCTCCGTCGTGCCGCAAACGGCGGGACTATCCGCATTCAGCGGCCAGAAGTTCTCGCCACCGGGGTTTACCGTTACTTGGCTCGCGTCAATTCCCGCCGGTACGTGAGTGGTGACGTAGTTCTGAATGTCGGTGCCCGAGGCGGGACCGTTGTTCATTCCGCCGACGCCGTCACAGCTGCTGTCATCCCCGCAGTCAAGTCCATTCACCGCCGCCCACCGCGTGGCCTGTCGCGCCGCGTTCGAGACGTAGTGATAGGCGTAGAGCGCGCGGCTAAAGTCCATGATTCCCAGCACCATTGTCACGAGGAGCATGAAGACAAAGGCAAACTCAACGAGAGTGCTTCCGTCTTCACGTTTCAGCTGCTGCAAATCCGCGGCCGCAAATCCTCCGGATTGAGGTGTTCTTGGCATTTCCTCAGTCTTGCGCCACCCGCATCGTGGACGTTCTCGATATTGTGAACGACTTCGAGATCCCCGGATAATTGAACAAAGGACTAAAAGTGCCGGAAGCAGTCACGGATACCAACACCACCCAGACACCATTCCCTGTGCACGAGCCTGCTGTCGGATTAGTCGCGGTGTTGCAACCCGCCGAAGTTATTGTCCCGCCGCTGTCGCATCCGCACGAGTCCGAGGCAGTCACCGTGAGGGCGCTCACCGGTTGGCCATTGCTCTGGAAGTCGTTGTCAGCTGCCGTCTGAATGCCGCATGGAGCAGGAGCAGAACAAACCGATTGGGGGAGGCCCTGTGCTCCGTACGCAGCACCGGCCCGCGCCGCATTTCCAACGAGGATCCCGATATATGCATAGCGTCCCAGTTCAACGGTCCCGACCAGCAGAAGAAGGAGCAGTGGCGTTACCACAGCCACTTCAAGCAGGGCTTGCCCGGTTTGCGACCGCAAAATTCTCCCACGGCGTCCAAAACCTCGTGGGCTCGTCGTCGAACCCGTTCGCATTTTTCCATTCGCTTCCATCGCTATTCGACCAGCGTGGCGACACTGATGGTACTTACGCCAGGCGGCAGACCCGCGGTGCCGTTGAGAGTGACGGTGGGACTGCCAGTCAGCGAAACCGCTAATGCGACCACGATCCCAGCGGTAAAGCTATCGTTGCCAAAGAACGAGAGTTCCACCGTGGGAAAATACAGGACCCCATTTAGGGTGGTGTTATTATCGCCGCCGAGGGACGGTGCATTCGTATCCGTGGGGTCTTGATAAAACAGTATGCCATCGTACTGCGAGGGGCAAGACGGGCAAGTAGAGGCACTCGGCGCGGTCAACTGGAGGTCGGGCACATTGCCGCCACCCACCGCATTCGTGGTAGCGCCGTTTGTGAAGTAGAACATTACGCCGTTTCCCGTGACGGTCGCTTTCCCCTCAAAGGTCACGCCAGCAGAACCATCGATGTAATATATTCCCGGATTGAGCGTTGTCGTCGAATTCTTCCCGAAATCAATGGAAGAATACGTTCCCGGCTGAAGAGTCTCGGTGCCTTTTGTGCTTATGTCGCACGTCCCCTTTGAGGGGCAACTTAGCGATGCCGCCGGTTGAGTCGGCGGCGTCAGAGTGGCCAGCGGATTCGCTACCGAAGGTATGCCATATGTCGGAGGTTTAGCGGCACCGTTGCAGGTTACAAACTGGCCCTTCCCAGTGTCGGTTCCCGCAACGCCAAAAGAGCAAGCCTGCACATTTACCGCTGGGTCGTTCGGGTCGTAGTCACCGTTGTCCAAGATTGAGCAGCTGGTGGCAATCAGGGACGCGCTACCGGTGACGTTAACGCCTTCGATGCCGGTCTTAGACGGTGGCCCCAACGTATACAAACAGCCGCTGTTTGGCCCACCGCTCAGGTTCGTGGCCACCGCCCGCGCCGTGACCACTTCAGTGGTGATCCCGAGTATCTTCATGAAATATGTGGGTTGAACCTTGGATACGAGCGCCTCCACGTATCCGCAAGGAACTGCGCAGTTCGCGCTCGCGTGCGGCCCTGATAGCGGCGGGTTGTTGATTTGGACGCAGGTCGTTCCCACAGCCGCGCCAGACGCCGTGCAGGTGCTCACCTCACCGCTACCACTGTCCGTAAAGCCATTCGCGGCGGAGGCATTCCACCCCGCCTCATCTACGCCGCCATTCGCGGGAAAAGCGAGATCGTTCGCGCCCGCAATCGCCGCGGCATCAGCGGCGCTCTGCTGTATGCGCTTCTCATAGCGCAGCACGCCCATGTCGACTCCCAAGCCAGCGATGCCAATCAACACCACCATCCCTGCGGCAACAAAGGCCAATGCTTGTCCTGCCTCACTCTTGCGTCTCATCGCGTTCTCCCAGCACCTGCTCTTATTCGAAACTGCGTGCGGAAATTCTCTCTTGCACGATTTGCCCGGATGGAAGGCTCGGTGTCGCCACGACCGTCGTCGGAGCTTCCTCCGTCTCCTCGATTCCCAACTGATTGATCAGCCGGTGCAAATAGGCCCGCGCGACGCCAAGCGTTCGCGCTGTTTCCGTCTTGCTCCATCCGCACTCGCGCAGCGTTCGGAGAACCAGCCGTTTCTTGAACTCACGGACTTCTTCTTCATACGAACGCGCCAATTTGGGACCGTCACACCCGCTTCGCAAACCAGCGGGCAGATGGCGAATATCCACCGTCGGACCTTCCGTCAATACCACGGCGCGCTGCACCACATTCAGCAACTCGCGAACGTTTCCCGGCCACTCGTATTCCTCAAGCGCCTGCATCGCTGCCGGCGAAAAACGCTTGGCCTTCTTGTTGAATTGTTGCGCGCAGGTCTCTAGGAAATACTGGACCAGCACCGGAATATCGTCCCTGCGTTCGCGGAGCGGCGGAAGATGCAGTTGCACCACGTTCAGCCGATAGTACAGATCGTCGCGGAACTTTCCCTGCTGGACCATCTCGTCAAGGTTGCGATTCGTCGCACAGATCAGTCGAATATTTACGTCCACCGTAGTGTTGCCGCCGAGGCGCTCGAACTTCCTCTCCTGTAAAACGCGAAGCAACTTCGGTTGGAGTCCAACCCCTAGGTCCCCGATTTCGTCCAGGAATAGCGTGCCCTGATCGGCCGTTTCCACTCGGCCGCGCCGCATGGTCATCGCGCCCGTGAACGCGCCTCGTTCGTGGCCGAAAAGCTCGTCCTCGATCAGTGTTTCCGGAAGATTCGCGCACGAAAATGCCACCATCTGGCGCGCGCTTCGCGAACTCATTCGGTGAATTGCGCGAGCGAGGAGTTCCTTGCCCGTTCCCGTCTCTCCCGTAATCAGGACGCTTACGTCGCAGGGAGCGATCTTCTGAGCAAGCGCAAAAAGCTCTTGCATCGCTTGCGACGTGCCTAGCAGTTCGTGCAGCCGCCCCGTTCCCCGGGTACTCGCGCGCAGACGCTCGAGTTCCCTTTCGGCGGCACAAAAATTGTATGCGCGGCGCAGAATCAGCCGCAGCTCCACCATGCTGGGAAGGTTCGTCACACTGTCATAGGCGCCACGGGCTATCGCATCCAGCAGAAGTTCATTGTTGCCGGTGTCACAGAGCACCACGGCCGGAGGGTGATTGGGAATCTTGGCCATCTCGTCCAGGAGGCGCAGACCCGGCTCGTAATCGCCCCGCGTGCTGGCCGCCCGAAGGTCCAGGATGGCAACGTCGCACCAATCGTGCAGGTCGGTGAGCCGGTTGTAATAGAGGTCTTTGCTTGAGCGAATGGCGAACCCTTCGCCCAAGGCCCTCCCAATGGCATCCGCCAGACCCGAATCTTCGCTCAAAAAGCAAACGCGTATTGTGGAATCTGCCAAGAGTTGCACCTTCCCGGCCCTAGAACGCCCAAAGCGCTGGCCAAAGCTCGATTCAGTCAGCTAACTTCGTTAAACGCACACGTGGGACACTGGTACTAAGGGTGCAAACCTTGTGCCACCGCTCGTCCAAAGCCTCAAATGGCGTTAACTCAATGGACTCATAGACATGTGACCTATACCTTGCAATCCAGTCCCCAAAAGGAGACATCTATAGGCACTCAATGGGTAAGATTTCGCACATTTTCGCCTATTCTTTTCCCATCCAGACGAGAAAAAGGCGCTCGAATCGAGCTGTCATGCTTTGGTTACAGCACGCAGGGAGGGTCTAATTTGTTTCGAGGCTGAAGGATAATCCCAGCCAATTCCCTTCAAGTTTGAAACGTGACTTTCTTCTAGTTAGAAACATTTTCGGTCGCGTCCACGGGCACTCCAACCAGGATTTCGACCGGAACCGGCTTGCCGTCGCGCATTGCGGGCTTAAACTTCCAGCGGCTGAACGCGATTCTCGCCGCCTCGTCCATCTGGGGCAAAATCCCTTGAAATATCTCCAAGCCCCCAACCGTTCCGTCAACCCCCAGAGTCCCCTTCAGAACGATCAGTTTGTGGGCCTTCGCCGGAGGCACCGGCAGTCTCCTAAAATCGTATCGGGTCTCCACATTCAGATCGGGCGGCACAAGCCCGCTATCCATATGAACGAAGGTCGATGTCGAGCGCGGTGGCGTAGCTCCTTCGGTTCCAGGCTTTTGGCAGTATTGCATCGTCCAGTTTTTGCCCGGCATGGCGAGAAAAATGGTGTAGATCTTGCCGCAGCGCAGCACGTCGTAGACGTCGAGGCCGCCTCCGCCAACCGGGCCGGCCGAGACGATAATGGAGCTCTTGCGGACACTCAAATGGCGCGGAACTGCGTAAACCATGGCCAGCGCTACGGAGGGGAGTGTTCCCCCGCCGGGATCCCCGCCTCTGCCGTTAATGCTGACTGATCCCGCAGTCCCCGCATTTCCGCCTCCGCCTCCAGCGCTCTCGGCTCCGATTCCGGTGCTCGCGTCCCTTCCTGTATGGCTACCTGCGGCACCTCCGCCTGCGACCCCATTTGGGCTGCCAGCGGGGGACCCGCCGTTGCCAGGCGCCGAGGAAACGGCGAACTCGCCCGAGCGGTTTCCGGGCGGAAGTGCGACGGGAGTCATCGGCCCCCCGGGGTCCACGCTAATTACCACCAAGCCGTTCCCAATCGGGGCACCCTCAATCGGAGGTGCCTCCTGCACGCTCGAAGACCTTCCGCCTCTGGCCTGAGGAGAGCTGGCGACGGCGGGGAGAAGCGGAACTTGAAGTTGCGGATCGGACGATGCCTCGATGCCCTTGAGAGCTGCCGCGTTCTCAGCCGAAATCGCGGGCGCCTCTTGCGCATACGCGGAGCGGCCGGTTCGGGCCTGTGGAGCGCTCGCGACCGCAGCCAGAAGCGGAACTCGAAGGTGCGGATCGGATGACTCCTCGATAGCCTTCAGGGCCGCTGCGTTTCGCGCAGTTACAGTGGGTGCCTGGTCAGTATTGAGTCGCCGCTGGGCCTGCACTGGGCGCGTTTCGCTGGGCTTGAACCTGAATACGGGCTTCGGTATTTGGACTGAGACTATGTTCGGTAGCTTTATGTCCTGAGTAATTCTAATGTCCGGGGGCGTATTGGGCTGGTAGATCGTCTGGTGAGAGTTATCCGGATGCACTGGTTTCGAGATGATGACGACCATCTGCCGCGCAGAGCTTCCTAAAATCGGCGAAACATTGGGAGTCGAGCCCGCACCCGGTCGCCCTCCGGACCCCACCGGGGCGACGCGCGGAAGTACATTGGCCTGGTCGAGCAGCGGCACCCGATAATAGATTCTCTCGGCATACGGAGAGACTGGGGTCGCGAACGATTCCCTGGGCATCGCTTGATGCAGATAAACGATCAGCAAGATAAAGCAAATGTGTATCAAGAGGGAGGCGCTAAAGGGGTGTCCAGCGGACGTACCCCGCTCCAGCCTCACATGGCGAAACAGGTTACTCGAGTTTCTATAGCCGGGAAGCCTCGCTCGCGCAAAGAGAGCCTTCAGGGATCCCCACCAGCTAGATGAGGCGCGATCCCGCAGCACCATAAACTGCGGCATTCGTGCCGGGATCGCCGGTGGGTTGATTCGTTGGACCGGGCTGGGTCGGACCGGTGTGTCTACCGTGAAAAGCTTCAGCACAGAAACCTCGACGCGAAGTTACCCAACGATACGGGGACTATGGAAAGACCATTGCCTGTCCGAGGGACAAAACGTCACACCAGTCCGATCGATTTGCCACCCAAGGAATGGAGCAAGCGTGCTTCCAATGCTTTTATCGCCGTCCTCCGCTAACAAGCGTCTCCTCCGGCATCTCAATCCCTCCCTGGAGGCGTCACCTATTGGCTACACGTCCCGGCGCCGCAGACAGACTCGGTTCCCGCCCTGCCGAGGCCAACCAAAGGCGATTTTAACTTTCGCGAGTCGTGTCGCGGCTGGGAATCCACACAAGTTACGAATTCAGGAATCGTACCCTATTCGTGGGTTTGGCACCACTCCTGCATGGCGGTCTTTGAGACTCAACTGAGGGGTTGGTCCGGTTCACCAATGGACAGGTATTTTGGAAGCACTGCTTTTGGTCGTTTGCAGACGTTTGCGCTGGTTTCGGTGGCTCTCCTTGCCTCGTGCGGAGTCGCCAGAGGGCAAGCCGCGGCCGAGTATTCCGGTGCCACGTCCGTCTCAGCCAGTACAACCGCCGAAAAATCGAGAATGGTTCCTGCCCCCAGCAAGCCCCCAGTTCGCAAGCGCTCGTCGCACCTGATAATTCCAGCCGGCCCACCGCCGGAGGTCATCAATCGTAAGGCCCTTGAGGGGCGGGCCGGCAGGGACGCCGGCAAGTTGTTGCTGCGGTCCGTGCCCTCACCAGCGCGGGTCTGGGTGGACGGAGCGTTCGTGGGGAACACGCCCTTGCTCTTGATCCTGGCTCCCGGAAAGTATCAAGTGGAAGTGCGCGGGCAGCGACTCGAGTCAGCCCAACGGACAGTGGATTTGTTGCCCCACGAGACACGCGACGTTGCTCTTCAAATGGATGTACGATACCCGACAACTGTTTCCATTCACTAAGGGTGTCCACCGGAATCGGAAGTAGAGGACCGAACATGGCAGATATTGACATTGACCGACAGTTGCTTGTTTCAGCGGGAAAGCAAACGCCTGGCGTGGCGCTTCGCGTTCTGTGGGCCCTGGCCGTGATCGGAGTGGCAGGGTCCGTCGCCCTCATCGGGTTTAAGCTCGGTTCGAATTCCGCCCAGTTTGACCCGAGCGTGCAGACCCGCATCAACGTGAATCAGATCCAACAGCAGTTGGACGACGTACAGATGCGCCTCGACAATTTGGAGAGGCACCGCAGGGTCGTTGTGGTGACTCCTGCCGGAACTCAACCGAAAGCCGCCGTGCCAAATTCCGCCGGCACAAATCGCTCGCCAAGCCCCGGATTCACGGTTTCTTCGGCAAGCTCTATGCAACCGGAGACCGACGCGACCTCGCTATCAGCGGCACAACTTCCCGCCGCTCCAGCAAATGCACCCGACGAAGCCAACATCGCCAACCATGAAGCATGGGAGGCGACAACCAACCGGCTCGCCGATGTGGTGGGAGCGGTCGGCTCACAGCAGGGTGAACTCACCCAAACTCGCGATCAGGTGAATCAACTAGAGGCACAAACACGGCGCACCGCAACTCAGTTTGAATTGCGCCGGGGAATGGACGCACAGCCGGTGGGCCCTGTTTCGCTCCTTTTGAAGGATTCAGACTTCAAGAAACAGCGATATACCGTGTGTGTGTACGTCTCCAGCCAGTGCATTGAACTGAAGGACCGCGCGGTCGATGAGGTAGTGGTTTTCGCGCTGTCACATGATCGCTCACCGCTCGAATTGATCGCGACAAAAGTGACCCGGAATGGGATCGTGGGTTATCTGGAGATTCCAGCCAACAAATAGCGGCCACCTTAAAATGAGCGGCGGTTCCCAATCGTAAGGTACTCATTCGAACCAATAATTCAGCATTCCGTCGGACCCTTTTCCAAAGTCGCCTGCAAAGCCGCCTTCGCCGCGAAGCCCGGAAAGATCGCCGGTTCCTGACCCGGGAACGACAAACCATGTCGCTTTGATCTTGCCGTTCTTGACGGTTTCTGAACCTTGAAGCACGAAGGTGCCCTGACGTCCGCCAAGTTTTCCGCGGAAACGTTGCACGCTGACGAGGCTGGCAGAGTGATCGTTGTGTAGGACCTCTAAAGCCCGAACTGGTGATTCGCCACTGATATCTCCGGCGAACGTTTCGCTTAAGCGGACCTCCATTAATGCCGAGCCGCGGTTTGGTCGTAGGGCTTGGCTTCAGAATTCTGCACGGTAATCTTTGCTTGAGCATGTGTGCGCGTACGCGGTTTTGCGGTTGCCATGTTTGCTTGCTCCTTAGGCTGCGCACTCCAGGCGAATATCGCAGTGCAGAGAGACATGATGGACAGGATCAGGATTCTCATGTTCACTAACTCCACGAATTCAAGTTAACGCGCAGATGAAGACAGCATTGGCCGTCGTACAGCCAGAAGTTCTCTGCGAAGTCTGACAACGGGGGCCTTGCGCGTAAGGCCGAGGTACCATCGCAATTTGGATGCAGGAGAACCGCGTAGCGACAGTGTTGTGAAAAACGCTCTAGCTTTTGGCTATTGAGACAAAGTAGTCGCGGCAAGCCCGATCCAAGGCATCCGGCGTGATCCGCGGTTGTGCGCCGAGATAAGCCGCGCCCCAAAAGATCTGATTGATCAGGTCGCGCGGATAGCACTGGCATAGGGGCTGCTCGAGGTCTTGAGTAATCACCTCTACGGCGTGCTCCGGAACGCCGGGTTCGCACTCGATCAAACGCATGGTGCATTCCGCCCGGAAGATCTGGATAAACTGTTGCGGCGTGGCATAGTTCACACGAATTTTGTTCGGGATCCTTCGAATGAAGGCCTCATCGCCAAGCTCGCGCGGGTCGAGGTTGGTTGAAAACACTACGCAAACATCAAAGGGGACCTCAAACTTCCTGCCGCCTGGCAAAGTGAGAAAGTCCACTCGGCGATCCAGTGGCGTCATCCAACGGTTTAGAAGCTCCTCGGGACGCATTCGCTGGCGGCCAAAGTCATCCAAGATCATTACTCCATTGTTGGCTTTCATCTGCAGAGGAGCCGTATAGAAATGGTTCGGTCCGCTGAGTTGAATGTCCAGCATCTCCGACGAGAGTTCCCCTCCCGTCAAAATGCGGGGCCGGTGGCAAAGAACCCAGCGCCTGTCCATTTCCTCGGGACTGGCTGTCTGATTCTCCCGGTGCACTCCCGGATCGTAAACGGTGATGATTTGTCCATCCAACTCGACCGCATAAGGAATCCAAACGTAGTCGTTATAAATGGCGGGAATGCAGCCGGCAATGCTGGTTTTTCCGGTTCCCGATGGACCATACAAGAATATGGACGTACCTGAAACGACGGCCGTGCCGAGGCGAGCAACAAAATCGGCGTCAAGAACCAGCGGATGAAGGGCACGCTCCAGATCCGAAGGCTGGATGCCCGGTTGTTGTACGGTTTGCGCGGTCACCCGGAGGCGATAGTCGGCGAGCGAGACCGGGGCCGGTCCGGCATATTGGCTCATCGCCAAAAGGTCCGCTGCCCGCGACCGGCCCTGACTGGTCGCTACGATGCGGTGGCTTCGCCCCACCATCCCTTTTACTTCGCAGAGCTGCTCCTTGCGGAAAAATTGGAAGATTTCGTCGATCACGCCCATTCCGAGGCACATGTGCTTGCCCAGGTCGACCAAACTCATTTCACCATTGAGGTACAGAGTCTTCAGCGCTATGTCCTCAAGGATTCCTCTGCGGATGCCGGTTTCCTGGACTTCGTTGGGAGTAACCCCCGCTAAATCTTGCACATCCCCTCCGATTTGCCGTTCGGCGCTGGACATCCATTCAAAGTCCGCCGCTTCGGACGCGAACCTTGCTCTCTAACTGCTCGCAAGCCGTTTGCCACTTGCCGCAGCAGGATGTCGCGGAGTAAGGACGTCGATAGTGAAAGAAGTTCCCGTACTAATGGGACGCCTCAAATTCCCGAAAGCGACGCTCCAACTCCCATTGCTGCCGCGCTCGTTCGCTCGATTGAAGGAAACCAGCGCACGCATGCGAGGGGTGCGGGGCGCCTAAAGTATCTTGCGCGCACGCCGGAAGCGGGCGGCTGAAACGATCCTGGTCGCGCCACAGACTGGCTCCGGCGAGGAAGCTGTGCTCGATGCTGGCGCGCACCATCTGCTTCAGGTCGGCATAAGTGAGCCCGTAGGTCTCCACCGCGCGCACGTATTCGTGCGTCAGGTCAATTCGCGATACACCCTCGTCGTCCGTTGAAAGGGCGACGGGAACTCCGAACCGTCGGTAAATTGGCAGCGGATGATTTTTCCCCGAGACGTCAAGGATCAGATCGTTGCTCGTCAGGTTGATTTCGACCATCACATGCTTTGCGGCCATTTCCTTCAGCAAGTCGTAGGGGCGATCTTCGTACATCACGTCGACGCCATGCCCGATGCGCTCGGCGTGGGCCTGCTCTATGGCGAGGCGAATATGGCAGCAGAGCCCGGAGGGAGGCACCATCCCCGGAGCGATTTCGCCCGCGTGCAGACTGATGTGCACCTTGGGATAGATACCGTGCAGGAATTCCAGCATCTTCATGTGCAAGGCATAATCCGACATGGCGACGCGGTTGTCTTCCGGTTGAACGTAATTGATGCCGACGACGCGCGGATCAGCAGAAGCCGCTTCAAAGCCGAGCAACGTCTGCGCAAAAACCTGCTCCGGAGGAAAGGCGCGGAGAATCTGGTAGATGTACCTGATTTGCACGCTGCACGCGACGGCCTGCTTCGATTCTCCGCAATGCTCCCGCGTTTCTCGAATCGATTCGGCCTGATCCAGATAAGCGCGCACCAAGGCGACGTCGTCCCGCAAACCCTGAGCTAAAAGCTGCTGGCGAAATTCGCCAAACAGCTGGCCGGCGTGCCATCCGAGTTTCTTGGCGATGGCCGCGGTGTGATCGAACGGAGGCGTGACCATTATTTCAAGATATTGTTCGTTCTGCTCAGCGCCTCGAGTGGCAACTTCATCGAGCCACTCGCCAGCGTGGTTCCCGCTCACGGCGCTGAATCGAGCGAATGCGTCGAAGAAATGATCGTGGCCCGTGATGCCAGTGGAGGGCACGAAACCGCGCATCGAAAACGCGTCGATCAGCGCATCGTAGAGATGCTGATCCTTATAGGCCTCGGCCGCGGGAACGTCGCCTTTATCGCACGCAGCGCCTGAAGTGGCATTCTCAGCGGACGGCCGCACGAAGACAATGACACGATGTCCACGCAGAGCTGGTCCTCAATACCTTCCTTGATCCAGGACTCGGCATAGACGGCGCCGC
Organism: uncultured Acidobacteriota bacterium; assembly: GCA_963823145.1. Lineage (GTDB taxonomy): Bacteria > Acidobacteriota > Terriglobia > Acidiferrales > UBA7541 > Palsa-295. The sequence continues at coordinate 77,413 of CAWGJZ010000004.1, forward strand.
TGAGGTGTATGTGCAAGTCGCCACCCTTGGGCATGCCAACTAGAAACGCGTGAAGGTCAAGCGGGTTCGCCCTGATGCTATCCGGCAGATGGGCGGTCCGCTCTTCGGATGCCCCTTGTGGGGAATGGTGGGGCGCGTGCGCCTTTAGCTGCGCGAAAGCTGGAACGGCACAGAGGCAGACTAAGACAAGGCCCGACAAATAGCCGCAAGGACGACTCATTCGCATACTTTGTCTCGAATTTCAGGCTAAACTTGAAGCGATCCGATACATTTTAGCTGCATGCATCCGCATGACAAGAGGAAGAATACGCGTGAGTGCGACAAGCAAAACCCTATTGAGAGCGTTTGCCTCGATTGCTTCGATCGCTCTCATTTTCGGCCAACTTCCCGCGTTCGGATGGGGCAACCAGGGCCACACCGACATCAACTTCGTGGCCGCCAGCAAGATTCCCAAGTCCATGCCGTCTTTTTTCAGAACGCATTCGGCAGTCGTGCATATCGCGTATCTCGGACCGGAGCCCGACCGGTGGCGCGGCTCGACCGAGTACGCTCTGAACAACGCCCAAAGCCCCGATCATTTCATCAACCTGGAACGCATCGAAGGTTTGGGCGCGCTTCCGAAGGGACGCTACGAGTTTTACAAAATGCTGTATGCGAAACGGGCTGCCACGCGGACCGATCCAGACGACTTTCTGCCAGAGAACGTGGGCCTGCAACCGTACATCACCATGGAAGTGTTCGAGCGGCTGAAGGTCGCGTTCCGCGATTATCGGAGCCTCAAGCAAGCTGGAAAAGACACGCGCCCCGTGGAGCAAGACGCCATTTTCTACGCCGGCTGGCTCGGGCATTACGTCGCGGATGGATCACAGCCGCTTCACACCACGATTGATTTCGATGGATGGGTGGGGCCCAATCCCAACGGATTCACCACCCAGCACGGCATCCACTGGCGTTTCGAAAACGATTTCGTCAACCGGACGATTACTGCAAAGGATTTTGCAGCGATGGTGGGAGCGCCACACCGGCTGGATGGTGTCTTCAACAACTATCTAAAATACCTGTGGGCGTCGCACGGATTCGTGAAGCAAGTCTACGAATTCGATAAATCCGGAAGCTTTAATGGAGCCGGAACGCCCGAAGCCGTGAAATTCACGGAACAAAGACTGGCCGCCGGCGCGCAGATGCTGCTCGATCTCTGGTACACGGCGTGGCTACAAAGCGCGGTACCCGTGCCAGCGGGCGCAAGTCCCATCCCCTCAAAATAACCGAGCGCAAAATGAATTCCGAACTCGACTATGCGGGGATGCTCGCGGTTGCTTTGGACGAAGCGCGCAAAGGTTTGGCCGAAGGCGGAATCCCCATCGGCGCCGCGATTTTCGATGCGCGCGGCCAACTCGTCGCCAGCGGACACAATCGTCGGGTGCAAAATGGCGATCCATCGATGCATGGCGAGACGGACGCTTTCCGCAACGCCGGCCGCCAGCGCGGCTATCGCGACTTGATAATGGTGACGACGCTCGCGCCGTGTTGGTATTGCAGCGGGCTGGTGCGGCAATTCGGCTTCGGCACGGTGGTGGTCGGCGAAAGCAGGAATTTTCAGGGCGGAATCGACTGGCTGCGGTCGCTCGGCGTGGGCGTGATTGATCTCGATTCGGAAGAATGCGTGTCGCTTTTGGCTGGCTACATTCGCGCGCATCCCGAAGTATGGAACGAAGACATCGGGCAGGAATGAGCGGGCTGTGAGGAATCGTTTTGGCGGAAAACAAAGCTCGATTTGAGCGCGTTATCTGGATCGTGCTCGATAGCGTCGGAATTGGCGAGCTACCAGACGCTGCCGACTACGGCGATGTGGGACGCGACACGCTCGGCCACATTGCGCGTTCGCGTTCTTTGCAGATTCCGAATCTCGTCCGCCTCGGCCTCGCGAATATCAAACCGCTCGAGCATCTTGCGCCGCCAGCGCGGCCCGACGGAAGTTTCGGCAAGGGCGCAACGGTCTCTCCCGGAAAGGACACGACGACCGGTCACTGGGAAATGGCTGGCATCTGGCTCGAGCAGGCGTTCCCGGCTTATCCGCACGGTTTCCCAAAGGAAGTAATTGCGGAATTCGAGCGGCGAATCGGACGGCGCACGCTCGGCAATAAGCCGGCCTCCGGCACCGAAATTATCAAGGAACTCGGCGAAGAGCACGTGCGCACGGGATTTCCTATCGTCTATACGTCGGGCGACAGCGTTTTTCAAATTGCCGCCCATGAGGACGTGATTCCTATCCCCGAGTTGTATCGCATGTGCGAAATTGCGCGCGCCCTGCTCGATGGGCCAAACCGAGTCGGCCGCGTGATCGCGCGCCCGTTTACCGGCGCGCCGGGAAATTTCCGGCGCACCGAGCGCCGCCACGACTACGCCGTGGAACCACCGCGCCCCATGCTTCTCGATGTGCTCGCGGAGCGCAAAGTCCCGATCTTCGGCGTCGGGAAAATTCACGACATTTATAATGGCCGCGGCGTGCGCGATTACGAGACTACGAAAGACAATGCTGACGGCATGACGAAGCTCACCGAATCTTTGTCTCGGCAGCCGCGCGGACTGATTTTCGCGAACCTCGTCGATTTCGATATGCTGTACGGGCATCGCAAGGACGTTGAAGGATTCGCCCGGTCGCTCGAGGAATTTGACGCGCTGCTTGGCCCGTTTCTCGCGACGCTTCGCGCTTCCGACCTGCTGCTGATCACCGCCGATCACGGTTGCGATCCCGATCCCGTGAATCCCACCACGGATCATTCGCGGGAGTACGTCCCCATCCTCGCATACACCCCGGGAGCGAGCGGTGGCGCCAATCTCGGCATCCGCTCCACCCTCGCAGACATGGGCCAAACCGTGGCCGAAAATTTCGGCGCGTCGCTGCCATACGGCGCCAGCTTCCTCGAAGTCATCAAGTAGATTCGCCATACCAAGGGAGCCTTCCGCGGCACCAGTCTCCCGATAATTCCTGCATCCAATATAGTTGTATATGCATCTATCTTGGTATGAGCAAATCACTCGTGCCACCGCTGCCTTGCTTCTGCGCCAGCCTCCGCCGAGCCTCGCGGGCGCTCACGCAGGTTTATGAGCAGGCGCTGCGTCCGCTGGGACTTCGCGGCACCCAGTTCACTGTCCTTCAGGCGCTTTCGCTTGCTGGAGAGGTTCCCCAAGGCGAGCTCGGCCGCATTCTCGCGATGGACAGCACCACCCTCACGCGTACTCTCGAAATCATGCGCCGCAGGAACTGGATCGCGACGCGCTACGGCAAGGATAGGCGGGAACGATGGCTCAGTCTTGCCAAAGCTGGCGAAGCGGAATTCAAGCGCGCATCGCCTCACTGGGAAAAAGTGCAAGCGCGCCTGCGGCGCCGCTTCGGAACGAAACGCTGGAACAACTTCATGAACTTCACTAACCAAGTGACGAACGAGGTCACAGAATAAGGAGACGTATCATGACCAACGCACAGTACGGAAAGCTCGTCGCCGGGCTGATTGCCGCCTGGTTTGTTTTCACTCTTACCGCCTCAGGCCTGCACGTGTTCAGGAGCGATTTCAGCCGTCCGGCCATACTTTTCGCCCTAGCGGGGCTCACACCCATCGTCGTATTCGCGGTTTGGTCTGCAGCCTCGAAAGGATTTCGGCAGTTCACGGAATCTCTCGATCCGAGCATTCTCACGCTAGTGCAGTCTTGGAGGATAGTCGGCTTCGCGTTTCTTGTTCTGTACGTTTATGCCATCCTGCCGCGCGTTTTTGCGCTGTCTGCGGGTTGGGGCGACATCTTTATCGGAGCGACCGCGCCCTTCGTTGCGCTGCGGTTCGCCAATCCCGAGCACCGCAGAGGCTTCATCTTGTGGCAAGTGCTCGGAATCCTGGATCTCGTGTTGGCGGTAACATTCGCCGCAACTGCAAGACTGATTGACCCGCACGGCATTCCGCCCACTTCTCTCACCGTTCTCCCTCTGAGCCTGATTCCAACTTTCGGCGTGCCGCTGCTGTTGATTTTGCACATCATCAGCATCGCACAAGCCCGGCGCTGGCCCGCGCAGGCACACTCGCGCGTTGGCGAGCGCGCGTTCTCTCGCGCCGTGTAAACCGCGCGCCGCTACGCGGGCCAGATCAGAGGCGCTCTTTTTCGTTGCATCTCTTCTTGCCTTCGTAGCGGCCGCCTTCAGGCGGGCGATTTCCCTTTTACCGCGGCATGCATATTCTCCGGCCAACCGCGTCTCAGCCCCGCCTACCACGCTTCTCCTCATTTCTTACAGAGAGTCACCGATGGACTAGCCGAACGCCGTGCTTCAACTTCACCATGATGTGACCAACATCAGGGAGCGACCTATGCCGGAAACACAATTGCCTGGAATCAAGATAGCCATCTTGGCGACGGATAGTTTTGAGGAGTCAGAATTAATGCAGCCACGCGCCGCCTTGGAGGAAGCCGGCGCGAAAACTATACTCATTTCTCCAAAAGACAACCAAATTCAAGGAATGAAGCACCACGACAAGTCCAGAAAAGTGGACGTGGATCTACCGCTGGCCGAAGCGGACGCGGGCGACTACGACGCCGTTCTTTTGCCCGGTGGCGCGCTGAACGCCGACGCTTTGCGAGTCGAAAAGGCGGCCCAGGAATTCGTTCGCGAAATCGACCGGGCAAGGAAGCCGATAGCCGTTATCTGCCACGGGCCGTGGCTGCTCGTCTCTGCTGGACTCGTGAAAGGCAGAACCCTAACCAGCTATCACACCATCCAGGACGACATCCGCAACGCAGGCGGCAAGTGGCAAGATGAGGAAGTAGTCCGCGACGCCAATTGGGTATCCAGTCGCCAGCCGTCCGATATTCCCGCATTCAATCGCGAAATGCTCGCGCTCTTCGCGCAAGCCAAATCAAAAGTAAAAACCGCTTAGGGGCTCGTGAGGATTTCGCGGATGCGTCGCGAATTGGGCAACACACAGGGGGCGTTTTTCAGTTTCAAGCCCTCTAGCTTCCAGCCTCCAGAACAGTCCACAGGAACTCGCGCTCGACCGCTTCCTCTCCTCTGCTAATTTGAGAACGTGGCAGAAGAGACCAAATCCGGCGCCGTACAAAAAGGCTGGACGGAGCGGAACAGCTCCGTCCGGGCCCGCCTTGTGCTCTGGTTGCTCGTCACTCGAATCCTGCACCTTTTCCGCCGGTTCACCCGCGCAAGCCATCGGCCTCGCGGGCGATCCAACACCGGCCAGCCTCCACTGCCGTCTAATCGACACAAGAGCCGAGTAGAACGTGGTCCAACCCGTAGAAAACAAAGGATCGCGACCACGCCTACCCGTCACAAAATCGAGAGCCCCGTTTTCGGTCACTTGCCCATTCCCCGGTTCGCAGAGCACCTATTTATCCGATGCTGCCGGCGCGACATCCGCAGCGACTTGCGGGATCACCGCGCGAAGCAGAGCGATGAACTGGGATTTAACGCGCTCGCCGGTTTCGAGCACTTCGGCGTGTGTGACCGGCTGGTCGAGGATGCCGGCAGCCATGTTGGTGGCGCAGGAAATGCCGAGGACGCGGATGCCCATCTGCCGGGCGGCGATGACTTCGGGGACGGTGGACATGCCGACCAAGTCCGCACCGATGGTTTTCAAATAGCGGATTTCGGCGGGGGTTTCGAAGCTGGGGCCGGAAAGCGCGGCGTAGATTCCTTCGTGAACGCCGAGGCCGAGCCGTTTCGCTTCGCGCAGCGCGATTTCGCGGTACGGCTTCGAGTAAGCGGCGCTCATATCCGGGAAGCGCTGGCCGAAGCGCTCGTCATTCGGTCCGATCAGCGGATTTTCTCCCTGCAAATTAATGTGATCGCGAATCACCACCAGCGCGCCTCGGCTGTAGTCAAGATTGATCGCACCGGCGGCGTTGGTGAGTATGGCGGCTCGGATGCCGAGCCGCCCGAGGACGCGCATCGGAAAGATCACTTCCCTGCTCGAATATCCTTCGTACAAATGAACGCGGCCTTGCATCGCGGCGACCGGAACTTCGCCGGATTTTCCGATGACGAGCGAGCCGGCGTGTCCTGTAACGGTCGAGCGCGGGAAGCCGGGAATTTTCTGGTACGGGATTCGCGTAGCGGAGGCGAGTTCGTCGGCGAAAACTCCAAGGCCCGAGCCAAGCACGAGCGCGATCTGTGGGCGCAATTTTGTTTTCGCGAGGATAAATTTCGCGGCGCGCGAGGCGCGCGCAAATTCGTCCGTCCGGGCAGCGGATTTCGAGCGACGCGCGTTCATCGCAGCATGATCCCAACGAGCGACGCGGACATCAGATTGGCCATTGTTCCTGCGAGCATGGCGCGAATCCCCAGACGCGCCAACTCGCCCTTCTTATTAGGAGCGAGCGCGCCGATGCCGCCGATCTGTATGCCAATCGAACTGAAATTCGCGAATCCGCACAACGCAAAAGTGGCGATGGTGAAAGAGCGCGGATTCAAAGTGGCCTGCATCGGTCCGAGGCGCTGGAAGGCGACGAGTTCATTCGTCACCATGCGCAAACCGAGAAGGTTGCCAACGGTAGTGCAGTCGTGCCAGGGAACGCCGGCCATCCACGCGATCGGGGCAAAAACCCAGCCGAAAATTTGCTCGAGGCTGGAAGGAAACCAGCCTATATGACGCGCCGCAAGCAAGTTGTGCACGCCGCCGAAGCACGCGTCGACCAAATAAATCAGGGCGATGAAGGAAATGAGCATGGCGGCGACATTGAGCGCGAGATGCAGGCCGTCAATCGTGCCACGAGCGAGCGCGCCGAGCGCGTTTGTTTCCTTTTCCATCTCGGCCATTTCCACACGGCCGGCGGTGAGCGGCTTCTCCGTTTCGGGAACCAGCATCTTGGCGATGAGAATGGTGCCGGGAGCGGTCATGATCACAGCGGCGAGCAAATGCTCGGGCTTGATTCCATAAGCCATGTAGGCACCCATCAGGCTGCCGGACACGTGGGCCATGCCGCTGGTCATGATGGTCATCAACTCGGATCGCGTGACTTCCGGAAGGAAAGGACGAATGGTGAGAGGCGCTTCGGTCTGGCCCATGAAGATGCTGGCGGCGACGTTGAGCGATTCGGCGCCGCTCGCACCCATCAGACCCGTCATCACGCGAGCTGCAGCTTTCACGATTACCTGCATGATGCCGTAGTAATACAGGAGCGCGAAAAACGCGGCGATAAAAATAATGATCCGAAGCGCCTGGAAAGCGAAGTAGAAGCCACGCGGCGAATTATTCTGTCCCAAATCGCCGAATACGAACGAAGAGCCGTAGTAAGAAAAATTGAGCAGCCACTTGGCGCCAGCGCCGAGTTTGCTGAAGACGAGCTGGCCGACGGACCAGCGCATCACTAGGAAGGCCAGGGCAACTTGCAAGCCGAGTCCCCAGGCGACTGTCTTGTACCGGATGGCGCGGCGATTCGTCGAAAACACATAACACAAGCCGACAATGAAGATAACGCCCAGAATGCCGACAAATCGGTGCACTCAGCGCTCTCCCTTGCGGCCGTCAGCCACCGCGCATCTTTTGTGTGGCGATATTTCGTACTACAAACGGCCAGACCCCGGAACCTAAAAATCAAAAGCGACATTCGCTAAATTGCCGGAGGCACGATGAGCGAGGCCGCAACCTTGCGTTGATACCAGTGCGCCTTAGCCAGAATCTCCGGCTTGTTGAGCGTGAAGTTTATCCGATCTTCCATCACAACTTTCCCGGCGATTACAACCGTCCTCACATCGTGGGCATTGAGCGCGTAGACGAGCTGCGAGTACACGTTGTACATCGGCGTGGAATGCGTGGCGCCGGTGCCGATGAGAACCAAATCGGCTTGCTTCCCTGCCTCGAGCGAACCGATCTGGCCGTCGAGATGCAGCGCTCGCGCGCCGCCGATGGTGGCCATCTCAACCACTTGCCAGGCCGGAAGGGCGCGCGGGTCTCTGCGAAAAACTTTTTGCAGCTTCGCGGCGATGTTCATTTCCTGGAACAAATCTTGATTGTTGTTGCTCGCGGCGCTGTCGGTCGCGAGGCCGACTGGCTCGCCCGCAGCCAGCATGTCGACAACAGGCATCACGCCGGAGGCGAGTTTCATATTGCTCGACGGATTGTGCACGCTTCCCACGCCGTAGCGAACCAGCTTGGCGATGTCGTCGGCGTCCGCCCAGATGCAGTGCGCGCCGATCACATCCGGCCCGAGCACACCAATCTTTTCGAGATAAGCGATGGGCGAAAGGCCGCATTTCTTACGGCTCAACTCGGTTTCGAAAGGAGCTTCCGCGATGTGGATCAGAATCGGCACGCCTTCGCGCCGCGCCAGCGCGGCCGCTGCGCGCAGATTTTCTTCTGAGAGCGTGTAAATCGAATGGGGCGCAACGGCCGGCGTGATCAGCGGATCGTTTTTCCAGCGGCGGATAAATGTTTCGGTATACGCCAAAGCGGCGGCGACATTTTTGTTGTCGGGCGCGGGAAAATCGAGGATGGTTTCCCCGAGCATACCGCGCATCCCAGCCTCTTTGGTGACGCGAGCGACGACGTCCTCGAAATAATACATGTCGGCGAAGGTAGTGACACCGCCGCGCACCATTTCAAGCAAGCCGAGCCGCGTGCCCCACAAAACAAAGTCCTCGGTGACGTTGCGCACTTCTGCGGGGAAGATATATCGCTGCAGCCAGTCGTCGAGCGAATGGTCCTCGGCGATGCCGCGAAAGAGGCTCATAGCGGCGTGCGCGTGGCCGTTGATCAACCCGGGCAGCACCAAAGTTCCGCTGGCATCGATCGTTCTGGCTTCGTTCGATTGGGATTCGAGGTCGGTTCGCTTGCCGACAGCCGCTATCGAATCGCCCTGGATTACAACGCCACCATCTTCGATGACGCGGCGCTGTGCGTCCATGGTGACGACCGTCCCACCGCTGATGAATAAATCCATGCTCTCTCTTTGCGACGTTTCTTCGATCCGGCAGACTGCAGAGTGTACGCCATAGCCGAATCAAATGGCTCGATCACTTTTAGATCGAGAAGTTACTGGTACACGGTTTTGCGACAGGCCGTATTCGTCCGCTGAATTGGAGGCGAGGCCCTAGTATTGACCCTCCCGTTCTGAGCCGGTAGCATGCGAACACATCAACGTCACCTAGCTGGAACTGAATGCATTTCGCGGGAGGGCGCTATGTTCTGTTCGTCGTGCGGCGCGGCTGTAAAAGAAGGTTCGACATTCTGCGGGAACTGCGGCAGTCCAGTCAATCCCAGCGTAGCTCAAGCACCAGCTGGAGCTGCGGCCGGAGCTGTGCCAGTCGGAGCGGTGCCGGCCGGAGCGGTGCTGGCCGCGAGCGCGCCGCCAATCGTTCAAGGCGGCATGGCTGCAGCGTGCGATACGGGGCTGTATGCGGGCTTCTGGCTGCGCGTGGTCGCAGCGATCATCGACGGTCTGCTGATTGGCATCCCGTTCATTGTTATCGCGGTTGTAATCTTTGCGAGCGCCCTTCCAATGCTCCGGGATTTTGGCAGGGAGTCAAATCCCAATCCATTCCTACTCATAAGCCTATTTTTTCCACGATTATTGCTGCTTGCCGCTTTAGGGTTGGTCGGCACCTGGTTGTACTGGAGTCTTCTGGAAAGCTCCTCGTGGCAAGCGACACTGGGCAAGAAAGCGCTGGGGCTGTATGTGACCGATTTGACGGGAGCGCCGCTGAGCTTTGGAAGAGCGAGCGGCCGCTTCTTCGCCGGTCGTGGAATTGCGTATGTCCCTTCGATCGGCGGACTCTATTTTCTGGTTGATTGCATCATGGCGGGCGTCACAGAAAAAAAACAGGCGCTGCACGATATGATCGCGGGGTGCCTCGTGCAACGGAACGCATAACCTTCCCGATTGCCGCGGAGCGGGTGTGCGATAGCATGTGCCATGCGACGATTCTTCGTCACTGTCTCCGCGTGCGTTGCCTTTGCGCTGGTGGGCGCGGTGATATTTCAGGCGGCTGGGGCACAAGACGAGAACCACAAATCCGCCTCCGGAGCGAATTCTGCCATAGCGTCGCACGCACAGCGATCGTCTCCCCTGGATCTTGAAGTAGCAGGCGACCTGAGAGGATCACCGCCTGGAGTCGTGCGTTATCTGACGCGCTCCGATCTTCTGGCCTTGCCGCAAGTAACTTACTTGGTGGAAGACGATTCCAATTTCACGGGTCCAACGAAAGTAAGCGGGGTGCCGCTCGACGAGCTAGAGCGGAGTCTTGCCGCCAAGCCGGATTCGGATTTAGTCATTGCCATATGCGACGACTTGTATCACGCAAACTATCCGCGCAGTTACATCAAGGCACATCATCCGTTGTTGGTGCTAGAGATCAATGGAAAGCCGCCTTCGAGCTGGCCCAAGGATTCCGAAACCCATCGCTACGATATGGGGCCGTACATGATCTCGCAGCAGAAGTTCACTCCGAGTTTCAAGATTCTCGCGCACGCTGACGAACCGCAGAATCCGTGGGGTGTGGTGCGAATCGAGTTTCACGATCAGAAACAAGTCTTCGGGGCGATCGCTCCGCGCGGACCGCGCGCGAGCGATCCGGCGCTGCAATCGGGCTATCGAATCGCGGAGCAAAACTGTTTCCGCTGCCACAATATGGGCAAGGAAGGCGGACAGAAATCGGGGCTTTCGTGGGCAGATCTGTCTGCGATTGCGAATGCATCGCCGGATCTTTTCGGCGCATACGTGCGGGACCCGCGCGCGAAAAATCCGCAGTCGCAAATGCCCGGACGCCCCGATTACGACGATGCGACGATCCGCGCCCTGACGGAATACTTCCAGACGTTTTTGCACCCGGAGAAACCATGAGGCTGCGCTTATCACGTGCATCGGCATTTTTCATCGCGATTTTGCTGATCGGTTGCCGCGCCGGTTTGACGCCCGTTGAGATAGCCAAGCCTGCCGCTCGGCCGACGATTGTGTTCATGACCGATTTCGGCACGGCCAATGACGCCGTGGCAATCTGCAAGGCCGTGATCATCAGAATTGTACCGAACGTGCGAATCATGGATATAACTCATCAGGTGACTCCCTTCTCGATCGCGGAGGGCGCAAGATTTCTAGCTGGCGTGACACCTTACTCCCCGTCCGGCACGGTGTTTCTTGTGGTCGTTGATCCTACCGTGGGCACGTCCCGAAAGGCCGTGATCGTGAAATCGACGAAGGGGCAATATTTTGTGCTTCCTGACAATGGCCTGATCACACCGGTGGCAGATCGAGACGGCATAGCAGGCGCTCACGAGATCACCAATCCCTCCTGGATGATTGGCGACAAAATTTCTTCCACGTTTCATGGACGCGATATTTTTTCTCCAGCGGCGGCACATTTGGCGGCAGGAGAAGATTGGACGATGGCGGGACCGCCGGTGGAAAATCTTGTACGCCTAAACCAGCCCGCGGCAACGATCGGGACGAAAGGCATTACCGGCGAAGTGATCGCGCTCGATGATCCATTCGGCAGTCTTATTACAGATATCCTGGGAAGCGATTTCAAGGAGCTGGGTTACGCAGTGGGCGATAAGGTGAAGCTCACAATCGAAAAGAGGCAGTATGCGTTTCCGTACGAGAAAACGTTTATGGGCGTCCCTGTTGGCGACTCTCTCGTCTACATCGACTCGCGCGGCCGCGTAGGCATTGCCGTGAATCAAGGAAAGTTTTCCAAGAAGTACGGCGTCACGCCGCCAGTTTCAATCTTCATCCCCCGTAAGGGGTAAAGATCGGTGAGCGCCGAATCGCCCTCGACCTCGCTCTGGAAAACCGGCGACGATAATCGCCGGCGAAAAACCGCCTACAATCGCTAGTAAGGGACCTTGTCCGGCTGCTGCTCCCAGACGCGGAACGCTTCGAGTGCCTCGTCGCGCATCAGTTGAATCATGGGAATTTTGCGCTGGGAGTGTGGCCGAGGAATTTCGAGGTAGATCAAGGAATCATCGAATCCAGCCTTCGATGCATCTGCCGCGGTGTTGCCGAAATAGACGCGGTCGGCCCGGGTCCAATAAATCGCGCCCAGGCACATGGGACACGGCTCGCACGACGTATAGATCTCGCAGCCCTTGAGTTCGAAGAGCTGGAGTTTCCTGCAGGCTTCGCGGATGGCGACGACTTCGGCGTGCGCGGTGGGATCATTCGTCGAAGTTACGCGATTCACGCCCTCGGCAATGATTTCTCCCATCCGCACGACTACGGCGCCGAATGGACCGCCGCGAGCTGTGCGCACATTGTCGATCGAAAGCTGAATGGCGCGCGCCATGAATGGGTTCGTCACGCGAAGAGTATAGACCGCGTTGCGGTCCTTGGAGGTGCGGAGTGTACTCAGCCGGCATTTAACCGGCCTGTGCGGCTGGAATCACCCGGCGGATCAGTTTTCTAGATGGTGGAGGCGAATCAACGATCTGATAACTTTGCTCGATCAGCACTCTTGCACGGGCTGCGCGGGTTTGGGAGTTGTACATGAGCGTGCAAAGACTTTCCCCTGCCGATACACGATCGCCAGTTTTCTTGTGCAGAATGATTCCGGCCGCCGGATCGATTGAGTCTTCTTTCCTTTCACGGCCGCCACCAAGAAGCATGCACGCCGTGCCCACTTCCTCGCATTGAATGGCACCCACGTAGCCGCTTCTCGGACTTTTCACATCGAGAATATGCGCGGCGCGAGGTAGGCGCGCCGGGTTATCGATCGCGGCGGTATCGCCACCTTGCAGCGCGACCATCTCGCGGAATTTCTCAAACGCCTGTCCGGACCAGATCAATTCATCGGCAAAGCGTTTCCCATCCGCGATCGTAGTTGCGCGGCCGCCGAGGTGAAACATCCATGCTGCCAGTTCCCTGCAGAGTTCGCGCAAGTCCTCGGGACCGTGGCCGCGCAGCACGGCGATGGTTTCTTCAACCTCAACAGCATTGCCAACGCGCAGCCCCAGGGGCTGATCCATATCCGTGATGAGTGCGATGGTTTTCTTGCCCATTCGGCACCCGGTTTCGACCATTAACTCGGCGAGGTGCGCTGCGTTCTCGTCTGTCTTCATGAACGCGCCGGAGCCGGTTTTTACGTCCAGCACCAGACCATCGATTCCCTCCGCCAGCTTCTTACTCATGATGGACGCGCAAATCAGCGAGGCACTTTCGACCGTGCCGGTGACGTCTCGCAAGGAGTAAAGGAGGCGGTCAGCCGGAGCAAGTTCCGCTGTTTGACCGATCATGGCGCAGCCGCAGGCGTGCAAAATCTCCTTGAGGCGAGCGGTCGAAAGGTTCACGTTGAAACCTGGAATCGCTTCCAGCTTGTCCAGCGTGCCGCCTGTGTGGCCCAAACCGCGACCGCTAATCATGGGAACAACCAAGCCACCAGCGGCTGCGAGCGGTGCCACAATAAGAGACGTCTTGTCGCCAACTCCGCCGGTCGAGTGTTTATCTATTTTCGCGGCTGAAAATTCGGAGAGGTCCAGCATTTCTCCCGAATGCAGCATGGCGTCCGTTAGGATTGCGGTTTCCTCGCGGCTCAAACCTCGAAGAAAAACGGCCATGAGCCACGCGGATATTTGGTAGTCGGGGATTTCGCCGAGCGTATAGCCGTGGACCAGGAAATTAATTTCCGCGCGGGAGAGTTCGTGGCCATCGCGCTTCTTCCGGATTGCATCCACGGCGCGAATCGCGCTGGCGCTTTCTTCAGAGGCGGTCACTTAAGGCGAAATCCTTCGGGCAGGAGATCTGCGATCGGCCGCTCTTTCCAACCCTCGGCGCTGCGGAAGATAACAGTTGCCTTGGGTCCGAACTCGTAAATGACTTGGCGACAGGCTCCGTAGGGAGAACAGGGCAAGTTCTGGTTGTTCGCGACGGCGATTGCCTCAATTTTCATTTTCGGTCCCAGCTGCGCGACGGCGCTGAAAATTGCTGTGCGTTCGGCACAATTGCTCATCCCGTAGGAGGCATTTTCTACGTTGCAACCGAGAAAAAGATCTCCGCGCGTGGTCAGCAACGCCGCGCCGACCTTGAAAGCAGAATAGGGAGCGTAAGCGCGGCTCATAGCCTGCCGCGCCGCCGCGAGCAGTCGCTGCCGGACTTGGCCTTTGGAACTGCGCCTTGGCATCGATGAACCCGAACGCTGCTGTACCTACCGCGCGCAAAAAGCGAAAACGGAAGATAGCGTAGTAACATCTAGTGACGATGTCGAGTCGAAACTCAGCGGTCGACCAAAAGTCTGCGATGGCTAGCTGGCAGAACCTGGCCGTCATCATCGATCACACAAATCTTCGGCCCGAAGCGACGCCGCGCGAGATCACCCGTCTGTGCGATGAAGCTCGCGAGGTTGGCTTCGGTGCGGTGATGGTGAATCCGTGTTATGTCGCGTTGGCGACTGCGAATCTGCAGAATAGTGGAGTGAAAGTGGGAGCTGTGGCTGGTTTTCCGCTGGGTGCGACTCTCACCAGCGTGAAAGTATTTGAGGCGCAAGAAGCGTTGAAGCTGGGGGCGCGCGAGATCGATATGGTTTTGAATATCGGAGCGCTTAAAGCCGGCAATTGCGAGTTGGTGTTATCTGACATTTCAGCAGTGCTTGAGGTAGTGCGTGAACGAGAGGCGCTGCTCAAGGTAATTCTGGAAACAGGTCTGCTTACGGATGAAGAAAAGCTCACGGCATGCGCAATCAGTGAGAGGGCGGGAGCTGATTTCGTGAAGACTTGCACAGGATTTCTCGCAGGGGTTGCGACCGTGGAGGATGTGGCCTTGATGCGCGGCGCCGTGAAGATCGGCGTAAAGGCATCCGGCGGAATTCGGACTGCGAGCGATGCGCGCGCCATGATCGCGGCCGGCGCGAACCGGCTCGGCACTAGCAGCGGCATAAACATCATTCGCGAATTACGCGCGGAGACGGAGAGCGATGCGCCGACACGATAGCAGTCGCTGATCGCACGCCTCGTGGACGTGACCGGAATCGAACCGGCGCAGCTCCGGCTGTTTCCAAAGCAAACCGAGTCGACCACATTTCTTGGAATGGTTCCAGAGTGAGACTTCCCTTCTGCTAAGGATCAACTGTCCGCGGCGAATGGGCCTTCACCAGCCGTAACGGATTGACCCCGAATTCCCTCCGATTTTTCAACGAGGAATAGTGTGGCTATGCGCATGCAGCGGATACCTACGCGCTAAAACGGGCCGACGTGGATTAAGAAACTTCTAATGTCACATCTGGGACAACGGTGATGGTAAGCGAAGCGTTGATTGGAGATCTTCTGATACGCGCGGGTCTGATTGATACGTCCGCGCTATCTCGGGCACGCGAGGAACAACAGAAACGCGTAATCTCACTTTCCTCGGCTCTTGCAAATCTGGGACTGGCCGATGAACGAGGTATTACCGTGGCCATCGCAAAGAGCTTGCAACTGGAATCTCTGAGCGCGGAACTGCCGGACGTGTCTCCAGACGTATCCGCCTTGCTGCCCGCCGACTTTTGCCGAAAAAGGCAAATAGTGCCTCTGAGCTTGAAGGGAAAAGCGCTCCGATTGGCCGTCATAAATCCGATGGACTACGCGACCACGCAAGACGCGGAGTTTCGTAGCGGGAAGCGAGTAACCGCCGTTGTGGCAAGCGAGGCTTCAATCCGGGCGTTGCTTGATCGCGTCTATCCCGTCCAAGAAGAAGCCGATCAAGTGCTCTCAGCCAGCGGGCTCGAGGGCGAGGTCGAGTCCGTTGTGGACACCGAATTCGAAGTCGTGGACCCTGCCAAGCTCGCGAAGGATACAAAAATGCCGCCGGTCGTTAGACTCGTAAATCTGATTTTAAGCGGCGCGGCGAAAGAGGGTGCCAGCGATATTCACATGGAGCCAAAGGAAAGCCATCTGCAAGTGCGGTACAGGATGGATGGCTTGCTTCGAGACGTCATAAAAATTTCCAAAAACCAGCAGGACGCCACGATTTCGCGGATGAAAATCATTTCCGGGATGGACATCGCGGATCGGCGGCGGCCCCAGGACGGCCGCAGCCGACTGAGATTCGAGGGCAAGCGCATAGATCTGCGCGTTTCGACGCTGCCTACGCACTTCGGCGAGAAGGTCGTAATCCGCCTGCTGGATAGCCGCCGGGCGCAAGTGGCAATGGATCAAATGGGATTGACCCAGGAGAACCTCCACAACCTTCAATTGATGCTCTCGCGCCCCCAAGGAATGGTGCTCGTCACGGGACCAACGGGAAGCGGCAAAAGCTCAACCCTTTACACGGCGCTGAATTGGGTGAAATCGCCGACAAAAAACATCATCACTGTTGAAGATCCTATTGAGTATCAGCTGGATGGCGTGAATCAGGTCCAAATCAACCCGAAAGCAGGGATCACCTTTGCAGCCGGCTTGCGTTCAATCTTGCGGCAAGATCCGAACATCATTCTAGTAGGAGAGATTCGCGACCAGGAAACCGCCGGCATCGCGCTCGAGGCGGCTCAGACGGGCCACTTGCTACTTAGCACTCTGCACACGAACGACGCACCGGGAAGCATTACTCGCTTGCTTGACCTTGGGATCGAGCCGTTTCTGATTTCGTCCGCGATCATCGGGATACTGGCCCAGCGATTGGTGCGCAAACCGTGTCCGCGCTGCTCGGAGCCGCGGGAGCCGAGCGCGGATGCCATCGAGAAAGCCGGCGGCGCATCGCGGTTACCCGCCAATGCCAAGTGGGTCGCGGGACGCGGCTGCCAGGAATGCAATCAATCCGGCGCAAAGGGACGGATGGCCATTCACGAGCTGTTGGTGGTGAATGAAGAAGTGCGTGAACTGATTACCCGACGTGCCTCTGAACATGCTATCCGGAAAGCGGCGCGCGATGGAGGCATGCGCACACTTCTGGAAGACGGAATCGTGAAAGCGGCAGCAGGTCTAACGACGCTCGAAGAGGTCGTGCGCGTTGTTTCCGCCGACGATGCGGCGGTGCTCAAAGAGGACGCCACAAAGCCGGCCTCCAGCTTGTCTGCGGCCCACCAAAGTTCCGAAGAGGAGATACAACTCAGCTCCGAAGAGGCTCCGGTCGTCCCGAACAGCGATTCCGCTCAGACCGATTCTCGCGCACAGCAGCGCGTGTTGGTGGTTGAAGACAGTCGCACCATACTCGCCGTCGTGAAATATTTCCTGGAACTTGAAGGGTTCGCAGTTCTCGAGGCTAAAGACGGCGAGGCTGGCCTGGAAATTGCCAAGCGGGACCATCCTGACGTGATTGTTACGGATTGCAACATGCCAGGCATGGACGGTATGGCCATGGTGCGGGAAATTCGCGCTTATCCGCTTACTCGAGACATCGCCGTGATCATGCTCACCTCGGAAAATAGCGTCGAAAGGGAAGAACAAGCTCTCGCGGCCGGTGCGGACGATTTCATTCTAAAACCCATTGAGCCACGCAGGCTCGCAGCGCGCGTGAAATCGGTGCTGGCGCGCAAGCCGGCCGGAAGGGCTGCGAGTTAACAGCTCTAACGCCGACGTGATTTAGCTAGGAGGTAGCCGATGAACGAGATGGACATCATCATCAAAGAGTTTCTCGTGGAAAGTAATGAGAATCTGGATCAGCTCGATCGGGATTTGGTCCAGCTCGAACGAGAACCTGCTTCGCGCGAACTGCTCAGCAAAATTTTCCGCACCGTTCATAGCATCAAGGGCGCAACCGGTTTTCTTGGTTTTGGAAAACTTGGCGGCGTGGCCCATGCAGGCGAAAACCTCCTGAGCCGATTGCGAGACGGAAGGCTGGTTGTTACTCCGGCGATCACAACGGGCCTTTTGTCCCTTGTGGACGCGATTCGGGGAATGCTTTCGCAGATCGCCGAGAATGGCACGGAGGGAAGTGGCGACTATGCGCGACTGGTCGAAACGCTCACTCACCTGCAAGATGTCGCGCCCGCCGGAAAAGACCCCCCTACGACGGCTCGCCCTGAATCAAGCATCGCAAGCCACGCAGTGCAGTTCGAAAACTCCGCTGACGAGAGCACTCGCGAAGCACCTCGCCCGGGCGTTACAGACAGAGCCACCGACTCGGGTGCTGAGAGCACCACGATCGAGGCACAGGAGCAACAAGAGACACGCGGCGGCACATTCGCTGGCAGCACGCTGCGTGTGAATGTCCATCAACTCGACAGCCTGATGGAACTTGTCGGTGAATTGGTGCTCGCTCGCAACCATATCCTAGAAGTCGCGTCGCGCCAGGTGGACCCCGATTTTGTGGCCGCTTCTCAACGCCTCAACTCGATTACGTCAGAAATGCAACAACGGATCGCACAGCTTCGCATGCAGCCGATTAACACCGTCTGGGGCAAATTCCCGCGCCTGGTGAGGGATTTGGCCGTTCAATGCGGCAAGCGAGTGCGCCTCTCGATGGACGGCGAGGAAACGGAACTCGACAAGATGATCCTTGAAATGATTCAGGATCCGCTAACGCATCTGGTACGCAACGCGGTCGACCACGGAATCGAAAACCCCGAAGTACGCATTGCAAACGGCAAACAGGAAGAGGGCACCGTCACATTGCGAGCCTTCCACGAAAACGGGCAGGTGAATATCGAGATATCCGATGATGGTGATGGCATAGACGTGGAGCGCGTGAAAGAACAAGCGCTGAGAAACAAACTTATCACTACTGAGATGGCGGCCGTGTTTACCCCGAGAGACTCATTGCAGTTGATTTTTCTTCCCGGGCTTTCGACCGCAAAAAATGTTACGGACGTTTCCGGCCGCGGGGTGGGCATGGATGTTGTGAAGAGCAATATCGAGCGAATCGGCGGCACGTTGGGTGTACAGAGTCGGATCGGCGCAGGAACGACCATAAAGATCACCATTCCCCTGACTCTCGCTATTATCTCCACGCTTCTGGTCACGTCGGGCGGTGCCTGCTATGCCATCCCGCAAGCTAATATCGTCGAGCTGGTGCGGCTCAGCGATCATCCTGAGGACGTCCAGATTGAGTGTGTCGGGGAGGCCTCGTTTTATCGCCTGAGATCGGAATCATTGCAATTTATATCTCTCGAGGATGCGTTTCGTCTGAATACGACAGGCTCGGAGCACTCTCAGTCAGAACGCGCGGTCGTAAGGCGCGTAATGGTCGTCCTTCAAGCGCAGGACCGGCCGTTTGGTCTTCTAGTCGACGAAGTAAACGACACCCAAGAAATCGTAGTCCGCTCGATCGGAAAACATCTGAAGCACATCCCTTTCTACGCTGGAGCCACTATTCTGGGCGACGGTCGCGTGGCGCTTATTCTAGATCTGCCAGGGCTGGCGCGTCGTGTGTACGCGGACTCAGAGATTGAAAGTCCTGCCCAACGAATTCGGCCATCTGAATCATCGGAACGAATTGAATCAAAGCCGCTGCTCATTTGTGAACACGACGAAGGCGAAAGATTCGCGCTGCCTATCGCGGTGGTATCGCGCTTGGAGCGAGTCCCACGATCAAACATCGAAAGGGCTGGAGGGCAGCGCTTAATTCAACATGATGCCGAACTTTTGCCGGTTTTCGGAATTAGCGATGATCTCTCCCTTGATCAGCCCCGCCGTAGAAATGCAAAGAACACAGGAATGACGAACGAAAACATTGATCTAGTCGTATGCGAGCATCGCGGCCGTTCTCTCGGGCTGGCTGTCGACAGAATTGTGGATATCGTCGATGAATGCCGCGGGGGGATAGGTCCGAGTGCCACTCACGGCGCCGCTGCGCCGCGGATCATCGACGGCCACGTTACGACAATTCTCGATTTGGAAAAGCTGTTGACGAGCGCGAACTTGGCTATGTCCCAAACGGCTGTGCTCGCGGAGGTCGGTGAGCATCATGACTGAGGGTCGGCAGTTCTGTTCATTCATCGTCGAGAATCTGCTATTGGGTGCGGACGTGCGGAAGGTCCAGGAAGTCGTGCGTGGCCTCGAAATCACCAAAGTGCCATCCGCGCCATGGGCGGTGCGCGGACTGGCAAACCTTCGTGGCCAAGTAATCGAGGTAATTGACCTCCGCCGCTGCCTCGGCATCGCGGATTCCGCGCTTGAGCGACCTTCGTTTCATATGATCTTCCGCACGCCAGACGGACCCGTGAGCCTCTTAGCGGACCAAATGGGCTCGGTGATCGAGATCGGTGAAACTTCCCCATCGATCTCCCCGGAAACCCTAAAGGGGCGGATGAGTGAAATCGTCTCAGTTGTCTACCAGCTATCGGACAGACTCCTACCCGTCCTCGATATAGACCGGCTTCTGAACGACGTCAGTGCCGCTGAAAATAGAGCGGTCCCTGGAGACATCGCCTAATGGGAAAGCTGCCGGGAATCTTTTGCTCCCTGTCGTTGCTGATCTTATTGACGACAACGGTCTATGTGCCGTGCGTTGGGTCCCAGGCGGAGGCTAACCGCAAGGCGGTCAAAACAGTGAAGCCGGAATATCCGGCACTAGCGGACAAAATGCACATCACCGGTTCTGTAAAAATTGCGGTAATCATTTCGCCAGATGGGAAAGTTAAAAGCACGCGCGTGGTCGGTGGTCATCCACTGCTGATTCCCGCCGCTACGGATGCTGCGAAGCGCTGGGAGTTTGCGCCTGACGCCAAGGAGACCTCCCAGGTGATCGAGTTCAAATTCGATGCTGCCGACCGTTAGCAAGAACGGAGTTCGCAGGGCATTGCCGCCCTGGGCGGAAATTAAATATCAATGACGATAAGCGAGAAGCTTTACTACGGATACGGAACCGTTGTCGCGATGCTGGTGATAATTTTCGCGATCAACGTTGCGGCCACTCTGCGTGAACGCTCCGCTAGAGCGGAGGCCGCTTTCGCTCTGGAGAACGTACATTCGGTGGAAACGATACGGTTCCAAATCATGGAGGACCGCGTTTCTTTGCTCAACTATTTGCTTAGTGGAGACTTGCGCGAGGAAAAGGAGACGAACGACGGCATTCATGAGCTCGCGCGAATGTTCCCAAGGATGATTCCAGACTCCATCTCGGAAAAGACGGCCGACTCGCTTCGCCAAGTTGACAATAACGAGGAACGCTGGAACGACGAGTTCGCGAAACCGCTGATCGCGAAACGGGAACAGGTTGATTCCGGAGATACGACCGTTGCTGATTTGCAGATTCTCTATCTACAGAAAGACCCGAACAGGTGGATAACCAAATCCAGCGCCTTGCTCGATCAAGCCGAAGACGGCATCCGCAAGGCACAGGAAAAATCCGCCGCCTCCGTTTCCACTGCCACCGCCATCAGTGCCAGTGTCAGCACGCTTGGCGCAATAGCCGCTGTTCTGCTCGGGCTCACGATAGCGTATCACTCCGCGAAATCCATTACGCACCCTTTGAAGGAAACCGTCCTGGCTCTTGAAGACATTGCCCAAGGCGAAGGCGATCTAACTCGCCGCGTTGGCGAGGATCGCAAGGATGAGCTCGGTGACCTCGGAAGATGCTTCAATACTTTCATCGGAAAGCTGGAAGATCTGATCGCACAGATCGCCGATAGCACCCAAGGAGTGGCGGGTTCGTCCGAACAGCTCATCGCGGTGAGTCGTCAGATGGGATCGAATGCCGAGGAAACGTCGGCGCAGGCTAGCGTCGTCGCCACGGCGGCCGAACAGGTAAACGTCAGTTTGAACGCTGTTGCCACGGCGACGGAGGAAATGACCGCGAGCATTGGTGAGATTGCCAAAAACGCCGGTGAGGCGGCCGAAGTCTCTACTTTGGCTGTTCGCAAGGCGGATGCGGCGAATGCAACGATGACCAGACTTGGCCAGTCGAGCGCGGAAATAGGAAGTGTCGTTAAGCTCATCACTTCGATTGCCCAGCAGACCAAGCTACTGGCGCTGAACGCCACAATTGAAGCAGCACGGGCCGGCGCCGCCGGTAAAGGATTTGCAGTGGTTGCAAATGAAGTGAAAGAACTTGCGAATGAAACTGCTAAAGCCACCGATCAGATTACCCAGAAGATCCAGATGATTCAGCACGACACTGGAGCATCCATGGAAGCCCTCGCGGACATCAGCGGGGTTATCGCGCGCATGAACGATATATCCAGCACGATCGCTAGTGCGGTGGAAGAGCAGACTGCCACGACTAATGAGATTGCGCGGAACGTTTCGGACGCGGCCAAAGGTGGTTCGTTGGTCACCAACAACATTGAGTCAGTCGCGCAGGCTGCAAAGGGAACCGCCGAGGGAGCGCAGGAAACACTGGGCGCGGCAGGCGAACTTGCGAAAATGGCCGCCGAACTTCAAAAAATGGTCGCTCAGTTTAAGTATCACTCCCGAAACGGCGGTGCGAATTGGGACGAGTCCGAAACCCAGGAAACTTTTCGGCCGCCCTGGACGCAAACATCTCGCGCAGACCAAAGAACCGAACTGGTTCACGCCAGCAGGGACAATTTGGCTACGCGAAGGCGCTCATCGCCGGTATGAGCCTGACGATTCGGCGAGCAACCGCGAAGGAGGCCCCGTGAACGCCCTTGTGATAGACGACTCGAGCACGATGCGACTGATCCTGAAACGCTTCCTGGCCAAGATGGGCTTCCACGTTGTGGAGGCGGCGAATGGCCGCGAAGCGTTGGAGCGGCTTCGGGAAATGGGGCAGACCGACCTCGTACTGGTCGACTGGAACATGCCCGAAATGAACGGGGTGGATTTTGTGCGATCGGTCCGCGCGGATCGCAGTTTCGATGATCTTCCGCTGGTGATGGTCACGACCAATACCGAGTTGGAGCATGTGGCCGAAGCTCTAGAAGCGGGCGCGAACGAATACGTCATGAAACCATTCACGATGGATGTGATTCGCGAAAAGCTGGGTCTTCTGGGATTTCTGGAAGCCTGATTCATGCGCAAAATGCGTGTTCTCGTGGTGGACGATTCGGTGGTGGCGCGCCGCGTCCTCGCAAATGTGCTCTCCAGCGACCCTGCAATCGATGTCGTCGGTACGGCCCCGAATGGACGAATCGCGCTCGCCAAAATCGCGCAGGCTACGCCGGATTTGGTGACGCTCGACGTCGAAATGCCGGAAATGGGAGGCATGGAGACTCTTGCGGCCCTGCGCAAAACGAATCCGCTCCTGCCAGTTATCATGTTTAGCGCATTTATTGAGCAAGGATCGGCCGCCGCCGAAAGCGCAATTTCCTTCGGTGGGGTCGAATGCGTCGTCAAGCCTGCGGGGGCCCTCGATGCGGCCTCTAGGGCAATTCGCGATCATCTCATTCCCAAAATCAAAGGACATTTGTCGCGTGACGTGGCTCCCGCTGCGCCTGCTCCCCGAACCGATTCGCCACGGTGGGTCTTTCCGGGCAAGACGTTCCCCGCCTACACTACCCACCTTGTGCCTCGCGTCGACATTGTTGTCATTGGCACGTCGACGGGGGGACCTAGTGCCCTCGAAAGACTTCTGGCATTTCTTCCGGAAGACTTTCCCGTTCCAATTCTAATCGTGCAGCATATGCCAGCCGGGTTCACTGCGCTGCTTGCGAAGCGGCTCGCCGCTAAGTGCAAGATCTCAGTGGCGGAAGCGCGCGCCGATCAGACTTTGCGCGCTGGTCATGCTTGGCTGGCCGCCGGTGGCAGACACATGGTTGTGAAGGTTATGAACGACGAAGTCCACGCCAGGATGTTCGATGGACCGCCAGAAAATTCGTGCCGCCCCTCAGCGGATGTCCTCTTCCGCTCGGCGGCCGAGGTGTTCAAAGAGCACGTACTCGCCGTCGTGATGACGGGGATGGGTCAGGACGGCCTCCGAGGTTGCCAAAAAATCCGCGAGGCTGGCGGCCAAGTGCTTGCTCAAGACCAGGCGAGCTCCGTGGTGTGGGGCATGCCGGGATTGGTCGCAAATGCGGGCCTGGTTAATCGTGTCGTTGGACTCGATGAACTGGGCCGCGAGATATTGCGTCGAGTAATGTTTTTGCGTCCCACGCAGCGTCGCATCGGGTCACAAGAGCCCACGCGTTAGAACCAATCATGAAGATTGCGAGCCGCGACTTCGATTATGTCCGAAAGCTAGTCCTCGAAAGTTCGGCGCTTGTGCTCGGGCCTGGCAAGGAGTATTTGGTTGAGTCGCGCCTGAACATGCTGGCCTCCCGGGAAGGTTTTTCGTCCTTGCGCCATCTGATCCAAGGTCTGCATCTCGAAAGATCCGGAATCTTGAAGAGCAAAGTCGTCGAAGCGATGATGACTCATGAAACAACCTTCTTCCGGGATACGCGGCCCTTCGAAACGCTGCGCAGAGTCGTTGTCCCTGCCATCATGATGCGGCGCGCTTCCGAGCGGTCGCTCAACATATGGTCCGCGGGTTGCTCGACCGGCCAGGAAACTTATAGCATCGCCATGCTGCTGCTAGAACATTTCCCTGCCCTCGCGGGATGGACGTTGTATCTGACGGGCAGCGACATATCCAAGCGGGCGATCGACCGTGCGCGTTCCGGGCGTTATACGCAACTCGAAGTCAATCGCGGTCTCCCTGCTAACCTGCTCGTGAAATACTTTCAGAAAGCGAAAGGGGAGTGGCAAATCAATGGAAGCATGCGACGGATGGTCGTGTTTCAGGAAATAAATTTCGCTGGTCCATGGCCGCGCTTGCCGCCTATGGACGTTATATTCCTGCGGAACGTGCTGATTTATTTCGATGCAGAGACCAGAAGAGATATTCTCCGGCGAGCGCATCGCCTCCTGAACCCAAATGGCTACCTCTTTCTGGGAGGGTCCGAGACGACGGCTGGCGCGGACGATAAATTCGAGCGGCTGCCTGATGAGCGGTCCGCCGTCTTTCAGCCAGTGGAACGCTGCAACGTCTCCAGGAGAGCGAAAGAACAGTTGCTCGAGACTTAAAGAGGGCGTGGCACTGCGCCTACTGCGTTCGATTAAGAGATCTCTTCCGGGTCCTACGCGCGTTCTGCGGTCGCTTTAGCGGCTGCACCCGCGCTTGCAGGTTCAATACCCGTTGTTCTTGCGGATATGGGCTTGCGACCAGAGCGGTACTCCCGCGCAGCAATCTAGAGCGTTGAGACCTACCACATGTTCTGACGATCTCGGCGGCAGAGGCCTCACATCCAGTTGTCAATCGATGCGCTTCTGCTGTGGTTCATATTCGCCACCTGGAAAAACGCATTGGTTTGGCCGCCGCAAACGACGAAGTTAATGGCACTGGCTTTCGGGAACCACGGGATCAACGTGTCCTCCGGAACTTTGTACCAAGTGGCATAGGGCTCTCTTCCTTCCAGCGCGAGCGGATATGTGTACACGTAGGCCAGGGAGGACTCCCGGTAGTCCTTCGCCGTGCGAAGGGTATTCTTCCACAGCCACTCGGCGAGCTTTTCCTTGGTGTCGTATCCCTGCTCCACCAGTCGCTTCGCTACTAGAGGGTCGCAGACCACCAGCGCGCCGCTCGTCCCCGCCATGGTGCGGAACATGTCGCTGATTTGTTCGTCGAACATCGGATTCACGATCGCTCCCGCACCCTTCGCGCCATGACCCTGGCGGATGTCCCATCCGAGGAAGAAGCTCACCACGTTCTCCTCGGGCCTGAATCCCATCTGCACGTGAAAGGGAGTCCACGGGCTGTTCTTCTGGTCCTCCGCAATCACAAGGTTGTTGTAGTCCAGATTGTTGCCCTGCGAACCTTGATACGTGTCGCCGGGCACACCACCAGAGCTGAGGTTCTTGCTCATCAACGTCCATGATCGCCCGATGGTGGCATTGGACTGCGCGAACGGACTCAGCGCGCCGATCCCGTAATTCATGTTGAGCTTGTCGCGGATGGGACCGTTGATTACGATCGCGCTGCTGGCCGACGTGGTCGAGCCGAAAAGCCCTAATACCCCTACGGACGCCATCGCCAGCACCACCGGAAAATATTCCGGCCTGCATCCCGCCATCACTGCGTTCACCGCGACTTGCCTTACCGTGTACCCCCACTGCGCGGACTCATAGCCCACACCCTGGATCGCTTTTTTGAGCACTTCGTCCGGATGGTGGCTCGTCCCTTTGAGCATCGCTTCTACTTTCTCTTCGGTGGGGATAATAACCGGCATGTAGTCCGTCATTCCATTATTCATGAAGGTTTCTTGCAGGCTATCCAAGGTGTCCGGACCGTAGATAGCCGGCCCTGCTGAAACATTCTCGATCCCGGTTTTCTTCTCTTCCTCGGAAAGCGGCGTGGTCAGGTTGGCCACGATCTCCTTCATGATTGGTTTCCCCGCCACAGGGTCGGGACCACTTACCATTGCAGCCAGTTCTGCGGGTGTTTTGCCCCACACAGGATGAGGAGTGAATACGATTGGTTCAAGCGGCATACCTCGCTTTGACGCGGTGGTTTTCGACAACTCCACGAAGGCCCTGGTACACAGCGGAACTGCGGGGACTCCCATCTTTTCCATCGTTATGCAGTGACCCACGGTCGCTGGCGCGCAGCCCCCTCAATGGCCAATTGCCATGATTGCTGCGTTGCCTTTTGCCTTGATTTCCGCCCAGAGCGGCGGGTCATCCGCGGCCCAGCCCCCGGCCTTCTTCCGAAAGACGGTCTTCACCGCGGGCATGTTCTGCTGAAACCATCCCTGCATTTCTTCGAGCAGCAAGCCGCCACCAAAGAAACCTGTGTCGATCAAATAGATGGTCTTCCCATCCAGCGTGTCGAGCCGAGGAGCCATGGAATAGAGCTGCACAGCCGGCGGCGTACCCTTGGGACTAACCGCCGTGAACTTCGCTTCGCTACCACCACCGCTGTGCCCGCCCTTTTTCCTTGTTTGCGCCTCCACTGCGGAGCCAGCCAGAAGCACTGGAGACGTACCCAGCAACGATAAAAGCTTTCTTCTATTAATTTTCATGGATGAAGTGCCTCCTATCCTCTGATCGCACCCCTGCAAATCTGGGGCGCATACACCCACAACCTCCTACGAGGAGAAGTTTATCTTGTTCAGTTCGCTGCTTGGAAAACGCCGAAGGTGCTTTGGGGTGAAAGTTCAGGTTAAGCCCACAAGGAAACTGAGCGGAGTCCGATCTCATATGGAGTGCGGCGGCTCGCCGCCGCTGTCTGCCGCCCGGGCTTGCCCGGGCGTGCTCCTCGCATCGACCCGGAGCCGCGGCCTTTGCCCTTGCTTTCGCAGGGCACAGCATGCTGTGCCCTGCAAACATACTTGGCGTGACGCGCACCATCCACCTCGATCACGGCGGCTAAGTGTTGGCGAGCAACTACGCCGTAGCCCCGTCATTCTGAGCGGAGTGTCCCGCGCTTTTGGTTTTGCGCGAAGCGCCGGGACACCAAAAAGGGCTCCCAGGTCGACGGTTAGTCGAGCCTGGGAGATTCGTCGAAGAACCTCTCTTCGATGCAAGCTGAGAGCACAACATGAAGGCTTGCCTATTGCGCGCGCCTCCAGCGGAGCATGCTGGGCCACGCTCCGCTGGACGGCGTAAGCCGATGCTCAAAAGATATACTTGACCGCAAACTGCATGATTCTCGGAGCAACGTCGGATTGAACCTTGCCAAACGTGCTGCTGTTCAGAGTCGTGCCGGCCGTGCCTCCTGCCGCAATGCCCGCAATACCGGGACTCAGGAAATTAGTGTGATTTGCGATGTTAAAGGTTTCCCAGCGGATCTCTAGGCCTTGCCTCTCCGTGATTGCGAACCGGCGCGACAAGGCAATGTCCGCATCGATATAGCCCGGGCCTTCCAGGCTGTTCGCTTTCATGTTCCCGAGGGTGCCATTCGCCGGATTAGCGAACGCCTTCGGATTAATCCAGCAGTTGTTGCCAAGAACCACAGAGATGTTCTTGGGGGTGCAGTAAGGGTCCGCGAGCACTTGATTGGGACGTTGCCCGCCAATTCCCGTCAGCGCGTTGTCCACACCCGTGCTCAGTGTAAAGTAGCTGCCGGTGTGTACGCTCACGATAGGTGCAAGCTGCCAGTCCCCGGCGATCCACCGTAGCGCTCGCGAGGAATAGTGCGGCGACTGAAGCACGCCGGAAAGGTTGAAGTTGTGGTGAATGTCGATGTACGGGCAGTTTCCGCGGTCAAACCGGCGATCCGCGGGATTGGTTAAAACCGGGCCGGAAAGCTCGGTTGTCTGCGGGTCAGCGATGCAATGCGAATAGGTGTAGTTCGCCAAAATCGAAAAGTGGCTTGAGAGGTGGTGTTCCGCCGAAACGATCAGCGCGTTGTAACTGCCCGTCCCATGGTTGTTCAGCTGCTCGACCGTTCCATAGAATGGCCCTTGACTCGGATTTAACTGCGTGAACGTGCGCCGCGCCTGGGTATTGGCGGTACTCGAGCAGGGTTTCCCTGCCGCCGGCACAACCGTCAGAAACCCGCAGCTTCCCGCCGAGCCTGTCGATGTACCCGGAATATAGACCGCGGGATTCAACTCCTGATCGAGCCAAAGGTGTATGTCGTTGTTACCTAAGTAGCTCGCTTTCAACAGCCAGTCGCGCCCCATCTGCTTTTGAATCGTCAGGTTCCACTGTTCCACGTAGGTGTTCTGTACGTTCAGTGGAACCGTCTCGTAATACCCAGCCGTCGGGTACTTAGTGGTGGCATTCTGCACGGTTGGAAACGGGCTCCCGCCCGGATAGCCCAGCCAGGGGTTCGCGAACCCTCCTGGGGGAGCGATGATCGTGATACCTTCGCCCCACAGCGGCTCCGACGCGTAGTTGTAGTAGAAGAGCGTCTGAGGCATATCGTAGAACATTCCCCAGGACGCCCGAATGAGCATTTTGCCGTTACCCGTAGGATCCCATGCCAAGCCAATCCGCGGCGCCCAATTGTTCCAGGCTGTGTTGTTTGGCCTTGAGCCGGTTTGGAAGCCCGGATCGCCGGGATAGAGCGTTCCTGCGGGAGCATTCGGGAAACTGGGAGAGTGAACATTAGCAAGAAAGTCTGCCATCACGAAATGCGTCACTTGATTGGGCTGGATCTGGCCGTTGAGATAGGGCTCCCAGCGCAGCCCGTAGTTCAGCGTCAGGCGCGAATTGATCTTCCAGCTGTCCTGCGCGTATAGCCCCAGGTATCTCCAATACTCATTGTCATGCGAGATATTCAACTGGGTGAACGAACTCAGGTCCCCGGCAATGAAATCCGACATGGCGCTGCCCGTAAGTGACCCCGAGAACGTAAACAGCCCGTTGCAATAAACGCAAAACGTGGAGGTTTGCGTGGGACGAATGAAGCTGGCCCCGAATTGCAGCTGATGCGACCCCTTCGTCCAGCTAAAGTCGTCCGCGAGTTGCCAGGTCTTGGTGTTTACAAGGCCCGGAGTCGCGAATCCACCGGCGCTCTGGAAGTCGCCTGTGATGTTGATATTGGAGTAGTGGGGCAGAGATATGAACATGTTCTGCACCCCGATGTCGGTCGGGGTCACGATCGGCACCTGAAACTTCGTGATCCCGTCTGTGTTGTACGTGAAGTGGAATGTGTTCAGCATGTTGGTACTGAGCAGATAGGTATGACCCACCACCAGCGAATTCACCAGGTCGTCTGTGCCCGCGTTCTGGACCGATAGTTCCGTCCCGGTAAAGCTCGATGGCTGCAGACTATGAGTCCCGAAATAGCGCACGAACAAGGACTGTTTGGAATTGATCTGGTAATCGACTTTCGCCACACCCATGTGCTCATTTTGATTTTGAATAATGCTATACGTAAAGTTGCCGCAGGGCTCCGGACCTACAGCGAAGTGGCTCGCAAAGGCGAGGGCCTGCGGACTCACTGGCGTTGTGAGGACGTTGCCCACGTAGGGCCCCGTCAATGTCTTGCCTCCCAAGCACTGCGCTGCGTAGGCCGTGAAATTCCCGGTAAGTTCTGATGCGGTGGGAAGAACCGCGGCAATCGAAGGCGGCGCCGATCGAATCAACGTGCCCTGATAGCCCAGGAAAAAGAATAGCTTGTTCGTCTTGATTGGCCCTCCCAACGTGCCGCCAAACTGATTGCGCTTCAGATTGTCGCTCGCCCCATTTGGAGCAGTCTTGGGGTTGAAGGAGAAGAAATCTCTCGCGTTGAAATCCGCGTTGCGAACGAATTCGAACGCGTCGCCATGAAAACTGTTGGTGCCGGATTTGCTGACCATGTTGATCGCGCCCGCCGAGTGCTGTCCGTACTGAGCTGGCAGCGCGCTGGTTTGCACGTTGAATTCCTGTATTGCGTCGGGGAAAGGCGTGGGCAAGTTGAGGTTATTGAACGGATCGTTGTACGTTCCCCCGTCCAGCAGGTAAGTCGTTCCATTCAGAAGTCCGCCCCCAACGCTTACCAGCGCCTCGTTCGGGTAGTTCTTACTGGAGACCAGATTTCCCACGCTCGGCGTCGCACCAAAGCCGTACTGCACGCTGTTAGAAGCGCCCGCCAGCGTGATGAGCTGCGTCACTTGGCGTCCGTTGAGCGGCAGATCCACCACGTCCTGCGAGTTGACCACTTGGCCCACGCCAGTGGAGGAAGTTTCGATCATCGCCGCCGAAGCTTCCACCTGAACGGTTTGGGCAATCGCGCCCACCGTCAACACGGGATCGATCGTCGGAGCTGACGCGACTTGCAAAACGATGCCCGACTGAAGGTACGTGGTGAAGCCTTCCTTCTTGACCTCAATCCGGTACGGACCGAGTGGCAGGCTCGGCAGCGAATACACGCCGCCCGAATCCGACGTCGCGGTCCGGCTGACTCCCGTTTCGGTTTGCGTCACGGTGATCTCGGCTCCCGCCACCACCGCTCCTGAGGCGTCCTTGACGGTTCCGGAGATCTGCGATGTGGCCTGCGCAAAAACTCCCGCACAATATCCCAGAGTCAACATGCTCAGTACGACCAGCTGGATCGAGATCCGCTTCATGGCCCCTCCAAAGTCTTGCTGGATTTGGACTATTGCCCGTGCTCGAAACTGTGAGGACGAACCACTGGCAGGTATGCCGTAACATACCAGAACTCCCCCGTGAAACCTTGGCACCTTCCCGCCCACGCAACCCACAGTGCGGCTGTCTGTACCACTTGCGCGCGATCGTTGTCAAGCCTAAACCGTGTCGCTACAAAGTGAGACTTTCCGTCTCTTGATTCCATTTTTTCCCCTCCGAGTTGCTTCTCTCAGCGGCCTACCATTCTTTGCAGCGCCTCGGGGTACCGAGCAGCTTGCACCGGTATTTTTGAGGCTGCGCTCTCCAGTTCACACGGATCGTCAGGCGAAAGTTCCACATTCGCCGCTCGGAGATTTTCCTTCAGACTGTGCAGCTTGGTTGTGCCGGGAATTGATCGGCCTCCGCGAGCGGACGACTATATCGATGTCACGAGCATCCGTCTCGGCAAATCACTCGGAAAGCGCACGACGAGACTGTCTCAACTCTAACTGTTTACTCCGGTGGACGAAAAACGGGGGATCGACGCAGACGTGAAGTTCCTAGTGCTTTGCAATCAGCTAAGGAGTTGGTGGACGTGACCGGGATCGAACCGGTGACCCCCTGCTTGCAAACAAGGTGGGGATAAAACACTAAATGCTTTGTCTGGTGTCGCTTACACGGACAATCAACGAGATTCTCGCTCTCTCAAATGTCCCGAAGTTGTCCCGAACATTCCCATCTTAGATCTTCCGCGTTGCTGAGGTTCACCCGGCAGCATTACCCACATGCCAGTTCTTCAGTTTTCCGATCATTTCCGTATTGCCGACAATACGGCCGGTGTCCCGGGCGCCAGTTTCCAACAAATCCTCACTAGCAAAGGCCGCTGGGACGAATCGCGGATCCGGATTCCTGAGTAGGAAAGGTCTGAATACTTTGCAGCGTGTAGGGTGTCGTTCCAGCCAGGTTCGCGGCACATTGCAGGATCGCCTGCTGAAGGGCAGGAAGCGTGGACGGCAGATTCGGAATCGATTGGTCAGGTTTTTTGAAATTAAACGCGCTGGTTAGATCCCCGACCGTTGTGCGGCGCCAGGCGCTCAGGTTGGGCACTTCAGCACCGAACAGGGTCTCGATGAATCGCAGCACGGAAGTGTGATCGAAGAGGTCCGACGACACAAAACCGCCTCGGCTGAACGGCGAGACGATCAGCGTGGGAACGCGAAAACCAAGTCCAATCGGGCCAGTAATCGCTGGACTGCCGATTACGGTCGGGTCCGGAACCGGGGGTGCGGTCACATATTCACCTGGCGTACCAAGAGGCGCCGTCACCGGCGCAACATGATCAAAAAATCCGCCATTCTCATCGTAGGTGACGAACAAGACCGTCTTTGCCCACAGTGCTGGGTTCGCTGTTAGGGCACTTACCATTAGGGAAAGTATATTCTCACCAAAGGTCGAAGGCGAAGGCGGGTGATCCGAGGTTAGGACCGACCCCACCAGCCAGGAGACTTGTGGCAAACTCCCGGCCGCGATATCGGCCAGGAAGTCGATGGGGAACTGTGGTCCGAATGCATTCCGATGCAACACCGATGAAGGATCCTGAAAATTTTTGAAGTAGGAGAGAACATTGTCCGAGAGAATTCCGCCGAGGACAGTCTCATCAGGCGACGAGTAGACCTTCCAAGAAATTCCCCGAGCCTGAAGCTGCTCGGGCATTGTCGTATATGTCAGACGCCCGTAAAAGGCTGTACGGTTGGCGACGATGCTCTGCAAAACCGGCCCGCCGTTTTTTCCATCCGGGTCGAGGGAGGCGGCCATCGTGTAGAGGCGATTCGGATCGGTCGGGCCAATCACCGAGCAAAAATAGTTGTCGCAGATCGTAAAAGCATCAGCCAGGGCATAGTAATAGGGAAGGTCTGCGCGAGTGTAGTAGCCCATGCTCAATACGGCGTCGTTGGAATTAATCGAAAGACGCGAGCTCACAAAACCGTCCATTGCGCCGTTATTCCAGCTCTGATGCTGTGGCACCCAGTCGTGGGTGATGTCGTGCGTGCAGGCTGCATTCGTTGTAGAAGTGTCCAGGTGGAATGGTAAGAGCACTCCCACGGGCAAATTCGTTGTGTTCGCCGGATCGGGCTGCTGGAATGCGGCGCTTCGATCGGAAAATCCACGGACCCCGCGGTAGCTTCCAAAGTAGTGATCGAAAGACCGGTTTTCCTGAATCAGGATTACAACATGCTCGATGTCAGATAATTTGGAGCAAGCGGACGGAACGGAAGGAACCGACGGAGAACCGGCTCCGCAACCGTGCAGACCCAAAGACGCCAGCCCCCCGACAGTAGTTGCAGCTCCGAGTTTAAGTAGTTCTCGGCGAGTGAAATTCTTCATAGGACTCAAGTATTGGATGCGCCCTACGGAACAAAGGTAAGACCGACTTCCGAGGCCTGGGAGTCAGGTTAGAAGTATGTGGTCCGGCCTGTCTGGCGATTATGTCTGGATCACGGGCATGCGGAAGTAATCCCACGAGTCCCGATCTTCGTCATCACTTCCTGTTTGCCGACCACCCACCCAGAAACACGTATTCTCAACGGCTAACCCAAATTGACTGTTTTTGCGTGACAATTTACAAGTGCGCTTAAGGACTATGGACGGCGGCTTTCATGTTGCGCTGGCCTGCTCCTCCCATCGTTGAACGTTCACGCCCATCACGATGAGCCATAGCTCCAGTGGTATTTCCCCGAGGGCGGAGGCGGCGGCGAGGTAGGGAATGAACAGATGGTATGCGAGCGGCGGGTACAGATAGGTCACAAAACTCAAACCATCGCGTCTCCGTGCTACGCTGATGGCGGAAGAACGATGACGCCTCCACAATCTTGGATGACGAAACCGAAGAGCGAGATTTAGCCCAATGAACGGTTGAAATACACCTCATTGTATATATTATGCAAGCGCCGCCGCATCAGCTACCCGCGCCGACCAGCTATCCCAATGCACGAGAAACTTCGCGGCTTCCGCGAGAATGGACAATGGGAAGACAGTATCAGGCCTTCACCGAGGATGCCGCCGCAGCCCTTCACTCGCTGTGGACCGTCGCCCTAGCCGCCTCCATTCTTGCTCTGGTTGCGGTTCTGCCCCTCGCGCTCGCCATCCCTAACCTTGTCAGATCCGATGACCCTCTCGCGGTTCGGATAGGCGTGGCTTTAGCCCTCCTCGCCTTTGGATTGATGGCTCTCCAAATCGTGATCGGTTCGAGGCTGAGGCTCGTCAGCGATCCCATAGGGTTGGGACAGCTTCTGGGACTACACCGTCTCATTGGTATTCTGGTGCTTGCGCTTTTGCTGGCACATCCACTCCTGGTCACCGTGGGCCACGGAAAGCCAGAATTGCTCAACCCACTCCGCGCTCCATGGGGCGTTCGAGTAGGGCAGGCCGCGCTCCTTTTGTTGATTGTTCACAGTGTTTTGGCCGCGTTTAGAACCAGGTTCAGCCTTGACTATGTCGTCTGGCGCCGAATTCATCGGGCCGCCTTCCTGATTTTTTCCTTGGCATTTGTTCACGGTTTCGCGGAGGGAGATGATTTGAAACGGCACGCCATGCAAGTGCTGTGGGTCATCCTCTTAGTAGGCGCCGGGTTTCTGGCCTTCCACGCGCATTTTCTCAAACCCCGCACCTTGCGTCAGAATCGTCACCGGATCATGGAACTCATCCCCGAAACCCACAATACGGCGACGCTTGTGCTCGCTCCCGAAACAGGCGAGCGGTTTCAGTATCTCCCTGGACAGTTCATGTTCCTCACGCCGCTCGAGCCGAACGAGCCTTTGGAGGAACATCCGTTTACTATTTCTTCGAGTCCCGCTCAGAGGGGCGTTCTCTCTGCCACCATCAAGTCCGTGGGAGATTTTACGGCGCACATTAAGGACTGGCGAACCGGCGAGCACATCCTCGTCGACGGCCCGCACGGAAAATTCAGTTATCTCCTCCATCCTCATGCGGACCGGCTGGTCTTCATTGCGGCCGGAGTCGGGATCACTCCCCTGATGAGCATGATTCGTTTCCTGCGGGATACCGGAGACCCAAGACCGATTCGGCTGATCTACGCGAATCAGACGGAAGCTGACATTATTTTCCGAGATGAACTCGAGCAAATGCAAAATGAGATTGACTTGCAGATCGTTCACATTCTGTCGCGGCCTTCGGAGGATTGGCGGGGAGAGCGCGGCAGGGTATCGCGTGAATCTTTGAGCCGGTTCATTGAGAAGGAACGCGGAGCTGCCTATTATGTGTGCGGGCCGCCACTGATGATGAAATCCGTCGCTGCGGATCTTAGCGTCCTCCAAGTCCCGCCCGATCGCATCTATAGTGAGAATTTTTCTCTCTGACCCGTCGTGCAATGCCGTATCATCCGGTCAGTAAGGACATATCCGCGAGTGCGCGGGTGGCGCAATTTCACGCCGGGAATACGATTTTAATTCTCCTCAGGTCCCGCATGTGTCCACCCATCATACGACGCATGGGCATAAGAATTCTCAGAATGACCACCAGATGCCGCACGGCTGTGCCTGATTTATCCGAATGTACTTGGGGAAACCTGCGAAAGTCAGCTTGTAGGAAGCGATCTCCGCGCTTGGCATCGATCCTGGGCGGATTACGGGCAATCCAGAAGTTGGGTTTGGGTGCTAGCGCACCTCGGCGAGGACTAGTCCTCCCTGACGCCGTAGTATTGACGGCCTAGATTTGGGAGTCGAAGCCGCAGCCCCGTGCTCCGCCGAAAATGGCTCCTTTCTCGCCGTCCCTAGCAAGTTGAAACTTAATTCTTGCTTCTCTTGTACCGCTTGTCCCGAGTTTGCACCAAAAAGTGCCGAGGGAAAAGCAGCTCAAATCTATGTGAGAGCAGGAATTAAGTTGGTGGGCGTGAGGACATTCGAACTCCCGACCCCTGCCTGTATAGCAAGTGGTTACGCAAGAGAACTCCGACGGCATCTCATTGAAATGATGGTGGTTGGTGGACGTGGCCGGGATCGAACCGGCGACCCCCTGCTTGCAAAGCGCGAGAGCCACTTCCAAGAACTGCCTCGCTCATTTTAACTGCTAGCGTTTACAACAACTCGGGGAATCTGCTTTCGCTCAAAAGCCAACCCCAGCAGGCTCAAAACAACCCATTCGTGCACAGTTGGTGCACAGTTGGGAAATCGTTCGAGCCATCCAGACGTCGAGGGGCGACCTACGCGGTTCAGTACCGCTGGCTACGGGGTCAGCTTCATATCCGGGAGCTTGGCACGCAATTCTTCACCAAACTCACCTCCTAGGAGAATGAACGCCATGCCAGCAAGGTGGCCGGATTTGTTCTGCCAGGCGTGATCCGTCCCGCGTTGCGCGACAATGTCCCCGGGCTTGAGTTGAACGTCCTGTCCGCCAGGGAGCAGCATCACTACTTCCCCTTCGAGCACGATCCCGTAGTCGATCGTAGACGTACGATGAGCATCGGGCTTGGCGGCCCGCCTCGAAATCGACCAGTCGGATGACGCTGCCTCCGGGAGAGCCAAGCGTTAACGGACGATCGGTAGGGTCCTTCGGTTCTTTCGACTGAATGAGGGCTGGGGCTCGATCCGTGCTCCAAACTTCCCAAAACCGGGCTCCGGGCACCTCGTAGATACGCGGCGGAGGCGCATCGGAAAGGATTACGGAGTTACCGTAATCTTCGTGTCCCGTCACTGCGCGGCGCAACGCACGAGACACAGGGACTTCCTTAGTAACATCCATTGAATACTAACCTCGCAGCCTCAGGTCCTGCGATTGGTGTGATCCCAAAGCGTATTCATCGGTGCTGCCGACGCGCGCTCGACATTCGCCGAAACCGACAGCGACGTATCCTTCGCGCTTGGCGCGCGCCTTGAAAATGACTTCATCGCCGTCCTCAAGATACCGACGGCTTTCGTCATGCGGCAATTGAAGCGGTCCTGTATGTTCCATGAAACAAGCCCTGCTGTCATCTGTAGGACCTGATACCGTGCCGCTGCCCAGGAGGTCGCCCGCTTGCAAGTTGCAGCCGTTGCTGGTGTGGTGCGCGATCATTTGGGCGAAGCTCCAATA
Source organism: uncultured Acidobacteriota bacterium (assembly GCA_963823145.1). Classification (GTDB taxonomy): domain Bacteria; phylum Acidobacteriota; class Terriglobia; order Acidiferrales; family UBA7541; genus Palsa-295. The sequence continues at coordinate 114,267 of CAWGJZ010000004.1, forward strand.
GGCGTACTTGAAATTCGTTGTGACGATGCGAACCGGAGCTTCGCCAGATTCGCGCATCCCTGTAGTCGAGAGGTGCGCTTCCAACTCGATGTCGATTCCACCTTCAGCTCGATCGCTTTCCGAATCGAGATACGCAAGCGGCGAAGGCCAGTCCGGTTGTGTAGGGCGGAAAACGGCTGCGCGAAACGGCGCAAGTGCTTCCGGGCTGACAATCCACGGAGAAATCGTGGTGGACAAGCTCTTGCTGAGGAACGGTCCCAGCATGCTCTCCCAAAATTGGACATCGCGTGCCGACCAATCGTTAAGCAAGCAGTAGCCAAAGATGTGCGACGACGCCGACTCGATGGGAATCGATGACCCGAGTGAATTGCCGGTGGAAACAAATGCGCCCACTTCCAGTTCGAAATCGAGCGCCTTCGACGGGCCGAACAGCACAACGCCCTCGGAATCCTTGAACTGGCCCTGCGTGCGGCGAATGTCCTCGCCGCTGACCCGTATCGAGCTGGCCCGCCCGTGATACGCCACCGGCATGTAGGTGAGAACGGGCGCCAAGGGTGAATCCAGGGGCTTTCGTACCGCTCTCTGGGCGTGGAATGTCGAACACACGAAATCCGTAAAGTTGCCGATCTTCGCAGGAAGCAGCATCTCCGCGGAAGACATGGGCACGAGCAGGCGGTTGGCGTGTGACTCTACGCGCCTTCGCTCCGGACCGTCGGCGCGCAGCAGGTCGGATAGCCGCGCGCGCAGGGCGGACGCAGGCCGCGATCCGAGAGCCATCAAAGGATTGAGAGTGTCCCCCGCCACCGCGCGAGCTGCATTAGCAGCCTCGCCGGATAAGAAGCCCAGATCGAGGGCGGCAGCGAGATCGAAAATCCGGTCCCCGATGGCGGTTCCGCCTCTCGCAATTCCGCCTTCGCGAAAGATCCCCAGTGGGAGATTTTGGATCGGGAAGTCGGTGTCGGGGTGATTCGCCGACTGCAGCCAACTCCGGCGCGATGGATCGTGCGTCTCGTTCAGGTTCATCCGCGAACTCTGTCCGTTCCGGTCTTACGCTCATTGTGATAACGGGCCATGCCGCCGAAGAGAATGGGAACCGGAAGATGATCCGTCTCGCCGCTGAATTCCCGATAGCAGGCATACACGTTGACGACGATTCGCTCGGGATCAGTCCAATCGGCGAAGGCGTCGAGCACAATATCGCGGGCGGCGTCCTCGTAACCCATTCCGGCATCAAAGCGCTTTCGGGATTCATCGCGGACATATTCGAGATATTGCTTCAGGGCGCGGACGCCGGTTTTGTCGGTAATTGGACCATGACCTGGAACCACGGTCTCCACGTCCCATGCAAGAATCGTTTCGCACGCCCGAATCCAATTGTTGACCGGTCCAGCCCATATCACCGGATGCCCGCCGACGAACAGAATGTCGCCGGTGAATACGGTTCGGTCCGCAGGAACATATACGACGATGTCACCTCGCGTGTGCGCCGGACCGAGCTCCCAAAGGCGGACTTCCTTGCTGCCGACGCGTAGCGTGAGTTCGCCGTCAAAAGTGCGAGACGGAAATACGGTCTTGATGTTGCTGAAATCGAACCGGCTCCCCAGAACCTCTTGGAAAAACGCTCCCGCTTCTCCCGTCATCGGATACCGTGGTGCTGAGCTTTGCTCCCTCATCTCATCCAGACAGGCAGTCGAAGAAACGATTTCTGCATCTCCGACGAGTTGATTTCCGTTGGTATGATCCGGGTTGGAATGCGTGTTCACCAAGCTGCCGATGTTGACAGCGGCTGGCACAGCAGCGCGCATCCGATCTAACATCTCGCGCGTGAGCTTGAGGTCCATAAGGGTATCGACCAGGAGCGTCTCGCTTCCTTCAACGATGAGGCCTGAATTGCTGTATCCCCAGGTGCCGTCCGGTTGAAGATAGGCGTAGCAGCCGTTGCCGAGATCGTGCAGCCCCTTTGTGTACGGCCATCTTTGCATCGTGTTGTTCCGTTCGACCGGTGCGGGCACCTATGATTTCGAGGCTCGTTTCCTAAACGCCCGACCGGGCCCTCATCGGCTCCTGTGAGGCTCCTGCATAGAATTCGAGCAGAGAGCGGACCACCTCGGGTGTTCTGCATCGAGCGATGCCACATTCCGTGGCAATGCCAAAGTCGGAGAGGTACTTGCTCGCCGTGGCAATGCGCTTCTTCGTGGCAGCGATTCCATCCCCATGAACCACGCCGAGATACAATTCAGTACCGGGCGACAGACGAAGCTTGCTGAGAGGTTCGAAATAAGCGTCGTCCGCCCTGTTAATTGGAACAGGCATATGAACGTATGTAATTTTCCTCGTCGCTGCTCCTGTCAGCGCATTCGCAACCTCAACCAGCTTGGTTGTGTCGAGCGGTTCGATAAAGTGCTTGGCATCCCAGTCACCGTAACAGAGGTGGAATCCGAGCTCGACATCGTCTGGAATCGCTGCCATGAGGCGCTTCATTCGGTGCATGATCTCGCCGGGCAAATCGGCAAAGGGGTTTCGCATATAAGTCAGGCGACCGTCCCACAGCACCATCTCGATGCAAACGTCCCACTGGATGCATAAATCCTTGTGAGGAACGGCGCGACAGACGTCTTCAACTTCCCTCAGCATCGCGCTCTCATAGGCGGCCTCGATCACGCCTTCGTCTTTTGGCGAGCAAAACGGATAGATCACTGCGAAGGGGGTCGGCAAAGAAACCTGGAACCGCACGTTGGACGGCAAATCGCCGCGCTTTCTCGCCGCCAGGAAATCCTGGTAGGAGGCGCGCGCTTCTCGCGCATAGCCCAGTTCGCCGAAATGCACATCGGGGGGCTCAAAGTCATCGGCCAGCGATAAAGGTAGAAAACCCGTGGTCTGGTTAGGGGCATTGGGGTCCGCTTTTAGAAAAGGCTGCGCCCGCAGCAAGGGATACTGCCAACTGATCCAAAGCCTCCGGCCTCCCGGCTCGCCATCCGGAACGCGGCGAAGTCGCTTGCCGAGCACGGACCCTAGTGTTCGAAAAACCTCATCTACGCTGTCTAAAGCGATGCTGCCGACGAAGTGAACTTTGTCGGGTATCATGTTGTGCTCTCCTTTCAAGGCCACCCGAATCTGCCGTTGTTCTCAGCTACGTGCTCGAATAATTGCGGTATTCAGATTGGCTGGACGACCATCTGACCCACTTTCGCCATTAGGCTCGCCAAGTCAGCTTTTTGATCAGGACGCATTTCCCATTCGCCAATTTGAAGAGAAGCTTCAAGAATGAGCTTGCAGCGGTCGAAACGGCGCCCGACAAAATGCCTGAGTGACTCTTCAAGGGGCCTGTCTTCTGACAGTTCATCCGCCAGTACGACGGCATCTTCGACCGCTTGAGCCGCGCCTTGGCCCAGATGCGGTGTGATGGCATGCGCTGCGTCGCCGATGAGCGCGACACGCCCGCGATACCAGGGCGCGGGCACAAGAACCGACTCGAGCGGACGATAGACGACCAGTTGTGGGTCCGTAATCTCGCGAGCCAGTCGACCGATGGCGCCGCCGAACAATTTCAATCGGTCGCGCATAATGTTGGCCAGTTCATTCTTCGGGAAACGGGGATTGCCCGGCTCAGCACCAATTCGAAAGATGTAGGCAGTCGTCTCGGTGAGAGGAATGAGTCCCGCCCTAGGACCATCTGGACTTGCGTAGATCGAACCATAGTCCGCATCTGGCGGGCGGGAAACGTTGTAGCGCCAGACACCCTCGCCCGTGAACCTCGGCTTCAGATGATCGCCAAACACGGTCGTGCGAATTTGCGAATGGACCCCGTCGGCACCCACGACGAAATCGTATTCGTGTGCGCTGCCATCCGTGAATTTCACCGAGACTTTGCTATCGGGCTGCGCGAGTTCGGCGACGGTAGTGCCCAAACGAACCTGCACGCCGGTTTCCTTGGACGCCGCGAAGAGGACGTTGTGCAACGCGGGGCGAGTAAGGCCAAGATACGCGGGATAGTTGGGGCCGGCGAGCTTCAATCCCGGCGATTCATTTAGGACGTTCCCACTGGCATCGCAGAACCTGACGCCTTTGTATGAAAATCCCGCCGCAACGCACTCATCGGCAATGCCCAGCGCCACCATTGCCCGCACCAAGTTACTTTGCGCGATGATTCCGACGTGGTACACCGTCCATTGCTTCTTGATCTCGACGATTTCGACGTCGATTCCAACCTTGCGAAGGCCGACGGCGAGAGCCAATCCAGCGATCCCGCCGCCTACAATCAGTACGTTTTTGACGTTGGTCATATGCTTCTCAAATTCGTGGTTTCTGCCCGTTCCTACCTCAGCGAGCGGTGTGCGCACCCGCCTCCTCTGTGATACATGGATTGCGCTGCGTGCCCAGCCCGGTGATCGAGCCCTCGATCATGTCACCCGGTTTGAGAAACCGGTTGTAGTGCGTGCCATTTCCCGCAGGTGATCCCGTGGCGATCAGATCGCCCGGCCAGAGCTGCACGTGACCGGACAAGAATTCGATGATGCGCGCCACATCGAAAACCATGTCGGCGGTGCTCTCGTTTTGCATCAGCTCGCCATTGAGCTTGAGCGTGATTTGCAGGTTCTGCGGATCGTCGATGAAAGCAGTGGGGACGAGATAAGGACCCATCGGAAGATAACTTGGCGCGCCCTTCGCTGCGAGCCAGTCCGCGCCCATGGCCGCGGCATCCTTGCGGAAGACGAGCTCCCGATTGGTGACGTCGTTCACAATCGTGTATCCGGCAACATAATCGAGTGCTCGGTCGCGATCGACATGACGGCACGGCTTGCCAATGATCGCCGCAAGTTCGAGTTCCCAATCCGGCTGGGCAGCGTGAGTTGGCAAGATCACGGGATCGTACGGCCCGGTAATTGCCGATGGTGGCTTCGAAAAAACAAATGGCGCGCCGTGCGCTGCCCGCTCGTCCATCATCTTGGCCGCTTGTGCGCGGCGCTCTTCGCGGCTCAAATTATCGTCCGTTGTGACCCCCCGGTCGACGATCAGATCGATCACGTGCTTTCGATAGTTCGCTCCGGCGCAAAACACCTGTCGGGGCAAATCGACAGGCGGGCGAAATCTGAGTTGCTCGATTGGCACAAAGAGGTCGCCCCACGGCGCCTCCTTGGCGGCATCCGTTTGGAAGAAATCCCCAACTCGTCGCAGCACATCGAAGCTGTCTTCCCAGTTCTCTAGGAGCTCAAGCACGGAACGACCGCCGAGCACCTTGCAGCCCTGGCGATCCAATAGAGGCTTTAGCGCGTGGATCGGCACATATTTCCCTCGGGCCACCAGGGCAGGGAATGGTGGTTGCCCGCTCAAGGACAAGGTCGCGAGCGCGAAGCCCGGGTTGGGCAAATCCGTAGCTGATCGAGTCGCAGGCATCACCCTATTCCCGGCGCTTGCCTTGATTTGCTGCGCTGGCCCCGATGGGCATCACGTCCGGCTCCGGAATTGCTAGTTCAGGAGCTGGAGGCATGGCTTCCATGAAGGACTTAGGTGCGTTTTCTAAATTCCTAAACATTACGTTCGATCCCTGCGAAGGCCGCCACAGAGTCGGCTGCCAATCCGGTATGTAGTTCCGATATCCACCGGTGTTCAGCTCCAGGCGGAGTCCGGCAGGGTCGCGAAAATACAGATAACCTTGCTCGCCGATTCCATGTTTTCCAGGACCGAACTCGATCGGCGTCCCGGATTCCAGCAGCAAGTCCGCGCCGCGCAACAAGTGCTCGTTCGATTCAACCCAGAAAGCCACGTGATGAAACCGCCCCGGCAGCGTCGAAAAATCTCCGCCGAAACCGAGATCATGCGATTTTTCGTTGGTGGTCAAGACCCCGAAAATCGGCGTTTTCGGGTCGTGGTCGAGAACGGTGTAGCCCATGAACCGAAAGCCGAGTGCGTCACGATACCACTCACACGTTTTCATCACATCCTGCGTGTTTAAAGTGACGTGGTCGATCTGGCGAGGAGCGATGCCTTGGCCAACGTAGCGCTGCGGCCGATCGGGATAAGTCGATTTCAGATCGGCGGGAGGATCGTAGCGGTCGACCTCCCAAAAGATTTCGTGTACGTGCCCGCCAGGACCACGAAATCGATAGGCGCGGCCATGTCCCAAGGTTTTCTCCCGCCATTCGCCACGAATGCCCGTGGCTTCGATGCGCGAGACGGCTGTGCTCAGTTCGTCCGGACCCTCGGTGCGCCACGCGGCGTGACCAAGACCAGGAACTTTCGATTGCGTCAGCACCACGCTGTGGTGATAGTGTTCGCCCCAACACCGCAGATACACGGAATCACCCGAGCCCCCGCTTTCGACCAGTCCCATGGTCGCGGTAAAGAACGCGGCCGATTGAGCCAGCTTGGGCGTCAACAACTCAACGTGCGCTAAATGGGAAAGCAGACGTTTGGACATGTGACCTCGCTCCGATGACGCATGGCCCAGAGCTCCGAACGATTCGGGCCTAAGCGTGCAACGCAAATCTCAAGAACGGCGCGCAAAATTCCTGGCTGAATAGAGTTTGCCATCCATTCGTGGCGGTGATAGAAACGAGCCGGCAGCGGGATTGAGAGTTCCCGTTGCCGATCTAGTCTTACTGTGAAATTCCGGGAAAGTCGAAATTCTTGTGTTTCACGAGATCGGAGGACTCCGCTCGAAACTCGGCACGGCCCTTCTAAAAGACACACGGCCGCGTCGTTATGGACAGAGAATTCCCAATCGGCAAGGTCGGGTCCGCGCAGCCAGCAATGTGGCACGTCGGCCAAGGTTCCGAAAACTGAACATGCGAACATGTTCGGCTTATACCACTCGCCAGGCCTTCCCACTATATTGTTTGTCGAAATACGCTGTATCGAGGGCGTAGGTAGCGAGGCGTTCCGATGGAGCTAACCCAGTTCGATCTCAACCTGCTAGTCACGTTGGACGCACTGTTGACGGAAAAGAATGTTACGCATGCCGGCCGGCGTGTTCACTTGAGCCAGTCCGCTACGAGCGCCGCGCTCGCGCGGCTGCGGAATTCCTTCCAGGATCAGTTGCTCGTTCCAGTGAAAGGCAAAATGGTGCTGACACCGCTCGCCCAGAGCTTGGTCAAGCCGGTGCGAAACCTATTGCTGCAGGCGCAAGCCACTGTCGCGACGAAAGTTAAATTTGATGCGTCGGCCTCCCACCAGCACTTCTCGATCGCCGTGTCCGATTATGTAGCCACGATCTTCATGGCAGACGCGCTAAGTGCCATTCACAAGCAGGCGCCTCATGTCACGTTTGAACTGGTGCCCACGAGCGAGCGCGCCCTGGAAGCATTGGAATCGGGTATCCTCGATTTCCACATTGCGCCCGAAATCTTCGCGTCCAAGGCCCACCCCAAGATGCCTCTCCTTGAAGACACGCACACCGTGATCGCCTGGAACCGGAATTCGCGAGTGGGTACGAAGATTAGCCTCGAGCAATACTTAAGTCTAGGTCATGTCGCCATACACGTTGGCGACGGGCCGGGGCCGAATTTCGACGAGCACTTCCTGAGGCGGATGAAGTGTAAGAGACGGGCCGAAGTTGTTACACACACTTTTGACGTGGTGCCGCACTTAGTGGTTGGTACCGACCGAGTCGCCACTGTGGCCACGCGCTTGGCCCGGAAGTACGCGAAGTTCCTCCCTCTGAAACTTCTTCCCTTGCCTGTCGAAATTCCGCCGATGATTGAGGTTCTGCAGTGGCATAAGTACCACGATCAAGACCCCGCCTACATTTGGCTTCGGAATTTGCTCAGGGAGGTCGCCACGAGGAAGCTGGGATCACCAGGAAAATAAAAAAGGAAGGAGCCCGCGAGAAATCATTTGGAATGCCCCGCGGAGGTCCCGGCCAGCAGTACACCCTGTATCCTGCGCAAACTCTATCGAGAGGCATACCTGCGAGAAGCAATTCGACCGCGAACGTATCGCAGAAGCGGTGCGGATGACCGTAGGGAGCTTGTCGCCACCATCAATCACAATGATACGACGTATGCGATCAAATCATTTGCCAGATGAGAGTTTCTCGAGTATTTGTGACCAGCGACCGCGGCGGGTTGCGTCGCAATTTGTAATCGAAGAGTGTCGGAGAATGTTGTAGGCGCGACCAACCTGGCGACTCCTGTGAAAAAGATACGCTTTCTCCCTGAGGCCGAGAGTCTTGAGCTTACGGCGATGAATGCGTTGCGCGAGTGAGGATCATCATGCGACTGATTGCGCTTGAGGAACATTACGCCAGCCAGGAGTTTCTGGATGGCCCGGGCCATACACTTAAGGAGCGCGCCCAATCGCCCAGAAGCCCACTTGCGAACGTGGTCGAGAAGCTCTTGGATCTCGGTGCCGGGAGAATTTCGGAAATGGATGCCGCCAAAATCGACATGCAAATACTCTCGCTTACGGCTCCCGGTGTCGAACAGCTCGAACCATCCGAAAGCGCAGCGCTTGCTCGCCAGGCGAATGACTTCCTCGCGGATGCCGTAGGGAAATATCCTCGGCGTTTTGCGGGATTCGCCGCGCTTCCGACACCACAGCCAGAGGCCGCCGCCGCTGAACTCGAACGTACCGTACGCGACCACCGATTTAAAGGGGCAATGATCAACGGACACTCGCGGGGGCAGTACCTAGACAATCGATCGTTCTGGCCCATTTTGGAGCGTGCCGAAGCTCTGAATGTGCCGATTTACCTGCATCCAACGTTTCCCCCTCGAGCGGTGATCGACGCGTATTACGGCGGTTTCTCGCCGATGGTCAGCGAGACGCTGTCCGGCCCCGGTTGGGGCTGGCATATCGAGACCGCCGTTCATGTGCTCCGCATGGTTCTCGCTGGCGTGTTCGATCGCTTTCCGAAGCTGCAAATCGTCATCGGTCACATGGGCGAGGCGCTTCCGTTCATGATGGAGCGCTTTCACGCCATGCCGCGGGAGCTCACAAAACTTCAACGACCGGTCATCGACTACCTACGTGACAACGTCCATTACACATTCGGTGGGTTCAACTTCACTCCCACATTTCTCGATTTGCTTTTCGAGGTGGGTATCGAGCGCATCATGTTTTCCGCCGATTATCCTTACGGACCGATGCATCGAGCCACGGATTTCTTCGAGCAATTGCCTATCAGCCCAATGGATAAAGAGAAGATCGCACACCTAAACGCGGAACGTCTCTTTGGGCTGTGAAGTTGGGCGAGCCCGCGGTGAACATAGCGGCTGCTTTGTGGGGCGTTAGACGTCGTGCAGCGATCATTCAGTTTTGGCCGCTCGATTCTTTGAATAGCTCTTCGTAAAAATGAGAGAGTTCCATCGGGGCGTCGCGGTATCCATCCAATAGATACACCTTATCTACACAAAGAATTTTGAGAATGTCCATCATGCCCCTAGTGTATGGGCTGCGCGATTTCTTCTACATCTAGTCGTCGCGAATATCCATGGTGACTTTCGCAAGCTTCGGAGACGGCACGCCGAAGGTGACCGGACGACGTGGCTCGATCGACACATCCTCACTACAGCCGCGACAATTCGCAATCGCAAGTTTTGGCGAAAGGGTTGGAGCTGGACCGTTTTCTTGAGAGGCCCACATCATTCTGCGACGGGGGATAAAAACATGAAATCCGTGAAGGTTTTCTTGTCCCTGTTTCGACGGGCGACACATAAGGGCGCCGATCTGCGAGGGACAAGAAAAATAGCCCGCAAAGGGGGAAAACGTTTTTCGCGAAATGCGATCGTTTGGCCGCGCGTGATGGGGTTCGCCGTGCTTGCGGCTTTCTGCCTCACCACGACATGGGCTCAGAGCCCTACAGGACGGATCATCGGCAACGTCACTGACCCTTCGGGTGCCGCAATTCCCGGAGCAAGGGTGACGGCGACGAATGTCGGCACGAATATCTCGCGAGAGACTACCACCGGTCCCGACGGCTTCTATCAGATCTTGGCTCTGCCCATCGGCACCTACGACGTTGCCATTCGCACGCAAGGATTCCTGGAACAGAAGTTCGAGAACCAGCATCTGCAGATCAATCAATCGCTCCGCATCGATGCTCAGATGACCATTGGATCCCAAAGCCAGATCGTCACGGTTAAAGCCCAAGCGGCGGGGGTCGAAACGGAGAACTCGACCGTGGGGGCTACGGTGGTCGGTTCGGAGATTCAGCAAGCCCCTCTCAATGGCCGTAACGCCCTGGACCTGGCCAAGCTGGAGCCCGGAGTGACCGAGGTAAACCCCGGCAGCTCGTCGGCCGGCAATTACAGCATCGACGGCGGCCGACCGGACAGCGTCAATTACGTGCTCGACGGGTCGCTCGACAACAACCTACTCGACAACAGCGTGGTCTACAACCCGAACCCAGACGCGATTGCCGAATTCCACATCCTGGAAAGCGACTACTCGGCTGAATACGGCCGCAATGCTGGCGGCATCATCAGCATCGTGACCAAGTCGGGAACCAACCAGTTCCATGGCAGCCTTTACGACTACGTTCGGAACGATGCCTTCGATGCCAATTCGTTCTTCAACAAGCTACAAGGCCTTCCCCGCGATGTCCTAAAGCGCCATCAGTTCGGTGCGACCCTGGGCGGTCCCATCAATAAAAACAAGCTGTTCTTTTTTGAAAGCTACCAGGGAACTCGACAGACCGTACGAGAGACGCCTGTAGGCTTTTCGATAACGCCGGTATTCACTCCAGCCGAACTGAATGGCGATTTCTCGCACGCCTTGGGCCCCGGGCCCGGAATGCAGGACCCAGGGGTCGCCGCGTTCCTGCTGGCAAACCCGTTCTTTCAGCCGAATCCAGCGCTCGCAGCACAGGCCATTATCGACCCTGCGACATTTAACGCCGCTGCTAAGAACTACATCGCGGCAGGACTGGTTCCTTCCAGCCCGAACGGATTGTTGCCGGGGGCGGGGCCTGGGACGTACGACGTCAACGAATCGACTACCAAGATAGACTATTCGATCAATTCGAACGACAAGCTAACGGGCACAGTCGGCTTTAATTGGACGCACCAAACCGATACCTTTGCTATGGCCACCCTTGGTGGGTTAGGCCTTACTTCAACCAGCTTTCCGACCGTGCCGGGCTTTGCGAGAGGATCCCATATCAAGAACTACTTCCTGAATATCGCGTATGACCACGTCTTTTCCGCCAATTTGCTGAACGAATTCCGAGTCTTCGGACAGCGGAATTTTAACCTCACGGGCGTGCCCCTCGTGAACCGGCCTACGCCGGCCGCATTTGGTATCAATATCACTCCAGACCTAGCGAACGGCCCCCCGAGTGACTTGAGCTTTTCGAACGGACTGTACCTTGGCGTGGGAAACCGAATTCAGTTCTCAAGCAATACGGTCGGCACGGCCGACACTCTCAGCTGGGTCCACGGACCGAACCTCTGGAAATTCGGTGCCGGAATCAGTGTCTACAAGAACTTTCAGACCTTCGACAGCTCGAATGGAGTTTTCACATTCCAGGGCCCTGGCGGCAGCGGCACCGGCAACGCCTTCGCCGATTTTCTTCTCGGCGTCCCGACAACGTTTACACAAGGCCCTCGGGGAGTAAGTAACGGCCACACCAAGGCGGCCTTCGCGTTTCTTCAGGACCGATGGCGCGTATCGAAGCGCCTCACGCTTAATCTGGGCCTCCGCTACGAATACTACAGCCCCAAGCACGACACCTTGGGCCGGACGTTTTCTGTAATTCCCGGACTGCAATCAACGCGATTCGCGAATGCGCCGCCGGGCCTGGTTTTCCCGGGTGACCGGGGCGCTCCTGCGGCGACAAATTTCCCGGACAGAGATAATTTCGCGCCCCGCATCGGCTTCGCTTGGGATCCTTCGGGGAAAGGAAAGACCAGCATCCGCGGCGGCTTCGGCATTTTCTACGACGTCGTGAACGGTGGGGACTTGTTGGACTTCAACGGAATCCCGCCGTTCTATGGGTCGTCGTTCGTCTTTTTCCCACCGCCCACGCCGCCTCAGACGGGCGTGATTACCTATTTTTCGGATCCCTATGGGTCGACAGGAACCCCCAACCCGTTTCCGGACATGCCCCCATCCCCATCAGTCAATTTCGCCAACGCCGGCTTTTTGCCGTATGGGAACAGTCCTTATTCCACATTCGATGCCCCGCACCAGCAGACGCCCTATGTCTATCAGTACAACCTCGGCATACAACGCGAACTGGTTCCGGGCTTGGTCCTCGAGCTCGAATACGTGGGTAGCAGTTCGCATGGACTTCTTGCCAATATCGAGAGCGATCCATTCGCCATCAACTCTGCGACGTATAACTACAACAACCCGCTTGGGCCGCAGCGGGTTCTAAACCTACAGCCCGGGGCCGCCACCTGCCAGGATCAGGCCCTTAGCAATTTGCTGCCGCCCGGGCCGCCGCCCCCGCCGTGCAGCTTCGGAGTGCTACCGCAAATGTCCAATGCCGCCAAGGCACACTACAACAGTTTCCAAGCTGGCCTGACCAAGCAAACCGGCGACTTGGGCAAGTTCGGCAGCGCGTCTTTCACGCTCGGCTACACGTACGGAATCAACCGCGACGATTGCTCCTTCAGCGGCCTTTGTGCGTTGCCGGTGGTGGATCGTTCACATTTCATGTCCTACGCCGACATGGACGTGCGCCAGCGACTCACCTTCAGCGGCGGGTGGAACCTGCCCTTTGATCGCCTGTGGACCAGCGCGCCGAAGAAGCTCACGCAGGGCTGGACGGTCTTCCCTATCGTGACGTGGAGGACCGGATTCCCCATTTCCATCCCAGCGTTTCCCAATTTTTTCGCCCTCAGCTTGTTCAGCGAGGGACCCTCGGGCCTGGGCGACCCGACTTTGGTCAAGGCAAACATCGTTGGGCCGACAGCCGCTCTCAATCCCCATCAAATCCAGACCATCAATGGAAATACCGGCAGCTATTGGCTCAACCCGAACAGCTTTTCGGCCGCGCAAAGTGCGTTTGATAACCCGTTTGACCCGAACCTCTGCGCGGAATTCGCCTCCGAGCCTGCTGGCACGCTTCCGTCCGATGCACAGGCCGTGGCGTGCCCCGGGGTCCGCACCTATGGGTCGTTGCGCCGCAACTCTTTGCGTGGACCCGGAGAGACGAATCTGGATTTCTCGGTTGCCAAGACCACACGCCTGACCGAGCGCGTGGCGCTCGAGATTGAGGGAGACTTCTTTAACATTTTCAACCAGACGCAATTCCAAAACCCAGATAACACGATTACCGATGTCACCTTCGGGCAGATTACGACCACGTACCCGCCGCGCATCATTCAACTCGCGGCGCGCCTTAGCTTTTAGTCACTTCCGCAAAAGTGAGGATGGGCCGGGGCGAAAGCGAACTGAAGCGTCGAAGGAAAGATGAGTATAAGGACCCATCCACGATCCTTATCAGTCCGAGACGCACCGGATTTGATGATACGGCTCCATTGCCCGAGATGACCTCGAATTGATGGCTCGTGGGAATTGAGTGCCTACTCACGTCCCGAAGGATAATGAGGGGGCTGTCTCGCAATTCAGAATTCCAGCAATGCTTGGTTTCTTTGAGAAGGAGAAAAGAATGCCTTATTCCATGTCAAAGTTCCTGGCCCAGGCCACCGGTCGCAGTCTACCCCCGCGGGCGGTCTTTGATCCTCCCAGGCTAACCACGCTCCGAAAGCCTATAGCCGATTCCACTGTCGGGGTGTTCGTTAGTTGCGGAGCACAGATGCCCGAAGATCCACCGCTCGGTGAAACCGAAGACATTTCCTTCCGCCTGCTGCCCCAAACTACACCACTCTCGAAGCTGGTGATCTCTCACAAGACCGTCGTGCGCAAATGGGCTCTCGAGGACCCAAACGTTGCCGTGCCGCTCGAGCGATTGAAGGAACTGGAGGAAGAGAGAACCATCGGACGGCTGGGACATACGGCTGTGTCGATGGTTGGCTCGATCGAACGATTCACGGAGCTGATTGAACAGACCGTCCCGGCCATCAAACAAATCTACGACTCGCAGGGTGTGGACCTGGTTTTTCTGTTTCCGTTTTGACCGGCCTGCCATCAGTCCGTGGGACTGATCGCGAGAGCCCTCGAAGCGCGCGGGTTGCCTACTTTGAGCATGAGCGTACTGTGGGAAGCGAGCGAAGCAGTGAAACCGCCACGCACCTGTTTTCTGGATTTTCCCCTGGGTTGTCCGGCTGGCAAGCCACACGAAGCAGCGCAGCAACGCGAAATTTTGCGAGCCGCGCTGCGCCTAGCTCCCGGGTTCAACTCGACGGCGTGGGAGATGAAGGTGCTACCTTTCGAGTGGTCAAGCGACGGCAACCGCGCCTGGGAGCAGGAAATCGAGGAACTGTACCGGAACGGCGGTTTGGCGATGGTCGCGGCGCATATCGCTGCTCATAGAGCCACGGGTGAATCGCTCGCGGGGCGGGAGCGAGCCTTTGCAATCAAGTGCGATTGCTGAAACGGCAGGCGCTCCAATTCGTTCGGTTCTTTGGCATTGAGGGGACCTCAAGAAACTTGGTTGCGAGGGAGCTTCACGATGAAGTTTTCTGTTTTCAATGGAATGCCCTATGGGCCCGTCCGCGTGCCAGACGATCGCTGGCCGGTGCCCAATCAATATTTTGAGCGCGATCAGGCTTTGAGGGCAGTCGCCAACTGCCTCGCCGAGGTCGAGATGGAGGACGAGCTCGGTTTCGACTGGATCGCCTGCGCCGAGCATCATTACTCGCCCTTCAACTTGGCCCCTAATGTCGCCGTGCTGGCGAGCGCGCTTACACAGAAGGTGAAGCGCGCGAAGATAGCGATCCTGGGCGCGCTCATTCCCTTGACCGGCAATCCTGTGCGCGTCGCTGAGGAGTACGCGATGATCGACAATCTGTCGGGCGGAAGGCTGGTCGCCGGTCTGCTGCGCGGTGCGCCCTATGAATACCTGGTCTACAACGTCAATCCTGCGGAATCGCGCTCGCGCTTCGAGGAGGCATGGGAGCTAATTCTCAAGGCCTGGACCGACACCATGCCTTTCGGATGGGAAGGACGGCATTTTCATTATCGCCACGTATCGATCTGGCCACGACCGATCCAGCAGCCGATGCCGCCCATCTACGTTTCGGGGTCGAGCAAGGAATCGGGCGAATTCGCGGCGCGCAAGCGCGTCGGCCTAGGTCTCGCTTTCACCAACCTGCCGCTTGCCGCCGAGGCGGCGCGCCATTACCGTGCGAAATGTGCCGAATACGGGTGGGAACCGACAGCGGAGCAGATCATCTATCAGCTCTTCGTCCATGTCGATGAGAGCGACGAGCAGGCGCTCGCCACATTGCGCCCGCAATTCGGGCACAGCGTTCTGGGCGGAGGCGTCGTCGCTGCCAACCGGCTAGTCGCGACCTCGGGCTTTTTCGGCCAAGGCGACGCCAAGCTGGTCCAGCGCTTCCGCAACCTCGATGCTGACGAGCCGCATTCGATCGAAGAGGCCATCGAGCGCGGCACCATCATCTGCGGAGGGCCTCGATCCGCGGTGGCGCAGGCGCAGCGTCTACAACGTGAGATCGGCTGCGGCGTTCTCAATCTGATTTTTGATCGGGCCGGCTCTCGGGAAAAGAAGATCCGCTCGATCCAACTCTTCGCCAAGGAAGTCATGCCGGAGCTGCGCGAACTATGAGCGTTTCCATTCTCCACAAGACCGCCGAGGTCGGTGGCGTTCCGATCGCCTATCTCGAAGCGGGCGAGGGTAAAACGATCCTTTTCCTGCACGGCGCCGGCGGCGCGCCACCAGCGGGAGCCTGCTTCGTCTCCATGTTGGCGGATCGGCATCGCCTTCTTTTGCCGTCGCGCCCGGGTTTCGACGATACGCCTGTCGGCTCATGCCGCGCCCTGGGCGACGTGACCGAGGTTATGGGGGCCTTCATCCGCAGCACGTCCACGGAGAAGGTGCACGTCGTGGCGCAATCGGCGGGCGGCGTGATCGGCTGTTGGCTGGCCATCCTCTATCCGGATCTCGTCGCGAGCCTGGTGCTGTCGGCGCCCGCGGCTTTTGTGCCGCCGCACGCCGGGCCCGGGAGCGCGCGACCCAGCCCAGCAGAGCTCGAAAAGCTGCTCTACGGCGATCATCCGTCATGGACGACGCCGCCCAGCGCAGAAGAGCGGCAGCGCATCGCCGCCAACGCCCAAGCCAATACGAACCGTTTTGCGGCGCCTGCGGGTAATGTCGATCTGCTGGCGCGCCTGGACGCGATCGCCCAGCCGACGCTGCTGATCTGCGCCGGCGACGACCGGCTGATCCCCGCCGAGGCGCTGCGGCCTTATCAGCAGCAGATCCGCGGCTGTCACCGCATCTTCGTCCACGGTGCGGCGCATGAAATACCGATCTCGGCGGCGGGGCCCTGGGTGAAGCTGGTGGGCGAGTTCGTCGACCGCGGCGAATATTTTCTGGTCAACATGGACTCCTCGACTGCGGATCACCCGAAGTAAGATACCCGCACGTTGCGACGATCCTGTGCAGGAAAAAGGACGTTGAATTCATGGGCGCACAGTCGTTGCGGAATTCGTCGAGGGGGCTCGCGGATGCCGTCGGTCGCGCCGCGGCAAGCAAAAAGAGGGATTCGGGCTGCCCGGCGGCGAGGAAATTAACGCGAGCCCATAGCTCCGGCATCTCCCGATGGGGCGAGCGCAGCGACACCCATGCCTGTTTTCCATGCTGGCAGGAAGGCCAAGCTCAAAATCCACCCGCCCAGGATAACTGAGACGAAATCGAGCCAGTTCCCCTTGGGCAAAAGCGCGAGATAAATCGGTGGGGTCAAAAGATTTGCCAGTGCCGTAATTTGGACCAACAGTCCCATGGCCGCGCCGCCTCGCGCGGGATCGCGCAGCACACGCGGCAAGAGCGCCATCAGCACGGCCGCAGCCGCCCCAGTCGATGTCAGCCAAACCGCGACCATGACTATGGCCACTGGAAGGGAGCTCCAGGGGGCGTAAAGCAACAGTCCGGAAGTCATGCCGGCAAGCGTGATCCCGATATACAGCGAGACCGGCCGGATTCCACGCGTCAGCAGATACCCCCCGCCAATTCCCGCGAAGATCGTCAGCAGGTAGCCGGCGCCCAGCAGGCCTGATGACCTAGCGATCGAGACGTGATGCATGCGTGCGAAATAGGCCGGAATGACCGTGCTGGTCCCGAACGCGATACTCACCAGCAGCGCGTAGGAGATAGACAGCTTCCACGGCCCTTGCTGGCGGTAGATTTCGAAATAATCGCTCCAAGGCGGCCGCCCTCGCCGCGCGATTCCCCGGGCTTCGCGGGGAATTTCCGGCAGTAACCATCCGAGCGACGCGGCGGCTGCCAACAACGCCCCGTGCACCACGAACGTCCTGCGCCAGGCCGAGGTGCCGGCAAACGGCACCGCCAACAGAAGTCCCAGTCCAACGCCCGCGGGAGTATAGGTGGACCACAGGGTCATGGCCTGCACGCGACGCCGTCCGCTGGTTGTACCGATGATCAACACCGGCGCGGCAACGATGATACCGACGAATTCGATCCCTTCGAGCAACCGCACAGCGTCCAGCAGGAACATCGACGTGGAGAAAAAGCCCGCCACGTTGCAGAGCACGAGGAAAACGCTGGTGCCGATGAGGGAGCGCCGTGCGCCGATTCGGTCGATAATGTTGCCGCCGATCGTCGCAAAGAAGATCGAGCAGACGGTAATGAGCGAGATGGAGAAGCCGACACTCGCGGGAGTCGTATGGTAGGCGTGCTCAATGTTGCCTTCCAGGGGCACGAGAATGCTGATGAACGCGGCCCCGAGGATGGAGTAGAAATACAGCAGCCAAATCGAGCCCCAGCTTCCCGGTTTCATCGCTCCCCCGCTGCGGCTAAGCTAGCAAATCTTCCGGACTCGATCGCGGAAGTGGTCGCTCGGCCCGAAGCGAGATACGTAGAATCACGACCCGGGCAACGGGCAGAACGGACCACTTCATGATCCTCTTCCCAGCAAATTTGAGAGGATACGGAAGAAGCGGCATACGATAGCAGCATGATCGGGCGGTCACCAAATTGATTGTCGAGATACGCTGTATTTACGGCGTGGATTACGGAGGCGGTCCGCTCCGATGAGGTCAGGGGCTCGGTTGGATTTCTATCTGCCGGTCACGCTGGAACGCCCGTTCGAGGACGATCCGGGTAAGTCGGTGCATCGCCTCTCTTGCTTGGGCGCTGCTTCGGGAGAATTCCCACGCCCGCGGTCCCGTAGCCAGGATGCAAAACGGCGCACTTCGCGGCTTCTGCTTTCCGGTTCCTCCCAAACCACGCGGGTCCCTCCCATAAAGCAGCCGCTCGCCTTGGGAGTGGTCTCCACTCGCTTCCGGGCGCCCCAAGCAAAAGGGGCAGAAAAAGGAGATTCGAAAATGTACCTATCAATTCAGTTCAGATCATCGGTTTCATCGGCAAAGAGATTCAGAACCGTTATACCGCTCTATCCGAAAGCACCGTACACCTTCGCCTTCTCAGAATCATGCAACGCCTTCAGGACGCTGCAGTTGCCCTCAGCGCCAGAAACGGTACCTCAGACAGGAACAGTGCGGCCTCAGGCCTGCCCATCCAACCGAAAAAAAAGTGATGCAGGCATGAAAGGTTTTTCTTTGAAAGGTTCTGTCCTCTTTTTGCCCATTAGTAAGAATAGAGGGCAACTTTCGCTGGATTCCTCATTGGCGAGCGGTGAAGGAAAATGACGACACCTCCGCCCCTGGTCGGAATTGCTGCTAATCCCAGTTCATCCTTCCGGCGTACTGGCGAGGTCGGCAGAGGGAGCGACCTCGCGGCGGTTCGCCGCAACTCCTACGCAGGCTCCTTCGCCACGTTTGTTCGGCGATCCAGCGAGAGCTTGCCTTCAAGTCCCGATGCGGGCCCGGCTTGCATCATCGGAAAGGAACTCTCCCGCGCACGCTCTACACGGCCAACTTCGTCTTCTTCCCGACTGGTGGATGTCACTGCGGATTCGGTTGACATCTACCTTCGCGAACGCCTTCGAACACCCGTCCTCGTCAAGATGAAGCTCGGTTACAAGGAACTGCGAATCGTCAAATCCACAACGGTACTCCAGGAGTTCAGAGTTCTCCGGCGTATGCTGAACGTGGCGGTCCGCAAGAAACTCCTAGCTGTAAATCCCTGTGCAGGTGTTGAGTTTCCGGTTGCCGTGAAGGGTTTGTTCAGACCGCATTATGTTGCGTGGTCCGAACAACAAAAGATCGAGTCGAATCATTACGGAGACCGGGTTGCGGATCTACAAGGAACTGATTCCGATGCGAAAAGACCAAGTGGATCTGCAGAATGCGGTGGTCTGGGATACCGGATTCGAAGACTCCAAACGGCACGGCCGAAGTTCCCCTCACCTCGCTCGCCATCGAGGCTTTCAAGAATCAGATGGCGATTTCGGGTGAAGGACCGTATCTGTTTCCGAGCGATCTGAATCCGACCGGACATCTCAAGAAACTTAAGACCGTTTGGACGAAAACTCTGCGACGGGCAAAGATTCCCTATTTTCGGATTTACGACCTGCGCTCTGCCTATGCCACAAGGCTGAGCGCCGGCGGCGTAGCCGACGAATGGGTAACGCAGCTGCTCCGCCAGAGCGACGCGCAAGTCTTCAAGAAGTATTCCCAGATGAAGTTGCGGATGAAGCGCGAAGCCCTGGAGAAGCTCAACCGTCGAGCGAACGAAATGGCACCGGTGGGGGAGGCCGATGCTTTTTCGGCAGCGCCATTGTGCAGAGAGGTGCTCCAATGACGCATTCGTGCACAGTTCGTGCACAGTGTGCACGAATAATGGAGCGTTCGGGCCGAGGTGATTCTTCTAACTCTTTTGCAATCAAGAAGAATTTGGTGGACGTGGCCGGGATCGAACCGGCGACCCCCTGCTTGCAAAACAGTCCCGCCACTACCTGCAAGCTACTCCATTTCAATCACTCGATAGACAACTCCAGGCTTGTCTCGTCGGGGGGGAATGTGTCCGGGTGTGCCCGGATGTCGCCATTTGATCGTAGGGTCACTACAAAAGTCACTACAGTCTCCGGCGATTGAGACTGGAGGGATGCCGTGAAGCCGAAGATGCGCATCGTTCTAATCGCGCAATTGATTCTCGATGAGAAGAACGCGAACAAGGGCACGAAGCGTGGACGCGAGATTCTGGGAGAGTCTCTCGAAAAGTACGGCGCCGGTCGCTCAGTCGTTCTCGACCGCCGCGATCGTGTGATCGCGGGAAACAAGACTGTAGAGGCGGCACGCGCCGCTGGGATGAAATCCGTCGCCGTCATCGAATCCGATGGCTCGTCCCTGGTTGCTGTACAGCGCGGCGATCTGGACCTCAAGAAAGACAGAA
This sequence comes from uncultured Acidobacteriota bacterium, assembly GCA_963823145.1. Classification (GTDB taxonomy): domain Bacteria; phylum Acidobacteriota; class Terriglobia; order Acidiferrales; family UBA7541; genus Palsa-295. The sequence goes on from CAWGJZ010000004.1 coordinate 134,608, forward strand.
AGGCGCGAGAGCTCGCGATTGCCGATAACCGCATCAGCGAAATCGACCTCGAGTGGAATCCCGAAGCACTCGCGTCGCTCGACGTGGACCTCACACAATTCTGGAATGAAAACGAACTCAAGACTCTGCTCAGAGACCTTCGGAGCACCGAACTCTGTGCGCCCGAACCGAAGATCGATCGGGCTGCCGAGCTGCAGAAGAAGTGGAAGACCAAGCGCGGGCAGATCTGGGAGATCGGACGCCACCGGCTTATGTGTGGTGATAGCTCGAGTGCTTTCGACGTCGCCGCACTTATGGACGGAAAGACTGCAAAGCTCTGCGCCACCGATCCACCCTATTTGGTCTCCTACGACGCGAAGAATCACCCCTCGAAGGATTTCTCTGACGGCAAGAACAAGGACTGGAAAGGACGCTACGCTGACAAGCAGAAAACCGAACCGCTGGGCCCATTCTATGAAGCCTTCCTGAGGCAGGCATTGGCCGTCTGCGAGGATGACGCTGGGATTTACGTCTGGCACGCCTCGCAACGCCAGATCGAAGTTGAAAAGGCGATGCGCGACTGCGGGATTCTTGTTCACCAGCAGATCATCTGGGTCAAGAACAAGCCCGTGCTGACCCACTCGTTCTATATGTGGCAGCACGAGCCCTGTTTCTTCGGATGGAAGCAGGGGCACAAGCCCAAGCGCAACTCAGGCAGCTTTCCAACGACGGTCTGGCAGATCGACGTGCCGGTTCTACCTGGAGTCGAATCGCGACATCCGACGGAAAAACCCTTGGAACTGTTCGCGACTCCGATTCTGTTGCATACCCAGCCAGGAGATCTGTGCTACGAGCCATTCTCAGGGTCCGGCACCCATTTCTGCGCCGCTGAGAATACGGGCCGGCGTTGTTTCGCAATGGAGATTGAACCGGCGTTCGTGGCAGTTGCTCTCGAACGGCTATCTGAAATGGGCCTTAAGCCTAAGCTGGTATCAGGCTAGGAACACGTATGGGCAAGAGCAATAACCCGAACATTGCTCAAGACGGGAAATCCCATCGTTGGAAGAAGGGGCAGAGCGGCAACCCGTCGGGTAGGCCGAAGAGCAAGACGCTCTCAGACGCCTACAAGAACAAGCTTGAGGAAGCCGTCCCAAACGATCCGGAAGGGCGTACATGGGCGGAACTGATAGCAGAAGCACAAGTGCGAGACGCGGTTCGCGGCAATGTTCAGGCCGCAAGAGAGATCGCGGATCGAACCGAAGGCCGAGCACGGCAGGCCATCGAGTTTGAAGATACGACGATGGCCAAGGCATTCGAACGAATGACGACTGCCGAACTGGAGGCCTATGCCCGTGACGGTGCTTTGCCCGCATGGTTCCCACGAACCCAAGGCCAAGGACTCGATAACGGTGCCGGAAACTCGACAAACGAATGATGGAGGCGACAAGCAGCTTTTGTCGCCCAGCGGTCACAGCGTACACCCAGCCGCGTTCGTAATAAATTCGTTGAAATCCCGTGCCGCAGCTCGGGCAATGCTCGAACTCCGTCCAAAACCAGAATTTGAATTCGGCCTGGGCGACTCACCGAGACCCCGTCTGGCCTAGAACCTCGAACGATGGGCAGTCCGGCATCGCGCCACGACCGGAGAACTTTCCTCTCGGGTCGCCCGAGTCACGCGCCGCTGCGAGAGCGAAGTTGGAACGCATCCAAGTGGACCGAATGAAGAGCGTCATTCGCGTCACGGTTGTGCACATCGGTAGCGAAGAGGCAAATCGAACTTTCGAGGTCTGCATGCCAGCTAAGCGCGAGAATCGATGAACGGTCTGCTCAAGGTTGGCGACTTTCCGGTAGGCTCGCTGGAATCTCGTGCAGCTGCTCGGGTTCTCTCAGTTCAGAGGCGGAGCAAACTGACGTGCCTGCAATTCTGCCACAGCGTTCGAGGGCCTTGGCGTGGCGAAGGCCCCGAACCTCCCGACGTGCCAAGAGCAAACCCCTGGGTAGAAGGTGACGGCAAGCTGTTGCGGGTGGTCTATGTTCCTCACGTTTGGATTGCGCGCGAGAACGATGCCCCGATCTGCCCGGAGTGCCGCGCGCCCTATCGAAAAGCCACTGACTATCCCGGTTATCCCCTCGTCGGCTACCGGGCAGACTGCGTGGACAAGCACATTCCGGATTTCTCGTCACCGCCGTAGAATTCCCGAGCGCGGCAGCCGATCAGCGAATCCGCCGTCACTCGGGAAGAATCGGGAAGGTTGCCGCGAATGGAACTGTCCAGAGTCAACGGCAACACTTTCTGAGGGCACCTAGACTAATGTTTTTTCACCGCGATTCGCCGGAGGACCTGAGGACACTTCCGTTGGTGCTAAGTCACCTGGTGCCAGCCGGGAATTCGCCCTGGTTGCTGCAAAAGGCGGAGCAGGGGACAGCCGCAACGTTTATGAATGCGAGCATGAACATTCTTGATGTCTTAATATTTTAATTTGACAGTCATTTAATCATTAAGTACCATCTGGCTCCGACTCTACGTCGTTAACCCTTTCGGCCCCATTCTTGGAATACACACGCAAACGGCCTTATTGACAGATAGGCGCTTTGAGCCGTTAAGACGATCTAAGAAGCATAAGGAGAAGACCATGGACGAGAAAACATCCAAACCGACTTCCGTGCCGGGCTCGACTGAGTGTTTCGAGGCTGCATACAAGGCGTACCTGACCTGCGTCAAGAGCCAGTGGGAAAAACTCGATGTCAACACGTTCAAATCCCAAGAAAAAGGGAATGTCGCTTCCTCTTGCTTGCCGTGTTCACCTTGCACGCCCTGCCTGCCGTGTTTGGCCAGCGAATCCTCCTACCGGGCAACCGGTTGTTTGGGATCTTTGGGAACGGTCGGAACGGGCGGAGGCTGTGTCGGAACGACCGGAACTCTGGGATCAAGCGGATATCAAGCGTTGGGGTGTCTGGGTAGTCTTGGGACCGTTGGGACTGGCGGCGGCTGCGTTGGGACAGCGGGAACTCTGGGCTCAAGCGGATACCAAGCGCTTGGATGTCTAGGTACCCTCGGAACGGCCGGCACAGGCGGTGGCTGTGTAGGCACCGCTGGAACCATAGGCTCGAGCGGGCGCGTCTAGCGCGCCCGGACAGCGAAGCCAGAAGCGTTCGAGGGATTTCGATTGCATTCGGAAGACGAAAGGTCGGTTCAAGAGTTTCTTTCGATAATAAGCGATCAGAATGTTCGGTTTCCCAAACATCCGTGCTTCCCCTCGGACGCTTGTATTTTCAACATGCCTGATTCACTGGGTGTACAAATTCGCGGTACAGGTGAGCCTGTCGTAATCTTCGGCAATACTGCACAAAAGTGCATTTCATTTCTCAGTTCACGAATGAACGGCTCGGCGAATCTGGATCAGATCCTCAGTGAATGTCCACCTGACCTGTCCGTGGCTTCCCTCGCAAGATGCCTATATCAGTTGCATGAGCGAGGAATTCTCGTGGATGGCACGGCTGGAACTAGTACTCCGCCTCACCTTGGCAATCAGGCGGCTGGATCACGACGGCTGTACTGGGAACGACACCTCAATGTCACCGGATACAACACAAGCGCTGAAGAGGTGGAATCAAGGATCGCCAACAGCCACGTCCTAGTGGTGGGCGGCGGCGCCTTTGGTGAGTCTACGTCCGAATTATTACGAGCGGCGGGAGTTTGCGTCATTCACGTAAGTGGAATGCGCCCGGGCGATAACCCAAGCATTCTCAAAATAGAACAGGAGCTAAACGGGAGTTCGTCTCTGTTAGACATCACGATCCTGGCCACGAGACATAGCTCCTCTGCCTATCTAAGCGGCGTGAATTTGATTCTCATGAGATTCGGAATGCCGTTCATGTTCGGCAATGAATTCGCTGATGGATACGATATCGGGCCACTGGTTTTACCTTACAGCTCTGGCTGTTATGAGTGCATGCGATTGCGCGGAATTAGTATGAATCAAGCTGCAATCGAGGAAGAGCTATTCCAGAAACACTTGGATGCACATGCTCACAGAGACTATCTACTCGGTGAATTCGCTACCGCGGCTAGCCTGGCTGCAGCGGTCATGGTCAACGATGCGATTCGAGTTTTGAGCAAGATTGGAACTTCTGGTTTCTTGGAATCAGCACTGAGGTTCAACCCAGTGGTTGGGGTGCCCGTTCTAAACCGCTTCCAGAGAGTTCCGAATTGTCCGAGTTGCACCAAGCCCAACGTCTTGCAACAACTCGCGACAAAATAGATATGGCCATGTTTTCGACATGTTGAAACGCCAGCCTCAAGCTCACGATCCAGGCGCTCTCGCCTCGATCCTGGACCTATTTGACGACAGATTCGGACCTCTGAGCCGTCTGATCGGATATTGCCTGCCCTACCCAGAACCGCCTTGGTGGGTTTACACGTGCGATTTAGCCCGTGTCCCCGCAGGGGCATGGTTCAGGCCGTATCCTGCAAATGCTGCTGGAACATCGATTTCGGCCGACGTTGCACTGAAAAGATGCCTCGGGGAAGCCGTAGAGAGATACTGTGGGCTTTATTCTTGGCAATACGATCATTTTCAGAGACTTCCATTGTCTTCGTCGCCTTACTACACCGCCTACCCAAGATGTGCGGCCGAAGAAGAGTGCCCATCTTTGTTCAGGATACCTGATAGCGAGATACTCGTCGATCATTGCGATGCGCAACACTTAGCAAGCGGCACTGAGAAATCTATCCCCGCTTCACTTCTTCATCTCGGATTCGAATCCGACAACAACGATCTCATCTGGCCAACCATTTCGACTGGGCTCGCGTTTCACACAAACCTTGTTTCTGCGATTTGGGCGGGGATTTGTGAGGTCGCAGAACGCGATTCCCTGATGATAACTTGGCTAACACGCACTCCAAGTCGGTTAATCGAATTATCGATTGATGGACTGCCTGAAAGTCTTAGACTCCGTGAGATTCTTCTCAAGAACGCGGGCCTTGACGGCAGGCTCTACGACATTAGTGACCGCGATTTCGGTATTTGTACCGTTCTATGCGTTTTGTCTGGTAACTCGATGCCATATCGAGTTGTCGGTGCCGCTGCGAGCGCTGATCCGTCGAGGGCTTGTGCAAAAGCGCTGGACGAAGCCATATCCATTCCAGTTTTCGCGAAGAGTCGGCCCCTGAACTCGATTGATCTAGAGAAGTACACGTGGGTTCAACATCTAGAAACCCATGCACTTTTGTACGCGAATTGGGAAAACTCGCCAGCCTTCGATTTTCTCAGCGAGGATCGCCAACCGCCATTATCTTGGGAAGAGTTTGTTAATCTCCTTACGATAATACAGCCAACTCGAATGGCAGAGTTAACGAACTTTGCCGTGTCACTCGCGAAGAGAGGCTTAGATATTCTTTGGAAAGATATCACTGCGTCCGACACTCAAGGCCACGGCCGCACGATTCGAGTAGTGGTGCCCCAGGCGGTACCTCTGTCTCAAAGTATGTCAACCCGCTGGCTTGCCACGTCCAGGTTGCTCGCTAGAACCATGGAGAGCCCAGGATTCGACGGCTTTAATGCTTATCCACATCCTTTCGCCTGAGAGGTTCAACTGGTGCCGAACCAATTCGGATTCGAGGACTTTCACATTGCGAGTAAGAATTCTGCAGCATTCAAATACGTTCTAACTTCACATAAATTACATTACGATCCCCGGATAGTGACGCTGCAAATCGAGGCTCCTTTGCACTTGGCTTCGACAAGGTATATCGAATTGACTGTACCTACGGGGCTACCTGACAAGGGAGTTAGAGAAACGATCGTCTCGAGAACTAGCAGTCGCGCCTTTGGGAGCCTTGCCATATCCGAGAAGCAGCTTTCGATTGTCTTGTTTCACGCGAATGGTGTCCAGCAGACAAGCCGATCGGATGTCATATACAAAAGAAATGTCCCTAATTCCGGTAATTTGGGTTCTGTCGAAATCTTCCCGATCGTCCTAAATGTTGAGGACATCGAATCCGGAATCTACCATTACGATAGCGTCTTGCATCGCTTATCGCTACTCAATGAGGGTTGTTTCGTAGACCGTCTGCGAGATGAGATCTTGTTCCAGCCCGAATTTTCCGATGCGGCGGTAGTGCTAGTTTTGACGAGCGCAATCGGACGGCTAGCAGAAAAATATGGCCAGCGAGGTTACCGATTGGGCCTGCTCGATGTCGGTCACGTGTCGCAGAATTTGAACCTTGTTTCAACCTCACTCGATCTGAACGTCTGCTCCACAGCAGGGTTTATCGACGACTCAATCGAAATGTTACTTGGAATCGACGGTTTGCAGCGATGCGTACTGCTTATGGTTGCGGTCGGAACTCGTAGGGCCCCGGATTCAAGATAATTTACAATCGAGTGGGCTCAAACCAAAGCTGCCCAAAAAAGGCTGCCCAGACTCCCCAGTCCCTAGGTCTTTCGGAATCGTTGAAAATTCGCTTGCCCAGAAGTGCGTACGGGCCGCCTCAAAAAGAACTGATTCTGGGCACTCTGGGCGAGTCAAGCACATGGGTACCGGTAGCCACTTGCCCGGTAAGCCGACTAACCGTTATCGCATGGGGACAGATTTTCAGCATCTTGGGATAACTACTTGTTAATCGTCTCGCCACTTCAGCGTCCCTGCGACTGACAGCTATGGCAAAATATATTTCTCAATCGGAGTTAGGGTTGTTCCCCCTTCCCATGGAGTGTGAAGTTGACGAAGCCTTGCCGCGTCATGGCGATTTTGGGCACGCGCCCGGAAGCCATCAAGTTAGCCCTCGTAATCCATGAACTGCGCCTGCGCTCGGACGATTTCGAGGTCGCGGTCGTGCATACGGGCCAGCATCGGACCATGCTCGACCACGCGCTTCAATTGTTCAAGATTAAACCGGACTTTGACTTGGCCGTCATGCGTCCGAACCAAACGCTCAGCTCACTCACCGGCCGCGTGATTGACACCGTGGAGAACGCTTGCCAGCGCTTTCTTCCCAATATGGTCTTGGTTCAGGGTGACACCACCACTGCTTTTGCCTCCGCTTTGGCGGCCTACTACTGCAAAATTGCCGTTGGGCACGTCGAGGCCGGCCTTCGGAGCCATGACATCTACAACCCGTTTCCAGAGGAGGCTAACAGGCGCCTGGTTTCGGTGGTTACGGAGATACACTTTGCACCGACGGCTAACTCGCGCGATGCACTGCTGGCGGAAGGCGTGGCATCCGAGAAGATTGTCGTCACAGGAAACACGGTGGTGGACGCGCTGCGCGGGCTGAGCCAGCTGCCTCATTCTTGGAAAAATACTCCGCTTGCGGGCATTCCCACGGATCAAGACCGCCTGATATTGGTCACCTCTCATCGCCGGGAATCGTGGGGAAGCGACCAGGAGAACATGTGCCTCGCTCTGAAGGACCTCGTGACGAAGTACCCGGACATTCGTGTCATCTACCCGGTCCATATGAATCCGAACGTGCGCAGTACGATCAACGCGCTTCTCGGGGATACGGAGCGGATACACCTCACGGAGCCGCTCGACTACATCACATTCGTTAGCCTCCTGCGCCGCTGCTTTATGGTTCTCACCGATTCGGGTGGAGTTCAGGAAGAGGCCCCTACCTTCAGCAAGCCGGTGTTGGTCCTGCGCAAAGTTACGGAGCGGCCCGAAGCCTCTCAGTTCGGCATGGCCAGGATCATCGGAATGTCACGGGAAGCGATCGTCAACGAAGCCGAGCGCCTGCTCGGCGATTCGGAGGCATACCAGGACATGGCGGAAGGAGAGAACCCCTACGGTGACGGCAAGGCCTCCGAGAGAATCGTCGAGGCCATCACGCGCTGGCATCAGAAGAAAACGCCTCTTCTCGATGCCGGCAAGGAATTTAAATTGCCACCGAGGCGTAACCCTCGTCGCCGCAAGAGCGACTTGACGGATCATGCGACGGAAGCCGGTCTCGAGAAGGTACATTCCTAACGCGCGGCTGCATACGATGATCTACTTTCTCTTCGGCATTGTCGTTGTCATCTCGATCTATACCTCGCGCCACTATTGGTTCACGCTGAATCGCCTGTTCGGATTTCAACGCCACCCTTACATTGATATAGACACGGCCAACTGGCCGAAAGTAACCGTCTTGGTGGCCGCTCACAATGAAGAGAAGGTCATTACGAACATCCTGGCTGCATTGATGGGAGTGAATTATCCCGCCGATAGAATGTTAGTCGTGCCCGTAAACGACCGTTCCACGGACCGCACCCGCGAGATTGTCGATCTTTTTGCTAAAGATCATCCCGGCCGCATCCGCCCGTTTCATCGCGAAGGCGGGAAGGGAGGCAAGGCCGCCGCGTTGAAAGACGCAACGGAAATGGTCGAGACCGAAGTGATTCTCATATTTGACGCCGATTATATTCCCGGCCGCGGATTGATCCGCCAGCTCGTTGCGCCGTTCTTCGATCCCGAGGTAGGCGGAGTAATGGGGCGCGTGGTTCCTCTGAACGTGGGAACAAACTTGCTTACGCGGCTGCTCGACCTTGAGCGATCAGGGGGCTATCAGGTGGATCAGCAGGCCCGAATGAATCTTCGCCTTGTGCCTCAACACGGCGGCACGGTAGCCGGGGTTAGGCTGAGCGCTCTGCGGGAAATCGGCGGCTGGAACGACAATTCTCTCACCGAAGATACCGACCTAACCTTTCGCCTTCTGCTGGCCGGTTGGAAAACGGTATACCAGAATCGCTCGGAGTGTTACGAAGAGGTTCCAGAGACGTGGCCAGTGCGCATTAAGCAGATCATGCGGTGGGCCAAGGGACACAATCAGGCTTTGGTGGCATATGGTTTCCACTTGTTATTCGGGAAGCATCGCGCCACATTCCGCGAACGCACGGACGGCTTTCTGCTTCTCGGCGTCTATGCGGTGGCACCCTTGACCTTGATCGGCTGGCTTCTGGCTCTCGCTGTGTTTTATCAAGGAGTGGCTCCGCTTCATGGCGTGATAGCGTTACTGGCCTTTACGGCCTACGCTGCGACGGGAAATTTTGCTGCCTTTTTTGAAATTGCGGCAGCAGTTCGGCTGGATCACACGCGTCAGCGTATATGCCTCCTCCCGTTCCTGGTTCTAGGATTTGCAGTCAGCATCTTTTCCGTATCTCACGCTGTGGTTTCCCAGTTGATGGCACCGCTCACCGGAGCGCAGTTTCACTGGGACAAGACCGAGCGCTTCCGGACCCCTCCGTGAACTCCTCCCTCGCACTCTTGATGCTGGTCTTGTTAGCGGGTGTACTTTTCACCCTTCCCATGCTGCCGGCGATTGTAGAGCTGCGTTTCAAGCGCGACGCAGAGCCACTCGGCGTAATTCAGCAATACGGGGGAGACATCCGGCATTTCGCGCATGGTTTCCGCACCTATCTCGAGGAACTGCAAGGTCCCTTGCAACAATGTGTTGGTTCCGGAACCACAGTGAGGGGAATACTGCCGCGGGGAGACGAATACGTTTTGCTGGGAAGCGCTGACACCGAGGTTTTTCTAAACCCCGGGAAGAACCAAGCTGCTTGCGCATGGGTCGTTGCCGCTGGCACGGACATAGCCCTCTCCGGTGGGCTCACTTTCCTCAAGGAGATTTATGCATCGGGACAGTTCGTTGGAGGAGAAGGCGGAACCTACCGCGCGCTTCTCGGAGAGAAGGACATCTACCTGGGGCCAGCCAGCCATATCACCCGCTGGGCGCACGCGGCAGGAACATTTCGAGCGGCGCAGGACTGCGACCTGTACGGGCGTATTTCGGCTGACCGAGAGATACAGTTGCAACCTGGCTGCGCCTTCCAACGCCTGAATGCGCCGCGCATTAAGTTCGGATGCTCTAGCGATACCCTCAACGAGATTTCTTTCATTCCGCCCGATCTTCCCGCCGAGACACCTGCCCTGCCGGGGCCGAGCGGCCGCACTCTAGTCGAGGGGGACTTCGAGATACGACCCGGTGAGGTGGTCGCCGGTAGCGTGGTAGCTCGCGGCAAGCTGCACATTGGTGCAGGCGCGCGAGTGCTGGGCAGCGCGAAGAGCAACAAAGAGATGATCGTGGAAGCCGGCGCTTCTGTGGAGGGCAGCCTTATCAGCGCGGCTACCATGCAAATCGGTCCGCGTTGCCGCATTGGCGGCCCAATCCTGGCGGAGCACGAAATGGAGATTGAATCCGGCACGGAGTGCGGCACCGCGCGAATGCCAACAACGGTGAGTGCACTAACCATCGAACTCGAGGAGGGTGCCCAGGTCTTCGGGACGCTTTGGGCTAGGAACGAAGGGTGGGTGGTTCCCAAAGGATGAAAAAGCGGGCAATTATCACTGTTCTTGTGGTGCTTTTCGTGGCCGCGCTGGTTGGACTCCTATTGTCGAGGAGCCGCAGCCGCGATCCGTCCAGTTCGGAGAGTGATCGGCTGCTCCTATTGGTGCCGGACGGCACAAGCTTTTCCGATCCTCACGTTACGGTTTGGACCGATGCCGCGAGCGAAGAGGGGCTGCACATAGTCCCCATACACGATTCAACCTTCTTGCAGCCGCTGTTTGGAAGGCCGCCATGCGCCGGCGTGATTTTCCCCGACTCCATCCATCTGCAGGCGAACGACATCCTGATAGGCGCTATCCGCGAATATGTGGCGGGCGGGGGAAGCCTAATGCTCGTTTATGATGCGGGCACAAAGTCCCAAGAGGGGCGCTACGTCGGCGCGCGGTCAAGACTGTCCGATCTTGCAGGAGTGGACTACGCACTCTACGACTCGCTGCGTGATGGAATGATTCAAGCGGCGGACGTGAGAGGCACCATCCCGGTAATGAATGATCTAGGAGTGCCCCCCGGAAAATACTACCCACTGTCTCCTCCTGCGAGGAGGGCGGTTGCAACAAGTGGCGGTGAGTTTGAGGTTCAGCTTCGGCGCTATGAGTATGGCGACTTGGAGTATCCCAGCTTCGTTACCTCAGGAGCCTACACCGGGCAAGTCTTGCTGCGTTCAAGAGTTGGAATCGTCGCTGGGCTACACTCCTTCCAAAAAGGATCAGTCCTCTTCGTGAATATTCCGCTCGGATATCTGGAGGGCTACACCGATGGGCTTCCGCTGCATGCCTTCATCAAGTATTTCGCATCGCGGGTTTTGTCTCTGCCTTACCTGATGCCCGTGCCCGACGGCGTCGGAGGCATTGTTTTGGATTGGCACGTGGATTCCAACGCAGCCATCAAGGCACTTCAGGAGATGGGCACCTGGAAAATTTTGGAGCAAGGGCCCTATTCGATCGACATCACCGCAGGACCAGATACCTATGCCATTGGCGATCATCAAGGCTTCAACGTGCTTCATAACCCCGTCAGTCAAGGCTTAGTCCACAAGTATATCGGGCTTGGAGATGAAATTGGCAGTCACGGAGGATGGATTCACAATTACTTCGCCGAGCACGTTGATAAGGACCCTCCCCAGGACATGGAAAAGTATCTTGAGCTCAACAAGGACGCTCTCGAGAAGGTAGGCGGCAAGCCGGTCCTTGAATACTCCGCTCCCGTGGGCAATCAGCCTCAGTGGGTGACTGTATGGCTCGAACAACACCATTTTGTGGGCTACTACTTCACCGGCGATACGGGAATGGGTCCCACTCAAGGCTATCGCAAGGGCCGCCGTGCCGGATCGACGATCTGGGCCTTCCCGATCCTGCACATGGACCGAGCTGCCTCGTTCGAGGAAATGGGCACCGAAGGATACTCGCAGGCCGCGGCAGAACAGTGGCTCGATGCGGCGACGGACTTCACCGTCGCTCAGCGGCAGGTCCGCCTCATTTACTTTCACCCTCCAGGAATTCTGCCTTACCGGCGGATAGTGGGTGCCTGGCTGGAAAAAACCGCGCAACTCAGAATGCACGGAGTGTTTCGCTGGTACACAATGGTGCAGATCGCCAACTTTCTGAACTCGCGCAAGAGGGTGGACTGGAAGCTGACAGAGCGCGATGGGCGAGCCTTCCTCAATGCCGCCGATCCCCAAACGCTGACTCACGAATCCTGGTGGCTCCCAGCAAAACAATTTAGCCGGCCGGATGTAATGCAAGGCGCGTGCAAAATTCAGCGAGATGGGAATGGTTGGCGAGTGGTCGCGGGAGAAGGGCAGCATCTGGAAATCGAATCCAAGGTTCTCGGTCAATGAATATCCCGACGCTGCGCGTTTGTCTGGACGGCCTGGCCGTGGTGCTCGTGAGCCTTGCGTTCGCGCTGACGGCGAATGCCCAGTCAATTCCAACCACTGCGCTGCTTCAGGAATCAGCTCCGATTCCAACAACTGCCAACACACCTGCGCAGCCGGTGGAAGAAAAAATTCTGACCAACTTTGTGGAAGCCGGCGGGAGCTACGAGACTCTATCGAACAATTTCGGCCGTTGGAGCGGTGGGTATCTTCGCGGGGTGGTTGCAACGGGGAAGAATACCTGGAACGGCGAAATCAACGGAGAGCATGAATTCGGCGACGCCGGCGTGTATATGGCCGCCGGCGATACATACAACTTCGACTCTGACTGGTACGCTTCGCTCACGCTCGGTTCGAGCGTCGGCGGCTTCTTCTGGCCACGCTATCGGGGTGACGCATTCGTGAATCGGAAGTGGGGGGCGCGCAAACAGCTCATCTCGACCGTCGGCTTCGGCTATTACGCTGCAAAGGACGTCCATCGCGATAGCAGTTTCTTCGTCGGAACCACTTACTATTTCGAAAAGCCGTGGATCATCGAGGAGGGAGTGCGATTCAACGTCAGCAATCCCGGCACGGTTTTCTCGCCCGCCGGTTTCGTGGCTGTTACGCAAGGGCGGAACGAACATCGTTACGTCACTTTAAATGCAGGATTTGGACAGGAAGCATACCAATTGGTTGGGCCGGCCGCGGTTCTCACGCGCTTCCCAAGCCAGACCGTTACCGTCACCTGGCGGCAGTGGGTCGGCAAGCAGTGGGGATTCAATTTAGTAGCGGATTATTACCATAGTCCGTTCTACCAGCGAGGTGGTGGAAGCTTTGGAATCTTCAAAGAGTTCTGATCGTGCGCCCAGATTTGCTGACCGAAGCCGCTTTCGCGGCCACCGGGGCGGGGTCATCGCCATGCACAGGGCGCTCACCCGGTTCGATCTAGGGCCCCTTGACCTGATCACGTCAGCCCTACTTGTCTTGCTGGTTTCATTCGTATGGATCGCCTCGCTGCCGTGGGTTTGCCGGGTCTGGCGATTCGCGCTGGTAGTGGGAACCAGGATGCTCGCGTTGCGCACGAATCTCGGCCTGGGAGCGCATCAGATCACGCCCTACATCCACTTCGCCGTTCCGTATCCCCGGATGGATAGCATTGTTCCCGACGCGCGCACGTGGTGGTTCACCGCAGCAATCGTCATTGCGCTGTGGATCGCGACACTTTTTCCCCCGCGAAGTTCATTCCCATCACGTATCTTTTGCGCGCCGTCCTCTTTATTCAGGCCACCGCTTTAGTCTATTTCTTATTGTTTCCGGCGCGGTTTCCCCATACACCCGATAGCTATTTGGAAGGATTTATGAGCTATGCAATCGGGCTGATTTCTTTTGTGCCCATTCTGTTTGGCTTGACGTACTACATCTTCGATTTCGGCTTAATCAGAAAGGCCGTGCTCACGGCGATGACGATGGGCCATCTTTCTCTATTTCTCCCGTTCCAGATCCTTTTGCAGGCAATCATATTGCGGAAGTCCGTCTTATTCATGCCGCTGCTCTATATCGTCTTCGGTTTGCCCTTGGACATCGCGATCATTCTCGCCTTCTACTCGTGGGGCATGAGCTGGTCATTTAAGACTGGGGGTAAACCGTGACTTTGCTGATTTTCAAGGTCAAGCGAATGGCCCAGTTATCTCGTGAGTGCGGGCGAATCCGCTGCTCTCAAACAATTGGCGGTCAGCGGCGCGCCCTGTGCCAAAAACATGTGTTTGTGGGCAACCATCCACGCGCATTTTGGACGCGCCGGATCAATCAGATACGGGAGGCGTCGCACAAGGGTTATTGGGCAGGCCCGTTGAAATCTGGGTTATCCGGGGAACCAGTCCACGCTACCCAATTGTTCCCTCGTCTTTTCGGCGGCTGACAACGGATATAGGAACGCTAGGAACCCTGCTTCCTTCGTTGGGTCTGTCATCATTTCCGCGGGATCGAAGCCGCCGTAAAACAAGAACATTTCCGGTTCCGGACCGAGCGTGGGGATTCTTTCACAGGTAACAGCGAGGACATGCCTGGCATTTGAATGGGGGCTGGCGAAGAGACACGCGTTTCTTTGAATTCCGTCACGATCCGTCATGAGAAGTGTCGGGCCGATAGTGAGTGTCGGATTGTTAAAGCGCAGCTTATTGACGTCAAACCAGCGAGCAACGAATTTAATGACTTCCGCTGGCTCAGTCTGGAAATCAACAACCGTTCGCTTGGGAGTGGCGCCGGTATCGTTGACTGGCTCCGCAACATCAAGAGCGTTCAATCCTTGTATCCGTAGCGAGAAAATGTGGCCGTGCTGTCTCTCGAGAGCGACTGACTGTCGCCTGATGGCGATGATTATCTTTCCTGTCTGAGAAAAATGAGCGCGTCCGTCGGCATGGTGCGAGTATTTGATGAGATGTGACGTCACCTTCCCGCCGTCCTCAAGGCTCACTTGGGACTGGCGCGCCCCAGTAGCAGGGATTATAGATGCGGAGAGAATACCGGTTCGATGCCGGAAATAAGGAAACGTAATAAATAGACTTTCGTCGCGGCCAAAAACTACTTGAAACGCCTTCGCCCGCAGATCACCAGCCCTGATGACACAAACCACACGCTTGCACTGGACCGCGTTGATGTTACGGGCTTGAAAACCGTCCATGCGGCTCAGTATAAGACCGTCACTACGCAACAGATCGCCAGCTGAGCGTCAAAGCGAGCAGGTCAGGTGATGTGGTGGAGATCGCACGTCGCGCGTGCCCAAAGACTCCTGCTACCGAGTGCTTTGCATGACTGAATCGACTGTCCAGAAAATCACAGTTGTTCGTCCCCTCAAACGGATGATTCTGGGCCGAGCCTGTGCCATCTGCCGCCCGTTCGTCTGGAGCCCGCTGATTAAAAGACCGTCCCAGGATAACTAATACCAAGTGCGATAGACAGCTATCGCGTTCTATCCTGACGCACTTGCCTCGATAACCCGGATCGGTTCGATTGTGCCCACTTGCTACGGTTTGCAACTGAGAGGGGGCACAAAATCGGGCACACCGAATGGTTTCGGTTTTAGGACGATCTCAAGAAGTTTGGGGTCTTCCGCCGTGGGTGTGAATCCCCTGCGCAAGTACCACGCGACGAGTTCGGCCTCAGGCTGCTCGGAGAGAGGCTTCGGACGTACCGTGAGTCGCGGCTTGTCCATTCGCCTGCAAAGTTCAACCGCAAAGTGAATGATCGCCGTCCCGACACCCTCGTTACGAAACTGACCCGCGACAAAAACCTCATACAAATTGAGTTGGTCTTCCCAGAAGGTGTCAAATGACGCGTATGCCGCTTCGTGACCATCGAGCAATACGCGGTACTGTTTCTGACCATCAGCCAATGGGTTGCCGTCAGCCCGCAGTTGCAATTCGGCCAGGGCAAAAGTCCGCTGCTGACCGAGCTCCTCGAACTGCACATTTAATTCCGTCCGCTTCACGGTGTCCTTTTCAAATACTATGTCAGGTGTTTCCGCTCGCGGGTACCTTCACCAAGCGCGCCCCCGTCGGGTCATAGACGTATGGGTGATACTCCCATCCTTTATGCGCTCGACCACTTCGTTCACAACGAAAAGAGGAATGAGGAACCCACTCGCGATGCCGGGCTAGTCGTTGTCCATGTGCAACGCAGCGTTAGGCGCCTTGCCGCTGAAGGATTTCGTGAATATCGCTGGGATAGCGGGACACATCGGAGGCCCAAGTTCCAAATCCGCCGTGGCCATTTACCGCTCGAACCCATTCGCCGAGGAATTCCCGCTTCGTTTGCTGCTCTTGGTTGTCCTGGCCTTTCACTTCGAGCACCAGCATCTTCCCGTTGGCGAGCCGAACGAGGTAGTCCGGTCGAAATTTGCGGATCACGCCTTTGAACGAATACGTAATCTCAAATCCGAGGTGATCGTTCTTAACCCACGCCGCGACGTATGGGCTGCGATCCAGCTCGAAAGCCTCACTTGCTTCCCATCGACTATCGAAGACGCACATATTGATATGCGAGTGGTTCACGTGTTCGCAAGCCTTGCTCGTGTACCACGGAAGCATATCGCCCGTGGCACGAATGGGCCGCTCCGTGTCGAATATCGGAATCAGGGCCTCTGTATTCTGGAAACGGATGGCCTGTTTCAGATGCTCTGCGATTGTGGGCATGTGTAGTGCAATCAGAATTCTCCGCCGCAGGTCGTCTGAGTTGAAAACCTCGGGATCGATTCGCAGTTTGTCGCTTTCAATGTAGCGTTCGACTAAGCGAATAACTTGGCCGAGAAGATATTCGCGATTTCCCTTCCACGTCAGCTTCATCTGTTCGTAGATGTGCCCTGACGTTGAAAAAATGATTCGTTGCATCCTAAAGCGATCCGCCAGCTTGCGGAGATCGATCTCCGACAATTTCGTTATGTCGGGTTTCCCTTCGATGATGGGGGCGAGCTGCGCGTTTGTAGGCGATTCGTACGCATCGAGACGAAGAGGTTTTGCTTCGTCCATGTTAAGTGTCAATGTAGGCCTGAACTCATGATCGATTCTGAGGACGTTGGGCCACACGATCTCGTATTTCTTGCGGTCGGAAACTGCTTCGATTCTGGCTTTACCGACGGTTGGCGGCGGTGGTGGTTCGTCTCCTCCGCCTTCGTGGGGAAGAAACGTGAACGGAACGCCGAAAATGTTCACGTACTCGCGCTGAAAGAATCCACTCCCTTCGTCAACATCGTATGAAGTGCGACGCAAACCGCGACCTACGACCTGTTCGCATAGAAGTTGGGAAGTGAAAGCACGCAGTCCCATGATGTGAGTGACGGTCCTCGCATCCCAACCTTCTGACAGCATGCCCACGGAAATGACGTTGTGAATTTTTTCACCCGGCTCGCCCGGACGCCCTATCGTATCGACCTTTCGGCGAAGCAATTCGGCTTGCCTCCTTCTTGGAAAGTTTTCGTTCGGTTTTTCCTTCGCCGGATTCATCGTTTTCATCTTCGCCGGATGGCGTGAGACCCAACTGCACAGGCTCGTCCGCTTCTTCGGCCTGCTCAAGCACTCTGGAATCGATGTGGAGCAGTTTATCGGGGTCACAAAGTTCTTCGATGTTAATGCGGTTGCGGCCGAAGGCGAATTCGACGCGGGCCGCTGTGTACGTCGTGTTTGCCACGGTAATCATGACCGGCGGCGTGGGCAGCTTCTGTTTTTTCCAGCGTCTCGCGGTTTCGAGCCAGTCCTGGCCAAGAAGGTGATAGGCGTTTAGCACCAGTGCAGGCAAACCAGTCTCCGGACGCTCTTTGCGGTTGAGGTCTGTCTTCACTTCCGGGTCGGCGTAAATGTGGTAGAAGCGCGACTTAAATTGAGGGCTAAGCTTTCCATCGTCGCGGACAACGACGCGCGGTGTCTTCACCAATCCCGACTCAATCGCGTCGTTCAAGCCAAAATCACTGACTATCCAACTGAAGAGGGTTTCTTCTCCGCTCTTTTTGCCGGTTGGAGCAAACGGCGTCGCCGTCAGGTCAAAACACGTGAGAATCCCGCGCGCCCTGTGAATGCGATCCAGTCCGCCGACCCATTTCGTCGCTTCGTCCATCTCATCCTTGGACACACCGGCGATACGCGACTTCGGGGGGACTCGCCATGCATGATGCGCTTCGTCGTTGATGACGACCATGTTTTGCGCAGAGGACATTTCGCCGAGCGCATCGCGCACGTACGCTTCGTCGCTCTTTGCACCGCGCTTATCAACGCTGCGCTTCTTGCGGATCTGCTCGTCGGTTTCCCAGTCCAGCTTGTGCCAGTTGTGGATGAGCACGCGGCAGGTCTGGCCTTGGCGGAGTTTGTCTTCAAGGCCCGGCGGGACGATTTGGAATTCTGCATAGAAGTTGCCGGGAGTTCCGGGAATAAGAACCTGTAATCGGCTTTTCACTGTCAGGCCGGGCGCGATAAGTAGGAAATTCTTCGAAAACCGCTTGTCTTGCTGATATGTGACCTTGTTTAGCGCCTGCCATGCGATCAGCATCGCCATCAGGATTGTTTTGCCGGAGCCTGTGGCCATCTTGCTGCAAAGGCGCGGGAATGGCCCTCCATCGCCGGGAATCTCGACTCCGACGCGCTCCGAAACAGGAGCCTCCGTCAGCCACATCAGCGTTTCAATTGCTTCCAACTGGCAAAAAAAGAAACGACGATTTGAGTCCCGCTGTTCCGGGTCGCGCCAGTGCTGGAGCAGTCGCTTGGTGATTCCGCTTGCGCTCGGATAATCCGCCTCTCGCCAAGCCTTCACGCGCGGACGTACCTGATTCACGAGCGGTAATTCAATGAAAATGCCTGGATCGTCAAACGAGCTGACTTGAGGCACACCTATGGCTTGAGGGCGGCTATGGCGGGCGTGGATCTCCCAACACTCGCAGCTCTAATGGGACACACGAGTATTCAGATGACCATGCGGTACGTACACCCCGCGGAAGAGCACAAGAAGGAAGCGGCTGCAAAGGTTGAGAAGTACAAGGCAGCAGAAGCCATGAAACTAGCCGCGAAAAATCTGAAGGTCACTACAATTTCCGCTACATTGGGTAGGGTGAACTAGTGATGGCCAACCGCAACTCATTGAAAAGATTGGTGGACGTGGCCGGGATCGAACCGGCGACCCCCTGCTTGCAAAGCCGGACAATCGCCTACAACAGCTCGGTTCGTTTTCTTTAACTACTAACGTTTCCAACAATTCGGGGAATCTGCTTTTCGCTCAAAGCTAACTCGAATCTGTTGAAAGCGATTCATTTTTGCACACTTTCTGCACAGCGCACTTTCAAAGAAAACGTGCACAGTGCACCGCTCGGCCCTCTGCTGGCATCGCCTTCCAATTCTAACTTCAACATTTTCGCAACGAGTCATGCGCAGGTCGCGGGAGCTGTAACCACCGAGGAGGGCGACGTGACTGCTTGCTTTTCAAATTTTGAAAATCGCAGCTATTTCCGCTGTTGCTTCCAGCTGCGTCACTGTGGGCTTGACGTAAGGCTTCCTCATCGGCCCGCCGCAACAGCATTTCGGATTCGAGTTGATGATGGTGCCGCTTATGGACGCGGACTCGGTCTGAGCAGATAAGGAACCGACCGACAAAAGCAGAATCAGTGCGGCAAGCGCAACGGCCGCGAGGAACGCTTTCAGCATGCGAGCGATCAGCGTTCGAACCGAGATTGTCACTCCGTTGGTGGTACTGGCCACTTTGCACTCGTCGCTGCAGTCATCATCATTCGCTCCTCGTCGGTTGGGTCGGCCCTGATGAGCCGGCCGCACATATGCGCGGCGGATCACGGTGACATCGCGGACCTTTTGAAGCCCCGTGACGCCGATTAGAGCGCCGGACTCATCTAGACCCCAGAAGTTGACTCCGGCGGTGATCTCGGCAATGAGATCAGGTCGCGTCAAGTAGGGTTCGTGCCAACAATCGGCCGGGATAACCCCTCGGTAGGCTCGCGTCGCCTCGTTGATGACAGTCTCAATCGTGTCAAAATCGGCATCGATGCAGCGCCGGATCATTGCGGTTCTTGTCGGGGTGTCGCACTAGCATCAAGAGATGTGCCCACGGCGACACTCCTGAACGGATTATCGCTTATTTTGTGCATCGTTCGTTCACGCGGCTGCGGCATTCGATCGCAGATTCTCCTTTTTGACGGACTCGTCTAGTTCTACACGAGAGAGCATCACGCGCGATTATGGGGCTCAACCGGACCGAGATGAGACGTGCTGCACATCAAGCCTAAGATTTGCGGGGAAATATTGGCGCCGCTCACGATCGCCGTCGGTGTCTTTCCGAAATTGAAGGCCTTGCGGTGCATTAGCGCCGACGTTGCAGCGGCGCCAGCAGGCTCGCTTAGCACACGCTCTTGAAGTATCAGGTGGCGCATCGCACACAACATTTCATCGTCAGACACAAGGCAAAAATCATCGAGCAAGAGACGTATCTGTTCGATGTTTGTTGCAAGGGGGGCTTGAGGCGCGAGACCGTCGGCGATTGTTGTACCGAGGTTGGAAGCGACGACCTTTCCAGTCTTCCACGATTGATAATAACCAGGAGAAAGCTCGGCTTGTACTCCTATGATACGGACCTGTGGGCGTAAGTGGCGGATTGCTATGGCAATTCCACGGACGAAAGCAGTATCGCCGACCGGCACGACGATAGCATCGGTTTCGGGCCTCTGCTCAAGTATTTCACAGGCAATGGTTGCGGGACCGGCTGGGAGGTCGGGGTCGGTTGCATCGTTCAGAAAGTACACTCCATCCCGCTCGGCGTAGCCAGCAGCGTGAATAGCTGCCTCAGACAAATTCCTTCCGACCTCTTTGACACTCGCTCCCATTTCCAAGATACGGCTACGCTTTGTTTGATTTGGGTTAACGGGCAGGAAAACCGTGCATGGGACGTGCAGCAGTGAAGCAGCGTAAGCTACCGCGGCACCATGGTTCCCCGTGCTGGCCGTGACCACCTCCGCAATTTTTCTGTGCTGCACATTAACCGCGAGGGCATACAAGGCGCCGCGAACTTTGAAGGATCCCGTTGGCTGTTCAGACTCGAGCTTCAATGCGACTTCTGTGCCGGTAAGTCGCGATACCGAGGGCGCTGCTTGCAGGCGGGTCTGGCTAAGATACTTCGAGAGGAAACCACGAGCCTCGCGAATGTGCCTGTAGTTGATTGTCGACATAGGGAGTGGTCCAGTTTCGTCAGTAGCCCCAATGGGCTATCTCTGATGTGCCAGACAGAAGTCCCGAAGTTTCTGAATTCCTCGAGCAAGCTCGTCCTTCGATACCGAGTAGGCGAGACGCACGTGACTGGCTGATCCAAACCCTTCTCCCGGGACCACGACTAGGCCACATTCGCGGAGGAGTAATGAAGAGAATTCACGGGCCGCCTGTAGATTTAGAAACCGCAATTGACCCGACACGTCGGGGAAGAGAAAAAATGCGCCCTCCGCTGCCACTGTGTGGATGCCCGGCAGATCCTTGAGACCTGCGACTGCTTGGTCGCGCAGTTGAATGTACTCTCGTCGCATGGACTCTACACATTCCTGAGGCCCAGTGAGTGCCGCAATCCCGGCGACCTGGGTAACCGAGCAAGGGCAAGAAATCTCTTGGCTCTGGAGTGTCTGCATGGCGCTAATGAGCGGTTCAGGCGCCAAAGCGTATCCCAGCCGCCATCCAGTCATAGCGTAGGTTTTGGACAGTGAGCCGACTATCACAACATTCGAGGCATGCCT
>CAWGJZ010000005.1:0-20423 GCA_963823145.1 uncultured Acidobacteriota bacterium
CCTATCACTACACGAACCCAGTCACCGGAAAATGAGATGCGATGTGGCACAGGCACTCCCTCGCCTTGAGAAACGGCGAAGGATGCCTGTGCTCTTGAACTCGCGTCGCGGACTTTTCTGTCCAGCCTCTAACCTCCAGCTTCTGACCTCTAGTAAGTTATAATCCCGACACTTTTATGCCCCTGGCCCCAGACGCACAACTCGGCCCGTACACGATTCACTCGCAGTTGGGTGCAGGCGGCATGGGCGAAGTTTACCGTGCCCGCGACACCCGCCTTGGGCGCGATGTTGCTCTGAAGATCCTCCCGGAATCTTTCGATCAGGATGCGAATCGCCTTCGCCGTTTCGAGCAGGAAACGCAGGCCGTCGCCGCGCTCAATCATCCCAACATTCTCGCCATCTACGACGTCGGCGAGCACAATAGCGCTCCCTTTCTGGTTTCGGAGCTTCTTGAGGGCGAAAGCCTTCGCGCCGTCCTCAATCGCGGACCCCTGCCGCAGCGTAAGGTCATCGAATACGCCGTGCAGGTCGCGAATGGCTTGGCGGCGGCGCACGACAAGGGCATCGTGCATCGCGACCTCAAGCCCGAAAATCTTTTCGTCTGCCGCGACGGACGCGTGAAGATTCTCGATTTTGGATTAGCCAAGGTCGCTGCGACGGCGGCCGTCGAACCTGACGGCGCTACCATGACCAGCTCGCAAACGGCCGCGGGCGTCGTCATGGGCACCGCGAGCTACATGGCGCCCGAGCAGGTGCGCGGCGAGCCGGTCGACCCTCGCACTGACATGTTCGCCTTCGGCGCCGTACTCTTCGAGATGCTTTCCGGCAAGCGCGCATTTCAGCGCGATACCGCCGCCGAAACGATGACCGCCATCCTGCGAGACGACCTGCCGGAGATCACCAACGTCCAGCCTTCCATTCCTCCAGCTCTCGATCGCATCGTCCGCCGCTGCTTGGAGAAAAGCCCCGACCACCGGTTCCAGTCTGCGAAAGATCTGGCATTCGCCCTGGAATCGCTCTCGCAAATCTCATCGTCGAGCAATTTCGCCGCTCAAGTCGCGGTGCAGAATTCTCGTTCCGGCGCGCGCCTGAAATGGGCCCTAGCCGCGGCAGGCATCGTCGTCGCTCTCGCAATGCTCGGCCTTGGCTGGTGGCTCGGTCGCGCCGCTGGCGTGGCGCCGCCCCCCGAGTATCGCCAGATAACGTTTCGCACCGGGCAAGTCGGCAATGCACGCTTCGCTCCCGACGGCAGCGTTGTTTACGACGCCTCCTGGGAAGGCGGCCCCGATCAACTTTATATAGCCCGCGCGGGTGACAATGGCTCGAGCGAATTGGGACTGAAGAACGCAGACCTGCTCTCCGTCTCGAAGAATGGCGAGCTGGCGGTTCTGCTCAACGCCCTTTTCTATAGCGGATACATTCGCGTCGGAACTCTGGCGCGCCTACCCCTGAGCGGCGGGGCCCCGCGCGAGGTGCTCGATAACATCGGGGACGCGGAATGGGCCGCGGACGGCCAAAACATGGCCGTCGTCCGCTATATTCCCGAAACATCCCACTGGCGCCTCGAATATCCGGTCGGAAAAGTTCTGCTGGACACCATTAACTGGATCAGCCATCCAAGGATTTCGCCGGACGGCAAGTGGGTTGCCTTCGCGGATCACGAAAATTCCACAGGCGACGATCAGGGTTCCGTGGCCGTGATTGATCCGCAAGGCCACGAGAAGAAACTCTCGTCCGGATGGTCGTCGCTCGAGGGCATCGAGTGGTCGCCCTCCGGCCATGAAGTCTGGTTTTCCGCTTCCGATAGTGGGGCTGCGAACAACCTTCACGGTGTGACCCTGGCCGGCAAGATTCGCACTATCGCCAACGTTCCGGGAGGTATGTGGCTGGAAGACCTCCGCAATGGCTTGGCCCTAATGGTCATACATCAAGAGCGCGTCAATATCCGTGGAATGTCCCCGGGTGGCAAGGAAGAACATGATCTCGGGTGGCTCGGATGGGCGGGATTGAGAGACATCAGCCGCGACGGCAAGAAAATTCTGTTTGAAGAAGAGGCGGAAGGTGGCGGCCCGAATTACACCGTTTTTCTACGCGATACGGACGCTTCGCCTCCCGTTCGAATTGGCGATGGCATGGCGGGTGCGATCTCGCCCGATGGTAAATGGGTCGTTACCAAACCGCTGAAGGTCGGCGCGCTCAGCCTGGTTCCGACAGGAGCTGGCGAAAGCAGGCAGTTGACTCACGACAATGTCAGTTACGGCCACGTCGTCTACTTGCCGGATGGCAAACATGTACTGGCGAGTGGCATCGAACCCGGCCACGGCGCTCGCGATTACCTCATCGACGTGAGTACCGGCGATTCCAAGCCCGTGACGCCCGAGGGCGTCAGCGGCGTCGTCCTGTCCGGCGACGGGCGCCAGGTCGTTGTAAACGGACCCGACGGCAAGACTGGAATTTGGACGCTCGGCGGTAGCACACTGCGCCCCATCCCAAACTTTGATCCCATGAATGTCGTCTCGGGATGGACGCCGGACGGCAAGTCCTTGTATGTGACCTCTCGGCAGGTGGAGCATACCGCGAAGGTATATCGCATGGATGTCACTACGGGAAAGATGGAATTCTGGAAAGAGTTTGGGACCGGCCTTCCGGCGAACGCGACTCGAGTTGGCGCGCCGCGCTTTTCGGCTGCGTCCACTGCATACGCCTACTCTTACGATCAGATCCTATGCCAGGCCTACGTTGTGAAGGGCTTCAAGTAGCCGTGACACAAGAGTGTCTGTGCCACAAGGTTCAGTAAATGATCTCACCCCTCTACCACGTCCCCGTCCTCCAGCGAAATCTCCAACATGAATTTCACGGGGTCGCCTCGCAGCAGCTTTTCGCACAGGCGAGCAAGGTGCTCCTGTTCGTGCTTGCCTAAGACGCACATCTTTGCCCGTAGGAGCTTCGCGCGCTTCGGCAGTATCTCCCCGACCAGCTCTTTCCCCACGTCGGTCAGATGAACGATTGCCTTGCGGCCGTCGGCTTCGTCGTCGCGGCGAACCAACAGGCCCACCTTCGCCAAATTCCTGGTCACTACGCTGATCGTGCTCTCGCCGAACAGCACTCTTCCGGCCAACATCCCGGTCGCCATCGCCCCGTACAAAAACAAATGCTCCAGCACTCGATACTGGCTTCGGCTAAGCCCGTAGGACGCACATTGGTTGTCCAGCAGCTCATCCAGCGAATAAAGTGCGCGCTCCAGGCTCCAGTAAAGCGCCAACGCGCGTATTCTCTTGTCTCTTTGCGTTTCCGCCATTTCACACCCCCTCCAAAAATCAAAAAGTAGCCACTAAGTCCCCGTTTACGGGCGTTTCGCGACCGAAATTGTACGTACGAGTGAAGTATGAAAAGGATCGGGCTGGTGGGATCTTTTCCTGTGGACTGAAGGCAAAATCAAAGCGCCCCGACAAACGTCTCGGGGCGCTCTCGCGTTAGGAAGGAAACGTTGTCATCGCGAACCCGTTCGGGCCGTTTGCGAACGGTGTGAGGGATCTGCTAGTGCCTAATTTCTAGCTTCCAGCCTCCAGTAAATATCGTACAAGGATGCCGCTCGTGCACCGCTAAAACAGTCAGATCGGCGCGAATGGGGCCGCTCCAAATTTATGCCAAAAATTCCGCCCCGATCTATCAGTTTTTTTCCCCGGGCCACCATCTGAACTTTTTGGCGCGCCACCACCTCAATTGCCACCAATTCTTGAAGCCTGATCGTCAGCCAAATTTCTGAGGAGTCATTTGAATGACCAGAATCGGCCCATATCTCGATCGAATACAGACCTACTTCAGCACGTTGTGTAATTCCCTAAATGCCAGCGTCTCCATGAGGGCTTCCTCGGATTCAAATAAGGAAAGTTCATTCAGATTGGATTCATCTAGAAGCCGGAGAACTTTCAGCCGTTCCGATGATGGGATATTGAATCTCCGATATACACCCTGATGGTGATCGCTGCGTTCAAACACATCTTGATAGCGCCCGAATCGCCACTCACCATTTTCAAAGGAAAGACAAAGGGTATAGTCGCTTTGTTGGAGAAAGTGCCTGCGGTGCGTCTTAAGGTAAGGTCCAAGTCGGAATATATTCGGCGCGGTATTCGTCCGCGAAGTGAAGCGCTCCTCCGAAAATACAAAAAGCGATACGTGCTTCACGTAATCCGCCGCTGCGTTGCAGAACGCGAAGTACGCCGCCACTCGCGAAGAACGGGTCCAATCTAAGAGGGGCGAAGGAAATCCATGGTGGCGCAAATATGCCATGTACTCATAGCCGGGCCATCCGCCGAGGTGCAGAGAAAGATAGTCGTAGTTTCTTACGCCGGTCGCCACTTCCGTATACGGCGGTATGTTCCAATCTTTACCAGTGAAGCTTTCAATCTGCGGTTTCACACGGTGAATTAACTGGTAGTAGTCTTTGAATAGCACCGGGTCTTGCGTGTTTCTTTCAAGCGTCGTAGAGAGCGGCCAGCAGGAATTTTCCTGTCCCCGAAACCATAGTTCTGAATCGGTTCCCTCAGCATTGCTCAATTCCCGCCGCAGCTTTTCGAGCTCGTCCTCGAACTGCTCCCAGCTATTTACATCGATTTCTTGAAGCATTCTTCTTTCCAACTCTCATCTCGGTTCCCACGATCGCAGCCAATAGATGCCAATCGTTATGCCGCTGTCGTCAGCTGGAATCAGACCAATGTTTTCTTGGTCGTTGTATGAGCCCGACCAATGCTGAAGCCACTCCAGCGTAATAAAATCCTTCGCACCGGGCTTTTTCCAACGGGTTGATTTTGTGAAAAGCAAATAATCTTTGCCCGGAATAGGCGTGACGCAGCTATCTTGATTAGTGTTGCAAGCAAGAGCATAGCGACCCTGAGCATTCCCTATACTCAGATTTTTCACGCCTTTTACAATTCGCACTGATTCGACACGAACTGTCTCAGGTGGGGTAGTTCCCAAGAAGTCAGTCTGATCGCCCTTCTCCTGTTTGGATTGTTCTGTTGCGGCACTTGAGGGTGTCTTGAGAACCGGGCTGGCTGAAGATGATGTTTGTGGCGCGTGTGAGCAGGACGCGCCGAAGATAACAAAGAAAATCAATGAAGCCAACAGCGCCTTATTTGTGTCGCGCATGGAAGGCACCGCTCTTCCAACTAAGGCATCACAACCATTTGTTAAACAGTCCAGGCGGAGCGGATTCTACCATGCACGGCCATCTGGTCTTTAGGGCGCAATGATTCCGAGCAGAGTATCGAGGAAGCCGGCCACCTCCAACTTCTAAACTCTAGTAAATGTCATATTGCTCCCAATGCAGCGTCGGATCTGCCTGGATGATCACGCTTTTTCTGGTCCAGCGCTCCAGTTCTTCGATCAGCCCCGATTCGCGCGTCTTCAGCGCCTTGGCAATTTCAGGATGGACGCGCAGCGTTATGCTGCCCGACTCCATCTCCGGCGCCATTTTGCGAGCCTCGGTCTGAATTTCGTAGCACAGCGTCGGGACGGATTTCACCATGCCGGAGCCGGTGCAATAAGGGCACGGCTGGCACAGCGTGCGTTCCAGCGCCTGCTTGGTGCGCTTGCGCGTGATAGCCACCAAGCCGAATTCGTTGAATCGCAGCACTTTCGACGGAGCTCGATCCGCGCGCAGCGCATCTTCGAGCGCGGCCATTACTTTGTCCCGATTACGCCGCTCTTCCATGTCGATGAAGTCGATCACGATGATGCCGCCCAGATCGCGCAGCCGCATCTGCCGGACAATTTCCTTCACCGCTTCCAGGTTCGTGCGGACAATCGTATCCTCCAGCCGGTTCGACCCCTTGCCCACAAACTTGCCTGTGTTCACGTCGATCGCCACCAGCGCTTCGGTGTGGTTGATCACGATGTATCCGCCCGATTTCAGCCAAACTTTCGGACGCAGTCCCTTGTCAATCTCCTGCTGGATGCCGAATTCCTCGTAAACCGGCGTTTCCTTGGTGTAAAGCTTCACGCGGCTCACTAGCGCCGGCTGGAAACGGCCCATGAAATCGACAACCTTGGTGTACTCCTCCTCCGAATCCACCCAGATCGCCGTGTAGTCGGAACTGATGTGATCGCGCAGCATGCGCTCCACCAGATTCAAATCGCGGTGCAGCAGCGACGGCGCTTTGCGCTGCTCGGAGCGCGCCTTAATTTCCGACCACGTGCGCGTCAGAAATTCCACGTCGGCGCGAACTTCTTCCGGTGCCGCGCTTCCGGCGGCGGTGCGGACGATGAAGCCTCCGCCAGCGCTGCCCTTCGCGTCGTTCACCAGATGTCGCAAGCGTGCCCGGTCTTCCGGCGAAGCAATTTTCCGCGAGACGCCCGTATGGTCGAGCGTCGGCATGTACACCAGGAATCGCCCAGGAAGCGCAACGTGGCTGGTGATGCGCGCGCCCTTCTTGCCGAGCGGTTCTTTCGCGATTTGAACGATAATTTCCTGGCCCTGCTTCAGGAGATCGGCGATCAGTTGCGGGCGGCGCGGTTGCGGACGGTAATGACCGCCATGTCCGCCGGGACCGCGTTGCGGACGTCGTCCGCGATCATCGCGTCGGCCTCGATCGCGTCCGCCTCGACGGGCAGGATGCTGCATGCGCGCCTTAAAATCGTCGCGTATGCGCGCCTTCCACGGCTGCTGACTCTGCGGCTGCGAATTTTCCAGGATAGCTGGCGAGACGCTCTCCGGCGCGATCGCTTCCGGCGGCACCGCTAATTCGTGTTCCGCTTCATTGCCCATCTCAGCGGTTGGCGCCATCATCCCCTCGGCTTCGGCGTCTGCTTCCTCCTGTTCGAGTTCGACCTTCGGCTTCAGCTTCCGTCTCCGATTGCGCCTCAACTTCAGCGTCATCGGTTTCGGTTCCGGCCAATTCGTTCGCGCCTTCAACCGGCGCCTCGGCTGCAAAACCCCGCACCTCAGCTTCGCGCTCCGCTTGTTCGCTTTGCGCTTCAGCGACATGCTCTGCGAGAGATGCGGCCTCGTCTTCACTCAGGCCCACCTGCTGTACCTCGTGCAGCTCGTCCGGATGCAGAAGATCCGCCATTTCGGGTCCCGATGCCTCAGTTCTGTCTCTTCATGGAACGCCGAAGCACCCATCGGTTCTGATTCGCTCGACTCCTGGGCTTCGGGCGCCTGCTGCTTCCACTTCGCAAGGGTCTCGCCCGGCAGCGGCTCCAACCCTGAAGACGACGGCGGCGGATATACAGGCCGCGTATTCTCGTGGCGTACAGGACGGAACTCCGAAGCGCTGGATGTGGCGGCCGTCTCCGTCACCGATTCAGCGGATTCCGCCAAAATAGGTGACCGGCCCATTCCTTCATCCGCCGCGGAGTGGGTCGGCTCGGCCCCTGCCGCTGGGGGATTCTCCGAAGCAGGCTTGTCCTTGTATCTGGCGAGAGATTCTCCAGGCAAGATCACTGAAACATGCCCCTCAGGGGTATCACCGGCCTCGCCCGGGCGATCTTCATAAGCTCTGGGTGACGCGTATTTTGACTGCGGCAGCTCGCGTCCATAGCGACCACTGCCGCCGCGTCCACCGCCACCGCGTCCACCGCGGTTAAAACGTCCCCCGCGCCTGCCGCCGCGTTGGCCGAAGTCACGTCCCTGCCGATTTCGACTTTCATAGCGCGGACGGTCCGGCTGCGCGGTATTGAGCGCCGGAGGCGGATTCACTGCCGGCATCGGCGGTGCAGGTTCCTGGAAATTTCCGGGCTCGTGCGAGCCGCCCTCCGGCGCGCTAAAGCTCGCATCCCCAGCGGCAATTTCGGTGGCACGCTCTGCCGTTTCACCTAGCGCGCTCGGCGGCCCGGGTTGGTCCATCGGCGGCGCAATCTTTTCCCCGGCCGCCGTCTCGACGTGCTCGTCGAGTTCCTCGATCCCCTCAAGAAAGTCGGTGACGTACAGGAAGGCGTCGCTATCCAGCCCGATATCCACAAAGGACGATTGCATGCCTGGCAGCACGCGCGTCACACGCCCTTTGTAAATGCTTCCAACTAACGCGAATTCTTTTTCCCTTTCAACGTAATACTCACAAAGCTGTCCTTCTTCCAGAATCGCTACCCGCGTCTCGTGCGGGTTCGCGGAAATAACCATTTCCTTCGACATTTGAAAACTCCTCAGGGAGCATGCGGATGCGGCGGCGCAAAAATGCGCGCGCGTCGGCGGCGATGTGGCGTAAGTTGGTGATGCATTTCTCCTGCCACGGCGGGCCAATCAGGAAAGATCTGTAATGTGGCTGGATTGCTTTCCTCACCCGATGCGTTCCTCAATTCAAAACTTAGAAAACGCCGGGCTCCGGTTTCCGGAGCGCGGTCACTAAAAAACTTCACAACTTACTCGCGGGACTCAGTTGACAAATCGCCGCATGCGGACATTCATCACCAGTCCCAAAGCCAAAAACACAAAAGCGGTTGCCGATCCTCCGTAGCTCATCAGCGGCAGAGGAATACCAGTCACCGGCACATCTCCGATCACCATGGCTGCATTGACTAGAACGTGAAAACCGAGAATCGCCGTGACACCCATCACGACGTACATCCCGGCTCGATCCTTGGCCTTTTGCGCGTTGTCCACCAGCCGCAAAATCAGGCCCAAGTACAACAGCAAAACCACGCAAACGCCAATGAAACCTTGCTCCTCGGCCAGCGCGGCGAGGATGAAATCCGAATACCGCACCGGCACGAAGCCGAGTTGGTTCTGACTACCTTTGCCGAATCCCTTGCCCCAGAAGCCGCCGGAACCCACCGCGATTTCCGACTGTAAAATCTGATAGCCCGCGCCCCGCTGATCTTGCTCCGGGTGCAGGAACGTCTGAATACGCTGCTGCTGGTACGGCTTCAGATGACGCCGCATGTTCCAGCCCAGCGGAACCAGCAATGCAAGAACAAGCAGGCCCACCGCCGCATGTTTCCACTCGATGCCCGCGAAGAAGGCACCTATTATCGCAACCGGCGTCAGCACCAATGCCGTTCCCAGGTCGGGCTGCTTCAAAATCAAGACCACTGGAATAAGCGTCAACGCGCTAATCTTCGCCAAGTCCGTCAGCGTGAGGCGGTCGGTGTGTACTTCCGCAAAGTAACGGGCCAGCACGATGATTATAATCAACTTCATTATCTCAGACACCTGCAAATTAACCAATCCGCCGAGGGAGATCCAGCGCTTCGCCCCCAGGCGCGAATAACCGAGTACGAGGACGACCAGAAGACCTGCAACTCCCACAAGGTAGAGCGCGGGCGCTTGATCCATCAGCGAGTGATAGTCGACGCGGGATATCAGGAACATGCCGGCAATCCCGACACCGATCCAGATCAACTGCTTCCACTGCATGCCCGCCATGGCGCTGGCATGCGTGGAGGAATAAATTTCCAGCACACCCAGGCCGCTGATTGCTCCCACGATGGCGAGCAAAATCCAATCGAAATCCTGAACGTGCGGGCGATTTTTCACGGGCGTGCGGCTCCCGAATTCTCAGCCACAGGTTTCATCCCGCTCGGCCGGATCACCTCGGCGGTGCTCGGCGGCGCGGGCAGATGCCCATTCTTCTTGTCGTAATAAGCTTTTACGACGTCGCGCACGATCGGCGCGGCCGAAGTGCTGCCCCATCCTCCCGCCTGAACGAGGGCTGCCACCACGATATCCGGATTACGGCGGGGCGCGTAGCCGACGAACCATCCGTTTTCCTTCAACTTTTTTCCGAGCTTCTTCTGCAGGTCGTAACTTTCTACTTGAGCGGTGCCGGTCTTGCCGGAAAAGTCGACGTTCTGCAACTTGACCAACCCGGAAGTAGTGCCATCAGGTTCGTTCACCACGCCCCACATACCGTCCGTTACCTGCTGGACTGTATCATCGGAAAGCGGGAAGGTCTCCGATTTCAGGCCGGTGGCATTTTTCACGAGGTGCGGCGGTATCAACATGCCAGCGCTGGCCACGGCCGCGACCATGCGAGCGAGCTGAATGGGCGTGGCCATCACGGCGCCCTGTCCGATGGAAACCGAAATTGTGGAGCCGGGATACCATTTGTGGTGACCCACGCGTTCTACCCAAGCTTCCGACGGAACCAAGCCGGGCTCTTCTCCCGGAAGATCGATACCCGTGCGGCGGCCCAGACCCAGGCCGGTGGCGTAATGATCGATGCGGTCAATTCCGAGAATCTTGCCGACGTTGTAGAAATACACGTCGCAGGAAGCCACGATTCCTTTGTGGAGATCCACGCTGCCGTGGGCGTGATCGCAATGGAACAGGCGGCCGTAGAAAGTGGCGTAACCGGGGCAGTACACCGTGTAATTCGCGGGCAAAGCCTTCGATTCGAGCATGGCCGTCGCCATCACGACTTTGAAAACGGAACCGGGGGCGAGCTGGGCCTGAATCGCGCGATTGATAAGGGGCGTTTTCGGGTCAGTATTAAGTTCGGCCCATTCCTTGTTCGGAATTCGCACGGCGAAATCGTTGGGATCAAACGTGGGCCGGCTGACCATCGCCAGCACTTCGCCGGTGTGCGCATCCATGGCGACGAGGGCGCCTTCCTTATTCGCAAAATCCGTCTCTGCGATCTGCTGCAGATCCTCGTCGATTGTGAGCTGGATTGGTTTTCCGGGAATTGCGTCCACGTTGTCGAGCGTTCGCATCACCTTGCCGACGCTATTCACCACCACGCGGCGCATGCCGTCCGTTCCCACGATTTGATCGTTGTATTCTTTTTCCAGGCCCGCTTTTCCAACGATGTCGCCGGGGCGGTATTTGTCGGGATTCTTTTCCAAATCTGTCGGCGAAACTTCGCCCACGTAGCCGATGGTGTTGGCAAGCATTTCGCCGTGCGGATAGCGGCGCCGCTGCACCATCATCAAGTCAAGCACGGGGAGATCGGCGCGATGCGATTCCACGAAAGCGATGTCCGCTTCGGTGGCGGCGGGCTTGATGATGACGGGCAAGAACTTCGGCTCGTTCTTTGCAGCGTCCAGTTGCTGCCGTAGATCTTGATTCGAGATGCCCAGGCCGTCTTCGATTTGCGGCAGCGCTTTTTCGATGAGCTTCGGATTGTCGCGAAGCAGCAGAATGCTGAACGAAGGATAGCTATCCACGAGCACGCGGCCATCGCGATCGAGCATCGCTCCGCGCGGCGCGATGATGGCGATCGAGCGTATTCCATTGCGGTCGGCCAAATCGGAATAGTGCGAGGATTGGACGACTTGAAGCTTCCAGAACCCCACCAAAAGGAATATGACCAAGGTAACCGAAAGGTAGGAAAATAACGCCAGGCGCCCTTGCGGAATCTTGCGATCGTTAACGTTCCATCCTGCCAAAAGAGACTCCTACGCAGCGGGGCGTCACGGGAACCCGGTGCCTGAATGCGGTTTTGAATCCGGCTGAAGCCCGCCTGGGTTGAGACTGTCAAAGCTATCATTGCGAAACGGTGCTCGCAAGCACCCGGTCCCTTAAATGCCCTTTTGGTCAATGGGACTCGCAATGGCGAAGAGGAAGCGCACGAAGGGCGGATATCTCCGGGTCAGGGATTCTAGTCGCCGGGCATCTTTACAGCCACTCCGCTTGCGCTCCGCGCTAAAATGGTTTTGGATAGATGCCGGAAGGTACCATGCAAATCACTATTTCTTGCTGGCGAAAACTCGCGCCCTCGCTCTTGTGCTGCGCGCTTTTCCTGTTGGCCGCTCCCCTCGCCACCCATGCCCAGCAAACCGATCGCGCCAAGGCCCTCGGCGCACAATTGAAGTGTGTGTGCGGCTGCAACCAGGTTCTCACAGCCTGCAACCACGTGGGCTGTACCTACTCGCACGCCATGTTAAAGGAGCTGGATGAGCGCGTTGATCGAGGCGATTCGGACAGCCTGATCCTGCAGTCGTTCGTCCAGGAATACGGCGAGCAGGTTCTCACGGAGCCCCCGCGAAAGGGCTTCAACTGGCTGGTGTGGATCCTGCCAATTGCGGCGCCGCTGCTGGCATTCTTCCTTATCTGGGAGGTTTTGCGGCGCTGGCGCCACCGGTCGATCCTCGCGCCCGCCGACGGTCCCAACCTTGCGCCAGGCTTGCTCGAACGCGCTCGCCGCGAGAGCGGAGAGAACGAAATTGAGTAATCTCGATATTGCGGTCGCCTGTATCCTCCTGGCTCTCGCACTGATGGTTTTTATTTTCGGTGTTCGCTGGGAACCTTCGGACTCGGCTCCTCATCGGACCAAGCTCGACCAACTGATGGAGCGGCGCGACGCGATTTACGAAAACCTCCGCGATCTTCGCTTTGAGCATCGCGCCGGAAAATTTTCGGAAAAGGATTACGATGAAATCAAAGCATCGCTCGAAATCGAAGCCGCCCGTGTTCTTGCCGACATGGATATTCTAACGGGCGGTGCGCCCACGCCCGCCACGCGCCAGGCCGCGTCCGCCAAAGGTCCGCGCCCATGATTGCCGCCGCACGCCGCGCGATCGGATGGCTTGCGTTCGCCGCGCTGTTTTTTTCTCTCGCCGCGCCCGTTTTCGCGGGAACCGTTACCGGCACGGTTACGAACGGCACCACCGGCAAGCCTGCGGCTGGTGTGGACGTGATCCTCATCCAGCTGCAGGGCACGATGAAGCCAATCGCGACCACGAAAACCGATGCCGAGGGCCACTACAGTTTCGATAATCCCGCGCTCGGCGCCGGACCCATGCTGATCCGCGCCGTGTATCGCGGTGTGAACTATCACGAGCCGGCCACGCCCGGCAAATCCACGGTTGACGTGCAAGTATTCGAGCCAACCGATAAAGCCAGCGCATTTTCGGTAACGGCTCACGCCATCATCCTGCAGCCAAGCGGTTCCACTCTGGTCGTCGGCGAGGAATACAACGTTTCCAACAAGACCCAGCCTCCGGTTGCGTACTACCGCCCCAACGGTTCTTTCTCGTTCGCGCTTCCGGAAGGGGCGCAGCTAACCGACGTATCCGTTGTAGGCACCTCCGGCATGCCGGTGGTGCAGACTCCTGTGGACCAAGGAAACAACAAGCAGGCGATCGACTTTCCATTTCGCCCGGGCGATAGCGTGGTGCGCATTTCGTACCACCTGCCCTATCCGGCCGATCAGGCAAATCTTCGCTTCATGTCGTATTATTCGGCCGATCGCCTGGCGGTCTTCGCGCCGCCCTCGGTGCATTTCACCGGCGCGGGTTTCACTCCCGGTGGAGAGGCCCAGGGATTTAGCGTTTACATGCGCGAATCCGTGGCCGCGAAAACTCCCATCTCCGTAAGCGTCTCCGGCACGGCTCCGCCGCCCGCGCCGGATAATGGCGGCTCGACAAATGCGGCCAACGCCGACGACTCGCAGAATCCTTCGGTCAATTCACACGCCGATTCGGGAGAGGAGACTCCGGTCGCCAGCGTCACCACATTTCCCGCTCGTCTCGACAGTCTGAAATGGATTCTTGTGGGCGGTTTTGCGGCTCTCTTTGCGCTCGGCTTGATCTACGTGCTACGTCAACCGGAACCAGCGGCGGCGGGAGCGCCGAACGAAATGGCCCTGCCTCCTCCGCCCGCTGTGGCCGCGCCTCCCGCGACGGGAACCGGGAAATCCCCCTCGAACGTGGACCAGGAAGTTCGCAGCAGCCTCGATCAATTGAAAGACACGCTGTTTCGCCTTGAGCTGCGCCGCGAAGCCGGCACCATTGCCGAAGACGATTACGTCCGCGAGCGCGATCGCGTGCAGAAAACGCTGCGCGATTTGGTGAAAGGCTGAATCATTTGTCCGGCGCCGTTTCTGAATCCGTGGCTCCGCTATCCGCTTCCACGATTCCTGCTGCTGCCCTCGGAATTTCCTTCGAGCGCGTCGAAAAGCGTTTCGGTGCTTTCTTTGCGCTTCGCGGCGTATCGCTCGAAATTCAGCCCGGTGAATTTGTCGCGTTGCTTGGCCCCAACGGCGCGGGAAAAACCACGTTGTTGCGCATCGCGGCGCTTCTGGCCACGCCAACCAGCGGCCGCGTGCTTTTCCCCGGCATCGCAGCCGGGAATTCACCGAAATTTCTGACCGGCATGGTCGGGCATAGCACGCTGTTGTACGACGAGCTTACCGCCAGAGAAAATCTGGATTTCTTCGCGGGGCTGTACAGCATCGGCGACGCTCCCGCACGCGTTGCTGCGTCGCTGGAATCCTGTGGGCTTGCATCGCGAGCAACCAGCTTGGTGCGCACTTTTTCGCGCGGCATGCGCCAGCGGCTGGCTATCGCGCGCGCGCTGCTGCATCGTCCTCGCATGCTGTTGCTCGATGAGCCTGCCGCCGGGCTGGACCGTCAAGGCCTCGACTGGCTCGCCAGCACGCTTGCGCGGCTTCGCGATAGCGGCGCCACGGTGGTAATGAGCACGCATGCGCGCAATGAATCGCTCGATCTCGCCACGCGCGCCGTTGCGCTTGCTGGCGGCCGCGTCGAACGCGATAGCGGCAGAGGCGGCGATCCGCGCCCGCTGCTCGCCTCCGTCCGCGCGGACATTTGATATGACCACCGCGCGCGCCGCCGCCATTCTGCTCGCGAAGGAATTGCGTCTGGAATTCCGCACGCGAGAGTTGCTGAACGCCACGATTGTTTTCGCGCTGATCGTGGTGGTGCTCTTCAGCTTTGCTTTCGATCCAACCGCGGGCGAATCGCGCCGCTACGGGCCTGGCTTGCTCTGGATCGCATTTCTTTTTGCGGGATCGCTGATGCTGCATCCTTCATTCGGCCGCGAGCAAGCCAATCAGACGCTCGATGCGCTGCGCATGGCGCCCATCTCGCCGTTCGCGATTTTGCTCGGCAAGATGCTGGCGAATCTTTTATTTTTGTTGGCGGCGGAAGTGATTCTCGTTCCCGTTTTTGCCGTCCTCTACAATGTGTCGCTGGCCGGAATTGTGGGGCGCCTGATTCTCGTTTTTGTGCTCGGGACGCTTGGCCTGGTGATAACCGGCACGGTTTTTTCCGCAATCGCGGCGCACGCGCGCATGCGCGAATTGCTTCTGCCCCTGCTGCTGCTTCCGATTCTGGTGCCGCTGCTGATCGCCGCGGTGGAAGCCACCGCGTCGCTTTTTGCCGAGCAGCCCGCGCTCGACCCCGCCGGGTTCGCATTCCTGGCCGGATTTGATATCGTGTTTCTTACCGCTTCCTGGCTGCTGTGCGATTTTCTGCTGGAGGAATGAACCAAGGTGAAGGCTTCCCGATGAAAGGCCGTGTGATAGCCAGAGCCGTTGCCGCCGCGCTGATCTTTTTCGGGGGCTATGCGGCGCTTTTCATTGCGCCGGACGAAGCCACCATGCACCAGATTCAGCGAATATTTTATTTCCATCTCGGGTGCTGGATGGCTATGTTCGCGGCGCTTTCCGTCGCTCTGGTCGCCAACGTCGCCTGGCTGGTTACACGCAAGCCTAAATGGGATTGGCTGGGAGTCTCCGCGGTTGAAGTGGGCGTGGTGAGTTGCACGGCGGGTCTTGCCACGGGCGTGCTTTGGGGCAAGCCGGCCTGGGGGATTTGGTGGGTGTGGGATGCGCGATTGACGACCGCGTTTATCCTGTGGCTGCTCTACATTTCTTATCTGCTGCTGCGCGGCTTGGTCGAGGAACCGCAGCGGCGCGCCACGCTCTCGGCGGTCTTCGGCATCTTCGCTTTCCTCGATGCACCGCTGGTCTACGCGGCGAACCGCCTCTGGCCGCGGGGGCAGCATCCTGCGCCTGTAATTTTTGGCGGCCCGAACGCAGGCCTCAACCCGACCATGGGCAAGGTGCTCGCAATCTGTATCGTTGCGATGCTGTTCGTCGCAATCATCGCGCTCGTTGATCGCTACCGGCTCGAACGTCTGCGCCATGAATTCGACGAATTGCGCGTGGCCGCCGATGCTCGCGATGCCGGCTCCGAATCTGCGTTGATCGCGTCTTCTGCAAAGGACTCAATATGAAAGATTTTCATTTCCTGTTTACCGCTTGGATCGTCGTATGGGCTATCTTTTTTGGATACGAGATATCTGTTGCCAGCCGGATTTCGCGTCTGCGCGCGGAGATCGAGCGGCTGAAGCAGCAGATCCGCTAAACTTGAAGACGCCTGAAGGCGGCCTCTCCCGGCAAACGATTGCCCGCTGGAAGCGCCGCGAGTAACCATTTTCACGGTCCTGCCATCCTATCGGCTGTAAGCGCGAGGAGTCCCGCGAGAAGTGTATAATGCGGGGCAGGTTCCTTCCGGAGGTAGCAATGAGCAAATCCTATCCTGCGCAATGGCTGGCGGCAATTCTCGCAAGTTTGCTGGTAATCATTCCGGTTGCCACTGCCGCGCCGCAGAACCAGCAGAATCCTGCGCCTGCGCCGCAAACGCCTCCGACCACTCAGCCGCCGACCGCTCCGCAGACGCAGGGCAACCAACCGGACGCGCAGCCGCCCGCCGAACCGCCGGTGCCCCAGACTGAGAATCCTAAAGTGAAGGCCGGCAGCGAAGCCGACGTAAACGCGATTGGAGATCGCAGCGTGGGCAAGGGCCTGGACTTCTACTCGCTCGAGCGCGAAATCGCGCTAGGCAAGCAACTTGCGCAAGAAGTGGATAAGAGCGCGAAATTCATCACCGACCCTGTGGTCACCGAATACGTGAACCGCGTGGGCCAAAACCTGGTGCGAAATTCCGACGCGCGCGTGCCGTTCACGATCAAGGTGATCGATTCGGACGTGGTCAACGCGTTCGCGCTGCCCGGCGGATTCTTCTACGTGAATAGCGGTTTGATCCTGCATGCGGACGAGGAATCGGAGCTGGCGGGCGTAATGGCGCACGAAATCGCGCACGTCTGCGCGCGGCACGGCACCAAGCAAGCTACCAAAGGCGAGATTGTGAACCTCGCTTCGATCCCGGCGATGATCTTCATTCCGTATACTTGGGCGGGCTACGCTATCTATCAGGGAATGAATTTCGCGATACCACTCACCTTCCTGAAATTCTCGCGCGACGAAGAACGCGAGGCGGATTATCTGGGCATACAATACATGTACAAAGCCGGTTACGATCCGAACGCGCTGGTCTCCTTCTTTGAGAAGGTGGAAACCGACGAAAAAAAGGAACCTGGCACGATCCCCAAGGTTTTCTCCACGCATCCGCCGACGCCGGACCGTATCGAAGCGATTCAGAAAGAGATTGCTACGATTCTGCCAGCACGCGATCAGTACATCGTGACAACATCCGAATTCGACACGGTGAAACACAGGTTGCAACTGATCGAAGCGAATGTGAAGGTGAAGAACAACAATCCCAACAGGCCCACCTTGCGCAAGCGTACCAATCAGAATAAAGGCGGGAATACGCAGCCGCCCGACATGGGCGGCAACGGCGGAGGCAACACCACTGCGTCGCCGGATCAGAGCCAGGATGACAGCGACCGGCCCACGCTCCAGCGGCGGCCCGACGATCAACAGCAGCAACAACCACAGCCACAACAGCCACAGCCACAACAGCAGCAACCGCAACAGCCGTAAAAATTGCGGTTTTGAGTTGAGAGCCGAGAGTTTCGTGTTGAAAGCTGGATGCTTCCTAACGGAGGTAGATTCAGTAGACTGCGGTTCCTCTTCCCGACACTCAACTCTGAACTGTCTTATCCACGGGCGTGGACTTCAGCGACCCCCAGCCTTTTGAGTCCTTCTCCGTAGTATTTCCGGTAGAGGATGTCCCATTCCTCGCTGCCTTCCAGGATTTCCTTTTTCTGCGAGCTAATCTTCGCGCGTGCTTCGGTATCGATTTGCTCTTCAACTTTCAGCAGCGAAGTAAGAATCGTGACGATTTCCTGGCGGATGGTGTCGCGATCTTCGACGAAATCCACGGCGGGACTTGCCACTAAAAAATTGATGACGCGATGAGAAATGCGCACCGTTTTTGGCGGCTAGCCATCGCGCGGCGCGGCTTATCGGAGGATAAGCTTCCTTTCTCGGGCCAGCTGGCTTTTAACCTTCTTGACATGTCCTGATAGGAGACGCCCGTGCGTCGCATTTCCTCCAGTAGCG
This sequence comes from uncultured Acidobacteriota bacterium, assembly GCA_963823145.1. GTDB lineage: Bacteria > Acidobacteriota > Terriglobia > Acidiferrales > UBA7541 > Palsa-295. The sequence goes on from CAWGJZ010000005.1 coordinate 17,994, forward strand.
GGCCAAGACCTCGGCGCTCCCTCGCTCAGCCGGTCTTCAGCCGTTATCTCGCGGCCATCACTTGCCGGACTTGTTGCGCCAGGTTTTCGGCGTCTTTTGTTTCAGAATGATCCGCCGGCCACCAGGCGTTTCACCACTTCCTTGGCCATGTAGCTGACAAAATCACGCGACAGAAGCATCGTCAGTGCTGCTCCGCTCCGTTGGTGGAACAGATAAGTCGAGAAATGGTTGCATGCGAAAACTTCAGAAGGCGGGACGGAAACGTTGAAAATCCCAAAAAACTATCGAAATTCTTGCCGATCCGAATCGGGCGAACTGCAGTGCGGCATCGCCGGGCTCGCCGGTAACCACAATCGCCGCGAGCCTGGAAGTCTGAAACGCCGCTACATGCTCTGGTCCCGCATTCGTGGAGTCTAAGGCGCCGGACGAAAAGCTCCCGGCGTCACGCGGGCGGAGATAAAGCGAGAACTTGTGGGCTCCGTCGGAAAACGCGAGATGCAAAAAGATGCGGCCGTCCAGCCAGCACAATTTGCCTCGATCGAGATGGTACGTGCCGGACCCGAGCACTTGAACCGCCTCGGGCGGCACGTCCTGGCTTTCCGCCAGTCCTTCGATTTGGGACGGATTCGTGAACCACGCTCGAGGCTGCTCTTCCACAATTTCCACCCGGTGATCGGCGGCTGCCGCGGCATATACGCCCGCGGGGCGCTTGCCGAACAAAGTGTGGTAGCCCACGCCGAGCAAGAGCAAAATCGCGACCACGCCGATCGTCGCGGCTGCCCAGCGTCTGCGCACGGACTCGAATTGTTGATGCGCGTTGCGATGTAATTCAGCGGAAAGATTCTCGCGAATGAGGCGGTCAAGGTCGGTTACGTCGATTGGTTCGGAAAGCACGGTGTCACGCACTCTCGCATCCACTTGAGCTTGCAGCTCCATTTCCTGCAGGCAGGAGCTGCACGTCTTGAGGTGCGCGTCAATGTCGGCCGCATGTCCCGAATCGAGGTGACCCTCGAGGTAGGCCGGAAGCAATGGCAGCATTTCGTCGCAATTCAAGAGGCTCTCTCTCAATGCACGCCGCGTTTGACGCGGCAGCCGGGAACGCAGGTCCGACGGGAGTCAACTTCTCACGCAACGCCTGCCGCGCGCGGCCCAGAGCGGGACATCACCGTACCTACCGGCACCGACAGAATCTCGCCGATCTCGCGGCAGGTGAACCCCTCCACAACGGCCAGCAAAATCACCGACCGATGGTCCGACGATAATTCCGCCAAAGCGCGGTTTACTTCGGCTGCGTCCAACGGAGAAAATCCCGGCCGCTGGGCTGGCTCTGATTCCGAGCGCGGTGATTCGAGCGATACGATCAGCGGCTCGGACTGAATTTTGCGCCCCTGGGCGTAAAACGCGTTGAACAGGATCGGAAAAAGCCAGGCCCGCATGTTGGTGCCGGGCTGGAAACTGATCGAAACTCCGCCACGCGCCAAAAAAAGTTTCCTGAACGAGATCCTCGGCCGGGCCGCCGGATCGAACGCAAGCCGCCGTGCCACCCGGAGCAAGCTCCTGGAGTGTGGCATCGCGATCCGCTCAAATTCGTCCTGCCGCGCAGTCACAGTCGTGGCGATCCCGTCAACGAACTATAGGGCAGGCAAAGCCTGGAAAGACCTGCCTGCCCCATAGATACCACGGCTCGTGCCTATCGCGCTACTTCGCGTCCTTCTGCAGATCGGCGAGCGCCGCGAGGACTTCCTCCGCTGTGGCCAGTCGGATTGACCTTGATGAACTCCTCCACGATCTTGCCGCTGGGATCGATGAGGAAGGTGTTCCGCGGCCGCAAGTGTGCCGAGCTGTGGCGCCTGGGGGATGGTCATCGTCGAGCCATACAATGGCGACGACCTTCTTGTCTGCGTCGGATAGCATCTTGAATGCCATGCCATCCTTCGCGCACCACTCCTTGTGCGATTCGACGGTATCCACGCTCACGCCCACGATGACGGCGTTGATCGCGTCATACTTTGCCTGATCGCGTTGGAAGCCGTGCGCTTCAATCGTGCAGCCAGGCGTCTGATCTTTGGTGTCAGAACTCCAGCACGACCCACTTGCCGCGGAAACTGTGGAGGCTGATCGCCGTGCCTTCCTGTGAGTTCAGGGTGAAATCAGGAGCCATGCTGCCCACTGTTGGCAGCGCCTGGTCATCCGCGTGAATCCGCGGGGGCGTGAATCATCGGGCGAGCCCACAGCACGAGGGCAAGCGCCAATACGAAATACGGAATCATTCGAAGTGCGGAACTGCGGGAAGTCTTCATCTCGCATTCTCCTTGGCCCAGTTTTTAAGGTTTGCTGGCCAGCTACTTCTAGAATGCAAGAAGCGCTCATTTTCATCCCAGGCGGAGTGAAATTAGCGCGGATCGATGGCCGCTCAGTTCTTGGTCAAAA
>CAWGJZ010000006.1:0-17998 GCA_963823145.1 uncultured Acidobacteriota bacterium
CTTATCACTACAAGAACCCCGTCACCGGTAAATGACGGTGGCACAGACACTCCCTCGCCCTGAGGTGGAAGGTCAGGGCTTCAGCCCTGACACAAGCGACTCGCGCGAAGCGCGACGCCTCTGCGCTGAATCTCTCGCAGCATGTCTTCTCCTACCGGCGACCTCCGCCCGCACGGTGGCCGACTGTCCCACTACATCGGTTTGCCCCGCCAAGCGCGCTATAATTGGTGGTGAGAGGGGATGATAACAATGAGTTGCGAGGCGACAAGAAAAGCGTGGGCCTCCAAGGCCATTCGGAACGATGTGAAGAGGCTAGCGTCAATCAGAGGCATTCCGGTACAGCACTCCGATTCGCCCCGCCGTGATTTTGATGAAAGCGCTGATAAACTAGAAAGCAAGATAACAATGATGACACAGCTTGCGGTGGAGCGCGCGAGAGCGCAGGGCAAACCCTTCCGCAATCCCTTTGTGGGGAAGGGTGAGCGACTGTATCCCGTTAGGTACCCTCACACAACTTAGCAAGGAGGCTACTACCTTGAGCCTGAGATATCTATTCGTCGAGTCAATCAAAATCGGGAAGCTACCCAAAGGGACTGTGATCGATTTACGTCGGGTACAATCGGCCATGTACTCGCAGTGGCCTAGAGAATGCGAGGATTTGGGATTCACTTCAAGCAAACCAATAGAAGAAAAGTTCAAGAAGGACATCCGATGGGGACTTCAGGACGCAAAGAATTTAGGGCTTCTTGAGCATGTTGGCTCTCCAAAGTCCGGGCTTTGGAGAATCAAATAGACCGCCTCCTGCCGAATTACCACGAACCGGCGATACGGTATTTCACCTTCCCCTTGGACGTGTAAATCACCAACTCGTCCTTGCTGCGCTTGGCCAAGTAAGTGCCAAGGTTCCTGTCCGTGCATGTAATCGTGTTCGCAGTGGTTTTACAGCTTGCGGGAAGGGCTTTTTCGGGGTCTTGCGGAGCGATTCCGTAGCAGTCATTATCCCCCGGCGCAACGCACAGCAACGACACATGCGAGCCATCCGGGAAGATTGTATTGGCAAAAAACTGCAAGAGGAGTTTCTTCCCAGGAGTCGGCGGCGTCGCTGGTCTCAAGGTGGTTTTGCAGTCCGTTCCATCAGCAGTACAGTGCGTTTCGATCTCTCCTGTGCTACCGACTGTCGTGACGTCGATTGTTTGCATCTTCCTTGTGGACTCAACGATTTCGATTTTGATCTTATCTGCCGCCGCCCCGGATTTGGGAAGCAGCAGAAACAGGCAGAAAATCGCAAGGATAAGGATAATGTGGCGCATAAAGTCTCCCCTCGTGCGACCAGTGCATCGGGCTATGGAACATCGGGGCTTAGCCGTTCCGTGCGCGCCGATTCTACCACCTCCGCCCTCGGCGAGGCTCTCACGCGGGTCTTACTGGGGGTTTCAGAAGCGTCAGTCCTCCCCGGAGTGTGGTCCTCTAATTCCAATTTCTAATCTCCGACGTCATCCTCCAGCGTAATTTCCAACATGAATTTCACGGCGTCGCCTTGCAGGAGCTTTTTGCAGAGGCGAGCACGGTGCTCCTGTTCGTGCTTGTCTAAGACGCACATCTTTGCGCGCGAGTACACCGGATTGTCTCGTTGACACGGTGAGCGATCGGCGTAGCCTTCTCCCGTATAGCGCGCGGAAGGAGCGAAAAATGGGTATTGCGACATGGCACCTAGCGTGCCGCTCGGCACGGACGTTTCTCAATTGGGAAGGAACGAGCAATCTCGGATTTGTATCGTCCATACTCACGGCCACTCTCACGATTGCTATTACGACGTATTTTAGCTGGAAACGTAAGACGGCACAGGGCAGGGGCGTCGGAGATCTATGGTCTGATGCGTGGATTGCTCTTAAGGCGTTCCTAGTTATAGCTGCGATGCTTTATGGACCCGTTATGCTTTATAGCGTCCCTTGGGTCATATATAACGACCATGAGTCATTACTGGCGCAAAACAAGGCTCTCGGCGAATCTCTTGGACCAAAAGATCAGCGCATTCGACAGTTGACCTCTAAGCTTAATCAAACTTGCTACTTGCCGGACAGGAACCTAACGCAAGAAGCTCGAGACGTCTTGCATGAATCCCTCAAGCAGATTGCAGAAAAATATCAGCATCCCAATTTACAGCTCGGTTATTTCAGCGGGGATACGGAGTCGCTGAGGGTGTGGATTGTTCTCCACTCAATTTTCAAAAACGCGGGATTTCATGTTCCCGACATGCCTATGCTTAGGGCCGCACGCACCAAAGTAGATGACCCTCCTAGCTTTGGATACACCGAGGGTCTATCCATTCAGGAAAAGATGGGAACCAAGACGCTAGAAACGTCCCAGAGGAACGCACTAGCCCAGGAGATCGCGCAAGCGTTCAACGATGCCGGCGTGCAAATGCAGGGCTATCCGATTGGTCCCAGCCAACCCGTTAAAGATGCAAAGGAATTAATAGTTTGGATAGGGATCAAGAAAGTAGATTGGTCACAGATTCATTAGGCAGCGTTCTCTACTAGCTCCCGATTTTGTCGTCCTCTAACATCAGACATCAGCGGTCCGCCTTCTGCTCGTCTTCATCTTCTATCGTAATTTCCATCATGAATTTCACCGCATCGCCTCGCAGCAGCTTTTCGCACAGGCGAGCCAGATGCTCCTGTTCGTGCTTGCCTAAGACGCACATCTTTGCCCGCAGCAGCTTGGCGCGCTTCGGCAGAATCTCCCCGACCAGCTCTTTCCCCACCTCGGTCAGATGAACGATTGCCTTACGGCCGTCGGCTTCGTCGCCGCGGCGAACCAACAGGCCCACCTTCGCCAAATTCTTGGTCACCACGCTGATCGTGCTCTCCCCGAACAGCACTCTTCCGGCCAGCCTCCCGGTCGCCATCGGCCCGTACAAAAACAAATGCTCCAGTACCCGATACTGGCTTCGGCTAAGCCCGTAGGTCCCGCACTGGTTGTCCAGTAGCTCGTCCAGCGAATAAAGCGCGCGCTCCAAGCTCGCGTAAAGCGCCAACGCGCGTATTCTCTTGTCCCTTTGCGTTTCCGCCATTTCACACCCTCCAAAAATCAAAAAGTAGCCGCTAAGTCCCTGTTTACGGGCGTTTCGCGACCGAATTTGTACGTACGAGTGAAGTATGAAAAGGATCAGGGTGGTGGGACTTTTTCCTGTGGACTGGTGCTTTCTGCGGCCCTTGCCTTTTGATGCAAGGTTATGCACCATCTTCCCGGCTAACGATCCGGAGAAACAGATGATTAATATTCCGATAGCGAAAACAGTTTCTATTCGTGAGGCAGGATTCGATGAGTATTGGCTGCAAGAGCAGATCATAAACAACCCGTCTGCGCTGGATTTGGGCGATCTGGAAGTCATCTCGAAAGAGAAGATTCAGGCTAGCGGAGGCCGCTTGGATATTCTTTTGAAAGACCCAGAAGACGACAAAATGTACGAAGTCGAAGTGATGCTTGGAGATACCGATGAAACTCATATCATTCGAACAATCGAGTATTGGGATAATGAAAAACGGAAATTTCCGCAGAGGCAACACCAGGCCGTTTTGGTCGCCGAAAGATTCTCGCGAAGGTATTTCAATGTGATTCAGTTATTCAGTCATGCGATTCCGATAATTGCTGTACAGGCATATATCACAGACGTCGCGGGCCAAAAATCACTCCATTTGTTGAAAGTGTTGGACACGTACGAAGAACCTGACGATTTGTCCGCTGCCGCGTACGAAAAACATGATGAGCAATATTGGCGCGAGTATTCGGCTTGGACTCTTGAAACGGCGAACACCTTGCAGGAGATCATAAAACAGGAACTGCCGACTGCGGAATTGAATTATGTAAAGTACTACATCACAATTTCAGTGAACGGTGATAACTACATTTGGCTTCATAAGAGAAGCGGCAACAAAAGTCAGATTGGTTTTTGGTTTTCAGAGAAATATTCCAGCCAAGCGAGTGAGCTGTTGGATAAAGCAGAGATTTCCTATTCAAAAAAGAACCAGATGTTATATGTGATGACCGACAGCAAAACACTGAAAAACCACGCGACAGTGATGTTAAAGCTGGCGGAGCTTTGCAAATTGTCTTGGGCGGAATAGGTCATCCCGAACCCGTTCGCGTCGCTAGCGACGGTGTGAGGGATCTGCTGACGCTTCCAATGCGGTTCAACCCTGGAATGAGGCGTGACCTTTTATTGCCAAGCGCTGCGGGCAACCGGCATCCACTCGGTCAAAATGGAATCACAACGGCCTTGGGAATGCCGGGCTCAAGCCGAACAGAAAAGGAATGCATTAATTCACCATTTGCCAAATTCACAGCGTTCACTTCCAATGTCATAATCTTATTCTTGCCTTTGAAAATGTCCCACAGGAGGTTGAAGGGCATTATAGCGCCGGGTTCCACTCGCTCGCCCTTTCTGAAAACCACCTTATCGATCAGCCTCAGGCCGGTACCTTTACACGCAAGCGAACCATCTTCGATAACACCGATATAGTGCTTCACAAATTCTCGCCAATCTTTGTCGCAAACGTCGGTGGGCAGGCCATAGTGGATTAGAAAGGCTCTGAATTCATTCCTGAAGGTATCGAACAAGATGAACTCTCTATGCATCGAGTGTTCTAGGACTATGTCGCTATTACCCGCCAAAAAGCTTGCGACGTAGCTGTCTACTCGCTTTAAGAATTGTGCGGTCGTGTTGTCGTGGTCGAGATCCACGTGAAGCGCCCAATTGATATACAGCCTCACCGCAAAGGGTACTGTTTGCTCCCACTCATCCAGCAATTTGCGTGATTCGGCTAGGAGGTAGACAACCTTGGACTCGCTATTAATTCCGTCCGTCAGTGTTGCTCTCAGTTTTTCAACAATCGACTGTTTCATGCGCTCTTCCAGGGCATACTCACAACTTCGGTAATTCGCAATCCTCAACGGTGGCGGAATCGGCGTATGAGGGGCCTGCTTCAATAAATGTCATACTGTTCCCAGTGCAGCGTGGGATCGGCCTGAATGATCACGCTCTTCCTGGTCCACCGCTCCAGTTCCTCGATCAGCGACGACTCCCGCGTCTTCAGCGCCTTGGCAATTTCGGGATGGACGCGCAGCGTAATGCTGCCCGACTCCATCTCCGGTGCCATTTTCCGCGCTTCGGTCTGAATTTCGTAGCACAGCGTCGGGACGGATTTCACCATGCCCGAACCCGTGCAATATGGACACGGCTGGCAGAGCGTGCGTTCCAGCGCCTGCTTGGTGCGCTTGCGAGTGATGGCCACCAAGCCGAATTCGTTGAACCGCAGCACCTTTGACGGCGCTCGATCCGCGCGCAGCGCATCTTCGAGCGCGGCCATTACTTTATCCCGATTGCGCCGCTCTTCCATGTCGATGAAATCGATCACGATGATGCCGCCCAGGTCGCGCAGCCGCATCTGCCGGACAATTTCCTTCACCGCTTCCAGGTTCGTGCGAACAATCGTATCCTCCAGCCGGTTCGATCCCTTGCCCACGAACTTGCCGGTGTTCACATCGATCGCCACCAGAGCTTCGGTGTGGTTGATCACGATGTATCCGCCCGATTTCAGCCAAACTTTCGGACGCAGTCCCTTATCAATCTCCTGCTGGATGCCGAATTCCTCGTAGACCGGCGTTTCCTTGGTGTAAAGCTTCACGCGACTCACCAGCGCCGGCTGAAAGCGGCTCATGAAATCGACGACCTTGGTGTACTCCTCCTCCGAATCCACCCAAATCGCCGTGTAGTCGGAGCTCATGTGGTCGCGAAGCATGCGCTCCACCAGATTAAGGTCGCGGTGCAGCAGCGACGGAGCCTTGCGCTGCTCGGAGCGCGCCTTGATTTCCGACCATGTGCGCGTCAGAAATTCCACGTCGGCGCGAACTTCTTCCGGCGCGGCGCTTCCAGCGGCGGTGCGGACGATGAAGCCTCCGCCCGCGCTGCCCTTCGCGTCGTTCACCAGATGCCGCAAGCGCGCCCGGTCTTCCGGCGAAGCGATTTTCCGGGAAACGCCTGTGTGATCGAGCGTCGGCATGTACACCAGGAATCTCCCGGGCAGAGCAACGTGGCTGGTAATGCGCGCGCCCTTCTTGCCCAGCGGCTCTTTCGCGATTTGGACGATAATTTCCTGGCCCTGCTTCAGCAGATCGGCGATCAGTTGCGGGCGTCGCGCTTGCGGACGGGAATGCCCGCTATGTCCGCCGTGACCTCGTTGGGGACGCCGGCTGCGGTCATCGCGGCGGCCTCGATCGCGCCCGCCTCGGCGCGCCGGATGCTGCATGCGCGCCTTGAAATCGTCGCGTATGCGTGCCTTCCACGGCTGCTGGCTCTGCGGCTGCGAATTTTCCAGAATAGCTGGCGAGATGCTCTCCGGTGCAATCGCTTCCGGCGGCACCGCTAATTCGTGTTCCGCTTCATTGCCCATCTCTGCGGTTGGCGCCATCATCCCCTCGGCTTCGGCGTCCGCTTCCTCCTGCTCGAGTTCGACTTCCTCGGCTTCGGCTTCGGTTTCCGATTCTGCTTCAATTTCAGCATCGTCGGTTTCGGTTCCGGCCAGTTCGTTTGAGCTTTCGACCGGGGCCTCGGCTGCAAAGCCCCGGACCTCAGCTTCGCGCTCCGCCTGTTCGCTTTGCGCTTCGGCGACGTGCTCTGCGAGAGATGCGGCCTCGTCGTCACTCAGGCCCACCTGCTGCACCTCGTGCAGTTCGTCAGGGTGCAGAAGATCCGCCATTTCGGGTTCTGATTGCAGCTCAAGTTCTCTCTCTTCATGGAACGCCGAAGCACCCATCGGTTCTGATTCGCTCGGTTCCGGGGTTTCAGGCGCCTGCTGCTTCCACTTTGCAAGGGTCTCGCCAGGCAGCGGCTCCAACCCTGAAGACGACGGCGGCGGATATGCAGGCCGCGCATTCTCGTGGCCTACAGGACGGAACTCCGAAGCGCTGGATGTGGCGGCCGTCTCCGTCACCGATTCAGCGGATTCCGCCAAAATAGGTGACCGGCCCATTCCTTCATCCGCCGCGGAGTGGGTCGGCTCGGCCCCTGCCGCTGGGGGATTCTCCGAAGCAGGCTTGTCCTTGTATCTGGCGAGAGATTCTCCAGGCAAGATCACTGAAACATGCCCCTCAGGGGTATCACCGGCCTCGCCCGGGCGATCTTCATAAGCTCTGGGTGACGCGTATTTTGACTGCGGCAGCTCGCGTCCATAGCGACCACTGCCGCCGCGTCCACCGCGGTTAAAACGTCCCCCGCGCCTGCCGCCGCGTTGGCCGAAGTCACGTCCCTGCCGATTTCGACTTTCATAGCGCGGACGGTCCGGCTGCGCGGTATTGAGCGCCGGAGGCGGATTCACTGCCGGCATCGGCGGTGCAGGTTCCTGGAAATTTCCGGGCTCGTGCGAGCCGCCCTCCGGCGCGCTAAAGCTCGCATCCCCAGCGGCAATTTCGGTGGCACGCTCTGCCGTTTCACCTAGCGCGCTCGGCGGCCCGGGTTGGTCCATCGGCGGCGCAATCTTTTCCCCGGCCGCCGTCTCGACGTGCTCGTCGAGTTCCTCGATCCCCTCAAGAAAGTCGGTGACGTACAGGAAGGCGTCGCTATCCAGCCCGATATCCACAAAGGACGATTGCATGCCTGGCAGCACGCGCGTCACACGCCCTTTGTAAATGCTTCCAACTAACGCGAATTCTTTTTCCCTTTCAACGTAATACTCACAAAGCTGTCCTTCTTCCAGAATCGCTACCCGCGTCTCGTGCGGGTTCGCGGAAATAACCATTTCCTTCGACATTTGAAAACTCCTCAGGGAGCATGCGGATGCGGCGGCGCAAAAATGCGCGCGCGTCGGCGGCGATGTGGCGTAAGTTGGTGATGCATTTCTCCTGCCACGGCGGGCCAATCAGGAAAGATCTGTAATGTGGCTGGATTGCTTTCCTCACCCGATGCGTTCCTCAATTCAAAACTTAGAAAACGCCGGGCTCCGGTTTCCGGAGCGCGGTCACTAAAAAACTTCACAACTTACTCGCGGGACTCAGTTGACAAATCGCCGCATGCGGACATTCATCACCAGTCCCAAAGCCAAAAACACAAAAGCGGTTGCCGATCCTCCGTAGCTCATCAGCGGCAGAGGAATACCAGTCACCGGCACATCTCCGATCACCATGGCTGCATTGACTAGAACGTGAAAACCGAGAATCGCCGTGACACCCATCACGACGTACATCCCGGCTCGATCCTTGGCCTTTTGCGCGTTGTCCACCAGCCGCAAAATCAGGCCCAAGTACAACAGCAAAACCACGCAAACGCCAATGAAACCTTGCTCCTCGGCCAGCGCGGCGAGGATGAAATCCGAATACCGCACCGGCACGAAGCCGAGTTGGTTCTGACTACCTTTGCCGAATCCCTTGCCCCAGAAGCCGCCGGAACCCACCGCGATTTCCGACTGTAAAATCTGATAGCCCGCGCCCCGCTGATCTTGCTCCGGGTGCAGGAACGTCTGAATACGCTGCTGCTGGTACGGCTTCAGATGACGCCGCATGTTCCAGCCCAGCGGAACCAGCAATGCAAGAACAAGCAGGCCCACCGCCGCATGTTTCCACTCGATGCCCGCGAAGAAGGCACCTATTATCGCAACCGGCGTCAGCACCAATGCCGTTCCCAGGTCGGGCTGCTTCAAAATCAAGACCACTGGAATAAGCGTCAACGCGCTAATCTTCGCCAAGTCCGTCAGCGTGAGGCGGTCGGTGTGTACTTCCGCAAAGTAACGGGCCAGCACGATGATTATAATCAACTTCATTATCTCAGACACCTGCAAATTAACCAATCCGCCGAGGGAGATCCAGCGCTTCGCCCCCAGGCGCGAATAACCGAGTACGAGGACGACCAGAAGACCTGCAACTCCCACAAGGTAGAGCGCGGGCGCTTGATCCATCAGCGAGTGATAGTCGACGCGGGATATCAGGAACATGCCGGCAATCCCGACACCGATCCAGATCAACTGCTTCCACTGCATGCCCGCCATGGCGCTGGCATGCGTGGAGGAATAAATTTCCAGCACACCCAGGCCGCTGATTGCTCCCACGATGGCGAGCAAAATCCAATCGAAATCCTGAACGTGCGGGCGATTTTTCACGGGCGTGCGGCTCCCGAATTCTCAGCCACAGGTTTCATCCCGCTCGGCCGGATCACCTCGGCGGTGCTCGGCGGCGCGGGCAGATGCCCATTCTTCTTGTCGTAATAAGCTTTTACGACGTCGCGCACGATCGGCGCGGCCGAAGTGCTGCCCCATCCTCCCGCCTGAACGAGGGCTGCCACCACGATATCCGGATTACGGCGGGGCGCGTAGCCGACGAACCATCCGTTTTCCTTCAACTTTTTTCCGAGCTTCTTCTGCAGGTCGTAACTTTCTACTTGAGCGGTGCCGGTCTTGCCGGAAAAGTCGACGTTCTGCAACTTGACCAACCCGGAAGTAGTGCCATCAGGTTCGTTCACCACGCCCCACATACCGTCCGTTACCTGCTGGACTGTATCATCGGAAAGCGGGAAGGTCTCCGATTTCAGGCCGGTGGCATTTTTCACGAGGTGCGGCGGTATCAACATGCCAGCGCTGGCCACGGCCGCGACCATGCGAGCGAGCTGAATGGGCGTGGCCATCACGGCGCCCTGTCCGATGGAAACCGAAATTGTGGAGCCGGGATACCATTTGTGGTGACCCACGCGTTCTACCCAAGCTTCCGACGGAACCAAGCCGGGCTCTTCTCCCGGAAGATCGATACCCGTGCGGCGGCCCAGACCCAGGCCGGTGGCGTAATGATCGATGCGGTCAATTCCGAGAATCTTGCCAACGTTGTAGAAATACACGTCGCAGGAAGCCACGATTCCTTTGTGGAGATCCACGCTGCCGTGGGCGTGATCGCAATGGAACAGGCGGCCGTAGAAAGTGGCGTAACCGGGGCAGTACACCGTGTAATTCGCGGGCAAAGCCTTCGATTCGAGCATGGCCGTCGCCATCACGACTTTGAAAACGGAACCGGGGGCGAGCTGGGCCTGAATCGCGCGATTGATAAGGGGCGTTTTCGGGTCAGTATTAAGTTCGGCCCATTCCTTGTTCGGAATTCGCACGGCGAAATCGTTGGGATCAAACGTGGGCCGGCTGACCATCGCCAGCACTTCGCCGGTGTGCGCATCCATGGCGACGAGGGCGCCTTCCTTATTCGCAAAATCCGTCTCTGCGATCTGCTGCAGATCCTCGTCGATTGTGAGCTGGATTGGTTTTCCGGGAATTGCGTCCACGTTGTCGAGCGTTCGCATCACCTTGCCGACGCTATTCACCACCACGCGGCGCATGCCGTCCGTTCCCACGATTTGATCGTTGTATTCTTTTTCCAGGCCCGCTTTTCCAACGATGTCGCCGGGGCGGTATTTGTCGGGATTCTTTTCCAAATCTGTCGGCGAAACTTCGCCCACGTAGCCGATGGTGTTGGCAAGCATTTCGCCGTGCGGATAGCGGCGCCGCTGCACCATCATCAAGTCAAGCACGGGGAGATCGGCGCGATGCGATTCCACGAAAGCGATGTCCGCTTCGGTGGCGGCGGGCTTGATGATGACGGGCAAGAACTTCGGCTCGTTCTTTGCAGCGTCCAGTTGCTGCCGTAGATCTTGATTCGAGATGCCCAGGCCGTCTTCGATTTGCGGCAGCGCTTTTTCGATGAGCTTCGGATTGTCGCGAAGCAGCAGAATGCTGAACGAAGGATAGCTATCCACGAGCACGCGGCCATCGCGATCGAGCATCGCTCCGCGCGGCGCGATGATGGCGATCGAGCGTATTCCATTGCGGTCGGCCAAATCGGAATAGTGCGAGGATTGGACGACTTGAAGCTTCCAGAACCCCACCAAAAGGAATATGACCAAGGTAACCGAAAGGTAGGAAAATAACGCCAGGCGCCCTTGCGGAATCTTGCGATCGTTAACGTTCCATCCTGCCAAAAGAGACTCCTACGCAGCGGGGCGTCACGGGAACCCGGTGCCTGAATGCGGTTTTGAATCCGGCTGAAGCCCGCCTGGGTTGAGACTGTCAAAGCTATCATTGCGAAACGGTGCTCGCAAGCACCCGGTCCCTTAAATGCCCTTTTGGTCAATGGGACTCGCAATGGCGAAGAGGAAGCGCACGAAGGGCGGATATCTCCGAGTCAGGGATTCTAGTCGCCGGGCATCTTTACAGCCACTCCGCTTGCGCTCCGCGCTAAAATGGTTTTGGATAGATGCCGGAAGGTACCATGCAAATCACTATTTCTTGCTGGCGAAAACTCGCGCCCTCGCTCTTGTGCTGCGCGCTTTTCCTGTTGGCCGCTCCCCTCGCCACCCATGCCCAGCAAACCGATCGCGCCAAGGCCCTCGGCGCACAATTGAAGTGTGTGTGCGGCTGCAACCAGGTTCTCACAGCCTGCAACCACGTGGGCTGTACCTACTCGCACGCCATGTTAAAGGAGCTGGATGAGCGCGTTGATCGAGGCGATTCGGACAGCCTGATCCTGCAGTCGTTCGTCCAGGAATACGGCGAGCAGGTTCTCACGGAGCCCCCGCGAAAGGGCTTCAACTGGCTGGTGTGGATCCTGCCAATTGCGGCGCCGCTGCTGGCATTCTTCCTTATCTGGGAGGTTTTGCGGCGCTGGCGCCACCGGTCGATCCTCGCGCCCGCCGACGGTCCCAACCTTGCGCCAGGCTTGCTCGAACGCGCTCGCCGCGAGAGCGGAGAGAACGAAATTGAGTAATCTCGATATTGCGGTCGCCTGTATCCTCCTGGCTCTCGCACTGATGGTTTTTATTTTCGGTGTTCGCTGGGAACCTTCGGACTCGGCTCCTCATCGGACCAAGCTCGACCAACTGATGGAGCGGCGCGACGCGATTTACGAAAACCTCCGCGATCTTCGCTTTGAGCATCGCGCCGGAAAATTTTCGGAAAAGGATTACGATGAAATCAAAGCATCGCTCGAAATCGAAGCCGCCCGTGTTCTTGCCGACATGGATATTCTAACGGGCGGTGCGCCCACGCCCGCCACGCGCCAGGCCGCGTCCGCCAAAGGTCCGCGCCCATGATTGCCGCCGCACGCCGCGCGATCGGATGGCTTGCGTTCGCCGCGCTGTTTTTTTCTCTCGCCGCGCCCGTTTTCGCGGGAACCGTTACCGGCACGGTTACGAACGGCACCACCGGCAAGCCTGCGGCTGGTGTGGACGTGATCCTCATCCAGCTGCAGGGCACGATGAAGCCAATCGCGACCACGAAAACCGATGCCGAGGGCCACTACAGTTTCGATAATCCCGCGCTCGGCGCCGGACCCATGCTGATCCGCGCCGTGTATCGCGGTGTGAACTATCACGAGCCGGCCACGCCCGGCAAATCCACGGTTGACGTGCAAGTATTCGAGCCAACCGATAAAGCCAGCGCATTTTCGGTAACGGCTCACGCCATCATCCTGCAGCCAAGCGGTTCCACTCTGGTCGTCGGCGAGGAATACAACGTTTCCAACAAGACCCAGCCTCCGGTTGCGTACTACCGCCCCAACGGTTCTTTCTCGTTCGCGCTTCCGGAAGGGGCGCAGCTAACCGACGTATCCGTTGTAGGCACCTCCGGCATGCCGGTGGTGCAGACTCCTGTGGACCAAGGAAACAACAAGCAGGCGATCGACTTTCCATTTCGCCCGGGCGATAGCGTGGTGCGCATTTCGTACCACCTGCCCTATCCGGCCGATCAGGCAAATCTTCGCTTCATGTCGTATTATTCGGCCGATCGCCTGGCGGTCTTCGCGCCGCCCTCGGTGCATTTCACCGGCGCGGGTTTCACTCCCGGTGGAGAGGCCCAGGGATTTAGCGTTTACATGCGCGAATCCGTGGCCGCGAAAACTCCCATCTCCGTAAGCGTCTCCGGCACGGCTCCGCCGCCCGCGCCGGATAATGGCGGCTCGACAAATGCGGCCAACGCCGACGACTCGCAGAATCCTTCGGTCAATTCACACGCCGATTCGGGAGAGGAGACTCCGGTCGCCAGCGTCACCACATTTCCCGCTCGTCTCGACAGTCTGAAATGGATTCTTGTGGGCGGTTTTGCGGCTCTCTTTGCGCTCGGCTTGATCTACGTGCTACGTCAACCGGAACCAGCGGCGGCGGGAGCGCCGAACGAAATGGCCCTGCCTCCTCCGCCCGCTGTGGCCGCGCCTCCCGCGACGGGAACCGGGAAATCCCCCTCGAACGTGGACCAGGAAGTTCGCAGCAGCCTCGATCAATTGAAAGACACGCTGTTTCGCCTTGAGCTGCGCCGCGAAGCCGGCACCATTGCCGAAGACGATTACGTCCGCGAGCGCGATCGCGTGCAGAAAACGCTGCGCGATTTGGTGAAAGGCTGAATCATTTGTCCGGCGCCGTTTCTGAATCCGTGGCTCCGCTATCCGCTTCCACGATTCCTGCTGCTGCCCTCGGAATTTCCTTCGAGCGCGTCGAAAAGCGTTTCGGTGCTTTCTTTGCGCTTCGCGGCGTATCGCTCGAAATTCAGCCCGGTGAATTTGTCGCGTTGCTTGGCCCCAACGGCGCGGGAAAAACCACGTTGTTGCGCATCGCGGCGCTTCTGGCCACGCCAACCAGCGGCCGCGTGCTTTTCCCCGGCATCGCAGCCGGGAATTCACCGAAATTTCTGACCGGCATGGTCGGGCATAGCACGCTGTTGTACGACGAGCTTACCGCCAGAGAAAATCTGGATTTCTTCGCGGGGCTGTACAGCATCGGCGACGCTCCCGCACGCGTTGCTGCGTCGCTGGAATCCTGTGGGCTTGCATCGCGAGCAACCAGCTTGGTGCGCACTTTTTCGCGCGGCATGCGCCAGCGGCTGGCTATCGCGCGCGCGCTGCTGCATCGTCCTCGCATGCTGTTGCTCGATGAGCCTGCCGCCGGGCTGGACCGTCAAGGCCTCGACTGGCTCGCCAGCACGCTTGCGCGGCTTCGCGATAGCGGCGCCACGGTGGTAATGAGCACGCATGCGCGCAATGAATCGCTCGATCTCGCCACGCGCGCCGTTGCGCTTGCTGGCGGCCGCGTCGAACGCGATAGCGGCAGAGGCGGCGATCCGCGCCCGCTGCTCGCCTCCGTCCGCGCGGACATTTGATATGACCACCGCGCGCGCCGCCGCCATTCTGCTCGCGAAGGAATTGCGTCTGGAATTCCGCACGCGAGAGTTGCTGAACGCCACGATTGTTTTCGCGCTGATCGTGGTGGTGCTCTTCAGCTTTGCTTTCGATCCAACCGCGGGCGAATCGCGCCGCTACGGGCCTGGCTTGCTCTGGATCGCATTTCTTTTTGCGGGATCGCTGATGCTGCATCCTTCATTCGGCCGCGAGCAAGCCAATCAGACGCTCGATGCGCTGCGCATGGCGCCCATCTCGCCGTTCGCGATTTTGCTCGGCAAGATGCTGGCGAATCTTTTATTTTTGTTGGCGGCGGAAGTGATTCTCGTTCCCGTTTTTGCCGTCCTCTACAATGTGTCGCTGGCCGGAATTGTGGGGCGCCTGATTCTCGTTTTTGTGCTCGGGACGCTTGGCCTGGTGATAACCGGCACGGTTTTTTCCGCAATCGCGGCGCACGCGCGCATGCGCGAATTGCTTCTGCCCCTGCTGCTGCTTCCGATTCTGGTGCCGCTGCTGATCGCCGCGGTGGAAGCCACCGCGTCGCTTTTTGCCGAGCAGCCCGCGCTCGACCCCGCCGGGTTCGCATTCCTGGCCGGATTTGATATCGTGTTTCTTACCGCTTCCTGGCTGCTGTGCGATTTTCTGCTGGAGGAATGAACCAAGGTGAAGGCTTCCCGATGAAAGGCCGTGTGATAGCCAGAGCCGTTGCCGCCGCGCTGATCTTTTTCGGGGGCTATGCGGCGCTTTTCATTGCGCCGGACGAAGCCACCATGCACCAGATTCAGCGAATATTTTATTTCCATCTCGGGTGCTGGATGGCTATGTTCGCGGCGCTTTCCGTCGCTCTGGTCGCCAACGTCGCCTGGCTGGTTACACGCAAGCCTAAATGGGATTGGCTGGGAGTCTCCGCGGTTGAAGTGGGCGTGGTGAGTTGCACGGCGGGTCTTGCCACGGGCGTGCTTTGGGGCAAGCCGGCCTGGGGGATTTGGTGGGCGTGGGATGCGCGATTGACGACCGCGTTTATCCTGTGGCTGCTCTACATTTCTTATCTGCTGCTGCGCGGCTTGGTCGAGGAACCGCAGCGGCGCGCCACGCTCTCGGCGGTCTTCGGCATCTTCGCTTTCCTCGATGCACCGCTGGTCTACGCGGCGAACCGGCTCTGGCCGCGGGGGCAGCATCCTGCGCCTGTAATTTTTGGCGGCCCGAACGCGGGCCTCAATCCAACCATGGGCAAGGTGCTCGTGGTCTGTATCGTTGCGATGTTGTTCGTCGCAATCATCGCTTTGGTCGATCGCTACCGGCTCGAACGTCTGCGCCATGAATTCGACGAATTGCGCGTGGCCGCCGATGCTCGCGATGCCGGCTCCGAATCTGCGTTGATCGCGTCTTCTGCAAAGGACTCAATATGAAAGATTTTCATTTCCTGTTTACCGCTTGGATCGTCGTATGGGCTATCTTTTTTGGATACGAGATATCTGTTGCCAGCCGGATTTCGCGTCTGCGCGCGGAGATCGAGCGGTTGAAGCAGCAGATCCGCTAAACTTGAAGACGCCTGAAGGCGGCCTCTCCCGGCAAACGATTGCCCGCTGGAAGCGCCGCGAGTAACCATTTTCACGGTCCTGCCATCCTATCGGCTGTAAGCGCGAGGAGTCCCGCGAGAAGTGTATAATGCGGGGCAGGTTCCTTCCGGAGGTAGCAATGAGCAAATCCTATCCTGCGCAATGGCTGGCGGCAATTCTCGCAAGTTTGCTGGTAATCATTCCGGTTGCCACTGCCGCGCCGCAGAACCAGCAGAATCCTGCGCCTGCGCCGCAAACGCCTCCGACCACTCAGCCGCCGACCGCTCCGCAGACGCAGGGCAACCAACCGGACGCGCAGCCGCCCGCCGAACCGCCGGTGCCCCAGACTGAGAATCCTAAAGTGAAGGCCGGCAGCGAAGCCGACGTAAACGCGATTGGAGATCGCAGCGTGGGCAAGGGCCTGGACTTCTACTCGCTCGAGCGCGAAATCGCGCTAGGCAAGCAACTTGCGCAAGAAGTGGATAAGAGCGCGAAATTCATCACCGACCCTGTGGTCACCGAATACGTGAACCGCGTGGGCCAAAACCTGGTGCGAAATTCCGACGCGCGCGTGCCGTTCACGATCAAGGTGATCGATTCGGACGTGGTCAACGCGTTCGCGCTGCCCGGCGGATTCTTCTACGTGAATAGCGGTTTGATCCTGCATGCGGACGAGGAATCGGAGCTGGCGGGCGTAATGGCGCACGAAATCGCGCACGTCTGCGCGCGGCACGGCACCAAGCAAGCTACCAAAGGCGAGATTGTGAACCTCGCTTCGATCCCGGCGATGATCTTCATTCCGTATACTTGGGCGGGCTACGCTATCTATCAGGGAATGAATTTCGCGATACCACTCACCTTCCTGAAATTCTCGCGCGACGAAGAACGCGAGGCGGATTATCTGGGCATACAATACATGTACAAAGCCGGTTACGATCCGAACGCGCTGGTCTCCTTCTTTGAGAAGGTGGAAACCGACGAAAAAAAGGAACCTGGCACGATCCCCAAGGTTTTCTCCACGCATCCGCCGACGCCGGACCGTATCGAAGCGATTCAGAAAGAGATTGCTACGATTCTGCCAGCACGCGATCAGTACATCGTGACAACATCCGAATTCGACACGGTGAAACACAGGTTGCAACTGATCGAAGCGAATGTGAAGGTGAAGAACAACAATCCCAACAGGCCCACCTTGCGCAAGCGTACCAATCAGAATAAAGGCGGGAATACGCAGCCGCCCGACATGGGCGGCAACGGCGGAGGCAACACCACTGCGTCGCCGGATCAGAGCCAGGATGACAGCGACCGGCCCACGCTCCAGCGGCGGCCCGACGATCAACAGCAGCAACAACCACAGCCACAACAGCCACAGCCACAACAGCAGCAACCGCAACAGCCGTAAAAATTGCGGTTTTGAGTTGAGAGCCGAGAGTTTCGTGTTGAAAGCTGGATGCTTCCTAACGGAGGTAGATTCAGTAGACTGCGGTTCCTCTTCCCGACACTCAACTCTGAACTGTCTTATCCACGGGCGTGGACTTCAGCGACCCCCAGCCTTTTGAGTCCTTCTCCGTAGTATTTCCGGTAGAGGATGTCCCATTCCTCGCTGCCTTCCAGGATTTCCTTTTTCTGCGAGCTAATCTTCGCGCGTGCTTCGGTATCGATTTGCTCTTCAACTTTCAGCAGCGAAGTAAGAATCGTGACGATTTCCTGGCGGATGGTGTCGCGATCTTCGACGAAATCCACGGCGGGACTTGCCACTAGAAAATCGATGACGCGATGAGAAATGCGCACCGTTTTTTCGCGGCTTAGTCGCATCGCGCGGCCCGGCTCATCGGAGGATAAGCTTCCTTTCGCGGGCCAGCTGGCTTTTAACCTTCTTGTACATGTCCTGATAGGAGACGCCCGTGCGTCGCATTTCCTCCGAGTAGCGGGCCAAAATCTCGCGCGCTTCCTCGCTCAGCCGGTCTTCAACCGTTACCTCGTCGGCCATCACTTGCCGGACTTGTTGCGCCAGGCTTTCGGCGTCTTTTGTTTCGATCATTTTGCCGGCCACCAGGCGTTTCACCACTTCCTTGGCCATGTAGCCGACAAAATCACGCGACAGAAGCATCGTCAGGCTGCTCCGCTTTCTTTGTGCAAGATATAAGTCTAATGGTTGCATGCGAAAACTTCAAGGCGGGACGAGCGGTCGAATTCGAAAAAACTATCGAATTTTTGCCGATCCGAATCGGGTCGTCAATTCTTCATCAAAG
>CAWGJZ010000007.1:0-21175 GCA_963823145.1 uncultured Acidobacteriota bacterium
GCGGACGCCGCTGCGCTTGCTGGGGCAAACAATCTCGCCTCCACGAGCGGCGGCGTGATAACTGGCGGGCAAAGCGCCTCGGCCGCAAACGGCTTTACAGACAACGCTGGCGGGACGCTGAGCACCTGTACAGCGTCTGGCGCTGCGGCTGGGACCGTATGCGTCCAGATCAGCGATCCGGCTACAGGACCGAGAACGGGGCCCCATGCGGGCAATCCAAAATACGTCGAAGCGTACGTGTCTGAAGTGCACGAAACCTATTTCATGAAGATTTTTGGCGTTACCAAGCAGGTGGTGACGGCGCGCGCGGTGGCTACGAACGTGAGCGGGAACAGCAGTGGCGGTGGCTGCTTGTACACGTTAGGTCCACCATCGAGCAGCATTGAGGGTGTCAGCGTCACTGGAAACGCGACCCTGAATGCGCCGACTTGCGGAATCAATGACAATGGGAACTACGATCCTACCGGAGGGTCCCTAACTGTTAATGCCGGTACCTTCGGCGTGTCGGGAGGCTGCAGCGGGAGCGGCTGCGGCAAGACGGGAAAAGAAGTAACATGCGCCGATCAATCTTCGACTGATTGTCCCGCGTATAGCGCGCCCGCTACTGGGAACCCGCTGGCTAGCCTCACCCCTCCGTGCTCCCCGTGCGGTGCAGGAAGCGCGAAGACCATGAATAGTGGCGACACAGTTAGCCCGGGGACTTATAGTTCCATCACGATTAGGGGAAACGGTACGGTGACGTTTAACCCCGGCGTCTACGTAATTAACAACACTAGCACCGTTGGCGTGAACTGTACTGGAAACGCGAGCATAAATGGAACAGGGGTAATGTTCTATTTCACGGGCGGAGCTACTTGGAGCTGTACTGGCACTGGAGTGATGAACTTAACGGCGCCCAGCCCAAGTAATTGCGCGGCTTGCGCTTCCCAATATGACGGCATTCTGATGTATCAAGATCCCAATGACACAAATGGCCCGTCGTTGGGGGGTAATAACGGCAGCTTTTTCGACGGCGCGCTATATTTTCCGAAGTCCGAAGTGACATTCTTCGGGCACGCTAACAGCGTAAATGTCGCCATTGTGGTTGCGGACGCATTTGCTTTGAGCGGCGACCCGACGGTCAACCTGCAAGGCAGCGCCGGGCTACCCCCGGGTGTTTCCATCCTTACGGACGCCGTTTTGGTGGAATAGCCTATGAAAGCGAGAACGAAAACAGGGCGCGGGTCAGCGAAGGGAAGGGAGCACTGCGTTCGTCGCGGCCTGAGAATTCTCAATCGACAGCAGGGCCAAGCTCTGCTGGAGGTGGCCGTGGTAACGCCGCTGCTGCTTCTGCTGCTGCTTGGAACCATCGAACTAGGACGTTACATGTATTTCGGCATATTGGTCGGTAACGCAGCGCGGGCAGGCGCTGCATACGGGGCACAAAGCGGCGCGCAGTCAGTGGATGCATCTTCCATTTGTAATGCCGCCAGCTACGATTTCCAAGGCAGCACCACCGTGCCATGTAGTGGCACGAAAAGCGCCGGGTCGAATGGGACGATCACGATCACTTCCTCGACCTCGTGCGCGTGTGATAACGGAGGAACGCTGTCAAGCGAGACGACGCTTTGCAGCACGACAAGCAACCCGAGCATCACCACGACTATCGCAGCGTGTAGCACAAGTGGAGGCCACTGGGTGGTGATGGTAGCAGTGACTGCATCTGGGACGTTCACTCCGTTGTTTAGTTATCCGGGAGTCTCGAATTCGATCACCATATCAAGAACGTCCACGGTGCGAGTTGCAGGAGGTTGATGCAACTGCGCAAATCAGCTGTGGCGCGGTGCACTGAGGCTATGACACAACCGGCCAATCTGCGGCATTCACGCCAAGAAGGCGAGATGGCGTTCCGTCGAAAGCTCAAACGGGAAAAAGGAAGCACGCTCGTCGAGTTTGCTTTCGTTTTCATGCTCCTCATGGCGATGATGCTGGGAGTTGTGGACTTCGGGCGCGCTCTGTATGCCTATCATTTCATTTCGGGCGCGGCGCGACAAGCAGCGCGATGGGCCATCGTGAACGGATCGACTTGCACGGATGATGGCAGCTGCACTGCCCCGATTTCGTGCTCCAGTGGCAGCTGCACGTCGTGCACTAGTGGTTGCGCCGCAGCGTTACCGGCGGATGTTCAGAACTATGTGGTGATGCTGGCGCAGGCCGCAAGTATCGATAGCAGCGGTAGCGATTGCGGTGGTTCGGCCTGCCTGGTAACGACGCCGACGTGGAACCCATCAGGTTCAGGTGGTCCAACCACTTGTAGCACAACCACGAACGCTCCCGGTTGCACGGTTCAGGTCAAAGTGAGCTATAACTTCAATTTTCTCATGCCCTTCGTCCACAGCAGTTCCATAACTATGTCCAGCACTTCCGAAATGATAATCGCGCACTAGAAGGTGGTTGGCCGAGATTTGGCAATTCCGTTGCTTCTACTTCTCGGATGGTAAGGGACCAAACCAGAAGTTAAACCGATGAGCGAACAGAACATAGCAATTCCGGGAGCGGGTGGCGAAGGGCTTTGTTTTCCTCCGCCGGGTGCGGAACCATCTGCTGCGGAAACTGCGATAGCGCCGGCACGTTCGGTTGCGTCCTCTTCTCGCGCGCTGGAAGCGGTGAAATGGGCTTTCTCTTTTCCGGTCATGCTCGGAACGTTCCTTGTGGGCGCAACTTTCTACGCGGGCAGGCTGTTCACGGTCGACCCAGACATGTGGTGGCACATCACGACAGGCCAGACCATTCTGGCCACGCATCGTTGGCCGACCGTGGACCCGTACTCGTTTACGGTGCACGGGCAACCGTGGATCGCTTTCGAGTGGCTGGGAGACGTGCTGATGGGGGCTGTGGCGAAATTGTGGGGAGTACGCGGGCTGGACGCCTTGCTGATAATTTTGGGCAGCGCGGTGATGATCGCGCTGTACGTGTTCGCAAGCGTTCGCTCGGGGAATTCGAAGGCGGGATTCCTGGCCGCCGCGGTTCTGGTTACGCTCGCAACTCCGTCGTTCACCATGCGGTCGCAGATGCTAGGGTATCTGTTTCTCATCCTCACGCTGACTGCGCTGGAACTTTTCCGCCAGGGAAAACAGTGGCCGATTTGGTTTCTGCCGCCGTTGCTTCTCGTTTGGGTCAATACGCATGGCTCCTTCATCATCGGGCTGGGAGTGATCTTTGTTTATTTGGCGTGCGGATTGAAGGGATTTCGGATGGGCGCCATCGAAGCGAAGCAATGGACTGCAAAGCAGCGCATTCGCCTCGAATTGGTATTTCTTCTTTGCCTCGCCGTTCTTCCGATCACACCGTATGGAACGGAGCTCGCCGTTTTTCCTTTCCAAGTGGCTTCCACAATTCCCGTCAGCGTAGGACACATACTTGAGTGGCTGCCCATGCCGTTCAACCTGGCGGGCGGGAAAATATTTCTGGGGCTGGTGCTGGGCTTCTTCATCGTGCAAATGATTTTCGATTTGAAGTGGCGAGTGGAGGAGCTGGTTCTATTTCTTGGCGGCGTGGTGATGGCGTGTCTTCACGTGCGGTTTATCCTGCTCTTCGTGCCATTTTGCGCTCCGCTTCTGGCGGTGGTGTTTGCGCGCTGGCTGCCGCGCTACGACAAGAAGATCGACAAGTACGCGCTAAACGCCGTTCTGATGGTTGGAGTGGTCGTGCTTATGTGGCATTACGCTCCTTCGGGGAGCTTTCTCGATAAGAAAGTTGCGGACAATTTTCCGGTGGATGCCGTGAAATATCTGCAGCAGCATCCGGCTCCTGGCCCGATGTTCGATGACTACGGTTTTGGCGGCTACTTGGTGTGGTCCGGCCAAAAGGTCTTCATCGACGGCCGCAGTGAAATCTATGAGCGGGGCGGAGTGCTTTCCGATTATCTCCATATCGCGGCGCTGCAGCCCGGCGCACTAACTGTGCTTCGAAATTACGGCATCCAGGCATGCCTTCTGAATCGCAATGCGCCGTTGGCGACCGTTCTGGCCGCCCTTCCTGATTGGCAGAAAGTCTACTCGGACCATCTCAGCGTGCTGTTTATCAGGCGGCAGACCCCTGCAGCAAAACTTGCGGCAGGCGGGGAGTGAACATGAATCAGGAATTCCCGAAAAAGCCACGAATAACGTTTTCTCCGACGCAGGCTGGCTCGGGTGACGGCCGACTGCTCCTCTCCATAGTAGTGCCGTGCTTCAACGAAGAAGAAAGCGTCCGCGACACAAACTGCCGGCTCGCGGCCGTGCTCGAGCAGGCGCCTCTAGACTTTGAAATCATTTATGTGGATGACGGGAGTTCGGATTCCACGCCGGAGTTACTTCGCCAGTTGCAACAATCGGACGAGCGCATTCGCATGATCCGGTTCTCGCGCAATTTCGGGCATCAGATGGCAATTACTGCGGGATTGGAGCACGCCTCCGGCGACGCGGTGGTAGTGATCGACGCCGATCTGCAAGATCCGCCGGAAGTGATCCTCGAATTCATACAGAAATGGATGGACGGCTACGATGTGGTCTACGGAGTTCGTGCGGACCGGGAAGGCGAGACCGCGTTCAAGCTCTGGACAGCGAAGGCCTTTTATCGGTGCATCGCGCAGCTCTCAGACACCCGGATACCTGTGGACACGGGCGACTTCCGGTTGATGGACCGGCGCGTGGTGAACGCGCTTTTGGAAATGCCCGAACGTGACCGGTTCGTGCGCGGGATGGTGAGCTGGCTAGGATTCTCGCAAATCGGGATTTCGTATCACCGCGAGGCGCGGACCGCGGGAGTCACCAAGTTTTCGTTTCTCAAGATGCTGCGGTTTGCGATGGACGGCATTTTTTCCTTCTCGGTGCTTCCTTTGAGGGTTGCCACCTGGACGGGTTTTGCGGCGTCGGGCCTTGCCATCGGGGGCATCGTCATCGCCGTGATCGAGCGACTCTTGGGTGTGCACGGACTAGTCAAAGGTTGGACGAGCATACTGATCGCCGTTCTCTTCATCGGCGGCGTACAGCTGATTTGCCTTGGAATCATTGGCGAATATGTGGGTCGGACTTACGGAGAATCGAAGCGGCGGCCCCTTTATGTTTTGCGGGAACGGATCGGCTTTGAGGCGCGCGAGGCCAGGAGTCCGCAACAGCGGCGGCCGCGCATCACCGCGCTCAAGAGCTAACGGCATGACAACGGACCTCGTCACCCAGCAACGCGAAGCGGATTTTCACGACCAGTGGGCGAGCAGCACTCGAATCGAGGATGTCCTTGTGCACGAGTGCTTCGAGGCGCCGACGGCGATGGAGAATCAATTCATCCTGAGCCGAATGGGGTCGCTTCAGGGGAAAAGATTGCTCGACATCGGAGCGGGCCTGGGTGAATCGTCGGTGTACTTTGCCCTGAAGGGCGCGCGCGTGACGACTGTGGATGTGTCGCCGGGGATGGTTGAGACGGCGCTGGCGTTGGGGAAGAAATACGGCGTCGACATTGAAGGGATCGTAGCGGGCGCGGAAAATCTTGGCGTGCCGGCGGAATCGTACGACTTAATCTACATCGCGAACACGATTCATCACGTTCAGGACCGCGCGAGGCTTTTCGAGGAAATGAGCCGCGCGCTAAAACCGGGCGGACGATTCTTTTCCTACGACCCGCTTGCCTATAACCCGGTGATAAACGTCTATCGCCGCATGGCGACCGAGGTGCGAACCCCGGACGAATCCCCGCTGACCAGGGCGGATCTGAAATGTGCCCGGAAATATTTTCGTCACGTGGGGCACAGGGAATTCTGGATTTCCGCGCTGTTGCTTTTTGGAAAGTATTATCTGAAGGATCGAGTCCACCCGAATGAGGATCGCTATTGGAAGCGAATTTTGCGAGAGCGGTCGGACGACCTCTGGTGGTGGAAGCCGCTCCGTGCTGCGGACCGGGTATTGACGCAAATTCCCGTTCTTCGATGGCTGGCGTGGAACATCGTAATTTGGGGCGAGAAGGCCTAAGCAAGTGATTGCAGGCTGGCGTAACGTGTTTCGCGCGTCTTTCCTGTACGCCCTAAGCGCTTTTTTGCTCGCTGGCTTCTTTGCCGTGCGCAATGTTTCGTCTTGGCCTGCGAGGATCAGCTACCCCGGCGAGGAAAGCTACGAAGGTTGCGCACTCGCGGAAACTGCGCGGTTGGCGGAGCGCGTTCCGATTTATGCCGCACCAAGCGCAGAGGGCTTTGCGGGGGCCACCTACGGACCGCTCTATTTCCTGCTCGGTTCTCGGCTAATCAATCCAGGCGATCCATCCTATTATCCTCTTCGTCTGCTTTCGGCGTTTGCGATTCTGGGCTGTGCGGCAGGATGCGGACTATTGGCATGGTGGCTCACTGGGAACTGGTTGGCCGCCGGCCTGAGTCCTCTCGTCTTTCTTTCCTACGGGATCGTTACGTTCCACGGTGTTTCAGGGCTTTCGGATAGCGTGGCGTTGTTCCTTTGTTTTTTCGGTTTTCTCGTCGCGTACAGATTTAAAGATACGCCGGCGATTTTGCTTGCGGTGCCCCTCATGGCACTGGGCTTCTACTATAAGCCGCAGTTTATCGCCGGACCGTTGGCGGTGTTCGCGTATCTGCTAGCGGAAAAGAGGTTTGTTCGAGCGGCGCAGTTTGCCGGAATGCTGGGCGCGGCTCTTCTTGGAGCGTTTGCATTCTTTCAGTTCTTCGTGTTTCGCGGGCAAGAGTTTTGGCGTCATTTCCTACTTTACCAAGGCACGCTTTTTTCCTGGCATCAGTTTGAGTTGGGACTTTTGGCTTTTACGTTCATTTTTGCCGCTCCTGTTTTGCTCGGCTTGGAATACTTGCGCACCCATCCGAACAGAATGCTTGGGTACTATTTCGTCGCCGCGGTCGTCTTGGGGTTGATAACGATTGGAAAGGAGTCGGCTTTCGTTCAGTACTTTTATGAATCGATTCTTCTGATCAGTATTTTGGTACCTGCACTTTTGATGAGCAGGATTTCACGGCGGCGCGGCGCTTGCGAGGTAGTCGTGTTACTCGGCATCGCGCTTATTGCGGGCCAATGGTACACGCCTCCCGCACCCAAACCGGCCGATACGCTGCAGTACGGAGCTGTTCAAAGCTTCTTCAGGCACAACATTCGTCCTCATGCGCGGGTTCTCGGTTTTCGCGGGGGCGATTTGGTTCAAGCGGGTTTCGATACGCCTTTCGCCGATCTCTTCCAAACCGAGCTTCTTGCGCGGCACGGGGTCGTTTCCGATCAGTACCTGCTTGCGCGAATCCGTGAACACTGGTTCGCAGCCGTCGTCCTCGACTTTGACCTTGGCAAGGAGCGCAACCCGCAGATGCTTAACATGTACTTGACTCCGCCCGCCCGAGAAGCCCTCAGGCAAAACTACCAGATCGCTGATGGGGTCACGGTCCCGGGTCCCGAGAGTCTCAACCCGCAGGATCGCTTCTACATCTATGTTCCTCGCTCGGCGGCGGTCTCGCCTGCGACTGCTGTCCGCAGCGCCCCGGACCTGAGCGGAGCCTCGGCAGCGAACATGCCCTCGCGACAGCCGCAGTGGCTCGGGCCGGCTCAGTCGATCCAGCCGTTCCTGGGCAGCGGGACACAATTTCCCCGCACCAGGCGGTGACGGCATGGTTTATGAGAATCGACCGCAAGCAAATGGGCGAAAGGCATGCGAAGAAGCGCGTGGCATCGGCCGGCTGTTGGTGTCACCACTTGATTGTGCTAAGGAATCCAATTGTCCCCAGAAGGTGACGCTTTGGAACCGCTCGGGCGCCCGACCCCGAAATTCCAAGTTTGGGATTTCCTATGTCTCTCTTGTTCAATGGGTTACAGCGACATCGGAGGCAAAGCCGCTTGGTGCTTGGAGTGCTTTAAGGTCATTGCGGGTGGGCCCTTGCTGTTCAGTTCCACTATTCGATGAGAGGAAAACAATGAAGAATTTCTTGATGAGACTTTGGAAGGAAGAGGAAGGACAGGATTTGACAGAGTATGCCCTTCTGCTCGTCCTGATTGCCTTGTCTGCGATCACGGTGATGGGCACTCTTGGCAGTGCGATCAACAACGTGTTCAGCAAGGCCGCGTCGAATCTGAACGCTGCTTCTTAGCCAACTTGCTCGCTTCGAGCGTTGCCGGCTACCGGACTCGGGTCGGGCACCGCTGGCTTAGCGCAGGGTTTCGCCAGCGGCCCGCCTGTTTCCAGGCTAAGTAGATTTTTTTTGCCTTCGAACCCCGGGGTCCTATGAATCGTAGAACCACTGCAACCCCATGAGTGCAGGGCTCACAATCTGGTCTTTCACACTCGCCCTAACGCTGGTGGCGGCTTGGACAGACTTGCGTGACCGCAAGATCCCGAACTGGTTGACCATTCCAGGAATCCTTGCCGGAATCGCCCTCAATTTCTACTTTAAGGGATGGCACGGATTGAAGACATCGCTCGAGGGCGCCGGGCTGGCCCTTTTGGTCATATTGCCCCTGGTCTTGCTGCGTGCGCTGGGTGCGGGCGATTGGAAGCTGATGGGTGCCGTAGGCGCCTTCCTGGGTCCCGCTCTTTTTCCCTTTGTTCTCGTGGCCAGCGTTTTCGTGGCTGGATTGATGGCGATTGTCCAAATGGTGCGCACGCGCAGAGTAATCGAGACGCTTTCTAACCTCGCCGTGCTCGTGCAGGGCTTTTTCTCGTTCGGCTTGCGTGTTAACCCGGAGATTTCTCTGGATAACCCGGTGTTGATGAAGTTGCCCTTCGGCGTAGCTGTGGCCGCCGGTACTTTGATATGCACCTGCGCCGCCCGGTGGGGCTGGTAAGGTCCCCGCGGTAAGGAGATTCGGAATATGAACCGGACACGGTTGCTTGTGGGACTGGTGGGCGCCATTGTAATTGCATTTTTCCTCAGTTTCTTCGTGTACCGCCAGCTCAAAAATGCGGCGATCGTTCGCCCCGCCCCCACGCGGAGCATTGTAGTGGCCGCTGTGCCTCTTCAGGTGGGATCGCGTGTGGATGCCACCAACCTTCGGCTGATGCCCTGGCCTGGAAACGAGCCGGTGGCAGGTATGTTTACCCGCATTCAGGATTGTGCAAACCGAGCCCTGATTACACCTGTTGTCGAGAATGAGCCAATCCTGGACTCGAAACTGGCTCCTGTCGCAGCCGGGGCTGGCCTGCCCGCGACGATCCCCGAAGGAATGCGCGCTCTCTCGGTTGCCGTCAACGACGTGGTTGGCGTCGCCGGCTTCGTTATCCCGGGGACGATGGTGGATGTGTTGGTGACGGGACAGACGGGAGGTGGCGGCTCTAATGGCTCTGAAAATGTCACGCGCACGATTCTGGAGAATGTTCGCGTCCTCGCCGCGGGCCAAAAAATTGAACAGGACCGCGAAGGCAAGCCGCAAACCGTGCCGGTGATCACCTTGCTTGTCTCTCCCGAGGACGCCGCCAAGCTAACGATGGCCAGCACCGAAGGAAAGATTCAACTGGCGCTTCGGAACACTGTGGATGCGAAGGACACAAATCCTCCGGCCGTCCTGCAAGCGACGCTATTTTCGGGCGGAGCGCCTCCGCAAACCGGGCACAAAGTTGTACGAGTGGCTCGAGCCTCTCCACCCCCGCCATACGCCGTCGAAGTAATCACTGGCGACAAACGCACCACGAAGACCTTTGAAAATCAATGATGAAAACACAGAGGAAGCGAATGCTCGACCAAATCGATTGCGCAGGCGGCAGATTCGTTTTTGCATCGGCCCTGCTGACGGCCCTCGTTCTGATGTCGCCTGTCGCATTTTCGCAACCTCAACAGGCCGACATGAAAGCAGTCTCGCCCGTTGTGCAAAACCAGCCGGGTGCTCCCCCGCAGACGCAGGCCGGGCAAGCAACTTCGTCGGAATCTGCGCAGACCTTGCACGTCCTGGTGGGGCGATCGCTGGTGATTACCTCGGCCACCCGGATCAAACGGGTCTCCTTGGCCGATCCGGCGATAGCCGAGGCTGTCGTCGTGAGTCCAACGCAGGTTCTCCTCAATGGCAAGGCTCCGGGGGGCGTTTCCCTCATCATTTGGGACGAATCGGGTCAAAGCCAAGCGTTTGAGGTCTCGGTGGACATCGACGTCATGGGGCTGACTCAGAAAATCCACGAGGTATTCCCATCCGAGCCGGTTCAGATTTCCACATCCGGACCCGTGGTTATGCTATCCGGCAAAGTCTCTTCACCCGAAGTGGCGGACAAGATATTGGACGTGGTAAAGAACGTCGCCCCAAAGGTAACCAGCTTCTTGGAAGTTCCCGCAACGCCCACCGGAGAAATCTCACTGCAGGTGAAATTTGCGGAAGTCAGCCGGCAAGCACTCAGCCAATATGGAATTAATATAATTCGGAATTTTGGCTCGAATATGCCGATGTCAACCTCGACGCAGCAATTTTCACCTCCCTCGATAGGGAGTCTGACCAGCACTACGACGACTGGGGCCACCACTACCACTTCTAACTCCGCGCAGAATACTTTCCAACTCAGCAACCTGTTGAATATCTTCATTGACCGGCCGGACATTAATTTGGCCGCGACAATCCAGGCATTACAAAGCAAGAATTTGCTGCAGATCCTCGCGGAACCGAACTTAATCACGCAGTCGGGAAAGCAAGCTAGTTTCCTGGCAGGAGGCGAATTCCCGTATCCGGTCTTGCAGAGCGTGACCGGCGGGACGGCGGGCGCGATCACTATTCAATTCAAAGATTTCGGTGTGCGCCTCAATTTCACTCCTACACTTACGCCGGACGGCATCATCCATCTGAAGGTAGAGCCGGAAGTCAGCTCTCTGGACTTCTCCAATGCGCTTACCATCCAGGGATTCCTGATTCCCGCTCTCGCAACGGACCGCGTGGAGTCCGAAATGGATTTGAGAGACGGGCAGAGTTTCGCGATCGCCGGCCTCCTCGACAATCGCGTAACAAAGCAGCTTGAAAAAATACCTGGCATCGGAGACATTCCGATCCTGGGGAAGCTGTTTCAAAGCGAAGCGCTGACTAAGTCGAATAATGAACTTATCATTGTTGTGACCCCGCACATTGTTCAACCGTTCGCCGTGGGGCAGATGCCCCCAGGACCGGTATTTCCAGCAACCTTTTTGCCGCCGACAACTCCGCCGGCGCAAAATCCGACTGGATCCAAATGAATGATAGGATGGGACTAACGAAGTCCAGGGATTCCCGACAATGCTTACGGTAGCCATAGCCAGCGGCGACCTGACAAGTTCAGCCCAACTTGTGGCGAATTTGGAGCAGACCGGACTGATAAAATCAATCCGGCAGTGGCCGATCCCTGCAGAGCGCATTCCGGACTCAACCGAGGCTATGCCCGACGTTGTCTTTCTGGATTTGGCGCGCGATCCGGACCCGTATTTCGCTTTTGCCGCTCTCGTTCGACGAGCTCACCCTGCGACGAAACTGATCGCCTGTTCCTCCATTTCGCCGCCAGGCCACCAGCTCCTGCTGGACGCCATGCGCAGCGGCGTTCAGGATTTCATGCCCAAGCCCGTCAGTGTTGAGGCACTGAGGAATATGCTTTCTAGGGTCTCGGGAGATCTCGATGCCGCGGAGATTCCGTCCCTGAACAAGCTCATCGTGGTAATGGGTTCCAAAGGCGGTGTAGGCACGACTACGGTGGCCGTCAATCTGGGCGTGCAACTGGCTACCTATGCCCACAAGAAAGTGGTGATTCTCGATTTCGCCAGGCCGCTCGGGAATGTTCATTTGCTCTTGGATCTGCATCCGCGCTTTGGAGTGCGCGATGCGGTCGAAAATCTAAACCGTCTGGACAGCCACTTTTTCAGCGGGCTTCTCACGCAGCATAAGACGAAACTAGAAATCCTTGGCGGCACCGCGCAACCGGAAGAGTGGCAGTCGATTCACGTTCCGTTGCTCGAGCGCGTGGTCAACGTGGCGCAAAACAACTTTGATGTCGTGCTGCTCGATATGGGCTCACAATTTTCCTCGGAATGGAGCCCGATATTGCGCATGTCCCGGATGGTCATGATCGTTGCCGAAGCGAATGTCCCTGCTCTTTGGACCCTCGATCGCCGGCTGGTCGCGCTGAGTGGCTTTGGCATGGAGCCGGACCGCGCGCGAATCATTATCAATCGCTGGCATAAAGGGGACGAGGAAGTTCTGAGAAGTATCGAGAAGAGCGTCAACCGCCCGATCTTCGCTTGCATCCCGAATGATTTTCGCAAGGCCAGCGAGGCGGTGAATCTTGGCACGCCCCTGCTGCAGAACCACAACAATTTGCTCAGCAATCGGTACCGGCAGATCGCCGCCCAATTGTCCGGCATGGATTCCGCATCCGCGCCCAAAAAGGGATTTTTTTCATTTCCGGCAAAGAGGTAAATGAGCTATGGCCCTATTGCCTATCACTTCGACGCGAACGGATTTCGGCGCCGTAAAGGCCGCGATTCACCGCAAGCTGATTCAAAAATTGAATCTCGATCGGCTGAATGAGGTCAACCGCGATGAGGTTCGTCGCGAGGTCGGACTAATTCTCGAGGCGCTGGTTGTCGGCGAATCCACGCCGATGAATTTGCAGGAACGAGAGCGGCTGGCGCAGGAAGTCCTCGACGAGGTATTCGGTCTTGGACCTCTCGAACCCCTACTGGCGGATCCCACGATTTCGGATATTTTGGTAAACACTTACAAGCGGGTTTATATCGAGCGGAAGGGAGTACTCGAGCAAACGGGCGTGCAATTCCGCAATGATGCCCATTTGATGGGCATCATTGACCGAATTGTTTCTGCGATCGGCCGGCGCGTGGACGAGTCTTCTCCTATGGTGGATGCCCGGCTTGCCGACGGTTCGCGCGTCAACGCGATCATTCCTCCGCTCGCGGTGGATGGGCCGTGTCTTTCCATCCGGCGTTTCGGCCGAGACCCTTTGACCGCCGATGATTTGATGGCCAACCGCACGCTCACGCCGGGGATGCTGGAACTCCTACAAGGTTGCGTCAAAGCCCGTCTGAACATTCTGATCTCGGGAGGAACGGGCGCCGGCAAGACGACTTTTCTTAACGTCCTTTCGTCCTACATCTCGAATCGCGAGCGCATCGTCACAATCGAGGATGCGGCGGAATTGCAGCTCCACCAGGAGCACGTCGTACGTCTGGAAACCCGGCCCCCTAATGTCGAGGGACGTGGAGCCGTTCAACAGCGTCAATTGGTGATCAACTCGTTGCGCATGCGTCCGGACCGTATCATCGTGGGTGAGGTTCGCGGCGAAGAGGCGCTCGATATGCTTCAGGCCATGAACACGGGCCACGACGGTTCGCTGACGACCATTCATGCGAATACTCCCCGTGATGCTCTGAGCCGCTTGGAAACCATGGTCGCGATGGCCAACCTGAATATTCCTGAGGGCGCCATTCGGCGGCAGATTTCGGCGGCCATTGACGTGGTGGTTCAGGTAAGTCGCTTGAGCGATGGCACGCGCAAGCTCGTCAGTATCGCTGAGATTACGGGCATGGAAGGAGAAGTGGTTACGATGCAGGATATTTTCGTCTTTCGCAAACGCGGCGTCCGCGAGACCGGCGAAGTAATCGGCGAGTTCGTTCCCACGGGCATACGCCCGAAGTTCTCGGAGCGCTTAGTCGTTACGGGCATCCAGCTGCCCGTGTCCATGTTTGAAAGGGAAGAGCCGAACTAAATTCATTTGTGGAGGGCTTGCACAACGAAGCGATTTGCGTCTAGCGCGGTGCCGGAATCCAGTATGGTGCGGGGAATCTAATATGGCGCTATTTATTGCGATCCTAACGTTCTTGGTTGTTGCGGCGGCGTTGCTTTTCACGTGGCTTTTTGCCGCGGCGTCAAAGACTCAAGAAGTGGTCCGGCGGCGGATGGAAGCAGTGCGCAAGACGGAGCTTCGCGGCGGCGAAGCGGCCGTTGGCGTGGGCCTTCTGCGCGATGAGATGCTTAGCAGCGTTCCTTTCGTCAACCGCTTGATGCTGCACTGGTCTTGGTCAACGCGGCTTCGTGAGGTCATAAGCCAGGCTGGACTAGGGATGAGACCCGGCGTGCTGGTCATGACCAGCGGCATCGTCCTACTGGGGACGTATTTGATCGCAGGCCAGCTACTCCATCGTTTTCTTCCCGCACTTCTGTTGGCATTGGTAGGCGGTGCGGTTCCAATTGGCCTTGTGGCGTGGAAACGCCAGAGGCGCTTCCGAAGGTTTGAAGAACACTTTCCCGAAGCGCTCGATTTGCTCGGGCGTGCTGTCCGCGCGGGTCATGCCTTTACTACTGGCCTCGAAATGATTTCGAAGGAGATGGCGGAACCGATCGCCGGAGAGTTTCGGACCACATTTGACGAGCAGAACTTCGGTCTCCCGCTTCGGGATGCGTTGTTAAACATGGCGGAACGAGTGCCGCTGATTGACGTCCGTTTTTTTGTCACCGCCTTGCTTATTCAGAAGGAAACCGGCGGCAACTTGGCGGAGATTCTGGACGGGTTGTCGCGCGTAATTCGCGATCGTTTCCGGATATACCGCGAGGTCCAAGTGAAGACCGCACAGGGGAGGCTGACGGCGGCGATTCTGATCGCGCTCCCTCCGCTCATGATGGTATTGCTCGAAATCATCAATCCGCACTACATCGGGGTGCTATTTACCGACCCCGAGGGGCCGACGGTTTTGGCCATCGCCGGGATCTTGCAACTGGTCGGGTCCGTTGTGCTTTGGAAGATCATTCATATCGAGGTTTGAGGTGGGAGAAGAAAGATGCTGTGGGCCGCAACTACAATCACATTCATAGCCACTGTCGCGCTGATAGGTGCTTTGCTCTACGCCTTTCTGCCCGCTGAAATGGATGCTGTTGGCCGGCTTTCGCGGTTGCTGAATGCCTCTCCTCCGCTTTCAGATGCAGCGGCTTCAAAAAGGCAGAAAGACAAGGTGCGCGACACGTTGGCTTCTGTCGGGAAACTATTACCTGGGGCTTCCTCATCGCCATCGAATGCACAGCTCCTGATGTTGCGGGCCGGCTATCGCAGTGCGAATGCCACTGCGGCCATACGGGGCGTGAAAATCCTGTTGCCCCTGGGCCTGCTTGCCTTGGTTTTCGCGACGGGATTGTATCGCTGGAACCTATGGGTGTCCGTTTTGGGTGCCCTGGTGCTCGGATATTTGCTGCCGGAACTTGTGCTCGTGTGGCGCGTGCACGCCCGGCAGCATCGGCTCCGTTTGGCGCTCCCGGACGCCTTGGATTTGCTCGTCATTTGCGTGGAGGCGGGACTTGGCCTGGATCAATCTCTCATGCGTGTGGCGGAAGAGTTGCGGATTACTCACCCTGAACTCAGCGACGAAATCGCGCTTGTGAATCTTGAGATGAGGGTAGGGAAAACGCGGCTGGACGCGTTGCGGGAGCTCGCTCGAAGAACCGGCCTGGAAGATATCAAAGCCCTCGTGGCCATGCTGATTCAGACCGAGCGCTTTGGCACAAGCGTTGCTCAGTCCCTAAGAGTTCACTCCGACGATCTGAGGGTGAGGCGGCGGCAGCGGGCCGAAGAAATGAGCGCCAAGACAACGGTGAAGATGGTTCCGCCGCTCGTATTTTTTATTTTTCCTGCCTTAATGGTCGTGATCCTGGGTCCCGCGGTGATCGCAGTAATGCGGCAGCTTGCGCCGGTATTGAAGTGATGGAAGCGGCGGTGTTTGTCGAACTGAGATTGGCGCGAAGCTTAAATTGGTTGAAGAGGAAGGAGCTTTGTAAATGGATAACGTTACGCTGATTCGAGTGGTGGCGGGGGTGCTGGCAGTCGTGGTTCTGTTCATCATCATTTGGCGCCGCAAGCGGAAGATTATCGAGTAGTTACCGATCATCAGATTGAGGGTGAGGCCACCCTCGAGAAGGCAGAGGCTCGGTGAGGTATGTCTAGTAATGGTCACAACAACCATTCAGTTTATGTCTACAACAAGACACAGGAAACGTTCGTGGCCACTGACGCTACGATCGCAAACAGCTATTTCCCGCGGCTTGTCGGTCTTCTGGGGAAGACAAAACGATGGGCCCAACCCGGCCGAGGCCTGTGGATCGTGCCGTCCCGTGGGGTCCATACGATTGGAATGCTTTTCCCGATCGATTTGATCTTCCTCAGCAAGGAAAAGCAGGTCGTCCATGTGGAAGAACATGTGCGACCGTTCCGAATCTCAGCAGTCTCGCTGAAAGCTTCCAGCATCCTCGAGCTTCCCGCGCACACGATTTATCGCACCGGGACCAAAATAGGAGACCAGTTCGAGATCGCCCGCCTGAACAAGTAGATTTTTAGGAGCGAAGCCGCCAGGCACTTGGCAGCCATTTCCCACACGTGCAAGTCAGCCCGCTGCGGTCTCAGGATTTGCCGGTGACAGCAGCCTCCGGTGCATTCGTTGCGGTGGTGCGTTGATGCAGGCTGTTGACGCGCGTTGGATCTCTCCACTCGCGCCCCTCGCGCCGCAGTAGTTCATCCGCCTGCGCAGGCCCCCAGGCGCCCGCAGCATAGTTGGGAAAATCGCGGGGGGGCAGAGCTTTCCACACATCAAGGATCGGCTGCACGACCGCCCAGGCAGCCTCCACCATATCTGCCCGCTGAAATAACGTGGGATCGCCCATCATGCAATCGTAGATAAGTGTTTCGTATCCGGTGGAAGGCGTGGTGCCGAAATAGTCCGAGTATTGAAAGTCCATATTCACCGCGCCCAAGCGCACCACCGGTCCCGGAATCTTAGCCTCGAAACTCAGCGAAATTCCCTCCTCAGGCTGGATATTGATTACCAGTTCATTCGGCGTGATCCGGTCGATCGAAGTCTTGCGGAAGAGAACGAGCGGGGGCCTGCGGAAACGAATGACGATCTGTGTAGCGCGCGCGGCCATGCGTTTTCCGGTGCGGAGATAGAAGGGAACTCCGGCCCAACGCCAATTATCGATGTGCAGAGCCATAGCCACAAAAGTAGGAGTCTGCGAATCGGGCGCCACATGCGGTTCGTGGCGATAGGCGGGCACGCGCTTGCCATCGATCACGCCTTCACCGTATTGGCCGCGCACGGCAAGATCGAGCACCTTTTCGGGGCTGAAAGGCTGAAGGGCTCGCAAAATTTTGGTTTGCTCGTCGTGGACCGCATCGGCATCGAAAGAAATCGGAGGCTCCATCGCACATAGCGTTATCAGCTGAAAAATATGGTTGGGGACCATGTCCCGCAGAGCGCCCGCCGTCTCGTAATATCCGCCGCGCAGTTCGACGCCCAACTCTTCCGCGACAGTAACTTGCACATGATCGACGTAGCGGCGATTCCAAACCGGCTCGAAAATTCCGTTGGCGAATCGAAAAGCAAGAATGTTTTGGACGGTTTCTTTTCCAAGGTAGTGATCGATTCGGTAGACCTGTTTTTCGTCGAGCACTTCGCCGACCGCGTGATTCAGGGATATGGCGGAGGGCAAATCGTGGCCGAAAGGCTTTTCGATTACGACACGCTTCCAAGTGTGGGCATCCTGTTTCGTAAGCTCGGCTGCACCCAGTTGCTGCACGACGACAGGAAAAAATTCGGGGCTGGTGGCCAGGTAAAAGAGAACGTTGCCTGCGGTAGATTGTTCCTTTTTAACCTGATCCAAAGTTTCTTTTAGTTTTCCATACATTTTGGGATCGTGAAAATCCCCGGACACGTAGTAGAGGCGCTTTACGAACCAGTCCCACGATTTCATGTCCACGCCGCCGACGGCGAACTCTCGAATGTCTTTGCTGGCGCGCTCGCGAAACTCGTCCACCGAGAAGGGTTCGATCGAAACTCCGACGATGGCAAATTCCTCGGGAAGCAATTTTCCTCGACAAAGGTTGTACATGGCGGGGATCAGCATGCGCTTGGTGAGGTCGCCGCCGGCGCCAAAAATGACCATTGCGCAGGGCCCCGCTGGGCTTCCTAGAGTTTCTTGCGTTAGCTTCCCTGGGTCGGTCTGAGCCACGGGACGGTCCTCCAAGGGGCCGCAAA
Organism: uncultured Acidobacteriota bacterium; assembly: GCA_963823145.1. Lineage (GTDB taxonomy): Bacteria > Acidobacteriota > Terriglobia > Acidiferrales > UBA7541 > Palsa-295. The sequence goes on from CAWGJZ010000007.1 coordinate 17,972, forward strand.
AGGCCCCCCAATATTGTGACGGGTAGACGCGACGCCTGCCTCGTGTTTGCAACAACTTAGGAGGCTTTCTACTCGTACGGTCTGTCGATTAGATTCTCTGGGGTGCGCGCCACGGACGGGCGAGCGGAGCTTGTGCGAAGGCTTTCGCGAGGCGTCCGCCTTCGCGAGACCCTCGAACGGCCCGTCGTGTTCGACAGAAATTTTCATCGCATCCATCTTAATACACGCAAGGTGGAGCGCAAGGGTGAGAGTCTGTGGACTTTCGCGTCTGGGCAGGAGGGAGCCGCTCAGTATTCCGGAAGCGGTATCCTGTCGGCGATGTCACGGCCGACAGTAAGATCGGCAATCCACGGGAAGTCCAGTAGCTTCATCACCTGATTGCGGAGAAATAGAGAAAAGTCGGATTTTGGTGCGAAGAAACCAGCAAAACGCAGGGCCGCTTTTTGCTTTCGGCGAACAAATGGGCCGAATAGGCTCTGGTAGCGCGCAAACGCCTCGGCATAGTTTCCGTTCGAGCGATGAAGTTCCCCTGCCAGGATATAGGCGGCCACCATGGCCAGCGCGGTACCTTGCCCTGCGAGCAGAGATACGCAAGAGGCCGCATCCCCGACCAGGCTCGCGCGTCCCCGCGTCCACAATCCGTCTTGCCCGTCCATTTGTATCTGGCTGACGCGATCGAAATAGAGATCGTTCGCGGCGTCGAGCGCGTCCAGAATCTGCGGGCATTCCCATCCGCTCTTTGCGAAGCGTCTACGCAACAGCGCCTTTTGAGATGAAAGGTCAGTGGGGCCGGTGGCATCTTTATCAGCAAACGTAAACAGGAACAGGGTGCGATCGCCGCGCATTGTAAAGCGGCCTACCTGCTGGCCCACCTCTGTGTAGAGGACGTAGGTCAATTCGTCCCTGGGCCTGTAGCCCGCGACTTCGAGAGCAGCTACCTTACATCCCAAATATTTCTCAAATCGGCTTTCCGGACCAAAAACAATCTCGCGGACTCGTGAGTGAAGTCCATCTGCGCCGATGAGGAGATCGAAGGCTCGTTCCGTGCCGCTTTCAAAGGTGACGTGAACGCCGTTGTCGGTTTGGTTGATTTGGGAAACGCCGTTTCCAAAAAGCGTCTCGACTCTGCCTTCCAACAGTCCGAAAATGGATGCAGCCAAATCGCTCCGCGGAAGGGTGATAAAGCGGCCGTGAGTCAGGCGGTCAAATGCATCGACTGGAAATCCAGATATTTTCTGTCCGGTTCGATTTACAATGCGCAATTCCTGGATCTTGTATCCTTTGAGGGTGATCTCGGGCAGGAGCCCCATGCGATCCGCGATTTCGAAACCTGCGCCCCAGAAATCAATCACGTAACCGCCGGTGCGCAACCGGGGAGCTTTCTCGACAAGAGTGGGCTGCATTCCATGGTGGGCCAGCCAGTATGCGAGAGTAGAGCCGGCAATTCCCGCACCAGATATCAAGACTCGCATGACAAAAATAGAATATCACTACACTCGATTGCGGTGACGCGTTTGGGAAGTACAGGAACGGCCGCAGCGGCCCCCCGTTGATAGCGCCGCAGAAGGCGGGGCAGTGCGCGTTCGTCAGTGCAGACCGACGAGTCCTTGAACGGATTCGATCAGCTTGGAGGAGTCATAGCCTACGCCGTCCTTGAAGACCATCTCCACCTTTTCGATGTCTCTTATATTTTGGGACGGGTCGCCATTGATGACGATGATGTCAGCCTGCTTGCCGGCGGACAGCGTGCCAATTCTCTCTAGCTCGCCCAGAAATTCGGCACCATTAGATGTGGCAATGTGAATCGCTTGCAGAGGCGTGAACCCAGCCTCAATGAGCAATTCAATCTCGCGTTGGTCGCCGAATCCGGCGATCACACCACCGTATCCGGTGGGATCAAGTCCGGCGAGGAGTTGGCCGCCTTCCTTCGCAAACTCGCGTTCGAATTCCATTTCTTTCTTGAAGAGAGCGGGCCAATCGGATTTTGAAGCCCCGTCGGAAATCCGTGCGCGACGGGTGAGGTAATCGATGCGAGATTCGGGAAGCATGGCGTCCAGAACGCGAGCATCCACGGGCGCGCGATTGGGAACGAAGGTCTCATAAACGGGCAACGTGGAAGTGACAGCGACGTGGTGAGCAATCAGGTCCAGAATCATTTCGTGGATCGGCCCGCTGGTGACATCCATTCCGAGCAGGGCCTTGTCGGCGGCGTCGCCATCGGGACATTTGCCGGGCTTCTTATCGGGGAAAAACTCCATGTCTTCGAGCAGGCCGTGTTCAAGGTCATCGATGCCCAGAGCTGCGGCTTCGCGAAAGCCGATGGAGCAAAGATGTCCGGTGACTTTGATGCCGTGGGCATGAGCAGCCTTTGTGGCGGCGGCCAGCTCTTCCGGCGTGATGTTCATATAGGCTTTGAAGGACGTAACGCCTTCGGAGATCCAGAATTCCACGGTGCGGCGGGCGTCTTCGGCGTCTTTCAACTGATGCATCTGAAGAGTGAATGCGCCCTGGCCCTCGAGGTACGGCCCCGTGACGTGAATTTTGGGTCCTGCCATTTTCCCTTCGTCAATGGCGCGCTTCAGTTCGAGGTCGGTGTATGGCTCAAGGCTGCCGGTGGTGCGCAGTGATGTGACTCCCCCTGCCAGGTATAGACGCGGAAAACTTGCTGCGTGCTCGTTATAGAGAGGTATCGAACGCCCGGGCGCAGGATAAAACATGTGGTCGTGCATGCCGACGATTCCCGGCATCACAGTGCGCCCAGTGAGGTCGAGAACTTTGGTGCCCTCGGGCACCTTTGTGGTCGCGGCATCTCCCAGGATGTTGATTCTTCCATCGCGAATGATGAGTGTTTGATCCGAACGGACCGGGCCACCCGTGCCGTCGATCACGCGCACGTGCGTGAAGGCGAGGACCGGCGCGTCTTCTTTTACAAAGGCTCGCACGTCCGGCGATAGTTGGGTCGTGGCTTGCGACCAACTTAGGGAAGGCCATACGAGGAGGAGAAAAACCGGAAGGACAATTTTTCTCATCAGGGCACCTCCGAAAATGTCACAAGATGCTAAACAAATCAGGGTGAAGTTCGAACCCTCGCGCGAAGGCGAACAAAATCACTTCGTCAGAGCCACGCCGCTTTTTGCTCAGCCTCACGCCAATGCTTGGGTGATGGCGTCGCGGAGCTTGGCCAAGCCGGTGGCTACGTCGGGA
>CAWGJZ010000008.1:0-338130 GCA_963823145.1 uncultured Acidobacteriota bacterium
GCGCGCCCTCGCTCGCGGCGACGATCCCGAACTCGTAATTCAGCGCATTGCCGACTATCGCTCGGAAGATAAAGACGATCCGAATTACTACGCACGCCACACCGTGTCAAAGGCCCAGGAAGACCTTGAACGCAAGAGCGTTGTCGTGGAGAAAGTAGATGAGGAACCCGGTCGCACGCATCAATGACGCTCCGGTCTGTGAAATATTCCGGAGCGGTTCTAAGAACGGTCTCCGCGCTGTGACCAGGTAAGACCCTGAATGTCAGCGATCACACAGGATCGATTTCAAAGTAAACCGTCAGACGGAACGGGCCAGGAATCTTGTGCTAACATTCCTCCCCGAATCCGGCAGAGCCATGACCCAACGAAAGGGAGGGACATGGCTCGCACACGTTACCAGTACGGAGAAATAGTGGTTAAGCACGGCAAAGCGCATGACAGCTATATGGGACGGTGGAAAGAGGATTTCCGTCTGTCGAATGGCCAGATCATCCGAAGAAAGCGTTCCAGGGTCTTCGGAATCGTCGGAAGAATTACAGAGAAGCAGGCCAAGAGACAGCTCGACGGCATCCTTTCCCGCGTTAACGACCCCGGATATCTCCCCGAATCAGTCACGACGTTTCAGGCTCTTGCTCAAGAGTGGGGCGACCAAGCGTTCCTAGAGATGAAACTTTCCACGGTTTTGAATATGCGTGGACATCTCGCGAATCACTTGCTTCCTTTTTTCGGCAAGCGGCAAGTTCGGGAAATCACCACACGGGACATTGACACGTTCCTATCGAAGTTGGCTGTCAGTCGTAAGACCAAGAAGAACATCTTCAGCACGCTCAAACTCATCCTGAAGCAAGGCCGGGCATGGGGAAACGTGCGGGAGAACATCTGGGAGTCGGCCAAGAAAATTGGAAAGTCGGAAACAGAAGTACGCGCATATTCGGATGCTGAAGTGGAAGACATTCTCAGCAGATCAGCGGGAGCGGTGAGGTTGTTCTACTGGCTAGCCGTTGAAACCGGGATGCGAGCAGGCGAACTGTGTGGGCTTCGCGTTTGTGACGTTGACCCAAACAGAAAGCTGCTTCGTGTCCGTCAAGCCGTATGGCGCGGCAAGGTTCAGTCTCCGAAGACGAACAACGCAATTCGGGATATCCCCATCCCATCCCAGATCGTGGATGAACTTAGAACCCACATTGGAAACCGAATTGAAGGATTCGTCTTTACCACGAAGAACGGCACGCCGTGGAATGCTGACCTTGTGTTGAAGAGACACCTACGCGGGAAGCTGAAAGTTACGAACGGTCATTTGCATATGTTCAGGCACACGTTCGCAACGCGCCAGCTACAAGCGGGGGTCCCAGTGACTGTGGTGTCCAAGATTCTGGGGCACGGCAGCATTTCAACGACTCTGAACATTTACGCACACGTCTTGGCTGAACACATGGAGCAGTTTGAGCGTCAACGTGCCCGAATTCTGGGCACTTATCGGGCACCTGAAGTGGGTGCGGTTGCAGAAGAGCGGCAAGTCGCGTAGTATCTATAGCGCGGGGTGGAGCAGCCTGGTAGCTCGTCGGGCTCATAACCCGGAGGTCGTCGGTTCAAATCCGACCCCCGCAACCAACCAAGCGCGTAGACGGAGTAGGTGGCGCGTTCGATGTCTCTCTGGATAGTCCCCAATAAATTCCATTTCCCGTTGGACATATTCCTTGCTGTTCTTGTCTGCTGTCGCATCCGTTAGGAAAATTTCGCTGACACGCTTACTGGCGAGAGAACAATGAGGTCATTAAGTATTGTAGTTTGGTCCTGAAGCGAAAGTCCTACTCAGGACTTCAGGTATTCTCTGCGTGGAAGCTTCGGCTACTTGAGCTGTCCGCCCCCGTTTCTTGGCAGGGTGCCCGCGCTACCGCCTTGGCCGCCGCCACCGTTTTGCCCGCTCCCCTGGTCACCGCCATTCCCGGCTTGATCACCGCCTTGGCCGCCGTCGCCGCTGCCCCCGCCGGCCTCTGCGCCGCCTTGGCCGCTGCCGCCCTGGTCGCCGCTGTCCCCGCCGGCTTGTGCGCCGCCACCTTGGCCGCCGCCAGAGCCGCCTGCCGACACAGCCTGCGAGGCTCGAGAAACACTGTGTTGATTGGATCGCCCGTAGGCGTAGACGGACACGATCACAGCGACGGCTATTAACGCCAGCAAGAGCGCGTATTCGACGAGGTCATTTCCAGATTGCTGTCGCAATAGACGCTTCAGCATCGACAGCATAATTGAACCTCTGGTCCGGCGGGGAAGTAACGCAGTCCCGCGGAACGGTTACTTTTTTATACTGCTTTTCAAGTGGGAATGCAATCCGAATGCGGGAAGGCTTAAGCGGGCCCGCGAGGTTGCGAGCCGGAAGCCTTGCAGGGATGCGCGCGCTAAATTTTACACGGTTTGTGCTTGCGCAAGTTGGTCGGGGGATGTCACTGCTGCACTTCTCGGACGGGGCATGGTGGCGAACGCAATCGCAACGATCCCGATGGCAGCCATCACGCAATTCAACTCAAACGCTTGCTTATAGCTCCCGTAAGCGTCGAAAATCCGGCCGCCGACGTAGCCGGCCGGGCAAGCTCCGGCCGAAATCAGCAGCGTCATCGTTCCGTACAATTTAGGAAAAGCCGCAGGACCGAAGTAGTGCGCTATCACCGTTCCGGTGCAAGTGAATGCCCAGCCGTAGGCTCCGCCATACAAAATCGCCGCGGTGTAGGCGATCATCAGCGTGTCTGACCGCACAATGATCGCGAGATACGAACCGATGAAATAGACGCTGAGGCCGAGGACGAAAGCCAGCCGCGCATTCATGAAGTCCATCAGCAATCCGCCGAGCCAGCGTCCACCGAGGGTGCCGAGCGTAAAAAGGCCCATCGCCAGAGCGGCGTCGGCAGAGCTGATGCCCGCGCCGCGCAGACGCAGAATCCAGTGCGCCACGAACAGGAAAAATGGAAATGTGGCCATGATTCCCGCAATCGCGATCAGCCAGTACGCCGGCGTTCGATACGCTTGCGCGGCAGTCCAGGCATGTTTGGTCGCCAGCGAATCGGTGCGCGACGGCTGTGCTTGTTCCGCCTCCGGAATGCCGTCCACGAGTTGTCCCATCGATTCCGGGCTTTCCCTCACGAAAAGGAAAGCGAGGATTCCGGCAATCACCACCGCGCCCGCGACGATATCCCACCCCGTGCGCCAATTGCCTCCCGCGGTTCGCAGCATTTTGTCCAAAAACGGCGCCACGCCAAGGCCCGCGAAGCCCGAAGCGGAAAGCGCAATTCCCATCGCTCTTCCGCGATATCGCCTGAACCATCGAGCCACGGTGGTCGCGGCGGGAACCAGTGTCGCGAAGCTGATTCCAACTCCAATCACAACTCCGAACGCCACCAAATAGTGCCAGGGCTTGCTCGCGTAGAGTCCCATGAACAAGGCCCCGGCGCAGATCATCGCCGAGCCTGAGACGAATGTCGCTCTTAGCCCGAATTTCACAATCGATATCGCGACAAGCACCGCCGCAAGCCCCACGAACAAATTCAGCAGGGTGAAGCCGAGGCCGACCATGCTCCGCGTCATCGCAACCTCGCGCACCATGTAGCCATTGATCACCGTCGCGCCGTAGTAGGGGAATCCCATGTTGATGAAGTCCAGCGAAAATAGGACGGCGACCAGTTTCCAACCGTAGAATTCTTGCTTCGGCATCAGAGATTCCCTCCCAAATTCTTCATGCAGCCTGCGGAAGGACGACCCGGCTGTCGCTCGGGCGCGGCATCCTCGCAAATGCCATGGCCACAATTCCGATCAAGGCGATCAAAATGTTGAGCTCAAACGCCCGCGCGTAGCTGCCAGTCGCGTCGAAAATCCTTCCGCCGATCAGGCCCGCCGGTGAAGCTCCGCCGGAAGTGAGAAGAATCAGCATTCCCGCCAGCTTCGGAAAAGCCACCGGCCCATAAAAATGAGCCACGCATGTGGTCATGCAGGTGAATGTCCAACCGATTCCCAGCCCGTACAAAATCGCGGCCGAATAGGCAATCATCAGCGCATTGGGACCCACTCTCAACGCGGCAACCGAGCCGATCAGATAGCAGCATAATCCGAGCATGAACGCGTAGCGCGCGGTCATCGTGTCCATCATCCATCCGCCGATCAATCGTCCGCCGATGCAAGCGACCGTGAAGAGGCCCATCGCAAAGGCCGCGTCGGCCGAGCTGATGCCCGCTCCTTGCAGGTGCAATATCCAGTGTGCCGTAAAGAAAAAGAAGGGAAACTGCGCCGCGAGCCCGCCGAGCACAATTAGCCAGTAGGCTCGTGTTCGATACGCTTGCGCTGGCGTCCAGGTATAGTCAGAGACAAGCTCGCCGCTACCTTGAGCCTCTGCCGCCGCGCTCTCTTCTTCCGTGTCCCCATCCATACGCTGCCCCAAATCTTCAGGCCGCTCTTTGACGAATAGAAACGCCAGAATTCCTCCAAAAATAGCCGCGCCACCGATAAATTCCCATCCCAATCTCCAATTCCCGCCGTGAGACCGAATCAACTTATCCAGCAGAGGCGCCGCAAGGAATCCCGATATTCCCGAGCCGCTCAGCACCAGCGCTGTCGCCCGTCCACGATAACGCTTGAACCATCGCGCCACCGCCGTCGTTCCCGGAACGATGTCGCCGAAGCAGATGCCCATGCCGTTGAGCACGCCGAATCCCACCAGGTAATGCCAGGGCTGCGAAGCGAAAAAGGCCAGAAAGAACGAGCCGATGCAAATCAGCGCCGAGCCGATCAAATACGTCCTGCGAATGCCTTGCCTCACGATGGAGATCGCCACCAGCGTTGCCGGCAGGCCCACGAACAGATTCATCAGCGTGAATCCGAAGCCCAGGGTGCTGCGGCTCATGGGGATCTGCTGCAGCATGTAGCTGTTGATCACCGCGCCGCCATAAGCGGGCAGTCCGAGGTTCAAGCAATCGAGAGTAGAAAGCACGCCAACCAGTTTCCAGCCGTAGAATCCTCGCTTGGTCGACACTTGGGTTCTCCGAACCCCGCTTGCCGAATCGCGCACTCGGAAGGCGGTGCTCATTGCATTTTCGTGCCCCGCCGCCCAAAACGGCAGGTCATCGCAGAAGACGTGCCAGCATTCTAGATTGATCTACCTGCTTTGCAAGATGAATGTAAAATAGGCCGGTTTTGCGACTTATCCCGTACCTTGAAATCGCGCACACAAGTCGGAATCGTTGGCGCCGGACCAGCCGGGCTGCTGCTTTCTCATCTTCTCCACCTCCAAGGTGTCGACTCGATTGTGGTCGAGGCCCGCAGCCGCCAGTACGTCGAGGAGCGCGTGCGTGCCGGCCTGCTCGAGCAGGGAACTGTCGATCTGCTCAAAGAGACCGGTGTTGGCGAGCGGCTCGAACGCGAAGGGCTTACACACTACGGCGTCCGGCTGCGCTTCGGCGGTCGCACTCACCGCATTGATTTCAAGGAACTCGCCAACGGGCGCTCCGTCACGATTTACCCGCAGAATAAGGTCGTCGCCGATCTCTTCGACGCGCGCGCGGCCGCCAAGGGCCAGGTTTTCCTGGAAGCGGCCGATGTAAGTGTGCACGATTTCGGCGTCAGCGGCGCGCATGGCGGCGGCAAGCCGAAGGTCCGCTTTCGCACCGGCGGTGAGTCGCACGAAATCACCTGCGACTTCATCGCCGGATGCGATGGTTTCCACGGCGTCTGCCGCCCCTCGATTCCTGAAGACGCGTTGACAGTCTACGACCGCATTTACCCATTTGGCTGGCTGGGCATTCTCGCTCAGGCGCCTCCCTCATCCGAAGAGCTGATTTACGCCTACCATGAGCGCGGCTTCGCTCTGCTCAGCATGCGTTCGCCGGAAATCAGCCGCCTTTATCTCCAGTGCGCGCCCGATGAGGACATCAACGAATGGCCCGACGAGCGAATCTGGCAGGAGTTGCACGCGCGTTTTGGCGCAGTCGAAGACTGGACGCTCACCGAGGGCCGCATACTTCAAAAAGGCGTCACCGGCATGCGCAGCTTTGTGGTCGAGCCGATGCAATACGGCAATCTTTTTCTCGCGGGCGACTCGGCGCACATCGTCCCGCCCACCGGCGCGAAAGGCCTCAATTTAGCTGTTTCCGATATTCGCGTGCTCGCGCCCGCCTTCGTGGAATTCTACAAAACCGGAAAGCGCAATCTGCTGGAAAACTATTCGGAGACTTGCTTGAGGCGCGTCTGGAAGGTGCAGCGCTTTTCCTGGTGGATGACGTCCATGCTCCACCTTTTTGATACCGATAACGCCTTCGATCAGCGCCGCCAGCTAGCCGAATTGGACTACGTCACCAGTTCGCGCGCCGCGTCGCAAACACTCGCGGAAAATTACGTCGGCCTGCCGATGGAATGACCGTTGGTTGAAAACCGGTGGATTTTGCCCCAAACACCACACGAACCGTGGACGATTTTTCTTTACACCAACAACCACTTGCGCGATTTCGCCCCGCGGTGTAAAGATTCTCCTCGTATCCTCGAAATGCGTCCGTACTCCTCGGGAATTCCTCTCTGGCTGCTCGCGCGATTGAGCCCGACCTACTGGGTTACGGTCTTTACCGCGTCGCCCACCTTGAATCCTGCTCCGGAGACAGGCGCGGCCACCGCCGAAAGATCATCCACGTCCGTCACGCGCACTACGCCGACAGGCGAAGTCATACGCCGGATCACGGCTCCAGTAGCGGGATCTTTGATCTCCTTCGTCACGCGCTCCACCGATAGTTGATCGCCCACTTTCAAACCCGCCTTGCCTCCAACGTTCAGCACGATCTGCCCACTATCCACCGAGGCCACCAGCCCCGAAACAACGATGGTCCGGATTTGCAACTTGGTGTTATCGGCTACCAGCCCGGTGCTCAGCTGCTCTACGGACTTCTTCACTGCTTCGCCGAGAATCGTCTGCTGGAAATCGCTGTTGCCGAAGTCCACATTCCCGCCGCCCCAGCCTCCCCAATGGCCACCGCCTCCCAGCAGCCCTGTGCTTGATCGTGACGATTCACCGTGTCCTTCAGCCACGCCCAGAATCTCTGCCGTATCGATGTCCACGATGCGCGCATCGATGTTCACGATTGCCTTGGTATTCTTGTGCGAAAAACCGCCGATACCAAATCCGCCAAATCCGCCACCGCCTCCGCCCACGTTGGTGTTCTTCGTATCATTACCGAATTGCGTGACCGCGCCCACAATGATGGCGTCCACGCCCAGCAGTTTTCCGATCTTGGCGGCCGAATTCGGATTGGCGCGGTCGCTATTCGAGAAGTTCTGCTCGGCCAGGATTTTATCCAGCGCTTGCCGCTCGATCACCGAGTAGGTGCCGTCCTGCACCAAATACTTCACCAGGAGGTCCGTGATTCCCTTGCCGACGTCCACATTCGTGCCAAACGCTGCGGCCGATGCGGTCTGCACCGTCGCATAGTCGAAATCGAATATCGCTATCCGCTTTTTTCGTCCTTGCGGGGCAGTGGCTCCCGGAGCAGCCGTCGCGGTTGTTGGCGTTCCCGCCGGAGGCGGCGCAGCCTGATCTTGGGCTTTCGTTCCGGCTCCTGTGGAAAGAAATACGCAGAGAACTGCCACCACGGCTAGGAAGGTGTTCTTCATGATCTTTTCTCCCGCTACCCGATGAACTTGGTTGACCGCAACGTGGCCGGAATATTACTGGTCGCAATATGTCCCTGTCAATAACACTGCGAAGGGCTGAGTCGCCACAGCAACCATTTGCGCCTCAATCCCGGTTCTGCTAGCTTTGCTCGCGCAGAGGGGGAGAAATGCCTTCGAATAGAGTATCCGCACTCCGTATCGGTCTCTCAGTTCTTGCGCTCGCAGGCGCAACGATGATTTCCAGCGCGGCGATGGCTCAAGCGCCGGCCGGATCGCCCCCGCCGCGCCAAAGCCCTCCAGGCGCCGGTGCTGCGGCCGCCGCCATGAAGAATCCTTTCCCGCCCTTCCATATGATCGGCAATATCTACTACGTCGGCTCCGCCGGCCTCTCCTGTTATCTAATCAACACGCCGCGAGGCAACATCCTCCTCGATACCGGCTACCCCGATATGGCTCCGCAGATCGAAGGCAACATCGAGAAGCTCGGCTTCAAGTTGAAAGACACCAAGCTGCTGATCAATAGCCACGCCCACATCGATCACGGCGGCGGCATGGCCGCGATAAAGACTGCCACCGGCGGCAAGCTCATTGCCATGGCCGAGGACGCGCCTTTCTTTGAAAGCGGCGGTCACAATGACGTGCTGTTCGGCGACCGAAATCTTTTTCCCGCGGTGAAGGTTGATCGCATCATTCACGATGGCGATCAGGTGAAGCTCGGTGGCGTCACGCTCACAGCGCACCTTACTCCCGGTCACACGCCCGGCAACACCACCTGGACCATGGTCACAAAGGACAAGGACGGCAAATCGTACAACGTCGTCTTCTTCGGCATCGTTACGCCGTTTCCCAACACGATTCTAGGGCGAAATCCCGCCTATCCGAATATGGCAGCTGACTGGGCAAAAACCATGCAGGTCATTCCGACGCTGAAGTGCGACGTCTTCCTCGGCTCCAACTCGTCTTTCTATGATATGGGAAAAAAGCACCAGGAGCTGCTGAATGATCCCAACGCTCCCAATCCCTTCATCGATCCGACTGGCTGCAAAGCTTTCGTCGACCGCGGCGAAGCCACTTACCAGAAGCTGCTGAGGATTTCGCCGCAAGCGGAGGGCAGATAATCGCCATGATCACTCTCAACGGCACGCTGGCATTGCGCGCAATTCGATGGATTCTCGCTCTCGCGATTGCGCTCGCCTTTCCAGCTTTCGCGCGAGCTCAGGCCAATGATCTCTCTCGCAACATGAATCAGCCCGTGCCGCCATTCCACATCATCGGAAATATCTACTACGTGGGTGCGTCGGACATCACTTCCTATCTGATCGTCACGTCCTCGGGCGATATCTTGCTCGACGGCGGCTTCGTTGAAACCGCTCCGCAAATCGAGGCCAACATCAAAACCCTAGGCTACAAATTGGCAGACGTGAAAATCCTGATAAGCAGCCATGAACATCTCGATCACGCCGGAGGTTTCGCTGAACTGAAGCATTCAACGGGCGCGCACCTCGTGGCCATGGCGGAGGAAGTGCCAACGCTCACCAGCGGCAAATCGTTTCCCGCCGTTACGCCCGATCGAGTGATTCACGATGGCGATACAGTCTCGCTCGGCGGCGTAACCATGACAGCGCATCTCACCCCGGGCCATACGCGCGGCTGCACCACTTGGTCGATGGTGACGCGCGACAACGGCAAACCGTACAACGTGGTCTTTGTCGGCAGCGCCTCCGTGCTTCCTAATTACAAACTCACCGATCGGCCCAACGCCCCCGCGACGTACCCTGGCATCCAAGCCGACTACGAAAAAACCTTCCGCGTCCTGAAATCCCTTCCATGCGATGTATTTCTGGCCGCCCACGGTTCCTTCTACTCGCTGAAGCAAAAACGCGAAGCCATGGAGAAACATCCCGCGGTAAATCCATTCATCGATCCCGCAGGTTACCAGGCCTACATCACCCGCGCCGAAGCCGCGTTCCGCACAGAACTGCAGCGCGAAGCCGCCCCGGCCTCAACCACCGCGCAGTAGCAGTGACGTGCCACGGCGCGCGAGGCACGTTGCCATACCGAATTCTCGATCCATGCTGGCAGCGCTGGAGGCGCGATTGTACTTAGCCCGGCACGCAGCGAAGCGAAGTGCCGGGATACGAGAATGAAAATCGAAAAGTCCCGGAGGGACGATTGAACGCGCTGCAAATTCTGGTAATTTATACGTTTCTCCTTCGCCCAAAGGACGCTCCCGTGAGGAAGAAGATTCGCGTAGTCCAGTTCGGCGTAGGGCCAATCGGCGCATCAATCGTTCGCCTGATGCGCGAGAAGCTCGCACTCGAAATCGTAGGCGCAATCGACCGCGACCCCGCGAAGGCTGGCCGCGATCTCGGCGAACTCATCGGCGCGCAAGACGCGCCGTGGACAATCCCCGTTTCCCCCGAAGCTTCCGAAGCGTTCGCCAAGCCCGTCGATGTCGTCGTCCACACAACTTCGTCCTATCTCGTCAACGTGATGGACGAATTGCTCGCATGCCTCGCGGCCGGGTGCTGCGTTGTCTCCACCTGCGAGGAGTTGGCCTATCCGTTTCGCAAGCATCCGGAACTTTCTGCGAAACTCGATAAAGCGGCGAAAGACGAAGGCGTAGCACTGGTCGGCACCGGCGTCAATCCCGGCTTCGTGATGGATAAACTTGTCCTTACGCTAGCCGCCGCCGCGCAACGCGTGGACTGGGCCAAGGCCGTGCGAGTTGTCGACGCATCGAAGCGGCGCTTGCCGTTGCAGAAAAAAATCGGCGCGGGCATGACGCCCGAAGAATTCCGTGCGCAAGTTGCCGCCGGCGTCATCAAGCATCACGGTTTGCCCGAATCCATCGCAATGGTCGCCGATGGCCTAGGCTTCGCGCTCGACGATATCTCCGAAACCATCGAGCCAATCATCGCCGACGAATCCGTGAAGACAGAATTCCTCGAAGTCGCCCCCGGCCAGGCCGCCGGAGTTCACCAAATCGCCAGAGGCACTGCCGCCGGAAAAGACAAAATCTTCATGGAGTTGCAGATGTACGTAGGCGCAAAGCACCCCGCGGATTCAGTCGAACTGCGGGGCGAACCGAATCTCGCGTTAGCAATTCCCGGTGGCACCCACGGCGACATTGCCACCGCAGCCGTAGCCGTCAACGCCATCCCCGGAATCCTCGCCGCGCCCGCCGGCCTCCGCACCGTCCGCGACCTCGCGCTCAGCTTCTTCCCGCCGACTTCGCCGACATAGCGCAGCAGTGTTACGTGTCGAGCACCGCTTCGAGCAGGTGACGAGATGCATCCAGAAACGGAAAATGTTCTCCCGAGCGGTTCGTAAGATAGATGTCTCCGCTCTCTGACAGATTCAGGTGAAAGATGCCTTTAACGCTGTACGCTCCCTCGCCGACCGCCCGGACCTTAGTAGCCGTGAACTGTATCGACATAGAGGCGGGATCATAAGCCGCCTGAAGAGTTGCGCTGGGATACCCGGTTTTGCGGACAACAAACCCTATCGGGTTCAACTTCTCTACGCTGTCGATCCTTCGCCGTGCGTCGTCTGGAAAGTGTGCGTTCCATTTTTCCACATCTCTGCGAACCGCAGCTTCGAGTTGCTCCAAGACATCGCGGCCCTGAGCGGAAATAACATCCGCTTCGTGTGCGTTTGATTGCCGCGCTCTTTCTGCCTGTTCCTGCCGCTTCTTGACGAGGGCGGCTTTCTCTTCGATCCAGTCGTCCATCGAACCCGGCACTTTCTTCCACCTACCCCTCGGGTCAACGCCCCAAAGCGCCTTTCTCTTTGTCTGTTACAACCCTACCACAAATGCAATCAGGGCTGTCCACTGCTCGCGCGCTCGCCTTAGCGTGGTGACAGGACGCAACCGCCGCGCTCTCGCGCTTCGCCCTCCGAAGTCCACGCCAACAACCGCTTGCGGCGGTTCCAGCGACATGTCAGCCTAATCGAGACGGTGAGGTAATCCGCCCTCTTGACGAGGGTCGGGAGGATTGCTCTTTAATAACTGAATAGCGCACTACGAGACCGTGAGTCTGCTCGATACTAGAACTGAGTAGAAATAGTCGTAAGCCATAGAAAACACAGGGCAGCGGCACACTCTACCCGTCACATTCTCTGAAGCTCCAAAAGCGAAATAATGCCAGCCTCGCGCCTAGGCGTGGGCGGCCTTTTTCCAGAAGCGGGCAACTGCAGCAAAATCGGGGTCTTCCTTCGCCGCGTCGGCAGCTTCCTTCACCTTGCTGAATGTAGAGTAAGCTGCGGCGCCAGAAGGTAGCGTGACGCCTTGCTCGCGGGCCAGCTCCAGCGCCAGTCGAATGTCCTTGTGCATCAGACGCAAAGGAAAGCTGGCGGGGAACTCGCCTTTCAGCATCAGCGGCGCTTTCACGTCGAGCAGACCCGAGCGGCCCATGCTGGATTGCATCACTTCCACCAGTTTCTCCCCGGGTACGCCCGCAGCCGTCACCAGCGCCAGCGATTCGGCGAACGCATTCACTTCGAGCGCCAAAAGCAAATTCATGCCGAGCTTCACCGTTTGTCCTGCGCCGTTCGGACCTAGAAGAAAAAACTTCTTGCCCATCGCTTCGAGGATAGGCTTGGCGCGTTCCAGCACTTCGGCTTTTCCGCCGATCATAAAAACAATCTCCCCCTTTTCGGCGCCCCACGTGCCGCCCGTGACCGGTGCATCAAGAAAATCCACCTTGCGTTCGGCGCATGCCGCCGCCACGCGCCGCGCAAGATCAGGCGACACAGTGCTCGAATCGATCAAGATCGTGCCAGAACGCAAGCCGTCGAGCGCGCCCGTGTTCTCCTTTGCGCCTCTCGCGCCCCAAAGGACTTCTTCAAGCGCCGGGGGATCGCTCACGATCGTGATCAACACGTCCGATTGAGCCGCCGCTTCGCGTGGATTCGCAGCGAGCTTGGCTCCATCGCGAACCAAATCATCAGCCTTCCCCCTCGTACGATTCCAGACCAGCAGCCGAAATCCAGCGCGAAGCACATTTCGCGCCATGGGTTTGCCCATCAGCCCAAGTCCAATGAATCCGATCGTTGGCTTCATTCCGGTCCTCCTTGTAGTCAAACGAGCGCGAATTCCACGCGATGCCGCAGCGGGTCAATGCGCTCGGCGCGAACTTGCACGCGGTCGCCCAGTTTGAAAATTCGCCGCGCTGCGGACGCGCCCCGCGTTCCACGATGCGGCTCGGTAATTATCGTGTGATCGCGTTCGCGAAAAACGCAGCGCTGGCCGGTGGATTCCTCCATCCGGTCGATGCTTACCAAGCCCTCAACGAAAATATCGGTCAACTCAACGAAGAATCCAAATTTCTGCACCGAGATAATCAGCGCGTGGTATTCCTCACCCAAACGGCTTTCCATGAACTGCGCAGTCTTCCATTCCATCAGCTCGCGTTCCGCGGCGTCGGCGCGCCGTTCGGCTTCCGATGCTTCGGACGCAATCGCTTGAAGTTCGGTGCGGCGATACGGCCCCAGCATCGGCACAGATACTTCCTTGCGGGGACGCGCGTCAGGCAGCGTCGCGCGAACGGGCGCCACCGACGGGTTGTCGAGCGCCCATTTCAGCGCGCGATGCACGATCAAATCCGGGAAGCGGCGAATTGGCGAAGTGAAATGCGTGTATTCCTGCGCGGCCAGCGCAAAATGGCCGAGCAGATCGGGAGAGTACCGGGCTTGCTTGAGCGAGCGAAGCATTAGATACGAGAGAATTCGCTCTTCCGGCTTGCCCGCAATTTTTTCCGTGAGCCGCTGATAATGCTGTGGGCGAATGTTAACCTCGTCCGCCGCCGGCATGGTGACGCTCATCGGGCGCATGCGGCCCCGGCCGCCGCCCGACTTTAACGGCGCCCGCACGGTGCCATGGCGCACAGCGACGCGGCGCTCGGCCAGGTCGTCGACTCCGAGCGAATAGCCGAAAGCCTGGGCGAGTTCCTCAAACTCGACCACTTTTTTTGGATCGGGTTTTTCGTGAACGCGATGGAGCGAAGCGATGCCGCGTTTTTCCAGGTATTGAGCCACGGCCTCATTGGCCGCGAGCATGAATTCCTCGATGATCCGATGAGCAATATTCCGCACGCTCCGGTCGATGCTCACCATGCGGCCCGATTCGTCAAATTCGATCATCGGCTCGGGAAGATCGAAATCGATTGAACCGCGCGCGTAACGCCGCTTGTTGAGCAAGAGCGCCAGCTCCTTCATGCGGCGAAATTCTCCGGCCAGCGAAGCGTAGCGCCGAAGCATCTCGGGATCGCCTTCGAGAACTTTGTGGACGTTGGTGTACGTCATGCGCTCGGCGGATCGAATCACTCCGGGCGTGAAATCGGCGGCGACCATGTTGCCCGCCGCGTCCATTTCCATGATCGCGCTCATCACCAGGCGATCCACTTTCGGATTGAGAGAACAAATCCCATTGGACAATTCTTCCGGGAGCATGGGAACGGCGCGATTCGGGAAATAAACAGAAGTGCCGCGCAAACGCGCCTCGCGATCAAGCGGGGAATCGCGCCGAACGTAGTGAGCGACATCCGCGATGTGCACCTGCAATTCGTAGTGTCCGTTCTGCAGCGTGCGGACATAAACGGCGTCGTCGAAATCGCGTGCTGTTTCGCCATCGATTGTGACGATCGGCACATCGCGAAAATCGCGACGGCCGCGTAAATCCGAATCTGTAACCTGTCGCGCAGTCGCGCGAGCTTCGGCGAGGACCTCCGCGGGAAAAATATGCGGGAGGTGATGCTTGCGAATGATGATTTCAACATCAACGCCGATCTCGCCCGGTCGTCCAAGGATTTCGATCACGCGGCCGGCCGGCGCGAGGCCGCCCTTGGGATAGCGTGTGATCTCAACATCTACAACCGCCCCATCGAGTTCGGGAAGACGCGCACTGCGGCTCGACGACGGTTGGCCGTCCGCTCCAATTCCTAGTTTTTGCCGGAGCTCCGGCGTCAGCTCGTCACCCGGCGCGATGAACACTTCGTGAGTGATGCGCGTGTCGTAAGGAAGGACGTAATTAGCCTGCGGGCCGTAACGAAACAGACCGACCAGTGACGCGTGTTGGCGCTCGACGATCTGCACGACGCGACCTTCGGCGCGGCCATCGGGACGGCGACGCTCGACGCGTGCGAGCACGCGATCGCCATTCATGGCATCGCCCAGACTATCGCGCCCGATAAAAAGGTCGCCTTCGACGCGCGCGATTGGCGCATCGGGCACCACAAAGCCATAGCCATCGCGGTGCGTCACAATGCGTCCAGCCACGAGATTCGGATCGCGAGCGCGCTTGGACGGCTGTTCGGAAATCATTCGTGCGGGGGAAGCGACTGAGGCTCGCGAAGGCGCACTCCCGCGCCGGGACGGCGGCGCCGGCCCGTTTTTCTGGCCAGCGAGACGGTAGCGCCCTCCGTGAATTTCCTCGATATCGCCCCGTCGCTTGAGTTGCTTGATTACGCGGGGCAGAAAGCGGCGGCCGCGATGCTTCAGGTCCATGCCGTGAGCAATTTGCCTAATGGTGGAAGGCTGCTGCGTGGTGGCCAGATATGCGGTCACCTGCTCGGAGGTAATCTCCGGCGTGCGCGCCTCTTTTTCCTCGATAGTGTGCTGGCGTCTCATCAGCGAGCGATCGTCCCACACAGGCTAGCGGAATTCCCGCCCAGTGGCAAAGTTCGAATGGGTGTTGGTGTATGCTACTGGCGCTGCGAAAACGTTTTCGATCGAAAGGGACCGAGTGGGCCAGCCGAAAGCTCTGGCAACGCGACCGCTGTTTCCGGAAGCGCGCGCGATACTGGATCAGCAATTCGACACGGAATATTGGACGCGGAGCGAGCGCATTCCCCGCGCCGAATTGCTTGCTCGCGTGGCGTATAAGGAAGCGCTGGTCTGTCTGCTGACGGAAAAAGTGGACGAAGAGCTGCTGAGCGCGGCGCCAAAGCTACGCGTAGCGGCAACCGTCTCCGTTGGGTACGACAATATTGACGTGGCGGCGTGCACTCGGCACAAAGTGGTCGCTACCCACACTCCCGGCGTGCTGGATGAAACCACCGCGGACTTTGCGTGGACATTGTTGATGGCGATTGCGCGGCGGCTCGTGGAAGGTGATGCCTGGATGCGCGGTAGCACCTGGCCCGGATGGGACCTGGACCAACTCCTGGGCGGAGATGTGTGGGGGAAAACGTTAGGCATCGTTGGTTTTGGGCGAATTGGCCGAGGCGTTGCGCGGCGCGCCCGCGGATTTCAAATGCGCGTCCTCTATAGCGACAGCTTGCGAGTCTCTCTGGATGTCGAAAGGGAATTGCAGGCGGAATTCGCGGGCCTGGACCAAGTGCTGCGCGAATCGGATTTCGTTACGCTGCACGTGCCGCTCCTCCCCGATACTCGGCGTTTGATTTCAAAGGAAGCGTTCGGAAAAATGAAGCCGACCGCGTATCTGATTAACACCTCGCGAGGTCCAGTGATCGATGAGGCGGCGCTGGTGGAGGCGCTCGAGCGCAAACAAATCGCGGGCGCTGCGCTGGATGTCTACGAACAGGAACCGAAAGTGCATCCTGCGCTAGTCGCACGCAAGGACGTGATTCTCTCCCCGCATATCGCCAGCGCGACGGTGGAAACGCGGACCAAAATGGCTGTGATGGCGGCGAAGAATGCAGTGGCGCTCTTTCACGGGAACCGCCCGCCGAATGCGCTGAATGCAGAAGCATTGGGACTGTGATGTCTCGGGAGACGAACCGATGGAACTGGTGACGCGGAATCATCCCAAGCTTACGCTTGCGGGGGCGCGCGCGGTGCTCGCTGCGGCACAGCGGCGCGCGGAAGAAATTCGTGTGCCGATGAACATTGCAGTGGTGGACGACGGCGCGCACCTGCTGGCCTTCGAGCGAATGGACGGCGCCAAACCAGCGTCCATTGCCGTCGCGTTAGTGAAGGCGCGAGCCGCGGCGATGCGCCGCGCGGCAACCGGTCCGGCGATGGCGGGCGATCAGGTGAATGTGGCGCTGGCAGTGGGCCTCGGTCTTGCGGCGCAGGATCATCAAACACCGATTCGCGGAGGCGTGCCCCTGCTGGTCGATGGGGAAGTGGTGGGTGCGATCGGAGTGAGCGCCGGAAGCGAAGATCAGGATTTTGATGTCGCGCGCGCGGGCGCCGCCGCGATCGACAAAGCGTGAAAAAAATAGCCGAGCGCATTTTCCGCCAGACCGTTGCCACCATCGACGTTCCCGGCACGATTGAGAAGAAACTCGGACGCAGCGGTTCACGGATTCGCACACCCGAGCACTCGATCGACTTGCGCGAATTTCATTCCATCGTCGCCATTGCCTATGGCAAGGCCTCCTTGGCGATGGCCGACGGCTTAATGCGCGTCCTGTCGCCAGATTTTTCTCCCGAAGGAATTTTGGTTGTCCCCGCAACGCCCGCCCGCCAGCTTTCAGGGTGGCAGATTTTCGTAGCCGGCCATCCCGTCCCCAATGGAGCAAGTTTCGCGGCAGGGCGTGCGATTCTAGATCGGCTCGCGCGCTGCGACGAACGCACCCTGATCTTTTTTTTGATTTCCGGAGGCGGCTCGTCTCTTGTGGAGCAGCCGCTCGACCCGCAAGTCACGCTCGAGGATTTCGACCATCTGCATTCGGCGCTGGTCACATGCGGCGGGTCGATCGAAGAAATTAACGCCATTCGCAAACACGTATCCGCGACAAAAGGTGGCCGCCTGGCCGCGGCGGTGCCGAAGTCCACGAAAATCACGTTGGCGATCAGCGACGTGCCTGTAGGCCAGGAATCGGCGCTGGCCTCGGGGCCAACTCTGCCGGACCCTTCGACGATTCACGATGCGGAGGAAGTCGCGAGAAAATATTCTCTGATCGAAAAGTTGCCCGCGCCGCTGAAGGCCGCGTTTAAGAATCACACGCTTCCGGAAACTCCCAAGCCCGGCGACCCGGCTTTCGCGCGCTCCAGCTTCAGCCTTGTGTTGGGACAGCATGAGTTGATGCACGCGGCGCACCACGCCTGTGAGGCCGAAGGTTACGTCTGCGTCTGCGATAATTCCACCGACAATTGGCCGCTGGAAAAAGCCGCTGATTACTTGCTCGCGCTGCTGCACGCGCAACTCGAACTTCAGAAGCACAAGAATCCCGGCCGTCCCGTGGCAGTGCTGACGGATGGGGAACTGAGCAGCCCGGTAGCCGGCGACGGAATCGGCGGACGCAACTCCGCATTTGTCCTAGCATGCGTCTCCAAAATCGCCGGGAAAAACATCACCGTGCTCAGCGCGGGAACGGATGGGATTGACGGAAATAGTTCCGCTGCCGGCGCCGTGGCGGATGGCGAGACAGCGGCGCGCGCGCGGTCTGCGGGATGCGATCCCGCGGATTTTCTGAAGCGCAGCGACGCGTGCACTTTTTTTGAGCGCCTCGACAATGCGATTGTCACCGGACCCACCGGAAATAATTTGCGCGACCTTCGGATTCTATTGGCGAAGGGAAGTCCGCGGACTTGATTATTTAGCGGCCGGCTCGGGCTTCAGCGCGGAAAGGGTCATGCGGACGTAGCTTTCCTGTTCCGGCGGCAGATCGCCGCTCTTGAGCAGCGCTTCGAGGGGTTCTACGGCAGCGGCGTCGCCTCTGGCGCCCAGAGCGATGATGGTGGCGAGCCGCACATCGAAGTAAGGCTCCTTCAAGTAAGAGATCAGCGCGGTGGTGATGCCTTTATCCTTTTTGTCCATCCTAGCCAAAGACGCGATCGCTTCCTGGCGGCTAGGGAGCGGTTTTCCAGGCGCGGCCCAATCGAGAAGAATCGGCGTGGCGCGGTCGTCGCCCAAATCGCCCATGCCTCTAAGCGCGGCATCACGCAGCATGTTGCCGGGCGAATCGGAGCGCACCGCGGCGCTGAGCACGTCGAATGCGCCCGGAGCTTTTACCTCGGCAAGCGCAAGAAGCGCGGCCGCGCGGACACGATACGCGGGGTCGTCAGATGCGGTTGACGCGAGCGTTGACGCGACATTGGAATCACCCTTGAAACGTCCGAGCACGCGCGCGGCGACATCGCGCACCCAGGGGAGACGGTCATTCAAACCGGCCAGCACCGCCGTTTGCGCATCCGGGCCGCCGATTTTCGCCAGCGCCTTCAAGGATTCCGCGCGCACGCCCCAAAAAGGATCGTGCTGCGCCGCATCAGCCAGGGCCGCCACCGCAGCGGAGTTATTTCGCACCGCGCCCAGAGCCACGGCGGCGTCGGCGCGATCGGGAACGGTTTCGGCATTTTTCAGTTGATAGATCCACAGTGCCGGATCCTTCGCAAATTCGGCAGTCTTCAGAATTTGGTCGCCTTTGTCGAAGATCACCATGAGCGGCGCGCTGTCGGAAGGAAAGGTGAAGCTTTGTTGGGCCCGGTTGACGTCAATCGAATAGGTGTGCTTTCCCGCGCTGGTCGCGACTTCGATACCGATCGGAACATCGAAGAGTCCCACCGCGCCCTGCACTTTTTGTGTCTGACTTACGTCCAGCTTGACCTGGTGCGCCGCCGGATCGTAGGTATAGGCGACGCTAAATTCCGGTGCGCCCGCGCCGTAAATCCACTGGTGGAAAAACTCGTCTACGTCAATCGAAGTGGCCTGCTCGACTGATTTTTGCAAATCGGCGCTCACCACATTTTGTCCGCGGTTGACGGTAAGATATTGGCGCAAAGCCGCGAAAAAATCCTCATCGCCAAGCTTTTCGCGCAGCATTTGCAGCACCCAGCTGGCCTTCGTGTAGACATTGCCTGCGTATTTTGTGGAATCGTCAAAATCGCGCGTGACGATGGGCACCGCAAACAGCCGCTTCTGCCCGAACCAATCGCGGCGGTCGGTCCAGAAATCGTAGGCGGCTTCGTCGGCGCCATAGTGCTGTTCCATCCAGTAGTGCTCGAAGAAAGTGGCGAATCCTTCGTTCAGCCAAAGATTCGCCCAATCCTTGCACGTAACCAGGTCGCCGAACCATTGATGCGCCATTTCGTGCGAAATCACGAAATCGTCGCCGACGCGCAGCTCCGGCAACAGCTTGGGATTCACCAAGTCACGGATGCTCAGTGTGGTGGCGCTGGTATTTTCCATCCCGCCCTCGGTGAATCCGTCGACGGAAGTTTGCGCGTACTGCGTCCAGGGGTATGGCACGCCCAGCTTGCTGGAAAAAAGATCGAGCATCTGCTTCGTGCGGGCAAATGTGGATGGAATTTCGGATTGGTAGCCGCGGGGAACCAAGAATCGCAGCGCGACGCCGTTCCAGGAATCGTCCTGCTCGTTGAATTCGCCCGCGATCGCGGAAATCAGATAAGTTGAAAGCGGCTGGGACTGCTTCCAGTCCCACGTTTTTGCGCGGTCGCCTTCATTCTTCACACTCATTAACCGGCCGTTGGAAACGGTGATCCAGTTTGTTGGGACGGTGAGAATCATTTCGGAGGTGGTACGGTCGTTGGGATAATCGTAAAGGGGAATGTAGTAGCGCGTGTCCTCCGCCTCACCCTGGGTCCAAACTTCCGCGGGCTGGTGCGGATAATCTTGATTCGGGAGGATGAAATAAAGGCCGCGCTTGGGCGCCCCAGCGTAGCGAATCAGGATTTCATGGCGCTCGCCGCGGATGCCGGGATGAGCAAGCGAAACAATCAGCTGCGTGGGCGTGGTCGAGAATTTCGATGGCGCACCGTCAATCGTGACGTCCTCTATATTCAAGCCCACCGAATCGAATTTGAAATCGACAATGCCATTTCGAAGAACGGACACACGTTCGGTTACCTCGCCGTGAAATTGCGGAACGGTGCCGTCAAACCACAAGTGGGTGCGAATATCCTGTAAGTCGTAGTCGCGGCTGGGAGCGTAAGGTTCGTCTGCGTGCGCCGCGGAGCGGGTGTCCCACGCGATGCTGGCGAGCAAGACGAGCGAGAGAATCGCCGTTAATGTAACGAGGCGCCGAGTTTTGCGGCCGCCGCCGTGCTCTCTGTGCATTGTGAAGGGCATTCGATAGTCAATTATTATAGCCGGATAACCGTTTGCACCGGACCGCGCTTTCGCAGCGTGTGCTGTGCGCGGAGCCGCGACGATGCCGGCTCGCCTAGGATGCTGTTAGGGCTCTTGCCGGATGCTCGCGGCGATTCCTGCGACGATCACCCGGCGATCATGCTAAGTTTGAATCCCGAGAACTCTCTAGCCGTTACGGGATATCTTCACGGAGGGAGCCAGAGTGGACGCCAAAGCGTCTTCGGCACCGAAAGCGGGAGCACGAGTGGAATCGGACAGCATGGGCAAAATAGAAGTGCCGAATGACCGCTATTATGGCGCCCAAACTGCCCGTTCGCTGATTCACTTCAACATTGGCCGCGACACCATGCCTCCCGAGTTGATTCGGGCGTTCGGGATTCTGAAAAAAGCCGCTGCCCTTGTGAACGAGGACCTTGGAAAGCTTTCGCCAGAAAAGGCTCGGCTAATCGTTCAGGCCGCCGATGAAGTAATTGCCGGAAAGTTGGACGAGCATTTTCCGTTGCGCATCTGGCAAACGGGAAGCGGCACGCAGACCAACATGAACGCCAACGAGGTGATCTCCAATCGCGCCATAGAAATTTCCGGCGGCGTGATGGGCAGCAAAAAGCCCATCCATCCCAACGACGACGTAAACATGTCGCAATCTTCCAACGACACTTTTCCTACCGCCATGCATATTGCGGCGGCGTCGCGTATCGCCGAGGCGCTGATTCCGTCCGTTGCCGGATTGCGCGACGCCCTCGATGCGAAAGCAAGGGAATTTGCAAATGTAGTGAAGATCGGCCGCACCCACCTGATGGACGCCACACCCCTCACGGTCGGCCAGGAAATGTCTGGATGGGTGAGCTTGCTTAACCGTGACTTGGAGCGCCTCGAGAAAATTCTGCCTGGGCTTTACGATCTCGCGATCGGAGGAACGGCCGTGGGCACCGGCTTGAATGCGCATCCCGAATTCGCGGATCGCGCGGCCAAAAAGATCAGCCAGTTGACCAACCTGCCGTTCACTTCTCATCCGAATAAATTTGCAGCACTTTCCGCGCACGACGAGCTTGTTTTCGCCAGTGGCGCGCTAAAGACGCTGGCCGCTTCGCTGATGAAAATTGCGAACGATATCCGCTTGATGGCGTCGGGGCCGCGCGCGGGTTTGAGCGAGCTGCGCCTTCCCGAAAATGAGCCGGGATCTTCGATCATGCCGGGGAAAGTAAATCCCACTCAGTGCGAGGCGATGACCATGGTCGCTGTGCAAGTGTTCGGCAACGACGCCGCCATCGGTTTTGCGGGGTCGCAAGGAAATTTCGAATTGAACGTTTTCAAGCCAGTGATCATCTACAATTTCCTGCATTCCGTGCGACTGCTCACAGACGCCTGCCGCTCGTTCGCCGATCACTGTGTTTCGGGGATGGAGTTGGATTTGCAACGCATCGAGCAGTACGTTAAAAACTCGCTGATGCTGGTCACCGCTCTTAGCCCGATTATTGGGTACGACAAATGTGCGGAGGCGGCCCACAAGGCTCACCACGAGAAAATCGGCTTGCGCCAGGCCGTTCTGGAGCTTGGCTACCTGACCGCCGATGAATTCGACCAGACTGTCGTACCCGAGAAGATGACTCATCCATAAAGACTCGTGCGGAAACGTGTTCCGATCCGATGCATTTTGGTTCGGTACGGCTCAGTTTTCCGCGCCGAAACCAGCACTTTTCGTCGACTCAGTACGAACATTCTCACTTCTAGAACGGTCTAATCTTCGAAACAGAAATTCCTTTGACACTAATTCCAACGTTAACTAGATTTATAAATACTTAAACTGTTTTGTGAGTTCCCCTTCCGCTGGAGTACTCATGCGGATACTTGTGGCCGAGCGCGATGCTGCTCTTGGCGCCTTTCTGGAGCGCGAGTTTGGCCAAGAGCACTACTCCGTCGACCTGGTCTCGGAGGTAGCCGAAATCGCGCGGTTGGCGGAACAGCGCGATTACCAGGCCGCCATACTCGATCTAAATGTCGAGGGTTCCAGCTGCCTCGCTGCCTTGCGGCAGGCACGGTCGCACGATCAATTGCCAATCCTCGTCTTAGCCGCCGATGCTAAACCTGAGGCGCGGGCGCAAATGCTCGATCTAGGCGCGGACGATTTACTGCTGAAGCCGTTCGCGTTCTCCGAGCTGGCGGCGCGAGTGCGAGCGCTCGTTCGGCGCGGCGGACATGGACCCGAGACCGTGTTGCGCGTTGACGATCTCGAATTAAGCCGCGTGGAACGCCGCGTGATGCGAGCCGGGCGGTCTATCGAGCTGACTCCCAAGGAATTCGCGCTGCTCGAATTCCTGATGCTCAATACGTCCCATCCCGTGTCGAGGCCGCAAATTGTCGAACGTGTCTGGAATTTGTCGTTCGATACGATGACGAACGTCGTCGACGTGTACATCAACTATCTGCGCAAGAAGGTAGATACGCCGGCCGACGGGAAGTTGATTCACACAGTTCGAGGAGTGGGCTACCAGCTGCAGGCGCGAAATCCGCATCTCGCCGCCTGAGAGTTCGGTCCCGGATAATTTCAGGAGGCCATGAATGTCCGCAGCCACGCCGGTGTTGGCGAAGGAATTGAAGGGGAAGGTGCTGGTGGCGAGTCCCTACGCCCCGCTTCGACAGCAAATGCTTAAAAGACTGGAGGTCCCCTATGCCGCGGTTTCTGAGGCGCAGGGAGGAGCGGATGCTCTCCTGAAGCTTGAGAAGACCGATTTCGGCACGCTACTGCTTGATCCGCGGATCGAAGACTTGGACGTCGGAGAGCTGATGGCGACTCTTCGGGGCCGTTATCCAGATCTGGACGTCGTTCTTATGGAATCCGACCCAACGGGCGATGAAGCGGCCATTGATCGAACGCCGCTCGAAGCTTCTACGATGTTGGGAGTGGAGAAAGCCAAGGTTCCCATCGTCCAGTCTTTTCCCGCCGGCCGGCAGTATTCTTTTCAGGTCAGCCCCGATCCAGCGGAATCAACGGAAGCTCGAATGCGTCCGGTCGCTGGCATGATCGGGAGAAGCCAGAGGATGCAGCAGATTTATCGTCTTGCCCGACTGGTAGCGCCTCGGGACACGTCGGTTTTGATCGTAGGCGAAACTGGCACTGGCAAGGAGCTTGTAGCACGCGGGATTCACGATCTCAGCCGGCGGAGCAAGGGCCCATTCGTGGTTGTGAATTGCGCTGCGATTCCCGAAAGCTTGCTGGAAGCCGAACTCTTCGGTTTCACACGCGGCGCTTTTACTGGCGCTTTTCAATCCAGACTGGGCCGCATCCATGCGGCGCACGGCGGGACTCTCTTGTTGGATGAAGTGGGCGAATTGCCGCTCAGCATGCAGGCCAAGCTGCTCCGGTTCGTGCAGGAGGGGGAAGTGCAGCGTCTCGGCAGCGCGGATGTTTTTCGGGTGGACGCGAGGGTGATCGCCTCGACGAATGCTGACTTGCTGCAGCGTGTCCGCGAAAAACAGTTTCGCGAAGATCTTTACTACCGCTTATCCGTTTTCCCGCTCGATCTTCCGCCACTGCGAGAGCGCAGCGGCGACACGCTTTCCCTGGCACAGCATTTCCTACATGGATTCTGTAGCGAGTCACGGGTTGCGCCGAAGGCGTTCAGTCCAGAGGCGGCGGACTTGTTGCAGCGCTATCATTGGCCGGGTAATGTGCGAGAGCTGCAGCACGCTGTTGAGCGAGCTTTCGTTTTAGCGGAGGAGAATCCTCAAATCCGCGCCGAGAATTTAGCGATGCTCGCCGACGCGCCTGATCTTACAAAATTCTAATCTTGTCCAGCCGTTCCTGGACCCCGCCGTGCATGTCCACGGGACATGTACACAACGCTGCTCGATGAACGCGAATGCGAAAGGCTACTGCTCGATCACCTTCCGCACGTTCAATACGTTGCGCGCCGAATTCATACCCGGTTGCCGCCCCAAGTGTTGCTCGAGGACCTCGTTCACGCTGGGATATTGGGGCTGATGGATGCGGTGCGAAAGTTCGACCCAAGCAAGAATGTTCAACTGAAGCACTACGCGGAATTCCGGATCCGCGGCGCGATTCTGGATAGCCTCCGGCTCGTGGATTGGAGTCCGCGCGCGCTGCGCCGGCAGGCGCGGCGCCTCGAACAAGCAATATCACACTGCAAGGCGCGACTGGGTCGCGATCCTAGCGAAGCCGAGATCGCGGCCGAGCTGGAAGTAAGCCTCGATAGCCTCCAGCACCTTCGAGGCGATCTGCGTGGGCTTGATATCGAGAGTCTTCAATCGTCCACCGAGGACCACGGGGGCGAAGCGCCGGATTCGCAGGTCCGATCCGAAGACGACGATCCGTACCAGCAGGCGCTTCGGTCGGAGATGACCACGTTGCTCGAGTTGGCGATCACCGAACTGCCGGCCCGCGAGCGCGAAGTGCTGGCCCTGTATCATTTCCAAGAGCTCACCATGAAGGAAGTTGGAGAAGTATTACGCATCGGCGAGTCGCGCGTGTCTCAGATTCATAGTGCCGCACTCGGTCGGCTGCGCTCCAGGCTCCTGGAAATAGTGGCCAAGCCGTCACAAGCACAACTAAAGACTACCCAGCGCCCGGAACTTGCCACTCAGCGAAAGCCTCCGCTCATGGCGACAGCGAAAACAAGCTCTTCAACCCTAAAGGTGCCAAGGGGTCAGGCCCACGAGATGGTGTCGTAGCTATTCGACACGGTAATTGTATGTCCAACGCTTTTGAAGAACGGTTTCGCAAATCGAAGTCGGCATTCAACGGCGCGCCGCCTCAAAACGGTCTAAGGCCGGCACGGACCGCACGCATCCGAGACGGCTACTCGGGGTCGCGGCTTCTGACCGACCTTCTCGGCGCGTTGCCTATTGATCTGGCGCGGATTAGCGAACATATTCGTTCGCACGCGGAAATAGCCGACCTCATCATCAGGCTTGCTGGCTCGCTTCTTCTCTCTGCCGACAGCAGGATCACCATCGAAGACGCCGCAGTGATGCTTGGGACTGATCGCCTGCATGTACTCGCCTCTATGTGGTCGACAATCGAGAAATACGACGAAGGAGGCCGCGCTGAAAAATCCCCCGATTTAGCAGCCGGATCAGCCGACAATCCACGAACATTCTGCATTCACGGCACGAACTGGACCGCCCAGACCCTTTACCTGGCTACTTTTCTTCGGAGTCTGGGATTGGATTCTCCCGATTCCGAATTGCCCCGAGATCGGATGGAGTCTGCCGGGCCGACTTGGCAGACGGAGGATTTTGCGGACCTCAGGAACCTCTTGATGCGCGACTTTCTCGCGCTCCTTCCAACTCTCAATCCATTCTCGTCGAAGGCCGATCGGGCAAACCCTCCCAACGAAGCGTAAAGCCGCCAGTCGTCCCATTCCTCTCTAAGCGCTTCATTGATTCTTTAGCGACACACAAACAACAGTCTCGCACCGTGCGGATCAGGAGGCGATACCATCATTTCGCTCAGAAACGCCGCTGAGACTCGACAGAAGTTCCATTAGACCTCGGCCCGGTTTGCAGCGTCTGTCCCTCGCAGCGGGCGTTGCGAACCGGGCGAGTTTTCGGCTCTCCCCTCATTGGCAGCGTTTCCATACATTTCCAATTGGATTTCGGACCGGCGCGCGAGCCGTGTAGAATCGGCTGCTGAAGCCGGCATCGCCAAAGTCAATGCAGCCTGAATCCGATACCCGAATCCAGCATGCTCGGTCGACCTCCGGCGATGAACTCAATGGTCTTCTGCACGAATCAAACGAGCAGACCCTGCTCGCCATTCTCGAGAACGCCAATTTGCAGGAGCAGCACGTCACCGCGCTGCTCGAGAGACTTGATTTGCCGGTGAGCGTTCTGAGCGCCGTGGCAGGGGAAGGGAAGTGGACATCCAGGGAGGGCATTCGGCTGCGTTTGGCGAGTCATCCGCGAACGCCGAAACGTTTTGCGGTCGCCGCCGCTCGGCAACTATTTCTTTTTGATTTGGTCCGCTTGAGTTTATTGCCGTCCGCACTGCCCGATATCCGGCGTCTGGCCGAAGAAGTGATTCTCACTCGCGCCCCGAATATTCCCCTCGGAGAAAAACTCACCCTTGCACGCCGAGGACCCGCCCGCGTGGCAGGCGCGATTCTTGTGGAGGGTCATCCGCAGGCGATCAAGCTGGCCCTCGCGAATCCCTTTCTCACCGAAAGCCAGGTGCTAAAGGTTCTGGGGAAGGCCGGCGCCCACGAGCGCGTCGTTCAGGCGATTGCGGACCACCCAAAATGGTCGTGCCGGTATAATGTCCGCGCAGCGCTGGCCCGCAATGCCCGCGCGCCGGTTCCGACCGTGCTTGCGCTTCTAGCCGATCTCACCCAGCGCGACCTGCGCGATATTAGCGCGATCGACGGCCTCGTGCCTGCCGTGCGAAAGCACATAGAAGAGGAGTTGGCACGGAGAGCGGAAGTGGCCGCGAAAAAAACTGGGAAGTAAAATCGGGAGGCATGGCTAAAAAATCCAAGCAGATACGTTGGATCATAGTCCTCGGCGCGCTGGCTCTTTTCGGCGTCCTCATCTATTCCTCCTTCCAGCAAACGCGCCGGCGATATGAGGTGTGCGTGTCTTTTAAGGGTGCAACGCACTGCGCCACCGCCGCGGGCTCGAGCTACGAAGAAGCCGTCCGCAGCGCTCAGACGATCGACTGCGAGCTTCTCGCCAACGGTCGCGATGAAAATATGGTTTGTCTCGCAAATCCCCCCGCGAGTGTGCGCGCGCTCAAATGACGCCTTGCCTGAATTGCGGCGCGGATCGGGATAGGGACGTGTGCGAATCCTGCGGCTTGAGTTCAGGGGCCGCTGAATTATCGTTGCGCCGTAGGCTGCTGAACCGCACGGCCATTTTCGTGCTCGGCTCGCTGGCGTTTGTTGCCGTTGTCGCCCGCTATCCTCCCCTCGAGATTGACGGCGTCTTGATTTTCGTTGGCGTGCTCTTCTTCGTGACGCTGGGTTTGGCGATTTGGGTGGAGCGCCGCGCCTTGCGCCACGGCGACGTGGAGAAGTTGAAGCGAGTTTACTACGGGCTCGTACCGCTGCCATGGATTTTGTCCGCCATTTTGCTCGGCAACGCCGCGATGGATCGTGGGCCGTGGCAAGTTGAGCAGGCCCGCGTCGTCGGCAAATTCTCCATGTCTGGTGCTTTGCCGTCGCGCCGCTTGGTTGTCATATCCTGGCGGCCGGGCCATCGTGTGGAACGTATCCCTGTCGATCGCCGCGACTTCGATCTATTCAATCGTGGCGATGTTGTGAACGTAACGCTGGGAACGGGTTTAGCCGGGATTCCTTGGGTAGTCAGCGTTTCACTCCGCTAATCAATTCCGCGAAGATCTCTGTCCCCAGTGTATTTCTGGAAATGCCTCATTCACACCGATAAGGTTTGCCCCACCGGCGATGCTAGGCTGGATTCCTGCTTCCGCGTTTTGAAGAGAGTCGCATGCAACTGCCGGAAACATTGACCGAGCGTTTGCCATTCCTTTTGCCGGTCGAGGAGCCGTGGCAGCCCATCTCGCTGGCCGTTCTGAGCCTCTGGTGTGCGTTTTATGCGCTCTTCCTGCTGCAAGCTGCGCGCGGGAGTGGTCCATTTTTGATGATTGATCTTGTTTTCATACCCGTTCACGAGGGCGGGCATTTGCTGTTCCGTTTTTTCGGTAGTGAATTCCTGATGGTGGCGGGCGGCACGCTGATGCAATTAGGCGTCCCGCTTATGCTGGCTGCGTTCTTCCTTTTTCAGCGGCAGGTGCCGGGAACGGCATTCTGCATGTTTTTCTTCTTCGAGCAGTTTCTCCCGATTTCCACATACATGGCCGACGCGCGTGCGCAGGAGTTGCCGCTCCTCACTGTTGGGGATTCCGATACCGTGATCCACGACTGGAATTACCTTTTCGGCAGGCTGGCCCTTTTGGAACAGGATACACACATTGCCCATGCCGTGCGAATCATCGGATGGATCGGCATGGTGGCAACCGTCGCATGGATGATGTGGCGTACCCTGGAAACGCGCCGCGCTAGTTCAAAACCGCTAATATTCATGCGCTAGGATTGCGTTCCCGCTTCATCGCACCGTAAAAACAGCTCAGTAGAACGGCCGCAGGTCGGGCGGATGCGGCAGCGAAATTTGCAGTACCCGGCCGTAGTCCCCGAGTGTCAACTGGATAATTTCGGCAGGTCCTACGTCCCGGGAAGACCAATCCGTGCTCGGAATCACGCGCGATTGCTGAACCAGATTGCCGCTATCGAAATTGGGCCCCTCCTTTTTTAGATCCGTCACCTGAACCTCGTAAGAAATTCTGGCGTGGGTGTCCAGCAAAAGATATCGGTGCCCGAGCAGAACCAGCACGAGGTTGGAGTCCTTCTTCTCTTTCTTATTTTTCTTTTCGGGTTGATAGACATTCCATGCCAGCGGCGTTTTGTCGTCCAGCTTAACTTGAGCCTCGGATACCGATACCCAGTGGATCGCATTTGAATCGCTGTTCGCCGCCGCGATCGAGCCAGTGGAAAAAAATAATTGAAGCAACGCGAGCGCGATCGTGCCCGCGGAGAGACGCATGGCCAAACGGGTTGCGATCCTGCGGCAGTGGCGGCCCCTCCGAAGTTTCATCAACAGCAGAATACATCAGAGCAAGCGGTCGTGGCCCGCTTTGGTAGGGGCGCGGTCCGCCGCGGCGGATGCCCGACGAGCATTCGACAAATACTCGCCATCAGCTATGCGGGTGGTACTTCGCTGAAGGACTTATCGAGGAGCCGTATTCCTTCGTCCACATCCGACCGGGAAATATTCATGGGCGGAGCCAAACGGATCACGTTACCGTAAAGGCCGCCCTTGCCAATCAAAAGGCCATTCGCGCGCGCCCGTTCCATCAATTCAGCGGTCTCCACGGGCGCAGGCTCCTTAGTTTTCCGGTCGCGGACCAATTCAAGCGCCTGCATCATCCCCATGCCACGAACGTCGCCAATCCAAAAATACTTTTCCTTCAGATTCTCTAATTTCTTTCGCAAGTAGCCGCCCACAGCATGTGCATTTTCAAGCAGTTTCTCCTCTTCGATCACTTCGATCACCGCGCGGGCCGCGACCGACGTCACCGGGTTTCCACCGAAAGTCGAAATCGTCAAGCCTTGGAATTTATCCGCTAGCTCTGCGGTCGTGATCGTCGCGCCCACCGGAACACCGTTGGCCATGCTTTTCGCGCAGGTGATGATGTCGGGCGTCACTTCCCACTGTTCGATTCCAAACCACTTTCTTCCGGTGCGTCCGAAGCCGGTCTGGACTTCATCGGAAATAAAAAGTCCGCCGTAATTTTTAACGATGCGATAGACGATCTTGAAATATTCGGGCGGCGGCGTAATGAATCCGCCCACGCCTTGAATCGGTTCGGCAATAAACGCGGCGATCGCGCCACTGGTGCTTGTCTGTATCACGTTTTCCACGTCATTCGCGCAAGCAACGCCGCATTCCGGATACGTCAAGTTCAGCGGGCAGCGATAGCAATAAGGACTCAGCGCGTGCGCCACTCCTACGCTGATCACTCCTGCCTTGCGCCAAGGCGCCTGCGCTGTCACGCCCTTGGCCAGCGACGACGAGCCTGCATATGCGTGGCGCAGCGCGACGACGTCATAGCTCGGCCCGGCCATGCGCGCCAACAGGATGGCAGCCTCATTTGCCTCGGTGCCCGAGTTGGTGAAAAAGCTCTTCTGCAGTTTCCCCGGCGTGATTTCGGCAAGTTTTTCGGCGAGTGCCACGATCGTTTCGTTGGGATAAAGCGTGGAAGCGTGCTGCAGCTTATCCACCTGGGCTTTGATCTTTGACGCGACCTTCGGATTGCAGTGGCCGACGCCAATCGTCAGAATTCCGCCGAAAAAATCGAGGTACCGGTTACCTTCGATGTCCCATAAATATTGCATCGAGGCATGGTCCGCCACCAGCGGCTCCCGGTAATAGTTGGTAACCGCCGGCCACAGATACTCCTGATGTTTGCGAATCACTTCCTCGCTGCGGCTTATTGTTTCCTTCCGTTCAGGCATGGAGCCTCGGGTTTTCACAGCAGTTTACTCTGCCCTGTACACACCCACAAGGATGCACGTGCCCTGACGAGCCATGAATCAGTGCCGCAATTCGCGCCCTTCCCGTATAATCCGCCGGATAGCGATGCAAGCTATACTCCGAAATCTGGCGCGCGCGTTTGGCCGGCTTTTCCCCAATTGCGTGACCCTAAGCCAAGCCATCGCTTTTAATATGTTTCTGGCCTTCTTTCCGTTGCTGCTTCTGCTGCTCGGAGTCCTCAGCGGAACTCCGTTTTTTCACGACGCCCTCAGCGAAATTCCCACGCGCCTGGTTACGATCTTGCCGCCAGGCAGCTCCAGCGTGGTGGTTGAATACTTTGTCCGGGGGAGCGCGCATCCCTGGCGATGGATTGCTCTCGGCCTGAGCGGCACGCTTATCGCAGGCACCCAAGTGATGATCGGCTATATGGAGGGCTTCCGCGTGATCGAAGGCGACCTGGTCCAGCCAAGATACTGGCGACGCCAGTTGCGCGCGCTGCTTCTTTTGTGCGTTACGATCGTGCCCATGATGATCGTAATGATTCTCACCGTCTTCGCGAAACAGCTCCACACCTGGCGCTTCTTCCAAACGGGATCGTCTCGTCTCACTCGGGATATCGACTGGGCCTGTTACGCGCTCGTGATATTCGTGCTCGCTATGATTGTCTTGGTTTCCCTGTACCGGCTCGGTCGCCCGGGACATGCGAGCTACCGCGCCCTTCTCCCTGGGGCCGTCGTTTCGACGGTCCTCTGGTGGGTAACAGACCTTTCATTCGGCTTGTATGTGCGAAAGATGCCATACGACGTGATCTATCGGGGTCTGGCGTCTGCCATCGGCCTGCTGGTTTGGA
This sequence comes from uncultured Acidobacteriota bacterium, assembly GCA_963823145.1. Taxonomy (GTDB): domain Bacteria; phylum Acidobacteriota; class Terriglobia; order Acidiferrales; family UBA7541; genus Palsa-295. The sequence goes on from CAWGJZ010000008.1 coordinate 31,569, forward strand.
TGTTTTTGACGGCCGTCATCGTTCTTCTCGGCGCCGCCTACAATGCCGAGGTGCGTGAGGCGTCCGCGTCCAACAAGCTCTTGCTTTTCGTTCCGTGAACTCGGGTCGAAAGATTGCGATGATTGTACTGAGTGCTAAACTAAGCCGGTGGCTGACCCTTTGCGGCGAACCCAGTCGGCGGAGGCGCGATGAACGAGATTCGCGTGGAATGTTATGCCGGGTACCGTCCTGAGGAACGGCCGCTCCGCTTCGTCATTCGCGGCCGCGAGTTTTTGGTGGACGAACTTGACGGCCGATGGTTTTCTCCAGGGGCCAGCTATTTTCGTGTTCGCGCTGATGACGGCAATTATTATGTCCTCCGCCATGACGAGACACAGGATTCCTGGACGCTTGATGGTTTCCGCGCCGCTCGTCGCGAATAGCGGCAACACCTCTCAATCCGGTGATCTCACCATATGACCTATGCCGCGTTGCGGCGTCACGAACGCATCTCGGTTCCGGCAGGCATTGAAATTCACGCCGTCGGGCCGGGCCTTGCGGGGGTTGCGACCGTCATTGGCATGGGAGGCATGTTTCTCCGAGCTAAAGACATGCAGCCGCCAGGGACTGCCTTCGCACTCAAGCTCACCTGCGCGGACAAGATGGTTGAGGTAGGTTGCACCGTGCGCTATGTGACCGACCACGGCATGGGAATTGAGTTCACTACAATCACTCCTGGAAATGACCAAAAGCTCCTGAGTCTCCTTGACCAAGTGCGTATGAAGTCTTAACCATCTGTACGCATAACCCGCTCCGTGCAACTTTCCCTGCCTGCCAGGGTTTAACATCACTGAAAGCCATGAAATCGAATAAGGAATCTTTCTTCGCGGGGAATCGGCAAGGGCGCTCATCGTCCCAAAAAGAATCTCGCCGGAGGGATCGCCGTCTTGACTCCGCTGCAGCGATTGTTGTGGTTATTGTCGCCGCCATCCTGCTTGGTATTCTTGGCGCGGCCGCCGCGCCCGGAGCCAGCGCCGACAAGCATTCCAAGCCGCCCGTAGCGCTCAGTGGCAAATTCAAAGGTCATCTTCCGATCACCGAGTTAACCGAAGATCAAGCCATCCTCCACGCACTGAATCGCTTGGCCTACGGCCCCCGCCCCGGAGACATCGATCGAATTCGCCAGATGGGCCTCGAGAAATGGATTGACCAGCAGCTTCATCCAGAATCCATTGACGATTCCGCCTTGGAGAAACGTCTCGAAAAATATCCAACCCTTAAAATGTCCTCCGCTGACCTTCTTGCTGAGTTTCCTCCACCGAATCAAGCGGCGAAAGCAGCTGGCGAAACCAAAGAAGAGTATCGCCAACAGTTGCAGCAAAAGCGCAAAACGGCGATGGCCCAAGTTATGGACACGGGCAACGACAACATGGATCGGGCTCAAGCAAGTGTCGCGAAAATGCAAGGCCCTGGCCGAATCGTCGCCGAACTCTCCATGGGCAAGCTCGACCGCGCGATTTACAGCGATCGTCAGCTCGAAGCAGTGATGGAAGATTTCTGGTTCAATCACTTCAATGTTTTCGCCAACAAGGGTGCGGATCGCTGGCTCCTCACGTCGTACGTACGCGATACCATCCGTCCCAACACCATGGGTAAATTTCAAGATTTGCTGGTCGCCACGGCCAAGAGTCCGGCAATGCTCTTTTTCCTCGATAACTGGCTGAGCGTCGATCCCACCGCATTTCAGCGCCATCAAGAGGAAATCGCCATGCGCCGCGCTCGCTTTCAAGGTCGGTTTGGAAGTGATTTCCCGTTCCCCGGAGCTGCGGCCGCGCCCGCGCAAGGGAAAAATCAGGACCGTGGCCTCAACGAAAATTATGGCCGCGAAGTGATGGAGCTTCACACCGTCAGTGTGGACGCCGGCTACACACAGCAGGACGTGATCGAAATGGCGCGCTCCCTCACCGGCTGGACCGTCAGCCAGCCCCGCCGCAATCCTGAATTCGTCTTCAAGCCCGAATTTCACGCCCAAGGCAAAAAAGTTGTGATGGGCCACACTTTTAACGCGGGTGGTGAAAAAGACGGCGAAGAGGCGCTCGAAATGCTGGCGAAGGATTCTCACACCGCAAAATTTATCTCCACGGAACTCGCGCGCCATTTCGTTTCAGATAATCCGCCGCAAACTCTCGTCGATCGCATGACCGGCACTTACGCGAAGTCGGGCGGCGATATTCGCGCGGTTCTGAAAACGATGATTTACTCGCCAGAGTTCTGGTCCAAGGAAGCCTATCGCGCCAAAATTAAGACGCCCTTCGAGCTCGTTGCCAGCACCGCTCGGGCTTTGAACGCCGATGTCGAGATTTCGCTGCCTCTGGCCGGTTGGGTCGGCCGCATGGGAGAGCCGCTGTTCCTTTGCCAGCCGCCCACCGGTTATTCGGATAAGTCGCAAGCATGGGTGAATACCGGCGCGCTGTTAAATCGCCTCAATTTTTCGCTAGCCTTCGCGAGCGGACATTTGGCGGGCACAAGCGTCGATTTGGCTCCGATGTTCGGCGATGCAGCGTTGCGCGATCCCGAAATGGCGCTCACTCGTTCCATTGATCTTTTTCTCGGTGGTCAGATCGACCCGCAAGCGCGGAAAACGCTCGAAGGCCGCTTGAACGATCCGCAAATTTTGCAGGCGCGCCTCGACGATCCCGTCAAGCAGGTGAACGAAGGGTTGCTATCGGGACTGGTCCTGGGCACGCCGGAATTTCAGCGGCGCTAACGGTCGACCCGGCTTCGCACTCGTAAGGAGAATAGAAATGACTATCTCCCGTCGTTATTTCCTGAAAAGCAGCGGCATCGCCATGCTCGGGATGGCTTCGCTGCCATCTTTTCTACAGCGCGCGGTGGCCGCTACCGCGGGCCCAGGCAAAAAGAAAATGGTCGTGCTCTTCCAGCGCGGCGCCATGGATGGGCTCAACGTCGTCGTGCCCTTCGCCGAGCCAAACTACTATCAGCTGCGCCCTACGATTGCCATTCCCGCGCCCAGCCGCGGCACGTCCGATGCGGCCATTGATCTCGACGGCTTCTTCGGACTGCATCCCAGCTTGCAGCCCTTGCAACCGCTATTTCAGAATGGCCAGCTTGCGATCGTGCACGCAGTGGGTTCTCCCGATCCCACGCGCTCTCATTTCGACGCGCAGGATTTCATGGAATCGGGCACGCCCGGCGTGAAATCCACGGAAGATGGCTGGCTGAATCGCGCGCTGCAAGCTGCGCCGGAAGACCACTCCTCCCCATTCCGCGCGGTCGCCTTCGGACCGTATCTGCCGCGCACGCTTTCAGGCAGCGCGCCCGCCGTTGCCGTTTCCGACCTGAATCAATTCAAGCTCTACGGCCCGCAGCAGACCGTCGAAGGCGGTTTCGAAGCGATGTACGCGCAAACAGTTGATCAAGCGCTCCGCGGCGTGGGCCAGGAAACCTTCGAGGCCGTCGACCAGCTCAAGAAAATCAATCCTGATTCCTACCAGCCCGAAAATGGAGCGCAGTATCCTCCCGGTCGTTTCGGAAAAAGCCTTCAGGAAATTGCGGAACTTTTCAAGGCGGACGTTGGCCTCGAAGTCGCCTTCCTCGATAGCGGCGGCTGGGATCACCACGTCAACGAAGGCGGCGTCCAGGGTCAGCTCTCGAATCTCCTGCGCGATTTGGGCCAGGGAATTGCCTCGTTTCACCAGGACATGGGCGATCGCATGGGTGACGTCGTGTTCGTCAGCATGTCCGAATTCGGACGCACCGCGCACGAAAACGGCAATCGCGGCACCGACCACGGCCACGCCAATTGCATGTTCTTAATGGGCGGCGATATCAAAGGCGGGAAAGTTTACTCGCGCTGGCCCGGAATGAACGAGGGCCAGCTTCACGACGGCCGCGACCTCGCCGTCACCACTGATTACCGCAGTGTCCTCGGCGAAATCATGGCCAAGCACCTCGGCGCGCCCAGCCTGAACGCTGTTTTCCCGGGCTTCGCCAACGATCCGCGCCAATTCCTCGGCCTCGTCAAGACCTAAGCGGTCCATCGCCAAAGCGATTGCCAGATCGCCTGAAATGCAATAAGAAGTATGAGGGGCATGAATTGACTTGCTTTGCGAACAGCTAACGCAGCTTCTTGCTTGTCCTTCGGATCGCAGCAGTCTCCGGGCCTCAGACGGCGCTCTTGTTTGCGAGCATGGGCACTGTTTCCTCGTCGAAGACGAAATCCCCATCTTCACCGAAGCCGTGCGCCGCGAACCAATCCCCCAAAATATGGAAGCCGTCCATCGCAAGCCCGGCCAAGAGCCGGCCGTTGACGCCTTCGTGGACGATTGGCTGGTAAACACAAACGGGAATCTCTACCGCCGCGCCAGAGGAAACCTAAAGCGTTACCCGATCCCGCGCTGGCCCCTTCCGCCGTCTCCCGGAAAGGTCGTGGTCGACGTCGGTTGCAGTTGGGGTCGCTGGAGTATCGCAGCGGCCCGCGCCGGATTCTTTCCCATCGGCTTGGACGTTCACATCGACTCTCTCTCAGCCGCCAAGCGAGTCTCCCGCCAACTCGACTCGAAGGCATGTTTTGTATGCGGCGATGTGGAAGTGCTGCCATTCCGGTCAGGTTCAGTGGACGTGGTATTTTCCTACAGCGTCTTGCAGCACATCGACCGGCAGAAGGTCGTTCGCTTCTTTCACGAAGTTTCACGCGTGATGAAACCCGGCGGCCTCTGCCTCGTCCAACTCCCCAATGCATTCGGCCTGTACAGCCTTATCCGGCAGGCCAAACGCGGCTTTCGCGATGCCGCTCCGGGCACTTTTGAAATGCGTTATTGGACGGGCGCAAAAATTCGGCAGGCAATCGAAGACGCCGGCTTGCGGGATCTACAACTCCGGGCGGACGGATTCTTCAGCCAGGATCCCCAGCTCCCAGATTTGGATTTGCTTTCGCCGGCAGGGAAGCTTGTCGTTCTAGCGTCTTTCGCTGGACAAAAAATCGCTGAACTGCTGCCTCCGCTCACGCGCTTGGCGGATAGCCTGTGGGTCCAAGCGCGATCGCCTTCCGGCGATCCCTTCGCTCGAAATCCGTAGCTTTTGCGAGCGGACTCGCGCCCGCTACCCGCGTCCAGCCTTGATCCGCATACCGTAAAACGATTGGTACACGAAGAAGAACGACACCGCAAAGAATACCGCCGCCAGAATGTGCGTCAGCAACGGTTGTTTGCTGCTCAAGTCCACCGCAAGTTCCACGGCCAGCAGTCCAAACAGCGTCGTGAATTTGATCACCGGGTTCAGCGCCACCGAAGATGTATCTTTAAACGGATCGCCCACCGTATCGCCTATCACCGTCGCGTCATGCAGCGGCGTGCCTTTTTGCTTCAGTTCCACTTCCACAATTTTCTTGGCGTTGTCCCATGCGCCGCCCGCATTCGCCATAAAAATAGCTTCATACAGCCCGAATATCGCGATCGAAATCAGGTAGCCGATAAAAAAGAAGGGCTCCACGAACGCAAATGACAGCGCGGCGAAAAACACCGCGATAAAAATATTCAACATCCCACGCTGCGCATACTGCGTGCAGATGGCCACAACTTTCTTGCTATCGGCCACCGACGCCTTCTCGATGCCTTCCAGTTTGATATTCGCCTTGATGAATTCCACCGCTCGGTAAGCACCCGTCGTCACCGCCTGCGTCGAAGCGCCCACGAACCAGAAAATCACGGCGCCCCCGGTGATCAACCCCAGCACGAACGGCGCATGCAGCAGCGAAAGTTTATCCACATTCGTCGTCAGCCCGTTCGTTAGCGCCATGATGATCGAGAAAATCATGGTGGTCGCTCCCACCACCGCCGTGCCGATCAGCACCGGCTTGGCGGTTGCCTTGAACGTATTTCCCGCGCCATCATTTTCTTCGAGCATCTCCTTGGCACGGTCGAAGCGAACGTCAATGTTGAATTCGCTCTTCAGCTCCGCCTCGATGTTCGGCACCTTCTCAATCAGCGACAGCTCGTACACCGACTGCGCGTTGTCCGTCACCGGCCCGTATGAATCCACCGCGATCGTCACCGGCCCCATTCCCAGAAATCCAAATGCCACCAGCCCGAACGCGAACACCGGCGCGGCAATCATCATCGCGCTCAATCCGCCCAAGCTGAAGAGGTATCCAACGGACATCAGCACCACCATGGTCAACCCAAGGTAATACGCCGAAAAATTTCCCGCCACGAAGCCGGACAAAATTCCGAGCGACGCGCCGCCCTCCTGCGCCGAGCTCACCACCTCGCGCACATGCCGCGATTCAGTCGAAGTAAACACTTTCACGAGCTCCGGAATAATCGCGCCCGCCAGCGTGCCGCAGGAAATAATCGTCGCCAGCTTCCACCATTGCGTCGAGTCGCCGCCCAGTTCCGGAATCACGAAGTAGGAAATCACGTACGTCAGCGCAATGGACACGATCGACGTGATCCACACCAGCGACGTCAACGGCGACTCGAAGTTCATCTCGTCCACGTTGGCGAATCGCGATTTGGCGATGGCCGCGTTTATGAAGTACGCCGCCGCCGCGGCCACCAGCATGGCGATGCGCATCACGAAAATCCATACTAGCAGTTGCACCTGCACCACCGGATTTGCCACGCCCAGCAAAATGAACGTGATCAGCGCCACGCCCGTCACGCCGTAGGTTTCAAACCCGTCCGCGCTGGGCCCTACCGAATCGCCTGCGTTATCGCCCGTGCAGTCCGCGATTACTCCCGGATTGCGCGCGTCATCCTCTTTAATCTTGAAAACGATCTTCATCAAGTCCGCTCCGATATCCGCGATCTTGGTGAAAATGCCGCCGGCAATACGCAGCGCCGCCGCGCCCAACGATTCGCCGATTGCAAACCCGATAAAGCACGGCCCCGCATAGTCGCCCGGCACGAACAACAGAATGATCAGCATCATCAGCAATTCCACGCTGATCAGCATCATTCCAATGCTCATACCGGCGCGCAGCGGGATTTGATAAATCGGGTAAGGCTTGCCGCGCAATCCCGCAAAAGCCGTTCGCGAGTTCGCAAAGGTATTCACGCGAATGCCGAACCATGCCACGCCGTAGCTCCCGAGGATTCCTATGACGCTGAAAAACAGGATCATCACCACGCGAATCGTCTCGTAGTGGCGCAGCACCCCGAAGTAAAGGATGATCACCGCGGCGATGAATATCCACAGCAGAAAAAGGAATTTGCCTTGCTTGACGAGGTATGTCTTGCAGGTTTCATAGATCAACTCGGAAATCTCGCGCATCGCCCGGTGCACCGGCAGGTTCTTCAATCGCACGTAGATGGTCATGCCGAAGCACAGTCCAAAAATGCAAAAAAGAATTCCCCAAAGCAGCAATTTATGGCCATCCACTCCGAGGAATTGCACCTGCGACAGGTCCGGAAGCTTCAGATTCGCCTCACCCCCGGCGCTTTCACCCGCCGCCTGGGCATGGGCCGCGCCCGCCGCCATCAAAAACAAAATCAGTCCGACGCCTCCCGTAGCAATCTTTGCCGTCAGGCGCCCCAGCAGGCCCTTCTCCGCGGAACCGGCGCGAGCGAGTCCATTACGCATCTGTAATCCCTCCATCAAACTTTGTCATAGGGAATTCGTCGGATCTTGCTCTGGAAGGCGGTGATGGATCATGGCCGGTTATCGGTCCACACCCGCAAAGTAGCCCTCCCAGTCAGAATGGATGCCCTTTCCTCCGGATGAACGCGCTCCCGGAACAGGAGCCGTGAATCGCGAGAAGTTACCCCAAACCTAACAGCATGGAATGGACGTTTTTAGCAGGATTCCCCATTTTCGTCAAGAAATGCCCGTGGCGCAGGCACTCTTGTCTGCGCGGGTAAGTCGAGGCAATCGGTAAGCCACAGCCAAGAGTGGCTGTGCCGCCAGCAAACTGAGTCACTACCCCCCTGTTTTCGAAGTGACGCGCCTTTCTTTCGTAGGGGCGCAGTCCGCCGCGGCGGATGCCCGGCAAACCGTGCTTGGCTCCCAGTCTGCCATTCGCACTAGCAGCAAGGGCGCCGATTTGGTTTTAGATTCGGTGGAAGCCCCGGCATTCATGTCGGGGAAAACTGCTTCAATGAAGTGGGTTTCAGCCCTGGATTCGTGCAGGCCGTTACGTAATCGCCGCTTCGGTATACACTCCAAATACGTCCCGCAGCGCATCGCAGATCTCGCCCAGCGTGGCATAAGCCTTTACCGCACCGATCAGATGCGGCATCAAATTGTCGCCGCCTGCTGCCGCCTTCCGCAAAGCCGCAAGCTTCCACTCCACTTCTTCATTCGACCGCGACGCGCGCAGGCCTCGAAGCCTCTCCTCCTGACGCCCCACAACGCTCTCGTCAATCCGCAAAATCTCAATCGGCTTCTCATCCGCAAGGTAATCATTCACGCCAACAACAACTTTTTCCTTGCGATCCACCGCTGCCTGATACTGGTAAGCCGCGTCTGCGATTTCGCGCTGTGGATAGCCGCGCTCGATCGCCGGCACCATCCCGCCCATCGCGTCGATCTGCTCGATGTAGTCGCGCGCACCGCGCTCGATTTCGTTGGTCAGCGATTCCACGAAATACGATCCCCCCAATGGGTCGGCCGTATTCGTTACGCCGCTTTCGTATGCCAGAATCTGCTGCGTGCGCAGCGCAATCGTCGCGGCGGATTCAGTAGGCAACGCCCAAGCCTCGTCCAGCGAGTTCGTGTGCAAGGATTGCGTCCCGCCCAGCAGCGCTGCCAGCGCCTGGATCGCCGTCCGCGCCACATTGTTGTAAGGCTGCTGCGCCGTCAGCGAGCATCCTGCTGTCTGCGCGTGGAATCGCAGCGCCCACGAACGCGCGATCTTCGCCCCAAAACGCTCCCGCATCGCGTGATACCACAGCCGCCGCGCGGCCCTGTATTTTGCAATCTCTTCGAAAAAATCGTTGTGCGCGTTGAAAAAGAACGAAAGCCGTGGCGCGAACTCGTCGATCTCCAGCCCCCGGCGCAGGCAATCTTCCACATATTCGATCCCATCGCGCAACGTGAACGCCAGCTCCTGAATCGCCGTCGACCCGGCCTCGCGAATGTGGTACCCGCTGATCGAAATCGGATTGAATTTGGGCGTATGCTTCGCGCCAAACTCAATCGTATCCGTCACCAGCCGCATAGACGGCTCCGGCGGATAGATGTATTCCTTCTGCGCGATATATTCCTTGAGAATGTCGTTCTGCAGCGTTCCGGAGAGCCTCTTCCAGTCAGCGCCCTGCTTTTCCGCGACCGCCAAATACATCGCCCAGATCGGCGCAGCGGGCGAGTTGATGGTCATCGACGTTGTCACGTCCGCCAGCGGAATCTGATCGAACAGCGCCTCCATATCCGCCAGTGAACTGATCGCCACCCCGCATTTGCCGACTTCCCCCTCCGCCAGCGGATGATCGGAGTCGTATCCCATCAGCGTAGGCAGATCAAAGGCCACCGACAGCCCAGTTTGGCCTTGAGAGAGGAGATACCGGAAGCGCCGGTTCGTGTCTTCCGCAGTGCCAAACCCGGCGAACTGGCGCATGGTCCACAACCGCGCGCGGTACATCTGCGGATGGATGCCGCGCGTGTAGGGAGGCTCGCCAGGAACTCCGAGATCGCGCTCGGCGCTCCAATCCGTAAGGTCCGCCTCGGTGTAAAGGCGGTGAATTGGGTAGTCTGATGCGGTAGTGAAATCGCCGGTACGCTCCGGCGATTTTTCAAGCGCAGGTTTGAGGATCTTATCTTCCCATTCGCGTTCAGGATCAGAGGGTTGGCGCGGAGAATCGGCAGCTACCGGAGATATTAGTTTCCCCTGTTTTTCCTTCCCCATACCCGCAGCTTACACCACAAGTTCTCGCTCTTTAGCTCCTAACCTCTAACTCCTGCCCTACTGATGCGCCTGAAGCCCGTCCGCATCGGGCGCGCCCGGAATATTTGGCGTGTGATAGAGCGACCCGGGTCCCGCGCCGGCCACAATAATGTGGTGAACGTCCAGCGTCCGTCCCATGGCCTGATTAAAATTCAACTCCGCTTCGATCAAGTTGATGCGGTCGCGCAATTCCACGCCCTCGGCTGCCGTCAGAAGCTGCTGCTTCTGGATTACCGTGAAAGCCGTTGATGTTCCAAGCTGAAGCCTCTTCACTTCGTCGTCGTAGCTTTGCTGTTGAAGCGTCCGCGCTTCTTCGGCCGCGGCGATCGCGGCGCGGTCCTGTTCAAGGGTAATCAACGTCTGGCGAACGCTGAGCACAATCGTGCTCTGCGTCTGCTTGTATTGCACCACTTGCTGCCGCTGATTCAATTGCGCGGTGGCGTTCGCGGCTTCCGCAGCACGATTGCGAATCGGCAGCGTGAAGTTGATCCCGCCCTCGTAGGTAGGATACCGGGCGTATAACATGCGACTCAGATCGTCGCCAAAACCACCCGGAAAACTGAAAAGATTTAGAGCCGTGATCGCGCTTGGTTCGAATAGACCCGGGACCGGCGCGCCCGTGGCATTCACGATCGGGGCATTCGTGTTGGCGAGTAAGCCGGTGGTCGTCGTCGTCGATTTTCTTTCAGTTCCGCCGAGGCCGGCCGCCTGGTATTCGCCAAACAAGTTTATCGTCGGCAATAGCGCGTTTTTCGTCGCCTTTATTTCGATTCCAGCGTTTTTCAGGTTTAGCTCTGCCTGTTGAATCTCCGGCCGATTTTTCCACGCTTCTTGCACCGCGTCATCGAGCGAAATATTCACAGGCGCGGGATTGAAAATCGGCGTGGTTGGAACGATTTCGATTCCACTTACCTGCGCGACCAGCGGGTCCTTGGTGATCGCTACGAGCAGCGTCGTCTCATCGAGCAACTGCGTAGTCTGCGCTTGGACCAGGGCCTGTTGGTCGGTTGCAAGCTGTGACTGCGCCGTGATCACATCCAGCGGCGCCATGGTACCGATTTCGAGCTGCTTCTTATTATTTTCGTAGAGCTGCTGGTCGGCAGCCACAGCCACTTGCTCTACCTTTACGTTTTCCCGCGCGAAGACCAATTCCCAATAATCGGTCGCCACCTGCGTCACGGTAGTGATCACTTGTTGCGCGAACTGTGATTCGCCCACCTTGATCGTATTCTTCGCTTCGAGGATGTAGCGGTCGTTCACAAGCCGGCCAAATCCATTGAGCAGCGGCTGGGTAATTTGAACCGTCAGGCTGGATTGCACGTAAGGGTTGAACAGGTCGATCGGAATGCTGCTTGAGGCGCGTTCATTGTCAAAAGTGACCTGTGCCTGCGTGCCCGTGGAAAATCCCTGAGTGTATTGGGCATTGGCTGTGAATGTATGTCCAAATATCGCTGGAGCGGAACTTTTGACCGGCTTGCCGGACGCACTGAGCGTGCCGATTCCAGCGAAGAATGGGTTATTGATCGGCGTACTCGTTTGCGCAAGGCTCAGAGTCCCCGTGATCGTAGGGTCGAACTGGGTTTTGCCGTTCGCACCCGATTTCGCCAGCAGCAAGTTTGCCTGATCGAGCCACGGAACATACCGCTCCACCGCAATGGCGAGATTGTTTTCCAGCCCCAGCGAGATGGCGTCCTCGAGGCTCAACATCAATTTGCCGTTCGAGATCAGCTGGTTGATCCGGGGCGTATTCGTCAGATCCGGCTGCGCAACGTGCATTGGCGTATAGGGAGCTATAAAGTCTGGAAACCAGGAATTGGGCTTGGAGTAGTCTCGGCCTTTGGTCAATTCCAAATTTCGGGATGGCGCTGCGGGCGGCCCCTGCGCAATCTGAGGGGGTTGATATTCGGGGGGAGGCGTTTGCTGAATTGGCGTCTGTGCTTGCCCCTGTGGAGCTTGCGCCGGCTGGTTTTGGGCGTAAACCGGCGAAATGATCATCGAAGCGATAACCAAGAGCGCCAGCACCGCATAAATCGGCCTTCCAATCATCATTTTCGTCGTCTCCAGATGCTCAGGTCTATTCAACTATGCGGAATGCTAAGTTATTGAAACGTGCGCGGCTTACAATTTGTTTCAGAAACAATAGAATCGCGTGCGGCAAGCGCCAACTCGTCCTTTTCAATCGGTTTCCCCGTTCCGTGGTAGCGAGCCGGGGCTAATGGTCGCACCGCGTCTGGGCAGCGGAGGGTGGATTTTAGCATCGTCCCTGCCTGTGGACAAATTGCTGCTGCTACTAGTACCCCCCTCTGACGCAGCGCTCTACCTATCCTGCAGTCGAGCGCCTGCCGGGCGGCTCAACGTGCTTTGAGGGGTCTGACGCGACCATTTTTGCCTCGAAATGTTTCTAGCTAGAAGGAACCAAAACGGCAAACTCGACGTAATTTCGTGGCCGTCCAGGCATCGATTCGCAGGCAAACCCCGTTCTACGTTGACACTCGCAGTTACCGCTTCTACCATGACTGGTCAACTGCTCATGCGCCTTCACCCCCTGCCAATTCTGCCGTGCGGAAGCCTAGAGTATCGGAGTTACTCCGCTTTTCATTCTTTTCGTTCCTCTGCGCGCGCCTTCTTCTGGATGGTGTTAGCTCTAGGACTCCTTGGCGCACAACCTGCGGGCGCTCAGTCGCCCGACCAAATCAAGCCCACGGGCTACGTGATGGATTCGGCGGGCGTTCTGAGCCAGTCGGCGAAGGACCAGCTCACCGCTTTGTGCACGGAAGTAGATCAGAAGGCCCAAGCGCAGATCGCAGTGGTGACGGTTAAGTCGCTTGACGGTCGCCCCATCGAAGATTATTCAATCGACCTGGCGACGCGGTTGGGTATCGGCCCGAAAAAATCCGATCGCGGCGTGATGATCCTGTTCGCTATTGACGACCACCGCGACCGCATCGAGGTTGGTTACGGGCTTGAGCCTATTCTGCCGGACGGGGAAGTAGGCACCTTCGAACGTGAAATCGTGCCGTATCTACGCGCCGGCAATTACGATGACGCTATTCTGCTGGTAACTCGACGCGTCGCCGATGTAATCGCGGCCGATCGCGGCATCAAGCTTACCGGCGCTGTTCCACCTGCGCCTGCGCAGAACCGAGGTGGTACGGGGCCCGGACAAATCATCGGATTGCTGTTCGCGATTTTTATTTTCTTTCTGTTCTTCCGCGGAATGAGTGGTGGCGGAAGGGGCCGAGGCAGCGGCTGGTGGATTTGGCCTCTGATTGGAGCAAGCATGATGCGGGGAGGAGGGCGCGGAGGCGGGTTTGGCGGAGGATTTGGCGGTGGTTTTGGAGGAGGCGGCGGGGGAGGCGGAGGATTTGGCGGATTCGGTGGCGGCGGTTTTGGCGGTGGCGGCGCGAGTGGAAGCTGGTAATGTGTTGCAGCGCCGGTTGCGCTGAGCTCAACCGAGAGGCGTTTCGCTGGCTTTTTTGAGGCTTCGAATATGGAAACAAAACTGAGCGGTCTGGTTGGCCGGCTGAAGTCCGCCGCGGGCGAGAATCTAAAAGCCGTGGTGCTTTATGGCTCGGCCGTGACGGGCGAGTTCGTCGAGCATCACTCGGATTTGAATGTGCTCTGCATTGTGGAGCGAGCGGGCGCCGGCGATTTGGAAAAACTTCATCCCATTGCGGAATCCTGGATGCGCGAAGGAAATCCGGCGCCGCTGATTTTTACTTTGGAAGAACTCCGGCGTTCGGCGGACGTTTTCGCGATTGAACTCCTGGACATGAAAAATCATCACCGGATGCTCTACGGCGAGGATTTTCTCGAGCATCTGGATGTTCCGCTGGGTTTGCACCGGCTGCAGGTGGAACGCGAGCTGCGGACGAATTGGCTGCGTTTGCGCCAAGCGATTCTTGCGGCGCCTCACAAGAAAAAGATTCAGTTGGGAATCATGCTCGATTCCGTGGCTGCGTTTTGCGTACTGTTTCGCCACGCTTTGATGGCGCTGGGACAGCCAACGCCGGGCACTAAGCGCGAAGCGGTGCAGGCCATTGCAAAAGCTGCAGGCGCGGATGCCTCTGGCTTTCAAAGCATCCTGGATTTCAGGGAAGGGAAGCGCAAAGAGAAAGACATCGATATCGAGGCGACGCTGCAGACCTATCTGGAATTCGTGGAGGTAGTGACCAATGAAGTGGACCGGCGGCTCGAAACTTCCTAGGGCTTTGCGGCGTATCTGGATTAGACGGCAGGGAGGTTGCTCATGAAGCAGGCGCTTATTGTGATCGGGGTATTGGTGGTGATCGTGCTGATTTGTGGCGGGATGTATGTTTCGCGGCGCAACCAAATGGTGACGCTCAATGAGACGGTGAAATCCGACTGGGCGCAGGTTGACGTCGTGCTCGAGCGGCGATCAGACTTGATTCCGAATCTCGTCGAAACAGTGAAGGGATTCGCCGCACACGAGACGCAGGTGTTCGATGACGTCGCCAAAGCCCGCACGCAATATATGAGCGCGCAAACTCCTACCGACAAGATCGCGGCGAGTAATCAGCTTTACGGCGCGGAGGTGAAGGTTCTGGCCCTGGCCGAGAATTATCCCCAATTGAGATCCAACCAGAACTTCCTGCAATTGCAGGACGAATTGGCCGGCACTGAGAACCGCATCGCAGTGGAGCGCAGGCGTTACGACGACGCCATTCAGAGTTACAACACCTTCATCGGCCTCTTCCCGAACAACATCTTCGCGGGATGGGCTGGCTACAAACGCAACGACGCCTATTTCGCCGCGCCGGAAGCATCGCGTGCAGTGCCGAAGGTGCAATTTCCAGCTCCCGCGACGAACTGATGCGTCAAGCAAGGAGCACTCTCCACGGCCGGAACTTGAGGTTTTTCGGCATCTTGATCCTGGGCGCGCTGGCGCTGTTGGGCGGGCACTTTTACCTCTATGGACAGGACAAATCGGGTTTCCCCGAAGGCTACGATGCCGTGCAGGCCGCGCCCAACAGCCACAAAGTTATCTTCGAAAACGCATTCGTTCGCGTACTAGAGGTCCTCGTGCCGCCACCAGGCTCGACGGTGCCGATGCATCACCACCGTTGGCCCAGCCTGGTTCTCGATTGGGACACAGGCGGCGGCTCGCCGCATGTTCATTATCATCGTCCAGACGGAAGCGTCAGGGACATCCCCAGCAAGGAGGAACCGCTTCATCCTGGCGTTTGGAAAGTTCAGTGGGCGGGGCCGGAGCCGATGCACTCGATTGAGGTCCTTGCGATGCCGAAAAGCGCCGCCATTCTCCCCGAAGGTCCTCCCGAACTTCGCATCGAAATCAAAATTCATCGGTAGGAGCCTACACGGCCAATTTCCGAAACAAATGATTCGACCTCCTATAACTTTCCCCAAAAGGCAAACACTACTGCCCCGAAGATCAGCAGGAACGACACTGCATAATTCCACCGCAGCCGTTCACCCAAATAAAAATACGCAAAAAAGACAAATACGGTGATCGTTACGGACTCTTGAATGATCTTCAGTTGGTATCCGGTGAACATTCCATACCCAATCCGGTTCGCGGGAACCTGAAAACAATATTCGCCGAACGCGATCAGCCAGCTAACGACGATGGCTTCGAATAGCGGGGCGGAGCGATGCTTCAGGTGCCCGTACCACGCGAAGGTCATAAACGTGTTGGAAATGAAAAGGAGGATTATGGTGGTCATGCGCCATCATAAACTGCGTTTTCGTCCGGAGGCAAACGCTGGATCAGAAGCACATTTAAGTAAGATGGTGGCGGAAATCTGCGCAACACTGGCGAGACGATTTGGCGCGCTGCGCGCTACGCTGGAATCTGTGGGACCACCAAGTGCAACAGCTTCAGTGATGCTCCGGCTGCGGGGTGAATCTCCGCTGTTTCTGAGGGGCCGAGATACACACCGGCGCCCTTCGAGACTTCATAATCTTTGTTGTCGAGGCGAATGCGGCCGCTGCCTTCCATCAGGTAGAGGAGTTGGTGCTTGTCCGAAGGCTTTGCTTCGAACGTTTCTCCGGATTTGAGCCAGCGCAACGCAGCCACCACGTTCTTCGCGCCGCAGAGTTCGCGGTTCAGCACTTCGGTGACTTCGCCGTCTGCCGTTTTCTTACGCGGAAGCTTGTTGGTGTCGATAAAAGTCAGCATGAACTCTCCTTTGGTCCGACCGTGGCCTTAGGTCTGAACCCAGACGCCGCCCTCGACGCGGTTCCAGCGAAGGTCGTCGGGCGTCCCGTCCAGAATCGTGGTGACGAAGCGGTTCGGCGCCTGAAATTCGAAATAGAACAATGGCGTTTTGGAGGCTCGCAGGCGATGCTTGGCCTCGGCGGGAATGAAAACTAATTCGCCCGGGCCTACGTCGCGCGTTCCTTCCTCCGATTCGACGGTGCCTTGTCCTTCCATGATGAAATAAAAATGCTCGCAATTCTTATGCAGATGGTAGGGCGAGGAAGCGCCCTTCACGTAGTGCATGATCCCGGCCAGCATATCGTCGATTTTAGTGAGTTCCTTATTGACGAAAAATGTGCGCTCGCGGCCCGGCACCGCGGAGATCAGCTTCGGCAGATCGTTTTCATGAAATATGTATGCCATCGAATTCTCTCCTAAGCGAACGCCGGCTCAGTGTGGCCGATATGCGACGCGTGCAACCTCGGCGTAAGGGACAGCGGCAACAGTTGCCCGGATTTCAGCTTGCCTGTGGCGCTCGACCGTGGGTTTCGGCGACCCGCGATTTTCTTCGCCCCAGACGACCGTGACCTCTGT
The DNA here is from genome assembly GCA_963823145.1 of uncultured Acidobacteriota bacterium. Lineage (GTDB taxonomy): Bacteria > Acidobacteriota > Terriglobia > Acidiferrales > UBA7541 > Palsa-295. Next base: position 48,224 of record CAWGJZ010000008.1, read on the forward strand.
ACCCACTTCGCTATGCTGGTTATCGACAACGGCCAGCGAGACCATCGCGCGTTCATTATAGGTGTAGCCGGTGTAGGTGGATACGCCGATGGTCTTCCCGTTTTTCAACACTTTATCGAATGGAAGCGTGGAATAGTTAGCCAGCGGAGTATCTATGTACTTCAAGATATCGCCGCCCTCGAATAGGGAACCGCAGACGCGTTTGATATCCTCGCCGTTCCAGACCAGGGTTACCTTCGTCCGCTTCTGGCTGGTTGCAATTTTTTCGAGGGCTTCTTTTCCAATGAAATCATGGTCGAATTTGACGAAAGGCCCGTAGCCGAGGTCGTAGGGAGTCAGATAATAGTCCGTGATGTCGTTCGAGTAAAAGCTACCTCCGAGTGAGGCGGTGGCTTCATAACTCGTTGGCTTCAGCCACTGCCGATATGCCTTCATCTCTTCACCAGCATAAATCGCCGGAAGGGGAGATGGAATCCATCCCGATTCTAGGCAGGTGGTCGGGTAAGCTCGAGAGCCTACTTGTCGAATTCCGTACTCTTGGCCGCCTTCAACGATGGCCTTGCGGACTTCATCGCCATACTCCCAGGGACCAAACAATTCCCATCCGGGTTGCCCGACCATGCCGTGACGCAAGGCGCGAACATTCCGGCCCGCAATGCTGAGTACGCCGATGTTGAAGAACCGGATATCCGGCGTGGGCTTTCCCGTGACCTTCTCCATAACGCGAAGAGCATTCGGGCCTTGAATCTGGTATCGGAAAGCCTTTCGGTGGCCTTGGTTGACAGCGGACCGCTCATCCCTCTCGGCTGACGCCTTATACCCACGGGTTTCCAAATTATATTGCACCCAATTGTGAGCGGGAGGACGTCCGACGAGGTTGAATCTATTTTCATCGAGATAAAAGAGAATCGCGTCGCCAATGACGTAACCATTCTGATTACACGCAACAAATTGCTTGGCCTGATTCACTTTGAAGTTTTTGAAGCTATTGATAGCGAGATCGGAGAACAATTTGAGGGCGTCAGGACCCTCCACATAGAGATCGGTCATGTGGTGGGACTGGTCGAAAAGAGCGCATGTTTCCTTCCATGCACGCTGTTCATCTCTCCAATTCGTAAATTCCGGACGCACCACCGGAAAGGCATATGGTCCTATCTGAGAATTTCGCAACAGTTTGACTGGACTCCCGGCCGTTTGTAACACTTCCTCCAAGTTTCGATGGCTCATCCGCCAGTGGCTCCTTCTGTTGTCAAACGCACTTCGTCGCCCAAAGAACCTAGACGGTATATCAAGCATAGTATTCTGTAAAATACATTCTTCGTACCCAAACTAGACCTTTGGGATATAGGATGCGAGGGCTGTATCGAGGTATGTCTTATGGAGCTTCTACATCTCCGCTATTTCCTTGCGGTGGCTGACGCCCTGAATTTTTCCCGAGCCGCCGAACGACTGCATTTGAGCCAGCCGCCACTAAGTCAACAAGTCCGCCGCCTAGAAGCGGAGCTCGGTGCGAAACTGTTCGACAGGAGCAAGCGCCAGATTAAACTCACGACGGCTGGTGAGATCTTCGCCATCAAGGCACGCGCAATCCTGGCGCAATGTGACGAGGCTGCAAAGTTGGCAGCACGCGCGGAGAGAGGCGAATTCGGTCACTTGCGGCTGGGACTTTGGCAGCTTCCCGTCCCCCCAGTTCAAACCAGGTTAATCATCGAGTGCCTGCGAGCATTCGTCAAGAGCAGCCCGGATGTTCATTTGACGTTGCAGTCGTTGTTACCGGCAGAACAGATCAAGGCTGTTAAAGATGGTGGAATCGATGTCGGCATTGTCAGATTACCCGTCGCCCAGAAGAGCAGAGGTATCGCGATTGAAACCATCCTACGGGAGCCGATGGTGCTCGCCATGTCTGAGAACAACTCGCTTGCGCGGTTCAAAACGGTGCCGCTTCGAGAGCTCTCGAACCAACGCTATATCATGTTCGGGCGTGATGCGAATGCGGACTTCCATCATTTCATTGCAAAAGCGTGCCGCAAGGAAGGCTTTAGTCTTAATATCGCGTACTTCCAGGACGATCTTTATTCAGTGTGGGCGCTGATCGGTGCTGGTCTGGGCGTCGCTTTGGCGCCAGCATCGTTGAAGGAGCTACGGCTACCCGGAATTGTGTTTCGCAAATTCGAGCCCGCAGCTCCAGTAATGGAAATGGCGCTCGCATACATCCACGCTGACAAAGTATCTGTCGTGTCTCAGTTCCTTGACGTTGCCAGAAAAATAGCCAGAGCGTATTCGGATGGCGACTGAAGATTGAGCGCTGCAAGATAGTGTGAATCGTTCCGATCCGGTATCGCAGCTATCCCTCAGATCCTCATGCTCCGGCTCCAACGTGGCGGATGGCGCGGAGCGTCTGCCGCTCCTCGCCATTCGGGTCATCTACGACTTCGCACTCGTTGTTGAGAATCATGGTGGCGCGTTGTTTTGTATTGAAGGCCGGCCAGTTTGGGATGCCCTTGTGGCTTGGATTTCCTGTACGCGCAAAAGCGACCCAGGCGCTGCTGATTTTGTCTTCGAGAGCGTAGCGATCCTGGCCGGAGCCAGTCATGGCCGTCGCCAGGTCGACATTGTCGAAGACGAACGGAATTTCGAGCGTGTGGAACGTCCTCAACTTTCCATCCCTCACCGGCGATCTCCAGGTGAAGTAATACATGTAGACCGGTGCCATTCCTTGGTCCGCTTTGCGCTCAGCTTCAGTTAACACGCCGGCCCGGAACGTGGCGTCTGAGGCGAGTATTAAATAGAGATCCGTATTGCTGATGCTGGGGCGGCCCTTTCGATAGACATCAATCAGCCGATCCACAGAGTCATCGGCAGCGCCGCGCAGTACTTGCTTAACGTGCATGCGGAGGGCATCGTCGTCCATTGGATCCACCGGCGTGCCACGCATGAAGGTGACCTCGGTTTCAACGGACCCGATCAGGAGTGGAACGGTTGCTGAGATTTCCGGTGCATCAGGATCGAACGGGTTCCTCGGCAGCGAGTGACCATCCACCACGGGCGCCAAGCGGAGGCCACTGGGGCCAGCCGCACCTCCGCTTCCCATTGCCGCGATTAGCTGCTCCGCGGGCATCTTCTGGACTTCGTCGATCTGATTGGATTTCACTCCGAGTTTCGCGAAATACGCTTCGGCCGACTTTGTTGCCTCATCTTTTGGCACGCCTCTGATTGCGGAGGCACTTTCCACAACGGCCCGATGGAATAGTCCTTTGGCCGATGGCATTGCCATAAGTGTGCTGACTTTTCCGCCACCGCCGGACTGGCCAAAGATCGTGACGTTGCTCGGGTCCCCACCAAACGCCGCGATGTTGTCCCGCACCCATTCCAGCGCGGCAACGATGTCCAGCATCCCGACATTGCTCGAGTCTGCGTACTTCTCCCCGCCAAGCTCGGCGAGATACAGATAGCCGAACACGTTGAGCCGGTGATTTACCGTGACGACTACGACATCGTGCCGGCAGGCCAAGTTCGCTCCGTCATAAATTATGAACGAACCGGATCCTTGGGAGTAACCGCCGCCATGCAGCCACACCATGACAGGTCTTTGGCCTTTCCCTGGACCGGGCGTCCACACGTTCAAACGCAGGCAGTCCTCGCTCGCGGGTTCGCGCCGATCCACAGCGGCTACTTCGGGAATCAAACCGGACGGGCCTTGAGGCGACCTGGGACCAAACTGCAAAACATCGCGAACGCCTGTCCAAGAAGGGGGTTTGGATGGCGGCATAAAGCGCCGTGCATCGGCGGTTGATGCACCGTAGGGAATACCAAAGAATGCGCTGACTTTATCCTGCGTTATGCCGCGGACTCGTCCCGCAGTCGTGCGAACGACTGCGCTCGGCGATGAACACCCGAGGTCCTGTGCCCATGCTTGATGAAATACCCCTCGCGCAAAGAGACTGGCCGTTGCCGTCGCGCCAGAGCTGAGAAAAGACCTTCGGTTCATCGTCGTATCCCCCTCAAATTTGAAAAGTCTGCGCCTTCATCGTTGACTTATGAGCCTGCAAACGAGACCGCCATTGATACGCCCTGTGATCTAAACCACTCCCCCGCCAAAGTCCAACACATTTTTGATTGCTAGCTAGGAGATGGCGCGTGCACTGTCCCGGTAAGATAACTTTATTATTAAAAGAATTTCATGTTCTTGACATCGGTACCTCACGAGCGTAAAGCTCTGGCCACACTGGGCCTAGGGAGTGGGTGTTGGATACTGTTCAGAGTGATTTAAATATTCTCCAGCGCACACTCACCGGGGATTCGGTAGGGATTTGTGGGCAAACCATCCACTGGGTGGATTGAATTACTAAAGATCGCCGCGCATCGCCTTAACGTCGCCTCTTGACTTCGGGTTTCTCGGCCTTGGCGCCGCTAAAGTTTTGTGAAGACGTCTGGGGGGGGATGATGGACACGTTTTTATCGGTTGCTCGTTCGCAGTGTCTTAATACCAAGAAGGCATTTCAGGTGCTCGGTCTCGGCTTGGCAGTGTTGCTGCTCTGTCTCCCTGCTTTTTCACAACTCAATCTTGGAAGCATTACTGGAACCGTTACGGATACGAGCGGTGCCGTCATCACCGGCGCGACGGTGACCGTCACGGACCTGGAGCGGGGTGTCTCGCGGACCTTGACCACGGATACGGCGGGTCAGTATTCCGCTCCCAGCCTTACGCCTGGCAACTACTCCGTACGCGCGGAGTTCACGGGATTTCAGACACTGAACCGCACAGGCGTCTCGGTGGGAGTTGGTCAATCTGTCCGCGTGGATCTTTCGATGCAGCCGGGCGCTCAAACGCAGACGGTCACGGTGACGGAAGCCGTGCCGCTTATAAACACCACCAACGAGGTGCTATCCAGCACGGTGGAAAGCGACCAGCTCACCGACTTGCCAATTAACGGCAAACTGTATACGAAGGTGCTGGACTTCCAGCCCGGAATCCATGCGAATCCGGGCGGGAATTCGCCGAACTACTCGACCAATGGCGCCAGTGTCCAGAGCAATTACTATATGCTCGACGGCGTGGAGAACAGCAACATATTCGTCAACTCCGGACCTCTCATCGGCGCAGCTACCAGCAGCGACGAGCTGACGATTTTGCCCCAGGACGCTGTCCAGGAAGTCAACGTAATGACCAACCCCCCTGCCGAATTCGGATGGTTTCAGGGTGCCGTGGTCAATGTGGGTCTGAAATCGGGGACGAATACCATCCACGGGACAGCCTACATAAACGCGCGCAACAATAACTTCGATGCGTACGATCCATACCTGCGCGGGGCGCCGGGGACGCCGGACCTGCCGAAGCAGCCGGACGATTTCAAACAGTTCGGAGGGTCCTTCGGCGGGCCGATCAAGAAGGATAAGCTGTTCTACTTCGCCGCCTTCGACGGAATGCGATATACAGTTGGAATCGGGACGCACGCAAACGTGCCAACCGTCAATGCTGGGGCCGTGGATAATCCCTCTAACAGCGTACCGCTTGCGATCGAGGACTTGATTAACAACCAGGGCATTTCGCCGAGTCAATTGAGCCTGAACCTGGCAGACTGCACGGTCGCCGGCGCGGCGCCCAGCGCAGTAGCCACTTGCGGGACGAAGGGCGTATTTAGAAGCAACTCACTCCAGACGTTGAATGTTGGCGTGCCGGGAACCTTCTCCGGTCATTCGAACAACGCGATCGGAAAAATCGATTATCACCTCAACGACCGGAACTCGATCAACGGCGAATATTTCTTTGGCCAGGCAGTTACCAGCACGCCGAACGCCGGCGAGCCGGCGTTCTGGAATAACCAGAACCTCAGCCGTACGCAAATGATGCGCGCGGTGTGGATCGATACCCCGAATTCTAACTGGGTGAACGAGGTTCGGTTCGGCTACAACCGCTACAATCTGGCGGATGGCAACGCGGAATGCCTCGGGAATGTAGGCCAGCCGGATTATAAGGCACTTGGTCTCATTTCCGGTGCGAATCCTCCCTCTCCCTTCTGCGGATTCCCGGTTGTGAATTTCACCAGTTCGAGCCTTACCTCCCTTGGCGCGGCTTTCCAGCTCAACGACCAAGGGGTGTTCCAATATACCTACACGGCGTACGACAACGCATCCTATACGCGTGGCAAGCACAATTTCAGGTTTGGGTTTGAGTTCCATCACAGCAGGTTCCGGGGAATCGGCGCTCCAGGTTTCCTGACCGGCGTTCTCAATTTTAACGGTGGTGTTGCGTCCCCGACCTCCACGGATTTGCAGGATTTCCTTGCTGGAGCAATCGGCGCAGGCAACCAAATCCTGGTAAACCCCCAGCAAGAGGACACCACTCTTGGGTTCAACCGGGAAGCCTTCTACTTTTCAGACGATTTCCGTGTGAATTCGAGACTGACCGTGAACTTGGGGCTGCGCTACGAATTGGAGCCGGCGGTTCAGGTGGACAATAACAGCGCGGGCAACTTCAGTCCGACTTCACCAACAGGGATGGTGCAGCAAAACGGCAGCCCTCTGTATCAGTCTTATTACAAGGCTTTTGCCCCACGGGCGGGCTTCGCCTGGGATATGACCGGCAAGGGAACCACGGTGCTGCGGGCCGGCATGGGCGTGAGTTATGATACGCCCCAGATAGATGACTTGGTCGCGGCGAGTTTCGGCGCGGGTCTCAACACCACCCCCACGGGGTTCGCGCTCTATAACGACGCCGGCTTGGTGTTTCCCGCGTCAACCAATCCTCAGGCCGTGAAAACGGGCATTCCTTCCATCCCGGGAGCGGCATTGAACTGGGCGGTCAACGTCCCGGTTTTTCCTGCGAATCTGAGTTCCGACTTGGCGTGCGGCACGGGCAACCCGTTGGTCGCGACGCCGGGCGGCACTACGCCCTCGCCGTGCACGCTAAAGGCAAGAGGCACTGTCGTCAGGCTCCCGAACGGCCAGATGTCTATGAACACGTCTAATGTCCGGTCGCCCCTGTACACCTGGACGCTGGGTATACAGCATGCTTTTAAGGCCGACACGTCACTAACGGTGAACTATGTGGGCACGCACGCGTACAATCTGGCAAGCGAGATCAACATCAACCAGGCGGTGCCGGGAGACACGGCGGGCGTCCAGCAAAGGCAGCCGTATTTCAGCCAGTTCCCATGGTTCAACGGCATCTTCGTATATGGTCCGGCCGGGTATTCCAATTATCACGCTCTGCAAGTAACCTTCGTTCAGCGGAATTTCCATGGGCTGACCATGAATGCGGCCTATACCTTTTCGAGGGACTTGGCCACTCCCAAGGGTGGCAATGACCCTTACATAACGAACAGTCAGTGCGTCAGCTGCGACTATGGGCTTCAGACGCCCACGCAAGATCTGGGCGTTACGTTCGTTTACGCGCTTCCGGGGATGAAGGCACCGGCGCAGTTACTAGAGGGATGGCAGATCTCCAGCGCCATCAACGTGCAAAGCGGGCAGCCCTTCAGGGGGAATGACAGTAGTAGCGATTTCGCCGGGGTCAACGATAACAGAGGGCTCTTCGGCGGCACCGCTGAACCTTGGTCTCTTTACGGAAAGGCAAGCGATTTTAAGTTCGGGGGACTAACGCCCCTTCCTTGCTTCGGCTCGAGTTTTCTTTTCGCCGTTGTCGGGGGCTGCAACCCAGTCCTGCCGGCGGCTTGCATAACCGCGGCCAACGCGGAGCCCGTAAACTCGACGGTTCCGGGCTCCAGCGGGCTCGCTTCGCTCACGCAAGCTGGATGCTATATGTCTCCCAACGGCAAATCGGTGATTATCCCACCCTCTCAAGGCACTTTCGGCAACATGAGGCCGGGTCAGCTTATCGGTCCGCCATTCCATGAGTGGGATTTATCGGTCCGTAAAAACTTTAAGGTCAACGAGCGGCTCAGTCTGCAGGCTAGCATCTCGGCCTTCAACGTCCTCAATAACCACGCCTACTCTCTTGGATTCACGGGTGGTATTGCGAACCTGCCGTTCCTGTTCGGCATATCTGGTGGGCAGCCGAACGACGGCAACCCGGTCAACGGGACGGGCGGCGCTCGGCAAGTGCTTTTGGGTTTGAAGGCCACTTTCTGAACGGCTCTGCAATCTAAACTTTCATGGGCCGGTCCGCGGGTGGTCGTGGCTGGGAGTTCGCAATTCGCTGTCGTGCGGTCGGCGTGGTGCTGGCTCTGGTTCTCACCGGGTGCAGCGGAAAAGGGTCCGCTCCAACGCAGCAGTCCTCACCCGCCGCACCGGAGCAATCCGGGCCAACGAAGGTCGTCGACCCCGCCGCCGTTGGAACCATTACCGGCACGGTCACTCTGGAAGGAACCCCTCCGGCACCTCATGAGATTATGCTGAGTGGCTCGCCGGCGTGCGCGCAGTTGCATTCCTCGCCGTTGATCTATCCCGAAGTCGTCACCGGGAATCACGGCGCGCTCGCTGATGTGATCGTCTACGTGAAATCCGGACTCGAGAACTATCGCTTCACCGCTCCGGCGGCGCCCGCCCAAATCGATCAGCGAGGCTGCATGTACGAACCACACGTCCAGGGGCTCATGGTGGGCCAGAAGCTCAGCGTGACGAACACAGATCCTGTTTTGCACAACGTCCTCATGCTGCCGCGCCAGAACATTCCCTTGAATAAATCGCAGCCGATCGGCTCGACGCCGATCGAAACCTCGTTTGATCGTCCGGAGCTCGCCATGAAGGTGCTGTGCAATATTCATCCGTGGATGTGCGCCTACGTTTTCGCCTTCTCGCATCCTTATTTCGACGTTACGTCGAAGAAGGGCACATTTGAATTGAGGAATCTCCCGCCGGGCACCTACACGATTGAGGCATGGCAGGAAAAGTACGGAACGCAGGACCAAAGCGTCACGCTGGCCGCCAAACAAGCAAAATCCATTTCATTTGCGTTCAAGGCCGCGCATAACTAGGGAGGCTGGGCCGCTGCCGTTATACCCGCCTCGCTAAGACGCGTTGCAGTTATCTAGGAGCTGAATAACGACTGGATGCAGCGCACACGGCGCGCCGCCTCATTTCTTATTTGGATTAGCTGGGGGCGTGGCCGGTGTTCCGCCACTGTTACCGCTCGGTGCCTGCTGGAGAAAATTGTCAAAGTTGACGCCGGGCGGTGGTGGCAGCACTTTGCCCGGGTGGGTTGTGAAACCGATTATGCGACCCATAAATATGACGCCGACCCATAAGGTGAGCGACAGCACCGCCACTGCTTTGCCCGCACGAGGCGCCGAACCAGCCTTGTCCCACTGAGAAACTGTTCGGCCCGCGGTCATCTCGAAAACAAGCATGTTCAGGCCGGTGAGTACAAGCAACAGCATCTTTGTCCTGAAAAATGGATTGTGATAATAGATTCGAGCATTTGTACTGAACATCGTTAGTCCGGTCACCACGGCCAAGGCGAAAGCGGCCCACGTCCACTTCAGGATGTCCGACGCCATCCGCTGGAAGGACCTCTGGGTCGAAGCAAGTCCCAGCAATCGAAGGTCTATGACCGCAATCGTGCCGACAACCAGAGTGAAGCTAATGACGTGAATCGATTCAATTATCGGAAACATCCAGATCGAATCGCGAATCGTTGTGGCGAAGCGAGTGGCTTCGATTAACTTGAGGAACGCATCAATTTGCATTGGGGCTCTGTTCCAGAATCATTAATATTCTTGTGTCGCTGGCGACCATGAACCCCAGATATGGTCGTAGGCGATCAGGCGTCCCAGCACAATGATGAACAGGAAAATCAGGAACGTCAGTATCGCTAGCGACTTAATGGATCTGCGGTTGACGAGCGTTTCCCACTGCTGCTCGTGTCTCGGGACGTTGACTAGAAAAATGGCGGAAAGCACTGTAGCCACGGCTACGAAAACCATTTTCGCCCAAAACGAGAAGTTCACCAGCTCGCGAGCGGGCTCCGCGATTATCATTACGATTCCCGTTACCAGTTGCAGGCACAGTCCGCCTACTAACCACGGACCGAATCTGTCTGTGGTCTGCCGAAGCGTTTGATCCGTTCCCGCCCATCCAAGAATTCGGAGAACCATCATGAATACGGATCCGATTATGATTGCAATGCCAATAATGTGGATAGACTGAACACCTGGGATAAGCCAACTCTCGTGGACTCGGAAGGTGTGGCTAAGGGGTGCTTTACTCAACCACTGAGCAAATCGATTCACGCCGGCCTCCTTCCTTCATCTCTTTCTGCGGCGCTATATGTTTTGGCTTACTACCCTGGGGTAGCGCGACACCGGCCGCGCCGCCGCAGTCCATGGACGAATATTGAGTTTAGAACCTTCCGCTGATAGTCGTCATGCCAGCTACGGTGTCACAGGTCTTACCTGCGGCCGGGGGCGTTCTCCAAGGGCACTTGTAGATCGGACCGACTCGGGATCCGAAATTGCCGCCGGTCCGGAGGGGATTCATATGCACGGTGAATATCGTGCCCGCTTTGAACGACTCCACGGTAATGCCTTGCTGTGCTACCGCTGCGGCACCCGCCATCTCGACGCCCCAATCGATCAGCTGCCCGTTTTTGTCTTTCTCGAGTTTGCCGTCCGGCCCGATCAGATAGAAGTGCAGCTCGGCATGATTTGCCTGAGCGATGAATTGGTGGGCTACCCCGGTTAGCACGAGCACTTTGGTCTGGTCGTACATGGCGAACGAATGATGCGCGAGCGCCGGCTCGGCGTAGATACCCAACGATAGAATTGCAACGCATGCTGCAATCACCCAGCTTGTGTGTGGTTTTTTCATCTTTGCGATCTCCATTTTTGTCGGCGGCCTCAAACTATCGAGTATGCTTGCACGCCCGATCAAGTCTTATTACTTACTTTTATTCAGCATATTGAGTATGTCATCAGGTACAGGATTTTCGTTCGGCGTACCCTTCCAGCCCTTCTCAAAATACTTTACCCAGTCCTCGGCCCACGGCCGGCCGTAGTAGTCCACATAGTCAGGGTCGTCGGAGGTAAGCTGGGTCGCCCTGCCGTTCCGGTCCTTGATGTTGCTCAAGCACTCAATATATGTATACCGCATGGTCGGAGAGTCCAACAGCGCTATCCGGCGATACCGATAAGTAGCACGCAGCGGTTGGACGAACGCTTCAGGATCATAAAATATGGTCTCCTGATCGAGTCCCACGTACTTCCCACTGGCGTCATTTACAGGCTTCCAGATTTCTACGGTCTCCATCTTTCCGCTATTCTCAAACATGGAGTGCGATAGATTCCAGGCTTGGACATGAGAAGTCCAGGTAACCAGAGTAGTTCCATCCCAGAATCCAACTGTCTCCCCATACCACTGTGGGACCTGTTGGACAGGCTGTCTCCCGATCCAGACCTGGCGCAGGAAGTTAGCGGCAATGCCAGATAGGAACTCGGCACTCCAAGGAGTAATCGTGAGCTGAAAATCCCCGCCTCGCGAAGCCTGGGCCCACCAGCGCAGGAAACCCTCCGGCCAGCAGAAAGAGGCTTCCCATTGCGGCGCGTTGCTCACGGCTTCGTGATAGTTGTCCTGAACCATGCGGCCTTGATACTCCGGAGTGAGTAAAGACAGAATTGTGGGAACTTGGGTAACGGTCCCCCAAATCCATTCGGCTTGCGCATCTGCTTGCATGTCCCGCGTATACCATCCGTCCCAGTCCGGAGTCGTCGCCTTGGTGTAGGCGGTCGGGCCACCTTTCGCCTTCGCTGCCGCCAGCAAGGCATCGTACTGTTCCTTGGCCGTCTTATAAGGGTAATGGCTCACAAGCTGATCCCGTGGAACGTCCCACTTGCAGTCGCCCCAAGCAGCCGATTCTGGCGCTTTCCCTGGACCAAAGCGGCGCGCAGTCCACAGATCCGTTAGCTGGCGGGGCGTATTGCACCGAAAATAGCGCGGGTCCGACCAATACTTCTTATCCAGATAGAAGTTTTTCGACGTAAACAAATCGATTGGCAACGCCTTCATTCCTGTCGGCGGGCCATCGAAAGTTGGGGTACATATGCTGAGTGGCCCGATGACGTTTGTAAATTCTCCATGTGGTCCGGAAAACGCGCCACGGCGAAATTGAAATTGTCCTCGCGCTCCCTGCGCCTTTGCGCACTCCTGCTCCGCCTGCGGATCTTGCTTGGCCTGCGTACCTTGCTGGTCCTGTGCTGACGACATAGGACACATCCAGGTGAGCATGATCAGGACCATGAAGCCAAACACAACTACACGCAGCCTACTCTTCATCTATAGCTCCCCCCTCGCATTAAGACGTGCGGGGTCATATGGCGGTTGCCAAAATTCGAAGAGAACTTGGACTCAAGCTTGTCTGTCCGGGCCTTCTTTACGCGCAGAATTAGTGTGACCCCGACCGGGGATACGCTCCCCAAAAGTTAATGTCAACAGGAAATTAATTAAGGAAAATTAATAATGCCCGCTGCGCAAAATGAGGCACTGTGGTGAGCTTTGTCGGAAAAATTCGCGGTCGGCAAAACGGAGCAATCCACTTAATCCGCTTCCGGGCACAAAAACATGAGTTGTTTCTGCCGTCGTAGCTAGATGCGAGCATCAGACGCCAACAAAGGATATTGCATCCTTACATGCGGGGGGCGAAACGCCAAGACGATATCGATGGAGCAGCGTTTTTCCTAGACTGATATAAAAGTCCTGGGACGGAGATCACCAGTATGAGGGAAAGAAAAATCATGAAGCCATATTATTGGGCCCTAGTCGCAACTGTGGCCTTTCTTGGAACGGGATGTCGGAAGTCGCAGCCGCAGCTCTTGAGGCCCGCCTATATCAAGGACATCATGGATTCCATGGTGGATCCTAGCGGAGAATTCGTGTTCCAGTCGGTCCAGCAGATCTCGGACGAGCACGGTATCCACGAAAAAGCTCCGCAGACCGATGCGGACTGGGAGGCTGTGCGCGAGCGCCTCATCGTCCTGCTCGAAGCGCCGAATCTCCTGGTCATGCCGGGCCGCAAGGTCGCGCCGCCGAACGTCACATCCCAGAACCCCGGAATTGAACTCGAGCCAGCGCAAATTCAGAAGGCAATAGATGATAACCGTGCCGTCTTCATTCGCCGCGCCCGGGGGCTTCAGGACGCTGCCGCCGTGGCGATGAAGGCAGTCGAAGCGAAAAACACAGATGCTCTATTCAAAGCTGAGGACGGTATCGACAAAGCCTGCGAGAGTTGCCATATACACTATTGGTATCCGAACGACCAAAGGGCTCGTGCGATCGCGGAGTCAGAGGGAATCGCTTACTGATACAAAGTCCGCTTCCCGCTTTTGTAATACGATTCGCTCCGGATTCAAATCGGTCCCCAATCCGGCCCGAGGCCGCATAGACACTATTTTGCGCGGTCTTTCAACCCTTGCGCGATCACCGGCAACTTGTAAACCGTCGCGGCAGTATGTTGCGGACCTTGACGAATGGGCTGGCCACTCTCATCGTCCGCGCCGCTTCCTACGACGTACAGCGTTTTCTTGTTGGGGCCCGCAAAAGCGACGCTGATAATCCCCCGCGGCGTCGGGATCACGCCGAGATGCTTCCCGGTTTTGTCAAAGACCTGAACGCCGTCGCGCGAACTCACGTACAGTCGCCCCTTCGAATCGACCGCCATGCCGTCCCCGTAGTTGCCTTCCGGGAGCGTCGCGAAATCGCGGCGGTTGGTGAGCTTGCCAGGTCCCTCCACGTCGAAGGCAACGAGCGCGCCACCATTGGTGACGTAGAGAATCTTCTCGTCCGGACTGAAGACGATACCGTTGGTGCGGATGTTATCCGCCATCACAGTGACCCCCTTTGGGCTCGCATAATAGAGACAGCCGGTAGTGAAATATGCCCCGCCATGGCCGTCAGCATCGAGGTCGTTTGGCCGCACCGTCAGCGTTGTGCCGTCGGCCCATTTGTCGGCGACCACCATGCGTTGTGGGGCGAGTTCGGTGATGGCGTTCTCGATCGAAGCTTTGTCTGGCTTGGTCGATCCGGGTCTCTCCGTTCGGTGTGCGCCGTAGAGCCGGCCCTGCCGATCCATCGATAGTGATCCCACTCCTTTGGCATCTGCGACGGCCACGGATGTCTGGCCGTCTGCGTTGATCTTGAGTACGGTGTCGTAATCTTCCTGCGCCACCAGCACGCTTCCGTCTTTGTCAGGGATAATGCCGTCAGCGCTGTTGCCGCCTTCCTGCCAGACTTTCGTCCATTTCCCGCCTGCGGCCACGACGCCCGGGATAGCCGTCGTGACTACGTTGAGAGGGGCGGGCTCCGCCGCTGGCCCAGGCGCGCGTCTAGCAGGTCCCTGCCCGCCTGCGCTAAAGAGCTGTGCTGCCTGCTCCGCTGTCGGCATGCACGTCGAATCTTGCGCAGCGGCGATGGCCGATGTGAAGGCTTGGCACAAAAAAAGCGCCGGCGCGCAAAGCCACGGCAAACTCACGAATACTGTTCTGGGTCGCATTTTGCCTCCAGGGACGGAGATGTTACACCGAGATGACGCGTGGAGATAGCTCCTGTACTCGTCCACATGATTAGTGACACTCGGCTTTCTGTTTGTGAGACTTCCAGCGCTCGAGGAATTCGAGCGGAGTGAGGTAGTGGAGCGCCTGGTGGGGGCGGACGGTGTTGTAGATGTGTTCCCAGCGACGGAGCTGGGGACTGAGTTGCGTGACGTTCCAGCGATCAGGGATCACTTGATAGAACTCCTCGTGGTGCGTGCGATGGGAGCGTTCGACCTGCCCGTTAAGCTTGGGCGAGCGCGGTGGGAGGACGAAGAGCGGCAGGTTTCGTTGCTGGCAAGCGATTTCGAATTCGGCAGCGAATTCGCTGCCGCCATCCACCTGCAGGGCGGCGATGGGGAAAGGCATGCGATCGACCAGCGTGTCCAGGAAGCGAGCCGCGGCCAGCGAAGTGGCGCGTTCGTGCACTTCCAGCACATCCCAACGAGAGACCATGTCGCGGGCCGAGAAGTGTTTCAGTACCACGCCGCGCGCCGGTCGCACCTCTTTGGTGTCGACCTGCACCAGATCACCCGGCCTTCGAATAGGCCAAAAATGGGGTTTTCGCCGGGCCCAGGGACGGCTGCGCATTTTGCGGCGCCGCCGGATCGCTCCTTTCGCCCCAGCTTCCACCAACACGCTGCGGCGCTTCAGGTCGTTCAGGATCCGGCCCACCATGGACGTGGAAAGCCGAACGTGTTTGCGGCCCAGCAGCACGACCAGTTTGTCCTTCCCCCAGCGGGGATACTCGCGTCGCAGAGCGAGAACGGCTTCGCTCTGCGAGGGTGTCCAGGTCGGCTGGCGATGCCGATGCGGGCGATGCGAACGATCCTCCAGCGTGGAGAGGTTATGAGGATCGTAGCGCCGCCACCAGCGATAGAACGTCTGCCGGCTGATCCCAAAGTGGCGGCAGGTAAAAGCCGCATTGCGGCCATGACGCAGATAATGACTCATCCAGGCCAACCGGAGCTGACCAACCCGGCTCAGCTCGCACCCAAAACGCGAAAGCTCGCGCGCTCTGGGCACCTTCCCTCTTCGTATTTGCATGGCGACACTCTACCGAGTGTCACTAATCATTCTGAACGAGAACAGGCCCACGCAACTTGGTTTCACAGTCAATCGCTGTGATATAAACTCTCTCGTTCACCGTGCTACACAGGCTCGGGCAACTCAGGCCCCTGGACTCGGGCAGATAATCGAGGTGGCAGGCCAACATGCACTACGTATCCAAAATCGATGAGCGCGCGGCTGAGACACCGCAAGCCTATGCGAAGCATAGTTCTGAATTCCGGCGCGCCACATACGTGGATCGTGCGATAGGTTCGGTACACATGGGCGTGGGGATCTGTTTTTTGGGACCCCAGGGATCGATTGAACCGCATGTCCACTCTTTCGAGGAAAGCTTCTACATTCTAGAGGGATCGGTTGCCGTCCAGATCGGAGAGGGAACTCATGCTCTCGGCCCGGGCCACTTTGGACTCGTTAGTACCGGCGTGCGGCACAGCTGGCGCAACACGAGCAATCGCCCTGTTCGGTGGCTGGAAATGCAGGCGCCACAACCGCGGCCAGTTGGTCACAGCGAGGATACGTTTTTCGTCGGCAGTGACGTTACCGTGCCAGCCGCATCGCCGGCTGCGCCCAATTCGTCGGACGGGCCGCTCGGCCACTTCGACGAATCGAAATTGCCGCGCCCGGGCGGTCCATCTCAAATGGAAGGTTTCAACCCGACGACCGGCGTGGCAATAAAAATGTTTGTGGACCGCTCCTTCGGGGCGATCCATCAATCGCTATTTTTGATTCAATATTCACCTGGCGCAAAAATAGATCCGCACGATCATACGTTTGAGGAATCCTATTTAATCGTCGCGGGCCGCGTTCGCGCGACAGCGGACGGCAAGACCTATGACTTGGGTCCGGGAGATGTCATCTGGACCGGCGTCGGCTGCATCCACAGCTTTGAAAACGCCGGCACCGAACCGGTGCGCTGGATCGAAACGCAAGCGCCACTGCCCCCGTCGAAGGAAGTGTTTCGATTCGAACGCGACTGGGCGAACTTGATGCGGCATGACAAGGAGGGTGCTCCTCGGTAGTTGACTGAGTTGCGGTCGACGATGGCCAGCAATCAAGAAACAGCGGAGCACACTTGTGAGCTCAAATCTCGCCTAGTACACTAGGGCGGCTCGCGTTCTCGCGGCGAGGGCGGAGCGCGATTGACTCTACATCTGATGGTGGCTCTGTTTCTATTGGAGAGGGTTCCAAAACTTGGTGACAAAAAAAACAAAAATCGTCGAGAAGGCTTCGGCTGCCGGGGTCGATGCCGAAAAATGGCTCCAGATGTACCGTCGGATGCTGGCAATCCGGCTTTTTGAAGAGCAGGTAAACGATCTCTACACTCGCACGTTGATGCCGGGGCTCGCTCATCTTTACATAGGAGAAGAAGCAGTTGCCGTGGGCGTTTGTTCTGCCCTGCGACCGGATGACTACATCACCAGCACGCACCGCGGCCATGGTCACTGTTTGGCAAAGGGTGCTTCGCCGGATCGAATGTTTGCGGAATTGCTGGGGAGAGAGCCAGGTTACTGCCGGGGAAAAGGCGGATCGATGCACATCGCGGACCCCGAGACCGGCAATCTCGGCGCGAATGCGATTGTCGCGGGCAGCACTGGCATCGCGACTGGCGCGGCGTTTTCTGCCAAACGGCTTCGCAACGGACGTGTTGCCGTCTGTTTCTTTGGTGAGGGTGCGCTCGGCCAAGGCGTACTCTACGAAGCCATGAATCTTGCGCAGCTTTGGAAGCTGCCGGTGATCTACGTTTGCGAAAATAACACCTATAACGAATACACGCACTATTCGGAAACGACGGCTGGCGATGTTCTGGCCCGGCCCAGGGCTTTTGGTATTCACGCCGAGAGTGTTGACGGGCAGGATGTGCGAGCGGTGTACGCCACGGCGAAAAATCTCGTCGAGCGCGCACGAAAAGGTGATGGACCCGCCTTCCTCCTCTGCAATACCTATCGCTATCGTGGCCATCACGTCGGCGATGTGAATCGCGAATACTACAGGAGCAAAAAGGAAGAGCAGAAGTGGATGTCCGAACGCGATCCGATCAAACTACTGAGAGAATGGCTGATCGCAGAAAATTATGCTGACGCCGCTCTTCTGGCCAGCGCAGAAGCTGAGGTTAAATCGAATATCGATGAAGCGGTTAAGTTCGCGATAGCGGCGCCATACCCCGACCCGAGCGAGGTTCAGCAAAATGTCTACGCGTGAGATGAAAACCGCGCTGCAGGAACCATCCACAGCTCCACGCGAACTGACCATGGCCGAGGCGATTAAAGAAGCGCTTGCCGAAGAGATGCGGCGCGATCCGCGCGTATTCATCATGGGCGAAGACGTAGCCGAGGCCGGCACAGTCTTCAAAGTTCTCTCCGGGCTCTCGGCGGAATTCGGCACGGAACGCGTGATCGATACGCCGATTTCCGAAGCGGGTTTCACGGGCCTGGGTATCGGCGCCGCGATGACCGGGCTTCGGCCCGTCGTCGATATAATGTTCGGTGATTTTATCGCACTCGTCATGGACCAGATGGCTAACCAAGCCGCGAAGGTTCACTACATGTCGGGCGGCAAGTGGAAAGTTCCGATGGTTATGCGGACAACGCTGGGCGCGACGCGGCGCTCCGCCGCGCAGCATTCGCAATCCCTCCATGCGTGGTTCAGCCACATTCCCGGATTGAAAGTCGTCTTGCCTTCCACTCCCTACGACGCCAAGGGTTTGCTGAAATCCGCAATTCGCGACGACAATCCCGTGGTGTTTTTCGAAGATAAGATGATGTACAGGGTAAAGGGGCCAGTGCCAGCGGAGGATTACACGATCCCGTTGGGTGTCGCCGATATCAAAAAGCCGGGAGACGACATCACCATAGTGGCCACCAGCAGTATGGTGCAAGTGGCCCTTGGCGCAGCCAAGATGCTCGAGGAAACGGGCATCGGTGCCGAGGTGATTGACCCTCGCACAACTTGGCCGCTGGACGAGAAAACGCTAATCGAATCCGCCATGAAGACATCGCGCGCGATCGTTGTTGACGAGGGTTATGCTCGATACGGTGTGACGGCAGAGATCGCTTCCGTCATTGCCGAGGGTGCATTCCATTATCTCGATCGGCCCGTCAAGCGTATTGGCGCGATGCACGTCCCGATTCCGTTCTCTCCGCCCCTCGAGGACGTCACCGTGCCAACCGAGCAAATGGTATTCGATGCGGCCCGCGCATTATGTAGCGGGTCCTGAGGCTTCGTTCCGCATCTAGAACAGGAGAACTGAAATGGCGCTACCTACCCACGGAACAATGGCAGTTGATTGGGAGCAGCGGATTGACTTTGACCGTCTGCGCCGGGAGCGCCTTGCCCGCATAAAAACCCTGCTCGAAAAATCCGAAGTCGGCGCGCTCCTGTGCTTCGATATGAACAATGTGCGCTACATCACAGCGACGCACATCGGCACGTGGGCCCAGGACAAGAACAGCCGCTTCACGCTCCTATCGCGGGGAGCCGAGCCCATCGTTTGGGATTTCGGTTCAGCCGCAAAGCACCATCAGTTGCATTGCCCTTGGCTTGGAGAGCGCTCGCGCGCCGGAATAGCCCTATTGCGTGGCGCCATGTCTCCTGAAATGGGGCGCGCCGAGGACGTCGCCAAAAAAATCAAGGTTGAACTCGAAAAACTAGGCCTCGAAAAAGAGCCGCTCGGCGTGGACATCATCGAGCCGCCAATCCTTTTCGCTCTTCAAAAACAAGGCATTCGCATCGTTGACGGCCAGCAAATGTTATCGGACGCCCGCGTCATCAAAACGAAGGATGAAATCGCGCTCCTCAACCATTCGGCAATGATGGTCGATGCCGCATACGACGAGCTCTACCGCGCTATGAAGCCCGGCATGCGCGAAAACGAAGCGGTGGGCTTGGTGAGCAAGGTTCTCTACGACCTGGGCTCGGAATATGTCGAGGCGGTCAACGCGATTTCTGGCGAGCGCTGCAATCCGCATCCTCATGTCTTCTCCGATCGCGTGCTGCGCCCGGGCGATCCCGTTTACTACGACATTCTGCATTCCTACATGGGCTATCGCACCTGCTACTACAGAACTTTTTGCGTGGGGTCGGCCTCGCACGCGATGGTCGATGCCTACAAGCAATGCCGGGAATACGTCGATGCCTCCATCGAACTGATCCGTCCGGGACGCACCACCGCGCAGGTGGCCTCGGTCTGGCCGAAGGCGCAGGAATTCGGTTTCCCCAACGAAGAATCTTGCTTCGGACTTCAATTCGGTCACGGCATTGGTCTGGCCATTTGGGAAAAGCCGGTGATTAGCCGACTGGTTTCGCTCGATCAGCATTATGAACTGAAGCCAGGTATGGTCTTCGCGCTTGAAACCTTCTGGCCTTCTTCGGATGGCTGGAGCGCCGCACGAATCGAGGAAGAGATCGTGGTTACAGAAACGGGCCACGAAGTGATCACGCGATTCCCAGCCGAAGAGTTGCTGGTCGCCGGCCAGCGCTATTACACAGTCAATGGTCCGCTGCCAACCACGCGCGAAACGGAAGCGGCGCCGAGCGTGCACGTCCGCGAAATGGTTGAGGCCGGGGCCAAATCGGAAGCTCGCGGCGACTAGCTAGTTACTCCATCGAATCCAACATGCCTATCAGCGTCGTAATGCCCGCACTAGAAATGGCGCAGGACACGGGAACACTTGTCTCTTGGCGGAAGAAGGAAGGCGAAACCGTCACCAAGGGCGAAATTCTTCTCGAGATCGAAACGGACAAGGCCGTCGTCGAAGTGGAAGCGCTAGCCGACGGCGTTCTTGCCGGGGTAAAAGCGCAGTCGGGTGACGTAATTCCAGTCGGCCGGACGATCGCGTGGATTCTCGGAACTGGCGAGTCCGTTCCGGCGGACGAGCCTTCCAGCCCCGCAGTCCCCGCTGGCGCCCCGCGCCCGTCACCAACAACTTCCCAAGCGCCTCAAACTTCGGAAAGTCGCGCTGCCACGAAGCGGATCAGAATTTCCCCCAAAGCGCGCCGGATTGCGCAGGAACGCGGCGTGGATATTGAGCGTGTACACGGCTCAGGCGCCGACGGCGAAATCCTCGTGGCAGATATTCTCGCCGCCGAATCCTCTGGAGCGATCGCGAGCACGTCAACCGGCGCCGCAGCTTCTGCTACCGCTGGCGCCTCGCCTGCTGCACAAGCGCTGAGTGCGATCGGACGCCTGATGGCGGAGAGGACGACTCAGAGCTGGACGACTGTGCCGCACTTTTTCCTTACTCGTGAGGTCGAGGCAAGCGGTCTGAATAAGAAAAGAGCGGAACAGTTGCGATCGATCGAAGAATCTCATCGAGTGCGCCTCTCTCACACGGACTTGTTGATTTCCGCTGTGGCCAGCGCGCTTGAAAAGCATCCCCGCCTGAATGCAAGTTGGAACGGGCAAGCGATTCGATCCAATCAGGAGATAAACATCGGCGTTGCCATGGCCGTTGAGGACGGTGTCGTTACCGGCGTCGTGCACAACGCAAATAACATTGATCTGGCAGAAATCGCCGTTCAGCGGCGCGATCTTTCCGACCGCGCCCGCGCGGGCCGCCTCCGCCCGAACGACATCAGCGGCGCGACATTCACGATCAGCAATCTCGGCATGTACCACGTCAACGCATTTACAGCGATCATCGTTCCGCCACAGGCTGCGATTCTCGCCGTCGGCGAAATTGCGGATCGGGTAGTTGCCGTCGAAGGAAAACCAGTCGTGCGCCCGATAATCACGCTGACACTCTCCTGCGATCATCGCGTCGTCGATGGAGCCCGCGCCGCAGAATTCATGGACACACTAGCCTCCGCCATGCAATGAACTCGACGGGAACTCACGAGACAAGGGCCTGAATGGGACAGAAAGAAACCGACCAACTGAATCAGATATTGCACGGCGCAGCGCTCACCCGAGCGATGTGTACCGTGGCAGACCTCGGCGTCGCGGATCACATCCACGCAGGGGCGCCGCAATCGGCGAAGTATTTGGCCCAGGTCACCGGGACCCACGAACGATCGCTCTACCGGCTGTTACGGTTTCTTGCCAGCCACGGATTATTTCAGGAAACGAAGAGCGGTGAGTTCGATCACACGCCGCTTTCGAGCGCCTTGCGCAGTGATGTCGAAGGGTCGTTTCGGGCGGCGGCGCAGTTGTTCCATCACGAATTTCGCGCCTGGGACGGTTTGGATCATGCGGTCCGAACGGGCAAACCAGGGTTTGACGCAGTATTTGGACGGCCTTTGTTCGACCATATCGCGGCGCATCCAGAACTGGCGCCGCTCCTCGACGCGGGGATGACGTGCATGCACGGCTACGAGACCGCCGCGATGATCGAGGCCTACGATTTTGGCGCGGTTCGCGTTTTGGCGGATATTGGTGGCGGGAATGGATCGTTGATTGGCGCGGTGCTCGAGCGCTATCCCAAAATGCGGGGAATTCTGTTCGACCTCGGCCATGTGGTGGGCCGGACGAAGGAAATTTTGAAGAAGTGCGGGGTCGCCGACAGGTGCCAAGTGGCCGAAGGCAGTTTCTTTGAAACCATACCCGCTGGTGCTGACGCGTATTTGTTCCGGCACATCATCCACGATTGGACGGATGAGCAATCCGTCCAAATCCTGAGCCATTGCCGGAAAGTCATCCCCGAGGATGGAAGGCTGCTGCTCGTGGAATGCGTTGTCCCGGCCGGGAATGAGCCGTCCCTCTCGAAGGACTTCGACATGACGATGATGACGTTCCCCGGGGGCGTGGAACGAACGGAATCGGAATTTCGGTCGCTACTCAAACAGGCTCGTTTCGATCTTACGTCGGTCACGCCCACGACCACCATGGTCAGCGTGGTCGAGGCCAAGCCAATATCCATTGCGTGACGCGCATTGCGTAGCTTCGGAGAGCCGAAAAACCCTCGTCTCCGCTCTCCGTAGGCATATTTTTTGCAACTTTCTTTCCCGCCAATGCATGTGACCTCGGATGCCAGGGCTGAATCTAACGGCTCAGTTGGTTGCTGCAGGCAGCGCGAACCTCAAGCTGCCGGGCGAGGAGCCGTATGAGGCTAATCCTGCTGATAATTCTCATCATCGTAATGCTCGCTGGTTAGCTCGCTCGCCACTCGACTCCGGCCTGGGCTGTCGCGCCTCGCGACGGCCGGGGCGAAGTCCATCCGCGAAACTTCGTATTCGAACGCGACAGTTTGAAAACTCCTCCTATCGAGAGCGTTTCTGGTCCACTGAGGTTTTCACCTGTTGGCCGCAACCTGCATCTCAGCCTATAGTACTTACTCGTGTGGAGGCGCGGAATGCGAGTATGGGTGCGATACTTTTTTTCAACGGCGGTGGTGATTTCGCTTTTAGGATTGTCTGGGAATTATGTCGGGCCCGGCCCGGCCGACGGTCAGGGTTCGAACTCATCCTCAAAGGCTGCGAATAACGCGAAACCGGCCGAAGAAGTCACGCGCGCAACGCTGAAAAATGGCCTGCGCGTAGTCATTGTTGCGGATAAACTCGCGCCGGTGGCCACCACGGTAGTGAACTATCTCGTGGGCTCGAATGAAACTCCGCCGGGATTTCCGGGCACCGCGCACGCGCAAGAACACATGATGTTTCGCGGGGCTCCGGGGCTTTCGGCCGGCCAATTGGCGAATATTGCCGCGGCAATGGGCGGCAATTTCAATGCCGACACGCAACAAACCGTGACGCAATATTTCTTCACCGTTCCCGCCGAAGATGTGGATGTAGCCTTGCACATCGAGGCTTTGCGCATGAGCGGATCGCTCGACACCGACGAATTATGGGACAAAGAGCGCGGCGCCATCGAGCAGGAAGTGGCGCAGGACCTCTCCAATCCCGAATACGTGTTCTACACGAAACTTTTAACGGCGATGTTTCACGACACGCCTTACGAGCACGATGCGCTCGGGTCTCGGCCGTCATTCGACAAAACCACCGGCGCGATGCTGCACAAGTTTTACGACACTTGGTATGCGCCCAACAACGCGATCATGGTCATCGTCGGCGACGTAAATCCGCAGCAGACGCTGACGGAGATCAAGCAGCTTTTTGGCGATATTCCCCGGAAGAATATTCCGCAACGGCCTTCGGTGAAACTCGCAAGCGTGTCCACGCAGACGCTGAATCTGGATACCGATCTGCCGTATGGCCTATCGGTCGTCTCGTTCAGAATGCCGGGTTACGACAGCCCGGATTTTGCGGCCGCCGATATTTTGGGAGACGTACTGAGCAGCCACCGCGCGGATTTGTACGCGCTGGTACCGCAAGGGAAGGCGCTGGGAACCGGGTTCGAACTGAGCAGCATGCCGCAGGCTAGCGTCGCGTACGGATTGGCGGCGTATCCGCAGGGCGGCGACGGCCAAGCCCTCGTCACGGAAATTCAGAAGATCATGGCTGACGCAGTGAAGAATGGCGTGCCCGCCGATCTCGTCGATGCCTCCAAACGCCACGAACTGGCCGAGGAAGAGTTTCAGAAAAACTCCATCTCCGGGTTGGCGATGGAATGGTCGAACGCGTTGGCTGTGGAGGGCCGGCAATCTCCGGAGGACGATATTCGCGCCATCGAAAAAGTTACGGTTGAAGACGTAAACCGCGTGGCCCGGAAATATTTGTTGCCGAGCAATGCAATCGAGGCGGTGTTGACGCCGCAGCCCTCTGGAAAACCCGTGTCGTCGAAAGCCTTCGGCGGTCAGGAATCTCTGGCGTCGCCGCCGAAAGGGCCTGTCGAATTGCCGGCATGGGCGCAAGATGCGGTAACGCGGCTGGCGATTCCGGATCTGACCATTCATCCGACCGTGGATACGCTGCCGAACGGAATCAAGCTGATCGTTCAACCCGAGTCCATCAGTAACTCCGTCACGGTGTTAGGTCACATCAAGAACAACGCCGACCTGGAGACACCGCATGGGCAAGAGGGGGCCAGCAGCGTTCTCGACGAGCTTTTTCCTTACGGCACGCGCACTTTGGACCGGCTTGCATTTCAGAAGGCGCTCGATGATATCGGAGCGGACGAATCGGCCGGCGCGGATTTTTCTCTGAACGTTCTGACCGACCATTTCGACCGGGGCATGGAGTTGCTGGCGGACAATGAACTGCATCCCGCGCTACCGGAGAATGCCTTCAAAGTGGTGCAGCGGCAGACGGAGGGCGCGGTCGCGGGACAGCTGCAGAGTCCCGACTACTTGACGTCGCGGGCCTTGGACTCAGCCCTGTACCCGAAAGACGATCCAGAGTTGCGCGAGGCCACACCGGCCACCGTGAAGTCGCTCGTGCTCGAGAACGTGACGGATTATTACCAGCATGTATTCCGTCCCGATCTAACGACCATCGTGGTGATCGGGAACGTAACGCGAGAGCAGGCCAAGACCGCAGTGGAGAAATATTTCGGAGAGTGGAAAGCGTCCGGGCCACCTCCGGAGACTGATCTTCCAACGGTGCCCGCAAATTCGCAGCAGGTTACGGCTGTTCCGGACAAGAGCCGCGTGCAAGTGAATGCAACTTTGGCGGAAACGCTGGGGCTCAACCGATTCAATCCCGATTACTACGCGCTCGAGCTGGGAAATCACGTTCTCGGAGGAGGATTTTACGCCACCCGGCTGTATCAGGACTTGCGAGAGAATTCTGGGCTGGTTTACTTCGTGTCGTCGTCGTTCGGAGTGGGCAAGACACGGTCTGTCTACCGCGTGGACTATGCTTGCGATCCGCAGAATGTCTCGAAAGCGCGCGCCGTGGTGGTGCGCGATCTGAAAGCGATGCAGACGGCGCCCGTAAGTGCGGACGATTTGCGGCAGGCGAAGGCGATGCTGCTGCGGCAAATTCCGCTGGGTGAAGAGAGCGTCCAGCGCATTGCGGGCGGGTTGATATCCCGGGCGACGATCGGCTTGCCGCTCGACGAACCGAGCGTCGCCGCGCACCATTACCTCGAATTGAAGGCGGAGCAGGTGCAGAGCGCGTTTGGCAAGTGGGTCCGCCCCGATGACTTGGTTCAAGTGACCGAAGGACCCAACCCGCAATAGGCCTCAGACGCCCAGCGGACTTCGATTACAGCCCGGCGCCGGAACGAAGCGCGCTGATGTGCCTAAAGCCCTGCGCTAGAAACCCTGCTTATTCAGTTGTCAAAGAGCGATGTTGGCTCTCGTCGAGAGAGCAGCCCCCTCAAAAGTGTGACGAGTAGACTGTCTCGCTGTCCTTTGTTTACAACGAGTTGCGTCATGTTCTACTCGTCTCGTGTGACGAGCAGAGAGAAATCGCTGAGGGAACAGCGGAGGCGAACCGGTGCCTGCCCTTGCGAGGGCTGCTGACTGCGCCCGAACTGCGGTCCGCTTGACCATGAGTCCATCTTTGCCGATGAACGGGATCGTGACAAGAATGGGTTCCTGTGGACTTTTTGCTGTGGGGCACCATTCGAGAGAAGCGTCCGTGGGTTATAATCCGGCAGTTTATTTTGGCAAGGAGGGGTACCGTGCCGGAGTGGACGTACGCGCAAGCAGATTCTTCCGACGAACTCGCTCAGCTTTCATTCTTTTCGATGAAGAAAAAGCAGAGCGGCCGCGAGATCGAATTCCGAATCACGGTGCGGGAGTATGCGGAACAGCCGCCGAAGCAGCACTCGCGTTTTTTCGCGGAAGCGGATAAGCAAGTAAACCAAAAAACGGCTGCGATCCTGCCGACGGGCTGGGGACATTCGGTGCTGGAAGCGCTCTCCGACTGCATACGGATGATCCGTGAATTTCCCTACGAGGATTCGTAAGGGCGGAGATAGACAGCATGAAATTTGCGAAGAAACAGATCGAGCCTGGAATCGTGGTACTCGAAATGACGGGCCGGTTTTTGATGGGCCCTGATTGTCGCCAGGTGGAGAGCGAAGTGGAAGCACACATCGCGCGGGACGAAAAGAACTTCATCTTCGATCTTTCGGGTGTGGAGCATGTGGACAGCGCTGCCATCGGCCAAATCGTCAAGTCCTATTCAAGCCTGAAGAAATGTGGTGGGACGCTGCGGCTGGCGGGCGTGAGCGGCATGGTCAACGGCGTGCTGAAGCTGACGCAGGTGAACAAGGTTATCGAGATTTATCCCACAGCAGAGGAAGCCGCCAAGAACTTTCCGCAAGCGCAGTAACCCCCCTCGTAAAAATAACAATTCGTAAATATCCTTCACGCTATACTGTGCCGCATTCGACTGACGGGGAGTCATGACCATTCACGCCGGCAAATACTTAGGCCCCTACGAAATCCTCGCCGCGATTGGTGCGGGCGGGATGGGCGAGGTGTACCGCGCGCGAGATGCGAAGCTGGGGCGCGATGTGGCGCTGAAAGTTCTGCCCGAAGCGTTTGCGCGCGACGCCGAACGCATGGCGCGATTCCAGCGGGAAGCGAAGTCGCTTGCGTCGTTGAACCATTCCAACATCGCTTCGATCTACGGTCTGGAGGATTCCGGCGCCACGCACGCACTGGTGATGGAGTTGGTGGAAGGGCCGACGCTGGCCGATCGCATCCGTTCTGGTCCGATTCCGATTGAAGAGGCGCTGCCGATTGCCAAGCAGATCGCCGAAGGATTGGAATACGCGCACGAGCGGGGGATTGTGCACCGGGACTTGAAACCTTCGAACGTGAAGGTGACGAGCGACGACGCGGTGAAGATACTCGATTTCGGCTTGGCCAAAACGATGGTGGCGGAGATGGGGTTTGGGGATGCGACCACTTCGCCCACGCTCAGCCAGATGGCGACGCAAACAGGAGTGCTGCTGGGGACGGCGGCGTACATGTCGCCGGAGCAGGCGCGCGGCAAACTGGTGGACCGGCGGGCGGACATCTGGGCGTTCGGCTGCGTGCTGTACGAGATGCTGACGGGGAAGATGGCCTTCGGCGGTGGGGCAGTGACGGATACGCTGGCGGCGGTACTTCGCGCGGAGCCGGACTGGTCGCAGCTACCTGTTGCTACGCCGAATCGAGTTCGGGTGCTGCTGCAGCGCTGCTTGCAGAAGGATCCGAAGCAGCGCCTACGGGACATCGGCGACGCGCGCATTTCGCTCGATGAAGTTCTTTCCGGCGCGCCGGACCCGGCCCTTGCGGGCGCTCCGCTGGCTGTAGCGCCCCTTTGGCGCCGCGCTCTGCCGTGGGCCGTGGCGGCCTTACTGTTTGTCACACTGGCCCCGATTGCGTTCATTCACTTCCGCGGAAAGCCACTGGCTCCGGCCGAGCCGATGCGCTTTGAAATCTCACCGCCTGCGGGCGGGACCATAGGCCTATTTGAGCTGTCGCCTGACGGCCGCCAGTTAGCCTTTTCCGCGACGAGCCCGGGTGGCGTTCCTGATGTGTGGATTCGCTCCCTGGACTCGCTCGAGGCGCGAAGCCTCGCGGGTTCGGAATCGACTCAACTGTCTACGTTTTTCTGGTCGCCCGACAGCCGCTACATCGCATTTGGCGACGGGGGAAGACTTAGGAAAATCGATGTCTCGGGCGGTGCCGCGGAAACATTATGCGAAATCAGCGGGGTCGTGCTTGGGGGTTCGTGGAACCGCGATGGCGTAATCATTTTCGGGGCCGCCAACACGGGCCTGATGCAAGTTTCGGCCAACGGCGGCCCGGCATCCCCGCTGACTACTCTCGATGCGTCACGCGGCGACGCCTTTGACGGCTTTCCGGAATTCCTTCCCGACGGGCGGCATTTCCTCTTCCACCGCGCTTCGAGCAAGTCGTTAGAGAACAATGGCACGTACGTTGGCTCTCTCGATACCAGGCCCGAGGAGCAAGGTTCAAAGCGGCTCTTGACGAGTTTTTACCACACGAGTTACGTGCCTTCTTCCAGCGCCGGCTCGGGGCAGTTGCTTTTCATACGCGACGGGGCGTTGATGGCGCAATCGTTCGACGCTCAGCGGCTCGAATTGTCGGGTGAGCCGGTCATGGTGGCAGGTCATGTCGGGATCTTTAGGACGTCGGGCTTCTTCTCGGCTTCGACCAACGGCGTGCTAGTTTACACGACGGGCGGCACCGGCGACACGTTCCAGCCTACCTGGTTCGACCGGCAGGGGAAGGTTCTGGGCACAGTCGGGGAGCCGAGCGACTTTGTCTCGCTATCCCTTTCTCCCGATGGAAGGCGAGCGGCGGTCAGCCGACTTGACTCGGGCGTGGCTCTCTGGCTACTCGATTTTTCGCGAGGCACGAGCGAACGGTTCACGTTCGGCTCTGCTACCGCTGCCGATGCAATCTGGTCCCCAGACGGCAATCGAATCGTCTTTAGTTCCAGCAGCACCAGCGGGGTAGATCTCTATCAGAAGCTGGCAAGCGGCGCGGGAGACGAGGAACCTTTGCTGAAGTCGAGCGAGACCAAGGTTCCCACGAGCTGGTCGCGCGACGGGCGTTTCCTGCTTTACACGGTGCAGGACCCGAAAACAACCAAGGGAGCTTTATGGGTGCTCCCGCTTGCCGGCGACAAGAAACCATTTCCGTTCCTGCGCAGCGAGTTCCACAACGACTACGGCCGGTTCTCCCCGAATGGGCGCTTGGTCGCCTACCAGTCGGATGAATCGGGCCGCAATGAGATTTACGTTCGAACCTTCACGCCGGACTCGCCGACGGCAGCCCCGGCTACAGGCGGCAAGTGGCTGATTTCGACGGCGGGAGGAGCCGAACCTCGATGGGGCGAGGGCGGGAAAGAGTTGTACTACCTAGCCGCCGACGGGAAACTGATGGCCGTCGAGATTGCCACAAACCAGGTGTTCCAGCCAGGGGTGCCGAAAGCCCTGTTTCAGACGCCGCTGCCACCGCGTTCGGCAGTGAGGGAATCGTGGGATACAACGTCGGACGGGAAGCGTTTTCTTGTGTTGGCTCCCGTGCAGTCGGGCGCTCCGGCTCCGTACATCGTAGTGCTGAACTGGCAGGCGGGGCTGAAGAAATGACGATTGCGCCTGGAACGAGACTCGGTGCGTACGAAGTTCTCGCGGCGATAGGTGCGGGCGGGATGGGCGAGGTGTATCGCGCGCGCGATGCGAAGCTGGGGCGCGATGTGGCGCTGAAAGTTCTGCCCGAGGAGTTTGCGCGCGATGCCGAGCGCATGGCGCGGTTCCAGCGCGAAGCAAAAGTGCTGGCCTCGTTCAATCATCCGAATATTGCTGCGATTTACGGTTTCGAGGATTCCGGCAGCACGCACGCGCTGGTGATGGAGTTGGTCGAAGGGCCAACGCTGGCGGACCGCATCAAGCAAGGGCCGATCCCGGTTGACGAGGCGCTGCGGATTGCGAAGCAAATCTGCGAAGCGCTGGAATACGCGCACGAACGCGGGATCGTGCATCGCGACCTGAAGCCGGCGAACGTGAAAATCACGCGCGACGACGCGGTAAAGATTCTCGGTTTCGGGCTGGCGAAGGCGGTGGCAGGCGAAGCTGTCGAAACTGACATATCGACGTCGCCCACTCTCACGCACATGGCGACGCAGGCCGGTTTCATTCTCGGCACAGCGGCCTACATGTCGCCGGAGCAGGCCAAAGGGAAGGCGGTGGACCGGCGGGCGGACATCTGGGCCTTCGGCTGTGTGCTCTACGAAATGCTGACCGGGAAAATGGTGTTTCGCGGGGAGACGGTGACAGACACCTTGGCGGCGGTAGTTCGCGCCGAGCCGGACTGGTCGGAACTTCCCGCGGCGACGCCTTCGCGAGTGCGAGTGCTGTTGAAGCGCTGCTTGCAGAAAGACCCGAAGCAGCGGCTGCGGGACATCGGAGACGCGCGCATTTCGCTGGACGAAGTTCTCTCCGGCGCGCCAAAAAAAAAAAAAAAAAAAAAAAAAAAAAAAAAGAATGAAAGTGTAGGACGTCACGGATACGGGTTTTTTGCCGCAGCGGGGACGGCGCGCTTTCGATCTGTTTTTTTTTTTTTTTTGGGGGGGGGGGGGGGGGGGGGGGGGGGGGGGGGGGGGGGGGGGGGGGGGGGGGGGGGGGGGGGGGGGGGGGGGGGGGGGGGGGGGGGGGGGGGGGGGGGGGGGGGGGGGGGGGGGGGGGGGGGGGGGGGGGGGGGGGGGGGGGGGGGGGGGGGGGGGGGGGGGGGGGGGGGGGGGGGGGGGGGGGGGGGGGGGGGGGGGGGGGGGGGGGGGGGGGGGGGGGGGGGGGGGGGGGGGGGGGGGGGGGGGGGGGGGGGGGGGGGGGGGGGGGGGGGGGGGGGGGGGGGGGGGGGGGGGGGGGGGGGGGGGGGGGGGGGGGGGGGGGGGGGGGGGGGGGGGGGGGGGGGGGGGGGGGGGGGGGGGGGGGGGGGGGGGGGGGGGGGAAAAAAAAAAAAAAAAAAAAAAAAAAAAAAAAAAAAAAAAAAAAAAAAAAAAAAAAAAAAAAAAAAAAAAAAAAAAAAAAAAAAAAAAAAAAAAAAAAAAAAAAAAAAAAAAAAAAAAAAAAAAAAAAAAAAAAAAAAAAAAAAAAAAAAAAAAAAAAAAAAAAAAAAAAAAAAAAAAAAAAAAAAAAAAAAAAAAAAAAAAAAAAAAAAAAAAAAAAAAAAAAAAAAAAAAAAAAAAAAAAAAAAAAAAAAAAAAAAAAAAAAAAAAAAAAAAAAAAAAAAAAAAAAAAAAAAAAAAAAAAAAAAAAAAAAAAAAAAAAAAAAAAAAAAAAAAAAAAAAAAAAAAAAAAAAAAAAAAAAAAAAAAAAAAAAAAAAAAAAAAAAAAAAAAAAAAAAAAAAAAAAAAAAAAAAAAAAAAAAAAAAAAAAAAAAAAAAAAAAAAAAAAAAAAAAAAAAAAAAAAAAAAAAAAAAAAAAAAAAAAAAAAAAAAAAAAAAAAAAAAAAAAAAAAAAAAAAAAAAAAAAAAAAAAAAAAAAAAAAAAAAAAAAAAAAAAAAAAAAAAAAAAAAAAAAAAAAAAAAAAAAAAAAAAAAAAAAAAAAAAAAAAAAAAAAAAAAAAAAAAAAAAAAAAAAAAAAAAAAAAAAAAAAAAAAAAAAAAAAAAATGAAAAAACGCAAATTTCACTTGCTTTACGCGGTGGACACTATGTACATTTGGCGCTACTCATGGTAGCGACATACTTTCGGGCTTCTACATATGGGCCCGGAGTTGCCGCACGGGAGCGAGGGGCAAGGGCTTGACCTGCGTCCTGGCTGTTGCCAATCAAAAGGGCGGCGTCGGCAAGACGACCACTGCCATCAATCTAGCCGCCGCGCTCGCACTGAAAAAAAAGAAAACACTTCTCATCGATCTCGACCCGCAATCGAATGCCTCGATTGCGTTTTTTCGCCCGACGAAATGACGTCCCGATGTATGACGTTTTCGCCGAGCATCCCGCGGAAATGGCGAAGGTCATCCGCCCCACGAAGGACCCGAATCTGTTCGTGGCTCCCGCGCGGCTGGCGCTGGCGAGGCTGGAGCAACAGCTCTCCGGGCAGTTTGACGCGCCGTTCAAGCTGAAAGACGCGCTGGCGCCCGTGCTGAAAGACTACGATTACATCGTAATCGATACGCCTCCCGCGCTGGGCATCCTCACCGTCAACGCGCTGGTGGCTTCCACGCACCTGCTGGTGCCGATTCAGGCGGCGTATTTCGCGATCGAGGGCACGGACGATCTGCTCGAAACCTACGGGCGCATCCGCTCGCGGCCCAATCCCGATCTAAAAGTGCTCGGCGTGGTGATCACGCTCTACGACAAGCGCACCAAAATTTCACGCGACACGCACGAACAGATTCGCTCCGTGTTCGGCAGCGCCCTGTTCAAGACGCGCATCAGCAAAAACGTTCGCCTGGAAGAAAGCCCAGCCTACAAGGAAACGATGTTCACGTTCGCGCCGAAATCGCCGGGCGCGGAGGACTACAGAAAACTTGCCCAGGAGGTAATACAACGTGTCGAAGAGGATCGGGTTGCCCGTCACTCTCAAGATGCGGCATGACGCGCATTATGTGGAGACGCTGACCAGTTTCAGCGGCGCGTCCATCGGCCGCATGATTCCGATCGATAAGATTCGGCCCAATCCCGATCAGCCGCGCAAATACATCGGGGACATCCGCGAACTGGCCGATTCCATTCGCGAAAAGGGCGTGCTGGAGCCGTTGCTGGTGCGCTACGTTCCGCGCGAGGATGCCTACTACATCATATCGGGCGAGCGCCGCTACCACGCTTCGCAAGCGGCAGGCCTGCACGAGCTGCCTTGCATCGAGAAAATTGCCGACGACGCCGAAACTCTGGAACTCGCGCTGATCGAAAATTTGCAGCGCAAAGATTTGACACCGTTCGAGGAAGCCGACGGCTTGCAGCGTCTGGCCGACCAATTTGAATACACGCACGACGACATCGCCAAGAAAATCGGCCGCGCACGTTCGTCGGTAACGGAGACGATGTCGTTGCGCGTGATTCCGGAAGAGGTTCGGCGCGAGTGCGTGGAAACGGGCATCGTGACAAAGTCGTTGCTGCTGCAAGTCGCGCGCCAGCCCAACGAAAAGAAGATGCACGAGATGGTGCAGCGCATCGCACAGGCGGACTGACGCGCGACGAGGCCCGCCGCGCCCGCAAGGAAGAAACTGAGTCCGCGCCGCGCCCGCAGCCGTTCATTTTCGACTACGGGCCGGAAGACGAAGCGTTTCATCTGCGCATGCAATTCCGCAAAAGCCACGTAAGCTCTGAAGAACTGGCCGCGGCGTTGCGCGCGATTCTGCGGCGCCTAGAATCCGGTTCCATCTCCTCCGCCGCCTAGTTCCGCGAAGCGGCTGCGGTGCTTGGCGCCGTTAGCGAATTGTAAATCGTCTGGATAAACGCGTCGGTATTGACGAAGTTGCCGGAGTATTTCTGCCACGGCGCAAGAATCTTTTCCTCCTTCATCTGCGCGAGCGTCTTGTGATTGTCCAGCGCCTTTTGCACCGCGGCCGTCGTGTCCTTGAGCATCTGCGCGTAGGCGCGCAAATTGTCCATGGTTGCCAGCGCGCCATGGCCGGGGATCACCTTGGAATCAGCCGGAAATAACGCGAGCGCCTTCTCGCACGCGGCGATCATGCCCTGCACGCTTCCTCCTCCGTTGATATCGATGAAGGGAAAGCCGTAGCGAACAAATTCGTCGCCCATATGGACGACGTGATTCGTAGCGAAGAAAACCACGGAATCTCCGTCCGTGTGCGCGGCAGGGAAGTGGAATACGCGAATCTCCTCGCCATTCAAATAAAGATTGATGTGGTGGTCGTAGGTGATGACTGGCAGAGCGGCTTTTGGCTGCGGCGGTTGCTTCATGCTTATCGATCCGCCGGGCCCGTTGCCGATGGCGCTGCCGTTTTCGAGGCGCTTGCGTAGGTTTTCATTGGCGATGATGATTGCGCCGCCCGCCGCGTACGCTGCATTTCCGTCCGTGTGGTCGCTGTGATAGTGCGTGTCGATCACAAAGCGCACAGGCTTGTCGGTAATGCCGATATTCTTGAGCGCCGCGCGAACCTTGTCGGCCAACGGCGAATATTCGGTGTCAACGATCAAAATCCCATCGTCACCCAGCGACGCGGCAATATTTCCGCCCGCTCCTTGGAGCATGTAGATGTTGCCGGAAACTTTCTCGACTTTGATTTCAACTTTCGAAAAGTCCGGCGGCTGTTGAGCGGCGGCGATTCCCGGCAGAAGCAGAAGCAGGATCAGACATAGTTTGCGCATGGTGTACCTCATCGGCGAAAACTGCGAGATTCTACCACTCATTCTGGACATTGTTGCACCGCAGGCGGAGGCTCGGTTGAATATCCTATTTTGCGAGGTGCCAGCTGCGCCAGCGGACGCCATTAGGAGAGTTTCGATCTTGGAGTCAAGCGCGCGCGCCACGCTTAGTGCTTTCTGGTTTCCGTAGGGAGCGAGAAAGGTGGCCATCCGGTCGTAGGATAGGTGCACTCCGTCTGACCGTTCGTCGATTAGAATCGTCACCGGCGCATAGGAGCCAGCATCCGGCACGAGGCTGACCATCTGCTTCATGATCAGCGGGTTGCCCACAACCAGCCGCAGAATGCGCGGTGCTTCGGTTGCTCGCCCCTTCCGGAGGACCTCGCCAAGATTAAAACGCGCAAACTCGATCAGGCCTGAAGATCCCGCCGCCTGTTGAACGACTGTTTCCAATTCGCCTTCAGTTTTTGCTGACGCGATATTCCGGGTAAATGTGCCGATATTGGGATGCCAACCGCCGCTTCCAGCGCTGCAACAACTTCGTCGAAAAATCTCGAAGAAGTTACACGAAAACGCTTCACGCTAATTTGGCTTACGCTGATTCGCTCGCTCTTACCTTTCAACGCCGAACCAGCGAAAAGAGCGATGGGCGGCAGAAGCGCAATTGCTGCGATAAAAACGGGCCGGGATCATTGACGCGACCGGCGCCATTTTTCTCTCGCGCTATAACGATCGACTCGTATGTGCCTCACCCGGAAAGGCCGGCGGCCGATGGCTGGAAAATCGAGGCGTATACGAGGATCAGCGTCAGAATAATCATCACCGCGCTCGATGCCCACGCGATCACGTTGAATGCCAGGGAATTAGTGTGCTCGCCCATCAGGTCGCGGCGGTTAATCAGCAGCAGCATGAAGATCAGCACCACGGGAAGCCACACTCCATTCGCCACCTGCGATAGCACCAGGATCTTCAGAAGCGGTGCTCCGGGAAACAAGATGATGCCGGCGCCCGCTACGATCAACAACGTGTAGAGCGAATAAAATGTGGGAGCTTCCTTGAGTTTACGGTCGAGGCCGGCCTCGAAGCCGAGGCCTTCGCAGATCACGTGCGCCGTTGAAAGCGGCAAGATCGACGCGGCGAAGAGCGATGCGTTCAGCAGTCCAAACGCAAAAAGATAGCCGGCCCACTTTCCGGCCAAGGGAACGAGGGCTTGGGCAGCCTGTCCGGCATCGGTGATGTTGGTCATGCCATGCGCGTTCAAAGTGGCCGCGCAACAAACGATGATGAAAAAAACAATCGCCATGCACGAGATGCTGCCCACCAGCACGTCCATGCGGGCGTGCTTATACTGGCGCGGGCCCACGCGCTTTTCCACGAATCCGGCCTGCAAATAGAAAAATTGCCACGGCGCGATCGTCGTGCCCACCAGGCCGACCAGCATCAAAAGGTACGACGCGTTCAAATGCACAGACGGAATCACGGTGGCTTTGGCCGCAACGACCCAATTCGGCTTTGCGAGTACCGCGGAAATCACGTACGCCAAATACAACGTGCAGGCTGCGAGAAATATTTTTTCCACCTGGCGATAGCTTCCGCGCACCACAAGAATCCACACGGCGATCGCCGCGATGGGCACGGCCACGTATTTGCTGATGCCGAAAATCTGCATGGAAGCCGCCACGCCGGCAAACTCCGCCACCGTGTTGCTGAGGTCCACCGCAAACGCAGCCAGCATGACGAAGAAGGTGGAGCGGAATCCAAACTCCTCGCGGATTAAATCCGAGAGCCCCTTGCCCGTCACCACCCCCATGCGGGCGCACATTTCTTCGGTCACGTACAGAGCAATGGTCATGGGAATCAGCGACCAGAGCAGCGCGTAGCCAAAATGGGCGCCGGCAGTGGTGTAAACCGCGATCCCACCCGCGTCGTTGTCCACGTTGGAAGTGATAAGCCCCGGGCCAACCACCGCGAGGAAGAGCGCAAGGCGCCTTCGCGCACCGCGCGAGCGACGGTTCAGATTCCTGCCCCGGCCCGCCAGGCGCGAAAAGGTATCCGTCAATGTGACCCAGGTGTTCATGGCTTTGCGTTCGCGGAATCTCGGGCCGCGGCTCACGCCGGGCGTTTCGTCTTCAGCTAAATCTTTGCCCGCAGACGGCTCACCACGTCGTCCACAGTGATCGCGCCGACAGGACAATTAGCCTCGTCCACCACGGCCAGGCTGCGCAGATTGTACTTATCGAAAAGCTCAAAGACGTCCTTGTCCTTTGCATCCGGTCTCACCGAGAGCAGCGGCTCGAAAGCCAACTCGGCCATGCGTTGGTCGCTGCTGGCAAGGATCAGGCGCGCTACAGGAACCGTGCCCGCAAGCGCCGCATCGCGGTTAATCAACACGATGTTATCGAGCTGCTCGATCCCGATTTCGTGGAAGCGGATGTAGTCGACCACCTCGCCGCGGGTGGCATCCTCGCCGACCACCACGATTTCCGTGTTCATCATTCCCCCGGCTGTATTCTGGTCGAAGCGCATCAGCTCCGTCACTTCGCGCGCCTCGCGATGATCCATTTCCTCGAGAACTTCCTTGGATGTTTCCGGCTCAAGGTTCTGGATCAAGTCGGCGGCTTCGTCCGGGTTCATTTCCCCGATGATATCGGCGGCTTTTTCGGGGTCGAGCTTCTCGACCACCTGCGTCTGAAGGCGCTTGTCCAGTTCCGCGATAGTCCCCGCCGCGGTTTCCTCGTCGAGCGAATCCAAGATGGATTGGCGCTCTGCCGGAGACACTTCCTCCACGATGTCGGCGATGTCCGCAGGATGAAGTTCGGCGAGCTTGTCGCTCGAAAGCCGCAGCTTCACGCGCCGCAGAGGATCGGGTTCGATCAAATTGACAAATTCCCACCGTATGGACCGCCCGCGTACGTTGTTATCCACGCGGCGAAGCCCCATTGGGGGCACCAGGCCTTGGAGCAGCCGCCGAACAGCTCCCTGAAGGCCAACGTCCACTTGCGTGAGGCGCAATTCCGTGTTGCCGTTGGTGCGCTGGTCGGACATGTCTACATCGTTTACACGAACCACTTTGCGGCCGTTCGTATCGATGATTTGTTGGTCCAGCAGGTCTTTTCGAAGGGCCAGCCAGGCCTCGTTGGGATGGTAAAGCTCCAGCGCGGACTCATCCGCGGTCAGGTTCACCCGACCAGGCTCGACCGTCCCTACTTGGTCGTATCTGGCAACCAGCGAGCGGTACTTGCCGCGTCCAATCAGCAGACGGGATACCCGATTTGGCTGCTCGGCAGGGACGATGAAGAGTTCCTTCACCCGGCCCACAAAATTGCCTGCCGAGTCATACGTTTGGGCGCCTAGAACTTCGGTTGCGTGCAGCATAACGGCTCCTTGAAAATCCTCCACGGGGCAAAAAAAAAGCCCGTGACCGGCGATCTACCGGGCCACGGGCAAACGGAAAACCGCCCACGTTCAAATCAGGCCCGGCCTCGCCTCCCTGTTCCCATAAAACCAATCGGCCCGGAGGGTATTCACTTCACGTGGCGCCCAGGAACAGCGGTCGAATACGAGCCTGGAACTAGCCCAGGCACGCCAGGCATCCCGTGTTCGCCCGATGGTGGGGCTACTACCAGGCTCCGGATTGGACGATTGCTCTTGCATCGCTACTAATTAATAGCCATTCTGACTAGTAAAGGCATACCGAAATTTTGTCAAGCAAAGAGTGCTAGTTACAGCTCAAAAACTCCCAATTTGCCATCGGGCGGGCACAGCAGTACAGTTTCTGGGCCTCAAATCGCTCCGCCGAGGCCGCAACCCTCACATTTCCGGGAAGGCCGACGAATGAAAATGGATTTTGGCGTTATCGACCATGTGGACAGGCAGAAGAAACCGATCCACGAGACCTACGACAGCCGCATGAAGCTAATGGAGCTCTACGACCAGGCCGGTTTCAGCACATTCCATGTCACCGAGCACCATTTCACCCCGCTCGGGCTGGCCCCATCCCCGATGGTGTTTCTGGCAGCGGCGTCTCGGATTACGAAAAACATCCGATTCGCCCCACTGGTCTTGATCGCCACGCTTTACAATCCCCTCCGGCTGGCAGCCGAAATCTGCATGCTCGACCACCTAACGAACGGGCGGTTCGATATCGGGACCGGCCGCGGAGTCTCCGGCGTCGAGCTGGGTTTTTTCAATGTCAAGGAGCAGGACGCCCCCGCCATCTATGGCGAAGCCATGCAAGTACTGATGGCCGCTCTGACCCAGGACGTAGTGGATTACCATGGCAAGTATTTCGACTTCACGAACGTCCCGATTGAGTTGAAGCCACTGCAAAAGCCTCACCCCCCGCTGTGGTATGCCACGAACGCTCCAGAAAGCGCGGCGCGGGCCGCGCGCCAGAATATGAATGTGGTGAACCTGCTGGGAGCGCCCGAGGCTCGGGCCGTCATCTGTGCCTTCAAGGATTCCTGGAACGCCGCCCACGCCGGAAAGGGTATGAAGATGCCCAAAACGGGCATCGCGCGCAACCTCTATGTCGGCGAAACCGACCGCCAGGCTGAAGAGCGCGGAAAGTTCGGATCAAAAGGGTTCTACGACAGCCTCGTCTATCTGTGGCGGAAATACAATGTCACCGCCATGAGCCTGGAAGAGGTATTGCGTGCCAGCGAAGCGTCGCTGATTGCGGGCACCCCCGCAACTGTCCGGGCAAAGATCGAGGAGCAATTGGACCAAAGCCAGGCCAACTACTTTGTTGCCCGATTTGCTTACGGCGAACTTACCCACGAGGAAAGCGTCCGCTCGCTCGAACTATTTAGGGACGAAGTGATGCCGCACTTCCAAAAGTAGTGCTGCCCTTCCTGGGTTTGCCGGTTCGTGCGAAGGAATGGAGGCGCAGGCTGTGTTGCCCGCGCCGAACAACTTGGAATCACTGCGGTCCTTGAGGTAACTTCGATTTCGAAAGGAGGAGATGCGCGGAATTACGCGCCTGAAGGCCCCCAATCCGATGGATCGGACAGTGGATCGTCTTCGAGCGGAGCGGGTCCGGTCAAAACCTTCAATTCATCCTCTTCATTGTTCCGAGGTTCAAGTTTTTTCTGAGCGCGGCGTTCGGCTTTCATGCGCGCTTTCTCCATCCTCTTCATTTCCTTTTGGCGTTTCTGGAAAGTAGTTGGCATCGATGTCTCCTTATAAAAGGGCGTTCGCCGGACGGCGACAATACCGCTACTGCAAATGGCTTGCTCTCGACCCTACCAGCGAGGCTCGCGCGGCTGGCGCGCGGCCTCGCGGTAATCCTCGTTGGAGAATCTGCCGCGATTTCCGCGTTCACCCCTGTCGCCGCGATCACCGCCTCCACCGCTTCGCGGACCCCGAGGGCCGCTCGACTCGCTTTTCGGGCGAGCCTCATTAACCTTCAAATTGCGTCCGCCGACAGCTTTCCCGTCAAGTCCCGCAATGGCCTTGGCAGCCTCTTCATCGTTGGGCATCTCGACGAAACCGAAACCGCGCGACCTGCCTGTTTCCCGATCCATCGCAATGTGTACTCTCGCCACTTGGCCGAACGGCTCGAAGATCGCTCGCAGATCGCCTTCAGTGGTTTGGAAGCTCATGTTTCCCACGAACAGATTCTTCATGCCGCTCTTCTCCTTCACGCACATCCAAGCTTCGACTCATCCATCCACCACTGGCCCAAGGGAATGCCGAATCTCGATCCGAAGCTGGGGCAGGCCGGACGCAAGCTTCGAAAAACCCGCAGGACACCCCAGACCCGAGTGCCCAATTCCTCAAAGCTCGTCAGTATAATTTAGCATAAAACCGGGCCGATTCGAACTACTGGAGATCGCGAAAGCGATCGCCCGACCCACAGCTCAAAAAAGCGCGCGCCGCGCTAAACGGACAGAACCACCTTTCCAAATTGCTCTCGGTTTTCGAGCCGCTTGTGAGCTTCGGCCGCCTTCTCAAGGGGAATAACGGAGTCGATTACCGGCTTCAGCAAGCCCCGCTTGAAAAGTTCGAGAACCGAGAACAATTCCCCCTTGTGCCCCATGAACGAGCCAAGGATCGAAAGCTGGCGGGCGAAAAGGTAGCCCACATTGATCTTGCTTTCAAATCCGCTGGTCGCGCCACAGGTGACCAATCGTCCGCCCACTGCCAGGCTGTAGACGCTCTGGTCCCAGGTAGCCGCTCCCACGTGCTCGAAAACAACGTCCACGCCCCGGCCATTTGTTAGCCGCTTCACCTCGCGCGCAAACTCACCCTCATGCAGCAGAACTTCGTCGGCGCCCAGACCTTTGGCCTTGGCGAGCTTGGCCTGCGAGCCGGCTGTTGCGATCACGCGAGCGCCCGTTGCCTTGGCAATCTGAATTGCGGCACTGCCGACGCCGCTGCCCGCGGCGATCACCAGCACCTCTTCGGCGGGTTGTAGATGGGCGCGATAAAACAGCATGTGCCAGGCAGTAAGAAAAACCAGAGGGATTGCCGCGGCTTCCTCAAAGCCGAAATTTTTAGGGAGCGGGATCACGTTCACAGCCGGCGATCTCACGAACTCCGCGTACCCTCCGTGAACGCCGGAGCCGAACAGCGTGTACTCCTTGCAGAAATTGTCGCGTCCCGCGATGCATTGCGGGCATTGACCGCACGAAAGCCCTGGCGCGAGTAGAACTCTCTCTCCCACGCGCACATTCGAAACGCTCTCGCCGATTTTAGCCACTTCGCCGGAGATGTCGCTGCCAGGAATATGAGGAAAAGTGATCGACCTGCCGGGAAGTCCGCGTCGCACCCAAAGATCAAGATGATTCAGCGCGCAAGCACGCACGCGAACCAGAACGTCATGCGCTCCGATCGCCGGCTCAGGCACGTCTGTATAACGCAGAACTTCGGGACCGCCGTGCTCCGAAAGAACTACCGCCTTCATGGATTTCTCCGGGTTGGTCGAAATGCGGCATAAAATAACATCGCAACGAGCCGTGTCTAGGCTTGTGGTTCCACGGAGGCCGTGTAGTGCGTGAGTGCTGTCCGATGTTCTCGTTCAGGGGTAAATGATTAGTGACACTCGGTAGGAGTTGTCGCCATGCAAATAGGACGAAGAGGGAAGCGGTGCCCAGAGCGAGCTTTCGCGGGGTGCGAAGCTGAGCCGGGTTGGTCAGCTCCGGTGTGGCCTGGATGAGTCATTATCTGCGTCATGGCCGCAATGCGGCTTTTACCTGCCGCCACTTTGGGATCAGCCGGCAGACGTTCTATCGCTGGTGGCGGCGCTACGATCCTCATAACCTCTCCACGCTGGAGGATCGTTCGCATCGCCCGCATCGGCATCGCCAGCCGACCTGGACACCCTCGCAGAGCGAAGCCGTTCTCGCTCTGCGACGCGAGTATCCCCGCTGGGGGAAGGACAAACTGGTCGTGCTGCTGGGCCGCAAACACGTTCGGCTTTCCACGTCCATGGTGGGCCGGATCCTGAACGACCTGAAGCGCCGCAGCGTGTTGGTGGAAGCTGGGGCGAAAGGAGCGATCCGGCGGCGCCGCAAAATGCGCAGCCGTCCCTGGGCCCGGCGAAAACCCCATTTTTGGCCTATTCGAAGGCCGGGTGATCTGGTGCAGGTCGACACCAAAGAGGTGCGACCGGCGCGCGGCGTGGTACTGAAACACTTCTCGGCCCGCGACATGGTCTCTCGTTGGGATGTGCTGGAAGTGCACGAACGCGCCACTTCGCTGGCCGCGGCTCGCTTCCTGGACACGCTGGTCGATCGCATGCCTTTCCCCATCGCCGCCCTGCAGGTGGATGGCGGCAGCGAATTCGCTGCCGAATTCGAAATCGCTTGCCAGCAACGAAACCTGCCGCTCTTCGTCCTCCCACCGCGCTCGCCCAAGCTTAACGGGCAGGTCGAACGCTCCCATCGCACGCACCACGAGGAGTTCTATCAAGTGATCCCTGATCGCCGGATCGGCAATGAAGGCGCTTGATTCGCTGCGTTTCTCTGGCGAACCCCACACCGTCGCGCACGGTAGCTCCATCTTCACTCCGAATCTAGCGTCGTGGCGGTAGCAAGCTCCTCGCAAACGACGTAATCGGAAACTGACCCACTAACCGATGTGCACTCAGAAGCCAATTGACAGCGCCCGGCGGGCACAGTACGCTCAACTGAACAGCATGGACCTATTCGAAGAAATCGTGCGGATGCGAAAGGCTGGCCAGCGCGGCGCTTTGGCGACGATCGTCCACACGAACGGCTCGATCCCCAGCTACGAAAGCTCGCGCATGCTCGTGCGCGAAGACGGCACCATGGCCGGCACCATCGGCGGCGGCTGCGTGGAAGCGGAAGTCTGGGCTGCGGCGAAAGACGTGATCCGCATCGAGCAGCCGCGTAAAATGACGTTCAACCTGAATCACGAAGCAGCCTTTGACGCGGGTCTGATCTGCGGAGGCACCTTGGAAATTTTCGTCGAGCCAATTTTGCCGCAGCCTGCGCTCTATATTTTTGGCGGCGGCCATATTTCTTCCGCTGTCGCGCGGGCTGCGGGCGCTGCGGGATTTGCCATAGCGATCGCGGACGATCGGGAAACGTTTGCGAACCCGGAGCGCTTCCCGATGGCGAGCGAGATTTACAGCACCTACGAAGATGCATTCGAAAAGATCAAACCCAGCGCCTCGAGCTATCTTTTGATTGTCACGCGCGGGCACAA
Source organism: uncultured Acidobacteriota bacterium (assembly GCA_963823145.1). Lineage (GTDB taxonomy): Bacteria > Acidobacteriota > Terriglobia > Acidiferrales > UBA7541 > Palsa-295. The sequence goes on from CAWGJZ010000008.1 coordinate 91,023, forward strand.
GGACGATATGCGCGTCCTCGCATGGGCCGTGCGAACCGAGGCTCGCTACATAGGAATGATCGGCAGCAAGCGCAAAGTGATTTCCGTCTACCAGGCGCTGGAAAAGGAAGGATACTCGCCCGAGGAATTTGAGCGCGTGCACGCTCCCGTTGGGCTGGATATCGGTGCTCTCGCGCCGGAGGAAATCGCCGTCAGTATCACAGCCGAACTGATTGCCGTGCGTCGCAACGCAAAGAACTTGCCGCACAAATCCGTCAAGCTTTCCCACGCCGCAACTCCCCAGCAACGCTAACTCCATGACGCCTGCCGCTGCGGTCCGTCAGAGGCCGCTTGTTGCGGCCATCCTCGCTGCCGGCGAATCTCGTCGCATGGGGTCGCCAAAAGCCCTGCTTCCGTATCGCGGGAAAACTTTCATCGAGCATTTGCTTGAAATCACGCACCATCCGCGCATCGCTGCCAGGCGCATTGTGCTGGGTGCGCATCTGGACGAAATTCGCGCGAAACTTCCCGGACGAATCTGCATCAGTCGTCGTAAATCCCGATTGGCGGCAGGGCCAGCTTTCATCCATCCAGGCCGCGATTCGCACGATTGCTGCCGACGAAACAGCCGGCATCATTCTCTGCCCGGTGGATCATCCGCTCTTTTCACCGGAATTGATCGCGCAATTGATCGATGCGTTTGACTCGACCGGCCAACTTATCGTGCTTCCCATTTACCACGGGCGCCGCGGACACCCGGTAATTTTCGCCGCGAGTCTTTACCCCGAGCTTCTTGCTGCATCGCCTGCAATCGGCGCGCGAGAGGTTGTGTGGGCGCATGCAGCGGAACTGCGCGAAGTTCCCACCGAGGAAGAAGGCGTCGTCCTGAATATCAACGATCCGGAAACTTTGCGGCGAGCGCTGGAAAATCGCGAACCCGAAGCCTAAATCCGTGCTCCACCTATCGTGACGCCTTGGCCAAAAGTGCAACCACCGCGTCAACGCAAAGCTGCGCGGCGTGAAAAGTAGCGGGAGGAAGTTCACCAAGCGCGCTAGATATTTGCCCAGGAGTAATTTCGCGCGCTTCCGCGAGCGTTCTGCCGCTGAGCATGTCCGTCAGCACGGAGCTCGACGCGATCGCCGCCACGCAACCTTGCGTCTTAAATCGCGCCGCTGTAATACGTTCGCCTTCCACGCGAACCGCCAGCCGCATCACGTCACCGCACACCGGGTTTGTCACTTCGACCGCCGCTGTGGCATCCGGCAGTTCGCCCGCATTATGCGGATTCCGGAAGTGCTCGATGAGCGCGTCCTTGAACATACATCAGAGTATAAAGCAGAGCGTGTCACACTCAAGTCGCGTCATGATCCGACAATTCGCGGGGCGCTCGCCGGCTGCCAAGTATCGCGCCCTTCGCTGTTTCTCCAGAAACCATGGTAAAAAGGCTCTGCGGGCCGTCGCGGCACCGCTCAGAAAACCTTGCCTCGACAGTTGAATGTTATTGACACTAGAAGGCTTACAACGTATTTTTGAGGTTCCTAGCCTTGTTCTTTCGTCTGGGCGCGAGAGAACTGTCATTTAATCCGCCTACAAATTATTAGGAGAATGCAGATGCGACGACTGCTATACGTCCTTACCCTCGTGATGGCCTTCGCTTTAACGGCGACGGCCAGCTTCGCGCAGGATGGGAAGCTGAAGATCAAGGTCTCCCCAAAACAGGCCTATGTCTTCGTGGATGGCAACGCAATCCGCGAGGGAAGTCACCCAATAAAACTCCCTGCTGGCAAGCACACGGTCGTGGTCGTCAATTACGGCTATAAGATCTCGACCCAGGACGTTAACATCGATGCCGGAAAAACCACGCCTCTCGACGTGAAGCTCGAAGCCACCGGCGGCAATGTCGCCGGACCGTTTGGCGACGTTCAACTCAAGGGCGACCCGCGCGCCGCGGTTCTTTCGAATGGCACCACGCCGGACTACTTCGTCGGCCACGTGGACGAGTTTGATTGGGACTGGATCTGGCATCAGAATCTGCTGCTCCCGCCCGGAAAGCATCACCTGACGGTAACGCACGAGGGCAAGACGGTTTGGTCAGGCGACGTGGACGTAGCCGCTAACAAAAAAGTAACCGTTGACCTGAAGAACGGCATGCAAAAGACCAGCGACTGGAAGCGCGGCGAAAAGCTTAAGGACGTCCCGCGATTCAAGGCCGGGATCGCCAGCGCCCAGGTGGCCGTGGCGCCGGTTACCGGCAACTTCAGCGTCGCGAATGGGAACATCGATTGCGGACAGACCGCAACCCTGAACTGGCAGACGGGTGAAACCGTCGACGCCAATATCAGCGGCATCGGCAAGGTGCAACCGAGCGGCAGCCAAACCGTCTCGCCGCACGCCACCACCAACTACGACTTCAGCGCCACCGGCCCAGGCGGAACTGTTACCGGCACCGGCACCGTCAACGTAAACACCAAGGTCGATGCCAGTCTCACCGCCAATCCTGCGGAAACGCACTACCGCAAAATCGGTGAAAAAGTGATCACGCAGGACTCCTCAACGCTCACCTGGCAGACCCACAACGCCGATAGCGTGACGCTGGACAACAATAAAGTCGATCCCAGCGGCAGCCAGATGGTGAAACCCGAACCGGCCGATACGTCCCAGGTAGCCGAGGGCCAACCCGCGCGCACCATCGACGAAAACAAGTCCTACACGCTGAATGCGACCAACGTTTGCGGCGGCAGCTCCACTCAGACCGCCTCCATTCACATCGTCGGCAGCGTCGAGCCGATTCCTACGGTCACGCTCCAAAGCGTTTTCTATCCCACGGACTACCCCGACAAGCGGCATCCACAAGTCGGCCTGGTCCGCAGCCAGCAGCTTACGCTGGCCACTCTCGCTGACGGATTCAAGAAGTATCTCGAATACGATCCCGATGCGAAGCTCTCGGTTGAAGCGCATGCTGACGCTCGCGGGTCCAAGCCTTTCAACCAGGACCTGAGCGAACGCCGCGTCGAGCGCATCAAGCAATACCTCGTCGAACAGGGAATCTCGGCCGATAAGGTTGAGACCGCCGCCTACGGCAAGGAACAGCCGCTTGATCGCGACACCGTGAAGACGCTCGAAAGCACCAATCCCAACATGCCGCCCAAGATGCGGCTCCGCGACACCCGAGCCGACTGGCTGGCTTATAACCGTCGGGCGGATGTCATTCTTCTGCCTTCCGGCAAGAAGTCGGCGCAGTTTTTCCCGCACAATGCCGACGATTCGAAGCTGATTTGGCAGGTCCCGAAACCGCCGCTCAAGAAGGTTGAAGCCGATCAATAAATAGTCTCAACAAGAAGAAGCGCCGGAGAACCTCAGGTTCTCCGGCGCTCTTTTTCTTCCGCCCTCATCGTCCCCTCGCCCTGGGCATCTTTCACCCTCCTCAGCGCGCCTTCAATGTGGACGATTTTTCTTTACCGGGATAGGTACTTGCACGAATTCGACCCCGCGTGTAAACATTTTCCTCGTATCCTGGGACTCTGCCCACCGCCGTTGGTTTTGCGCGAAGCGCCGGGACACGCAGTCGAAGCGCGCTTCTTGTGCCCCGGATGCAGTTGCGGGGAATCTCTCTTCGATGTCAGTCAACTTCGTAGCGGCCCACGTTAGTGGATATTCCGGGTCTTGCGCCCAACGTAATCCATCAAGAGGTACTGTCCGAGGGTGTAAGGAGTCGTGAAGTACGCTTTGCCGCGGCAAAGCTCGGTAATCTTCTGGACGAAATGCACCAAACTGTAGTCGCTTGCCAGCATGAACGTGTTGATCAAAATCCCGGCGCGCTTGCACTTCGCCACTTCTTCCATCGTCTGCGTGACCACCAGCGGATCGAGCCCAAACGCGTTTTTGTAAATCCGCCCATCGTCCAACGTCAGCGCGGACGGTTTGCCATCGGTGATCATCACGATTTGGCGCATATCCTTCTTCTGTCGCGCCAGAATTCTCTGGGCCATGCGCAGCCCTTCGCGCGTGTTCGTGTAATACGGACCCACTTGCACCCGCGCCAATTTTCCCAGCGGAATTTCTTCCGCGCTGTCGTGGAACAGCACGCAGTGCAGGGAATCGCCCGGATACTGCGTGCGTATCAAATGCGAAAGCGCCAGCGCCACGCGCTTCGCCGGCGTAAACCGGTCTTCGCCGTAAAGAATCATGCTATGGCTGCAATCGAGCATCAGCACCGTCGCGCACGAGCTCTGATACTCGCACTGGTGCACCATCAAATCGGGATAATCGAGCTCGATTGGAATCCCCGCGCCGTTGCGCCGCACGGCGTTGAAGAGCGTGCCGCTGATGTCCATATTCAGCGTGTCCCCGAATTCGTAGGCTTTCGACGAGCCGCCCGATTCGATGCCCGTGGCCAGGTCGCGCGTGTCGTGCCGCCCGAAGCTGCTTTTTCCGAGCGAAGCCAGCAAATCCTTCAGCGTCTTGAATCCCAGGAAATCGAGCGCCTTGTCGGTGATTTCAAACCGGGCTTCCACCTGCGGCTGCTCCTTCCCGATCTGTCCTCCCGGTGTTTCCGACGGGGGAGGCGTCACTCGCGCGGATTGCTGCTGCGTGATGAAGCCCTCGTCCTCCATGCGCTGGATGATCTGGTCGATCTTGTCGCGCAGCTCTTGGTTCTGTGAAAGATCGGGATTCTGACGCAGCTTTTCGAGCAATTCCGGAGGGATTAGATCGCCTTCCTCGAGAGCGCGCAGGATCGCCTCGCGCAGGTCGTCCATGTGCTGCTGGTGAGCCCGCTCCATATCCAGTTCATGAAAGCCGTATTGCGAGTGGAATCCGCTTTGAAGGAAAAAATCCGAAAGCCGGTCCATCAGGTCCTGCAGATCAATATCGTCTGCCGCCCCCGGCTCGTAGCGCGAATATTTCGTGTATTTCATTTTTCACCAGCGCACACAATCCGAAATCAGTTGAACTGCCGCCGCGGCATGCGGCCGATAGGCTCCTTGGGATCGCGTGGCTCCGGCGTTTTCCGCGCCTCGGCGAAAAATCCGCGCTCCTCGCTGCGGTTGATGCGTTTTTGCGACCAAAGGCCTTCGAGAATGAACTCCGCCGCGCTGGCCTGAATCGCCGCATCGTCCTTCGAACGCACGCCCAGCGCCTCCAGATGCTCGAAAAGCCCCGCTATTTTCTTCAGCTGGCCAAGCAATTCGCTGCTCGAAGCGTTTGCGGGAATCTTCAACTCGCCGCCCGCTTCAAACCACTGCACCACGGTCTGAAAATTCACATTGGTGAAATATTTGGTGAACGTCTTGCCCACTGCCGCGCGGATCAATTCCCGCGCGATGTTTTCGGCGCCGCGCATTTCGCCTTCATACTCCAGCTCGAATTTTCCCGTCATGGCCGGAATCGCCGCGTACACATCCGCCACGCGCGCCACCACCGCGGAGTCGCGGCTGCGCACCGCTCGCTGTTCCGCGCTGCTCAACACATTTTCAAGCGCGCTGATTGGCAGCCGCTGGCTCACACCCGACCGCCGGTCGATTCGCTTGTCCTCGCGCGCCTGAAAAGCCACTTCCTCCACGATCTCCCGCACGTACGTGGGCACTTCGACCCGCCGCTTGCCGTCGCGCGCTATCCACGATTCCTGTTCTGTGATGGACATTCCCTCGGCCAGCGTCGCCGGGTAGTGCGTCCGGATTTCGGAGCCGATGCGGTCTTTCAGCGGCGTGATGATTTTTCCACGCGCCGTGTAATCTTCCGGATTCGCGGTGAAGACCAGCAACACGTCCAGCAGCAGCCGGACCGGATAGCCCTTAATCTGCACGTCGCCTTCTTGCATGATATTGAAGAGGCCCACCTGAATTTTTCCCGCGAGGTCCGGCAGTTCGTTGATGGCGAAGATTCCGCGGTTCGCGCGAGGCAGCAAGCCGTAATGAATCGTCAGTTCGTCGGAAAGATTTCGCCCGGCACGCGCGGCCTTGATCGGGTCCACATCTCCGATCATATCCGCGATGGTCACGTCTGGCGTGGCCAGCTTCTCCACGTAGCGGAGCTCGCGTGAAAGCCAGCTGATCGGCGTGGCGTCACCCTCGGCGGCAATTCGTTCGCGGCACGACCGGCACAACGGACGGTACGGATTGTCGTTGATCTCACATCCGGCGATCACCGGTATCTGCGGGTCTAGGAATCCGGCCAACCCGCGCAGGATTCGCGACTTCGCCTGTCCGCGCAGGCCCAGCAAAATAAAATGATGGCGCGAAAGGACAGCGTTGGTGATTTGCGGTATCACCGTGTCGTCGTAGCCGTGCACGCCGGGGAAGAGCGGCTCGTCCTTTTCCATTTTGTGAAGCAGATTTTCGCGAAGTTCCTGGCGGATGGTTCGTCCCGCGATTTTTTCCTCGCTCCAGGGACTTCGCTTCAACTCGCCAAGATTTTTTGGTTGTGGACTCATTCGATCACCGGTCGGCACGTCAGGCGCGATGGAAAGTTCATCGCGCGGCTCCATTATAGAGGAAGCGAGCGCACGCTCCTAACTTGGATTGGGATAAGTCGCAGGACGTCGCCAAAGCTCTTATAAATCAACAAATCGCCGGCATCTTCGAGAGGTCGCTACCTGCCTAATTCATTGCGTGCCCGTTTCCACCGGCTCGTTGGCGCGCGCTTTGCTGGTCCGCCAGTTTGGGCACGAACGCTTGCAGCCATTCGAGCACGATCTCGCGACGATCCTGCTCGCTGCTCGTTTGCAGCAGCGTTTGGCGTTTTTCGATTTCCATGGGGACCATAGCCGCCATCCGGTAAGCAAGCGTGGCAGGCTCGTGTGGAGACGGGTCCGTCCACGGTCTTCCAAACAGAAGAACTTGGCTTTGCTCGAAAGTGACGACGAGCTGTCTTTCCTTCTCCGGGTCCAAGGCGCCTAACTCGTCTTTCACGTACTCGACAATTCCCTCGTAGTATTCCTTTTCGTGCAAGAGATCTGCCAGACGGAAAACGGCGCGGCCTTCGGTGGCGATGTCCATTCGCCCGTCGGAATAATCCTTGGTCTTGCGGAGGATTTCTGCGGTACAGCCCATGCTGGCCACGTTGTTGCTGGCTGCCAGGATCATCCCGAATTCGATTTTTTCCTCGAGGCATCGGGAAATCATCAGCTTGTAGCGCGGCTCGAAAATGTGCAGCGGAAGTTGCATGCGCGGCAGAAGGACCACGTCCAGCGGAAACAATGGTATTCGGGCCGGTCGTTCCATTTCGAGGGCGATCCCGTCTTGGGGTACGCGGTTAGCGCAGCAGCGTCAATGCCGCTTGCATCTCGTCGCGCGCGTGCACGTCGCCTAGCTTCTGCGCAACCACAATGCCGTCCGATAAAAGTTTACGAGCCGCGTCCAGTTGGCCCAGTCGTCCCAGGAGTTGTCCGAATTGATAGTAGCCTGCGATGTAATCGGGATTCGTCTCGAGGAGCTTGCCGAAATGAACCGCAGCCGCGGAACTATCTCCCAATTTCACGCATTCAAGCGCCAGCCCGTAACGCGCGAATGCATCCGTGGGTTTCTGCGCGACAAACTCCTCCAGAATTTCGCGGCGCGTCTTTTGCGGCTGGGCCATCTCTCTCCTCGTATTATAGCGGTCGTCGCTATGACCGCCAAGCGCGCAGACGCCCAACCCCTCTCATCATTTGGCGCAGTCTTGGCTCTTCTCATAAGCCCTTCAATTGTGTAAAAGTGTAACCGCCGGTCGAAAAGTCAGATCAGAGGGAGTATCACCACAATGTCATGGATTCGGATCGTTACCGTGCTCGCAGTCGGCGCCGTTCTTGCGGGATCCGCTCTTGCTCAGGAAAAAGAGCCTAAGATGCTGCCGTACACGACCGTCGATCATCCGGAATTTATTCCGGCTTCGCAGGCGTCGTTTCTTTCCGATAGCGATGTCGTAATTGGCGTCTCCACCCGCGGCGTGACCAAGGCCTATCCCGGTGCCGATCTCGCGCAACACGGTGTTGTCGACGACCAGATGCCGGATGGCCCGATCGCGGTCACTTGGTGAGGCTACTGCAACACAGCCCTCGTGATTAGGGCTGAAGCCAACGGGAAGCAACTGCATTTTGATACTGACGGCGTCGTCGGTCTAAACGAAGTGTTCAAGGATCGCGAAACAGGAAGTCATTGGCAGCAATCGCTCTCCACAGCCACATCCGGCCCGCTTAAAGGCACGCACTTGGAACTCTATCCGTTTTTGCTTACCCAATGGGGCGAGTGGAGAAAGCAGCACCCTGATACGCAGGTGCTAAAGCCACTGCCCGGATACGCCGAGCGGATGCCGGGCATGAACAAGTTCATTAGCCAGCAATGGAGCCTCGGCATCTCGGATACGCGTCCTGCGCCTTCCGGAGCCATCGGACACGACACTCGGCTCGGTCCGCGCGAGATCGTCCTTGGCCTTCAAGTCAATCACGGAGAAAAGGCCTACCCGCTCTCGGCGCTACGCAAAGAACGTGTGATCAATGACACGATTGCCGGGACGCCGACCGTCGTAATTCATCAGCCGTCGTCCGACACCACAACCGCTTTCGACTCGACGCTCAAAGGCAGAGTTCTCAAGTTCAAGGCGGCCGACGCCGAAGCGGATCGGCTCGTCGATCTCGAAACGCATTCCACCTGGAACGCCTACGGCCTCTGCGACTCGGGGAAGCTCAGAGGCTCGCAGCTAACGCCGCTCATTCTCGAACCCGAATTCTGGTTTGCCTGGTCGGAATTTCATCCGAAGACGGGTGTCTATGGTGCGCCAGCCAGCCGCTAATCCGGCCCGACAAGCTCGGCTCTCGAAATCGCAGAGCATCGTTCGCTGTTTTAAAGGAGACTAAAGCCATGATGACTCGCCGTGAAATAAACACTGCTTTGAGCGCCGCGATCGCCACTCTTCTTTCGGGAACCGTTTCCTCACTGCGCGCGGAATCGCCTGCACCGCAGCAAAGTTCGCAAGGGAAGGCGCCGTCAAATCCTCCGCGCGGGATAACCACCCTAATATCGGAATCTATCGGCGATCCCGGTGATTGCGAGGGACGCATGATCGTGCTTACGATCCCGCCCAAATTAGTTTCGGCTCCGCACAAGCACCCGGGCCCCGTGTTTGCCTACATCCTGGAAGGCCAAATCGAAAACCAAGTCGATCCCGATCCACCAAAAACCTACAATGTGGGAGACGTCTTCTACGAACCGACGATGCACGTCCATCGCTCGCTTCGAAATCTAAGCGATACCCAGACCGCCAGAGTCCTAGTTTTTCAGTTGGTTCCAAAGGGCCAGCCTGCCGCCCTCCCCGCAAAATAACTTCATCCGTCCTCGCGAACAGGCAACGGCCCTTCCTTGCTATAACCCTGACTTCTTCGTCCGATCGCCATAGCCTTCCGGTTACGACAGTTGCTCCAAATCTGCGCGCACCGCTTCTGCGGTTTGAAATCCTTGTTCGACGCATTTGCCGATCGACGGCCCCTCGAGGTAATTGCCCGCAAAATACAGCCCCGGCAGGGCGCGCTCAACCTCGCGGATTTCCCGGACGGCATGCGCGTGACCCAGATTGTACTGAGGCAAAGCTCGCGGGTGCTTCCAGATTGCGGAAATAATGGGCGAGCCTTCGATCTTCAGAATTCTCGAGTGTTCGTGCATCGTAGTCGCGATGATCTCGTCGTCGGATTTCTCGATAATGGCGGAATCGGTAGCTCCGCCTAGGATGCTTGTAATGGTCATCTGGCCTTGTGGCGCGCGATTCGGAAACAGCGACGAATTCCACACGATTCCAAGTGTTCGATATTTTTCACTTCGCGGAATTAGCACTCCGAAGCCGTCCAGTGCCGCTGCGCTTTGATTGCAGTGATATCCGGCCGCGACCACAACCACTGGCGCGTACGCGATGCCTGAAAGTGTTTGCGCCGCCTTCGCCGAAAGCGGCGCCGCGATGTGCGAGGCCACGTAGGTGGGCGTCGCGAGCACCACTGCCCGCGCGTTCATCTGTTCGCTGCGGCCGTCCTGTGTCACCTGGATCTGAAAGCCCTGGTCGGCCTTGGTCACAGTATCCACTCGGGCGCCGCTCTTCGCGTTTTCGTCAAGTTTTGCGAACATCGCATCGGTCAGCACGCGCATACCGCGTAGAAACGAACACATAGGCGGCGGACCTTGCCTCGCGCCCTTTGCCGGGCGCGATTTCATGGCGCCGCGCAAAACGCTCCCGTATTGCCGCTCCCACTCTTCGAGCGTTGGAAACGCGGCGCGCAGGCTGAGCTTTTCAGGATCGCCCGCATAGACTCCTGAAACGAATGGCGAAACCAGATACTCCAGAATCTCGTGCCCGAATTTTCGTCGCACAAACTGCGCGATAGACTCGTCCTCCGACGGCGGTGTCGTCCGGCTCAACCCTTCCGAAACGATTCGCCACCGCGAGCCTATTCCGAGCAGGGAACTGGTGAGAAACCCCTGCGGCGCCATCGGGATTTTCCGCAGCCGTCCCTGCCGCAAAACAAATCGCGGCGCTCGCCGATCGGCCTTGCACAAATCGCTTTCGATGCCCAGATCGCGGATAAGGCCCAGCAGTGCCTCGGTGCCCTGAAAACTTTGCGGCCCCGATTCGAAGAGGAAGCCCTCGCGTTCTACGGATCCAATCAGCCCGCCGGAGCGCTTATTCGCTTCGAGCAATGTCACCCGGGCGCCAAGTTGTTGCAGCCGCAAGGCGCAGGCCAGTCCCGAAATGCCACCTCCTATAACGACCACCTGGGCTGAGTTGGCCATGTCGGCTACATCCTAGTGCCTCCGGCCGGAAAAGCACACCCAAACTGTGAGGGGAAAGCCGGGCCCCGAAAAACGCCCCCGTGGGGTGGACTTGGCGGGTGGTTTTTGCCGATTTGCGACCGCTTAATGTCACTAATTGAAAGGTATCTGAGCGTCAAACTTGAAGCTTTTTGCTTCAGACTCGTAGCATTTTTGGTCCCCCGGAATGACACCATTAGGAGTGGAACGAACTGGCAGGGAAGCCGAGCTTCAGGTAATATCAGGTAATATTACGGGGCGTACCAGGAGAACCCTATTGGCACTGACTAACATCGAGGGAACGGCAAGCGGCGTAAAAACGCTGGTGCGAGTGCGCCCTCGCGGTTTCTGCGCGGGCGTGGTTCGCGCAGTGGATATTGTGGAACTGGCGCTCGAGGCGTACGGGCGGCCCGTTTACGTTCACCATGAAATTGTCCATAACCGCTACGTGGTGGACCAGTTGCGGCGGCGCGGCGCGATATTTGTGGAGTCGATTGAGGAAGTTCCAGTTGGCGCGGTTCTGGTTTTCAGCGCGCACGGAGTGCCGCCGCGTGTGCGCAGCGAAGCGAAAGACCGCGAGCTGAAAATCATCGATGCGACGTGTCCTTTGGTAACGAAAGTTCATTTGGAGGCTCTGAAATTCGCGCGCGAAGGGCGAACGCTAATTTTGATTGGCCACCGCGATCACCAGGAAATTGTGGGAACATCAGGCGAAGCGCCGGATCAGACGTTGATTGTCGGAAGCGTTGAGGAAGTGGATCAGTTGCAAGTTCCGGACCCATCCAGGCTAGCGTTTCTGACACAAACGACGCTCTCGCTTTACGACACTCAGGAAATTGTCGCGAGATTACGCCAGCGCTTTCCATCAATTGTCGGCCCAGCCTCGGACGATATTTGCTATGCAACTCAGAACCGCCAAGAAGCGGTGGAAGCGCTGACGCGCGAAGTGGAATTAATTCTTGTGGTCGGCTCGGCGAACAGCTCGAATTCGAATCGGTTGGTGGAAGTGGCGCAGCGGGCGGGAGTGGCGGCGCGGCTTATCGAAGACGCGAACGATATTGATGCGGCTTCTTTGGAAGGTGTGAAGACCATCGGCCTTACGGCGGGCGCTTCCGCGCCCGAGATTTTGGTGGAGCAAGTGAGCCAGCGCCTTTCTGGGTTCGGGTTCACGAACCACCGGGATCTGGATCTGATTCGAGAGGACGTGCGATTTACTCTGCCAGCGGAATTAGCAGCGCGGCTCGGCAGGACCACAAATTAAGGATCAGCTTAAGGATCGGCATTTTTTCGCCCCGGGCAACATCAACCCGAAGGTTAGGAGCATATGAGTGGCGGTCAAAATCGTCCGCCAGGCGAGTAAGATTGCAGTTCTGGGCGCTCCCACAAGTGCGGCTGCAATGTCGGTGGGCAACGAAGGTGCGCCCGCAGCGCTAAGGGCAGCAGGCCTCCTCGAGCGGCTTAGCGAAATTGGCTATCAGGTTTCAGATCTTGGCGACGACCCTCCCCAGCTTTACCAGCCGGATAACGAAAGTCCACGCGCGAGAAATGTTCCTCGCGTTTTGGCCGGTCTCGAAGCGCTAAAGCCGCGCGTGGAACAAGCCGTCAAGTCCGCTGCGCTGCCCCTTATTCTTAGCGGCGATTGCTCCGTTGCGCTGGCCACGGTTGCCGGCGTCCGCCGGTACTTTCGGCACGTGGGCATGATCTATGTGGATCGCGATGCCGATGCGAATACCCCGGCGACGACGCTTACCGGTTGCGTTGACGGAATGGTGGTTTCGCACCTCACAGGGCGAGGCGCGGCCGAATTAGTGCGCTTCTGGCCCGAACCTCCATTGGTCCGCGATCCCGACCTGGCTCTTTTTGGCGTAGCGCGTTTGGATCCTGCCGAAGAGGAATTTTTGCGCAATGCGCTGCTGCGCCGCTATCTCGCCGAGGACGTTCGACGGATGGGACCAGGAGCGGCGGCGGAAACGGCGGTAGAACGCGTCCACGGCAAGACGAACGAATTTGTCCTGCACTTTGACGTGGATGTGATTGCCGGTTTTGAAGCGACGAACTATAGCGGAGCGGACGGATTGAATCTCGAAGAAGTTCGCGGCGCGCTGGAAGTATTCGCCGCGCAACCGCATCTCGCGGCGATCGAGGTAACGGGATACAACCCGGCGAAAGATTCAGATGCACGTGGCGCCAAGTTAATTGTAGAACTTCTCGCGGTCGCGCTGGCAAAAAGGCTTGCAGCGCTTACGTCGCCGCAAGCGCCCCAATCGGCAAATGCACCCGCACAGCCGGTTTCCGCAGCAACGGCCGACGAGGCGGCAACGCCGGCTGTGACGCAGGGCGAGGCTTGGTCGCCCGACGATCTAGCCTCCCCAGAAGAATCTGCGGATAATCCAACGACCGACGAGTCGAGCGCCGAAACTCCCGACCCTCATCCCAGCGAAACGAAGGAGCGCAACTCGCAGTGATCTTCAGCAGTTCTTCATTCCCGTGTTCAAACCCGCCAAATTTTTGACCGGCCATCCAGAAATCATCGTATTCGACGTGGACGGCGTGCTGGTGGACGTGCGCGGCTCCTACCATCGAACGGTGCTAGAAACGGTGCGGCATTTTACGGGCCAGCACGTAACGCGCCTGCAATTGCTGCGCTGGAAAAGCCAATCGGGGTTCAACGACGACTGGAAGCTTTCGACAGCATGGGTGCAATCGCTCGGAGGGAAATTCGAGCACGACGAAGTGAAAAGCAAGTTCCTCGAACTCTATTGGGGCAAGGACTCCAAAGGCTACGTGAGCCGTGAAAAGTGGCTGCTTCCGCGCAGCAGCCTGCGGCGCCTGGCAGCGAGGTCGGAACTGGCCCTCTTCACGGGGAGGGTCCACAGGGAAGTCGACTACACACTCGATCGACGGAAGGTGCGCGAGTTTTTCCGGACCATCGTGACAGTGGAGGACGTCGAACGACCCAAACCGGATCCGGAGGGCTTGCTGCGGATTTTAGCGGGCCGCGATCCAAACACGGCGATTTACCTGGGCGACAACGTGGACGACGCCATAGCCGCGCAAGCGGCTCAAATCCCGTTCATCGGCATCCTGGCGAGAGAGGCTGCAGTCCGAGGGGAGCGTGTTGCATTGTTAAAAAAATTCGGCGCCAGAGCAATTCTCCATGACGTGCGCTATCTCGAGAAGTGGCTGCGAGTTGCCACGTCAAGAACGATCAGGGCCTAGGGAAAGAAGCGGCCATACCCACGGTCGGCAGATAGAATTCTCGGGAGCCAGAGCCAGCCAGAGCATTAATGGCAAATTCATTGTGTCGGGGCCAGGGAGAAGCGTACGATGCCCGAAGCAGCGGTCCAAATCGGAATTCCGGTTCATGATCCCCGCGGTTGTGTCACCGGAATGAGGAAACCAAGGAGCGAAGCGATGTGGAAGAAATATGAGGAGGGGAACCAGCCAGGCTCCGCAGAGACGGTGACGGCCTATGAACAAGCGATGAAAGAGTTTGCTACGAGCGCTACGGAGTTTCTGGAACACATTCAACTTTTGACCAAAGCCCGCGATGCCTATCAGCGCGCTGTGGCAATTAGTAGTCAGTTGCGGGGCACCCTGGATAGGGGCGATGAGATCCTGCGAAACCTTATGGCCCAGGTTGATCAGGCCGTCAACGCCCAGCGCGGCCAAGAGGCTCCCAACGAGAACAAGCCCGAAGCGACGAAAGCAGAGACAAGCAAGGCGAGTGTGGAAAAAGTTGATGCTGCGCGGGCATGACGTTAACCGATCCCATTCATCGGTGTCATCAACAGGCCCGTCCGCGGCCACCACTCGAAAATCGATGCAAGCCATTGAGCCTGTATTGCTCCGCTGAACTTGACGATTGCGCCGGGACCGGTAAGGCGTAGCCCGTAAGTAGTCCCGAGCCCATATGAATCGGTTGGCGGAAACGACGCGGCGTCACTTTCCTTTGCGTCCGCGCAAGTAGCTAATCCGACGTACACTCCGATTCCGCTAAAGCATTTTAGCTTCTTGTCAAAATGAAAGTTCAGGATGGACGATCAACACAAGAAGGAGCAGCCTTCTGGAGTGCGCGACCAAGAGATCCGTGCGGCACTGGATCAGCATTGGGCTGCGTCCGATGCCAACGATTTTGAAACCGAGCACCGCATCTATCACGAGGACGCGGTGCTGGAATACCCGCAGTCAGGCGAGCGAACCCGCGGTCGACGCAACATACAGAACCAGCGCGCCGGTCAGCCGAGCAACAAGCGGTTTTCTATCCGACGAATCATTGGCAGCGGTGAGCTTTGGGTGACCGAATTCATCCTGACATATGACGGCAAGCCGTCCTACACCGTGAGCATCATGGAGTTCAGAGGCGACAAGGTTGCGCGGGAAACACAGTACTTTGCGGATCCATTTGTGGCTCCCGCATTCCGCGCTCAATGGGTCGAACAGATGGACACATAATTTCGAGGCCGATGGAGAGATAAGAGGTGGATTGGCAACGGTTGGTCCAGTTTGCACTGCAGGGTAGCGGGGATTTGGAACAATATGCCATCTTGCTGGTGCGCGTTTCGATCGGGCTGTTCTTCGCCATCTCCGGGGCAAACAAATTGTTTGTCGCCGGCGGCACGAAACCTGTTTACGAAACGCTGGTTAAGGCCAAAGTCCCGTTTCCCCACGTGACGGCTTATTTCGTGTCGGGTGTCGAGTTCGTTGGCGGATCCTTGGTGACAGTGGGATTTCTTTTGAGCCCGGCGTGCGTGGTTTTATTGATTGACATGATTGTCGCCACCCTGACCAGCGCGGTTTCCACCATGCCTAAAGGACTTTCGCCTCTTAGCTGGCTCGACGATTTTCTCTATCTTCCGGAAGTCCTGTATGTGCTCTTCTTTGTCTGGCTGATCTGCTCTGGTCCGGGAAAGTTTAGTGTCGATTACTGGCTCGCCGGCAAGCTGCTAAGGTGATCGATCGACGTAGCAGCTTATTGCTCGAGAAGAGCTTATCCCTCCCGGTTCCCACTTTTTGTGGCCTCAACGGCCGAACCCGCTGCTCGCTCAATTCCACACGCGGCGCGCGGTATCGACCACCAACTTCAGCTTGGCCCATTGCTCGTCTTCGGTCAGCAGGTTGCCCTCTGACGTCGATGCGAAGCCGCACTGAGGGCTGAGAGCAAGATTTTCGAGCGGGAGGTATTTGGCGGCTTCATGAATTCGTTTCACCAGCAGGTCTTCGCTTTCGAGCTGAGGCTTTTTTGAGGTGATGAGTCCGAGGATGGCGATTTTGTCTTTGGGAATGAAACGCAAAGGCTCGAAAGTTCCGGATCGCTCGTCATCGTATTCCAGTGAGAACCGGTCCACTTTCAGAGTCCCGAAGAGCTTTTCGGCGATCGCATCGTATCCTCCTGCGGCATACCAGTGGCTACGGTTGTTGCCGCGACACAGATGGATAGCCAGCACCACGCCTGGTTTGCGCGCCGCCTCAAAGCACGCATTGTCCGCCGCGATGGCTTCGTCGAGAGCGCGTTCAGGGTCCATCTTCATTTCGGTTTTGATCCAATCGCGCCACTTCGGGTCCAAGTAGTAGCTGTATCGCGGAGCGTCAATCTGGATGTACCTCACGCCATCTGTCGCGAGTCCGGCGATGTCCTTCTTGATGATCTCAACGATGTCCCACAGCAGAGCGGAGTGATCTTTGTAAACTTTGTCCGTGATACCCCTCTTAAACGAGATCGCGGGAAACTGGGTGGCGCTTGGCAGCAACATCTTAATATTGCCCGGGCTGTGTTTTCTCAAGAATGGGAGTTCGTTCGCCGTCACGGGACGCACCGCGCGAAGTTTCGCATTGACGATCCCGGTCACGTGGCTGACGTGCGCATCTTGCACCTGACCTTTGGCTCCCCAGACTTCAGTACTGCGCGTGATCTCGGCGCCGATGTCGAAGCCCGCGACAGCGTCGGTGAAATTGCTCATGAAATTCCTCCGCCGCAGTTCGCCGTCGGTGAAGATTTCGAAACCGAGCTCCTTCTGCTTCGCTAGAACCCGCAGGACGTGTTTATCCTCCATGGCCTTCAAAGTCGCGCCATCGGAGCTCTCGCGCGCTGCGAGCAATTCCAGCGGTCGCAGAAAACTCCCTACGTGGTCAGCTCTAAGTGATTCTGGCATGTAGTCACCTCTTCTGGTGTGGGATCGAGTTGTCCTTACCAAGGATAGGCGTTCGACGCGTCGAGTGGAAGCGGCAGTTACTGTGAGGTTCCTCTCGGGTCACCAGCGAATAGGCCAGTTTGGACGATTGACGCGCGTACCGAAGATGTGGATGGGATCAAAACTGGCGTCGACCGGCAGCGCGAGCCTGGCCCGGAGCTCAAGTCCCACGACACCGGCCATAGGACCATCCGTTAGTACCCAGCAGGACACGCGTACCATTGCCCGTGCCGCTCCCAAACCCCATATTTCCATATACAACGGGACGAACCCGTTTAGACGAAAATGGACAACAATATTCGGTCGACCGCGGCGCGTGCGTTTGTGCGCAGCCTCAACATCCTGCTTAAGTTCGCGCGGATGTATGACTTCGGGCATCCCCGCACGGCAAAGCAATTCGAGATCGCCTGGTCGGAGCTGCGCGTGGCCATGGGAGATGACGAGGCTGGATTGCTGCTCGCGGTGTCTGGCGACAAGCTCTTGCTGGACGGCACGCCACTTGAATCTTCGGCGGCTGAAAAAAGCTTTGCGAGGATGCTATCGGCGGCTGGAATTGCGAGTGTCCATTTTTCTCCAAAGCTCACACATAAGAGCTTAGCGCGCTTCGTGCGCGGTTTTCCTACCGGAACGGGCGCGATGCCGAGCCAACTGTCGGAGCAGCTGAAGGCCGCGCTCGAGGGCGATCCGCACATACACGTGAACGAGGTGTGCTTCGTCCCAGCCGACTCGGCGGTGGCGAAGTCGACCATGGCGGCGCAGCTTGCCGCGCGCACGCTCGGCATGAACTCGGAACAAACAGATCAGCTTCTGAACGACCCCGAGAAATTGCTACAACTGATTGTTGCGGCTGAAGGTATCAAGAGCGGCGGCGGAGGCGGCGGCGAAGGTGAGCCGCGCCGCGGCGGACCGAGGGGTGTGGTTGAACTTGCCATGGCAGGCGACGGTGGCAATGCCGCTCAGCAAGGATTTTATTCCGGCGTTGCCAAGGATGATTTGCAAGAGCATGGGACAGCCGACGAAAGCCAAGCGCGCAGAGCGACCGGCTATTCCGCCGTGGAGGGTCCGGCCACAGCAGTGCGCGGGACGGGGGGATCAGCGAATTCGCCCGGCTCGAGCACGTGGAATATCGTGGGCGGAACGGGCGGCGGCACGCCCCTCGATCCGAACGCCGGTGGCTTTTGGCTCAAAAAGGATGCTCCGGGCGCGGAAACAGGATCGGCGCTCGCGGGACCAATCGCAACAGCTGGAAGTCCGGCCGTCATAGCGAGTGGCGGAACAGGAGCCGGATTAGGCGCCGAGAGAAAAACTGAACGTAAAGAACAGCAGTCCGGCAACAGGCCGAGTGGCAGGGAAGGCTTGATGAGCCGGTGGAGCAATGCGTCGTCAGGCATCCGAGGCAGCCGATCGGCGCGTACGCCCGGTTCGACGGCGGTGGAAACCGGACTGATGACCCTGCACGAAGATGAATTGCAGGGAATTCTACAAGTGCTGGCCCAGATAGCGCGCACGAATGGCGGGCCGCAAGAAAATCTGGACATGGGTTCGTTTCAGTCGCGCTTATCGACGCTGCCGCGGCGGGCGCGATTTACGGTCAGCCAGGCACTCTCGGCACTGGCGGCGCAGGCGCCGTCGGAGGCTTCAGAAAAACCGACATTGTTGAAGCTTGCCGAGCATATCGCTGTTCGCTTCGCTCTGGAGAGTTACGAGCGCGGAGATGTGAAAGTAAATTCGGTGAAGCAGCTGCTGAGCGAGATGAGCAGCGAGCTGGATGGGCTGCGGAAAATCCTGGGTATCTATGAAGAGAAGATGTCGAATGCGGGGATGCAGTTACCGCCTCACGCCGAGGCGCTTGCGCAGGAATTCTGGTCGAAAATGCCGGCAGCGAAGAGGAGAGAGATACTCGAGTCGACAAATGCCTGGTGCGTCCCTCCGGGAAGGATTCAGGAGGAAGTGGAAGCACTAAAATCCCGTGACGAAAAAGATGCGGCGGACAAAATCCTGATCAATTACGCGGCGTGCGTGAAGAGCGCCGACGCCGAGGCGCGAAGGCAAGCGGCGACCGGGCTGGCGGAATTGGCACCACTCTACGCGAGCGCGGGCGAAAGCATTTTCGTGAAAGTAATCCGCGAGACCGGCGTGCAGCTCGCCGAAGAGCGCGATTCAGAACTGCAAAGCCTGGTGGGCGCGGCATTCGTGCGATTGTCGCAGGAGGCTGGAAAGAGCCGGATGTATCCGGCGATGCAGCGGTCAATAGAAGTGCTGGACTACATAGAGACAGAGCGGCCAGGAGCGGGAAAGAGTTTGCGTCCGCGAATATCGATGGAAGACCGGCTGCCGGAATTCATCGACGAGGCGGTGAAGGCCGGAAGGGCGCCGGCAGGATTGCAGGAGTTCCTGCGGCGAGTTCCGGAAGCGGCAGCAGAGCAGATGGCCGTGCGTTTTGGCCGCGCCGGATTTCGGGAAGATTGCGAACTGCTGGTTTCGATGATCGAAGCCCTCGGCCCCGTAGGGCTCGATCATTTGCGGGCGCAGCTTCTCCACGGGAATCAGGTGCAGGCGATAGACGTGATCGGACTGTTGTGCAGGATGGACGCGGAAACACTGGAACGTGTATTGCCGGAGCGGATGGGGCAATGGAAGATGACGGCCCACGATCGCGTGGTGCGGCAGATCGCATCGAGCGGGGCGTCCATAAGAGGGCAGTTGCTTTTGCAGTTGTTCGATACGCTCGACGCGAGAGTGCGGCCGCTGGCGATCGATGAGATTGGAATGAGCGGTGAAAAATCGGCTGACATGCGGCTGCTGCGCCTTGCGGAAGGGGATCTGCCGAGTGGAGCAACTGAATTTCTGCGTTTGAAGGCGATCGAGGCTCTCGGCCGGCTGCGCACAGCCGGAGCGGAAGTTGTTCTGCGGCGAGTGGTGGAAGGGCGGAAGTCCTGGCGATGGGCCTACGCATCGGAGTTGCGGGTAGCCGCCGCACAGTCGCTTGGAAGAATCGACGAAGAGTGGGCGCGAAGTTTCATACCGAAGAGCGGTTTGAGCGTAGCCGAATTGTCCATCGAAATTCTGGACAACGATCCAAACTCATCAGCCGTGAGGCAGCGGCGCTATCCTCGCGTGCGCCTCGGCCAACCCATCTCGGGAACGGCCAGCAATCCAAAAGAAAGCCTGAGCATCAATGTCCCGGAGATAGGGTTGGGCGGCGGAGTGGCCGTGTGCGCGTACGGCCTGCATCCGGGAAGCATTGTCGAGGTGCGGCTGAGCGCAAGCCAGCGGCCGGTGAAGGCGCAGACGATTGTCCGGGATGCGAACACAGAGGCGCGCGCGTTCGAAGTGGTGGATATGGATCTGACGGAACGCGCCAAGCTGCGGAGGCTGCTGGTGCAGTTAGGCGGATCCGAAAAGTCGGTTACGGCGGAACAACGCAACCGCCACGGCGGACGCACGATCATCGTAGGAAGCTAACAATAATCACGGAGTCGGAAGGCGTTTATCTGATGCGCCACGCGCGGAGACGGCCGGCGGGCGCGCATTGTCCGCGAGGCGCAGCGATCCCAGCCTAACTTCAATCACGGCCAGCGCCGCGAAAGTTAAGACCGAGACCGCACAGGCTTCGATGGGCGACATCCCCCGTTCTTTCCACGATATTCCCGCAAGCACAATAGCGACCGTGTAGCAGAACAGTGCGACCTGCACGGGGGAGTGCCCTCGCGCAAGGAGGAGATCGTAGAAGTGATTTCGATCGCCTTGGAGCGGCGAATTTCGGCGGCCCGCGCGGCGAAGGATCGCGAGGGCAGCGTCGAGAAAAGGTAGAGCGCACAATGTGAATGGAAACAGAAGCGCGGGAACGGTGACGCCTACAGGTTGAGAGCGCCAGAAATCCAGCGCGAGGAAAGCGATGACCAAACCGAGGGCGGTGCTGCCCGAGTCTCCTAGGAATATTTTTGCGGGCGGAAGATTGTAGACGAGAAATCCTGCACACGCCCCGGCGACACTGAAGGCAATCTCGGAAGCGAATGGATTGCCGGTGCCACTCGGAATAACGGCGTACGCGATGGCAATAATTCCGGCGACACCGGTGGCGATGCTGTCCGCGCCATCTAGAAAATTGAAGGAGTTCACGATAGCAATTATGAAGAGACACGTGAGAAGGAGGTTTGGGATGTCGCTGAGCGGTACAGGGACGCGCCAGCCGGCCGTCCAGAGCAAAGTTGCGCCGACGATTTGAGCCGCGAGACGGGGAATTGGTGAGAGGCCGCGAATGTCGTCGACTAAACCGCTCGCCCAAATGAGCGCGAGCGATGCGAAGAACGGCCACTCGATTTGTGCGGGAAGCGGGTGAAATAGAAATGCCGCCAAAGCGATAGCAAGTGCGACGGCGACGCCGCCGAGACGCGGAATCGGCCGCGCGTGAATTGTGAGGTGCCCCGGGAAGTCGAGAACCTGCCAGCGATGACAAAGCCAAATCAGGAGCGGGGTTAACAGGCCAGTTACTACGAGTGCCGTGGCCGCTTCGAGGATGGCGCTCGCGATCATGCGAGCAGCCCGTGCGCTGCCCGTCGGATGTGGCGGACTCGGAGGCGACTGATTTTTCTCGAGAGGCCCTGAAAACCGGATTCGCGAAAAGCGGCGCGGGCATCGCGAGCATAGAGACGCAAAAGTCCGTGCGACACATCGCGATAGAAGAGATAGGCGGCGGAACCATCGGCGAATTCGGCGGATAAGGAACGGAAACGTTCCAGGAGTTGGCGGCTTGCGTGGGGCGAGGGAATTTGCGCGAAGCCACTTGCGGACAGAAGCACCGGGCGAACTTCCACACGCGTGAGTTTGCCTGTTGAATCGGTGGAAACTACAACAATGAGCCCTTCGCGCTCGAGCGGAGAAGCGATGTAGCCCGAGGCGATGCTGCCGAGTCCGTAGAAACAGAATGAGGGAGTGCTGATGCGGCTACGTGGCGGCATCTGCTTTGCACCGCCGATCCGATGAGAGTGAGACGCTGCGACAATAGCGAAACCGCAAGCCGCCAGCGCATCCATGAGGCGGACTTCTTCGGGATCGACGCGATTTGTGCGGAGGCATCCAGCGTGCAATAGCGCAATGGAAAGGTGTGCGCCCTGTGATTTGATTGACGCGAGAGCCTGAGTTGCGCGAGCGATCGTGGCGGGCTCGCAGCCAGGAGATTTGGTTGTGGCGAGATCGTGGGATGCTCGAGCCGCTGCCCAAAAACCGACGCGAATGTCCCCGGGAAGTTGGGCGACGAATACGTCCGGCATATCGCGACGAGTGCGACCCGCGCCGAGAGGAATCATTTGGCGTTCCTCGATTGCCTGGCGCGTGCGCGCGACACCTTCGTGTCCGTAATCATAGGCGTGGTTGTTGGAGATGCCGACCACGCGTGCGCGGATTTCGTCGAGATAATCGAGAACGGCCGTGGGTGCGGAAACGATTTGGCCTAGGCCACAGAGTTTGCGGGGCGGCAAGTTTTCCGCTTGGAGAGGGCATTCGAGGTTGACGAATGAGAGAGTGATGTCGTCAAAGTGGTTGGTAAGCGCAGTGGCGGCGGTTCGCCAGCCGTTCGGTACGGGGACGCCTATCGCGCCGGCTGGCAAAAAGTCGCCAGCGATCGCGATTTGTGCCGTGATCGGAGCGGCGGGGGCGGATTCCCAGAGAATCAGGCTGGGCCCGGTGGAATTAGGTTTTTCTTCGATCATGCCGACATCCGCGAAAATACGAGTTGCAACACGCGTCTGCGCATCGGGTGGATCCACATCGGGATAAGAACGATGGTGATAAGAGCCGCGGCAATTGCCGTCGTCGCATCGGCGGAGAAAAGGGAACGCACGGGCAAACCGCGGAAGAACCGCAGAAAAATCAGCGCACCCGCAACGCTGGTGAGCACAATTGGTGCGCTCTCTCGCGGAAGAAGTTGAATGAAGGGAACGTGGTTCTGAAGATGGTAGGCGACGACGATGATGCAGTAACCGCATGCCAGGGAAAAAGCGCACGCTCCGGCAACAGCGATCCCTCCACTAAAGTGTCCTGCTGACAATCCGAGAATCGCGTTGAGCATTGCAGTGATTACGCAACCGACCGAGACCCATCGGAGCGCGCCGGTGCCCAAATCCACGACGTACGCTGGATTGCTGAGAACATTAATGAGCCACCCAGCAGAGAGAATCGCCACGAATTCCACGAATGCAGATTCGTAGCGGCCGATCCAAACATGCGAGATCAGCGGGCTAAGAGCCGTGAGTAGAGCGAAGGCCGGAAAAGCGAGAAAAAATACCAGCCGGTAGGATTCGCGATAAACGGCGGGTATAGAAGCCGGGTCGCGTTGCTGGAGGCGAGAGATCGTGGGAACCAGCACTTGATTGGCTTGGACGATGACTTCGCGGACCGTGATCACAGCACGCGCCGCCATCTCGTAAAGACCGGTGAGGCCAAGACCGCCAAACTTTGCGATCATCAGCTTGGTGACCGGCTCGCGCAGCGATTGGCTTAGAGTGATGAACTGGAAATGCAGGCCGTAAGAGGCCATCTCGGAAAAAAGAGCCCGACTCCAGCGATACGGAACAATCGGAAGCGCGGGCACTCTCTTGCGGAGCAGAAGCCAAGTGATCGCGAGAATAGCCGCGGCCTGAATGGTTTGGGCGTACGCGAGTCCCAAGAGACCATGTTTGGGCACGAGGAAAAAAGCGAGTGGAAGATAGGATAGCGCTCCCGCGACTTCGAGATAATTGCAGATGGTGATGAGTTCATGCCCCGCGAATCCAGCTTGCAGAAGACCTTCGAGGACATTGAGCCAAAGGGAGACGAACGCCAGCGGAAGAATTGCATGGGCTTCGGCGAACCGGGACGAGGGCAGGACAATGTGGAGCGCCCATTGCGCCGCTGGGTAGAGACCAACGGATACAACTGCTAGCGCCGCACAGGCGGAGATGAGGGCCGTCTGCATCAAGGCTGAAACGTCACTTATTCGATCGCGGGCGCGATACTGCGCAACGAACTTCAGAAGGCTGGTTCCAAAACCTTGATTGGCAAGGGTGACCATCGAAGTGGTGGCGAGGACCAAAGACCAAATTCCGAGGCGATCGATGCCGATCGTACGAATCAGAAAGCGATAGAGAAAAAATAAGACCGCGGCGCTGACGATTGTTTGACCGACGGTGGTGATCGCATTGAGAACGATTTGACGTTTCATTTGTGCTCGATAGAAGGCGCAGCCGGACGCGCGTAGTCGGGTGGCATGGCACGATGAGGGTTCCATTTTCCCGTCGTTCTTCCAGCAAAGACCGCAAGCGTCCCAGCGAGAGCCGCTAAATTCACGAGGCAAAATGACATGGGTACGGAGCAGCCGAGACGGCTCGAAAATCGAGGCGCGATGAAGCCCACGAACGCAATTCCGTAGAATGCCGATTGCAGGATGAAGAAAGTGTTGAACACGGGCCGACCGAGCAGGGAGACGTTGCAGAGGATGAGCACAATCAAGAAATACGGTACGAGCCAGCGCAAAAGCTTGTGAGACCAAAGTACGACGGCGAGCGAACCATGGCGCGCGGGGTTGAGCAGAGAGCGGTGCGATAACAGCGCCCGACAATCCTTTGCGATGATCCGGATTTTCATCTTCAGCATAGATGTCGGATCGATTTGCGAGAGATGGGTGACAACAGAGAGGCGCCGGTCGAGATAAGTGAGCATTCCGGTTGCGGCGACGCGCAGCGGAAGGGCGAAATCGTCACCCACATCGGACGGCAGAGGCTGCCAAAGCGCTCGCCGCATGGCGAAGAAGGAGCCGGAAGCCATAGCCAGGAGTCCGCGTTCGCTTTCCAGGTGGCGCAGCGATGCTTCGTAGCGAAGATACAGGCGCTCGTTTCGAGCCACGGCTGTGTCGGTCGTGTTGCGGTAGCGCGGCGATGCGGTTACCAGGCCGACGCGCCGGTCATTGAAGTGTTTGACTGCGGATTGAAGGGAATCGGGCGCGCAGAAGCAATCGGCGTCGGTGAAAAGAAGAATGTCTCCCGTAGCTGGGGCGACCAGGGCATTTTGAATGACGCTTTTGCCTCGCTGCTGCGGGAAGGAAACAAGACGAACGCCACGATGCGCGAAGCGGCGCACGACGTCCTCGGTGGAATCGGAGGAACCATCGCTGCCGACGAGGATTTCAATTCGATCGGAAGGATAGTGAAGTTCGAGCAGGTTGGTGAGCTTCGCCTCGATGCATGACTCCTCGTTGTGCGCCGGAACAATGATGCTGACGCTTGGTTGCGCAGTTCCTGCTGCGAGAACTTTGTGCCCGCCCAGCGCGCCCACAAGCACGAGAAGCGGATAGCCGAAATAGATGTAGGCAATCAGCGACAAACAGACAAAGAAAAGAAACAGCATTCCAGAAGCTCCGATTCCTTAGAGCGCCGCAAGCTCGCGTGCCACTGGCTGGCGGCCGAGCGCCTCCAACAGGTCGCGATAAGTGATCAATTGAACGCCGTTGCTATCGATGACGTCTCGCCATTCGCGGTTCGTCAGCCAGTACAATTCTTCTTCGCGCTGCATTCGTATGCGATCTGTTTCGGAAAAGCCGCGCTCAAAAAGGCCGGGATGGCAAGCGAGTTCAAATGTGCCGGGTGGCAGTTTCGCGAGGGCAGCTTTCCAGCATTCGCCGAGCGCCGCGAGGTTGTGGCGATCTTTCGACAGAAACGAGATTCGACTTTCCGGCATTCGCAAATTGCGAAACGCAATGAGTTGTAGCGCGGTTCGATAAGAATGGACAGAAAGGCGGCGCACCACGGAACCCTCGTGAGGGCCTCCAATCGCTTTTCCCCTGGGCCAAACGCTCGATCGCGGGGCACGCGCGCAGGAAATTCGTTCGGCATTGAGTGCGCGAATAAATGGCAGCACCGCCGCGGGATAGAGATGCATGTGATGGTGCGAATCGGCGTGCTCCGGAACCACGCCGCGGTCGCGCATCCAGCGAATCTGGGCGCGGAATTCCGCTTCGATTTCAGGTCCGGAAGCGCGCCAGGTCCAGAGTTTGCGAATCATGATGTGAGGCGCATGAAAATGTCCGTCCCGATCCACGAGTGAAGGGATTTCGTAGGGAGGGAGTATGGAACGGCCGGCACAAATATTGAGGTGAATGCCGATGCCGAGGCGAGGAGCGCTTACAAGGCGGCCAATGGCATATTCCGCCGCGGGCATATTTGCCATCAGAGATGTGCTGGTAAGGAATCCGTAGCGATGGGCCAGAATAATTCCGTCGGTGATTCCCCGACTCATCCCAAAATCGTCGGCGTTGACGATCAGGCGTTTTTCTTTCATTGAATTACCTGATTCACAATCATCGGAATTTTTCCGCCGGGCCGGGTGATAGGCTCGGCCGCGAGACTGGCCGTGACTTTCATGCAGGGGCCTGCGAGATCTGCCACGCGCGCGCGAATGTCCATCAACTCTCCGGCCGCACGGTTCGCGTCTTGCGTAGGACGCACCACGGCGCGGACGCTCAGGTGGTTTGCCCGGTCGTGAACGAATTGGCAGAATTGCAGCGAGGCCGATTGCTTGAGAAGCTGGTTCAAGGCGCGAGCAGAGAGCAGACGGCCGTCAGGACAGCGAAGAAGATCACTCTCGCGCGTGATGGAGGGAACAACGAGCGGAAATGCGCGGCCGCAGGCGCAAGCAGCCGCGCTTTGCCAGCGGCCACGATCTCCGATGCGATAACGAATCAGAGGCATTGCGTCGTTTAGAAAGCCAGTCCAGACGAAATATCCTTCTTCTCCCAGAGAGACGGGTGCGTGATGGTCGTCCAGGATTTCGAGGAATCCATATTCAGGCGCGAGGTGCATTTGTCCGCCCTCGCATTCCTGGATCAGGCCGCAATACTCCGTCATTCCATAGGTATCGAAAACGCGCGTCGCAAATACTTCTTGAATTTTGGCGCGCGCGGCCGAATGCAGAGGCTCACCGCTGGTAAAGATCGCGCGCATCGGAATGCGGGTGCTGCTGCCGAGTACAAAATCCGCGAGAATCGCTAAAGTTGACGGAAATCCCTCGAGGACATAGCCGGAGTGCTTTTGCAAAAGAGCAATGTAGGCGGGCGCTGATGCTTCGGAGAGGTGAAAGATGCTCATGAGAATCTGGCGTTCCGCAAGGTTGTAGGTCCAATACGGAGGGCGGTCGCGGTGCGCCGGAACGGTGCGTGAACCTTGCAGGGTGATGCGAGGATGGCGCGGCTTAACGCCAGCCCACGCCCATTGACGAAGCAGAAAAGCCCAATTGTTGGCGGCGACAGCCTCCGTGTAGGCAACGCGAAGACTGGTGCCCGTGGTACCCGTGGTGCCGGCACGGATGCGGCGATGCCATCTGACTTCGCCGGAAAGCAATCGCTCTTGATTTCGGAGGACCGTTTCACGGTCTAGAACGGGGAAGCGGCGCAAGTCGAGAGGGCTGTGAAGGGGACCTGTGCCGTAATCCGAATAAAACGGAACGGTGCGGATCGCATGATAAATAACGCGCTGCAGCGCGCTGGTTTGATACTGAGTGATTTCAGAAAGGTTCCAGGACTCGGAGGCACGGAGCTTGGAAAGCAGCGCCATGGTTTTTCGTGAATAGCGGATGCGCGCGAGCAACGATCCGCGCATGCTGACGAGGAAATTGCGTGCTGGTGACGGACAGCAATCGTAGATGGACTGCAAACGCGGCAAATTGCTCCTCACAAAGGGTTCGAGCACGCCGAAAGCACCTCCTCGCTGGTTTCTGGCAGAGGGCGTTTTATATGATTTGCTGCGACGCGCGCGACAAATCTATGCAATTTCCGAAGTTCTCCGAAATTATTAAATCGGCGGACAACAAGATCCCGACCCCGCGCTCCCATTGCGGCGGCAGCGGAAGGATTGTCGAGAAGCCATCCGATTGATTGCGCCAATGCGGGAGCGGAATGCGCAGGGAAAAGGAGGCCTGCCTCTGCGTTGCGGAAAAAGGGGCGAATCGGAGGCAAGTCACTGGAGACCACGGGAATTCCGCAGGCCCAGTATTCGAAAACTTTCACCGGAATATTCAACATGAATTTGGGAATGGCTTGCAGCGGGCTGATACCTATTGCTGCTTCGCTGAGCGCTTCGGCCATCTTTTCGTGGTCGAGGCGTCCGCGGATTTCGACGAGATGCGCGACACCTGCGGCGTGAATTCGCTCGCGGATCGTTTTCTCGGCTGAACCGTTATCGAAATAACCGATCAGGAGAAGCGTTGCCGGATGATCGCGCGTAGCAAGCAGGCGCAGGGCCTCGATCAAAGCGAAGATCCCAGTGCGTTGCGAAAGCCCGCCTCGATAGACAAGATCGAAAGCCTTTGGACGTGCCGTAGAGCAGGAAGGGAAAAAAGCTAGGTTGGGGAAATTGTAAAAGACGATGCTTGGGCCGCGGGATTTCGCCAGGCGCCGCATGGTTAATGGATCAGCGGTCATCACGCCATCGAAAAGACGAATGGCGAACTTTTCGATATTCGCGATGGCCGTCACTGCGAGAGGTTTGAGATGACGCGGCAGGCCGGCCTTGTTTGCGGCCATTGACGGGAAGTCCTCGTAGGCGTCGTACACGACACGCTTGCGGCAAATCAGTTTGAGCACGAAGGCGAGAGGGAATAGTTCCGGATCTTGGAAGTGGTAAAGATCTGCGCGCTGATGCAACAGCGTTCTCAGCAGTGCGGGCTGCGCGAAAATGCGAAGCAGACGACTCGAATATCTCTTCAGCGCAATGATATCGATGCCATCCCGATGGGAATTAGCTTTTACCGGTGCGAGGTATCGAACCCTGACACCGCTCCGGGCAAGCGGCATAAATTCCCTGTGAAACGAGCGGCTTTTCAATTCGGTATGTGCGGTGGTGAAGTGGCAGATGGTGAAGTTGCCATCGCGTCGCGTTTCGTCTACACCCCTGATTGAATGTTCCGTGGTTGCCATCGTTTTATGCCGGGGCCGGCAGCGTTTCGACAAGCAGTTCGCGGGAATCCGATTCGCACGTGCGAACGCCGCGCATTACGAAGACGAGACTGAGAAAGAGCCAAGTCAAACGGTCGGAATTGATGTCGCCCGTATTCGTGGCGTTTACGATGCCGGCCGCAAGGAGAGCCGCCGCAAGTTGTGAGAGCGCCCAGGCAGGCGAGACGGTGTCCCGCAATTGCCGGATCGCCTCAGCAGTAGCCGCCGTAAAGATCGCGCACGCAATCAAGGCTGCAGGAATTCCCAGTTCGCAGGCAATTTCGAGAAATATATTGTGCGGCCACTTATACAGCTCGGAATTCGGAGAGTAATAGCGAAAACCCTGAATGCCAGTTCCTAGAAGTGGATGCTGCTGGAGCAATCTCCAACCGTATTCGAGCAATTCGTACCGAAAGCTGAGAAGTCCGCTGACGCTGCGACTACTGACCAATGTGCCGAGATACTGGATGGCGGAGCCAGGAATGTGAGCAAAGGGCAGGATCGCCGAGCCGAGAGCCAGAGCACACACCAGGTCGAGAATGCGTGAGCGGCACAACACCGCGCTTCCGAGAATGACGAGTGCGCAGGCAATGGCCGGCCCCCGCGAACCGGAGCCAATAAGAGCGAGCACGGGAACAAATAGAAGCGGGTAGGCAAAGAAGCGTCGTGGAAACGAGAAAAAAGGAAGAACAGCGAACCAGAGTATCAGAATCAGCGCGCAAGCAATGTGGCCGAGTCCGATCGTATTGTTGCTGGGGGTGACGAGACGCTCGGAACCGCCGAGGGCGAAGAGCGACCAGGAACAGATGGCAAAGGCAGCGACCGCGAAACTGGCAAAGAAACGCACGGTCTGTCGGCGTGTGCCCAAGAGGAAAAACGGCGCCACGATGACAATGCCGGTGACGGTGAGGAAGCGGCCTAGTTTTTCCAGGCCGGCGTCGAATACCGGCGTATACGTGAGGCTGGCAGTCATGATGGCGACGAGAGCGATAAATAGGAAATAAGGCGCCGGTATTTTCACTACGCGCTTATGGCACAAGAGGTTTAGCGCAATGCCCACTAGCAAAAGCGCGCCGAGGGCGAGGGTGAGATCTACGGGCAGCAATGCCGAGATGCGGTCGTCACCTTTTAGATCGCCAATGACCACGTAGAGCGCGAGCGCCACCTCGGGATAAACGAGCAGAGCCAGAACTGCCGTGACTCCAAAAAGCGAATAGAAAAACGAATGCGCTATGCTGGGACTCCAGAAAGCCGCCATGCCCGCGGCAAATGAACAGACCAAAGAGGCAGTGCCCCAAAGCTGGGGGCGCAGCTTGTGCGGCGATCCGGTAACTTTAATGGCGGCGTCCATTTACGACTCAGTGCGGCGGTCCGGCAACGAACAGCACATCCTCAACGTGGGTGATCGTTTTGAGATTGACTGTTGTTATGCGGTCAACTGGGTCGCGAACGACATAGCCGTAGTCGCTCATAAATGTTTCAAGCTCCTGAATGCTGCGGCCCAGCAACGAATACGCGCGGGGCGCAATCTCGCAGATGATGGGTGGACGATGGCTGGAGCGCTCGAAGTAGCCTTGAAGCCCCTTCAAGATGGGCAGCTCGAAGCCCTCCGCGTCGATTTTGATCAGCGTGATTTTGCCGGTATTGTGAGTTGCAAGATACGAATCGAGACGCCCGACAGAAACGTCCAGCGTAGAAACGATGTCCGGTTCCATCTTGTACGATGCAACGAAGGTGCTCTGTCCGGGCTCGCGAGTTACATAGAGTTTCTGCGGACCAGCGACGTCGCCGAGACCGCAACAATTCGGAATGATCGAGTGAGCGGGATTCAATTGAGCCAGTCTGCGAAGCCGCTCAAAATAGTCCGGGACGGGCTCGAAGCAATGGACTTGTCCACGCGGACCCACGAGTCCCGCTCCGATGGCCGACAGATACCCAATGTTGGCGCCGACATCGATGAAAGTGTCGCCAGGCTTCAAGAATCGCTTCATCGCTCGGATCAATACCAGAGCGTAGGAGCCAAAATACATGGGGGCTGTGCCGCGATAGTGCTCCAAATCGAATTCGAAAATGACGTTGCCAATGTGTTTGCGAACAGGCAAGGGCGGCATGCGGCGCGCGGTATTCAACTTGGCGAGCATCAACCGGCAAAAAAACGCCGGATCTTTGGCCATGATTGTGGCGGCTCGTGAGGCAGTGGCTTGTAGGTGCATGGTGGCTCGCTTCGCTAGCTGAAATGCGCTGCTGCTGAGGCCTGGCTTTCAAGGATTTCCGCATGTGCGAATAGACGCTGCAGTTCGGTCATGCGCGCGAAATCGTGCTTCTGGATGCGATTTTCTTTTCCGTCGCGCCGCACGCCGAGCTTATTGCCGTGCAAATCGAGCTTGATGGCCGTCCTAGGCCGATTGTTTGGATCGCCCGGATGCGGCCAGGACGGTCCCTTGTGGATGCCGTTGCCGTGGATAGCCACGACGCTGCCGCGTTTTGTGTGCAAAACCGCCCAATTGCATCGGGGATAAATGCGCTCAACTTCATCGTCACTCAGCCGGCCGTCGTTTGCCGAGATTCCGAGATCCCGCGATAGTCGCGGACGGCACGAGCGGGCATCGTAATGATTGGAGCCGGGAATGTAGACAAGCGGGCCGCGGGTGTCGTCGATATCCACCAGGTAGATAAATATCTGGAGCGAATCGGATTCGTCATTGTCTTTGTGAAAATTGCTGGAGTGCAGCGGGCGCACATGCGGAAAATCGCGGACCACCGTAACGCGATAGAGACTCGGTATGTAGCCCAGAAAGTTCGCAGCGATTCGCAGAATGCTCGCCTCAAAGGCGACGGACAGCAATTCCGGAATGTGAACGAGCGGATCGGCAAGCGCGATCATTTTCTCGCCAGCGGCGAGGTCCTCGTAGCTCAGCCCTTCGAGACTGCGGCGCTCGCCGGTCTGTATCGAATAGGCTCGCGTGAAGTCGATTCGCAGATTGCGGAACATCGCGTCGGCCTGCGAATAGATGCGGTCGATTAGTTCGGCTGGGAAATACTCGGGAAGAAGGGAATAGCCATGCGCTCGCAAGGATTCGATGTTTGACTTTTCGAGAAGGCTTGGAACGAGGAGGCCTCGGTTTCTGCGGAACGATTGCCGCGCCGCACCGCCAGCGAGTCGCCGAGAGCAAAAAAGCCGCGCTCGACAGATTGCGCCGTAGAAGCCCGGCCGCTTCCTCAAGGCGCGCAGCCAGAGCGGAGAACGGACGCGGCGGGGCTGCCTCACGGAATGTGCCGGTATTGCCGCGGATGTCATGTGCATTTGTTCATCTCCTGCGTCACGCTATCGCTGAAACACTTCTGCGCCGCGTGGCCGCACCGAAGTCTGTAGCGGTCTCGCATTCGGCTAAGGTCCGGCGCAGAGCGAAACTCACTTCTTCCACTTGTCCGCTCGTCATATCCGGGAAAAATGGCAACGCGAGGCACTGCCGGGAGGCTGCTTCCGTGTGCGGAAGCTCCCGACCCGTCGCCCCGCAAAGTTCTCGGAGATAGGGCTGCTCATGAATCGCAGGGAAATATGCCTGGCATGCAATTCCGCGAGCGCGGAGCCTGGCCATCACCTCATCGCGGCGGCGCGCGTAGGGCTCCCGAAGTCGAATCACGTAGACGAACCAGCTTCTCCGCGGATCCTCGGGATCGCGCATGGGAAGAATCTCTG
Source organism: uncultured Acidobacteriota bacterium (assembly GCA_963823145.1). Lineage (GTDB taxonomy): Bacteria > Acidobacteriota > Terriglobia > Acidiferrales > UBA7541 > Palsa-295. The sequence continues at coordinate 123,622 of CAWGJZ010000008.1, forward strand.
AAACGCCGTCTAGCGCGAGCGTATACATCGCGGCTAGGCATCTCCGCACCGACAATAATTCGTCAACTCGTTCCATTTGCGCGATGCCGAGAGCGCAGTGCAAATCGCTCAAGCGATAGTTGTAGCCAAGCCGCGCGTGGCGCAACCACGCCGAATTCTCGTCGCGTCCCTGATTTCGAAGACTGCGGCATAGCGAGGCAATCGAATGATCGTTGGTAACGAGCATTCCTCCCTCGCCGGTAGTGACCTGCTTGTTTGGGTAAAAGGCGAAGGCGGCGGCATCGCCGAAGTTGCCGACCCGCCGTCCGCCGCTTTCCGCGCCCAGCGCTTCGCAGGCGTCTTCCAGGACGCGCAAATTGTAGTCGCGGGCGATTTCAAGCAGCGGGTCCATCGCGCACGGCAAGCCAAACACGTGGACAGGCAGAATGGCCTTCAGAATGTTCCCGGTATGCCTGCTCACAGCATGCTCGCGGCTCGCGTCCCAGTAATAGTCGCGCTCCAAAATGCGCCGAACTTCAATCGGGTCGATGTTGAGCGTGTCCGGGTCAATGTCCACGAAGACAGGTAGGGCGCGTTCGTAGAGAAGGCAATTTGTGGAGGCGACAAAGCTGAAGGAAGCGGTCAGCACCTCATCTCCGGGCCCGATGCCAAGAGCCTTCACGCCTAAATGCAAGGCCGACGTCCCGCTGTTAGTGGCTACGGCATATCGCGTGCCTACGTAGTCGGCAAAGCGAGATTCGAATTCTTCCAGCATTGTGCCGAAGGAGAGTTGGCCCGAGCGCAGCACTTTGGTGACGTACGCGATCTCGGCGTCGCCGATGGAAGGCTTTGAGAGAGGAATTCTCAAGCTGCACCTACCGCTTGTGCTTTGGCCTCGCCTGCGATCCGCGCCTGGTGCCTGAAAATGCCACTATTTAGCTCGCAGAAATCCGGGAAAAGGTCGTGAAGAAATTGCACAAGGCCCTCGGCGTCGCCTCGCCGAAGGAATTCCTCCATCACTGAGATTTGGTCCAGGATCGGTTCGACTCGGACCCGCTTTTGCCGAACCTTCAGGATGCGGTCGCAGCCGGTGAACGACGCGCTTTCACCCTCGCCCCACAGCTTTTCGCTGATTTTTTCGCCCGCCCGCAGGCCGATAAATTCAATGCGGATATCGGCCCCCGGTTCGAGCCCGTTAAAAAGCAGCATCGTTCTCGCGAGCTCATAGATGTTGAGCGGTTCGCCCATGTCGAGGACGAACGTCTCGCCGCCCGAACCGAGCGCAGCGGCACGCAAGACGAGATGCGCCGCCTCCGGGATAGACATGAAGTAACGTGTGGCGCGAGGGTCGGTAACCTGGATGGGCCCACCCTTCTGAATCTGTTCCCAAAAGAGCCGGAGGACACTGCCCGTGCTTCCGGCCACGTTGCCAAACCTTACGCTCGAAAAGCGCGTTCCAGAAGCGTCTGCGATGGGGCTGCGCGCTAGCTCCCGAATGCATAGTTCGGCCAACTTCTTCGACAGGCCCATGTAGCTGCGGGGTTCAACGGCCTTGTCCGTGGAAATGTTGACGAAGCGCGCGACGCCTGATCCGATCGATACTTCGGCGATATTTCGGGTGCCGAGCACGTTGTTGCGAATCGCTTCTTCAGGATGCATTTCAAGCATGCCCACATGCTTGTGCGCTGCGGCGTGGAATACGATTTGCGGACGCTCGTCGAGCAGGATTCTGGAGATGCGATCCTTCTGCAACAAATCGGCAAGATACGGTTTTAGCTGGGCGGCCCCCAGACGATCGGAGAGCTGCAGATTGACGTAGAAAAGCCCATTTTCGGATTTGTCGAGTAACAGCAGCTTCCGCGGACCCGCAAGAGCGATCTGGCGGCAAAGTTCGGCTCCAATGCTGCCGCCCGCGCCTGTGACTAGTACGACTTTCCCGCCAACAAGCCGGCGCGTTTCCTCAGGGTCCACGCGGACTTCTTCGCGTTGCAGAAGGTCTTCCAGGAGGGCGCTGCGAAAATCCCGAAGTGATACCCGGCCAGCGGCGGCTTCATCAACGAACTCGGCTACCGAAGGCAGGGTTTTGACAGGCAGGTCCGCGCGCCGGGATGCACTCAGGATGCGCTGCATTTGCGGACGAGTGGCACTGGGCACGCAGACGAGGATCTGATCGGCTTTTGTGCGCGAGGCGATTTTTATGAGATCCGTTGTGCCTCCCATTACCCGCGCGCCGTGGAAGACGCGATGCCACTTCCTGGGGTCGTCATCCACCAGGGCCACCACTTGGCCGAGCGCCGTCGCCCTAAACGCAAATTCTTTCAGAATGGCCAGTCCCGCATCGCCCGCCCCCACGATGATCGTCCGCTTGCCGCGTTTGCGCGCGCCCAGCGCCGGCCGTCGCATAAAACGTGCGCCGAAGTGCAATCCGCACCACAAAAGCTGGAGGAACGCCGCATCCATCACGAACACGGCGGGCGGCACTCGCAGGCGTTGAAACTGCGACAAGACGAATAAAGCCAAAACAGCGTCTCCTGCGACCACCGCTTTTGCAATTGCCAGGGCATCGGGGAGGCTCGAATGCCGAAAGGAGCGACGATACAAACGCAAACTAAACGAGGCGGCAAGACGGGAAAAAACCGCGAACGCAAGCGTGTAACGAAGCACTTCCATCGCCCACAGAGGGCCGCGCATCTGGGCCGATAAAAATACCGCGCTGGAATACGAGAGCGCGGCTAGAACCAAGTGGGCGCAGAGGACCAACGCCGATCGTTTGAATTGTCCGACCTGTTTCTCGAGCCGTCGAAGGCCGCTAAATAAACCTTCGACGGTTTGCGATTTGTACCGAGTGGCCTGTCCGACAGAGAGGGTTTCCATTAGTAGACCCCGTTGTTGCGTTTTGTAATTGCCCGCGCCGCCGCTCGCGCCTGTTCCCGCTGGCCCAAGATCACCGCGACCACAGCCGGAAAAAGCGCGTTACAGTTCCAGGCGGGCCTGCCTCCTCCTCACGGCTGGGGAGACCGACCACTCGGTTCCTCGCGGGAGCAAGACCCATCCCGCCATCTAGAGCTAAAGTATCCGGTAGAGCGCCTCGGGGATCGGGTAGGTTCGCCTGTTCAAAACCGCCCCAAGCACCGGAACTCGTGCCGCATCGAGTCTTTCTCTGGCTATCCGAGCCGGTTCCCGCCGGGTCGAATTTGAGCCTACGACCAGAATGATTCCGTCCACGAGCTGCGCGATCGGCACCGCATCGGCGTGGGAATTGATCGGAGGCGTGTCGATCAGCAAGTAGTCGAACTCGAGGCGCAGTTCGGCCAGACGGCTGCGCAATCGGGCGGGCTCTGGTCTGCTGTTTTCGAACTTTTCAGCTATGCCGCAGGTCATGAGCCACAGGTTGGCGACTCGCGTGGTCCGGACGAAGTCGCAAACCGGCATCGAACACCTCATCGCCTCCGCAAATCCAAGCCCCTTTTCGACGCGAAACTTTTCATGCAAGGAAGGTGACCGATAATTTCCGTCAATTACACAAATCCTCCCGGCGGCCTGTCGGGCGAGCATCCTGCCGGCGTGTGTGCAGACCCAGCTGCAACCTGCTCCCTCATCCACCCCGCAGAACGCAACGGCGGCGGGTGCTCTCTCCGCGTCTGGGAAGATAAAAACTCGCTGCACCAACTTGGTGATTTCGTCGTCCACTGCCGATCCATTTGAGGAAGGGCGCTCAGCAGGCGCGGGCCTCGGCGTGGCCTCGGGTTTTATGGGGATTTGAAACTTCGTCGATTCAGGTGCTTCCCGATGCAAAATATCGAAATTACGGCTCACGGTCGCTCCGGGGAGGGTTCTTGCCCATTCGGCAATGCCGCCGATTTTGCCGGAAGGGTTTGATGGCGCTTCAAATTCAGCGCAAGCCGAGCCTTTTGGCCCCGTTTCAATCGCTGGCGACTCTTGGCGACGATGGGAGAAAGAACCGGCGCCGGGAAGACCGTTGACTCGACGCTAGGCGGGGCATCGAGCGGGTGGGGTAGCGCGGTCTTCCGGGTGGCGCCGGACACGACACCGAGACACATGGCGGCGCCGGCTGCAAGAAACAGTGCGAGCATGCGGCGAGAGCGCCAAGGTAAGAAACGAATCGGAATTGATTCGCGAACACCGAGAGAAGTGGGCGTTCGGGGAAAAGCGCGCGTTCGGCTAGGAGCCGGGATCTCTTGCCGATCCGGCTCATGAAAAATGTCTTCGAGAGAGAGATCGGCGATGGCCGTGTTAACCGTTGGCCCGTCGATCTGGCGATCGCCATTCGCGTAGGCCAGGAGCATCGAATGAAAGCAGAGATTATTGATATTTCGCGGAATGCCGCCGCTCTGCTCGGCTATCAGCAGGTGAGCGTTGGCTGAAAACAGGGGCGGACCCGCGTATCCGGCAACCCATAGGCGGTGGTAGATATAGGCGATGGTTTCTTCCGCCGTGAACGGAGCCAGCCTGATGATTGACGAAATCCTCTGACGAAGCTGCGCCATGGACGGTAGCGCCAATCGCCCCGCGAGTTGCGGCTGTCCGGCGAGCACGATATGCAGCAGCTTGGCCCAGGGAGTTTCGAAGTTGGAAAGCACCCGAATAGACTCGAGGACCTTTTCGCCGAGGTTCTGAGCTTCGTCGATTACGAAAACCACGCGCCGGCCGGCGTGCATTTCGTCCTCGAGTACCCGATTCAAGATGCCGTGCATTCCAGGGAGATCCTGGCCCTTTGCGTCTACGCCGAGGTCCGCGAGCAAATAGCACATCAGTTCCCGGGGAGTCCCAGCGTTGTGAAACACGTAAGCGGTGCGGGCGCGGTGACGGAGGCTCTCTAGATAGTTCAAAAGCAGGGAAGTCTTCCCAGTTCCTGGCGGCCCGACCAGGGCAAGAAACCCGCGATTCGAATCGGTTTCGTTAAACAAAGTTGCGATGGCTTCGCGATGCTGCGGGCTCAGGTACAAGAACCGAGGATCTGGCGTCACGCCGAAAGGCTCTTCGATGAGTCTGTAGTGTTCGAGAAACATTTCTATTCGCCCGATGTACTTTCTGGAATCGATGCCAAGACCGTGATTTCGAGATAGCGTCCGAGTTCGGCGGGCGTCCGGAATGAGGGGTCCAGCCGATCGACCGCATACGCCGATCCCACGCTGGTAATCGAGGCCATAAAGAACCCACCCATCAGAAGCCAGCCGAGGTTTTGAACCGGAAACGCCGGAGCGGTTGCGGCTTCGGCGATCGACACATTTACAATTCGCCTTCTGTCGAGCGCGTCGGAGATTCGCGCCTCTTCCCGCTTTTGCGAATAAAGAAGATAATTCGCCTCGGCAATTTTTACGGCGCGAGCCAGATCGTCTTGCGCTGCTTCTTCCTGACCGAGTTGCTGACTAACTTTCTGGTAATGCCGGACCACGTTAGCTGCGGCTGCCGCGTGGGCGGTTAGCTGGGCCTGATCAGCTTCGGCCTTGGCCAGTTCGGTCGCCCGCCAGTCCTGTGCAGGCACTCTGTCGCTGGTGATTTCCTCAACCGGTGCTTGGCGTGCTTCTGCAATGGCTCTCTGCGTGGTCTGGACCTCCGTTGCAATTGCGCGGACGGGTGGATAGGTGGGCGCGTATTTGGTGAGCATTTCGCTGCGCTTCAACTCGAGGGAAACAAGCGTATCTTCCAGATGGGCGAGCAACTCCGCGTTGTCTAGTCTTCTGGTTTGTGTCGTCTGGCGCTCGGGTGCCGCAGCCGCCTGGACTCGAAGCGCTTTGGCGCGCTCGGCTGCGGCGTAGGCCGCGGCGCGATCCTGCTCTAGCTCAGCCTGAAACTCGGCGAGTTTTTCCATCTGAAGCTGTTTCTGAGCGGAGGGATCGGCGATGTCGTCGTGGCGATCGAATTTCGTAAGCTTTTCTTCGGCAGTGGCCAGTTCGCTGCGATAGCGGACCGCCTGTTGGTCAAAAAAAGTGAACGTTCCGGCGGGACGATGTACCGCGGCATGCTTTTCCTGGTAGAGAGTTGCGAGCGTTCGGAGGACCTGGGCCGCGAGCCGGGGATCGCGGTCCGTGTACGCGACTCGAATGAGATTCGTTTTCTGCAGCGGATCGACGATCAAGCGATTGTCGAAGGCTTGCACCGAGCGCGAAAGACGAGCGCCAGCGGCTGACCGGACACCGCGAATGCGGTCCCCGATGCTATCCCAGAGCGTGTCGTGGTTTGCTTCGAGGCCGCACTTGAGTACAACGCTTTCGATTAAATCGCGGCTTTTCAAGAGCTCTACTTCCGAGTTTATGTCCTCTTCGGATACTGCCGGCATCGGAGCTGACGCATTCGCTTCGGTTGGATTGGGGCTCACAACCGGGTCAGTGCGGTCGCGGTTCACCAAAATCTTCATCTCGGCTTGATAATTTCGAGAAACGAAGAGGGCGCTGACTACCGCTCCCGCCAAAATGCCAACAAAGATGAAGGACGCCAGGCGACGCTGCCTGAAGATCGGGGCCGCCAAATCTCTCAGCGTGATCGGTAATACAGGGCGGCTGCCATGACGCCGGTCAGTTGGGTAGGCCATTTCCACTAGAGCCTTTGGTTTTACTCAAGGATGGAGCTGGTAATACGCTCCCAGTCCAGACGAAGGAATAAACTTCTTCGCCTTGGAAATAAAATTCTGCGGCACATAGAGCATGTCACCCGGGCGAAGTTCAGTGTCTTCGTTCAAATCGCGCCCGCGCAAAACATTTTTCAGGTTCAGGGATTTCACTTCGTACCACTCATCATTTTGGCGGCGGAACAGCAAGACCTGAGAATGACGCGCCGCTTCATTGAAACCGCCGGCGACGGCGATCGCTTCGGTGACGGAAGTCGGCCCGCGCAGGTCGTATTTGCCGGGATGGTTCACCTGCCCGCTGACCGTGAAAAATGGCTTATTGAAATCCTTCAGGTCCACGGTGACGAGCGGATCTTTCAAAACATTTGCATAAGCCGCCCGGATCGCTTCCACAGATTCGCGCGTGGTGAGTCCCTCGAGGTGAACGTCTCCGGCCGCGGCGAGACTGACAAAACCGTCAGGTTGAATGCTTACAGTCTGGTCGAACTCTGGCGTAAGCGGAAAAGTCACAGCGATTACGTCACTCGCGCACAAGCGGTAGCGGCTATCTCGATGCTGGAGAGGGGATGCGTCCGGCTCTGGAACTGCCGTGACAGCGGCCGTCTCTTCGTGCGCGGATACTTGAGCGACAAAGAGGGATGCGAACGCAAGCGCACAAATGGCGGCTTTTAGCTGGCGCATAGCACCATTCGCCTTGGCGACGTCACATTCCGGTCCTTTTAGTGAGATTGTGGATTCCTACTGGGCGAGTAAGCTACGCGGTCCGAGGGGCTCGCGCAAGTGGCTTAAAATCTTGCTGATAAGGGCTAATTAGTACCATTAGGTGGATAACATTGGAGCCAGTCCTTAGGGGGCATTACTCCTTTGTGGAAAAGTCATCCTGGTACTAGGCCGACATCTGAATGACACTCATCGATTAGAGACGATCCTTTCAGGAGACGAACGTACTGTGAAGCTGAGCACATTCCTTCCTCGTATCTTTTGGTCAGAAATGTGGCTGGCGCTCGAATATGAGTACGGTTTTGGTGCGCTTAATCCTTAGAGCTAGATGCTAGAAATACTGCACGCTGTACGTATTCTTTGTACTTGTAATAGCAAGTTGGCGGCGAATAGAATCGGCGCCTTCCCGACTCACAAAGAGGGTGTGCGAGGTTCACCATGAGCCATGTGCAGCGGGCGCAGAGCTGCGTAAATGTTGTGATTGCTGAAGCGAACCGTTTGAATTGCCAGTTGGTTGAAAGTGCCTTTCGCGCGCGCCGGATGGGAGTGGCGATTGTGGCGTCGGCGATAGAGTCGCAGTGCGCTCTCTCGCTGTTTAAGGAGCGTAAACCAGATATCGCCGTGATCAGTTCGCAGTTGGGAGACGGGCCGCTCGAAGGGTATCGTTTGGTGCGCGAGTTGCGATCGCTGCAATCGAAGACGCGTTCTGTGATGTTACTGGCATCGCGTGAACCTAACCTGATCGTCGACGCGTTCCGGTGCGGCGCACATGGAGTGGTTTTTCGCGATGAGCCTCTGGAAGTGCTCGGAAAATGCATCCACGCCGTGAACGGCGGACAAGTGTGGGCGAACAGTCAGCTACTGGGCTATCTACTAGAGGCATTAACGCACGCGACGCATTTCCACGTTCGCGATGGGCGCAGCATGGGGCTTCTCTCGAAGAGAGAGATTGATATCGTGCAACTGGTTGCGGAGGGCCTAACAAACCGCGCCGTCTCAGAGGAGTTACGACTTAGTGAACATACCGTGCGTAATTACTTATTTCGTATTTTTGATAAATTAGGAGTATCGACGCGCGTGGAGCTCGTCCTGTACTGCTTCCAGGAGCGGCAACAGTCTCTTGTTGGCGGCGCGCCCGTCTTGGAGGCAAAGCGGCAACCGATGGCCCTTTAATCCCTCCGGGTGAGACATTTTCTCGACTCTGATGCCCGCCTGCGCAACTGGCACTAATTATACAACACCAAACGAGGCGGTCTAAGGTAGCCCAAGTTTACGCGTAAGTACTGTCAGTCATTAAGCAACAACAGGTTGCCATTGTAATAGCGAGTCCCGGTGGGCTGGGTAATAGTCAGACAGGGGTGTCTCGCCATGCGAGGTGTGCGGCTATGCGTTCGGCGTAAACTGCCCGTTCGTGCTAACACCCCACTCGCCTTTCTACATCAACCTGTGCCGGTTGCCAGATTTCTACGTCGCGCCGCTCGCCACCGCGGTGGACAAGCCACTGCGCATGTAGACCGTTCGTTGCGAGTTCCGCTCTTTCCGCAAACGTCAGGGTTTCTCGCCATAGCTCTTGTTCTGCTAACGATGTCGGGTTGCCAAGGCGGTTTCCAAGGATACAAGTCCGAGGCTTCGACGATCACGCAGCCGACAAGCGTGACAGTTACGCTCGGGCAAACCGCGACATTCAGCGTGACGGCGACCGGCACCGGCGTGATGACCTACCAGTGGTACGAGAACGGAATTGCGATTCCCGGCGCTACGTCCAACAGCTACACCACCTCGCCGACCACTGCCGGCGACAGTGGCGCGGTATTTACAGTGACCGTTTCCAACTCTGTTGGATCTGTAACGAGCGCGCCTGCAGCTCTTACGGTTCAGTCTCCACTAGCCAAGAGCCTTGTTCCGAGCTCGTCAACACCTACGTATAACTCGTCGGTGATGCTTGTTCCCACTTTCTCGGACGGCACGGCAGTGATCGGTTCGACGGGCGTAGGAAGTTCCGATATCACGAGTTCGGCCGTAAGTGGCGTGTCGTACGCGACGCCACCATTGACGTCGACCAAAACCTATACGCTGACGGTCACCGATTCGAAAGGCAATGTTGTTTCCACGACCTGGGTCGTGACGCCGACGAGCGTAGTGATTTCTCCGATTTCGCCGGCAAAACAAACGGTTGGTCCGGGCCAGATCGGTTTTACCGCTGTAGCCACGGGCGGCGCGACGAACGGCCTCACCTGGACCGCGAGTGTGGGCACTTTCAGCGCGAACATGTGGACGTCTCCAAACGTTGCGGGGACGTACACCATCACGGCCACCAGCGTGGACGAGCCCTCCGTTTCTGTTTCGACTACGATGACGATCAGCGGTCCGATAATCATGGCGCAACCCGCGAGCGACCATGTTTGCACTGGTAGCGCCATCTTGCTGACGGTCACGGCGTCTTACGCCTCGAGCTATCAGTGGAATCTAAACGGAGTGCCAATTCCAGGCGCCACAAGCTCGAGCTACTCGCTTTCCGCGGCTGCTTCCGCGGATGCCGGCAATTACTCGGTTACTGTCACCAATGGAGTAGGAAGCGTGACGTCGAGCGTCGCCGCGGTGGCAGTGGGATCATCCATCACGTCGAATCCCGCAAGTGTTTCGCTTCATCCGACGCAGACAGGTGTTTTCTCAGTTCTGGGCCAAGGGGTAGGGGCGCTTTCCTATCAGTGGTATCAAATCCCGTCTGGCGGCACCACGGGAGTGGCGCTCTCCGGTGCGATATCGACCAGCTACGTAACGCCGGCGGTGGACCTTTCGTATAATGGCGATCAGTATTACGCGACGGTCACAGACGCCTGCGGTCCACTTACCAGCGCTGACGCTACGCTCACGGTTACAGCAGCCAACGTTCCGCCGACCATCATCGTTCAGCCCGTGGGAGAAATCGTCGCGGCGGGGAACACGACTTCGTTCAGCGTGACGGCCTCCGGCACGCCAACCCTGACGTATCAGTGGTACAGAATTCCCGCGGGACAAAAGGTCGGGAGTGCCGCCGTGGGGGCCACATCCGCAAGCTACACAGTTCCGGCTTCGGCTACCACAACGGCAAACGACCAGGATTCCTACTACGTCATCGTGTCAAACGGATACGGCCAGACAGTATCCCAAATCGCGCCGCTTGCCGTGGGCAACGGGATTCTCCTGCAGATTACGGGGCAGCCAGCCACGCAGTACGTAGATGTCGGCTCATCCGCGACGTATCAGGTGACGGCGGTTTCTTCACTTCCGTTGACCTACCAGTGGTACGAGGCGGCGCCTGGCAGCTCGATATTCACGGCGATTTCCGGAGCGACGAACTCGATCTATACGGTGGATTCAGCCGCCAGTTCGGACAACGGCTCTGTATTCTATGTTGTTGTGAGCAACGGAACCACTTCGTCTGTTACGAGCAGTTCGGCCGGACTTTTCGTAGGTCCAGTTGGGAGCGTTCCCAATCTTTGCGACACCAGTTGGGCCGCCCGGGGCACTGCCGTAGCTGAGGGCGGATGCAGCTACCAACTCACTGCCGCTGCCAATAATCAGGATGGTGAGCTTGTTTGGCCCACGCTCATTTCGACCGGGGACATCCAGCTTAGCTTTACAACGACGCTGAGCAACCCGAGCGCTCTTCCCGCGGACGGTTTCGCCGTGGTTCTGGGCGATCCGTCGCTTGGCGCGATGCCCACGAGTTCGGGGTCGCTGGGCATGGGGCTGGGCGCCGAAGGCATTCCAGGGATTGTGTTTGCACTGGACACTTACCACAATGCCGGGGACCCGACCGTTCCCTACATCGGAGTAGGCCGAGGCGAAACCGCGCTATTTGAGAACCCCTGGTTCAGCGTAAACACCGGCATTCCCGCTGTTGTCTCAAGCAGCATGCCGATCACGCATGCCTACGTCCTCTCACTCGTGCAGGGACAGATGACCGTGACCATGGATGGTGTCCAAGTTTTCTCCGGAAACATTACGCCTCCCCCGACGGCTTATCTGTATATCACCGCTTCGACGGGTGGGTCCTACGAAGAGACCGTGATGAGCAACGTGTCAGCCACTGTTTCGGCGCCTTCGAATTGATTTGAGGTGTTCGACGAGGAGAATTTGGTATGCGATGGTTTCTGCTTTCGAGTGTTCTGTTGTTTGCGGGCGCGTCAAGCGCAGTGGCGCAAGGCGGCTATAGTGGAGACGCCGCGGCTACCTACCAGTGGGTCCGCAGCAATGCAGGTCCTGGGGAGTGCGGCTGCTTTGGGATCAATGGCGGAGGGCTTTCCGGCTCGTTGAACTTTCATGGCCCTTGGTCGGCAGTTGTGGATTTCAGCGCGCAGCATGGCAGCGGCGCGCCTCCGGCAGGCGATTCTCTAACTCTCACCTCGTTCCTGGCAGGAGCGCGTTATCAAATTGCGCAGCCCTGGCTGGAAGGAAATCATAAACCCCAAGCGTTCGTCCAACTTCTGTTGGGAGCAGCGCACGCCGGAGGCGGAGAGGCGGGCGTCGCCGACGGGTCGTATAAGTTTGCGACTCGCATCGGTGGAGGCATCGATGTGCCGATAAACTCCCATTTTGCGGTGCGAGTTATTCAGCTCGATTACTACCTGACCACTTTTGCGAACGCCACCAACGATCACCAAAACAATCTATTGGTGGGAGTTGGCATCGTCTATGGTTGGTCCCGGCAAAATGGAGAGACACCGGTGCAGCTCGGCCGGTTCTCGCCAAATCCAATATGGTTTATTTTGAAACCATGCATGCAAAGAGCGAATATCAGCGACACTCCTTCCCTCAGCGTGGTGTTCCAACAAAATAGCACTTGCCCCACGCGACGGATTCATGAAGAGGAGAAAAGTACTTGCGAAAGAGACTCGAAACTAGCTCCGGCCGGTTTAACCACTGTTCATAGGTTCGGCGTTCCAGGTCGGTCATTGTGGCAAAAGCGTCAAGCTTCGCTGAACACTGCCGCACGATCGGGATTTCCGAAATGAAGTGCGCGAGCTTCAGAAAGGGAGTCTGCCAGGGTTCGACAATGATCACCCGGCCACTCTTGCGAAGAACGCGATGCATTTCCACCAGAGTTTCCTCCAGGCTTTCCGGCAAAGTAGGAAGGTGGTGCAAACCGCCTTGAACGATCAGCACGTCCTTGCTCTGATCCGGAAAAGGCATCTGGCGGCAGTCGGTCACGTAGCATTTTGCTGCCCCCCGATACAATGCCACCAGCCGCGCCGAAAGGTCGACCCCCTCCAGTCGCGTGAAACCCAGGCGAGCAAGGGCGTGAAGCCCGTTGCCACGCCCGCAAAAGAGCTCGACAACACGAGCATCTCGAGGCAGTTGAGTCGCGCCCAGTTTCTGGAGTCGCTTCAGAAACTTCCGAATTTCTTCTTCGGGTGTTTCAAATCTGACGTAAGCAGCCTCCCAAGGATCGTCGATACCGCCAGCTACCTCGGTTCCAACTAGGAGTTCCTGGTGCCGCTCATCGTGTTCGCCTTTTGTCATGGTTTCAGATCCAGCCCTGTATCGATTAAATCAGCTTGCGTGGGTCCTTCCGCGTAGTCGAGGGTTCCCGTTTCACGATACCACTGCATCCAACAGACAGCCACTCACAAGGCTCTGCCCAAGTTAGATAATGGTTGAAAAGCGGGATGTAGTGTTGTTAGGGTTACGGTGAGAGCACGAGACTATTATAAATGTGCGCAGAAACACCTGCCCCGACTGCTCTTGAGCTCTCCGTGGTGATGCCGTGCCTGAACGAGAGCCTTACCCTCGGCACTTGCGTAAGGAAAGCCCAAGCCGCGATAGTCCGCCTCGAAATCCCAGCCGAAGTGGTAGTCGCCGATAACGGTAGCACCGACGGCTCGCAATCACTCGCAGAAAAACTCGGAGCGCGTGTAGTGGCTATTCCATCTCGTGGCTACGGTAGTGCCCTCCGGGGCGGAATCGCAGCCGCCCGCGGCAAATTCGTGATCATGGGCGATTCAGACGACAGTTATGACTTTACCCAGGTCGGGGATTTTGTTGCCAAACTGAATGAAGGATACGACCTCGTTATGGGCAACCGTTTCTGGGGCGGGATTCGCCCGGGAGCGATGCCTTTCTTGCATCGCTTTGTCGGGAATCCAGGGCTAAGCTGGCTCGGACGCCTTTTTTTTGGCTGTCCAGTAGGCGATTTCCAGTGTGGTCTTCGCGGCTTTCGAAAGGACGCGATCGATAGGCTGGAACTTCAGACTCCCGGCATGGAGTTCTCAACCGAGATGGTGGTAAAGGCGACGCTATTCGGTCTTCGCATTGCCGAGATCCCTGCCACTCTCTCGCCCGATGGCCGTGACCGCCCGCCGCATTTGCGAACTTGGCGGGACGGCTGGCGTTACCTGCGTTTTCTACTGTTGTATAGCCCACGTTGGCTATTCCTTTACCCCGGTATGGCTCTTTTACTGATCGGAGTGGTTCTGAGCGCCTGGCTGTTTCCGGGCCCCCAGACAGTTGGGAAAGTTGTATTTGACTATCACACCTTGCTGTTCGGAGCGATGGCCATCCTGATCGGCTTTCAGTCCATCAATTTTGCGGTTTTCACCAAGATGTTCGCGATCAGAGAGCGATTGCTTCCGGAAGATCCGCAGCTTACGAGAGCTTTCCGCTACATAACGCTCGAGACGGGTTTGATCGTGGGCGCCTTCTTGATCCTCGCGGGTGCGGCGACTTGGATATTTGGCTTGAGCTACTGGAAGGCACACCATTTTGGGCCTCTCGATCCCGATAAAACACTCCGAATCGTGATCCCTGGATTCGTGGCCCTAACCCTAGGAATCGAAGTCGTCCTGTCGAGCTTCTTCCTGAGCGTACTTGGGATGGCCCGAAGGTAAAAAGCGTGTCCAGCGTCGTCGGCCTCGTGCATCAAAAGTTAGTGTTTGGCCGAAGGGTGAAGGTCCTCGCCAACCATCTCGGTCAGTTACTTCCGCTCAACGCCCACGTGTTGGATGTCGGTTGCGGTGACGGCACTATTGACTCGCTGATCCAACAGAAACGGTCCGACGTTTCAATTGAAGGCACGGACGTGTTAGTTCGACCCTCGTCGCACATTCCGGTGCGTTTGTTTGATGGCGCCACAATCCCACACGCGGCGGATAGCTTCGACGTTGTGATGTTTGTCGACGTTCTGCATCACACTGATGACCCAGTTGTGCTCCTACGTGAGGCCGCGCGGGTCGCGAAGACGATCGTGATAAAAGACCACCTGCGAGAAGGCCTCCTTGCCGAGTTCGCGCTGCGCATGATGGATTGGGTCGGAAACGCCCATCATGGTGTGGCCCTTCCATATAATTATTGGTCCGGCAAACAGTGGGCTGCGGCTGTGGATTTAATCGGCCTCAAGATGGTCCAATCGAGAAGTTCACTGGGACTTTATCCTGCACCTGCTTCATGGTTCTTTGAACGCGGACTGCACTTCATCGCACTCTTCCAACGGACGGGATAGTTCTTATAGTTGCGGAGCGTTTTAAGTGTCCTCGGCGTTTGCGCGATACACGCACATAAAGAGGGAGCCCCGATTCACTCCTGCATCCGACTCCCAGTTTCTAGCCTCCAGGATCGTCCATAGGGCGCTCACCTTTGACACGATCTCTTACATCAGGAAACGTGCCTCCTAAAACGCCCCACGCTGGAAAAGTCAGCTTGGAGCCCTGAATCAGCGGCCTAAGAGCAAAGTCGCCCCGTAGTGCTTTGCGCCGAATCAACAAGAGAATAGAAATTAGGGCAGCCAGCGAGAGGAACCAGGCGGCAACTAAGATGTCCGCCGTACTGAGGGATACACTTCCGGCTTTCTTAAGCTGAAAGGGCAGAAAATAGGGTGTGACGGATTGAATTCCGCCCAGTTCGCGAGTGGCTTGGTTACTCAAGCCCCACTGATCCACCTTGCCGAGGGCGACAGCGACGATGTTCTTGAAGCGCAAGCCAATGACAAAGGTTGGGTGGCCCAGCGTCGTCATCTGGTTAATCTCGAGCGGGTGCCAAAAGACAATGGAAGCTAGCTGAACAATCACGCTGACTGCGGCGAGGGCCATTCCCAATTGATAAACAATCTTTCCCAAGCTCTCGCGATGGCGCAGCAGCAATGGAATCGAGATCATCGCCAGCATCTGCACGGGCGTCGTGATGTAGCGGTCGCCCCAGGCGTAGTCACCGCTCCAATCGTAAAATCTTGCATAAAAGAGGATATATGCACCCAGCAAGCCAAACCCTGAAGCGAGGTAGGCCTGGATCTCAGGGTGAAAGCGCTTCCATACGAGAATGCTCATCAGAATCGTGAGCAGGACCAGCGGGTCATACAGGAATAGAGATTTGTCGCGAGTAATCAACATCCCCAGAACGCCCGTATGCAGCGGCGTAGTCCACGGAAAAGTCGGCGGCAGATCCGGATGGAGCTTTCGCCACTGTTCAGCGAACACAGAGATGTAAGTGTTCCATGGCGAGCCAAAACGGTAATATTGGTAGAGTCGGTCAATCAGGACGAACACTGCGTAGCAAGGCGCCGCAACCCGAACGTATTCCCACAGCCGCTCGAGAAACCGTGGGCGAGGCAAATTCTCTGCTGATAGTACGAGAACAATGAAAAGGCCGGCAGCGGCAATGTCCAGCACAGTTGTCAGCCGCGTCAAAACATTTGCGCCGAGAGCGAACGAGCCAGCCAACAGCGCGCGTGTGCTGCCGGTCCGCAGCCACTCGTACTGAAAGCACAGGCCGGTCAACGTTAGAAGCAACATGAAGTTGTTTTCCATCATGTTCTGCGTGTAATGCAGAAACGTGGTACCGAACAGCAGCATGAACACCCCGGTAATGCACTGATTTGGAGTGAATTCGAGAAGCCGCAGAAAGCGGAAGCAAACGAGCACCGTCAGTACACACACCAAGATATTCGTGCTGTAGCTAACGACAACCGCGCGGGTGGGCCCGAAGTGGGTAAGCACCGGTAGGTGACGTAAACATGTCCCGATGATGTCGGCGGGCAGCATCAGAAGGCTCTGCCCCATTCCATACCAAGAGTAAATCTTCCCGTTGCGCCCCACAATTCCAAATGCCGGGTAATCTTCCGGCGCGACCGGCGGCACGCGAGTGAAGAAAGAGTGCGTCGTCTGCAGTCGCCGCATGGTATCAATCGAGCCGAGGTCACCAGGTTGCACCAGCAGGGCCGTCAAGAAGGCCACAATCCCCACCAGAAACAGAGGATTGCCGATCAACTTGACGAAATATGCTCTCACGTCGCGATACTATCTCGCGTATCAGTAAAAGCCAAGGCCAAGTCTTCGAAGGGAATAGACAGGAACTTCCGAATTAAGAAACTCCGGCACTGCTCAACTTAGGCTTTCCTCTCCTCCATGCAACGAATTTGCCTCGAGTATTCGGTCTCAATGTGATCGGGAAGAAGCACTTTGATCAGTACTTCGACAGGTGGTTCGCATCCGGGCCTCTGCGCTTGGCTGGCTAGATAGGAATGAGCGCCGAACCTTCTCGCTGAGGCTGGAGAACGAAATTCTTCCGATTTGGCGTCGGCGTCTTTACGCACTGAATGGGGCCGGGAAGCCGCGTCCAATTAAAACACACACGCGCTGCCGTCGAGCGTTTGGACGCTCCAGCACCCACGGAAGCGGACAGCACTGCCGGGCAAACCGACACCACTCCCAACGCCGAAGTCGCAACGCAGACACCGGCTGAAGCGGCGATATTGCAGTAAATCTTTCCGTAGTTTAGCCTTACGTGAACGTTGCCCGGGTGGCGGAATGGCATACGCGGGGGACTTAAAATCCCCTGACGCTTACGCGTCGTGTGGGTTCGACCCCCACCCCGGGCACCATTATGTCCATTGAAACGAGATGTGTTGCGTGAATTGGAGGGCACAATTTTGCCCTCGCGCCAATTTTACTCGTAACGAGAAGTGTCCCGCGCGATGCTCGCGCGCAAGAAGTCGACTGTCCCTGATGCGAGAGTTGGCTGCGTGGGGAAGAGGACCGATCTAGTCTTCATGTACCGGGCGTGCGGCTCGGTGTATCATTTCTGCGTGATGGAGCGAGAAACGAAAGCGATTCGGCGGCCGATCACGGCGTGGATTGGCGACGGGGCGGGGTGGCTGTTGCAGCATGTGGTGACCGGGCTGACGGCGACCGGGCTAACCCCGAACGCGTTCACGTTTTTGGGATTGGCGGTGAATGCGGCAGCGGCGGCGCTGTTTGCGATGGGTCTGTTTCACCAGGCCGCGGCCGTGCTGTTCCTGGCGGGCTTCCTCGATATGGCGGACGGGCAGGTGGCTCGTCGAGCTGGGCAGGTGACTGCGTTCGGCGGATATTTGGATTCGACGCTGGACCGATATTCTGATTTGGCGCTGTACATGGGCCTCGTGGTGCATTACACGCTGATCGGGCGCAACTTTTATATGGCGCTGGCCGCGGTGGCGATGGCCAGCTCGTTCATGGTGAGCTACTCGCGAGCGCGGGCCGAGTCGCTGATTCCGTCGTGCAAGGTAGGATTTATGGAGCGACCGGAGCGGCTGGTGCTGCTGATTATCGGCGGGGGATTGCGGCGGATGGCGCCAGTGCTGTGGGTGATCGCCACGCTTTCGACGATTACGGTAATCCATCGGGTGGCATATACGTGGCGAGAGTTACGCGCCGGGCGCGCGATTCCGGGCGCTACTGTTCCGGAGCCGTTCTAGTTTTGCTTCCCAATTGCGAGAAAGCGGCGAGAGAATTTTCGACGGGCGCTGCGACGATATCTTGCACGCGCTGGCGCAAGGCATCCACATTTGTGCGGCCGAGCTGCGCGGTTTCGATCGTATCGTGCAGATACACGGTGATCTTCCCCGGATAAAGCATCCAGTTTCCAGTCTGAAAAAAGTCGTACGATCCCACTATGCTCATGGGCACAAGCGGAATGGCGTATCGTTGAGCGATTCTGAATATGCCTTTTTTGAACTCGTGAACGTGGCCATCGCGCGTGCGCGATCCTTCGGCAAAGGCGATCAGGCTGATTCCTGAGTCGAGCGCGGCCTTGGAACGGCGCGTCATAAGTTCGAGGCCTTCGCGGGTGGGCGAGTCCGGCACCGCAATGTTTCCAAACCAGCCCATCATCCAACCGTAAATCGGGACGCGGAAATGGGATTCGAGCTCAAAGCCACGCACGAACTGCGGAATCGCGGAATAAATCACAAAGGGATCGAAAATATTCACGTGGTTGCAGATAAAAATGCAGGTGCGCTTCGGATCGAAACCTGGCGACTTTCTGACTTCGAATCTCACGCCGGCGAGCCGCAGAATGTTGCGGAAGAAAGCGCGATACACCCAGTCGAACTTGCGGCGATCAACACAGAGGCCGAACAGCAGCAGGACTATGCCGCAGATCGCGAAATGAATTCCACTGCCGGCCCATAGCAGCGCCGAACGAACTGCGAGCCACGCGTTTTTCATACGATCACTTCCAGCGCGGCGGGCAAAATTTCCACGAAGCGACATTTGAGCGGGAGGACTTCGCCATCGATAATCGTGTTGACCGGCCCGGGGAGGTCAAGTTCGATGCGTGTGGTTGCGGCGCGCGAGGCGAGGGGGTGACGGATGTGAGTGCCGGTGAACAGGCGCGGCAAAGTCCAAAGCAAACGCAGACGTCCGATGGGCGACCAGCGGACATATTCGATTTGGCCGTCGGAGGGATCCGCTTGCGGCGCGATCATCATTTTCCCGCCGGTATATTTGCTATTGCCGAAGGCGAGGAAGAGGCATTCGCGGCGGTCCCATTCGTCGGCGGCAGCGAGACGATGAGGAAAAGCATGGTGCTTGAGGCGGATGAGCCGGGCGAGCACGCCGAGTATGTAGCCTGCTTCGCCCCAGCGCTTGAATTTTCTGTTGGCGACTTCGCCGGCGTCGGCAGCGAAGCCGAGATTCAGCATATTAATGAAGTAGATGTCTCCGTCGGTATGGTGCAGGCGGATTACATCGCACGGGCGGCGGTGGCCGGTTTTCAGCGCGTCGATGGTGTGGTCGATGCCGGCCGTGGTGAAGTCTCGCAGGAAGGAATTGCCCGTGCCGAGCGGCAAAAAACCGAGAGTGGGCCGAGGGGCGGCAAGCGCTTCGGGGAAGAGGCCATTCACAATTTCGTAGGACGTGCCGTCGCCGCCGACCGCCAGAAAATTTCGGAAGCCGCGCGCGTAGGCGGCACGAGCGAACGCAGTGGCTTCGCCGCTGGAGCGCGTTTGCGCTACTTCCAGGTCGATGCCGAGCTGGCGCACACGTTCGAGGGCGGCGGGCGCGAGGGCGCCGCAACGTCCGCCGCCAGCGGCAGGATTGACGATGGCGAAGAAGCGCGTATTCATCGCTGGCTGGATAAGCTCCGTTGTCGCGAGCGGGGCTGCGGTCACAGCGGCACCACGGCTTCGCGTCCAACGGCGTTGCGGATTTGCTCGGCGAGCTCGGCGCGCTTCACTTTCATGGATGCGGTGCGGGGAAAATCCGCGTTCCAGAAGAGGTAGCCGCCCACTCGCTTGTAAGGCAGGAGGCGGCGATTGCGCTCGGCGAGCTCGGCGATAATTCCTTGCGGGATCGACGCCGTGGTTTCCGGATGAACGACGAGGACAAGCTGCTCGCCAGTCATCGTGCGCGCGGGCCAAAGGTAGTTTGCGGCGAAGACGCAGAGTTCTTTTGCTGGCGCATGCTCGAAGACGGACTCGATATCCTCGGGATAGATATTTTTGCCCTCCTCTGTGACGATCATGTTTTTCTTGCGTCCAAAGAGTCGCAAGTCGCCTTTCGCGTCGATGCGGCCGAGATCGCCCGTGATGAGCCATCCATCCACAATCGTTTCGGCGGTCATTTCCGGATCGTCGAGATAGTGCGACATCACCGTTTGGCTGCGCACGGCGACCTCGCCGATTCCTTCCGCGTCGGGATTGAGAATGCGAATCTCCATCCCGCGGACGGGGTGGCCCACCGTATCGGGGCGAAACGGCTGCAGGTCGTTCAAGGTGATTGCGGTACACGCTTCCGTGCAGCCGTAGCCGTTGTAGATGGGAATGCCGAGATCGTGAAAAAACTCGATTGTGGCGGGTTCGGTGAAGGCTCCGCCGACGAGCAGAGCGCGGAGGCCGCCGCCAAAAGCCTGGTGAATATCTTTTAAAAGCTTGCGGCTGAGTGCGGGGCGCGGACGGCGCCGGGTGAGTGTTTTGTTGATGGCGATCAATGCGTTCAGCATGCTGCGCTTGAATGGAGACAGGGCTGCGAATCTTTCGCGAAGGCCGTGCTGAAGACTATTCAATATCAGCGGCACAACGGCCATGTAGGTGATTTTGTAGCGGGTGAATGCATCGCGAATGAATTCGGGGCGCAGCGTGCGCAGATGTACGACCGTGCCGCCGCCGGTGAAAGGCATGATGAAGCCGCCCATGAAATCGATGGCATGATTTGTGGGAATGATGCTGAGATAGCGCGCGCCCGGCCAAAAGGGAAAAATCGGAGTCACCGCCATGCATTGCTCGAGATAATTCTCGTGCGTGAGGACGCAACCTTTGGGGCGGCCTCCTGTGCCGGAGGAATAAACGATGCAGGCGGGATCTTTGCGCTGCCGCCGCACAAACGTGGGCTCACGCGAATCTTGAAATTCTTCCCA
Organism: uncultured Acidobacteriota bacterium; assembly: GCA_963823145.1. Taxonomy (GTDB): domain Bacteria; phylum Acidobacteriota; class Terriglobia; order Acidiferrales; family UBA7541; genus Palsa-295. The sequence goes on from CAWGJZ010000008.1 coordinate 144,557, forward strand.
GCGTTTTGCAGCGCCAAGATCGGCGGTTGGGAGCGCTTCGCTGACGATCACGGTACCGGCAGCGAGGCTCTGGAATCTCTCGTCCTTTGCGAGGGCGCGCCACAAATGATATTCGGTGATCAGAATTTCGACTTTCGAGTGTGCCAGAAGCTCCAACTGCTCGGACGCGGTGAGTTTATAGTCGAGCGGAACGAGCACGCCGCCTGCGACAAAAACCGCGTATGCGGAAATCAGCCATTTTGACTGATTGCTCATCAGGATTGCCGCGCGTGAACCTTCGCGAAAACCGTTTTCCTGCAAGGCGCCCGCGAAACGCATTGCGGCTTCGCTAAACTGGCGATAGGTGAAGCGTGCGTTTTCCCGGTCGCGATCCGCTTCGATCAGGCAAAGTTCATCCGGCCAGCGATCCGTGGCGGCGCGCAGGGCTTCGGCGAGACAGTTGTATTGGCGAAGGTCCAGCATCAAAGGCGGGATTGTATACGTTCCGCGAGCGTCCGGAAATCGGTGACGCCCTGAAGCTCGTAATCCGGAAGCTCGATGTGAAAATGCTGCTCGATGCGGGTGAGCAGGTCCAGCGCCTGCAGACTATTGATGCCGAGCTTGCGGAAAAAATCGTCGTCGGGACCAAGCTGCTCGCGTGGAACGCCAAAGTGCGCGGAGGCGAGTTTCAGGATTTCGTCGGTGGTGTTTTCGAGAGTGGTCATACGGGACATCTTGCCATATCGCTCACGCGATTCCGCCGGCGATTCTATTTTGTCCACTCTTAAGGCAAATAGGGCAGAGCGTCGGTGCTTTCGACAAACTTTCGCAAGCCGGCCTCAACCGCGGGCCGGGTGAATAGCTCGCAGAAAAGTTCGATTTCGCGGCGCAGTTCCTCGTGCGGCAGTGGTTTGATGAAACGTTTCGTTGCGATGGCGGTGTCGCGGTCAAATTTACCGAGCTGCGAGGCGGAGGCCTGCGCAACTCGCAATGCGCCGCCCTCTGCGGTGACTTGGCTTACCAGGCCGATCGATTGCGCCTTCTCGGCGTTGATGCTGCGGCCGGTAAGCAGCAAATCGCGTACGATGGCGTTTCCCAGATCGCGCTTGAGCCGCGGAATTCCGCCGAAACCGGGAATAAGGCCGAGCCGCAATTCGGGGAAGCAAAAGCGCGTCATTTTGTCGGCGACAATCAGATCGCAAGCAAGCGCTAGTTCGAAGCCGCCTCCGAATGTGACGCCGTGGACGGCGGCGATTGTTGTGAGCGGAGCGGCGTCGATGGCATTCATCACGCGATGAATTCTTTCGAGGAAGTCGCGGACGCCAGCGACGCGCGCAGCCGGCGCCAACTTTTGCGAGCGTTCGTAAAGCTCGCGAAGATCGGCCCCGGCGCAAAAGCCTTCCTTGCGGCTGCTGGAAATAATCAGCGCGTGGGCTATTTTCCAAACGGGTTCGAACTCGCCGACGAATTGCTCGAGCTCGCCGAGCGTGGCCGAACCGATTTCATTGCAGGGCTCGCGGTCGAGCACAAGCTCGATCACGCCGTCCGCCATGTGCCATGAGAGTGCTTTCCCCCGGAACGGTTTCATGCCGACTTCTTCCGGTAAAGATTCTCAATTTCGGAGGCGAATCGCGCGGCGATTGCGTCGCGCTTGAGTTTTCCGTTCGTGGTGAGCAAACCATTTTCCATGGTGAATGGCTCGGCGATCAGTTGAAAAGCACGAATCTGCTTGTAATGCGGCAGATTTACGTTGAGCGCATCGAGCGCCGATTGGACCTGCTCGCTTTTCACGCTGTTGCCGTTGGTTCCCGACGCGGCGAGGAGAGCTGCGAGGGAACTGCGCCGATTGCCAACGAGAATCACGTGCTGCGCTTCCGGCACGCGCGCGGCAATTGCATCCTCCAGGGGTTCCGGCGCCACATTGTGCCCGGAATCGAGGACGATAAGATTTTTCAGGCGTCCGGTGATACGCCAGTTGCCTTGCTCGTCGACTTCACCTTGATCTCCCGTGTGGAACCATCCGCCGGCGAGGGCCTTTGCAGTTTCCGCAGGCCGCTGCCAATAGCCTGGGAAAACATTTGGTCCGCGCACAAGGATCTCTTCGTTATCGGACAGGACTATTTCGACGCCGGGAATGGCCGGGCCGACGCGTCCGGGCTCGAAGTGGAGCGGGTCGTCCATCGTACAGATCGCGGTGGTCTCCGTGAGGCCGTAAACTTGCAGCACAGGAATGCCCAGCATCATGAAGAAGAGCTGCGTCTCCACCGATATCGGGGCTGAACCACAGATGAGGGCTTTCAGGTTAGGTCCGATATTTTTTCGAATGGCGGGGAAAAGAACGACATTTGCTGCTGCCCACCAAAGTCCATCAACGAAATTCGTCTGCTTGCGGTAGCGCCGCATGTAGGCTTGCTGCGCTCGCTTGAAAAGAGCTGCCGGGAATGCGCCTCGCGTTAAAATCGATTCCTCAATTTTTCGTCGAACGCGCTCGAGGAACAGCGGCACGTTCACGAAGTAATTCGGCGCGGCCAGCTTCAACTCTTCGGAAATCCTTGTGAGGTCGGTTGAAAGGGTCAGCATGGTGTTACGCGAAAGGGAAGTGAACAGCAAGATTCGCGCCGCGGCGAAGCAGAAAGGCGCATATTGGAAAACTCGATCCGGTTCTTTCCGCGCGCCCATCAGTTGGTCCAAACGAGCGTTGGTGCATCCGATCACAAACAAAATATTGCTCGCATTCAGGACAACGCCCTTCGATTCGCCGGACGTTCCCGAGGTGTAGACGATCGTAACCGCGTCGTGGTCGGTGTGACGAACAGGCGGCTCCGCGACGGTGGCCTCTGTTGAGAAAATATCGTTGAAGAGCGCCACGGCTGGCGCAGTGGCGCTCGCCGCTTGAAGCTGCGCGGCCATCGTTGAGTCGGCGCAGCAAACGAGCGACGGTGTGCAGTCGGAAATCGCGGCGGAAATCTCCGCAGGAACCTGGCGGGGGTCGAGTGGGACGGCGATGATGCCTTCCGCCATGATCGCCAGATCGAGCGCGACCCAGTGAATGCTATTGGGCCCCCAAATCGCGCAGCGGTCGCCGGGTTTTAACCCGCGCGCACGCAAAAAACCTCGCGCTTGTGCAACGAGCGCCACGAGTTCCCCGCCGGTTGCCGAGACGGTTTTTCCATCGCGAATTTCGGCGAGTACGGCAGTTCCCGGCGCTCGCTCAAGGCGCGCAAAGATCGTTTCGAGAAATGTCACGCGACCATCGCTCCGCTATGCACTTCGAGGAGTTCGCACAAGGCGGGACCAAGCGGCGGAAGATAATCCTCCGAGCCCAACACACCACGGCGAATCGGAAATTCGGGATACTGACGCGCAACCTGCGCCTCGAAATACATGCCCATGCGCGCCATTAACTGGAGGTTGCGCGCGACAGTGCGCATCATGGCGCAGCGAATTTCGTCTGCTTCGGCATCGAGCGCGGACAGGGCGGTTACAATCTTATCGGCGAGACCGGGTTCATCTACTTTCATGAGCAAGTGTTCGTGGCCGCGCTCGCGCATCAAATTGCGGATGCGCTCGTCCATGGTAACGCCCGCCGAGACCACGCCCGCCGGCATCGAGCTGACGATGGCGTGAAAGCGCGAGGACAGCATGCGCTCGCATTCGCGGAGCATGCTCACCATTTCGTACATGTTGAATTGGTCGGACGAAACGATCGGCGCGCCGCCGAGTTTTTCCGCGATCCGCTCGCAGGCGTCTTTATCGAGCATCTCCATTGCGACGAGGACTGGAAATACCCTGCGCCGTTCGCGGTAGCGGCGGACGCCTTCGGCCATCGCGCCGAGATATTTGTCGTAAGCTGCATCCACCTTGGGCCCCGATTTGTGGAAATAGATGGTGCGGTAGTAGCTTTTCGCATAGGCGCCGCCGATCGAGTGGGCGAGCCACTTTGCGAGAGAGGCGCCCACGGGCCAGAAAAACGGATTGATTGGGCACACTGCGAGGATCGGCGTCGCGCCATCCCAACCCAGCGCGCGCAAGGCTTTCCGTCCAAATTCCGGGGGAAGCGGTTCAAAGGTCCATGCAGTATCGGTACCGAGTTCCGTGGCGACGCCGAGTTTACCGAGCAGCTCCTGCGATTCGACGTTGCGAGTAATTACGAGTGAATCGCCGCAATAGCGGCGGCACATTTTTTGCAAAGCGGCGTCCATTTGGCCGGCTTCCGCGCCGTAGGCCACGCTCAGCTTATTTTGGACAGAGGCAATTCCCAACGAGCCGATCATCATGGCGGTGAGCGCATTGGCGAACTTGCTTTTGAACATTGAGCCTTCGCACGCGACCACTCCGTGGCTCTTTCCGACTTCGTCATGCAAGAAAGGAGGGAACACGTCGGGGAGGTGAACCTGGCGCGCGTCGCCAAAATATCCGCGCGTGAGGTCGAAATTCTGCGTCATCACGCTGAGCTCGATGTTTTCCGGTTCCAGGATTCGCCGAATCTGCCGGAGGATTTCCTCGACGCGCAGATCGGAACCGGTGTTGCGCATTCCGTTGTAACCGGCGCACAGCAGGCGCAGCTTCTCGCCCGGCTTCCACGGCTGGCTGGCGCCAAGCATCCAGCCGAGCTTATTGAATTCGATGAGGCCGCTCACCCAGCCTTCTAGAATCAAATCCATCATGGCAGGGAGCCTCGTGCGGCGGTTGGCGATTGTGCGGCAGCGAGACCACGATCGTGGCCGGTTGGGGTGGGCAAGTCGCGATAGGGATATTGGAATTTATTCTCGCGGCTGAAACGTAGCAAATCGTAGCAGTATCGCGAAAAGGGAGCGGGGCGCTCGCCCATTTCAGCTGCCACGCGGCGATTATCGAACACGGTGTTCCATACGAGGTATGGCAAAAAAACTTTCATTAGCGTGGCAAGGCCGCCAATTTTTCCGGCGCGACCTGCCAAGGCGTTCACAACCTTGGTGGAAGACTTTTCGAGACTCGGCACGTAAACGGGGCCGCGCTTGCCTTGAGCTTTCGCGAGCGCGTCGGTCAGTTCCTGAAATGTTTCTGAATCCGTGCCGGACGAGAGATGGTAAATCTCGTGCATCGGATTATCCCGCTGGTGCAGCGTTGAAATTGCGCCGGCGACGTAATCCACGGGGACGATATCCACTTTGTCCGTGGCGCGAAAGGGAAGCGCGGGAAGACCCGCCAGAAATACGAATGCGCGAACCATGTCGAACTGGTTTGTCTCCGGGCGGCGGCTATCGCCGAGAACGATGCTGGGACGAAAAATGGTGCGCGGCACATCGGCCAGCAATTGACGGAGCATGTGCTCGCAGAATTTTTTGGTTCGCGCGTAGGGATCGTAATCCGAGCGGTTCCAGTCGATGGCCTCATCCTCTTGGACGATTTCACTCGCGCGATGGCCTGCGACCGCGACCGTGCTGACGTGGCTAAAGCGGCGCAGCCCGTGATCGTCGCGGGCGCGCGCGGCGAGCTGGATCACTTCGAGAGTGCCGCGCAAGTTGACGTTCAGGCAGCTTTTTTCGGATTTGCGATTCAGGGATGCGGCACAATGAATCACCGAATCCGTGGAGCGGACAAGTTTGACGTAGTCGTCATTGGCGAGGCCAAAATGCTCGGTGGTGAGGTCGCCCAGGAAAATACGAACGCGCGAGTCCATGGATTCTTCGAATTGCGGCAGGTCCATATGAAGCTGGAGGGCATGCCACAAGCGGCCGCGCGCTTCCTGCAAATCGCGCGCTCGAACCAACACGTTCAGCGTCTGCCCCTGTGCGGCGAGGAGATTTGCCGCAACATGGGCGCCGATGTAGCCGGTCGAGCCAGTCAGAAAAATAGGCACGTTTTCGGTTGTGAGGGAATCGTTGCCGGGAATCGCGCGGTTAGCCCGCCGTCTCTGCGGCAGTGCGGCTGATAAAGCCGACATTGCGCCGCGGGCCGTTTTCCGGCTGACGCCCTTCGATCAGAGGATAGCACCACTTGCGTAGCGCCGGAATGTGGACGTTGATCCAGTAGTCCCACCAGTCGATAGACCGCGCATCATAGCCGAAGGCGCCGCGTTCGTCGGCGGGCAGGGCTGCGCTCAATCTTTCCACGTTGATGGCCTCGAAGACGTGATCATTGTGCAGAATGAACGGCTCGAAAAGCGCGATCAACTTTATGACTTTTTCCAACTCGCGCTCCTGCCTGGCGAGGGGCGGACGCACGAACGGTATTGGCTCGACGCTGCGGTTGATGGCCTGCACGATGATTTTTTGCGCCGGCGCGGACAGCTTTTCATAGCGCGCCTTGGACACCGGAATAGCATCGAATTTCGACCGCAGTCGATGCTGGAAGCCGTTCTGCGAACGGTAATACTTGCGGTGTCCCAGCCCGGTCAACTCGATCGATCGCCGCATGTCGCAGGGATTCGCAACGGAAGTGGCCAGTTGGTACATGCGCTCGTGCCTCCGCTCAACCACCGCCGCCGAGATCAGGATCATCCCGCGGCAAACTAGATCGACCGGAATAAGATCGAGGCATTTGCTCGCATTGGTCGGCAATTGCCGGAAAAATGTCCCCAGTAAGTAGGAAAGCGAAGCGGAGGTGTTCACTCCTTCGTTCCATCCCAAGAATGGTTTTTCAACCGACGATTCCACGATTGACGGACGCACCACGGCGACAGCCGCATGTGGGGAAGCGTCCAGAACATTTCGTATCAACGATTCAGACAGGCTCTTTGTGAATGTGTAGGTGTTGGGCCAGCCAAGTTCATTCGCGCGTTTCATACCCGCATCCACGAGCGCCTGACGAAGCCAGCGGACGCGATTTTTGCGAATCTGATTCTCCAGCGCGGCGCCGTGAAGTTCCTTGGCGGCGTGCCGCTTTTCCCGAGCCTGGCGACGAAGCTCCCCGGTCACATCGGCGGAATCCGCCCGCGCCTCGAGCTCGCGGACTAGATTTTCGAGCGCGTCCAACTCCTTTTCCGCGTCGAAATCGGGCAGGCCGATCGGAGTGTAATCCTTAGGTAAATCCTCGACGATTCGGCCGTCGCGCTGTCCGACGGCGTAGCAAGTGGAAAGGTGAAGGAGGCCCGCGTGATCGCAGCCACGCAGAAAATCGAGCAGGTAGGATATTGCGCGGACATTCATTTTCAGCGCGTCGCGCAGATCGGGATTGAAATCGGTGAGGCCCGAGCTGTTCACGATCAGGTCGAGCGAACGCGCGAGGCGCTGGCGTTCTTCGACGGGAAGCCCAAGGCCAGGCTCGCTTGCGTCTCCGCTGAGCACTTCGACACGCTCACGAAGGAAGTCGGCGAACCCGTCGCCGTGGCGTGCCGCCAGTTTTTCGAATACCGGCGACTCGGAAACGATGCGCTCGAACCGCTCGAGCGCAGTGGCGGTGTGGTGGCCGCGAATCAGGAGGTAAACACGGCCGATCTCCGGCAGTTCCGTGAGCAAATTCGCGAGCCACACTTTCCCTATGAACCCGGTGGCGCCGATCAGCAGAATCCGTTTTCCGAGCAAGGCGCGCCGCACAGAAAGAAGCGCACTTTTGTCGCGAGAGTCGAAGTGGACCACCGGCAGGGTTACGCGCGGCGGCGTGCGCTCCGCGGGGCGTATGGTGGCGTCCAGCGCGTCTGGCTTTCTTCCGAAGCCCAGATCCCATAGTAATTGTTCACGAGCTACACGGCCGTCCGGGCGATCGTCGGATCGAAGTTTGGCGAAGGGACCGCGCGGCCGAATTACGGGATCGAGCAAACGTCCCGTAGCGATGCCGTCTCGAAAATCGAGGCGGTTCGAGAGAATGCGGCGAACGCCGAGATAATTCGCCAGCGGACGCATGATGTGATCCAGTCCCTGGCTGACCAGCACTACGTCCGCGCCGGATTCGGTAAATTCGCGAAGCTTTTCCACGCCGCGAGTTTTCAAGTGGGGCTTCAGAAAATAGTGGAAGAATTCCTCGCCAAGCAGATCGAGCCGGTCGCGGCTTTCGCCGCGCAGTACCGCGTGCATTACCCGAGTGGCGAACACGCGGTCGGCCGTGTAGAGCAGCGGCCGCGTGACGGCCATCATGCCCATCAGGCCGCGCCGCGCCCACCGCTCAGTGAACGTCTGCGCGTTCCAAGTGAAAAAGGCTACGGGCCGGACGGCCGTTAAATTGAGGAGACTGCCCTCGACGCGCCAAAAATACGGCTCGCTCGCATCTTTCGCTCGATGCGGCTCCGTAGCGGGCATATACAGATTTGAGTTGGTGGAATTCAAGGAGGACATGGTCGGCTGGAGAATCAACAGCTGCCACGTGCCGAAATTATCATGCTTACAGCGCCGCAAGCAAGTTCGCAGGGCACAATCGGAGGCTTTCAGCGGGAGCCCGTCGGATAAACGTGAGTGCGTTTACTGCGTTTGACTTCGGGGCGGTCGTCTGTCAGAGTGACCGCAAATTTCCGCTGCAAAGGAGGGCGCATGCCGCACTACCTGATACAAGCTGCTTACACTTCCGAAGCCTGGCAAGCGATGGTCAAGAACCCGCAGAGCCGCATCGAAGCAGTTCGTCCGGCAATTGAAAGGCTGGGCGGAAAGCTGGTCGGTGGCTGGGCGGCGTTTGGCGACTTCGATACGATACTGATCGCAGAGCTCCCCACCAGCGTGGATGCTGCCGCAATCGCCATCGCTGCAGCCGCCGGCGGCAGTTGCAGAGCTGTCAAGACCACGCCGCTGCTCACCGCGGAAGAAGCCGTGGAGGCGGCCAAGAAGGCGTCCACGACCGGGTATAAGCCTGTCGCCGCGTCGGCGGCTGCGGCCAAGCGATAGCCACGGTCCAGTGCAACTAGCACAGAGCGATTTCGTTCTCGCATCGCGCGCACTTCCTGAGCTGGTGCTTGATTGGGGTTCGCGGAGAATGTGACGGGTAGAGTGTGCGCCGGGCCTTCATTTTCTAGGAGTTGCGTCAGATCTTACTCGGCTCTACCGTCGATTAGGTGCGAAGCACAGCTGAGCACGGTGCGAGATTCCGCGGCTCGCGATGGCTGCGGCTCCGCCAGCCACGAAGGCTTTGACTTCGCTTCGCGTCTGCCCCTAACATTACGCAAGTTACCCTGCGATCCACATGATCGGCGAGACGATCTCCCATTACCGGATCATAGAAAAGCTTGGCGGCGGCGGGATGGGTGTCGTCTACAAGGCGGAAGACACGCGGCTTCACCGTTTCGTCGCTCTGAAGTTCCTGCCAAAAGAGGTGGCCCGCGATTCACAGGCGTTGGCTCGCTTTCTTCGCGAAGCGCAGGCCGCATCCGCGTTGAATCACCCCAATATCTGCACGATTTACGACATCGGCGAACAGGCTGAAGAAGCCTACATCGTGATGGAATTTCTGGACGGGTTCACGTTGAAGCACTACATCGCCGGGCAGCCCCTGGAACTAGAAACGGTGCTTTCTCTGGGAACTCAAATCGCGGATGGGCTCGATGCCGCTCACGCTGAGGGCATCGTGCATCGGGACATCAAGCCGGCAAACATCTTCGTTACCAAGCGCGGGCACGCGAAGATTCTCGACTTTGGCTTGGCCAAGGTGAAATACGGCGAACGCGCGGCGCTGCCGGTGGGCGCGTCGTCGACGGCCACCACTGCGATCGCGGAGGACAATCTGACAAGCCCCGGGACCGCGCTAGGCACCGTGGCCTATATGTCGCCGGAGCAGGTGCGAGGCAAGGAGCTGGATTCGCGCACCGATCTGTTTTCGTTCGGAGTGGTGCTGTATGAAATGGTGACTGGCGCGCTGCCGTATCGAGGCGAGACTTCGGGAGTGATCTTCGAGGCCATTTTGAATCGGGCGCCGGTTCCACCTGTCAGGCTCAACCCTGATTTGCCGCCTAAGTTTGAAGACATCATCAATCGGGCGCTGGAGAAGGATCGCGATCTGCGCTACCAGCACGCTTCTGAGATGAAATCCGAGCTGATGCGGCTGAAACGCGACACGGATTCGGGCCGCGCGGCGGTGGTACACAGCGAAGAGGTGAGTGCGCCGCCTGTTCAGGACGTGAAGGTTCAGCCGGAATTGCGCGCTGGCGCAGCAGAGAGTTCGCGGGCGAGCGTGTTCGCGCCACGCGACGACGCTGGCTCAGGCAATATGCGTGCGCCCGCGCTGTTGGCAAGTTCAGCGGAGGCTGCGGGCGATCCAAAACGGCGGAAGTTCGGCGCGGCTGCCATTGCCATTGGAGCTCTTATACTTTTGGGAGCCAGTGCGGGCGGCTTCTTTTTCTTGCATTCGCATGCGGCGAAGCTCACCGACAAAGATACCGTGGTGCTTGCTGACTTCACCAATACCACCGGAGATTCCGTTTTCGATGGCACGTTGCGGCAGGGGCTTTCCGCGCAGCTGGGGCAATCTCCATTTTTGAGCTTGCTTTCCGACGAACGCATCGCGGAGACGCTCTCGTTGATGGCACAGTCGAAGGACGCGCGGCTGACCCATGAGCTGGCCCGCGACCTCTGCCAGCGCACTGCGAGCGCGGCGACCATCGAAGGGTCGATTTCGAGCCTGGGCAGCCAGTACGTGCTCGATCTGAAGGCGGTGAATTGCCATAGCGGCGATTTGCTTGCGGAAGAACAGACCACGGCCGACGGCAAGGAGCAGGTACTGGCTGCGCTCGGCGGAGCTGCGACAAAGATGCGGCAGAGGCTGGGCGAGTCGCTTGCGTCCGTGCAGAAATACGATGCGCCACCCGAGAGCGTGACGACCGGCTCACTGGAGGCATTGCAGGCTTACACGCTGGGTCTTCAGCGAACAATTAAGGACGATTACCCAGGGTCGATCGAGTTGTACCGGCGCGCCATCAGCCTCGATCCTAACTTTGCCATGGCTTACGCGCGGATGGGGACGGCGTACAGCAACTTAGGCCAAACTGCCCTGGCGGCGGAGAACACACGAAAAGCCTACGAGCTTCGCGACCGGGTGAGCGAGTGGGAGAAGCTCTACATCGCGTCGCACTACCAGGATTATGTAACGGGCGACCTGGAAGCCTCGCGCAAAACGTACGAATTGTGGACCCAGACCTACCCGCGCGATTTCATCCCGCTTAATAACCTGGCGATCACCTATGGAGGTCTTGGGGATTATGACCAAGCGTTGCACTACGCCCAGGAGGCAATCAAGCTGGATCGCACTGAGGGTTATGAGATCCTGGTAGGCGCATATTTTTGCGCCAACCGTTTGGACGAAGCCAGGGCCACGGCACAAGAGGCCCGCGAACGTAACCTTGATTCCCCTACAATCCACACGCACCTATACCAACTTGATTTCGTGCAGCACGATATGGCTGCGGCCGACCGCGAAATCGCCAGTCTAATAGGGAAGCCGTTTTACGACGGAGTCGCATCCTTTATTGAAGCCGAAACCGCCAGATACAACGGGCAATTCGCGAAGGCGCGCGAACTCTCGCAACACGCGGTTGATTCGTTCCGTGTCGATGAGAGAGAGACGGCGGCTGCCACAGAGGCGGAAGGCGCGGTGCAAGACGGGCTGGTGGGCAACAAGAGTTTCGCGAAACAGGAGGCGAACGCAGCACTGCAACTCTCCAACGGCAGAGACGTGTCCGGACTTTCCGCGATCACGCTGGCCCTAGCCGGTGACTCCAACCGAGCTACCCGGATTGCCGATGACTTGGAAAAGCGTTTTCCGGAAGACACGTTCGTACAAACCCAGGATCTGCCAATGATCCGCGCAGCTGTTGCTCTTGATAGCGGCAACCCCGGAAAAGCGGTTCAGGGGCTTTCGCCGGCCGCCCCGTACGAGCTCGGAGATAGACCATTTACCCTGGGCCCGGTTTATTTGCGCGGACAGGCATACTTAGCCGCCAAGCAAGGCGCATCCGCCGCGGGCGAGTTCCAGAAGATACTCGATCACCCTGGAATCGTTAGAAACGAGCCGATCGGCGCGCTGGCGCACCTCGGACTCGGCCGCGCCTACGCGCTCTCAGGCGACAAAGGGAAAGCGGCAGCCGCTTACCAGGATTTTCTTGCGTTGTGGAAAGACGCTGATCCGGACGTTCCCATTTTCAAGGAAGCCAAGGCCGAATACGCGAAGCTTCAGTGATTGCGGTGGCGCGCATCTTCCCGGTAAAGCGTCGAGGCAAATCGGAATCCGAGGAAACTGCTAGTCCGACGGGCGGCAGGGCGTAGTCCGAGGATACAGACAGAATCTTTACACCGCAGGCTTAAATCGCGCAAGTGGTTGTTGGTGTAAAGAAAAATCGTCCACGGTGCGGAGGCCAGTGCACGTGAAAATTGCCTACTGCGCCCCGCTGGGAAACGGCTTAACCCCGGCGTAAGCGGGCTTTGCCGGTCAGTCCGAGCCGACCATGGCTAAAAGCCACAATTCAAGTGGCGTTGTTTTCGCGGGCCTGAAAGGCCCGTGCTTCCACCGAGATCGAGTGCAACCTCTTCCGAATAAATTTAGCGCGGATTTTCGGCCCGATCGGTTTCCGCGATGGGGGTACGAACGTCGGCGGGGATCTGAATTTCGTCCTGCAGCAGCCCGGAAGGCCAATGCAGTTTTACGACGTCGGCCAAGCTATTCATGCCGAGTCCGGCAAGAATCTCTGGCGGCCCCTGGCTAAGGTATCCAGTTGCTCCGGCAATCTGCCAAGTCTGGCGCCGCGAGCCCGAAAAGATTTCGACGGTGGCGCCAATTCCCATGGAATTGTCCGCGTCGCCGACAGCGGCAATCTTCACCCAGTTATTCTTATCGCCGCCTACGTTCTTCAGCAGCACGGGCGGCAAATTATTCTGCGTAATCAGCAAATCGGGAGTGCCATCGCCGTCGTAGTCAAAGGCGATCACGCTGCGTGGATTGTGGAGCACGATTTTGTCCAGCCCAGTTTCATGCGTGACGTCGCGGAAGCCTGCCGCGCCTTCATTGCGCAGGAGAACGATTCGTCCTTCGCCGGCAAAGGTTTCGCCGACGGCAACCAAGTCAACCCAGCCGTCATTGTCATAATCGAGCGCCGCGATTCCCCATCCACGCATCCAGTCGGGGCCCACGAGCGGAACGCGTTCGAACGATCTGTCGCCAACGCTATGCCAAATGGTGAGGCCTGGCGGAGCCCAATGGGTGAAAGCCAAGTCCATCCGGCCGTCGCCATCGAAGTCGAGGGCCGCAAGACCGACTGTGGGGCCCGGCATACTGATGGCCCATGGGTTTGTATCGTGAAATTTGCCGTCGAGCCCATTTACGAGCACGGATGGAAATTTCTGCCAGGCAGTTAATACGAAGCTGGTCGCGCTGTGGTTGTGCAGATTAATTCCGAGCGCGTCAACTGATGCGCCACTGCCTTCGAGTCCTAGGTCCTTTGTTGCATCGACGAAATGGCCGTCGCCTTGGTTGCGCCAGAGAACGTTTCCGGGCGGCGCGGCATCATCAGCAAATGCAAATGGCTGGGCGGGATGCGGGAAAGGGAAGTTGTTGAATCGCGTGACGTAGAGATCGAGATCGCCATCGCCGTCGCAGTCAACGAAGGTTACACCGAGAGCGAGTGCGTTCGCGGGTTCACCCTGCCGGAGCCCTGCCTCTTCGGTGACATCCTTGAACGTGCCATTTCCTTCGTTGTGAAAGAGTATGACTCCGTCGCCGGAGGTGATGGCGAGATCGGGATGGCCGTCATTGTCGTAATCGCCCACGGCGCAGGCCATTCCTTCACCCTGAAAACCAAGCCCGGCCGCTTTCGTGACATTCTGGAATTTTCCTTTACCGGTGTTGCGATAGAGCGCCAGATGGCCCTTGCCGTCCGAGTCGGGCAGGAAAATATCCGGATGGCCATCGCCGTCATAATCAAACACACATGCGCCGCTGCCGAGGAAATGCGCGAGCGTTTCCGACCCTTCCTCGGTAGCGTTTGCTCGGAGGGCTGGGCGCCTGCCTTGGTTGGCTCGGCGCCTGATCTCGCGACTGGTTGCCGTCTGGAATGTCAATCCGGCAATAGAAGTGACGTTGACGAAATGGACGGCGATGGCGGGCGGCACCGGCTCGGGCTCACTCATTTCCCGAGCCAGAGAATATTTTCCTTCTTCGCCGTATATGAGGCGAATCGGCTTGCCGAGGCGCTCCGAAACGATTTGCTGAAAGCGCTGCCGATGCTCTTTCGCGCCATCTGTGTCGCCCAAGTACTGCTCGGCGTCAGCTAATCCCCCCTGCGCGGAGGCGTGGAAGGGATCGACGGCAATGGCACGCTCGAAGGCGGTCGCGGCTACGTCGTACTGTTGCCTTTGGGACGCTAAGTATCCGATGAAATACTGAGTATCCGGATCGTTAGGATCAATCGCGGCAACCTTTTCAAAATCTGGAGCGGCGCCTTGTGGATTCCCCGTCGCGATTTCGAGTAAACCCAAATCGAACCAGGCGCGCGGACTTTTAGGATCAAGCTCGGCGGATTTGGCGAGCACGCGTTGGGCGTCTTCGAACTGCCGCATGTTCAAAAAAGCGATGCCCATGTTCAGGCAGCCGGTATCGGAGGCCGGATTCATCACGCATGCCGTCTGAAATTTCCCAAGTGCCTCGGCAAACTGATGGCGATCCATCAAGGCCATCCCCAAATTGTTCAGGCGGATAGCGTCGACGTGTTGAGTGTTTTCCACGGGAGGCGCGGGAGCGGCGGATTTTCTCTGCGAGCGGCGGTTGCGCGTAGCACGCTGGCCTCCAGTGGATAGTCCGCAGGCGAGTATCAGAAGAGGGGCCGCTAGTCGCAGGTATCGATTCATCGGATTCGCGGCATCCGTGCTGCCGGGCCGCTCCCGGGAACGCCCGCGCATTTTATCGTATTCGCCGGCGCGGATTCGGAATCTTGGCGTGCTCCAAATCGCTTCGCAATGTTCGCAACAGAGCGCAGAGGGCGCAAATCTCCAGTTCGCTGAAGGTTGCGTTGGGATATGATGCGGGGCGAACCGCTAGGCGAAGAAAAAGGGAGGAAGTCAAGCCTTCGGTGAAGCTGTGGCTGAGGGGAATTTGCGGTGACGTTTCGCACCAAGCTGTTCGTGCTTTTCATGGTGGCGCTCCTGCTTTCCGTGGGGGCGATAGCTGCAGGCGTAATCATTCTGACGCGCCGGACGCTTGACGAGTCAAATCGGCGTCATAGCGAAGCGCTGCTGGCGCAATTCCAGCGTGAGTTCGAACGGCGCGGGCAAGATGTCGCTCATCAGGTGCAGGCCATCGCAGACGCGGAGGCCACCGTGCGCATGGCGATCGAGCTCAGCCGTCCGCAAGCGGACGTTTCGGTCTACGTGAACGATGCGCGTGGGGTTTCGCAGGCTCACCAACTCGATTTTCTCGATTTGGTCTCGAGCGACGGGTCGATTATTTCCTCCAACGAGTGGCCCTCGCACTTCGGCACAAAAATGGACTGGTTAGTGCAGCCGCAAGATTGGGCGGCTCGGGGCGCGTTCCTTGCGAGAGTAGATACGCAGGACGGTCCGGCGCTGGGCCTGATGTCCGTTTCGACGGTACGCGTGGGAGACAAGGATCTTTACATTTTTGGCGGAGCGCGCGTAGGAAAGGGTCTCTTATCGGGGCTGGTATTGCCCGCGGGCATGCGCGCGCTACTATATCTGAACCTCGATCCGAACTTCGAGGCGGCGAATTTGATTGGCGAATCGGGGCCTATACCCCAGGGTGAGCGGCTTGCGGTTGCGATCGAGCAGCAGCGGCAGCATCCGGGCAGGCAGACGTTTCGCATAGCCTGGACACCGGACGCCGCGAGTGCCGAAACTTTTCAGGCCATGCCGCTGTTGGGACGACAGGGCGAAGTGCTCGGCGTGCTGCTGGTGGGAAGTGCGCAGCGCGAAGCTGCCTGGGCCGAGCGGCGGCTGCTTTTGCTGACAGCGGAGGTTGTCGCGGCAGGTTTGCTATTCGGGCTAGTCCTCAGCTGGTGGGGCGCGGCAACGGTGACAAGTCCGATAAGGAAGCTGGAGGCCTGCGTCCGCGACGCATCGGAAGGGAACTTAAGTACACATGCGAATGTTAGCGGGAGCCACGAAATCGGTCAGCTAGCGCTGGCTTTCAACCGCATGACCGCACGGTTGGGCGACCAGCGCGATCTTCTGTTGCAGATGGAGCGCGCCGCCTCATGGCGGGAGCTCGCGCGGCGTCTCGCTGACGAGCTAAAGAATCCGCTGCTGGCGCTTCAAACCGATGCGGAAAACGTTCAGCGTAGCCAAGAACAGAGTCCCGACCAGTCAAACGAGGCATCTCGCACTCAGGTGGCCGAACTGCTCTCGGAAATTGCAAAGCTCGAAGCAATCGTCGGGAAGTTCCGCGAGTTTGGGTCGTTGCCACAGGCGGAACTAGCGGCAGTGGATCTGAACGAGCTCGTGCGCGGAATCGTCAAAGGATACGAGGGGGAATTTGGGGCGATCGGCAGGCCGCCGATCACGCCCGAGCTGCACTTGGAAGAGAACCTTCCTTCGATTCAGGCAGACGCAGCTCTTCTGCGCCGAGCGCTCGATAACTTGATACTGAACGCCATGGATGCAATGCCGGGCGGCGGTGTTCTGATGCTGCGCACAACCCGCGCGAACGACGCTGTGGAACTGGAAGTTTCCGACACCGGAACTGGATTGACGCCGCAGGAATGCGAGCGTTTGTTCACTCCGTACTACACTACGAAGCAGCACGGCACCGGGCTGGGGTTGGCGATCGTGCAGGCAGTGGTCAGCAATCATGGCGGGCGCATTTCAGTGGAAAGCGAAGCGGGCGTGGGCACATCATTTCACATCCGCCTACCTGCAAAGCCTTCGCAACGCACAATTACCCCGCCAACCACTCCAATCGTGCAAGAAAGTGTTCCGGCCGCGCCCGAATCGGCCGGCTAATACTCTCATCACGGTTTGGCTGAGATTACGACGCAAGTGTTGTGCGCTACCGATTTCCTCTGACGATCGCAATACTTCTGCATCCTTATCACGACCGCGAATGAAATATGCCTCCGCAATTTCGGGAAGAGCCGGCAACAGATTCGCCGTTGATAGGCGGGCGGACGGCACGTTTCAGCAGCACATGCACGGGAAGATAGGCGACGACGACCATGAATAACCAGCTCAAGATAACGTGAACCGGAGCGGGCCCAATCTGCTTATGAAAAAATGGGTCGATGAAGGCGAAGTTGATGTTGTCGGCGGGAGATGTGAATCGTGCGGCGACGAAGGCTGGAAGCGCGATCGCCGATTGAAGCAGCCAGCCGCGCCGGTCGTAGCCCAGGCGATATGCCGCCCAGAGCAGCAGCGGCGGCATCACCAGGTGATAAAGCGAAAGGAGTCGTATCCATAATGCGTAATGGGGATCGAAAAAACTCTCGGTTCCCAGAACCAGCGGACGCGTGAGAAGTAGTTTCGATCCGGCTACGATCACCCATGCCGCATCAGTGAGAAGCGATGCAACCGCCTGGCTTGAAATCAAGAGGGCGCTGTTAAACCATAGGCCCAGGCAGGCCAAGATCACAGCGATATCGCAGAGGTGCAGAAAATTCGACGCGCCCCATGTTCGCCAGTACACCGGAATCCAGATCGCGAGCCACAACAGCGCCGCCCAGCGGACCCACGCAGGGAATTTGGTTTCGGGTGTCGAATGAAGGGGCATTCGCGGCTCGGTGTTGCGCGAATGGTATCAAACGACGAGAGCGAATCCCATTCTGTAGCGTTTTGTGTGCGGCGGTGCGAAAATTCGTAGGCGATGCACGAGATTCCTGCGTTAGCGGCCTGCGGTGGAGTTTGCGCGACGGGCGGAATATTTGCCTGGGCCGCGGCTGCTCCCTCTTCGGAGTTATTCGGCGCCACGATTCGGACGACTGGCAGCGATTCCACCATCGCGCTCACCTTTGACGATGGCCCGAATCCCGCGGTCACTCCGCGGCTGCTGGACTTGCTGGACCGTCACGACGTACAAGCGACGTTTTTTCTAATCGGGGAATGGGTGCGCGCTGAGCCCTCACTTGCGCGAGAAATTGCGACGCGTGGGCACACGGCGGGAAATCACACGAATACCCACGCGACGCTAACGTTTCTTTCGCGGGCAAGAATTGCGGAGGAGTTGAATCGCTGCGACGATGCAATCGAGGTGGCGACGGGGGAAAAGTCGCGCTGGGTGCGTCCCCCATTTGGCTTCCGGAGCCCGATGCTTGGCGGGATCGTGCGAAAGCGGGGCGATCGCGGGGTGGTGATGTGGTCGCGGTGGGCGCGAGACTGGAAGCCACAGCCCACCGAGGGGGTAGCCCAGCGGTTGCGCCGGGTGCGCGGAGGCGATATTGTCCTTCTGCATGACGGCGATCATCGAGTGGTGAATGGAGACCGCAATCACACGGTTGCTGCGGTGGAATATTGGCTTCCGAGGTGGAAAGATGCCGGATTTAGGTTTGTGACCTTGGACGGATTGCACTAGAGGCTTGAGCGAGTGCGATCGAATCGGCAGAATTGATAGTGCGGGGGCACATGGACGAGAAGCGTTTCTACGACGAGAAGGAAGAAACTAAGCAGATACCGATGGTGTGTCCTCACTGCCGGCAAGAGGGCACATTTCCGGTGCGCTGGATGGTTCGGACGAAGAAAGCCCAGCCTCCCGGTGGGGCCAACGAGGAAGATAGAAAGCAATTCGCCAAAGCGCGCTCGTATATGGTGCGCATTGACAACATGGTTGCGTGCCGCAACATTCGGTGCCGCAAGCGATTTGATCTGAGCGGGCAGACTGTTTTCTTGATATAGCGCGAAGGCGCAAATTCCAAAGGACCGGGGACTTGGGGCGGAGAAGCCGGACACCTAAACTTCTTCGGACTTCACGCCGCTCATGGCCCCCACGGCCTCTCCATCCAGCATTTCCCGAATCTTGGCCGCGAGGGCCTTTAGGTTGAAGGGCTTTTGCAAAAACGCAACGCCGCCCTCGAGCACGCCGTGGCGGAAAACGGTATCGTCGGTGTAACCGGAGATGAACAGGACCTTCAGGCCGGGGCGCGAGGCTGCCAACTGCGTTGCCAGATCGGGACCGCTAAGATGAGGCATCACTACGTCTGTGATCAACAGGTGAATCGGCTCGGCGTGCCCCTCGGCGATCTTTAGGGCTCGCGCTCCGTCGGGGGCCTCAAGCACAGTGTAGCCAGTTGCGCTCAGGTACTGCTGCACGAGTTCGCGCACACTCTGCTCGTCTTCGACAAAGAGGATGGTTTCCGATCCGCGCGCCTGGCCCGGAGCAACCGCTTCGCCCGCGAGCTTGTCGAGTTCGGCAATCACTTGCGGCAGGTAAATTTTGAAAGTCGTGCCGCGATCGATCTCGCTATAAACGTAAATGTAGCCGCCACTCTGCTTCACAACCCCGTAGACGGTCGCAAGACCGAGGCCGGTGCCCTTGCCGGGACCTTTGGTTGTGAAAAATGGCTCGAAAATGCGGGATTGGGTTTCTTCGCTCATGCCGCAGCCAGTGTCAGTGACGCTCAGCATCACATAATGGCCGGGTTCGACGCTGGTGTGAGCTGCCGCATAGCTGCGATCGAGTTCGACATTCGACGTTTCGATTGTCAACCGGCCGCCGGTGGGCATGGCATCCCTTGCGTTGACAACTAAATTCAGCAAAACCTGCTCGATCTGCCCAGGGTCGGCCTTGACGCGCGATAGATTGGCGGCGGGCAGAAAGGCCATGTCAATGTTCTCTCCGATCACGCGGGAGAACATACGAATCATTCCGTTGACCACTTCATTCATGTCCAAGACGCGGGGTTGGAGAACTTGTTTGCGGCTGAAGGCCAGCAGTTGCCGGGTAAGGGATGCCGCGCGGTCGGCTGCCTTTTCGATTTGCTGCGCACCGGGTCGTAGCGGCGAGGAATCGGGCAGGCGATCAAGCAGGAGCTGGGAATGGCCCTTTACAACCATGAGCAGATTATTGAAGTCATGGGCGACGCCTCCTGCGAGCTCGCCGATAGCTTGCATCTTCTGTGATTGGCGCAATTGGTCGGTGAGGCGTTCACGCTCGGTGATATCCAGAGCGACTCCGATGACGCCTTGAATAAACCCGTCAGTGTCGCGGAGCGGCTGAAGGTGCGATTCGAAGCGCCGGTCCTTCCACGAAATTTCGCAGGCAATGGGTTCGCCGACAAGGGCCGCACGATGAGCCGCGATGGGAGGAGAGTCGCGATCGTCGGTGTCGAAAAACTCGAGTAGCGGCAGGCCGACAGGTTGACGTTCCCGCAGCCCCAGTGGGATCAAGCCGGCGCCGGTCGCGGAGGTAATCACAAGATCGGCGTTTGTGGTCCAGAGGACGGCCGGGACTCTCTCGAGCATTACAGCCAGGCGAGTTCGTTCATGGCGCCTGGAGTTTTGAACCGTCTCCAAATCCTCAAGCATGCTGTTGATTGTGCCTTCCAGCTGAGCAAGCTCGTCGTTGCCTGAGACTCGCAGACGGGCGCCGAGGTCGCCGCTTGCGCCGATCCGGGTGATATTTTCGCTGAGGCCCGCGACGCGGGATATTACGAAGCGCTCAAGCAAGAAAAGCGTAACCGCTCCGAACGCAAAGCCGGCCGCCAATAGCAGCAGTAGAACTTGCAACAAACTGGTCTGGCCCTGTCGATATATGTTTCGCGGAAGAAGAATGCGAAGAATCGCCGCGGGGTTACCGTAAATGTCGCGCAATACCTGGTATGCACCGAGTGAGTCGGCGGAATCGGGGTGGATGAAGACGGGGCTTTGTGCGGAAATCACCGAGGCGGCGCGCCGAAAATCAGGCCGCATGGAGCGGGCGTCAAATCGTTCAACGTCCACGGGCATGTAGGTCATTTGACCCAACCGCACAGTTTCGTCCGCATCGAGAAAACGACCAAAAACCAAGGTGCCGGCCCGAACACCACGCGAGCCGGTCGGCGCTATGGCGCTCGATCCAATCAGCGCAGGTCCGGACGAGAGCATGGCGATTCCGCGCGCATCTCGTGTGGCGCCCGTCGATGTGACAAGTGGCGACCATGGCCCCAAATAAGCAACAAGATCCGCGGGCACGGGCCCTGGTTCCATTGCGGCCAATTCGAAACCTTCCGAGAAAACCTCTTCGCCTTGGGCGTCCAATACGACGATGAAATTTACGCGAAGCTGTTCGAAGGCGCCCGGCGTGAACTCGGCGGCAATCCGCTTCGTATTTCTTTGGCGGATCCATTCGGACATCTGGTCCTGCGATGCCACTTGAGCTGCCGAGTGTTGGAGGTTGTCAATCTCGTTCGAAAGCGCATTGGAAGCGCGGGAGAGGTTATCCGCCGCAAAATCGCTTTCCACGTGCGAAAACCCGCTCGCCAGGACCATGCGGGACAAGGTGTAGAGCCCGGCCACCAGCACGATAAGCGCTGGAACAATGATCGCCAAGGTTTTCGCGCGCAAAGATGGTTGCAATCGAAAGTGCATGAAGGCGCCGCCGGTCCTGTAGATGACCCGCGCCCAGTATAACGGGCGGGCAGGAAGCCTTTGCCGTGCCGGTGCACATTGCGTGCCCAGTCGTGTACTGTAGGATGAAGCACGGAGTACGCACTGGCCAGGAAACCCGGGGATGTGCCCGGTCTGCGGCGGAGGAAGCGAAGTGAAATTCGCCGGCGATTCTGGAATCAGGGGAATTGGCCTTCAGCATCCTCGCAATTCGGCGAGGCATCATTGGGGAAACGGCCGTTGGAGGAGGAATCATGAGAAGTCATCAAACCTGCTGGGCTCGAACGAGTCCAATCCTCTGCGCTCTAATATTTGCCGCCGCTGCGGCCGCCCAGCAACCGGAGCCTGTATCACCGGGGGCTAATGGGCAAGCCACTTCGTCGCCCGGCTCGGCGCCCGAGCCTTCTCAGCAGTCGGCAGGCTCGTCGGCTTCCGCTGCTACGAGCAAGGCTTCGCCGCACGCCGTCGCCAAGAGAGCTCAAATAGAGGTGGAATCAGGCACTCATCTTCCGCTGGTTTTGCATAATGCGATTTCCACCCGCACCGCTAAGCCCGGCGATCCCGTTTACTTCGAGACGATTTTCCCCGTTATGGTCGATGGGCACGTTGTAATTCCCGCCGGTTCGTATGTGAGCGGAGAAATCACCGAATCGAAACGCCCCGGAAGGGTCAAGGGACGCGGAGAATTGATGATGAAGCTTACCGAGATGATTCTCCCCAACGGCTACATGGTCAATCTAAATGCCATGCCCAACGGAGCAGGGACCGGAGGCGGTGAAAAAGTGAATAATGAAGGGAAGATCGTCGGAGATAGCGACAAAACATCGGATGTGGGCACGGTCATCAGATCTACCGAAGCTGGGACAGGTATTGGCGCCGGGGTCGGAGCTGCCGCCGGCAATATCGGCAAAGGTGTTGGGATCGGCGCCGGCATCGGAGCGGTTGCCGGTCTTGGAGCGGTCTTGCTGACGCGAGGCCCGGACGCCGAGTTACCCCGCGGATCGACCCTGGAAGCGGTAATCGAGCGTCCGATCTATTTGGAAGCGGATAAGGTCCAATTCACCGGGCCGGGCCAGGCCTCCGCACTCGCGGGCCCGCCGAATCGCGAACCCCAGCGAAGCCGAATCCCGTTCTGAGCCAATCTTAAAATTCCTCGCGCGAATCCTATGTCGCGGCGCGAGCTTGTTGAGCGAATCGCAGCGGGGAGAACGGTCGCGAATCAAAGTCGGTGTGCTGCCGTGTGAGACAGTTTCGTATGAGTTTTGCCGTAACCGGCGCTAGAAGAATTCCGTTGCGGTAGTGGCCAGTGGCGATCAGCAGCCCTTCGATCTCAGTGGGGCCGATTATCGGAAGGTCGTCGGGCGTACCCGGGCGTAAACCAGACCACGTTTCTAGCACTTCGGCCTCGGCAAGCAAGGGAAACAGCTCGAGCGCTCCTTCTAACACGTGGCTGATGCCCGCTGGAGTGACTTGCTTCTTGAAACCCACTTCTTCAAGCGTGCTGCCTGCGACGATCCGCCCATCCCCGCGAGGCACCAGATATGCTCGATGCGAGCGGACCACACGGCGGAGCCTTACGCTGTCCGACCGCAGGCCGAGCATCTGCCCGCGCACAGGGCGAGTGGGCGCGCAAAATGCGAGAGCACTCGCTTCCAAAATTTGAGCCGAATAACAACCGGCGGCGATAACCACAGCGCCGGCCATAATATCCTCGCCGCGCGCGGCCAATCCCAGGCAACGCCCACCCAGTTGCAGAAGCCCGGTCACTTCGCAATCCGAGCGGATTTCAATCCCATGATGTTGCGTCGCACCTAGTACAGCGTCTATCAGCAAACGAGGCTCAACTGTGCATTCGTCCGGCAACCACGATGCTGCGGCCGCTGAGCGTCCGATTGACGTTTCCCACTGCCTCGCCGTTTCCAAGGCCACCGGTTCGGCTGAGAGCCCCAAGCGGCGATGTTCGGCCACCGTAGCGTCACGATCGGCCTGACCCTTTGCCCCACAGAAAATCTCGAGCGCTCCGGTGCGGGCGTAGCCGGTCGCTTTTCCCGATTCGTCCTCGATGCTAGCCACAAACTCTGGGTAAAGCTGCAGACTTCGCCGTGACAATGGGACGAGCGGCACGTCCCGAGAAGAATCAGGGGCCGGGGATAGCATTCCGGCAGCGGCCCAGGACGCCTCGCGTCCGGGCTGCCGACGATCCAAGACCACAACGGTCAGCTTCTCGCGAGCCAGTTCCAAGGCAATCGTTGCGCCGATGATTCCGCCGCCGATGATCGCAACGTCGTACGTCTTCACGCGATCATTCTAGCAGCAAAGGATCGCATCGGTGTCGCGTGCCGCCTAAGAGATGCGGGCGGTGAGCACCAGCGCATCTTCCACGGGATTGGAGTAGTACAGAGGTCGGCGTCCTGTTTCTTCAAATCCGTGCTGTTTGTAAAATTGCAGGGCAGCCCGATTCGAGGCGCGAACTTCGAGAAACGTGCTCTTCGCGTCGAACTGCTTGCCCCACGCAAATGCAAATTGGATAAGAGCATGACCAATGCCGCGGCGGCGCGCATCTGGCCGGACTGCGAGGTTCAGTATTTCAAGATCGCTGGCGATCCGTCGCGCGACCAAAAAGCCAGCGATCGCTTCTTCCAATTCGGCAACCCATCCCGTCATTCCGCTAGCGGAGAGCCTCGCATAATCGCACGCTGTCCATTGTGCTATTTCCGCTGATGCCACTTGGATTTTGACCACGGCATCGACGTCGTCCTCTGCCATTGGGCGCAGGTTCAAATTCCACTCGGCGCTTTCCATTTTAGCTCGGCGTCCGTCCGCCTGATGTAGCTGGCGGCGAGAGTGAGCGCATCATCAAGGTCGCCGCGTCGGGCTCGAACGTAACCAAGGCGCCCAACATGGGGAGCGAGAATCGGCGAGGCCTCATCGATTTTCGGTTCGCGCGTAGCGAGCAGCGCCTTATGATCACAGAGTATTTTGGATAGGAGCTCTGGCACCGGAGTTACGATAGTGAAAGGGCAATTGTCCGTGACCCCGACAAGAGCGCCGACAAATTCTTCGGGATCCATCACACGTTCTTCATCGTCCAGAGCGAGACCTTCACCATCCTGAGCCTGCGTTCGCCGGTACCGTCCACAATAGATTTGCCCGCGGCGAGCATCAGTAGCAGCGACTAACAGCGAATCTGGAGAACGTGACTGAGCCGCGATGGCTTCGAGTCCGCTGATCGCGGCAATCGGCTTGCCGTAGACCTCCGCCCAGCCCTTCACCGCTGTGAGACCGACGCGCAGTCCCGTAAATGATCCAGGGCCCACCGCCACGGCAAAAAGATCGAACTCCCTTGGATTCAACGAAAGTTCGTCAAGCAAGAAATCGAGGTGGCGAAACATCCGCGACGAATAAACTTCATCCATCCAAGTGGAAACCGTCCCGATCACTTTGCTATCTTCCAGTACTGCTATGCTTCCGGCCGGCGAAGAAGTGTCTAAGGAGAGGATCAGCACGCAGCGATTATAGGGCAATTGCGCTGCCAAACTGCGTCGAAAACCTCGCTTCCTACACCCACTAAATCCTGTAGAAATTTGCCGGAATAGCTTGACGCCCCACCTACGCACGCCTAAACTTCTAGTAGTAGCTCGGGGACTTGGGGGAGGGAACTTCCACTTATGGACTTTAAGCTAGGCGAGAAGGTTGTCTACCCGAATCATGGTGTAGGACTGATCGAACAGATCAGTTTCGGTTATGTGAACGGCAGGTCGGAACGGTTTTACATGTTGCGCATCCTTTCGAGCGGTTTGAAGGTAATGGTCCCGCAAGGAAATGTGGAAAACGTGGGATTGCGACCCGTGATCCGCTCAACTCAGGCCGGTGCTGTCCTTTCGTACCTTGAAAAAGGCCGATCGGCTTCGCATCACGATTGGAAGCATCGCTTCAAGGAAAATTCGGACAAGATGCGCACAGGCTCTTTGATGGAAGTAGCAGCCGTTCTCAAAGGTCTGGTCGCTCTCAGCCGCACAAAGCCTCTCTCTTTCCGGGAAAAGAAGATGCTCGAACGCGCGAAATATCTCTTGGTGAGCGAACTGGCTACCGTGCGCAACACAACCGAACAGAATGTTGAGACAAACATCGTCCGCGCCCTGGCCAAGGCCAAGCTGCAAATGCCCGAGGCTGGCGCGTTGCTCGACTAAGCCTCCCTACTGGATTCTCTTCAATGCATCGGGCACGGCCCTCGCGGGTTGTGCCCGATATTTATTTTGACGTAGCTCTCCTTTCCGCTGCTACTTCCTCGCAACGAGCTGGCCGGCAAAGTTGACGCAAGTCTTCGCCACGACTAAAATTTTATTAGGGTAAAATAGGCATAAGAGCTAGAGCAGGTGGTAGGCGCGCTACGCCGCGCCAAGGGATTTGGCTGGCCCATGAGCCCTATCGTGCTACAGCAAAAGAGGCACCGGCAAATTTTGACGGACATCGTCCGCACGTATATCGAAACGGGCGAACCCGTATCCTCGCGCAGCGCCGCCCAGCGGCACATAGAGTCTTTGAGCCCCGCCACAATCCGGAATGTAATGGCGGAACTTGAGGAGGGCGGCTATCTCCACCAGCCCCACACGTCGGCCGGCCGCGTGCCCACCGCCGCCGCGTATCGCTTTTTTGTCGAGCAGGTGGCGGCGCAGGCGACGGCGAGTCCCGAGGACCGCCAGTGGATACGCCGCGAACTCGAAGCTGCTGAAACTCCTGAAGCGGTGATGGAGCGCGCCAGCCAAGTCCTCTCGGCGGTTTCGCGAGGCCTCGGCATTTTCATTTCACCGCCCCTGGCCCGCAGCATGGTTGAACACGTGCGCTTCCTCGTTGTTCCGGATCATCGCGTCCTCGTGGTGCTGGTAACCACAGGGGGCGCCACGCGGGACAAGCTGATTCGGCCGGAGCGTCAATATAGCCAGGAGGATCTTGACCGCGTAGCCGATCATATCAACCGGCACTATATAGGCTGGACGCTGGAGGCGATGCGCGCCGACCTTCGCGCGCAGATTGAGCGCGACCGCGAGCAATACGGCCGACTCGCGGGCGATGCGTTGATTCTCTGCGACCCGGCAGTACTCGGCAACAGCACCGAACGCAAAATTTATACCGACGGGGCCGCACAGATCGCCGCCGCGGTCCAGTTTACGGACCAGCAGCAATTGCGCGACCTCCTGGAAGCCATCGAGGAAAAAGATCGCCTGATCGCGCTGCTGAGCGGTTGCATCGAATCGCCCGAACCGGTGCATGTCGAACTCGGACTGGACAAAATGTCCAGCGCCGGCAAACAGCTTGCGCTCGTGTCCGCCTCGTATTCATCCAATGATCAGGTGCAAGGAACGCTCGGAATCTTGGCGCCGATGCGGATGCATTACGAACGCGTGATCACCGCCGTCGCGTTTATGGCGCAGTTTTTTTCGGAGAGCCAAGAAGGGGATTGAATTTCCATCATGCCGCCTAAAGATCGCCAAGACGAAAACGCTAACCCGAAAGAGGCCCGGCCCGACCGAAGCGGCACCGCCGATTCTGGGCCCGAGCAATCCGAGGCTTCCGGAAGCGATGCCTCGGCCGCACAAATACAGAAACTGCTCGCTGAGAAACAGGAATTAACCGATACCCTCGTTCGCCGGCAGGCGGACTTCGAGAATTACCGCAAGCGAATTGAGAGAGAGCGCCATCAGGATCACCATCGGGGTCTCGAGGTTTTCGCCGAACGTATTCTTCCGGTGCTCGATGCTCTTGGTCACGCGCTCGCCACGGATCCAGGTTCGGCCAGCGCCGAATATCGCAAGGGATTCGAGCTGATCGAGCGCCAACTGAACGATGTGCTCGCGAAACAAGGCTTGGTGCGCATGGAAACCGCGGGCAAACAATTTGATCCGCATTTTCATCATGCGATGGGGCAGGTGGCGACCTCCGAATATCCCGAGGGCGCAATAATTGACGAACTTCAGGCTGGCTACTTGTTTCACGGGAAGGTTTTGCGTCCCGCGATGGTTCGTGTGGCCACCGCGCCTGAGGAGCGGTCCATGCAAGTTGTAAAGCGCGAATCGGCGTCTTAGGGGCGATTCTGATTTTTGTCTTCGGAAGAGAGTGCAGACCCAAAGATGGCTAACGGAAGCCAATTAGATTACTACGAGGTGCTCGGCGTCACTCGTGACGCGTCCTCAGATCAGATCAAATCCGCCTACCGAAAAGCGGCGTTGCAATGGCACCCCGATCGCAATCCGGAGAAAAAAGAAGAAGCCGAGGAGAATTTTCGCATGGCCTCGGAAGCGTATAGCGTACTCTCCGACCCGCAAAAGCGCCCGGTCTACGACCGTTTTGGCCATGCCGGATTGGGTGGACACGGCGGGTTCGAGTCGAGCGGCTTCAATTCCACGATCTTCGAAGAATTTCACGACATCCTGGGCGATCTTTTCGGGTTCGATCAAGCCACGGGCGGCGGACGCCGAGGCCGAGGTACTCGCGCCCAGCGCGGCGCCGACCTGCGGTATGACATGTCCCTTACCTTCGACGAGGCTGCTACCGGCGTAAGCACCAAGATTCGGATTTCGCGTCATGAGAATTGCGAGGCCTGCCGCGGTACAGGTGCCAAAGCCGGCACCGGAACGGTCACCTGTCGCACCTGCGGCGGCCATGGCCAGGTCGCCTATCAGCAGGGATTCTTTTCGATCACTCGCACCTGCCCCGCTTGCCGTGGTGCCGGGAAGACCATTCGTGACGCTTGCCCCGAATGCCGGGGACAGGGCCGCATTGAACGCGAACGCATCATTGAAGTCGCCGTTCCAGCCGGCGTCGATTCGGGAACGCGCCTGCGCATGGCCGGGCAGGGTGAACCCGGCGTGAATGGCGGGCCAACCGGCGATCTCTACATTTTTCTCGAAGTAAAGGATCATGCGTTTTTCGAGCGCCGGGGATCAGATCTCCACTGCGAGATTCCGGTCAGCTTCCCTCAAGCAGCTCTCGGCGCGAAGATTAAAATTCCGACTCTGCATGGCGAGGACGATTTCGAAGTGCCCGAAGGGACGCAATCGGGCCAAGTCTTCCGCCAAAGGGGAAAAGGTCTGCCAAATCCTCACGGCGGCCGCGGCGATCTCTACGTGAGCATTCGAGTGGTAATCCCCTCTAAGCTGACGAAAGACCAGCACCGCTTACTCGAACAACTCGGTCAATCAATAAAAGTGGAAAACAAGCCTGCCCAGCGCACCTCCAGCTTCTTCGACAAAGTAAAAGATATCTTCGGCTGATCGATTGGCGGCAGTAATGCTGCGCTCCCACTTCGAGGCTCTTCTATCTATTGTGGCTGCGCCATTCGAGTCGTCGGCTCCGGCTGGATTGCTAGCGGGCGGACCCGTTGAACCAACAGCCGTAGGAACTCGCCGCTCTTGGTAATTATGGCGTCATGTCCTGCGTCCTCGATTAAGGCGAACTGTTTTTGCGGCGCGGTAATGCCGTTAACATATTCCTGGGCCAACTCCACCGGCGTAAAGTCGTCATCGGCGCCCTGAAAGACAAAAATCGGAATGACGAAATCCTTGTCGGACGCGGCAAGGTCAACCTTCATCATTTCACCCTCCATGGTTGGCCCGAGGAAATGATTCTGGCTCGCGACAATTCCGGACATGGAGCTCCAGTCATCCCGAAGTGAAGTCCGGGGCGCCAGCAGCGTGAATTGGGCGATCTTAAGGATTGGGGATTGGTCGCCCGCGAGCAAAGAAGCCCACTTGCGCTGAGTGCCGAGCGCAGTCTGTGTCTTGTAAGGAGGCGGCCCAATGGACTCAAGCTCTTGAGTGGCGGGGCGGTTTCCGATTCGCCGCGCCGAAGCGAGCACTTGCGAATAGACGATCGCCTCCCCCGCCTGCATGTTGACGATCTGACCTGTGCCGACGTAGGCGGCAAAAAGGTCCGGTCGTGCCTGGACCATGTGGACTCCCAGAATAGATCCCCAAGACCAACCGAGGATAATGATCCTGTCCTTGTGCAGATGAGCCTCGAGGAACTCAGCGACCGAGACGCCGTCTCTTGCCATGCTCTCGATTGTCAGGTCGGGAGGGAATCTATCCCCTTGCTGCTCGAATGTCCGGCCCGCTCCGGGTTGATCCCATTGGACGATCGTGAAATCTTTCTCCCAGGGCACGAATGACACGGCGAATCCGCTATGGGTAACGCCGGGTCCACCATGGACCATGAGGATGACTGGATTATTACGGTCCCTGCCGCGAACGGTAATCCACTGCAAGGTGCCGCCGATAGGCACGAACATCGCTTCGTCGATGCCGTTCGGAGTGGTGATCGCCAGCATCTTGGCGGCTTGGCGCTGGTACCAGGCACGGTAGATAAGGCCGCTGCTGATCAGTAATCCGACAAGCACCAACAAGCCCACCAAGGTGAGCTTCGTTACCTTCCAAATCCTAGTCCCCACGTCGAATCCCCTTTGGATTGCTACGCAGACGAATGAGCAGAAGTTACTCCGGGCCAAAATCGTGGATTGAATCCTCGGCTCATGGGAGCTGGTTCGCTGGTTCGTCTACTGGGCAGGGGTAACCGGAAAAGCGACCCTCCTACCGCGCGCCACGGTTCGGAGCCATCCCCGGGGCCAGCGGCCACACTCTCAGTTCCTGGCGCAGCACGAAGTGCAGCAGCGGCTTGGAATCTGGCACAGTAATCCCACTCGCAGCCGCCATTGTATTCACCTCGACCTCGGCTTCAGCGAGTTGTAACGGCCAGGGGGGATGATCGATTTCGCCGCGAAAGATTTGGTCTCCAGCGGCGGCATATAAGCAATAGCGTTCAATCAAAAAGTATTCGAGACTCCCTTGTTTCGCCTGGAAAGGACCGCCTAAGGGTCGATAGCGCCCTCCAAAGTCCGCGCTTGGCGCGCCGCGATGTGTCCGATGGGAATCGCACTGAATCTCGGCGTGCGGCCCGCTTTTCGCGCGCATCCGTGCACGGAAATACGGCAGGTGGTAAAACCGGCGTGCCGCAGCGACCGCCAGAGAATTCGCCGCGTCCAAGCTAAAAAACCAAACCCCTGGTTTGCCTTGCGCTCGCACGTAAGTTCGCACATTTAATTCAGGAAACGCCGCAGTTCCGGGAATCGGAGGCAGCCGGTGTGCGCGAATGCCGGACATGCGAAACGGCACCACCCCGATCCAGGCGCTGCCGTCGTACGATTCGATTTCAAGTTCCGGCGGGATCAATGAACGCAATTGATCGGCCCGCATGGGCCAGTGCATAAAAAGCAGGTCGTGCCACACCTGTTTCATCATCCATGGCCTGCGAGGCGCAGGCCATTGCCGCTGCGGGTTTACTTCGCTCCGGTGCACGGCGAAAGTTTAGCATTGGCGCTCAATCGGGGCTTTCTTGCTAGAATCCGCGCATGCGTCGCCGCTTTTTCGTGGAAGATTTTTCCGGTACCGCCGCGGTTCTGCGGGGGGAAGCCGCCGACCATTTGGGTCGGGTTCTTCGCGCCGAACCCGGGCAGCTTTATGAGCTCAGCGATGGGCGGCGCGTTTGGCTGGCAAAGATAGAGCGAGTGGCGCTCGCCAAGCGGGGCCAGAGCCGAATCGAATTTGCTCTGATCGAACCGGTTCCAGCGTCTGAGCCGGCGCTGCGGATCAACCTTCTGATCTCGCTCGTGAAGTTTGGCCGCTTCGAGTGGTGCCTCGAGAAGGCGACCGAGCTAGGCGCGAACGAAATTGTTCCGCTGGCAGCAGCGCGTACGGACAAGCCTTTGATCGCCGCTGCCGCCAAACGTCATGAACGGTGGCAAAAGATTCTGCTCGAGTCCGCCCAGCAGGCCCGCCGGCTTCGTCCGCCAGTGCTGTACGAAATTGGAACTCCCGAGCAGACATTTCGGAAGTACCCGAGAGGCTTGAAGATTCTCCTTTCGGAGCGCCAAACGGCGCCCGCGCTCCGACAAGTACTGCCGGCCGGATTGCCTGCCGAGGGCGGCGAGGAGGTTTCCGTGGCCGTTGCCATCGGACCCGAAGGTGGGTGGACCGATGAGGAGATTAGGGCCGCCACGGCGTCTGGATTTGCGGAAGCTTCACTCGGAAAAAACATCCTTCGCACGGAAACTGCGGTGCTGGCATCATTATCAATCTTGGCATTTGCGCTCGAACCCGTGTTCTCGTTCAGAATGATTAGTGACACTCGGTAGAGTGTCGCCATGCAAATACGAAGAGGGAAGGTGCCCAGAGCGCGCGAGCTTTCGCGTTTTGGGTGCGAGCTGAGCCGGGTTGGTCAGCTCCGGTTGGCCTGGATGAGTCATTATCTGCGTCATGGCCGCAATGCGGCTTTTACCTGCCGCCACTTTGGGATCAGCCGGCAGACGTTCTATCGCTGGTGGCGGCGCTACGATCCTCATAACCTCTCCACGCTGGAGGATCGTTCGCATCGCCCGCATCGGCATCGCCAGCCGACCTGGACACCCTCGCAGAGCGAAGCCGTTCTCGCTCTGCGACGCGAGTATCCCCGCTGGGGGAAGGACAAACTGGTCGTGCTGCTGGGCCGCAAACACGTTCGGCTTTCCACGTCCATGGTGGGCCGGATCCTGAACGACCTGAAGCGCCGCAGCGTGTTGGTGGAAGCTGGGGCGAAAGGAGCGATCCGGCGGCGCCGCAAAATGCGCAGCCGTCCCTGGGCCCGGCGAAAACCCCATTTTTGGCCTATTCGAAGGCCGGGTGATCTGGTGCAGGTCGACACCAAAGAGGTGCGACCGGCGCGCGGCGTGGTACTGAAACACTTCTCGGCCCGCGACATGGTCTCTCGTTGGGATGTGCTGGAAGTGCACGAACGCGCCACTTCGCTGGCCGCGGCTCGCTTCCTGGACACGCTGGTCGATCGCATGCCTTTCCCCATCGCCGCCCTGCAGGTGGATGGCGGCAGCGAATTCGCTGCCGAATTCGAAATCGCTTGCCAGCAACGAAACCTGCCGCTCTTCGTCCTCCCACCGCGCTCGCCCAAGCTTAACGGGCAGGTCGAACGCTCCCATCGCACGCACCACGAGGAGTTCTATCAAGTGATCCCTGATCGCTGGAACGTCACGCAACTCAGTCCCCAGCTCCGTCGCTGGGAACACATCTACAACACCGTCCGCCCCCACCAGGCGCTCCACTACCTCACTCCGCTCGAATTCCTCGAGCGCTGGAAGTCTCACAAACAGAAAGCCGAGTGTCACTAATCATGTGGACGAGTACAACCCGGCGATGCCGCGGCGGAATGAGTGTTATAATCCGAAAGACTTTTTCGTGTCTGACAAGGAGCAGGGGATGGGGATCCAATTTCGGGAGCTGTGGGGTTGGGTTAGACGCCGGAAAATTTTCGCGTTCCTGCTCGTGGCATTCACCCTCTGCGTCGGGATTGTAATCGGCACTAGTTTTTCCGGACACGCAATGGCTACTCGCGCGCAAGCTTCCAACGGCGCGTCGCTGCTGGCCATACCCGATCCAGTGAGCTTGTCCGGGGCGTTCGCCAAAATTTCGAAGAGCCTCGGCCCGGCGGTCGTCAATATTTCCACCACCCAAGTGATTGAGAAGCCCAAGGGCGGCAGGGAACCTCGCGGACAAAACGACCCCTTTCAGGATTTCTTTGACCGTTTCTTTAACTCGCCCGACAATGCCCCGGACGCGGAACGAAGCCTCGGTTCGGGTATTTTAGTTGACAAGCAAGGTTTCATTCTTACGAACGATCACGTCATCGACGGTGCCACCAAAATCCAGGTCGCGCTCGATGGCGACCCCTCTCATTACAATGCTCGCGTGATTGGTATTGATAAAGAGACCGACCTCGCCGTCATCAAAATCGATTGCAATCACGATTTGCCCTTGGCGAAGTTGGGTAATTCGGACGGAGTGGAAGTCGGCGATTGGGTCCTGGCGTTCGGTAGTCCGTTTGGGTTGAACTCAACGGTCACCGCGGGAATCGTCAGCGCGAAAGACCGCCCGAATGAGAACCATCAGTTTCAGCGCTTTATTCAGACAGACGCCGCTATCAATCCGGGTAACTCTGGCGGAGCGCTCGTTAGCCTGGCAGGCGAAGTGATCGGCATCAACACCGCAATTTATACAGGCAGCCGCGGATTTGAGGGCGTCGGTTTCGCGCTGCCGTCGAACACCGCGATCACCGTCTACAACCAGCTGGTCACGTCAGGAAAAGTTACCCGCGGGTCCATTGGCGTCAGCTTCCAGGATGAAAACAGCAATAATCCAGTTCTAATGAAGGAGTTAGGCGCACCGTATGGCATCGTGGTCGAGGCCGTCGAACCTGGCAGCCCGGCCGATAAAGTGGGCATACAGCCGGGCGATGTAATTACCGACGTAAACGGCAAGCCCGTTCATAGCGGCACCGATCTTGTGAACCCCATCGCGCAGACTCCTATCGGGCAGTCGGTGCAACTCCACTACGTGCGGAACAAGCAGACGAAAGAAGTCACCGTTACCGTGGCGGATCGCTCGAAGCTTTTCCCGCAGAATGCCGACAGCGACGAGTCGCAGCCCGACCAGAGCGAAGAACCCGGTCAATTCGGCGTACACGCTGAGGAACTCACCCCGGACTTGGCCCACAAGCTTGGCATGGGCAAGCTCAGCGGCGCCGTAATCATCGAAGTTGAGCCGGCCAGCTTTGCCGAAGATGTCGGCTTTGCCCGTGGCGACGTGATTCTCGAGATCAATCATGTGCCGGTAAATTCGTTCGCCGATTATCGCGCACAAATGTCGAAGCTAAAGCCGGGTCAGGACGTGCTCTTCAAGGTTGCGCGTCATTCGGCCGACCGCGTCCTAACGCTATTCCTCGCAGGCACGGTCCCGGCCTCTCAGTAAGATTTACGCGCGCAGCCGCCTGCTGCGACGCTGTGTGAGAAAAGCAAATGAACGAGCAAGAGTTTTTCGCGCAGCATCCAATGCGTCCTTGGAAGCGTTCCGATTTCGAAAACGCCCTGCCAAGTGCGCCCGCCTTTTGGCTCTGCGCAAAGCTATGGGGCGACGTCGGAAGAATGACGCGCCAGTTGCTTGCAAACTCCCCGGAAATACCAAGGGGCTTAGGTCTGCCGGAATTGCGGATGTTGGAGCGAATGCTAGTACGCTTTGGCGGTAGCTGGCCTGCGACGCCGGGCATCCCTAAGGACTCAACGATTGTCATTGGCGGTCTTTGCTACACCGTGTGGCAGGCTCGGTACGAAATTGTTCGCCGAGCAATCGAGTTTCTGGAACGCCGGTAATGGGATGCGCGGCGCGGGGGCCATTGCCTGATAGGTCCGCTCTGGGGAGGCGCGGCTTTAATCCGACGCGCTAAACCTGCATAATCGAAGTTACCCGCAGATTGTGCCGGGCATCCGAGTTGTGGGCCAGCGTAAGTCGGGAGGGCAGTCGTATGACGCGGCTTATCATCGTCGTTACAACTTTGATCTTTGGATGCTGTGCGTTGCCCGCTTCCGCCGTGGCCCAACCGGCCGGGACTGGCTCGACTGCCACGGCTTCCGTTACACCTGTTAAACACAAGAAGCGCCATAAGGCGAAGAAACATCATGTGAAGAGGGTAAGCGGGCAGAAGGCGCCCACCGCTGATCGCATCACTGAAATCCAGACCGCTCTCTCCCGCGACGGTTATTATCAGGGCGAACCGAACGGCAAATGGGATTCCAACACGGTCGCGGCGGTTCAGAAGTTTCAATCCGCGAATGGCATGGACGCGAACGGCAAGCTGGACGCGCCAACTTTGCAGAGGCTTGGTCTAGGATCGGATATCGCCGGGGTTTCCGCGCCGAAGCCGATTGTGCCTGGTTCGCCGAATGCGCTTCCTCCGTCGAGCGCGCCGTCCGGTCTGCCTGCGCCGCAAACCTCCGCATCGTCGAGAGGCGGGCCTGTTGCTTCTGTAGCCGCTTCACCTTCCTCCTCGCCTTCTTCGTCCAGTCAGAATCCTCCTGCGCCTACATCGAATCACTAGACGTGGCACGGAGGCTGGGCGCATTTGACGCCGAAACCTTCGGTTGCTAGGCTAACTTTTTGCGGGTGGCGCAGTTTTGCGTCACAATTTCGCCGAACTTCATGTCTGCTCGCGCAACGGCAGCACTGGAGGAACGACAATGGCCACTGCGGTTGCCTCTACTGTTTTTAGGAACTACGTCAATGGCGAGTGGGTCGACGCTCGCAGCGGCAAAGCCTTCGAGGACCGTAATCCCGCAAATACCGGCGAACTGGTCGGCGTGTTCCCCGCGTCGGCGGCAGAAGATATCGCTGCGGCCATCGAGGCCGCGGCGAATGCGTATCGCCACTGGCGGCTCACCCCCGCTCCCAGACGCGCCGAAATTCTTTTTCGCGCCGCGGAAATTCTTGTGGCGCGCAAAGAAGATTACGCGCGGGACATGACGCGCGAGATGGGCAAGGTTCTCGACGAAACGCGCGGCGATGTGCAAGAGGCCATCGACATGACGTATCTGATGGCGGGCGAAGGGCGCCGGCAGTTCGGGCACGTCGCTCCTTCCGAGCTACCCAACAAATTCGCAATGGCCGAGCGCGTTCCGGTAGGTGTGGCGGGACTGATCACTCCGTGGAATTTTCCGATGGCAATTCCTTCGTGGAAAGCGATGCCCGCTCTGGTTTGCGGAAATACGGTGGTGTTGAAGCCAGCCGAAGATACTCCGCTCTCGTCCTACCATCTCGCGAAGGCGCTTGAGGAAGCCGGCCTGCCGGCCGGCGTGCTGAACGTTGTTTTCGGCGACGGCCCGTCGGCTGGAGCCCCGCTTCTGGCGCATCCCGGCGTCGGTCTTGTCAGTTTTACTGGATCGACGGAAACGGGACGCATTGTGAGCGAGGCCTGCGCGCCGACGTTCAAGAAGTGCCATCTGGAAATGGGCGGCAAGAACATCATCATTGTGATGGACGACGCGAACCTCGACTTGGCGATTGAGGGCGCGGTGTGGGGCGGCTTCGGAACCAGCGGCCAGCGCTGCACGGCAGCAAGCCGCGTGGCCGTGCAAAAGGGCGTGTATCACAAGTTCGTGGAGAAATTTGTCGAGCGCGTGAAAGCGCTGAAGGTCGGCGACGGCCTTGACGCCACAACTCAGATGGGACCATGCATCAATGAGCAGCAGCTCAACACGGTGATGAGCTACGTCCAAATCGGCCAAGCCGAGGGAGCGAAGCTCGCCACGGGAGGCCACCGCCTCGAAACCGGCTCGCATGCGCGCGGCTGGTTCCATGAGCCGACCGTCTTCATCGATTGCGATCCGATGATGCGTGTCTGCCAGGAAGAAATCTTCGGGCCGGTTGTTTGCGTGATTCCATTTGACGATTTCGAAGACGCTCTCGAAATCGCCAACGGCGTGAAATATGGATTGTCCGCCGCAATTTACACGCGGAATGTGAACGAGTCGTTCCAGGCGATGCGCGACCTCGAAACCGGGATCGTCTACGTGAATGCGCCTACCATCGGCGCGGAAACGCATCTTCCGTTCGGCGGGACCAAGAGTACGGGCAACGGCCACCGCGAAGCCGGGCTGGCCGCGCTCGACTTCTACTCCGACTGGAAGACGCTTTACATCGACTATTCCGACCGTCTGCAGCGCGCCCAAATCGACCATTAACTCGTCCCCGGAACGCGATTTGTCCCGCTCAAAAAGTGTGACGGGTAGACGGAGCATCGGAGCCGTGTTGTCAGCAAGTTGCATCGTGTTCTGCTCGGCGGGTGTGTCGCGTGACGACGGCACGTGTGGCACGCGCCAAAAGGAAAAGGCCAAAATGCTGCCCTGAAGGGGTGGCGCTACATGTGGCCCTACAGATGAGCGAGACACTTCAGACTTTTAGGCCTACGAGGCGCATTAATTCTAGGGCGTTGCTCTTGGTGACGATTCCTTCACGCAGCTTGAAGTCGAAGCGCATTTCTCCGTTTTCGATGTAGTCCTGAAAGTGGGCGTTGCGCACGGCGCTCCCTATGGACGCGGCCATGTCCGTGAGAGCGAGATCGTGCGTGGTGACCATTCCGATCGCGCGCTCGTCGATTAAGGCGCGGACCAGGCATTCGGCACCGTGACGGCGCTCGTGCGAATTCGTTCCTTCGAGCAGCTCATCGAACAAAAATAATAGGGGCTTTTCGCCGCTTGTTAATTCAACAACTTTGCGAATGCGCAGAATCTCAGCGTAGAAATTCGAAAGGCCCTCCTGCAGAGAATCGCCAGTTCGAATCCGAGTTCCGAGAGCCATCGGAGTGAGGCGCAGCGCTTTCCCTCGGATCGGGGCACCGGCGAAGGCGAGCACGGCGTTGACGCCGACCGTTCGCAAGAGAGTGCTCTTGCCAGACATGTTCGAGCCGCTGACGAGCAACACGCGCGTGGCGGAGTCAAGCGCGACGCTGTTTCGGACACATCGCGCGGCGGGTATCAGGGGGTGCCCGAGTTCCTGACCTTCGAAGATTGCCTGGCGGTCCGGAGTTTCTGCTATCTCGGGAAAGGGATCGGCGGGGTGCTCGTGCGAGTACGCCGCAAGCGAAAGTAGGGCCTCCAATTCCGCGTTGATTTCGACGCAGGCACGCATCCTGCGGCCGTATTTCCTGCGCCATGCCTCGGCGGCAGCCGCGAGCTGCAGGGAGTAAAGCACCAGCCACTCGAGAATCGCGGCAACCATGCTGCCGTGTGAGTCAATCCAGAAGGCGAGCCGGGCCAGCTTGCGAATGGCCCCTGAAGCGGGAGCACTCTCGCGTCTGAGTTCATCGGAAAGCTTTTGCAAGTGAGGATCGCCAAACGGCTCTGCTTCGATCCTGGCGAGAATTTGAGCAAACAAGAGGATGCCATCCGCGTTCGCGGAAAAGTCTCCTAGGATTGCTTTGATGCGGCGCCGGAAAATCGCATTCACGATGGCTGCGAGTATCGCGCCAATCAGCAGCGGCAAATAGTCGCCAGTGTGCACCCAGTACAGAAGGCCGCCAATAATGAACAGGGATAAAACCACGGCCGCAAGCCGAACAGGATGCGGCGAAAGAACCGGACCGGACTCCGCCCAGCCGATCAGCGATTCGGGATTGAGTCGCACGCGCAAGTTGTCGCCGACAACGGCAATGTCTTCGCGCAAACGCGTTTTCTCGCGCAGTTCGGTGACGGAACCGTGACGGTCGCGAATCTCCGCGAGCGAAGAAGGCTGGCGCAGCCATTCCGCGAGGCGGTTCTCGCCCATGGGCAAACGCGCGGTGGAAAGGAGCTCGAAAAGGCAGCCGCGGCCGAAGATATCGAGATCGTCAGCATAGACGTGCTTCGGGTCGCGGAAGCGCTCGCCCGATTCGCCGGTTCCGGCCCAGCGATCTTCGATCCGGGCGATACCGCGACGATAAAAGGCGGCCGCTGCTTCAGCCCGAGCGCGAGCGCGCAGGGTACGCTCGTGCAAAATCGCGAGCAACGCGTAGATTGCGGTCGGCGCGAATATCCAGTAAGAGGAAAAGCGCGGGCGTTCCCAAGCCAGCCAAACGATGACGAGGCCGACGGCGATCGTCAAGAGCTTGAGATTTCCAATGCGATGGTGAATGCGTTCTTCTTTGGAGGCGGTATCGAGTCGAGCGGCGAGACATTCTGAATACTCGGCGTGCGGA
This sequence comes from uncultured Acidobacteriota bacterium, assembly GCA_963823145.1. Lineage (GTDB taxonomy): Bacteria > Acidobacteriota > Terriglobia > Acidiferrales > UBA7541 > Palsa-295. The sequence continues at coordinate 183,541 of CAWGJZ010000008.1, forward strand.
TCGAGCACACGAACCTCCGTGAGAGCCGCACCAGTCTAACCCCGATCTGATGAGCCACCGCGGGCTTGTGGTTACATCGAAGAGAGATTCCTCGACTGCGTCTGCGGGCATCCGTCGCAAAAGGGGCGCCGGATGGAAGAGAAAAACCGGCAGACTCCGCTCGGAATGACGGCAAATGGTGTGATGTGATGGCGGCAGCAGGCTGCGTGCCGGGAGCGCTGCGCAGGAGATGCCACCCTGAAGGGATGGCGCTACACAGACATTTTCGGCTCAGTGATATCATGAGGGAGTTGGTGCCAGGAGCCGGTGATGGCGAAATCCGAATCCGTGAAGGTGCTGGCTGTAATTCCAGCGCGGCAGGCGTCCACGCGTTTCCCCGGTAAGGCACTGGCGTCGATCGCGGGCAAACCGATGATCCAACACGTGGTGGAGCGCGTTCGCCAGGCGCAGCTGGTTTCCCGAGTGATTGTGGCGACGGACGCAGACAGCATCAAGTCAGCCGTGGAGTCCTTCGGCGGCGAGGCAATTCTCACCCGCCGCGATCATCGCAATGGCACAGACCGCGTGGCCGAAGTCGCTGCGCACCTGCCTGCCGAGATTTACGTGAACGTGCAAGGCGACGAACCTCTGATCGATCCGGGAACTGTGGACGCGATCATCGCTGCCATGCTGGAGGATGAATCGATTCAGACGGTGACGGCATGCGCCGCGATCGCTCAGCAGAACGACATTATGGATCCCAACATCGTCAAAGTGGTCCGGAATTTCGATGGCGATGCGCTCTATTTCTCCCGTGCCCCCATTCCCTGGGTGCGCGATCGCGGAGAAGCTGTGACAGCGCGGCACTGGAAGCATCTTGGGCTATACGCATACCGGCGCGACGCGCTTCTCGATTTTCCCACGCTTCCACCGGGCGACCTTGAGCGCGTGGAACAACTCGAACAACTCCGCTGGCTGGAAAATGGCATCGCGCTGCGCGTTGTGGAAACGAGTTACGACGCGATCAGCGTGGATGTGCCAGCAGATGTGGAACTCGTCGAGAAACTCATTCGCGAGAACGCCGCATCGGCGCGTTGAACCGTTTGGCGCGATCAAAAGAGCACGGAGCGAAGATTTTTCGAAGCGATCAGTTTGCTGCCTTTGCTCTCCGCGGTTTCGACAATTTTCCACTTGCGCTGATTTCAACACGGGCGTATGACTGCCCTTGTAGGGCCCGGTATATAGGTACGAGGAGGTTGTGATGACTCCGCCGGACAAGCAAAGCTGAATTGCGTTTCAAGTCACTCCTGTCGAGCGACCCGCGTACGGTGCCTTCGGCATCGGCGCGGGCCGACGAGTGAACAAAATGGGGAGCTGCCAGGCTCCCCATTTTGCATTTCAGGACAAAAGTTTGCGCAATCGCGGTGTTCGCGTGGCTTGTAACTACCGGTGAGGCTGGGTCCTAATGGGCGCTCTGCCGACGGCTCTTCCAGGCGTGATAGGCAGGCGGCGTCAACGATAGAACGATTACGGCTGCAATAATGTAGTGGATCTTGCTATCAACATTTGGAACTGTCCGGCCTAGCGTGTATCCCACCAGCACCATGCCCCAGACCCAGAGCAAGCCGCCGACAATGTCGTAGGCTAAATAGCGACCATAATTCATTTTCGCGGCCCCTGCGACGGGCGGGCAGAAGGTTCGGATGATCGGAACGAAGCGCGCCAGGATGATCGTCTTGCCCCCATACTTCTGGTAGAAATCATGGGCGCTCTCGAGGTGCTTTTTCTTGAAAAACCTCGAATCCTCGCGCCGGTACAAGCTGGAACCGGCCTTCCAACCCACCAAGTAGCCCAACTGATCTCCCGCGATGGCGCATAGGGGCACCAGGACCAGCAGGGATACGAGTTTGAGGTGTCCCGCCCCTGCGAAAACTCCGGCGGTGACCAGCAGGGAATCGCCCGGCAGGAAAAAACCCACGAACATGCCCGTCTCGACAAAGACGACGGTGCACACGCCGACGGTGCCGCCCCATTCGATGAGACCGCGGACGTTGTACAGCCACGCCACAATGTGCCTTAGAAATTCGGCCACCCGCCCGAGTCCCCGTTCCTAAGAATCCCTTAAGGGCAGCATTTACAATAGCATAAAAGGGAGGCGTATCGCCTTCGCAGTGCGCGCAAAAGCACTAGTACCGTCCGGCTATTAGATCTGGCTGGCTGTACCATTTGCCGGGTTGGCTGCCTATCCGAAGATGCACGTGTTGGAAGCAATCATTTCAGGAGGCCAGGTGATGGAAGGTGGCTACGCAGTCTGGATGGGGCAACCGGTGGTTCTTCGAGTGGTGACGGGTAATCTGCGCGTGCCGTTGCGCGGGCGCTTGCTCTCAGAAACGAACGACGTGGTGCGGCTGCGCATCGCCGATAGCTGGGACGTCGATATCTTCAAGTCTATGGTAGTCGCGATTGAGCACGACAATCCGGTCTACGTTCTTAACTAGGGGAAGCAATGTCCGCCATTGCCAACGTCAACCCGCGCGCGAGTCAAATGACAGCAATTGCCGCGGGAAACACCGCGGGTTTTGAGGAAGTTTCCAAGGGCGAAGCACTTACGCTTGTTCGAGACACCATCATCGTTTTAGGGCTTCAAATAGTTTTTCGGACGATGATGTTCCTTCGGAAACTGAATTACTAGGACGGGCAATTCCTTCGCGCTGCCCTAGCGCGAATTTTGCGACTGCGACAGTTTCGTAGGCTTTACAAGCTTCCGGCCCAGCAACTCAACCCCCAGCCCGGGTCCTCCCCTCGGACCCGGGCCCCTCCCCCTGCCAAATACTGCCCAAAGATTTTCTTGCTTTCCGCGAGGTCTAGGGTTCTACTCATGGTCGCCGTTTCGGCTGCCGTGCTTTTCTCGCGACTCCTTCTCGACTTTTCGTTAGTGGCAGAGAAGGATAATCTATCAATGAGGGTCGTCACCCGATAGAAGGTGGACTGACGTCGCTTGAAACACTTCGCTGACTCGCAAACGCCCAATCCAACTCGCGGCACGGCGCTCAAACTTAAATTCGGACAACGATCAATTTTCGATCGGAATGAAGAGCGGATTCGAGTCATGCAGATTTGGCCTGGCAAGGGCCACAGGGAGGAGTCTGGTTCATGAGGATCGCGAGCGTGGCAAGCGCCTTTCCGCAGCACTACTACCGGCAGGAAGTTCTCGTTGCAGGGTTGAAGAATTACTGGCGCGATAAGCTCGCAAATCCCGGGATTCTTGATCGCCTCGATGAAAGCATGAAAGTCGACGGCCGTTATACGGCTAAGCCGATAGACTTCTACCTAAGTATGGACACCTGGGGGCAAGCGAATGATGCGTGGATCGAAGTTGCCCTCGATATCGGCGAACAGGCCTTGTGCCGCGCGATGGTGTCCGCGGGAATTCAGCCGCAAGAGCTGAGCGCGCTTTTTGTCACTTCAGTCACCGGCATCGCCGCGCCGTCGCTCGATGCGCGACTGATCAATCGGATGGGGCTGTCGCCGAATCTCAAGCGCATACCGATCTTCGGACTTGGTTGCGTGGCCGGCGCGGCGGGTATCTCACGCGCGGCCGATTACGTCCGCGGATATCCCGACCAAGCGGCCGCGCTCTTATCCATCGAACTCTGCTCGCTGACGCTTCAGCGGGACGATATTTCCATGGCTCACTTGATCTCAGCGATGCTCTTTGGAGACGGCGCTGCGGCAACGGTGGTCGTGGGATCTGAGGTTGAATCAAACGGGCCGGAAATCGTCGCTACCAAGTCGGTGTTTTACCCCAACACCGAGCGCGTGATGGGCTGGGACATCTCCGAGAAGGGTTTCCACATCGTATTGTCGCCGGAAGTGCCCGATACAGTGGTGCGGCATTTGGGCGAGGACGTGGACGCTTTCCTCGCGGGACAGGATCTTTGTCGGAGCGACATCAAGAGCTGGGTGATGCACACGGGCGGGCCCAAGGTCCTCGAAGCGACGGCGACTGCGTTGGGCATCACCGCCAAGGATTTGGAGGCTTCCTGGGAGTGTCTGCGCAAGGTGGGGAACCTTTCTTCCACGTCCGTTCTGCTCGTTCTGGAAGATGTGTACAAGCACCGCCGCCCGGATCCGGGCGCGTTAAGCATTCTGGCTGCGATGGGTCCGGGGTTCTGCTCGGAGCTGGTTTTGCTGCGCTGGTAGCGCGAGCACGGTTTTCACACGCGCTGCTGGCGCTGAGCATTGCCACCGGCCTGCTTCTTTTTTGCTCCTCGCGAGTGAATGCGCAGGAGATGTCTGTGGACCTCGATCCCGCCGGCACTACTATCGAATTCACCCTCGGTGCTACGATGCATACCGTTCACGGCGCTTTCAAGCTGAAGAGTGGCCACATCGTCTTTGATCCCAAATCCGGCACTGCCAGCGGCACCGTGATTGTCGACGCGACCAGCGCCAGTACCGGCAACGCCTCGCGGGACAGGAAAATGCACGCGGAAATCCTGCAAAGCCAGAACTTTCCGGAGATCGTTTTCACGCCGACGCGAGAAAAAGGCGAAATCGCAGGACAGGGGACTTCTCTCGCGGAAGTCTCGGGAATATTCCGTCTCTGCGGCCAAGATCACCCCGCTACACTATCGATGACGGTCGAGCCACGGTCGGGCAGCGTGAATGTATCCACTCAGTTCGCGGTCCCCTACATTCAGTGGGGGCTGAAGAATCCAAGCACGTTCCTACTGCACGTCAGCGATACGGTGAATCTTCAGATTCACGCGATGGCTGCCATCTCGCCGACATCAACTCGGAACAATTGATGTTTTCGCTTCGCATGATCCATCTCACCACCATTGCGAAACCTTCGCGCGTAGCTCGCGCACAATATTTGTGGTTCGCTGGCTGTTCTCCACAGCTGTGCTCATCGAGTTACGTACTAAGGGAAACGCTGGATGTTCTTAAAGGCTCGTCCGCCCCACACTCTTCTGTATGAACACAAGGAGCAATCTAACCGTGCCCTTTCGAATTATGATCGCCGATGATGAACCACACATCCGATCGGCGCTGCGAACTATCGTCGAGAACCATCGCGACTGGACAGTTTGCGGAGAAGCCACTGACGGCATTAAAGCTATCGAAAAAGCTGAGGAACTCCACCCGGACTTGATTTTGATGGATGTGTCGATGCCGAATCTTGATGGCATCAGCGCCACACCCCAAATTCGCGAGAGAGTTCCCGAGGCGGGCATTCTGATTCTTACGCTTCACGAATCCCTCGATCTGGCGCGCATGGCCGCCAAGGCGGGAGCTTGGGGTTTCGTCACGAAATCGCTGGCGTCAACTGACTTGGTCCCGACCATCGAGGCGTTCCAGGCATCTGCGTCTCTGCCGTCGAAATAAGTCGCGGCACTCGAAAGATCACTCCTTGGCGCCCACGGATTATCGTTGCGCCGGCTCGCGATAATTGCCTAACCCTCTTGCTCCCATCTCCCTAGTAGCCCTCACGAAACATCCACCGCGAAACTTTTGAACGCGGGCGGTGTTAATTGCTATTGATGGGAAGACAAACTTGGGAGGCCTACTAATGCGAACGTTCCTGAAATTGACCAGTCTTCTGCTGCTATCTTTTTGTTTCCTGATGCCTGCGCCGGCTTCGGCACAGGTTGCTATTTCCGTGAGGATCGGGCCTCCAGCTCTGCCCATTTACACACAGCCCCCTTGCCCGCACGAAGGGTATCTCTGGACGCCTGGCTATTGGGCTTATGCTGAAGCCGGCTACTATTGGGTCCCGGGAGTGTGGGTCGCTCCGCCCCGTGTCGGTGTGCTGTGGACACCCGGCTACTGGGGTTTTGCAGGCGGACTCTACGCGTGGCACGCGGGATATTGGGGTCCGCATGTGGGCTTCTACGGAGGCATTAACTACGGCTTCGGCTACGGCGGCGTTGGCTTCGTCGGCGGACACTGGTTCGGCGGGCGTTTTGCTTACAACACTGCGGTCGTCAACGTGGATAGAACCGTGGTCAGAAATGTTTACGTGAACCGGACAGTCATCAACAACACAACGGTCATAAACAATCATGCCAGCTTCAATGGCGAAGGCGGCGTGATGGCGAGGCCAACTGGTCGAGAGGAATCCTTCGCGCACGAGCAACATTTTGGACCGACAGACAATCAGTTCTCGCACGAGCATGCTGCCGCCCAAGACCGTAGTCAGTTTGCTTCCGCCAATCACGGACGGCCAGCCACGGCCGCAATGGACTCGGTCAATGGGCGGCGCTTCAACCAGCAGGGCCGGATTTCGAACGGCATTTCCTCAGGGCAACTCAATGCCGGAGAAACGAGGAATTTGGAGGGTCGCGCGGCGCACTTGAACGGCGAGGTTCGCAACGACCGCGCCGCGAACGGTGGCAGGCTTACGCCGCAAGAACGCCAGCAAGTAAACCAGCAGCAAAATAATCTGAGCCACTCGATCTATGACGATAAGCATAACGACGCCACTGCCCACTACGGTAACAACGAAGTCGGCGCGCGCCGCGACGAACAACAGCAGCGCATCGCCAATGGCGTTCGCAGCGGCCAGATGACACCCGGGGAGGCAGCTAGAGCGGAAAACCACGAGCAGAATATCAACCGTCACATCGCGGCGGACCGCAACGCCAATGGAGGCAGGTTGACGCAGCAGGAACGCCAGAACATCAACCAACGCCAAAATAACGCCAGCCGCCAAATCCACAACGAGAAGCACAACGACCGGACCGAGCACGGCCGCTGAGGGGACGTGCGACGAGAAGTGGCGCTGGGCCCTCGGGCCTGGCGCCACGAATCTGCTCTTGCTCAGCTAGGTCTTCAAAACTAACTTTCCGACAGTCTCGCGCCCTTCGAGCAGGCGGTGCGCCTCCGCTGCTTGCTCCAGAGGACGCACGCTGTGAATACGCAGTTTCAGCCAACCTTCGCGCAGCCCCGCAAAGACGTCCCGCGCGCGTCCCAGCAACTCGTCGCGCGTGGTGATGTAGTTGAAAAGCGATCCTCCTGAAATCGTGAGGGCTTTGGTCATCAGCGAGTTGGGGTCGACGGGATCGGCTGGCCCACTCGACATGCCAAAGACCGTCGCCCATCCGCGATTTGCGAGCGCACCGAAATTTTTCGTGAAAGTCGTTTTGCCCACGCCGTCGATGATGTAGTTGACGCCCTTGCCGCCGGTCAGCTTCTTCGCTTCCTCGGCGAAGTCCTGCTTGGTGTAAGAATCACGTGGTCCGCCCCGGCCTCGCGCGCCACTTTGGCTTTTTCCTCGGTCGAAACCGTGCCGATCGCAATTGCGCCCTTGTGCTTCAGCCACTGCACGAGAAGCAACCCCATGCCCCCGGCGGCGGCGTGGACCAAGACCGTCGAGCCTCGCTTGATCGAATAGAATTCGTGCAGAAGGTAATGCGCCGTGAGTCCTTGCAGAATTATGGCGGCTCCGTCTTCAAAGCTCGCTTCCGTTGGCAGCGGCGCGAGATTTGCTACCCTCACCACTTGGTATTCGGCATACGAGCCGATGCTCGACGTCGGGTACGCTACGCGGTCTCCCAGTTTTACTTCGGTGGCGCCATCGCCGACGGCTTCCACCACTCCAGCTCCCTCAATTCCCAGTGTGAAGGGGAAGGGGATCGGAATCCTCGCGCTGCCGTTGCGAAAATAAATATCGGCGTAATTCACGCCCGCCGCGTGGACGCGCACCAGCGCCTCGCCCGGCCCCGGCTTGGGTCGCTCCACTTCTTCCAGCCTCAAAACGCTCGGATCACCGTACTGCGTAACGCGTATTGCTTTCATATCGCTCCTCCTGAGGCGCGCAATTATGAGTTGGATTCGACCGAGTTATCAAGCCTGGTGAATCGGTCGTAGTATGCTATGGCTGCTTTGCTACACTCGATTAGATACGGGCCAAAACCTTTAGGGAGCCAACAAAATGAAAGTCGGAGCGCGCAATCGCATCGTCGGAAAAGTAACGGAGATCAAGAAGGGATCGATGATGTCCATCGTGAAAGTCACGATTCCCGCATCGTCGCGCATGGCCTCGGTGATGACCATCGAGTCGCTGAAAGAACTTGGCATTAAAAAGGGGGACACCGTCGAAGTCGTCGTGAAAGCGGTGAATGTCCTTCTGATACGGAGTTAGCGGCAACCGCGCCCCTCACTGAGGATGCCCATCCGGCGTCATCGGGCTGCACGGGCGCATTCCGAGGATACAAGGAAAATCTTTACACGAGGGGTCGGAATCGCGCAAGTACTTGTTGGTGTAAAGAAAAATCGCCCACGGTAACTCACTTCGAAGGCGGCAAATAGCCCGCACATTCGACCACTGGCAGCCTCGGGTACTTCGGGAAAGCGGGATCGGTCGCCGAAAGTTCGCACAGGATGAATTTCGAGCCGCGCGACGATTCGATCCGCCGCGCAAACCGGCACTTCGCACAAAGCCCGGCGCGCTCAATTTCGGAAGCCTCGTCGTCGGCGTTCTGCCGTTCCAAATGCGCGCGCCTGTTTTTTTACAAGTTCTCGTCAGTGACCAGCAGTTGCTTAGCGCGTTCCGCCGCCTTCACCACCGCTTTAATCAGCGTCACGCGCAGTCCGCCCTCTTCGAGCTCCAGAATCCCGTCGATCGTGCATCCCGCCGGGGTGGTAACCGAATCCTTCAGCAGCGCCGGATGATGGCCGGTCTCGATCACCATCTTGGCCGCGCCCAGCGCCGTCTGCGACGCAAGCAGCGTGGCGAGTTCGCGTGAAAGCCCGGCTTTCACTCCGCCCTCCGCCAGCGATTCGAGAATGATGTAAATAAAGGCCGGCCCACTGGCGGAGAGGCCCGTGATGGCGTCCATATTTTTTTCGTCCGTCGCCACTGTTTTGCCCACCGCTCCAAAGAGCTTCTGCGCCGTATCAACATCTTTCTGCGTCGCGAATCTTCCTTTGGCGATGGCAGTAATTCCTTCGCCGACCATTGACGGTGTATTTGGCATGGCTCGAATCACGGGAACTTTGCCCTTAATTCGCCGCTCGATGTACTCGGTCGGCACCGACGCCGCGATCGAAATCAGCAGAGTCTTGGCTCTCAGAAGATCGCGGATTTCGTCCACCACTTGCGCCACCGTTTGCGGCTTCACGCACAAGAGGACCACGTCGGCATTTTTCACCGCCGCGCGGTTGTCATTGGTGACGCCGACGCTCAGCGCCGCGCCGTTCTTGCGGTCGCGCGCAGGATGCTGCACGGTCGCAAAAATATTCTGGGCTGGGACGAGTCGCTGTTTCACGAACGCCTCAATCAGTATGCCGCCCATTTTTCCCGCGCCCAGCACGGCCAGCCGCATGCCGCTATTTGAATGTGCCATTGGACCTCTTTCGCGCCGCTTATCGCAGCGGGCAAATCGAATGGATGATACATGACCAATTTCGGATACGGAAGATTATAGCGATTCAACCGGCAGCGATCATTAAATCACACGAGCGAGCGCCGCCCTGGCCGCCTTGCGCCGCGCGGGCCGTGAATGTATATTCGCGCTCGTCGGCAAACTTAGGGCAGGGAACTCCATGGTGCAAGTAGTCAGCCTTGAAAGCGTTCCGATGGTCGAGCGACCAAATATACGGGAGGGGACTTTGCTCACCCGCCGCCTTCTGACCGGAGAGCCCGGCACGCCCGGACATTTCTCGCTGCAGCTTTCCTCCACGCCCACCTACTATTCCCCGCGCCATCGCCACAATTTCGATCAAGTGCGGTTTCAGCTTCAGGGTGACTTCGATTTCTCGACCGACGGCATCATGAAGCCCGGCTGCGTCGCATATTTTCCCGAAGGCACTTACTACGGCCCGCAATCGAGCCCGTCTCCGAGCGAAACTTTGGTTCTTCAGTTCGGAGGAGCAAGCGGCAGCGGCTATCTGTCCTCCGAACAATTCGAACAAGCATCCGCCGAGCTCGCCCAACACGGCACATTTGCCAAGGGCGTTTACACCACGCTCAAGCCCGATGGCGCAAAAATGAATAAGGACGCCTACGAGGCGGTTTGGGAGCGCGTAAACGGGCGGCCGCTGGTCTATCCTCGTGAGCGGTATCTCCATCCCGTTTTTATGGATCCGGTAAACTTCGTTTGGGTCGCGCTGGCGGACCAGCCAGGAGCGGATTGCAAACATCTCGGCGAGTTTTCGGAGTTGCGGACCAGAGTCGCGCTCTATCGCATTGCGCCGGGCGCGAACCTGCGTCTCGCCGGCCATTCGATCTACTTTGTAGTCGCTGGGTCCGGCGTCGTCGCCGCTCAGGATTTTCGGCGACACGCAACAATCCACCTGCACGAGAGCGAGCAGGCCATCGTCACGGCCAGGGAGCAAACCGAGCTCCTCCAAATCGCCTTGCCGCGCTTTTCCTAACGCCCAATGAGTGAAACGCTGCTGAGGCTAGGTAGCCCCGCTCGTGATTCTCTCTCGCCGTAAAAAGGCGAAACAAGTCGAGCCAACGGGAGCGCGGCTGCTTCGCAATGCTAAAGCGTTGCTTCACGGAATAAATCCGGGCGGCCGTCGCCGAAGAAACCGTCGCGGAACTCTTTGCGTTTTGCGCGCGGCCTACTTACAATGGGAATTCGCTTTCGTTCCAACGAATTCTTTTTCAGCGAGAAGTTGCTTCTTGGAAATGGCTGACAGACCACTTCAAACGCCTCGCGCGCTTTACCGCTTCGCGGTTCTCACTTCGTGCTGCACGGCGCTGCTGCTGATGGCAGGTGCGCTGGTAACGAGCAATGACGCCGCTGATTCGGTCCCCGACTGGCCGCTGGCTTATGGCCGTATTGTTCCGCCGCTGATTGGCGGAATTCGCTACGAATATACGCACCGCGTGCTGGCCGGTATCGTTTCCATCCTGACCCTGATTCTGGCGGTATGGCTTGCGCGGTCAGAGCGGCGGCCGCTGGCAAGGCGACTCGGTTGGACGGCTCTCGCGCTGGTTGTTGCTCAGGCGTGCTTGGGAGGCGTTCGCGTGCTTGTCGGGTACCCGGCGCTTTCGGCGACGGCGCACGCCATACTTGCGCAAGTATTTTTCATCACCGTCGTCGGACTCACGTTTTACCTAAGTGGCTGGTGGCAACGCGACCTTCCGGAACTTGACGATCAAGGCTCGCCTCGTTTGCGCTCCCTGGCTGCGTGGACCACAGCCGCCATTCTGGTTCAGCTTGTCCTTGGCGCGGCGTTTCGCCACGGCGCATTTGGAATCGATCCGCACCTGGTCGGCGCGGGAGTGGTCACCGCGATGGTCGTGTGGACGGGCGTGGTTGCAAAAAGGCGTTTTCGCCAGGTCCGGGACCTTCGCCGCGCCACAATCCTGTTGCACTCATTTTTTGGTATTCAGATTCTGCTGGGATTCGCGGCATGGTGGGCGGTTGTGGCGGCACGAGACGCGGTACAGCCAACACTTACGTATGTTTCGCTCACGGTCGGACACGTCTTGGGCGGCGCCCTCACGTTGGCCGCTTCGGTGATTTTGACGCTCACTTCAGTCCGTCTGATTCGCCCCGCCGTTCCGATGGCGGTCGATTCGCGAGTGATCGGCAGCCGAGGCGAGAAGTCGCCCGAGAGGGCGGGGGTCTAGAGAAGCAATGAGTGATACTCGCGCCGATACACTCTCCGCGTTCGACAAGCCCTGGGCGTACGTCGTACTGACAAAGCCGGACGTTACCTTCCTGGTCGTGATCACCACGATTGCCGGATTCTACCTAGGTTCGACTGGTCCGATTGATTGGGTGCTGATGCTGCACACGTTGGGGGGCACACTCCTGGTGGCATGCGGCACGGCTGCGCTGAACCAATATGTTGAACGAAAGATGGACGCGGTCATGCGGCGCACGGCGTCGCGGCCTCTGCCTTCCGGACTGTTGCAGCCCAGAGAAGTGCTGATTTTTGGAGTGGGCACGATCGTGGCCGGCGCGGCATGGCTGGCATTTCTGGTGAATGGACTGGCTGCGCTAGTGGCGCTGGCTACGTCCGTGCTTTATCTAGGGTTGTACACGCCGCTAAAAACGCGCACCACCCTTTCCACCGCGGTAGGAGCCATTCCGGGAGCGCTACCACCGCTAATCGGCTGGGCAGCAGCGCGAGGTTCCCTTTCGCTGGGTGGCTGGGTGCTGTTTGCGATTTTGTTTTTCTGGCAATTTCCGCACTTCATGGCGATCGCCTGGATGTACCGCGAAGACTACGCGCGCGCGGGCATTCGCATGCTGCCGGTCGTGGATCGAAAAGGAGACTCCACTTTCCGCCAGATCATTTGGACCTCTGCGGTTCTGGTCTGGGTGAGCGCCCTTCCCGCTGTGGTGGGAATGGCGGGGAAATATTACTTTTTTGGCGCGCTTATTCTGGGAATGATTCTGCTGCAAGTGGGGCTGTGGGCGAACCGCACGCGCACGAATGCGCGCGCGAAGTGGCTGATGCACGCCACAGTGGCGCACATTCCGCTGTTGCTGGCCTGGCTGATCGTGGATCGGTTGATTACGCGATGAGCGGAGGCGTCCCGTCGCGGCAAAACGCGCGAAAGGGATGTGGCTTGATGCGGGCGGACAGCGGCCCCTCCCGATGAGAAGTCCCTTTTTGACCATGCTGCCGGCTGCGAATGCCGGGCTGAATGCGGCCTGCACTGTTTTCCTGCTGTGCGGTTACGTCTTCATTCGCAATCACAAGATTCGCGGGCACCGCGCATGCATGCTTGCGGCGTTTGGATGCTCCACTGTTTTTCTGGTGTTTTATCTCTATTTTCACTTGCATGCGGGCGTGATTCGATTCAGCGGAGAGGGCTGGATACGCCCGGTTTACTTCACCATTTTAGTGTCGCACACGATCCTTGCCGCAGCGATTGTTCCCCTTGTTCTGATTACGCTTGCTCGGGCCCTGCGCGAACGCTTTGACCGGCATCGCGCCATCGCGCGATGGACACTGCCGATTTGGCTGTATGTCTCCATTACGGGCGTGGTGGTTTATTGGCTGTTGTATATTGCCTACACGCCGATATGGCCCGCGTGAGTTATTTGTAGGAGACGATGGCCTGGCCGTTTGAAACCGCAATATTGCTGATATCCGGCGGCAGCCGCAGCTTCTCGCGATTCTCGGGCGAAGCCATCATTTTATCTACTGCGGCCTGCAGGGTGGATAGAGGCAGGGGCAGAGATCCAAGTTTTCCCGCCACAGGATCGAATTTCAGATAGCCATCCTGTGTCCCCACGTGACCATCGAGTTCCAGCGCCAAATCCTTCCCGTGAAAATCAAAAGTCACATAGGCCTTCACAATGTCGCCATCTATATCCACGTTGACGTCCTTCACGGATGACTGAACCTGTTCCAGAGTCGCTGCATCGCCGGCCATTCCCGTCGTAGGATCAGCCTGCTGCGCGTCCTTTGCGGGGGCAGAGGTTGCCGGGCCCGCTGCAGGGGCGACGTCGGGCTGCGCTCCCTCAAGTTGCAAGTTTTGGTGGAGATAGGAGTTCAGTTCCGTCCGATCGAGATCGACGTCCACCGGCTGGCCGGTGGCCTTGGCTTGATCCGCTCTGGCGAACTTCTGCTCCACGCGCGCGGCAGCGGTGGGATCAGAGGGCACGTTTGGCGTACGGGGCTTTTTGAAAACGAGCGCCAATGCGAGAACAAGCACAGCGAGGCTCGACCAGGTGAGTATCCGGTATATATAGGCGACCGTAGATTTGGCGCGACTGGGCATGGGACCTCCCTCTTGGCGTCAGTTTACCTATGGCCACCGGCAAAGTACGCATCGTCCAGCGCCAACTGTGCCGAATGCGCACTGTACGAACGGGCAGGCAACGCTTGAGCCTTCGGAAACATGGGTCTGTACCCTGATCGTTAATAACTCCGGGACGCCTTCCTCCAAGCCGGGTTATTGACGTGCCCTACTCCTCGCCATAACCTGTCATTCAGGGTGGGGTGCTTGCTCGGTCCCTGCATTTCTCTACGTAATTTGAGCTGAAAAGTCGCCGACAATGCTATTTTCCCGCTCTAACTCGACTCTTTCGGCCGGACTGCGGATCCTGTTCGTGGCCGCCGCGCTGTTCGGCGCGGCAGTGGGACAGACCAACGCCCAACTCGAAGATTCCGAGGCAATTAAACCTGTGCCTGTGTTTACCATGGGCGCCGGGTTCATATCCAGCTTCGAAGGTGGAACTCCACACCTCGGGCCGCTGGTCTCGCCAATATTTCTCATTCCGATCGGTCAAAACTGGCTAATTGAATCGCGAGATACCTTCGAAGCCGATCTAAGTCCGCCGCCGGGCAGCAATGATTTTAAGGGGGTCCTCCTAAAGGAAGTCGATTACCTGCAACTGGACTACATCGCCAACCGCTACGCGACAGTTTCGATCGGCCGGTTCCTAACTCCCTTTGGCATCTACAACGAACGCCTGTACCCCATATGGATTCGAGACTTGCAGAGTGATCCGCTGATTCTGCCCCTTGGCGTCGGCCCGACCAATGCGAGCACGGGCGCAATGTTGCGTGGCGGATTCAATGCGACGTCGAACATTGAAGTGAATTATGCCGCCTATTTTTCGGCGGAGAGTTCGGCGAACCGCTTCGAATCTGACCGTGCCATTGGCGAGCGTGTGGGAATATTCCTGCCAGGGCCACGCCTGGAAGTTGGGGGATCATTCGAGCACCTCCTGCAGGATAACCGGTCGAATGCCTTTGGGTTCCACTTTGCCTGGCAACCAAGACCGCTCCCTCTCGACATCCGGGGCGAATATGCTCGCTCGCAGAACGGCAGCGGTTACTGGATCGAATCCGCGTACCGGTTAAACCAGGTTCCAGTTTGGCGCGATCAGATGCGTCATGTTCAGGCTGTCGCACGTATGCAGCAGTTCTACGTGAGTACCGTGCCGAGTGAAAGCCTGCTTCCCGTGAACACCAACATGTTCGAGTTCGGTCTGAACTATTATTTTGAGGACAATTTTCGCTTCGTGAGCAGCTACGGGGGGAAGTTCGCGCCCCTCGGCGGAAACGAGAATGTCTGGACTCTGGGCCTCACATACCGGCTCGTGTTTCCGTTGGGGACCGGAGAAGTCGAATGACCGCGAAATGGCCGATTCTCGCGGCCTTGGCGCTTGGCGCTCTAAGTCTGTGCTCGAACCTCGCATCAGCTCAGGAAGCCAAGAACGTGGCTGCCAATGCAGCGGATGCTCCGCGAGCGGCTGTCGCTCACCCGAATGCCGCGCCTTCTTCGGCGGCTTCTCAGGATGATGCTCGCTGGCGGATGGAGGGTGAGAAAAGATTCGCGACTAACTGCGGGCGATGCCACCAGGCGCCGCACAAATACCCACCGCGCGTGATGGCAACTGCTATCCGCCACATGCGTGTGCGCGCAACGATTACCGACGACGATATGCGGTACATTCTGCGGTACATCACACAGTAGATGTATCGAAAATGGGTCGACAAAAATCCGAGGATTGGCTGTCTTCGACTCAGCTGCTGGGTTACGGCCGGTTTGCTGCTGATGTTCATTCCCCGTCGCGTGTCGCCGCAATCGCCTCAGGTGATCGAAGTCCTGGCGGATCACGATAGTCGCTTCAAGATGGCGGGAATGAAAGACCCGGTTATCACTGTGCACGCTGGCGCTCCGGTGACGCTGCGAGTCACCGCCGTTAAAGCGAAGAATCGTAATCGTGATGGCTCGATTCACGGCTTCAGTTTGCTGCGAGCCAAGGATCGGTCGCCCGTACCTGGCTGGAACTTGCTGCTCAAGCCCGGCACACAGGAATTTACCCTGACGGCGCCTGCGGAGCCGGGTGAATACGTGGTGGTCTGTACGGTGGTCTGCAGCCCGGATCATGACGGAATGCACATGAAATTTATCGTGTTGCCGTGATCGGGCGAAGGTTTGACGGAATACTCTGCGAGAACAACGAAAAAGGAGATAGACGATGGCGGAAAGATGCTCGAGCATTATCGTTTCGACCCTATTAATCGCGTCGGCCGCGATCGGCGTTAGCGCCGGTAACAACGAGCAGGTTTTCAAAGGCGAAATCGGTGACTCGCAATGCGCGTTGAACGTGCATTCCCTGAGCCGCTCCCACCGGGAAATGTTGGAAAGAAAGTCGATCGGAAAGACGGCGGCGGATTGCGCGCGATATTGCGTGAAGAACCTCGGCGGAGTTTTTGTGCTCCAAGTAAAAGACAGGGTCTACAAGCTCGATAATCAGGAACTGGCCAATAAGGACGCGGGGATGAAAGTAAAGGTGATCGGCGTCCTTGATCCCAAGTCCAACGTAATCGCGGTGACTTCGATTGAGCCTTTGCGGTGATCGTTCTCGCGGACGTTGCACGTCCCCGTGGTCTTTGATACCGCCGTACAGTTAAGCGAGTAGGCACACGCTGTGGCGGATTCGTTGACTCTATTCGGAGCCACTTCTAAGCTCGCTTTGAACTCTTCATTTTCGCATCTCGTCATACTGATTCTGTAAACGGATATTGGGAGGAATAGGGAGGAATCATGTTGGAATTCCGTTCGCATTTGAGAGCCGCGCTGACCCTAGTCGCAATGGTATCGGCCTGCGTTGCTTTCCTCGCAGCCGGCGAGAAACAGGAAGTCTTTAAGGGCGAGATTTCGGATTCTCAGTGTGCGTTTAACGTTCATTCGACCACGCATTCTCACGCCGAGATGCTGAAGACGCACACCATGGGAAACACTCCCGCGGATTGCGTGCGCATGTGCGTGGACAATCTTGGTGGAGTGTACGTGCTCCAGACTAAGGACAAAGTCTACAAACTGGATAAGCAGAATCTCGCGGAAAAATATCCTGCCCAAGCGGTCAAGGTGACCGGCGTGTTGAATCCGAAGGACAATACCATCGCCGTCCAGTCAATCATACCTGTCGACGCCGAATAACTCGAACCAACTGCCGGTCTCTCGCTACTGCTCTAGCGCGCCAATCACGGCTTCCGTGAATTGAAGCGTGGTCGCTGTGCCGCCGACATCGCGAGTTAGCGACTTACCCTCACGGTAGATTTTATGCAGCGCGTTCTCGATGCGCCGGGCAGCTTTCGCTTCGTCGAGATAATCCAGCATCATGATTGCGCTCATCAGCAGCGCGGTGGGGTTGGCGACTCCGTTGCCGGCGATGTCCGGCGCGGTGCCGTGGACCGCCTCAAAAATCGCCGCGCTCGTGCCGATATTTCCGCTGGGCACCACGCCTAGGCCTCCCACCAGCCCGGCCGCCAAGTCGCTCATGATGTCGCCGTAGAGATTAGTGAGCAGCAGCATGTCGAACTGATACGGATCGAGCACGATTTGCATGCACGCGTTGTCGATGATCATCTCTTTGTATTCGATGTCGGAGTATTCGGCCGCTACCTTCCGCACGGACGTGAGAAAAAGGCCGTCGGACATCTTCATGATGTTGGCTTTGTGCATGCCATGAATTTTCTTGCGCTCGTGCTTCCGTGCATATTCAAACGCGAACCGCGCCACCCGCGTGGACGCTTTTTCGGTGATGATCTTCAGGCTCTCGACCACTCCTGGCACCACCTCATGCTCCAGCCCAGCGTATAAATCCTCAGTGTTTTCGCGAATGATTACCAGATCAACGCCCTGAAATCTGGATTTCACGCCCTCGAGATTTTTCACGGGCCGCACGTTGGCGTAGAGGTCCATCGCCTTCCGCAAGCCCACATTGATGCTGGGCGGTCCCATGGCAATTCCGGTCGCAAGCGGGCCCTTTAACGCAACGCCATTCTTGCGAATCGATTCGACGAGCTCGGCTTGCATGCGGCCGGAGCCACGCTGGTGGATATCACTGGGGGCAGTAGCTTGCTCCCACTCGATTTGAAGCCCGGCGGCGGCGAGGATGGTCTGAACGGCGGCAGAAACCTCTGGCCCGATCCCGTCTCCCGGGATCAACGTAATCGTATGTTTCATTTTATGTAACTAGTGTAAAGGCATTTGGCTCAGGTTGAGAGACTAGTTGAGGCCGAGGCTTCATTTTCGTCACGGGCATTCTCGGAGAGGCCAGGTTGTGTCTGCGCCCCGGGGCGAAATCTGGTATAATCAAGTTGGACTTATTAGCGCGCGGCGAGGCAAAGCGCGCGATTCCGGGAGGCTGAGAATGGTTCAGTTAACGCCAGTAGCGATAAACAAAGTAAAAGAGATTCTCTCGCAGCAGACGCCCGAGCCAACGGGCCTGCGCGTGGCCGTGGTCGGCGGCGGCTGCTCGGGCTTCAGCTACAAAATGGCCTTTGAGAACCAGGTCAACGAAGCCAGCGACAACGTCTATGAGTTTGACGGCCTGAAGGTGCTCGTCGACCAGATGAGCGAGATGTATCTCGACGGTATCTCCATCGATTACATCGAAACTCTCGAAGGCGCCGGGTTCAAGTTCAACAACCCCAACGTAAAGAGCACATGCGGCTGCGGCAGTTCCTTCACCGTGTAATTTGATCTCAAGCGAACGCATAATGACTCCCGGAGCGGGTTTCTCCGGGAGTTTTTGTTTTTGGACTCGATCCCACGGAAGGTTGGCCTCAATATGATTAACCGTTACAGCTTCGCTAAATGGCGCGCGATTGAAAACCGGGCGCGCGCCTCGTATGCTATCGCCTTCAAATGAAGATCGCTCTGGCGCAGTTCAATCCGACGGTCGGCGATTTTGAGGGGAATCGGGAGCGCATCCTTGAGCTGGCGCGCGACGCCAAGTCCGGCGGCGCCGAGATGGCCATCTTTTCGGAGTTGTGCCTCTGCGGCTATCCGCCCCAGGATCTCATCGAGCGTCCCGCTTTTGCCGAGCGCAATCAAACTGAGCTGGCGCGTTTGGCGAGCGATATATCGTTGCCCTCCTTGGTCGGATTTGTCGGCAAAGCGCAGGACGATACCGGCAAACCCGTGGCGAATTCCGCGGCCCTAGTCGGTTGCGGAAAAATCCTTTTCGAGCAGCGCAAAATGCTGCTCCCCACCTACGATGTTTTCGATGAAACCCGCTATTTCCAGCCGGCGCACACCCAGTACGCATTTCCATTCACTACCGAAACGCTGGGCATCACCATTTGCGAGGATAGCTGGAACGACAAAAGCTTCTGGCCCGAGCGCCTCTACGACCGCGACCCCGTGTCCGAACTCGTGGCGAAGGGAAGCACGCTGATCCTGAATATCTCGTCGTCGCCTTACAGGCTGGGGATACGCGGGCTCCGGCACGATATGCTTCGCGCCATCGCCGTCGAGCGGCGCGTTCCTGTCGTGTACGTCAACCAGGTCGGCGGCAACGACAGCCTCATTTTCGACGGCTCCAGCGTCGCTTTCATGCCCGACGGGCGCGTGGCGGCGCTCGCCAAATCGTTCGATGAGGATATTGTTTTTTTCGATAGCGTCACCGGCATGGGTGACGTCCACGCGCCTATAGAAGACGAGCTCGAAGCGGCATACCGCGCGCTTGTCATCGGAAGCAGGGATTACGTCCGCAAATGCGGCTTTCGAAAAGTCGTGATCGGACTGAGCGGCGGCATTGATTCGGCCCTCGTGGCGGCAATCGCGGCAGACGCGCTAGGCCCCGCCAACGTCACAGGCGTGGCCATGCCAGGGCCGTACTCGGCGGCATCCAGCCTGCATGATGCGGAGCGGCTGGCGAAGAACTTGGGAATCCAGTTGATTACCATGCCGATCCTCGACACATTCGCAAGCTATCGCCTGACCCTTCAGAAAACTTTTGCCGGCTTGGCCGAAGATACTACCGAAGAAAATCTCCAGGCCCGCATTCGCGGCAATCTCCTCATGGCGCTCTCCAATAAATTCGGCTCGTTGGTTCTCAGCACCGGAAATAAATCCGAACTGGCAGTCGGCTACTGCACACTCTACGGCGACATGGCGGGAGGCCTCGCCGTGATTTCCGACGTGCCAAAAACAATGGTTTACGATCTGGCGAAGCTTGTGAACCGAAGCGGGGTACGAATTCCGGCGCAGATCATTGGGAAAGTGCCGAGCGCCGAGCTCCGCCCCAATCAGACCGATCAGGATACTTTGCTCCCCTACGAAGATCTCGATCGCATCGTGAAAGCGTACGTTGAGGATTTGCAGAGCCCCGAAAAAATCGCAGAAGATTGCCTTCTGCCCCTGGACGTAGTCCACGCCGTCGTGGTTCAAGTCGATAAGAGCGAATTCAAGCGCAAGCAGTCGCCGCCGGGCCTCAAAGTGACTTCCAAGGCCTTCAGTGTAGGACGCCGATTCCCACTAGCACAGAAATTCTCCGTCTAGCCAACTGCGGCTCCGTTCCGTGCAGTCTACAATCCGAGGACGTTCACCAATTCTCGAACCGATGCGGACGACTTATCGAGCGCGCTCTTTTCTTCAGGTGTTAGTTTAATCTCAATGATCTGCTCTACGCCTTTGGCACCGAGCTTCACCGGCACGCCGACAAACAACCCTTTGATTCCGTATTCCCCTTCGAGATACACCGCGCATGGAAGAATCTTCCTTTTGTCTTTTAAGATCGCCTCTACCATTTCCGCGACGGCCGCCGACGGCGCGTAATACGCCGAGCCCGTCTTCAACAAGTTGACGATTTCCGCGCCGCCCTTGCGGGTCCGCGTAATGATGCCTTCAAGTTTTTCTTTAGCTATGAGTTCGGGAAGAGGAATCCCCGCGACGGTCGAATATCGTGCCAGCGGAACCATGTCGTCGCCGTGCCCGCCGAGCACAAACGAGTGCACATTTTCAACCGACACGCCCAGCTCCTCCGCCACAAAGGTGCTCATGCGCGCCGAGTCCAACACGCCCGCCATTCCAACCACTCGATTCTTCGGGAACCCGCTCACCTTGAACGCAGCCTGCGCCATCGCGTCGAGCGGATTCGTCACAACGATCAAGATCGCGTTCGGCGAGAGCTTCACCACAGCTTCAACCACCGCTTTAATGACGTCGTAGTTGGCCTTCAGCAGGTCGTCCCGGCTCATTCCCGGCTTGCGCGGAAATCCCGCCGTGATGACGATGATGTCGCTGTTGGCCGTCTCCTTGTAATCTCCCCCGGCCGTCGAAATGCCCGTAGCGCGAACGTCCGCTCCAAGAATCGGTGCCGATTCCGCCATATCGAGCGCTTTCCCGGCTGGCACCCCCTCAAGAATATCGGTCAGCACCACATCCGCCAGCCCGGCGTCATGAATTCGCTGCGCCGTTGTCGACCCGACGAAGCCTCCGCCCACAACCGTCACCTTCTTTCGCATTCGCACCTCTCCTGATTATTAAGGATAAATTTGGCTACTACGCATGAACAAGGCCCGCTTTTACCGTCCAACCGTCGTGGGTGCGTGCATATTATCGATAATTGCGCTCGCGAACTCCGTGGTTCCTACCTTGGTCGCCCCGGCCATCAGGCGTTCGAGATCGTAAGTGACGCGTTTTTGCTGAATGGTGCGCCCGATGCCGCCCTCGATCAGCCGCGCCACTTCCTTCCAGCCCATGAAATCGAACATCATCGCGCCCGAAAGCATCACCGAACTCGGATTGATCACATCCTTATCCGCATATTTCGGCGCCGTTCCGTGCGTGGCTTCAAAACATCCGTAGCCATCGCCGATATTCGCGCCCGGCGCCATGCCTAGCCCGCCGATTTGCGCGGCGCAGGCATCGGAAATGTAGTCGCCGTTCAGATTCGGCGTGGCGAACACCTGGTATTCGTCCGCGCGAGTGAGCACCTGCTGGAACACGGAATCGGCAATCCGGTCGTTCACCAGGATCTTTTTCTTCCATTGACCTCTGCCATGAGTCGCGTAAATCGCATCCAGCGTCTGCTTAATTTCCGCGCAAATCTTTTCCTTGAACTCCTCGGTCGCCTGTTCCAGCCCTGGCTCGATCATCGCCGCGTTTTGCTCGATGCTGAGATTCCCGTCACGGTCCTTATTGCCCAGAATCCAGCTTTCGCGCTCCGTCACGATTTGGTCTCGAAACTCCTCGGTCGCCAGTTCGTAGCCCCAATCGCGGAAAGCGCCCTCGGTAAACTTCATGATGTTGCCCTTGTGGACCAGCGTCACCACGGTTCGCCTATGTTCGATCGCGTGCTGAATCGCCCGGCGCACCAGACGCTTGGTGCCGCTCGGAGAAATCGGCTTGATGCCGACTCCGGAATCTTCGCGCACCTTTTTCTTCTCGTTCTTCAGCATCTCGTTGTTTAGGAAATCGATCAGCTTCTTCACCTCGGGCGTCCCGGATTTCCATTCGATTCCGGCATACACGTCCTCGGTATTTTCGCGGAAGATCACCACGTCCATCCGCTCCGGATTCCGCACCGGCGAAGGCACTCCTTCGATATAGCGCACCGGTCGCACGCACGCATACAGATCGAGCAATTGCCGCAGGGTCACGTTGAGGGAGCGAATTCCGCCGCCCACGGGCGTGGTCAACGGTCCCTTGATCCCCACGCGAAAGTCGCGGATGGCTTCCACCGTGTCTTGCGGCAGCCAGTCCTTGAACTGATTGAACGATTTCTCCCCTGCATAGACCTCCAGCCACGCAATCTTTTTCTTGCCGCCATACACTTTCTCAACCGCTGCGTCGAAAACTCTTCGCGACGCCTTCCAAATATCGCGCCCCGTGCCGTCGCCCTCGATAAACGGGATAATCGGCTGGTCGGGAATCTGAAATTCACCGTTCCTGTATTCAATCACCTTGCCGTGCGCGGGAACGGGAACCCCGTTGTACGAACTCTTCATCGGTTGCCATCTCCTCTTGCTGTCTAGCGACGCCACAACGGAACCAGATACCTTAGCATATTCCGCGCGGGCTGTGCCCATCACAACGTGGCGCGGGCACTCTTGCCTGCAAGGGTATGTCGAGGCAATCGGTAAGCCACAGCCAAGATTCAGCCGTGCCACCGGCAAACTGAGGTACTACCCGGCGGCTCAGTGCCCAATCCCCCAAGGAATTCCATAACAGTTCAAACCATACGGACGCCTTAATCCCAGTCAGTGGTTTCAATTTTCTGCCCGGCATGCTTTTCACGGGAATATTTCGCGGCATCGCCCGGTCTATACGGGGGAAGGGCAAGCGCGACCTGAACTCAGGGCTCCGCTAGGCGAAAGTGAGGCATCCGGTGGGCAATATCATCAAGGAAAACTTGAACCCCGACGGCATTGACCGCCGGGGCTTTCTGAAGTGCATGGCTTGGGCGGGAACAGGGGCGCTCTGCGTGATGCAGGGTGGCGTCCTGAAATCTTACGCTTTTGGCGCGGTGAATAAGCACGACATGTCTTCGATGCGGGCGGACTTTGCCTTCGCGCAAATCAGCGATTCGCACATCGGCTTCAACAAGGCCGCTAATCCGGATGTAACCGCGACTCTGCGTGAAGCGATTGCGAAACTCAATGCACTTCCCCAGTCGCCCGAATTCGTCCTTCATACCGGAGATCTCAGCCAGCTCTCAAAGGCGGAGGAATTCGATACGCTCGATCAGTCCCTCAAATCGGTCCACACCGGCAAGATTTTCTTTGTCCCCGGCGAGCACGACGTGCTGAACGATAACGGCCAGCAGTATCTCGAAAGATACGGCAAAGATACCAAGGGTGACGGCTGGTACAGCTTCGATCATAAAGGTGTCCACTTCGTCGGGCTCGTCAACGTGATGAATCTGGAGGCTGGCGGCCTCGGCGATCTTGGCCACGATCAATTGGAGTGGCTCGAAGGGGACGTGAAGCACTTGAAGCACAGCACGCCCATCGTGGTCTTCGCCCACATTCCGCTCTGGACAATTTATCCGGAATGGGGCTGGGGCACCGACGATAGCGAGCAGGCGCTTTCGTACCTGAAGAAATTCGGATCTGTTTCGGTTCTCAACGGTCACATCCATCAAGTGATGCAAAAGGTTGAGGGCAATGTGACGTTCCACACGGCGATGTCCACCGCGTTTCCGCAGCCCGCTCCCGGCCAGGGCCCTTCACCAGGGCCGATGAAAGTCCCCGCGGACAAGCTGCGGAGTGTGCTCGGCATCACAAACGTAAACTTCGTACGCGGTAAGCACACGCTTGCCGTCGTCGATTCAACCTTGCAGGAAGGCTCGATGGAAGCCATGCCCGCCAAACAGGAGATGAACCCATGAAAAGCTACATGCTAAGAATCGCCGTATGTGCTGCGTTGCTCGCAATTGGTGCTGTATGCATGACGGTGCGCGGAAACTATTTTGCTCGAGCGGCGGAGGATCAACCCGCTGCCATCAGCATCACCATTGATAATTTCAGCTTCACGCCCAAGGAAATCACGGTGTCGAAGGGAACGACGGTAACGTGGATCAACCACGATGATGTGCCGCACACCGTTGTCAGCACCGATAAGAAATTCAAGTCCCGCGCGCTGGATACGGACGACAAGTTTTCCTTCACATTCAGCGACAGCGGCGCCTACGGATACTTCTGCTCCGTGCACCCCGTGATGACGGGGAAGGTAATCGTCAAGTAACCCTTCACTTCTCCTAAGTCGTTCCGTGCGATACGCTTAATACGTTATTCTGTCCAAGTCGGGCCGCCTTGCGGCAAAATCCGGCGACGGCTCGGCCTTTTGAATCAACACAATTGTGGACCGTTTGAACCAACTGTAGCCGATCGAAAACACGAAGCTGAAACCGCCTGCTTTAGGCACTCCGAAGGCCGCATTGGGAATGTGGGTCAGATCCCAGCCGAAGTCGATGGAACGACCCTGCCGGAACCAGTGAACGCCCCCCCCGGCACTGGGCGCGAAAGTCACATGCATGGATTCTGCGCCAGCTTCGCTCGGCGTGGTGAGAAGAATGCCAGAGGCAAGGTTGGCGTAAGGAATAAGCCGCCCGTTGCGCACGAAATCCCAACGCAAGATCGCGGGCTTGAAGTTGGCGCCGTAGGTCTCGCGCGACGGGGTGAACAGTTCATACACCGGCATCGCTTCGCCGAGTATTTCCAATTCGCCTCGGCGCCAACCGGACAGATGGCCTTCGGTGAGCACCTTGCCGAGCCGAACACCGACGATCGCGGCCTCTGTATTGAGTGTCGAGGAGATTCCCGGACCGCCGGCGATGAATACGCCTCGTTCCCAAATGCTCCGGTCACTAAACCCCACAAACACAGAAGAGGGCACTTCAATAATTGAAGCCGCCGCTTTCAGCTCCAGATTCCGTGTCAAGGACTGGCCGGTATCCAGATGGATTCCGGTAATGTGAGTCCTTAAGAAACCAGAGTAGGTTGCTGTGATCTCATAGATCGACGCTGTCAAGCCGGAGACTTGATACGAGCCTGCAGGCGTGGTTCGTGCTACGCGAGATACTCCTGTTTCCGTATCTGTAATCTTGACGGTTGCGTTGGCAACTACACCTCCCGATGAATCTGTGACCGTTCCGTGAATGTCGCCGAAGGTGCCTTGCTGCTGGGCTTGGCTAGCTGCCGAAGAAAGCAGGATGATTGCTGCCAGCACGGTCAAGAATCGGCCCATGATGACAAGCAAAGAGAATCTTTCGTTGGGTTTCCGACCATTGCTGGTTCTTCCGGCCTGCGTTGCAACCGGCTCTAACGCGGCGGCAAAAAGGTCTAGCGATCTACCCGCAAGCATAGAAGCATCTTGAGCGCCTCCGAATATCCTAGCAAGCCCTACGCGTGAGTCCCGCAAACTCCTGGTAAAGGGGGTAGTCGGAAACTGACCCACTGCGCCAGACCGGGACTCAGGAGGCCTGTCAAAATGGCAGAGTGGGGGAGAAACGGCTGCGTGTTTGATTACAAGACTCCCGGCAGCGGCTATATATTCCCATCTCGCCGAAGATGTTGTGGGAATAAAATCACTTGGCATCCTGTCTGGATACCTGAGAGTCTACGGCTCTATGCAAGACGAAACGGGCGCCGCATCCGCCCAGCGGAGCTTCGACGAGGTCGTGCTGCCGCATCTCGACGCGGCCTACAACCTTGCGCGCTGGCTCGTCCGCAATACGCACGACGCCGAAGACGTCGTTCAGGAGGCCTGCCTGCGTGCCGTCAAATTCTTCGAGGGCTATCACGGAGGCGACGCCCGCTCATGGCTCCTGCGCATTGTGCGCAATACTTCGTACTCGTTTCTCGAAAAGCGCCGCCCCGCCGATTCAGCGCAGGAATTCGACGAAAGTATTCACCTGCCGTCCGCGGAGAAGCCCAATGCAGAGGCGCAGCTCCTGCGTTCAGCGGAAAATCAGGCGCTTCAAGTAGCTCTTGAAGAGTTGCCGATAGCCTTTCGCGAGGCTTTGATTCTCCGCGAACTTGAGGGCCTTTCGTACAAAGAGATCGCTGAGGTAATGGAGATCCCCATCGGAACGGTGATGTCGAGTTTGGCTAGAGCGCGTGCGCAACTGCGGAAGATTCTCTCGCATGCGCGCGAAAGAGAGGTGCAGCGTGGCGTGCGCCGATAAAACATTGTTGCTCCCCGCCTATGTGGATGACGAATTGGATCTCGTTCGCAGCCTTGAAGTCGAAGAGCACCTGAAGGCGTGCCCTGCGTGCGCAGAAGAACTCTCCAGCCATCGAACTCTGCGTAGCTCATTGCGATCTGGGAATCTCTATCGCCGGGCGCCGCAGGCGCTCAAAGCCCGAATTCGCGCTGCTGCTGTGGGCGAGAGCGCACCACGAGTCGAAAATGCACCATCAGTCTCGACCGCGCCCGCTTCAGTGGTTTCGATTCGACCCGCTGCTCAGCGGCGTCCGATCTTTGAGTGGCTGGCGGTTGCGGCCGCAATTCTTATTGCCGTAGCCCTGGGCTCGAGACTGGGTCCCGGGATCGGAAGCAGTTCGCGGCCGGATCTCATCGCTGATGAAGCAATCGCAAGCCACATCCGTTCGTTGCAGCCCGGCCATCTCATGGATGTCCAATCCACCGATCAGCACACTGTGAAACCGTGGTTTGATGGCAAGCTCGACTTTTCGCCGCCCGTTACCGACTTCAGCGACCAGGGGTTTCCGCTTATCGGCGGCCGGCTTGATTATCTCGATCATCGCAATGTAGCGGCGTTGGTGTATCAGAGGCGGAAGCATCTAATCAGCATTTTCGTCTGGCCCGAAAGCTCTGGCGGTAATTCTTCTAGCTTGGAAAGCCAACGGTTCCTGAATGGCTACAACTTTCTCAGCTGGCAGCACGGAGGCGTGTACTTCTGCGCTGTCTCTGATGTGAGCGTCGGTGACCTGCGCCAACTTAAAGAACTTCTTGACCGATGATGTGGCGCAGGCACTCTTGTCCTGCGCGCGTAAGTTGAGGCAATCGGTAAGCCGCAGCGGAGAGCGGCTGCGCAGCCAGCAAACTTGAGTCGCTACCGATGATTTCGTCCGGGGTTCCACAAAAAAGATTCGTTCGACACGACTCTGAAATTTAAAGTTGAATCTCCTTGCGCGACTTGACCCAGAGCGCAGCTAAACCTGAACTGGAACTGTCGGCAAGCCGACGCGCCAACATATGAAGTTTCACCCGAATGCCGAGCGCTCGCAGTTTTTCTACGCGCTGCTACTCGTCCAGCTTTATGCCGACACGCGCTTCGACGGATTGGCGATCCTCGCAATCAGCATGCCCAGCAGGAATCCTCCCACGTGCGCCCACCAAGCAACTCCACCAACGTTAGCTTGACCAAGCGAAACCACCCCGCTCAGAAACTGCATCGCGAACCACAGGCCGATGAAAATAATTGCCGGAATTCGCCACAGGAAAAAGATAATGAACAGCGGCACCAGCGTCAGTATCCGCGACCGTGGGAAGAATACGATGTACGCGCCCAGCACTCCCGAAATTGCCCCACTAGCGCCAATCGACGGAATGTGCGAACCCCACGAAAACAGAACCTGTGAAATCCCCGATCCTATGCCGCACACTAGATAAAAGGCTAGGTACGGAAGAGATCCAAAGCGATCCTCCACATTGCCCCCGAAAATCCACAGGAACCACATGTTGCCCAGAATGTGCAGAATCCCGCCGTGAAGAAACATACAAGTGAACAGCGGCAAGAGCGCCTGTTCCATCGTGTAGTGACGGCCCGCCAGCGCCAGTCGTGTCGACAGCTCGAACCCGAAATGCCGGTGACAGCAGAAACCGTTCGCCATCCCAGAGTTGCGCGCCCATCTTTCCTAAAGTTGCACCCGCCATCCGGCACTTGAACCGTCGACAAATCTGCGGCAACGCTTTCAGAAGATCCGCATCGCCAGTCAATCTTTTCGGGAAATCCCTCGATGTGACCGCGAAGTCCACGCATTCGAGTAACGCTTCAACTTCCAGATACCGATTATCAAAATCTCCCACCACCGGTATCTGCTCTTCGCGGGCCCACCGCGCCGCTTGCGCGGCGGCTTCGGTATCGTGCCCATCCACGAGACGGATGCCAGCGCCGGAAATCCATTCGCGTTTCAATTCTTCCGCACGTAGAGCGATGCTTGAATCTCGACTCCAGAGTACCGTCCGCTCGCCGGACGCTTCGTCGACGAGGATGTGCGAAGTTTGGCTTGCGCAGCCGGAGGCGATAATCCACCGGGCATCAACTCCTTCGCGTTTCATCTCGTCAAACTGCAGTTTCCCGGCGCTATCGTCTCCGATTTTTCCTACATAACGCGTCGAAAGACCCCAGCGTTGGCACGCAACCATGGCGCTCGCCACTTGTCCACCGGCCCTTACTTCGGACGAACGAACTTCAAGCTTGGAATCCGAAGCAGGGAAGTGCGGCAAGCGGATGATCGTATCCGTGGCGTTCAGTCCCACTCCTACGACGTCCACGGGATTGGCGCTAGCAGCGTCCATTGCGCAATCACTCTAGCCGAGGTCTTCGACTTTTGAAATGGGTTGATGAAGAATCGACCGCGTTTATTAATTGCGCCGCGTGATTTGCTGTGATAGAAAAATTCTTCCGGATGTATGCGAATCGCGCACCTAATGAATTGCTTGCAATCGCGGCGCCCGCGCGTCAGGGGTCGGCAGGCCGACACTTCAGATGCCACTTCATGAATCTGAAGCGATCGTTCTCCAGCGCTATACGCTGGGTGAATCTGATCGGCTCGTAAGTTTTTTCTCTCGTACTATGGGGAAAATGCGCGGCGTGGCGGCAGGGGCGCGCAAGCCGAAAAGCCGCTTCGGCGCGACCCTCGAACGCCTCTCTTACATCCGCATTTGGTTTTTCGAGCGCGAAACACGTGAACTGGTCCGCATTAGTCAGTGCGAAATGATCGAATCCTTTCTCGACGCGTTTAGCGATTATCCGTCGAGCGTGGCGCTCGCGCTGTTTAGCGAAATAACGGAAACGGTCTTGCCGGATCGCGAGCCGTCCGACGCAAACTTTCGCCTCCTGCTGCTGGCGGCCCAAGCCGTCAAGCGCACTGGCAAACCGGACCTGCCCCTGGCCTACTTCGCGCTGTGGACAGTGAAGTTGGGCGGTTGGCTTCCAGCGTTGGCGCGATGTGCGCGCTGCGGCGATGCATTAGGTCCAAATGCTGCGGCATACTTTGGGCCGAGCGCTTCCGCGGTTGCGTGCGGAAAATGTCGGAAACCTGGGATGCGGATGCTTTCACCGGGAGCCATGAGCGCTGCCCGAAAAATGCTGGAAGAGCGGCTGGACCGCCTCACCGAAAAATCGGAGGCGCTCAGCCCGCGCCCGGCCAGGGAACTGGCGGACTTCATGCTGGATGTAATTGAGCGCCAGATTGATCGCAAACTGAAGTCGCGAGAACTTCTAGAATCACACGTGTAAGGCTTCTAACTCGAAACATTGAGATGCCAAAAATGGACTCCAAACCCCGGGGCCTGACGTTCCAAGACCTTCTATTGAAGCTTGAACATTATTGGACGCGCCGCGACTGCATTCTGCAGCAACCCTATGACATCGAGGTGGGGGCAGGAACGATGCACCCGGAAACTTTCCTGCGCGTACTCGGACCGGAGCCGTATCGGGTTGTGTACGCACAACCAAGCCGGCGTCCCACGGACGGGCGCTACGGTGAGAATCCGAATCGGTTGTACAAGCATACGCAGCTTCA
Source organism: uncultured Acidobacteriota bacterium (assembly GCA_963823145.1). GTDB lineage: Bacteria > Acidobacteriota > Terriglobia > Acidiferrales > UBA7541 > Palsa-295. Next base: position 213,469 of record CAWGJZ010000008.1, read on the forward strand.
AGTGATACTTAAGCCATCGCCAGCGAATATTCAGGACCTTTATCTCGAAAGTCTCGCCGCGGTGGGAATCAATTTGAAGGAACACGATGTCCGATTCGAAGAGGACAATTGGGAATCGCCCACGCTCGGCGCATGGGGAATCGGCTGGCAAGTCCTTCTCGATGGGCTTGAGATCACGCAGTTCACTTACTTCCAGCAGTGCGGTGGCATCGATCTCGACCCAATTTCCGTGGAGCTAACCTACGGCCTTGATCGCATCGCGGCGTATCTTCAGGGTGTGGACAATGTGTTCGACGTTCGGTGGTCGAACACGATGAGCTACCGGCAGGTGCGGCTTGCTGAGGAGCAGCAATTTTCGGCCTACAGCTTCGACTACGCCGACGCCGCGTCCACAAGAAAGCAATTTGACCTGAACGAGGCAGAGGCTGCGCGGCTGCTTTCCAAATGGAATGCCACGAGCAAGAAGAATGCAATGGAGAGCCAGCGATTCCCGATCCTGCAAGCCTACGATTTGTGCTTGAAGTGCTCGCATCTCTTTAATGTGCTGGACGCGCGAGGCGCAATATCGGTGACCGAGCGCGCAGGGATGATTGGGCGAGTCCGAAAGCTGGCAACGCAGGTCGCGCGAGCATGGCTGGATCAGCGGGCGGCACAGGAAGTCTCTGCCGGAGTTCTGTCATGAAGTCCAGGGCGAAATCCAGCGTCGCGCACAAGTCTTCGAGCGCCTCAAAATCCATGAAGACTTCCGGAGATTTTCTCTTCGAGATTGGCTGCGAGGAAATTCCGGCCGGCATGATCGCGAAAGCTGCGCGCGAGCTTAAAGCGATACTTGGAATGCAGCTTTCGACGCACGCACTCGTCGGCGAGACGACAGTTGAAGAATCGATTGAGACATTCGGCGCTCCGCGAAGGCTCGTAGCTATCGCGCGGAATGTTCGAGTGAAACAGGAAGATGTCACACGGGAAGTCGTTGGACCTCCCAAATCCGTCGCGTTCGATCTCGCTGGCCAGCCCACACGCGCCGCGTACAGCTTCGCGGAAAAACAGAGCGTCCCCGTCTCGAGGCTCGTCGGGGTAAACACTCCGAAGGGCGAATGCGTTGCGGTGAAACAAGTGATCTTGGGAAAACCCGCCGCCGAAATTCTGGCCGTCGTGCTGCCGGAGGTGATTCGCGAGATTTCCTGGCCCAGGTCGATGATTTGGGCTGGGGCGCAGAGTTCGCGTTTCATCCGTCCCATTCGCTGGATTGTCGCGGTCCTTGGCGGCAAGAAAATCCCGTTTTCGTTCGCCGACGTTAAAGCCGGAAATCATACCGAGGGACATCGCTTTCTTGGCAAGAAAGAAATCGCGGTGGGAGGAGCGGAGGAATACGAATCGCGGCTCCGGAGGAACTTTGTCCTATTCCGGCCAGAGGAGCGCCGCAAAAAAATCGAAGCCGAGCTCCATTCGCTGACCGGGCGCCGCGGTGTACGTGTGCATGAGGATACGGGATTGCTCGACCTCGTGACCTACTTGAATGAGTATCCGACGGTAATTCTCGGCAACTTCGACCCGGAATTTCTAGTTTTACCTGAAGAGATCCTAGTCACCGTCATGCGGGGCCATCAGAAATACTTCGCCGTCGAGAATCGTTCGCGCGAGCTCGCCCCGCATTTTCTGGCGGTCATCAACCTCGAGAAGGATGCGAAGGGCCTGGTGAGGGCGGGGCACGAGCGGGTGCTGCGCGCCCGCTTCGCGGATGCACAGTTCTTTTGGGAATCGGATCAAAAGATAAGGCTGAGTGAGTATCTGCCGAAACTCGCGGCGGTGACCTACGAGCGGCGCCTGGGCAGCTACGGTGACAAAGTCGAACGCATGCGGGCGTTAGCGCGATGGCTTTGCGAGCAGTGGTTTTCCGGTGGTGTGACACAGGCGGATGTCGCGGGGGCGGACCGCGCCGCAGAGCTTGCCAAGTGCGATCTTGTAACGGAAATGGTCCGCGAGTTCCCGGAGTTGCAAGGAGCGGTTGGAGGCCTTTACGCACGCGCGCAAGGTGAGGCGGAGGATATTGCCTTGGCGGTCTACGACCAATACAAGCCTCTGGGCCTCGATGATCCCTTGCCGCGCAATATCACCGGCTGTGCCGTGGCGCTCGCCGACAAGCTCGACTCTCTGGTAGCCTGTTTCGCGGTCGGGGCGAATCCAACGGGTTCAAGCGATCCTTTCGCTTTGCGACGCGCCGCCTTGGGAGTGGTCAAAATCATTCTCGAGAAGAATCTGCCACTCTCGATTTCGGCCGCTATCTCCGCGGCAGCTCGGTCGTTGAGGGAGTGTCCGCCGAGAATCGAGGCATCACCCGAAGCAGAGAAGCAAGTGCTCGACTTTCTGCTTGATCGCGCGCGCTACATTTTGCGAGAGCGGCGCGGGTATTCCTACGATGAAATCAACGCCGCGTTTTCCGCGGGTTCGGACGATTTGGGCGACGCGGTTGAGCGCGTGGCGGCGCTCCAGGCAATCCGGCAGACCAAGAATTTCCCTCCACTGGCCGCCAGCTTCAAGCGCATCCGGAATATTTTGGAGAAGTCCGCCGGAAAAGAGGACCAAGGGCAAGGAACCGTGAAGCAGAACTTGCTTCGAGAAGCAGCGGAAATGCAACTGCATTCGGCCGCGCAGCGAATCGGCGCGGAGGCCATGCGCTTAAAGAAAGAGAAGAAGTACCGGAAGGCGCTGGAAAAGATTTCAGAGCTGCGTCCGGCGGTGGATTTCTTTTTCGATAAAGTTCATGTAATGGCTGAGGACCAAGAGATTCGCAAAAATCGAATCGCGTTGCTTGGGACGTTGTTAAAGGAGTTTTCGACCATCGCGGATTTTTCCGTTTTGGGATCGGAAGACTCGAGGGCGTCTTCCTGAAGTTTTGCGTGAACGTTGGCAATCGAATGAAGTGTTTCTTTATCTGTCGGAGCGCCGACAGAATCGTCGCGATTTTCAAGAGGAAATACAGTTAAGGAGAAACATGAAATACGTTTATTTCTTTGGCACGGGGAAAGCCGACGGCACCGGAGACATGAAGGAAGTTCTCGGCGGCAAGGGTGCCGGGCTCGCGGAAATGACGCGCATCGGTTTGCCAGTTCCGGCCGGATTCACGATCACCACTGGGGCATGCGACTACTACCTCAAGCACGACCACAAATTTCCCAAGGAATTGCGCGCCGAGGTTACGAAGAATGTGGCGCGCCTCGAAAAGCTCACCGGAAAAAGGCTCGGCGATGCGAATAGCCCGCTATTGGTGAGCGTTCGGTCGGGCTCGGCGCGCTCCATGCCGGGAATGATGGAGACGATTCTGAACCTCGGCCTAAACCAACGGTCGGTGGAGGGGCTTTCAAAAGCTACAGGCAACGCGCGGTTCGCCTGGGATGCGTACCGTCGGTTCGTGCAGATGTATTCAAGCGTGGTGATCGGCCTGCCAAAAGAGGATCTCGAGGCCCGCCTCCGCGGAATGAAGGCCAAAATCGGCGTAAAGGACGACACGCAGGTCAGCGCCGATGGGTGGCGCGACCTCGTCTCCGAATACAAAGCGTATTTCAAGCAAAAGACTGGTAAGGACTTTCCCGAAGATCCTATCGAGCAATTGTGGGGCGCAACGGGCGCGGTCTTCGAGTCTTGGATGGGCGAAAAGGCGGTGACTTACCGGCGCGTCGAGAAAATCGCGGGCCTTCTGGGCACCGCAGTCAACGTTGTGCAGATGGTGTTCGGCAACATGGGAGAGGATTCGGGAACGGGAGTGTGCTTCACGCGCGATCCTTCCAGCGGCGAGAAGATGTTCTTCGGCGATTTTCTTTTGAATGCTCAGGGCGAGGACGTGGTCGCAGGGATTCGCACGCCCATGCACTTGAGCGAGATGAAAAGCCGGATGCCCAAGGTGTACGCGCAACTCGAGCGCGTGCGCGAGAAACTCGAAAAGCACTATCGCGATATGCAAGACATGGAATTCACCGTCGAACGCGGCACGCTCTACATGCTGCAAACTCGGACGGGCAAGCGCTCACCCTCTGCAGCCTTCAGGATTGCAGTTGATATGGTTGGCGAGAAGCTAATTAAAGTTGAAGAAGCACTTGAAAGAATCGCGCCGGAAGACGTGGAGCGGCTTTTTTATCCTGTGATCGATCCTAAGCTCGCTCGCACGGAACTCGCGAGCCGCAAGCTCGCCGAGGGAATCAATGCCGTCCCGGGAGCGGCAGTTGGCAAGGCGGTCTTCACGGCACATGACGCCGAAGCGTGGGCCGGACGCGGCGAAAAGGTGATTCTAGTGCGGCAGGAGACCAGCCCCGAGGACGTGGGGGGCATGAACGTGGCGCAGGGAATTCTGACTGCCACCGGAGGCAAGACCAGCCATGCCGCCGTTGTGGCGCGCGGCTGGGGTAAGTGCTGCATTGTGGGAGCTGAGAACCTCCAGATCAACGCCAGCGCCAAAACAATGACAGCCGGCGACAAAGTTGTTCGCGAGGGGGAGTGGATTGCGCTCGATGGCAGCGACGGATCGGTCTATTCGGGCCAAGTGGAACTGATCCGCCCAGAGCCGACTAAAGCCTATGAAACCTTGCTGAAATGGGCCGATAAAACCCGAAAACTCGGCGTACGCACCAACGCGGATACGCCTCGCGATGCCCGTGTGGCGCGCGAAATGGGCGCCGAGGGCATCGGTCTGTGCCGTACCGAGCACATGTTCTTCCAGGATTTCGAGCATCCCGAGAAAAGCATTGAGCGCCAGGACGCCATTCAGGAAATGATCCTCGCGGACACGCCCGAAGCGCGGCGCAAGTCGCTGGACAAGCTCCTGCCGTTCCAGCGTCGGGACTTCATCGGAATTTTCGAGGCCATGAACGGCTTTCCGGTAACCATTCGGATGATCGATCCGCCGCTGCATGAGTTCGTCCCGCACGATCGCGCCAAGCAGGAAGAGCTCGCCAAGAAAATCGGCATCTCGGCGGAGGCGGTGGCTCGCCGGGTGGAGCAACTTCACGAGGCGAACCCGATGCTGGGCCATCGCGGGTGCCGGCTTTCGATCACTTATCCGGAAATTCTGGAGATGCAGGTCCGCGCCATCATCGAAGCGGCCATCGATTGCCAAAAAAGAAAGATTAAAGTACTGCCTGAGATCATGCATCCGCTGACGATGGAGAAAAGGGAACTAAAAATTCTTGTCGACGCAACGCGACGCGTCGCGGAAGAGATCATTTCGAAATCAAAAGTAAAACTTGAATACCTTGTAGGGACCATGATCGAGCTTCCTCGTGCCGCGCTTCTCGCCGACCAGATTGCCGAGGTGGCCGAGTTCTTCTCGTTCGGAACAAACGACCTGACGCAAACGACGATGGGGCTATCGCGCGACGACGCGGGCCGGTTTTTGCCGGTATACGTGGACCAGGCCAAGGCCGCAATCTTCAAGGACGACCCGTTTCAGACGCTGGATGTCGATGGCGTGGGAATGCTGATCAAGTGGGCGATCGAGCGGGGTCGCAAGACGCGCCCGAAGCTGAAGATCGGAATCTGCGGCGAGCATGGCGGCGACGCTCCCAGCGTGAAATTCTGCCACAGTGCGGGGATGAACTATGTGAGCGCCTCGCCCTTCCGCGTGCCGATCGCACGGTTGGCGGCAGCACAGGCCGTGATCGAGGACAAAAAACGAAAGTAGGGAAATCGCAATGACGAACAGACCCGCAACCCAGCGAATCATCGCGGTGGTCGGTGTGGCAGTACTTTTGGGGATGGCAGTGGCGCAGCCTGGGCGCGGCCAAAATGGATCAGATGTCGCCCTCGCGCATTTTTCCGGCAAACGGATGCTTGCCGATATTCGCGTCCTATCCTCGGGTCAATACCAAGGGCGCGGACCGGGAACTGAAGGCGAAAAGCTCACCATCGCCTACGTCGAAAAACAGTTCCGCGCGGCCGGCCTTGAGCCTGGTAATCCGGACGGAACCTACCTTCAAAAGGTGCCGATGGTCGGTGCCCGTCCTAGTTCAAAGATGGATTTGACGTTTACCGGGGCGGGAGCTCCCACGCACGCGATATTCGAGAAAGACTTTGTCGCGTTCGCTCGCTATCCGGTAAAGGATGCGAAGCTGGACGCGGAAATGGTCTTCGCGGGGTACGGCGTCCAGGCTCCTGAGTACAAATGGGACGATTTCAAGGGTACGGACGTGAAAGGGAAAGTGCTCGTCGTCCTCGTAAATGATCCTCAAATCAAGAAAGACGGCCAACTCGATCCGAAAATGTTTGGCGGGAAAGCCATGACATATTATGGCCGCTGGACATACAAATATGAGGAGGCGGAGCGCCTGGGCGCTGCCGGCTGTTTGATCGTCCACGAAACGGCGATGGCTGGTTATCCGTGGGAAGTTGTGCGCGATAGTTGGGCTGGAGAAAACTTTACGCTGCCGGCACGGGCCGATTCTTCATTCGTCGAAGGATGGATTACACACGAGGAAGCGCAGGCGCTTTTCAAAGCAGCAGGGTACGATTTCGCGTCCCTCAAGGAAAAAGCGCTGAGTCCTGATTTTCGTCCGATGCCGCTGAAAATGCGGGCCAAACTCGATATCCAGAACGATATTCGCAGGATCGAATCGCACAATGTGATCGCGAAATTGTCTGGGAGCGATCCCACGCTCAAGAATGAATACGTAATTTACAGCGCGCATTGGGATCATTTCGGTATCGGTCCGGAGGTAAACGGCGACAAAATTTATCACGGTGCGCTGGACAACGCGTCGGGTTCAGCCGCTTTGATGGAACTGGGGCGCGCGTTCGCCAGCCTGAAGACCAGGCCTAAGCGCACCATCCTATTTCTTTCGGACACGGGGGAGGAGCAAGGTTTGCTCGGCTCGGCATACTACGCCGAACATCCGCTCTATCCGCTCTCCCACACTGCCGCCGACATCAATATGGACGGCATGAACGTCCTCGGCAAAACGCGCGATGTAACCGAAATCGGCATGGGCGAATCATCCCTGGACGAAGTTGTCGCAGCCGTTGCCCGCGAGCAGGGACGAACCGTCCGACCCGACCCAGAACCTCAGAAGGGTTCATATTACCGCTCAGATCATTTCAGCTTCGCGAAAGTTGGTGTGCCCGCGTTCGATCCCGGTAGCGGCATCGACTACGTTGGCAAGCCCCCCGGATGGGGCATGAAGATGCGCGCCCAGTTTACGGAGCACGATTATCACAAACCGAGTGACGTGATTAAGCCCTACTGGAAGATGGACGGCGCCGAACAGGATTGCGCGTTGTATTTCGGAGTGGGCTATCGCGTGGCCAACGCGCCGCAAATGCCCGTGTGGGAGCGCGGTTCGGAATTTAAAGCAGTTCGCGAAAAATCCCTCCGCGGCGATTAATCCCGCATGTCCCATCGATGACCTCCGCGAAGCGAAGCGCGTCGCGCAACGCCGCGGCGAATTCCTCGCTCCTTTTGCGTGTGCGTCAGGAATTGCTGCGAATCGCCGACGCGAAGAAGGCGCCCTTCATGCAGGCGTATATGAAGTCGACGATGCCGTATCACGGAGTCAATTCGCCCCTCCTAAGGCGTACCTGCAAGCAGCTCTTCAACGGCATCGATCTTTCGACGCGCGACCTCTGGTCGTCGCAGGTGCTGGAACTTTGGAACGGCGCTACTCATCGCGAAGAGCGCTATGTGGCGATCGCGCTCACCGGGGACAATCGGGCGGCCGCCTTCCAAACTCCATCAGCGATGCCGCTGTATGAGGAAATCATCGTCAGCGGTGCGTGGTGGGATTACGTAGACGAAATCGCGGCGCATCGCGTGGGACCGATTTTGCGCAGCTACCCGGCGCCGATGAAAAAGAAAATGCTGGCGTGGAGCAGGTGCGGAAACATCTGGAAGCGCCGGACATCCATCTTGTGCCAGCTGCGGTTCAAGCACGATACCGATCTCGATCTGCTCTACGCGTGCATCGAGCCTTCGCTGGATTCGAAGGAATTTTTTCTGCGCAAGGCCATTGGATGGGTGTTGCGGCAATATGCGTGGACCGATCCGGCGGAAATCCGGCGTTACGTGCGCGAGCAAAAAGAAAAGCTGAGCAACCTCAGCCAGCGCGAGGCGCTCAAGAATATCGGCAAGTAGGCTTTATTTTCAACGCGTTTTTAGTGCGAGACATCGCTGAAAGAAATGGCGACGGGCGCTTTATCCGCTTCGGCGACTTGAAACATCTGGCGCGGATGCAGATTCATGGAGCCTGCCAGAAAGGCGTCGGGCATTTCCTGAATGCGAATGTTGAAGGTGTTCACCGAATCGTTGTAGAACTCGCGGCGATCGGCAATCTCGCTTTCCAGTTCCGTGATGCGGCTCTGGAGATGCGTGAAGTTGGCGTTGGCTTTCAAATCGGGATAATTTTCCGCCGTGGCGATCAGGCGGCCGAGCGCGGCTGTCATGTCCGTGCTGGCCTGCACTTTTTGATCCACCGTAGCGGCCTGGGCATAGGCGTTGCGAGCCTGCGTGACGCGCTGGAGAGTTTCGCTCTCGTACTTCATGTAGCCCTTGCAGACTTCGATCAGGCCGGGAAGCTCGTCGTGGCGCTGCTTGAGCAGCACGTCGATATTGGCCCAGGCTTTGTCGACGTTATTTTTTACGGCGATCAGGCCATTGTACAGCGTGACGACATAGGCCACCGCGCCGCCGATTACAAACAAAAGGATCAACCACGGGATCAGGCTCATGAGATCTCCTCGGTGATTCGTAAGGTTACGTCCATCCCAGGCTTAGAACCAAGAAATACACACATGCCAGCGTCAACGCGGGGCCGCCCCAGATGCACAGCGCCGATTTCCAGGCCAGCGACCGCACTACTTCGCGCTGGCTGTGCCAGGAAATCATGAAAAACTCGTGACTCGTTCCTTTGGCGACGGCGACAGTTGGATGCATATTGAACCCCGTCGCTGATTGGGTCTCGGGATCAGTTCCCGGTGGCGCGGTTTCGGTTTCAACGCTCGCGATCGCGGACGCTGCCTGCGGTGCGCTGGTTGCGGCGGTGCCGGCTGCTTCGCGGCTTGAGGTTGCCGACATTGCGTGCATGGCTTCTTCTTCCAGTGAGACCGACGACCAACTGCCGGCAGTCGACGAAGCGGATTGCGTCGCGACGGAAACGGAGGTGTTCACGCTTACGTCCAGCGGCACTTTCAAACCCGGCGCCCAACCCAACGCCCGGAACATGCTGCTGCCGGTGGGGCCGAAGAAGCTCAAGCGAGATTTGAATGACGAGCCCAGCGCAGCGACATGCGGGCAGGGCGTCCAGGACGCTGCGGCGCTATTTTGGCAAAGCGTGCCGAGGACGAAGAGCGGATCGCCGGGCTTGACGCAATATTCCTCCAGTCGAATTTTTTCCGAGCCGCTGAGGCCGTACCGCAGCAGGAACGCGCTCACATTTTCGGGCATCATGTCGCGACCGCCGAAAGAGAAGCCGCCGAATTCGTCTTTGAAATTGCGGTGAATATCGAGTTCGGCGCCCTGCGGATCCACCAGAGCGTCACCCGTGGCATCCTCGATGAAAAACGGGACGTAGAGGCTTTCGTCCGCCACCTTTTTCCACTCGCTATTTCTTCCAGATCGCCGCAATTGCCAAGCCATGGCGCGATAGTAATAGCATGCCTCGCCCGTGATTCCTGCCCGAACGGTCTGCGGACCCTTCGCTGTTCCACTGATTTCGACGAGTCCCATTGAGGCGCTGCGGATTTTGGAAGAGGGCATGTTCATAATTAGGCGCTTGCACCGAAGCATGCTGAAGCCGCGCAAAAAGAGAAAAACACCGGCAATTGCTCCGACGGCGGCCCAAAATTGGAGCTTCACCATGCCTGACTGATGGCTATAAAGCAGCACTGTGCCAAAGACGGACAGCATCTCAATCACACCCCGGAAAGACGAGCAGCCCTGGGAAATATTCTAAGGGAAGGTTCGTGCAACCGTGCAAAGTTTCAATACCGGGTTGTCAATCGCTCACCTTGGCGGATCGCGAGGTGCACAACGATCCCAGGCACTGGTGTCAGGTGGGCATCCGAAGAAAGAAATAGACCGCTATAAAGCCGAAAATGGCGTCGGGCCCCCAACCTGCAAGAACCGGCGGAAGTTGGCCGACCGAGCCCATCGCCTCCATCAGCGCGGCGGTCGCCCAGTAAACCACGCCGATTCCAACGGCAACCGCGAGTCCACCAACCGCCCCGCGCGTCCCAACAAGAAACGCGAACGGCGCAGCCAGGGAAATAATGATCGCTGCAATCAGTGGGAACGCGAATTTCTTTTGCCACTGCACCGATAGGCGCGCGGTGTCGAAGCCGGCTTGCCGCAGGCTTGCAATGTAATTGCTGAGTTGCCTCCAGTTCATCTGGGAATACTGGCGGACTTCGCGGCGAAAATATCCCGGCGGCTCGGTCAGTTCGGAAAGGGAAGTGGCCGTGAACGGCCGGTAATCGGCCACGCGACCGTCAGAACCGAAATCGCGAACCCATCCTCTGGTTAATACCCAGATTTTTTCGCTGGGCTCCCAACTTGCGCGAGTCGCGAACACCCGCCGGCGGACCTGAAAGGTGGTAGGGTTAAGCTCGAATACGTTTAGACCTCCGAAAAGCTGCTGATCGGGGTCGAAAAATTCGTAGTTATAAATTTTCGAGTTCTCGCCGAAGATCCATTGCTGCGCCGGCTCGAAATATGTTTGCGCCGGACGCCCCTTGATCCGATTTCGCAGCGCATCCTGCCGCTGATTGGCGTACGGTAAATACGTTTCGTCCAACACGAACATCCCCCCCGATACCAGACACCCCGCGAGGATTAACGGCAAGACCAACCGGTACATGCTGATTCCGCTGGCCTTTAGAGCGATCACCTCATTGTTCTTCGCCAGTATCGCGAGAGTCACCAAGGTTGCCACCAGTGTTGCCAGCGGCGCCAGTTGATACACCATCGACGGCACCAGATAGCGGAAGTAGTTCACCACCGTCAAAATGCCGATATGGTTGCGCGCGATATCGGCAAGCAGGTCGAACAGCGTGAACGCGTCGAAGATCACCACAAATCCTGCGAGCAGCACGAGGAAATAGTAGAGAAACTGCCGCAGCAAATAGATGTCGATGAGCATCGGGAAACCCATCGTGCGATTCCGTTTCAGCGTTTGCCCAATCAGGCCTCGGCGAGACTCTGAAAAACTAATCGGCCCATTCGACGATCCCGCCGGCAGCGGTACCACCTGCCTGCGCGCTTTCCACCAAGTTTGTCCGCGCGCCCATAGCGATTCAATCCACGCGAGAGCACGATTCGGCCGCCGAATATTTTCCGTGCGCCACAACAAAATCACGCCGAGCACGGTTGCCGCGATATTCGCCGCCCACACGCCCCACCCCGGAGAAATGCGTCCCTGCACCGCCATGTGGTCGCCCGACACAAATAAAAAGTAGTATCCGCCGATCAATATGAGCGTAAGGATCAGCCCCGCCGCGCGTCCGCCTCGCCGTGGCCGAACGCCCATCGGCACGCCCAGCAGCACGAATACAAGGCACGCTGCGGGGAATGCGATGCGCCGCTGAAATTCCACGCGCGCCGCCCTCCAATTCGGTCCGTCATCGAACACCAATGAGACGGTCGGCTGCTCCACAATCGGCAGCGCGCTGCGTTTCTGCGGAAGCTCGCCCGCCGAAAGATCCACCGGAATATCGGTGGCTTCAAAGGTCGTCACATTGTATTGATCGGGATGGCTGGGATCGTACTCATGCGTGCTTCCGCTTCCCAATTGCAGTTCGACTTGCCCGCGGCGCGGTCCCAAAATGATCTGCGCGTTCTCCGCGATCGTGACTGCGGACTCGTTCGCGTGCTTTGCCGCCTGTGGGACGATCCCCACCGCGGCTCCGCCGGTCGAAGCCAGAAAAACTCCACGCCATCGCAGCGCCTCCGATTCCACGTCTTGCACGTATAATACGAGGTGCGGAAAACGTTCGTCGAACACCCGCGGCTGCACGCTGTAGGGCGCTTGCGATGAAAGCAGCCGTACTTCCAACCGGCTGATGGTGCGCAGCGCAATCGGACTAAGCCAAAATGTCGTAAGCAACGTGAGGATGGCGCCGAGCGCAGCGATGGCTCCGATCGGAAGAAGCAATCGCCGCAGGCTGACGCCAGAAGCGTGCAACGCCACAATCTCGCTGTCTGCGGAAAGGCGTCCCAGGCCGATCAGGACGCCCACCAAAACGGCCATCGGAAGCGTAAACCCAAGCACCGGCGGCAGCGTACACACAATCAGCAGCAGCACCGTCGCTAGGCTTTCGGTGTGCCGTACCACTAGCTCCATCAGTCGCGTGAGCTGCGGCACAAAAAAGACGAATGTGAAGACCGAGAGGCCCAGCGTGGCGTGAGACACTACTTCGCGAGCTATATATCGATCGAGTAAGCGCATGGGAGCGCGAAACGCATTCTAGCATTCGGAGCCGCTGATTGAGCCGCGTAAACCTGGCTATTCTCTGGCACATGCACCAGCCCCAGTATCGCGACCCCGCCACGGGGCGATACCTCTTGCCTTGGACCCGCCTCCACGCCCTCAAGGACTATTGGGGCATGGTGAAGATCCTCGAGGAATTTCCCGGCGTCCACGCCACCTTCAACATCGTCCCGCTTCTCGCCGAACAAATCGAAGAGTACGTTGGCGGACGCTTTCAGGAGCCTTGGTTTGACATCGTTTTCGCCCATGCCGGCAGCCTCCAACCGGAACAAAAACGCGAAGCGCTCGAACGCGGCTTTCAAGTAAACGAAAATTTCATCAATCGCTGGCCTCGATTCGCCGAGCTTGCGTCCCAGTTGCGCTCGGGCGGGGCGGAGGCGTGCGTTGCTCACTGGAGCCTCCGCGACTGGCGCGATTTGCAAGTCCTCTCGCAGCTCGCCTGGATGGACGAGGAATATCTCGCCAAGGATCCTGTCGTCCACGCTCTTTCCGAGAAGGGCAAAAATTTCTCGGAGGAAGATAAATCCTCGGTGCTGGAAAAGCAGCAGGAGCTGCTGGCCGCAGTTCTACCGGAATATCGGCTAGCGGCCGCGCGAGGCCAGATTGAAATTTCCACCACGCCTTACTATCACCCCATCCTGCCTCTGTTGTGCGATACGGACATCGCGCGCGTATCCAATCCGCACACGCCTCTGCCCCATCCGGCCTTTCGCTATCCCGAGGATGCCCGCGAACAGCTCCTGCGCGCCCGAAATTTCCACGAACGCGTCTTCGGCAAGCCTCCCGTGGGACTCTGGCCCTCGGAAGGTTCCGTCTCCGATCAGGCCCTCGAAATTGCGATGGAGCTTGGCTTCAAATGGTTTGCTACTGATGAAGGAGTCCTCGGGCGCACCCGCAACGAAGGATTCTGGCGCGACGCCTCCGGCTATCCCGAAAACGGTCCCGATTTATACACGCCGTGGCGCCTCGACCGCACAGGGAAGCACCTCACCGGTTTTTTCCGCGATCACTACCTGTCGGACCTTGTCGGCTTTGTCTACAGCCGCATGGGAGCCGAATCGGCAGCCGAGGATTTTCACCGCCGCATCCGCGCCGTCGGCGATCGCGAACCCCAGGGGCGCACCGCCACCGTCAGCGTCATCCTCGATGGCGAAAACGCCTGGGAATATTACCCCGGCAACGGCCGCGAATTTTTGCGCCGCTTCTACCAGCGCATTGAAGCCGACCCCGAAATCCAGGTCCTCACCATGAGCGAGGCCATCCAAGCCGCCGCCGACCCTCCTCGCCTTCAGGGAATTTTCCCCGCCTCTTGGATTGGCGCGAATTTTGACGTCTGGATCGGCCATTCAGAGGACGTGCGCGCGTGGGACCTACTCCGCGATGCCCGGGAAGCCTACGAGCGCGCCAAGGCCCGCCACGCGCAGCAGCGCACCGCCACCAGCGGCGATTGGGCGGTCAAAGGACCGCGCGCCTACGAGTCCGTCCTCGCCGCCGAAGGCAGCGACTGGTGCTGGTGGTATGGCCCCGAACACAGCTCCGTGAACGACCCGGAATTCGACATCCTCTACCGCAAGCACCTGACAGAAATCTATAACGCGCTAGGCGAGCCTGCGCCGGACGCCCTCGCGCACCCCATCAAGCGCGCTCCCGAACGTGGCCGCTCCGAAGTCCCTACCGCCTATCTCGATGTGAAAGTGGATGGCCGCGAAAGCAGTTACTTCGAATGGCTGGGCGCCGGCTCCTACGCCACCGATCACCGCAGCAGCACCATGCACGGCCGCCAGTACGTGCTAGGCAACGTCTATTACGGATTTGGCCCGTCGAATTTCTGGCTCAGGGTGGACCCAATTCCCGAAGCTATCGCGCAGATGGCCGACTTTCAACTGCGCATTACCATCTGGGACTCGCGCGAGACGCGCATCACCCTACGAATCGATAACGAGCGCCTGGCGCCAGGTTCCGTCCTCGAGCAGGCCGGCGTATGCCTGTTGCATCCCGAATCAGCGATGTCCGCCGCCTACGAAAAAATCCTGGAGCTGAGCCTCGCCCGCGAACTCTTCGACCTCCGCGGCCGCCGCGAATTACTGGTCAGCGTCGCCTTGTGGAAAGGCGGCCTCCCCGTCGACGTCCTCCCCGCCGAAGGCCTCCTCCAAGTCCCCCTCGGCGAAGAAAACTTCGCCTGGCCCTCTGCCTAACGTTGCCTTTGCATTTGTTTCCGTCCAGCGTGCCCTAGTGCGGATGTTATCTTGGTGTACTTTCACAGGCGGCGGTTCTAAAGCTTCAGACGCACCGGTGCCAAGGATTGTGACGGGAGACAACCGTGGACTCAACTTCAGGTATTTCAGTCAACCGATTGAAGGCATGGGTTTTCATCATCCAGGACTACATACTGCTCGCCCTTCACTCGGTCCAAAACATCTTTGCCGACAAACGTTGCTTCGTCGAATTGGTCGAACAGATGGACATCATCGGCGTGGGCTCATTAAAAATTATAGTCGTTGCGCTCATTTGTGTCGGCGGCTCAATTGTCTTAAATGCAGCGTCGCAGTTTAGCCGTTTCGGCGAAACAGCTTTAACGGCTGACGCAGTTTCGCTGGGGCTCCTCCGCGAACTTGGTCCAGTGTTCACCGCGCTTCTGGTCGCGGGACGCAACGCCACGACCATGGCCTCCGAGTTGGGCTCCATGGTGATTACTGAACAAGTGGACGCGATCCGCGTCTTCGGCATGGACCCGATTCGCCGGCTGATGACGCCCCGTGTGTTTGCTACGGTGTTAGTGCTGCCGTTACTCGTCGCAGTGGGGAATTGTGCGGGGCTTTTCGGCGGTTTCTTGGTCGCAAATATTACACTGCACATTACTGCTGAAGTGTTCTGGACACGCGCCATCCGAGCGCTCGCCTTCGGCGATTTGTTCATAAGCGTTGTGAAACCTATTGTTTTCGGATTCATCATCGCGACGATCGGTTGTTATCAGGGGTTCCGTGTGAAAGGCGGGGCAGCAGGCGTCGGTCGCGCCACGATTACCGCATTCGTTGAGGGCTCCCTTACCGTCCTCGTCGCGAATCTGTTCCTCACCCGGCTTCTACTTTACGCATTCCATTTGTTATGACCTGCCAGGGTTCTCCTGTTGCTTCTAACGGTGGAAGCGCGCGCCTTTACGCCGCGCTGAAAGAAAACGCCGCACCCTTCCGGAAAATCCGGAAGAGCGCGGCGTTTGTTCTTACCACTCGGCTCGGAGCGCCTCGCGTATTTACTTGGCGGGGATGTAGCTCAAATCCTGCCTGAATTTGATGATCTCGCTGTATTCGCTCTCGATCGAGTTGTTCAGGGCTGCCATTGTAGAGGCTGCACCGTCCGGACCATACGCGTCCGCGAGTACTTGCTCCATGGGCTTCTCGTTCGGGTTCGCCTCGAAGTCCGCCCAGTGAGGACGCGCCAGGCTAACGACGTACGTTCCGGAGAAGCCGCCGTTCGCCAGTTGGTAAATCTCAACAACCGTTGATGAATTTGCCTTCTGCTCGGCGGCGGATATTCTGGCGATGGCGCTCGTGAAATCCGCCGTTCTGCCAGGCTTCACGCGGATGGTGAGGAGTTCCTGGTATTGGGGCGGCAAAGGGGCAGTGTCCCTGCCAAATTTCGGCAGAAGCTCGTAGTAGCTATCCTGAATGGACGCGACGTAGGGACCAACGGCCTTGTCGTATTCCTCTTGATCGGCTGCGTCGGTTACGGGCGGGTGATCCAGATCGGCCCAATGCAAGCCTGCGCGCACGATGATGTACGTGCCCGTCCTTTCTCCACTCATGACCTCGAAGATCATCAGCGCGCCAGGATCTTTTTGTTGTTTGTGCCAATCCGCCTTCTGCTTGCGGCCTTGTTCGTATTGCTGAGTCATTCCGGATTTCGGCGTTTGGAATTCCGCTGTCAGCAGATTGCCCGGGGTGCCTTGCGCAGCAGCGCAAAATGCCGCCAAAAACACCGTGGCGAGAGACACGGATGCGTACTTCAACATTCTCATTTTTCCTCCACACACTTTTTGAACTGGAATCTTCGGTTGGCCTTCGAACAGGCACACTATACACCCAAAGCCCCGCCAGCGGGCGAATCCTCCCGCATCGCCCTCTCGAAATGCGCCCCACGCCGCGCGCCGTCATCCTGCCTGCACTGGGCCCAGCGAATGCCTTTTTCTTCGTAGGGGCATGGCATGCCATGCCCGGCGCACATGCTTGGCTACCTGCCCACCATCCGCCTCGCTCTTATGGGCGCCCCGCACCATGTGGAGTGCGGCAGCTTGCTCCCGCCGTCTGCCGCCGGGGGCTTGCCCCGGCGTGCTCCTCGCATCAACCTGGGAACGCCAATCTCCCGATTGGCGCCTTTGATTTTCATGTAGCTCACCCCGCCTTCACGGGGTGAGGGTTTTCGCCTCCGACTGGCGCTTTTGTCGCGGCATTTGTAGGGGCACGATACATCGTGCCCGGCAAACATGCTTGGCGTTATCTAGACCATCCACCTCGCGAGCAGGGGCGCCGCGCCTTTGCCTTCGTAGTGGCCGCCTTTTGCGTCCCGGCGCTTCCTGCCGTTAAGGCGGGCGCATCTGGCCCGCTACCGCTACCTTTGGTCTTCAGGGGCTCGGAACTTCCAGTTCATCCATCCTGCTTGCCCTGTTTACCCTGAGTGATGTGGCGAAGGGACGCAGGAAGAGAGCGAAGCGAATGGGCTCGGACAAAAAGACCGGCCCGCGCCTCCTACCGCTCGGCGGCCTTCTCGTCGACCCTTGGCACATCAGCCCACCCGCACGACCTGACGCGCAAAGCTCCACTAAAGCTATGGACTGAAACGCAGGCAGCTCGCCGGACCCAAACAGTTACGAAATAAACGAATCAACCCAACACTGCATGTCTGAAAGTATCCCAGCCGAGATCCAGCGAATGAGCGAACGTTTCCTCGCCCCACGTATCAACGGCGATGTTGGGATCTATTTGCGATCGAACCTGTATCTGGAATGTCTGCATGCTCTCGGCCGTTCCTAACGGGCTCGCTAGTAAGAATTTATCTGGAAGAGCGTCGCCCAGTATCGTCACAAGATTCTTACTAACATCGAACTTCTTAGGAGTTCGCTTGACCTCAGCGATTCCAAACGCTCCGTCACGTATCCAAACGAGATCAAGCTCGCACACCTGCTTTTCCGGATCAGCTTTGTAATCTCGAATTTCCATTCCAGGTAGGAAGTAGAAGCATTCTCGACTATCCGCAAAGAGCCGCAAGGCAGTTCTGATTACAGGAGCGACCCCATGGTCGCGGACGGCAGTTGCGACGAGTTCGTTAAGAGCGTAGGACCATCGCGTTTCCGCCGGTAGATGAATTTCCTTCCTGCAGCCTCGACACGTTATTACGGACTGAAGATCATCCACGTGATACCACAACGCGGCTAAACAGTGGTGACACTGGACCTCAGCACCATGAAGAAACAGCTTTCTTGCCGTCAGCTCAGACAACAAATTCCGGAGATGTCGGCGCGCCGCCTCGCGAATTTGTTTCTCTTCCTTTAGATCGCGCTCTGCTCGAATCTCACTAAGCCGCTCCGATAGGGGGAGAGTTTGGAGGTAGCCCCAGTACAATTCGGACAAATGGGCGAAGGTGACATAGGGACTTGGTCGTTGAATTCGGCTCGCGGCGTCGAGAATCTCGTCAGCTAAGTGATCAAGCCTATCGGACAGAGTAAGCGCATCGAGTCCCATTCCCTGTAGGTCACTCCGGACTTTGTTTTTTGTGTGAGCAGACGCAACAGGAGTCGCGAGTGACTCGATAACGTCTCCCCAAAATCTGTGTTCGAAGACATAGCCCGCCTTTTGCAAAGACTCGAATAGTCCCAAGACGCCGCGAGCATATCGACCCTTGTCAGAAGACCGAAGGTATAAATTGCTGCCGCTGCTATTCCGTGCCTGCGGGTTGAACGTCCGTACCCAATCCGGAGGTGCTGACGGGACCAAAAGCATAGAGAACAGAGCCGACAGGTCGGGAATATTCAATAGCACACCCTGTTGTCCGCGTGAAACATCCGCACATATGAGGTAATCATTGCCTACGCGACAAGCCGAATGTGGAATCAATAGGTTTGCCACTCCGTTTTTTTGGGGGAGTTTCCACCATGCAGGCCTATTTGCAAAGAAGCGCTCCTGCTGCGGGTCTTCAACCGCGAATTCGGCCATCCACCGTTCACTGCGATTAGGCAGCTCAACCGGGGGAATGATTTCCACGAATGCACTCTTTCCGGAAACTTGCTCGTGTCGAGGCCTAACCGAGTGGTTTGGGAGAAATCCCATCACGGCTGGCATTGGTCTGAATTCGGGCAGATCACCTCTGTTCCTTACGACGGGGTCACTGATATGCATGTTCCATTTGAAATCTTTGACAATTTGCTTTGTAACTTCACGAAGGTGATCTTGGTCCTCGTCGTACGAAACGAGGCGAAGGTGGGAAGAATGGCCTGAAAGAAACACGCGATGCCGCATCATTTCTAATAATGCCTGGTAAAGCGTCGCGTCATCGAGAAGTCCCTTAGGCATCCAAAGGGCCTTAAGTCCGCTGGAGGGGATGCCCCTAAAATGGGCGGAGTTCCAATATTCGACGAAATTCCACGGGGAATTCCCGTACCAGATAGTAAGGCCGATACTCCAGTCGTTGCACTCCGCCTTGAGCTTTCTCGGAGCATCCGCGCAGATATCAATGGGCAAGATTACGTTGCGATTGCCTGCGAGCGCCTTCATTGTTTCTGTGTCGTTCGCTGGCAGCATGAGTGAGGGGACATGATTGTCGCGGCACCAAATGTTAAGTTGGGAGTTGCCACCGAAATTGCGCAGAGCGAAAGAACTCAGTTCCCGCACACCTTTGTCTTCGAAGAGCAGTACCGCTGGTTCTGGTACCCGGGCGAATATCGGAATGTCCTGTACCGCTCGCTTTAACGCGGGAATCACACTCGCCTGGTCGTCGTCCAATCTCACGCGGAACTGATGATCTCCTGTGAGTATCGAGCGATGCTTCAAAACGTTCAACGGACGAATTTCCGATGAAATTCTCGCCACAACCACGGCTGGAAGATCGCAGTAAGAATACAGAATGTCGGGATTAACCAGATTCAATAGTCGCCAGTATGAATCCGTGATCTTGCCGTCAAAAATGGGAATCACTGGGTTGTGCCGACCGCCCCAGCACGTAATGTTGAAGTCAACGATTTCGTTAAGCAGAGCGTCGGAACACTGGTCTATGTCAACGAGGAAAGCCAATCGCCTGGGGCGGTGCTGGACCTCTACAAAATAGTGGTCGGTATTCAAGTCCGTACTGCCCGCGTTTTAGAATTTAGGGCGCCGTCGCTATGATAGCTCTAATGGTGTATCCAGACCTCAGACTTCGCTTGCGCCCATCCCAAAAACCCGCGCTTAGTCGTGCACTATTTCCAGCTCTGCCATACCTCCTAGACCCAAAGTCCACAGGAACCCGTCCTTCTTTCCCCCGCGCCTCCTGCCAATCTATGGTAGGAGCCTCAGGCTCCGACGAAACGAAAGGAGCTAGAAAATGATCAAGTTCGCGCGACACAGACCAACTTGGATGTACAGACCGCCACCAACGGGCAACCGAATCGACGATTTTCCGCTCGTACCGGAAGCTTGCAAATGGGTCCGGCCTCCCGTGCCACCAGCGCCCATCGACCCCGCTTACCTCTCGCCGCCTCCAGCGCCCGAGCCGCCAAGCCCCCCGCAACCGTACGTGCGCGTCGAGCTAGTCCGGGCGCCCGATCCCACCCCTCCCGTCCAGGCTCAGGCCGCGCCCGCAGCCCAACCAGTCGCGCAGCCGGCCGCAGCCACCGAACCACCCGCGCCGCCCGTCCCGGACACGCCTCCGCCCCAACCCAAGAAAAAGTACAAAAAGCGTCCGCCCCGCAAACGTCCCCTCACTGAAGATGAGGAATTCGCCCTCGTGCAGAAAGGCGTTCGCGTCCCACTCACTCACCACGAACGCCTCTGCCTGGTCTGCAGGAATCCTCTTCGCGAAGCCATCGAAGAAGAGTTCGTGTATTGGCATAGCGTCCGCGATATCGCCGAGACCTATCAGATTCATCCGCACACGATCTATCGACACGCGAGGGCCGTCAACCTTTACGACAAGCGCGCCCGCAACCTCCGCTTCGCCCTCGACCACATCATCCAGCGCGCGCAGGACGTCCGCGTAGTCACCGCCGATTCCGTGGTCCGAGCCGTCCACGCCTTCGCCCGAATCAATCGCGACGGCCAATGGGTCAACCCGTCAACCCACGTCGTCGTCTCCTCGGGCTCAAGGACCCCACCGTCACCTTCGGACCCCCTCCCCACAGATACCATCGAAGTCGCGCTTACAGGTGGCGAATTGCCAACCCTGCTCGCAACAGAGGACGAATAGAACATGATCCAACTCATTGAAAACAAACACCCGAGCGCACCTCTACTCGTCACAAGCGCGAGAGGGCGGAAAGAGCCATCGGCGTCATGTTCGCGGCAGCAACCCGCCAACTCGCGCGAACAATTCCTTGAAACTCGCGAGCGTCTCCGCTAGGTTGGTTCGGTGACGATGATCGAAAAATACGACGTGATTTGCATCGGCGCCGGCCCCACAGGACTCGCCTGCGCCATCGAGGCCGAACGCAACGGCATGCGCCCCCTCGTAATCGACAAGGGTGCGCTCTGCAATTCGCTCCTCAACTATCCCGTTAACATGAATTTCTTTACCACGCCCGAACGCATGGAGATCGGCGACATCCCGATGACCATCTCCGGCGGCAAGCCCACTCGCGTCGAGGCGCTGAAATACTACCGCCGCACCGTCGAGCACTACGCCATCCAAACCCGCCTCTACGAAACGGTCCAACGCATCACCGGCTATGACGGCGAGTTCGTCGTTCAGACGGAAACGGAACTCGGCGCCCGCAACCTATACCACGGCGGGAAAATCATCATCGCCACCGGATACTACGACCTCCCGAATTTCCTCAACGTTCCCGGCGAAGACCTGCCCCACGTTTCGCACTATTTCAAGGAATCTCACCCGTACTGGAATCAGGAGGTGATCGTCATCGGCGCCAAGAATTCCGCCGCCGAAGTGGCCTTGGATCTCTTTCGCAGCGGCGCCAAGGTCACCCTGGTGCATCGCGGTCCCGAACTCGGAAAGTCCCTGAAATATTGGGTGAAACCCGACATGGAGAATCGCATTCGCGCCGGAGAAATCAAGGCTATGTTCTCTACGCACGTCACGCGCATCGAGCCGGGCAAAGTGTGGATAAAGAATTCAGGGCCGGAGCACTCCATCCCCGCGGCCCAAGTCTTCGCGATGACCGGCTACCATCCGGATTTCGAATTTCTCGAGAAGCAGGGCATTGAGCTGGATCCTCAAATTCGGTCCCCGAAATGCGATAACGATACTTTGGAGACCAACGTCCCCGGCATCCACGTCGCTGGCGTCGTCGTCGGCGGCAAAAAGACTTCGGACATCTTCATCGAGAACGGCCGCTTCCACGGTCGCCAAATTATCGCCGCGATCGCGGGCCGGGGCAAAATCGACGAGCCTGCTCCTGTCGCTCCCCCCGGCGAATGATCGCAATTTGCCCACTTCCCGCAACTTTGCTAAAGTGAGGTTCGATGCCGTCAATCGTAAGAGAAGTCGGCGAGACATTTGTGACGCTCTTCAAAGGCTTCAGCGTCACCCTCCGGACCATGTTCCGGAAGACGACCACCGAGAGCTTCCCCGACGTCCCGCCCAGCGTTCAAGCCCGCTATCGCGGCATACACGTCCTTCAGCGCGACGAGAACGGATTGGAGAAATGTGTCGGGTGCTTTCTCTGCTCCGCCGCGTGTCCCGCGAACTGTATCTATATTGAAGCTGCGGAAAATACCGAATCCAAGCGAATCTCAGCCGGCGAGCGTTACGCATCCGTTTACAATATTGATTATTCGCGCTGCATCTTTTGCGGCTACTGCGTCGAGGCCTGCCCCACCGACGCCATCACACATGGGCACAGCATCGAACTCGCCCCCTACGATATCAACGCGTTGATCTACCGCAAGGAACAACTCCTCGAGCCGTGGCCGCCGCGTAATCCTTCTTCATAATATCTCCCGAACTTCCGCCATCGAGCGCCGCCAAATTTCAGCGGGGCGTGGTTGCGACCTCGTCCATCTTCGAGAGTTAACGAGTCGATCAATCCTCGTTGACTCAACAGCGTCCCTGCAGACTTCATGAAAGCCGGATTCCGGGTCGCGTTCCACGCGCATTGCGCGTGCCCACTTTAGATTCTTCCTCCTCGCCATCGTCGTGCCGCTAATTCTTACTTTATGTTGAGTGAATAGGCGAGTGAGTCGGCAAATGGACGGTGGCTGCGTGAGCTTTTATAACTGCGAGTGCGTGTTCTCAAACTTGCTTATCGCAAGTCGGAAAGCTCGGTTTGTTGCGATTGACACGCGAGTAAGCGCATCTCGTAAACCTCGAATTTCGCGACGGACGGCACTGTTCTCGCTGCTCTCATTGGGTTTCAGCACACAAACTCGATGTGCGCGCCGCGCCGCCTACATGATGGATCGCATTCGGGAGCGCAACGCGCTTGCTTTGGGAACTCCTTTCCGCCGCTCAACATTTCTCGCGAGTCGAAATTGGCAGCAGAAAAAAGTCGGCCAACACGTCCACAGGATCCGCTCTTTGTCAGTTCACAAGGTCGCGAGGTGCGGTTACGCGAAATTCGCGAGCCAGAATTGCGGTTCGGAACGATGTGAAAACGAGGCGCCAGCTATTGCGACTCGGCAATGTGTTGAGGGCGAACTGAAGAGTCCGTGTCTCGAGGCGTTTTATTCGAGGCGCAGCACTATGAGCGAATGGGCGCAGCTGTGTGGCTCTATGGCTGGCTCGTGCTGCGGCAGACGCATCAGAGCGGGTCCGTGGGATGGGTGCTGGGTGGCTCGCCGATAAGCTATCGCGAAATCGAGGAAGAGACCGGCTTCAACCGCCGCACGCTCGAGCGTTGGATGACGATGCTGCGGCGCCACAGCTATATCGAGACCGAAGCCGCTCCCGCCGGGGTAATCGTCCGCATCACCAAGGCCAAGAAATTTCCACAGCGCGGCCGCAATTCTGCGGAGGGTGTACGCAAAGTTGCGGAGGGGTCTCCGCGAAATTGCCAAGAAAGTACGGGTAAGTCTGAGCCGAATCAGAATATTACCGACGGGATAGGTAGTTCATCCATAGCTAGATTACAAGAAAGAATCGAAAAACCCTCACCACACTCGGATTTCCACAGCCAAACCAAAAGCCAAATTCAAAACCCCGCAGAAAACCAAAACCCAAAGTCCTCCTGGCTAGGTCAAGAGCAAAGTCAAAAGCAAAGCCAAAGCCAATCAAGACAACAGCCAAGTCAGCCCCCCAACGCCCCGCGTGAACCCGAGCTAAGCGTGAGGGAAACCTACTTACTCATTACGCGTTTGCGGCAGCAGCTCCTCCGTGCCGAGCGCGACGAAGCGGTGCGACGCGAACTCGCCGTCGGCACCGGCCCCGAGGTGCCACATTCATGAACACGCTGCTAACATTTCGCAAGGAAGTAAGCCACGGCGGCATTATTCCGCGCGGCTGGAAGCTCGCTTGGTACGAGCCACGCCGCCGCGTCGGCGTGTATTGCCCGGCGCCACTGCATTGGATTTTTCGCGCAGCCCGCGAATGTGCTCGCCGAGTTCGCCTGGCGCTCCGCGCGCCGACGATTGAGTGCGCCGAGGTTTTTGAAATGCAGCGCCGTCACCGCCATCGCGAGCATCTGGCGGAGGAATACTCACGAGGATATCTCCACGGCTGGCACGAATGCTTTCACGTGTGCCTGGAAACCGTCGAGGACGAGGTCACGCGAGGAAGCAATATCTGGGATATCGGCGATGTGCTGTCCGGGACGCCGCCGAAGCAGCCCAGAAAAAATTGACGATCCGATCAGGATCGTCATCCCGAGCGGAGCAACGCGAGCGAGGGATCTCTCTTGGATTTACACATTGCCGCCGATTCAATCGAAGAGAGATTCCTCGACTGCGTGTCCCAGCGCTTCGCGCAAAGACAAAGGCGCGGGACACTCCGCTCGGAATGACGTCGACAAGGTGATGCTCTTGTAGCGCCGGCTTCCAGCCGGCATTTCCACCTCGCGGCGGGGCCAAAGGCAAATTCGCCGCCAGGATGGCGGCGCTACAGGATCTGCGGGGCACGGGCAAACAACGAGGAGGGCTGCATGAAGGCCGGCGAAATCTTCAAAATGTTCAATGATTGCCACCGGTGCTACCGCGTGCTGCGCGAATGGCTCAAGGATTCAGCAGGCACTGTGCCCGCGCTCGATCTTGCAAGCCCTTCGGCGGGCTACCAATGGCGGCCCGAGCCGGGACGCGCCTGCGAATACGTCCTCGATTTCGAACGAATCGGGCGCCGCGCTTTGCGCCGCTCGGATTGGAAGGGCCGCCTGAAACTTTTCAACGTCTATTTTGTGCGAGGCGCCGACTACCGGCGCGCAGTTCGCCTGGTCGGCGTCGCGGAGGCAACTTTCGATTATTGGTACAAGGAAGTGAAACGCTCGCTGAACACGGAATTTTCGCGCACCGGCCTGTTTCCGCCCGAGCAATATTTCCTAGCCCGCACCTCGCGGCCCGAAAAAATCAAACCAACCGCCAGCGCGCGCAGAAAACCTACGCCACAACGCGCCGCAGCGTCGTCATTCCGAGCGAAGTGTCCCGCGTCTTTTGTTTTGCGCGAAGCGCCGGGACACGCAGTCGAGGAATCTCTCTTGGATGTACGATTCCGCGATTCGTAAATCGAAGAGAGATCCTTCGACTCCGTCCTGCGCCGCGCAAACACCGCGCGAGGAAAAGGCCGCGCAGGGCTCCGCTCAGGATGACCTTGGTGTGTGCAACGCGAAGGCGAATCTACAGCGAGCTGCGTTTGCGCGAACCCGAAATCAGATCGCGTATCAGGGGAATGCCCATGTTGAAGGGCATCAGTAGAAGATTCTTCAGCAGGTTCGAACGCCGTTGGAGCTGTTCGTGAGCCACCTCGGACTCGTCTTTTTTGCTCGTCATCACCGCGACGATATATTTCAGGAAATCGACGCCGCATTTTTCACATTTGCCGCCCGTCCGCTGTTCGTGTTTGCACGCAGGACACAAATAGCGCAGCGTGGCGTGGCAGCGCTGGCAAAAGCGCGCAACCTCTCGCACCTCGCTATTGCATTTTGGACAGTTCATAGCTCAATTTTACGCAGCGCGCAGCGGCCCGGCGCGTCTAGCCGCTTCTGGTGCGTTCACACCGTTACCTGACCGTTGGTACAGGCACGCTTACCAGTTCGTGCGAGGGCGAAATTTCACCGAATCGCACCAGGGCTGGACGGCCTTCTGCTGTTTACCATTGCAGTGCCGCCGCTTCTGGTCCGCCGCGCGCGCCGGCGCAGTCTGCGCTTTCGCGGCGGCGGTGGGCGCCAATAGCCGCACCACATGTCGCAGGCGTTCTTGCCTATAAGGCTTGGCCATGCAAACGATCGCGCCCAGCGAATGCGCGCTCGAGTAGTCGCTCGGATAGGCGGAGCTGGTGAGCAACATCACGGGTATCGTCTGCAGTCGAGGAGTCGATTTCACGTGTGCGCACAGCTCGTAGCCTGGCAAATCCTCTCCCTCAATTTCGGCGATCAGCAGCGCCGGCGTGAACATCTTCAAAACTTCGTGCGCCTCGGGAGCCGAACTTACCGCCACCACGTCGTAGCCATCCGCACAAAGCGCGATTTTTAGCGACGTGCGTATGGCTGGATCCGCGTCCACAATCAGGACCAGCGGCTTCCCTGAATTCGCCCTTCGATCGTGCAGGCTGGGAATGTCTTCAGAAATCAGTTTGTGGCCGGCCGTGTCCACCAGGTCCGCTTCCGCTTCTACTCCAGCGCCCAGCGCGACGCCCACGGATTGCCGTCCGTCGGGCATGTCCGTCACGCGCACGATTCGTCCCGTCTGTTCGGCCTGCACGGCCACCGGGGACTTGCTGTACGGAAAGGTGACGGCCACCTCCATTCCTTTTGCGAACGCGCCCAGCGAGCTCACAAAAAGCACGCCGCCGCGCGAAACATCCAAGGTGGTCGAAACTTCGTCAATATTGTTGCCGGTCACATCGATGCTGCGAACGCGCACCGGCGCGGAGATCAGCGCTCGCCGCCGGCTTCGCCGCTCTCCCTGGGACAATTTCGGCGCCGCAGTGTCGGCCGCCACCGTTTCGATGTCGCAGTCTTCGAACGCCGCATTATCAGAGGCGTTGTTCTCGCCCGATGCGCCGTTCGCGGGAAACTCGTTTGGTTCAGTATTGCCGGGCATTGCCGTACCGAACGTATCGCTCATTCTGATTGATCCTCGGTTAACGCGTGTTAAAACTCTCTGCAACCGAGACAATAGCAAGCCCCCCGTGCGCCCCCACTAGCGGGGTAGGTACATTCGCCCGGTACCCCGGTGGCCCCCAACCTTAGTACCGCCGTACCGGCCCGTGCCAGAACGGCCCTTGGTAGGTGCGAGTCTTGGTTTATCTAGACGTGTCTTGATCAATAAAACGCGGCGCGCTACAATAGGACCATCGCAGCGAGGTGCCCTGCAATGGCCAAAAAGCTACGCAAGCAGGTAGGACTCAAAATCCGGGCTTCTCTGTATAACGATCTCGCCAAGCTGGCGAAAGACAACGGCCAGACCACCACCTACGTGCTGGAGCAAGCAGCGGAACACTATCTCCGCTTCGTCGCCCCAACGCAGCAGATCGTTCGCCCCGAAATCATGGCGCACGTGCGCCGTTCCATCACCAAGAACCGCAAGCTGCTCGATCTGCTGGCCCAGTAGATGCCGTTTCGCGTTTACCCGACGGCGGCCGAAACCATCGAAACCCACCGCCTGCTGATCGAGGAATTCGGCGGGATCCACGGCATCCGAGACATCAAGCCGCTCGAATCCGCCGTCCTGCGCCCGCAGAACGGCTATTACGGAAATCTGCTCGAGGAAGCAGCGGCGCTCATGGAGTCGCTCGCCAATAATCACGCTTTCATCGACGGCAACAAGCGCATCAGCTTCGTGATGACGGACGCGATACTCAGAACGAACGGCTATTTCCTCGACGTCGAACCCTCCGCCGCCCACCAACTCATCACCAAGGCAATGGAAGGCGAAGGCTTCCGCTTCCCCCTAATCCTCGACTGGCTCACCGCGAACCTCAAGCCCCTTGACGCCAAAGAATCTTCGTAGCGGCATGCTGGCGCTATGTGGAGTGCGGGAGCTTGCTCCCGCTGTCTGCCGCCCGGGCTTGCCCGGGCGTGCTCCTCGCATCCACCTGGGACCGCCAATCTCCCGATTGGCGCCTTTGCCTTGGTAGGGGCACAGTCCGCCGCGACGGATGCCCGGCGCACGTGCTCGGCTGCCTGCGCCCCACCCGCCCCGACCCGCGGGCGCCCCGCAAAGATGTAGCTCAGGTCTTTACCTGCGGCTTCTGCTTACTAACCTGCGGTCAATACGTGGCCGTGCAATTGCCCGTCCCGATTGCATCGCGCTCTTTCTTTGAACTTGTGCGCCGGGAAGGGTAAAGTTTTGCAGAAAGACGGAAAAACCAATGAAGTTAATCTGGGGGATTCTTCTCACGGCCCTGCTCTTCGCTCTGCCCGCCTCGGCTGATACGATCTACGACGTGGCGGGCACGGCAACCTTCTTCGGGAACGCCAATTGCCCGGCTTGCCAAGAAGTAATCAACTTCACCTTCCAGCTTGACAACCAGTTTAGCGATAGCTCGGGCTGGACCATGAGTCTGCTTCCGGGTGGTACCAGCAGCTTCTCGGGACCGCTGCCTCTCCAACCCTGGCCGTCCGGTGCCTCCGGCATACTTCCCAGCGTCGATGGCGGGTACCTTACTTGGGGTGATGCCACGCCCGATTCGGCCGGTGATAGTTTTGGACTCACCACCCATTGCTTGGGCCGGGGCTTCATGTTAGGGCCATGCACGCCAAATCCGACCGGAGTCGTCTTTACCTGCTATAGCGCGACTTGCGTTGAGGACTTCTGCCCGCCGCCTTTGACGTGCCCTGCCTTCGCAGGTGGCGGAGGTATTGGTGTGCCGAGTATAGTCTCTGCGATAGTGACGGTCCCCGGAAATCCATCCGTGCCGGAACCGGGCACGTGGGCGCTGTTGGCCCTCGGACTATCAATGTTTATTCCGCTGAAATTAAGAAGGTTGCTGGATGGCGCTCGGGGGCTTGCTGGTTAGGATTAAGAGACGCGGGAGGCTACCTAAGCATCACGATCCTTGGCCGGGATCGCCACCCGCAACCCTATCCGACTGAGCTGTAGAAGGGAAGGCCTAGCTCTTGGCGAGCAGAGCCTTCAGCCGCACCCACGATTCCTCGCGTGCTTTCTTGTTCGCGTCGTTCGCATCCGGAGCCTCTCCGGCCCGCATGAACCCGTGTCCCGCGCCGTCGTACGTTACCGGCTCGTACTTTTTCCCCGCCGCCTTCATGCCGGACGTCGCGTCCGGAATCGTGGCATCGACGCGCATATCCATGCCCGCGTAAAACGCATAGACAGGCGCATGGATGCGCGCCATCGCATCTTTATCGGGAGGCGTGCCGTAAAAAACAAACGCCGCCGAAAGATCAGGACGGTTCGTCGCGAATCGGAAACTCTGTCCGCCACCCCAGCAGAATCCCACCACAAAAAGCTTCCCGGTCGAGGCAGGAATCTTCTTCGCATAATCCGCGGCGGCATCCAGGTCGGCGGTCACCTGGTTAGGATCGAGATGGCTGACAGCCTCGATCGCTTTGCTTTGATCGAACGCAGAACTGCGGCCGCCGTTCGGTCCCATGCCCGAAAGCAGATCGGGCGCCACGGCGATGTATCCCGCCGCTGCAACCTGGTCGGCAAGATCTTGCACCCAATCCGTCATGCCGAAAATTTCGTGAATGATCAGCACCACGGGCGTCTTTTTCGACGACTCAGGGTAAACGACGAACGTCTCGACGGACCGATCGCCGTGCTTCACCGTCACCCATTCCTGATGCCGCGGTGATTTGTTAAGCGTCGCCTTGGCCCAATCCTGTGCCGAAACCACCTGCGCAAGCAAAAGCACCACCACCAGCGAAAAATATTTCATAGCATCACCTCAGTCAGCTGCAAACGTCACTCTGCTGCAATCGCCCGCGATAATATCTTCTCGACGCCGCCCGAATCAACAACTGGACTCCTGCGGTACGGCCTGCGCTTCTTCACCTCGGCAGAGCCATCACTTTGGTCCCGTCCGCGAAGATCGCACCATCTTTTACCGCCAAGGCTTTGAAGACCGAACCCTTCGATGTTGTGTCTGGCACGTAGGTAATTTCCAGAGGGTACTGTTTAAGATTTTCGGCAGGGTCGCCCCAATTGAAAACCAAGAGATTGTTTGTCAGCAAGCCATAAGAGTCGCGCGGCTGAGAGAAAACTCGCCACTTAACTTCTAGCGTCTGGTTAATAGGCGTAGACTTAAGCAGCATGAAAACTATCGCTCCTTTTTGAAGAGGTGCGATCACTATGTTGGGCGCGTTTGCAGCAGTCTGGAAATACTCCGTTACACCTTTGGAAAATAGAGCCTTCACTACTTCATCCGTGCTCTCCAGTTTTTTCTCTTGCTCGGCGATGCTATTGGAAGCCGCGTCGATCTTCTGATGCAGGTCTTTCATTTCGCTATCCACTCGTCCGCTCGAAGCCTGCATCTGGGTCGAAGTCTGCGTCTCCAGTTTTGTAACTCGGTCGTTCAAGGCTTGCACGTTGTTCGTTATCTGTGTTGCTGAACTGAGTTGACGGTTCACCTGTGCCGTGACCGTATCTATGGTTTTTAAAGCCTGGTCCGCGTTGGTCTTAGCGGTGGCCGCTTTGGCTTGAGCCTCTTCAATCTGGCCTTTTGCCTGTTCCAATTTTTGCTTTACCTGTGTTTGCGCGCTTACAACGGTCGACGTGAAGTCTCTATATGTTCTTATTCCGCTCACGGTGAGCACGGCAAGAAGCAATGCGATGGGTATGCCAGCAAAAAACAAAAACTGCCTGACCTTACGCTCGACGCGATCAAGCACCGCTTGTGAGGTGTCGATTTCAACTGCTTTCTGATCTTTGAATTTTTCCCTGACGAAATCTTCGACCTTCGCCTTTATCAGGGCGTCCACACGCCGGGTCTCTGGATCAAGCGATGCGCCGCAGTCAGCGCAATACTTCTTTCCCTCTAAACTCGGGCTGTTGCAGTTAGGACAATTCATAGATAACTGATTGTACATCTCCCCGCGACAGCCCAACTGCCGAGAGTTATTCACGCTTCGGTCTTAGGTTTTTCCGACTAAAGTCACCCGCCGCGCCACACGCGCACCGGGGTAAGCGCAGCCTGCGAAAAGTCACGACGGCGCGAAGCGGCTTTCATTAGAGCTGTAGGAGGTACAGACGGCGTAATATGTAACCCGCCGACTATTGACTGCCGGGGAAGCGCCGGGATACTCTCGTGCATCTAAATAACAGTACAGGAGAGTGTCATGCCCACCGCAGCCGAAACCCCCCGTCTCAAGGCTCTGAAATCAGCCCCGCTCGGTGTATGGGTAATTTTATCAGAGAATGAAGACACGATCTTGGCAGCTGGTGCTACCTTCGAGGAAGTGTCAAAGAAGGCAGAAGCACTGGGTGACGACGTCGTGATTCTCAAGACTCCCACATCCTGGACTTCGTTTTCGGTGTAGCTTTTTGATATTCCCGTGCAAAGACTATCCGGCGGATGGGGAATCGGATTGGTGTGCAGTTTTGAAGGTTCGCATTTCCAATCCAGCTAAGCATTCTCCCCCAACTAAACCATTTGAAGCCGTCGTTGATACCGGGGCTTCGCGCTGTGTATTTCATGCCAGTATCGCCCCCGCCATCGGAATCAATCTGAAAAATGGTAAAGAAGAAGACACGATGGGTGTTGACGGCAGAATCTCTAAGCTGTATTTACATCGGGTGTCGATTTATGTGGCGGGATGCATAGAAACATCCATTGTTGGATTCTCCGAAGAAGTGCCGCTCGCAGGTCTCCTGGGCAGAAGAGGTTTTCTGGATAGGTTCAAGTTCACCTACGACTGTTCAACGGGCCCACCTCAATTCGAGATCACGAAAATTTCTCGCGCCTAGACCTGTCCGAATCGATGGCCACTGAGAAGCCTTACAAATTATCCGTGCTGGATGTTTCGCCGGTGCCCTCCGGTTCGACGAGCGCTGACGCCCTGCGCAACACGCTCGACCTCGCGCAGCTCGCCGACCGCCTGGGCTACACGCGCTACTGGCTGGCCGAGCATCACAATACGCCCCTGATCGCCAGCTCGACGCCCGAAGTGATGATCGGACACATCGCCTCGGCCACAAAAAACATTCGCGTCGGCTCGGGCGGCATCATGCTGCCGAATCACACGCCGCTGAAAGTTGCGGAAACGTTTCGCGTCCTCGAGGCGCTGCATCCCGGCCGCGTCGATCTCGGGCTCGGACGCGCCCCCGGCACCGATCCGCTCACGGCTCTGGCCCTGCGCCGCACCCGCCAGGCCCTCGATGCAGACGATTTCCCTGCGCGCCTCGAAGATCTGCTCGCGTTTCTCGATCACGGCTTTCCCGCGAATCATCCCTTCGAACGCATTCGCGCCATGCCCGACGACGTCCCTATGCCCGAAGTCTGGCTGCTCGGCTCGAGCGATTTCTCGGCGATGCTCTCGGCGCAGATGGGACTTCGCTTCGCCTTCGCGCATCACATTCAACCGTCGCCCGCCATCGGCGCCCTGCGCTTGTACCATCAGAATTTCGAGCCGTCGGAGTACCTCAAAAAGCCGGAATCGCTGATCGGCGTCTCGGTCGTTTGCGCGGAAACGGACGAACGCGCCGCGGAACTCGCACGCCCTCTCGAACTCACTCTTTTGCGCTTCCGGACGGGCCGAATGGGCCGTTTCCCGACCATCGAAGAGGCCAAAGATTATCCATACTCGAAAGAAGAACGCTCCATTATCGAAATGAATCGCGACCGTTCCTTCGTAGGTTCGCCCTCGACCGTGCGCGAAAAGCTCACGAAACTCGCCGCCGACTGCGGCGTCTCCGAAATCATGATCACCACCATGACCCACGAACACGCCGACCGCCGCCGCTCCTACGAACTGCTAGCCGAAGCCTTCTCCCTCGCCCCCGCTTTGACGTGATCGGATCTCTCTTCGCTTTCGCCGTTGCTTCGTAGGGGCACAGCATGCTGTGCCCGGCACAAATGCTTGGCGTGTTGTACGCCATCCGCCTCCCCGCAAATGCCTCCGTGTTTTCAACAAACTGCCGCGATGGCCTGGCCGCATTCTCCTCTTGCGCAGACATACGATTAGTTATAGTATTATAAGTATGAGGACTGCTAAGAGCTTCACAATCGAGGAAGACGTGGACGCGTACGTCTCCGCAACTAAGGGCGAGGGATCCGCAAGCGAGCGGGTCAACGAATTGCTTCGCCGCGCCATTCTGCAAGAGCAGGCAGAACGCCTCGAACGCGAGGCTGCCGCTTTCTTCGCGAACCCTCGAAATACGGCTCGAAAAGAGGCCCGAGCCTTTCAGAAAGCCTCGATTCGAACCCTCTCAAGGGACTAAATGCCTTCGCGCCCACCCGAGAAATCGTATCCGAAAAGGGGAGAGGTTTACGTCGCCCAGCTCGATAAGCCACGTCCCGTGGTCATCCTGTCGGTAGACTCGCTGAACAAATTCGCCCTGGATGTTTGTGTGGTTCCTGTTACATCCGTCCAGCATGGGGAATTCAGCGTGCGCGTGCCCATCACAGCGCGAGACGGCGGGCTCGACCGGAACTGTTGGGCGAAATGCGATCAAGTTACAACCCTCGAAAAATCCTATTTGCGCTATCCCGCGCTCGGTGTTTTATCTGCACCAACATTCCAGGCGATCGAAGGCGCAGTCAAAATTGCTCTTGGATTGACGTGACGAGACCGAAAGGGGCCGGCTCAATACGTGGCGTGCCAATCGTGCCAGAAGGAATACAGAGGTTGCTTCGAATGCGCAAAATAGGATCGCCGCTTCTGCAGATAAATAGACTTCGCTTTTTCAAACGGCATCCACTTGCCGGGAATATCCTCGCCCCATGGACCGGTGGAATCCGGAGCGAAACGATATCCCAACGCTTCGATGCGTGCATCGTCTGTAAATTTGTGGGCGATGCGTGAAAGACCTGTCGCCCGAAGCCGCCCTCCATCCACGCTCCTGAGCAGGCGCATAACGAACCGCTCCAGGGCGCTGGGACGCACCGGTCTCCATCCCAGCTGATTCACGAGCTTGAATTTTCGGTAGCCCAGCTCTCGAAGCGACTCCAACATCCCCACCGCTTCCTCTTCCGAGAGTTGAGTGGAATCCCCGACGCACTCTGCCTCAACGGAAACGTATTGCAGCAAATCGGTCCCTTTCAGGCTCTCGAGACACAGCTTGTCGTTACCCTCGATATCGATTTTTAGATAATGAGGTATGCCGAACTGCGAAAGAAGCTCCGAAAAGGGCACCACCGGCACGGGGACTGGCCTATGCTCCGTACCGTCCCGCAAAGCAATCTCCTCGTTAAACGAACTCCACTCCGGCTTGTCGGAAACCCAGAAGGTAGCAGTTCCCGGAGTCTTCCCGATGCCAACATTCAGCAGATTCAAGCGCTTGGCCTCGACGTCCTCCTTAAATCGGTTTCTTGCCTTTTCCACCATCGACGGATTCGCGTCGATCGCTACCACCTTGTATCCGCGAGAAAGGTAGTAGGCTGCATCTCCTCCGTCGAAGAGGCCAACGTCAAAGATCAGGTCAGGGTCGCGGGTCATCTGAGGCCGCCAATAATAACCTGAGTCTGGCCAAAAAGGGAACTACAGGATAACCTGTATCTCTATGGCTTCGCTGAGGTTCACCTGAAGCTCGTTGAAAGCGGTGCGGTTGGGCGCGGCATCACCGGGCTTGGAATCAGGGTTCGCCATTAGGAGCCCAAGAAGTCAGCGATAATCGCCCTGGCTTCGGGCGGTCCCGTAACTTCCAGACAAATGGGGTGATTTCCGGCTTCAACCACAATTCTGAACGTCAGAAACGGGCAGCATTGACGTTCCAAATCTACGAGACGGCTGAGATGGGCCAGCACATCGGAAGTGGCCTCAAAACGACACGCATATCCTAGCGGCAGCGAAGTGACGTCCAGAGCGGCACGGCGCACGAAATCCAACATCGTTTGGCGCCGCTCCCGCATTTCCTGTTCGGTAAGAGTGCAGGCTATAGTCAGTTCCATCAGCGCAGCGTACCGGATCGGTCAAAAAAGTTCAAACTGAGTGCTACCAGCACCCCGGACCTGTTGTAATCCGCCTGTGATTGTGCTACTATACCTTTGCATTTGTTGCTCTTGGGTCGCTTTTGACGCGCTCGCTTCAGGCTGCCGGGCAACTTCCGACAGCCTTTTTTTGTGTTCGCCGGAACGTCCCTGAACTCAAATGACCATTTGGCGATTAAAAGCCGCCGAATGAATAAATTAGGAGAATTTGAATTGGCTACGGAACAAGGAACAGTCAAGTGGTTCAACGCAGCAAAAGGTTATGGTTTCATCCAACGGCAATCCGGCGAGGACGTTTTCGTGCACTTCTCGGCTATCCAGTCGGAAGGGTACAAAAGCCTCAACGAAGGGCAGGCCGTTGAGTTCGAAGTGAAGCAGGGCCCCAAGGGGCTGCAAGCGGAGCGCGTCGTAGGGCTCTAAGCAGCGCGTCACATAGTACTTAAGGCGGCGCCGGGCATGCGCCGCTCGCGATCATAACCGATTCGCATAAGTGATTCGAAGGAGGGACCGTGCAGGTTTTGATTGAAGGGCAGACTATCCGCCACACGCAGTACGGCCTGGGCACTATCACCGAATCGAATAACGAGCGCACCAGCGTCGATTTCGACGATCACGGAATGAAGAAGTTCGTCACCTCGATCTGGAGCGCGGAGCTGATTGGCGAGCCCCCCGCCGACCGTCCCGTGCGCCGCCGCGGCCGCCGCAAAGCCGTGAAAAAGTAGTATTCCCCCGGTTTTCCTCGTTCATGCAGCTCACCCCTTCAGGGGTGAGGCTTTTCGGCCCGCATTTGCGCGGTCATCCCGAGCGGAGTTGCGCGCTTTTGTCGTTCCCGCGCTTTTTGCGGGCGCGCAACGCAGACGAGGGATCTCTCTTGGATTAACACGTCGCCATCCGTTAGATCGAAGAGGGATTCCTCAACGAATCTCCCAGGCTCGACTAACCGTCGACATGGGAGCCCTTTCGGGTGTCCCGGCGCTCCGCGCAAAACCAAAAGCGCGGGACACTCCGCTCGGAGTGACGATTCGCCTTTGCCGTTTGCCCGGGCGCGGACCAGTAATCTACGGCTGGATCAGGTTGGTGCGCACCGCGAAGCGGATCAAATCGCTGAAGCTCGTGAAACTCATTTTGCGCATGATGTGGTTGCGGTGGCTCTCGACGGTGCGCGTGGATACGCCCAGCTGGTCCGCCACCTGTTTGTTGCTTTTCCCATCCGCCAACAGTTGAATCACTTGGATTTCGCGACCCGTCAGCGCAGTGCCTTCTAGCTCTTTGCTCGTCGGGACTTCCGGGTCGGGGGGAGTCTGCATGAAGCTTTCGGCCATCGAGAGGGCCAGCTTGCCCGTGAAGAAGGGCTGGCGGTGCCGGGCGTGGTCCACAGCGGAGAGCAGTTCCGTATCGGCGTCGGACTTGAGGACGTAACCGATCGCGCCGCAGCGCAAAGCCTCGCGCGCGATTTCCTCCGAGAAGTGCATCGACAGCACCAGAATATCGGTGGTAGGCGATTCCTCGTGAGCCGCCCGCGCGACTTCCAGGCCGTTCATTTCGGGCATGGTAAGGTCCAGCACCATCAGATCCGGCTTCTCTTTCTTCAGGTAATCCAGGGCCTCAGCCCCCGAAGAGGCCTCGCAGCACACCTCGATTCCGGGCTGGGAAGCCAAAAGCGCGCGCAGGCCTCTGCGGACTATGGCGTGATCGTCTGCGATAAGTATCCGATACGGTTGTTTCGCTGCCATGGTAAGCGGCTAGGTTCCGTCACCCACGCGCTCTGCGCCGGACTAGCCTTTCTCCTTCCTTCTTTCCCGATTTACGCAAGTTTCTCCGTGGCGTCTTCATCGAGCAAAGCTTGTTCTCCGCCACCATCGAGCGGGAGAGTCACGCGGACGACTGTGCCTCGGCCCGCTATACTCTCGATCTCGAACGCGCCATTCAAGTGTTGCACTCGTTCACGCATTCCCGCTATGCCCACGCCGGGCGGCGCCTGCGAGCCTCTGGTTGCGCCCGCCACGGCCAGCCCGCATCCCTCGTCTCGCACCTCAGCCAAAAGCCGCCCGCCCTCGCGCCAGACGTGAATACGCGCCGTGTTGCTCCCGGAATACCGGTGGACATTGGTCAGCGCTTCCTGCACCACGCGGAAGACCGTGGTTTCCACTTCCTGGGATGCGCGTCCAAAATCATCGGCAATATCCACGGTGACCGCAATCTTGCTCCTCTCCGCGAATCCCCGCGCATACCAGCGCAACGCCGGCCCCAGGCCCGCCTCGTCCAAAAGCGGCGGATGCATCAGATAGGAAACGGTCCGCACCTCGCGCACCGCTGCATCGGCAAGCTCCACGGACGAGCGCCACAACCTCTGCACCAGCTTCCTGCTTTTCGGCGGCGATTCATGCAGCCGGGAAAGATTCATCTTGAGCGCGGCCAGGCTTTGCCCCGCGGACTCGTGCAGCTCCCGCGCCATGCACCGCCGTTCCTCATCGCGCCCTTGGATCATCAGACGCCAGAGTCGTCGCACGTCGTCTTGCGCGCGTTTGACGTCGGTTATGTCCTGCACCACGCCAAGTGAACGCAAAGTCTTGCCATCCGGCCCCGCTATCGGAACGCCCCGTGTGAAGAGGAATCGAGTGTCGCCCGTGGGAAGAACGTAGCGCGCCTGGTACTCGAAAGGCTTGCACGCCGCGAGTGCGTCGTCGATTATTCGGCGCACCCGCGCTCGGTCCCTCGGGTGGACGTGTTCGTCGTACCACTCGCTGCGGAACTCTTCGTCCTCGGCGAGCCCGTACATCTTGCGCAAATTCTTCGAGAGCCGCGCCACCGCCGCGCCGACGTCGAATTCCCAGCTTCCCAGATGCGCGATCTCCTCCGCATTGGAGAGCAGGTTTTCGCTTTCGCGCACCTTGCTTTCGGCGGTCCGGCTTTCCGTTATATCCTGTGACATCCCTCGAACGGCAACCATTTTCCCATTCCTGTCTTTAATGGCCACAGCCCGCGAATGGAAGATTCGCATCGACCCGTCGGCTCTAAAAAAGCGCATCTCGTTATCGAGAGGCACGCCACTGCTCAGCGTAGCCTGGAGGTCCCGGCCGCCCCGTTCGCGGTCGTCCGGGTGAATCATCTTCAGGCCCCAGCCTCGCGTCATGCCGGTTTTCTTCGGTTTGAGTCCCAGCAATCGATAGAAGTGCGCCGACCAAAACAGTCTTTGACTCTTTACGTCCAGCTCCCAGCTCCCGATGTTCGCCAGTTGCTCCGCTTGAGCCAGCAGCATCTCGCTCCGGCTCAGGCGCTCTTCTGTCTTCGCGTGGCGACGGGTGAATTCGAGTTGGTAGTTGTAAAGTCGCGCCGTGCCGCGGTTACTGGCGCTCTTCGAGCGTCTGGCCATTCTCCTAGCTCGGGAAGCCGAACCACGGCGCGGTATCCTGTTGGTATCTTTAGGGGTGCGGAAAGGGGGAAAGAGCCCAGCCTGAGGAACTTCTATACTCGATTCAACTGGGCCTGAATCATCAGCTCTGCGTGACGAGGACAACCATTCCTCCAACGTACCGTGCCGAGTACTTGTGGCGGTGCCTCGAAAATTCCCCAAGGGAGCGGCGCCTGCAGGGGTCAGGCACCTCCAGAAATGCGAAGCGGAGTTTAATGTTCTATAAATTACTGTGTCAAGGTGAAACTGTTTCAAGATGGCACAATAACTACGCAATTTATACGCAGAACCCGCAACATGCACCCTATTTTCCACAAATGGATAACTTGTGCCTACGGGTATCGACGGATTGCTTTCCCGAAACCGGAAGTCTTTCGTTAATGCCAAATACCCTCCCTTCCGATAAGCACTTAGAAGGGCGCAACGGACGAGTTGCCTCACCGGATTCGAACTCGTAGGCGCCCGCACACGCTGGAAGCGGAAATCGCGCTCCGGAAAGCATTGCCGAGAGCCGTCTAGTGTTTCCGCCTGGCGAAACTTAAAATCGCCGCCTTGATAGGCGTCTGATCCGCCAGCCCACCGCGAGCTCCGTCCCGAATCCAGAAAGGGCAAATATGTCCGCCATAGGAATGCGCATTTTGGTAGTCGGCAAGGCGTCGCGCGGCACGAACCTGATTCTGTCCCGGCTCGCGAGCAACGGTTGGGGTTCGCAGACGGCCGAAACCTTGCGAGAAGCGGAAGTTTTGATGAGGACCTTCCGATTCGATCTCGTTCTTGCAACCGAGTCGCTGCCCGATGGCCCCGCCTATGCGATGACGCAAACGGTGGCGCGGCGTGACGGCACGCTGCTCGTGGCCATCGCGCTTTCGGAAAGCTGCCTGTGGCTTCCGGTGGTGGAGCGTGGAGTGAGGGTGCTGGGCACTCGTGCTCTCAATGCCGAGGGGCTTGAAAACGAGGCGCAAAAGATTCTGCGCGCGCGCGACCGAGAGCAATTGCGGGTGCTCCCGCCCAGCCTCCATCCTCCGTCGCGCCGCGCCGGCATTCCGCGCCGCAAGAATCACGCCGCCTGAAAACGCACCGCGTTTTGTAGCGCCGCGCCTTCAGGCCGGCAGCCTTGGGGTTGCCGTCGTAGGGGCACAGTACCGGGGCCCCCAGCGCGCCGCCTTCGCGTGCTGGGGTGGTAGCATGCTGTGCCCGGCACCAATGCTTGGCTACTTGTTCGCTATCCGCCGCGTACGTCGGGGCGTCGTCATCCTGCTTGGCCTGACAGCGGAAGGGAGCGAAGTCCCGCGCTCTTTCTTCTCGCGCGATTTCTGCGCGGCGCGGTTGGTAGGGCTCCCGGGTCGACGGTTAGTCGAGCCCGGGAGATCAGTCGTCGAAGGAGCTCTCTTCGATTTACGCATCGCGGAATCGTACATCCAAGAGAGGTTCTTCGACTGCGTGCGCCGGCCGTCGCAAGAATCGCGACGAGGGAACAAAAACCGGCACACTCCACTCAGAATGACGCCCAAAACGACCCGTTCACCGTGGACGATTTTTCTTTACACCAACAACCACTTGCGCGAATTCGACCCGCGGTGTAAAGATTTTCCTCGTATCCTCGGACTGCGCCCACACGCCCCGCGTCACGCCGAATCGGCCTTTCCCCCGCGCGCCACATGCCACCAGAGCGCCGCACCCGCAATCACGGAAAGCGCGCTGGCCGCCTGCGCATTCGTCAAACCGAAAAACGACCGCGGATTGATGCGAATAAATTCCACCAAAAATCTCGCCGCGCCCGTCAGCATCAAATACGCCGCGAAAACACCACCCGTCCACAATGCTCTTGTAGCGCCCTCATCCCGCCGGCGATTTTGACGTTTCGCATTTTCCGCCGGGTTCCCCATCCGCGCGTTTTTTGCGAGGATGGGATTCTCCACCGTCACTTTTGCTTCGGCTCGTCCGCGCTCTGCTCGCGCTGCAATCTGCCGCGCGCCTAGACGCCACAGCACCCACGCAATCGCGCACGCCACAATCAATTCGTAAATCGGCGTGGGATGGACGCGCTGCGTTGTCGGCACCAGCCCATTCGGAAAACTCATTCCCCAGGGGAGGGAAGTGGGCTTGCCGTAATCCCCATCGCCCGAAAGCAAGCATCCGATGCGGCCGATGCCGTAGCCCAGCGCCGCGGCGGGCGAACCGGCGTCAAACATTTCCAGCAGCGGAATTTTGTACCATCGCGCGAGCCAGATGAACGCCGCGAATCCGGCGATCAATCCTCCGAACCACGCAAGTCCGTAGCGGCTGAAAAGCAGTCCAATCGGGTCGGCAAAAAGTTCGCGCGGCGTTTCGAGGACATGATAAATCTTCGCGCCCGCAATCCCCACCAGACAGGGAATCGCAATGAACATTTCCGCCGTGGGGGAATCCTTCGCGGCCAGCCCGCGCCGCGCCATGTCCGCGCGCAACACGTAGTACGCCGCCACCATCGCCGCGGCCACCATCAGCCCAAACGTCGGAATCTCGACAGGCCCTAGATGTATGAATGGAATCATCGATGCGCGAACGCACTCATTGCGCAGGCTTAACTCTCAACGCTTGCGCCCCCAGTGTCAACGCATTCGTAGGGGCACCCGCCTGTTTTTCTTTTTCATCTGTACCTGCGCAGGCGTGATCCTCGTCACATACTTCCGCAGGCGGCCACGCTATCGTTTCTTTGCAGGAGGGCCAAATGATTGAAGCACTGAAAGAATTTCCCGCGAAAGTGCTTGCATTCGCCTGCAAGGGACACGTCACGAAACACGATTACGAAACCGTTCTGATTCCCGCTGTGGAGGAAGCGCTGAAGCAGCAGGGCAAGGTGCGCCTCTATTACCAAATCGACCCCGACTTCTCGGGGATTGAGGCCGGCGCCGTGTGGGACGATTTCAAGGTCGGGATGGAGCACGTCCTTCGCTGGGAGCGCATCGCCGTGGTTACCGATGTCGATTGGATTCGGCACACGATTCGCGCGTTCAGCTTCGTGATGCCCGCCGCAACAAAGGTTTTTCACCTCGACGAGATGGCCAACGCGCGCCAGTGGATCGTAGAGGGCATGGCGCAAGAGCGCGTTGATGCAGCGGCGCGATGAGGCTGCTCGCCCGCACAAACAAACCGACTCGTCGCCGGTTCACCGTGGACGATTTTTCTTTACACCAACAACCACTTGCGCGAATTCAGGCCGCGGTGTAAAGATCTTCCTCGTATCCTCGGACTGCGCCCACGCGGCACGCCTCGACCCTTTCCGCCTTTTCGCCGGCGCTACGTTTTGCAACCAATCGCACCGCACCCACGTCAAATCGTGTAGGATGGCCCCACCGCAATCCCCGCGGGACGAGCTATTCGGAGGGTGCGAATATGACGCGCTCGACCCCATCTCCCCTTTCGCTCTTTCGCGAACGGGGCTCCCGATTGGCGGCATTCCGCTTTTCGCCATTTGAAATTTCACTTGGAATACTGGCAGCGCTGGCACTGATGCTTTCGCCGCAAGCCGCGCTTGCACAACACGGGGGCGGGGGCGGTCACGCAGGTGGCGGTGGACATTTCGGCGGAGGCCACGTCGGCGGCGGGCATTTCGGTGGCGGAGGAGGCGGCCACTTTAGCGGCGGCGGCAGGCTCGCCGGCTTCGGCACACGCGGCTATTCCAACCCCGGCTCGCACGTATCGCCCATTCACGTATTCAGCGGACCGCGCAGCGCGCCTGCCGCCGCTTCCGCTCGCGCTGCCAATTCGGCCGCGGTGAATGGAGCAGGGCGCGGCGCTGCCGTTGACCTTCGCTCTTCGGATATTTCCGTGTTGCCGTCAAGCGGCTCGTCCCGCGGACTCGGCATGTTTGCGGAGCCAGGCCGCTCCGGCGAAGCGAATCTCGATGCGCGGCGAGCAATGCCGATGCATACGACTATCGGCTTCCCGCCGTCAACCGATCCCCACTTCATGTCCATCTCGAGCGCGCGTGGCCGCGAGCCTCTCAGTTTTTCAGGACAGGGCAGTCAAATGTGGCGCAACTCGCCAGGCGCCGCCGCGAATCGCAGTTCAGTTCGCGTTATCCAAACGCGCCCACCGCAGCGCGTATTTCCCACTCCGCAGCACGTATTTCCCACTCCTCCGCACATCATCCGAGGGCCCTTCCTCGGCGGCGCTCCTTTCTTGTTCGGCTCGCCGGGCTTTATGTTTTTCAACCCGGGCTTTGGCTTCTTCGATAACGGCTTCGGCTGCGATCCATCTTTTATGACCTCGTTTGGGTGCGGCGGCCTTTCTCCATTCGGCTTTAGCGGCTTCGGCTATCTCGGTTTTGGCGGCGGCTACGCGGGCGACTTCGGCGATGCGGGCTACGGATACGACGGTGGCTACTCCGCGCCTCCAAGTTTCGACGTCGCCCCTCCGAATTTCGACGAAGGCGCGTCGCAAGAGCCCGCGCCAAGCGAGTGGCAGAATCCGCCCGCCGAAAATTCCAGCCCGGATAATTCCGGCGTCGATAATTCCGCGCCTGCGCCCGAAACCGTGATCTTTCTAAAGGACGGCACGAGTTTCGCCGTCAAGGATTACTGGGTCGCCGACGGTGAGCTGCACTACGTCACCAGCTACGGCGGCGAAAATGCCGTCGACCTAAGCCAATTCGATCTCGAGCGCACCACCGACGAAAACGCCCAGCAGGGCATTGCGATCACGCTGCGCCCAGCCCCCGAATCCCAGCCGGCAGCGCAGCCGCAACCGCCCACGCAATGATTCGGCATCCCGAGCGCCCGTTTACCGTGGACGATTTTTCTTTACACCAACAACCACTTGCGCGATTTCGACTCGCGGTGTAAAGATTCTCCTCGTATCCTCGTACTGCGCCCAAACGCCCCGCCTTCGGTTTTGCTTTGGTGGAAGCGCGGGCCTTCAGGCCCGCGAAAACTACGCTATCTAAATTTGGCTTTAGCCATGGGGGTTCGACTTGGGCACAACCGCACGTTACGGGGGAGCCTACGAGAATCGCCGAAACGCGAATCCCAGAATCGCGATGCCGACGCCCCACGCCGCCACCCAAGCCGCATGTGAAAACGTGATCCAGTCGTAAGCGGCAGCGCTAATTTCGCCGGGATCGGCGGGGTTGTAGTGGATCGTCACCTGCTGGCCATGACGGAACCGGTGAATCCACGCCACCATCTGCGCGCGCGTTCCGTGGACGTCAGGATCGGCGATCGCTTCCTGCGTCGCGCCGCCAACGCTGTAGCGAAAATCCCACGTAACGATGTAGCGATCGGCGCGTCCCATGCGAATGTTGGTCTGAAATTTTTCGTTGCGCACCTCGGTGCGGACAAACTCCGCCGTCACCGGCGTCCACGACCGCAGCACGCTGTACTGCTGATACGCCTGCACCCCGCCAAGCAGCACCACGATGAATCCCACAACGATCAGCCCAACGCCCAGCGCGCGCAAATTCATCGCATTTCGATTCATTTTAGAGACACTCTATCAGCCGCGATTTGGACCGCAACCCGCCCCCTCACCGTGGACGATTTTTCTTTACACCAACAACCACTTGCGCGATTTCGACTCGCGGTGTAAAGATTCTCCTCGTATCCTCGGACTGCGCCCACTCGCTCCGCGATCGTTTCCTTTTCCTCGACGTCGCGCGTTTGCCGCTGAGCTGTCATCCCGAACCCGGCCGCATCTCAGGCCGGGGTGAGGGATCTGCTTTTTCTTTTTCTGTCGCTTTTTTCCTGCTGCTGTTTCTGTTTCGATCCTCACCCAGAACCCTCAGCTACTTTTCCCTGTGGAGACATCATGCCGAACTACAACACGCAAGTCCCGCCGTACTCGATTTTCCCCGGCGACGTCGCCCTCGCCTTCAATAGCGAAGCCCCCGCCGCCGGACAGGCCAGCCAGCAATTCGCTTTGCCCAGCTACGCCGGCTTCCCCGAAAACGGCCGCGCCGTTCGCTGGCAGACCATCTTCGGCACCGCGCCTTCAGCCGTCAGCGTCGTGCTGCAAACCGCGATGGTCGATTCCGACGCGCAATACGCCACGGTGGACACCTCCACCCTCACCACGGGCGAATCGCGCACTGTCACCGGCGTGCGCGGCAATTTCGTACGCGCCAAGGTTTCGTCGATCACCGGCGGCTCGGGCGTAATCGTCCAAATCCTCGGCTAACCTTGAAGTAAAATGGAGAATGGTCGGTCACGTGCAAGGTACCCTCGTGATGAAGACACCTTTCTCTTGGCTCTTGGGAATTGTGGCCGCGCTGGCGCTTTCTGGACCCGCACACCCAAGCTATGCTCAGCCGCAGGAAAATCCTTCGCCCGCGCCCGCCGCAGCGCCGGCGGCTGCTCCTGCCAAGCACACCGTCACCGTCCACTTCGACTACGATTTCGATGGCACTCCCGCTTGTCCGCAGGACAAGAACAAACCCTGCGTCGAACAGTTCATCGTCTACGATATTTCTGGCGGAGATTTGCCCACGCAGCGCTTTCAACTTTTTACCATTCCCGTGCCGCAGAACGCCAAGGGTACGGTGAAGGGAATCACGGGGACCAGCCCGCCGCT
This sequence comes from uncultured Acidobacteriota bacterium, assembly GCA_963823145.1. Lineage (GTDB taxonomy): Bacteria > Acidobacteriota > Terriglobia > Acidiferrales > UBA7541 > Palsa-295. Next base: position 258,283 of record CAWGJZ010000008.1, read on the forward strand.
GGCCTTCGAGTCCGGCAGGCACCTGATCGCTGTCACCGCGCAAATGCCCGACAAAAAAGAATCCAATCCCAGCGTCTGCCAATTCTGGGTTACCGTGCCGTAGTCCGCAACTTTCCTCTCTTTTTCGGCTTTGCCTTCCCTGGGAACGCCAATCTCCCGATTGGTGCATCTGCATTTGCCGTTGGTCTTGAATTGGTAGGGGCACGATACGTCGTGCCCGGCAAACATGCTTGGCTGCTTGTTCGCCATCCGCCTTGGCGCGTGGACGCGACGCTTTCATTCCGAGCGGAGCCCGCCGTTTTTCTCTTTCATCCGGCGCGCTTCTTGCGACGGATGCCGGCAGGCGCAGTCAAGAAATCTCTCTTGGATTGAAAATGTCGCCCCGGTCACCCGTTCACCGTGGACGATTTTTCTTTACACCAACAACCACTTGCGCGAATTCAGCCCTCGGTGTAAAGATTCTCCTCGTATCCTCGGACTGCGCCCGCACGCACCGCATCACCCGTTGAACCTTTTTCTTCCACCAACTCACGCGAGCAAACTCACCATGCCATCCAAAAAGACTCCGCCCAAACCTGCCGCTAAACGAAAACATCGCGCCGCGCACCCAAAAGCGCTGAAGCCGCCCTCCGACACGCCGCCGCCCGTCGCAGCCGATGCCCAAGCGCTACCAGCGGAACTCCCACGCGAGCGCGGCATCCTTCCAATCTTCCCGCTCCTGGATGTGAAACGCCTGCTCCTTCAGGCCAAGCGTTACCGTCTCCGCAGGAACGAACGCCTCGGCGACGCCTTTCGCAGAATCGGACTCGACGAAAATGCGATTGCCGCAGCCTACGCGGACGCCCTCGCGAAGCTCCAGCAGGGCAACGCGAATGATGCCGTAGAAAAATCTCTGCTGGATATCTTGAAGGAATGCGCGCGCATCCTCGATCCCCCGCGCCCCGCCGACCGCTCGGCTTCGATCGACGTCAACACCGTGGTGCAGCTAGTCCACAAAGTGGACCGCCCGCTGCGCCGCCTCCCCGACCGCGTCGCAGCCGCCGCGCTCGTCGAACCCAGCGATCCGCTAGCCGCAATCGCCGAGCCGCCAGTCGATGTCGCGGTCGATGCCGCGATCGAGCCAATTGCCGACGCGGAGCCAATCGCCGCCACCACCGGGCCGCCCGCACCGTTTCCGTTGTAGGGGCACAGCATGCTGTGCCCGGCAAACATGCTCGGCGTGATGTTGACCATTCACGCTGATCGCCGGGCGTCGAAACTCATGTGGAGTGCGGCGGCTCGCCGCCGCTGTCTGCCGACCGGGCTTGCCCGGGCGTGCTCCTCGCACGAACTCAAAGGCGCCGCTGCGGCAAGCCTCGCCGAAACTAAGCACGACCGCCCGCCACACCTCGCATTCAACCTTCGCCACAGGAATTGTCATCACTCGAAAGGACTCACACATGGCTACCAGCAAAATTACAATTGGTTATTTCGTGCAACTAGGAGGGATCGCATCCTTCGCGCTCGGAGCAATTCTAAGCATGCACCACGTCGCCATCGGCGCGTCGTTTGTGGGTGGCGCCGCGGCATTCTACATCGGGGAAAAACTTCGCTCTCTAACTTAGACTCAAACGACGCAGGCAATTAGCCGCGCAAGAAACCAGGGAGGGCTCCCGGGTCGACGGTTAGTCGAGCCCGGGAGATCAGTCAGTGCATGCTCGCGCGATACTGAATGAATGCCATAGCCGCGATGATCACGGCGTAACCAACCACCGAGCAAAGCACGATCATTATCCAGGGCCGAGTCTTCTTTTTTACGATCCATTGCCGAGCCACGACTGTGTGCCTCCCACGCTCGTATCAGAATTATAAGTACTTACAACACCATGCACTCTCTATGCGAACCATACGGTTTCGCGCCTAACAGCAAATAAAAACTCCTGTAGACATGATGCGTCACGATCACCTCTAAGTTGCATTTTTGCAGGCCGCAATTCGGCCTTGCGCCAGACCAATTCATCCGAATATGTCTTCCACAATCACATCCGGCGCCGAGCAGTGGGCTCGCGATACTGCAACGCAATCCGAACGCGCCCGCAGCGCGTCCGCAAATCTGCGCGACGCTACGATCGCGCCCGTCGACCTCGGATACGATCCCTTTCCGAAGCAGCAGCAATTCCATTCCTCCCCCGCAAAATACCGGCTTTTCGGCGGCGCAGCCGGCCCCGGAAAATCGAAAGCGCTGCTGATGGAAGGGATCCTGCAAGCGCTCGAGCATCCCGGCGCCAACACGCTGCTGCTTCGCCGAACTTTCTCCGAACTCGAGCAATCGCTGTTGCTTTACTTTCGCCGCGACGTTCCTCGCGAACTCTACAAAAGTTTCAACGACTCCAAACACGTGGTCACCTGGCACAACGGCTCGACCACGCGTTTCGGCTACTGCCTCGCCGAAAATGACGTTTACCAATACCAGGGCGCGGAATTTCTTTTCATTGGCATTGACGAGCTCACTCTTTTCACTCTGCGCCAGTGGCAATTCCTCACCAGCCGCAATCGCTGTCCCGTCCCCGGAGCGTTTCCCTGCATGGCCGCCGCCACCAATCCCGGCAACATCGGCCACGCCTGGGTGAAAGCTCTCTGGATCGATAAGCAGCCCGCGCCCGGCATGGAAAATCCCGGCGAATACGATTCCGCCGACTACGATTTCATTCCCGCGCGCGTCACCGACAATCCGATTTACGCCGCCGATGAAAATTATCTGAAGACTCTCCGCGCGCTGCCCTCGCACCTGAAGCGCGCTTTCCTCGATGGCGATTGGGACGTTTTCGCCGGCCAATATTTCGACAAATTCGATACCACGCGCCACATCGTCCGCCCCGAGGAAATCGATTGGAAACCGTGGTGGCCCCGCTGGATCAGCATCGACTGGGGCTTCGAGCACTACGCCGCCACCTACTGGCACGCCGCCATCCCTGGAAATGTAGCTCCCGCCGCGCCTTCCACCGTAGGGGCACAGCATGCTGTGCCCGGCGACAACACTTGGCGTGATGTTCGCCACCCGGGAACCGCGCAGGGCGATACCCTCGATGTTGACGCAATCACCCCGGCCGCAATTCCCGCCAAGATCGCTAGCACCGGCGCGCCCAGCGGCCGTCATTCCGAGCGGAGCGTCCCGTCTTCGTCTTTGCGCGAAGCACCGGGAGAGGAAGGGCTCCCGGGTCGACGGTTAGTCGAGCCCGGGAGATCAGACGGCGAATGCCCGGAGCGACATGCCTCTAACGTTGGCCCAGGCACCGCGCCAAATCCCGCCGCCAAAATCGCCGACGAAAACCGTCGCCGAGAAGAAGCCACGCCAAAATTCCCGCGCCGCCCGCGCAGTTGGCTAGGCTTCGCTGGAACAATCCCCGGCACGCCGCCAGAATCGCCCGCATCCAGCGCATCGCGCGGCACAAATTCCCGCTGCGTCGTCTCCTACCGCGAATACGTGACGCATCGCACAGCTCCGCGCGAACTAGCCCGCGAAATCGTCCGCCGCAGCGTAGAAAGCGGCCGTCATTCCGAGCGGAGTGCGCCGGCCTTTTCTTCCGTGTTCGCCGCCTCTGCGAACACGCCGGCGCACGCAGTCGAGGAATCTCTCTTGGATCGCACCGTCACCTCCGCGTACCATCCCGCGGCCTCTTCCGCGTCCGCCCCCGAAAAAATCGACGCCATCTACCTTTCTCCCGACGCCTTCGCCCGCCGCACCGACGAAGCCTCCATCGCCGAGCAAATGGGAGACATCTTCGTCGCCGCCGGCCTCCCGCGCCCCATTCCCGCCGACGACGATCGCATCGGCGGCTGGATGCTGATGTACCAAATGCTCGACGCGGGCGAGTGGCTCCTCACCGAAAATTGCGCCGAGCTGATTCGCACGCTGCCGAATCTGATTCGCGATCCCGCGCGCATCGAGGACATAGAAAAAATGGACGGTGACGACGCCGCCGACGCCGCCCGCTACGGACTGAAATCGCGTTACGGCGCGCATCGCGTAGTCGGCGAACACCGCATGCCGCTCGCCGACCGCATCGCCGCCCGCGTCGTCTCCGCCGATCCCACCATCCGCGCCATGCAAGCCCGCAAGGCCCAAGTCGAGGAAACGCGCGGCGCGAAGCCGGTCAAATTCCCCCACCGCCGCCACAAGTAACTTAAGGGAGCAACATCGTGTTCGGTCTAGCTGAGCTACTTGCTTCGTCGACGCCCGATCTTTGGCGCTGGTATAATCCGCAAGCGATGGAAATTGTTAACTTCCAAAATCAAAACTACAATCAGGTGGGTGCCAGGGGGACTTGTCCGCACTGCTCCTTCCGATCTTACTTTCGGCCAGTGACCTCAGGCCATATAGAACCGAAAGGACGCGGGAACTCCCAGTTGTGGATTTGCAATGGCGCTCAGTGCGAGTCTTGCAAAGGGTTTGTGTTGGTTGTCGGTCAAAGGAATCCTCAAGCCGTTCAAGAATGGGGACTCGAAGGTGTCTATCCTCTGGGGAAGCCGAATGACTCAGTAGCGGCAGAGATCCCGAAGTTAATTGCGGACGATTTCAAAGAAGCCCTGCGATGTGAGTGGGTGAAGGCCTACAAGGCAGCGGTTGCCATGTGCCGTCGAGCCTTGCAGGCATCCTGTCTCGAACTGAAGGCCACGGATGCGAGACTCATTGAACAAATCGACGAATTAGCCGCAAAAGGCGACATCACACGCTCGCTCAAAGATATGGCGCACGAGATCAGATCAGTCGGCAATGACGGAGCGCACCCGGGCAAAGATGGGCTCAACGATGTTACGGAAAAAGACGCGCACGACATAATCGAATTCACGAATCATTTCTTCCACCACGTATTTGTTGTTCCCGCAATGCTAAAAGCGCGCCTGACGCCGCCAGCCGCAGCATCAACCACCCCCTAAGCCTCCCTCCTACGTCGCACGTGTCATTCCGAGCGGAGTGTCCCGTCTCTTTTCTCTTGCGCGAAGCGCCGGGACACGCAGTCGAGGAATCTCTCTTCGATTGACGCAACGCCGCGCATTACGCCAAACGCGATCATTCGAGTTCGCCCGGTAGCAAAAAGAAAGAACCCCTTGAAAATATCCGTTGACAAAATCTGGCGCCGCATCACGACCACGCGCCGCACACGCGCACTCGAATCCGAAGTCGCCCGGCAGGGTGCGGAACTCACGCACCAACGCGCTGAAGTCACGCGGCAGCGTGCAGAAAATGATCAACAGCGCGCCACGATCGCCTCGCAGCTGGCCGAAGTCGCACGCTGCGTCGACGAAATCGCGCGCCTCCGCGCCAAAAATCGCGCGCTGCTGAATTCGATCCTCGGCATAGCCGGCATTCCGCCGATTCTGCCAGAAGGGTTTACGAGTCATCCGCCCTTAGTCTTGGCGGACGAGCCCGCAATATCAGACACGCCGCTTCAATCTTCTGTGTCACTCCCCACGAAATGTCATTCCGAGTCCGCCGCGGCGGACGCCGAATCTCGCTCGACGCCATCCCACCCCTCCTCCACGGTCGCCGAGAAAAATTCCCAGGGCACGCAAAGCCCGCGGAATGACATCCCACCTAATCCTTCACCCGAATCCTCGTCTTTGCGTTCTTCTTCTCCTTCGGCGCCGCCTTCACCGCGCCGCCGCGTCGCCGCGCCTCTGCGCCGCCGCTCCTGGCACCAAATCATGCGCACCCTCGAATTAGCCTCAGCAAAAAAGCCATCACCATCCGACTAGCCACTCTTCTTGGAGGAACCATGCCATTCATCAACGGTCGTTATCACGTCAATCCAATCATGGGCGCCGCTCTCGAAGCCGCACGCGAAGCCGAAGCCTCCATGCTCGCCTTGCAAAACCACAAGCAGCGCGACGGCGGAAGCGCAGACAGCACAGCCGCCGATTCAAACGACGACGATTCCGCGAACGCCAGCTCGTCAACCGCCAGCGCCCCAATTCATCACGTCGAAATCGAGGCCAGCGAAATCGTTCCTTCGCATTCCGGCCGCGCCACCAGCGGCTTCATCGCGCGCATCCACCGCTCGCAGCCGCAGGCATCGGCCGGCAGCCGCACCGCGCAAATGTCCACCAAGCCCGAAACGCACGTCTTTTCCAATCACGGCGACCTGATCAATTTCCTTCACGACGAGCTGTCCAAGCACTAGCGCAAACTGAGCCGCGAAATAAGCCGCCAGCCGGGATCCGCTCCCCCCGCGCGCGAATCTCGGTTTCTTGGACTAGAATGCTCTGCTAGAGGGGGATTCACTTGGAAACCGAGGCTCCGCCCAGCAGTCAGCATCGGCATCGCCATCGGCGTCGACGCCACCGCCATCATCATCGCGGCAGCAGTCGCCGACCCATTCCGATGCCCGCGTACGCGCGGATCGCCATTCCGATTCTTGTGATCCTTCTTCTCGGTTGGCTTGTCTGGCAGGGCGCGCATTCGCGGCTGCATTTTGGAGGCAAACGCAACCGCGCAATTAGCGCCCACGCACAAACAGAACCGTTCGTGGCGCCCTGGGTTCGCGATTTCAAGGAGTCGCTGGACGCGAGCGCGCGCGACGCCGCGGCGGGTAAACTTGCCGCAGCCGAAATTGACGCGGACAGCGCCGAATCTTTCGTTACCCTCGCCGCGTTTGATCACCGTCCCGCGCCGCCGGATTTTTTCCGATCGGCCAGCGCCCAGCTCGATCGCGTGGTGCAACAGAAGCCCGGCGAACGCAGCCTCTTCCAGCACGTCGCCTCCGCGCGGATCGGGCTAGCCGAATATCGATCCTCGCAGCAGACTCCGCTGCCCCCGCCGGTCAGCGGACGCATCATGCTTGACTCGCCGCGCCGCGTGGCCGCAAATCAAACCCTCGATCCCGCAGCCCTGGACGGAAAATACCTCGATGCCACGCTGTTGCCGGAGCTATCGGAAATACTCGCGCTGCCGTCTTCGCGGGCTTTCGCGGACAAAATCCGCGTCGAAAACCTGACCATCGCGGGCGCGGCTCAAACGCTCGACGGCATTCGTTGGCGCAACGTCACATTCGTTGGCACGCATCTGCGCTACCAGGGCGGGGAACTGAGCCTTCAGAACGTGCGCTTCGTCCGCTGCCGCTTCGGCCTGCCTGACGATGAACGCGGCAACCGCATTGCCAATGCCATCGCACTCGCCCCACCCCCAGGCGCCATCACCATCGAAATCCCCGCCGCCTCCAAGTAGTTGCAGCCGCGTCGGCCCTCTTCGTTTTGCCGTTGCCTTTGGTTTTTATGTAGCTCACCCCGCCTTCACGGGGTGAGGCTTTTCGCACGCTTGGCTTCGTTTTGGCATTCACCTTCAGATGCGCCGCACTCTCCCCGCGCATCCATGTCGCGAGGTGGCGCATCTGACTGATGTGCCTGACGTGTATGTCCGTCGAGTCCATGCGATAATCTTTCGCGCGAGGTGAGAAACATCCTTATCCGACACTTTCGCACCATTTTGCTTCTGCTTCCCTTATTGCTCTTGGTCCCATTGGCCTCGGGGCAAACTTCATCCACATCAGACCCAAACAACCCTCCGCCGCCCGAGCAGGTGCAGCCGGCGCAAAATACGGGTGCGCCGGCGCCCCAAACCAGCACCCAGGAAAATCAGCAGAATAGCGCTCCGCCCGCAGCCTCCGACCAAGGCAAACATCAGCAGCCCGGCCTAACCAAAGAAGAAAAAGACCAGCAGGATCAAAAAGACCAAAAAGAAACCAAGGATCAAAAAGGCAAGCAGACCAAGCGCATGGCTTACGTAGTCCCAAATTTTGCCGCCGTCAGCGCCTACAAGCAGCTCCCTCCGCTTTCAGTGAGAGGAAAGTTTTCTCTCGCATTTGAGGACAGCTTCGATTATTCCTCGTTCGTTTGGACGGGCATCCTCGCCGCGCAGGACTACGGTTTGGGTTCCTATCCCGAGTTGGGGACGGGTTTCGCCGGCTACGGCCGTTACTACTGGCGTGGCTTCTTCGATGGCGTGTCCGGCACGTATTTCACCGAGGCCATCGTGCCGGCGATCACTCACGAGGATCCGCGCTACTACACGATGGAAAGCGGCGGATTCGGCCGCCGGCTGGCTTACGCGCTAGAGCGCGTTGTTGTCACCAAGACGGATTCTGGCGGCGAAAGCTTCAACTGGTCCGAAGTAGGCGGCAACGCTTTGGAAGCGGCTCTCTCCACTGCGTATTACCCGGAGCAGGAGCGCACACCGGGCAAAACCGCCGAGAACTTCGCCACCCAAATCGAATCCGCTGCCCTCAATAATATCGCCAAGGAATTCTGGCCCGACTTCCGCCGCAAAGTCCTCCGCAGAAAGTAGCCGACTCTTAGCCCGGGGCCTCGCGCTACGGCTGCCGCGCGCCACGGTGAAAAATGTACTTCTTAGCCTTAGCCTGCGGCCAGAATTCGTTCCATGCGTTGCTGGCCAGGTGTCCGGCGAAGCCCTCTAGCGTGCGCAGCACGGCGTCGTGAACGTTGGCCTCGCTATCAGGTCGCCAAGCGTTCGACAAAAAGTTATTGCCGGGCACGGCGATGAATCGCGCGTATGCCGGCCCGAAATCCCCGTCGGGACGCCGCGCAAGAAACGTCATTTCGATTACGTTTTTCGCGCGCGCGCCAAACGAATCCTCCGGCACGCGAAAATATCGCGGATCCTCTCCCCAAAGCGCGCCGATGCCCGCCTCCATCACGCCACTGGTGGCTACTCCAGTTAGGCGCACGCCAAAGCGTTCACCGTAACCTCCCCAGTGCGGACCGTCCTCGCGCGGCCGGTCCAGCTCCGTGCCTACCGCGGACGTGATCACGCCCCCGGCAAGATGCTGCGGCCAAAGCGTGCTCCTCACCACCCACATCAAGCGCCCGCGCGCCGTGATCGGCGTGTAGGGCGCGCTCTGATCGTCGGGCGTGGCTGGCGCGGATGCAGACGGCAACTCCGCATCGCCCGAATCGGGAACGTACCTCGCCTCTTCAGAGGCAAGGGTGTTCTCGGGTGAAGCAGAGTCCTCGTCCAGCCCGACATCGGCTCTCGCTTGGGATGACAACTTGGAGGGATTGGTCGCGAGAGTTGGACTCTCGCTGTAATTTTCTGCAGATTGAATGGCGCCAAACGTTTGCCCGCACGCCGTCGTCGCCACGATAAAGAGACCCGCCAGCAAAGTCGCGCCCGCGCGTCCCAAAACTTTGCCGCCCATGTGCACCGGGGAACACTATCAGTTCCCGCTACGTAAACGAAGTAGAGTTTTTCCCCGTTCAAATCTCAGGCCGTCGTGCCGCCCGCACGAAATTGAATTTGTAGGGGCATGGCATGCCATGCCCGGTGCAGAGCCGCCGTGCGTGTAGCCACCTTGCTCGTTCGCGGAACGCCTCACGTGGAGTGCGGGAGCTTGCTCCCGCTGTTTGCCGCCCGGGCAAGCCCGGGCGTGCTCCCCGCGTCAACCAACATGCACGGTGCCGAACCCGCCCGAATTTGCATTTGTGAGGACTGTTTACTGCGTGATGGTGATGCGTCTGGGCTTCTGCAATCCACAATGCGCGCAGGTTCGGTCGAAGTCGTAGCCGAAAGGTAGCCTGCAATAGTTTTTCCCGCATCTGGGGCAGGGATAAATGCGCCATCGAGCCGCGGTGAAGACAAACAACAGGGGCCACAGCCACATCACGCCGCGAGCGAGTCGGATCGTCGGGAAGAATTTCGACGATATTACTCCCGCCACCCAGACAGTTGGAAAAAATGCGAGAAACTCGAGGAACAGCAAGGCGAATATCCGCGTGTTGCGTATCTCGATTCTCGCCCATCCCTGTTCGTATTCAGCCAATGGATCACCGATTTGGCGCTAGCAATAGAGCGCACGCAGCATAAACCAAGCGAGCCACGAATGCCCACACAAACAAAACCTCAGCAGCCTAACGCAGCCATCGTCCCCGTCGAAGGCCCCGCCGCCGCCACATCCTACGGCCTCAACAACGAGCAGCTCCCCGACCGCCTCCAGGAAGCCCTGCGCCGCCTCGTCTTCCAATTTTCCACCGAGTCGGAACTCTCGCGCCGCCAGGAAATCCGCCGCATCAAGCAGGCGCATCAATTCTGGCGCGGCCTGCAATATCTCTGGTGGAACGAGCGCGACCAGAACTGGCACCTCCCCTTCGAACAAAAGCTCGCGAGCGCCAGCTCCATCGAGGACATGCCTCGCTACGAATTCGTCACCAATATTTACCAGGCCTTCGGCCTCTCGCTCGTCTCCGTGCTTTCGCAGGACGTGCCGCGCGTGCGCTTCTTCCCCTCGTCCGCGCAAGCCGAAGAGGACGTCGCCGCCGCCAAAGCCGCCACCGAAGTTGCCGGTCTGGTCGAGCGCAACAATCGCATCGGCAATCTGATCGTCGACGAAGCCTTCAATCTGTGGACCGACGGCAAGGTCGGAGCATACGTGCGCTTCGTCGTCGATGGCCAACGCTTCGGCTTCCACCCCGAAACCGAAATCGCCGCCCGCGAAGTGCGCCTCGGCGCCGACATCTACATCTGCCCCGAATGCAGCGCCGAAACCCCGGCGTCTCCCGTAGAGGCACAGCATGCTGTGCCCGGCACCAATACTTGGCGTGATGCCGCTTCTTCAGCCTCGCCTGACCGGGAACGTCATTCCGAGCGGAGTGTCCCGTCTTCGCCTTTGCGCGAAGCGCCGGGACACGCAGTCGAGGAATCTCTCTTGGATGTCGCGCCAGGCAACGGGTCCACAACCACCTGCTCGAATTGTGGTGCGCTCCTCACCGAAGAAAACTTCGTCGCCGCTGAAACCGTCACCGTCCCCTCGGGACAAACGCGCCTGCGCGTCCCCAACGGCCAGGAAGTGATCACCATCGTCGGCGGCCTCGAACTCAAGACTCCTCCCTGGGCCAACGACATGCACGAATATCCCTACCTCCAATGGAATATGGAGGTGCACCAAGCCCGCCTGCGCGCCGCCTATCCGCACGCCGCCGACAAGATCGGCGCGCCCGTCGCCAGCGGCATGCAGGAATACGAACGCCTCGCGCGCCTCGCGCAGTCGCAGGGCGGACCGCTCACCGAAGGCGGCGACTTCAACATTAATCTCATCACTTTTCAGCGCACGTGGCTGCGCCCCTGGTCTTTCTTCGCGCTGGAAGATAAATCTTTGCGCGACGAACTCCTGCAACTTTTCCCCGACGGCGCCTACTGTGCATTCGCCGGTGACGCCTACTGCGAATCGCGCAACGAAAATATGGACGATCACTGGCGCGTCCTTCACGCGCTTCCCGGCGACGGCTCCAGCGGCCGCCCCGCGCTCGGCGATTCGCTCATCAGCGTGCAGGAACGCTTCAACACTCTCTCGAATTTGCAAATTGAAACGTACGAATACGGTGTCCCGCCGATTTACGCCGATAGCGAGGTCCTCGATTTCGATTCGTTGCAAGGTCAAAGCGCGGAGCCGGGCGCGCACTATCCCGCTCGTGCCAAGCCCGGACAATCCCTCGCCGCAGGTTTCTTCCAGCCCGAGCCCGCGCAAGTTCCGCCCGATCTGGCGCAGCACGCCGCAAATCTAATGGGACCTATCGCGCAATTTCTTACCGGCGCGTTTCCCGCGCTTTTCGGCGGCTCGATGGCCAACAATGACACTGCCGCCGGCTACTCCATGGCCCGCGATCAAGCCATGGGACGCATCGGCCTCGTCTGGCGCCGCATGAAATTCTTTCACGCGGACGTGATGCTGCTCGCCGTGGATTGCTTCCGCAGTAATCGTCCGCACGATGTGGAAGTGACGCTGCTAGGCGCGGGCTCCGCCTTCGAATCGAAATGGATTCGCCTAGCCGACCTGAAAGGAAATTTGTTCAGCTACCCGGAAACCGACGAGCAATATCCCACGCTATGGTCGCAGCAGCGCGCCGTGCTGCTGCAACTGCTGAACAATCCCGATCCGCAAATGCAAGCCGTCCTCGCGCATCCGGAAAACATGGCGCTGATCAAGCGCATGATCGGCCTCGAGGAATTCGTAATCCCCGACGAAGAATCCCGCACCAAGCAGTACCGCGAAATCGCCCAACTAGTAGCCGAATCCCCCGTGCTGCGCCGCGACGATGCCACTGGAGTTGAGCTGATTTTGCCCAGCATCATGCCTGACGAATTTGCCGACAACCACGCCACGGAACTCGAAATCTGCATGCGCTGGTTCTCCTCAGACGCCGGCCAGGTCGCGAAAATCGAGTCTCCATCAGGCTACGCAAACGTCCGCGCCCACGCCATGTTCCACCGCGAGTACCTGCTAAAGCAGCAACGCCAAGCCCAGCAGGGAACCGCACCGCCGCCCCCGCAACGCCCGCGCTCCTCGTAGGGGCACAGCATGCTGTGCCCGGCGCACATGTTGGCATGATGTTCGCCATCTGCCGGGCAGCTCTTGTAGCGCCGCCATCCTGGCGGCGAATTTTTCTTCGATCGCCGTGAAGAAAAAACGCCCGCGAGATGCTGGCGCTACAAGAGCATCACCTCGCGCAGTCATTCCGAGCGGAGTGTCCCGCGCTTTTGGTTTTGCGCGAAGCGCCGGGACACGGAGCCGAAGGATCTCTCTTCGATCGCACAATTAGCGCACGGTTCAATTCGAGAGGGGGCTCGCGGGCAGAGCTATCGTTTGAATTCGACGGTGAGGACCATGTGGCTCGCGGCAGGCTTGCCGCCGGTCTGCGCGGGCTCAAATATCCAGAGCTGAACCGCCTGTTCCGCCGCGCGCTCCAGCAGCCGCGGACCCGACACGATTTTCGTCGCTCCCAAATTTCCTTTTTCGTCGATCACCGCGTCGAGTCTCACCACCGTGCTCACGTCAAGGTTTTTCGCCCACGGGGGAAGCGGTGGCTGGGACCCCGCCACAATTTTCGCGGGAATGTCTTCGGGAGGCTTTGGCGCAACCGGCTCCGCGGGTTTTGGCTGTTCGGCCGCCGGCTCCGGATCAACCACGCGCGGCCCGTCTTCCGCTACGGTTTCCGGCGCTGATTGGCTGGGCGCTTCAGGCGGTGGAACGATTTTGGCGACCGATGCGACCGGCGCCCTGACGACTACCACCGGCCGCGCAGCCGGAACTTTTGCAACCGGAGCGGCGGGCGTTTGCACAACCACTGGCAGTGGCGTCCTCGGCGGCGCCGCCTTCCTTGCCGGTGCAGCGTGGGCCACCACCGGCGATTCGCTTGGATGAATGAACAAGCCACCCACCGCGCGCCATATGAAACCGAACGCCACCACGATCGCCAGGCCCACCACGATTTCCGAGAAGATTAGGTTTTTCCCGGTGGTCAGCCTTTCGACCAGCGGCACCGGCGGAGGACCGGCTTCCTCCGTGATTGCGTCGCCCGCGCCGTCTGCTCCTTCTGCTTTAGCCGCGCCCTCCGCGCCCTTCGACGCGTCTCGCGAAGCCGGGCCGCGGCCTATTTGTGCGGCTGCTTTTTCCTTCAACGCCGCGTACTTGGCAAGCCTGGCTTCGCGCGCCATCAGCGCGGCGAGATTCGCGTTGTCCTTTGCGTCGCTCGGCTCCGCGGCATCGTCGTGGGTATTACCCGGCACGGCGGCCATTGCTCGAAGGGCCGCGTCAATCTGTTCACCGGTTGGCTCGGTCGTGGCGGGCGTGGGCGGCGCGGACGGAATTTCCGGAACCATCTCATGTGTCGGGACAAGTTCTTCGCGCAGGCGGCCCTGAGGTTTTTGGTCCTGGGGTTGTTCTTCGGGCGCCTTCGCTGGCGGTAGCTTCACTTCGGAAGCGGTCGCGCTCATCATCGACAGCGAATTCTCAGCCGCCGCATCGGTTTCGGCGTGCGCTGGCGCAACGGGTATCTCGACCGCCGGCACGGGCACAGCGGTCAGCTCGACCGGGACCGCGGGTTCAGGCTCGGCTGCAGGCTCAGGCTCGGCTGGCTTCGGTTGTTCCGCCGCCGTTTCAGCCGGGGATTTCGCCGCGGCCGTCTCCGGTTGTTCGACAGCAGCAGTCTGAGTCTCGGATTTCTCCGCCACAGCTTCAGGATTTTCTCCGGCCGCCTGACTTTCTTCTGCGTCGTCTTCCCAAAAGCCAGGCGCCGTTTCCATGAACTCCAGATCCGTGTAGCCCGGCTCGCCTTCGGGCGGCGCTTCGAGCACCTTGCAGAGGATTTCCTGTCCCGATTGGTCGTTGCGGAGGAAGAGGGATTGTCCCGGCGTCACTCTCGTGCGCAGATTCAGCACCGTGCCGTTGTCGAAGGTCAGCGTGGTTTTCGCGGACTCCGTGAATAGCTCGCGGCGGCCCGTTCCATCGGCGGACTTCGCGCCTTGAATCGTCACTGGAATTTCCAGCGCCTGTGCTTGTGCAATGCGCGCAGCGTCGGGCATATTTTTCTCGGCTCGTTCGCTCGAATCTGTAATTTGGGCCCGCGTGAAGTGAAAACGTGCCCCCAGCACACAGCGGTGCGCGCGCGAACCCCGACCGCCAAGCGCGCCGCAGCATGCCCCAATTTAGGCTATCGGCCGCCCACGCCCCCGGCAATAGCCTCGAAGTACAGGTGTAACGATAGGTGCAACAAGGATTTACTTGATGGATACGACCCGCCGAGCCCGCGCGCCGACGCTTCTTCCGTAGGGGTACAGTCCGCCGTGGCGGATGCCCGGCAAACATACTTGGCTACCTCTGCGTCGTCAGACTTGTAGGAAAGGGCGGGGCTCTTCCGTAGGGGCACAGCATGCTGTGCCCGGCAAGCTTACTTGGCTACTTGCTCGCCATCCGTCTCTTATCGTGGGCGATGCTCTTGTAGCCGCGGGCGAATTTGGAGTGGTTATCTCAGACGCGCGGGAACTGCTGCGTCATGCAATGGATTGTCCCCAGCCCTAAAACCAAATCGCGGCAATAAATGGGGACAATCTCTCGGGTAGGGAAGAGCTCCGCCAGCGTATTCAGCGCCGCGAGATCGGCGCGATCGTTGAACGTCGGCACCAGCACGATTCTATTCGCAATGTAAAAATTCGTGTAACTCGCCGGCAGACGCTGCCCGTCGAACATCACCGCCCGCGGCATCGGCAGCGTTTCCACGCGCAACGGCTCGCCCGCCTGATCTTTCGCGCTTCGCAGCAACGCAAGATTTTCTTGCAGCTCCGGATAATTCATTTCCGCCGGATCGTCCTCGACCACCGTCACCACCGTAGTCTCGCCGACAAATCTCGCCAAATCGTCAATGTGCCCGTGCGTATCGTCTCCCGCGATGCCGTTTTTCAACCACACCACGTTCGTCACGCCGAAATATTTCTTGAAAATCTGCGCGTAATCGAATCGCGTAAATCCGGGATTGCGCGATTGCACTTCGCTCAGCAGACATTCCTCCGTCGTCAGCAGCGTCCCGCAGCCGTTCACGTCAATCGCGCCGCCCTCGAGAACCACGCGCCGCCCCTTGTGCTCCGGAAGAATCAGCGGCGGCTTAGGACGCAATCGCCGATGCACGTACGCCGCCGCCTTCGCGTCCTTTTTGTGATCGTCGTATTTCGCCCACCCATTAAACCCAAAATTCAGTAGCGCCAGATTCCCCTGTGGAGACGTCGCGCCGTCATCCGGAGCGGAGTTTCGCGCGTCTTTTTCTTCGCGCGGTGTGTGCGCGCGCGAAACGGAGTCGAGGGATCTCTCTTCGATGTCCGGCCCAGCTCTTGCTTCCACTATCACTGCGCCTTTGTCCCGCTTCGCAATGACAAGTTTCGAAGGCACGCCCTCCACCACCGCAATCGGCCCCGAATCGCGCATCCAGCCGCGATCTGTCGGAACGTAAAAAAACTCGATCGCATCCAGCTCCGCGCCCGCTTTTCGCAGTATCGTTTTTGCGCGCTCCTCCGCGTCGCGGCTTTCGACCAACAGAAAAACGCGCTCCACCCGCGCCAGGTGCCGGACAATCTCCGCAAACGCCCACGGAATCGGCGCGAATTTTCCGGGCCAATCGGTAAGCTCGTGCGGCCACGCGAGCCAAGTCGCCTCGTGCGGCTCCCACTCCGCCGGCATCCGAAACGCAGTCCCTTCAAGCCTCAATGTTTTCAGTCATCCTTTCGCCCCGCGCCGAGACCGCCGCCATCCCGGCGGGGTGTCGCCTTTCCTGGGAACGCCAATCTCCCGATTGGCGCCTTTTGCGGTCGCCGTGGCGGTTGCCGTTGCCTTCGTGGGGGCACAGCATGCTGTGCCTGGCAAACTTACTTGGCTACCTGCTCTGGCCATCCGCCTCGATCACCCGGCGCCGCGGTTCATGTGGAATGCGGGAGCTGGCCTGCCCTGAGCCTCGAAGGGTTCCGGCCGTTTGCCGCGCGTGCTTGCCCGCGCGTGCTGCTACCTTTCTGCAATCGTGCACGGGGTTCGGCGGCTGCCATTATTTCTCGAGCCACCGATTCAGAATCGGCTGATACGCATCCACGCGACGGTCGCGCAAAAACGGCCAATTCCGCCGCGTGTCTTCGCTCTTAGCGGGATCGCACTCCACCACAAGAATTTCTTCCTTATCATTTGAAGCTTCGGCGACCACCTGCCCAAACGGATCGGCCACAAACGAATTTCCCCAAAACTCAATCCCCGTATCGCCAGGGTGCGAGTTCTTAGAAGACGCGCTAACAGCGAGAGGACTGTCATCCCGAGCGGAGTCCCGCGCGTTTTTTTCTTTCCCGCGTTCTCCGCGGGCGCGGGACGCAGTTCGAGGGATCTGCTTTTCCGCTCCGAATCCCGGGACATTCGTCGAGGAATCGCTCTTCGATTTCGCGGCCTTTGCGTTGCCCGCCATTCTCGCGTCCCCCGGCCCTTCGAATCCCACGCGATTCACCACCGCCACGTACACGCCATTCGCGATCGCGTGCCCGCGCTGAATGGTCCGCCAGGCATCCAGCTGCGCCGCGCCGAATTCTTTCTTCTCCGCCGGATGCCACCCGATGCTCGTGGGATAAAAAATCACCTGCGCGCCGCCCAGCGCCACCGCGCGCGACCCCTCCGGATACCACTGGTCCCAGCAAATTTGGACGCCGATGCGCCCGTAGCGTGTATCGAAATTCGGGAATCCCAGATCGCCCGGAGTGAAATAGAATTTTTCGTAATAAAGCGGATCATCCGGAATATGCATCTTTCGGTATTTGCCCAAAAACGTCCCGTCGGCATCCAGCACCGCGCACGTATTGTGATAAATCCCCGCCGCGCGCCGCTCGAAGAGGGAAGCGACAATCACCACTTTATTCTCCCGCGCCACTTTGCCCAGTGCTTCGGTGGCGGGACCCGGCACCGCCTCGGCCAGATCGAATAGCGCGGCATCTTCGCGACGGCAAAAATATTCGCCGCGAAAAAGCTCGTGCGTGCAAACGATTTGCGCGCCCCGCCGCGCGGCCTCGCGAATTTTCGCGCTCGCCTGCGCCAGATTTTCCTCGGCATCTTTGCCCGAGCGCATCTGCAGCAAGCCCAGCACAAATTTGTCGTTCATCGCGCCATCGTACCACGATTGACGCAGCTGCCCGCGCCGTCATCCTGAGCGGAGTCCCGCGCCTTTTTCTTCGCGCGGTTTGTGCGCGGCGCGGGACGCAGTCGAAGGATCTCTCTTCGATCGCACGTCCAGCACAAGGTTTAATCCAAGAGAGATTCTTCGACTCCATGTCCCGGCGCTTCGCGCGAAAACAAAACCACGGGACACTCCGCTCAGAATGACGGCGATTGATTCGGCACGATTGGAACCTGCGAATTGCTGAAGTGGAACGGTGGGGCGAGAGGGAAGCGGCCAAGAAACCGCCAATTGAAAAGTGAAAGCGAGTTGCGAGGTTGCTCTAAACTCTAAACTCTGAACTTTCTTCTAGCTCACAGATTCCGCGATACCCCGCCCATCGAGCGCGATCCGCTATACGCGCTTCTGACCGTGGGCGGCGGCGCCACCAGCCGGATCACGTGCTGCAATCGCTCCGGCTTAAACGGCTTGGCCATGCAGATCACCGCGCCCATCTGATGGCTCGCGGTGTAGTCCGCCGGCTGTGCTGAGCGCGTGAGCAGAATCACTGGCACGCGTTGCAGCCGTTCGTTGCGCTTGATAATCAGGCAAAGGTCCTGTCCGGACATATCCGAGCCTTCCACTTCGGCGATAAACGCCGCGGGAACGGTGGTGCGCAAAATCGCAAGCGCCTCTTCCGCCGTTGCAACGATCACTACTTTGTATCCATCCTGCTCGAGCATGTGGCGTAAGGTCGTGCCCGTGTGCGCGTCCGGCTCAACCGCCAGCACCATGGATTCGCTGCCGCGTCCGGATTGTACCGGCTCCAACGGATTATTTCGCGAGTAGCGTGAGCCGGTCGTTTCCTCGGACCTCGCACCCAGAGTAGCGGCGTGGAATTGCACCGCCACGCCGTATTTCCCGTCGGTGTGCTGGATCACGCGGACGACATCCGCCTTCTGCGCCTGCTCCATCGTAGCCTGCGTTTTGGAATAGGGAAACGTGACGTTGAGCGTCTGGCCCTTGGCATAATCGCGATGGTCGCTCGTGAAAAGCAGGCCGTCGCGCGAGACATCCACCGTCATGGACACTTCCTCGAATGGCTTCGAGGCACCGGCGGTCGAAATGTGAACTTGAGCGGAAATTTTGGCGCGCCGACGCTTGCGCCGCTCCGCCCCATTGTGCGCGCCCGTCCCCGTCTTGGCGCCAGTCTCTGCGGTAGCTTCTACTGTAGTACCCATGCCCATCACCTCAGAATTATTATGAATGCGGCTCCGATAGCATTCGCAGTTGGCCGGTCGGTTGTCCCCGCACTTCGAATTCTACTGAGAGCGACACACAGGCGAAATAGTACTTCAGTTACAATTTGATTACCCCGCCCCAGCCGAACACCCCCGGCAAAGCAAGGGCGCATCACCACTTATCGCGCGGCCCCTCCCCGTTGTCATTCCGAGCGAAGTCCCGCGCGGTTTCGTTGTTCCCCTGGTTTGTAGGGGCGCGGGACGGAGTTCGAGGAATCTGCTGTTGGTTTTTCGGCGCCCGAGATCCACTTAAGCCGGCAAATTTACATCTACCCTGCTCCACCCAATGGAGGTTTTCTCAATGCTCGCAACACCCACCGCCGCGCACGAAGCGCCGCCAACGCAGCAACCGCTCCCCGGCCTCGCCGATCACGCACCCGACTCGCGCGACTCCCATTCGCGCTACCGCCGCCACCAGCCCGCTCGCCCCGCGCACCCGCCCACCGACGAAGAAATCCTCGGCCTCGACACCGCGTCTCCGCGCAGCTCCGATCCCGCACAGACGGCCTTCGATTTCGACGCCGATCCACCCAATGCGGAAAGCGCGCCCGCAAGCGAAGATGCCGCCGCATCGCCATCCAACGCGCCCGACCACGCCGCCGAGCCAGCCGGCTTCCGCGGAATCTTCGAAGCCAACCCGGAATTGCGCCGCGCCTGGCAGGACGCGCAAGCCTACCGCGAAACCTTCGCCACTCCCGAAGCCGCCCGCGCCGCCACCGCCCAGCTCGCCGACCTTGATCGCATGGACGCGCTCTTCTTCTCGCGCCGCCCCGAAGATCACGCCGAGCTAGCGCAGGTAGTCGCCGCCCTCGACCCCGAATCCTTCGCCTCGCTAGCGCAAGCCATCACCATGCAAGCCGCGGCCGTGCCGTCTCCCGTAGGGGCACGGTATACCGTGCCCGGCGACAATGCTTGGCGTGATGCCACCCACTCAGCTGCGCCCATGGGCCGTCATTCCGAGCGGAGTGTCCCGTCTTCGCCTTTGCGCGAAGCGCCGGGACGCGCAGTCGAGGAATCTCTCTTGGATATCGCCGCCTCCTCCGCGCCTGCCACGCCCCGCGCTCCCACCCCCGCCCAAGCCGAATTCTTCCACGCCGCCAACGCCGCCGCCGTCGAAGGCGTCCTCGACGCAATCGAATCGCAAGTCGAACGCCTCTTGCCCGAAGGCGTCTCAAAAAGCGCGCGCAACCGCGTAGTCGGCGAAATTTATCGCGAACTCGACACAAGTCTCCGCTCGAATCGCCAACTCGGCCAGCAAATGCGCGACGCTTTTCGCCACGGCTCGCTCGACACTGACCACCAGCGCGCCATCGTCTCGCTCGTCACCGGACGCGCCCGCCAGGCGCTGCCCGCCGTCGCCAAACGCGTCCTCAATGAATGGACATCCACCATCGTCGCCGCGAATAACGACCGCCGCGCACGCCAGCACGCCGCCGAGCGCCGCATCGACATCTCCGGCGCAAGCGGCGCCGCCACCAACGGCCGCTCCGCCTCCCCCCGCAGCGTCGATTACGCCCGCATGTCCGACGCCGACATCCTGAATTTGTAACGAGTCGCTATTCGGCCATGCCTGTCGCGAACCAAAAGAATAGAGTGGCGAGAGCACAAGCAAGAGCGGGCCAGCGCAACGAGCTCGGCCGCCACACGCCGCCGATCGCGAAAGCGGAGGACCCCAAAGAGAGCATGGCTCCGGATGACATAATTCGCATGAGGCGACGGTCGCCATATGGCAAACCGCCAATCGAGCGCGCGTATAGCACCGAGGAAATAATCAGGACCATAGACACAGTGGCTAGGGCAAACCCTATCAATGCCGAAACAGCGGGCAGCGTTCGTTCCTTGGGACGCCTAACCCATCGTGTCCACCCCCAGATCGCCACAGCGGGCACAACAACATACTCCACAAAGGAAAACAGTATGGAGACGATCGAGTTGGCTATCCCGTTCATTCGCGCTTAATGCCACAATTCCTTGCTCGCCAAATCCGCGCCCGCGCGCATCGCCTTGAACTTCTCCCAAATGACGGTCGGATGCACCTCAGTCCTATACAGCGCCTGCGACGAAAATCCGCAATCCGCCCCGGCGATCACATTCTCGCGCCCCACCAGCTTCGCGAACCGCAGCAGCCGCTCGCAAATCAGTTCCGGATGCTCGACGATGTTGCTCGCATGCGTCACCACGCCCGGCACGATTACCTTTCCCTCCGGCACGCGCACTCGCTCGAACAGATGATATTCGTGCTCGTGCCTCGGATTCGCCGCCTCGAAGCTGAACGACCCAGCGTTCACCTTCAGCACGTAGCCGATGATCTGCGCCAGGCTCGCCTCGTGGATGCGCGGCCCTTCGTTGATGCCATAGCACGTGTGAAACCGGATTCGCTCCGCGGGAATTCCGCGCAGCGCCGTATTCGTTGCTTCCACGTACATTTCCGCGCGCCGCGCTTGCTGCGCATTGGATAATCCCGGCTCCGCGAAAATGTCCGATAAGAACGGATCGTCCACCTGCAGGAGAAATCCAGCCGCGACGATCGCCTTATACTCGTGGCTCAGCGCGGCGGCCACCGCGTGAAAATATTCCTCTTCGCCCTTGTAATATTCGTTTTTTCCAACTCCCGAAGGTGCCGTCGCCGGCATGAACACATGATCTTCGCGCACGCCCGCTGCCTTCGCGGCCCCCTTCAGATTCGCGATGTCTCTTTGCAGCGCAGCCGCGCCGGTATATTTCACCTGTCCCACGCAAACCAGCGGAACCGCCGGGACAAGCGCCGCGCCGAGCATCGCCTCCTTGAAATACTGCTCGTAATATTCTGGAAACGCGGCCACCTCCGCCCGAAAGAGCGTCGTCTTCTGATTCGGCCGCGCCTCGAATCCTTCCAGCCGCTCGCGGATGTAGGTGAAGAAGCCGCCCTTGGACATTTCGCCGTCGGTCACAATGTCGATCCCGCATTCCGCCTGTTTTTTCACCGACTCAACAACCGCCTCCGCAATCGCCGCGTCGAGCGCTTTCTTGTCGTAAGGTTTTCCAGTGAGGCGCGCCTTAAGCAAATCCAGCACCGCATGCGGACGCGGCAAGCTCCCAATATGCGTAGTCTGTATCCGGTCAGTATTCTGTTGCAGCGCCATCGATCTTCTCCGCGCCGATTATCCTCCGAACGCCGCCTCTCCCCAAACTTTCACGATCAACCGCTCCTTGCCTTTGCCGTTTCGGAGGTTTAAACGTAGCGCCGGGTTCTTCAGCCCGGCAGCCTTCCTTCTTTTTCTCTGCCCCATCCGTAAAGGACACCCCGCACCACGACTCTAGCCAGCCACTTCTCTCAAAGGGGAACCACCACAATGCCACAAATGCAAAACGCACAATCCGTCGCACTCCAGCTCGAAAAGGTGCGTGACAAACTCCCGCTCCTCTACGAACGGGACGACATACTTCTCACCATGATCCAGCAGCGCGGCGACGTCGAAAAAGTTTCCAGCCGCAACATGCGCCTCCCGCTGCAAATCCGTCCCGGAGGCAAAGCCGGTCTCGCCAACATGGACGGCGGCGACCTGGGCCGCGGCTCGGGCACCGTTTATGACGTCGCCCAGGTGACGCCGGTATTTTTCCGGCACGCCGTGGAAGTCACCAAGCTCGTCGAATATGCCTCGAACGCGCCCGAAAAAGCCGTCGAGAACGCCGCCAAGCGCGAAGTGAAAAACGCCATGGTGCAGTTCCGTTCGTTCCTCGACAAAATCATGCAGACCAATGGCAACGGCGTCCTCGGCACGATCAGCAGCGTCACCACCAGCGGACTTCCGTCAGGCGTGGCCGCGCAGTTCGCCATGGCCAAGCCGCCCGGCGCGCAGCTTTTCTATTACAACCAAACCGTCGAAGTGTACGACTCCACTCTCACCACCAATCGCGGCTCGGCCAACGTGCTGCTCGTCGATCCGTTCAACTCGCTCATTCAGGTTGACGCGCTTCCCAGCGGCACCACCGCGAACGACGTGGTCGTTCACGACGGCCTCACCGGCGCGCAGCCCACTTCGCTTTTCGGCATCCTCTATCACCAGACGAACGCCACCACCGGCACTTGGCTCAATCTGAACCGCGCCACGTATCCGGTGGAACTCGCCACGCCGCGCGTCAACGGAAACAATTCCGCGCTCACGCCCGGCGCCGTGCGTCTCGCCATCAACAAAGTGAGGAAAGCCCTCGGCAGCAATCAAATCAGCAAGCTGATTGCCTACACCTCGCTCGAGCAGGAGCATCAGTGGGAGCAGCTCGGCGTCACCATCTCGCAAATCATCAAGGAGGGAGCGGGCGGGCGCGCCAGCGATCTCGATCTGCTCTTCACCGGCGAGAAGTCGATGGCCGGCGTGCCCATCAAATCGAGCATCAACGCCAACCAGTCGCGCGTGGATTTTCTCGATCTATCGCACTGGGGACGCGCCGTCATGCAGGATATCGACTTCTACGATGTCGGCGGCCAGACGGTGTTCCCGATTTACGGCGCAAGCGGCGGTCTCGCTTCGGCGTACATCTTCTACTTCGTCACCGGCTTCCAAGTCTGGAACGAATCCCCCCGCAGCGGCGCCTACATCGACAACCTAGCCATCCCCACCGGCTACTAGTCACCGTAGCGCCGTTTCTTCGTAGGGGCACGACATGTCGTGCCCGGCGCAGATACTTGGCGTGATGTGACCCATCCGGCTCGCTGTTATGCGCCGTTGTCATTCCGAGGGGCGCGATGTTTGCGCCCCGAGGAATCGCCTTTGCTTTGCCTCCCATCCTTCGCGCCGATCCAATTGACCGCTCGCGCTTCCGGCGCTACTATCCGCACCAACTTTCACGCGCGGAGGCGGTCAATATGAAAACTTCGTTCGCGGCTGCGTGTATTTTGGCGGTTCTTATCTTTTCGGTCCCGGCTGCTTCGACGCAAGCCCAGCAGATGCGGACGTTTCACTGCATCGCCACTTCCATCGCGCCCGGCGCCACGCACACCACGATTTACGTCAGCCAGGTTTTCCCAATGGAGATCAGCCAACACGCCGCGATCAACGGCGCCTGGGCCACCTACATCAAGGCAACCTATCACCTCACCACCATTTCGATCACGCGGTGCGACCAACTCGGCGTGAATCCCACGATGCAAGAGCGCATCCTCACCGCCGAAGAAACCTCCTGGAAGAATCAGGGTTGGGAAGTGGTACACGTCAACTGGCGGCCAGGACAAGCCGGCGCTGCTCCAACCCCGGCGGCATCGCTTTATTCCGCAACGCCCAGTCCGCCAGGAATCGGCGAACCGCATGCACCTAGCGCTCAGCCCGCAGCGGCGAGCGGGGCAGGGGAGCCCAGCGCCTCCTACTGCTACTCGGACGATCGCAAGCCCACCATTTATTTCAGCGACGCATTCGACACCGCCGGCCTGCCATCAAGCGCGGCGTGGTCCACCGCATTCACCAAGATGCTGGCGCAGAAGTACGCCTACAAGGGCACGGTCACTTGCAAAACCGTCACCACAATTGTCAGCGCGCAAAGCGCGATGCTAGAGCAGCGCGACGCCCTCCAAGGCAAGCAATTCGTAGACACCGATTGGACATACGAGCCCCCCCACACCCGCGTCCGCCCCATAGCTGCCCGTGGCGCGGGCACTCCTGCCTGCGCTCCGCCTCTCTTCGTAGGGGCATGGCATGCCATGCCCGGCAAACATACTTGGCTACCTGTTCACCATCCGCCTAGTATTGCGGGCAAAAATGTAGGTCAGGCGTACCCGGCGCCGTTTGCCGGGAAGGCCTGAGGCCCTTCGGCCCACATTTGCGCCGTCACCTCTTCGCGAGATGAACAACCGACCAGACAAACGTGGGACGATGTATAGCCCCCAGACGCCGACCGCCATAAGGATCCCTCGCCTTCCGCGTGTTCGGTATAGGTAGTAGGGCGCGACGACGGGCCAGCCCCAAAAGACAAACGCATCAAATTCGTACGGCACCGTAAACTCGCGAGCGCGTTGATCGCCTCGTAGCCAAACGATCAGAATCAACGCGAATCCGATTCGCCAGAGACCTCCAATCCCTCCGGGTACCTCCATTCCGTGAGTTGCGAAGATGAGGGCTCCGAACGCGTAAATGGCAGTCATCGCGGCGAGCACTACGCCGCAAATCCAGCGCGTTTGGCTCCGAAGATTCACCACGGTGGCTGTCACGGCGGCGTAGGATGCAACTAAAGCCGCATCATGTCAAGTTAGGTATCTCGAGGAGCGGTGCTCAGGAGTTACCTGAGTGAGAAAGGTCGCTTTTCGTTGTTCGATAGACAATCTCAGTTAGCCCAGCGATCATCAGCAGTCCCAACGCGATTATTAGCAGAACGCCGAAATAGGCGTCCGAGTGCCACCAAATCGCCTCCGCCAACCAGAAACAGCCAGCGACCGTAAGAGCACCCACGTTCACCCATCGTGCGAATTCCGAATTCACAATCTCAAGTGCGATCCCGGCGACCGGGAGGACCACTTCTAGAAGAAACTCGAACCACAGTTCCAGAGCCAGCACGCCGCCGCCGTTAGGGAATCCCACGCCGCGGAGCCTTGCAAACATTACGAAAGCGACTCAGCCGTTCGCTGCTAAAACCCACGTTGCACGAAAGACTCTTTTCATTGTTCGAGTAAAAAGGATCGAAGAACGGGCGTCAATAAATAACCATCCGCACTTTTCCTGAAAGGATCTACCCCGGAACCCCACCACCACAAAAGCGAATCATCGCCTGCGGTTCTTCTTTGGCTTGCCCCGATTCCAACATTGCAGATTGACGAGCGGAGGTATACATTCTCGGCCAGGCCAAGGGCTCCAAACCGAAAATCTCAGGTTCAACCGACAGTCGAGGAGGCTCCACATGGGAATCCTTGCTTGGATTATCGTTGGTTTGATCGCGGGCTGGCTTGCGGGCAAAGTAATGAAAGGCGGCGGCTATGGGGTCCTGGTAGATATCATTCTCGGCATCCTCGGAGGCATTCTGGGCGGATGGCTCTTCGGACTTGTGGGCCTCTGGCCGGGCCGAGGCTTGATCGGTTCAATCATCGTTGCATTTATTGGCGCGGTGATTTTGGTCGCAATTACTCGCGCGATAAAAAGAGCCTGAGCACTTCAGAGTGTGCTGCCCGCACGAGGAGGGAACATGTTGCAACAAGTGGATCAAACAGGATCCCGCGACCTCGAATGGTCTTGCCAAGCCGTTTCGCCCATGGACGAGCCTTGCGACGCTAAGGCAACCGTCCATTGCGGCATCTGCGGCCGGCGGTTCTGTGCCGTCCACGCCGACGATGAGATGTGGCACCCCTGCGCTCTAGCGCCGGGCGACGAAGGCGGCGAGGCTTAACTTCTTCGCTTCATGCCGAATACGCATCAGCGCAAGTGTGCCGCCGGACGCAACACTCGCGCTGGGGATGCGAATCTCCCGATTGGCGTCTTTGCTCTTCCTGCAGCGCGCCGTGCGGTTATTGTTTGTCGTACACGCTCGTGCTGGTGGTCTTCTTGCCCTTTTCGTCGGTTGTGGTGCTGGTGACTGTGCGGCTCTTGCCGTCGGCCGAGACAGCGATACGGACCATCGCGCTGGCCTTTCCATCTTTTTTCTGCGTGATCCTCAGGGTGTGGTCGTTCACGCGATGGTACGACCGCGTGTCGGTATTCGGATCGCCCGTCACGGCGTAATCTTTGCCGTCAAATTTTCCCGCCCATTCGCTGTGCGTTGGATTGCCCTTGGCGTCCACGCCGTCGATGGTGACCTTCACGTTGTCGCCATCCATCGCGTAAACGACAGTGTCGTTTTTCCCGCTTCCCGCGGCGATCTTCGACTTGGCCTCGTCCAGTTTCCAAGTGCCCATGTTCACGTCGTCGGCAGCGGCACACACTGCCACAGCAACAAAGAGGGCCGCCAGAGCCAACGCAATCGTTCTTGTTTTCATGTGACCTCCGTCACGGAAGGAACTTCAACCTGGGGAATTGCGGGCATTGTACACCCTTTGCCGCTTCGTGGCTGCTCGCCTTCGCGTCAAGCGCCGGCGCGCGCCGGCGATGAATCCAGAAGGCCGCGCGCGCCTCAACAACTTCCTCAGCCAACTTCCCGCCTGAATCGCTCACACCCAGGTAATCTTCAGCTCCGCGTAGGGACCGCCTGCGGAAATGGGGACTGTGAAATTCACCGTCACCTGTTTCGCGCCGGAAATTTCCAGCGCTTTGCGATAGAAGCCGATGATGGCGTAACCCATAATCGCGTGGCGCGGCTCAAATCCCACATATTTGATCAGGGCCTCTTTTGACTCGGCGAACTCGGGGATGAAATGAATGCCGTTGAAGTAGGCTTGGTGAACCGACGAGATCCGCCGGATCACGTACGAGGGTGCGCCCAGCTTGATGAACATTTTGTAGATGCCCCGCAGTTGCCCTTCGATCACTTTCTCGGAGCGCGCGATCAGCACCTCCCGGTCGCCATTGGCCGTCAGCCGGATGTCCGTGTCGAGCAAAGCCGCGAACGCGTCGAGCGAATACCACTTCCACGGCGATATCTCGCCGTCGAAGGCGCTCCTCGTTTCCGCGTCCAACTCCGCCAGGATTCTCGCAAACTCTTCTTCGCCGCCTCGCGCTTTGATCGAATCGATTGACTGAAGGACAACCGTCCCCTTGATTTCAGCCACCCGCCCTCCCCGAGGCGCGGGAACCTGAGGTGCCTGAGTTTGTGAGCCCGGAATGTTCTTTGTCGGCATCGTCACGGCGCGAGTCTACTCCCGCCGCGGCCCCACGCGCAACGATCTCCACGTTGACGCGATCGAGAGCTAGGCCGAAATTGTCAGCTGGACAGGGGTTCGCGCAAGCCTAAGCGTCCATCGCAAGGAGCGACGAGGAGAGGAATCAGAGTAGCGTTGTTTGCGGTCGATACGCTCGGCTAGACGAGCCGTTTCCGGCCCAAGCCGAGCATGCCCAGTAGCCCAGAACCCAGAAGCAGCAGCGAAGAAGGCTCGGGCGTCGTCGATACAGGTGTATCGTTGACCGTGACCGTGTAGCCGGGGGCATCAGCCCGGTAACCCTCTCCTATCCCAACGGTGTCGTAGAACACGGAGGCGGTGCCTGGTGAAACTCCGGAATCGCCATCTGTTTCGCCTGCGCTGCTATCCGTAACTAAGTCAAAGACAAACTTGCAACTCGACCCGCCCGCAACGGGCTGAGATGAGCAGGTGGTCATCGAAATATCCTCATTTATCGAATTAACGCCATCCGTAGAGTCGCCCGTCGACGGGGAGTTGGTCCCCACGGCAAAGCCAGTGAGAGTTATCGCTGCGGACCCATTGTTATTTACAGTAAGGACAAGCGTACCCGTATCACCCTCCGTGAACACAGGACTGTTCGTCGCAACGGTTACATCAAGTACGCCATCCGCGTAAACCGGAGCGGCGAGCAATGCCGCGGCAAAGAGGGTGCTTGCACACAAGGCCATTTTCAGAAGACGAGTTTTCACTGTTCTATCCCCCGGGAGCGGTTTGGTAGATGCTTTCCTGCCGCAATATCGTGGCCAGTATGTGGCCACTGAAAACAAGGCGCATAAGCGGGAATTGGACGGTAAGTATGCAAAGAATTGTACGAAAAACCCATTCCCTTGTCTCTCTCACATTGACGCCGTCGCACGCCGGCGCTACCATCCTATTCAGCAGCGAAGTCAGCGTAGCGGGAGGTCACCATGAAGACTTTATTCTCGGTAGCGATTCTCTTGGCTCTGGCGTTTGTAACTGCGCCCACCCTTCGCGCGCAGGACGATGCCTTCAACGATCCCGCGCTCGCAGCGGCCGCCGCTGCCCCGGTGCAAACCGTTTCTCCTGCCGACGTAATGAAACTGATGCAAGACTCGCACGCAAAGTTCGCGCTAGTCGATACGCAGCCCGTTGACGGCTACGTCGATACGCACATCCCCGGCGCGATCAATTATCCCTGGGTCATGCAGATCAAGACGTTTCCCATCGCTCTTCCGCGCGATCGCATGCTGATCTTCTACGGCTCTTGCCACAACGATACTTCCAGCATCGTTTCGCAGCTCGCCGAATTCGGCTACACCAACGTGAAAATCATGGACGGCGGCCTCGATAAATGGCTCGCACAGAAGTACCCGACCGTTCGCCACACCGGCGCCCCGGCGGAAGAATCGCTCTCGCAACTCACCACCGCGCCGCCACGACGATAAGCCAGTTACTTCCCTAAGTTAACTTGGTCGTTGTCGCGCTCGCTGAAGTCGATCGTAGGGTGTAACACCAACGCATACCCTTCGCCGCGTTGCGTATTACAGGTCAATAAACCTCCGCGTGCATGGTTGACCCTATAGTTCCCCCCAACGCGTTCGCGTAAAAGAGCACAGGCACGGCGCAAATCCGCAGGTATGTCCGTGGTGACACTGTAACTCTGGGGGGATGGGGCTATGAGAATTCGTGCACTAGCAGTAAGACTTTTCCTGGTTGCACTCGCAACCGCAACAATTTCATTGATGTGCCCGGCAAGATCCGGCGCGCAAGGTCTCGAACTCAGCGGCGGATGGGCGCACGCAACCAGCGACTTCGGCACGGACGGCTTCAATCTGGGCGCCGCATATTTTTTTCAGCCGCGACTCGCCATCGCCGCTCAATATGACGGCATGTGGGACACCACTCGCGTGGGCACCTTTGAATTTACGTCCGTCGGCGCGATCGTAGCCCAATCGCACCTTCAGGATTTCCTGGTGGGCCCTCGTTTCTATTTTCCAGTGCACACGATAAACGGCGGCAATAGCAATAACGGCCGCAAGAGCAACCACAAAGTCTACAGGCTCTATCCCTTCGCAGAGGCCCAGTTCGGCGTTTCGCATTTGCATCAGAGCATTCAGGAGGGTATTTCGCCGGCTGTAACCAATTCCGATAGCGCATTCTCATGGATGCTCGGAGGTGGCGTCGACTATCCCTTGACCGACCATTGGACTGCGCGCGGAAATCTCGATCTACTTCGCACGCACCTGAACGCGTCGGCGCAAAGTCGCCTCCGCCTCGGCATCGGCATAGCCTACACCTTCGGCGAACGCTAAGCTTCAGTCGCTGGCGCTTCGCACTGGTCCACAAACAAATAGGGGCGACCAAATGGTCGCCCCTGAAAAACTGGACGCGTCTGAGAACCACGCCAAGTATAACGCATCAGAGCACACGCTGCCCCGGCAGCTGCCGCCGGTGGAAGGGCAGGGCTTCAGCCCTGCCACACAAGCAGGGCTCCCAGGTCGACGGCTAGTCGAGCCTGGGAGATCCGACAGGCGCGAAGCGCCTTTCTTTGCGCTGCCTTTATCGCAGCACGTACTCGAGTTCTGCAGCGTGTCCGCCTACATACCCCACGCCACACTCATCATCAAAACGTTCCCCCCGCAACCCTTATGATCCACATCATCCGAGAAACGCACGAGGCGCCCGCCTCGATCCAACGCCGCATCGCGCGCGCCGGCGGCGCCAACCACTTCGGCGAGCCCAGCTTCCGCGTGGTCTGGGGAGGCTCGCGTCTCACCTGGATCGGCGGCCGTTGGACCGACCGCGACGCGCACGGCAACGCCATCCGCGAAGCAATCGAACTGCGCCAGGTTCCGAAATACGCGCCGCTCGATCGCTGGCACATCGAGCGCTGGACGCCTCCCGAAGCCTACGGCTCGCCCGAATTGTGGTATCGGCAAACTATGGAAATTGAAGACGGCCAGCGCATCCCGGCCCTCGGTCCATATCCATCGCGCGGCGAATACGAACACTGCTTCACACTCGAAGACGCCGCCGGTGAATTCATTCCGCTCACGCCCTCCGCATGCGACTGGATTATTCGCGCCGTCGAATGGTCGCGCCGCCTCCCGCGCCAAGACCGCCGCATCGCCATCGCTGCCCGCGAAGCCCGCCGCGCCCGCCAGTTCGACGCCGCCGCCGACGCCCTCCTCGCCGACGCTTTCTCTTCGTAAGGCCATTCGCCTCGAATGCGGCGCTCGCTGGACATCGCGAATCTCCGTCACGTACACTCCCCGCGTGCCGCCATGACCGAGGCCGATCTCTACACCTTCCTTTCCGAACACAGACTCGGCATTTTCGCCAGTGTCTCCGATACGGCCGTCCCGCAATCGGCGCTCGTAGGAATTGCGGTCACGCCGCAGCTTGAAATCATTTTCGATACGACCAAGGACTCGCGGAAGTATCCCAACCTCATCGCCCGCCCCGCTTGTTCTTTGGTCATCGGCGGCTGGGGAACGGGCGAGCAGACGGTTCAATACGAGGGCATCGCCGAAGAACTCAAGCCGCCAGCCTTGGCACGCTACCAAGAGACGTATTTCGCAGCGTGGCCCGAAAGCCGCGCGCACATGAGTTGGCCCGCAATCGTTTACATCGTCGTACGGCCCACGTGGATTCGCTACAGCGACTTCGATCAGCGCCCTCCGTTAATCCGCGAATTCACCTTCCGCTCCGCCCCCTCTTCGTAGGGGCGCTTCTCCCCCACCAATCACTCGCCGTTGCTTCATCCCCGAAAGGAACCTCACTTGACCACCGAAACAGCCACAAACACCGCGTCGCATCCCGCATCCTTTGCGGGCCACCGGCGCGACATTCGCATCGAAACCGCACCCAAGGGCGACACCGCCGCTACCGCCGCCATCGCCTCCATTTCCGATCAGGATTGGTACATATCGCGCACGCACGGCGTCTATCACATTCCCGGCTGCGTGAAAAAGACCGAGCCAGCGCAGCCTGCGGAGCAAAACGCGCTCTCAGGTTCTCAACAAGCGCAGCCCGCCGAATCAAGCCAGCCCTACGCGCTTCTCCTGATCACCTCGCGCGGAGACGCAATCGACCTCGGAGACAGTCGCCGCCTTCCATTCACCATTTCCGCGCGCGAAATCGCCGAAGATCTTCTCCAGGATTTGCACGACCACGGAATTTTCGTCTGCGAAGGCCTTCGTCCCACCAGCGAAGAGCTCACCACCGCCACCGAGCGGCGCGACGCCTACTATCATCGACTGATCGGAGAAGGCGACACGCTCTGGGCGCGCGGCCACTCCTTCCGCGAAATTTCCGATTTGCATCGGCGCGCCGCGATGACGCTCGGCGTCGAACGCGAATGGGCCTACGTCCCCATGCGCATGAGCGATTGTCCCGCCTGCGGAGAAAAGGTGAAGGCTGGCGTTGCCGTGTGCCGCCATTGCCACGCCATCCTCGACCGCGAAAAAGCTGCGCACCACGGCCTCGCCGAGCGCATCACCCAATCC
Organism: uncultured Acidobacteriota bacterium; assembly: GCA_963823145.1. Taxonomy (GTDB): domain Bacteria; phylum Acidobacteriota; class Terriglobia; order Acidiferrales; family UBA7541; genus Palsa-295. The sequence goes on from CAWGJZ010000008.1 coordinate 290,274, forward strand.
AAGCCCGACCACGTCAGCTCCGACACCTCAAAATAATATCCGTCTCTACCCGAAGGTTTCGTAGGGACACAGCATGCTGTGCCCGGCGCACATGCTTGGCTACTTGTCCGTCGCCAGCCCCGCGTGAGCGTGCGCACATGTGGAGTGCGGGAGCTTGTTTACCCTGCTTGCCCTGACGTGCTCCTCGCGCGCGCTAGAATCGCGGCTTTTCCACTTTTCACCGTGGACGATTTTTCTTTACACCAACAACTACTTGCGCGATTTCGCCTCGCGGTGTAAAGATTCTCCTCGTATCCTCGGACTGCGCCCACTCGCCCCGCATCACCCCGAAGCCGCAAACTCGCGATGGTTGAATTTGCTTTTCGTAGGGGCACAGCATGCTGTGCCCGGCGCCAATGCTTGGCTACCTGTCCGCCATCCGCCTCGCGTAAACGGGCGCGCACATGTGGAGTGCGGGAGCTTGCTCCCGCTGTTTGCCGTCCGGGCTTTGCCCGGACGTGCTCCTCGCATTCGCCACATTCTCGATCGCACCTGCAGCTCGCCACTCGCCACACCATCTGCAGCACCGCCGCTCCATCTAAGTGGTTTTACGCACGAATCTGGTGCGCTGCTCCAGCGCGACCGACTTACAATCCTCCAACACGCAATTCGCAAAAACGGAAGGAAAGCCGACGATGACGAATCTCCTTAATCCGCACAAAACGCCGCGCACCATGCCATCCGCCGTCATTCTGAGCGGAGTCTGCCGGTTCTTCTCTTCCATCCGCCGCGTTTTTAGCGACGGATGCCGGCACTGGAAGGGCTCCCGGATCGACGGTGAGTCGAGCCCGGGAGATCGGGCGCCGAAGAACCTCTCTTGGATCTATCTGCCGCCGCGCTTGCCGTTGATCGGCCTCGCGCTGCTCCTCCTCTCCGCATGCGCCGCAATTCTCGCGCCCGCTGCCTCCGCGCAAGGCTCGCGCAAGGACGACATCGTCCTCGGCCCCACAGGCCATCCCATTCCCGGCGCCACCGTCACCGTTTGCCAGTCGACGGCCACCGGCACTCCCTGCTCGCCGCTCGCCACCATTTACACTGACGCGACGCTCACCGTCACCGCCCCCAATCCGCTCCAAACCGACGGCCTCGGCAACTATCACTTCTACGCGCCCTCCGGCCGTTATGTGATTCAAATCAGCGGCCCCACCATCACCGGCACTCAAACTTATCGCGACGTAATTCTCGCGCCCGATTCCTCCACGCTGGGTTCCGGCAGCGACATTTCCGCGTTCAGCCTCGCCCTCGGTGGGAATCTCACCGTGGCCGGCAACGCCACCATCAACGGCACCCTCACCACTTCCAGCTTCAATCCCGGCATCCTCACGCCATCCTCCATTCAAGTCGCCGGCAGCGGCTGCTTCGCCGGCCCGCGCCCCTACATCGATGTAACTTGCCCGCCCTACAGCGCCGACCCGACTGGCGTAAGCGACTCAACCACGGGAATTCAGGCCGCTCTTACCGCAGCGTGTGGCGACTATCCAGCAGTGCCCGAGGTTTACTTCCCGCCCGGAAGCTATGCGGTAACGCAGCCGCAAACCCCTTCCACTTCCGCGATTTTCACCATTACGTGCAAGATCAAGCTGCGCGGCGGCGGCGGTACGTATCCGCAATTCGCCAATAGTCCGCTAGCATCCATCGAGGCAACAGCAGGAGCCAGCCCGAACGCTGCAGCCGTGTTCTCGCTGGCGAATGGAACGACCGTGGTGGATGGCGTCACCATCGACCATCTGCTGATCGATGGCTACAACGAAGCCGTTTCCATCGTGAACGGCAGCAACATTGAAATCGACGATTCCACTCTGCGCGCCAAGGTCACTGGCCTCACCGATAACACGCCGCTGCGAATTAGCGACTCCCTTTGGTTCTGGATGAAGGGCGGCGTGCTGGGCTTCAACAACAATAATCCCGCGAATTTCAAATCCCTCTACGACGCCATGCTGATCGGGGAAAGCGGCGGCGGCGGCGTTTCAACCATCGATTACCTGATCCATTTCAAGGATGTGACCGGCCAGGGCGGAGCATTCCTCTACGATCAGCGCGTTCTATCGAACACCGATACCCCGAGCAATTTCACTTTCAAGAACATCTCCATCGAGAGCAGTGCGAATTCTTTTTTTACGGTTACCAGCACAACCGCAATGCCCAGTGGAATGGATGCAGTTACGCTAGATCACGCTCGGATCGAGGACCCGCAAAACAGCGTCACCAGGGGAGTGCTTGAAGTTGCCGGAGGGCAATTCGTTTCTGGCGCGTATGTCATTCAGTCCGCCGCTCCCGGTCCCGCGATTTTGGAGACCTCTGGTTCAATAAGCTTCGGCCACATCGAAGGGTGCGGCACGAATTGCAGCAACTACGCCGAGGACGGCTCGGGAAACTTGATTGGCGGAGTGAGCGTCACGAATGGTGACGGCGGACTGGACGTTACCGGCCGCGGCTCGCCTGCAACCAGAGGCGCATCCTGGCTGCGGTCCGATCCATTCGGCGATGCTTCCGGCCCCGCATTCCGCGCGACTGCTGCTGGAAGCTACTTTTCCACCGTGGCGATCGATCCGGTCCTAGGCGATTTATTCAGCGATGGCGCAAGCTACGGCTACACGGCGCGGCTACTGCAATCCACGCCTCAAACGCTCGATGTCGGCTTCGCCACCATGCTTCCTCCCACCAATCTTGTCGCCACGCCGACTACTGGAGGCTCGCTTGCCGCTGGCACGTATTACTACTATGCGGTGACCAACACCGGTGCCAGTTGCGATCCTTCCGTAGGTGGCTCATCAACGATGTCCCTGCCCTCGAATGCCGCTGTGGTCAGCGGATCGAACAATGCCGTTACCGTCTCGTGGACTCCTCCCGTGGGAGACATCGGCACGATTGGAACCTACTGCATCATCCGAGCGACCACTCCATTCTTTCCAGGCTCCAGCGTACAGCTTTCCGCCATAGGAGCCACAAGCGGCGCTACTTCCGTCACTGATGTGGGCGGCGATCCTCAAGGTCCTTGGCAAGCCGCCCCGGTAACCAGATACATGACCTCGGTTCACCGCTTCACGCAAACATCGCTGGGCGTTAACACGCTGAATCCCCAATTCAACTTGGACGTGAATGGCACGGCTGCCGTCAACGCGCTGAATAGCGTACAAAAAGCCGAGCGTTTCTCCGGAGCCGATGCCGCTGCAAAAATAAATGCCTGCCTCACCGCCGCCAGCACTTCGAGCGGCCTCTGCGACGCGCGCGGACTCACCGGCACTCTCACCGCTACTTCGCACATCCAAATTCCCGCCGCCACCACGCTGCTGTGGGGCCGCGCGCAGCTCACCATCAACGACACCACGAACCACGACGCCGTCGAGCTTCTCGGCGACGGCAGCACCCTGATCGGCTATCAGGAAAGCGGCGTCGGCACCGTGCCTCGTCCCGATTCCAGCGGCTTCATCGCCTGCCAGCCCACGGGTTGCACCACGGTGAAAAATCCCAACGCCGCAACGCGCAATGTGGATTGGGTCCACATCACCGGCATGAATTTGCAGGCCACCGGCTCCGGATCTACGGTCCTGAATCTCACCAGCGTCAGCCACGCCGATATCGAAAATAACCGCTTCATCATGGGCACCGGCGGCAGCTCTTACGGTATCTTCGGAGATACCTCAACGGGCGGCTTCGATTCCACCAACACGCTGATCAAACACAATGAATTCGACCCGCAGTTTCAAAACGATCGCTGCCTGCGCCTCGCCGGCGTCTTCAATGTGATTGAAATGGAGCAGAATACCTGTATCCTGCCCGCCGCGAATACGGGCACCGTATGCTTCGAAATTGCCAAGGATTCCAACAACAATTACCCCAATAACGACGAATTTTACGGCAACGATTGCGAAGGTTCGTCCACCTCGTTCGGCCAGATCGGCTACAACATCATCAACGCGGATAGCGTCACCATCGGCCCCAACAATCGCTGCGAAAATGTTTACAACTGCTTCCAATTTCCCATCGATGGCAGCGCCGTCGGCATTCACATCCTCGATCCCTACATTTCCGTTTCCGCCAATTCCGTGGTGAAGCCGAATGAGCCTTCCACTTCGCAAATCGCCATCGACAACAACGGCCCCAACTGGCTTCCCTCGATGCATTTCGGCATGAATGACCTCGCCGGGCGCAACTTGCTCGGCAACGCGGCCTTCGAAGGCTGGCAAAACGCGACCACTCTCTACTATTGGGGAGGAGTAAGCGGGACCAACATCAATCAAGCCGGCAGCGGCATCTACGCGCAAAATACCAGCGCGGGAACTCCCGCCGACGGCACCACGCAGGGAACTTACAATGTGAAAATCGGCGACAACGCCACCGCCGGCCTCGGCGTAAATTCCGGCTGCATCCAAGTGGACGCCACTATGAATTACACGCTGGCGTTTCGCATCGCCGCTTCGTCCACCGGAATCAATTTCCGCCCCGGCTTCCGCTTCTACTCCGATGCGAATTGCACCGAGGCCGATAAAATCACCAACGTCGCCACCAACGCGCGCGTCCTCACGCCCGCAAATTACGCCGGGCAATCCGCGCTGATCGGCGCGGGCAGCAATCCCAACTGGCAGAGCGCCAACGCCTCGCTCACCTACAACAACGGCATCACCTGCAATTGCAACGTCACCGGCGGAGACTGGCAAGTTGGCACCGCCAGCACCTGGACGCCCACGCGCAATTTCGCCGTCACTTTCCGCGTGCCCAACGCTTACAGCAGCGACACCACCGTAGCGCAGTCGATGCGCGTCTTCATCCTGGAAAATACCGCCGCGAATCCCAATCAGATTTTTGTGGACGACATCGCGCTCAGCCAGGGCCCGGTCAGCCCCAACGTGCCTTCCACCGCGCCCGTTTCCGATAGCGTAAATCCCACCATCTACGGGAATTTGGCTGTGAACGGCGCCCTCACCGTCGGCGCAAGCGCGCTACCTACAACGCTCACCAGCGGCACGCCGGCAGCAGGGAACTGCGCGGCGTTCACGTCGGGCACCACCACCAACGTGCAGGATTCCGGCTCGCCCTGTCCCACGCAATTCACAAAATTCGCAATGGGCTTTCTATCGTCAGGCCAAGCGCCCAGCTCGAGCAACGCCGTAAACGTTTCGGTGATTTACCTGCCGAATATCCAATTCTCAAAACTAACGGTAGATGTTTCGACAACGGACGCCAGCAGCAGCGATTTCTACAGTTGGGCCATCACCGACGCATCCGGCGCAGTGAAATGCTCAGTAACCGCGGTGAATCTCACAGCCGGTGGCGCCAACGACCAATCCTGCACGCAAGGGACAGTCACTTTGCCAGCCGGCCCCTACATCTTCGCCTTCACCGGCAACGCCACCACCGCAAAAATCGCCTACAGCGGCACCGCGCCCCTAGCGCTAGCAAGCGCCACCAGCAGCAGCACCAGCAGCAGCGGCGCCATCACCTTCCCCATCACCGTCCCCGCCGCCGGCGTAACCTACAGCGGCTACGGCCTCCCCGCCATCATCCTCCACTAATTTGGACGCTCTTTACTTGGCGGATAGCTGCTGGTATATGTAACGCTGCCATGAGATTCAGCCGACGGGCACTAACGAAGATTCTCGATATGTGCGCTACATTCCTCCTCGACGTGGCGGTACTCACACTCGTGTTCCCGATTCTGGACACCATCGTTCAGTACGGCAAACACGGCCTCACCAGAGGACTCATCATTGATACCTTCGGGATTTCGGGTGTATTCTTGCTTCTGGCTTTCGCAACAGCAACTGTACTCGCGGGGATAGAAGAATGATGACGCCGGCTGAGGTGATGATAGGAACATTGGCTTTTGGCTTCTGCGTCTTCGCTGTGGCTATGCTCGCGGCCCTCAGGCTCCGCAAGCTTCGCGAGATCGAGGGATCGGCAATACATCACGCGCTTCCTGAGGGCGAGGTTACTGTGATTAAGGGGGGCGTGATCGAGCATTTTCGGATTCCGTCTCCTGAGGAATTGCTCAAGCGCTCCAGCAAAGCTGTAGAAAAAAAGTAACACTCTTCAGCATCACCAACTTCGCCTCCCGTTTCGTGGCTCCCCACCATGCACATCCCCGAATCCGCGCATCTCTGGGCGCTCTTCGTCGCCGGACACGGCCTGCACGTCCTCAAGCGCGCCAGCCTCTCCGCGAAATCGCGCCTCTCTGGAACAAAAACGCGCGCCGAATGGCTGCGCACCAACGCGCTGACGCTCGTCATCCGCCTCTTCGTCAACGCCGCCGGCTTTTCCTACTGGCTCGCGCATCCCGCCGCCGCCACGCAAGTGGTCCACACCGTCGGCATCCCCTTCAATCTAACGGTCGAGCCAAGCCACGCCACCGCCGCGCTGTTCGGCCTCTCCGGCGACAGCATGGTCGATTGGGCCGCCGCCAAAATCCCTTTCCTCCAAAAGGAAATCCCCGTCACAAACGAGAGCTAGCACTTCGGACGCGCACCTTTTCTTCGTAGGGGCATGGCATGCCATGCCCGGCAAACATACTTGGCGTGATCTGGGCCATCCACCTCGCACATGCGGACGCCTTCTGTGGAGTGCGGGAGCCTGCTCCCGATGTCTGCCGCACGGGCTTGCCCGGGCGTGCTCTTCCCGGGAACTCACACGCACTTATTCGCTTTATTCGACCATTCCAATTGCACGGTGTAGTTCCCAATTTTCTTCGTCTGCCAAGCGCAGATGTCGCCGATTTCGCCGTTGGTATCGTCGTACCAACCTTCGCCTGGAATAGGATCGGTGATGGCCTCGCACAATTCATGCGAACTGGTTGACGTCAGCGCGTCGATCGGCTGCAAGCTGCCGATGCAGCCCGAGCAACCGGGGTAGGGCATCGCGGCATAGAAAATCGTGCCGTTCACATCGTTGTGATAGCCGCAAAATGACGTGCACGATCCCGCGCCGCCCTGCACCACCTTCACTCCAGGCGGAAAATACACGAAGTACAGCGTATTCGCACTCGGCTGCGGAAACGCCTTATTCGTCGCAATCTCGTCCTGCAGCATCTTCTGAATCGCGCTGTCTTGCACCGTTTTCCCCAGTGTAGGAGACGTTAGCGTCGTCGTGCCCGTGCGCTTCCCGAACGCGATTGTGTAACTCGCCACATCGTACTCGGCAAGCTGGTCGATCAGCGAGCTGCTCAAAATGAAATCGAAGAACTGATTGATCTCGGCAATCATCGCGTTCTGCGGCGCCGTGTTCCACGCCGCACCCCAGAAAATCGTGAACACCTCCACCGACGCGATCAGCGGCCCATTGCGGTAAGTAAGCTGCGGAGCCGCCGGCGGCGCAGTAATCTCCGCGCCCGTCTGCGGATGTAGCGGCACAATCCGTATCGCGTCGCCATGCTCCGGCGCGATCTTGCGCAGAGGTTTATGCTGCGCCTTGCTGGAAGTTTTGCGCAGCGCCGTGCGAGTCACCTTGCGCCGCTTTTGTAGCGGCGGGTCGCTGAGTTTTTTCGACCCAGCAGCTTTGCCTTTGCCGCGTTTGGTAGGACGAGTACCTCGGTGCGAACGAGTAGCCATGGCGATCCTCCTTGCTGTTACTTCGATGCTCGATGGCCAGTCCTAGCGCGCCGAAACCTTGGGCAACTCGGGAACTCTGCTGCGCATGTATAACACCGTTGCGCGCCCTTGGCGAGGAATGGCTTTCGTAACCTGCCAAAAATGCGGCACTTAGAAATCTGAGGCGAGTGCCTGCCGCCGCTTCCAGATGGTATTCGTATTGCTAACCCTAGTCGGTCCCCTAGCTGGCCCGTTCGTGGCCATCGCTAAAGACTGACATCGTGGAGGCTCGAAATATGCGTCGAATACTCGCGGCGGTGGGCGTGGTTTTTCTCGCCGTTCTGTTGCTTCCTTTGCATTCCAAGGCCGACAGCTTTACTTTCAATTGGGGCGAACAGAATGGACCCGGCGATCCGTCCGTTCCATTCACTCTGGATGCCGGCTCCTATACTTTTGCGGTACCTGCCGGTCAAAGCATCGTTGACGCATCATTTAGCAGCACGCTGGGGAACTCGACGGTGCCAAACACGGCGGTCATGAATGTTTTCGTCAACACCGTCGAAGTCGGCACTTGCGCTGAGGGCGACCCCGTGTGCGCAAACAGCACTACGCCGGTTCCTTTCACCTACACGTTCACGCCTAGTGACTTTTCAGCCCTTGACACTGGATCGGTCGATCTTTCAATCGTACAAACCGACTGCTGCGTCATTCGTCTCGGGGCCTCAACTCTTACGATTGACACAGCACTCACGGGAGTCAAAACGCCTGAGCCTGCATCGTTGGCGATGCTCGGCACCGGCCTGTTTGGACTCGGTGCCTTTCGAAAGCGGAAGTGGCTGGCCTAGTCGATCCCAGCTCCCGGGCCGTTCGCCCTTAGCCTTGGCGGACGAGTCCGGGAGATCAGTCGCCGAAGGATCTCGCTTCGATCGCGCTTCACCACGACGCGACCACTGCCTCACGGATTTTCACACCACCAGCGTAGCCCGCTCGCCCACCACAATCCCAATATTAGGAAATCCGATGATGGCCCAAACGTGCGCGGACACCCGCGTCGCTTGATCCTCCGGCAGTAACGGCTACGGTAAGTATTGCGATCATGCTTACCGGGAACGTAGATCGATTCATCGGCAATCTCCGTTTTCAGAGGCAGCCCTCCATCTGGTGGTAAATGGTTATAGCTTTGAGCGTGTCCAAGTCATTGTCTTGAAAACCCGTTCCTGCCTGCCTTTTGTAGTCAGCAAACTCGAAGGCTAAATAAACGCTGTGTCGACTGCAAAACCACGGAGCGGACTCCTCACCGATCTTTGCCAAATCGTCCATCGAGTGAGTCGGCTGTCAGAGTCTGTGCGAAGTACACAACACTCCTGCATGTACGTCACCTTTTTCGCATGGAGATAGTCCTCCACTTCTCGCCGGGTCATGCCCGGCTTGAGAACCTGCGAAACCGAACGTACGTCCGACTGGTAAGCAGCTTCTCTTTTGCTCCTTGCCACGCTCTCCCAACGTCGACGGACGCCCCACGCGAGGAGACCGGCGATTACGAGTATCACCAGCACGGCGGCAGTGCGCTTCATACGTCGCACATCTTAGCAAGGTGAACGGGACGAATACCAAGTTTACAAAGTGCCCCCCGCGACCGTCCCAATGCGCTCAGGCCGTGACTGCGATAGGCCGCACTTCTTCATCCACTTTGCGCTGCTCTTTGTCGCGGGCGACTTCGAGGTCGTAGTGCGTTTGCAGATTCATCCAGAATTCCGGCGTGGTGCGGAAGAAGCGCGCAAGCCGCAGCGCCATCTCCGTTGAAATCGCGCGCTCTTCCTTCACAATTTCATAAATCCCCGGAGCGGGGACACGCAGAGCCAGCGCCAGCCGATGCGGATTCAGCTTGAGCGGCCCCATAAACTCCTCCCGCAGGATTTCCCCAGGGTGCACGGGTTTCAGTTTCGCCATGGCCTCGCTCCTTAGTCGTGATAGTCCGCGATCTCCACGTCGTGCGCGTTGCCATCTTTCCAAAGAAAGCACACGCGCCACTGATCGTTGATGCGAATGCTGTACTGTGCCCGCCTGTCGGCAGAGTTGTATAATCCGGTTCAAATGGAGGAGCGGTCACATAGAACTGGGCTCATTCCCAATAGGCTCGCTGCCATAATCGCTGCGATGTTGACGGGCATCGTAGCAGCAGAGTCTTTTCGTGACGCGCTCTTCCATCCGGTAGGACGCTTCCATTGGCTTTTCCCGCTGGCTTTCGAGATTCCCAAATGGGCGGTGTTCGCAGTCAATGCAGTATTCTACGCATACCTACTGTGGGCTTGTTTTGTTTTTTTTCGAATTGCCCAAGGTAACGAGAGAGTTATCGTCGTTGGTTGGTCTCTCGGTATCGTGCTCTATCCGATCAAGTACTTAGTCTCACCGCCCGCTGCCCTTGCCATTCAGTACGTGGAAGCGACCGGATTGACAGCAGCATTCTTCGCGGCTCTTGATATTCTCTTTAGATTCTTAGTGGACAAGGCTCGGGTCTGATCCGCCCCTCGCTCTCGGTCGCAATCCCCGCAAATTCATCGGAGGCTCACCATGCCCGTCGTTCCCACCACAGCATATTCGCAGGCGGAAGACGCGCTCACCCTTGCGCGCTCGCTGGTCAATGATTCGGCGGGCGCGGTCTTCACCGACACGCTGCTGATGCCGTTCCTCAACTCCGCCTATCGCGGCCTCCAGCGCGAGCTCGCGGAAAACGGCGTCAGCGTCCTCGCCGAGCAGCAGGACCTCGAGCTCGATAGCGATCCCGTCACCGGCATCACGCCCACGGAAATCAGCGACACCTCCAGCCCGCAGCTTCCCACCGACTGCCTCGCCCCGCACATGCTCTGGGAACGCGCCACCGCCAACACCGGCGACGTTTTCGTCCCCATGGAAAAATTCACCAGCGGCGGCGGCATGTTGAATCTCCAGCCGAGCACCTACCTGCGTCTTTGGGAATGGCGCGAGGACAAAGTGAATCTCATCGGCGCGACGCAGTCCATCACCGTCCGCATTCGCTACGAAAAAGTTTTGCCGCTGCTCACGCTCGGCACCGACCCCATCCAGATTCGCAGCGCCACTGACCCGCTCGCGTTTGCCACCGCCGCTCTAGCCGCGCGCTCCCGCGGCGCACGCGCCCTCGCGCAGGACTTGCTAGGCGCCGCGCAAATGGCCACCGAAAACCTAATCGAGCGCTATGTCCGCCCCGAGCAAACCAAAGGCCGCCGCCGCATGCCCTACGGCTACCGCCGCCGCATCGTGTATCTCTGAGTTTGTGGTTTTGCCTTTGCAGTTTCTTCGTAGGGGCACGACATGTCGTACGCGGCAAACATGCTTGGCGTGACGTGGCCACCCGCCTCGCATGAACGGGCGCCTCATGTGGAGTGCGGGAGCTTGCTCCCGCTGTTTGCCGCACGGGCTTGCCGTGCGTGCTCCTCGCGCTCCCCATCGTCGGCAGCGCTCGCCCGCGGATAATCCGAAATTTTGCCGCTTCTCCCCGAATCACCGTGGACGATTTTTCTTTACACCAACAACCACTTGCGCGATTTCACCCCGCGGTGTAAAGATTCTCCTCGTATCCTCGTACTACGCCTTCTCCGCCCCGTCCCCTTCGCCAACATCGATCCGCCTCGCGCGAGCGGCAATTCAGGCAATGTAGCTCCGGTCTTTAGACCCGAGGATTTTCGTGCCTTTATGAAAGCGTCGCCGCGAGGCAATCCTTAGTGCGTCACCACGTCGAGAGTAACTTGCAGCGACCGCGACGTGCCCAGCGGATTGCCACTGGCGTCGGTGGCATTTCCGAGGATGGTCATGCTGGTAACGCCAGTCGGCGTCACAGGAGTAGTCGGCGGCGGAGTCGTTAGCGCGTTCTTGCCGCCGCCGCATCCGATCATCAAAGCCATCGCAAAGCTCGTCAGCGCGAAAATATATCGCACTCGCACCGCGACGCGTTTCCGCGCGGCCGCCGTCTCTTCGTAGGGGCACAGCATGCTGTGCCCGGCAAACTTGCTTGGCGTGATGCGCCCCATCTGCCCAGCGTGAACCGGCGCCTCCTGTGGAGTGCGGGAGCTTGCTCCCGCTGTTTGCCGCACGGGCTTGCCCGTGCGTGCTCCTCGCACTCGCCACATGCGCGATGTCGCCGCGCCGCGTGCAAAAATCATTAGCGCCGTTCCTCCAAAAATCGCCGCCAGCGCCAGCCACCACGGGAAAGGGAATCGCCGACGAGCCGGCAACGGCACCCGCTCCGGCGCCGCGCGCAAAATCATCGTGGGATTCCGCGTCACACCGGGCCCCACGCCGCTCGATCCGCCGCACGAAGCCACCGTCGGCGCGGCCGATGTGGCCGACGAAGTTACGAACGTCACGCTGAACGCCACCGCCGCGCCCGGCGTAATCGCCACCGGGCACGGACTAAACGCGCACGTAGCAAATCCGGGCACGTTCGCTGGGCACTGAAACTTCACCATCTCCCCGTTTTGCCCGAACACGCTATCCGGCACCACCATCGCCTTGAAGGTGGCCGATCCGCCCTGCACCACGGTCAGTTCTTCCGTCTGACCGCTGGCAAGTTGCAGGCTGTAATCGTCGCCCGTGCCGGCCAAATCGTACGTGGCTGAATCGCCGGAATTGGAATCCGTCACACTCAATGTTCCAGTGCGCGCGCCGCTGCCTTGCGGCGTGAACGCCACATTAATCAAACAAGTTCCATTGGCGGCCAGCGTGATCGTGCACGAGGTGCTCTCAACCGTGAAATCCGTCATCGGCACCTTCGGCGGCGTAGTCGGCACGGCCGGCGTGATGACGATCCCCGTGATCTGCGTGCTGGAAGTATTCGTCAGCGTGAATGTAGCGATCGCAGAAGTCCCGCCGCTCGGTATATTGCAATATGTAAATGGATTGGTGGTCTGCGGGCACGGCGCGGCAAAAGCGGCGGGCGCGGTCAGCGTGATGTTTCCCGAATTTGCGGTCACATCCGGCAGAACGAGCACGCGGCTCGCGCCCTGCTCCGCAACGTAGAGATTGCCCTTCGCATCCAGCGCGATCGCGCCAGGTACCTTCAACCCGCTCGCGACTGTGCTCGATTTTCCCGTCTTCGCGTCGACGCGAATAATTGTCCCGCCGCTCGCGTCAGCCACAAACAAATCGCCGCGCGCGTCAGCCGCAACTCCCGCGGGACACGCTGCCGCGCCAGCCGCCGCGGTTGAACTTGCAGCCGCGCTTCCGACATCCGTACATGGCCCCGGCGTCGTTGCGCTCGTGGCCGCCGGTGCAAAGCCGCTTACCGACGCGATCGAGCCTGTGCTCGTGGTGATCGCAAACACTCCGCCAGTTGCCGGCGACGCCACAAAAACTTCGCTGCCATCGGGCGTCACCGCGATGCTCGCCGGCGAAATCACCTGCGCCAAAATGGAAAGTTGCCCGGTGGCCGCGCTTAGCACGTCCACCGCGCCCGCCGAATAATCCGCTATATAGAGGTTTCCGGCGCGATCGACCGCGATCCCCATCGGCTGCCCGAGCGCGATGTTCTGCCGCGCGGCCCAGCGTCCCGCCACGCTGCGAATCACTCCCGGCTCGCTGCTCGCAGCCGCGCCGACGCTGCGAATCGTGCTGTTCTGCGTGTCCGCAATAAAAATCGTGCCATCCGGCGCGACGGCAATTCCGCTGCGCTCGACAGCGAGTCCGCAGCCAAATCAAGTTGCGCGGAAACGCGGCGCCGCTCCCCAGCGATCCCGCCTGCCCCACGCCGGCACCACCGCCATCGCCGTCGCCAGGCCGTGACTGCGATAGGCCGCACTTCTTCATCCACTTTGCGCTGCTCTTTGTCGCGGGCGACTTCGAGGTCGTAGTGCGTTTGCAGATTCATCCAGAATTCCGGCGTGGTGCGGAAGAAGCGCGCAAGCCGCAGCGCCATCTCCGTTGAAATCGCGCGCTCTTCCTTCACAATTTCATAAATCCCCGGAGCGGGGACACGCAGAGCCAGCGCCAGCCGATGCGGATTCAGCTTGAGCGGCCCCATAAACTCCTCCCGCAGGATTTCCCCAGGGTGCACGGGTTTCAGTTTCGCCATGGCCTCGCTCCTTAGTCGTGATAGTCCGCGATCTCCACGTCGTGCGCGTTGCCATCTTTCCAAAGAAAGCACACGCGCCACTGATCGTTGATGCGAATGCTGTACTGTGCCCGCCTGTCGGCAGAGTTGTATAATCCGGTTCAAATGGAGGAGCGGTCACATAGAACTGGGCTCATTCCCAATAGGCTCGCTGCCATAATCGCTGCGATGTTGACGGGCATCGTAGCAGCAGAGTCTTTTCGTGACGCGCTCTTCCATCCGGTAGGACGCTTCCATTGGCTTTTCCCGCTGGCTTTCGAGATTCCCAAATGGGCGGTGTTCGCAGTCAATGCAGTATTCTACGCATACCTACTGTGGGCTTGTTTTGTTTTTTTTCGAATTGCCCAAGGTAACGAGAGAGTTATCGTCGTTGGTTGGTCTCTCGGTATCGTGCTCTATCCGATCAAGTACTTAGTCTCACCGCCCGCTGCCCTTGCCATTCAGTACGTGGAAGCGACCGGATTGACAGCAGCATTCTTCGCGGCTCTTGATATTCTCTTTAGATTCTTAGTGGACAAGGCTCGGGTCTGATCCGCCCCTCGCTCTCGGTCGCAATCCCCGCAAATTCATCGGAGGCTCACCATGCCCGTCGTTCCCACCACAGCATATTCGCAGGCGGAAGACGCGCTCACCCTTGCGCGCTCGCTGGTCAATGATTCGGCGGGCGCGGTCTTCACCGACACGCTGCTGATGCCGTTCCTCAACTCCGCCTATCGCGGCCTCCAGCGCGAGCTCGCGGAAAACGGCGTCAGCGTCCTCGCCGAGCAGCAGGACCTCGAGCTCGATAGCGATCCCGTCACCGGCATCACGCCCACGGAAATCAGCGACACCTCCAGCCCGCAGCTTCCCACCGACTGCCTCGCCCCGCACATGCTCTGGGAACGCGCCACCGCCAACACCGGCGACGTTTTCGTCCCCATGGAAAAATTCACCAGCGGCGGCGGCATGTTGAATCTCCAGCCGAGCACCTACCTGCGTCTTTGGGAATGGCGCGAGGACAAAGTGAATCTCATCGGCGCGACGCAGTCCATCACCGTCCGCATTCGCTACGAAAAAGTTTTGCCGCTGCTCACGCTCGGCACCGACCCCATCCAGATTCGCAGCGCCACTGACCCGCTCGCGTTTGCCACCGCCGCTCTAGCCGCGCGCTCCCGCGGCGCACGCGCCCTCGCGCAGGACTTGCTAGGCGCCGCGCAAATGGCCACCGAAAACCTAATCGAGCGCTATGTCCGCCCCGAGCAAACCAAAGGCCGCCGCCGCATGCCCTACGGCTACCGCCGCCGCATCGTGTATCTCTGAGTTTGTGGTTTTGCCTTTGCAGTTTCTTCGTAGGGGCACGACATGTCGTACGCGGCAAACATGCTTGGCGTGACGTGGCCACCCGCCTCGCATGAACGGGCGCCTCATGTGGAGTGCGGGAGCTTGCTCCCGCTGTTTGCCGCACGGGCTTGCCGTGCGTGCTCCTCGCGCTCCCCATCGTCGGCAGCGCTCGCCCGCGGATAATCCGAAATTTTGCCGCTTCTCCCCGAATCACCGTGGACGATTTTTCTTTACACCAACAACCACTTGCGCGATTTCACCCCGCGGTGTAAAGATTCTCCTCGTATCCTCGTACTACGCCTTCTCCGCCCCGTCCCCTTCGCCAACATCGATCCGCCTCGCGCGAGCGGCAATTCAGGCAATGTAGCTCCGGTCTTTAGACCCGAGGATTTTCGTGCCTTTATGAAAGCGTCGCCGCGAGGCAATCCTTAGTGCGTCACCACGTCGAGAGTAACTTGCAGCGACCGCGACGTGCCCAGCGGATTGCCACTGGCGTCGGTGGCATTTCCGAGGATGGTCATGCTGGTGACGCCAGTCGGCGTCACAGGAGTAGTCGGCGGCGGAGTCGTTAGCGCGTTCTTGCCGCCGCCGCATCCGATCATCAAAGCCATCGCAAAGCTCGTCAGCGCGAAAATATATCGCACTCGCACCGCGACGCGTTTCCGCGCGGCCGCCGTCTCTTCGTAGGGGCACAGCATGCTGTGCCCGGCAAACTTGCTTGGCGTGATGCGCCCCATCTGCCCAGCGTGAACCGGCGCCTCCTGTGGAGTGCGGGAGCTTGCTCCCGCTGTTTGCCGCACGGGCTTGCCCGTGCGTGCTCCTCGCACTCGCCACATGCGCGATGTCGCCGCGCCGCGTGCAAAAATCATTAGCGCCGTTCCTCCAAAAATCGCCGCCAGCGCCAGCCACCACGGGAAAGGGAATCGCCGACGAGCCGGCAACGGCACCCGCTCCGGCGCCGCGCGCAAAATCATCGTGGGATTCCGCGTCACACCGGGCCCCACGCCGCTCGATCCGCCGCACGAAGCCACCGTCGGCGCGGCCGATGTGGCCGACGAAGTTACGAACGTCACGCTGAACGCCACCGCCGCGCCCGGCGTAATCGCCACCGGGCACGGACTAAACGCGCACGTAGCAAATCCGGGCACGTTCGCTGGGCACTGAAACTTCACCATCTCCCCGTTTTGCCCGAACACGCTATCCGGCACCACCATCGCCTTGAAGGTGGCCGATCCGCCCTGCACCACGGTCAGTTCTTCCGTCTGACCGCTGGCAAGTTGCAGGCTGTAATCGTCGCCCGTGCCGGCCAAATCGTACGTGGCTGAATCGCCGGAATTGGAATCCGTCACACTCAATGTTCCAGTGCGCGCGCCGCTGCCTTGCGGCGTGAACGCCACATTAATCAAACAAGTTCCATTGGCGGCCAGCGTGATCGTGCACGAGGTGCTCTCAACCGTGAAATCCGTCATCGGCACCTTCGGCGGCGTAGTCGGCACGGCCGGCGTGATGACGATCCCCGTGATCTGCGTGCTGGAAGTATTCGTCAGCGTGAATGTAGCGATCGCAGAAGTCCCGCCGCTCGGTATATTGCAATATGTAAATGGATTGGTGGTCTGCGGGCACGGCGCGGCAAAAGCGGCGGGCGCGGTCAGCGTGATGTTTCCCGAATTTGCGGTCACATCCGGCAGAACGAGCACGCGGCTCGCGCCCTGCTCCGCAACGTAGAGATTGCCCTTCGCATCCAGCGCGATCGCGCCAGGTACCTTCAACCCGCTCGCGACTGTGCTCGATTTTCCCGTCTTCGCGTCGACGCGAATAATTGTCCCGCCGCTCGCGTCAGCCACAAACAAATCGCCGCGCGCGTCAGCCGCAACTCCCGCGGGACACGCTGCCGCGCCAGCCGCCGCGGTTGAACTTGCAGCCGCGCTTCCGACATCCGTACATGGCCCCGGCGTCGTTGCGCTCGTGGCCGCCGGTGCAAAGCCGCTTACCGACGCGATCGAGCCTGTGCTCGTGGTGATCGCAAACACTCCGCCAGTTGCCGGCGACGCCACAAAAACTTCGCTGCCATCGGGCGTCACCGCGATGCTCGCCGGCGAAATCACCTGCGCCAAAATCGAAAGTTGCCCGGTGGCCGCGCTTAGCACGTCCACCGCGCCCGCCGAATAATCCGCTATATAGAGGTTTCCGGCGCGATCGACCGCGATCCCCATCGGCTGCCCGAGCGCGATGTTCTGCCGCGCGGCCCAGCGTCCCGCCACGCTGCGAATCACTCCCGGCTCGCTGCTCGCAGCCGCGCCGACGCTGCGAATCGTGCTGTTCTGCGTGTCCGCAATAAAAATCGTGCCATCCGGCGCGACGGCAATTCCGCTGCGCTCGACCAGCGAGTCCGCAGCCAAATCAAGTTGCGCGGAAACCGCGGCGCCGCCGTCGCCCAGCGATCCCGCCTGCCCCACACCGGCCACCACCGCCATCGCCGTCGCTGCGCAACCAACGTCCTGAGCGGAGTGCGCCGGTTCTATGTTTTCCGTGTTCGCGCCGTTTGCGAACACGCCGGCGCACGCAGCCGAAGGACCTCTCTTCGATGTCACAGCAGGCAAGCCCGTCACCACAGGGATCGCCACCGCAAACACGCGATTCGGCGAATTCGCAAGCGTCAGCTCGAGCACTCCACCAGAGTTAGCATCGGACACAGCAGCGGCAGAATTAACAGCCAGCGCCCGCACCGCAATTCCATTCGCCACCACCCGCGCATTTGCCGGCAGCCCCACCGCCGTCGTGGAATTACTCGGTATGGCGCCCGCGACCGACTGCGCGCCCGCCGAATTATTCTGCGCAACCGCGTAAGCCGCCAAAACCGCCCCCGCTACCGCGCAAAACACCGCCAGTCGCCGCACTCAGCTCTCCCTCTTTGGCTCTTCGCCGTTTTCTTCGTAGGGGCACAGCATGCTGTGCCCGGCAAACATACTTGGCTACCTTTGCCTCGTCAGTCTCGCATCAACGGGCGCGCTTCTTGCCGTTACAGTTTCGACGTTGGATTCACATGCAGGCGTTCGGGTTGCGCCGCAAGCCGCCCATCATACCAGTCGCCAGCAAGCCGGCCTAGCGGGGAGTAGTCCGCAGGAGAGCACCGTCAAATGATACCGCGCCCTTACTTCGCCGCCAGCCAGGCGCGCGCTTCGTTTTCGTCGCGGAAAATCTTAATCTCGCAAAACTCTTCGGCCAGCATCTCGATCATCCGCGATACGCCGAACACATAACCTTCGGGCGCGACGACCGCTTTGGGGCCTACGGGGCCTCCGTTGATTAGCTTTCGCATCAGTTCGACAATGCGGGGAGTATCGGCGGCTGCGAACTCGACCTCGCCCGCGCGCCCATCGAAGAGCTCCCGATAGGACACGATTCCCGCATCCTGCAGCTTCAAAAGGTGCCCTTCAATGTCGGCGTAGCCCACGTGTCCGGACGCCACCGTCTGAACCTCGCGGCGCGCATGATCGACTGTAAACGTGATCGGCACTGCACCACCCGACACTTGGCCTGACTCTACGCTTTTTCCCCGCCGCAAGCCAATCTCGAGCGCGCGCCCCGCTTGGTTTTATGTAGCTCACCCCTTCAGGGGTGAGGACTTTCGGCCCCCCGCGACCTCAATTGCAATCCTCAATCTTCCGTAACCACTCAGCACTCGTCACGCATTCAGGAGAAAACACATGGCACTCACCTTTTCGCTCATCGATACGTGGGACGACGGCAAGCGCATCCACGTCACCGGCACCGCGGCAGCATCGGGAAACTATTCCACCGGCGGCGACACCCTCGACCTTTCGCAATTTCCAATCATCGCGTCGGCGCAAGCGCCCATCCAGGGCACCGCCTGGATGGACGGCATCGCCGGTTACGACTACGTCTTCATCCCCGGCTCCGCGATGAACAACAATAAAGTGAAAATCTTTCAGCAAGCCGCCAGCGCCGGCCCTTTCCCCGAACTCGCCGCCGGCGCCTACCCGTCGGCCATCACCGGCGACACCATCACCCTCTACGCCATCTTCAAAAAGCTCCAGTAGGGGCACGATACATCGTGCCCGGCGACAATGCTTGGCTACTTGTCCACCACCCGCCTCGCACGAACGGACGCGCCTTTGCAATCGCGCGCATGGCGCAAACACGGTTGCGCCGCACCGGGCACGATATATTGTGCCCTTACGACTCTCGCTTGAATGTATGCCTGGCGGGATTCATGCGAATGTATTCGCACGCGTTCCGAAATTCCTGCTCGCTCCGAATTACATGCTCGTAATATCCGCGTTGCCAAATGGAACCGGAACCACTACGCCTCGCACTGGCCTCACTCATATGCCGTGAAACCGCTGCCTTGAACACCCCCACAATCGTCGCAATCGATCCGGCTACGGGTACGGCAAAATCGCGAGGCTGTTTCTCTGCCGACGCCCGCACGCTCTTGCCCCCTTCGTGCCGAAGACCAATTATCGCGTGCAAATGATCCGGCATAACAACGTGCGTGATCAGCTCGGCCTGAGGAAAATGCGCGGGAGTTGCCAGCCAGCATCGATCGACAATCTGCCCGACCGCACTCAATCTGACGCCGTGCCCGATCACTTCACCGGATAGAGCCTCTTTGTTCTCCGTGCAAACAGTCAGAAAGTATCGCCCCGGTTGCGAATAATCGAGCTCCTTCAGCCTGACCGATTTTCGCCGAGGAACCGATGGACTGCTTTGCATTGAAGTAGCGCGATTCTACCGCATTCGTAGGGGCACGATATATCGTGCCCGGCAAACTTACTTGGCGTGATGTATGCCATCCGCCCCGCAAAAACGGGCGCACCCCGCAATCGCGCACGTGGCCACAAACACGGTTGCTCCACACCGGGCACGATATATCGTGCCCCTACAACACCAACTGCATCATCTCTCCCCGATTCTTCTCTTCACAACACCATGTCCATCGAAACCTTCTCTCCGCTTCCACTCAACATCTTCAGCACCTGGGTCACGCTGCTCGACCCCTCCGACGTCCCCATCGGCATGTCGCCCAATCTCGCCGACGTCGAATTCTTCCCGGGAGGGGTGCGCACGCGCCCCGGCCTGGTCTCGCAATTCCCAACCCTGGCGGGCGCGCAGCAAATCAACGCGCTGAAAACCTACATCACCACCAATCTCGCGCAGCGGCTCTTGGTCCTCGACTCGCTCGGCACGCTCTACAAGGAAACGTCGCCCGGCACGCTCTCGACCCTGATCGCCGGCGCCGCGAAACCAAATCTCTTTTTCGCCGCCGCCACGCATTTCGGCCGCGAGTACATGGCCTTCGCCGACGGCTCGATCGGCCAGGACCTCCCGCGCCAATACGACGATCTGAATTACGATCGCGTCAGTCAAATCGGCCCCGCCGAAGGACCGGCTGTCGCAGATTCCGCCACCGCCGGCGCAATTTCGCCCGGCGTCCACCAATGCGTCGTGGTCTTCGTCACGCGCCAGGGCTTTTGGACCGCGCCCTCGCCGCCCATTTCGTGGAACGCCGCCGGCAGCTTCCAAGCCGGTGTCACGAATATTCCCACCGGCCCTTCGAACGTCGTCCAGCGCCTGCTCGCATTCACCGGCGCGGGCGGCGCGAATTTTTATCACGTCCCCGCCACCATGGTGCTGAACGACAACTCCACCACCTCGCTCACCGTGGATTTCAGCGACACGATTCTGCTCTCCGGCGTCAGCATGGATTATCTTTTCAGCCAGATCGAACTGCCCGAGCAACTCGGCGTGGTCGCATACGCCGAACGCCTTTTCTGGTGGGGCGAGCGCGCCAATATGGACAACTGGCGCAATCTCACCTTCGATGGTGGATGGGACGCATCGGGGAGCGGACGCCCGCTCGGCTGGTTTCAGGATCCCAGTTTCGGCGCGGGCGGCAGTAGGGAAGGGAGCTTCGTGGTTTGGGGCGACGCCTATCGCATCACCGCCGACGGCGCCACCGTCGCGCGCGGCCTGATCTCGCAGAACGCGATTCTCGATGCCTCCGGCAATCCGCTGCTCGCGAACAACAGCGATTATTCCATGCGCGCGCGCGTCTGCCGCACCGCCGGCCTCAGCGCCGGCGAGTTGCGCATCAACGCCTTCAGTCCCACTGCCGGACAAATCGGCGCGGGCCTCACTGTCACTGTCGCGCAAGCCACCACCGCTTATCAGGAATTCTCCGCGCAGCTTTTCGGCCCGCAATCGTCTCTCCCCACCGATCTCACCTTGCGCGTTTATGCTGACGCTACGCCCGCGCCCTCCGGCGAATCCTTCCTCGTGGACAACATCGAAATTTTCCTCACCAACGCCGCGCAGAATCCGTCGCTCGTGCGCGCCAGCGGCGTCGAAGAGCCGGAGGCGTACGACAGCGTCTCCGGCATCATGAGCATCGCCGAAAATAATGGCCAGGGCGTGCGCGCCGCTTTCACCTTGCGCAACAATCTCTATTTCGTCAAAGAGCGCAGCATGTACGTCACTGCCACCGATGGCGTTAACGAGCCTGCGCTCTGGCAAATCGAGGAAGTGTCAAACAAAGTTGGCACGCCTTCGGTGCACGGCGTGGGTATCGGAGAAGAATGGGTGGTCATCGCCTGCCGCACCGGCCTGTATATTTTCGATGGCGGCGATCCGCAGAAAATTTCGCAGGAAATTCAGCCTACGTGGGACGCGATCAACTGGCAGTACGGACAAAATCTCTGGGTGCAAGTGGATACGCAGCACAAACGCATTCTCGTCGGCGTGCCGATGGGCTCGGCCACCCAGCCGAATCAGATCCTCATGCTCGACTACACCGAAGGCTTCGGCGATCCGCTCGTCGCCATGCTGATGGCGCCCGAACGCTCGCGCAAATGGGCGCCGTGGATGATCGCCGCGAATTGCTGCGGCCTGATCGAACGCGCAAACGGCGTGGCGCAAATTTTCTTCGGCTCGAATAATTCCAGCGGCAAAATCTATCAGCTAACGCCCGGCGCCTACTCCGACGATGGCGCCGCCATCAATTCCTTCTACTCGACAGCTTTTCTAGCCGCCACAGGCGCCGCCCTAAGCGGACGCAACCTCTTCGGCTACCTAACCGCATACGTCCAAGGCGCCGGCTCGCTAGCGCTTTCAGCAGTCACGCCCGGCAGCGCCTCCGCGCTCACCCTCGGCTCCTGGACACTCGGCTCGCCCGCCTCGCGCGACATGGAGCAATTCACCAACGTCCTCGCCGAACGCGTTTCCTACCAATTCGGCACCGCGGCCCCCGGCTCCTGGTTCTCTCTAACAAAGCTAGCCCCGTGGGCCAAGCCCGACCCCTTCGCCATCGTCCGCGGCACCAACTAGCCGTTCGCCTCCGGGTTGCCGCCTACGTTACCGGCCATTCCAGACACCGCGTGATTCTGGCATGGTCACGTTAGGAATTGCTCCCCGCTCGACATGCCGAAAGGCCTCGGGCGGGGTTATTTATTTCCAGCCTCCCGCGATGCCTCACGAACCCACAGTCAAGCGAGCAATCACCTTTATTGGTGGCCAAAACCTCTTCTACGCAGCGAAAGAAGCCTTTGGCTATAGTTTTCCGAACTATGGCGCGAAGGTGCTTTCGGAAAAGGTCTGCCACCAATGCGGCTGCACGCTTGTTCAATCCCGGTTCTATACCGGAATACCGGATGCAGCCGACGCCGCCGCCAAGAGTCACTTCTGGTCTGGAAAACTAGCAGTTATGGGAAAACAGGGAATCAAGGTCTTTACGCGGCCACTTCGTTACCGCAACAGGAAAGTTCGCTTGCCCGATGGTCCCACGCACTCGTTCCTGGCAGGAGAAGAAAAGGGAATTGACGTCCGCATCGCTCTCGACATCATTCGCCTCGCCCTCCGCAACGAATACGACGTCGCCGTGATATTCAGCCAGGATCAGGACCTATCCGAAGTGGCCGAGGAAATTCGGCTGATCGCCCGGGAACAAAACAGATGGATCAAGGTTATCTCCGCGTTTCCTTTCAGTCCGACAGTCCGCAACCGGCGCGGTGTCAACAAGGCTGATTGGGTTCGAATTGACCGTGCGACCTATGACTCTTGCCTCGATCGCCGAGATTACAGGCAAAAGCCGAAGGGCCTCTGAAAATCACCACTCAGCTATTTCGCGCCCTACCGCGTCTCCCCCTTCAGCGCATTAATCACGAACATCGATGTCTTCATATCCTGCCCGCTAGCCGCGTGATATCGGTCCGTTGCGGTCGCGGTCTCATGCTTGCGAATCAAATCCAGCAGCTCAGACCGCAGCGGCTCCTTGATTCCATCGGCGAGGGCCTTGTAATGGGCCAGGCGCTTCGCATTCTCGGGCGCGTCGTCGTGGAATTTCTTCAGGTACGCCTCGCTGACGCACGGGAAATCGTCTACCCACCGCCCGTTTTCCTTCACCAGGTACACGACCACGCCCCCCAAATCATCGCCCTGCTGGTAATCGATGTGCAATTCCTGCGCGGGGTGCACCGGAAATAGCCCGAAGCTTTCGATCGCTTTCAAATTGTTTTCGTTAACCGCCAAAACCGTAGTCGTGTAGTTCGCAGGAATCGAATCGCGCATCTGCATCGTCAACGAGCCATCGTAGAAATCCCTGCTCGCCGGAGTAATGCACGCGGCCGACTTCGAGTAATTGAGCGCATACAGGCGCCCCAAGTCCTTAGCGTTCCACGCCGCCACATACTGCTTCACGAACGCCTGTATATCCGGCGGCTGCGCGCTAAGCGCCTGCGCCCGCACAACACCACCTCCGCCCATCGCCACAAACGCCACCAAGCAAACCGCGCCTCGCGCCGCAAATCTCACATTGCCCTCCCAGGTCGTGCCTTCGTAAGGGCAGAATATCCGCTGCAGCGCGCCCCCGCCAAACAAACTTAGCGCGATGTGCGCTATCCATCTCACTTCATGTGGAGTGCGGGAACTTGCTCCCGCTGTCTGCCGCGCGGGCTTGCCCGGGCGTGCTCCTCGTATCAACCAACATGCGCCGCCGACGCAAGCCTCCGCGCAAACCACCAGAAGCCTGCCCCCGCACTCCATACGCAACCGCGCCTACTTGTACGTTACATTCGACCGCAGCACTTCGTCGCTATGCCCCGCGGAATCCACCACGGCGTCAAACGCCGAGCCGCCCAGCGGGTTCGCCGCCACTGTCTCTCGTATCGCCGCCTGCACCTTATCCATGCTCTCCGCATTCGGCGAAAGGTAAACGATCAGAAACTCAGTCTCCGGCGCGTTGTGAACAGCCTGCGTATCAACTTCCCATTCGACAATGGTTCCATCGGCGAGCAGCTTATCCAGCAGCGGCCCGATCAGGTGCTTGCTGAGGTTGTCGAGCGCATCTTCCGGCGCATCTTTCTTCAAGTTGTAAACCGCCACGTTCGTGTACGCATCCTTATAAGTTCCAGGATGCCAGTTGTAAAACCGGCTGACATACACCTCGTCCCAATGTTTTGTTGCGCTTTCGAGCGCGGGAGAATCGGCGGCGCCCGCCTTGTAGAGACGGTCCAGCATGTTGAAAACTCCGGCTTCGGACATCGACGACCACCAATCGTCATGCGTCTCGCCTTCGATTGTGTGGACGCGGTTCTCATCGTTCCCGTACGCGACAATCGTTCCGTCAGCCACGCCCTTGTCGAACGTTGCCGCATCGTCCGCCATCGACTTTTGCATCGCGCCCCACTGCGCGCGGGGAATCTGCCAATTCGCCACGTACGAATACATCGCCGGTTTTTGCTTCGTTGCCATCATCTGCGCCACCGACGGCGCCACCCACACCGCTGAAATCGCCAGCACGCACAGCCCGATCGAAATGCTCCACCATTTCCTGTTCACGTTTTTCCTCCCCTCAAATTTCGTCTTATAGCCAGCACGGCAGAAAAACGCAGCGATGGACATTCGGTTGAGGCCAAGCTTATCCGCGAAAGTGATCGGCAATCGCGTGAATCAGTGGCCCTGCAAACCGTCCGTGTCCGCACACTGCTACGAATGGAAGCCCAAAAGAGATTGTTGAGGCGATTCTCCGTTCGTTGTGTCGTGCTGGAAAGATCGACCGCTTTCGCTGCGTGGGATTAAAGCCTACTTCCGCCTCCCAGTCCAGGAGAAAATCTCCTCGACTCGACCCCGAGAACGTTTTTTCAGTGAAGGGTGTGTGGTGATTCAGGATCGCCAGCGGTGCACGATTGCCATTATGCCCATCGTCTCAAGACCCAGGAAAACCAGCGAAAACGTGTAGTAAACGAGTCTCACTTTGGGCCAAAGCCATTGCGGAAACCTGTCCACAAATTTCTCGCTCCATGTCTCGCCCAGACGCATGGGCATCTCGGTTTCCTCCCCGGGCTTCCATCGGTAGGCGATCCAAGTCGCGCGTAGGTTGGAAAGCAACAAGGCGCACAAAAACACCTTCAGTATCCCAGGCGACAACAATGTTTCCACAGCATACACCGCAAAGACGGCGCCAGCGGCATAACGACTGTGCTCTCTAACTCCAACTCCGCCCAGATAGAAAAATAGGAAGTAAAGGACCGCGGAAAATGGACGGTCGATGACCAGCAACACAACACCGGAGAACGTAGCAACAGCAGCGCAAACCCAATAGCCTTGTGCTCCGAGGTCATCCACATCGTTGCTTGTCTGGATGGAAGGCCAGAAGAGAGTTTTCAGGCGATTGTCGGATCGCGGTGAATCGGAAAGGCCCAGCGTTTGCATCGGCGGATTAAAGCCGAAATATTGTACGCAGTCCAGCAATAGTTTTAACCGAAGCGCTACGAAATAAACATGCTAACCATCCCCCAAATCGAAGCCTTGCGCACCACCAATCCCCAACTCTACGAATCGCTAAAGCGTCTCGCGGGCGCGTCGCTAGGCCCCAACCAGGGCTGGTCGCTCGATAGCCAAATCACCGACGGCGACAACTACGCGCGCGTCGTCTCTGGCGCACTCACCTCAGGCAAAATCGACCCGACCAAATCCGGCGTCCTCATGCGCGGCTCGCTCCCGCCAAGTTGGTCCGGCTCGTTCACCTACGCCTCGACCACCTCCAGCCTCACCTGGTCGTGGACCGGCCTCTCTATCTACCGCGCCGACGGCACCACCACCGCCATCCCCGACGGCTCCTCCGTCATCACCGTCCTCGCCGCCGGCGCCACCTACTATTTTTATCCCTACTGGGACGAGATCGCCTCCGCGCTAGGCTGGGTCGCGGGAGGCGCAGGCTCATCCGGCTTCGCGCAGTCCGCGAAAACCAATTCCGCCGCGCAGCAGCAATCTCTCCAAGGACGCGTCCCTCTCTCGCAAGGCGCAATCGTTGCCGCCACCACCACCAGCGGCACCGGAGGCGGCTCCGGTGGAGGCAGCGGAAGCTGTCTGCGCGCGGGCAGCGTAGTCCTCACCCAGGAACGCGGCACCGTGCCCATCGAAAGTTGCAAAGTCGGCGAACATCTTCGCTGCCCCTCGCCCACCGGCGGCGAATCGTGGACACGCATCATTCGCCTAGAAGTTCGCGACGCTGAAACTTTCATCCGCCTGCATTTCTCCAACGCCGAATCGCTCGACGTCACCCCGCACCACATCTTCACCCTCGCCGACGGCTCCCCCATGCGCGCCGAGCGCCTCTGCCTAAGCGACGTCTTCATCGGCCGCTTCGCCCGCCTAACCCTAACCCGCATCGAAGCCATCTCCGCTGCCTCAGCTTCTCGCGTTGTCATCCCGAACCAAGACGCGCGTTTTTGCGGCTTGGGTGAGCGATCTGCTTTTGCCGTTACCGACGTCCCCTGGCAAAAGGTGACGGTAAGCTGCGAGCCCTCGCACCAATTCTTCGCCGGCCGCCACTCCGCCTCCATCCTCACCCACAACTACACCTTCAGCTCGTAGTCCAATCCGCGTTCTCGGATGGAGAAGCAAAAAATACCCTTTATCAATGGCAGGTTTTGCATGAACCCGGCCTACGGTCGCGCAATCGAGGACGCTCGCGGGGCCGAAGCTTCTTCGCAACTGGGCGATTCAGAGATCGAGCGAGTGCAGCAAAACGGCGGCGGCCACTGGGTCACGATCAATCATCGCCACGTCCTCGTCGACGGAGACCGAAATCAAACCGCGAGCAGGCCGCGCAACCGCATGTCCCTCAGCACTCAGGGTCTCGACTTCATCAAGAGTCATGAGCGATTTAGCAGACGCGTTTATCCCGACATCACGGGGCGTCCCACGATTGGTTACGGACACCTGATCAAGCGCGGCGAGAACTTCGGTCAGGAAATCACTCCAAAAGAAGCAGCCGATCTTCTCCGGCAAGACGTACAACGTGCAGAAGACGAGGTGAACGCAGCGCTAAAAGTTCCAGTGACTCAGAACCAATTCGACGCGCTCACCAGTCTGGCCTTCAATGCCGGACCAAGAGCCGTCGCCCCAGAAAACACGCTTCTAAGCAAAATCAACCAAGGCCGAACCGTCGAACAACGCGACTTTACGGCATATAATAAAATCAGAAAGCCGAATGGCTCGATTGCGGTCAGTCGGGGCCTTACAAATCGGCGGGTCGATGAATATGGGATATTTTCAACCGGCAACTATGAGCGGAGCCGCTAACTGTGTGTAGGCGTTCTGCAGTTCTTGGCTCTGTAATCGCATTCGCGACCATCGTCTTCGCATCCAATCGGGTGGCTATGTTGTGGGGGTCTTGGACCGTAAAGAGGGACTTGCGCGTGCCTGGTGTCATTGGCCTGTCTCAAAAGGAAATAGATCAAATAGTCGGCACTCGGATCTTCTATTCAAAAGCCTGCGCACAATCTGGCCAGGTTGTGTTGAGGTCGCCCAAATACGTCTCCACAATTCTCTCCGGGCAGGAATTCTTCGATTACGCGCACGCCTCGCTAAGACAGTTGGGCATCGCTGTTACAACCACCACGAAAGTTACTTTGGCTGGCCCCGGAAAACCGCCCGTGCGCTTTGTGGGGAATATCGTGTTCTTGGGCGGAAAGACTCCCATAATCGAAGTCGAGGGCGTATTTTTCGAATTGCAAAAAGCCAAGTCGATTGCAGATAATCTCGCCTGTACCAATTGAGTCACATACGTTGTTCCACGCCTATCGCTTGGTTTCACGCAGCTCATCCCGCGGAGGCGGGGTGAGGCTTTTCGGCCCCGGTTTTCGACTTGCGCTTTTTGCTTTTAGAATTTCGCCGCACCGCGTGATGTATGATGTCGCGCCATGTCCAGCCCATCCGCCTTCTTCCGCGGCAAATCCGTGCTCATCACGGGCGCCTCTTCCGGCATCGGCGAGGAACTCGCCCTGCAACTCGCACAATCCGGCGCACAACTAACGCTCGCCGCGCGCCGCACCGACCGCCTCGAAAATCTCGCGCAAAGAATCGCAGGGCAGGGAACTGAAGGAACTAAGGAAACTCAGCGAAATAAGCGCCCCATCACCGTGGCATGCGACGTGACGCGCGATGGCGACCTGGAAATCGCCGTAGCTGGCGCCGTCCTGGCCTTCGGCAAGCTCGACACCGTCTTCGCCAACGCCGGCTTCGGAGTAGTCGCGCCGCTGAAAAAACTCACCGTGGAAGATTACCGCCGCCAATTCGAGACCAACGTCTTCGGCGTCCTCCGAACGATCTACGCCGCGCTCCCCGAACTGGAAAAGACAAAAGGAAATCTCGCCATCATCGGCAGCGTCTCGGGCTGGGTCTCCACTCCCGGCGCGTCGCCCTATTCGATGAGCAAGTTCGCGCTGCGCGCCCTCGCCAACGCCATCACTCCCGAGCTGCGCGCCACCGGCGTCAAGGTGACGCTGATCAGCCCCGGCTTCGTCGCCAGCGAAATTCGCCGCATCGACAATCTCGGCCAGCTGCACGCGCAGGCGAAAGACCCGATTCCGCCGCGCATAATGGTGCCCACGCCAAAAGCCGTACGCGAAATTCTGCGAGCCGTCGCAAAAGGCAAGCGCGAGCAAATCGTCACCGGCCACGGCAAAGTAATCGTCGCCATCGAACGCTTCGCCCCCTGGCTCCTCCGCGCCGCCACCTCCCGCACCGCCGCCATCCGCACCAAAGACGACACCCGCAAATGGGAGTAGTTCGGTGGCACAGACACTCTTGCGTGGCACAGACACTCCTGTCTGTGCGCATTTGAACTTGCCGTTCGCTCGGGCGTTATTCCGAGGTGCATCTTGCAAGTCGAATCGCGCTCAAAATAAAACTGCCGAGCACGCATAGCATGCTCGGCAGATAATGCATAAACGCGCACCTGTTCCTAGCGTTCATGCAAGGTGAATGCGTTGAATGTTGTCTAGCTCCGCGACCGCGCTCTTTAGTCGCTGGCGTGCGCGCGCACAGCCTTGGCATTCAGCGTGGTCGTAGCGAGTTGCGTCAATTTGGCGTCGGCGGTCTTTTCTTCCTCCAACGTTTGTGCCAGCGGACCCACCGCGCCCTCCAGCCCCAATCGTCGCGCAAACTCAGCGAGTGATCCGTAGAGCGCTATCTCGTAATGCTCCACTTGGTTTCCGTTCGCGATCAGAGCGGCATCGCGCAGCGCGGCATCGTCGATATTGCTGGCTGAGTCTTTGGCCGCACTCATCATCTTGTCGATGATGTCGTTGTCCCTGGTCTTCGGCTGGATTCCGGCAGAGGAAAATACACTCTCCAACCGGGTAATATGTGCGCGCGTCTCTTGCAAATGGTGCTGCAGGGCCGTGCGCAACTCCGACGACCTGGCTGCTTCGATCATTGCGGGCAAGCCCTTCTCGGCAAGTTTCCGCTCGCAATCGTAGGCATACTGAAGTTCGATTTCAAACAGCTCTGTCAAACTCTTGACGTTTGTGAACATCATCATCTCCTTGGATCGAGCGTTCGGCAGCTTCGTTTGGCGCGAACGCGTATCTGCTTCCACTTCCAGAATGAATCCAAGGAGTTGCCGCGCGTCATTGGGCAATGTTGGTATTTCGCTGGAGAAGTTGCGGTAGCGCGCTCCGTTCGACGCCACACACTCCCGCGCCACGCGGATGCAGTTGAAGGATCTCTCTTCGATTTCAGCCGCGCCGCTAGTCGGCTCGGCCGCACGATGGAAGGTCGCACCTTCAGGTGCGACAACACAACGTCGCGCGAAGCGCATCCGATGAGCTGTTTCTATCGCGGCAAGTAGTTTTACTCGAACCGCGCCACGAGCAACCGCGCGCTGTTATTTCAGCGCGCTCGCATACAGCCCCGTCAGCTTCTTAAACGCCTTCTCCGCCTGCGGCTGGTTGTACGCGTTGCTATCGGCGACAGTCCACCCGTGTAGCGCGTCCTCGTACGTTTCGCTTTCGTATTTCCCGCCCCAGGCTTTCAGCGCACCCTCGAACTTCTCGATGGCCTCTTGCGGCATCGAACCATCCTTCACCGCGTGCCCAAAATAAAGTTGCGGCCCATTCGACTTCGGAATCCGCGACAAAGCCAGATGCGGGCTCGTCGGCTTATCCGTGAAAAGCCCGCCGCCGTGAAATGACGCAATCGCGCCTACTTTATCCGGACGCGCCGCCGCCGTCCGCAGCGCCACCTGCCCGGTAAAGCAGTATCCGACCGCGCCCATCTTCGCGCCGCTCACTGTGCTCTGCGACGCCAGAAAATCCACGAAATTGGACGCATCGCTCTCCATCGCCTCCGGAGTGCACGGCCCCGCCAGCTGGCCAAACCGCTGCATCGTTCGCGGGTCGCCCGCAAAATTCGGGGTGAAGTCAAAACACGGGCCCTTCACCGTGCGGTAAAACGGATTCACCAGCACCACCGTGTAGCCCGCCTCCGAAAGCCGCTTGGCCATCGCGCGATGCGATGGCCGAATCCCCATAATGTCGGGATAATGAATCACTCCAGGACGCTTCTTTCCATCCTCGGCCTGATACAGCACCGCATCGCACTTCCCATCCTTCATCTGAATCTCAATCTCTTTTTCGCTCACGTTCCGTCCCCCTTAAGCGTTTTGCAAAGCACTCGAGTGTAAAAATGACCGGCAAAGCATACTACATCACCACCCTCGCTGATTGGCACCGCCGCGCCGCCCGCTTCGCCAATTCCCACTTCATCGTCCTCGACTCGCCCGCCGTTTCTTCGGTAGGGGCACAGCATGCTGTGCCCGGTGCGGCGCTACCGCAACGTGACCACGTCCCCGGCGACGTCGAAGGGCAGGGCTTCAGCCCTGCCAATCACGACAGGCGCGAAGCGCCTTCTTCATTAGGGGGGCAGGGCTTTAGCCCTGACATAACGACTCGCGCGGAGCGCGAATGCCCGGAGCGACACGATTCGAGCATCGGCGTTAATCGTGACGCCGCCACTAGCATGTGTCCTGAGGCCGCCGGAGACAGTCGAAGAATCCTCGTTCTCATCGAGGCCGACGAAGGCGTGCACCTCTCGCTCGACGACGATCCCGCCTTCGAGCCGCTCCCGCACCCGCTCGCGCAAAAACCAATCTCCGCTGCCGCGCAATCCGCGCTCGCGCCGCACGGCGTTGCCCCCGGCGCCACCACCTTCGACGCCGCCGAGACTCTCGCCCGCGTCCACCCCCTCCTCCGCCACCGCGTGTTCTGACGTGGGTGTTGCCTCTTTCTTCGTAGGGGCACGATACATCGTGCCCGGCGCACATGCTTGGCTACTTGTGCGCCATCCGCCGAGTCGCTCTTGTAGCGCCGCCATCCTGGCGGCGAATTTGCCTTTCGACGGTGCAAAGGAAAAAACGCCGGCAAGATGCCGGCGCTACCAGAGCATTACCTCTCGAATCGTCATTCCGAGCGCAGTGTCCCGCGCCTTTGCCTTTGCGCGAAGCGCCGGGACACGCAGTCGAGGAATCTCTCTTCGATCGCGGGCCTAGCAACACGTCACCAATTAGGAATCGCCGATCACCAGCGCAATCGCAAACCCGTCGTAGCCCCTGCTTCCAACGGTCTGAAAGCGCCGTCGCACTAACGCGCTTTTCCTTTGCCAGCATCTCAATGAAACGCCGAATCCCGCGAATATCCGAATCGGTGCTGGACGCATCCACCACCGCGCCATCGCGCACCACGTTGTCGACAATAATCACGCTGCCGCGCCGCGAAACCTTCAGCGCCCACTCGAAGTACTCCCAATTATTCTTTTTGTCCGCGTCGATGAAGACCAGATCGAAAGGCCCGCGAGCTTCCGCGGCAATCAGCGGTAGGCTTTCGAGAGCGCGCCCCAAGCGCAGCTCAACTATCTCTGCCAATCCGGCGCGCGCAATATTCTCGCGAGCGATCGCCGCGTGCTTCGGATCAAATTCCAATGTGATAAGTTTCCCGCCAGGAGCCAGCGCCCGCGCAAGCCAAATCGTGCTGTACCCGCCGAGCGTCCCAATTTCCAAAATATTTCGCGCGCCCTGCATGCGCGCCAATATCCAAAGCAGCCTACCTTCGTGCGGCGCGACGCTGATCGACGGCAGCCCAGCCGCCTCGATTGCCTTCATCGCCGCGTCCAAAATCGGATCGGACGGAGTCAGCAACTCATTGAAGTAGTTTTCAACG
Source organism: uncultured Acidobacteriota bacterium (assembly GCA_963823145.1). Taxonomy (GTDB): domain Bacteria; phylum Acidobacteriota; class Terriglobia; order Acidiferrales; family UBA7541; genus Palsa-295. Next base: position 322,796 of record CAWGJZ010000008.1, read on the forward strand.
GCTTCCCATTGTTCCTCAGGTGGGCGTAGCGTGTTCATGACGAAACTATAGCCGCCCCGCCGTTGCATTGGTAGGGGCATGGCATGCCATGCCCGGCAAACTTACTTAGCTACCTGCACGCGATCCACCTCGCACGAACGGGCGTCTCTGGTTTTCGACGTTGCTTTTATGTAGCTCACCCCGCCGTCAAGGGGTGAGGCCTTTCGGCCCCTTCGCCGCACCACGACACCCGCTACATGTCGTGCTTCAGCCTTCCCAACACCTCGATGCTCATCCGCGAATACACCCCCGCCGATCTCGACGCCCTCCGCCGCATGCACGCGTCGCAAGGCTTCGACTACGCCTTCCCCGACCTCGCCGACCCCATCTTCATCTCAAAACTCATCCTCGAAGACGACACCGGCCGCCCAGTAATGGCCGCGCTCGCCCGCCTAACCTGCGAAATGTACCTCCTAATCGACCGCACCAGCTATAGCTCTTGTAGCGCCGGCATCTTGCCGGCGAATTTGCCTCCTGCTGACCGCCCCGCGAACACGTCCGGCCCTGCCCACGCCGCCCCCAACACGTGTCATTCCGAGCGGAGTCCCGCGCTTTTTTCTTCGCGCGGTGTGCGCGCGGCGCGGGACGCAGTCGAGGAATCTCTCTTGGATGTCAGCTCCGAGGAAGCGCTCACGCAAAGAGAGATTCCTCGCTTTCACAAGTCGGAGGGTGACTCCAGGGAAGGCAACGCGCACCAGCGCTGGACGCAGCTCCTCGCCCTCCATCGCGCCGGCGAACTCGACCTTCTCGCGCGCGGCCTCGACGACGCCCACGCCTGGCTCCCTCCGCCAATCGCGCGCCGCTTCGGCCGCCGCCTCGAATCCCTAGGCTGGCTCCGCGACAACACCTGGACCCCCTACTGCCGCGTGTTGAAAACCAACAGCGAGTGATTAGCGGCGGATCATCTGCCGGCATACATACGTAGCAAGAACGACGAACGCTGCGTCTGCAGCGATTGCTAGAAGGCAAAGTGCTTCGCCGATGCGCGCCATGACCCTCCTTGCCTTCGACGTGTTGCGTCCGCGCAGAAGGAGCACAAACACTGCTACCGAAGCCGCTCCAAACCCAGCGGCCACAGGACGGTTCTCACAGTAAGTGTGAACGGAGACCAAAGGCAGATAAAGCGAAGAGAGACAGATCAGGAGCGAAGCGAAGAGAAGCAGTGTTGTCCGACCATTTTTCACGACCCGATTCTACGTTGGATCGACAGTAAAGAGAAAAGCACTCGCGGCTATTCCGATCGCTAGCCCACTAGTCACTCGCCACTTTCGTTTTTCGAATTTCCAATTTCAAATCTCTAACCTCTAACTTCCAACCTCGGAGGCACCCCATGTCTCGCGCCGCACAGCAGCAAACCCGCAACCTCACCGACCAGCAACTCGCGCAGCAGAATCAGCTCATCTCGCAATCCAACCAGCAGGGCCAGCAGGACCGTTCCCTCATGCTCCCCTCGGTCACGAGCCTGCTGAACAGCCAGGGCTACACGCCGCAGCAGCAGTCCGCGATCACGCAGCAATCGCTCGGCGCCTCCAACACCGCATTCGACGCCCTCCGCCAGCGCGCCGCCAATCGCGCCGCCGCCACCAACAACTCCGCCGGCTTCGGCGACCTCACTGCGCAGCTCGGCCGCCAGCAGGCGCAAACCGACGCCAGCCAGGCGCAGCAAAATCAAATCGCCTTCGCCAACCAAAAGTTGAAGGAAAATCTCGCCGGCCTTAACGCCCTCGGCCAAACCTACGGCATCGACACAAATCTCCTCGGCAAAGCCATGGGCGTCCCATCGGAATTGCTAAGCGTCCGCCAGCGCGCCTCGCAGAACGAGCCCTACGGCGTGGGCTCCAGCCTCTTCGGCGTCGGCTCCAGCCTCGCCTCCCTCTTCGGTTAGTTCGACACGCACTCTTGCGATCGCCCTCTCTGTGACAGCAGCAAGATGTTCGTGCACAATTCGAACAATGCGCTACAGTTCTGTCTGGTTGCTCGCTGGTCTAGCCGGCCTGTGGATGTTAGGTATCGGCTGGCTCTACACGCACCATCTGAGGCTGCTGGCGGTGCTCGCCTTCTTCGGAGGGGGACTCGTTGCGGCGCTGCTGATCCGAGCCAGCCATCGCGACATACTCTAGCGATCGCAGCCGGCGCAAAGTCGCCATCCAGCGCCCGTTCCAACGCGGTCATTCCGAGCGGAGTGTCCCGCGCCTTTGCTTTTGCGCGAAGCGCCGGGACACGCAGCCGAGGAATCTCTCTTCGATTGACCAAGAAGCACGATGTACCCAGCTCGCCGCTTCCGCGCGCCTCGGCGCAAAATTCACTCGCCACGCCCAACACCATGCACATCCTCCAAAATCCAACCTGGTGGACATTCGGCTTCACGTCCATCGTGCAGCTCGCATTTTTCATGCGCTGGCTCTATCGCCACATTCGCAGCGAAGAACTCACCCGCGCCTTCGTTCACGACATGGCCACCAACCATCTCCCTCACATTTACGAGCTCCTCGAGATGCTTTGCGACGAGCAGGGCATCAAGCGCAACCCGCTCCCGCCCATCCGCTGGCTCGACCTAAACCTCCGCCCGCGCAACTAACCGCCGCGCAGGGCCAGGTATCGATGGCCCTATAGGTCTCTGTGAATAGGACATTTAGGGCGTCATTCAATTTTTACTGCGCTGAAACATTGCAACAACCTGGAACAGGAGACACTTGGGCAGACAAAGGAGAAGGGACGATGAGCGCCCTGGCACAAACGCAAACAGAAACGACTCAGTTTCGTCAAATGACTCAGTCTCGTCAGAGGTCCCCGAAGCGGCGCACAAGTGAGCATCGCAATAAGCTCTGGCTACCGCTGGCGATTCTAACGATTTGGGCAGTCTGTGGATTCTTTGCCTATGGTTTATGGCTCGGCCACTACGCGCACGAATTTCCTCGGAACAACGAAGACGTAGTAGCACCCGTCGCCGCAGCTCTTGGACCTATCTCGCTTGCAGTCGAGTTGGTTATGGACGGCCCTCATTACTATTGGAGACTCCACCGTCCACTGCCAAAAGACCAAAGTTTTGAGCAAAATTACAACTGACCGCCTTTGTAGCGGCGCCTCGCTTTTCAGGCGGGCGCCTTTGCTTTTGCCGAATGCGCTAAAATTCCCCTCGCCGCCGACTCATCGGCGAGCCGAATTGCGCCATGTCGGAATCCAATTTCGCGCCCTTCGAATCCGGGCACCCAAACGAGCCGCCCGTTCGCGGCGACCTCCATAATCCCGCGCGGCCCTCGCATGACGCGCTCATCCTCACGCACGGCGCTGGATCGAATTGCAACGCGCCTCTGCTCGTCGCTTTAGCGAACGCCTTCAGCGAATCCGGGCTCACCGTCCTTCGCTGCGATCTGCCTTTCCGCCAACTGCGCCCGCATGGACCGCCTCCACCCGGCAGCGCCGAACGCGACCAGCAAGGCCTGCGCGCCGCCATCGAAGCAATCAAGCGCCAATTTCCCGGCCATCGCATCTTTCTCGGCGGACATTCCTACGGCGGACGCCAAGCCTCGATGCTCGCTGCTTCCGATCCTGCGCTCGCTGGCGCGCTGCTCCTGCTTTCCTATCCGCTCCATCCGCCGAAAGCGCCCGCGCAGTTGCGCACCGCTCACTTCCCATATCTGCGCACGCCCGCGCTTTTCGTCCACGGCGCGCGCGACGGCTTCGCCACCCTCGACGAATTGACCGCCGCGCTAAAACTAATCCCCGCCCGCACGCATCTTCTCCCAATCGAAGCCGCCGGCCACGAACTCCTCACCCCGCGCAACCGCGCCACGCTGCCCCAGCAAATCGCCTCCGCCTTCGCAACATTCGCCGCCTAGTCCGCGCCGCGTCGCCTTCGCATGTGCCTTTCCCCCGCAGGGGCACAGCATGCTGTGCCCGGCAAACATGCTCGGCTACTTGTGCGCCATCCGCCGAGTCGCTCTTCGATGTAACCGTCGGTAAACATTCCAGACGAAGCGACCGCTACTGCGCCGCCGTCGCCGGCAAATAGCGCGCGAGGAAATCGGCCAGCGCGTGGCGCGTAATCTGTCCGCCGAGGCTGCCCCACGCGACATCGTACGCGTGATCGCCGTACGGCACGCTGACCAGCTCGTTCGGCACACCCGCCGCATTCAGCCGTTCCACCATTTCGATGTGCCCGCCAAACGGCACCAGGTGATCGTGCGCGCCCGCCGCAATCAACGTCGGCGGCAACCCGGGCCGCACGTGAAATATCGGAGACACGGCGCGATACCGCTCCGGAAATTCCTCCGGCGAGCCGCCAATGTATCCGGTATTGAACACGCGCCCGCTCACCGGCCCGATGCCCGTCTTCAGATTCCAGGCCATCGCGAAATCGTCCGGCGGATACAGCGCGAAAATCGCCGCTGGCTGCGGCACTGCGCCTCCGCAGCTCGACGTCACCGTCCCATCGCCCAGTCCGTAGCCGACCTGCATCGCCAACCCGCCGCCCGCCGATTGCCCGGCGAGCAGCATTTGATCCGGCGCAATGTTGTAAAGCGCGGCGTGTGACGCCACCCATGCCATCGCGCAGGCCACATCCTGCGCGGCCAGATTCCAGGTCACCGGCGGATCGAGCCGGTAATCCACATCGAAAACCGTGTAGCCGCGCGACGCGAGCCAGCGGTCCCAATCGCGCCCCATGCTGCGCGTGCCTCCCGAAAATCCGCCGCCGTGAATCATCACCACCGGCGCGGAGCGCGCCGTAGCGCTTCCCGCTTTCCCCGGCAAATAAATATCCGTCCGCAGAGTTTTCCCGCCCACCGTAGCGAACACCAGCGTCTGATTCGGCTCCGCTTCCCGCCCTGGCGCGGACACCCGCAAATGCTCCGCCCAGGAAATCGGCGCGCCCGCGCGATGCGCAGCACCCACCAGCGTCCCAATCGGCACCATCGCGCCCGCTGTAGACGCAATCGCCACCCACAGGATCACCGTCGTCGCGCGCTGTCCGCCCAGACGCAGCGCCCACAGCGCCAGCGCGATCGCAATCACGCCCAGCAGAAAAATGTGCAGGGAGAAAAAAGATTCGAGGACCGTCCCAAACGCGCCGAGCCACGGAATAAAAGGGCAGAGTGCGCCCAGCACAATCGCAAACGCCAGCAGCGCCGCCACCGCCGCCAGCGCCGTCACCACGCGCCGCTGCCACAGTGGCGCGGATCGCTCCGCATCGCCTCCCAACGCCGTGTCCACGCGATCGCTCGCGGACTCCGCGCCCTCTCGTCCCGCGCGCGACGACGAAGCTCCCAATATGCTGCCATGCATCGCGCGCATCATAGCACCACCACCGCCATTGTTTTCGCCACCGCCACTCGCACTCAACTCCGCGCCATCCACTCCGTCACGACCTCAGCGAAACGCTTCGGCTCCTCGAAAAATGGCTGGTGCCCGCTGCGCTCGAAGATCTGCAGCGTGGCGCTAGGAAGCTTCTCAGCGACGCCATCCCACAAGGTGTATGGGACTACGTAGTCGTACCGCCCCTGGGCAAGGAAAATCGGCGCCTGCAGCGCATCTGCGGCAACTCTAATATCCCACGCGTGCATCAAGTGTCCCGTCAAGTGACTGAGCATCTCCGGCCTGGCTTCCGCGTCCGCGAATAGGGAAGCGGCGTCCGCTTGCGCGTCAAAAAAGCGCATCGGTGTGTGCGCCAGGAACACGCTGCTGAAGGGCGCGTGAATCGGCAGCGCCGCCAGGTTTTCGCGCATCGCCCGTTTCCGATCCTGTGAAGCATCCTCCGCGAAAAATTGCGTTGCCTTTTCCGCGAGCCATTTCATGTCGCCTCTCGGCGGGACACCTGCCGTAATCACGTGCGAGACGCTCGCCCGACACCGTCTTGCGTATTCGATCGCGAGCACTCCCAGGATCGAATGCCCGAGCACCGCCACTCGCTCCACTCCGAGGTCAGCGCGAATCGCCTCCAGATCATCGGCCAGCACATCGAACGTAAGATCGCGCGGCTCGCCAGTCGATTTGCCGCTGCCGCGCAGGTCGATAAACACGAGCTGCATGGGGTCGCTCAGTTGAGCCATCATCCGGTCGTACGGCTTCGTGCCGATGCTGCACAGCACCAGGCACACCGGCCCGCTCCCGCGCGTCGAATAAAAAAGTTCCGCGCCCTTCACCGAAACAATCATCTGCGTAGCTCCACGCCTTCTTCGTGCAAACCGATTCTGCCCGCCTGCGCCGCCGCAGCCAAGCAACGCATTGCTCGCCCGCATGCCGGCATCCGATCTTCTCGCTCCCGCGTGCGGTTGGCTCTTGTGGGTGGAAGCGCAGGGCTTCGTCCCTGCAAAAATAAGACGGCGTGAAGCGCCCCGGTGGAAAGTCAGGGCTTCAGCCCTGACACAAAACGGCAGCGCGAAGCGCCTTCCTCTGCGCAGCCTCACCCGCAGCATGTATTCGCTTTAGCCGCCGCCACGCATTCCGCCACAAACTAGAAATGCCCACGCCCGAACTCATCGCACTCGCCCGCGCCGCCGCCGCGCATCACAAGCTCGATCCCGCGCTCGTCTGCGCGATCATCGAACAAGAATCCGCGTGGAATCCGCACGCAATCCGCTACGAACCCGGCTTCCGCACGCGCTACGTCGCGCCGCTCGGCCTCCCGCCGACAGAAGAAATCGCCCGCTCAATTTCCTGGGGACTCATGCAAGTAATGGGACAGGTCGCGCGCGAGCACGGTTTCACCGGCAAATTCCTAAGCGCCCTCTGCGATCCCACCCTCGGACTCGATATCGGCTGCGCCGCCCTCGCCTCGAAGATCTCCACCGCGCAGAAATCAGGGCAGGGAATCGACGCGAGCGAAATCGCGTGCGCTCTCGCCCTCTGGAACGGCGGCTCAAATCCAAATTACGCCGCCGAAGTCCTCGCCCGCTTCCCGCACTACCAACGACTTACACTGATCTGAACGCCAGCTCACGGTTGCGCCTGCCGATTGAAACATCCCATTCGCCTCTTGTTCTCTTGACGCAAACACGTTTATGCCTTATAACATTGGCAAGTTGATTCTAGTTAGCACTTAGTTACCAGATCGTTGGCGGCTTAGTTACGCTCCGTCCTCCCCAGCCAGGACGGTAGCGTTTTCCACAACGCCGCAGTATGGCAGCGGCTTTGCTCCAGGACTGGGGACAGTATCGGATGGCGCAGTTTCGGTCCTTGGGTGCCGGAGCCGATGAAACTCACGACGCGGGTCGTCTTTCACCACGCTATTCTCGTATTCCTAACGCTTATTCTTTTTGCCAGCCGCTCCGCCGCGCAGAACAATCCGGCGCCGACGCCGGCTCGCATCACTCAAGCCGTCGATGAAAGCATTCTCGTGACTTTGAGCGGTAACGTCCATCCGCTCGCCCGCGCCCAGTTCGACCGCGGCCCAGCTCCCTCCGACCTCGCGCTCAATCGTATGCTGCTCGTCCTGAGCCGCAGTCCCGAGCAGGCAGGCAATCTCCAGGCCCTACTCGACCAGCAGCAAGACAGATCTTCGCCCCAGTATCATCGTTGGCTCACGCCGCAACAGTTCGGCCAGCAATTCGGCCCGTCGGATAGCGACATCGCGCAGATCACCTCCTGGCTGCAGATCCACGGTTTCCACGACATTCATGTTAGCAACGGCCGCGTGACCATCGAATTTTCCGGCACGGCGGCGCAGGTGCAAGAGGCATTTCGCACCTCGATCCACAGATACGTCGTCAACGGAGCAGAGCACTGGGCCAATGCGAACGATCCGCAGATCCCCTCCGCACTCGCCCCGGTTGTCGCAGGCGTGTTCACGCTTCACAATTTCCTGAAGGCGCCGCAATCACAGGTTGCGCCTCAGACGTTTACGGCCAGGGTGACGGCAGGGAAGCGGCCGCAATTTACGGGGAGTAACGGTTTGCACGCTCTCGCGCCCGCCGATTTTTACACCATCTACAATTTTAATCCCTTGCAGCCTCTGCAGCCCACTAACTCCGTAAGCGTCGCCATCGTCGCGCGCACGAACATCAATGTTGACGACGTGATTTCCTTCCATGCCTTCACAGGAGATAACGCCACAGAACCGCACGTGCTCGTAAACGGCCCCGATCCTGGCGATTTGGGTGGCAGCGAAGAGGTCGAGGCCGTTCTGGATGCAACCTGGGTAGGAGCCATGGTACCCGAGGGTTTGACCACTCTCGTCGTCTCTCAATCGACGGCCACCACCGACGGCGTCGATTTGTCCGAGAATTACATCATCGACAACAATCTCGCCGATGTGATGAGCGAAAGTTTCGGCGGCTGCGAAGCGAATTTCACCAGCACCGAAGCAACGGCCGCGTCGAATCTGGCGCAGCAGGCTGCCGCAGAGGGAATTACGTACGTGGTGTCGTCTGGCGATTCCGGCGCCGATGGCTGCGATGACCCAAACAACGAAACCATCGCCACGGGCCCCCTTTCCGTCAACCTGCTGGCATCGAATCCGTACGTCCTCGCTGTTGGCGGCACAATCTTCAACGAAGGCAGCATTCCGAGTAACTACTGGAGCGCCACGAACAATTCTGGCACTCTCGGATCGGCGATTTCCTACATTCCCGAGAATGCCTGGAATGAGAGTTGCCAATCGGGCCAGCCCAATTGCTCCACGCCAAGCATCTGGGCTGGCGGTGGCGGCGTCAGCACGTTTTTCACGAAGCCTTCCTGGCAAACCGGCGTCCCCGGAATTCCCGCGGATAACGCGCGCGATCTGCCCGACGTCTCACTAACGGCCGCAGTCCACGATCCGTACCTAATCTGCCTGGATGGCTCTTGCGTTCCTGATGCCAACGGAATCATCAGGTTTGCGGGCGTGTCCGGCACATCCGTTTCCACTCAGGCCTTCGCCGGGATCATGGCCAACGTCGCATTCAAGGCAGGCGTTCGGCTCAGCCAGCCGAACTACGTCCTCTACAGGCTCGCGAACGCCGAAACTCTCTCGCAATGCAACGCTTCCAGCACAACCACGCTCCCGGCAAGCACGTGCGTCTTCAACGATGTCACGGTAGGCAATAACGCCGTCCCGGGCGAGCTCAATTACGGCACGCCGTCTGCCAAGTACCAGAGCGGCGTCGGCTACGATTTGGCAAGGGGCCTCGGCTCTGTCAATGTCACGAATCTCATCAGCCAATGGAACAGCGTCACCTTCAACGCCACGAGCACTACGTTTTCGATCAGCCCCACCACGGCAACGCATGGCGACCCGATCAACGTTTCCGGCGCGGTCGCGCCGAATAGCGGCACCGGAATGCCAACGGGTGTCGTCTGGCTTACGCAGAACGGTTACTGGCATGGCAACCTTACTGGTGATGGCACTGTGGATATTTTTAAGCTCGACGGTACCGGCTCGTACAGCGGCGTCACTCATCTCCTTCCCGGCGGCACATATCAAGTGAACGCGTATTACCCCGGCGACGGAACGTATGGCGGCAGCTCTTCGCCGACTCCCGTGCAGGTCACAATTTCTCCGGAACCGACAACACTGACCTTTTCCGTGGTGACGAAAAACGCCATGGGCAATTTGGTCCCGGTTACGACCGTCCCCTACGGCACGCCCATCTATTTCCAAGCTCAAGTAGGTTGGCAATCAGGTTACGGTTCTCCGACCGGTGAGATCGACTTCTATGGCAACGGCGACTCCCCATTTGCGACCGCGCAACCGAATGGCACCCTTGGCGGATATTCGCTTTCAAACGCCGTTACTCGGACTCCGGTCGGCTCCTACTCCGCCACAGCAATCTACGGCGGGGACTATAGTTTCCAGCTCAGCCGCCAGAACACCCCGGTCAACTTCTCCGTCACCTCGATTTCCAGTCAGACGTCTCTGTCAGCGCAACCGGGAAACTTGGGGCTGATCCTCGCCGCCACCGTTTCCGGCTCTGGCTCCGGCTCGCCGCCTACGGGACAGATGACCTTCACCAACGGCGTCGGCGGAACAACGCTCAATACCTCAGGGGTTTATGGCGGGTACGCCAGCTTCAACGCCTCGCAGTTGGCTCCGGGCCAATACAATTTCGTCGCCAACTATTCCGGAGATGGAAATTACGGCGCCTCCACTTCAGCGCCACTTTCGATGACTCTGACTGCCGACTTCATCATCGCGACTGACGGAACCACGTCAGAGACCGTCTCTCCAGGCCAAACCGCGATGTATGTCGGCGAAATCGCGATCGTGCCCTTATCTGGATATTCGTCGACTGTCAATGTCTCCTGCAGCGTGCCCGCGGCGGGTACGACGTGTTCCGTGAGCCCTTCGTCCTACTCCACCGCGAAGGGATCTGGAGTTGGCAGTGTCACGATTAGCACGACAGCAGGCGCGGCCTCTTTGGGTCCGCCGCCAGTAGATCCATCCCATCCGCCGCTGCTCCGTTTGCTGACGGGCCGCCTCGTGTCGCTGGCTCTCTTGCTGTGTTCATTTTTGGTTCTGCTGACCCGAACCCGGCAGCGCCGTTTCGCCATGCCGCTCGCCCTGCTGCTGTTGGTGGCGGCAATCGCCCCTGTTGGCTGCGGAGGCGGCAGCGGCAACAGCGCGGTAGCTCCGTCCTCGCCGCCTTCGCCTCAGCAACAGGGAACGCCCGCCGGCACCTACACGGTCACGGTCACCGCCACCGCAGGTTCCACCACCCACACCACCACCCTTACCCTCGTCGTCCAGTGAGCCCCTCGCTTTTGCAGTTGTAGGGGCACGGCATGCCGTGCCCGGCACAAATGCTTGGCGTGATTTCTACGGTTGGTCTCGCACTTGCGGGCGCCTCCTGTGGAGTGCGGCGGCTCGCCGCCGCTGACTGCCGCTCGGGCTTGCCCGGGCGTGCTCCTCGACGCGAGCCAAAATCGCGGTATTAATCCTCGATCACCGTGGACGATTTTTCTTTACACCAACAACTACTTGCGCGATTTCTCCCTGCGGTGTAAAGATTCTCTGCGTATCCTCGTACTACGCCCACACGGGTAACTTCGCTCGCCTGTCGTTGTCATCCCGACAGAGGCCCGCCTTTGGCCGACGAGGGATCTGCTTCTGCTTTGTTTCTCGCGCCGAGCAAATGGGGCAGGGAACTGCGCCGCAAATTTTGCCTCGGTTGCTTCTGGACCGCTACGCCGCGCCTTTCAAGTACTCCAGCACTTCCTCCGCATGTCCTTCCGGCTTTACTTTGTAAAAAATATGCCGAATCTTCCCATCCGGCCCGATCACGAACGTGGTCCGCGCCACGCCCATCACTTTCTTGCCGTACATATTCTTTTCCTGAATCACGCCGTACAAATTGCAAATCGCTCTGTCCGCATCCGCCACCAGCGTGAACGGCAAATCGTACTTCTCCTCGAATTTTTTCTGCGCCTTGGCCTCGTCCGGTGACACGCCCAGCAGCACCGCGCCCGTCTTCTCGATTCTCTCGTACGAATCGCGGAACCCGCACGCCTCGATCGTGCATCCCGGCGTATCCGCGCGCGGATAAAAGTAGAGCACCACCCACCTACCCTTGAAATCCTTCAACGCGATCTTTTCACCATTCTGGTCCAGCGAAGTAAACTCCGGCGCTTTGTCGCCAATTTCCATTTCACTCTCCTAGCTTATTTTTAGCGAATTCTTGCCCGCGCAAACGTTCGGATTGCCGCCCGCCAATTCTCCCATGACACGACGCCCAACGAAAATCGCACCACTCCGCACAATTCCGCTCGACCGCAATCGCCAAGCCGCCCGCCGATTCGCAACGCGTGGCGCAGCGGCAAAATTAGCGCTGCTGCTGCTCATCCTGCTGGTCGCGGGAACGGCGCGCGCGCAATCCGGCCGCACCTTCTACATTGACTACGCCAGTGGCTCGAATTCCAACAATGGTACGTCGAAGAGCACGCCCTGGAAAACACATCCCTACATGCAGCACGGTGGCAGCTGCGATAGCGGCGCGCCGAGCTACCCGACGCACGCCGTGGGCGACCATTTCATTTACAAGGGTGGAGTGACCTGGCCGGCGGCCTGCTTTGAGCTAAGCGTCGTAGCCGGGGGCACGGCAAGCTCGCAGGACTACTACGGCGTTGACCTAACCTGGTTTACCGGCAGTTCTTTCACACGTCCTATTTTCGACGCCGCGCAAACGGTGCTGGCCGGAGATCACTTCTTCTACCTGGGATCGTTCGGCTACATCACCATCGACAACATCGAGATGAAGAACCAGAGCATCGGTTCTTTGTCTTATGGAGCGGCGGAAGCGATCAACGCGAATGGCGGCCAACTCGGAGTTATCGTGGAAAATGTGTACATCCACGATTTTATGACCACGCTTGAGATGTCGGATTCCCTGGGTTCAACGGACTACGCGGCTGGCGGAATCCTTGGGTACGTGACGCTGCTGAACAGCATCATCGACGACACGGGCGGCTTCGGATACAACTCCAGTGGCACCAAGATCACGGGAGGCAACATCGGCGGGGCTTGCGAGGATTGCCGGGAAGTCAGCAACAGTAAATTCGTAGCCGACGTGGCGGCCTGCTTCGACGTTAGGCTTTGCCATGACAGCGAGTTCACCGGAATCAACCAGAGCATTCAAGACAACCCCGATCCAAACGGATACGGCCTTCACGACAGTCCGCCGAAATACGCCCGCAAGCATTCCCAGGCCATCGAGGACGAAAACGAGCTTGGCGGCTTCACCGTATATAACAACTGGGTTCACGACAACGCTCCGGGCCTTTCCATCTCGGTGGGATACAAAGGGTCGCAGGTCTATAACAACGTCCTAACCAACAATTCCACCGGGCCGTGGCCCATTGAATTTGCCACCACCGGCGGCGACACGTCCGCCACGCGCGGCTACGCCTACAACAACACGGTGGACTGCAACGGCAGCGGCCTGCCACCTACCGGCCTACTCGTTTACAACGGAATCACCGGAATCGCAGGCCAGCTTATCCTTGAAAACAACGTAGCGGTGAACTGTCCGGGAGGATTCTTTCAGACCAGCGCTACGGGGACGGTGACGCAGAGCAACAATTATCTGATGGGCGCATCCGAGGCAACCACCTACGGATTCATCACCACTGATAAGTACAGCCCGGCCTCGTCCGATCCCAACGTGTCCGGGCAAGCTCTCAACCTCTCGTCATCTTGTAGTGGAGCTTTCATCGCGCTTTGTCAGGACACCAAAGGCGCGATTTGGTTCGGCAGCGCTTACGTCCCGCGACCCGCCGGCTCAACACCATGGGATCGCGGCGCCTACGAATTTCAGGGAGGTACCACCGGGCCTCCCGCCGTCACCATCACCGCGCCCGCCAATAACGCCACCGTTTCGGGAACCATCAGCCTGACGGCCGTTTGCACGCCTCAAGGTTCCGCCACAGTCGGCAGCATTCAATTTCAAATTGACGGAACCAGTTTCGGATCGGCAGGCGCGCCCTCTCCCTACACCCTCAGTTGGAATACGCTTACTGCCGCCAATGCGAGCCACACAATTTCCGCCACCTGCACAGATTCAAATAGCCAGACCGGAACGGCCAGCACCATCGCGGTGACCGTCTCGAATTCGACCCCCGGATGCTTCGTCAGCGGCAGCAACACGAATTGGAATAGCTATCAAGCGTTCACCGCGCAGACCACGAATTTCACCGCCACTTTCACCGCCACGCCGAACACGAACAATCAGGACTCGGTCATCGCTCTTTCTCAGGCTCCGATCACCGCCTACTCGCAAGGAGCCGCGCTCATCCGCTTCAACTCCAGCGGCCAAATCGACGTCTACAAGGGAAGCCTCGGCGATTACACCGCGGACACCGCCGTCAACTATGCCGCGGGCGTCACTTATGCCTTCACTCTAACCGTCAACATGTCTGCCGGCACCTACACCGTGGCGCTCACTTCGCCATCCAGCGTCACGCTTGCCACCGGCTACACGTTCCGCACTACGGCTTCGGCCGCGAGCCTCGGATACATCAACGCAGTAAGCGACAACACCACGCCCGATACGGCCGAGGTCTGCAATTTTCAGATCGGCAGCGCCGCCTCGCTCAGCTTTAGCCCCGCGAGCCTCAACTTCGGCAACCTCACCGTCGGCAGCAACGCCGCGCAAACCGTCACCGCGACCACCGTCGGCGGCGCGGTGAATTTCACCAGCGTGGCCATCAGCGGAAATGCCGACTTCACCATCAATTCCAACACGTGCACAGGATCCGTGCCCAGCTCCTGCGCCACACAAATTAAATTCGCGCCCACTTCGGCCGCGCTCGAAACCGCCACCGTCACTTTCACCGACGACGCCACCGGCAGCCCGCAAACCGTAGCCATCAGCGGCACGGGCGTTCCCGCCACACCCACACTCTCCATCAGTCCCACCAGCGTAAATTTCGGCGGCGTGCAGGTTCACGTGACGTCCTCGAGCGGCCCCATCCTGCTGACCATCTCCAGCGGGCCGGTCACTTTCACGGGCACGCCATCCCTCAGCGGAGCCAATGCAGCCGATTTTGCGCTCGCGTCCAACACCTGCACCGGAACCGTCTCCGCGGCCTCCTGCCAAACCGTCGTGAGCTTCACTCCCAGCGCCGTGGGCGCTGAATCCGCCGCGTTGAGCTACACCGATAACGCCACCGGCAGCCCGCAATCGGTCGCCCTCACCGGCACAGGCTACCTCGCCCCGCATCCCCCCACCGCCGTCCACGCCACCGTCCAGTAACCGCAGGTTGTTTGTCATCCCGATCCCGGCCGCATTTCAGGCCGGTGTGAGGGATCTGCTTTTGCCTTTGAAATTTGATTCGTAGGGGCACAGCATGCTGTGTCCGGCGAAGATGCTTGGCGTGATCTCGCCATCCCCTCGCACGTGCGGGCAACTCGTGTGGAGTGCGGCGGCTTGCCGCCGCCGTCTGCCGCAGGGGCTTGCCCCGCCGTGCTCCTCGCATCAACTCGAAAGCGCGAATCTCCCGATCAACGCCTTCGGTTCATGTAGCTCTCACCCCGCCTCCACGAGGTGAGGCTTTTCGGCCTTTTTCTTCGTAGGGGCATGGCATGCCATGCCCGGCACAAATGCTTGGCTACCTGCCCGCCATCGGCCCCGCGCGAGCGGGTGCACCACAGGGGCGCTATACACCGCTCCGGTAACGGTGAGTTCGAGCGAAACGCTCTATGCAGTCGCGGGTGGAACTGGCTATACCGATTCGAGCGTGAACCCCGCTTCGTACATCATCAACGCTGGCGGCGGCCCTGGCGTGTATTATTACATCGACGATATGCTGGGCAGCTCGCGGACGATGGTTCAGGATGGTCAGACGAGCGCGTGCTACGAGGCGGATTTTTATCCTTTCGGTGGCGAGCG
>CAWGJZ010000009.1:0-14020 GCA_963823145.1 uncultured Acidobacteriota bacterium
TTAGTTGAGCGTACTGTGCCCGCTTGGCGCTGTCAATTCTTTGAGGCCATCGGTAGTGGGTCAGTTTCCGATTACGTCGTTTGCGAGGAGCTTGCTACCCACGACGCTAGATTCGGATGAAGACCGCTACCGTCGCGACGTGTGGGGTTCGCCAGAGAAACGCAGCGAATCAAGCGCCTTCATTGCCGATCCGGCGTCGGACTCACGGCCGACAGGATCGGAACTGATGAACATTAGCAGATAGCCGCGTTCGGCAAGTGCTAGCTGTGACCCTTGCGTTTCGTGGGTGATACCTTGAACTTTGACTTCGGCTGCGAGGTGCAAGCGAGTCATGTGCCTGCCTCCAAGAAGGACTTCGGTCGGTTTGCCAATGGGCTGCAGGCCTCTGCCTAGCCCCATGGAGTCGATGAGATTGAAAGCGTCTGCTTGGTTCTCGACAAGTTTCTGAGCCGATGCCGCACTCAGGTTCGAACCAAAAGGGCGCGCAGCGATAATAGTTACCCAGCGTGTGCCATGCATCTGTTTGTCGCGGCTACCCACAAGTAGAAGGGCGTAGGCAACTGCCTTTGGGCTCTCCTGGGGGCCTTGATTTACAAATATCACGACCCAGTTTTGCGGAAATTCAACCGAAAAATCGAAGAAATTGTTTGTGTATGTGCCTGCAACGATCGACCCGGCGAGGGGCCGTCGATCCAGAGCGCTAGATTGCTGATTGTTCGTCGATCTTGGTTGCGGATTGGCTTGCGGACTTGGGTGGCTGGCCGGCTGTTTGGGCCATTTCAGTGTAACAGTCTGCGAATACGCGAAACGGCAGAATATAAGCGACGCGCAGGTGATCATCACCGCGCAAATGAGGCACACCTTTATCCTGTACACGATCCTGGTTCGGGTAAGCTAGCACGAGTCGAGCGGTAACCAACGAGAATAAGATGACCCGTGCCTTCAAGATCAAACCCTGTGGAGGCTGCCACCTTCTGCAAATTCCTCACTAGGCAGCCAAGCGGAAACTGACCCACTGGCCGCCGATCAACTGCTGGCACAAAAGTCGGCAGTGCGCTGGCACGCAGCACAACTTGGAAAGGACATCGGTCCGCCTCAAAGGCCGCTCAAAATCGACGCCCCTGAGTGATCATCCCGCGCACATTCATTTTGCTGGATTTGATCCGCTTGCGCAGCTTCCGCATGCCTTCGATAATTTCCTCGTGGCAGAGCTTGGCCCTCGCTTCGTCGACCGGGACCAGCATTGCAGCGGGTACTCCGTGCCGAGTGATCGTGATCTTTTCACCCCGGCTGACCCGATCGAGCAAATCCGACAAGTGCATTCTCGCAATCTCAGCGCGTTCCTCTCCGCGGAAAAGATAAATGCCTCGTTCAGGCGGGTCCTCCCGCATGCCTTTCTAATCCGAATGGCTGGACACCCCCCGAACACGATGCTAATTTATGGCGCTTACTTCCGCGAGGGAACCTTGAAGGCGGTGGTGATTTCGGAGCACGGTGGCCCTGAGGTGCTGCGCTACACCGACGCGCCGGAGCCGGCGATCGGCGCCAACGAAGTTCTGGTGCGCGTGCGTGCTTGCGCGCTGAATCATCTTGACCTTTGGGTGCGGCGCGGACTTCCCGGCAGGTCGATCACTTTTCCTCACATTCCGGGCAGCGACATCTCCGGCGAAGTGGCCAAAATTGGTGAAGGCGTTTCGAATGTTCGTGTGGGAGAAAGAGTCTTGCTCGCACCGGGGCTTTCCTGCGGCCAATGCGAGCAATGCATTGCCGGGCGCGACAATTTTTGCAAGCAGTACACGCTCTTCGGCTCAGGCGTTCACGGCGGCTATGCGGAATTCGCAAAATCGCCTGCCGCCAATGTGATTCCGATTCCCGGAAATCTCAGCTTTGAGGAGGCCGCCGCTATTCCGCTAGTTTTTCTCACCGCATGGCACATGCTGTTTTGTCGCGCCCATCTTCAGCCCGCCGAAGAGGTGCTGGTAATTGCCGCAGGCAGCGGCGTGGGCAGCGCCGCTATTCAGATTGCCAAGGCAACGGGCGCTCGCGTGATCGCAACAGCCGGCTCGCAGGCCAAACTCACGAAGGCCAAAGGGCTGGGGGCCGACGAAGTTCTGTTACACGAGGGTGAGTTTGCGCGCGAGGTGAAGCGGCTAACAAATGGCCGGGGCGTGGACGTTGTTTTCGAGCACGTGGGAGCGGCTACCTGGGACCAGAGCGTCTACAGCCTGGCAGTGGGCGGACGATTGGTCACCTGTGGCGCGACCAGCGGATTTGAAAGCAAGATCAATGTGGGCTACCTTTTCGCCCGCCAGCTTTCGATCCTTGGCTCGTTCATGGGGCACAAGGGGGAATTGTTCTCGGTTCTCGAACTTTTCAAGCGGGGCTTGCTGAAGCCGGTAATCGACTCCGTTATTCCCCTTGAGAAGGCGGCCGAAGCTCACAAGCGGCTCGAAAACCGAGAGCAATTTGGAAAGGTGGTTCTGTCCGTTTAGCGCGGCGCGCGCTTTTTTGAGCTGTGGGTCGGGCGATCGCTTTCGCGATCTCCAGTAGTTCGAATCGGCCCGGTTTTATGCTAAATTATACTGACGAGCTTTGAGGAATTGGGCACTCGGGTCTGTGGTGTCCTGCGGGTTTTTCGAAGCTTGCGTCCGGCCTGCCCCAGCTTCGGATCGAGATTCGGCATTCCCTTGGGCCAGTGGTGGATGGATGAGTCGAAGCTTGGATGTGCGTGAAGGAGAAGAGCGGCATGAAGAATCTGTTCGTGGGAAACATGAGCTTCCAAACCACTGAAGGCGATCTGCGAGCGATCTTCGAGCCGTTCGGCCAAGTGGCGAGAGTACACATTGCGATGGATCGGGAAACAGGCAGGTCGCGCGGTTTCGGTTTCGTCGAGATGCCCAACGATGAAGAGGCTGCCAAGGCCATTGCGGGACTTGACGGGAAAGCTGTCGGCGGACGCAATTTGAAGGTTAATGAGGCTCGCCCGAAAAGCGAGTCGAGCGGCCCTCGGGGTCCGCGAAGCGGTGGAGGCGGTGATCGCGGCGACAGGGGTGAACGCGGAAATCGCGGCAGATTCTCCAACGAGGATTACCGCGAGGCCGCGCGCCAGCCGCGCGAGCCTCGCTGGTAGGGTCGAGAGCAAGCCATTTGCAGTAGCGGTATTGTCGCCGTCCGGCGAACGCCCTTTTATAAGGAGACATCGATGCCAACTACTTTCCAGAAACGCCAAAAGGAAATGAAGAGGATGGAGAAAGCGCGCATGAAAGCCGAACGCCGCGCTCAGAAAAAACTTGAACCTCGGAACAATGAAGAGGATGAATTGAAGGTTTTGACCGGACCCGCTCCGCTCGAAGACGATCCACTGTCCGATCCATCGGATTGGGGGCCTTCAGGGGCGTAATTTCGCGCGTCTCCTCCTTTCGAAATCGAAGTTACCTCAAGGACCAGCAGTGATTCCAAGTTGTTCGGCGCGGGCAACACAGCCTGCGCCTCCATTCCTTCGCACGAACCGGCAAACCCAGGAAGGGCAGCACTACTTTTGGAAGTGCGGCATCACTTCGTCCCTAAATAGTTCGAGCGAGCGGACGCTTTCCTCGTGGGTAAGTTCGCCGTAAGCAAATCGGGCAACAAAGTAGTTGGCCTGGCTTTGGTCCAATTGCTCCTCGATCTTTGCCCGGACAGTTGCGGGGGTGCCCGCAATCAGCGACGCTTCGCTGGCACGCAATACCTCTTCCAGGCTCATGGCGGTGACATTGTATTTCCGCCACAGATAGACGAGGCTGTCGTAGAACCCTTTTGATCCGAACTTTCCGCGCTCTTCAGCCTGGCGGTCGGTTTCGCCGACATAGAGGTTGCGCGCGATGCCCGTTTTGGGCATCTTCATACCCTTTCCGGCGTGGGCGGCGTTCCAGGAATCCTTGAAGGCACAGATGACGGCCCGAGCCTCGGGCGCTCCCAGCAGGTTCACCACATTCATATTCTGGCGCGCGGCCCGCGCCGCGCTTTCTGGAGCGTTCGTGGCATACCACAGCGGGGGGTGAGGCTTTTGCAGTGGCTTCAACTCAATCGGGACGTTCGTGAAGTCGAAATACTTGCCATGGTAATCCACTACGTCCTGGGTCAGAGCGGCCATCAGTACTTGCATGGCTTCGCCATAGATGGCGGGGGCGTCCTGCTCCTTGACATTGAAAAAACCCAGCTCGACGCCGGAGACTCCGCGGCCGGTCCCGATATCGAACCGCCCGTTCGTTAGGTGGTCGAGCATGCAGATTTCGGCTGCCAGCCGGAGGGGATTGTAAAGCGTGGCGATCAAGACCAGTGGGGCGAATCGGATGTTTTTCGTAATCCGAGACGCCGCTGCCAGAAACACCATCGGGGATGGGGCCAGCCCGAGCGGGGTGAAATGGTGCTCGGTGACATGGAATGTGCTGAAACCGGCCTGGTCGTAGAGCTCCATCAGCTTCATGCGGCTGTCGTAGGTCTCGTGGATCGGTTTCTTCTGCCTGTCCACATGGTCGATAACGCCAAAATCCATTTTCATTCGTCGGCCTTCCCGGAAATGTGAGGATTGCGGCCTCGGTGGAGCGATTTGAGGCGCAGAAACTGTACCGCTGTGCCCGCCCGATGGCAAATTGGGAGTTTTTGAGCTGTAACTAGCACTCTTTGCTTGACAAAATTTCGGTATGCCTTTACTAGTCAGAATGGCTATTAATTAGTAGCGATGCAAGAGCAATCGTCCAATCCGGAGCCTGGTAGTAGCCCCACCATCGGGCGAACACGGGATGCCTGGCGTGCCTGGGCTAGTTCCAGGCTCGTATTCGACCGCTGTTCCTGGGCGCCATGTGAAGTGAATACCCTCCGGGCCGATTGGTTTTATGGGAACAGGGAGGCGAGGCCGGGCCTGATTTGAACGTGGGCGGTTTTCCGTTTGCCCGTGGCCCGGTAGATCGCCGGTCACGGGCTTTTTTTTTGCCCCGTGGAGGATTTTCAAGGAGCCGTTATGCTGCACGCAACCGAAGTTCTAGGCGCCCAAACGTATGACTCGGCAGGCAATTTTGTGGGCCGGGTGAAGGAACTCTTCATCGTCCCTGCCGAGCAGCCAAATCGGGTATCCCGTCTGCTGATTGGACGCGGCAAGTACCGCTCGCTGGTTGCCAGATACGACCAAGTAGGGACGGTCGAGCCTGGTCGGGTGAACCTGACCGCGGATGAGTCCGCGCTGGAGCTTTACCATCCCAACGAGGCCTGGCTGGCCCTTCGAAAAGACCTGCTGGACCAACAAATCATCGATACGAACGGCCGCAAAGTGGTTCGTGTAAACGATGTAGACATGTCCGACCAGCGCACCAACGGCAACACGGAATTGCGCCTCACGCAAGTGGACGTTGGCCTTCAGGGAGCTGTTCGGCGGCTGCTCCAAGGCCTGGTGCCCCCAATGGGGCTTCGGCGCGTGGATAACAACGTACGCGGGCGGTCCATACGGTGGGAATTTGTCAATTTGATCGAACCCGATCCTCTGCGGCGCGTGAAGCTGCGGCTTTCGAGCGACAAGCTCGCCGAACTTCATCCTGCGGACATCGCCGACATCGTGGAGGAAGTGTCTCCGGCAGAGCGCCAATCCATCTTGGATTCGCTCGACGAGGAAACCGCGGCGGGGACTATCGCGGAACTGGACAAGCGCCTTCAGACGCAGGTGGTCGAGAAGCTCGACCCCGAAAAAGCCGCCGATATCATCGGGGAAATGAACCCGGACGAAGCCGCCGACTTGATCCAGAACCTTGAGCCGGAAACATCCAAGGAAGTTCTCGAGGAAATGGATCATCGCGAGGCGCGCGAAGTGACGGAGCTGATGCGCTTCGACCAGAATACAGCCGGGGGAATGATGAACACGGAAATCGTGGTGGTCGGCGAGGATGCCACCCGCGGCGAGGTGGTCGACTACATCCGCTTCCACGAAATCGGGATCGAGCAGCTCGATAACATCGTGTTGATTAACCGCGATGCGGCGCTTGCGGGCACGGTTCCTGTGGCGCGCCTGATCCTTGCCAGCAGCGACCAACGCATGGCCGAGTTGGCTTTCGAGCCGCTGCTCTCGGTGAGACCGGATGCAAAGGACAAGGACGTCTTTGAGCTTTTCGATAAGTACAATCTGCGCAGCCTGGCCGTGGTGGACGAGGCTAATTGTCCTGTCGGCGCGATCACTGTGGACGACGTGGTGAGCCGTCTGCGGGCGAAGATTTAGCTGAAGACGAAACGCCCGGCGTGAGCCGCAGCCCGAGATTCCGCGAACGCAAAGCCATGAACACCTGGGTCACATTGACAGATACCTTTTCGCGCCTGGCGGGCCGGGGCAGGAATCTGAACCGTCGCTCGCGCGGTGCGCGAAGGCGCCTTGCGCTCTTCCTCGCGGTGGTTGGCCCGGGGCTTATCACTTCCAACGTGGACAACGACGCCGGTGGGATCGCGGTTTACACCACTGCCGGCGCCCATTTTGGCTACGCGCTGCTCTGGTCGCTGATTCCCATGACCATTGCTCTGTACGTGACCGAAGAAATGTGCGCCCGCATGGGGGTGGTGACGGGCAAGGGGCTCTCGGATTTAATCCGCGAGGAGTTTGGATTCCGCTCCACCTTCTTCGTCATGCTGGCTGCGTTCGCGGTGGACCTCAGCAACACAGTGGCGGAGTTTGCCGGCGTGGCGGCTTCCATGCAGATTTTCGGCATCAGCAAATACGTGGCCGTGCCCATCGCGGCGATCGCCGTGTGGATTCTCGTGGTGCGCGGAAGCTATCGCCAGGTGGAAAAAATATTTCTCGCTGCCTGCACGTTGTATTTGGCGTACGTCATTTCCGCGGTACTCGCAAAACCAAACTGGGTCGTCGCGGCCAAGGCCACCGTGATTCCCTCGGTGCATATGAACGCGTCCTACCTTTTGATGCTGGTCGGGCTGGTGGGCACGACGATCGCGCCCTGGCAATTTTTCTATTTGCAGGCCGGATTCGTGGAAAAGCGCGTGGGCCCGCGTCAGTATAAGCACGCTCGCACGGACGTGCTTGTGGGAAGCATTTCCTGTATGGCGATTGTTTTTTTCATTATCGTTTGCTGCGCGGCCACTCTGAATGCGCATGGCCTGACCGACATCACCGATGCCGGCCAGGCTGCCCAAGCCCTTGTTCCGCTGGCCGGAAAATGGGCGGGGTATCTTTTTGCGTTTGGGCTGCTGAACGCGTCGCTCTTCGCCGCGTCGATCTTGCCCCTTTCGACCGCACACGTGATCTGCGAAGGCCTAGGCTTTGAGGCCGGTTTGGACCGGAAACTCAAGGAGGCTCCCACATTTTATTCGCTGTACACACTGCTGATCGTTGCGGGCGCCGGCATCATCTTGCTTCCCGGGGCGCCGCTTCTGAAAATCCTGGTGCTATCGCAGGTGGCGAACGGCGTGTGGCTCCCCGTGGTGCTGATATTCATGCTGCTGCTCATTAACCGCCGCGACCTGATGGGCGAGCACACCAATTCCCTGGCGTTTAACGTCATCGCCTGGGCATCGAGCGTGGTAATGATTATCCTGACGCTGATCCTCGTATACACGGCGATTTTCCAGCCCTCGGCTGCCGGCCTTTCGGGGTGAGGCACACACAAGTCCATAGCTGCAGGAGAGAGAACGATGGCGCCAGTTTCGACAATGATCCGGCCCGTTTTTATCGCAGCAATTGCGCTTCTGCTGCCGATCGCTCTTTTCGCTGGTTCGGCGTTGAAAGGTAAGAGCGAGCGAATCAGCGTAAGCCAAATTAGCGTGAAGCGTTTTCGTGTAACTTCTTCGAGATCTTTCGACGAAGTTGTTGCAGCGCTGGAAGCGGCGGTCGGGCACCCCAATATCGGCACATTTACCCGGAATATCGCGTCAGCAAAAACGGAAGGCGAATTGGAAACAGTCGTTCAACAGGCGGCGGGATCTTCAGGCCTGATCGAGTTTGCGCGTTTTAATCTTGGCGAGGTCCTCCGGAAGGGGCGAGCAACCGGAGCACCGCGCATTCTGCGGCTGGTTGTGGGCAACCCGCTGATCATGAAGCAGATGGTCAGCCTCGTGCCGGATGCTGGCTCCTACGCGCCGGTGACGATTCTAATCGACGAACGGTCAGACGGAGTGCACCTATCCTACGACCGGATGGCCACCTTTCTCGCTCCCTACGGAAACCAGAAAGCACTAAGCGTGGCGCGCGCGCTTGACTCCAAGATCGAAACTCTCCTAATGGCGTCCGCTGGCGCAGCTGGCACCTCGCACAAATAGATTCAACCGAGCCTCTGGCCCCGGTACAACGATGTCCAGATTCGGTGGTAGAATCTCGCAGCTTTTGCCGATGGGGTGACACATATGCGCAAACTCTTTTTGCTCCTACTGCTTCTTCTGCCGGGAATTGCCGCGGCTCAACAGCAGCCCGATTTTTCCAAGGTTGAAATCAAAGTCGAGAAAGTTTCGGGCAACATTTACATGCTGCAAGGAGCCGGCGGAAATATTGCCGCGTCGCTGGGTGATGATGGGATTTTGATTGTTGACACCGAATATTCGCCGTTGGCCGACAAGGTTCGCGCGGCGCTCAAGAACATCGGCATTACCGACAAGCCTGTGCGCTTTGTGATCGACACGCACTATCACAGCGATCACACGGACGGAAATGCAGCTTACGCCGCGGGCGGCGCAACGATCATCGCCAACGAGAACCTCCGCAAGCGCCTCGAAGACGGCAGTGCCATCGGCAACGGCCCGGGAGGGTCGATTAACATGAAGCAGCTGGCTCAGCCAAAAATCGCCCTACCGGTCATCACCTACGAAGACGGCATCAATCTCTATTTGAATGGCGAGCAGATTCGCGTCTTCCACTTCCCTGCCGCGCACACAGACGGAGACTCCGTCGTTTTGTTTTCCGCGAATCACGTCGTCCATATGGGCGACGAATTTGTTCGCTACGGATTTCCTTTCATCGACGTCAACGGCGGCGGAAGCGTCCAGGGCATGATCGCGGCGTGCGAGAAGGCGCTCGCGTTATTTCCGGCGGATTCCAAGGTGATTCCCGGCCACGGAGCGCTGGCAACCATGGACGACCTGCGCGCTTACGCGCAGATGCTCAAGGACACCACCGCCGCGGTGCAGAAGGCGCTCGACGATCGCAAGACACTCGCGCAGATGAAGGAGGAAAAGATTCTTGCGCCGTGGCAGAAATATGCCGGCAACTTCGTCAATACCGACGCGTTTATCCAGACGATTTATAATTCGCTAACGGCCCCGAGCACTGCGGCTGCCTCGCGGAACTAGGCGGCGGAAGAGACGGAGCCGGACTCGAGGCGCCGCAGAATCGCGCGCAACGCCGCGGCCAGTTCTTCAGAGCTGACGTGGCTTTTGCGAAATTGCAGGCGCAGGTGAAACGCTCCGTCTTCCGGCTCGTAGTCGAAAACAAACGGCTGCGGACGCGGCGCGGACTCGGTTTCTTCCTTGCGGGCGCGGCGGGCCTCGTCGCGAGTCAGTCCGCCCTGTGCGATGCGGTGCACCATCTCGTGCATCTTTTTTTCGGTGGGCTGGCGGGCGACTTGGAGTAGCAGCGACTTTGTCACGATGCCCGTCTCCACGCACTCGCGCCGAACCTCTTCGGGAATCACGCGCAACGACATCGTCTCCGTTACCGACGAACGGGCGCGCCCGATTTTCTTCGCAATGTCATCATGCGTGTAGTCGAATTGGTCCGCCAGACGCTGCAAGCCATCGGCTTCCTCGAACGCGGTCAAATCCTTGCGTTGCAAATTTTCGATCAGCGCCAGTTCCAGCGTTTCGGCGTCGTCGGCAATTTTCTCGATGCAAGGAAGCTCGTGCAGCCCTGCCGCTTGCGAAGCGTGGTAGCGGCGCTCACCCGATATGATGTAGTACGCATCTTCCCGCGGAATGTAGCGGACCAGCAGCGGCTCCAGCACGCCCTTTTCGCGAATGGAATCGGCCAGTTCGCGGACATCTCCGATGTGCTTGCGCGGCTGATCGGGATTGGGGCGAATCTTATCGATAGGAATCATGCGGCCGATGGACGCGCCACTGAAACTGGTCAGCGTCTCCACATAATGCGCGTCATGCCGCATCTTGAGAGTGACGGGCAACCCGATCCTCTTCGACACGTTGTATTACCTCCTGGGCAAGTTTTCTGTAGTCCTCCGCGCCCGAAGATTTTGGCGCGTAGGTGAACACGGTTTCCTTGTAGGCTGGGCTTTCTTCGAGGCGAACGTTTTTGCTGATCCGCGTTTTGAAGAGGGCGCTGCCGAATGTGGCACGAATCTGTTCGTAGGTATCGCGCGAAATTGTAGTGCGCTTGTCGTAGAGGGTGATCACCACTCCGAGCACTTTCAGGTCGGGATTGGGGCGCGAGCGGATGCGGCCGTAGGTCTCGAGCAAATCGTCCGTGCCTTCAATCGCGAAATAAGCTGCCTGAATGGGCACGAGCAAATGTGTTGACGCCACCAGCGCGTTGACGGTGAGGATGCCCAGCGCGGGCGGCGTATCGAACACGATGTAATCGTAGCTTTTCACCACCGGCGCCAACGCGTCCTTCAGCTTGAACGGCGCGTCAAACTGCCCGGCGAGCTGTTGCTCGAGCCGCGCCAGCGCCAGCCGCGCCGGAGCAACAAACAAATTGGGGTCCTTCGTGGGGCGGATGATCTTCGCCATCTCCGCGGGATGCTCGGCGAAGATATCATACATTGTGGACGTCATCTCGTCGGGCGCAAAAAACGCAATCGAGGCGTTCGATTGCGGATCGAGATCGACGAGAAGCGTTTTCTTTTTTTTCAGTGCGAGCGCGGCGGCTAGATTGATGGCAGTAGTTGTCTTGCCGACGCCGCCCTTTTGGTTGGCAACAGCCAGGACGCAGGTCAAGCGCGTGCCCCTCGCTCCCGAGCGGCAACTCCAGGCCCATATGTAGAACCCGAAAAGTGCGCCGCTACCATGAGTAGCGCCAAATGTACATACTGTCTACGCCGTAAAGCAAGTGAAATTTGAAAGTGGGGATTCGAAGATGCTGACTAGCACGACGACACCCTCGACGGCTGCTCGCGGTCGAGTTCGTCAGCCCGCCAACCCTAGGGTTTGGCGGGCTGACGAACTGCCCAGATCCCAAGCCTCGTCCCCTTCGCTGGACTTGACCAGCGCGAGGCTGCTAATGCGCGGTTTCAATCATGCCGATATTGGCGCCGAGCACGGTCTGTACGTTGTAGGCCAAGTGATGCCCGTCCGGCGAAACGGCGAAATGATCCTGCGGGTTCCGCGCCGGATCCACCCACTCCGAGTGCACCATCGGGACAGTCGTGGGCGTCCGTACAAGGCCTTGGCCACTCCAGCCGACCCTCCACAGAACTCCGTTCAAATCCGGATGGCCTTCGACGATGTAAATCTGATCGCCAGGACCCTGAGCATATGTGTCCACCCAACCGTGAAAGACTTGACGCGGAGGAGCCTTGAAATCATCGACCCAGAGGCCCGCGGACGGGTCGCCCTCCCTGCTGGCAGCAACGACATATGCAATCGATCGCCCGTCGGGCGACCAGGCCAGAGGCTGGAGCCCGTCACTGGCTTGAGGAGTTTCGTATGTCTGGGTCTTCTTGTCTCGCGGATCGAACATCTCTATTTGATTCTTCGAATTCCGAAAAAGCAGCCGCTCATCGGGCCCCACATCCACAAAGCGGTCGGTCAGATGCTGAAGCTTGAGGACGGTTTCTGGCGCTCCTCCTGAGATGGAGACGCTCCGATATTCGTCAGGATCGGCGAGGTAAATCAGGCGCTGGCCATCCGGGGTCCACCTTGGGAACACGTCGACGCGCCCATCGCTAACCAACTGTACGGGATTTGAGCCATCGGCGTCCGAGATCCAGATGCTCTCGTTTTCGGCGCCTCTCAGATTCGAAAAATAGGCAAGGTATTTTCCATCAGGCGAGTAAACGGGCGCCCCCTGGGCACGACCGGGATCGGTGGTGAGCAATTTCACGGATTGTTGCAAGGGCTTGGCGGCGAGGTCAATCTGACCGATGTTCGTGTTCTCGCGCCAAGTCGAGAACACGATGCGCTTGCCATCGGAGGAGACATCGAGCTGTGCATCGTCGCCTTGGCCTGCGGTGATTTGTTGCGGTGCGCCACCCGCAGCGGAAATTTTCCATACGTTCAGGGTTCCGCCGCGGCTCGAAGCGAAATAGATGAATCTCTGGTCGGGCGACCAGGCCGGCGAAAGCACAAGCGCGTTGTCGTTCGTCAACTGCCGAACTTTGCCACTAGAAAGATCCACGAGTTCCAGTTCACCGTAAGGCCCGTGGAAGCGTTTCAGGAAAGCGATCCAACCGCCGTCAGGCGAAAAGCGTGGTTCGGCGTCACTGCCCTCTGCGACGTCCTGTTTTGCCTTTACCTGACGGGCATTCTCGCCGGAGATGCCGGAAACCCAGAGCGAACCCCCTACCGCGTCCACATAGGCGAGCGAGTGGCCGTCTGGTGACCAAGCCGGGTCGGTCGCGTGTAAAATCACTCGCCGTGGCGTTCCCCCCAACGCTGCAACCTCCCAGACATCCCAGATTCCGGAATCGTTCACTCGCGCGTAAGCGATAGTGGTCCCGTCTGGGGACCAGCAAGGCCGGGATTTGAAATTCGCGTCGTTGGTGATCTGGACGAGCCTGCCGCCGCTGATGAGTCCCACGTAGATGTTGTAGTGGCCGTCGCGGTTGGAAACAAAGGCAACCGAGCGGCCATCGGGCGAGAGCGCGGGTTGCGCCTGCACACCTGCGAAGCTTGTGACCGCGCTAAAGCGTATCGACGATTGCGGGACGGGCGCGGCAAGTCTCCAAACCGCCAGCCCTGATATCAAAGCGCCGGCAAGTACCCCCGCCGCCCACGGGAAAGCCCGGCGCCATACAGGCAGTCCGGTGCCAGGTGTTGGCGCTCCATCCGGCGCGCCGGAGAGAACTTCGTCCAGCGAAATGCGCGCGTCTCCGATGTCCCGCAGCCGCTGCTTCGGGTCTTTCTGCAAGCAGCGCTTCAACAGCACTCGCACTCGCGAAGGCGTCGCCGCGGGAAGTTCCGACCAGTCCGGCTCGGCGCGAACTACCGCCGCCAAGGTGTCTGTCACCGTCTCCCCGCGAAACACCATTTTCCCGGTCAGCATTTCGTAGAGCACACAGCCGAAGGCCCAGATGTCCGCCCGCCGGTCCACCGCCTTCCCTTTGGCCTGCTCCGGCGACATGTAGGCCGCTGTGCCGAGAATGAAACCGGCCTGCGTCGCCATGTGCGTGAGAGTGGGCGACGTCGATATGTCAGTTTCGACAGCTTCGCCTGCCACCGCCTTCGCCAGCCCGAAACCGAGAATCTTTACCGCGTCGTCGCGCGTGATTTTCACGTTCGCCGGCTTCAGGTCGCGATGCACGATCCCGCGTTCGTGCGCGTATTCCAGCGCTTCGCAGATTTGCTTCGCAATCCGCAGCGCCTCGTCAACCGGGATCGGCCCTTGCTTGATGCGGTCCGCCAGCGTTGGCCCTTCGACCAACTCCATCACCAGCGCGTGCGTGCTGCCGGAATCCTCGAAACCGTAAATCGCAGCAATATTCGGATGATTGAACGAGGCCAGCACTTTTGCTTCGCGCTGGAACCGCGCCATGCGCTCGGCATCGCGCGCAAACTCCTCGGGCAGAACTTTCAGCGCCACATCGCGCCCCAGCTTCGCATCGCGCGCGCGATACACCTCGCCCATCCCGCCCGCACCTATCGCCGCGAGAACTTCGTACGCACCGAGTCTCGTTCCAGGCGCAATCGTCATTTCTTCAGCCCCGCCTGCCAGTTCAGCACTACGATGTACGGAGCCGGAGCGCCCGACTGCACGGGAGCCAACACAAGAAAACGCTTCCCGTCCGACGTTGTATCCCACGATTCCCTCACTGCCGAACGCGGTGGCAGCGGCGTCTGAAACAGGGCTTTCGGCACCCCTGGCTGGAACACCTGGTTTGTGGCAATCTCG
>CAWGJZ010000010.1:0-19043 GCA_963823145.1 uncultured Acidobacteriota bacterium
TGTGAGCGATCGGCCAGCGACACCAATTTCCCCAGATATCCTCACCCTCCGGTATTGCAGTGCCTTGGGTACGTTCCGTTATCGCAACTAGGGGGCTGAAGCGTACGGCGGCTACGGTTGGTCCGCAATCTCCGGCTGAGCCACGACTAACAGCACGATGCCTACTACCGTGAACATTCGAAACGCCTCCTCCTGACCGTTCCACGATTTCGATTGCCACATTAAAAACCACTCGCCTCCTACGGACAGGAACACGACTAACCACATGGTTAGGCTGAGCGCCAGCGCGACGAGGGAAACGCGCTTGGCATGGTTAAACGCAGAAACGGTTCCACGCAACGCCCGCACCATGAGCAAGCCGCCCCACCAACATAGAATCATGGTTAGCGTTTCCCAGGCGATGATCGATACGTAAAATGCAGTGTGCCATAGCGGCGTATTTATGGCGCGCCACATTCCGTGATTTCCAGGGAAAGTCGAGTCCATCATCATCACGTGTCGCTCAAACTGGTAGTTGGAGTTGTAATCGGTGACATTGTTGAAGACCACGAACGAATAAAAAATGGCCACGCCGAACACCAGTGCGGACTTGATTGTGCGCAAGGTCATGGTTTCATAGCACGCGTCAAGTAAAGTATAGTCCCCGGGAGGCTTGCAGCGTGAAAGTCGGCGAAGCAATCGCTGAGATTCTAAAACGCGAGGGCGTTGACGCTATTTTTGGCTATCCGGTGAACCACGTTCTCGAATCCGCGGCGTGCGCCGGCATACGGCCGATTATCGTTCGCCAGGAACGCGTTGGGCTTCACATGGCCGATGCTCTTTCGCGGCTCACCAGCGGACGCAAGATCGGCGTTTTCGCGATGCAGCACGGTCCGGGATCGGAAAATTCCTTCGGCGGTGTGGCGCAAGCCTACAGCGAATCGGTTCCCATCCTTGTGCTCCCAATGGGCTACGCGCGGCGTCTTGCGCAGGTGGATCCGAATTTCAATTCTGTCTCAAGCATGCGCTCGATTACCAAATCCGCGGAGGCGATCACGTCTCCTGCGGAAATCCCGAACGTCTTTCGCCGCGCTTTTTCGAATCTTCGCAATGGCCGCGGCGGCCCTGCGCTCGTAGAGATTCCGCTCGATCTATTTGCGGAAGATATGCCCGAGCCTTTCATCTATGAACCCGTAGTCAGCACACGCTATGGCCCGGATCCTGCCGACATCCGCCGTGCCGCGGCCGCGCTCGTGGAAGCGAAAAATCTCGTCATTTATGCTGGCCAGGGAATTCATTACGCGCGCGCCTGGGAATCGCTGAAAGAACTGGCTGAGTTGCTTGATGCCCCTGTGGCAACAAGCCTGCAAGGAAAGAGCGCGTTCCCGGAGGACCATCCTCTGGCGCTTGGCGCCGGGGGCAATGCTTTCCCGCCGACGGTTCCACACTTTCTAGAGAAGGCTGATCTGATTTTCGGAATTGGTTGCAGCTTCACCCAGACGAACTTCGGTATTGCCATGCCTCGCGGAAAGAGATTTATTCACGCGACTCTTGATCCCAAGCACCTGAATAAAGACGTTCGCGCCAATATCGGGCTTATCGGCGACGCGCGCTTAACACTTGATGCGCTGCTCGCCGAGCTAAAGTCCCTCGTCTCAAAGCCGAGGCGCTCGCCGGTTACCGACGAGATTGCGACGATCCGCAAGAGTTGGCTCAACGAATGGATGCCGAAGCTCACCTCCGATTCAGTCCCTCTGTCTCCTTATCGTGTGATCTGGAATTTGCAGCATACCGTGGATGTCGCCAATACCATCATCACGCATGATGCGGGCAGCCCACGCGATCAACTTGCTCCATTCTGGGTCGCGAAGAAGCCACACACGTACATCGGCTGGGGCAAAACCACGCAGCTAGGATATGGCCTCGGCCTCGCCATGGGCGCGAAGCTCGCTTGCCCGGAAAAACTCTGCGTGAATGTTTGGGGCGATGCCGCCATCGGCTTTACGGGCATGGATTTCGAGACTGCCGTGCGCGAGCGGATTCCGATCCTCTCGATCCTGCTGAATAATTTCAGCATGGCCATGGAGATTCCGGTCATGCCCGTTTCCACCGAACGCTTTCGTGCGACGGATATCTCCGGCGATTACGCCGCCATGGCGCGTGCCTTCGGTGGCTATGGCGAACGGGTCACGGAGCCCGGCGAGATTGTTCCCGCAATCCGCCGAGGCATCGAGCAAACGCAAAAAGGCGTTCCCGCACTGCTCGAATTCATCACTTCAAAGGAAATCGCTTTCTCGAAGCAATACCATGCTCCCCACTAGCGTGTGCCTTTGCGCGAAGCGCCAGGGCGCACAATCGAAGAATCTCTCTTCGATTTAACACTTGAATAGTAATTGGCTAGCGCCGCGAAGGGATTGGGCTAGGTAGCCGCGTCCACGCTGGCCCGGATTTCCTGCCAGCGCTTGGGGCGCTTCTTCGCGTCGAGGACTTTCTTGCGTAGGCGAATCGACTTCGGCGTCACTTCCACATATTCATCGTCAGCGATAAATTCAATCGCCTTTTCCAGCGTCATGTCGCGAGGCGGAATCAAGCGGATAGCTTCGTCGGCGGACGACGACCGCATGTTCGTCTGCTTCTTCTCTTTCGTGATGTTTACGTTCATATCGTCCTCGCGCGCGTTTTCACCGACGATCATTCCCTCATAAACTTCCACGCCCGGACCTACAAACATCTCTCCGCGTTCCTGGATACCCCAGATCGCGTACGCAACCGCCACGCCTGGCCGGTCGCACACCAGCGCGCCGGTAAGACGCATGGCCATGTCGCCCGCATATTCAGTCCAGCCTTCGAGCAGCGAATGTATCAGCGCGGTGCCGCGCGTATCCGTCAGCAGTTGGCTGCGCAGTCCGATCAATCCCCGCGAGGGAATGCTGAACTCCATGCGCACGCGGCCGGAATGATGATTCACCATCTTTTTCATTTCGCCGCGCCGGCTTCCGAGCGATTCCATCACGATTCCGATGAACGTTTCCGGGCAATCGACAATCAACATTTCGAGAGGCTCAAGGCGCCGGCCATTCTCGGTTCGCACCACGATCTCCGGCTTGCCCACCATCAACTCGTATCCTTCGCGGCGCATCGTCTCGATTAAAATCGCGAGCTGCAATTCGCCGCGGCCCAGAACGCGAAATGCGTCGGTCGCGCCCGTGTCTTCCACGCGCAGCGAAACATTGGTCAGCAATTCTTTCTCGAGCCGCGCTCGTAAATCGCGCGAAGTCACGAATTGCCCCTCGCGACCTGCGAATGGCGAAGTATTAATCGTAAACACCATCGTCAGTGTCGGCTCGTCGATCGTGAGTGGCTCGAGCGGCGACGGATTCAGAAGGTCCGTGATGCTTTCGCCGATCTGAATTCCTTCCACGCCCGCGATCGCCACGATGTCGCCCGCCGAAACCGTCTCCGCTTCATCGCGCTCCAAGCCGCGAAACGTGAAGATCCTGGTTATCTTCGTCGGCTGAATTTTTCCATCGAGCTTCGAGATCGCCACTTCGGTGCCGCGTTCGAGCGTGCCTTGAAACACGCGCGCGATGGCCAACCGTCCAAGAAAATCGCTGTAGTCAAGATTGGTAACCTGAATTTGCAATACGCCTGCGGGATCGCCCGCCGGCGGCGGAATGGACGCGACGATTTCCTCAAAAAGAGGTTCAAGCGTTGTCGAATCGTCGCCGATTTTGCGATGCGCCACACCGGTTTTCGCGTTGGTGTAAATCACTGGAAAACTGAGTTGATCTTCGGTGGCATCCAGATCGATCAGCAGATCGTAGATTTCATCGAGAACCACGGCCGGTCGCGCGTCTGGCCGGTCGATTTTATTCAGCACCATGATCGGCGGAAGTTTTGCGGCCAGCGCTTTTTGCAAAACGTAGCGCGTCTGCGGCAGTGGTCCTTCGCTCGCATCCACGAGGACCAGCACACCATCCACCATGCGCAGCGCACGCTCCACTTCGCCGCCGAAATCGCTGTGACCCGGCGTGTCCACGATATTGATTTTGACTCCGCGATACGTGATCGCCGTATTCTTCGCCAGAATCGTGATGCCGCGTTCGCGCTCCAGTTCGTTCGAGTCCATCACACGCCGAGGCACTTCCTGGTTCTCGCGGAAAATTCCGCTTTGGCGCAGCATCGCGTCCACGAGCGTCGTCTTCCCATGATCCACATGGGCGATGATGGCGATATTGCGAATGGGTGTTGTCATTGATTGCTCAGGACCCTTGGACAAGACGACTTTACCAAAAAGAGGGCTTCCGGTTTTCTGTCGAATTGCTTCCTTCATCATACCTGAAATTCGAACCGCGGAGGAACGCATGATGGAGTCGCGCGAAAGAGGATCCGCCGAACGCAACTGGAGATGTGTCAAGTTTGGAGCACCAATTACATCTATATAGAAACATATACTAGAAACAATTTCGGGCTCCTACAAGGGCCTCAACCATCCGGATTCGGTCATAAAATGTGCTGGATCTCGCGGGCTGATTTGCAACCTCAGCTTGACACTTACCCGAGAAAAATCTAAGATCGAGGCGAACAAAAAGCGAAACTTAAAGCCGCTCCACTGCCCCTATGAGTTCAAAAACCTCGGCGTTGCGCTTGCAGGTTGAATCCGCTCTCACCGCGCGTGTACCCAGTCCCTTCCAGTACCGAGACCGCCCGCTTGTGGATGCCGTGTCCGCCGGGATTTCTTCCGTGGACATTGTTACGGGAGGACTCCCTCGAGGAAGTTTGACGGAAATTTATGGTCCGCCTTGCTCCGGGAAAACCAGTTTGCTGATTTCGGCATTGGCGTCGAGAACCGCGGCGTCGGAAGTATGCGCGCTGGTCGATGCGCGCGATGCGTTCGATCCACACTCCGCTGAAGCAGCGGGCGTGAAATTGGAACAACTGCTTTGGGTGCGCTGCCGGAATGTCGATCAAGCTCTTCGGTCCACCGATCTGCTCATTCAGGGGGGCGGCTTCGGTTTGATCGCTCTGGATTTGGGCGACACGCCGCCGCACATTGTCCGCTACGTTCCTCTTCAAGTGTGGTTTCGCTTCCGGCGAGCCGTGGAGTCAACTCCCACGATCCTTGTTCTTCTGGAGCAGGAATCGAATGCCAAAACATGCGCTTCTCTGGTTCTGGAGCTTCGCGCACAAAAAACACACTGGTTGCAAACATCGGGGAGCGCCGAGGAGATCTCTCTGCCGCATTCACCGGCATGCCTGCTCGGCGGCTGGAAAAGCCATGCGGAAATCATTCGTTCTTCGTTGAAGCAAAAAAACCGGGTGTTGATTCCGCGGGATCATCTCTTTTCCGATATAGGTGGCGAAGGCGCGGATTTTGAAACGGAATATTTTGGAAATTATTCACACGTAGAACGCGGCAAGCCCAGCGTGGG
Organism: uncultured Acidobacteriota bacterium; assembly: GCA_963823145.1. Lineage (GTDB taxonomy): Bacteria > Acidobacteriota > Terriglobia > Acidiferrales > UBA7541 > Palsa-295. Next base: position 5,412 of record CAWGJZ010000010.1, read on the forward strand.
AGGAGGTTCGAGACCAAGGTGAAGATTTTTCATCTGCTCCTTTGCCTCTCCGTCCGGCCGCCATGGCATTCGCTTCTATTTTCGTCCCCCATTTTATGTTGCAAGCCGTTGTGCGCGCCGACCCTACTCTGCGGGAACGCGCGCTTGTCCTTATCGACGGGAATCCGCCATCGAGCAACGTTGTGGCGGTCAACGAAAGAGCCGCGCGGATGGGAATCGAGCCGGGGATGGCGAAAGCGAATGCGGCACAATTTGGCGGCGTGGAAATTCGTCCGCGCTCCCGAGCGCAAGAAAGAATCGCCCATGCAGCATTGCTCGATACCGGCTGGTCGGTCTCTCCGCGAATTGAAGACGCCGCCGAAGACGCGATCGTTTTAGATTTGGCGGGCCTCACCGGCATGTTTGGTCCGGAAAAAGATATTGGAACCCGCCTCGACGCCCTTTCCACCGAATGTGGCTTGTCTTCGCACATCGCTATCGCCTCAAACATAGATACAGCCCAAATCGCCGCGCGAGGTTTTTCTGGAATCACCGTGATTCCGCCCGGGCAGGAATCTCAATATTTGAGCGGCTTGCCTGTGAACGTTCTTTCTCCTTCGCCGGAAACGGCCGAAACATTGAGCCGCTGGGGCGTGCGTACTTGCGCGGATTTTGCCAATCTGCCGATTTTGCAGCTTTCCGAGCGCCTGGGTCAGGAAGGAGTTCGGCTGCACGCGCTGGGGCGCGGTGAAAGTTCGCGCTCTCTGGTGATTGCCGAAGCCGAACATTTTTTCGAGGAAGAAATGGAGCTGGATGATCCTGTCGAGGAACTCGATCCGCTGTCGTTTCTGCTGGGGCGCCTGCTCGATCAGCTTTGCGCGCGTTTGGCGGCGCGCTCACTGGCAGCGGCCGCGATTCGCGTGCGCTTCGAACTGCAACCTTCCTTTGAAAATGCGGTGAATATCCGTAAAGAAATATTTCGCGAGAAAAATCCACCCGGTTGGTATGAAAAGGAGCTACAACTTCCGCTCCCCACACGCGATTCGAAAATGCTTTTGAAATTGCTGCGGCTGCGTTTGCAACTGAATCCGCCCAATGCGCCGATTCAAAAGATCGCGATCGTGGCGGATGCCGCCAGGCCGCGAGCTACTCAAGGAGGACTGTTTCGTCCAAACTTTCCCGATCCGGAGAAACTCGAACTTACGGTTGCGCGCATTTCTCACGTGGTTGGGGAAACCAATGTGGGTTCTCCATTGTTGATGGACACTCATCGTCCCGCGGAATTTCAGATGCAGCGGTTTTTCACTCCGGTGGAAGCTGGGGATAAAAATCGCCGTCATAAGGTTAGTGTTGCTGTTTCTTCCGATCCAGAAAGACAAAGTGAGAACTCCACAACTCCCTTAAGCTTTCGAGTTTTTCGCCCGCCTGTTCCCGCAAAGATCGAGTCCAAAACAGGATGCCCTGCGCGCGTGGTTTTCCGAGGATTGTCCGGAGAAGTATCCGCCGCATCCGGCCCTTGGCGCACATCGGGCGAGTGGTGGCAGGAAAATTCCTGGCAACAGGAGGAATGGGACCTGGAGATTCATTTCCATCCTTCGGAGCAGAACGATTCGCACACGAAATGCCATCCGGATTGCGGTCTCTACCTTTTCTATTACGACCCGCCGCGCGGAAGCTGGTTTGCGCGGGGAATTTACGATTGATGTACATCGAACTTCACGCGCGATCGGCTTTCAGTTTTCTCGAAGGCGCATCCACGCCTGAGGAATTGGCTGCCGCCTGCGCGGAACACAAAATGCCGGCTATCGCCTTGCTCGATCGCGATGGCGTGTATGGTTCGCCCCGTATGCATCAGGCGGCGAAGAAGCTTTCCATACGCGCCCACATTGGCGCGGAAGTTACATCTCCCGCGGGCTGGCGCTATCCACTGCTCGTCGAATCGCGCGAAGGCTATCAGAATTTGTGCCGCCTGATCACGCGCATGAAGCTGCGGGCGCGAAAAGGCGAAGGCAGCGCGCTGCTGGAAGAAATAGCCGAGCTGAATCGCGGTTTAATCTGCTTGACGGGCGGCGAGGAAGGTCCGCTGGCACATGCTCTGGCGCAAGGCGGAATGGAAACCGCCGTGAAATGCGTGCAGGAGCTTTGCGGGACGTTTGGCCGCGAAAATGTTTACGTGGAACTTCAGCGCCATTTCTCCCGCGAGGAAGAAGCGCGCAATCAGGCTGCCGTCGAAATCGCCAGAAAATTGAAATTGCCATTGCTGGCAACCAATGGAGTCTCCTATGCGCGCTTTCAGCAGCGTGAAGTGCTGGATGTTTTCACTTGCATCCGCCATCACCGCACGCTTTCCACTGCGGGACGCCTGCTGAGCCGCAATTCCGAGAGATATTTCAAGGCGCACCGGGAAATGTCTCTCCTTTTTTCCGATCTTCCCGAAGCAATCGCCAACACCGAGATTCTTTCCTCGCGTTTGCAGTTCACGCTGAGCGATCTCGGATACAAATTTCCCGTTTACCCGGTTCCCGATGGCGAGTCCGAAATGCATTTCCTTCGGCAGCGCACGCACGAAGGCATGATTTCGCGTTACGGTTCGGATAATCAGCGTGCGCGCCGGCAAATCAAACGCGAGTTGGCGTTGATCGAAAAGCTCGATCTGGCCGGCTACTTTTTAATCGTTTGGGACATCGTCCGCTTTTGCCGCGAAAAAAACATTCTGGTGCAGGGACGCGGCTCCGCCGCCAACAGCGCCGTCTGCTATTCGCTGGGCATCACCGCAGTGGACCCGATCGCGATGGACCTTCTCTTCGAGCGATTTTTGTCCGAAGAGCGCGGCGAATGGCCCGACATCGATCTCGACTTACCCAGCGGCGACCAAAGAGAACGCGCGATTCAATATGTCTACGAGCGCTACGGCAAATTGGGCGCGGCGATGACGGCGAACGTCATCACCTACCGCGGCCGCTCGGCAGCCCGAGAAATCGGCAAGGCATTGTCATTCGATCCGGAAACGCTCGGCCGTCTTGCGAGTTTGGTCGGCTCTTGGGAGTACAAAGGACCGACAGACACGCTCGATCGGCAGTTCCGCGACGCGGGCCTCGATCTTCAGAATCGACGCATTCGGAAATTTTTCGGACTTTGCCAAGCAGTTCAGGATTTGCCGCGCCATCTGGGGCAGCATTCCGGTGGAATGGTGGTATGCCAGGGGCAATTGGATTCTGTAGTTCCATTGGAGCCCGCCACCATGCCCGGCCGCGTGGTGGTGCAATGGGACAAGGAAGATTGCGCCGACATGGGCATCGTCAAAGTGGACTTGCTCGGGCTCGGAATGATGGCCGTGCTCGAAGATTCCCTGAAAATGATTCGCGAATACCACGAAGAAGAAATCGATCTGGGTCGTCTGCCGGCAAATGACAAAGCCGTCTACGCGGCGCTACAAAAGGCGGATACGGTCGGAATGTTTCAGGTCGAAAGCCGCGCGCAAATGTCGTGCCTGCCGCGTCTGCGTCCGAAATGTTTCTATGACATCGTCGTGCAAGTGGCCATTATTCGTCCCGGGCCAATTGTGGGGAAAATGGTTCACCCTTATTTGAAGCGCCGCCAGGGACGAGAGGCTGCCGAGTGCCTTCACCCTTCACTAGAGCGCGTGCTGGCGCGCACTTTGGGAGTACCTCTCTTTCAGGAACAATTGCTGCGCATGGCCATGATTGCAGCGGGATTCACCGGCGGCGAAGCCGAGGAGCTACGGCGAGCGTTGGGCTTCAAGCGTTCCGAAGCGCGGATGAAGGAAGTGGAGATCAAGCTGCGACGCGGAATGCAGGCCAAAGGAATCACGGGAGAGACGCAGGACAAAATTGCTCAGTCGATCGCTTCTTTTGCCCTCTACGGATTTCCCGAATCGCATGCCGCCAGCTTTGCGCTGATCGCGTATGCCAGCGCATGGTTGAAATGCCACTATCTGGCTGCATTTACCGCCGCGATGCTGAATAACCAGCCGATGGGCTTCTACAATCCCGCAACGCTGGTGAAAGACGCGCAGCGCCACGGATTAAAGTGCAAGCCCATTGATTTAACGCGCTCCGATTGGAATTGCACTCTGGAAAAGATTTCCGGCGGGTTCGCGCTGCGGCTGGGATTGCGCTATGTGAAGGGTTTGCGCGAAGCGATTGCGCTGGAAATTGTGCGCCAGCGCGAACTTCGGAAGTTCGCATCGATTGACGATCTGAAGCAGCGCATCCCCGAAATACAGAAATCCGAACTGACTGGGCTTGCCGAAATCGGCGCTTTGAATTTTGTATCCAACCGGCGCGTCATCCATCGCCGCGACGCTCTCTGGCAAGTAGAGCGCGCCGCTCGTCCTGCTGGGCCTCTTCTGGAATCAGAAGAAACATTTTGCGAATCGGATAATTCCGAATCATGTGAAACACACGCGATTCAGAACGAATCGCCTGCCTTTCAAGATTCTCCGCTGCTGCCGATGACCGCCGGAGAAAGGCTCGCCGCCGATTTTCGCGGCACAGGAATCACCGTAGGGCCACATCCCATGGCTTATCGCCGCGCCGAAATGAACAAGCAGGGAGTGCGCCGGGCCATCGAGCTTGCAAGACTCCCGGATGGCATGCATGTGCGCGTGGCGGGAGCTGTGATCGCGCGCCAGCGTCCCGGCACCGCACACGGTTTTGTTTTTCTTAGCCTGGAAGACGAGACAGGAATTGCAAATGCGATCATCACTCCGCAGTTATTTGAAATGGATCAAACTGTTGTGGTCCATCATTCATTCTTGCTGATCGAAGGAACGCTACAAAATCAGGATAATGTGATTTCGGTGAAAGCTCAGCGCGTCCAGCCCTTGTCAATCATGAACGCGGAAACCGTGTCCCACGATTTTCACTAAGCCTCACATCCTAGTCAATGTGCCCCAGCCGCGTGTTTGGTAGGCACGAACAATAATTTTTCGCCGTAACTACACCTGTCGATGCCCGCGGGTAAGAAATAGACTAGGATTCCTGACGTGCGATCATGCGAAGATTTGACAACCTTAACTGGAATATTCGCCGTGCAGAAGCCCCCGCCCCGCGCAAGCAAGCGGTACCGTCCCGGCGCAACGTCCCTTAGCTCGAAACTGCCATCCTCATCAGTCTTAATACTGGCGACGAGTTTGTGCCCCTTCTCAGAGAAAAGGATCAGACAAGCCCCTGGAACTCCAGGAAACACTTGATCTCCCACCCAGATTTTAGTGCCACCTTGCACAGCAGTTACTTTCAGAGGGCCGTAGTCAGTCTGATTGTGATCCTCGTAAGTGGTGGAGCATCCCGAAGTGCCGTTGCTCTGCTGCGCCAAGCAAGGGCCGGGAGAAACAAGCGGCGCCACAACAAGCAGAGACACGAATGCCATTTTGCTCAGAACCGCACGAATCTCAGCGCTTTTCATCTGGCAAGTCGTCCTTCCATCCCAAGATGGCCTCGGACGTATCACGCGTCGCGCCCAGCTTGTCGCGCGCGGCCGCCCAGCGCTCGCTCACCAGACGCGATACCGGAGCATCGAGTCCCACTGCTTCGCCCAGGTCAGCAGCAATCCTCACATCTTTCGCCATCAAGCCGAGCGCGAACCCTGTGGCGAACTTTCCGCCGAGCACGTGCTCTTTGATCATCACCTCGGTGGTGAAATTTCGCCCTGTGGAAACATTCAGAATATCCACCATCACATTCTGATCGAGCCCGAAGCGCTGGCCGATCAGCAGCGCCTCCGCCACCGCCGTGTATCCCGCGGCCGCGATGTAGTTGTTGAGAGCCTTCATGGCATGCCCGGAGCCAAGCGGTCCAGTTTCGAACAATTGTTTCCCCATGGACAAAAGCAGCGGTTTGGCGCGCTCGATCGCTTTCTTATCGTCTCCGCCAATCATGATGGCCAACGTGCCGGTCTTCGCGCGCGGCACGGCACCTGAGACTGGCGCGTCGATCAGAACGACTCCCTCACGGTCTAAAACTTTTCCAAGCTCGCGCGTTCCCATTGGCTCCGACGAACTCATGTCGATCACCAGCGCGCCCGGGCGCAGCGCCTTGGCAAAAGCGCCGCCCTCGTCTTCGAGCAATGCCTGCCTGACGATTTGGCCGGTGGGTAGCATGGTGACGGTAATCTCGTTCGCCGCGATCTCGCCCACGCTCGATGCCCCGCGACAATTGTGCTCGCGCGCGAACCGGGCTCTGCGATCGGCGTCCACATCGAACACCGTCAGCTCGTGGCCAGCCGCTGCAATATGACCGGCCATGGGCCAGCCCATGTTTCCGATGCCAATAAAGCCTACGCGCATGGCGTTATTCGCTCCCTACTCCAATCCCAATTCCTTCAGCACTTCCGTGGCGTGATTGAAGCTGTCAACACCCGCGGGCACTCCTGCATAGATCATGCTGTGCATCAGCACCTCGCGAATTTCATCTTTGGTGAGGCCATTTTTTACCGCGCCGCGCACGTGCCCCTTCAGTTGAGTCGGCTTGTTCAAGGCGACGAGCAGCGCCATGGTAAGCATGCTGCGCGTCCGGCGGTCGAGCAGAGGCCTGGCCCACACTTCACCGAAACAATAGCGCGTGACCATCTCCTGCAGCGGCCGCGTGAAATCCGTGGCCGACTCCATCACCTTATCGGAAAGCGCCGGGCCGAACATGTCTCGCCGAATTTGCAAACCAGTGGCGAAATCCTCTTTCTTATCCGCCGAGGCCTCCTTCGGTGGCAGCGCTTGCGCGTCAAAGTGCACTATCGTGACGCCGCCCGTCGCGTAGTTGGCCACGTCCGCCGCGACCTTTTGGCCGATGGGCGACTGCATCGCGGCCCCCATCGCCGCTGCGTCCGCAAATTCGCCCTCCCAAATGCAGAAGTAAGGCGATGCGGCTCCTACACCTTCCACCGCGAAGGTGTAGCGACTGGAGATGAGCCCGGGCATCTGCGCCGCGAGCGGCAGATGCTTTTCCTCGTAATATTTTTTGAAGTGCGCTGGATCTTTCGGCTGCGGGTATAAAGCGAGTACCTTGTGCATGATAGTTGATTCTCCTCTGAGGGATATTTGTCCGGATCGGAATTCTGGAACAGTTTTGAAACCTGAATTGCGAATGCTCGGCTAAAGCCGAAAAACTCTTCGCGCGTTATCGCCCAAAATGTTGCGCTTCGCTTGCTCGCTCAGAAACGGCAGGCCCGCGATTCGCGCGGGAACGTCGAAGTCCCAATGGGGCCAATCGGAGGAGTACATCAATTGCGTCTCCGCGCGCACGGCCTTGAACGTCGCTTCCAGCATGTGCGGCATCGTCACTTCCAGTGGCTGCGAGGTGAAAAACATTTCCGCGATGTATTCGCTGGGCAGGCGCTTCAATAGCGGAGCGTCGGACTGCCGCATCAGGTATTCGTGATCGAGCCGCTGCATCATGAACGGCACCCACGCCAGCCCGCTCTCAATCCAAATTACTTTCAGCTTGGGAAAGCGTTCGGGCAAGCCGTTCACGATCCAATTCGTCATGTGCATCATGTTGCAGGTGACGAACGACATCGAATGCACCGCTAAGAAGCGGTTCATCGTGGTCGTCATCGAGTCGCCCCAAGTGGGGCCGGCGTGAAACGCGAGCGGCAGGCCGCGTTCTTCGAGTTCCTTGTAAATCCGCATGTACATATTCTTGTGGACGCTCGCATGGCGCTGACTGGTAATCATGAAGCCGACCACACCTTGTTTCTCGCCAAATTCTTGAATCGTCTTCATGCATGCTTCGGGATCGTGGAACGGCATGCACAATAAACTTTTCACGCGCTTTTCGCGCGGCAGGATCGTGTCTGTGAACCAGCGGTTGTAGGCGAAGGTCATCGCAGTAACAATGTCCGGCTCGGGATGTAGGCCCATTTCCAGCATGGGCTGCGGGAAAATTACCTGCATTTTGATTCCCATCGAATCCATCGCGCGACGCACCAGAGTCAGATCGCGATGTTCGTCCGTTTTCTCCACGTACTCGCCGAGTTCGGCTTGATGCGGGATGCGGCCAAACACATCCTGAAATGTGAGGCCGACCGGGTGATTGCTGAACGCCAGTTGCTTCGCGTTGGGCCAGTGCTGCGTCATCGATATTGCGTTGTGCCGCAACACGGGGTTTTCAAGGCGCTGCAGGATTTCCGCCCATGAGTCAAATTCGACGTGATGCGCGTCCACGTCCACGATGAAATAGTCGTGCAGGTGGTAGCGCTCGATATCCTGGCGCGCGTTCGCGAGTATTTCGCGCGAGTCGGTGCGCGTGGTGATCTGCTGCACTTTGTGTTCGGTGGCGCTGCTCACGCCGTTTGCTACGTCGGTTTTGCTCATTGTGCGACCCTCACCAGTTCGTCCACTTGTGGAACTTTCAACGATTGCTTCCCGCCGTGCGCGAAAACCAGAGCGCCAGATCGAACGGGTTCAAATGGTGCGCGCGCAGCAAGGCGCACGCGACCACCATAGCCTCGGTGGTCGAAACCGTGGCATCGATCACCGGCACATCCGATTCGGCTTCTTCCGCGGAGGTCGCGTAAAGCTTCACCGCTCCGCTTACCAGTGCGGTTACATCCGGCAGCGGCACATCGGCCACTTCGCCCGCCTTCACAGTTTCCTCAATCCTTTCGCTTAATTGCGCCACCAGGGCCGTCAATCGCGCGGCGTTCTCAGACGTTGACATAAATCCCGTCGGCCGCTTCTTCCACCGGCACTCGGATCAAGCGGGCCACCGGCCGCCCTGGATGTACGCCTGTCTTGATGTCGTATTCGAAGCCGTGCCACGGGCAGACGATATGCGGGCTCGATTCATCGAACGCAAATCCGTGGCTCTCGCCGCCGCCATCAATCACTTCGGTCACGCGCGGAATAATCTTCCCCTGGCAAACCGGCCCGCCCTGGTGCGCGCACTTGTTGAGATAGGCGTAAAGTTTGCCATCGACGCGGAAGATCCCGATCGTCGTCTCGCCGACGTCAACTACCAGGCGCCCGGCTTCCGGCACTTTCTCGCCTGGCCCCACGTAAACCCTCTGCGATGTGGCTGGCATGTTGCCCCCAACTAGCCGCTTCTGAAAAGGGCGAAACCCAAAGCGCCCGCCCTGCCTAAATCGCGGCTATTGTATGTTGAGAACTGGGGGTTATCAACTCACACGATCTGTGGTATAGTGGCTTCGCGCTTAATACAGCGGCTGTGTGGTGTGGTTGCTCTCGTCGGTTATCTGCTGAGAATGCCCCGCCTTTAGTCCCATCCGAAGTCTTCAGCGTAATTTAAAACAAGGAATGGAACTGCAGTTTAGACTGCTCGCTAGGACTCTATCTGGCGGGTTGCATCTCGCAGCTTCCAAAGAAAACACTTAGACAATGCAGAATTTTTCAGAATTACCAATTTCGGACTACAGCAAACAACGTCTGTCGTCCGCAAACTTTTCAATCCCCACCCCGGTGCAAGCTGCGGCGATTCCGCACGCGCTTGCCGGCAAAGACGTGCTTGCCACCGCACAGACCGGTACCGGCAAGACGCTCGCATTCCTGATTCCAGTGATGGAACAGTTGCTCCAGCACGACACACCAGGGATAGCGGCACTCGCTCTCGTTCCTACGCGCGAACTCGCCATGCAGGTGGTCGAGCAGTACAACGCCCTGCGCGGCAAGCAGCTTCCGCCCGCCGCTCTGGTGGTCGGCGGCCTTTCCGAGGGCCAGCAGATCACATCGCTGCGCCGTGGCGCACGGCTGGTGGTTGCCACTCCAGGCCGGCTCGAAGATTTCCTCGATAGAAAGCTAGTGAATTTCAGCACTCTGCGCGTCCTAATCCTGGATGAGGCCGATCGCATGCTGGATATGGGCTTCCTTCCGGCAATTCGCCGAATCGTATCCGTTCTGCCGAAAAATCGGCAGACGCTCTGCTTTTCCGCGACGCTCGAAGCGTCCGTTGCCCATCTGGTTCACGATTACATGCGCCAACCGGTACGCGTAGCGCTTGGCTCGACTCTGAAGCCTTCCGAGAATGTGCGCGTGCAAGCATTCGAAGTTGCCTCTGATCGCAAACAGGAATTCCTCGAACGCTTACTCGCCAAGGAATCCGGGCGCTGTCTCATTTTTACGCGCACCAAGCGTGGGGCCGAGCGCCTCGCTCTGAGTCTCAGCCGCGAAGGTTTCTCCGCGGCCGCGATCCACGGGGATCGCTCGCAATCGCAGAGAAATGCCGCTCTCGCGGGCTTTCAACAAGGCCGCCACCGGATTCTGGTGGCCACCGATGTCGCCTCGCGCGGCATTCATGTTCAGGATATCGCACACGTAATCAACTACGATCTCCCCGACTTGGCCGAAAATTTCATTCACCGCGTCGGCCGAACCGGCCGCGCGGGCGCACAGGGTCTTGCCTCCACTCTTTTCGGAGCCGATCAGCGAGGGGAATTGCTCGCCCTGGAGCGTACTCTCGGCATCCGCATCGAGCGAATGAAAACCACTGATCTGCCGGAGCGAAAGTCGCGGAAAGCGTCCGACCTTCAGCGTGGTCTTTCGGCTGCGAGATCCAGAATCAGCAGGCTCCCCGGCGAAATCCTGCAGGCCCAAGCCTAATTCGTTCAGCCCCCATCAAGGAATGAAAAGTTAGACTCGACGAAGGGCTGGAAGTTGACGCTTCCGGCCCTCTCGCAGTGGGTCAGTTTCCGGTTAGCCGACTATACGTCGAAGTCGGCGACGGCGAATCGTGTTTTTCGGTCAATTCCCGAGTAGCCGAAAATCCGGAAGCTATCGCGCCGTTCCGTCGATTACTCGTACCGCAGCGCCACCATGGGATCAACGCGCATCGCCCGCCGTGCCGGAATCCAGCACGCCAGCAGGCCCACCGCCGACATCAGAACCGTGACGGTTATATAAGTCAAGGGATCGCCGGGGCTGATGCCCGCGAGCATGTGGGCCATTGCCTGGGTCAGCGACCACGCCGCAATCATTCCGACCACGATGCCGACGATCACAAGGCGTACGCCCTGCTTCCAGACCAGGCGAAGGATGTCGCTCGAATTTGCGCCGAGCGCCAAACGGATGCCGATCTCGCGCGTCCGCTGGCTTGCCGTGAAGGACACGACTCCGTACACGCCGACAACTCCGAGAATCAGTCCGATCATTCCAATGACGACGGCGAAAACTGCCGCCAGCCGAAACACCAGAAAGCCCAATGCTCCATTGAGCGATCGGCTCATCGTCTCGATGTCCATGATGGAAAGGTCGGGGGCCAACTCGCTTATCTGTTCCCTCACCGGCCCGGCAAGCGATTCGGGCGGGACGAGCGTTCGGATCTGCAACGCGCGCTTGGATGCGAAGCTTTGCGCCAGCGGAATGTAGAAAAATGGCTGCGCGTCCTCGTTGACTGTCACGTATTTGCCGTCACCCGTCACGCCGACGACCTCGATGAGCGGCGTCGCGTCATCATTCATGCGGAAGTATTTCCCGACAGGGTCCTCGTGCGGCCAGAAATCGGAGGCCATCGTTTGATTGATGATTGCGACGGGTGGAGCGGCCTCGTTGTCCGCATCCAGGAAAGTGCGGCCGCGGAAGAGTACGACGTGCATCGTTTCGAAGTAAGGCGGATCGACCCTGTTCAAGAGCACAAGCGGAGCGTGCTTGCCCGGAGGTGTCGGGCGGCCCTGGACGAAAATCGAAGCCTTGCTGGGAAACCCGCCCATCGGCACGTAGGAGGCGAGGCTTGCGGATTCAACTCCCGGAAGAGCGCGTACTCTGGATTCGATTTCCCGATAAAACGTGGTCGTGCGTGTCTCGTCGTAGCCCGCCTCATGTGGGTCCATGATTACGTTGAGCACGTGGTCCGGATGGAAACCGAGGTGGAAGCTCTGGACGCTCTGCAGGCTTCGAACGAATAGTCCGGCCGCGATCAAGAGGGCAAACGAGCCCGCCACCTGCGCAATCACAAGAACATTGCGCGGACCAGCATGACTTACGCTGAAGGAACTCCTCTGCCCGCCCTCGTGCAGCATCGAATTCAAGTTTGCCCTGGACGCTTGCAGCGCTGGAAGCAGTCCCACAATGATTCCTGTTGCCAGCGCCCATCCAATGACGAAAGCAAACAGCCGCCAATCGAAGGTGGCATCCACGTGCAATGGAATGGTCGGCAGACGAAGCGAACTCGTTAAGTGATCCACCCACACTCCCAGGATCAGCCCGGCGACTCCGCCGAGAAAGCCGAGAAGGACGCTTTCGGTGAGCATTTGACAAATCAGGCGCGCGCGCCCGGCCCCCAACGCCGCGCGAGTGGCCATCTCGCGCTGGCGGGACGCGCCGCGTGCGAGAAGGATGTTTTCCACGTTCAGGCATGCGAGCAGCAGAACGAACGCAGCCAGAACCATGAACAGGCCCGAGAACGCCACGAATGCATTGTTTGCATATGGAATGGGCCGCGACAATTTTTCGGGAACCGCACGAACCGTGAACCACTTATCCGTGGCCGGATATTGAGCGGCAAGACGCGACACGATCACATCGAGAGAATCCTGCGCTTGGCGCAGACTGATTCCCGGCTTTAGCCTTCCGAAGCCCAGCATTCTTCTTTGGTCGCGATTGTTCCAAAATAGATTCGGGGCGATCTCGGTGCTGATTGCACTTAGAGGGAGGTACACGTCCATCTCCGCGATGGAATACATGCCTTGAAATCGCCGCGGCACCACGCCGATGATTGTTGCAGGCCTGCCGTTGATCTCGACTTGCTGCCCGACGACGCCCGCGTCGCCGTGGAATCTCTTCTGCCAATAAGAATATCCAAGGACCGCGGTCAAAGGTTCGCCCGGCGTCTCGCCCTCGCTCGGAAGAAATAACCGCCCTACAGTTGGCGTCACCCCTAGCGCCGTAAAGAAGCCCCTCGAAACATAGTTCGCGAAACATTGCTCGGATTCGCCTTTGAAGGCCAACTGCACATTGCTCAGGACAATTGCGAATATGTCGGAAAAGCTTTTGGCTTGCTCGCGGAAATCGACGAACTCAGGATAGGCGAACCCTGATGACCCGACCGGCGCATCCTTCTGCTGAATAGCTAAGACAGCGATCTGTTCCGGGTCCTTCACTGGCAAGGGACGCAACAGGAAGCCATTCACGATCCCAAAGATAGCGGTGTTAGCGCCGATTCCCAGAGCGATCGTGACGATGATCACAAACGTAACGCCAGGCGACTTCGCCAGCATGCGCAAAGCGAAGCGCACGTCCTGTAGCAACGTTTCGAGCCGCGGAATACCGCGCCGATCGCGGTAATTCTCTTTCGTCTGCTCGACGCCGCCGAGCTTGATCAACGCTTGCCGCCGCGCCTCTTCTGCCGTCATGCCCGCGCGCAAATTGTCTTCGGTGTGCATCTGGAGATGGCTCTCCATTTCATCCGCCAGTTCGCGGTCCCGCCGTTCCTTGCCAAATAGCCCTGCCAGTCGCCGAAACCACGCTCGTAGTGCGTTCTTGTGAAGCATAGTCGTCCTATTGGATACCAACATGACGATACCACTCGCCCTCTTTAGAGCGCAATAGGACAAAAGGAAACACATGCTTGAGTGAGTAGAAAGAATCTAAATGCTCGTGACGACGAGGTTCCAACCTTGAGGTAGTGCAGGGGTAATCGGAAACTGACCATTACCGGCCCTCTCGGCTGCTTGACGCTCGCTTCTCCG